>CAWIWV010000002.1:0-1239507 GCA_963839925.1 uncultured Acidimicrobiaceae bacterium | reverse complement strand
AGAGCAGTTCGTGCGGCTGGGGGGCGACGAAGATCACCCGCCCGACCAGGTCGAGCTCCTCTACCAACTCACCGAGGTGCTCGACCTCGGCGGCACCGTGGGGTCCGCTCGGGCCGCCGACCACCACCAGCGTCGAGTCGTCGTCGGGTGGTCCGAGGGCGGCGAGGGTGCGCACGGCCACCGCCACCCCCTTGAGCGGCTGGATCCGACCGACGAACAGCAGCAACTTCCCGTGTTCGGGGAGCGAGAGCGCCTTGCGCGCCTGGAGCCGATCGCCGGGGCCGAAGAAGGCGTGGTCGACCCCGGGGGCGATGATCCGGATCCGCGACGGGTCGGCGTGGTAGAGCTCGGAGATCTGGGTCGCCTCCACCGAGCACGAGGCGAGCACGGTGTCCGAGCAGCGGATCACCGCCGCCTCGGCTTCGGCCCGCTGGTGTAGTGCGTCTGCTTCGACCTCTTCGGGGCTCACCTCAGCCTTCACCCGGTCGAGGGTGTGGAAGGTCGAGACGAGTGGAAGCCCGAGCTGGTGCTTGATGAGGTGTCCGGCCACGCCGCTCAGCCAGTAGTTGGCGTGCACCGCGTCGTAGGGGAGCTCCGCGCCGCCGGCCACTGCTGCGGTCTCCATGCTCTTGAGGACTCCGTCGGCGAACTCCTCGACAACCCCGGGGAGGACCTCTTTCGCCACCGGAGTGGGCGGTCCGGCCGACACGTGGTGCACCCGGAAACCCGGCTCGATGTTGACGGTCGCAGGGTGGTCGTCGGACCAGGCGCGGGTGAACACGTCGCACTCGACGCCGGTGCGAGCGAGCGCGGAGGAGAGCTCGCGGACGTAGACGTTCATCCCCCCACCATCCCCGGTGCCGGGCTGGGCAAGGGGTGAGGTGTGCAGCGAAAGAACGGCCAGACGCCTCATGCGCCGACGATCCTACCGGGAGGTCGAGCTCAGCCGGCTCCCGCCGTCGAACCGTTCCCACCAGGGACGTTGGACACCTCGGCGACCACACCGGCAGTCGGAGTGGTGGCCGCTGCGGCACGCGGGACGGCGGTCGTGGCGTTGGCCGCAGCGCGGGCGGGAGCACGGGTCGGGCCGGAGCTGTCGGGCGTTTCGGGGTCACGGTGCTCGGCGAGGGAGGCGACCCTCCGGCCCTCTGCCTCGTCCTCGTTCTCGTGGCGGAAGGAGAGGTAGATGCGCATGATCGCCTGGCGCTGCTCTTCGGTCAGATGGCGGTCGGCGAAGATGTACTGGGAGAGGTCGGTGTCGCCGTCGGGCTTGTCGAGGATCCCGGCCTGCACGTAGAGGGTCTCCGCGGAGATGCGGAGGGCCCGTGCGATCTGCTGGAGGATCTCCGCCGACGGACGCCGCAGTCCTCGTTCGATCTGACTCAGGTAGGGATTCGAGATTCCCGCCAGCTCCGAGAGCCGCCGCAGCGACAGCCGAGCGGAGTTCCGCTGCTCGCGGATGAAGGAGCCGAGTTCGTTGAAACGGTCAGGGAGCTCCTTGACGAACTGGGTGCCCTCGGTGCGAACGCCTTCCTTCACGACAGCAGGCCGTCGACCGACGCACGCCCCGCCTTGTGACGGGCGACCAGCTCGCTCTGGAGCGTGTCGATGCGCAGATGGAGGGCGCGACGATCGCGCGACACCTGCTTCTCGAGCGCTTCGAGCTTGCCGGCGAGCTCGGCGAGCTCCTCTTGATCCTTCCCCGACAGAGAGGCGATCTCGTCCGGCCCCAGGAGGGCGTCGAGCTCGGCGGTGAGATCGGTCGCCTCGGTGTCGGCAGTGATCAGCATCGGGAGGTGCTGGGGCAGCGCCGTCGGTGCCGGCCCCGAGCCGCGTGCCGAGCTCAGGATGTCGGGCAGGTCCTCGACGAGTTTCGCCAGATCGGGAGGTGTGTCCGACCCAGGATTCGCGAGGTAGCTGTGGACGATGTCGAGACGGCCCTGAACCAGACGGCGGAGGTAGGAGAGCTGCGCTTCGGACACCTGGCACTCGGTGCGCATGGCCCGGATCTCCTCGACCGTCCGGTCACCGATCCCTTCGAGGTAGGAGTCGACGAGGATGCGGCTGAGGTCATCGGAAGCGCTTGCCATTGCCGGTGATCGTACCCCGCCGGGTGAGGTCGGGCTCCTCAGCCCAAGGGCCTTCTCGGGCCAGGGGCCGCGCCCGGTGCGGCCGGCCGGGGCATACCGGTACACGGCCCGGCCCACCAGGCTCGACCTCGGCACCGGGCCGAAGCTCCTGCTGTCGGTGCTGGCATCTCGGTGGTCGCCCACGACTTCGAGGGTGTGCCGGAGCCGATCGACCTCGGTCACCCTCTTGATGAGGATGCGGCCCTCCATGGTCGGGTCCTCGACCGCGACGACGTCACCCTGCTTCGGCCACGGCTGGAACAGTCGTGGCGGGGCGATCACGACCAGACGGTCCCCCGGGAGCAAGGCCGGCTCCATCGACGGCCCCGTCACCTCGTAGCGGCGAACCCAGCGCGACGCGAGGAGCACCGCCGTTGCGACCACCGCCGTCGCCGCTGTGGACGCTGTCACCGCCACCAGGAATCGGGTGGTTCGAGCTGCCCGCAAGCTGGGTATTGTGACCCCGTACGGCGACATGACCAAGTCTCCCCCAGGCGACCGACGTCATCGATCCAGACCCAGATCCAACCTCACCACGACCCACGCTCACCAAGGAGACCCGACCATGCGCATCGCAGACCACCTTCTGGCCACACTCGACCGCCTGTCGGCGCCGGGGACGGCACACGCCCACTGTGACCTTCCCTGTGGGGTCTACGACCCGGCCCAGGCACGGATCGAGGCCGAGTCGGTGAAGAACACGATCGACAAGTACAACGACTCCGACGACGAGCAGTTCAAGACGCGGGCCATCGTCATCAAGGAAGAGCGCGCCGATCTGGTCAAGCACCACCTGTGGGTGCTGTGGACCGACTACTTCAAGCCGGAGCACCTCGAGAAGTACCCCCAGCTGCACGACCTGTTCTGGAAGGCCACCAAAAAGGCGGGCGAGTGCAAGAAGACCACCGACGTCGCGGTCGCCAACGATCTGCTGGCCCAGATCGCCGAGATCGACAAGATCTTCTGGGAGACCAAGAAGTAGCGCGCTCGGGTCTCGTTTACTCCGCGGAGGTCAGATGCTCCGGGGAGGTCAGATCACCCGCACGGGCGCTCCCGTCGCGACCCTGAGTTCGGTGACGGAGTTGCCGGCCACATTCGCTACGAAGAGGTCCCCCCCGCTCACCGCCAGAGCTCCGGGTCCGTCGAACTGATACGCGGTAGCGGCCATCACCCGCACGGGCGCTCCCGTCGCGACCCTGAGTTCGGTGACCGAGCCGCCCTGATTCGCCACAAAGAGATCCCCCCCGCTCACCGCCAGAGCTCCGGGGAAGTTGAACCGATAGCCGGTGGCGGCCATCACCCGCACGGGCGCTCCCGTCGCGACCCTGAGTTCGGTGACGGACTGACCGCCGTTATCCGCTACAAAGACGTCCTCCCCGCTCACCGCAAGAGCGAAGGGTGCGTTGAACCGATAGCCGGTGGCGGCCATCACCCGCACGGGCGCTCCCGTCGCGACCCTGAGTTCGGTCACGGTGTTCCCGCCGTAGTTCGTCACAAAGAGGTCCCCCCCGCTCGCCGCCAGAGCTGAAGGGGCGTTGAACCGATAGGCCGAGGCGGCCATCACCCGCACGGGCGCTCCCGTCGCGACACTGAGCTCGGTGACCGAGTTGCCGCGCCAATTCGCCACAAAGAGGTCTTTCCCGCTCACCGCCAGAGCCGCGGGTTCGTTGAACCGATAGCCCGAAGCAGCCATCACCCGAACGGGCGCTCCAGTCGCGACACTGAGCTCGGTGACGGTGTTACCCCCGCTATTCGCGACGAAGAGGTCCCCCCCGCTCATCGCCAGTGCTGAGGGTTGGTCGAACCGATAGCCCGAAGCGGCCATCACCCGCACGGTCGCGCCAGTCGAGGTGTTGAGCTCGGTGACGGTGTTACCGCCGTAATTCGCCACGAAGAGGTCCCCCCCGCTCACCGCCAGAGCTGAGGGGGCGTTGAAGCTTGGGGCAGAGGCCGCGGTCTGGTGAAGCGGTCGGACGCTCGCAGCGGCCATCGAAGGCCCCGCTGCCGCAGTGGCAGCCGTCTGAGGGACGTCTGTGGCAACCAACGCACCGCCGAGCAAGAGCAACCCGATCGAAACATGCCGCAGCCAAGCATTCATTGGAATCCCCCTCGTCTTCGCCCCGCCTGAACTGGCAGAAGCACCGTAGCAAATCGCCAGAAGACCCATATGTAATCGCCAAACTCAGATTCCCTCAGGAGTCCGCACTCCGACGGGCGTCAGCTCCGGATCTCCGCCAGATTCGCCGACGAGGCGATGTTGGACGACAAGGGATCGCCGCGCAGCTCGAGCGATTCCGTTCGTCCTCGATTGAGCAGCCAGAGCAGAAGGTTCGACCGCATCAGCCAGAGCAGGAGGTCGGAGCGGGACCCCTGGACCGCGGCCGTGATCGACTTGTGCGGCGCGGGCGCTCCGGCACCGAGGTCGATCGACCACTCGTCGTGGGTGTCGATGGCGCTGAACTGAAGCGTTCCCGCGTGATCGCCGATGCCCATGGCGGCGAGCAGACCGGGCACGAACTCCTGCAAGAACTCGCCGATTCCGGATGCGGCGACGATGCCGTCGAGGGGCTGGATGGGGGCGCCCCCGCCCCCTGAGACGGCCTGCTGGGCGTCCCATCGATGGACAGCGACCTCGACCGCCAGGCGGCGGTACCACCAACCCACCCTCCGATCGCCGCTGCTGGAAAAGGTCCACGTCTCCGATTCGGGGTCCTCGGCGCCCAGCACGGTAAAGGCGTTGTCGACAGCCCGGAGATACCACTGCTTGAGCTCGACCGGATCCCGAGGGGGGCGCTCGAGCGCACGCCGGCTGACCCGCTTTCGGCGGCTCACGACCGCGCTCACCCACAACATGATCACCCCGGTATGACCGACAAGTTCTGACGCGCTCCACTCTGGACACTGCGGAATTGGACGTCTCCAGCCGGCTTCGGCAGCAGCGAGCAGTGTGCGGGCGTCGGAATCGGCAGCCGCCAGGAAGTACTCCGATTCCATGCGCGGATTCTTGCACCGTCGGCCTCAAGATTCTCGGGGACCGTGCCGATGCCGAAACGAGGTCCTCAGAGGTTCTCGACCTTTGTGGGTCCAGACGGGTTTCTGGTGGCCGCAGGTCTCGCAAATGAACGGTGGGCAATGAAGACAATCGCTCCGGTCGGTGACGATTTCTTTGTCGGGCGGAAACGGAGATTTTCCCGGGGTGGCGAACGCGCGCGTGGCGCTCACCCGCTCAACCCACCGCGGAGCCAACGCAAGGATGAGCGCGATCATTCAGACAAGTTGCAGGAGCAGAGTGAGCGGATCCGCCTGACCATCGCGAATCGCTCGCTGGAGACCCACTTCCAGCCGATCGTCGATCTGAGGAGTGGCGAGGCGATCGGAACCGAAGCTCTCTCCCGATTCGCGCAGGAACCGGCCCGACCACCCGACGCCTGGTTCGCGGAAGCCGCCGAGATCGGACTCGGCGTCGAACTGGAGCTGACCGCTCTGGAGATGGCGTTGGGACAGCTGCATCGACTCCCGAGCGAGCTCTACCTCTCGCTCAACGCATCGGTCGAGACGATGCTCTCCCCCGATTTCCGGGCGGTCCTGACCAGCAGCCCTTCCGAGCGGATCGTGCTCGAACTGACCGAGCACACCCCGGTGACCGACTACCTGGCGCTGACTGAGACGATCGACGAGCTTCGATCACACGGCGTGCGATTGGCGGTCGACGATGCAGGATCGGGCTTCTCGAGCTTCAGCCACGTCCTGAACCTCAAGCCCGACATCATCAAGCTGGATATCGCGCTCACCCGCGGCATCGACAAGGATCCGGCTCGCCAGTCGCTGGGGCGAGCGCTGCTCACCTTCGGCTTGGAGGCATACCGGACCACGATCGTGGCGGAAGGCATCGAGACCAAGGCGGAACTCGAGACGCTCCGCTCGCTCGGTTGCCCCGGCGGTCAGGGCTACCTGCTCGGCCGACCCAGCCGACTTGCCCCGCCGGTTCGGGCCCCGTTCGGCGGTCAGCTACCGCCGATGCGCTAAGGGGCCACTCCGGCCGCCGGAGTCAACGCGGCAGACTTCGCAGGTTTGGCGGGTCGGCTCAACGGTCAGAAGACTGTCGTCGATGCGCTCGCCGCACGAGCTGCACTGCCCGTAGGTCTCGTCGTCGAGACGGGAAAGCGCAGCTTCGACCTCGTCGAGGAGCTGCTCGACCTCGTCGATCGACAGCGCTGGAGTCTCTTGTTGCTCGCCCGTCGAGTGTTCGCCCGTCGGCTCTTCCCCCGCCGGGTTTTCCCCCGCTGACTGTTCGCCTGTCTCATGCTCCGCCGTTGACTGTTCTCCCGTCGGTTCCTCCCCGGTCTCGCCTGTTCCCAAATCGGTCGCCACAACTGGGGCTTCAGGTACAACGACCGGAACTGCAGGAACGTCCCACTGCGTCGTGGGCGCCCCCCGATCTCCGGTGGGCATGGTGGGCATTTCCGGTTCTCCGGTGGGCAGGTCCGGTTCCATGACGACGGATCGTACCTCCCGGCATCGTCCAGGCCGGGGGCCCTAGGGTGACCTCGCGTGAAGTCCGTACCTGCCGACGACAACCCCCCAGCAGACGGCAGCCGTCGACGCTCTCCCCTCGACCCGTTGGCAGAGCTGGTCGGAGCGGGCAGCCTGGTGCCTTGTGTCGACGGGGTCGAGCGGGTCGGCGTCGAGCTCGACCAAGCAGCGTCCACCCAAGCCCACCCCGACGCAGCCGCTCGGATCGAAGAGGTCCTCCCCTGGTACTCGAGTGTCCACCGGGGTGCCGGATTCCGCTCGCGCTTCACCACCGCCGCCTACGAACGCGCGCGCCGAGCCGTGCTCGCCTTCGCCGGCCGACCGGACGACGGGGAGCACACCGCCATCATCTGCAGGAACACCACCGAGGCGATGAACCACCTCGCCTACCGACTCGACCTCGAGCGCACCGACGTGGCGGTCACCACGGTGGTCGAGCACCACGCCAATCTTCTGCCGTGGGGAAGGGTGGCCGAGCGTCGCTATGTCGAGTGCTCCTCTGACGGGATCTTCACCCTCGACCAGGTGACCGAGGCGCTCGACGGCGGTCAGCGACGGCCCGCGCTGCTGGCGGTCACCGGCGCCTCCAACGTGACCGGATGGCTTCCGCCGATCGATGCCATCATCGAGGCGGCTCACGACCGGAGCATTCCGGTGGTCGTCGACGCCGCCCAGTTGGCACCCCACCGTCCGATCCCGGCGAATGCCGACTTCGTCGCCTTCAGCGGACACAAGCTCTATGCGCCATTCGGTTCGGGAGCCTTGATCGGCCCGACGGCAGTCTTCGAGACCGGGGATCCCTTTCTGGCCGGCGGCGGGGCGGTCGACTTGGTCGGACTGGACGAGGTGATCTGGACCGCCCCTCCCGACCGCGAGGAAGCCGGCTCGCCCAACGTCATCGGCGCCATCGCCATGCACGCCGCTATCGACGCGCTGGAGGCCATCGGTTGGGAGGACATCGCTGCGCACGAGCGGGCACTCGCCACCATGCTCGGCGACGGTCTGCGCGCGATCGACGGGGTTCGCCTTCTCGGCCCCCGCGGCTCGAGCAGCTGGGGCGTTCCCGGGAGCGAGTTGGATGGTGTCGAGACCCTTCCGGTCGCCGCGTTCAACATCGAGGGGATGCACCACGCGCTGGTGGCGGCTCGCCTCAGTGCGGAGTACGGGATCGCCGTCCGCCACGGCTGCTTCTGCGCCCATCCTTACGTCGTGCGCCTGCTCGGAATGACCGACGCCGAGGTGAGGGCATACCGCGCGGAGGTGCTCCGCGGGGATCATCGAGGCGTCCCGGGGGCGGTCCGCGCCAGTGCGGGTCTCGGCACCGGTGGCGCGGACATCGAGGCGTTGCTGGCGGCCGTGGCCGAGCTGGCCGGCGGTGCGCCTCCGCCTGTCCCCTACGAGCAGGATCCCGGCACCGGCGACTTCTTTCCGGTGACTGACCAACCCGGCTGGAAGGACGCCGCCTCAGAGGCCGGCGCGAGCTGTTCGCGAGGGTGAGCAGAGCCCGCTCGGTCAGCACCTACGATCACCCGGTGGTTCGTACCGGTCACCCACGCTGGGGCGCGTCAGCCGCAGCGATCTTCTGCATGGTCGTGCTTGCTTGCCTCTCTGCCGCCTGCACTTCCGATTCCGCTGCCTCGCCCAACACTCCGACCGCGTACGTGGCCACCGGAGCAAGTGTGGCCAACCCGGGCGACACCGTTGCCGTGGTCAACACGGTCACGGCGAGAGTGCAGAAGCCGATCATCACCGGCACACTTCCGGCGGGACTCGCGGTGACTCCGGACGGCAAGACAGTGCTCGTCGCGAACAAGGGAGACGACACGGTCGCCAAGATCGACGTCGGGTCGGGAAAGCTGGTGGGGAAGGCCAATGTCGGGCTCGAGCCGGACGCGGTCGCGGTCAACCCGAGCAACACCATCGCGCTGGTCGCGAACTTCGGGGACAACACGGTCACCCCGCTCACGCTTCCGGGTCTTCGCGCAGGACGACCGATTGCGGTCGGACGTCAGCCGGTCGCAATCGCCTTCTCCCCCAAGGGAAATCTGGCGCTCGTGTCCAACTACGAAGACGGAACCGTCTCTCCGATCAGTCTTCCTGCGCTGACGGTCGGGGCTCCGATCCCGGTCGGGCAGGAGCCGACCGCGCTGTTCGTCGAGTCGAGCGGAGCCAGCGCCCTGGTCACTGACTTCCAGACGAGCTCGGTGACCCCGATCGACCTGGGGACCATGACCCCCGGTGCGGCGTTCGGGATCGGGGCGAACCCGACCGGCATCGCCGGCGACGGGAACGCGACAACTGCCTACGTGAGTGCGGGCAACACGCTCGTCCCCATCAATCTGCAGACCGATCAGCCGGGCATGGCGATCCAGCTCGGGACCGCCGCGGAGGCTGTTGCCGTCGCGCCTGCTCCCGGAGGTGCTACGGCGTGGGTGTGCAGCTTGAACGGAATCCTGCTCGAGGTGAACCTGACCACGGACGCGATCGTGAGGAGGGTCCACGTCGGAAACCAGCCGTCGGCCGTGGTGATTGCCGGCACCCGGTGACTCACGACGGCGCCTGCACCACCGAGAAAGTCACCTCCCGCCGAAGGGTGAACCCGAGTCGCTCGTAGAGGCGGATCGCGTTCGCGTTGTCTGCGGAGGCGTGCAGGAACGGCGTCTCACCACGTTCGAGCACCGAATCCACGAGGGCCAGGACGAGCCGTTCGGCGAGACCTTGGCGTCGGTGATCGGGGTCGGTGGCCACCGCACTGATCTCGGTGTAGCCGGGAGGGCGCAGCCTTTGGCCGGCCATCGCAACGAGTTCGCCGTCCCTGCGAATGCCACGGTAACCACCGAACTCGACCGTACGGCTGAGAAACGGACCAGGTTGGGCTAACGCGACAAGGGCGAGCATGTCCCCCACGTCGTCAGCACCGAGTGGCAGCAATGGATCCCCCCGCGTCTCTCTGGGTAGGTCACTTGCTCCTGGGTGCGCACCGGTCGCCACATTCGATGGGTTGAACACCATTTGGACGCCGGGGATCGCTCGCAGCAGCATCCAGTCGGAGGGCGGCACTCCATTGACTCCGACCAGCGCAACCGTCCCCGATGGCCCGAGGAGGTCCGCCAGATCGCTCCAGTGATCGGGCGAGGGGTCCTCCGAGAAGCCGCCGAACGGAGAGACCTCCGGATCGAACCGACCCGCGAGCGCGGTGGCGGAGGCGAGGGCCCGTTGGGGTCCCGCGAGAGCTGACCAGGCTGGGTTGTCGAGCACGGAGTCGGGCAACATCACTCCTCGATTTGAGGGTCCCGATCATCGCGCCTTCCGCGAATCACCAAGGGCAGAGCCGATACGCTCCTCGGCGGGCCGTTAGCTCATCCGGTAGAGCAGGGGACTTTTAATCCCAAGGTGGCGAGATCGAGACTCGCACGGCCCACCGAATATCCAGGTCAGAGGAACTTTTGGCGCCAGATCTCTGTCCTTCACTCTTGCTCGTGACTACAACTCCGGATTCGACCTGACTTTTGTCGCCGAGAGGGCAGTCGTGGGAGTTGGGCGGCGGTGGAGTTCGGACAGGCGACTCACCCCGTTACCCGGCGGAGCGTCCGAGGCGCGAACCTCTCGCTTCGCGCGCCTTCGAGACAGGCCGGTGGCACTGGCTAGCCGAGCATCTCTCGAAGTGCCTGGTAGGTGCGATGCAGGGATTCCTTTGGATTGTCACCGACAGGGAAGGTCCCCGCCCAGACATCAGTCGCACCAGCATCAAACAAGGCCTGGAGTTGCTTCTTTACGGATCCCTCGTCTCCGACGATGGCAGCTTCTGCCGCCGTTGAGTACCCACCCGCATCCAGTACTCGCCGATAGTTCGGCATGCGATCGTAGAAGGCTGCAGCGCCGGCCACTGCTGCACGTGCTTCGTTCACGTCATCGTGAACCGCTACCGGAAGCCCGGCGACGATGCGGGGTGTTGGTCGACTAGCGCCGCTTGCCGCCTCATGAAGTTTTGGAGCAATCAGACGCTCGATCGCTGGAGCCGGTGCCATCCAGAGGATGGTTCCATGCGCCATCGTTCCTGCCACCCTGAGCAGTCGGGGTGCAAGGGCTGAGACGAGCAATGGAACGGGATGTATCAGTGGTTCCATCGCGTGCTTGCTATGTGCAGTCCAATCCTGGCCTTCAAAGTCAACAACCTCGCCCCTGAGTAGACCACTGAGAATGTGGACGTACTCCTCGGTGTTGCGGCCGGGACGGTCGTAGGAGAGGCCGTAGTTCCGGACAACCACGGACTCATGGGACGGGCCAATCCCCAAGGTGAAGCTCCGGTTCATGGCGTTGACGACTGACGCCGCACGGTTCGCCTGTAGCAGCGGGTGACACGGATAGGTCTGCAGCACCGCGGTTCCCAACTCGATCGAGCTCGTCTCCCGGCCGGCTATAGCGATGGCGGCGAGCGGGTCACCCGCGGTGACGCTGGCAAACCAGAGGGAGTTGAAGCCGTCCGCTTCGGCCGCCTTCGCATGGGCAACCAGTTCGTCGACCGTGGACCCACTCGCCGTCAGTCCGATTCGCACGGTGCCATCTCCATTTCTTGAGATCGCCTCAGCGAGATGTCTCGGCTCACGCAGTTCACCATCGCTCAGGCGGCTCGTTGTCCAGAGTCAGCGGCCGCTCGTAGGAAAGATCGCGACGGTCGCGGGTACCTCTGACGTAGCCCCTCTCTTTGAAGAATGACGTCTGGAGTACTGAGGCGTCAGCGGTGAACATGACTTCGACCGTCGAGCGTCTGACGGCGATACGCCATGCACCGTGTCGACGTTCGAGCCGGTCCAGATACCGACCACTTATGAACTGCGCCGTCTTGCCGTTTCGCCCGAGCAACACGACGATCACGTAGCTCTCGGCGTGAGCGACATCGTCCTCGATCTCGCACGAGTGGGTTGTGACGTTGTGCGTATGGGTGAGTGAGGTGGAAGCATGCGATGAATTGGCCCAGCTGGCGTATTCGGGACCCCGAGCGATCGAAAAACCGTGCTCGTCAACGGCGTCTTCGTGGTACGAGGAGGTGATCAGCTCCTCGTCGTGACGGTCGCACCCTCGGGAATGACGGGCGATGCAGTCGATGATCTCGGCTCGGTCTTTGAGCCTCTCGACCTCCCGTCGTAGTGCCCGCACCTCGGCCTCGAGTGATGGTGTGGTGTCCGTCATCAGACCACCATCTCCTCACCGACGAGCGTTGTGCGATGCATCAACCGTCGTGACGTGGGTTGGAAGCTGAGAGCGCGATGCAGCATGCCGGTGTTGTCCCAGATAACAAGGTCGCCCTGACGCCAGTGGTGACGCAGCCTGAACTCGGATTGGGTCGACCAATCGAGCAAGCGATCCAGCAGGGCCCTTCCCTCTGCGTACGGCCAGCCGACCACCTCGGTTGCCGTGGCGCCAAGTACGAGCGATCGTCTGCCGTCGCGGTGGGTCCAGACGAGTGGGTGCACCCGGGTCGGCACCCGATCCCAGCCGGCACGTTCACTCTCCGACGCATCAGGATGGGCGAGTAGCTGCGCGTGAGCGAAGCTGTGGACGACCTGAAGGTCGGCGATCTGCTCCTTCTCACTCTCTGGCAGCGCTTCATAGGCGGCATACGTGCTGGCGAACTCGGTATCTCCTCCGGACTCATCGATCTCGCGTGCAGTGAGGAGGGTCGCCTTCTGGGGGAGTTCATCAGTGGCACCGTCAAGATGCCAGAGGAAGTTTCCTTGGCGATACCAGGCCAGAACGGCATCCGTCCTGTCTGGATCCAAGGTGATGGTCGATATCTCCGGGTGCCTGTGCTCCCCGGTTCGACCGACGACAACCTCGCCAAGCAATCGGCTGAACTCGAGAAGTTCATCGTCGGTGACGTTCACCTCCTGGAAAACGAGTACGCCAAATCGCGCCAGAGCCGCCATCCAGCGGGTGGTCGAACTCGCATCGATGAGATCGCGGCCGTTGAGGCCGACGAGTTCCCCGCCGATGTGCGGTGCAATCGGTGCAATGGTGACTGTCATTGTTGATCCTTCCATGTGGCCATTTGCAGTCGCAGTAGCCGGAGCCCTGGGTCAAACGTGAGAAGCAAACTGCTGCCTTATGGGATAGTCGGCCGTCATCGGTCGACGACCTGCCCATAGATCCGCTTTACCGAAAGTCGCACGACCATGCGACCAGCCGCGATCATCTGTTCACCAAATCCTGACCACTCTGGAGTTGCTCCTAGCGCTGTGTGCACCTCGAACAGCTCCTCGATTGCGGAGTCGTTCGGTTGCTTGGGGATGGACAGCCTCGCGTCGCCCTCCACTACGGCGAAGTTGAGAAAGTCCATTCCTGTCACGTGGAGGGTTGCTCGGGGATCACGTCGGAGATTACGGCCCTTCGTCCGGACCGTGGTGGTCGAGAGCCGGAGGCTATCGGTCGATGAATCGGCCAGGTAGTACACGTTGGACAACTGGGGAGAGCCGTCGTCGTTGATCGTGGCCAGTACTCCCTCTCGCGTGTCGGAAATGATCTGCCACAGCTGGGCGCCAGTTGGTCGTGTCAACAATCGATCCCTTCACCTGAGCAACACGATCTGCATTCGCAGATGGACCGGTCCCGCGGGAGGGCTGTTGGCGCGACGATCCGCAGGCGATCGCCGTTCAGAATCCGTCGCAGCATTCGCATTGGCTGGCAACAGGCAGTGGGTGCTTCGCTCCGGCGTAAGGTGGGTTGCTGCGAAAGTCCCCGAACCGAATGAGAGAGCGAGGTTGGGCATGGCATCCCCTCGGCGCGTGGGAGCTGCGACTTCGAAGACAAGGGACTTCCTGCTCGATTGTGTCGAGAAGCTGATGCTGGAGACGGGTTACGCCGGAGTGACCTATCGAGCCCTGGCCGCCAAAGCGGAGGGCACGCCCGGTCTGGTTCAGTACTACTTCCCGACGCTCGACGACCTGTTCGTGGCCGCGATACGGCGCCGCTCCGAACAAAATCTCCAACGCCTGGCCAAGGCGTTGGATGCGAGGTCGGATCAGCCCCTTCGGGTGCTGTGGGAGTACAGCCGCGAGGAGTCAACATCGGCTCTCACCACCGAGTTCCTGGCATTGGGCAACCATCGGAAATCCATCCGATCGGAGATCGCAGAGGTGACTGAGCAGGTCAGACATCTTCAACTGGCTGCCCTCGAGAGGAAGTTCGACGGCCGAAAAGTCGAACATGTGGATCTGTCACCAGAGGCCCTCCTGTACCTATTGACCGGCATCCCCAAGCTGATCCGACTCGAAGAAGGCGTAGGGCTGGCGACAGCCCATGGTGAGGTGATCGAGGCGTTCGAGAAGTACCTCGAGGCAACGGAGCCGTCGAGTGGGTCGCCGGAGCGCCCCAAGTCCCTGGCCCAACGGAGGAAGAAACCGGCGTAACACGTCGCGGTGGCAAGCTCGTAGAACATCATTCGATCACGGCAGGCATTGAGTCCCACCCCCGCACCGTGGACGTGGGTGCTCGGCGCGCGGTGGCAAGGTCGACGTCCCACTCGGGAAATCGATTCAACACTTCGTCGAGTGCGATACGACCTTCAAGGCGGGCTAGCGCTGCTCCTAGACAGAAGTGGGCTCCATAGCCAAACGTGGCAAGTTGGCCAATATCTCGGTGGATGTCGAAGCGGTCGGGATCGTCGAATCGGCGTTCGTCTCGGTTGGCCGAGGCGAGCATGAGGAGTAGGGCACTTCCCGCCGACACGGTCTGGCCGTGGTACTCGATATCTTCATGCACGTAACGGGCGACGTGCGGTCCCGGCGGCTCGTAGCGCAGTAGCTCGTCGATGGTGTTCGGAATGAGGGAGCGGTCCCCCGCCACCTCCCTCCGCTGGTCGGGATGCTCGGCCAGCACCTTGCCCATCCAGCCGAACAGACGTCCCGTGGTTTCGACCCCAGCACCAGCGATCACCGCCAGGAATATCAGAATCTCCTCTTTGGTGAGCCGTCGGGTCACGCCGTTGATGTCCTCGAACTCGACGTGCAGCAGATCCGTGATGAGGTCGTCCGAAGGATTCTTCTCCCGCCATTCGACATACTCGGCGAAGAGATTGCCGTCGAAGTAACGATCCTTCTTCACCGGCAACGGTTCACCCGGCCTGTTCCGCAGGTTGTGTTGCGCCTGAGCCCGAACCGATGGTTGGTCAGCGTCGGGAATACCCACCAACATGCCGATCGTCCGCGTGGGCAGCTCAGCTCCGAGGTCGAGGACAAAGTCGAATCGATCCGATCCCACAAGCGGATCCAGACATGCCGAACAGAAGAATCGCACTTTGTCTTCCAGCAACTTCATCTTCTTCGGCGTGAATGCTCGAGAGACGAGCGCCCGATGGACCGTGTGCAGTGGTGGATCCTCGTTGATGAAGACGCCGGGAGGCATGACCGGTTCCGCCTTGACCACTTCGAGGATGTCCCCCTTGGCAGAGCTCAGTCGTTTGACGTCCCGGAGGGCATCGATCACATCAGCACATCGACTCAGACCCCAGAAGTCGTAGCGCTCGTTGTAGTAGAGAGGTGCCTCGTCTCGCAGCCGGCGATACGTCGGGTAGGGATCGGCGTCGATCTCCAGGTCGTAGGGGTCGTAGTAAAGATCGGCGCGGGTCAATTCTCGTCCTCTGAGTGGGTCCATACGACTGTACCGCATTCTGCTATACAGTCGTATGGATTCCACTGAAGATGGAGGAGGCGTGGAGTCGAATCATGTAGCAGTGGTCACTGGGGGCGGATCCGGCCTGGGCCTTTCGATCTGCCAGCACTTGGCGCGCCAGGGAAGACGGGTAGCTGTCCTCGACGTCGATCGTGACGCGGCCTTGAGCGCCGTCGAGATATTGCGCTCTGAGGGCACTCGGGCTCTCGCCTCCGTAGTGGACGTATCTGACCGATCGGCTGTCGATCGAGAATTCAACGAGGTGCGAAGTGCACTTGGACCAATCGAAATACTCATCACCAGTGCTGCCCTCTCAGGCTTCGTTTCATTCGAAGCAATCACGCTCGAAGAATGGAACCAGACCATGGCCGTCAATCTCACTGGAACCTTCAATTGCCTGCAATCGGCAATTCCCGACATGGTGGCCTCAGGTTGGGGCCGAATAGTCACTATCTCGTCCGCTGCTGGCCAAACTGGCTCACCGAGGCAGGGTCACTACTCTGCCTCGAAGGGCGGAGTCATCGCGCTGACCAAGGCCGTGGCCCTGGAGTATGCCGCAAAGGGAATCACCGCGAATACGATCCCACCGTTCACCGTTGATACACCGATGCTTCGCTCTGCTCAGGAGGCCAAAATCCTTCGCAAGGCCGAGGTTCTCGCCCGGATGATCCCCGCTGGGCGTCTTGGCACAGGTGACGACATCGCCTCGTTGTGTGGATTCCTGTGCTCGGATGCGGCGAGCTACATCACCGGTCAAGTCATCGCCGCCAACGGCGGAGCAGTTACATGAGCGATCGGTTTTCCCTGGACGGCCGAGTTGCGATCATTTCTGGTGGCGGGACGGGTATCGGCCGAGGAACCGCACTGGTTCTCGCGGAGCATGGCGCGTCTGTTGTGCTGGCCGGGCGAAGGCCGGATCCCTTGGAATCGACGGCTGCGGAGATCGAGGCCCAGGGCCACCGGGCTATCAGTGTCCCAACGGACGTCACGAGCGCCCAAGAGTGCGACCGACTCGTCGATACCACAGTCCAGGAGTTCGGGTCGCGTCGACATTCTTGTGAACTGTGCCGGTGGAGCACAGACCAAATCGTTATCTAGTTGGACAGAGGAGGAGTGGCTGCAGGTCGTCGCACTCAACCTCGGCAGCGTGTGGTTCCTTTCGCGAGCCGCAGCCAGACCGATGCTTGAGCAAGGGAAGGGCTCAATCGTCAACATTTCCTCTGGAGCCAGTCTCCTTGCCATGCCACAGGCAGCCCCCTACGGAGCGGCCAAGGCCGGGGTGAACAATCTCACTGGCTCGATGGCGTCGGCTTGGACCTCTAGAGGCATAAGGGTGAACGCAATCGCCGTCGGTGCCGTTCGGGCGGCTACGTTGCTCGAAGACGCCGAACGATACGGAATTGACCCGGACGCGATCGGGATGACCAATGCGTCCGGCCGACTCGGTGAGCCCGAAGAGATCGGCTACGGAGTCCTTTTCTTTGCCTCTGACGCGTCAAGTTTCTGCTCGGGCCAGACCCTCTACATCCACGGCGGACCTGGATCTGCCGGCGTTTGACTCTCCCACGGCCTGATGACTGGGATCCTGCCTGTTTCATTCCGTGACTACAAACGTGACTACAACTCCCGGCCAGAGCACGCGAAGGCTGATCAGCGGTGAGAACATACTTGCAGCTCACGGACAGATTTGATCAGCTCCGATGAGCCCCGAAACGCACCAGCTCTACTTTTAATCCCAAGGTGGCGAGATCGAGACTGGCACGGCCCACCGATAGAGCCCAGTTCAGCGGCGTGATGGCTGGTAACGAGGTGGCCGTAACAGCCACGCTGACGACCAAGTGACAACGACGCTAGAAATTTGGTGGCAGATTGCCACCGGCTCACTCCGCCCGGAGGACGTGAGCGGTGGGCGTTCGGGCCGCCATCTGTCCCGGCACGGCGGCCACCAAGTTGGCCAAGACGAGTGCCCCGAACGCCACGACAACGACCTCCAGTGCTGGCACCGTCGGCTGCGGGACGGCATAGATGTCGCGGGCGAACAAGTCCCAGAGCCATCGCCCGAGCGCGACCCCAATTGGCACACCCAGGATGATCCCGACGAAGGCTGCAACCGACGCCTGCCAGGTAACTGCGGCGGCGAGCTGGCGCCGTGTAAATCCGAACGTCTTCAAGAGCGCGAGGTCCCGCCGCCGTCGTCGAACCGACGCGGCCAGGGTGAGTCCGAGCGCGACGGTTGCGCCGGCTGCCAGACCCGCGGCCAGAACGCCAGGAGTGGCACCGGCCGACTGGTAATTCACGATCTCGGCTGGCCGTTGCACCGAGAGCACGGCGTACGTGTCGCCCGAACCGTTGGGGTCGGCCGCCATGACCTTGTCCGCCGTCTCGACGATGCGTTGGAGTGAAGCTTGGCCTGCAGAGGGCGTCACACCGTCCTTGAGCCGCACGACGTCCATGTCCGGACCATCCAGATTGGGATCGGGCTGGCTGATGGCCTGCTTGAATGCTGCCGGTTCGAGACCTGTCGGAAGGAGGGCCCCGGTTCCCATCGAGGTGTGAAGATGACCACTCACGCCGATAGCCGGCATGGTGGCCGTGCCGGCGATCATGACCGGGGTCGGGGGGATGTAGACCGGCGCATCCCTCGGTGCGCCATAGCTCACAAAGACGGTATCGCCGACCTTTTTGTGAAGTGCGGCGAGGGTTGCCGAACCAAGGACCACCTGATTGTTCTCGTCCACCGCGCGACCAGAGAGGATGGGCGGACCGAGGGCGGCATGCGCCTGGGTCAACAGGGCGGGAACGGTCAGGCCGTCAATCTGCACATTGCCGAACGTGTACCCGGTCCACGCGGCCACGTCTGGGTCGTGGCTCAGGAGCTTGCCGACCACCGGGGGAACCTTGACAGTCGCCGGGGAGTTGATGGCGTAGCTCCAATTCCAACCGTAGAGAGAGGGATGCGAATCGAGGGCCGCGAGGCTGCTCCCGAAGGTCAGTGTCGCCACCACAACCGTCACCGCCAACACGGCACCCAAGAGCGCCGAGCGAACGGGCACCGCGGTTGCGGCCGCGGCCGCGCTCGAAGGAGAAGCGCAGTCCCGCGATGGCCGGCTCCGGGAGCCCGGACCTCGTGGCGACCTCGACCAGACCCGATCTCCGTCGAAACTCCGATGCTTCGTCGTTGCGCCGAGTGGCGCCGCGATAGGCGAGAACGACGGTGAGACCGCCGAGACCGAGGAGCAATACGGCGAACCCCGACAAGAGCACCGTCCAATCGAAGGCGACACCCGGTGACGGATCGACTGAGCTGGCCGGACCGATCGGCATCAACGGCGAGAGCGCCACGCTGACGCCCATGGCAACGAGAGCACCGAGGAACACCGCGCCGATCGGTCCGAGCGTCGCGTCAGCTGCCATCGTCG
Source organism: uncultured Acidimicrobiaceae bacterium (assembly GCA_963839925.1). Classification (GTDB taxonomy): domain Bacteria; phylum Actinomycetota; class Acidimicrobiia; order Acidimicrobiales; family RAAP-2; genus Bog-756. Next base: position 1,220,759 of record CAWIWV010000002.1, on the reverse strand, counting down.
GCCTGTCTTCTCCGAGAGATCGCAGTACGCCGAGATCCCCACGGCTCGCAAACAACTGTCGGCTTATGGTCTGACCGCCGATCAACAACGCAGCAAGAGCCGCGATGACCCCGAAGACTCCGAGGGCGATCGTCTCTGGCCTGGTCGCACGCTCAACTTGCCCCTCGACCACTGACGTGAGGTGGAAGCTATAGGTGGATCCTGGAGGGAGAGCATCAACGATCTCCCGTTCGACTACTGGCACAGCGCGGTCACTGTCAAGACGTAATCCGTAGGTCGGGTAACTCGCAGCCGCACTCAGCTTCCTGGTGAGGGCCGGGGTCATCAGCACATCGGTGGGGAATCGATCGACGTCGTCGTCGACGACCTGGCTCGAGAACTCGACGAGACCGACGAGCTTTGCCGAGAAGCGCATCCAGGGCTTTTCGGTCAGGGGGTTGAACGAGGGCATCTGCGCCTGCTGAATCGAGTAGGCGCCAAACGGGACGGTCTGACCGATGTGCCAGCCCGACAGGCGGGCGGCTTCGGACGTCGCCACCATTTCGTCGGTGCTCGCCGGATCGGCCATCTGGCCCTGAGTGACGATCACGCGATCCTGGCTGTAGTACATGCCGCCGGCACTGCCGACCTCCGTGACATCGTTGTCATTGAAGGCCGAAGAGAGAGCTTTCCCGTTCGCTCCGAGCGGGGTGACGAGGAGAGAAGGGGCATCGGCGACGTGCTCGACGTGGGGAAGGCGGGCAAGCTTCCCGCTCAGGGTCGTGACGCCGAACTGATCAGAAACCCCCGAAGTCTGGAACTGGAGGTTCGAGGCCCTCGTGGCCGCCAGATAGGCGTCGAAGGTTGACTGGGAGCGCCGCGCCCCGGCGATCGAGACCATGGATACGCCGCCCACTAGCCCGATCAGGAGGACAATGGAGAGGTATCCGGGCCACCGCTGGTGAATGGTGGCCCTGAAGCGATACCACGAGACCCGGATTGCCCGAGCGCTCACCAAAAGGCGTCCGTTGGTAGCCGCATTCCGACCTCTTCAGTCTCTTCCCCGCGCCATCAAGCCTCCTGCATAATTATTGACCCCCGGGAGACCCGATTTAAGGTAGTCAGACTGTGGAGCTGACCTCGTGCTAGCACCACCACACGCCCTCACGGCCGCGAAGGTCAACTCCGACCCGACGATTTTGGCGAACCTAGGAGACCTTGAATCAGGTCGCGACAGTCCCCTCGCCCGCCCCCGAATTCCCAAGACACGAGCACGTGAACCACTTCGGTGGACCTGCTCCCATATGTTCGTGGCACACGACGTCGCTTGCTCGCCCAATGGCCCCGACCGCCAGAGCACCTCTCATAGCGAGTGAATTCACTCAGGTTCACCGATCCGCTTAGTCGTCACGAGGTCAGCCCGATTAGAAGGTCGGTAGGTGCCCCCTGCCACCGGGACACGGACCGTCTCGTAACCCAGGCTGCCATTGCCTAAGGGGCGCTTCCACCTTGAGGTGATGCCACGATGCCGTGCCCCCCATCGCCAGCCTGGGGTGCGTTATTGACCGGGGTCCGCTTGCTCCCCGCGACCCGCCCCGCAACGGCACTTCGAAGGCATGCCCTGGTTCGATTTGGGCCGTTGCCCCAGTAGTCGACTTTGTGATGTCGATGGCGAGGATGTCGGACGGCACCCTTCGCCAACCCATGCGTGGGGGATGCCGACGAGCGACCGTTGCGCCTTAGGCGGATCGACGATGGCCACCTGAGGGTCGAGCACCACCACTGAGGATCAGTTCACCTCCACGAGGGTGGAGGTGGTTGAACCATGGTCGTAAGAACCCACCGCACGGCAGAGTCCGGAAGAGACGCAGGAAACACCATTGATGCTGTCTTCGCCACGATTCGGGCTCGGGCTGATCGTCCAAGCTGTGCCGTCCCAAGACTCGATGAGCGTCTGCTCCACCCCGGTACTCGTGTTGGCGGAAGTACCCACAGCGGTGCAAGACGTAAACGAGGTGCACGAAACACCGTGAAGCTGTGAGCCCTCGAGGGTGCCACCCGGATCGGTGATGGCGCTCCACTGATACCCGTTCCAAGACTCCACGATGTCCGAATCGGGATAGGCGTTCCACCCCACCGCCACACACCAACTGGATGAGGTACAGGACACGGCATTGAAGTACTCGAGGTCATCGCCGTCGGCACCTCCACCGGCGCTCCACTTCTTGCCATTCCAGTACTCGACCAGAGGTGAGAAGGAGAAGGGAGTGGCCATGGTCTCGCCAACAGCCACACACCAACTCGATGAGGTACAGGACACACCCGAAAGACCCTCATTTTCGGCCCCGGAGTTCGCACTTTGAGTGATCGTCCAGGTTGTGCCGTTCCAAGACTCGATGAGAGTGTTCGATTCGCTCTCCGATCCGTTGCTGCCGACGGCGATGCACGATGTGGACGAGGTGCAGGACACACCGCCGAGTGCGTCGAACGTCGTACCTTTCGGATCAGGACTCGAGGTGGTCCTCCAAGTCTTTCCGTTCCAAGATTCGACCAGGGTGGAGTAAGTGCCACTCACGTCGTGGGAGCCAACAGCCACGCAGAACGTGGTCGAGGGACATGAGACGTCTGCAAGGGTGTCGGTACCGACCTTGGGTTTGGGGCCGGTGTTGAGCCTCCATGCCTTGCCGTGCCAGGACTCGATGAGGCCACCGTTGCCGACTGCCATGCAGAAACCGCGCGAAACGCAGGAAACCCCAGAGAGGTAGTTGGCACTTGTGCCCCTGTTGGGGCTAGGCGAGATAGACCAGCCAGGACTTGCCGCGACGACACCCGGGAAGGCGACGAGCATCAGTCCGACCACGCTTGCGGCCACAATTCCTCGCCACACCCACGAGAGAAGCTTTCCCATGGTCTTTGCCTCCCGCCTCTGAGAGCCTTGAAGAAAAGGTATGTCCGGTCATCGGGCCTGTCCACTGGCACCGAAAATGTGCGGCCGCATGCTCGTGGGGGCGGTCACCGGGTTGGGGTCAACCGAAGGTCAACCGGTCGCCAGGATCTAGCCCGGGACCCTCTCGACCCCAGGGGGACGATGAATGCGACGCCTGCCCCCGAACCGAGCTCGACGCAGCGGAAAGTCGGACCCGCTCGACGCCATCGAGGCCGCTCGAGCCGCCCTCGGCGGCAGGGCAAAGAGCATCGCCAAGTCCAGAGACGGCGCGGTCGAGGCGATCCGGGCCCTCCTCGTCGCCAAGCGCTCGGCCCGCACAGCCCGCACAAGTGCTCTCGTCCAAATGCGAGAGCTGCTCGTGAGCGGCCCCGACCAGCTCCGGACCCGCCTGCGCGGCTTGAGCATCAGTGCCCTGACCGTTGCAGCAGCCCGGTTGCGAGTAGCCCGAGGGGACGACCTGGTACTGACCGCCACCAAGACTTCGCTCTCCTCGTTGGCCCACCGAGTGCAAAGACTCGATGACGAGCTGGTCGAGCTCGAAGCCCGGATTGAGGCGCTGCTCACGACTCACTGCCCGGATCTGCTCGGCCTCTTCGGCGTCGGACCCGATACCGCTGCCGCGCTTGTCGTCTGTGCGGGGGACAACCCCCAACGTGTTCGCTCTGAGGCAGGCCGGCCTGGAGGCGTTATTTCGGCAGCGATGCTTGCTGATCGCGAGCTGTCACGCTCCGGCACTTGTGCCACGGTCCGTTGGTCCTATTCGGGTCCATCCTCGTCTTCCCAGCCTGGCGAGCCGTCCGCGCTCCAAGCGCCTATGACCTCCTCGCATGGCACGACTAGACCAGAGATGTTCGGGTATCCCGCATAAGGAGCAAGCATGATGAGCGTTTCCCGCAGCTCGTCCGGGGTGAGTTCACCCCGGACGAGTGCGGCGCGGGCTTGGATTTTCCAGGTTTCGATCTGTCCGTTGGCAGCGATGACCCCCATTAGCAGTAGCCGCCGGGACCGCACGTCGAGCACTTCACGCCGCCACACCTGATCGAAGAGGGTCCGGACCATGACATCGTTGAAGGCCACGGTCCCCTCGGGCAAGGTGACCACATCACCGGCGTAAACGTCCCGCAAGACATTGAGGCCGCGGTCGTAGGGTTGGGGGAAGTCGTCGGTCATTTCGTTTTCCCTTCCTGGGGGTCGGCGAATCGGAGTGGGTCGGCGACGTAGACGATGCGTACCGGGCCAGCCGACGACCTGGCGCGGTCGATCGCGTCCGCTAAGTCTGGCAAGGCAACGGTTTCGCCGATCAGTGGTGTCGGATCCAGGCTTCCGTTCACAACCAGATCAAGCGTCTCGTACCAGTCCGTGACAGCCGGACCCCCACCGAACTGGATGTTGACCCCCTTCAACTTGGCGGCCGCCGAGGGAATGGTGTCGCTGGCCGCGCCACCGGCGCTGAGCAAGCGAGCCGCCTGTCCGCAGTTCTCCAGAATGTCGGCGAGGACCCCGGAGACACCCACGCACTCGTAGATGACCTGGGTCGGCTTGCCCATCAGTGCAACGCGATCGTGTACTTCGTCGGGACCACCCCAAGCAACTTTGCGCCAGGCCGCCCAAGGTGACTCGTTGCCAGGGTCGATGACAACATCAGCACCGAGTTCACGGGCCAAGTTGCGCCGCGCCTCGGAGAAGTCCGAAGCCACGATCGGACCTATTCCACGGTGTCTCAGGGCAGCGACTACGGACAGCCCGATGGCACCAAGCCCGACCACCAGAGGAACCGAATCGGCGGCAGCGTCGCCGGTTGAGCCGACCCGCGTGTAGTACCAACCAACAGCCATGGCATCGACGAGAGCAAGACGCTCTACGGGTAGATCATCCGGCAATGGCCTCGCAAGGCCCTCGGAAAGAAGGAAGTATTCTCCGAATCCTCCAGGCGCCTCGGGGGCCATGCCGATGATGCGCATCCCGGCGTGCGTGAACAGCGCAGGGGGTGACGTGAGCCTGGTCCCGATGGGCCACTCCTGTTTGGTGTCTGGTCCGTAGGCCACAAGTTCAGCGCAGTATTCGTGACCCATCACCACGTCGGTGTGGGGTGCATCAACCCGCATTCCAGACCGGTCCGCCTGGGCCACCTCGGGATGATCCATGTAGTGGTGATCCGAAGCGCAGATAGCGCATGCCAGCGTGCGTACCAACATCTGCCCAGACGCCGGCACAGGCGTGGGGACCTCGCGCAGTGCGAGGGTGCGCTCCTTCAGGCTGACAGCGCGCACGTCAGGTTCCTTCCGTGGATGTCAGGGCGAGGACGTCATAGCTGGGGTCGGTCGGGTCTCGATCTCCGGTTGCTGGGAAGCCAGGCACTCTTGCGCTTTGCGTACTGTCCATGCTGTGAAGATAGATCCGGTGGGTGATTCGCCACTCTCCATTCCGACGAAGCCACTGATCGACATAGCGCCCGGATGCAACCGTATCGCTCAGTGTGTCGTGTGGTCCTCTTGACCTCAGTCTCGCAAGCACGTACGTCTCGCTTCCAGCCCGGTCACCATCGACCGCGATGTAGATGTTGCTCAGATGGTGACTGTGCGCCTCCAGCGCTGAGTGCACCACCCCTATGAACTCGGCGAACTCCTCCCTGCTACCTACGAACATCGCTCCGTAATCGAGCCGAGCACCCTCATGGAACACAGAGCAGATCAAACTGCGATCAATCCGATCGACCCCCCTCGCATAGTCAAGGAGGCGCTCGGTGATCGACTGCTTGTCAAGGAGTTGTTGAAGGTCCGAGTTCGTCACGCTGTCACTCCTCATTAGGGTCCGTCGTTGACGAATCCTGTCGCTTTGCGGATTGGATTGGTGTGGTCAGGGCATCAGAATCTGGGGAGGCGCCCGGGCCAGCCAGAGCGCCTCACAAGCATCGGGAGCAGGGCGGGTATTGATCCGCGGTCGACCACTTCCTGAGGGCGGCACCTACGACAAGCCGAGACGCACCGAGAGAGAGGAGATGTAGTCGATATGGGCATCGATCGAATCCAGGCCGAGGCCCATAGTGACGACCGACACGTGCGTCCCGCCAGCATTGCGCCACGCCTCGATCTCCCGGACGAGTTGACCCACATCCCCTCCGCTCAGCGCCACATAATCGCCACCGAACTCGTCGACTGACCTTCCGACGCGAGCAACCCGTTCACGTAGCCTTGTCCAGACCTCCGTGGTCTCGATGCCGCCACCGAAGAAGACGAATCCGTCAGCGAGCCGGGCAGCCCGGTCGAATGCCTTCTCGCCAGATCCTCCAAGCCAAATCGGAATCGAGCCTGCGGGCTTCGGCATGAGTGCCGCCCGATCAACCCGGTCAAAGCGCCCCGAGAAGTTGACGACGGGCTCGGTGAATAGGCGTCGAAGCAAATCGATTTGCTCCTCCTGCCGGGCCCCGCGGGTGTGGAAGTCCTGCCCAAGGGCCTCGTACTCGACATAGTTCCAGCCGATTCCGACACCTAGTCGCAGCCGACCCCCGGACAAGAGGTCGACATCGGCCGCCTGCCTTGCCACGAGTGCAGTCTGGCGCTGCGGAAGGACCAGGATTCCGGTGGTGAATCCGATCCGGTCGGTGATGCCGGCCAGGTAAGCGAACATCACAAACGGGTCATGGAATGGATCGTGTTCGGTGTAGGGGCCCGGCAGTGGAGGAGACCGATCAGCATGAACGGCACCCAGCACGTGTTCGTAGGCAAGAAGGTGGTCAAAGCCCAGGTCCTCGACCGCTCTGGCAAATCGACCAACGGCGGTGGGATCGCCATGAAGCTCGATCTGGGGGTACGCGACGCCAATCTCCACGAGCCTTAGCTTTTCACGGGCGAGGCAAACGTGCCCCAGAACGCCGGGAGCGGGGGTGCTGATCGAGGGAGGTCGAACCGGCAGGCTTTATGGCCTACTAGTCATCAAGTCCGTCACCTGTTCGCTAGCAGTCGACCCGATCGTGCCTTAGACACCGCGAGTGCGGGACCGATCGCCAGCAGGTTCGCCACGACCAGCGCGCCGAGTCCGAGGAGCAGGATCACGTCGGCATCGACGACCGAGACCGGCACGACCCCGATGTTCTGGGCGAAGGCATTCCAGGTCAGCCTTCCGGCGGCCACGCCCAGAGGGATCCCGATGACGAGTCCGACCGCGGCGACCGTTGTGGCCTGCCAATAGACGGTGGCGCCAATCTGGTGGTTGAGAAACCCGAGCGACTTCAGAATGCCCATGTCGCGGCGGCGCCGCGGCACGGTGACGACGAGGAGGTGGAGGAGTGTGGCCATCCCGAAGAGGCTGACCACGACGCCCAGGATCAGCGGGAAGTTGACGGCCTGCCCGAAATTGACCAAGGGCCCCGGCAGGGTGGGTCTGTTCGCATTGGACTGGAATACGTTGAGGTAGTGGGCAATGGCAGCACGTCCTCCGCGGTCGTTTGAGGCCGCGACCAACAGGGAGAACGAGTGCGTCGCTGCCGACGCCCGCTGGCACACCGCCTGGCGCGTGCCGAGCGGGCAGACGGCGTCTTGGAGACCGTGCGTACTGAACGCCGCCCCGACCCCGAGACTGATTGCTCCGTTACCTACCCCGGTCGGGAAGGCGACCTCGCCGACGACATGCAAGGGGACGGACCGGCTCCCTCCTCGGGGGCTCCGGACCGTCACCCGGACGACCGAGCCGACGTGCGCATTCGCGGCGCGCATGGTGACGGCACCTAAGGCGACTTGGCCGTCGGTCTCCGGGTAGGTCCCGCTGATGGTCGAGAGCAGGAGTGGACCGCGAAGGGACGAGGCGCCGATGCCCTGCACGCTGACGCCGTTGACCAGCACCGACTCGCCGAAACCCCGGCTAATGCGGTTGATGTGGGGGTTGTGCTCGAGCTGGGTCACCACGGAGTGTTCGGGAATGCCGAGGCCCGAGCCGTAGATGATCAGCTGGTAGCTGTCGCCGTACAGCGCTGGCGTGGCAGTCAGGTTCGTCAAACTGGCGCCGAACACCGCTGTACCGCTCAGCGCCGCGATGGCAAGGAATGCGCCGAGCAGTGCCGTGGGCACCGGCATCGCGGAGCGCCCTCGCCCGCGCACGAGAGCATGGCGGACACCGACCACCGCGCTCAGTGGAGCACCCGCCGAAGCAACAAGCCTTACGGCGCGGGATGGTCGGGACATCGGTCCGTCCCGGCTGTTACCGCGTTGCGCTTGGCGGATCGACGGCCACGTCCCGGCGATGAGAACAGCGGCGATCGTGGCTAGAAACCCGATCGGAAGCACGAGGAGGTCGACTGTCAGACCAGTCGATGTTTCGGCGAGGCGCGCCTCACCGAGAGGAGCAATCGGCGACAATGCATATGCGAGACCGACCGCCCCGGCCGCGCCGACCAGGCCGACCGCCAATGTGCGCGCCATACCAAGACCGATCAACTGGCCCGGGCTGAGTCCGAGGACGCGGAGCGTCTCGTATCCCTCGGCTTCGACCGTGCTCTGCCGGCCGATGGCCTGGCCAACCATTGCCAGGCCAGCCAATGCAGTCAACACGGCGAGCAACCACCAGCCAACGGCTTGGGGATGGATAGAAGACGCCACCAATTCGGCTTGCGTGTCGAGGTCCTCGGTGCCCCCGATTCCAGCTGTCCCGACATCGGATTTGAACCGAGCAATGTCGTGGTCACCTCCGCGCAGGCGGACGTAGTAGGTCGGGAACGCGGCCGTTCGGGGAAGCACCACATGTGCGAAAGCCGGGGTCGTGTACACGTCGTAGACCGGGGATGCCCCGACGGGAAACTCGGTCTCGGAGGCTTCGATCCCGACGACATTCAAGGCCAGCCGCGGCCCGGTCGGCGTTGGCAGCGCGCCCGTGGCGTTGGCCACGGCATTGAATTGCGAGGAGGCGTAGAAGGGCACGTGTAGGACCGTTCCGACGTGCACGCCGTCGTCCTGTTGCAGCGTGAATGAGGCGAGCACCTCGTTGGGCGATGACGGGTCGGGCATGCGGCCGGCGACCAGGGACACCATCCGTACCATGTCTCGCTGAGGGACGGATGACACCGAAAAGTCATTGGAGTCGATCTTCGCGGTGCACGCACAGCTCGGCTGTCCGGCCACGGGCGAGATCGCCTCGGTGACCGATTCGACCTCGGGCAACGTTGTCAGGTGGGGCGCCTGTCCCGGGGCCAGGAGCGCCACGTCGTAGCCGTGGGCGGCGATGAAGGCAGGGTATGCGGAGGCGGTACGACGGCCCGCAGTGGTGAAGGCGAGGACCAGACCGCCCACCACGGCAATCAGTAGGGCGAGTACCAGCCACGCCTTCCAGCGCCGACGTAACTCGGCGCGAAACACCATGATAACGGCGCCCACGGCCACCTCCTAGGTCCAGTGTCTCTTCTGGCCTACAACCCTTCAAGGAAGCAAGCTCCCTGGAAATGGTCGTACCAGCACGACCGAGGCAACAGGATGACGGCGGTCACTCGATCCGGTACGGGGTGCCCCCTACCACCGGATCCGAGGGACATGCCGCTGAGCGGGCCCCCATCTAGTCTTCCTGCGGGCGATCAACGAAGGAGGGGGCCGATGTATGCAGTCGTGGCGAACGTACGTGTCGACAACCCTGAGGAAGCCCGGCTTCTTTTACCGGAGGCCCGTGTAGCCCTTGTCTCTCGGGCACCGGGCATCGTAAGCGGTTATTGGCTAGAGCCGATTGATGGTATCGGTACGTCGGTCCTGATCTTCGAGACCAAGGAGCACGCAGAGGGGGCTGCCAGGCATCCCGTGCCTCCCATGCCAGGCGTCACAACGCTTGATGTAGCAATCCGGGAGGTATTTGCACACGTCTGAAGTCGCGGGGAACCTGACCCTGACCGCCGGCCTGGAGGCGTTACCCAACCCCCGGCGCTTGCTGATCGCTAAGTGACTCGCACTGGCACTTCTGCCATACCCCGGACGACCTGGGATGCGCCAGCCGGGTGCCTCGGGTTCTCGCATGACTTTCGCCCGTCTGCAGCGGACGCACCGATGTCAGGCTTCTCAGCTAACTGGATTGCCCGTGTCTGTGATACCTCACCCCATGGGCCTCCAAGGCGATGAGGAGCAGGACGCATAATCCAAGGACCACCGATCCCGATACGACGATGAACTTGTCCAGTCTCTCTCGATCGATGTATCTGCCAATGAGGTCGTAACCCACTATCCCAATCAATCCACCCAAGGTATTCGTGGTGACATCAGTGATGTCCGTCGCACCGATTGCGAAGATGTACTGGATCGTCTCAGCCGCGAGGCTGCTGCCGAGCACAATCAGAAACTTGCCCCAGAAGCTCATCGACTTGAAGTTGACGCTCAATAGCAACCCGAATGGGATGAATACGAGGACGTTATCGACAGCCTCGCCCGGACTCCCCGAGGCCCTTGAGAACGGTACGAAGTTCAAGCTTCTCTTGTCGGAGTGCAGGACCGTATCGATGTGAATGGAGAACTTGAACAGGACCAGCCACGTCAGGATGACCAGATAGCCAGCAAGCAGGACCTTGGCTAACGACTTCACGCCGGACCATCGGGCTTCACCAGGTTCATCGGGAGCCATCATGCCTGACCGGATTGGCCAGGGACTGTCACCTGTCCCAGAACACCGGTCGTGGGACGCCGTGCCCCAGGTGGCGTCTCTCACACCCCGGTGAAGACGTTGCGAAGTTCGTCGAACTCGATCCCGGTGGCCTCGACCTCCCCTTCGATCAGGTGGGCGTCGTCGAGTCGGCCATAGACGAGGCGCAACAGCGCCTCTGCTGTCAGATTCAGGGATGCATCCGGGGACGGCGGCGACCCAGGCTCAAGAGTCACGCCACCGGTGTAAAGGGTGAACCAGCGCTCAGGGGCACGGGTCGTGACCGCGATGACCACAGGCCGCTCGACAATCTTGCCGACCCGCGCCACCATGTCGCCAAGACCGTCAACGAGAAGCTCGACTGCATCCCCGGCAACTCGGGATCCCCGGTTGAAGGTCACCGTGATGTCCCACGAATGGATGGCGTGCTCGGCCAGTCGTAGTCGCAATAACCCGGCCGCGTCGAGGTCCATCCCGAAGAGGTCGAGGCGGAACGCAGCCAGCCGTTGCTTGTCGAGCGCCTCGATCCGCCGAACGAAGGCCTCGTTGACCGCCACAGCGTCCCTCGCCTGCACGTCGGGTTCGCGTGCGTCCCACGCCTGCCAAATGGGCCGGAAGGCCGACTGGTCGGGCGGGGGCGTGCCATCGAGCCCGGCCTCGAGGAAGAGGGAGAAAATCTCGGCCTGACTGCCGAGGTGCGAGAGGACCTGGGCGATGGACCAGTCGTTGCAGTACGACCTGGTGGCAAGTTCCGCCGCTCCGAAGGTCGTCACCGCCGCGGCCAGTCGGTCTTGGGAGTGGCGCAGGCTCTCGAGAAATGGCTTCGGATCGGTCATCGGTTGCTCCTGTTCCTTCGAGGCGATCGCCCCGTAGCCGTTTCAACCATGGGAGACCCGGGAGATTCCCGGGGCGGACGTGTCCGCGGCCGGGAATGTCGGAGTGCGTCCTCACGCGGGCACGCGAACTTCAGAATCCGCACAGGTGGCCGTAAGAGTGAACGTCCACCATCGTCCCCGGAGATCCGGCCCTTCCGCCGCGAGGCGTGCCCCCGAACATTGGGAGCGGGCCTGTTATCGACCGTGGCCTATCCATTCCGCACTCGTGCCATGGCCGCTTCAATCCTCTCTTCTGAGGATCCGGCATTGATTTCGACCAACTTCCGGCGACTACGTCCTCCTCTGACAAGAGCCACCGAGCTCCGTGGCAGCGAGAGGGCTTTGGCTACCGCTTGGAGGGCAGCCTCGGTTGCTCGACCTGAATCGGGAGCCTCCACAACTCGCACGACCAAGGCGTTGTCATGCTCACCACCTACTGCGGTGGCCGAGCAACCGGCGGGCGCCCGCTTCTTGGAGAGGTTGGCGTCATTTGCTCGTCTGATCGTCTTCGATCGTCGAGGCGTGGGGGCATCCGACCGGCTCCCGACAGACACGATTCCAACCTGGGAGGAGTGGGCTCAAGACCTCCAGGTCGTCCTCGATGCGACTGAGTCGCGGTCGGCAGCGTTCATGGCCGTGGCAGACGGAGGTGGAATGGCCCTTACGTTCGCGGCAAGTCATCCCGAGTGCGTGAAGGCTCTGGTGCTTTTCAACTCGTTGGGAAGCGCCATCCCAGCTAAAGACATTGACTTCGTCATCAAGGTTCAAGAGCAGGCGTGGGGAACTGAGGATTGGGTCCCGGTGATCGCTCCTAGCGCAGTCGATGATCCGGTTGAGAGCGCGTGGTTCGCCAAGTACATGCGGTTGACGGCCACCCCCCGAGCGATCATTGCCCAGACTCGGGCTACCTGGGAAGTGAACTTTGATTTCGTACTGCCCTCGGTTCATGTTCCGACTTTGGTTGTTCATAGGCGCCATCGTCGCAGCCCAACGGTCGAAGCTGTCAGAGAACTGACCGAGCGGATACCCGGCGCCCGATTCATCGATATTCCCCGCACTGACCTCACGCCTCAGACCCAAGATGCCGATCTTGTTCTCGCGATCGTTCAAGAGTTTCTAACTGGGTTCAAGCCCTCGCCCAGAGGAGATCGATTCTTGGCCACCGTACTATTCACCGACATCGTCGACTCCACTCGACTGGCCAACGCGATGGGCGATCGCGCATGGCGCGAGCGCCTCGACGCTCACGACGAGATCGTTCGCGCCGAACTGAAGCGCGTTCAGGGCAGAGAGATCAAGACAACCGGCGACGTATTTCTCGCTATCTTCGATCGTCCGAGTCGGGCAATCGACTGCGCCTGCGCCGTCCGTGACCGCGCGCGGGACATTGGAGTTGAGGTTCGCATAGGCCTTCACTGCGGCGAGGTCGAAAGTCGCGGCCACGACATCGGGGGGATTGCAGTGCACATCGGAGCACGAGTCTCGGCTATCGCCAAGGCTGGCGAGGTGGCGATGCTCCCAGTGTGATGGGATAGAGGCTCGCACGGCCCACCCGACAGCTCTCAGCTCACTGCGGAAGAGTCGATCCCGTCGAGGCGGGCTTCAGCTCCAAAGCGGCGCTGGCCTGGGTCATGAGTTCTACCGCCTGGCGACGTGGTAGAGAACCGAACGGAGACGGGCCGGCCGGGAAGGTTGGGCCGTGCGCGAGATTGTCGAGCATGTCCCGTGCGACGTCGTCAGGGTCCGCCATGCCCTCGATTTCGCGGCCGTCCATCAGCCTTCGCTGCGCGGGTGTATCCGTCAGGCCCAGAATCATTGCCAGGACGTCGACACCTCGCGGTCCGAGTTCGGCCCACAACGACTCGGCGAGCAGCATGTCGAAAGCTTTGGTTGCGCCGTAGGTGGCGAGACCTGATGCGCCCGCCCACGCAGCACCCGAAGTGACCAGTGCAATGCCCCCGCGACCCCGTTCCACCATCAGAGCGCCGAAGTGGTGGCAGGCACCGATGACAGTCGCACAGTTACGGGTCACCATCTGGTGCCACGCCTCGACGGGTACATCGAGAAATTGCGACGCATAGGGATCGGCGCCTGCGTTGTAAACGAGCAAGCCCACCTCAATGTCGGCAGTCGCATCGGCGAGTCGGCCCACGGCATCGGCTTCGCTGAGATCTGCGACCACCGTCCTTGTCTCACTTGAAATGACCGAAGCCACGTCATCGAGAGGACCCTGGCGGCGGGACACAAGCACGACATTGACGCCCCGTTGATCAAGTAGGCGAGCAACTGAGGCCCCAACCCCTTCAGATGCACCGGCAACCAGGGCCCACGGTCCGTACCGTGAAGAGAAGTCCATGGTCTGAGATGGTACGACTCTCCCTCAGAGGGCGTCAGCGCCCGGTGAGCACCTGGCGACCGACATGAGTCCGTCGCTCTCACGTTCTCTGAGAAAGTGGGCGCATGGCGATGCGCTTCTTGCTCCACTCGTTTCCTGTTCCGAGAACCGTGGCTCCTCTGGCGGAGACCGCCGAGGCGGACGGATGGGACGGATTGGTGCTGGCCGACAGCCAGAATCTGGTGGGCGATCCGTACTGCGAGCTCGCGCTGGCGGCTTCGGTCACCTCCCGGCTCGAGCTCGGGCCCTACGTCACCAACCCGGTCACCCGGCATGCGGCGGTGACCGCCTCGGCAATCGCGACACTCCAGGCGGAGTCAGGCGGTCGGGCGACGCTCGGCATCTCGCGCGGCGATTCTTCCCTCACCTCCATCGGGAGAGGCCGAGCGACTCTGGACGAGCTGGGTCGTTATGTCGATGTGCTGCAGGGCTATCTCGGAGGTCAGTCGATCGAGCTGGACGGGCACGAGAGCCGGCTCGAATGGCTTGTCGGTCTGGACCTTCCGAAGGTTCCCGTCGATGTCGTCGCGACTGGCCCTCGTGCCATCGCGTTGGCGGCAACACGCGCAGACCGGGTGACTTTCGCAGTTGGCGCGTCACCCGAGAGGATTCGGTGGGCGATCGATCTTGCTCGAAGCGCTCGAACTGCCGCAGGACTCTCCGCCGAGACACTCCAAGCGGGGGCCTGTGTGGTCGCCGCCACGGCACCCAGCGTCGCCGACGCGCGAGATCTGGTGCGGGCGAACGTCGGGATCTTCGCCCGCTTCACCGGTCAGGCGGCGTCAGCCGCCAGAGCACCGGAAGCGATGAGCAGCGACACCGAGCGCGCTGTCGCGGATCACTACGACGAACGACGCCACGGTCTCCAGTCGGCCGGCCAGACCAGGCTCTTGCCCGATCCGTTCATCGATCGGTTCGCGGTCGTCGGCGCTCCCGGGGACTGTGCTCGGAGACTTTCCGAGCTCGCAGAAATCGGTCTGCATCACGTGGTCATCGTCGGACCCTCCCGGGACATCGCCCATGAGCGCTCGCTCGCTGCGACCCGGCGGTTCGCAAACGAAGTGCTCCCGATGGTTCGAGAGGGCAGCAGCCCTCCAGGTTGACGCAGCGCGGGCCGATACTCCCACCACGACCACACCGAGGAGTAGTTCGGCAATGCCGGCCCGACGCTTGGAATCACCCCACTGGCTTCTGACGACAGCGATCGTCGTGTCGATCCCCGTCGTGTTCGACGGCTTGGGGCTATCGGTCGCGCTGCCGTCAATTGGAAAAGGCCTTTCGGCAACGACCTCGGAGCTTTCGTGGATCATGAGCCTGACCTTGATCATGATGGCGGGCGGAGCCGTGGCGGCGGGACGTCTGATCGACTCCATCGGCCGGCGTCCGGTGCTGCTCGGAGGACTGGCGGTGACCACGGTTGCAACCGTCGGATGTGCGCTGTCTCCTTCCGTCGGCGTGCTGATCCTCTTTCGGGCCCTCCAAGGGATCGGCTTCTCGGCCGTGTTCACCGGGTCGGTGGTCCTGGCATCTCACGCCTATCCGGGCGAACGCCGCTCGGTCGGTATCTCGCGGTGGTTTGCAGCTGCGTTCTTGGCTTCCATCGTCGGATCGCCCCTGATCGGATCGATCTGCCAGTTCCTGTCGTGGCAATGGGTGTTCTGGATCGACCTGCCCATCCTTGGTGTCGGCACCGTGCTGGTGCTGTTGACAGACGTTCACCCGTCGAGTCGTGTTGCCTCGCCGCGACTCGATTCGCGGGGTCTCGGGCTGCAGATCACCGGCTTCCTGCTCATCTCCGCCGGCCTCCAGTCGGCAAACGAGCTGGGCTGGTTCTCGCCCCTCGTCGTCGGCGCGTTCGCCGCCGGTGTGGCCGCACTGCTCGCATTCGTCTGGAGCCAGCTCCATCGACCGTCGCCGCTCATCGACCTCGACCTGTTCCGCTCCAAACGCTACCTGCTTGCGACGTTGGTCACCTTCGTTGCCAGCATCATCGTGGGTGCCCTGATCTTCCTCACGCCTCTCTACTTGCAGGTCGGCCTCGGCATCACCCCGACGGTCGCCGGTCTCATTCTCATTGCGTTCGAAGGTCCCGCCTTCCTGTTCTCGCTCGACGTCGACGTCATCTCACGTCGATTCGGACCCAACATCTTGATGATGATCGGTATGGGTTTCTTCACGTTGGGGTGCGTGGCCATCGCACGTGTCCAGTGGACGAGCGGCCTCCCACTGGTCGTCCTCGCGCTGGTCCTCACGGGATGTGGTCGAGGCAATGCGCTCCCAGGGAGTTCGATTGCCGCGCTGGGCACCGTGAACGAGCGCCTGTCCGGGGCAGCAACCGGCATCCTCACCCAGGTTCGATTCTTTGGACAGGCTGTCGGTGTTGCCGTGGGAGTCGTGACGTTCAACACTTTCGCCGAATACAGGCTGAACGACATCATCGCCGGACCGAACCTGACCCATGCCCAGGTTCACGATCTCCACGGTCTGCTTTCAGGATCACCGGCAGCGGATCGAGCAATCCTCCACGATGCGCCTGAGTTGGCCGGGACACTTCACCAGGTGGTCCGCTCTGCATCGGCTGCAGGATTCGAGGCGGTGGGCGTCCTCTTGGTCCTGACCGGGGCCATCGGGCTCGTCGTCGCGAGCTACGACCGCCGGTGTCACGATCCTCGAATGACGACGGACAAGTCGGACCAGACCCGCACCCAGCAAGACACTCCAACTCTGGTAGGGAGTAACGCGAGAGCTCGTATGCCAACCTTCAGCCGGCAGAGGTCGGGAACACGTCCTCTGTTCCGTGGAAGGTCGGGTCAGGTGTCGGCGTGACAGTGATCGTTCCGGTGACCTTCACCGGTCGTGCGACCGGTGAAGCACCCGAACTCTCCGTCCCCTTGCCGGTCATCTGATACGTCGTGGAGCTTGCGCTGGTCCGGTGGAGCGTGAACTTCCAGTCGATTCCGGCCAAGGCACTCGACACCGTCGCCGTCCCGGAACCACCGCCGGTCGTGAACTTGATCGTGCCGGTCTCATGACATTTCACCACCAGCGGATTCGTGGCGGGGCCGATGTCGCAACGGGTGGAATGGAATGCGAGCCCTTTCGCGGAAGGCGGTGCGACAATCGCGCTCGAAGTGCACGATGTACTGGGGCACCGAAGCCGGGGTGGAAGCCGCCGCGGCGCCCGCCCCGGTCGGCAGACAGAGCAGGACCGATCCCGCAGCGAGGCCCAGAACGGCTGATGCGAAGCGTCGAGGAGACATCGTCTCTCTCCTTCCGTCGATGAGACAACCTGCTCGGAGAAACGCTCCGGCGGCCTTTTCGTTACGGAGCCGGTTGCGTTGTCCTTCGTAGCGTCGAGCTCAGCCGCGCCGAGGTGACCACTGCCACCTTCGGACGGCGACAAACGCTCCAGCCACTCCCCAGATCGCCACGACCAGCAGATCGTGCCAGGCCCACGGAGACGCGCCGGCTTGCGTGTTGAAGGGGATGAACACGGCCGAGATGAAGTGTTTCACTGGAAAGTACGACGAGAACTGGGCGAGACCGGATCCGGGCCTGATCGGAAACCAAAGCCCGGAGAGAAAGAGCAACACGAAGAAGACGATGCTGATCACTGGACCCGCCGCATCCTGGTTCGGGACGAGCGTGCTCATCGCCACACCGAGTGCCGAGAACGAAAACATGCCGACGATGATCGCAACAGAGAACGCGCCGAGGTCGTCTGGAATGTGAACACTGAAACCGATTCTCCCGACCGCGAGGAGAAGCACGACCTCGATCACTGCGATGATCATCGAGCTGAGCACGATGGCGGCGATCAACGCCCAGGTCGGCAGCGGGCTCAGCCGCAGCCGCTTGAGCAGGCCCATCTCGCGACGGTTGACCAGGGTGATCGCCAAGATGTTGAAGCAGGCCGCCATCACTCCGTATGCAGCGAACCCTGGGACGTAGTACTGAATCAGTCGGACGCCGTGCAGGAAGGAAATGCGAGAGTTCCCTGCGGAGGCTCCCAACAAAATCAGGAATACCACCGAAAATCCCAGGGTGAAGACCGCCCCGATCGGATTCAGCCAGAAGGACAGCTGCTCGTAGTGCACCTGCCTGCCCACCAGTCTTACGTCGCGCAGGCCCTCGAAGGACCCGGTGGTGGAAGGACTGCTCACTCTTGATCCCGAGTCAGGCTGAGGTAGACGTCCTCCAGGGTGACCCGGGCAACGGACAGACCTGGGAGACGGAGACCGCGCTCGAGCGCCCACCCGGTGAGCGCGTGCAGCACAGACAGCTCATCCTCGGTGCGGAGCACCACCGTCCCGTCCGATTCCGAGTCGATCGGTACCGGAAGGTCACTTGCTGTGATCCCCGCCGGCAACTCGAAGCGGATGGTCACCGCACTCGTGTCGCGTCCACCGAGGGACGTCGGAGTCCCTCTGGCCACGATCTCTGCGTTGTTGAGCACAGCCACCTGGTCGGCCAACGCTTCCACCTCGTCCATGTAGTGCGTGGTGAGAAGCACGGTCGTTCCTTCGGCTGCGAGTCTGCGGATCAGATCCCACGAGTCTCGACGCCCCGAGGGATCCAGTCCGGTGGTGGGCTCGTCGAGAAAGAGAAGCTCTGGATTGCCGACGATCCCGAGGCCCACGTCGAGGCGCCGCTGCTGACCGCCGGAGAGGGTCTTCACCCGCGCGTCGGCCTTTTCGGCGAGGCCGACAAGGGCGATGACCTCGTCGACCGGACGGGGTGAGGGAAAGTACCCGGCGTTCCGGGTCAGAACCTGCCGCACCGAGTAGTACGGCTCGACCGCCAGCTCTTGGAGGACCACACCGATGTGGGTCCTCAGCCAACGCTGGGTGTGCCGGTCCGATGGGTCGACACCGAGAGTTGCGACCTCTCCGGACGTCCGATCTCGAAAGCCCTCGAGGATCTCGATGATCGTGGTCTTGCCCGCTCCGTTCGGGCCGAGCAGTGCGAACACGTCGCCTCGTCTGACCTCGAAACTGACATCTCGCACCGCCTGTTTCTCTCCGTAGGACTTGGAGAGACTGCGCACGGATATCGCCGGTGCTCCGCTCCCGTCCGGCCCTACGACACCTTGCACGGTGACACATCCAGGACCGAAGGAGGGATTGATCCGTTGGTGCAGACGCTCGCGCCCGTGACCCGCACCCACCGGCCATTGCTCGACTGCAGCAAGTAGGCGGCGTCATAGTGACTGTTGCTCATGGCGCCCGCCGCCCAACCCCCTCCGCAGTGGATGTCGAGCACTCGATAGCCGGCGGGAAGCGCGGCGGCGGCCGCCACGATGGTGCAGGGTGCTGACAGGTTCGTCGCCGTACTCGTCGTGGTGCTCGCCCCAGACGTCGTGGTGGTCGACGGCACCTTCGACGTCGTGGTCGCGGCGACAGAAGTCGTCGTCGCAGGAAGACTCGACGTCGTCGTCGTGCTGGTTGTGCTCGAGGGGGAGCTCGAACAGCCGGCAGCCAGCACCGCGATGGCTGTGACGGAGGACGCGATTACGACTCGGGTCCACCGTGGCAAGAGAGGATTGTCCGTCGGGCTGCGTGGTGTTGCAGGCGCTTCGTTTGCCAATGATCGCACGGAACTGAGCCTTCCTCGAAGATCCACCGGATGGAACGACTCGAGCGGTCGTTGGCTGCATGCTAAGTCAGCAGGATCCGGAGACGGGGCACCCTTTCTGGCGAAGCTACGCGCGGATCGTCGTGTCGATCAGGTCGTGTCCGAGGTCGAAGGGAAGGGGGTCAGGCACTTCGAGCTCTGCGCTCCGGTACCACGAGGCGGGCGCTTCGGGATGTGGTCCGGTCACCCCGACCCTCCCCGATCCGAACGGCGCGACCATGGCTGCAACGAGCCCGTTCGAGTACGTGCCGAGGATGGTCGTCCCATGGTCGTCGGGAACCGAGAAGTACGGTCCTCCCTGAAAGTAGATAGGCCGATCGGAGCCCTCCCAGCGCACGGTGACGATCGCATCCTCGTCGGAGTGCACCGTCGCACCGGGGGAGGTGATGTACTCGCCGCTGTCTCCCGGCAAGAGGGAGAACCCGGGATCCGATCCGGCAAGGAATCCTCCCATGCAGAATCCGACGTAATGGCCCCCGCCTCGTATCCAGCTGCGCAGGGTCCCCTCGAACGGTTCCATGGCCGCCCAGGCCGCGTCGAGATCGTCTCCACCTCCGGGTTGGGCGTAGAGAGAGGCTCCCGCCAGAGACTCGGCAGAAAGTGAAAGCCGCTCGTCAGGTCCGCAGTAGGCAGTCCGGAACGGTGAGGGGCCGGACTCCAACAGGGCGACCACCGCCTCGGCGCAGCCTCTGCATGCAGCGGGACCCCGGTAGACGAGGGCCAACGGGCGAACCGGTTTTGACGGGGTCGACGTCGAGGAGACCCCGGTTTGCCGATTGGTGGACCCACCGGGTGGGCCTTCCGAAGACGCTGCCGTTCCGCAGGCAGCGGCCAGGCCAAGCGCCCCGAGCGGCGCCAGGCGAGTCAACAGATGTCGCCTGCTGATCCCGTTGCCGCCCTCGCCCATGATTACCCTTCGGCACCGATCGCGACCGCCTTGATCGTTGTCGGTCACTGGTCGCTGGAACGGAGACGGTCACCCGAGATCGTTGAGCGCTCGATCGACGAACCCCCCGACGGTGTCGGGCTCCTGACCGTAGATGTCGATCAGGAAACGTTGAGCTCCGACCGACCGGGCGCGCTCGAGCAGCTTCCTTGGTCGGATCGCCCCCCACGGTCAGGGCGATCTCGTCGGGATCGCGTCCCGAGGCACGTGCGCTCTCGCGCATGACCTCCAACAGCGGGCCGACGTCATCGCCGACGCTCGGATGCGGATAGAAGCCGTCTCCCAAGCGACCGGCACGACGGGCAGCTGCATTGGAACCGCCAGCGATCACGATGGGGATCTTCCGCCTCGGCCGAGGTTCGCAGTAGAGCGCGGGGAACGAGAGTGTCTCCGAGCTGAACGCAGCCGGGCTCTCGGACCAGAGCTGTCGAAGTGCGACGATCGCATCGTCGGTGCGCTTTCCCCGATTGCCGAACTCCTTGCCGAGAACCTGGTACTCCTCCTCGAGCCACCCGACGCCGATGCCGAGTGTGACTCGTTGCTCGCTCAACAGGTCGAGAGTCGCCGCCGTCTTCGCCAACGAGAAGGGGTCGTGCAGGGCCAGCAGCAGTACCCCGGTGGCCAGCATCAGATCTGGCACCTCGCGCCCGATCCAGGCCAACCACACGAGCGGATCCATCAACGGAACGTCGTCGGGGGCCGCCAGCGCGCCATCCGCCGAGTAGGGCCAAGGGCTCTTGAAGTGAGCGGGTATGACGATCTGCTCCCACGCCCAGACCGATTCCACCCCCTGGGCTCGTGCAGCCGCGCCGATCGCTTCGGCACCCTCGGGCGACGCCAACCTCCCGGTGTTTCCTCCGTGGATGCCGTACAGCATGGTTACCTCCGTCGATGAGTCCGATGGATGACGCCCGCTCCAACGCTTCTCGAACTTACCGCTAGGGTCCGAACGGTACGTCGATCGAGAGACGAGGAGGAGACGCCGTGACACAGAGTTCTGTCGAGATCGAGACCGCCGATGGGATCTGCCCCGCGTCGCTCAGCGTTCCCGCTGGGACCGGGCCCTGGCCGGCGGTGATCTTGTTCTTCGACGCCGGGGGCATGCGTGACGTCATGCGCCAGATGGGCGAACGGTTGTCCGGCTTCGGATACGTCGTGGTGGTGCCCGACGTCTACTACCGGAACGGACCCTACGACCCGGTCGACATGCGCACCGCTTTCGCCGACAAGGAGACCGCGGAGAAGATCATGGGGATGATGCTGGGCTATACCGCCGATCTCGCGGCGCGCGACGCCGCATCCTTCGTCGACTACCTCCACTCGTTGCCCGACACTCGAGCGGGTGGGGTCGGGACGACCGGCTACTGCATGGGCGGCAGGCTCTCCTTGCTCGCCGCGACAACCCTCGGCGACCGGGCCGCGGCGACAGCCTCGTTCCACGGGGGAAACCTTGCCAAGGCCGACGACCCGGACAGTCCCCACCACCGCGCGAGCGCGATTAAAGCCCATGTGTATGTGGGAGCAGCCATCGACGATCAATCGTTCCCCGAAGAACAGAAGGATCTGCTCGAGAAATCGCTCACCGATGCGGGGGTCGTCCACACCGTCGAGACCTATCAAGCACTTCATGGCTTCGCCGTCCCCGACAACCCGCGCTACGACGAAGCGGCCGCCGAAGGGCACTGGAAGGCCTCCGAGCACTTCTTCGGAGCGGTCCTCGGCAAGTAACTCCGGCTGAGAAGCGATGGGCGATCTCGACGAAGACACCGCGGTCGAACAGACAGGCGAGGGTTCGTTCCGGGCAATCTTGAACCAGGACTGGGAGATCTGGGGCCCGATGGGCGGGTACGTGGCAGCTTGTGCGCTGCGAGCTGCTGGCCGTTGCAGCAGCCACCCGTTGCCGGCGGCCTTCTCGTGTCACTACCTCGGTGTGGCCCGTTTCGATGCGGTCGACATCCGCGTCGAAACGAGGAGACAAGGTCGAGCCGCGACATCCCAACGGGTCGAGGTGACCCAGGACGGCCGCCCGGTGCTCGACGCCATGGTGTGGTCGACGGCCGGAGGCGAAGGCCTCGAGCACGACGAGACGGTTCCCCCCGAGGTCCCGGGCCCCGGCGACCTGTCGAGTCTGGCGGAGCTGGTCCCGGGGGAATCGGTTCGCCCCTACCGCTTTTGGGACAACCTCGAGGCGAAGCCGGTTCGCTTCGAGCCCACCTGGCCCCCCGACGGCCCGAGGCCCGCGATCTGGCAGGAGTGGTTGCGCTTCGTACCGACGGCGACCTACTCCGATCCGTTTTTGGATGCCGCACGTCTCGTGATCTTGGTCGACCTGCCGAGTTTCCCATCGGCGCAGCGGCCTCATGTCTGGCGACAGCCGCCCTTCATCGCTCCTTCGCTCGATCTCAACGTCGCATTCCACCAGCCGACGACAGGTCACGAATGGTTGCTCTGCGACGGCGCTGCGCCGTTCTCTGGAGGAGGTCTGTTCGGCTGGACGGCACGCGTGTGGTCAGAGGGGGGCGGATTGCTCGCGTCCGGAGGCGGCCAGTGCCTGTACCGAGCAACCGCGCCCGTCAGCTGACACTCGTTCGGTCCTTGGGATCAGCGACGAGGTCCACTGCGAGTCTTCCTTCGATGGTGGCCTCCGGGCGATCGAGCCATCAGGTGTTGACGGCCAGGACAATCAGCCAACAGCACTCGAAATCCGTGCTTCCGATAGAACCCGATATTGCGCGCTTCGCAGTGGAGCACAACCTCGGCCCGGCGCTTGTCGGCCTCGCGGAGGAACGCGTCGAGCAGATGGCCACCGTGCCCGCTTCTGGCCGGAACCGCGGCGAGGAAGTCGATTCGCCACCGGAGACCCGATGCACGGGGCAACCTCGCGGCCAACGACCGTTCGCTCTGGTAGGCGCGGGTCGCCCTCCATCCGATGACGACGAGCCGCACTCCGATGATGCCGAGCAAGATGTCAGTCACCCATCGCGCCGGCACTCCGGACGCCACCAGAATCACGCCGAGCGGTAGGAGGAGCACCGTGTTGGCGAGGGAGACCAGCACGGTCCCGACAACGGTGGCGCAGACGACCGCGATGATCTCTCGGAGCGACTGACGTCGGTCCTCCACGCGGGTCGTTTGCGAGTACAGCAGCACGGCTTTGCTGTCGGGGTCGGCCCACAGCTGGCCGCTCGCCCATCGATAGACAAGCTCGATCGCCATCCCCGAGAACAAGCGGGCGGCCCCGAGCAACGGCAGAGGCTCATAGGGAGCGAAGGCCATGACCAGAGTGCCGAGCAGCCTCGGAAGCCGAGCGGGAGAGACTGAGGTGTGGCGGCGTTCAGCGGCAGAGGGCTGTGCCGGAGCTGACCTCGTAGTGGTGCGGATCGCTCGGCCCGCCGGCCGTTCGGTCGCGCTTGGCCTGCGGGTCCGCAACTCCACACCTGGTCATCGGCGCGAGGTCAGGTCCGCTTGATCTCCGCCTATTGGACGGTGCCTGCCCGTGCCTCGGCGGCTTCGATCAGCGCCAGGACGAGTGGATGGGGCGAGGTCGCGCTGCTGGAGGTCTGAGGCACGAACAACGTCGCCACGAAGAAGGGATGATCCGGCAGCTCGAGGATGCGCGGCTCGCCGTCTCGATCGGTCCCGGTCACCTGGAGTCCCGCTTGGACCAGCGCGTCGAGGTAGTCCAGGTTGAGGCCGAAATTGCAGTAGTAGCGCTCGACCGCAGTCAACCTCCGGTATGCGGCAGCCGCTCGGGATCCCTCCTCGATGTGCACGGTCATTTCCTCCCCGGCGAGCGAGCAGGACAGCGGGGTGACGAAGAGTCGGGACGCGTACGGGTCGTACTCGGCGTGCTCGGCATCGGCAAAGCCGAGGACGTCGCGCGCGAACTCGAGGACGACGTGCTGGAACCCACCGCAGGTGCCGAGCAGTGGCAGGTCGTTGACACACCGCGTACTCGATCGCAGCCAGCGCGCCCTGCCGGCTCCTGTACGGACTCCCGGGGGCGACGATCAGAGCGTCGTAGCTCTCTAGTGTCTCAGCTGCACCCGCCCCTGCCGCGACCACCTCGTCGGTCGCGACCCAGATCACGTCGGCCGGAGTCCGGTTGGCGTCCGAGGCGTGTTCGACTGCGGCATCCGTCGCGACGTGAGGCGCATAGTCCGGCTGACGGTCCCCGATCACTCCGATCCGCAGCATGCCGCAACGCTAACGCCGGCCCTGCTGATCGCAGCCGACTGGATTTCAGCCGGCAGGGATCAGCCGTTTGAACCCGACGTGACTCGGTTGGAACCCCTCCCGTTCGTAGAACTGGTGGGCACGGGGCCGCCGCAGGTTGGAGGTGAGCTGGACCCGGTAACACCCCGCCTGTCGAGCGATGTCGACTGCTGAGGCCATCAGCTGTGAACCGATCCCTTTGGATCGGAAGTCCGGGTGCACGTGCACGGACTCGATCTCACAGCAGAGCCCGCCCTCTCTCTGGAAGTGCCGGAAGATCACCAGTTGGCACGTGCCCACGACTTCACCGGCAATCTCGGCGACCAAGACGTCATTGCCGGGAGTCGCCTGGATCTCGACGAGGGCCGCCCGGTAGCGACCGATATCGGGAGCATTTTCCGGTTCTCCCGATGGATCAGCAAGGGATCCGTACTCGAGGAGCTCGACGAGCCGTTCGACGTCGGCCAGGTCGGCGCTCCGGATCGTGATCCGCTCCATCGCCGCAGTATCTCATCGGGGGCTACGCCGGCCCCACCTGGATCGGTCGCTTGACTGAGAGCTTAGTACTAGTCATAGTAGTTCTATGGCTCTGAGGCGGTCGGACCCGTCGTGACGATTGTCCACGAACCGGTGGCGCGCCCGACGGTCGATGAACCTGAAGTGTTGTTTCGTGAAGCACGGCAACGTCGGCGACGGCGCCGACTGGTCTCCGGAATAACGGCGTTGCTGGTCGTTCTGCTCATCGCAGTTGTCGTCGGATTCGCAGCCACTCGAGGGAGCGGAAGCGTTCCGAACCCACAACGTCACCCGACGCCCGTCGGTTCTGGAGCCCACTCCGGCGCCAACCTCAGCTTCCGACCGGTGCTCTGTTTTGCGCCGGCGCTGAGCTTGGCCCCTGGGCAGACTGTTTCGACGGGACCGCTCCCTGCTTGCTCGCCGTCGACGGGGCTGACAGCCTCGAACCTCCAAGTCACCCCCAGCTCCAACGACGTCAACGGCTACACCTCGAACGTGCGAATGCCTGCAGATCAACAGTTCGCCAGCTATCCCTCGACGTCCCCAGCGGCGGACAGGAGTGATCAGCCGGTTCTGCTTCCTGGGGAGGCGTCGGAGGGGTCAGCTCGCTATGTCCTCGGCCCTGCCGGCCTGACCCAAACGGGCGTGGAGTCCGCCTCGGCTCAACCTGCCGATGGCCAGTGGGCGATCAACCTTGTCCTCACCCGACAGGGGTCCAGCGAATGGGATGCACTCACCCGTGCACACTTCCACGCGATCATCGGTGTGGTGCTCAACGGCACGGTCATCTCCGCGCCGATCGTCCAGCCCATCCAGTCCTCCTGGACTTCGTTCGACGGCCAAGTCCAGATCTCGGGGGCGTTCACCCAGCGGCAGGCCAACACCATTGCCAAGGAGCTTTAGGCAGCCCCTTGCGGCCACTAAGGCGTGACGTGGTTGAATGGAGGAATTGGTTCCCAGACCTGGACGACCTCGGGTCGACCGTCGGAACCGTCGCCGATCGTTGGCGGGGAGAGCAGTGAGGGGGGTGACGATGAAACGGGCGATTGCTGCGATTGCTGCTTTGCCGGTGGCACTTGCCATCGCTGCGACTGTCGGAACGACTCAGGCCGGTGCTGCAGCCGCGCCACAGGCCACCCGCCCGGTCAGAACGGTCACCATCCACACCTACGGGTCCAACGCTCTTCAGACGGTCACCGTCTACAGCACGAGTCAACCGAACAAGACGAGCGTGGTGATGATCCACGGTGGTGGCTTCAGATCGTCTGCCCTCGACGCGAAGAACATGGCGACGGACGCGAACAAACTCGGTTCCTACGGTGACACTGTTTTCGTCGTGAACTACCGGGACGACACCGGCGGCGTCGGTATTGCCGACCAGGTCGCCGATGTGGTGAACGGAACCAAGTGGGTGATCAATCATGCTTCCGGATACGGCGCCAACCCCCACTACCTGACCATCCTCGGCGGCAGCTCCGGTGGCCTGTTGGCGGGTGACGCGGCCGAAGAACTCAACAGTGCGCACAAGGGCACCGTCAGAACGGTGATCACGCTCAGCGGCACCGAGGACTTCTCGACCGCCCTCGCCTACTGGGGCGCCTATCCGGGTTCAGTGGGAAAGCAACACATGAAGGACCTGACCGGCACGCTCGGCTGCCCCAGCACGGGAGTCGGGTGTAGCAAGACGCTGGAGAAGCAGTACAGCCCGGACCAGCACGTCACCAAAGGACACTGCGCATCCCATTGGCTCATCTTCAACGGCGACCACGAGCAACAGCCGACGAGTCAGGCGACCGCGATGGACCACGCCCTGATCGCCGCCGGCTGCGCGCAGACGCTCGACATCTTCGCCGACACCGCCCACGCGTTCGACTACTGGCACGTGGTGCTCCCGAAGATCGAGCAAGCGATCGCTGCGTCCTAAGCAGAGCCGCCCGTCACAGCTGCTCGACGAGGTAGGTGAGGTCCCCGAGTGACCGCAGCGTGTCGTTCAGGTGGGTGCAGGTCAAGGTTCCGCTGAACTCCCGACGAACCCGACCCCTCACTTCGGAGACGGGCAGACCGGACAGCCGTTCGGCACTCGCCACCGCCCCCGGACACTCCATCCACGGCAACACGTGCGCCCTCGCGCTGATCTCCACGATCCGGCCCGCATCGACATCGATTCCACCGGTGACCGTGTACTCGTGGACGACCGATTCACCGTCGGTCGGATCCATATGGCTGTCACGGAAGTGACCGGCGATGTCGTGGGTCCGCTCGTCGTCGGTGACGATCGCGACATCGAGACACCGTCGACGGCGCATGGCGTGCGGAGCAAGCGACTCCATCGTGTGCCAGCCGATCGGATCATCCTCGCGTTCGATCAATGGAGCCGGAGGCCCCAGCGCCACCGGTATCTCTCCGGTGGCACGAATCGTGACCATCATCGTTCCCTCACGGGCCCATCCGGCACAGAGGTCGTCCTGAGCGAGCGTCGCTTTTGCGAGGTCGACTCGTCTGGGCTCCTTCGGGGACTCGTCGAGCACGACCGGCTCCCGCGGTCGCTCGAACTGCCCGGCCCGCTGCGCCCCGTAGCCCGAGACCAGCAACGCACCCACCATGTCGTCGAGCAGCAGGTGAAACAGGGATCCCGTCTCCTGCTCCCCCGGGAAGATCTTGTCGACCCGCCCACGAAACCCCGGTCCGACGTGCAGGCCGACGAGCTGGTCCAGACCCTCACGCTCCGGTGAGGAACTGATCGAGAGCACCCGGCGGTTCGAGCCATCGAGTCGGGCGACGATCTCCGTTTCGCCGACCACCGTTGCCTTCGATTCCGAGTCCGTCCGCAGGTCCCGCGCGCGGGCGACGACGGTCATGTCGCCTTCAAACCCGTCGGGTCGCGACGTGTCGATGCTGGACGTCCGTCGTATCGATCCCGGTCTCCGCGGCATGGTCGCGAGGACCGGATCATGCGGTCCGGCCGCCTCGGGTAGGAACAACATCGGTCAGTCACCCCTTCGAGAACTCGTCCCCGGTGCCTTTGCCGGTGCCTTTCCGAGTCGCTCCAATCTCGACGATACCGGCATCGAGGGATGCGACAGATCGCTACCCTCGGGTTCATGTGCCTCCTCGTGTTCGCCTGGAAGTCGGAGCCTGGGTTTGCCCTCGTAGCCGCCGCCAACCGCGACGAACGGCTCGACCGGCCGGCGGAGTCACTCTGCGTGTTGCGGGAACACGATCCAAGGATCCTCGGGGGGCGAGACGAGCTCGCCGGGGGCACCTGGCTCGCGGTCAACGAGTACGGCGTGGTCGCAGGTCTGACCAATCGCCCGTCCCCAGGTGGGAGAGACCCGTCCAAGCGTTCTCGAGGCGAGCTCCCGCTCGTCGCCGCGAGTCGGACGAGCGCGGCCGACGGGGTGGATGCTCTGCTGCACGAAGTGGGTCCCGGCCAGTACAACCCGGCATGGATGCTGATCGGGGACCGCGAGTCGCTGCACTACGTCGAGATTCCTGCGGACGAGGCACCCCGGACCCGCCTCCTCCAGCCAGGTCTGCACATCCTCGAGAACGTCGGCTACGGGGAGGCGTCTCCGAAAGTGGACCGCATCCGCTCCCTGCTCGACGGTGCCGGTTCGGGCGATCCTCCGCTGTGGGACGTGCTCCCTTCGGTGCTGGCAGACCACACCATCCCGATGCTCGAAGGCGAGCAGGACCCTGCCCGCGACCTCGACGACGCGCCGACACCACAGCCGCAGGGAGAGGTCGTCGTCCGACCGCTGGAAACCCGCGCATCGTGCGTCCACACCGACGGTTACGGCACCCGGTCCTCGATGCTGGTGCGGCTCCCCCCGGGCCGGGTCCCACCCGAGCTGCTGGTTGCGGACGGCCCACCTTGCAAGACGGATTTCGTGGAGGCGGCGTTGTGGTCCGGCTAGCCCACGTCAGTGAGTGTGTGGGTCAGCGACGCTGGACGATCCCGCGCACGAATGCCGCCTGACCGGAGTGTTGCAGTCCGTCGGCGAGCACGCTGACCAACCGGACGCCCATCGTGACGGGTGGATCCCATCGATCGTCGACCACCCGCTCGAGATCGGCGTCATCCAAAGCCTGGACGAACCCGCGCGTGCCCTGGTGCACCTCTTCGAAGTACCCGAGCAGGAGGTCTGGAGCGGCGACGACCAGGGCGACCGTTGCGGGATCATGACCGTATCCCGTGTCGGCAGTGTCCAAAGGCAGAGCGAACCGATCGGCCCACCCCGACGCTGTCCATACCTGCTCTCGCCCGGCGATCGCGGCGACATGGTCGTCCTCGATCCGGGTGAGGTGCCACACGAGCCAGGCGATGGTGTTCGACTCGTCGTCCAAGCGGACGGTCAGCTCGTCCAAGGAGAGGCCGGTCACGGCGGGATAGACCGCATCCCGAATCCTCTCGAACCCGTCGATCAAGACGTCGGTGCTCGACATGGGAACCTCCTCGGTGGCGGTCGTCGGAAACCGGGAGCCTAGCGAGGAACGCCACGACGTCCCCCGGGCATGCCACCTGGGCTCCCAATTTCGACTTGCCCCGATCCTCGGGCATCACTACGGTGCAGAACGTATCTGACGGCCGAATCGTGGGCGGTGCGGACATACCATTCAGAGGTCGGCGACATGGATGTAGGTAAGCCTGAAATGAGCTGTCCGAACTGCTTCGCAGGTGACAGCCCGATCCTCGTCGTACGGGGAACCGGCATGGCCAGCAGAGGGGTGACCCTCCAGTGCCGGGCCTGCCACCACACCTGGCCGGCCGAGGACTTCGACGGCCGCCGGGCCTCCTGATCCCATAGCGGAGAGCAGGGCTGGCCGGGCCGAGATCACCCGGGCCGAGATCACCCGGGCCCTCGAGCGTGCCGGGTGCGTTGCAGCGCCCGAGGAGGCCGACGAGCTGATCCGGGCAGCTCCCGATGAGGGCGCGCTGCGACGGATGCTCGACCGTCGCCTGACCGGAGAGCCTCTCGCATGGATCACCGGGACGACGCTGTTCTGCGGGCTGCAGGTTGCGGTCGAACCGGGCGTCTACGTCCCGAGATGGCAGTCGGAATCGCTCGCCCGGATGGCAGCAGACCTGTTGCCGGACGATGGACTGGCGGTCGATCTGTGCACCGGCTCGGGGGCCATTGCCATGGTGCTCCAGACCACCAAGCCCGGGGCACGGGTCGTTGCCACCGATGTGGACCCGGTCGCCGTCCGGTGTGCGCGCCGGAACGGGGTGGAGGCACTGGAAGGAGATCTGGACGGGCCGCTTCCGGCCACGATCGGCTCCAAGGTGGACGTGATGGTCGGCGTTCTGCCCTACGTCCCGACGGACGCGCTCGGACTGCTGCCGCACGACGTGCTCGAGTTCGAACCGGTGTGCGCTCTGGACGGCGGCGAGAGAGGCCTCGGGGTGGTTTCGAGAGCGGTGCAGCGGAGCCTTCGCTGGATCAGGGGCGGCGGATGGCTCCTTCTCGAGACCGGTTCGGATCAGACCAAGCCCGCGACCGATCTGTTCGTGCAGTCCGGCTATGAGGACATCGGAGTGATCGAGGACGGCGACGGGGATCCACGGGGCATCTACGGAAGACGCTCCGTCACCCGCTGACCTGGCATCTGGTCGTCCACGCCGGCCGGTGCCGGCAGGATGGGAGCGCCTCTGTTGGGCAGGAGCAGGATGATGAGGACCGCGGCCACTCCGACCACGACCGCCGCGATGACCAGTGCGAGGTCCATCCCCGACAGGAACGATCGGCGTGCCAGGGTCGAGAGCTCATCACCCAGCTTGGCGGGTGCCCGATCAGCGACGGCCAAGGCGGCACCGACCGAGCTCTCGATGAGCGTCTTGATCGGTCCCGGAACCGGGGCCCGATCGAGAACGGGCGTCATCAGGTGCAGGTAGCGGAAGTTGAGCACGGTGCCGAGTACACCCACACCCAGTGCCCCACCGATCTGCATCGCAGTGTCGTTGGTCGCAGACCCGACACCGGCCTCCTCACGTGGAAGGGATCCCATCACCGACTCCGTACACGGAGCCAAGCTGAGCGCGACTCCGATCCCGACCACGACGAAGGGGATGACGCAGTCCCGATAGCTGCTGGACACCGTGGTCCTCGACAGCAGGGCAAGTCCGAGGGCGATCAGGGCCATGCCGGTGGCGACGACGTACTTGCTACCGATACGCCGGGCGATCACCACCGAGAACGGCGCAATGCACAAAAGCGTCAATGCGACTGGCGCGATGCGTACTCCGGCTTGGAGCGGGCTGTAACCGAGCACGAACTGCAGGTACTGGGTCATGAGGAAGAACATCCCCAACAGCGCGAACAACACCAGCGCCAGAGCGGAAATGGCCACGCTGTAGCGCCGGCTCTTGAAGAATCGCAGCGGCAGCATCGGGTGGTCGATCCGACGCTCCCACAGGACGAACAACACGATGAGCACCCCCGCTCCGGCCAACGATCCGGCAATCGGAGGAGAGGTCCATCCCCGCCCGGGCGCCTCGATGATTCCCCACAGAAGAAGTCCCATTCCGAACATCGACAAGAACGCGCCAACCGGGTCGGGACGCATCGTCGCGGGATTTCGCGAGTTTGGGATCAACCAGGTCGCGGCCACGAGGCCCGCCAACGCGATCGGGACATTGACCAGAAACACCGATCCCCACCAGAAATGAGCGAGGAGAACGCCGCCGAGGATGGGACCGAGCGCGACTCCGATCCCACTCGTGCCCGACCAGATACCGATGGCTCTCGCCCGTTCGCGCTCGGTGGTGTACAGGTTGGTGAGGATCGAGAGGGTGCACGGCATGAGGGCCGCCGCCCCCACCCCCATCACTGCACGGGCAAGGGTCAGGCGGTCGGGGCTTCCCGACCACGCGGCGAACGCGGAGCCGGCGCCGAAGACCCCCAAGCCGGCCATGAACACCCACTTCCGTCCGATGCGGTCCCCCAGCGCGCCGAGCGGCAACAGGAGCCCGGCAAACACCACCGCATAGGCGTCCACCACCCACTGCAACTGGCTCGAGCTCGCCTGCAGAGCACGGGTGATCGTCGGGAGCGCCACGTTGAGCACCGTGGTGTCCAGGCTGATCAGAAGGAGGGTGACACACAGGACGGCCAGAGCGGCCCACGGGTGTCGCACGCCTGTCAACTCACCGGCCGACGCGCCGTGTGACGAATTCCTCTGGTTCATGTCGCCGTCCGGTGTCATAGTGCGGGGATGTGGATCGATAGAAGGGGAACCACGGTACTGCCCGCCGCCGAGTGCAAGCGCCTGCTCGCCGTCGCCGCGGGGGACGGCGGGATCGGGCGGCTCGGTGTCGCCACCGACCAGGCGCCGGTGGTCGTTCCCGTCAACTTCTCGCTCTGCGACGGCGGGGTGATGGTGCGAACGGGGCCAGGGTTCCTCTCGCAGGCCGCCGCGGGCCGACTCGTGGCGTTCGAGGTGGACCAACTCGACCCCGGATCGGGTACCGCGTGGAGTGTTCTGGTGAGAGGTTTGGCGACAGTCATCGACTCACCAAATCCGAACCAGCTCGAAACCGCCCCCCACCCGCTCGTGCCCGAGCCTGGCGACCTGCTGCTCGTCGTCCGGCCCGACGTGATCACTGGTCGTCGATTCGAGTGCCACCCGCAGTCCTGACCAGGGGTCCGAGCCCACCGGGTCCAATTCTGTCACGCAGGTTCGATCGAGAAACGAACATGGACCAACTCCCCGTCGGTCCGTGTGGTCACCTCGAAGCCGGAGTGGAAGAAGACGTCGAGCATGTCGCGATTTCCGAAGAGCGTCTCCGCGACGAAGACAGTGATCCCATTCACCCGCGCCGCTTCCACGAGATGCCCGAGCAGGAGGGTGGCGATGCCCCGGTGTTGCAGCTCGTCGGCCACGACGAAGGCGACCTCCGCCTCTGAGGTTCCAAGGATCCGTTCGTACCGCCCCACCGCGATGAGTTGCTCGTCGGACTCCGCTACCAGGGCCAGGCGGTCCTGGTAGTCGACGTGGGTGAACCGGTCGATCTCGGGTTCGGTCAGCCTCGGATGGACGAAGAAGAACCGGTGGTAGACGGACAGCATCGAGAGATGCCGGTGGAACTCGGCAAGCCGACCCCCATCATCGGGCCGGATCGGCCGGAGGGAGACCGTCAACCCGTCGCGGGTGCGCGCACTACAAGCAAGTTGGAAGGGATACGTGTCGGAGTCGGGGCTCATGACTCCACTCCACAGGCCTCGGGTGCGACGGTCCAGCCCGACATCCGATCGGACTACCCGGGGACGACGATCCGGGTGCGCGGAATCATCGACCGCGCCTGTTCGAGCTCTCGCCGGGTGAAGGCGCAATCCTCGACGCAGTAGGGGCTCACCGACAGGCGACCCGATCGACCGCTTTCGCCTCGGCGTCCAGCGTTGCTCCGGTGATTGTGGGAATGCTTCATCGTGACCTCTCTCTCTGGGCATCGTTCCTACCCCCATTGCACGACAGATCGATGCCGAGGCATAGGGCCGAAAGTCCACCGTTCTCCATCCACCTTCGGTCGGGACGTTCGACCCTGACGCAACGGAATCGTCTCCGGGCGAAGCTCTGGCCGAACTGGTCAGCTGCCGGCGGCGATTGCAACGGGGCCACCCCGAAGGAGCGGCTGCGAGCTGGGCCGTCGACGCAGTCCCGTGGAGTGCCGCTCGGCTCCTGAGCGGGTGCAGGTGCTCGGCCTCGGCCGACAGACTCGGACGGCGCCGGTCGTCAACGCTGCGTCGTCAGGTGCCCGTTTCCTCACCGCGGCGCTCGTTTGCCGCACGCTCCGCGACCCGGGTCGCGTAACTTGCAGCTTGGGTGCGTCGTTCCATGCCGAGCTTGGCCAACATGTTGGAGACGTAGTTCTTCACTGTCTTCTCGGCGAGGAACAGCACTCCGGCGATCTGCCGATTGGTCTGACCTTCTGCGATGAGATCGAGGATCTTGCGTTCCTGGGGGGTCAGGCTGGCCAGAAGCGGGTCCTCGTCAGGTCCGTCCCGCAGTCGCTCGAGCACTCGTTCGGCCAGTGCCGGGTCGAGGAGTGACTGACCACCGGCGACCTTCTTGATGTCTCCCACCAGATCGAGCGTTCCGACCTGCTTCAAGACATAACCCGAAGCGCCGGCCATCACCGCCGAGAAGAGGGCTTCGTCGTCCGCGTACGAGGTGAGCATCACGCATGCGATCTCCGAGTGGGACGATCGGATCTCGCGGCAGACCTCGATCCCGCTTCCGTCAGGCAGCCGGACGTCCAAGATGGCGACATCAGGCTTGGTCGGCGGGATCCGGTCGAGCGCCTCGCGTGCGGTGGCTGCTTCCCCGACGACGGTGAATCCCTCGTCGGCCTCGAACAACGACCGAAGGCCGGTTCGCACGATCTCGTGATCATCGAGCAGGAAGACCCGTATGGACACTGTCAGCCCTTCCCCTGCGAGAATAGGTCGGTCGAGCTCGTAGGCCCTCTACTTGGCATCTGGAGCAGGCCCAGGTAGCATACCGTTTCTTGGGTGGCTGGATTCGACAATCTCGCTCAACGCGGAGGTGCTGATGCCATACCGCTCGATCGAGGATCCAGCCAAGCTTCGTCGTGTCCTCGAAGCGACCCTCCTGATCGAGGCCGATCTCGAGCTGCCGGTGCTCCTGCGGCACATCGTCGAAGAGGCCTGTTCGATGACCAACGCCCGCTACGGCGCACTCGGGGTGCTCGACGAATCGGGAACGGCGCTCTCCGACTTCATCACTGTCGGCCTGAAGCCCGAGGAAGAGGTGGCAATCGGGCCGCTGCCGACCGGGAAGGGCGTGCTCGGTCTCCTGATCAGTGATCCGAAGCCCCGACGGATCGCCGAGCTCGGCTCCCATCTGGAAAGCTCGGGCTTCCCCGCCAACCATCCTCCGATGACGTCCTTCCTCGGGGTCCCGATCAAGGTGCGCGACGAGGTCTACGGCAACCTCTATCTCACCGACAAGGTCGGCTGGACCGAGTTCGCCGCTGATGACGAAGCGCTGATCGTCGTGCTTGCCGTCGCAGCAGGTGTGGCGATCGAAAATGCGAGGCTTCACCAGCGGGTTCACGAGGTGGCCGTCTACGAGGAACGGGACCGACTGGCCCGGGACCTGCACGACACGGTCATCCAACGCCTCTTTGCGGTCGGGCTCTCCCTGCAGAGCATCGCTGCACATCCGTCCGCTGGTCCAACCAAGGAGCGGTTGAACTCGGCGATCGCCGACATCGACGACACGATCCGTCAGGTGCGTACGAGCATCTTCGAACTGGGAAGCACCGAAGTGAGCCGAGGAGTGCGGGCAGCCGTTCTCTCGCTGGTGAAGGATCTCGCGGAGGTGACCGGATTCGACGTCCAGACCGGATTCGAGGGGCCCGTCGACACCGCCATTCCGGCCACGATCAGCGAGCACATCCTGGCGGTCATCCGGGAGGCGGTGACCAATGTCGGGCGGCACGCCGAGGCCACCTCGGCAAACGTCACGGTCAGCGTGAGCGCAGGGCGATGCATCGTCGAGGTCAGCGACAACGGCAAGGGAATCGACCGCTCCACTTCGAGCTCGGGCCTCGGGCTCGGGAACCTGGGGCGCCGTGCTGAAAAACTGCACGGAAGGTTCGAGATCGAGAACCGTGCATCCGGCGGAACGTTGCTCACCTGGGAGGTCCCGCTCGACCCGTAACCCCACACGAAGCGCTCGGGCGTGGCACTCGGAATCTGGGCATGGGCACCGGGATCAAGGTGACTTTGTGCCCTAGGTCGGTTGGCACCCCATTTGGAAAATGGACGAAGAGGGCAAGGCTGATCGATGTCCGGCAGCCGGAAAGGAACTCCGATGTCCATGACCAGAGAGCGGGAGACGGCAGGGCCGGCGGTGCCGATGCAGCCCGACCGGCCTGACGGTGGACTTTCGGAACGCAACCGTGAACGAGCGCACTCACTGGGCCTGACGTCGGCCACCGGCCTGGTCATCGGGAGCATCGTCGGGACCGGCGTGTTCACCATGCCGGCCGTGTTGGCGGGTGCGGGCACGATGGGTATCGCCGTGCTCGGCGTGATCGCGGTGGGAGCGATGCTGCTGGCGGTGCTCTTCGGTCAGCTCACCAAACGGGTGCCGAACAGCGACGGCGGGCTGTACGCCTATGCGCGTCACGAATTCGGCGACTTCGCCGGCTACCTGGTCGGGTGGTGCTACTGGGTGCAATCCTGGGCCGGCAACGCAGCGATCGTCTCCTCGTGGGTTCTCTACGTGGATGCGCTGTTCAACATCACCAACCCGAGCAGCATGGAGAACTTCGGCATCGCCATGGTCGGACTCTGGGTTCCCGCGATCATCAATCTGGTCGGCATTCGACAGATGGCCTGGTTCCAGAACGTGACCGTGGTGCTCAAGTTCCTGCCGCTTCTCTTCGTCGGCATCGTCGGATGGTTCTTCGTCAAGAGTGCGAACTTCGGACCGTTCAATGCCTCGGGTGGCAGTCTCTACAGCGGGATCGGGATCGCCGCAGGTGTCGCGCTCTTCTCCTTCATCGGCGTCGAGGCGGCGGCAATCACCGCCAAGCGAGTGAGGAACCCACGGATCAATGTCGGTCGTGCGTCGGTGCTCGGTACCGCATTGAGCGCAGTTCTGTACGTTCTGGTGAGTGCTGCGGTGATGGGGCTGGTCAGCCATCACGCGCTGGTGAACAACGGATCACCGTTCGTCAATGCCTTCCAATCGATCTTCCCGCACGAGGCGTGGGCCGGACGGTTCATCGCGGCGATCGCGGTGATCTCGGGGATCGGAGCCCTCAACGGTTGGACCCTCATCGTGACCGAGACCTCTCGGGCGATCGCCCAGGACGACATGTTCCCGAGGGCCTTCGCCTGGAAAGACCGGAAGGGCACCGCCTGGTTCGGCATCGTGGTCGGTACCGCGCTTCCGTCGCTGCTGATGCTGTGGCGCTACACCACCAGCTCGGGGCTGACCGTCTTCACCTACCTGGTCGATCTGACCGTGGTCACGGTTGCGATCCCCTACTTCATGTCGGCCATCGCCCAGCTGACCTACCTGGTGTCACGCCGTCGGCGGGTGCAGGGCTGGGCGCTCGCCCGTGACCTGTCCGTCGCCGGGGCCAGCGTCCTGTTCTCGATGTGGGTGACCTTCGCCTCGGGGTACCAGGTCGTCTACCAGGCACTGGTGGTGATCCTTGCGGGCCTCGTCCTGTACGCCTTCTTGAACGCCCGGCGTGAGCGCCTCGGCGAGGCGATCGAGCCGGTGGACCTTCCCGAAGAAGAGGCGCCGGCAATCGGATCAGGGGGCAACGGAACTGCAGGCGGCGTCGTGACCGTTCCGGCGGGCGGGAGCCTCTCATGAGCTACCGCGTTTGCTCTGAAGTCGGCCAGTTGCGCCAGGCCATCGTGCACCGGCCGGGGCTCGAACTCTCCCGGCTGACACCCGAGAACATCGGCGAGCTCCTCTTCGACGACGTGATGTGGGCGAAGAAGGCCAAGGAGGAGCACGACGCATTCGCCGAGTCCCTCCGCGAGAAGGGTGTCCAGGTCCACCTGTACGGACAGCTGTTGGCCGAGACGCTCGAACTCCCCGAGGGCCGGGAGTTCGTCCTCGACCGGGTGTGCACCCCCGAGAATCTGGGTCCTTCACTCGTCGGTCCGGTCAGGCAACTCTTCGATGACCTGGACGGGCCGGCACTGGCCAGCTACCTGGTCGGGGGGGTGCTGAAAGCCGACCTCAACCCCCTGCATGCCCGCAGCCTCAAGTGGACCATGCTTCGGAACGACGACTTCGTCCTCGCTCCCCTTCCCAACCATCTCTTTCAGCGCGACAACTCCTGCTGGATCTACGGCGGTGTGACCGTGAACCCGATGGCAAAGCCGGCCCGCCAACGCGAGTCGTTGCACACCAGGGCGATCTACCGCTTCCACCCCCTCTTCGCCGGCGAGGAGTTCCTGACCTACTACGGCGATGAGGACCGCTCCTATCAGCCGGCGACCATTGAAGGCGGGGACGTGCACGTCATCGGAAATCGGGCCGTCCTGATCGGAATGGGCGAGAGGACCACTCCGATGGCAGTCGAGGTGGTGGCCCATGCCTTGTTCGACAGCGGGCAGGTCGACACGGTGGTAGCCATCGAGCTGCCGCAATCCCACGCCTTCATGCATCTCGACACGGTGATGTCCATGGTTGACAGGGCCACCTTCGTCCTCTATCCCTATTTCGATCGACATCTGCGCAGCTGGACAGTGACCAAGGACGACGATCCGAGCCGGCTGTCGGTCGTTCGCAACCACAGCGTGTGGGACACCATCGCACAGGTGCTCGAAGTCCCCGAGATCACCGTACTGACGACGGACGAGGACGTGCGAGCCGCCGAGCGTGAACAGTGGGACGACGGCACCAACTACCTTGCGGTCGCACCAGGGGTGGTCATCGGTTATGACCGAAACGTCGCAACGAATACCATGCTGCGCAAGCAAGGGATCGAAGTGGTCACCGTCGCCGGCAGCGAGCTCGGCCGAGGCCGAGGTGGACCACGCTGCATGACGTGTCCGATCGAGCGCGACCCCGCCTAGCCGATGAACCACCGGGCAAAGCAGAGCACCACGAAGGGAAAGGGCCGATGAACACGCAGCGCATGTTGGTGAATCTCAAGGGACGCAGTCTTCTCAAAGAGGTGGACTTCACCAAGGAGGAGTTCCTGTTCCTGATCCAACTGGCACGAGAGCTGCGAGCAGAGAAGATCGCGCGGATCGAACGCCAGCGACTCGCGGGTCGCAACATCGCCCTCATCTTCGAGAAGGCCTCGACGCGGACGTTGTCTGCCTTCGAGGTCGGCGCGCACGACCAAGGCGCCCACGTCACCTACCTCGGACCCCAGGAGTCCCACATCGGATACAAGGAGACGATGAAGGACACGGCCCGCGTGCTCGGGCGGATGTTCGACGGGATCGAGTACCGGGGCTTCTCGCAGGAAACCGTCGAGGAGCTCGGGAGGTTCGCCGGAGTCCCGGTCTGGAACGGCCTCACCGACCAGTGGCACCCGACTCAGATGCTGGCCGATGTCCTGACCATCGGTGATCATTTCGGCAAGCCCCTCGAAGAGGTCACCCTCTGCTACCTCGGCGACGGGTCCAACAACACCGCCAACTCGTTGCTGGTGACCGGGACCCTGCTCGGTATGGACGTCCGGATCGTCGGTCCCGACGACCTGCTTCCCGCGCCGCAGGTCCAAGGCATTGCGGACAGGCTGGCCAAAGAATCCGGTGCCCGTTTCTCGGTCGGGAGCGACATCGCCTCGGCGGTGCAGGGTGCGGACGTCCTCTATACCGACGTCTGGGTCTCGATGGGAGAACCGGCCTCGGACTGGGACGAGCGGATCAGCCGGATGCTGCCCTACCAGGTGAACGCCACCCTGATGGCCGCCACCGGCAATCCGGACGTGAAGTTCATGCACTGCCTCCCTGCGTTCCACACCGCAGACACCGGGGTCGGACGCCAGCTCCAACAGAAGTGGGGCCTCGACGCACTCGAAGTCACCGACGAGGTCTTCGAGTCGTCCGCCTCGATCGTCTTCGACCAGGCGGAGAACCGGCTCCACACCATCAAGGCGGCCATGGTCGCCACCATCGGCGACTGAGGCGATCGGGATGCGGCTGGTGGTCGCCTTGGGAGGCAACGCGCTGCTCGAGCGCGGCGAGGTTCCACTCGCCGAGGTGCAGGAGAAGCACGTCCGCCTCGCCGTCGACGGCCTGGCCCCACTCGTCCGCGACCACGAGCTGGTGCTCACCCACGGCAACGGACCGCAGGTCGGGCTGCTCGCCCTCGAGAGCGCGACCGACCCGCGCCCTCCCCCACCCGTTCCCCTTCGACGTGCTCGGGGCACAGACCCAGGGGATGATCGGCTACTTCCTGCTTCAGGCACTCGAGAACGCGCTGCCGAGCAAGGAGGTGGTCAGCTTGGTCTGCCAAACCCTGGTCGATGCAGATGACCCGGCCTTCGCGGAGCCGACCAAGTTCGTGGGCCCGGTGTACGCCCAGCAAGAGGCGGAGCAGTTGGCGTGCAGTCGCGGGTGGCAGGTGCGGCGGGACGGGAACGAGTGGCGTCGGGTGGTGGCTTCTCCAGAACCGGCCGCGCTGGTCGAGATGGGGACGATCGAGAGGTTGGTCGCGCGCGGGGCGACGGTGGTCTGCGCCGGCGGGGGAGGTGTGCCGGTGACCAGGGGTGAGGACGGACTGCTGCACGGGGTCGAGGCAGTGGTGGACAAGGACCTGACCGCCTCCATGCTCGCTTGTGGCATCGGCGCCGAAGCCTTGATGCTCCTCACCGACGTCGAATGCGTCGAGTCGGACTTCGGATCCGAGTCGGCTCGACCCATACGGAAGACGACACCATCGACTCTGCGCGCACAGGACTTCGCTTCGGGTTCGATGGGGCCCAAGGTCGAGGCGGCATGCCGTTTCGTGGAGTCGACGGGCCACAAGGCGATGATCGGTAGGCTCGACGAGGCCGCCGAGTTGCTCGCAGGGAACGTGGGGACGCTGGTGGAATCGGACACCATCGAAAGCGCAAGAGGAGAGAGATGACGAACCCGACAGGCAGCAGCCACCGCATCGTGGTGGGAGTGGACGGATCACCGGCCTCGCTGGCAGCGGTCGAGTGGGCCGCGCGCCAGTCGGAGCTCACCGGCGCGGTACTCCAGGTGGTGATGACCTGGGAGTGGCCGGTCAGCTACGGATGGTCCCTCCCGATTCCGAGCGACTACGACCCCGCGAACGACGCGCAGAAGGCCCTCGACGAGGTGCTGGCGCCGGTCCGCGCCGCCCACCCCGCCATCACCGTCCAGCCATCCGTTCTCGAAGGCCACCCTGCACCGCAGCTGGTCAAGGCTTCCAAAGGAGCGGATCTGCTCGTCGTCGGGAGCCGCGGACACGGTGAGTTCGCGGGCATGCTCATCGGATCGGTGAGCGAGCACTGCGTGGCCAATGCCAGCTGCCCGGTGCTCGTCTTCCGGGACGGGTCCCACTCGAAGGGCGCAGAGTAAGCCGAGTCGGCGAGGGCCGGGTCGGGGCGTGCCGGTCGGTCACTCCACCTTGATCACCGCGTACCAGATGCGGTGGGCCACTCCCTCGATCCGGTCACCGATCCGGGCATAGCGCCGGTAGAGCTCGCGCCGCGCCGACACTTCGCGGATGTCGTCGAGCTCGAGGAGCGCCGACATCGCCCGGCGGTAGACCCGCTCCAGAGATCGTTGGTGACTCACCGCACTGTCGGCAGCCTCGGTGGCCCGATCGGGATTCGAGCCGAGGTCGGGAAATGCCCGAACCAGGTCCTTCACGCCGAGCGAGAGCGCGCCGGCCATCTCGCCCATCGGCTGGTCGGGATCGACCTGCAGCACCTCTGCCTCCCGAACCAGGTTCTTGGCTCCGGTGAGGACCGCGTCGAGCCGCTC
The DNA here is from genome assembly GCA_963839925.1 of uncultured Acidimicrobiaceae bacterium. Taxonomy (GTDB): domain Bacteria; phylum Actinomycetota; class Acidimicrobiia; order Acidimicrobiales; family RAAP-2; genus Bog-756. The sequence continues at coordinate 1,179,196 of CAWIWV010000002.1, read as the reverse complement.
GGAGATCTCGTAGATGTCCTCGGGACTGATCGGGGTCACAAAAGCGCTCTTCACCGCGCCGAGGACCTCCTTGCCGGCCTTCCTCCCCTCGTGCCCCGCTGCTCGGACGTTCTCGACCTGGGACCGGTCGCCTTTCGACCATGCGACGAGCGAGTCCATGCCTCGCACCGCGACCTCGCCCTGACGAGCGAGCAGCCCCAACAGGTCCGGCGAATCGGGTAGGAACCACCGTCTCATCCGAGCCACCTCCACATGACGAGGGACAGTGCCCCGAGCGCCGCACTCACCGGCAGGGTGACCAGCCACGCGAGTCCGATCTCACCGACGACCGACCAGCGTACGTGGCGCCAGCGTTCTCCGGTGCCGACACCGACGATCGAGGGAGCCACCACGTCGGAGGTGCTGATGGGCGCACCGGCCAGTGATGCGACCAAGACGATGACGCCCGACGAACTCTGGCTCACCAGACCGTCGAGAGATCGGATGCGATAGATGCGTCGCCCGAGGGTGCGCACCACCTGCCAGCCACCGAGCAGTGTCCCGAAGGTCAGCAGCAAGGCCGAGGTGAGCGCCACCCAGAACGGGACGGCGAAGTGGGAGATGTTCCGGTGAGCGACGAGCGCGGCGGTCATCAGGCCCATCGTCTTCTGCGCGTCGTTGGAGCCGTGGGCGAAGGCAAGGCCGGCGGACGCCACCAACTCGCCCCGGCGGATCGGCTCTTCGACCGCTCGGCTGGCCGACCGGAGCGATCGACGGGCCAATCGGATCGCTCCCCACGCCAGTGGGAGGGCGACCGCGGTGGACAGAACCAGCCACAACAGCGAGCCGAAGACGCCCTCGGGACGCAGGCCATCGAGCCCGCCCCAGTGCACCGCAGCGATCCCGCCTTCTGCGAGCCCGGCGCCCGCGAGCGCCCCGACCAGGCAGTGTCCCGAGCTACAGGGCAAGCCCAGGCGCAAGGTGACCAGATTCCAGACGAGGGCGCCGAGGATCGCGGCGGCCAAGACCTCCAACATCCGATCCGCAGGAACCTGGACGATCCCGGCCACCGTGGCCGCAACGGCGGTCCCGACCGCCAACGCCCCGATGATGTGGAAGGCCGCGGCGAGCACGACCGCGGGCCCCGGCGGGATCGCTCGTGTCACGACCGGTGCGGCAATCGCGTTCCCGGCATCGTGGACGCCGTTTGCCACCGCGAACGCACCGGCGAGGACGACCACCACCACGATCACCGAACGATCCTCTCACGGGTGATCGACGCGAGACGTTGCGAAAATTTCGCGCGATTCGCGACCGTCGAAGCAGACCTCGCGACGCTATGATGAACGAGCCGGGAGCACCCGGCAGCGTGGCAGTGAGGAGGGGTCCCGTGTTCCACGTGCAGGCGGTATCCACCACCGGTGACCCGGCGGAGCCGGCCACCATCCCGATTTCGGGAAAGGTCGACCAAGCCCAGCGGCTCGACCGCCTCGCGCCGTTGATACACCAACTCCTCACCTGGGATCTGGTCGATCGCTCCGAGTCCGGGGAGTTCCGGCTTCGGGACGACGTCCAGCAACGCCTGCAGGAGTTCGCCGCTGTTCCGACGCCCGTCACCGCACAGGTCTACCTCGGGCGGAAATGCGAACTGTGCGGTCTGGTGCGGGCAACCCGGATGGTCGAGGGCGCTCGAGTCTGTGGTCCCTGCAGCCATCCGGCCGCCGCGCCTTCGAGCACCGAAGCCGGCCCAGACCGGCCGGGGCACCAGGGGTTGCGAGCACGCTGGCACCGAAAGGCCAGCTGACGGTCGACAATCGGGCCCGGGTCGAGCCTCGCTGGGTGCCAGGTTCAAGGATTCGGGTACAAGGTCCCTAGGAGACGCGGCATTCGGCATCTGACAATGGTCCGATGCAAGGGAAACGAGTTCCTCCGGCCACCGACTTGGAGCTCCGGTGACCTTCCTCGATCTGATCGTCCGGAACCTCTGGTCGAAAAAGGCACGCTCAGCGGGCATGGCCTTTGCGGTGGCTATCGCGGTGATGACCGTGGTCACCCTCGACGTGACCAGCAGTGGGCTCGAGCAGTCCGCAGCGGCGATCGTCTCGGTCGGCAAGGCGGACTTCACGGTGGCCCAGAAGGGGACCTCCAGCATCGTTTCGAGCGCGATCGACCGGAACGAACTGACCCGGATTCGGCACACCCCCGGCGTGGCAAGTGCTATCGGCGTGCTCGTCGAGATCCAGCACCTGAACGCCGACAACCCCGCGTTCATCGAGATCGGCATCAACCCCGGTGATCTGGCCGCGTTCGGTGTCACCGTCGTCAGAGGCCATCCGTATGCGGCGACCGGCGCCCACCAGGTCATGCTCGGGTGGCGGGCGGCCGCCAACTTCGGACTCCATGTCGGGGGAAAACTCCAAGCCAACGGCACATGGAACACGGTGGTGGGCATCTACTCCACGGGAAACGAGTTCGGCGACGCGGGTGCGATGTTCCCGCTCCCGGCCATCCAGGCCTACAACAGGGTCGCCGGGATCGTCACGTTGGCCTTCGTGAAGGTGACCCCTGGCGCCTCGGTCGCCGCTGTCCAGTCACGCGTCGCCTACGACCAGCCCCAGCTGACCACCATCCAGACCGCAAGCCAGTTCGGGCGGGCCGACACCAACCTGATCTACCTCAGGGCTGCGGTGAACGGCAGCACGGCGCTGGCCATCCTGATCGGGGCGGTGATCATCGGCAACACGATGCTCCTCTCCCTGTTCGAGCGAACCCGCGAGTTCGGATTGCTGCGGGCGGTGGGGTGGACCCGCCGTCGAACCGTTTCACTCTTGCTCGGGGAGAGCCTGCTGCTCGCCTTCGTCGGGGCGGCGGTGGGCGTCGGGCTCACCTTTGCGGTCACCACTGGACTTTCCAACCTTCCGGCGCTCAAGGGACTCCTGCACCCGAACTTCACCGAAGGCGCCTTCTGGAGAGCGTTGTTCACCGCCCTGGTCATGACTGTCATCGGCGCGGTCTACCCGACGACTCGGGCCGCCCTCCTCTCCCCTCTCAAGGCGCTCAGCTATGAGTGAGCGGGACTCGGTGGCGCCGGGAGCGTTGGCGGTCGAGGTGGAGGGGGTGACCCGGGTGTACCCCGGCCAAGTCAACGCGCTCGCAGGCGTCGACCTCGCCGTGGAGTACGGCGAGACAGTGGCGATCACCGGACCCTCGGGCTGCGGAAAATCGACCCTTCTCCATCTTCTCGCCGGCATCGACACCCCGACCTCGGGCTCAGTCACCGTTGCCGGCAAGGATCTCGCCCATCTGCACGACCTGAGTGGTTTCCGGCGCACCAAAGTGGGCCTCGTCTTCCAGTTCCACGACCTGCTGCCCAAGCTGTCAGCGGTGGCCAACGTCGAGCTGCCGATGTTCGGAGCTCACAAGTCGGCTCGCCAACGGAGGGCTCGAGCCCTCGAGTTGCTGGCCGAGGTCGATCTTGCCCACTGCGCCCGTCGGCTGCCGACCGAGCTCTCGGGAGGTGAGCGCCAACGTGTGGCGATCGCCCGAGCTCTCGCCAACGAGCCCGAGATCCTCCTGGCGGACGAACCGACAGGGAGTCTCGACTCGGCGTCGACGGAACGCTTCCTGGAGCTGCTGGAGCGCTTGGGGAGCGAGGGCAGAACGATCATCATGGTGACCCACGCCGCGGAAGTCGCCGCACACGCCCACCGGATCGTCGACATGCGTGACGGCAAGATCGAGGGGGAACGGGTGCTGCGTGGATCGACCGCCACCGCCGCACCCGCCGAGACGATGCGCATCTGAATCCGAACGGAGCCGCTGCGGGGACTTTCGGCCCTACCGCCGAGAGGACGGCCGGGCTGAGGATGGTGGTAGTCGCAGGTGAAGGAGGATGTGATGGGTGCTTTGTTGGGTGAGAGGAAGAGCACGAGAGCGTCGTTCGAGAGCGCCCGGAAGGGCCTGCGCATGACCGGGGCAAGCGTGCAGATCCGCCAGCTGGTCGAGCTCATCGCGCGCCACGGGTCCGAAGAGGGTCGGCTCCTCGCGACCTATGAGGACCTTGCCAACCGAACGACACAAGAAGGAGTTCGCTACCTCATCGACCTCATCCTGGAAGACGAGCGACGCCACCACCGGATGCTCGAAGAGATCGCAAATTCCATGGCGTGGGGAGCGACCTCTGGCTCACCTGAGGGATCGACTCCTGCCTTTCCGCTCGCGGTCGGAGCAGAGCTGCTGGAGCAGACCAAGGTGCTGCGGAAGAGCGAGAAATCCGACTACCGGGAGATGCGCAAGATCCGGCGGCGCTTGCGTCCCTTCGCCAGGACGACCCTTTGGGCGCTGGTCGTCGACCTGATGATCCTCGACACGAAGAAGCACGAGACCATCCTCCACTTCATCGAAAAGCACGGGCGGGCCACCTGATCCCTGTGCATCGCAGTTGCCAATCTGCCCGACAGGCCCTAGTTTCCCCGCGAGAGGCGACGCAGGAGGGCGGAACGATGAGCATTGTCGGGCAACGGCGGAAACTCTCACGACGATTCGCGGCAATCGCGATGGCATCAGCGATCGTGATTCCCTCGGCCGTCGGGGCCGTCATGACGTCCGCCCCTCAGGCCGGAGCAGCCCCGGTTGCGGCGGTCAGCCGAGGCCACACGTTGACCCCGAACCCGACGGTCGGTTCTGCGGGTGGGCTCAGTGCAACCGTCACCGCATGGTCGAACGGATTGACTGTCCAGTTCAGTGGCGGTACCCCCGGCTTGAACGGGCAGTTCATCTACTACGGCAGCGGCACCAGCTCGCAAAAGATTCTCGACGTGGTCACCTGCAATGGGCCGAGCTACTCGGTCTTCATCTCCCTCCCTGCCGGAGAGTGGTCGGGAAATGTGACGCTGATCACCGCACTCACCGGATCATTCCCCGCATTCGACTTCGACCTCAACGTGGGTGCCAAGGGAAGCAAGCCCGCTCCGGCGGTCTCGTGCCAGTCACCCCTCCCTTTCGAAGGATTCGTGGACCAGCCGGTGGTCGGCGGAGCAGCGACGCCGGATGGTAAGGGCTACTGGATGGTGGGATTCGACGGATCGGTCCAGGGCTTCGGCGATGCTCTTTGGTACGGGGACATGTCCGGCGAGCAGCTCAATGCTCCGGTGGTCGGAATGGCCGCAACGCCCGACGGAAAGGGCTACTGGCTCATCGCGCAGGACGGTGGTGTCTTCAGCTATGGCGACGCTCAGTTCTACGGCTCGACCGGCGCCCTGCATCTGAACCAACCGGTGGTCGGGATGACCGCGACTCCTGACGGCAAGGGCTACTGGTTCGTGGCAGCCGACGGGGGCGTCTTCAGCTACGGCGACGCGCGGTTCTACGGATCGACCGGCGACATGCAGCTCAACCTTCCGGTTGTGGGCATGGCAGCCAGCCCCGGCGGGAAGGGCTACTACCTCGTCGCCCTCGACGGTGGCATCTTCGCCTTCGGCGATGCCCGGTTCAAGGGATCAGAAGGGGGAACCCCGCTCAATCAACCAGTTGTCGGGATGAGCGTCGATCCGAAGACCGGTGGCTACTGGGAAGTTGCAGCGGACGGCGGCATCTTCTCCTTCGGTGCTCCCTTCTTCGGGAGTGCCGGGAACATCCAGCTTGCTGAACCCGTGATCGGAATGACCGGCACACCGAGCGGGGGTGGCTACCGCCTGATCGCCGAAGATGGAGGCGTCTTCGACTACGGAGATGCCCAGTTCTACGGGAGTGGTTCGACCGGTTTCGGCGGGTTGCTCGGTGGGGGTTTCCAGACGGTGGGTGGGGGGTTCTCGACAGTGACAGCGACAACCTTCTCCTCCTCTTCCTAGGGATTCGCCCTCAGCCTTCAGCGGGGTCAGAGGCGGGAACCGACGAAGAGTCCTTGACCGACGCACCCTTGGTCAGCAGCACAGCGAGCCCCGCTCCGGTGGCGATGACCGCGAAGCCGAGGGTCCCGAACGCGTCGACGGCACGATTCGTCGGATGCAGGGCGACGAAGAACGCCGCCGCCGCGGTCCAGGCGAGTGAGCCAGAGGGGGATCGTCGGCTCACCATGTCGAGCATGAAGAACAGGACGCTCGCGGCCAACAGGTAGTAGGGGAAGATCACCGACTCGAACACCAGTCGGCTGCCCACACAAGCCAAGGCGAGTGCGACCAGTGGTTCGGCCTGCGCCATCGAGCGACCGAACCGGTGGGCCGCCCAGAGGCACAGGGCGGCCGCGAAGAGCACCGGTGCATCCCGAGCCACAGCCGATCCCGCATTTCCGGTCGCGCCGAGCAAGGTGAGCACGGTCGATCCCGCGAGTGCCCCACCCGCGCTGAACCCGCTCAGGTTGTCGAAGGTGGCCCGCGGATCGACCACCAGAAAAGGCAGGAGCCCTGCCGCAACGACCGCCCCGGCCGGAGCGGCCAGGCGGAGGCGCGACCTGAAGTCGGGCGCGACGACGAGCGCCGGAAGAAAGACGAGCACGGCGAACTGCTTCGAGAGAAAGGCGACCCCGAAGATCGCTCCGGCGAGCACCCACCGCCGTCTGAGGGCGAGGGCCATCCCCCAGATCGACAGTCCGAGGCTGAGGATGTCCTGGGGGTGGAAGAGCTGGACGATGGCGCTGCTTGCGGCGGGCAGGAAGGCGAGAAACAGCAGCAGGCCTGCCCGTCTCGAGAGCGTGTCCACGCCGGCCACACCGAGGAGAGCCAAACAGCCGGTCGCCAGCACCAACCAGGTCAACAGGCCGAGGAGTCCCTGAGCGCGATACCAGGGCGGCAAGGTGTGGGCGGCAAGCCCCTCGGATGACCCAGAGCCCAAACCGCACCAGCCGGGCGTGTCCACGAGCGTACGTTCGGGGCCGGCAGGAACCGGCCTGCACCAAGTCGGCGACCCGACGAGACCGGGGAAGGCGGCGACCAGCGGGGAGGCCAGCAGCGGATAGCCGGGCAGGTTGGGAAGCGAATCGATCGCGGCCGCTGCACGAAGATTGCCCGAGGCGAGTTCCGAGGTCACCGCGGTGAGGGGAACGGTGTCACCTCCCGGTGGAGGTCCTTGGCGGAGGACGACGATGCCGATGAAGCACGCCCACGCCGCAACGACGAGCAGCGCGGTGAAGAATGGACTTCGCGTCCAGCGGGTCGAGTCGCTGGTCATGACCTTCCGGTCCGACTGCCCGAATCCCGCTCCATTCCATGCCTCCGCGTCACCCGCCGGTCGGGCAACCATAGCCAGGCGATCGAACCGAGCATGGGGGAACGAGTGTGGCGTTCGAGGCACGGTTCCGCCGCGCCGGTCGCACGCCGTGGCCTGCATGGCAAGCTCTCCAGGGTGACCGTGCCCCTCACCCCCACCGGGGAATCCGAGGACACGACCGGGTCTCGAGCCCTCGACGAAGGTGTGTCGGGTGCAACGGCCGCGGCGCCAGGTGCCGGCGCGCTGGGTGCGGTCGTCCTCGGGATGGCCGTCGGCGCTGTCTTCCGGCGAGGCGCCTTCTACCCACTGGATGCGTTCGGGGTTGCGGTGGTGTCGGTTCCGGTCGCAGTCATCGCCCTTCGGAGGAACCGGGACCGGCATGGGCAAGCCGTCACCCTCGCGATGGGAGCTCTCGCCGGGTGGTGGTTCGTCCGCGCGTTGATGGAGTCGAGCCCTGCCGGGTTCCTGCCGTTCGGCGTGTCCGTGCTCGGCTTTCTGGCCGCGTATCTCACGGCGAGGAGCTTGAGAGATCGGGAACGATCATGGGCGGCCCAGGGAATCGTCGCGGTAGGGGCTGCCGCTTCGGCAGTCGGGCTGCTCGGTGTGTCGTTGCAGTTGCACCCTCTCGCCCAGCGGACCGACGGCGTCTGGCGCATGTCGACGACCCTCACCTACCCCGCAGGTGCGACCGTTCTCTTCATCGTCGCCCTGTTGGTCGCCGTGAGTCTCGATCTCCGTCGACCGATGCCCCGGGCTGCGCTCTGTCTTTGCGCGGCGGGTCTCGTCGCCGGCCAGAGTCGATGGGAACTGCTGGCCCTCGCCTGTGGGGCACTGCTGGTTCCGGTCCGCCGCTGGGTCGAGGCCGCCTGGCCGCTCGCCTTGGGCTCCTTGGCAGGGACAGCGGCCGTGGCGTCGACCGGCGGATCGCGGCGATCGCTTCTCGAGTGTGCGGTCGTACTCGGTCTGGTGGTCGTGTCGACGGTGACCAGACGGCAGTCATCGCGGCGCATTCCGTCGTGGTTCGCTCCCTTGGCGGTGATCGTCTTCGCCGGCTTCATCGCGGTCATGGTTGTGCACCCTCTGGTCGGTCCCCGCGCGCCGCAACCGGCCGATCAGGGACAGACCTTGGCCTGGTCCTCTTCGGGCACTGCGTGGCGTTCGTCGATCGTGACCGGCGTAGGACCACCGCGGATCGACACGGTGCACGATGCCGTCGACACCTACCCCGGGTTCGTCCCCGACGGCTATCTCACCGTCGGCGCTGACGGTGGGCTGCTCGGTGCTCTTCTGTTGATCGCCTCGATTGCCGCCGTCGCATCGAGTATCCGACGTCGCGACCTTGCCACGTCCTGTGCAGCGGGCGCCGCATTGGCGTTCGCGGTGGCCGGTGCCGTGGACTTCAACTGGCAACTTCCCGCGCTCGCCCTGGTGGGCGGAGCTGCCGCCGGGCTCGCCGCGGAGCGGGGATCGCAACTCCAGTTCCATCGCCCGACGCCCGTTGCCGGTCAGCTCCCTGAGAAGCCTCGGCGGCATTCCCTCGGAACGGCGGTCGCCGGAGTGGTGCTGTTGGTCATCGTGATGATGGCGGCCCAGCTCTTCGTCGGCGCCGACCAACACGCAGGCGGGGCCTCGCCGATCCAGAGGTCCGCACCGCCTGCGCCGTCCACTGATCCGGAAGCTCCGGCCCGCATGATCCTCGCCGGACCATGGGACGACACCGACCCCTACATGTTCGTACATCGAGGGCGCTACTACCTGTACACCAGCGAAGGCACGACCCTGATGAACGTCCCTCTCAGGATCGGCTCCCGACCGGGGCATTGGGGCAAGGCAATCGACGTACTCCCCCAGCTTCCGGCGTGGGCCACAGGCGGACTCACCTGGGCCCCCGATGTCCACGCGGTAGCCGGCGGCTGGGCCCTCTACTTCACCGCCCTCCTCAAGGGGGTGAACCCCCCGACACACTGCATCGGCTCCGCGTTCGCCTCCTCGCCGGCGGGCCCGTTCACCCCGACCGACCGTCCCTTCATCTGCCAGCTCGACCATCGGGGCTCGATCGACGCCCGCGTGCTGGTGAACGGAGGCCACCTCGTGATGTTGTGGAAGTCCGAGGACAACGCCAATCCTTCCGTCCCCGGCCCCGACCAGAACGGAAACACCGGCATCTACGCGCAACACCTGAGCGCCGACGGGCGCGCCCTTCTCGGTCGTCCGGTCAAGATCTTCGCCCCGTCCGAAGCCTGGGAAGGGAGCATCGTCGAAGCCCCTGACATGGTCGAGGCTTGGGGCACCTACTGGCTGTTCTTTTCAGGAAACTGGTACTACTCGACGTCGTACGGGATCGGAGTAGCCGCCTGCCAGAGCCCATTCGGGCCCTGTTCCGACCCCTACCCCGTTCCGTTCCTCGGAACCAACCGCCAGGGTGCGGGACCTGGTGAGGAGTCCCTTTTCGAGCAGGGACGGGACCTGTACCTGCTCTACAACCCGTTCCGAGCCGACGATCCGGGGCCGGTGATCCCGAGACCGGTGGCCATGGTCAGGCTCGGGTTCAGGGCCGGAGGGCCGTACCTGGCCACTCCTTGAGGGGATGGCGTCACTCCCCGAGGGTGCCCCTGGGCACCCCCGGGACGGCTGCAGGTGTCACTCGACGCGCCAGATCGGACCTGGGTTAGCGTGGCGCTACTTGACGCAGGTGGCGGCAAGGCGGAATGCCGGGGGGTTTGCAGTGAAGCGGTGGATACGTCTGGCCATCATTGGAGTCGCAAGCTTTGTGCTGTTGGTCACCGTGCTCCCACAGGTGGCTTCCGGCATCGGCCTCGGATCCTTGGCCACCCGGCTCGCCACTTCGTCCGCGTGCAGTGGAAAGATCGGCTCGAGCGTCTGTGGACCGCACGGGACGGTGTCGGGAACGGTTTCGATCACCGGCGCCCCCAGCGGATTCAAGACGGCCGACGTGGGTGTCGGGGCATGCCCCGCGACAGCGACGGCCACGCTGGCATGTGCAAATCCCGGTTCTGCCCTCTCTGCCAACAAGAAGAACTACTCGCTCGAACTCGGCGTCGGAAGGTGGCGGGTCGGGGCGTTCTACGAGCTGAGGTCGTCCGGAGGAGCGTTCATCGGTCCGTCCACCGTCGTCGCCGTCACCGCCAATGCAAAGGTCACCAAAAACTTCACCGTGCCCTACCAGGTACCGGCCACGATCAGCGGCGCGGTACAAGTCACCGGCACACCCTCTGAATTCCGGGTCCAGAACCGGTCGGTGATCCTCTGCCCCTCCTACGCGCCCTACAGAGGAGGGTTCCCCTCGGTGGCCTGTGTGACCGGATCGACACCCTTCAACTTCGCGGGGCTGCCGCCCGGCCGATGGACCGCCGACCCCGGCTTCTGCGCGAGTCCCACCAACGGCAATGAGGGCGACTACCAGCAGTTCCAATGCTTCACCAACACAAAGGCGAGCCAGTCGATCACCCTCGCCCAAGGTGGGATCGGCAGGCTCGATCTGACGACGCCTTTCCTGATCCCGGGCTACGGCATGCTCGCCGGAGCGGTTTCCATTGCGGGAGCGCCGAAGGGCTTCGACGATCCAGTCGGCGTCAACGCCTGCCGGAACAGTGCGTCGAGTTGTCAAGAGATCGAAGCGACCACAGGGAAGCTGTTCGAGCTCGTGTTGCCGGTCGGCACCTGGCACGTCAACCCCTTCTACCTCGCGGCGCCCTTCTACAACGAGATCACCGGCCCGACCAAGACGGTGAAGATCACCAGCGGGAACGGGGCTGTCCTCGACGTGAGCCAGCAATACCAGGCGCTCGGCGAAGCCGAGGGGGCTGTCGATGTCACGGGAGCTCCTTCCGGTGTCTCGTTCCAGACCTATACCGTGCTGGCCTGCCCGTCGTCGTCTCCCTGGACCGGCGGGTTCATCCCGGACGCGTGTGTCTCCGAGTACTCCGGGACGCCCCAATCCGAAGGCGGAATCGGGATCATCATCGGCGCCTCGTCCGCAGCGAGCAAGCTCCCCCACCCGCCGGCTGCCCACCTGAAGCCCGCGGACGCCGGCGCGCCGAACTCCTACCAGCTGCCGACCCTCTCACCCGGCACCTGGCTGCTGTACCCCGGTTACCAGACCGTCTTCGCGACATACGTCGACCCGACCGCGACCAGGGTCGCCATCGTGTCCGGAAGCACGACCGTCCAGAACCTCACCGTTCCCTACAAGTCGCCCGTGGAAGGCGCGGTCACCGGCACCGTGTCAGTGGTCGGGGCTCCCGCGAACCTCGACGGCGACCTCCAGTTGGGAGTCGAGGCCTGCTCCACCCCGCCGACGTCGTGCGTCGGCGGACGCACCGTATTCAGCGACCAGAACGGCAACTACAAATTGGTCCTGACTCCGGGGACCTGGTCGATACGGGGAATCGCCCAGTACTTCACCTTCGTCGGCACTGGGTACAAATTCGAAACGACGCGCAGCGCCGCCCAACTGATCACCGTCCAAGCCGGGGTCCAAACCAGCCAGAACTTCACGGTGAACCTGTCGTCTTGAGGTTCCGCGCCCGGTTCTACGCGCCGGCCGGAGGAGTGGCGAGGCGCTTGCGAAACACGTAGAGACTCCATCCCTGGTAAGCGAGCACGACCGGGAAGAAGACGAGCGTGACCACCGTCATCACCTTGAGGGTGTACGAGGGGCTCGCCGAGTTGGCGACGGTCAGGTTGTAGGCCGAGTTGGTGCTCGACACCATCACCCGGGGAAACAGGTCGAAGAAGATCGACCCGACGATGCCCCCCATCGCGACCGCTGCGGCGGCGAACGCCCACCCGTCCGAGTGGGATTCGGCCAGCCATGCCGCTCCGACCACCGCGATCAGCGCGAGTGCATCGATCGGGTTGGGAACGAACCCTTGGCTGAGGCCGACGTGACTCCAGGTGAGCCAACCCCAGGTGATCACCGCGGCCACCCAGCCGAGCCTCCCCGAAAGCCGGGTGACCCGGTCGTGAAGCTCGCCGGGCTCGGTCTTGAGGGACAGGTAGGTCGCGCCGAGGAACAGTGACAGCGCGGTCAGGGTGAGGCCCGTATAGAGGCCGAACGGGACGAGAAGACCGAAGAAACTGCCGGTGTAGTTGTGCGCGCTGTCGATGGGCAGCCCGTGGAGCAGATCGCCGAGGGCGGTGCCGAGGAGGAGAGGGATGAGCAGGCTTCCGAGGGTGAGGGACCAACGCCAGGTCGATCGCCATCGGGGATTGTCCAGCTTCCTGTTGAATTCGAACGAGAGGCCCCGCACGATCAGGGCCACCAGGACGAGCACGAGCGCAAGGTAGAAGGTGGAGAACATCGTCGCGTACCACGAAGGGAAAGCGGCGAAGATCGCAGCTCCGCCCACGATGAGCCAGACCTCGTTGCCGTCCCAGATCGGCCCGATCGAGTTGATCGCGACCCGCCGCTCGGCATCGTTGCGCCCGACGAACGAATGGAGCATGCCCACCCCGAAGTCGAATCCCTCGAGCACGAAGAACCCGATCCAAAGGAGCGCCACGATCACATACCAGACGTTGTTCAGATGCATGACAGTGCCTCCTCTTAGTAGATGAGCGCGGGCGCAGCCGGCTGCTCGGCCTCGTGCCCGCCCTCGTCCGATTCGTGGTCCGATTCCTCGTCCGATTCGTGCTCCGATTCGTGCTCAGCGTCGAGGTTCTTCCGGCTGTAGCGGATCATCAGGTACGCGTCCGCCACCCCGAGGGCGGCGTACAAGAGCACGAAGACTCCCAGGCTGATCCCCACGTCGATCGCACTCACCGAGGGAGAGACCGCCTGTGAGGTCTTCATCAGCCCCTGCACGATCCAGGGCTGGCGGCCACTCTCGGTCAACAGCCAACCGGCGGTGTCCATGAGGAACGGCAGGATCACCGCCCAGGTCGCCAACAGCAGGAACCACCTGGCTCTCTCCAGTGTCTTGCGGCGGATCAGCCAGAGCCCCCACAGGGAGAAGAACATGATGACGGCAGCGAGGTACGCCATCACCCGCATCCCCCAGTACTGGATGAAGACGTTGGGGACGTAGTTCCCAGGTCCGTACTCCTTCTCGTACTGGGCCTGCAGATTGTTCATCCCCTGGACGCTGCCGTCGATGTGATTGGTGGCGAGGATCGACAGCAGACCGGGAATCGACCAGATCTTGGTCGGCGTCTCGTCGTTGTTCCCTCCACCGATCTGGAAAACGGAGAAACTGCAGCGCGACGGACAGGTCGTCCAAAGCGCTTCGGCCGCGGCGATCTTCATCGGCTGGTAACGGCCCTCGATGACCCCGAGCTCGCTCCCGATGAAGATGTTCAACAGCATCGCGGGCGCGAGTACCGCGAGCGAGATGATCGCGGTCCGCCGGAAGGCGGCGACCGAATTCTTGCGGCGGAGGTGCCATGCCGAGACGGCCAGCATGACCATGCAGCCGGTGACCAGCGAAGCCAGGATCACGTGCGGGTACGACCAGAGGAACACCGGGTTGGTGAACACCTCTCCGATGTTGTTGAGCACGGGCTGGTGGGCCGAGTTCATCACATAGCCCACCGGATGTTGCATCCACGAGTTCGCCGCCACGATGAACAGTGCCGACAACATGGTTGCCGCGGCCACCAGCCAGATGCAGGCCAGGTGCACCTTCTTCGAAAGCCGATCCCACCCGAAGATCCAGAGCCCGAGAAAGGTCGACTCGAGGAAGAAGGCCACCAGGCCCTCCATGGCGAGCGGGCCACCGAAGATGTTGCCGACGAAGCGCGAGTAGTTCGACCAGTTCATCCCGAACTCGAACTCCTGGACCAACCCGGTGACCACGCCGATCGCCACGTTGATCAGCAGCAGGGTTCCGAAGAAGCGGGTGAGGCGACGGAACGCCGGGTTGTCGTTGCGGTACCAGCTGGTCTGGAGCAGTGCCACCAGAAAGGAGAGCCCGATCGTGATCGGGACGAAGAGGAAGTGATAGATGCTGGTGGTGGCGAACTGCCATCTGGAGAGATCGGTGGTCATGGGACGGAGCCCTCTCGGTCGGGGGCGCCGGTCGGTCCGGTGCCGGTGGGTGCAAGGCCAGGTGCGGCTACAAGGGTGGGGGCGGACGTCGAAGGGTGGCGTTCGAACCTCATCTCGTCCCACCAGAGGGTCGAGTAGCGACCGCCCCTGTCGAGGAGTTCGTCGTGGGATCCCCGCTCGACGACCCGACCCGCGTCCAGCACGATGATCTCGTCGACCGCGTCGAGCCCGGCGAGTCGGTGGGTGATGAGGACGAGTGAGCGGCCCTCGGTGACATCGAGCAGGTCGGCGGTCAAAGCATCGGCCGCCTCAGGTTCGAGATGCTCGCACGGTTCGTCGAGCACGAGGACGGGGAAGTCCGCCAGCATGGCTCTCGCGATCGCGACCCGTTGCCGCTGGCCGCCGGAAAGACGGGAGCCATGGTTGCCGACCCGGGTCGAGAGTCCTGCCGGGAGTTCCTCGAGCCAGGTGCCGAGACCGACCCGTCCGAGTACCTCTCGCATCTCGTGATCGGTGGCACCGGTGCGACCCACCGCCAGGTTCTCGGCAATCGAGGTGTCGAAGAGGTAGGCGTCCTGGGTGACCAGACCCACGACGGTGCGGAGATCGTCGCCGCGCAACCTGTCGAGCTCGGTACCCCCCAAGGTGACCGAGCCGGACTGGTAGGGAAGAAAGCCGAGCAGCACTGCGGCGAGCGTCGACTTTCCCGCGCCGCTCGGTCCGACGACGGCCACCCTGCGCCCGGGGGAGAGTGAGAGGTCCACCCCGCGGAGGGCCGGTCCCTGTGCACCGGGGTAGGTGGCCCAGACCGAGCGGGCCTCGAGATCGTGTCCTCCCGGGAGTGGGCAGGGGACCTCGGGATCGGAGGTGGGCGTCGGCTGGTCCATCACCTCGAAGACGCGGGCCGCGGCTTGGCGCGCCCGCTCGAAGGCCTGGGTGGCGACCGGCAGCCCGGCGACGAGCTCGAACGCTGCCAGGGGCACCAGGGCGATCACTGCAAGCTCGGTTCCCGCCAGCCTGCCCGAGGCAACCGCGGGGATGCCTGCGAGGAGGCAGCCCAAACTGGCGACGGCAGCCAGCCCGGTCGTGAGAGCCAGGCCGATGCCGGCAGTGCCGGCCGTCGCGGAGGCGATGGAGGTGAGCTCTGCGTCGGAGCTCCTCACGGTGCGGAGCTGACCGTCGACGGCTCCGAATGCCACCAGCTCGGCGGCACCCTCGGTGAGGTCGATCATCGACGCCGCCAGCTCGCCGCGCGCCGAGGCGAGGCGCGACTCCCTCCGTCGGGCGAGGAACCCGGTGATCCACGGCACCCCGAACGCAGCGAGGGCGAGCGCGAGCGCGAGGATCACCCCAGCGGCTGGAAGCATCATCCACATGATGACGACGGTCAGGGCGCCCACCAGCGCCGCAATGACCGGCGGTGGAATCACCCGGATCGCCAGATCCTGGAGGGCGTCGACGTCCCGGACCATGCGACTCAGGAGGTCGCCGCGCCGGAAGAGGGGCAGACCGCCGGGCGCGAGCCGCTCGAGGTGTTTGAAGACCGACACTCGCAGGTCGGCGAGGAGGCGGAACGCCGCATCGTGCCCGACCAGTCGCTCCCCGTACCGGAGGAATCCCCGTGAGAGCCCGAAGATTTGCACACCGACGATGGCGAGGGTCAGGTGGGACTCGTTGGGGTGCTGGGCGGCCCTCGAGATGAGCCAAGCGGCCGTGCCGATGAGCCCGATGTCGGCGGCGATCGCACCCGCGCCGAGCAACGAGGCCACGACGAGTCGGCCCGCGGCGGGCCTGACGACGCCGAGGGTCCGAGCGACCGGGGCGGCCTTCGGGTTCGGATTCGGGTTCGAATCCGCGTTCGCCGCACCCGTCATCGGACGGACCACTCAGTCGAGGCGGTGGCGACGGCCGGAGCCGGCGCCAGGTGCACGACCCGATCGGCAAGTGCCAGCAGCGAAGGCCGATGGGCGGCGATCAGCACGGTGCGGCCTTCGGTGAGCCGGCGCACCGAGCCGAGCACGCTCTCTTCGGTCTCTCCGTCGAGACCGGCCGTGGGCTCGTCGAGGAGCAGGAGCGGTGCGTCGCGCAGGAACACCCGGGCCAAGGCCACCCGTTGCCGCTCCCCCGCCGACAGTCCGACCCCGTCGCTCCCGAGCATGGTGTCCAATCCGTCGGGAAGGCGATCCACCACCTCGCCGAGGCCGGCCGCGGCGAGAGCTGCCCGCACCTGTTCGTCGGTGGCGCCCGGGGATCCGAGGCGGACGTTCTCGGCAATCGAGCGTGCGAACAGATGAGGACGCTGGGGGACCCATCCGATCTGCGCACGCCACGCGTCGGGATCGAGGTCGGCAAGGTCCGCCTCTCCCACCCGTACCGCGCCGCTCCACGACGGAGCCAGCCCCAGCAGGACACTGAGCAGGGTCGACTTTCCGCACCCGCTCGGACCGGCGACCGCCACCACCTCCCCTGGGCTCACGTCGAGGGTCACCCCGGAGACGGCAGCGCGGCTGCGTCCGGGGTAGCGCACCTCGAGCCCCTCGATCCGGAGAGGTGACGTGGACGGATCCGGCACGACGACCCGGGTGCCACGGCCCGGCAGCGGTCGCTCCAATACCTCGAAGATGTCTTCGGCAGCCTTCATCCCCTCTGCGCTCGCGTGGTAGTTGGTCCCGAGGAGGCGGAGGGGAAGGTAGGCCTCGGGCGCAAGAATCAGCACGAACAGTCCGGAGGCCAGACTCAGGTGCCCGCCCAGCAATCGGAGTCCGACGGCGACGGCGACGAGCGCGACCGAGACGGTCGCGACCAGCTCCAGAATCAGCGACGAGAGAAAGGCGACCTGGAGGGTGGACATGGTGGCGGTCCGGTACTCGTCGGTGATGTCGCGGATCGCTGCTTCCTGCGCCCTTGCCCGGCCGAACACCTTGAGGGTGGGGAGGCCGGCGACCACGTCGAGGAAGTGCCCGGCCAGGCGGTGGAGGAGTTCGGACTGGCGTTGCATGCGGTCTCGAGTCGCACCACCGACCAGCGCCATGAACAGCGGAATCAACGGAACCGTCACCGCGATCAGAACAGCCGAGATCCAGTCGGCTCCGAGGATCACGGCGACCACCGTGGCCGGCACGATCACCGCCAGGAACAGCTGCGGCAGGTAACGGGCGAAGTAACCGTCCAGCGCGTCGATGCCGCTGGTGGCGAGGACCACCAGGCTCGAGGAGCGCTCACGGTCGATCCCGTTCGGCCCGAGCAGTGCGACCCGTTCGACCAGCGCTGACCGCAGGTCGGACTTGGCGGTTGCCGACGCGCGGTCGGCCATCAACTCGCCGACCCATCGCAGCAGTGCACGCCCGACGATCACCACGAGGAGCAGCGCGATCGGGTCTCGCACACCGGACAGCCCCTGGTGGTGGACCACCGCCTCGGAGATCACGTGGGCGATGAGCCACGCTTGGGCGACCACGAGCAGTGCGGTGAGCCCGCCGAGAACGACGGTCAGAAACAGGTAGCGCCGAGTTCCTCGCGCATACTGCAGCAACCTGGAGTCGATCGGAGCTGCTCTCAACGCTGCTCTCGTTGATCGGCTACTCCGTGACCCGCCTTACGCATTGCGACGCGCGACACGCTCATCTCCGCCCAGGCTATTCCTCGAGCCGCCCCCGACTAGGGGCAAAGGTCACTTCCGGCGATCTCGGGATCGCCGGATCACTCCGCTAGGCCGTGCCTCGATACTGCCAGTAGGGGTCCGCCGGGCTCGGGAGCACGAAATCCGAAGACTTCTGCTTCTTCCTTCTGAAGAGGAGCAGTGGGAGCACCAGGGCAACCCCTGCCGACACCGCCAGGATGGCCACCGCAGCCATCCCCCTGTTGTCGGCCGCAGTCTGGCATTCGCTGACGAACGCGACCCATTGGGCATGCGCCGCCGTCTCACTGGCCGGAGGTTCGGGTCCGGCACCGATCGAAATCGGATCGAACAGCGCAGCGATCGGCGCCTCGGAGCCCTTCCCGGGTCCACAGGTACCACCGGCCGCGGGGACCGGAAGGGCGACAAGAAGCCCCGAGATGGCCAGTCCCACCCCGAAGAGGCCGAGGAACACCAGGGCCATTCTGATCACTTGCCGGCTCGAGATCTGATTCATCACCCCTCCTCTGGGATGGCCTCCCACCACTGGCACCACCATTCCGCGCCGACCAGGATCCGGAGCTTCGGGTGCCAGCAGTAGGCGAGATCCTTGTGCGGCTCGAGGAAGTAGAGGCAGTTCTCGCACTTCTCGTTGCCGGAGGGCTTTCCCTTGAGCACCGCATTCTCCGAGAGATGTCGCAGCTCGATCGACAGCTTCTCGTCGATTTCCTTCGGCTCCGGTTCGGGGATCACGTAGTCGGACATGAGAGACAACCTATCTCCGAGTGCCCGGGTCGCGACCAGCAGGGCGACGGAGAGCGGCCGCTCAGGCCGGTGGTGTCGCGGCGATGAATTCGGTCACGATCCGGCCGAGCTGCTCGCCAACTTGTTCCTGGAGGAAGTGACCCGCGCCGGTGATCCGGGCATGCGGCTGGCCCCGCGCACCGGGGACTCGCTCTTGAAAGACGGCCTCCCACCCAGCGGTTGCCGGATCCCCGTCGGAGAAGGCGGTGAGAAAGGGGCGGTCGAACGTCGACAACGCGTTCCAGGTGTTCCGCCCGATGGCAGCCCCCGGATCGTTCCTGGTGAGCGGGATGAGACCGGTGAGCTGGCGCACCCCGGCCTTGTAGAGGTCATCGGGGAACGGGGCGTCGTACGCGGCTGCCACCCCCGGAGCCAACGGGCCGGCGACCGCCTCGACGAAGAGGCTCGGCATGATCTCGGGCGCCCGGTAGCAGAACAGGACATAGTCGACGAGAGCCTCTTCCAACACCACCCGGCCCTCCCCGACGCCGTGGTTGGCCCAGACCAGCCGATCTGCCAGTGCGGGATCCGATGTGTGCAGCACCGTGTTGGTGGCGACGACTCGTGCGAATCGGACCGGGTCGGCGGCCAGGGCACCGAGCCCGATCGGCCCGCCCCAGTCCTGCGCAACCAGGGTGATGCCGGTCAGATCGAGCGAGGAGATGAAGTTGCCGAGCAGGTCGATGTGGCGCTGGTAGGTGTACTCGGTGCGATCCACCAACTTGTCGGAACGCCCGAACCCGATGTGGTCCGGAGCGATGACCCGCAGACCGGATGCCGCGAGGACCGGGATGACCGTTCGGTAGAGATAGGACCAGGTCGGTTGGCCGTGCAAGAGGAGGACCGGCTCCGCGTCCGCCGGGCCGACATCGACGTAGTGCATCCGCAACGGCGGCAAGCCACCGGCACTCACGGTGACGTAGTGGGGCTCGAACGGATAACCGGGTAGCTCGACGAATCTCTCGTCCGGCGTCCGCAGGACGCGGTCCATTCGTTCCCTCCTCGAGCGATTGCTCTGGGACGCTACAGCGACCAAGCGGTTGTGCCATAGTCCACCCCGTGCCGCAAGCCCCGGTGGACCCGCATGCCTTGCGAATCGACGAGGACGGTCCGACCCTGCTCGGAGGCTTCTCGAAGACGAGCGGGTTTGCGCACTTCCCGCGGGCAGAGGTCTGTCCTTTCACCGGAGCGGACGACGTCGAGGCGATCGATCTCCCTCGGACCGGAACGGTGTGGTTGCACACAACGGTCAACGTCCCACCACCCGGTTATTCGGGACCCACCCCCTACGGGCTGGGCATCGTCGAGCTCGACGGCACGCCGCTCCTCCGGGTCGTCACTCGGCTTTCGGGGGACGGGGTCGCCACCGGTTCGCCGGTCAGGTTGGACACCGAGGAGCTACCCGGACCCGACGGGGAGCCGGTGCTGATGTGGGTGTTCCGCGGATGAGCGCGGTCCGGATCACCGGAGTGGGGATGCATCCCTTCGGCCGCTTCGACGGGGTGACCGCCACCCAGATGGGTGTCGTGGCCGTCCGCGCGGCTCTCGACGAGGCGGGTGTCGGCGCGCGGGATGTGCAAGCGGCGTTCTGTGGCACGGCGTATGGAGGGGTCGCCTCCGGGCACCGGGTGCTCGGCGCGCTAGCCGGGACCGGCATCCCCATCTACGACGTCGAGGCCGGCTGCGCGTCGGGCGGTGCCGCGCTCCAACTGGCCGCCGATTCGATCGCATCAGGAAAGTACGACCGGGTCCTCGCCTTCGGGGTCGAGAAGATGCCGAAGGGCATCATCCGCTCGTCGTTCTTCGCACCGTGGCAGGAGGCTGCCGGTCTCACCCCGGCCCCCGCGTACTTCGCGCTGCGCGCCCAGCGAGTGCTCGCCGACACCGGCATGACCGTCGAACATCTTGCCCAGGTGGTGGTGAAGAACCGGCGACACGGGGTCGACAACCCGGATGCGATGTTCCGCAAGCCGGTCACCGTCGACGAAGTGCTGTCGGCGCGGATGATCTGCCCCCCACTCACGCTCTTCATGCTGTGTTCGCCGAACGAGGGCGCGGCTGCGGTCGTGTTGGAGCGGGACGGAACCGGACCGACCGTGGCGGGCATCTCGCTCCGCTCGCATCTGCCGGGCAACGTGCTCGGCGAGGACTCCCCGCTGTGTGGGATCGACGATCGCTCGATCACTCCACCCACAACGCTGGCCGCCGACGATGTCTATGTGCAGGCGGGTCTCGGCCCCGATGATGTCGACGTCGTCGAATGCCAGGACACCGATGCCGCACGTGAACTCCTCGCCTGGGCGGAACTGGGGTTGTGCCCAGCCGGCGACCAGGCCGGAATCCTGGCGAGCGGCGCAGCCATGATCGGCGGACGACTCCCGATCAATCCCTCGGGCGGACTGCTCTCGAAGGGCGAGCCGCTGGGCGCTTCCGCACTGGGCCAGGTGGTCGAGCTGGTCCGCCAGCTGCGAGGTACCGCGGGCGCACGCCAAGTCGAAGGAGCTCGTGTCGGGTTGGCGCACGTGATCGGCCGCGGTGCCAACGCCTGCGTGACCATGTTGGTCCAGTAGGTCTGAACGAGGCTCCCCGCTCCGAAACAGGGGCGCGCTCCGAGTCAGGGGCGACGGAGTGCGAAGTGGGCTTTGACCGAGTCGTCCGTCGGTGGACCCCCTGTCTCGTTCATCTCCTCCAACAAGATGAACCGCGAGGCCAACGACGCGCGCAAGCGGGCGAGAGGGACGCCGAGCTCACTGATGATCTCGTGATGGAGGACGTACTGGGACTCGCCGACGTCCTCGAAGATCCGGATGTCCCAGTGAGACAGTCCGCCTCCGTTGCGGTCCGAGTCGAACCCTTCGTCGAGCGACACATCCATGATCAGGACGTTGTCGTCGAAGTCGTGGACGTAGGCCCCCTCCTCTCCGAGCCGACGAAACTCGCCGACGGTGTTCACATCGAAAATGAAGAGCCCTCCCGAATGCAGGTGATCGTGAACAGCGGCGAAGGTGGACTCCCAGGCTTCGAACGTCAGCAAATGGTTGAGGCTGTCGAACACGCACACGATGACGTCGAACCGTTCTCCGAACGCGAATGAGCTCATGTCCCCTTGGATCAGGCGGGCCGCGGGCACCTTCTCCCGGGCGATGGCAAGCATCTCGGGCGACTGATCGAGCCCGGTCAGCGAGGAGAACGAGGTGAGGCGGGCGAGGATCGATCCGGTCCCGCATCCGAGTTCGAGAATGCTCTGTGCACCGGGCAGATGTCGATGGATGAGCTCCTGCACCCTGGCGGCCCGCGGAGCCGGGTCGTCCATGGCCGGGTCGTAGAAGCGAGCGAAGTGACCGTACGGCCGCATCGTGCAACCGTGCCACAACCAATCCGCCGCATGCATGCTCGCCCGGCGCGGCCCGGCGGGCACCGGGCCCGCTGAGCTCGGGCGGCTCACGCGCTCAGCGGACCCGGCTTCATCAACATCGACCGGTGGGCGATCTTGCTTGAGCGCGGCCGCATCCGAACACCGCGAGGAGCAAGGGACGGAGTGAGGACGTCGATCGCAACCAACTAGAGTCCGTTCGATGACGTTGAACCCCGACTCTGTGCTCCTGACCGGAAAGGTCGCAGTGGTGACCGGAGGAGGATCGGGCATCGGTCGGGGTATTGCGGAAGGCCTGGCCGCATTCGGTGCGAAGGTCGCCATCTGGGAACGCGAAGCGGAGAGCTGCGAGCGCGTCGCGGCCGACATCGGCTGTCTCGGACTCACCGTCGACGTGCGCGAGAGTGCCGAAGTCGAGGCGGCCCTGGCCCGCACCCGGGACGAGCTCGGAGAAGTGCAGATTCTGGTGAACAACGCCGGAGGTGTCTTCCACGTCCCATTCCTCGAGAGCAAGGAAAAGGGTTGGGACGCGCTCCACCGCGCCAACCTCAAGCACGTGATGATCTGCACGCACCAGGTGGCCCGGGCGATGGTGGCAGCGGAACTGCCCGGGAGCATCATGAGCGTCACCTCGATCGAAGGGGTGCGGGCAGCGCCCGGTTACGCGGCGTATGCCGCCGCAAAAGCAGGGGTGATCAACTTCACCAAGACGATCGCTCTCGAACTCGCCCCCTACGGGATCAGGGTCAACGCCCTGGCGCCCGACATCACCATGACCGAGGGACTCGCGTCGGTGACCCCGCCGGGCAGTATGGATCACTTCGGCCAGGTGGTCCCGATGGGCCGACCAGGCCACGTCGACGAGATGGCCGGCGCCGCGGTGTTCCTCGCGTCCGATCTCTCCAGCTACGTGACCGGACAGACCTTGCACGTCGACGGCGGCACCGACGCAGCGGGCGGTTGGTACCACCACCCGACCTCCGGCAATTACGTACTGGGGCCCGCCTGAGTTTCGTCCCGGGCGATACCGGGCACCGAGATCGGGTGCTCCTCGACCCACAGCAGGTGCAACTCCCGCCGGGTGAACTTCCACCCCGTGTCGGTGTTGCGGTACGCGTCGCGGTAGCGGATGTGCCAGACCTGATCCGTTCCACCTTCGGTTCCCGTGGATCCGTCGGCAAACGAGACGTGGTGCGCGACAGCCAATACCGTGCCGGTCGCGAGGGCGCCGTCGAACTCGTAGCGGTGGTTCGACATCAGGTGGAGTGTCCGGTCGTACCGTCGGAGGCCGTCAGGAATCCGACGCAGGGCATCGTGGCCTGATCGGGCGATCACCGGACGCATGTCCTCGGGGAACTTTGGCACCACGAGTTCCCCGTCTGCGACGAACAGCTGGGCGAACCGATCACCGTCGCAATCGTCGACTGCTGCACCGTAGTCAGTCGCAAGAGAGCGGAGGCCTTCGATCGCCACGAGCTCCGCTGCACGATCGTCGGGCACCTTCGGAGCGGTCACGTTCTGATCGAGAACCGTTCGGCGAACTCCGACATCTCGTCCTGGATCTGGGCGAGGTCGTCGGTCATCGAGGCTGACACGACCATCCGGTGCCCTCCCGCAGTCCGGGCATCCTCGACATCCTGTTCCGAGGTGGTCGGCAGGTAGCCGGACAAGGTGAGCTCGATCGTGGAGGCATCGCGCCCGGCCTTCTCCGCCGACTCGCGGAGTTGGCGCATCCGAACCTCGAGGTCTTCAGCGGAGAGCCCAAGTGGATGGAACCCGTCCCCAAGCCTTCCAGCCCGTCGCGCTGGCGGCCTCGCTGTGTCCCCCGATGTCGATCGGCACCCCGGTCGGCCGGAATGGCTTCGGATAGGAGTGGGCGTGATGAAACGAGAAGAACTCACCGGAGAACTCGGCACCCGACGGACCTGATTCCGCCCAGAGCGCACGCATCGCCTGAATCGACTCGTCGGTCCGCCTCCCCCGGGTTCGGGGATCGGCACCCGTCGCCCGGAGCTCCTCGTCCATCCATCCGACCCCGACGCACATGCGCACCCGGCCTCCGGAGAGGACATCGACGGTGGCGATCCTTTTGGCGAGGACGACCGGATGATGGTTGGGAAGAACCAGCACCCCGGTGGCCAACCCGAGGGTCTCGGTCACGCCGGCCAGATACGCCATCAGGTCGAGGGGGTCGGGTATCGAACAGTCGTCAGGGAGCGGCATCTTCCCCGAGCTCGAATACGGATAGACACTTTCGTAGTCCGAGACGACCACGGCGTGCTCGACCAGGACGACCGATTCGAAGCCGCACGCTTCGGCATGGCGAGCGAACGAGGTCATCCAGACGGGGTCGGCGGTCACCCCGAATCGGACTGGGGGGATGATCCCGAATCGCATCGCCTGCTTCCCTTCCGTCGGAGCTCCAAGGTCTCGGGGAGTCTACCGACGCCCTCGTGGCCTTGACCTGCTGCGCGACTCCCGGCCCTCAAGTCGTTCGGGAGTCCCGTCGATAGTCATCGAGTGAAGATGACCCCTGCCCGCAGTAGACAGAAAATCCGACGCCTCGATCCTTTGCTCTCTATCCGGAGCGACGGAACCTGCGTTTGGTCACAGCCGTCCCATGTGAAGATCCTGCCTGCCAACGCTGAGATCTCGGATGCACGTTCGAAGGTGAACGACGAGGATCGTGAGCGTCAGCGCGACCCTGCGCTGGTGCACTGAGCGCTCGGATCAGGCCGCCACTCGGATCAGGCATCCTCAGGACCGCCGCAGCCTCCAGACGCACAGGGGGGCGAAGACGGCGACGATGCCTGCCGTCCAAAGGAGTGACGGCACCAGGTAGAAGGACAGCGTGTGCCCGTAGAGTTGTTGGGCTGCCTGGCCTCCAGTGAGCATCCGCACGGTGTTGCACATCTGGGTCATCGGCTGGTGGTTGGCAAAAGGCTGCATCCACCCGGGCATGGTCGACACCGGCACATAGGCGCTCGAGACGAAGGTCAGCGGGAAGACCAGGAACGACAGTCCCTGGGCCGCCTGCGGGCTTCCCGCCATGAGTCCGAGGGTGATGAACACCCAGACGAAGGCAAAGCCGAAGAGAACGGTCAGCCCGAGTGCGGCGATCCCGGCCGCCGTCGATCCCTGCAACCGGAAGCCGACCAAAAAGCCGACGACGGTCATCACCAACACACCCCAGGCGACGAGTGTCGTGTCCGCCGCAACCCGTCCGGTGACCACGGACATGAGCCGTATCGGCAGGCTCCGGAGACGGTCGATGAACCCTCCCTGCAGGTCGTCGGCAATCCCGCTCGCGGCTCCCATGCCCTGGAAGAGCACACCGGTGACCACGAAACCCGGCACCAGAAAGTCGACGTAGGACAGCGAACCGGTGTGGGAGACCGCTCCGCCGAAGACATAGCGGAAGATCAGGAGGAAGAGCACTCCTTGCGCGGTGCCCGCGATGATGAGGGCCGGGGTGCGGACGAACTTCTTGAGCGTGCGCGTCGCCACCTGGCGCGAGGCGACCAGATAGTGGGCACCGACGTTGCCGGCTCTCCTGTCGATGGCCATCGCCATGTCGACACTCATGCCGCGCCCTCCTCGCTCTTCTTGGTCGATCGACCGGTCAATGCCAAGAACACCTCGTCGAGCGTCGGCCGCCGCAAGCCGAGATCCTCCACCTCGATCCCTGCATCGTCCAAGGCTCTGACGATGACCGGCAGGACCTTCGGACCCTCAGGGGCCGGAATCGAGCAGCGTCGCGTCGCCGGGTCGACGACCGGCTCTCCCAAGCCCAGCGACTCGAGGACCACAGCCGCGCGGGAGAGCGTGGCGACGTCGGAGGTGTGGAGCTCGACGACGTCGGCTCCGACCCGTGACTTGAGCTCACTCGGCGTACCCTGCGCGATAACCCGCCCCCCGTCGATGATCACAATCGACGCGGCCAGGTGGTCGGCCTCATCGAGGTACTGGGTGGTGAGGATGACGTCGGTTCCGGTGTTTCCCAACGCGCGGATGCTCGCCCAGACCTCGTTGCGGCTCCCTGGGTCGAGGCCGGTGGTCGGTTCATCCAACAGGAGCAGGCGCGGCGTCCCGACCAAACTGGCACCGAGGTCGAGCCGTCGGCGCATGCCACCCGAGTAGGTACGGACCAGGCGGTCGGCAGCCTCCTCGAGGCTGACCTGTTCGAGAATCCGAGCGGCACTGACGCGAGCCTGTTTCGCCGACTGACCGTAGAGACGGGAAACCATCATCAGGTTCTCCCGTCCGGTCATCATCTCCTCGACCGCGGCGGATTGACCTGCCAAACCGATCAGCCTGCGCACCGCCATCGAGTCGCGAGCGACATCGATACCGTCGACGTGCAACGAACCGCTGTCGGGTTCGAGCAGGGTCGCGAGCATTCGGACGAAGGTGGTCTTGCCGGCGCCGTTCGGTCCGAGGACCGCGACCACCTCACCGGATGGAACCGTCAGGTCGAGGCCATCGAGCGCGGTGACCTTTCCGAATTTCTTCACGAGTTGCGTCGCTTCAACCAGGGTCTGCATCAGTGTCCTTCCGTGGTGTCGCTTCGTCGTGTGGCTTGTGCGCCTCGGAGACCGGTCACTCGGTGGAGTCGGAGTCGGAGTCGATGTCGATCTGCAGGACCGGGTTCACGCCCTCGTCGTGAAAGGCCTTCCACATCTCCAGGCCTTCGAGGGTCTTCGCTTCGATATCCCGCACGAGCTGTTTGACGAATTGGAGTTCGCCGGCGAGTTGGCTCTCCTCGTATTCGGCCTCCAACCCGAACAGCCGAGGGAGACCTGCCTGGCGAGAAGCCTCCATGCCGCCACGAAGGCCCGCCAACTTGAACGCGAGTGCTTCGGACCGCTCGCGCAGAGCGCGCAGGGCATCCTCAGGTTCGAGCGCTGCGATGAACGAGAGCCCGGCCATGAACTGTGGGAACTCTTTTGCCGGCACGCTGATGAGCTCAGTCAGCCAGTCGACCATCTCCCGAGAGCCGTCGTCGGTGATCTCGTAGATGGTCCGCTCAGGACGCCTTCCCTGGCGGATCGTCCCGGATGCCTTGACCAGTCCGCGTCTTTCGAGCGACTCGACCACCGCGTAGAGCGACCCGTAGTTGAGGCGGACGCTCTCCTGTTTGGCCCGCTGCCGGAGGGTTTGGGCGACCTCGTAGGGATGCATCGGGCGCTCGTAGAGACACACGAGTACCGCCATCGCCAGGGGATTCGAGCGGACCGAACGGGGCACGCTCGTCAGATTACTCTAGCTAG
Source organism: uncultured Acidimicrobiaceae bacterium (assembly GCA_963839925.1). Lineage (GTDB taxonomy): Bacteria > Actinomycetota > Acidimicrobiia > Acidimicrobiales > RAAP-2 > Bog-756. The sequence goes on along the minus strand of CAWIWV010000002.1, from coordinate 1,151,942 downwards.
AGTACCCGGTCAAGAGCAATCGAGTCAGGGTGATAATCCTGAGCCCGGTTCGACACCGGCGACCAGACCCGCGAATCGAGCCACGATCTGATTGCGGATCGGGGCCATCGCTTCGACACAAGCCGGGGTCTCCGCCGTGATCGTGGCCGGGTCGACGCCCGCCGATCGTGCCTCGTCACCGAAATCCTCGAGGAACGACCGCACCGCATCGCCATCCACCTCGACATGGAACTGGAACCCCCAAGCGCGTTCTCCTGCTCGGAACGCCTGGTTCGGATAGCGCGGGCTCGAAGCGAGATGGGTCGCTCCGGCCGGCAGTTCGAAGGTATCGCCGTGCCAGTGGAGAACGGTGAGCCGACCAGGGAGCCCACCCAGCAGCGGATCCTCGCTCGCTGCACCGGACAGGTCGACGTCACCCCATCCGATCTCCTGACCGGCTGTCCCCGCCGTGACCATGCCACCTCCGGCCGCTGCCAACAGCTGTGATCCGAGGCACACGCCGAGGACCGGCACGCCTGCATCCAGAGCGTCCGCCAACAGCGCGATCTCCGCATCACGAGTCGGAAACCCAACGTCGCTCGTGGCCGACATCGGCCCGCCCATCACAACCATGCCGTCGAACCCGGCGATGCGGGTCGGGATCGAATCGCCCGCAAACACCTCACAGGTCTCGACGGTCACCCCTGCCGTCGTCAGGGCCTCACCGATCGCGAAGGATTTTTCGGGCGCAACGTGCTGGAGGACCAGACAGCTCGACACCGACATCCTCTCCACGATTGCCGGCCGGTGACGGCAACTCAGCCTCGCCGGGTTCCAATCGTGCGCACGATACACGTCGGGCGGTTCGAGCTTGCCTTCGTCGCTGGTTGCGAAGCCGGACGGGCCTGGAAGCTACGAGGAAGTCGTGAAGGGGGCCGGAACGAGAGGGCCAGAACGCAGCAGCCCGGGACGTTGGTCAACGTCCCGGGCCGGCGATCTGGGGAATGTCCCGAGATGTTCTCGTCAGGATGTCGGACGAGCTTGAGGGAGTTTCTCCCCGCCTCGTTGGTTACCCGGTTTCGCCCAGCAACAAACGGATCGGCTGTTACTCGCTCAACGTGATCGGTTGGTCGTCGAGGGATCCCTCGTCCCCGAACGGGGCCGGAGGTTCGGTCTGCGCGGCGTTCTGCGCAGCCAGATGCTCGCGAATTCGCTCATCGATCTCAGCCATCAGCTGTGGGTTCTCAGTAAGGAAGGTCTTGACGTTCTCGCGACCCTGGCCCAACTGTTCACCTTCGTAGGTGAACCAGGCGCCGGACTTCTTGATGAACCCGAGTTCGACCCCGACATCGAGGAGCGAGCCCTCGCGACTGATTCCCTTGCCGAACGCGATGTCGAACTCGGCCTGCTTGAACGGCGGAGAGCACTTGTTCTTGACCACCTTCACCCGGGTCCGGTTGCCGACCTGATCGGCTCCGTCCTTGATGGTCTCGATGCGGCGGATGTCCAGGCGAACCGACGAATAGAACTTGAGTGCCCGACCCCCCGGAGTCACCTCCGGCGATCCGTACATGACGCCGATCTTCTCCCTGAGTTGGTTGATGAAGACGGCGATGGTCCGCGACTTCGACAGCGTGCCGGTCAGTTTGCGGAGGGCCTGGGACATGAGGCGCGCTTGAAGGCCGACGTGGGAGTCCCCCATCTCCCCTTCGATCTCCGCCCGGGGAGTGAGTGCGGCCACCGAGTCGATGACCAGCACGTCGAGCGCTCCCGACCTGATCAACATGTCGGCGATCTCCAAGGCCTGCTCGCCGGTGTCCGGCTGGGAGATCAACAGGTCGTCGATATTGACACCGATCGCCTTGGCGTAGACCGGGTCCATCGCGTGCTCGGCGTCCACGTAGGCGCAGATGCCGCCGTTGCGTTGCGCCTCGGCCACCACGTGCATGGCCAGGGTCGACTTACCCGAGGACTCGGGCCCGAAGATCTCCACGACCCGGCCGCGGGGAAGACCGCCGATCCCCAGGGCGAGGTCGAGCGCGAGCGCCCCGGTGGGAATGGCCTCGATGTTCATGTGCAGGTTCTCGCCCATCCGCATGATGGAGCCTTTTCCGAACTGCTTCTCGATCTGCCCCAGAGCCATGTCCAGCGCCTTGTCACGTTCCATTTCTTCTTCTCTCCTCGATGCTCACTTGATCGTGCCGACCCTACGGAGAAGGTGTGACAGGCAGACTAGACCCGAACGCATGTTCGATGAGGGACCCCCCGTCCTTGTTGGCGCTGAGCCGGGAGCCAGGCGGGTTTGGGTGGACCTGGCCCCTCTGGCCCAGCGAGAAAGTCCTAATCCCCCGATCTTGGAGTGACCTGTGACGCCGCGCTGAGACGGAAAGACGCCGCCGAAAGACACCATATTTTCCCCGGCCCCCGCTAGCCTCCCACTGTAATGCCCGGTGACGAACCATCATCCGGATCTGACCCAGCGGTCACGCCGGCTTCGGGCCCGAGCAGGCCTCGGGGCTCCAGCTCGACGGGCGGCACGCCCCCTCCGGTGTACTCCCGCCAAGAGCTGCGCAAGCAGTCCAAGCAGAACGGCGGATCACCGACTCGTCGGTACGTGCTGGGCGGGGTGGCGGTCGTCCTGGTCGGGGTCGTCGCCGCCTATTTTGCGACAAGGGGTGATGCCTCAAAGGTGGTCAAGACCACACCGCCGACGACTGCAGCCCTCGCCGCTGCGACCGGCATCTGCCCGCTGACCGGTGAGCCGGCCCCCGCGGGAGGAGTCCCGCAACGCCCCGCGCTCGGGATCAAGATCGGGAACTACCCCGGCGACCGGCCATCGGCCGGCCTCAATCAGGCCGACATCGTCTTCGAAGAACCGGTCGAGGGCGCGATCACCCGCCTGCTTGCGGTGTTCCAATGCACCAGCGCCAGTCTGGTGGGCGACTTACGGTCGGCACGCGAACCCGACGTCGGCATCCTCTCCCAGCTCTCCGACCCGCTGTTCGTACACGCCGGCGGGATCGATCCGGTCATCAGTCTGCTCGCCGCTGCTCCGCTCATCGACGACAACCTCTATACCGGCAGTCGCGGATCGGCGATCATCTACCAGCCAGGACGGGTTGCTCCCTATTCGACGTTCGTCAACACCGCTTCCTTGTGGGCGTTCAATCCCACGGACACCAAGCCGCCGGCCCCCATCTTCGAGTACTCGGGCGCCCTTCCTCCCGGAGCAACCCAGGGCTCTGGCGCGAGCGTCCACATCCCGTTCTCCTCGACATCCGACGTGACCTGGACATGGAACCCCAAAGCCGGGTACCAGCGGTACTACTCGGGGTCGCCCGACATCCTGATCGGCGGCACGCAGACCGTGGCCGCGAACGTCGTGATCATGACGGTCCAGACATCGGACGGACCGTGGGTGGAGAACTCCGAAGGCGGACTCGAGGTGCAGGTGAACGCTCTCGGGTCCGGACCACTCGTGGTCATGCGCGACGACACCGCCATCAGCGGAACCTGGCACCGCACGAGCCTCACTCAGCCCGCGACACTCACCAGCTCCACCGGCAAGGCGATCACCCTGCAGCCGGGGAACACCTGGGTAGAGCTCGTGCCGAGTGGTATTCCCGTGACGACGACACCTGCCGCAGGAGCAAGCACAGGGTCGACGTCATCCACGGCCGCTCCGTAGCGACCACACTCGAAGACGAGGTCGTCCCGCATCGGGCCTCTTCCGGCACCGACGCGGGTTAGGCGTTCGAAGCTTTGAGCGTCCGTCGCAGCCAGTCGAGCGCCGAGATGGTCGCGTACTGTCTGACCCGATCGCGGTCGCCCGGCACGGTGAACCGGAACGACTCGGTGACGTGGCCGGCTCGGGACAAACCCACGAAGACGGTGCCCGGAGGTTGGTCGTCCTGCGGATCGGGACCGGCGACCCCGGTGATGGAGAGCCCGACATCGGACTCGAGGACCCGCCGTGCACCGTCCGCCATCGCCCGGGCTGCCTCGTCGGAGACCACCGGCCCTTCCGGCACCCCGAGGAGCGCGAACTTCACGTCCGACGCGTAGGACACGATCGAACCCCGGAACCAACCGCTCGCCCCGGGGACATTGACGAGGCGCGAAGAGGCCAACCCTCCGGTCAGTGACTCGGCGATCCCGAGGGTCTGTCCGCCGGCGATCAAGACCGCTGCTACCGCGTCCTCGATGGCCTCGTCGTCCACGCCGAACACCACGTCTCCGGCCGCGGCCGCGAGCACGCTCCGCACTTCGGCCTCCTCATTAGCAAGGAGGGTGTTCGCCGTCGGCTCGTCGTCGGCTTGGACGGTCACCCGGATCTTGATGCCCTCGATCCCACTCGCCAGAAAGGCAATCGTCGGAGGTCGATTCGCTCCGCTGGAGGCGGACTGTGCGTCCAGCGAAGCGATGTGCCCCGCAAGAGCCTCCCCGAGCGCGGACTCGGTCAGCCCCCAGGTCCGGATCACCCGGCTGGCGATGACTCCGGCGACCTCGCCTCGCTCGGCCATTCTCCGTTGGAGATCGGGAACGATCCCGCGCAAGAACATGTCAGTCATCTCGTAGGGAACGCCGGGCACCGCGTAGATCACCTTGTGCCCCACCGGACAGATCAGACCGGGAGCGGTCCCGGTGGTCTGCGCGATGAGGGAGGCGCCCTCGGGCACGTCGGCCTGACGCAGATTGGAGTCGGGCATCTTCCGGTTCCGCGCCGAGAACATCGAGCGGATCCGCTCCACCACTTCAGGATTTTGGTGCAACGGCACGTTCATCACTTCGGCGATCGCCTCGCGGGTGATGTCGTCGTGAGTCGGGCCGAGTCCTCCGCACACGATCACCCCGTCGCTGCGCGCCAACGCGGTGCGAAAGGCGAGCACGATCCGGTCGTGGTTGTCACCGACAGTCTGGTGGAAGTGAGAGGTGATGCCGGCGGCGGCCAGGTGCTCACCCATCCACTGCGAGTTGGTGTCAGCGATTTGACCGAGAAGGAGCTCGGTCCCCACCGCAACGATCTCGATGCGCATGTGTCGTCAGACCGCCGAGCTGCTTCCCTCAGGGGCACCGACACCCGGTCGCGGGATGGGCACAGTCTTTCCGTTGTTTCCCGGGTCGCCTGGGTCTCCCGGGTTGGATTCTGTATTCCCCGAACCGGATCGACGTCCATCGAGGTAGTACTGCACGCCGGTGAACACCGTCATTGCGGTCGCAATCCAGATCGCCGTGTTGAGCACGCCGGTGTGACCTGCGAGCGGTGGTGCCAGACAGAGTCCGATGGCTAGATCCTGGAGGAGCGTCTTCACCTTCGCGCTGTTTCGCGCCGGTATGGACACCCCGTGGCGTCCGACCACCGACCGGTAAATGCTCATCGCCACCTCTCGGACCGCGATGAGCACGACCGGGACCCACCAGATGATTCCCTTGGCCACCAGCGCGAACAGGGCGCCGAGGACCACCACCTTGTCGGCCAACGGATCGAGGAAGGCACCCGATCGGGTGGTTCCCTGCCGCCGCGCCAGCCAACCATCGATCCCGTCGGACAAGGCGAGCAATCCACCGAGGACGAAGGTCGTCCAGCTCGCTCCCCACAACATGATCATGACGACCATCACCGGTGTCGCGAGCAGGCGCACCATCGTGATGACGTTGGCAGGGGTGAACAGAGCAGAGGGTCCGAAGGTGGAGGGTCCGGGTTCTGCCGCGGTCGTCATCGGATCCGTCCGGGTAGAGCGGGCTCGAGCTCGGCAAGTTCCGCGATGAGGTCAGGCCCGTCAGCGCCGGTAACCACCACCTCGATGAAGGATCCGACCGGAACGTCGTCGGGAACGCTCACGATCCCGTCGATCTCGGGAGCCTCCCGGTAGGTCCTACCTGCCCCGGGGCGGTCGACCAGCACCTCCAGCCTCGACCCGATGAGTGCGTCCCGCCGCCGGACGGTGATCGCGTCTTGGAGTTCGGTGCACTCACGGATGCGTTCGGCCACCAGACCCTCGGGCACCTGCCCATTCAGCTCGGATGCGAAGGTGCCCACCTCGTTGCTGAACGGGAAGAAGCCGACCCAGTCGAGCTGGGCTTCCTCGATCCACTCGAGGAGGTGGTCGTGATCGGCTTCTGTCTCGCCCGGATAGCCGACGATGAACGAGGAGCGGAAGGCAGCCGTCGGCTCGGCTGCTCGAATCGATCCGATCCGATGGAGGAATCGGTCGCCATCTCCCCACCGGCGCATCCGTTTGAGCAGCGGTCGGGAGACATGTTGCAACGAGAGGTCGAAGTAGGGAACACCCGTAGCCAAGATCGCCTCGATGAGCGCATCATCGAGTGCTGAAGGGTAGAGGTAGAGCAGTCGAGTCCATCGGACCTGCTCACTCACCGCGGCAACCAGGTCGACGATCGGGCGGTTGCCTCGGGCTCCTTCACCTCGGCGCTTGTTCGCCCGGGTGTCTTCGACTTCATCCGACCAGTCGTTTCCTTGCGAACGATCGAGCGCGAAGGAGGCGAGGTCCTGCGCCACCAACACCACCTCTTGCAGTGGCGTATCTCCCCCGCCGAGCTCGTCCACTTCGGCGAGGATCGACGCGACGGTGCGGGATCGCTGCTTGCCTCGGAACGAAGGGATGGCACAGAACCCGCAGTTCCTGTCGCACCCCTCTGCGATCTTCACGTACGACCATGGTGCAGAGGACGGCGGCCTCGGGAGATTCAGCAGATCGAATTCGGGGACCGGCCGGTCAGCCTTTCGTTCGGGCTTCTGACCGAGTGCGATCGGTGTCCGGGTGCCAGGTGTGGTCGATGGCCCCTCTCCAGTGAGAGAGGCTCCGAACGGAGCCACGAGATCCACCTCGGGAAGTGCCGCAGCGAGTTCCTCCGGATAGCGCTCTGCCATGCATCCGGTCACCACGAGACGCGCACCCTGCTGGCGAGTCTCCGACAGCGACAGAACGGTGTCGATCGATTCTTGGCGGGCCGGCTCGATGAAGGCGCACGTATTGACGACCACCAGGTCGGCGGTATCCGGGGACGCTGCCTCCTCGAACCCCTCGACCGTCAGGGTTCCGACCAGCTTGTCGGAATCCACCTGGTTCTTTGGGCAGCCCAACGTCTCGATCCAGTATCGCTCGGCCACCGGATCAATCTACCGGCGTGCCGGGCCCCCGGAGGTGCCGCTCATCTCGCGGGCGGACGCCGGACATGCGGGTGCTTCGACGAATTTTTGGCGGAGAGGGAGGGATTTGAACCCTCGGACCCAGTTACCCAGGTCAACTCATTAGCAGTGAGTCCGATTCGGCCGCTCTCGCACCTCTCCTGGTCCCTTTGGCCTATGTCTTGGCCTACATCCTCAGCCGAGAACAACTACCTAGACAGCTCGGGACGCCCAAGCGTATCGGATCCGTTCGCCAGCGATGCAAGGGCAACGGCTGCTCCACGCCGCCGGCGCCGATTCAGCCTGCTTCTCGATCGGGCCCAGTCAATCCAATAGACCCGGTGCCAAACTGCAACGGTGCTTTGCAGCATCTCGGCGTTGTGGCTCGCACAGGCAGGTGTTGTCGTCGCCGTCGGTGGCAGCGTCACCTGGTACTGGGTCGTCGTGGCTCGTGACGGCGCCCGTCGTGAACGCGCAGTCATGAGGCGACACGCCCGCACTCTCAAGGCGCATTACGCAGCGGTCGAAGCAGCAGAGGACAATCCGGATTTCTCACCCGAAGCGATCACTCAATACGTGAGCACTGTTGTGGAATTCGTGGACGTCTTATGGCGTACCGGAACGTGTGGCGCCCTCGACGGGAGTCCCGACGAACGCCTCGTCAGAGCATGGGCACGCTCCCGAAAGGCCTGGCTTGGCGATGATCCAGAGGTCACTCGGAAACCATCAGTAGGAGTCCTTCGGGTCGTCAACCGCGATGACCCGTCAGAAGATCGAGTCGATGTCCGTGTTCGGATCCCCATTCACTGCAAACACCCGAGAATCGGGCTCGTGGCCACACGTTTCGTCCACCTCGACGAGCGATGGACGATCGGACGGGCCCGTGGCCATTGGGTGCTGATCTCCATGGGCGGCAACCCGCTCGCAGGGCCGCTCCTCACTGCTCCCCTGGTTCCGAATCCTTCCTACGACACCCAGCGACTCCTCGAAGAGAGCCTGGTCGAACAATCCAATCTCCAGACTGTCGGAAGTGACACCAGATTGTCTGACCTTGTCGGTGCAGACGAGCCGCCGTCGCTTGCCTTACTGGATCTCTCGGTTCTCGATCCTCGTTTCGATCCGACCTTGATCGCGGCCGAGCTCGCTCACCTCCTGGAGGCGTGGGAAGAGGCTGTTTTCGGGTCTGAGGCACCGCTCGAAGAACTCGCCAGCGACCAGGCGGTGAAGGCTTTGCTCAAACCGAGGGAGGGCACGCGCTTGGTCATGCGGGACGCCGAATTGAAGTCGTGGGAACCGACAAGACTCGTACTCGACGAGCAACCGCCAAGAATTGAAGTGGCGCTTCAAGTGGACGCCGTTCTCTACCTCGCGACCGACAGCAATCGTCACGTCGCAGCTGACCGGGCGGACATCAGGCGCATGAGCTTGAGCTGGGTTCTCGAGCTGGCTGATTCTTCCGCATCGACCCCTTGGCGACTGGCGCAGAGTAACAACCCGGCCGAGGAGATACCTGGTTGGGCATGAAGTAGGAGCTCGCTTCGGCCGGCTTGACCCGGCCGATCGGGCCTGGACATGCGACGATCGGTGAGGTGGGAGCCCGAGGAGTGGCGTTCGGTGTCTTGGCGGCGCTCGGGCTCTGCGTGTGGTGCGGGTGGGCGAGCGGACTTCGCCATTCGACCGGGGCCGCGTTCGCCGCCTGGATCGTCTCGCTGCTCGTGCTGGTCGTCCTTGACCTGTTGATGTGGAACGGTCGGCACCGGCGGCGGCCTGCGATCACACTCCGGCCGGCCGCACATCCGTGGCCGCGCCGAGACCAAGGGGGTGCCGGACGAGTCCTGACCGGAACGAGTCCCTGGTGGGTCCTGCTCCTCGTCGTTGTGGCATGGGAAGTACTCGGCATCGACACCGGCCCTCGCCAGCCACACCTCACGATCAGCGCGCTCTCTCAGGCCTTCCGGCCTCTCGACGCGGCCGTCCTGCTGGTGTGGATCCTCGTCGGACTCGGCTACGGGGCCGCCCGGGCGAGGGTCCCGGTCGAACCGGATCCCGTGGAGCATGCCGAGGACGGTCGACCAGCAGCTCTGCCGGGAGCGGGGGGTCTGGTGGGTGGGCACCTCCACGGCGAACCGGCACTGCTCCTTCCGGCGAACCGGGCTGCAGGGGTGGCCTTCTGGCTCGCCCTGGTCATCGCCTGCCTGGTCATCGACCTCGTCGCCAGGAAATCCGAGGGCCGGCTTGCCACGGCAGAGGAGACACTGCGGTTGATCTCCGCGACAAGGCCCGCACGCATCGTCCTCATCGCCGCCTGGGCCTATGCCGGCTGGCACCTCTTCGCCCACTGAGGAATCCGCTGGGGGATCCGGGGGAGCCAGAAGACGGCCGGAGGGCCGCCCGAGGATTGGGCCAGAGGTTGCGCTGCGCCGCTAACCATGGTTTGCTATTAGCACTCGACAGTGCAGAGTGCTAACGACCACGGAGGAACCATTTAGATGGCCAAGTTGATCACGTTCGACGAAGAGGCCCGTCGCTCCCTCGAAAGCGGCATGAACAAGCTCGCCGACGCCGTCCGCGTCACCCTCGGACCCAAGGGACGCAACGTCGTCCTCGACAAGAAGTGGGGCGCCCCCACCATCACCAATGACGGTGTCTCGATCGCCAAGGACATCGAGCTCGAGGATCCCTTCGAACGGATCGGCGCCGAGCTCGTCAAGGAAGTCGCGAAGAAGACCGACGACGTCGCCGGCGACGGCACCACCACTGCCACCGTCCTGGCCTGGGCCATGGTGCACGAAGGACTTCGCAACGTGGCCGCCGGAGCGAATCCGATGTCCCTCAAGAAGGGGATCGAGTCCGGCGTCGAAGCGGCGGTCGCCTCGCTGCGGGGCATCGCCAAGGACACCGACTCGAAAGACCAGATCGCCCAGGTGGCCTCCATCTCGGCGGCCGACACCGAGATCGGCGGGATGATCTCCGAAGCCATTGACAAGGTGGGCAAGGACGGCGTCATCACCGTCGAAGAGTCACAGACCTTCGGGATGGACATGGACCTCGTCGAGGGCATGCGCTTCGACAAGGGCTACATCTCTCCGTACTTCGTGACCGATCCCGAGCGAATGGAGGCCGTCCTCGAGGATGCCTACGTGCTGCTCGTCGGCTCGAAGATCACCGCGGTGCGCGACCTCCTGCCCCTTCTCGAGAAGGTCATGCAGAGCGGCAAGCCGTTGGTCATCATCGCCGAGGACGTCGAAGGAGAGGCCCTGGCGACCCTGGTGGTCAACAAGATCCGCGGCACCTTCCGGAGCGTGTCGGTCAAGGCCCCCGGTTTCGGAGAGCGCCGCAAGGCCATGCTCCAGGACATCGCGATCCTCACCAACGGCCAAGTGGTCACCGAAGAGGTCGGCCTCAAGCTGGAGAACGTGGGCTTGGACCTGCTGGGCACCGCTCGGAAGGTCGTGGTCACCAAGGACGAGACCACCATCGTCGAGGGTGGCGGCTCGGACGACCAGATCAAGGGTCGCATCAGCCAGATCAAGGCCGAGATCGACAACACCGATTCCGACTACGACCGCGAGAAGCTGCAGGAGCGTCTGGCCAAGCTGTCGGGCGGGGTCGCGGTGATCAAGGTCGGCGCGGCCACCGAGGTCGAGCTCAAGGAGAAGAAGCACCGCATCGAGGACGCAGTGTCCACCACCAAGGCCGCCATCGAAGAGGGCGTCGTCCCCGGTGGCGGGGTGGCGCTCCTTCGTTCGCAGAAGGCAGTGCTCGAAGCAGCCGAGAAGCTCGACGGTGACGAGGCCACCGGCGCCCGCATCGTCGCACGTGCGGTCGAGGAGCCCCTCAAGCAGATCGCGGTCAACGCCGGTCTCGAGGGTGGGGTCATCGTCGACAAGGTGCGCGAGCTGAAGAAGCCCAACGAGGGTCTCAACGCGGCGACCGGCAACTACGAGGACCTGGTCAAGACCGGCGTGATCGACGCGGTGAAGGTGACCCGCTCGGCCCTTCAGAACGCTGCTTCGATCGCTGCTCTGTTCCTGACCACCGAGGCGGTCATCGTGGACAAGCCCGAGGAGTCGGCACCGGCCATGCCGGGCGGAGGAATGGACGACTTCTAAGTCGCTCATCGACAACCGACGTTGCGAAGGGCGCCCCTACGGGCGCCCTTCGCTCATTTCGTAGACTGGAACCGGTGACCGACCAACTCTCTCCATCCATCGGGCTGAACGTGCTCCACCTCTTCGCCAAGCTGGAGGGCCCCCGCTGCGACACACAGGCGGTGGTCCGCGCGGTCAAGAACGCCGAAGCGGACGACGTGCAGGTGGTCACCGTCGCGGTCCTCGGGCACAAAGCGGATCTGGGGTTCATGGCCCTTTCCGCCGATCTCTGGAAACTGCGGCGCCTCCAGAGCGACCTGCAGGCGGCCGGCCTCACCATCGTCTACTCCTACGTCTCGCTCACCGAGGTCTCCGAGTACGCCTCGGGCATTCCCGACGAGATGAAGCAGACCCGCCTCTACCCGTCCCTGCCGCCGGAGGGAAAGACTGCGTTCTGCTTCTATCCGATGTCCAAACGACGCGGCGAGTCGGACGAGTCGAACTGGTACACAACACCGTTCGATCGCCGGAAGGAGCTCATGCTCGGTCACGGCGCGGTCGGGCGGACCTTCGCCGGGCGGATCGTCCAGGTCATCACCGGGTCGACCGGTATCGACGACTGGGAGTGGGGGGTGACGCTCTTCGGCGTGCATCCCGATGATTTGAAGGACTGCGTCTACACCATGCGCTTCGACGAGGGGTCGGCGAGGTTTGCGGAGTTCGGACCATTCTTGGTGGGGATCGTGGCCCCGGTGGAGCGGGTGTTGGCGGAGGTCGTCACCGGTGAGTGAACAGGGGTCGCCGAAAGCTGAGGGTTTGGCGGGTGCGGTCGCGCTCCTGCGTTCCGAGCTGCGACGCATCGGGCCGATGGTCGTGGCCTTCAGTGGAGGCGTGGACTCGGCGCTGTTGGCCTGGGTCGCGACGGACACTCTTGGAGCCGACGTGGTGCGCTGCGTGACTGCAGTGTCTCCCTCGCTCGCCCCCGAAGAGCTGACCGACTGTCGGACACTCGCGGCCCAGTGGGGACTCAGCTATCTCGAGGTCGAGACCGACGAACTGGCCGACCCCGCCTACGCGGCGAACGACGGTTCGCGCTGCTATCACTGCAAGTCGTCGCTGATGGACGCGCTCGAGCCGGTCGCGACAGCGGCCGGCGCGGGAGGCTCGATCGTTCTCGGCGTCAACCTCGACGACCTCGACGACCATCGACCGGGGCAACAGGCGGCCGCCGAGCGCGGCGCGCTCTTTCCTCTGGTGAGCGCGGGGTTCGACAAGGCGGCGATCAGAGCAGCCTCCCGGGATCTCGGACTTCGGACCTGGGACAAGCCGGCCGCGGCCTGTCTTGCGTCCCGTGTTCCCTACGGCACCCGGGTCACCCTGGGCACGCTGCAATCCGTCGCCGAGGCCGAATCGAGCCTACGGGCGATGGGCTTCCGGCACCTGCGGGTCCGTCATCACGGGCACACCGCCCGCATCGAGGTGCCGGTCGACGACCTGGCCGACGTCCTGGCCCGGCGCCAAGAAGTCAGCGCAGCGGTCCACGAGGCCGGCTACCGGTACGTCACCCTCGATCTCGACGGATTCCGGTCGGGCAGCATGAACGAGGTCCTGCCCGAAGCCGAGTTGGCCGGCCGCGGGGTCCGTCCATGATCGGAGTCAGGGTCAGGTTGACCTTCCCCGAGTCCTTGATTCGCGAGCCGATCATCGCCCGCCTGGTCAAGGAGTTGGACGTCGTTCCGAACATCAGGCGGGCCGACGTCGGAGAGCGCAGCGGGTGGATCGTCTGCGAGCTGGACGGGAGCGGAGACAGCGTCGACCGGGCGGTCGAATGGCTCCGTGAACAAGGGGTGGAAGTGGACCTGCTCGGAGACGTGATCGAGAGTTGAGCTCAGGGATCCTGGCGGATCGTCCATCCGGCCCCCGACACCTTCCTCGGCTCGAAGAACATGCACCCCTCGGGGCAGGCGAAGGGCAGCTGCTCGTTGGCGCCGATCCGGCACCGCTCGAGCTTCTCCTCGCGGCGAAGTGGTCTGCATGATGTAGTGACGGCAGTCTTCGTTCACGGCCACACCCCATTGTGCCTGATAGATGGGCCTCCGCGGAGGCGCCGGCCAGCGGGTAGCGTCGGGTAGGTGGAACCGGCTCCCTCCACCAAACAGCTGCTCCGCTGGAGCGAGGCGCTCGCGGGCATCGCGCGCACCGGCCTCGGCTTCACCGAGTCCCTCTACGAGCGGGAGCGGTTCGAGGAGGTGCTCCGTGTCGCCGCGGACATACGGGTCGCCGTCGACGATGGGGCGAACGGCGCCGAGGATGCCGAGGGACTGATCGAAGAGTGGATGGGTTCGATCGGGAAGGGTGTCCCCGGCTACGTCACGCCCAAGGTGGCCATCGGGGCCGCCGTCGGCAACGACAAGGGCGAAATGCTGTTGGTCAAGCGCGCCGACTCCGGGGTGTGGCTCTACCCGACGGGATGGGCCGATGTCGGGTACTCGGCGGCAGAAGTGGTGGTGAAAGAGGTCGAGGAGGAGACCGGTATCGAGGTCGAGGTGGTCCGGCTCATCGCCGTGCTCGACGGCCTCCGGATCGGCATCAGCCGAATCCCCCTCTATTCCCTGGTCTTCCAGTGCCGTGCAATCGGGGGCGAGCTCGAGGCACACCCGCTGGAGTGTGCTGATGTCGGGTGGTTCTCTCTCGATGAGCTGCCCTTTCCGTTGGCCGGAGCGGAGCGCTGGGGCAAGCACGTGTTTGCCGCCCTGCGCGGCGAGCCGGTCGAGGTGCTCTACGACTCGGTGCGATCACCGATCTGGCGAGGCGATCCCGATAGGACCTGATCGCAGTGCCTCGGTCACGGTCACCGAGGCAGAAGCCGTTACCCCCGAGTTGGTCGAGGCGTTCGCGCGGTTGATCCCGCAGCTCTCGTCCTCGTCCCCGCCTCCGAGTGCCGATGAGCTCGGAGAGATGGTCGCGTCCCCGGCATCGCTGGTGTTCGTGGCTCGCGATCAGTCGGATGCGATCGTGGGTTCGCTGACCCTCGCCATCTTCCGGGTGCCCACCGGGCTGCGGGCCTGGATCGAGGATGTCGTCGTGGATGATTCGGCTCGCGGGGCCGGCGCGGGAGAGGCGCTGGTGCGCGCGGCCATCGCACGAGCGGACGAGCTGGGTGCGAAGACGGTCGACCTGACCTCACGCCCGAGCCGGGAGGCCGCCAATCGCCTCTATCTCCGTGTCGGCTTCGAGACCCGCACCACCAACGTCTACCGCTGGAGCGCCGCCGAGTCCGGTGGATGACACTGGCGGACGGCTCGGTCGGACGACTCGGTTCGGATGGCTGAGGGAGTGTCCCGCTGAGCTGATCGGCGCAGGGAGTGTGACGCTGCTCCGGGCACAGGGAGGCGACTGCGCGGAGCTGGTGGAGGCGATCAACGCGAGCATCCAGGAATTACGCCCTTGGATGCCATGGGCACAGGAGCCTGCGACGGAATCGTCCATCCAGGAGTTCCTGACGAGGTCGGACCGCGCCTGGGAGAGCCGCGAAGAGTTCCAGTTCGCCATCCGGGGGCAGCACGGTGAGTCCGCCGACGCGCTGATCGGCTTCTGCGGTCTGCACGGTCGTATCGGAGCCGGTGGGCTCGAGATCGGTTACTGGGTGAGATCGGACTGCAGCGGCCGGGGTGTTGCCACCTCGGCGGCGGGGGCAGTCACCGAGGCGGCTCTCGGTCTCGAGAGCGTGACCCGGGTCGAGATCCACTGTGATGCCGCCAATCTGGCCAGCGCGGCGATTCCCCCCAAACTGGGGTACCGGCTGGATCGCACCGAGGTTCGTGTGCCGGTCTCCCCTGGCGAGACGGGCCAGCTCATGATCTGGGTGTGCCCGCTCAGTTGATCTTCAGCAGGTCGATCATGAAGACCAGGGTGTCGTTCGCGGCGATCCCACTGTTCGGTGGGTTGTTGACCCCGTAGCCCAGGCTCGGCGGGATGATCAGCTCGCGACGCCCACCGACCTTCATGCCCACGACCCCTTTGTCCCACCCGGGGATGACCTGCTCGGGGTCTGTATCGAGGGTGAAGGTGAACGGCTGGCTGGTCCACGATGCCTGGATCACCTTCCTGGACGAGTAGGTCGCGAGCACGTACTGCACCGTCACGCTGTCCCCCGGCTTTGCCGCGGGGCCGCTCCCCACGATGAGATCCGAGCTCTCCAGCTTGGTGGGAGGGGCACCCGGGGGCACCACGACCGTCGGTTCCTTCCCGGACGTCCCGGCCGGCGATCGATCCGCCGCTGGGATCTTGGCGATGGTGGTCGTCGTTGTGGAACTGGTCGAAGGTGAGCTGCTGCACCCGGCCAGTCCGAGAAGGGAGGCGCCGAGCAGCACCAGCGACCATCTGCGGGCGGAAGGCATGAAGGGGTTTCCTTTCCTGTCTGCGACTCTGAGCCGTCCGACGTGCCGGCTTCAGAGGGAGAAGGTACTGCGTCGGGTGTGCGAAGGGAGGGCATGGGACGGTGGGCATGAGCGGTGAGCATGCGCGGTGAGACATCGATGAGACAGCGATGAGACAACCCCCTGGCAGAGTTTGCGCATGACCTTCCAGGCACTGCGAAAGGTGGCCGCCGACCTCCGAAGCGCGTTGGCCGACCTCGAGCCTGAACGACTGAACGGTCCCGATGCGGCCCGCCTGCTCGAGATCTTCTCCGAACTCGAGAAACTGGCCTCCGGCGGGAAGTTGCTCGTCGCCCGACGGGTGGAGACGTCCAACGTCTGGCGACGCACCGGACACCGTTCCGCCGCCGCCCACATCGCCGAGGCAACCGGAACGGGACTCGGTCCGGCGATCACCACGCTCAAAGCGGCTCGACAGCTCGACTCCCTCCCGGTGACCGAGGGAGCCTTCCGCGACGGGCGGCTCTCGGAGACCCAGGTCAAGGAGATCGCAGGTGCTGCGATCCACCAGCCCGAGTCGGAGAAGGAGCTGGTCGACGCTGCCGAGCACCAGTCCATGACCGTGCTCAAGCTGCGCTGCCGCCGGGTGAAGGCCGTGGGACAGGACCACAAGTCGAACTACGACGCCATTCACCGAGGCCGATACCTTCGGAACTGGACCGAAGGGGACGGTGCGGTGCGGTTCGATGCGAGGCTCACTCCCGACGAAGGCGCTCGTTTGGTGGCGGTCGTCAAGAGTGAAGCCGCACGGTTGGCCAAGCAAGCAAGCCGGTCCGGTGTCGACGAGCCGGTGCAGGCGCTTGCGGCAGATGCGTTGGTCGGTTTGGCCTGTGCTCGTGGGGCGGATGGTGCTGGCCGGAGGCGGCGGGGATCTGACCCGACCCGGTCGGACACGGGAGTGCCGTCCGCCATGGTGCACGTCCGGGTGGACCATGCGGCTCTGGTCCGAGGCCACCTCGAGTCAGGTGAGATCTGCGAGATCCCGGGTATCGGGCCGATACCGGTGGAGGTCGCCCGTCGCCTGTCGGTCGACTCGATCCTCAGCGTGCTGGTCGTCGACGGCAAGGACGTGACGACCGTGGCCCACGCCGGTCGAACCATCCCGGCTGCACTGAGGCGGGCGCTCTGTGAACGCGACCCGACCTGCGTGGTGCCCGGATGCGACGAGCGCGAACGGCTCGAGATCGATCACGTTCAGCCGGTTGCCGCGGGTGGCGAGACCAGCTTGAGCAATTTGGCTCGGCTCTGTCACTGGCATCACTACCTGAAGACCCATCATCGCCATCAGCTGACGAGGGGCGACGACGGATGGCGGTGGGAGTCGCCCAACACCCTGGTACGAGCCGGGCCGTAGCCGGGTTGCGGTCAGGCTTGCTGGCTGACTAGGCGGTTTCGTTCCCGCCATCTTGCGGCGGTTCGGGTGCTCGTTCCCGCCGATCGCCGATCCCCCGCAGCGGTGGGTTGGTGTTCTGTTTGGTCGGATCGACGGCTGCCATCCGCGGGCCACTGTTGGTGGATCGCCAGAGCGCCTCTGCGCGGTAGGCCAACTCACGCAGCGGCTGACCGGTGCGCCGCGCCGCCTGCGCCACGTCGTCGTGCTCGGCTTTGATCCGGCCGGCGCTCACCTTGATCCGGATCAGCTGCCCATCGACCCACACCGAGTCCATCGACCGGGCGGCCGGCCAGCGCTCACCGTGCGTGACCCGGACGCCAAGGGACCCTGTCGTCTCCCGCAGGATGGATCGGAAGGATGCGACCTGCGTCGGGTCGCAGAGCACGTGCACGACCGATCCCGGTCGGCCTTTCTTCATCACGATCGGAGCGAGCCACGCGTCATGGGCTCCCGCATCGAGCAGGACACTGACCGCGTGCGCCAGCTGCTCGCCGGTCGCATCGTCGACGTTGGCTTCGAGGTGGGCGACGGGTTGGCCGGCGTCTGCGTCGGTGTCGGAAACGATCGTTGCTGGGGCGCCGTCGGTTGCGGGGTCGCCGGCGGCCCTGGCGGGGCCGGTGACGGGGGTGGCGGGGCCGGTGACGGGGGTGGCGGGGCCGGTGACAGGGCCGCCCGTTTCCGGCAACTCAGCGCCGGTCGAGCGTTCCACCCTCACCCCGATGACCACTTGCGTGCAGTTGGGGAGCTCCTCGAGCTCACTGGTTCCCGCCCCGAAGCCCTGCCGTTCCACCCTCATCGGAGGCATCGGGCCGAAACCCGAACCGAGCGATGCGAGCAGCGCCGCTCCGGTCGGTGTGGTCAGCTCGACCGCGACGGATCGTCCCCAGGTGGGCACTCCCTCCAGCAGCGCCACGACCGCCGGCGCAGGGTTCGGGAGCATTCCATGTGAGGTCCTCACCATTCCGAGGCCGGTCGCCACCGGGCTTGCCCGGATCTCGTCCACCCCCAGGATCTCCAGCGCCGCCGCGGTTCCCACCACGTCGATGATGGTGTCGTGTCCTCCGACCTCGTGAAAGTGGACCTGATCGACCGGACGGCGGTGCAACTTGGCCTCGACGTCGGCGAGGGTCGCGAAGGTGGACAGTGCCCGTCGGGCGACCCGTTCGGGGAGACGAGCCTCTTCGACCAGACCGACGATGTGGGCGTGTGTGCGGACCACCACGTTGTCGGTGACACTCACGACCGCCCGAGACGCGGCGATACCGCCCCGGAGCACGGGTTCCACCTCGAGTGTCCAGCCGCGGAGTGGGAGGCGCTCCAACATCGCGACCACCTCGTCCAGCTCGGCCCCTGCATCGATCAGGCTCCCGAGGGCCATGTCGCCCGCTATGCCTGCGAAGCAGTGGAACCACGCAATGGTTCGGCTGGTCGCCGGTGTGCTCACGGAAGCATCCGCGAGATGGCGCACGCGGCGCCGAATCCGTTGTCGATTCCCACGACGGTGATGCCCGCCGCGCACGAAGCGTGCATCGCCAACAGTGCAGTCACTCCCTCGAGGGCGGCGCCGTAGCCGGTGCTGGTGGGAACGGCGACGACCGGCGCCGGGGTGATGCCGCCGACCAGACTGGCCAACGCCCCTTCCATGCCCGCCACCACGACGACCGCGTCGACGTCGGCCAGCTCGTCGGCCGAGGCGAGGAGACGATGGACCCCGGCGACGCCGCAGTCGGCCAGGAGGGACGGTCGAAGCCCGAGAGCTGCGAGCGTGGCCTCGCACTCGCGTGCCACCGGGAGGTCGGAGGTGCCGGCGGTGATCACCAATGTCCGGGCCGGCCGGCTCTCGGCAGACCGCCAGACAACCGTGGAGAGCTCACCCCGGATCTGATCGCGTCCGGTGGCGACCCCGGTGACGGTGCGGATCCCTCCGGGGTGCTCCGCCATCACCATCTCCACCTGCGTGATGTCCGCTCGAGTCAGCACCACCGGGGAGCCGGTACCCTCGAGGTGGCCGTCGAACTCGTCAGCGGACTCGTCGTGCGTTGCCGACCCGGCGTTGCTCAAGAGCTCGCCGACGATCGCCGTGCACTGCTGCGGCGTCTTCCCCTGCCCGTAGACGGCCTCGGGAAGCCCTTGGCGCAAGAACCGATGGTGATCGACCTTGGCGAATCCGAGGTCGGCGAACGGCAACCGTCGGAGCTGATGCACTGCTTCGTCGGGCGAGCACTGACCGGATCGGACGTCGGAAAGCAGCTGTTGGAGTCGGGATTCGTCCATGATGTTCACTATCCTGCCTGGGTATGGCCACCGACGCATCCCCCGGCTCTCGCACGGGGCCATCGACGCGGATCGCCTTCTTGGGGCCTGAGGGCACCTTCACCGAGGAGGCGCTCCTCAGCGAGCCGGACTACGCCTCGAGCGAGATCATTCCGATGGGTTCCTTGGTCGAGGTGCTCGAAGCGGTCGATTCCGGAGCGGTCGAGCTCGGTTTCGTCCCGCTGGAGAACGCCATCGAAGGGACTGTCCGAGACATCCTCGACAGCCTGGTGTTCGAGTTCGACCTCCGAATCCAGCGGGAGGTGATCCTCGACGTCCATCTCCACCTGATGGCCCGCCCCGGAGTTCAACTTGCCGACATCGAACGGGTGGCGTCGATACCGGTTGCCACCGCCCAATGCCGACAGTTCCTCACCACACACCTCCCGTCGGTAGAGACGATGGCCACAAACTCGACGGCAGAAGCGGCCCGCCTGCTCGGAGAAAACGATGCGAGTCTGTCTGCGCGCCCGACTGCAGCGATTGCTCCGAGGCTGGCGGCCCAGCTCTACGGTCTCGAGATCCTGAGCGAGGAGATCGAAGACCATCCGGACAATCAGACCCGGTTCGTCTCACTGGCCAAGTCCGGGATTCCCGTCCCGACCGGGCACGACCGCACCAGCATCGTCTGTTTCCAGAATGCAGATCACCCGGGCAGTCTCTACGCCATCCTCGGCCAGTTCGCCGCCCGCAACATCAACTTGAGCAAGCTCGAGTCCCGGCCGACCAAGAAGTCGCTCGGCGACTACTGCTTCATCATCGACTTCGAGGGGCACATTGCGGACGCGGTGATCAGCGATTGCCTGCGCGACCTCCATGCGGAGCTCGCGGGCCTCAAGTTCCTGGGCTCTTATCCCGCAGCTGGTCCGGCCGGCCCGGCAATTCGCATCGAGGTCAGTACTTCGCAGCGACAGGCCGGTGAGTGGGTCGAGCAGCTCCGGATCGAGATAGAAACGTACGAGTAGGGCACGCGGGAACACTGTCTGGTCGCCAGAGCAACTTCTCGGTGCGGCTACCCTGGCAAGCGCTCGGAGGGATGGCAGAGCGGACAAATGCGCGGCTCTTGAAAAGCCGTGAGGGGAGACCCTCCGTGGGTTCGAATCCCACTCCCTCCGCTCTATGGACCGGGACAAGACCCAGCGACCGACCACGCCGAACTCTCAGGAAGGGCTGAACCGATCAATGGACGACGCTGCTGCCATGGGCGTCGCCCTCGCGGAAGCGACAGAGGCTCTCGCCCACGGTGACGTTCCGGTGGGAGCAGTTGCCCTCGTCGGGAACAAAGTCATCGCGACTCGGCATAACGAACGAGAGAAGCGCGGTGATCCGACTGCTCACGCCGAGCTCCTGGCAATCTCCGATGCCGCCGCCTCTCTCGGTACTTGGCGACTGTCGGAGGTGACCCTGGTGGTCACCCTCGAGCCGTGCCCGATGTGCGCAGGGGCTCTGGTTGCCGCCCGGCTGGGTCGTCTCGTGTTCGGGGCGGCCGATCTCAAGGCTGGAGCATGCGGATCGCTCTACAACCTCTGTGCGGACCCAAGGCTCAACCACGAGGTGGCGGTCACTGCGGGCGTCCGCGCCGACGAAGCGGCCGCCCAACTGTCGGCCTTCTTTGCAGGACGGCGCGGGAGCGGCGAGATCGACTGAGCGATTCACCATCGGAGACTGCCGAGGGGATCGGTTGCTCACTGGGCGAACCCGACGATCGGCTTGTTGAGAGCAGTTCCGCCCATCGAGCCGTCGAACGGCGCGTCCCCGAACGAGAAGATCCCACCGTCCGAGGCGACCAGCCAGTAGCCCTTGCCGTCGGGAGTCGAGGCCATCCCGACGATCGGTCGGTTGAGGGCGAGGTTGCCGGTCGATCCGTAGAACGTGGCGTCGCCGAACGAGAAGATCCCGCCGTCGGATGCGACCAGCCAGTAGCCCTTTCCGTCGGGAGTCGAGGCCATCCCGACGATCGGTTGGTTGAGAGCGATGCTGCCGGTTGAGCCGTAGAACGTGGCGTCGCCGAACGAGAAGATCCCGCCGTCGGATGCGACCAGCCAGTAGCCCTTTCCGTCGGGAGTCGAGGCCATCCCGACGATCGGTTGGTTGAGAGCGATGCTGCCGGTTGAGCCGTAGAACATGGCGTCGCCGAACGAGAAGATCCCGCCGTCGGATGCGACCAGCCAGTAGCCCTTTCCATCCGGAGTGGAGGCCATCCCGAGGATCGGTTGGTTGAGAGCGAGGTTGCCGGTCGATCCGTAGAACATGGCGTCGCCGAACGAGAAGATCCCACCGTCCGATGCGACCAGCCAGTAGCCCTTTCCGTCGGGAGTCGAGGCCATCCCGACGATCGGTTGGTTGAGGGCGAGGTTGCCGGTCGATCCGTAGAAGGCGGCGGACCCGAAGTCGAAGACCCCGCCGTCAGAGGCGACCATCCGGTACCCGATTTGGTCGGATCCGGTCACGACGACCGAGATGGTGACAGCAGAGGACTGCGGCATGCTGCCGTCGGCCTGGGTCACCGAGATGCTCGTCGCCCCCGAAGGCAGTGGAGCGGATGCCGTGCAGGACCACGTCGACGAGGCGCTGACGACCGTGGTGCAAACCGTCGCTCCACCGGAGTCGGTCACCGTCACGACCGCGCCTGGGACTCCCGTCCCGCTGACCGTTGGCAGCGAGGAGACCGATGAGCCGGGGGTGGGACTGGACACCGTCGGCGTTGGAGTCGGAGTGACATAGCTGAAGCGGTCCCGGGTGACAGCAGCCGACACTCCACCGGGAGCAATCACTCTCACGTCCACGACGCCGGCGGCGCCCGCAGGTGAGCTTGCGGTGATCGAGGTGGCCGAACGCACCGTGAAGTGGGTGGACACGGAGCTCCCGAATTGGACGACGGTCGCGCCACCGAAGTGGGCTCCCTCGATGGTCGTCGAGGTCCCTCCGGCCGTCGAGCCTGAGCTCGGGTTGATCGAAGTCACCGTCGGGAGTGGCTCGTAGGTGAAGTGGTCTGCCGCACTGACCGTCGATGTTCCGTCGGCGGTCGTGACCGTGACGTCCACGGCGCCGGCACCCTCGGCCGGTGCAGCGGCGGTGATAGAGGAAGATGAGTTGACGGTGAAGACAGCCGAGGGAGTTTTTCCGAAGTCGATTCTGCTCGCGCCGGTGAACCCTGTCCCTCTGATCGTGACAGTGACACCCCCAGCGGTTCCAGCGAACGCTGGACTGACCGACAGCACGGTTGGCGAGCCGACCTTGTAGGTGAATTCATCGGCTGTGCTTGACGTCGAGCGACCAGCCGGACCGGTGACGGTGACGTGCACGGTCCGGGCGGACTGGGCCGGCGACACGGTCGTGATCGAGGTGCCCGAGTTGACCGTGAATGCCGCGGCTGCCGTGGTGCCGAAGTCGACGGCGGTTGCCCCGCTGAAGTCGGTTCCGGTGATGGTGACTGCGTTGCCTCCAGAGACGGGGCCGGCCGCGGGACTGACCGCGGTCACGACCGGAGCGCCTTCGTAGACGAAGTGGTCGGCGGGTCGAATCGCCGAGGTGCCGGCAGAGGTGGTCACTCTCACGTCGACAGTTCCGACTGCCCCCAGCGGGGAGCTGGCGGTGCAGCTGGTCGTCGAGCTGCAGGTGACTCCAGTCGCTGCACTCGTCCCGAAGGAGACCGCCGTCGCCCCGACCACGAAACCGATTCCGTCGATCGTGACCCTGGTCCCGCCGGAGGCCGGTCCCGACGCCGGGCTGACCGAGGTGACCGTGGGAGATGCCTGAAAGGTGAATTGGTCTGCCGCACCGGCCGATGACGTGGCGATCGGAGTGGTGACCTTGACGTCGACGGTGCCAGCCGGCTCCGTCGGGCTGATCGCGGTGATCGAAGTGGGCGAAGCGACGGTGAAGGTGGTTGCGGCCGTCGTTCCGAAAGTGACGGCGGTGGCTCCGGTGAAGTTGGTGCCGGTGATGGCGACAGTTGTCCCGCCGGCGCGGGAACCTTTGGACGGGCTCACGGCAGTGACCGTTGGCACGCCCTCATAGGTGAATTCGTCTGCGCCGCTGGTCGCGGAGGTGCCACCTGCGGTGGTCGCGGTGATGTTCACCGTTCCAGCCGACCCGGCGGGTGAGGTTGCGGTGCAGCTGGTCGTCGAGGTGCAGTTGACTGCAGTCGCCAGACTCGTCCCGAAAGAGACCGTCGTCGCGCCGACCACGAAGCCGGTCCCGGTAATGGTCAGGGTGGTGCCACCGGTCTCCGTCCCGACGGTCGTACTCAATCGTGTGATCGTCGGCGCGGGATCGAAGGTGAAGTCATCCGCCACACTGGTCGCAGAGGTTCCCCCTGGGGTGGTGACGGACACGTTGAACGTGCCGGCCGGCCCTGGCGGACTGGTCGCGGTGATCGAGGCGGAGGAGTCGACGATGAAGGTGGCCGCGGTCGTCCCGAAGTGGACCGCGCTCGCCTCGCCGAAGTTGGTCCCGATGAGGGTCACCGGCGATCCGCCCGAGGTCGGTCCCGAGGTCGGGGTCACTCCGGTGACCGTCGGAGCGGCCACATAGGTGAAGCCGTCGGCGGCGGCGGTCGGCGATGTATCACCGCCGACACTGACCGTCACGTCGACTGTGCCGGCGGCGTCCGACGGGGAGGTGGTGGTGATCGAGGAAGCCGAATTGACGGTGAAGGTGGTGGCGGGAGTGCTCCCGAAGTAGACACCAGTCGCCCCGGTGAAGCCCGAGCCGGTGACGGTGACCGTGGTCCCACCTGTGATCGGACCGGAGGACGGCGAGACCGCCGAGACGATCGGGGCACCGACCAGCCAGGTGTCGCCCAACTCGCCGCCGCCGTTGTACCCACCGAAGAGGAGCAGCTGCCCGGTGGCGGCGTCGTAGGCCATGGCTGCGTGGTAGCGAGCCGGAGGCGATGTTGCCGGTGCAAGCTGCGCCCACGTGCTGCCGTTCCACGCCCAGGTATCGCCGAGGAGGCTGCCGTTAAGTCCGCCGAACATCAGCAATTCGCCCGTGGCCGGGTCGTAGGTCATCTGCGAGTAGGCCCGAGCGGAGGGGGATTGCGCCGGCGAGAGCTGGGACCATGCAAGGCCGTTCCAGTTCCAGGTGTCCCCCAGGTTCCCACTGGCGTCGAAGCCACCGAAGAGCACGAGTTGGCTGTTCGCAGCGTCGTAGGCCATCGGGGCAGCGATACGACCTGCCGGCCCGCTGGTGGCGACCTCGGTCCAGCTGGTCCCGCCCCAGACCCAGGTGTCGCCGTCGTAGGTGGTTCCGTTCCAGCCACCGAACAGGACCAGCTGACTGGTGGTGGTGTCATAGGCGAGCGACTCCAAACTCCGGGCGGAGGGCCCGGTCGTCGCGAGCTCGGTCCACCCCGTCCCGTTCCACGCCCAGGTATCACTGTCGTAGGTGCTCGCGTTCGATCCGCCGAACAGGATGAGCTGGCCGGTGGCGGTGTCGTAGGCCATGGCCGAGTCGTATCGACCGGAGGGACCGGTGCTCGCCACCTCGGTCCAGGTCGTCCCGTTCCAGGCCCAGGTGTCGTTTTCGCTGGTGCTGCCATTGGAGCCGCCGAACAGGATCGTCTGGTTGGTTGCGGCGTCGTAGGCCATCGTGTAGCCGTACCGGCTCGAGGGCGAGGTTCCCGGAGACGACTCGAACCAGTCGAGATTCGAGTAGGTGAACTGGTCGGATCCCGAGCTTCCGCTCGTCCCCCCGGGTCCGGAAACGGTCACATCGACCGTCCCGGCAATTTCAGGTGGGGAAGTCGCGGTAATCGAAGAGGGCGAGTTGACGGTGAAGCTGGTTGCGGCCGTCGTGCCGAAATCGACAGCGGTGGTGCCGGTGAAATTCGTGCCGGTGATGGTCACCGAAGTACCGCCTGTGGTCGCACCCGAAGTGGGGGACACCACCGTCACGCTCGGCGTGGCAGCGACCGCGGGGGTCGCCATGACGACCAAGCCGACCAGCACGCTCGCGACAGCGATCAGCAGCCTCGCCACAACTGACGTGCTGCGACTCATCGGTGGGGTCTCGTGCGTGCGCATCGCCCTCATTGCTCGGAGCATCGATACCCACGCTGAAGTGGAACCCCTGGCGATCGCGAGGTGAGAGGAAGGGTGAGGACGTCGACGCGACTACGCCTCCGTCGTCATTCGATCCCTGTACTATCGTTACCCGCCGTAGGGCAGGTCGTCGTTCAACTGTTCGCCACGACAACCCAGCTCAGACAGCAAATAGTTACATCTGGAGGGATGCGAGAGCGGACGAATCGGACGGTCTCGAAAACCGTTGTGTCGCAAGGCACCGTGGGTTCGAATCCCACTCCCTCCGCCATGTAGAACTGAAGATGATCGTTTCTCGGGGCCCTTGGTCTTCTGGCGTAGGCGCTCGTAGGGAGTTTGGCCTCCAAGACCGCCGTGCGGGCGATCGTAGTTGTAGTAGTCCTCCCATTCTTGGAGCCTTTCGGCGAAGAGCTCGCTGTCGTCGACGACGACACCATCGAGCATTCGGTAGAACTCCTCGCCGTCGATCCGGTGGGATCTCTCAACCTTTCCATTGAGCCTCGGAGTGAGGGGCCGGATGTAGACGTGGCGGATGCCCCGGTCGAGAACGTGCCAGTGGAACGACGATTGAAACTCGCTGCCGTTGTCAGTCTGGATCGACTCGACGTGGAATCGCTACCTGAGCGCGTAGCCAACTTTTCTCACCGTGACGATGACCGGGGTTCCAACGGCCTCGAGTTTCTTCCGCAGATAACTGACGTAGACCTCGACTATGGTCGGACTGCCTCCGAAGTCGTAGGGCCAGACATACCCGAGGATCTGGAACTTGGACAGCACTTGTTTCGGATTGAGAAGGAAATAGCGGAGGAGGTTAAACTCGGTAGCCGAAAGCGCGATCAATTGCCCCGCCCGCGTGACCTGATGGGCATTCTCGTCCATCTCGATGTCGGCGAATCGGAGGATCCCGTTGGCTTGAGGCTCGCCGCCGGTCTGCCGGAGAATCGCGTGGACCCGGGCCACGAGTGCGCCCAACGCGAACGGCTTGATCATGCACTCGTCACCACCGATCCTCAAGGCAGCGATTCTGGTCGGGGAGATGTTCCGCACGCCGAGGAACAGGATGGGAACACGAGAGCCTGCAGCTCGCAGACGGCGCGTGACCTCGACGCCATCGAGGTCGGGCAGCGTCACATCGAGCACGATCAAGTCGAGGGGACGCTCGAGAGCTACTGC
Organism: uncultured Acidimicrobiaceae bacterium; assembly: GCA_963839925.1. GTDB lineage: Bacteria > Actinomycetota > Acidimicrobiia > Acidimicrobiales > RAAP-2 > Bog-756. The sequence continues at coordinate 1,125,357 of CAWIWV010000002.1, read as the reverse complement.
GACCGCCGTCCAACCACTCGTCGCCACTTCGACCTCGAAGCCGTCTTGGCGAAGCGCGCTGGCCACGGCGTGGACGATGCCGGGTTCATCGTCGACCACAAGTATGCACTGGCCGGGAACGAGATGCTCCAGCTCGACCATGCCAGAATCGACCTTCATAGACCGCCCTCCCTAATGAGATGGCCATGAAGTTGAACTGTGGGGTCGCCGCTTAGTGCCTGTCGACGTTTCGGCAGACAGCGTGGCCAACCTGATCCGTCGAGGCCGGGATGTGGTCGGGTCACCGCAAGGCACATAGCGGACAGAGGCCCGACCAGTGGTCGGATTGTGCTCTCGCTCTCGTTCAACCTGACCCACTCGATGCCCCACCGGGCGTTCCACTGAAACCGCCCAACCCACCGAACCCGTCGGTTGCCGACACCCCGGATTGGGTGGCCGACACCGGCGCGGCGCTCACTGACCCAGCCGACGAGTTCGTCCCTCGGCCGGTCACCATGGCACCGGCCACTAGGCGCTCCTTTCGGAGCACGGTGGCCGTCATGGCTTCCCAGTTCTGACGAGAAACTCGACCTCGCTGAGGCAAGGTCGGGCTCAGACGTCTCTGGCGCCGCGCCGATCGCCACACGCAGGGCAGGCCATGATGGTGCCGGCTTCGCCATTGTGCATCAGTGCAGCGATGTCCACAGGCTGACGTGTTTCGAAGCGGTCTCCTGCCAGGTTCTCTCGCTAGCAAGAATCAGACCTCGATCGATCGCGCCCTCTCGACAACGATCGATGTCCACTCCGGCAGCCATTCCCGAAGCGATCGAGTCGACGTCGAACGGATCGACAATGATGGCCGCCCCCTCCTCTTGAGCCTCCATGACGCTTGGAACCTGATCGCTGGTGACGACAGGACAACGTAGACGCATCGCCTCGAGGGGCGGGAATCCGAACCCTTCTAAGAGAGGTACATAGAGGAGCAGGTGTGCCCTTGTGTACAGCCCAGCGAGCACTTCATCGTCAACCATCCCCAAGCGGACAACACCATCAGGGTCCTTCGTGCAGTCGCTGGGACCCCACCCTGTGGGTCCAACAATGACGAGGGGCCATTTCTCTGGAAGCCAGTTGCGGACCTGCGCATAGGCCGCGATGAGTCGGTCCAGGTTCTTGCGCGGCTCGATCGTCCCCACAGTCAGCAGAAATTCGCCCTCGACCCCCCATTCACTCAGTAGCTCATCCGTTCGCGGACCATCCGGAGACGAAAGGTGATCCGACCCATAGGGGATGACGTGTATGCGGTCTCTTCCAACACCAGCTTCCTCAAGGTCCTGTGCCGTTGCACCAGATGGAACAACGAATGCGCTGGCTTGTTTGATCGCACGGGAAAGTGCGGCCTCATGCCACCAACCACCAAACCGGGTGGCAGTTTTGGGAAGGCGGCGCCAGGCCAGATCGTGAACCGCGACAACAGATGTGGACCGACCCCTCCGTCGATGGTCTTTCCGTACCGGAGGCGCCGCAAGAGAAATCGAGTGCACCGTCGAATACCCGACAGGTGCTGGAGCGAATCCCAGATCCCATGCGCGCGTAAGCAGGAAACCCGGCAGTCTTGACAGCATTTTCGGAAGCCCAAGGTCAAGCGGGTCAACGGTCTCACCGTCCCGATGCGACCTGGGGAGGCGGCTCGCGTACAAAGCGATATCAGGAGGGCACGGCCACACGCCAATCTGGCTCGCGAGACCTTGAAGGAGTCCACGAGCATAGGTGCCGATCCCACCGGGAACCTTTCGTCGTAGCTGTTCTACGACCACCGCAACTCGTAAGGAGTTGAGAGCTTGAGGAGGCGCGGCGCCACCGCCTCTCTCACTGCACCCGTTTCTCAGGTCATTGCGACAACGCGTCTCGGAGACGTCCATGTCTTCATCATCGGATGTCAACCTGGGAAGGACCCCTAGATACCTTGAACGTTGGCTGTGTCTACTTTTGGGTGGCCTCTCCACTCAACCGAATAATCAGTGGGGGACCTGATCAGACACAGAGTGCGCCGTGGGATCGAGTCATGGCCACCGCAGAGAATGGACCGTCGATTCTGACTGTAGTTTTTGCAATCCCTCAGATCACTGTCGTGAGAGCCGAGTGCATTTTGCTACCAGATCGCCGCCACCTGACCTTCGACGCAAGCGGACGCTCATTGGCCTCTACGTCAATCCGGCAGCCACCAGCGTATGCAGGCCGTAACCGTTCCGTTATCCACCTCAGATCAAGTCTGGCCAGGATCAGGTCTGGCCAGATATCACGATGCAGCGAATCTTCAAGGTGGGTTCAGGGATTTCACAGTTTGATCCCCGAGTCTGTCGGACATGGAGATCGATGCGAGTGTCGGCGAACTCCAATCCGGAGCGTACCGCTTCAGGTCTAGATTCGGGGTACAAGGGCCGAGGGTCTTGGTCGCTGCTGTTGCTCGTGACCCTGGCCGTCTTGACAGCCAAGACGGCCTCCCGGGTGATGTTGCCGTGGAAGCGGTCCCAACATGAGTTACCTTGGTGAGCATTCTCCGGTAGTGAGCATTTGAATGCTCATTGACGTCTCGGTGTTTGGCAGTTGAGACGCTTTGGATACTGGCTTCTGCTAGTGGCATTTCCGGTCGTCTCGGTTTACGTGCTCGTCGTCTGGCAGATGATCGTGCTGGCGCATGACGGTTCGATGCTGATCCACCATCCGAGTGTGACCGTCATCGTGGCTTGCACTCGCGCCGTGCTCTACACGATCTTCCTGTCGATTTCCCTCGCGGCACTCCTATCGCAGGACCCACCCTTGGAACGCGACGATCGACTCCTGATCCGTGCAGTGGCGCTTCTAGCCACCTTTCTCCTGATAGCGCTAGGCCTCTTCGCCCCATCCGGACCTCGGCTCTTGTCGATCAGTGCTTTGACCGAGACCGCTGCACTCACGATGACGGTAGTAGGGGTCGCGTTTGCCGTGGCTGCAATGATGAGTCTCGGGATGAACTTCTCCTTCTGGCCAGAGGCTCGCCTGCTGGTGGTTCGCGGGCCTTATCGATTTGTGCGCCACCCCATTTATCTGGCTGAGATTGTCATGTCGGCAGCCATCCTCGTCCCAAGCATGCGCCTAACACTGGTCTTCGGCGAGTTACTTGTGATCATCCTCCAGCTTCTGCGTATCCAGGCAGAAGAGAAACTTCTAGCTCGCACATTCCCGGCCTTTGGGGAATTCAAAGAAGTCACTCCCTACAGGCTCATCCCGGGCTTGTGGTAGCCGGTGCTCTGCAGGTGCCCCTTCGCCTCTGTCTGTCTCGTCTTTTAGGGAGACAGACAGAGTGGTCTCGAACGCACTAGCTGGTGTCTACAGCTACACCAGGCGCTCGGTAGTCACGTCACAGCTGCAAAGACCGAAAGCGACCTCAACATTGAGTCCACGGGTCGTTCAAACCGTTGTGGCCGCGAAGGTCGTTCGTTCCCGTGGCGCAGCTTCGGGCTCCCAGATTCAGGAGCCCGAAGCTGCAGTCCGGTTCAGAGCTGGGATGCGAAGGCCACAGCTGGTGAGGTCGAGAAGGCCGAAGGGCCACCCGAAGGATAGGTCACTGAGGATTTCATGCCTGTGGCATCCCCAAACGCCAGTACGCCTCCGTCACCCTCCAGGACCCAATAACCAAGGCCATCCGGTGTGTATTCGATGGCCACATCGCTCTCGTCGGCTCCTCTACCTGCAGGAGATGAGTAAAACTTCGCGTCGCCGTAGGCGAACACCCCGCCCGACTGGGAGAGCAGCGAGTAGCCGCCAGTCGAGCTGGCTGCAATACCGACGATGGGGCTGGTCGATGCGCTGCCAAATGAGCTGTAGTACGAACCGTCATAGGTGGCATCACCGAAGGCATAGACCCCACCATCGGATCCAACAAGCCAGTACCCGTTGCCCGTTGAGGTGAGCGCCATGCCTGTAATTGGTGCGTCGATGGTCTCGGCGCCCAGCGAACCACGGAACACCGCATCGCCGAAGGCAAAGACTCCCCCATCCGCAGCCACCAGGTAATAGCCCTTATCATCTGCGGTCGACACGATGCCGACGATCGGAGAAGTGAGCGTTACATCGCCCAGGGAGCCGTAATAAGTGGCATCACCGAAGGCATAGACGCCACCGTCGGCCGCGACCTCTGTATATCCATCGCCGTCTTTGGTCGAAGCGACACCAACGATCGAGTTGGAGCTCATGCCAAGCGCATCGCCATAGGTTGCTCCGGTTCCTGTTTGGAATACTTCACCGTCCGCGGCCACTGTCCAATAGCCCGTAGGGGTGGTGGAAGTCGTCGTAGTCGAAGCACCGGCAGGGCTGGTCGACAGCCCTACTGGAACTGCAACCAAGGCGATGGAGCTCGCGAAAAACGCTGATCTCATCAGCCATCGGCGTAAACGTGTGCCCTGCCTTGAGGGAGTGTTCGTGGTTATGGTCATGCTCTGTCTCCATTCGTCGCGTCAGTTGGTATGTCGACATAGCCAATATGCCATCCAGTTCTGATAATTGGGTCAGGGTCTTCTGTTAACTAGCTGAGTGGCAACAATCTGCAACGCAATCCCCAGCAAGTGGCGCGCTTTACGACTGCCAACCGTTAAGGTGTCGTGCAGTCATTCACCGGCAAGGTTGACGCTGTATTGGCGCGTTTGACGCTCGCCGTGATCAGGTCGCCTCGATGAACCAGGCGGATCTTTATGCGAGTCGACATAGCTGGTGTTGGTAGGTGAGGCTTGCGTAGCGACACGAATCGGCCCATCACCCGGTTCCCTCTCGCAGAGAACCGACAACAAACGCCATACCAGTCGCCCTTTGGCCGAGAACCGAACCCGCAGGCTATTTCTCACTGCCGGAAGTGGAGCCGAAGTGGAACGGCGAGGTGCCACCAACGTCGGGCATTTCGCTCGTAATTGCCGCTGCCCTGCGCGTCGACCGTGGCGTGTTCCGACGTTCGTTGAACGATCTTTGGTGGACTACCCACATCGTCTCCATCGGATGAGGTTGTGCCCGCGATCCTCCAGGATCGTTGTGCCGTCGACGTCTCGGTGCCAGAATTGTCTCCTCGACTCCAGCGAGTCTGGCTTGATGCCCTGTGCTGAGCTGCATTCTGCTCAGTTGAAGAGGGAGTTCTGCTTCACTGCCGCGTTGACCAGCGTCTTCCGCTGCGCCTCCGTGATTGCCTTGGAAGAGGACGAACCTGCAGTGTCCACATCTATTCCGACAATCGAGACGTTGCTCCCTACCGTCCAGACAACCAAGTACTCAGGCTTCTCGGAAGCTGTCGCAAAGGCTGACGCGCCCAACTTCTTGGGAATTTTGATGGACGAATCAACTTTGACTGCGTCACGGCCAGACGTGAGTGACTCGGCTGCATAGGCTGGAGACTTGCAGTTAACAACTTCCGAGATCAACGCTGTCTGGACACTGGGATTCTCATAAATAGATTCGACCGAGCCCGAGCATCCCTTCTGGCCAGTGATCGTCGATTTCTTGGCCGCCTCGTATGTCTTGGGAAAGCCCACGCTCTTGGCAAAGGCCGCATCAAGTACCGAAGACGCAGGCGATGGTTTGTTCGCTGCAGAGTTCTGACGTCTTCCAGAGAACGGCGCCTCGACTACGGCTATCAGGACCAGCATTCCAACGAGCAGCGCGGCAACCACTTTGGCTTTTGAAGAACGGAGTCTCCACATCAGAAGACCTTACGCTCAGTACCTAAGGTCGAGCTGATCCCTCTCCTGCAGAAAGGATGCTTCGTCTTCATAGCTGGCTCCGAGCAAAATCTAGGTGGTCTCATCTGTTGGAGCCGGGTCGGAGCGCTTGGCGTCGCTCTACGAACCCGGCTCCAGTCGAACAGTACTTCCGCAACCTTGAAACCAACTCACAGGTTCTTGTCGCAATCCTGAAACGGTGTCGGGCATCTGCCTGGAGGATGTCAGACCGGTCCCCAGGCTCGCTTCATCACTCGTCTTGATCCACAAACAGGCGCTGCGGCTAACAGCATTTGACCCGATGTCTGCCGCAGGAATTTGACAGCTGCAAATGTGAAACTGGTCGTTGTTCACTTCGTCACCTTGGCGAGCGAGATGTTCTTGACCTTGAGACTGCCATGCCCGTTGAACTGCACTCGAACGGCCACAGTTTCGGCATGCCTCACCCTGACAGTCAGATAGCTTCTCTCAACCTTCGGGGAAAGGCGTCTGCTCCGAAGGACGGTCACTGAGCCACCGGGAAGTTCAGCAACGAATTGACCCTGGGCTACCCCCGGGATTAGATCCTCTAGGACGTAGTTGATAGTCGTCTCGTAGCGGCCAGGCAGCACTTCCCAGGATGGTCCGATCACTACCGTGCCATGGTCGGTGGTCCCTGTCGCCACTACGGATGACCCCTCAACGGTTCCCATTTGGATTGACAATGTCCTTGCCAGGAAGTCCACCGGCGCAGGCAATTGGACGGGGGAGGTCAAGGTGAGGACCAGACAAGCTGCTGCCACCCCCACTCCCGCCCCCACGAAGCGGGTTCTGATCCTGGTCGGGCGGCGAGAAAGGCCCACCAGGCAGTGCACCACGATGACCGCCACCATCACCACGCAGACCAGGCCCCACAAGTTACGCGCGTTGTGCCACGGGATGGTTCCTGGCAGGAAGGTCGGTATCCCCGATCCAACGCCAGGCGAGAGCTGAGCGACGTTGTACACCTGAGCACCGGCCAAATAGCCGAGCACCGGCGATGGATCGAGCCCTCCCCACCAACCCCGGTATGAGATGGGGTCCCAGGGAACCTGGGAATAGTACAGGTGCTCGTTGAGCACCACCGGCACCGATTGGATCATGGACAAGACCGCCCCGATGCCAGCGATCACGGGGACGGCCTGCCGACGCACCTTCCACAGCTCGAAGAGATACAGGGCCGACAGGGCCAGTGCCAGCGGAACGACAGGCCACTGGTACCTCCCTGAAAAGCTGCCTCCGGTTTGGGAGTGCGCCTCGGTCGCATTGCCGTAGATGGCCGCAGCGGCGACGACCACCGAGCTGGCCACAGCGATGGGGATCCGACGCCGCCAGGTCCATAGAGCGGCCACCCCGAGGAGGATGATCGGCAGCTGGATGAGGATGCCGCTCCGCCGGTCGAACACCAGGGTCAGGGCTCGGGTCAGGGTCTCGACGCCGGTGAGCGCCACCGGGTTCTTGATGCCCAGTGGCTCGCCGTAGGCCCACATGTTGAAGCACACCGCTGTCGCCAGGCTGATCAGAGCCGGGCCGGCCAACGCTGCCAGCTGGAGGACACTCATTGACGTGCGACGCTGAGCCACCACCAGAATCACCACCACCAAAAGCGCAAGGGGGATGTTCTTCTCGGCGAGCCACGGGGTGATTGCCAGCAGCACTCCACCGATCACCACCTGAGCCCGAGTGCAGCGGTACCCCACCTCGAAAAGCGCCACTAGGAGGACCTCCACGGCCAGGACCATTCCCGTTAGGAGGTCGGGGTAGATCTGCGTGGTGGCCAGCAGGTAGGCCGGGGTGAGAAACAGCCCGGCGGCCAAAAAGCGCCACGGCGAACGGACATTAGCAAGGAGGCTCACGAGGTGGATGATCCCGACGGCCACGACGGCCAGCATGACTATGAAGGTCATTTCTGCCACCTTGTCGCCTGCGAGCACCGGGATGCTCAGCAGCACCGATAGACCCACCGAGCGGATGGGGAGGTAGAGGTGGTGACTCAGGTAGGCGTTCCCAAGCACGGCCGCCACGTGGGGGCCCGGCTTGGCCACGAAGGGATAGATGATGTGGTGGGTGATGATGTAGCTGTAGCCGGGGCTCAAGTTAAGGGTAAAGAATCGGCCGATCGACTCGGATTCGGCCAGATAGTGGGGCTCGTCCCCGTTGATCCGCACCCCTTGGTGCCGGATGAGGGTCAAAGTGGCAACCGAACTACCAGTCAACGCCATCACAGCGGCGAGCGATGCCAGGACGCCTGACGGACACTGCTCCGCACGGCCGTGCAAGTGTGCGGCTGAATGCAGCTCGGGATCCAGAGTGCCGGACACGTTCCGAATAGTCAGCCTTGAGTCATAGAAGCAGAGACTGAACTTCCAGAGTTCCAAACGTGCATGCCTGCCCTGCAAGCTCGGAGAAGTCTCACGGAATACCTCACGCCATGAGTCTCTTTGTTAAGGTTGCGAATCTCCTGAACGGCAGTTGTTAATTATCTGAAGAGTCATTTGCAGGTTCAAGTGCAAACATCTGCTTAGGGAGCTTGCATCTCAGACAGTGTGCGGTTTCGGAACTTCTTAGCCGGGTCTCAGCCTGATGCCAGGATCGCTTCCTATCGTTCCATCGCCAAGCCCGCTGAGCCCGGGATCCAACCGAGGCTCCGGGTTTGGCGCCATCGAGATGGTTTGGGATTGAGCGAGCGTGAGTCCGTCGACTCTTCGGAACTCGGTGCAGCGGAGCAAGAATGACGACTACTCCTTCGCCGCAAGGGCTGACCCCGTTATTGCCGTCCAGTAGTCAGGAAGGGTGCTCAAGGTCGGTTCGGCATTCCAGTAGGCCGGCTGACTGACGCGAGCAATACGCTGCCAAACATCGGCAAATCGTTCAATCCAGCGTCGTGATGTTCACGGATCTTTTCAACCGGCAGGTACTCCTGATGGGGCACCAGATGCTCCACTGGATCCACCGAATCCACCGAATCCACCGAATCCACCGGTCGTTGACACTCCGGATTGAGTCGCCGACACTGATGCAGCCGTCACCGAACCGGTAGCAGACTTCGTGCCCTGAACGGTGACCGTATCGCCAGGCTTAAGGCTGGATAGCGATGACTTCGCGTTGCGGTCAATGGTGGTGGTCGATCCCACCTTGACCGCCACAAGGTTGCCGCTGGACGTGGTGACATACAGCGTGTCCCCAATGATGTCCGTCACGGTGCCCGACGTAATATTCGCCAAGGCCTTAGTTAGAGCGCTGGTCCCGCCTGAACTGGACCTACCAAGGGCGAACGGAAAGGCGGAGGCGGCTGACGAGGTCGACGACGACGAATGGCGCTGCATATAGGCACCACCCCAGATGCCGACGGACGCCACCAACAAGACCAGCAAGAGAGCGGCCAACCACGGCATGCGGACACCCTTTGCTGGACCCTGGGTTGGCCATTCGTCAGGCTCGTCAACAAAGAGGCTGTCGGCTTCCGAGGTGGGCTCGGCTGGATTGGGTGTAGAAACGACAGGCACTTGCGCGGTGGTGTCCGTGTGGACCTCTTCGGTCGGGGGGCCACTCTCAATGACGTCATTCGATTCGGATGTGGGCATTGCTGCAGACCTTCCTTATTACTCGAATCTCAACGCGTCGATTGGACGAAGCGACGCTGCACGATAGGCCGGATAGAGGCCTGCAAAGATGCCAACCAATAGTGCGACGCCGAAGGCCAACGGAATGGAGTAGGTCGCGAGCACAGGTTGAACACCATCAATTTTGAAGCGCGAAACCACTAGGCCAGCCAATACTCCAACTGCACCTCCGAGAAGCGAGATCACCACCGCCTCGATCAGGAACTGACCGAGGACGATGAATTTTGGTGCGCCGATGGCCTTGCGAATGCCGATCTCACGGGTGCGCTCCGTCACCGTTACCAGCATGATATTCATGACACCAATAGCACCGACCAACAGCGAGACGGCTGCTACCCAACCCAACAGCGCTGTGAAGGTTTTGGAACTGGACGTCGCCGTCGAGAGCAGGCTGGCCTGGTTCAAGACGCTGAAGGGCAGATCGGCCACCGTGGTGTCGTTCTGTGCGGCGAGGATGCTCTCCACCTCACTCTGAGCAAGCGTCAGCGTTGCTGACGATTTCCCCTGCACCAAGAGCTCAGAGAAAGACTCCGACTCCCCAGTCAGTTGATCCTGCACCGCTGTGTAAGGGGCGATGGCGACCGCATCCTGGTTGGATAGGCCGCTACTGCCCTTGGAGGCCAGTACTCCGACCACTTCGAATTCGGCGGAGCCGATTTGGATCTGTTTACCGAGAGGGTCCGAACCAGTTGCAAAGAGGTTGCTCGCAACGTCGGCGCCTATGTCTACGACTTCGGCGTGGTGGGCTACATCGGCTTCGGTGATGGAGCGCCCTGCCGACACGGTGTAGTTCGAGGACGTCAGATACGACGGAGTAGAGCCGATCACCGACGTCGAGTAGGTGGCGCCGTTGTACGTGGAAGTTTCTGTCGTAGAGATGACCGGGGACACAGATTCCACATCAGGAGCACTGTTTTTGTCCGAGATCAGGGTGACGTCGGTGGTGGTCAGCTTGGCATTTCGCGACTGGGTACCGGTTTGTGATGTGCCACTGCCGAATCTTCCGCTGCTGAAGACCGTCAAGGTGTTGGTTCCCAACTTGTCGATCTGCGACTCCACTGCCTGGGACGATCCGGTGCCCACGGCGAGCAGGACGATCACCGCAGCCACTCCGATGAGCACACCTAACATGGTCAGGAGCGAACGCAACCAATTCGAACTGATGCCCCGGAGGGCCATGATCACGTTTCCCCAAATGCTCATTGTTGGCCATCCTCGACGTTGTGTGGCCGAGTCGCAGCGTCCGCATGGGCTAAGTGGACACCGTGTGCATCGATTGGTCGCTGGTGGTAATCCTGGACGATCATCCCGTCCCGAAGGCGGACCACCCGAGTCGCATACGCGGCGATGTCCTCCTCGTGGGTAATCATGACGACGGTTCGACCTTGGGCATGGAGCTTGGCGAACATCGACATCACGTCCACACTGGAAGCGGAATCGAGGTTGCCAGTCGGCTCGTCTGCGAGGATCAATGCCGGGTTGGTCACGATGGCACGAGCTACGGCCACGCGTTGCTGCTGGCCCCCGGACATCTCACTAGGGAAATGATTCATCCGCTCGCAGAGACCAACCGAATCGAGAGCGACCTCCGCACGATGGCGACGGGCTTTCGACTTGATTCCGGCATACGCCATGGGCAGTTCCACGTTCTGGACTGCCGACATGCGCGCCAACAGATTGAAGCTCTGGAAGACGAACCCGATCTTGCGGTTTCGGACTCGGGAGATTTCTTTGTCATCGAGGTCACGAATGCTCACCCCATCGAGCCGATAATGGCCGCTTGTGGGAACGTCGAGACAGCCGATGATGTTCATGAGCGTCGACTTGCCCGAGCCTGACGCACCCATGACGGCTACGAACTCGCCTTGCTGGACGTTGAGCGACACACCCCGCGTCGCATACACGTCATTACCGCCCATCTGATATCGCTTGACAATGTTGGCGAGGGCGATCACAGGCCACCGAGGTGACATCGTTGCAGTTGATGCGTTTCCCGAAGCAGGCTGGCTACCGCTCATCGTGACAAGTGTCACGGTGCTGCTCCACCGAAGCCTCCGCCACCGAGACCGCCCCCACTGAAGGGACTGGAGTTGCTTGAGCCTGAGGAGGCGCTCACACTGGCAGTGGGCTCCACTACCTTCTGTCCCTCGGTAACGCCACTCGTGATCTCGGTATACGAACTACCTGCCAGTCCCAAGGTGACTGGCGTCGTCTTTTGGACCCCATCGGAAAGAACCTTCACCGTGGAGGTGTTGCCGGTCGTTGTGATCGCCGCGCTTGGCAACTGGAGAACGTCACTGGCAGTCTGGACGATAACGGCAACCTCAGCCGTCATCCCTTCCTTCACATCCGACGGCGTGTCCTTTAGCGCGACCGTGACTGGGTATTCCACGACGTTGCTGACGACCGTCGATGTCGGCGAGACCGCCGTGACTACTCCTGTGACCTCAGTGTCGGGCAGGGCGGCGAGCGTGATAGTGGCTGGCTGTCCGACGGTGATCTTCGTCGCGTCGGCCTCGGCATAATCCGCTACCACCTCCAGGCTCCCCAGGCTTTGGATCGTTATGAACGTGGACGATGATGAACCCGAACCCGAACCCGAACCCGAACCCGAACCCGAACCCGAACCCGAACCCGAGCTCGAGCTTCCCGTCGAACCTGTGCTGCCAGTTGATCCTGTGCTTCCGGTCGACCCTGTAGGTGAACTGCCCGTCGAACTGCTGCTACTTCCGGTCGACCCTGTGCTGCTGGAGGACCCGGTGCTGTCGCTGGTCGACGAACCGGATCCACCCACGGTCTCCCCGACCGAATCGTTGACCGCGGTGACTGTGCCACTGATCGATGCCACCAGCGTGCAGTCAGCCAACGCCTTTGTGTCTGTCGCGACGGTCGCCTGGTCCTGGGTAACCGTCGCTTCGTCCTGGGCAATCGTCGACGGAGTAACCTGCAGACTCGCTTGCGCGGATTGGACAGTAAACTGTTGTGCCGACACCGTCGCCTGGTCCTTTGCCACAGCTTGCTGGTAGGTGGCGATGTTCTGCTGGTCGGTGACACACGAGCTCTGTTCCGTGGCGAACACCACGGCGACCCCCTTCGAGGTTCCGGCAGAGTTGCTTGCCACGATGCGGAAGAGATAGCTGGTGTTGGAGGTGAGACCTGTCACGACCGCCGACACTGTCTGGGACACCGAACTTGATCCGACGCTGGTCGAGGCCGTCGATTCGCCATATGAGGGGGTGGTTCCGTACTCGAAGTAGTATTTCGTCGACGCACCATCGGGATCGACGGTGCCGCTCAGCGTGACTGTCGAGGTACCGGCACCACTGGCCGATCCCGTGGTGACTGCTGGCGCTGTGACCGCGACGGTGGTGGACGTCGTGGTGGTCGTCACTGGATAGTCGTCCGTCACCGAACTGGCGTTGTTGACTCCCGAATTTCCTCCCGCGCCGGAACTCCCAGTGCCCGAAGAGCCTGAGCTACTCGACGCGCCAGTGGAGGAGGAACTGCCAGTTGACGATGCCGAAGCCGGGCAGCCAAGAGCCTGGTCGGAGGCGTACGTTGACTGGGCTGTATTCAGTGACGTTTGATCACTCGTCAACTGGTTCTGATCCGAGGTGAGCTGCTGTTGGGCTGAGACCAAGGTCGCCTGGTTCTGAGCCTGCTCTGCAGGGGTCCCCCCCGCCTGATCATGCGCGAGGGTCGTTTGCGCCCCAGCAAGTGATGCCTGTGCAGATTGTAGGTTCGCTTCGGCCTGGGTGGAGTCAATGGTGGCGAGGACTTGACCAGCCTTGACCTTGTCTCCTACCGCAACATTGACCGAGGTGAGCGTGCCGGAGTTGTTGAAGTCCTCGTCTGCCGACGTGACCGAAGAGGTGTTACCCGAGGCGGAGACACTCGACTGCACCGTCCCTCGGGTCACCGTGACCGTTCGGGCAACTCCTGTTGACGCAGCCGACGGCGTTTTGTAGATCGAATAGAACGCGACCGTCGAGGCCGCCGCTACGGTGACTACGAGTAGAACGTAGCCAAGGAGCTTGCGTCGTGAGCGCCGATTCTTTTCTTGCGCCATGAGATGTGGTCCTTTTCAAAGGTTCGTCGAGAGGGGGGAGAGGCAGTGTCAACCGACTTCACCCGGTGGTGGGTGAAGTCGTTGCCGGAGTTGAACTTGGCTTCGGCCTCAGCGACGCGCACGCTGTCTGGGCTGCCTGATAGGCGGCGCCGGATGTGTCAATCGAGCTGGGGGTCGATCCCGAGGATCCGCTGGGTAGCGTTACCCCGTGCAGCTTCAAGCAGTTGCGGTACGCGGCAAAGGCTGAGCTATTGGCAGCACTGCCTCCAAACCCTCCCAATCCGCCCTTTGGCTCCACGCTTGCGCAGGCCTTGGATGCCGCAGCGAACTTTGAGTTGTTGGCGAACCCACCGCCTGCCGGAGGGCTTCCAGATCCTGTAGGAGGAGCACCACCGGGCGTTCCGCCTGCGCCGGAGGGTGGCCTTCCGCCGGAAAAGTTGGGCAGCGTGACGCCGTGCTTGGACAGACACTGTCGGAACGCGGAGAGTGATGCCCCACCCGATGCCTTTCCGCTTGACGTTGTCGTGGTTGTCGTGGCAGAACTACCACCGCACGCCGTGAGCAGCAGGCCGAAGGTACCGAAGGCGAGGATGACGTTCAAGTACCTGAACGTGCGAATTCTCGGCCGGTCGGAAGCTGGTTCGATGATCATGACTGGTCACGATGACACGCCGGTCTGTGAAACCTGTCCAGGGAACTTGCGAGTTTCCTGAAGGCCTCGGACCGCAGAAACCCGCCGGTCTCCCGCCCAGTTTCCCCAAAATGACAAGCCGCTTCATGCTGACCGAAACATGCGGCTGCCAGCATTTTCCACGCGCCACTCCGGATTCTGGTCGTCGAGGATGAGGAGAACCCTCTCTCTCGCACGTCATCGCCACCGCCCTCGAGCAGCACGCCCCGACTTCGAAACTGTTCAAGCGATGAAAGTGTCCGACGGCCTCTGGCTCACCCGTCAACCGCCCAACTGGATCTCATCATCCTCGGCGCGATGATGCCAGGAATCGACAGGTTGACTCTACGGGTGGCTCCGCGCCGGCGGAAAGAACACGCCGGTCATATTGCTCGCCTGCGAGCGGTGGGTCCCAAGACCGGATCAGAGCCTGAAGCTGGGAGCCGACGACTATCTCGCAAAGCCGTTCGGCATCGAGGAACTCGTCGCCTACGTCTGGGCGATCTTGTAGCGAACGGTCGAGTTGCCGCAGTCCAAAGGCGATAACTTCTGCCGATGCGATCCTGAATGACGATGTCTGGCAGGTGGTGCGTCGGCGGGAAGGAGATCAACCATTCGCCTCGGAGTATCTGCTCTTCGACCACTGATTCACAATGTCGGACGCGTAATGACCGGGGGCGAGATCCGGTGACCACACCCGCGAAACGGATTCGGTGGCAATGTCGCAGTCGTGGAGACGCTCGTTTCGTCTTTGCAAGGGAACATCGCGATACAGACCTGCAACAGTTCATCCACAAATCCGAGGCGTCGGGTATCGATGGGGTGGCCGATCGCCAGCCTGACACGATAACTATCCAATCCACAGGAAACTCTGAGGAAACCTCAAAGACCCACTGACAGCATCTGACCATGCCACCCCGAATTCTCATCGTCGAGGACGAAGAGAACGTCTCCTACGTGGTGACCACGGCCCTCCGTCTGGCGGGCTTCGACGCCGTAGAAATTCAAAATGGTCGCGAAGCTTTGGCGCTGGTGTCAGATGGTCCGGCGTTTGACCTCGTTGTTCTTGACGTCATGCTTCCAGACCTCGATGGGTTCGAGGTCTGTCGACGCATGCGATTCGAAGGAACTGATATCCCCGTCGTCTTCCTGACCGCTGCCGATGCGGTTGAGGACAGGGTCCGGGGCCTGACCATTGGCGGGGACGACTATCTCGTCAAGCCGTTCAGCGTCGAGGAGCTTGTAGCTCGGGTACAGGCAATATTCCGTCGTACGGGCGCGTCAGTTACTCCGCAATTGCTAACTTGCGCTGACCTCGTAGTCGATGATGACGCCCACATCGTGACTCGCCACGGAAAAGTTGTGAACCTTTCTCTTACCGAGTACAAGCTGCTCCGTTTCCTCCTTCGCAATGCGGGACACGTAATGAGCAAGGACCAGATTCTCGACCACGTGTGGAACTATGGGTTCGAGGGCGAATCGACGGTCGTGGAGACCTATGTGTCACTTCTCCGGCGGAAGATCGACACGAAGCCCCCTCGGCTCATCCACACTGTCAGGGGTGTCGGGTACAGACTGGACCGGCGCTGATCGGCTCGTGACACTTCGCCTTCGCCTCTACATTGCCGCTGTGGTGCTGTTGGCGGTCGTTGCAGTGGTAGGAGCGCTCCTGATCCGAACGGTCGAGGCGGCCGAGTTGAAACAGCTCGATCAACAGCTGGAGTCAGCCGCCCCCGCGGTCGGAGCGTCCGATCAAGCCCCGCTAAATTCTGCCGCCCGTCCGCTACGACCCTCGAAGGACGAGCTTTCCGGAAATCGGATCAGCGAGTTTTATGTCGCGATTGTGTCTAACGGCCACAGGACCGTGCTTGTCCGACCCCTCGGCGATCCCGGGCAGACGCCACAGGCTCCCTCGTTGGTCTCGAAGCCGACCCAGCATGACTTCATTCCGACAACGGTGGGATCGCTCACCGGCTCCGATCGGTGGCGCGCACTACTGATCCGTCCGCCGAACTCCAAAGGTGAACTGCTCGTGGCCATCTCGCTCGACCAGGTTGGCACAACAGTCGGTCGGCTGCGGATCGCGGTGCTTGGGGCCGGAGCCGTCATATTCGGAGTGCTCGTTGCTGCGGGTTTCTGGGTCGGACGGCTTGGGCTCCGTCCCATTGCAGAGGTGACCCAGGTGGCCGATGCCATCACCGCCGGCGATAGATCCCGGCGGGTTGCCGGAGCTCGCCAAGGAACCGAAGCCTCACACCTCGCGCAAGCCTTCAATGTCATGCTCGATGAACAACAGTCGATCGAGACACGCCTCCGCCAATTTATCGCCGATGCATCGCACGAGCTACGCACGCCAGTATCGGTCATCATGGGCATCGCCGACCTCTGGCGTCAGGGAGCCCTACGCAGCGGCGAGCTGCGCGACGATGCCATGCGTCGCATAGGTCAATCGAGCGCGCAGATGGCAGGACTGGTCGAAGACCTACTACTGCTGGCCCGTATCGATGAAGGTCGGCCGCTCGACCGAACCCATGTCGATCTCGTGGCGCTCGTTCAAGATGCAGTGCTCGACGCGTCGGCGACAAATCCGACCCGAGAGATCCGAGTAGACAGCGACGGACCCGTCGTGACCGAAGGCGACCCGACGGCTCTCCGTCAAATTGTCCTGAACCTGATTACCAACAGCCTGAGGCATACGCCTCAAACTGCCACGGTCGACGTGCGACTGATTCAGCTCTACTGGGGTGTTCTCCTCGAGGTCCACGATTCGGGCCCGGGAATGGACGCAGAGAGCACAGCGCACGCCTTCGACCGTTTCTGGCGAGGTGAGGCCAGTCGGACTCGAGCGGGAACGGGCCTTGGCCTTCCCATCGTGGCCGGACTGGTTACCGCCCACGGAGGCCGCGTCACACTCGATTCCAGCCCTAGCGGCGGTACTCATGTCCGGGTGTTCCTCCCCAGGCACCCTTCCAAACGGGAGGCGCAGGCGATCGCTGTTTGATTGCGATCGGCACCTCACCTCACGGCGCCTCGAACGCTGGATTGGCTCGTTGTCCTAACTCCCGGTATTGCGAGATCTCGTTCAGGCGCTGATCGAACCCGACAGCGTTGCATCTCAAGTGTCGACGCCAAGGCGAAGCGTCAGTCGGAGTACGGCCAACCGACCCCCACGCCTCGCTCGAATCGGCTGTCCGGCACCCACACCAAGGATCGGGCCCGCTATCCGTTGGTCAGCGTTTCGACCAGGCCAGCAAGCTTGTTGAACGCCATCGTCCATCCAGCCGCACCCGGGGACTCCTTGGGAATTCCGGCATGGGTCATGATCATTCGAGTGCCATGACCTTCTGCTTCGAGCTCGACACGAATCTCGGTCGTCACAG
The DNA here is from genome assembly GCA_963839925.1 of uncultured Acidimicrobiaceae bacterium. Classification (GTDB taxonomy): domain Bacteria; phylum Actinomycetota; class Acidimicrobiia; order Acidimicrobiales; family RAAP-2; genus Bog-756. The sequence goes on along the minus strand of CAWIWV010000002.1, from coordinate 1,107,880 downwards.
GATGTCCTTCCGGCATACCCACGTCCGCGGGCGAAATCGGATTGCCGTTCTCGTCCGCCATGGACTCGGTGAAAACGAGTCGACGATTCGTGACGACCTCAAGGTATTCACCGGTGAACCACATCTGCATCGGTCCTCGGGGGGTCTGCATCTCCATGCAGATCAGACGAGCACCACCGACGCGGACATCCATCTTGGCAACGGGGATGGAGGCCCCATCGGGGCCGTACCACTCCTTGAAGCGGTCTGGGTCAGTCCACATCGCCCAGACGAGGTCGATCGGAGCATCGAAGCTTCGCTCGATCACCACCGCGTCGTCAGTGCTGTCGTCAGTGCTGTCATCAGCCATCGTCGCCGTCTGCCTTTCCATGCCGTTGGAGTTGAGTGAGGACCTGGTCCATGCGGTCGAATCGGGCCTGCCAGACCGCCCGATGCTGCTCGGCCCAGGAGGAGACTTCTTCGAGTGCCGTCGCGTCGAGCGTGCACGGCCGATACTGGGCACGGTGGCCTCGCACAACCAAACCGGCCCGTTCGAGGACCTTGATGTGCTTCGAGATGGCCGGGAGGGTAAGCGCGAACGGCTCGGCTAGTTCATTGACCGTTGCTTCGCCTGTGGCCAGACGAGCCACGATGGCTCGTCTCGTCGGGTTGGCCAACGCAGCGAAGGTCTCGTCGAGCATCTTCTCGTCCACGGTTGTCGCCATGAGGTCAGTATTTTCCCTATCAGTTAATTAGCTAGTACGGAAAATAGAGCCGGAAAACCGGTGTGTCAACAGCCCTCCGCTCGCCAGGGGAACGAGCTCGACAGCCGCCTGAGAGTTGACGGGCCCTGCGGATACTCTCATAATGAGAGTCTTTACTGATGATAGGAGTGACTATGACCAACGCAGAGATCTTCACGGCATACCTGGAGCGCTTCACCAGCGGCGATGTCGACGGCGCCGCCGAGCTTCTGGACGAGGTCTTCAGCTTCACCGGTCCGATCCTGCAGTCCACCGGCAAGGCGGCATTCCTGGAGGGGTCAGCCATGGCGGCGGCGATGGCTCGTGGCTGCGAGATCCACCGCCAGTGGGTGAACGGAGATTCGGTGTGTTCCTTCTACGACTTCAAGATCGAGACCCCGGCCGGTTCGGGTTCGATCCCCATGGCCGAATGGAGCGAGATCAAGGGTGGCAAGCTCGTCTCGTCGCGGCTCATCTTCAACACCGCAGACATGGCCGCACTGATACCGCAGGCATAGGCAGACGACGATGCCCAAGACCGCGTGGACGGGGTACGGACGTTTCTGCCCTCTGGCGAGAGCGTTGGACGTCGTCGGCGATCGGTGGACCCTGGTCATCATCCAGGAGCTGATGAAGCGTTCGTGCCGGTATGGCGAACTGATCCGCCGGCTCCCGGGTATCAGCACCACCGTCCTCGCCGACCGGCTCCGGAAGCTGGAGGCCACCGGGGTCGTGGAACGCCAGCTCGGCGCCGCGGGAGCGGGTGTGAGCTATGCCATCACCGAACGCGGACTCGGGCTCACTGACGCGCTGGAGGCGCTGCGTCGCTGGGGGGTGGAGTTCCTCACCGACCCCGCCGCTGACGGGGCGAGCCACCACGAGTACGACGTGCACTATGTCGAGGGCATCGATGCCTTGGGCGACGGGGAGTTCGGTCTGGTAGTCGACGGCAGGTCGAACTCCCTTCGCTTCTCCAATGGGCGGCTCGATCAGTTGCCGGGTGAGCCCGTAAACCCCAGGCTGATCGTCCAGACAACCGGAAAGTTCATGGAACGGTGGGCGACCGGCACGGCGTCCTGGGACGACGGGCTCGAATCGGGTGACGTCAACTTGGTCGGGCCACGGGAAGAGTGGAAGCACTGGCTCGCCGCCACCGGCTACCTCCTTTCATACGACGTGGCCGTCGAGAGTGCGTGAGAATCTTCGACTGGAGCCGGTCCACCAGCGGGTCCGAGCGTGGCAGGGTGGCCAACTCGTCGTCGACACCCGTCGCGCCCACCTCTTTTTTTCCAGAAGAGGACGTCCGACACCCCCGCCGAGCAGTGCCCCGCGAGGACCTCCGCGTGCCACCGGGCAACCGTGCGACATTCAACGAGTTCATCGTGCTATCGGACGGACAGCTGGAGCTCAGCCGTTGACTGCCGCTCAACCAGAGATCGGCATCGGCATGTTCTGGGAACTGGCGGAAGACATGCACCCCGCCAAAAAACATTCGGTGTCGCGAGACATCGAGGACCGGGCCGGCCGCGCCTCATTCCTTCGGCGGGCCGCTCGCTATGCACCACGGCTAACTGCCCGGATCATCGCCTCCCGGATGCAGCAGGAACGGCGGCACGCCACCAGCTGACCGCTCGTGGGTTCAGCCCTGCAATCCTGGGAGCACGGCCTGCAGGAACTGAGCCGGTGACTCGACCATCGGGTAGTGACCCACGCCCTCCAGCCGGACCACGGAGGTATTCGGGCGCGCTGGCCAACAACGTGTCGACCATGGGGGGAACGGCGATGGGATCGTCCAGGCCCCACACGACATGCAGGGGAGAAGGGTCGGTCTCGATCGCGCCGGTGAAGCGGCGCTCGTTCTGACGGCGCTCCTCGATGTAGCGGATGAGCCGAGGCAGCATCAACTGCCCGTCGTTGTGCAGGATCTGCTCCACCGTTGCCGGAAGAGGGTCCTCCGGCCAGCTGGCGGGCACGGCAGCTGTGCGGGAACTGAAGGTGGCGCGCAGGCTCTGGGCAAGCCCCTCGGCATCGATGGGAGACCCCGGGCCCAGCTTCTCGTCCGGCAGACTCAGCAGAAGTTGCTGGCCATCGGTCAGATGTGCCTGCTCGATGTAGATGCTGCCGTTGGTGAGCACCCGACGGCTGACCTCGACCGGCCATGCTCCGCTCTGCCGTCGGGCAAGCAGCTCTCCCCCGACCGTGTTGCCCATGTCATGGGTGAGCAGTGCAACCCGCTCGACACCGATGGCGGCAACAAATGCAGCGGCCACATCGGCCTGCACTGCCATGGTGTAGCGCTGGTCCGGCTTGTCGGACAGTCCGAAACCGAGATCGTCGAAGAGAAGCACCCGACGGCCATCGCGCAGCGGGTCGAGCACGGCCGCGTAGTCGATGGAGGAGGTGGGGAAGCCGTGCAGTATGAGCAACGGCTCGTGCACTTCGAGGCCGATGGGCGACGCATCGATGGTGAAGATGCGGTGACCACACAACTCGCGGTACGTGCCGATGGCCTCCCATGACTCGGAAGTGGTGATGATCATCGCTCGGGGAACTTAGTGACGAGCGGACTCTGCGACAAGTGACACGGTACGCCTGCCCCAACGGGCGACTCTCACTCGTGCATTCCCCTGCCCGGAGCCCCGGGAGGGCCGACCTCGGTCCGACTACGCCTCCGCCGGCCAGGCGACAGACTTCACTTCGAGGTACTGCTCGAATCCTGCAATACCGTTCTGGCGACCGACACCGCTGCTCTTGTAGCCACCGAACGGCATGTCTGCGAAGTAGGGCGCACCGCCGTTGACACCGATGAACCCCGCCCGCAAGCGATGGGCGACGCCAAGTGCCCGGTCGAGCGAGCCGGCCATCACATTTCCAGCGAGGCCGTACTGGCTGTCATTTGCGATACGGAGGGCATCCTCGTCGTCGTCGAACGGAATGACCACCAACACCGGCCCGAAGATCTCCTCCTGGGCGATGGTCATCTGATTGTCGACATTGGTGAACAGCGTCGGACGGACGTAGAAGCCCTTGTCCAAACCGTCGGGCTTGCCGGTGCCACCCACCTCCAGGGTCGCTCCTTCGTCGATCCCCTTCTGGATGTAACCGGTGACACGCCGGCGTTGCTTGTCGGAGATGACCGGTCCACACAGCACCCCGTCCTGTTGTGGATCGCCCGGCACGATCGACTCGTACAGTGACTTGAGGATTGCGACGCCCTCGTCGTAGCGCGACCGGGGCAGGAGCATCCGTGTCGGGATCGCGCAGCCCTGGCCTGCGTGCATGCACGGCGCCATGCCGATCAAGCAGGCCAACTCCAGCTCGGCATCCTCGAGGACGATCGTGGCCGACTTCCCTCCCAGCTCGAGGAAGAGCCGCTTCATGGTGGAAGCGCCCTTCTCCATGATCCGCTTGCCGACAGCAGTCGACCCGGTGAAGGAGATCAGGTCGACCTTCGGAGAAATCGTGAGCTCTTCGCCGAGGAGGTGGTCGGAAGAGACCACGACATTGACGACACCGGCCGGGATGTCCGTGCGCTCGGCGATCAGGCGACCAAGGAGAGTGGCATTGAACGGTGTGTCCGGAGCGGGCTTCAAGACCACCGTGTTGCCGGTCGCGAGCGCCTGTCCGATCTTGTTGATGGTGACTTCGAAGGGAAAGTTCCACGGGACGATGGCGCCGACCACGCCGGCCGGCTCCCGCCAGATCCTCTTTGTCATGACCTGTCCGGTCACCTCCGAAAGAGCGTCCTCGGGAGCGATCTCCCACGGGAACTCTTCGATCAACTTCGCTGGGTAGGTCAGCGCGCTGCTCATCGGGGCATCCAGCTGTGGCCCGTTGGTCGTCATGCGCGGGCAACCGACTTCGAGGATCAGCTGTTCACGAAGCTCCTCTCGTTCGCCCTCCAACGCCTCCTGGAGCTGCTCGAGGCAGAGCTTGCGGAACGAATGATTCGTCGACCAGTCGGTCTCGTCGAAGGCCCGACGGGCTGCGTCGATGGCCCGGTGCATCTCCGCCTTGGAGGCATCGGAGACCGTTCCGAGCGACTCTTCGGTCGCCGGATTGATGACCGGGAAGGTCCCGGACTCGCCCCCGACGAGCTTTCCGTCGATGAGCATGTTCGATTCGAAGTTCCTAGTGTCCGACACGATGTCCTACTCCCTCCCCGGACGGAGATGCCCGTCCAAACGGCGACCCTGCTGGCCAAGCTACCGGTGCGGTGGTCAGAACCGCACGGGACCATCCTGGCTGCAGAAGCCTCCTGGATGCCATTCGCGGTCAGGCCGCTGCGGCGGTGCGTGACCGGAGACGCCTTGCCATACTGGACTGTGCGACCAATCGCTCGCCTGTGCGCCAGAAAGGGAGGCCCGTGATGGCCATCGATACGTTCTTCGCCTACTCCGGCGTCTACGACAATGTCCAAGACGCATTGGACGACTACCAAGCGGTCCACCAGCTCCATACGGAGGTCGGTCTGATCGACGCCTACGACGCCACCGTCGTCGAACGCAACGCGGACGGCAAGGTGAAGATCGTGAAGAAGCATGAAACGCCAACCCGGGTCGGAGGAGTGCTCGGCGGAGGAGCCGGCCTCGCGACCGGGTTGGTCATCGCCCTGTTCCCGGCTGTCGCCGTCGGTGGTGGCCTCCTGCTCGCGACCACAGGTGGCGGCGCCCTACTGGGATCGCTTGCGGGCCACGCAGCCGCAGGCATGAGCCGCGGTGACTTGAAGGATCTCGGCGAGCACCTCGACACCGGTCAGGCCGCGCTCGTCGTCGTGGCGGTCTCCGACATGGAGGCCAAGATCGAGTCGGCTCTCAAGCATGCGAAGAAGGTCGAGAAGAAGCAGCTGAAGGCCGACCAGAAGGCGCTGGAGGCGGACGTCAAGGAGGCCGGCGAAGCCTCGTAGGTCTGGCCGGCGCGTCTAGCTTGATGGGGTGCCCGCCAGCCGACGAACACGGTATGCAGAGGAGCGGACGCTGCTGGCGTGGTGGCGAACCGGAATTGCTGCATCGGCAGTTGCTATCGGCGTGGGCGGAGTCGTGCCGCACCTCACCGGCTTGCCCCATGAGCGGTTCGTGGTGCTGGCAGCGGGATACGGGATTGCAGCGATCTTCTTCCTGATCGGTGGAAGCTTTCGTTCTCGGCGTGCCCAACAGACCCTCGACCGCGACGGAAACTTCGAAGCCATCCCGACCGCGATGCTCGTTGGTGTGACCGCCTACCTCTCCGCACTGGTGGCGCTCACCGTGATCGCTCTCCTCTAGGGACTTCCACTTCCGAGCCGAGGGGTGAGTTGTTCGGCGGTTCCGAACACACTGCCTTGGATTCCGCAATCCTTCGGCGAAATCCCGCGACGGTCATCTCGACGACCCGGTCGTGTCCCCATTGAAGAACGGGATGGCCGATCCGGCTGGCGAGCCCCATCGTGGGTTGCCGCATCTCGATCGTCCATGTCACCTCTGCCAAGGTGCCGTCATCTTCCTGCCGGAATCGCAGGTGAGCTTCCCCGATCAGATCACCGCTGATCTTGGCCTTGATCGCACTCGGACGATCACATGCGACGAGTTCGACTTGTACGTCCATGCGGTAGGGCAGTGGAGGGTTGATCGAACCGTAGAGGACAGAGCCCGCCTGCAGGCCTTCGCCTTCCACCCGGAAATCGCTCAACCACGACCACAAGCTCTCGAACTGGTCGAACTCCTCGAGTCGATTCCAGATTTGATCGGGCGGAAGGTCGAACCAGAACCCGCGGTCAGTCGTTACGACCGGAGGTGGCAAGACCGACATGCGCCTCACGATATGACGGCCTGAGGGCGCCATCAACGGGTCGGTCCGATTCCGGTGGCTTGGTCCGGCGCCCCAGGCTGGAACGCCGGGACGACAACTAGCCTGAATCGCCGTGCCTGCTTCGCCCCGAGCCGCAAGTCTGGTCGCCCAGCCCGCCGTCATCCCCACTCCGTCTCAACTGACAATCGCTCCACTCAGCGGGATTCCGGTGACCTCGGGGACGACGGTGACGTGTTCGGAACAGGCGCTCATTCCGCTCGCAGAGAGATTCGTTCACGCCGTGACCTCGTTGTGCGGCATCGAGCTGACCGTCGACAGGGGGAACCAGGGTGCCATCTCGGTCGAGATCGTCCCAGGCGATGCAGCGTTCGACCAACTGTCGCGGACCGCGGGCACAAGCCCGGCCGGATCCGATCCCTCGAACGAACGCTACGGCCTCGAAGCCACCCCGGACGGGGTGCGGGTGTGGAGCACTCATCTCGAAGGGGTGTTCCGTGGCCTGACCTCGCTCGCCCAGTTGATCGCAACCAACCGCAGCAACCGAACTTCGACGATCCCGGCGGTCAGGATCATCGACGGGCCACGATTCGCATGGCGTGGTCTCTCACTCGACGTCGCACGGACCTTCTTCGGCGTCGACGACGTGAAGTCGGTGATCGAACTTCTGTCCCTCTACAAGTGCAACGTCCTCCACCTCCACCTTTCCGACAACGAAGGGTGGCGCCTGGAGATCGAGAGCCGCCCGCAGCTGACCGACGTCGGTGCTCGCGGTGCCACTGGCGATCGACCGGGGGGTTTCTACACACAAGAGGAATTCGCCGACCTCATCCGCTATGCCGCAGACCGATTCGTCACCATCGTTCCTGAGATCGATCTCCCCGGACATGCCGGGGCGGCCATCCGGTCCTACCCAGGGCTTGCTCCGAGCGAGAGTGTCTCGATCGGGGGGTTCGACCTGCCGCCGAGTGCCCTCAACCTCGAAGACGAGCGGACCTTCGACTTCGTCACTGACGTGCTCAGCGAAACGGCTTCCTTGATCCCGACCCCGTTCCTTCACATCGGCGGAGACGAAGCCTTCGGCGTGCCGGACGAGGACTACGAACGGTTCGTCGATCGTGTCCGTTCGATCGTTCACGGGCTCGGCAAAAAACTGATCGGTTGGCAAGAGATCTCCCGCGCAGGAGTCGGTGAGGGGGACGTGATTCAGTACTGGATGGCGTTCGGCCGGAACCTCTCCGAATTGTTCGATGAGGATGGCGTCGCCGGGTCCATGCAGATCCCGAAGGACGTCGCCTCGATGCTGGTCGAGATGTTCTCGAAGGGAGACCAGGACATCGAACGGACCATGACGAAGAAGGCCACGGTCCTCCTCTCGCCCGCGGGGGCCGTCTACCTGGACACGCCATATGCCGAACCCTCGACCAGACCTGATCAAGAAGACGACCGCCAGCGCTTGGGACTTTCGTTCTATCCAGCCCGCACCGTCGAGCAGTCATTCGACTGGGACCCCGCGACCATCGTGCCGGGACTCGACCCAGAACGGGACATCGCCGGGATCGAGGCTGCGGTCTGGTGTGAGACGGTCACGAACGGGGGTGACCTGCACTTCTTGTTGCTCCCTCGGTTGCCGGGAGTCGCTCAAAAGGCTTGGGACGCCGGCGCAACCGACTGGACGGAGCACGCGAATCGACTGGCCAAGCACGCGGCCACCTGGGAGCGGGCCGGTTGGAACTACTTCCGGTCGTCGCTCGTCGAATGGAGCTGAGCCGACACCGAGCCCTATCGTGGCGCCCATGCCGACCCCACTCCCGATCCAACGACCCGTCCGAGTGGCAATCGTGGGAATCGGCAGGATCTTCGAGCTCACCTCGAGGGCCTATGTGAACAGCCCCGACGCCGAGGTCGTCGCCATCTGCGATCGCAGCGATGACCGGCTCGACGCGGTCGCCAAGACCTTCCCCGGCGCGGCGCGCTTCAACGACCTCGATCAACTCCTGAAGGCCGATCTAGACGTGGATTTGGTGGAGATCGGCGTTCCAAGCCCGGTGCACTGCGAGGTGGCCTGCCCGGTGCTCGAAGCCGGCCACCACGTGAACCTGCAGAAGCCGATGGCCAGCTCCCTCGCCGAGGCCGACCAGATGATCGCCGCCGCAAAGGCGAGCGGAGCCGTTCTCCGGGTGATGGAGCCGTACCTGTTCTTCGAGCCGCTCCAGGTCCTGAAAGAGATCGTCGAGTCCGGCGAGATCGGCGAGGTGGCCGGGCTCCACATGAAGATGGTCGGCACCGGTCGGGGTGGTTGGGAGGTGCCCTGGTCCACCATGGAATGGCAATTCCGCCACATGGCGGAGGACGGCCTCGGGATCCTGGTGTTCGACGACGGCTGGCACAAGTTTTCGGTCGCACGCTGGCTCTTCGGTCCCGTCGCCGAGGTCATGGGGTGGGTCGGTCGCAAGGAGTTCGTCCCGGACATCATCATCGACGCACCTTCGACGATCATGTGGAACCACACCAACGGGATACGGGGCGTCTTCGATATCACGATCGCGCCGGACACCTACATGCGGTCGGACTACTACTCCAACGACGAGCGCTTCGAAGTGACCGGCACCAAGGGCTTCGTGCGGGTCAACCACTGCACCGCCTACGGGCTCCAGCAACCCGCGCTGGAGGTCTACAAGGACGGCATCGTGCGCGCCTATCACGACCTCGACGACGACTGGGCCTCTGGGTTCGTTCGCCAGACCGAGCACTATCTCCGGTGGCTGCGAACCGGAGAGGGCCCGCTCTACCTCGACGCCGAGTGGTCGCGCGAGATCCTCGCGTTCCTCCTCGGAGCGGTCGAGTCGTCGCGGCAGAACGCGCCGGTGCAACTGATCACCGGCTGAACAAGAAGGGGTTCGATTGACCAGCGAAGCGACCAGGAACCCACAGGGATGGCTCTCCCTCGAAGCGTTGGTCGCGGCGGTCGAAGAGCGCCGGGTTGACACCGTTCTGCTTGCCATGACCGACATGCAAGGTCGCCTGCAGGGCAAGCGGATCGACGCCCACCACTTCCTCGATGACGTCGTCCCCAACGCAGCTGAAGGGTGCAACTACCTGCTTGCCGTGGACGTCGACATGAACACCGTCGACGGCTACGCGCTCACCTCGTGGGAAGACGGCTACGGGGACTTCGTTCTCCGCCCTGACCTGTCCACGCTGCGCCGGGTCCCCTGGCACGAGAACACCGCGCTCTGCATCGCCGACGTCGTAAGCACCGACGGCGTCGAGATTGCACCCTCGCCCCGCCAAGTGCTCAAACGGCAACTGGAACGCCTTGCGGAGCGGGGCTTGCGAGCGTACGCCGCCACCGAGCTCGAGTTCATCGTCTTCCGGGACAGCTATGAAGAAGCCTGGTCCAAGGCCTATCGGGATCTCACGCCGGCGAATCTCTACAACGTCGACTACTCCCTCCTCGGCACCGCCCGCATCGAACCGCTGCTCCGACGAATCCGTCTGGAGATGGCCGGTGCCGGCATGCAGGTCGAATCGGTCAAAGGGGAGTGCAACTTCGGCCAGCACGAGATCGCCTTCCGCTACTGCGAGGCGTTGGCCAAGGCGGACGAGCACGTCCTGTTCAAAACCGGGGCCAAGGAGATCGCTGCTCAAGAGGATCACTCCCTCACCTTCATGGCCAAGTTCGACGAGCGCGAGGGCAACTCCTGCCACGTCCACCTCTCTCTCCGCACCGATGACGACCGTCCGGTATTCCCCGACGGCGCCGGCGGCCACTCGGACACGTTCGGGCACGTCCTGGCGGGTTTGCTGGCGAGCCTCCGGGAACTCACCCTCTTCCACGCACCAAACGTCAACAGCTACAAGCGCTTCGTCGACGGGTCCTTTGCGCCGACGGCTGTCGCCTGGGGCCACGACAACCGAACCTGCGCCTTCCGGGTCGTCGGCCACGACGACGGTCTCCGGATCGAGTGCCGGGTGCCGGGCGGTGACGTGAACCCCTACCTCACCATTGCTGCGCTGGTCGCCGGGGCGGTGCATGGCATCGACGAGCAGCTGACCCTCGAGGCCGAGTTCCCAGGCAACGCTTACGACTCGACAAAGCCCAGGGTCCCTGGAACGTTGCGTGATGCCGCGGAGTTGTTCACAGCGAGCGACCTCGCCCGAACCGCTTTCGGCGACGAGGTCGTCGACCACTACGCGAATGCCGCGCGGATCGAGCTGGCGGCCTACGACGCGGCGGTCACCGACTGGGAGCGGTTCCGAGGGTTCGAGCGGCTATGAGCGCGAGCTTCTCCGTCCTCAACCCGGCGACGGAGCAGAGCGTCGGCAACGTGCCCGAACTCACCGCCGAGGAAGCCGACGCGGCGATCGACCGGGCGGCCTCGGCGTTTCCTGCCTGGTCCGAAGTGGCTCCCGCCGACCGGGCCCGGCTGCTGCGGCGGTTCGCTGACGCCGTCGATGCCGCTGGCGATGAACTCGCGGCACTGGAGGTGGCCGCCGCAGGCCACACCATCAGCAACGCCCGTTGGGAGGCAGGGAACGTCCGCGACGTCATCGCGTACTACGCGGCCGCCCCCGAGCGGCACTTCGGCCGGCAGATTCCGGTGGCCGGTGGGGTCGACATGACGTTTCGTGAACCACTCGGGGTGGTGGGGATCATCGTGCCGTGGAACTTCCCCATGGCCATCGCTGCCTGGGGTTTCGCTCCGGCACTCGCGGCCGGCAACACCGTCGTGGTCAAGCCGGCCCAGCTCACCCCGCTGAGCGCCATCCGCCTGGCCGAGCTGGCTCGCGACGCTGGCATCCCCGAAAACGTCTTCCAGGTCCTCACCGGTTCCGGCAGCCAGGTCGGCTGGCGCTTCGTCGAGCACGAAGCGGTGCGCAAGGTGTGCTTCACCGGCTCGACCGAGGTCGGGAAGCGGATCATGGCGGGCTGCGCCGAGCAGGTGAAGCGGGTCACCCTCGAGCTCGGCGGGAAGTCGGCCAACATCGTCTTCGCAGACGCAGACGTCGAGGAGGCGGCACGGACCGCCCCCTATGCGGTGTTCGACAATGCCGGCCAAGACTGCTGCGCCAGGTCGCGGATCCTGGTCGAGCGCTCTGTGTTCAACCGGTTCATGGAGCACTTCGAGTCGGCTGTGCGCGGGGTGGTGGTGGCGGATCCGACCGACGAGCGCAGCGAGATGGGCCCGCTCATCTCCGCCGATCACCGGGCACAGGTCGCGTCGTACGTCTCCGACGACACCCACGTGGCCGTCCAGGGTTCGATCCCCGACGGACCCGGTTTCTGGTTCCCCCCGACCGTGTTGGCGCCGATCGAACCGACCGCTCGGGCCTTCCAGGAGGAGATCTTCGGCCCGGTGGTCGCGGTGGTCCCCTTCGACGACGAGGCCGACGCAGTGCGGATCGCAAACGACTCCCCTTACGGTCTGTCGGGCTCGATCTGGACCCGCGACGTCGGTCGGGCGCTCCGAGTGGCCCGCGCGGTGGAGACGGGCAACCTGTCGGTGAACTCACACTCGTCGGTGCGCTATTCGACTCCGTTCGGTGGCTTCAAGCAGTCGGGGCTCGGGCGTGAACTCGGACCGGACGCGCTCGACGCCTTCTCCGACGTCAAGAACGTGTTCATCTCCACAACCGAGTAGCGGTCACACCGTCCGCACTGCCTCGGTCGGCGACAGGCGGGCTGCCCGGAGCGCAGGGAGGAGGCCCGCCGCTGCGCCGATCACCAGGGCGGCGGCGAAACCCGCTTCACCTCACCCACCCTTGTCACGGTAGGCGGTCGAGCCCCACCCACCCCCACCCCACCACCAGCAGCTCAGCAGGACCGCCTCGGACAGGAACTGCACCGTATGAGCCCTTTGTCGCCCCGAGCGCACGCCGCAGCCGATCTCATTCCTCGCTCGAGCACCGAGATCACCATGATGTTGGCCACTCCGACAGCACCGACCAGCAGAGCGACCGCCCCGAGCCCGAGGAAGAGATCGTTGAACGCGCCCTGGGCGTCGGCCTGGGCGGTCAATGCATCCGAGGGCTGACTCACGTCCACGTTGCCGGGTTCTCCGGGTTTGCCGTCGCACCGAGCACCGAGTGACCGAGTCCACCTCGTTGGTGGCCGTCCGCACGTAGACGGTGCTCGGGTGTCCGTCGAAGCCGAGGTAGGTCCCGGCGGCAGGAAACCCGACGAGGACCGAGCTGTCGATCTGCGGCGTGAGCACGGTGGGTTGAGGATGCCGACCACGTAGAACCACAGGTGGCCGACCCAGACCCGCTCGCCCGGGATGACCCGGTCGATGCCGAGGGCCGGGCTGCTTCCGCTCCGAGTACGGCACACCGGTTCGTGAGCGGTCGCTGCGTTCAAGAAGGCCCGGCCTCGAGCGAACCGCCGACCGGCGAGGCAGGCCGAGGCTCGACGTGTCACACGCTCAATGCGTCGGTGTTGACGCTCGGAATCAGCGGGCTCCGATAGACGGAAGCCCCGGTTGACCCGATGTACTGCGTCTCGGTGACCGGCCCGATGCGAGAGATCATCGCGGGGGCCGCCTTCGGCAGCTCGGCGGTTTGACCGAAGAAGGTCTGCCCATTGGTGACCGTCCAGCAAGTTGGTGCCCAACCGGAGATCTCGGACAGCAGGCCGGCCTGCGAGGAGGCGGAGAGGCCGAGCACCGCAACGATCGCTGCGACCCCGATGGCGATTCCCAACGCCGAAAGCGTGCACGCAGACAGCGGGGCGCAGACCGACCGTTGCGACTCGCAACAGGTCGCCCGCCTTCAAGCTGACCGGGCGAATCACATCCGGGTGCCCGTACTCAACGCCCGCATCACTCCGGTTGCGCTCGCCAGGCGATGTCACCCACGATGCAGCCGTCGAGCACCTCGACCTGTCGCGGAAAGCGGCTGGCGCAGATCCCGGTCGTGGGTGATCACGACGATGGTGGCTCCGGCCGCGTTGAGCTCCTCGAAGAACGCGAGCAGAGCATTGCCGGTCCCGCTGTCCAGGTTGCCGGTCGGCTCGTCGGCCAGACGATCGCTGGTTCTGCCGACCAGGCCCGTGCGATAGCCACTCGCTGGCGTTCACCGCCGGAGAGCTGGGTCGGCTGGCCCGAGCCCGCGTCGGCAGTCCGACCCGCCCGAGTGCCTCCAGGCGGCCCGCGCCGCCGCTCTCGCCGACGGCACGCCCGGCGTAGAACAGGCCATCCGCCACGTTCTCCAAGACGGTCGGTGCTCGGCGAGAAAGAACTGCTGGAAGACGAAGCCGATCCTCCGGCCCGCAAGCGGCGAGTTCACGGTCAGCGAGCAGGCCACATCGAAGCCGTGACCCGAACCGTGCCGGTCGTCGGACGGTCGAGAGTCCCCATCACGTGGAGCAGGTCGACTTGCCCGACCCCGATGGCCCGACGATAGCGACCAGCTCACCGTGTGCGACGCTGAGGTCACCCCGGCCAGCGCCGCCACCGGGGCTCGCCCGGGTACTGCTTCGTCACGTTCTGCAGTTCGAGAACGGCCGAGCCGATCCGTTCAACGTCGTCACGAGCCGGGACCACGATGCGCTGTCCTCCGACGACATCTCGACCGAACACCTGGACCACGCCGTCCGCGTCGTCGAAGAGGCCGAGCGTGACCGGCTCGTAGGAGTGGTGCCTTTCGACGAGATCACTTCGAGTCCGTACCCGCCACCGGCAAGAGCGAGCAGCGCGTCGACTGGACGACCAGAGCGTTCTTTGCCGATCCGGTGGTGATCGAAACCTGACCGGGGCCTGATCCAGAGTTCCCGAGGCGGCCGGGTCGTTGGGAGTGACCAGCACGGTGATGGTCGGTTGGATCCGCCGTTCCCACTGCCCGACGGGGTGTGGCCACCGTTCCCACCGAGGTCACCGTGCCGGGGGTGGACTGTCCGTTCGGAAGGGTGATCGTCACCTTGTCGCCCGTCGCCACCTCACCTTGTTGGTCAGCGTCGAGGTCGACGGTCACCACCCGGCCGGTCGATGTCCCGGTGAGGATCGCCGACCCTGGCTGCGCCATCCCCCCGACGACCGTGTTCCCCCCGTACCCGGTCACTCGGAGCGCACCGAGCATGAAGACCACCTGACCGAGCGCCAGGCCGTTCTGGGTGACGCCGAGGCGGCTTGCAGATCCTCGACACCCACTTTGGTCCAGTAGGTGAAGTCACTCAGATCCGATTCGATGTCCGCACTCGTGAGGTAACCGAGAGCCACCAGGTCGTAGTTCAGGTCCTCTACATCGGGCCCGCTCACCGCGGCTCGCCGTTGCACCCTCGGAGAGGAGGCGGTAGGCGGGGGTGGTGCCGTAGAGAAGAACGATCGGGAACCGTTCACGTCATAGAGGACCTGGCCTTCAGAGATCACCTTTCCGATGCCCGGAAGTCGGTCACCGTTCCCTGAGCCTGGTTGATCACGGTGTAGGTGCCCGCGTAGCCGAGTGTGGCCGACACCTCGGTCTGCGAAGAGATGTCCTCGAGGCTCACCGTGGTGGTCGATGTCGGATCGGCGTTGTCCGCGACACCGCCGACGGGACCGCTCGTCCTTGAGAACGGCTTGGTCGCAACCAGCACTGCCACAGCTGCCATCACGATGACCAGACCAACGACGATGAAGGCACGAGCTCGACGACGTGGTGGCGCATCGAAGACGGTCGAGCTCTCTTCCTCTGAACGGTGCTGCTCGGTCCGGTGCGATTCCGTGGTGGATGACATCAGCCCACCCCACCCCGGAGGGAAAGGCCCGTGGATTTCGAACCGCCACCCAACTTGGGAAAGTCGGACATACAGGCCTTTTGCGCTGCTTGGAATGCCGGGTCGCTGGGGTTCAGGTCGCTGTCCGACGAGCCGTGGAGCGAGATTGCGATTCGTCCGCCGGGTCCACTCTGAGGATCGGGGAAGTCGGAGATCCCGTGGGCCCGCATGCACTTCGCCATTGCGAGCGCTCCCTTGAGCGCCTGCGCCTGCTGTGCCGGGGAGGGTTGTGGCAGCTTCGACTGGCAGGCCTTCTGGGCTCGTTCGAACGTCGGGTTGTTCGGGTTGAGGTCGCCACTCGAGCCACGACCACTGATCGAGATCGCGCCGTTCGAACCCGGATCGGGAAAGTCGCTCACGCCGTGAGCCCGCATGCACCGCGAGAAGGCGAGCTGCTGGGTGGAGTTTCCCCCCGCAAGGGTCATCCCGGCCTGGCTGCCGGGCGCGCCACTCGTGGCCCCGCCTGCTCCCGACGATTGCTCGTTGGAAGAGCCGCTCGATGATCCGGTGCTCTTCGTGCTTCCGGCGCTTGCGATGCCAGGTGTCGATTTCCCTTGGCACACGGTCAAGCCGACTCCCAACCCGAACAGCGCGACCACCATCGCTGCGAGGTGAACAGCCCCTCTTCGCCGCGACCCGTGCTGAAGCCTGTCTCGTGCCGGACCCGTTTTCGAGTCTCGGGTACTCCGCTCATCGCTCTGTTCGATGTTCATGGTGCCTCGCTGTTCTCGTCGTGTCGTGAATTCGACCGTGTACGACACACGGCGTTGGCGCTGCCTTCTCCGGAGTTGTACAGGAGCAGTGGTTTCGGAAACGTTGCGCCGGCGACCTCCGACCGATCTCTCGGGGGGCCGCCACGCGAGAGCAAGAGCGAGGTAAATCACCCCACCGATCGGCCGGGGTGAAACCTATTTGAAACCTTCGATGGTGCATCCTGGAGGGTTGGGGCGCTCGCGTGCAGGGTCGATTTCAACACGGGCCCTAGTGGGCAGGGAGGAGCCAAAGATGAGGGTGTTGGTCATCGAAGACGATTCGGTGCTGGCCGAGGCTGTCGGCACCGGGCTCCGACGGGCGGAGATGGCCGTCGACATCGCCCTCGAAGGTGAAACGGGTCTCGACCTCGCGTTGCAAACCGACTACGACGTCATCGTCCTCGATCGCGATCTCCCCCGGATCCACGGTGACGAGGTGTGTCGCCGCTTGATCGACGCCGGCCGTCGCAGCCGGGTGCTGATGCTGACTGCTGCGGGAACCATGGACGACCTGGTGGACGGGCTCGAGCTCGGGGCGGACGACTATCTGCCGAAGCCGTTCGACTTTCCCGTGCTGGTTGCCCGTATCGGGGCCCTTCTTCCGCGCGTTCGCAACCCGCCATCCAGCCCGTGCTCCGACATGGCGACATCGAGCTCAACTCGGGCGCAGCACCGGGTCACCCGCCGGGGCGGGCCCTCTCGACCTCTCGCCGAAGGAGTTCGGAGTGCTCGAGCTACCTACTCTCCTCAGTCCCGGCCGCACCGTGTCGGCCGAAGAGCTGCTGGAACGGGTCTGGGACGAGGCAACCGACCCGTTCACCAACGCGGTGAAGATCACCATCAGTCGATTGCGAAGCAAGCTCGGTGAGCCAAACATCATCGAAACCGTTCCGCGGACCGGATACCGGATCTGAAGATGACCCACGCGCAACGTCATCAGTTCGCGCGGATGCTCAAAGGTGCCCGACTGCCCCGGCGCACCGTGCAGCTCCGTCTCACCCTCCTCTACGGAACTCTGTTCCTCGCTTCGAGCGGGGTGCTTCTGGCCATCACCTACGTGGTCGTTCGCAACCTGACCGGGAACACATTCGTTGCGACATCCAAACAGGGAGCACTTACCATCGGTGGCGTCCGGATAGAAGGTACATCCAGTCCGGACTCCTCGGCGCAGCTAGCCGTTCCCAACGGGACACAACACTTCACCCATGTCCAAGGAGGAACGCTTACACCGACCCGACTGACGCGGGCGCAGATCACCGCGCAGCTCACGCTCTCCAGCAGTGCGATTGATTCTCACAACGCCGAGCTCCACCATCTTCTGGTCAGCTACGGGATCGCGCTCGGCATCATGGCGGTGGTCTCCCTCGGACTGGGCTGGCTCGTCGCCGGACGGATCCTGCATCCACTCCGCACCATCACCGCGACGACGCGGGCCATCGGCGCCGGTGATCTCCATCAACGACTCGATCTCGACGGACCCGATGACGAACTCAAGGAGCTCGGTGACACGGTCGACGGGTTACTCGAACAACTCGAGTCCTCGTTCACCCTCCAAAAGCAGTTCGTGGCCAACGCGTCGCACGAGCTGCGCACCCCACTCGCTCGGCAACGTGCCCTCGGCCAAGTGGCACTGGCCGATCCCGAGGCCACCCTCGAATCCATCCGCGCTGCTCACGAGCGGATCCTCACATCGGGGGATCAGCAGGAGCAACTCATCGATGCATTGCTGACGCTGTCACGGGCCCAAGGCGATGCGCTGAAGAGCAAGCCCATCGACTTGGCAGCATTGGCGGACGAACTCTTGCAAGCACGCCGGCGAGGCGGAAGCCCGAGGAGTCCACCTGACAGAGGACCTGCAGCCGGTCGAGATGCTCGGAGACCCCGCCCTCGTCGAGCGCCTTGCTGAGAACTTGCTCGACAACGCGTTACGCCACGATGCGCCCGGCGGCAGCGTCGCCGTCTCGACCGGAGCACACGGGGGGTCGGCTCGCCTCCGCATCACCAACGACGGACCGGTCGTATCGCCCGAGGACGTCGAGCGGCTCTACGAGCCCTTCGAACGGTTGGATGGAGAACGTCCGAGCAACGCCGGGGGCTTGGGCTGGGACTCTGCATCGTCGAAGCGGTCACCACCGCGCACGGTGCGACCGTCGAAACCCAGGCTCGCCCAGCCGGCGGGCTCAACGTCGAGGTCAGGTTCCCCGAGCTGGATCCGGTGTGAGCACTCGACCGAGACCTGCTCTCCTCCCACGAGCGACTCTCCGGGGTCTCAAGCACCGGGCTTGACCGGTCGATGAAGGAAGGAGGTTCCGGCGCAGGCAGACGGACCGAACGGTCAGGTGCAGCATGCAGGCTCCGAGAGCAGAGAACAGCAGTTCACGAAAACTGCGGTTGTCGCCGAGTTCCAAAACGTCGTCGGCGCGGAAACGGCTCCATGAAGGTCAACCGTGGGTCTGGTTGGTCGGTGCAATCATCCTGTTCGGCGCCGGCACCATTGGCTCGTACCTTGGTGCCTCCGTCGTCGCCCGAAAGCGGCACACCAGCGCCACCAGGCATTCGTCGCCTCGTCGACACGGACGGCTTCCGGCGTAAAGCTGGCGATCTCGCGGGAGAGCAGCCTGGTGGTCAGCACCGAAGCATTCATCCTGCAGAACCCGGACATGAGCAATACCCAGTACTTGAGCTGGGTGAAATCCATGCAGGTTGCGGAGCGTGAGCCGGAAGTGACCGATCTCGGATTCGACACGATCGTGCAACCAGTCAGCTCCCTCAGTTCATCGCACGCGTTCTCGCCGATCCCCCCCAACCGTTGCCGCCTGGGTTCACCTACCAGGTCACTCCGCCCGGCAAACGGCCCTTCTACTGCGTCACCCGGTTCACCTATTCACATGGCGGACCATTGCTGCCGTTGGACTACGACGTGTGTTCCACCAAGACGACGAAGTTGGAAGAAGAGTTGGCGCTCTCCGGAGACGGTTACGTCCCCTACAAGATCGGGAACACGGAGTACCTGGCGGTCATCACCCCCGTCTACCCGGGGGGAGTGGTACCGCCAACCCTTCAAGCTCGCACCGACTCCGCCATCGGCGTGGTCGGTCTCATCATCACCCCGAACTTCGTCCTCCGGCAGGCGCTGAAAGAACAGCCGGGGACCGCAATCGCCTTCCACTTCCGCATCGGTGACTCGACCACGACCTTCAAGGCGAGCTCGGCACCGGCAGGAGCGGAATCGTTCACGACCAACCTGAACAATGCCTGGTCGATTCAAGTCTTCGGAGCCGACGCGGGGGACGGGATCGCCGGAAATGGCAACGCTCAGACGTTGTTCCTCGGTGAGATGCTGGTCAGCGAGCTGCTTGCCACGCTCGTCTATCTGCTCGGCACGAGAAGATCTCGGCGATGAGCTTAGTACGAGCCAACCGCGAGCTCAACCATCTCGCCCTCCATGACACGCTCACCGGTCTGCCCAACAGGGCGTTGATCGTCGATCGCATCGAGCAGATGCTTGCACGGTCTCGAAGAGATCGCTCCCCGATCGCCGTGCTGTTCTTGGATCTCGACAACTTCAAAGAAGTCAACGACACACTGGGCCATGCGGCCAGGGACGGTCTCTTGATGGGGGTGGGATCCAGGCTGACGAGTGCCCTCCGTGAGGGGGACACGGTCGGACGCCTCGGAGGTGACGAGTTCGTGGTGGTCGCCCAAGGTGACTCGCTGGCGGCAGGCGCCGAGGTTGTCGCAGCGCGTATTCTCGACGCGCTGGCCGCACCGTTCGAGATCATCGACTCCGATTCACCCTTGTCGGTCACGGCCAGCATCGGAATCGCTCAAGACTGGCTCGCGACGCCCGACGAGCTCCTCCACGACGGGACATCGCCCTCTATGCGGCCAAGGCCGCCGGCAAGAACCGTGCCGTCGTCTTCGCCCCTTCCATGCAGGATGCGGTCGACGATCACCGAAATCTCGAGCTGGACCTGCAGAAGGCACTGGAGTGTGGCGAGTTCTTCCTTCTCTACCAGCCGGTGGTCGACCTCGCGTCGGGAGCGGTCATCGGCGTGGAGGCCCTCTTACGTTGGCAGCGCCCTGTTCGGGGCATGCTCCGCCCGATTCGTTCGTCCCCGAGCTGGAGGTGAGCGGGCTGATCGTGCCGGTTGGCCGCTGGGTGCTGGAGGAAGCGTGTCGTCAAGGAGCAGAGTGGCAGAAGGCGGGCCACCGCTTCACTGTCGCGATCAACGTTTCCGCCAGGCAGATGGAGCGAGACCAGATCGTCGACGATGTTCGAAGAGCCCTGCACGCCAGTGATTTCGATCCATCTCTCTGCATACTCGAGCTCACAGAGTCCACGCTGATGAACGACATCGAAAGGACTGTGCTTCGGCTCTCCTCGTTGAAGAAGCTCGGCGTTCGCTTGGCAGTCGACGATTTCGGGACCGGATATTCCTCACTCTCCTACCTCCGACAGTTCCCGATCGACATCTTGAAGATCGACAAGTCCTTCGTCTCGGGTGTCGCCGACACCGAAGAGGACGCCGCATTGGTGCACAGCATGGTCATGTTGGGGCCGCGCTCCACCTGGAGACGGTCGCCGAAGGAGTCGAGAGCCATAGCCAGCGGCGTCGCCTCGCCGCCGAGCACGTCACCCTGGGGCAGGGATTCCTCTTTGCTCGACCGCTCGAGGCGGCAGACGTGACTGCGATGCTTGCTGATCCGTCGAACAATCTCCTGCTCCACCACTCGGTCGGCTGATCGCTCCGCCTGCGCTCACACGGAGCGCCTTCGCTCAGTGAGGCAAGTCGAGTCGCACTGACCGAAGGCCGTGCGCCGGCACCGCAAGCTGAAGGGAGTTCTCGTCCACCACTCCAGCAGACGGATCGACCACCCGCTCCTCCACCACTCGGTCAGCTGATCCGAGCGAAGAGAACACCATCAAGCTCAGCCCAACAGATCGAGGCGCACCGACCGGAGGGCGTGGGCAGGCACCGAGACATGCAGCGTGTTTTCGTCTCGTGCTCCCGGCGGCAGTTCACCCGAGCCGACGATCTCCTCGTCGAGCCGTACCTCTCGAACATCGGTGACCGGAAGGTTCCAGCGCAACGTCGAATCGCAGGACTGATCCGACGGGTTGAGCACTCGGACCACCACCCCGGACTCGCGCTCGGCAAGCTTCATGGCGGACAGGACCACCCCTGGAGCCTCGAGCGACATCAGGCTCTCGCCGGGGGCGATCAGTGGATCAGGCCCGGCCGGGACGGCCCGAAATCCGAGCTCGGCATCCCACGCATCGACCTGAGGAGTGGACCCGAAGCTCAACGAGAGATGCGCTGTCGTCTCACCGAGACATTGCGCGTCCGGAGCTTCGAGACCCGGACCTGCCGGTTCGGGACGCGAGGCCAGGTCGAGACGCGACAGCCAACCCACCGCGCGCACGAGCGTGATGTAGACGACGCCATCGGCGGTCACCTCGGCCTCCGGTAGCCCCGGTGCTCCGACGGTCAATCCGTTGTTGTGTACCCATCCCTGTTGAGGGAAGGTCGGCGGCACCGATTGGATCCAGGTACTCGGCGACTCCGGACGGGGAGGGCGGGGAGTCACGTCGAAGGTGGTGGCAGCGACTGCTGCCTCGCCGGGACCGCCGGTCGGGAAGCCCATGCGAAGACGATGGTCACGAGCGGTGTTGTCGACTGTGACGCGAAGATCGACCCGGTCGATCCATCGGGCGATCCGCGCGCACATCGAGACGCGCAACGGAACCCGCTCGGAGGACCGATCTTTCCGGCCTGTCGCGAGCGAGACCGGTACCTCGTAGATCCGCTCGATGTCGAGCTCCTCGATGCCGCTGCCGTGACGGCGACGGGTGACGACGACCGAGGTCAGGTCGATCACACCCGACACCGGATCGAAGTCGTAACTGTCCCCCCGGTCCCCCTGGTCCTCGATGGCCCCGAGCCCGGCATACCTCCCATGGGGAGTGTCGATGGCCAACGTGCCGTCGTCGTCCGCCGCGACGGTGAGACCGGGCCAACCGATTTCGCGTCCGTCGTCCACCTCGTCCGGAGCGTCGGCCCCTCTGGCGATCCGGTAGCGGCGCCACCCGAACGCCGGGACGTCCTCGGCCACCCACTCGACGGTCCAGGGGTGCTGCTCGGGAATGACCCGCACCCGCTCCGGCACGTCGTCGGCGAGCACTCTGGCCGGCACGCCGTCGACGGTCACCCCTCCGGGAAAGACGCTGGCGAGCACCAGCGGGTGCACGAGTTGTCCATCCTCGCCGAAGCCGATGAAGGGGTGGCCGTCGAAGTCGAACCGCACCACATCGGTGCGTGGATGGGGAGACGGGTTGAAGACTCCCACCTCGAACTCGTCGCTCCAGGGCATCGTCCGATCCGTCGGCAATCCCGCGAGCCGGGACAGGACCCGGTCCGTGGTCTCGTCAGCCAGCTCCTCTGCCTCGTCGTAGCGAGCCAACATCTGCCGGTGCACCCGATCCTGCGAACATCCCCCGATCGAGTCGTGCGCCTGATTGGCCAACAGTGCCCGCCACGCGATCCGTAGAGCGGGCCGTTCGTCGGGCAATCCGAGCGCATGTCCGAGGGCTGCCCATGGCTCCGCCCACCCGACGAGCGCTGTCTCCGCACGCCGGTTGCGCAACTTGAGTCCGACCCGTGACGACCACACGCCAGGGAGCAGGTTCGAGACACGAGCGCCGACCAGCTCACCCGCAAACTCGTCCTGGGCGATCCCCGACGCGATGACCGACTCGGTGAAGTCCTCGAGCTTCCCCCTTGTCACCTCCCAGCCCGTGGCTGCCGACAGTGCATCAGCAACGGCGCGGGTGTGAGGGTCAGGTGGTGCATGATCGACTCCGTTCATGAACAGGAGCGACGTGGCCCCAGCGTCCAACATCTGCTCGCCCACAGAGCGGAGTCGCTTCACGGCGGTCGGGACGTCGCGCTGCAGGTTCGCCGCGTTGAAGTACCCGGTCGTGAGATGGCAGGCCGTCATGCTCGTGCCGTCGGGGGCCACCCATCGGTACACGGGAGGCAAGGTGTCGATCTCGTCGCCGTTCCCGCGCCAGTAGACGAACCCATCGAGACCGAAGCCGGCGAACAGCTGTGGGAACTGCGCGGGGTGCCCGAAGGAGTCGGGCGTATAGGCGACGCGCGAGACGGGCCCGAACTGCTCACCGACCCGGCGACCTTCGAGAAGGTTCCGGACGTGGGTTTCGCCACCCGGCAGCAACGAGTCCGGTTGGACGTACCAGGGTCCGATGGTCAGCCGGCCGGACCGGCACGCCTCCTTGATCCGATCGACCTGTTGGGGTCGGATCGCCAGGTAGTCCTCGATGACGATGGTCTGGCCGTCGAGGACGAAGCTCCAACCCGGATCTCGATCGAGCAGGTCCAGCACCGAGTCCACCGTGTCGACCAGCCGGGCCCGAAATGCCTGAAACGTCCGATACCACTCGCGATCCCAGTGAGTGTGGGAGACCATGACGCAGTTCACGGGACCGATCATGCCCGAACGGGAATCGCAGTGCCCACCGTCTCCGGACCTCGCCCATCGGGCCGGGTCATGATGGGGACGTGGATGGGGATCCGGCACCGGTCGACGTCATCAATGCCACCGCGCCGATCCGCATCTGCGACATCGGCGGGTGGACGGACACCTGGTTCGCCGAGCACGGGAAGGTCTGCAATATCGCGGTTTCCCCCGACGTCACGGTGCGGATCAAGGTCTTCGAGCGTGAAGGATCGGCACACCGGGTCGTCCTCGACGTCGCGCGGTATGACGATCGTTACCCGGTCGAGCCTGGCGCTCCGCCCGGGCGACATCCGCTCCTCGAGGCCATCGTGGACGAGGCGGTCATCCCCGAGGATCGGGCGCTCGAGATCTCGATCTCTTCTGCCGCTCCACCAGGAGCGTCGACGGGCACCTCGGCCACCACCGCCGTCGCACTGATCGGCGCGCTCGATGCACTCACCCCGGGACGGCGCACCGCCTACGAAGTCGCTCGCGCCGCCCATCGGATCGAGGTCGAACGGCTCGGCATCCAGTCGGGCGTCCAGGACCAGCTCTGTGCGGCGTTCGGAGGCTGCAATTACATCGAGGTCTCGCCCTACCCGGACGCGGTCGTCTCCCGGATTCACCTCCCTCCGACCACGTTGCGCCGGCTCGAGGAGGGACTGCTCCTCGTCTATCTCGGACGACCCCACACCTCCTCTGCCGTGCACGGTCAGGTCATCGCGGCCCTTGCCGACCGCCCAGAACGCACCTTCGAGGCCCTCGAGCCCCTGCGCCGGGCCGCCACCGACGCGAGAGACGCGCTCTGGCGAGGCGACCTGGTGAGCTACGGGCGGACGATGATCGCCAACACGGAGGCACAGCGCCGGCTCCACGACAGCCTCGTCTCCGGCCCCGCGCAAGTGGTCGTCGACCTGGCCGCGACCCACGGAGCACTCGGTTGGAAGGTCAACGGTGCCGGCGGAGAGGGAGGGAGCCTCACGCTCCTCGTTCGGGCAGAGCCGGAGGCACGACAGAAGATCGTCGATGCACTCACCGAAGCGGACCCACTCTTCAGCGTGATCCCGACATCGCTCAATCCCCACGGCCTCAGAGTCTGGCGGGACGGGTGAGCTGATTCAGGTCGGGATCGAAGCCGGGTCAGGAAGCGACAGCACGGTCTCGCCGGCCAGCGTCGGGCCCTCCGTGTGGAGGTGGCACCGGACCGACACACCGACAGGCGTGTGGTGAGGCAGAGGATCGACCGTCCGGCACACGTCCATGGCATAGGCACACCGAGCACGGAATCGGCACCCGGTGGACTCGGTCGTGGCATCGCCGACCTCGCCTCGGAGCACGACCCGCCGACGTTGCTCGCGTTCGGCCGGATCCGGAACCGGGATCGCCGATAGGAGTGCCGCGGTATAGGGATGGGTGGGACGGGCGTAGACCTCTTCCGCCGGCCCCTCCTCGACGACCTGGCCCAGGTACATCACCGCGATCCGGTCGCTGATGTGACGCACCACCGAGAGGTCGTGCGCGATGAACAGGTACGCAGTGCCGAGCTCGGCCTGGAGATCGCGGAGCAGGTTGATGACCTGCGCCTGCGTGGAGACGTCCAGGGAGCTGACCGCCTCGTCACAGACCAACAGTCTCGGATGCACCGCCAGGGCGCGGGCGATGGCGACCCGCTGTCTCTGGCCGCCTGAGAACTGGTGCGGGTACCGCTCGAGGGCGGACGGGTTCATCCCCACCTGCCCCAACAGCTCGACCACCCGGTCGGTGCGCGCTGCCGAGCCCATCTCCGAGTGAACGACCAAAGGCTCACCGACCGTGTCGGCAATGGTGTGACGGGGATCGAGCGATGAATACGGATCCTGAAAGACCATCTGCATGAGATCTCGACTGTCTCGCAGGGCGCTGCCGGTCAACGCGGTGACCTCGGTGCCGTCGATGCGCACACTCCCCGCGGTCGGATCGATGAGTCGCATGACCAGACGGGCCAAGGTGGACTTCCCCGAACCGCTCTCCCCGACCAGTCCGAGCGTCGATCCGGTCGGGATGGACAGCGTGACGTTGTCGACCGCGTTCACGCTCCCGGTGACCCGCCGGAGAATGCCCGAACGGATGGGGAACAGCTTCGAGAGCCCGGAGACCTCGAGGGCGTTCGCCTCGCTACCGGCGGTCGCCCCGCTGCCGGCGGTCCCGTTGTTCGCCGGTTCGGAGTCCGAACCAACCCCTACTGTCAGCTGCCCGGTCGTGTCGCCGCGCCAGAGGTGCAGCTCCTCCTGGCGAAGGCAGCGGGCGAGCTGCTGCGCGTCCGAGGGACCCTCGGTCTGTGTGGGCAACAACAAGACAGGCTGCTCGCGACAGCGGTCTTCGGCGTAGTCGCAGCGGTCGCAGAATCGGCACGACTCGGTGACCTCGTCGGGCCGGGGAACTCTGCCCGGTATCGCGTGGAGCGGCATGCCGGCCGGGGTCATCTGCGGCATCGAGGCAAGAAGTGCCTCGGTGTATGGGTGACGGGGACGACCGAACAGACGATCCACCGGAGACTGCTCGACGATCTGGCCCGCGTACATGACGACCACCTCGTCCGCCACGTCGGCGATCACCCCGAGGTCGTGGGTGACGAAGATCATCGACATCGAGTGCTCTTCGAGCAAGGACCGGAGCAGGTCGACGATCTGTGCCTGGGTGGTCACGTCGAGCGCCGTCGTGGGTTCGTCGGCGATCAACAGCTTGGGCTGGCAGGACAGAGCCATGGCGATCATCACCCGTTGGCGCATGCCGCCCGAGAACAAGTGCGGGTACTCGCGCGCTCGTTTGGCGGCGTTGGGGATCTCGACCTTGTCGAGCATCTCGACCGCCACTCGCCAGGCTTCCTTGCGACTGACTCCCTGGTGAACCCGGACCTGCTCGGCGATCTGATTGCCGACCGAGTAGGCGGGGTTCAAGCTGGTCATCGGCTCCTGGAAGATCATCGAGATCTCCGCGCCCCTGAGTTTCCGAAGTTCGCCGGGCGCCATCGTGGTGAGCTCGCGCCCGTTGAATCCGACGTGGCCGGCGGCGAGCCGCCCACCTGGTGGGAGCAACCCCATCACTGCCAGCGCGGAGACGGTCTTGCCCGACCCGCTCTCCCCGACCAGACCGATCGTTTGACCCGGCTTGACGTCGAACGAGACATCTTCGACGACCGGCAGCCATTCGCCCTTCACGTTGAACTCGACCCGGATCCGATCCACGGCGAGAAGTGAGGCCGAGTCCGCGGGAGACGATGAGGCAGAAGCAGCTGGAACTGCAGCAGCGGTCGCAGCGATCACTGCATCGGCGTCGGCGTCGCCACCGGCATCGGCACCGGCTGCATCGGCACCGGCTGCATCGGCATCGGCGGCCGCATTGCCATCCGCCCCTCCGGTCGGGGTCACCGTCGCCGCGGCGGACCGTGGACCCCGGAGTCGGCCCCGCATCCATCGACCCAACTGTCGTGCTCGTTTGACCGAGATGGTGCGTTCGCGTCCCAGTGCATCACGCAGGCCGTCCGCTGCGAGGTTGAAGGCGAGGACGGTGATCGTGATGGCTAGGCCCGGCCAGATCAGAGCGGTGGGGTCGGCGAAGATGAACTGGTAGGCCTCGCTGAGCATGTTGCCCCAACTGGGGGTCGGCGGTTGTGCCCCGAGGCCGAGGAAGGACAGACCGGCCTCGGCCAGAAGTGCGAAGCCGAGCGCCAGGGCAACCTGGATCACGATGGGCGAGGAGACGTTGGGGAAGATGTGGGAGCGGATCAACCTGGACGGGCCGACCCCGAGCGACTGGGAGGATTCGACGTAGGTCTCCTCGCGCACCGCGATGACCTCACCCCTGATCAACCGGACGAAGCTCGGCACGAACACCACCGCGATGGCGATGGAGGCATCGTTCAAGTTGGCGCCCAACAGGGCCGCGACGCTCAGCGCCAGCACCAGAGGAGGGAAGGCAAACAGCGCGTCCATCAAACGCATCACCAGGGTGTCGAACCAACCCCGGAAATACCCGGCGATGAGTCCGATCGGGAGCGCCACCACGATCGCCATCCCGACGATCTGGAACGTGGCGCGCAGTGAGACCCGCGCTCCCCAGATCAGGCGGCTCAAGATGTCCCGACCCAGGTCGTCGGTGCCGAGCCAGTGAGCCCCCGACGGTCCCGCGTTGATGAGAGTGAGATTGCCGATGTTCGGCTTGTACGGGGCCACCCAGGGGGCGAGGATCGCCAGCACCGTGATCACGATGAGGTACGCGAGCGCAGCCACGGCGAAGCGGTCCCGGACGAATCGCCGCCAGAGTCGCTCAGGTCGGTCACTCTCGACGTCTCGAGCGTTCTCCTCGGCACGCTCCTCGTGGATCTGGCCCTCGAGGACGAAGGGGTCGGTATCCCCCGGGGGTAACAGCGAGGTCATCCGAGGCGCACCTTGGGATTGAGCATCCCGTAGATGATGTCGACGGCCAGGTTCACCAACACGAAGAACAGAGCGGTGACCAGCACCACTCCTTGGATCACCGGGAGATCCTTCTCGCTGATCGCCTGGAGCATGTAGGTCCCGAGACCGGGCAGCGAGAAGATCTGCTCGATGATGAAGGTGCCGCCAAGCAGGTAGCCGAACTGAATGCCGACAACGGTGACCACCGGGCTCAGTGCGTTCTTCATCGCGTGCTTGCCGATCACCAAGCGGCGGGGGAGACCTTTGGCAACTGCGGTACGCATGTAGTCCTGCTGGAGCGTGTCGATCATCGAGCCCCGGATCTGGCGGGCGATGGTTGCCGAGCCACCGATCCCGAGCGCCAGCCAGGGCATGATCAGGTGCTTGGCCCACTCCCCGGGCGAGGTTCCGAACTGGACGTAGCCGATCGGCGAGAGCCAGTGCAGATTGATCGCAAAGATCACCACCAAGATCATCGCCAACCAGAAATCCGGGATCGCCACACCGAGGCTGCTTCCGAAGGTCACCACCCGGTCGGTCACCGATCGAGGCCTGACCCCGGAGATGATGCCTGCGGGGACTCCGATCACGATGGCAACGAACATCCCACCGACCGCAACGCTGAAGGTGACCGGAAATCGCAGCGCGATGCCGGAGGCGACGGTTGCGTTCTGGAACAACGAATTCCCCAGCTCTCCGTGGAGCACACCTTTCAGCCAGTTCCAGTACTGCACGAGGAACGGTTCATTGAGGTGAAGCTGGCGACTGATCTTGGCAATCTCTGCCGGGGTGGCATGCGCCCCACCGGCCAACGTCACGGCAGGGTTTCCGGGGATGAGGAAGACCAGGCTGAACACCCCGAGGCTGATCAACACCAAGAGCGGGATGGTGATCAGCAGCCGTCTCGCGATGAACGAGACGAGCGAACCGTTACCCCCCATCGGAGGACACGCCACCGAGCTGCGAGCAGATGATGGACGTTCCTTTCCGGCGAATCCGTGCCCCGGGGGACCCTAGGCCTTGATGTAGATGCCCGACAGGTCGGTATGACACTGGCCGATCGGAGCTTTGACCGTCCCGCCGACCACCGCCGTGTTGTAGCCGACCAGCGAGGGCGTGAACACGAGCGGCACCTCCGCGCCCAACGACATCGCGAGGGCACCGGCCTTCTGCATGTAAGGCGCCTGGGCTTGGGCCGTCGTGTAGTAGAGGGCCTTCTTGATGTAGGGAGCGAGCGTCGAGTTGGCGGTCCCGAACTTTTGGGTCAGGAACCCGATCGGGAGGAACTCGTCCTCGAAGTCGTTCGCGATGTCCGGCCCGTTGGAGAGCTGGTCGGTGAGGACCGCGTCTCCCTGTCCCTTGATGTACACGTCGGTCAGCAGGTCTGCCGGATCGACTTGCGAGAGTGTCACGTTGAACCCGGCAGCGGAAGCCTGCTGTTGGATGATCTGGGAAGCCTGCCCGAACGAGGCGTCGCCGGACGGTACGTCCAGTGTGAACGAGACCCCGTGCGGGAAGCCGGCCGCCTTCAGCATCGCCTTGGCCTTCGCCGGCTGATAGCTGTACTTGTTCCCCACCGACGGGTTGTAACCAGGGGACCACGACGGGAAGGGCTGGTAGGCGGGCTCGCCGAGTCCGGCGTAGACCGTCTTGTTGATCGCTTCGCGGTCAACCGCGTACTCGAGCGCTGCACGGACCTTGGGGTTGGTGAAGGGTCCCCTGTTCTGACGCATCTGGAGATCCGCGTAGTCGTAGGACTTGCCGACCACCACCGCAAGGTTGGGGGCCGCGCGGACAGCGGAGACGTCGTCGGGCTCGAGGGTTGCCATGTCGATCGCGCCGGACTCGAGCGCGCCGATGGTCTGCGGCCCGAGCCCTACCTGGATGAAGCTGACGCCTCCGAGCTTGTACGCACTCTTGTTCCAGTACTTCGGATTGGCGACCAGGTTGATCGAGGATCCCTGCTGGTAGCTCTGGAGCACGAAGGGGCCGGCTCCGATCGGCTTGGTGGCGTCGGTACTCGTCGTCGAGGGGTCGATGATCGTCCCGTCGGTGTGGTACAGCGCCTGGATGACGTCACCCGGGATCGGGTTGGACAAGTGGAGCACCAGAGTGAGCGGCGCTGTCACGTCCATCGACGAGATCGCGGTCAGGGTGGTCAACAAGGGATTGGGCTTCATGTAGGTGATGCTGTCCTTGATGGTCTCGGCGGTGACCGGGTCGCCGTTCGAGAACACCACACCGGGCCGCACATGCAGGGTCACCGTGTTGTCGGTCGACGACCAGCTTTGGATGACGTTGGGGAGGAACGCCTGGTTGGTGATGCCCAGACCTGAGGCATAGATGTTGTTGAGGATGGCGTACCCGCAGGGATTGAGGGACTGCTCCGGGTTGAAGGTGTTGTCGAACTCGTCGTTCAGGTCGACCCCGTACTTGAGGATCCCGTGGGGATTGATCGCTCCCCCGCTGTTGGCGGCAGTCGTTCCGGTGCTGCTGCCGGAGCTGCCGCCGCACGCCACCAACGTCGCTCCCGCACAGATCGCCACGGTGACCCCCAGCAGAGGGCGCCAGGACCGCCGACGAGCGTGGCGCGCTGACCCACGTTCGGCATCTCCCCACCGCCGGCCTGATCCACGAATTGCCATTCAGCTCGCCTCCCCCATCAGGTCGCCCGTCGAGCGCGGGACGATGTGCGAACACTACCTGACACGGCTGTTAGGTACGTTGTCAACTTCGAGGGTTGACGCAGGTCAACCGGCGAACGCGCGCGAGTTGCGGATCGACAGGGCGACCAGGGTCAGGGTGGGGCCGTAGCCGGCGCCGGTCGGGAAAGGCGAGGAGTCGGCAGATGAGTACGTTGGGCACGTCGTGAAGGCGTCCCCACTCGTCGCAGACCGAGGTCGCAGGGTCGGTCCCCATCCGCACTGTGCCGACCACGTGGCGGGAGGTCGGGATGTTCGCGGTGGCCGACTGCTCTTCGAGGAAGTCGGTGCCGATCTGCTCGAGGATCTCGGGACTCAAGCCCTCGAGGAAACTCCCCAATCGGGGCGACGTCGTGCTCTGTGACCAGATCGCTCCGGCCTCTTTCAAGATCGCCTCGAGCTTGGGGGCGTAGTACGCAGACGCCGCAAGCTCGTGACGGTGCGGGTGATAGGTGGTGCGAGCCACCGGCAAACCGTGGATGTCGCGAATGTTGGGGTCGAGATCGACTCGATTCGTCGCCTGGGGAAGGTCCTCCCCCTGCATGGTGAAGCCGACCAGGTGATCTCGCATGGGCGACTCGCGCATCGCGTCCTTGTGGTCTTGTCCCCACGGGTAGAGCTTGGCTTCGAGCATCGGGTGGGCCGCCCCGCCGTGCTCGACCAACCCTCCCTTCAGCCAGGGCAGTCCGGCCTCGGCGGCCGCGGCCCGGGCCGCCTTGTCGACGATCATGTAGTCGTCGTGGGTATGGGTGACCGCACGACCCTTGTGCGCGTGGACCCGCATCGGCAGCTGACCGAAAGTGAGGGTCTGGAAGTGGAACATCAGGTTGCGCCCGATCATCGGGTGGTCCAATCCCGAGAGGAGCAGGAGCCGCGGCGTCTCCATCGCGCCCGCGGCGACCACCACCTGGGAGGCCGTCTCGGTACGGGTCTCCCCTGCCGCATCGATCCACTCGACCCCGGTCGCCCGACCGTTGGACACGACGATTCTCTTCACGAACGAGTTCGGACGCAGCTCGGCTCGTCCGGTCAGCAGTGCCCGGCGAAGCAGTGCCACCGGATCCCCCTTGGCGTGGATCGGACAGCCGAAGAAGGCGCAGAACCCGCAGTTGTTGCAGGCCGGCCGGTCGTCGTAGGGGACCGAGTTGCAACCGGTCGGTGCCGGATAGGGGTGGTACCCGAGCCGCTCGGCCGCGGCCGAGGTCACCACCGCGCAGTACATCGGCGCGCCCGGGGGCATCGGGTAGGGACCCGACCGCCAGGGGGCGAAGGGGTTGGCTTCCGCGTCACCTGCCACCCCGACGGCGCGCTCGGCCTCGGCGTAGAACGGCTCGAGATCGTCGTAGGCGAGCGGCCAGTCGGCGATCGTCGCGCCCTCCACCGGACCGAGATCGGACAGGACTCGAAAATCCTCCTCGCGGAAGCGGGGCAGTTTGCCGTCTGCGTGGACCCCTCCCCCGCCGACGGTGGCCGGGAGGTTGTTGACCTCGCCGACGTGGAACCGGTCGCCATCCTCCTCGCGGAGACGGAACGTCCGCGGCTCGAGCCACGGGTCGGGCCCGAGGAAGTGGCGGCTCCAGAACTTGATCTCGTCGTTCGAGTACTCGTAGAGGAGCTCGTTCGGGATCGTCGAGGTTGATCAGGTGGTTCCGACCGCGCTCGAAGATCAAGACCGACCTGCCCGCGGAGGTCAGCACGTCGGCCGCGGTGGCACCGCCCGGTCCCGAGCCCACGATGATCACGTCGAAGTCGCGGCTCATGGCTGGCTGACCTCCTCGTCGGTGTAGCCCCTCGGCTGGACGTCGCCGGCCCATCCGATGTTGTTCCAGCCCACCAGGCCCCGGTTGCCGAGGTACTCCGGTGCGCCGTACATCCCCTCGCAGGCGTGTTCGTAGAGGAGCGTGGTGAACTCGCCGTTCTCCCGCAGCCGCTGGTCCTGCTCCTCGCCGGACAGGTCGCATGAACTCCTCGCCGAGCGCCAGGATCCCTTGTCGATACTGCTCCTGCAGGCCGACGACCGGTCCGAGCCGCTCGCGTTCGCGGATGCCGAGCGAGCCTTCGATCCGAGTGCGCCAGGCGAGCTCGTCACGCGGGGCGAGTCGGTGGAACGTTGCGAACCGAGGCGCTGCCGCCGAACCGTCCCGAGAACGGTCCACCCGGCCCAGATCAGCGGCGGATCACTGGCGAAGGCACCGAGGAACCCGTCGATGTAGTCGACGACACCGGCCTCGGTCGCACCGGGCTCATCGTCGGTCGGGATCAAGCGGGCGCACGCCGCTTGCACGACCGCGTACTGCTGCTCGTCGAAGAACCTGGGCATTCCCGAGTGTAGGTCTGAGGGCGAGCGAGGCGGCAAGTCCGCGCCCGGTTCGGCATCAGTCGTACAAGCTCACTCGTTCGGGCTCACAGAACCACGAGTGGTTTCACAGAATGTCGTTCCGGCTCAGAGAACTCCGTCCAACCAGTCGAACACAACCTGGTTCCGCCGCTGCGGCGCCATCGGCGCGCAGTGATACTCGGCGCCATCGGCAACGGTGAACTCGACGAGCTTCTTGGTCACATGCAAGGAGTCGTAGAGCTGCGTCGCCTCATCGGGGGGCACGAAGCCGTCGAGCTCGTAGCGAATGGCGAGGGTCGGGGCACCGATCCGGGCGGACACGCTGTCGGGGATCGTGTAGGTCTGCAGGGTGGTGCCGAGCAGATACGCGTTGGTCGGGACCTGGCCGGCGCGTGCCTGCAGCAGGAACTCCCGGTTCATGAGCTCGGAGCGCTTCTTCACGGTGAAGGTCTCTTCGGCGGTGAGACTCGGGATGGCGAAGGTCTTCCAGGTGCTGTTCACCGATGATTCGGTTGCACCTGGCGGGAACAGCGACCGGAAATCCTGGGGGTAGGCCATCCAGAGGTTGGGCATCGCCGGATCGGCCACCACCGCGGCGAGCCGTTGCTCGTACGCTGCTGCCCTCAGCACGAGGTTGCCACCGAAGCTCCAACCGGTGAGTGCGATTCGGGTCGGGCTGACGTCCGCGCGCCCCTGCAGGTAGTCGACGATCGGGGTGACCACCTTCTCCCAATCGGGTCGAGCGGCGATCTGGCGTTCGAACAGCATTGAACCTTGGCCGGGCCCTTCGTAGAGCGGCGCGTTGAAGCCTCGCTCGATCGCCGCCTTCCCGCCGTACGCGTAGGTGTCGACGAACTGCGCGTCGCTCCCGTTGGTCACGATCACCGTCGGCCGAGGTGCTCCGGAGTTGTCGGGCTTCAGAAGGTAGCCGGGAAGGGTGGTCCCTTCGTAGGGGATCGCGACTCGTTCGATGGAGTGTTCGAAGAGCTGAGTCGCGGTGTCCCACTGCTGTTGCATCGCGCGGTAGGTGGCCTCCTCGCGATCGGGCCCCGAGGTGCCGAGGACGAAATAGAGCGCCGCGTCGTAGTAGGAAGCCGAACGGAGGTACGCGGAGCGGGCACTGGCCACATGTCCGGCCTTCAGGTCGGACTCGGCGATGGCGCCCACCCTCTGGGCCAGCGTCACGAAGGTGTCGTAGTAGGTCTCATACGTCGGGCCCGCCGCGTTGATCTCATCGACGGCGGTCAGAACCTCGCCCACCTCGGCCGTTCCGGCCCCGGCCGCTCCGAGAGTGAACAGGGTCTGGAAGTTGAGGTCCTCCGCCTCGAAGAGCTTGACCCCCGTCGAGGGATTGGGAGGGGGCGGTCCCGGGGGCACCGACAGATCGGGTAGCGCTCGGGGCAACGGGAGACGGGTCGCCGTGTCGGTCGAACCACCGCACGCGGCCAGCCCCACTCCGGCGGCGAGGGCCGAACCCCCGATCAGGGACGCCCGCAGGACGTCACGGCGTCGCCACGGCACACCCGACGACGCTGATCGGTCCTCTGCCGTGCGCGTCTCCGGGTCCGATGCGGGAGCCGCGTCGGGGTCTGCTCGCCAAGGCGCCATGGTTCTCCATCGGAGCCGTAGCGAAGATCCTTGAGCGGCGCCGAGCCTCGGCGGATGGAATTCCCCTCCGGCATCACCGACAATCGTGACGTCATGCCACACCAGACCCTCACGCCGGCAGAAGGGGCAATGCGCCGCTCGTGGCTCCGCCGGTCCTGGCCCATCCTGAGATATTTCGTGGGATTCGGTGCGGTCGGACTCGGCATCTGGGTGCTCAGCTCGCACACCGACGAGCTATCGGGCGTCACCACCTTGTTCGACCACCTTCACTGGTGGTGGGTTGTTGCCGCGGTGGTTGCCGAAGCCCTCTCCTTCGTCTGTTTCACCGTGATGGAGTACCAGCTGCTGACCCCACGAGGCAGCGACACCCCACCCTTGTTCCCTTTGTTTCGCATGACGCTGGGGTCTCAAGCCCTGACCAATTCGCTACCGGTCGGCAACGCAGTCTCCGCGGTCTACGGCTTCCGATGGTTCCGACGGTTCGGAGCCGACGACACGCTCGCGGTGTGGGCCATGGCCGGGACCTTCATCGGATCCATGCTGTCCCTCTCGCTCGTGGCCACCGCGGGCCTGGCGCTGGCAGCGGACCAAGGCGCCTCCCTCGACCTGATCCCGGTGCTCATCAGCGTGCTGGTCGTCACGATCGGTATCGCCGCGCTCTTCGTCTACCCGCAACCAATCCTCTCGATGGCGCCCTGGGTCGCACGGATCTCCCGGGCCACCCTGCGCAGACCGCGGAAGGACCCGACGGAGCGAGTCGATCGCATCGTGAAGCGGATCACCTCGGTGGAGCTGACTCGGAAGAAGGGCGCATTCGTCATCGTCTGGGGCACCGCGAACTGGCTCTTCGACTGCGCATGCTTCGCCTTCATGTTCCTGGCGATCGGGGCGGGGATCCCCTGGGACGGACTCCTGCTCGCCTACGGGGCGGGCCAGCTGGCGGCCGCACTCCCGTTCACACCAGGTGGCCTCGGTGCGGTCGAGGGCAGCATCACCATCGCGCTGGTCGCGTTCGGCGGCGAACAGGTGGCCACCGTCGATGCGGTGCTGCTCTATCGCCTGGTCAGCTTCTGGCTGGTGCTGGTCGTCGGATGGCTCTCGGTCGGGGAACTGGCTCTCGAGGTGCGGCGCGGCATCTGGCCGCGTCACGCTCTCTCCGCGTCACCCGATGCACCCGATGAACCCGATGGAGTGGTGGACGAAAGCGGCGATCGGGACGATGCTCCTCAGGTGGATCTGGAAGCGGCGAGGTCGGTCCCCCCGGCTGGAACGGCGACATGATGAGCAGACTCGCTCTGGCCACTCGGACCGCCGCGTGCGCCTTGGCAATCGGTCTCGTCGCGGGCTGCACCTCGCCGCGCAGCGACTTGGGCACGAAGGACAGCTCCTGCTACCTGGCCCTGCCGGTCGCGGTCAAAGCGGTGGGGTCGCACAGCAAGCTGCTCGGAGCGCACCTGTACACCTTGTCGGGTCTCCGTCGGGCGGCTCCCCGGCTGGTCACTCAGATCCAACCGAAGGGGACTCCCCAGCAGCGGATCTGCGTGCTCGCCTTTTCCGGCCAGTTCACTGCGGGCAAACTCCCGAAGTCGCACGGCCGACCGGAGGGCAGCGTTGCGATCGTCGTCCTCACCAGCCCTTCGAATTCACTCGTCGGGACGCTCGTCCTGAAACGGGTGCCGCTCCGGTTCAGTCACTCGCACATCGGATGACCCCACGCAGCTCCGGTTCAGCCACTCGCACATCGGATGACCCCACGCAGCGCCACCCCGGCGCAGCGGTGACTGCTCAGCCGCTGTAGACCCCGCTGTCGAAGGTCGAGGTGACCGTCTTCGCTTCGCCGAGGCGGGCGAGTCCGAAGAGGTCCTCGATCGAAGCCAGCGTCGAGTAGTGGTTGAGCGGTTGGGTGACGACCGAGCCCGGGGTGATGAATGGCGACAGGAGGACCGCGCCCACTCGGCCGCCGCCGGGCCCCTTGGTCCCGTTGCCCCCACTTTCCGCTGCGGGACCCTTGGTCTCTCCACAACAGGCGGTGGCGTCGAGGGTCGGTTCCTCGGCTTCGTCGAACGTCACTTCGATCAGGCCGTTGGCCTTGTAGGCCGGTGACGCCTCGATGATCGGGATCCAGGTGGTCAGCCACTTGTTGATGTCGCCGACGGCCGAACCCCCGCCTTGCCCTGCGCCGGTCGTGTTCTTGCAGGGATAGTCGTGCCCGTCGTCACACAGGTTGGGGGTGATGAAGCTGAAGTTCGGAGTGGTCGATGTGGACCGGAGGTCATGAACCAACCCGGTGACCCCACTCGGAGTTCCTTTCGGCATCGCTCCGGTGGGGCTCCCGAGGGGAACCACATCGGCCTTGCACTTGGCGGTGGCATCGATGATCGAATGGAAGTACAGGAACGGATCGTGCCTCGTCGTGTAGCCGTCCGACTTCGACGCCAAGGTCGTCGGATCACTCTTCCCGATCGTCGGATGGCCACACGTCACGCCGCCGTCGCGGGAGGGGGTGTTGCCCATGTCCTCCTCGTAGCCCTTCCACGTGAATCCCTTTGCGTTCAACTGGCTCGCCAAGGTCGGCACTTTGGACGGGAACACGCAACCTTTCCCCTGTTGGATGCCGTTCTTCATGCCGTCCGCCGAGGGGAAGTTGATGTATTTGGAGGCGATGCAGTCGGCCTGGTTGTCCGCGTTGGGCGGCTGGCCGGAGATGAACGCGGCATAGTTGTCGAGGGAGAAGTGTCCGATCGCGTAGTAGTTCTGCAGCAGCGCGCCCTGCGACGGGAGAGTCACGGCCAGATACGGGTCCTTGGCCGGCGCACCGAACGTGGCGGCGTAGCCATTGTTCTCCAACATGATCACGAACACGTGGCGGATGGCGGGCAACGCCGAACCCCGACTGGCGCTTGCGCTGGACGGGTGATCCGACCCGCCGTTGCCCGGGGATTTGGAGGCGGACGCGAAGGGGGAGTTCTGGATCACCATCACGCCGATGGCCAACACCGCGGCCACCACGACGATGGCCGTTCTGATCGACTTTCCGTTGCGCATCGTGTCCCCCTCGTTTCGGACTTGCTCGGTTCCGGGCTTGCTCGGTCTGGCTGCGGGTCTTCCCCTGACCCTCCCTGACGCACCTGTCTACACCGGCTACGTGACATCCGCTTCAACTATCGCTGAAATTCCGGAAAACCCCTCGTGTCCGAGCGGATCCGGTCCTTCCCGTCGGAACGGTAGGCTCCTCCAGTACGGATGACCCCCTCCCTCCCATGAAGATCGACGGTCCAAGGACATCGGGGCCGAGGACGTCGAGCCACCCGGATCCCACCGGTCGCCGGCCGAGGCGCACCAGGGAAGATCTGCGCCTGTTGCTGCTGGAGGAAGGAAGGCGAGTCCTCCTCGAAGACGGCCTGGGCCCCAACGCCAGCAACCTGACCTTCAAGAAGGTGTTCGAGCGGGTGGAGGCGAGAACCGGCGTGCGGATCACCAACGCGTCGGTGATCAGGCGAGTCTGGGACAACCAATCCGAGTACCAGGCCGACGTCCTCGCGGCGATCGCCCAGGACGAGACTCGAAACGAGGTGGGAAGCGGCGAGGACGCGATCCTTGCCGCCTTGGTCGACCTCGACCTGTCCACGCCGGATGCCCGCAGCCGAGCGTTACGCGAGATCTGCAGGGTCGGCGGGAACGCAACCAATGCCGCCATCCACGACTCCCCCAACTGGCCGCTGTGGATCACCGTCGTCTCGATGGCCACCGCGACCGCGACGCCAGAGCAACAACAGCGGATCAAGTTGGCGCTCATCAGCAGCTACAAGTCGGTCTACCAAGATCGGACCACGATCTTCGAAGCGATGATGCCGGTCTTCGGGATGCGACTCCGCCCGCCATGGAGCGTCGAGCAGTTCACCGTCGCGGTCACCGCGTTTTCGGAGGGATGCTCGATCCGTCAGCACATCACCGAGGAGACCGAGACCATTCACCGGCCGACAGGACCCGACGGAGAGGATCAGGAATGGTCGCTGCTCTCGGTCGGCATCGAAGCGCTCGTCCACCAGTTCTTCGAGCCCGATCCGGATTTCGAACCTTCGTCGTCCTGAGGGACACGACCGAAAGAGGACTGCGGCGATGACTGACCACCCCGAACTCGTCGACAGGCTTCGCGAGATCGTGGGCGACGAGGTGGTGACCGATCCCGAGATCATCACCTCCTATACGACGGACTGGACCGGGCGCTTCGTCGGCCACTCGACCGCGGTGGTCAGGCCGGGTTCGACCGAAGAGGTAGCCGCGATCGTCCTCGCCTGCCGGGAGTACGGCGCCCCACTGGTGCCACAGGGTGGCAACACCGGCTTGGTCGGGGGCGGCGTGCCACTCAGCGGGGAGGTGGTACTGAGCCTCCATCGCCTGGGCTCCGTCGAGTCGGTCGACACCCTGTCCGGTCAAGTGACCGCAGGAGCGGGTGCAACGCTCTCGACCCTCCATCGAGCCGCCGAAGCCGCCGGTTGGTCCTACGCGGTCGACCTGGCGAGTCGGGATTCGGCGACGGTCGGGGGGACGGTCGGCACCAACGCAGGTGGAGTGCACGTGGTTCGCTTCGGCGGCACCCGGGCACAGGTCATCGGGGTGGAGGCGGTCCTCGGAACGGGTTCGGTCGTCTCCCATCTCGGGGGGTTGGTGAAGGACAACACCGGCTATGACCTGCCTGGTCTGCTCTGCGGCAGCGAAGGAACCTTGGGCGTGATCACCGCAGCCCGGCTGCGCCTCGTACCGAGCGCCCCCTGCCGCACGGTCGCCTTGCTCGCCTTTTCATCCGTGGATCATGCCGTCGAGGCGTCGGCGTCGCTGCGCTTGACGCTGCCGTCCCTCTCTGCGGCAGAGCTGTTCCTGGCCGCCGGACTCGAGCTGGTGTGCTCGGCGACCGGCATGCACAGTCCATTTCCGCGCCCCTCTCCCGCGTACCTCCTCGTCGAGGCAGCCGACCAGACCGACCCGACCGATGCACTGGCCGAGGCGGCCGACTCGATCGAGCAAGTGACCGACGTGGTCGTCGCCACCGAGCCCTCCCGCCGAGCCGAGCTGTGGCGTTACCGCGAAGCACACACCGAAGCCATCAACACCCTCGGACCACCCCACAAGTTGGACGTCACCCTGCCACTTGCGACGCTCCCCGAGTTCGTCGATCGGGTGCCCACATTGGTGGAGAGCGTCGATCCCAACGCTCGCACCTGGCTCTTCGGGCACGTGGGGGACGGCAATATCCACGTCAACGTGAGTGGACTCGGACCCGACGACGAACGGGTCGACGATGCGGTCTTCCGTCTGGTCGGCGAGATGCACGGGAGCATCAGTGCAGAACACGGCATCGGAACCGCGAAGAAGCGGTGGCTCCATCTCTCGAGGACAGCAGAAGAGATCGACGCGTTCCGGAACATCAAGAGGGCGCTCGACCCCGACCGGGTCCTCAACCCGAACGTGCTGTTGCCCTGATCCCTCAGCGGCTGAGGATCACAACCCACACGGCAGGCTCGAGTACCAGCCCGGTGTCCCTTGGGTTGCGAGCGGGGATCGCGTTCGCTGGGCCGGTGCGTCGGCGTGTGCCTGTCCGAGTTGAACGAGCTCCGGCAGGATCTCTTCGCCGACCCACTCGCCCCCCGGGACGGTGAAGTGGACACCGTCCGAGCAGCGAAGGGTGATCCCGTCCACGTCTGTCGAGAACTGACCAGATGGCGAGGTCAGTTTCCAGAGGTCGATCACACTCGATCCGAGCGGATCCGATCGAACCGCCTGCCGCAACAGTTGATTGTCGCCGGCTACACGAACGGCGGCGTTCTCGGGCCACGGCTCGCCGTCGGGCTGCTCACCGCTGTCGTAGTACGGCGACGTCAGCATGACCACCCGCGCCCCGGTTGACCCGAACACCGATATGGCTTGTTCGAACCGAGCTTCCACCCAATCGTCGTAGGACCCATCACCCATGTGGACCCAGGACCCGTCGAGAAGCGTGTCGAGCGTGTCGGCGCGCGCGAGGTACACAACGACGTCAGGATCGAACTTCTGCACCAGGGACCGGTACACGGTGAGCAGGTGTCCAGGGTCCGCCCCCTCACACGGCCCACTGGGCGGGACCGTGTACCACAGCACCCTGATCATGCTCGCTTCACCCAGCGAGCACCCCGGCGACCCTTCGTTGACCACCTCGGCGCCATAACGCGGCGCGATGGCTGACATGCCGACGCCGAGCGATCCGGCCATCGAGTCACCGACGAGCAGGATCCGCACCGGACGGATCGGGCCGGCAGATTTTTCCGACTCCGAATCCGAGGAACCGGCGGTGTAGGGCAGTGAGGTCTTGCGGTCCAGCAGCGAGGACGCACCGGATTTCACCAACGGCAAGGGAGCCGAAGCCGCTCCGGCCGGAACAACCGCGGCGAGCGACGGGACGAGCAGAGGAACCAGTGAGACGGTCGTCGCCGCGACGGGAACGGCGACCCACGACCGCCATCCCTTGAGCGCACCGCGGCGGATCGGCGATTCGACCAGGTGGAAGGAGAAGGCGGCAATGGCAACGATGACCGCCAGCCTCGCTCCGAGCAGTTGCAGGCCGGCGAGGTGGGTTCGCCCTGCTGTCATCACCACCAGGACCGGCAGGTACCAGAGGTAGATCCCATAGGAGATCCGACCGAGGTAGGCGAACGGGGGAAGGGAGAGGAACCAGGTCACCGGATGCCTCGGGATCGCAGTGGTGCAGGCGATCACCGCTGCGGCGGCGAGGGACAGGAGCAGGAACCCTCCATGGAAGGCGAGGGCGGAGGACTGGCCGACCAACAGCCACATCGCCACGATCCCGACTGCTCCGACCAGCCCGGCAGTCGAGACGGTGATCCGGCCCCACCGGGTTCGAGCCGGTTCCCACAGAATCAGCACGGCGGCGAGAGCCGCTCCGATCAGCAGGCTCTGGGCCCGGGTGTCGCTCCCGTAGTAGGAGCGGTTCACCGCAGCGACGCCCGCTGAAGTGAGCGCGCCGTTTCCGGTCGGAGTGATCAACGCCATCTCGGCTGCAGACCCGAGCGCGCCGATCGTCGCCACGGCTGCGACGATCACCAACCCTCTCTTCTTGTTCGGATCCTTCGTCGCGTGCCGCCCCCTCCGGACACGGAGCAGCAGGCCGCCGGAGATCCCGAGCACTGCGATGGGCCAGAGCAGATAGAACTGCTCTTCGATCGCGAGCGACCAGGTGTGGGTGAGCGGCGACGGGTTGGCCACGGTGTCGAAGTAGTTGGTGTGCGCGGCGACCAGATGCCAGTTGGCCACGTAGCCGACGGTCGAGAGGGTGTCGCCGAGCAGACCTGGCGATCCCAGCACTTGCGGCAGGAGCACCGCGGTGACCCCGATGACTGCGAGCATCAGGAGCAGCGCGGGAAGGAGCCGACGGGCCCGTCGCACCCAGAAGGAGCGGAGCGCGATCCCGCCGGTGCCGCGCCATTCGGTCAGCAGCAACGATGTGATGAGGTACCCCGACAGGACGAAGAAGACGTCCACGCCGAAATAGCCGCCGATGGTCCAGTTGGACTCGGCGTGGAAGAGGATGACCGCAAGCACCGCGAAGGCGCGCATGCCGTCGAGAGAGGTGATGCGTCCTTGCCCCGGGGCGGGACTCGATGGCGACTCCGGCCCGGACTCAGACGACACAGGGGACCACCACTTCGGAAAACTCCCCCAATGCCCTTCCCCCCAGGTGAACCGCTGTGTCCTCGAAGAAGAGAACTTATCTCCGACTGTGCTCGTTGAGCCAGCCCCGATTCAGCGGATGGGGTCAGTGCCCCGTCGCGGGCTCAGCTGTAGTCGACCGTGCCGGCCCCGGGCGTCCCGATGGCGAAGGCCAGCCCACGGAGGGGAGCGTGCTCGCTGGCCGGCCAGATGCTGTGGGTGGTGTCCGGCGGGGTATACACCAGGTCACCTGCGTGGACTTCTTGCTGCTCGTCCGCGATCTGCATGATGCCGTGCCCAGCGAGGATGTAATAGAACTCGTGGGTCGGGTGGGAATGGGCCTCGACGGCACCGCCGCCGGCGATCTCCCATTCGCTGACCAGTTCGAGGAACCCGCCCTCCGTGGCTGCCCGCATCTCCTGGGGTGGGACCAAC
The DNA here is from genome assembly GCA_963839925.1 of uncultured Acidimicrobiaceae bacterium. Classification (GTDB taxonomy): domain Bacteria; phylum Actinomycetota; class Acidimicrobiia; order Acidimicrobiales; family RAAP-2; genus Bog-756. Next base: position 1,065,129 of record CAWIWV010000002.1, on the reverse strand, counting down.
CACCAGACCGGCGTGGTGCCGTTGTGCTCGACGACCGGAGCCATGTCTTCGTTCGACCGGATATCCACGACCGGAACCTCCTTCGACGGCTGATCGGGAGCACTGTACCGGTCCCACCTCGGCGACGACGAGCCGGTGCCCGCTCGCCGACTCGACGGAGCCGACTACCCGTGTTGCCAGAAGCGTGAGTTGAGGTTCCGAATACCGTCGAGCGCGACGCGGTCGAGCTCGACGAGATCCTCCTCGTCGATACTCCACCCCAGTGCGCCCGCGTTCTCCTCTGCCTGATGACGGTTCTTCGCGCCGGGGATCGGAACGGCGCCCTTGTTCATCACCCAGTTGAGTGCCACCTGACTCGGCAGCTTTCCTCCGTGCTTCTCCCCGATCCTGCGGAGCACGTCGACCACCTTGTCCACCACTTCCATCGGGTGGTTGGAGAAGTTCCTCTTGCCCGGCGGAGGGTTCGACGCCGAGTACTTGCCGGTGAGACGACCCTGGCCGATCGGCGAGTAGGCAAGAGGCAAGACGCCCGCTTCCCTGCAAGCTTGGAGGAGCCCGGAAGTCTCCGGCGCGCGTCGCAGCAGTGAGAACTCGATCTGATTGGTTGCGAGCTGCATCCCGTGCTTTTGCAGAGCCTCGGCCATCGACCGGGTCTCCTTGGCCGAGTAGTTCGACACACCGACCGCGCGCACCAGGCCGGCATCGTGAGCTCGCGCCAGAGCATCGGCGAGCACCGCGTGGGAACGCAGGCTGATCGGACCGTGGATCTGGTAGAGGTCGACCGCCGGCAGGCCGAGACGGTCCAGCGAGGCACGGAGGGACTTCATCAGCGACCCGCGGACCTCCAGCTTCCAGGGCATCGGCATGAACTTGCTCGCGACCACGACGGAGGCCGCTCGTGCGGAGTCCCCGGCGAGGAGTTCACCCACGATGCGTTCGCTCTCGCCCCCGCCGTAGACCTCTGCGGTGTCGAAGAGGGTGACCCCCGCATCGATGGAGGCCATCCACGCCTCCTTGATGGTCTCGCGGGTGAGGTCGGCGTCGTAGCCCCCCATGCCCCATACCGAACGATCGCCCCACGCCCAGGTGCCGACGCCGATCGGTGAGACGGAGACCTTCGAACCGCTGAGCAGGTAACTGTCGGGGATCACCGCCGTACGGTACCTCTCAGCGGCGGAGCGGGATAGTGGGTGGGGCGGCGCGTGGCACGACCCCGACCTCGCTCAGACCGACTCGGCCACGCTCTCCTCGATGCACCGGGCCGTGTCGGCCATCGCCCGATCCTCGCCGAAACGTTCGGTCAGCGAGACCACCCGGGCACCGGAACCCTCGATCTCCTCGGTCGTCTCGCCGTCAGCCCTTCCGGCGATCACCAGCACCGGCACACCAGCGTTTGCGGCGTCGCGCAGGACACAGCCGACGACCTTGCCCAACAGCGAGGTCGCGTCGAGGGCCCCTTCTCCCGTCACCACCAGGTCGCTCTCACCAAGCAATGCGGCGAATCCGAGCAGCTCGGTGACGACCTCGTAGCCGGAACGGAGCTTGCCGCCAAGTGCAGCGATGGCGCCACCGAAGCCACCGGCCGCCCCCGCGCCTTCGATGGACTCGACGTCGATGCCCCGCTCATCGCGGTACTGCTGGGCGATCCCCTTCAGACGATCTTCCAACAAGCCCACCTGATCGGCGGTCGCACCCTTCTGTGGTCCGAACCTGCTCGCCGCCTCGAGGAATCCGACCGTGACGTCGCACGCGCCGACCAGCTCGACGTCGCCGAGGCCGCCCGCTGCGTCGATCACCTCGTACGCGCCGCGTCCACCGTCGGTCGTTGCCGACCCGCCGAGCCCGACCACGACTGCCCCTGGGCCCTCGTCACCGCCCGCGCCTTGTGCGCGCAGCGCTCGGGCCGCATCGACGATGAGCTCTCCGGTGCCCCGGGTGGTGGCCGCCAGAGGATCGTTGCCCGCTGCCCCACCCACCAGTGCCAACCCGGATGCCTGGGCCATCTCGACGATCGCAACCCGACCGACATGGAGCCAGGAGGCTTCGACGTTCCGACCGAGCGGACCCTCGACCTCGACGGTCTCCATCACCCCTCCGAGCCCGGCCAGCGCGTCGATGAGCCCCTCTCCACCGTCAGCGAGCGGCATCTCGCGGACCGACCACCCACGAGACGATGCGCCGCGGGTGATCGACGCGGCCGCCTGGCGAGCGGTCACCGTCCCCCTGAAATTTGTCAGGAGCGGCGAGGAGTGTCGGCACCCCTACGTCATAGCGCGAACGGGCCCGGACCCGATCCGCTCCCGGACGACGCCGACACCCGGGACCGGGACAACCGGCCGGGCCACGATCAGCTCGAGGACCCGTACTGGATGGCCACGTTCAACGACTGGACACGGTGCCACTCACCGGCGCGCAGCGTCTCCACGACCATCGTCGAGCGATCGGCGATCAGCGCCTCGAAGGTCCCGTTGGGACCGACGGCGATGGTGGAGGTCCCGGCCGGTGGGGTTGTCAGACGCTGCCACGGGGCATCTGGTCGGGTCGGGGTGACCCACGCCGATCGCTGTGTCTTCCCGCTCCCGAGCAGGACGATGGGTCCTCCCGAAGCGGTCAAGCCGGTGGACGTCAACCGGCTCCCAGCGATCGAAAGTGCCGTCGAGGCCGTCCAGCTCTTCATCCCGTCATCGCTCCAGAGCGCGGACAGCCGCTGCGCCCCCGGAGGACCCGCGGCCACCAGCGCGGTCACCGACGCTCGGTCCTCGTCGAGTCGGAGCACCCGGATCGGACCCGACTTGGTGCCGGCGAGCACCGGTCCGACAGCGCGCCAGCGCCCGTTCGCATCTTCGAAGATGCCGACGCGGGTCCCCCGGGCGCAGGTCGCGCCGACGAGCTCCCCGCCATCCACAGCAAAGGCCACGGCGGAGAGACCGACGACTCCGCACGACGAGGTCGCCGAACTGGAAGCCAACTGGGCAACGTCGGTCGCCTTCGTCCACCCCGTCTGCCCCCTCGGACTGGACAGGACCTCGCCGCCCGAGGTCCGCACCAAAGCCAGGTAACCCACACCGCCAGATCCGGCGAGAGCGTCGGGCACCGCGGCCAATCCTGCGGGGAGCAGTCCCGCGCCGGGGAGCGAGGACTGTGCCCAGGTGGCTCCTTGGTCGGTGCTCCGCAGCAGCGGGGAGAACACGAGGGCCTGAGACGGCTCGAAACCGGCGGTGAGCTGATCCGGCGTGATCGACGCGACCAGCCCGCCGTTGCTGGCCACCCCCGGCGGGGTTGCCAACCGCCACGACGCCGACCCCTGGGGCCGGGTGACCAGTTGCCAGAAGGTGTCGACGGGATCGTCGAGGTTTCCCATCGCGATGATCGCCCACGAGGCCGCGGGGGTGACGGTCGACGAAGCCAGAGGAACCGTCAGCGCGGAAGAGCGTGAGGATGCCTGCTTGTTCGGAGGAGGCGACGAGGAGCATCCAGCTGCGATCGAGCCCACCAGAACCACAATCACACCGGCGAGCAGCGCGGTGATCGGCCTCGGTCGGACCGGTTCGCCGGCCCTCCTCACGGAGTCTCGCTACTCACCGAGCAGTAGTCCGTAGTTCGCGCCCCGGCGTAGGTGATGGCCGCCGTCGACACCGAGGTTCTCCCCGGTGATCCACGCCGATTCCGGTCCGGCGAGAAAGCGCACCGCAGCGGCGATGTCTTCGACGGTTCCCAATCGACTGATCGGCATCTCGGCGAGGTAGTCGTCGAGCAGTGGTCCTCCGGCGGTGATCGGAGCCATCAACTCGTCGTCGATGATCCCCGGTTGCACGCTGTTGACCCGCACCCCGGTCGGGCCGAGCTCTTCTGCGGCATACCGGCAGAGCATGTCGATACCCGCCTTCGCCGAGCCATACGCCCAGAGATACCGGTGCGGAAAGCTGCCCGCACCAGAAGACATCCCGATGATCGAGCCTCCCCCGGCTACTCCTCCGTCCTCCGCGGTGCCCACCCCGGCCGCCATGCACGGTGCCGCGTGCTTGATGGAGAGGAACGTCCCGACCAGGTTGAGGTCGACGGTGGCGCGCACTTGGTCGAGGTCGGCCCCGGTGATCGGACCCATGTGCATCGCGCCACCCGCGTTCGCAAAGAGAATGTCCAGCCGACCGCGCCTGCACGCAGCCTCCACCGCGTGCGCGATCTGCTCTTCGACGGTCACGTCGGCTACCACGTAGGCCGCGGTCCCTCGCGGCGAGCCCCGGTCCGCCGAAGCAGCCGCGGCAGCCTCGAGCTGATCCACCGCGGCGACCAGTCGGTCTTCGGTGCGGCCGCAGATGGTCACGTGGGCGCCGTCCTCCACCAGCCTGGTCGCAGCTCCGAGGCCGATCCCGCTCCCACCACCGGTGACCAGGGCCGACAAGCCCTCGATCCCGCCTCCCTGGCCGGCTTCGCTCGTCATCGGTTGCCTCCTTGATCCCGAGCGCGCGCTTCGCGTCCCGAGTGCTCGATTCGTAGGGTCGTGGTGATCCGTAGGGTCGTTCCGCAGCGCGGCACCCGGTACCCCGACCGAGTGGAACGTGGTACAGAGTGACGCGTTGACCGCAGCATGCTATGGCCGGTTCGGCCGGAGGAGGTCCCATGAGCCCCAGGCAATTCAATCTGGCCGACCTGTTCGAGGTGGTGGCAGACACCGTCCCCGACCGGCTGGCGCTGGTGGCCGGAGCCGAACGACGCACCTACCGGGAGCTCGACGAGCGGGCGAACCGGTTCGCCCATGCCCTCGAGGACCGGAAGATCGGGGTCGGTACCCATGTGGGGATCCTGGCGCACAACCGCGCCGAGTGGGCAGAGGCGATGATCGGTTGCTACAAGGCGCGCACCGTTCCGGTCAATCTCAACTACCGCTATGTCGCCGCTGAGCTCGCTTACGTCATCGAGAACGCCGACCTCGAGGTCATCGTCCTCGAGCGGGCACTGTGGCCGCTGGTGATGGATTCGATCGGCACGCGCGAATCGGAGACCCGCCTCCTCTTGATGGTGCTCGAGGACGGCTCGGCGCCAACAACGCCCACCGAGGACGCCCAGAGCACCGCCGGGTACGACGTCGTCGACTACGAGGACGCCCTCGGGGCAGCGTCACCTGAGCGAACGTTCGCACCCCGTTCACCCGACGACCTCTACCTCATCTACACCGGCGGCACGACCGGGATGCCGAAGGGTGTGATGTGGCGACAGGAGGACATCTTCTTCGGAGCGATGGGTGGTGGAGGCTGGGGGTCGACACCGATCGAAACGGCTGACCAACTGGCCGAGCGGATCAACACCGACGACATCACCCGGTTGGTGATGTTGGCAGTGGCTCCTCTCATGCACGGCAACGCGCAGTGGGTGATGTGGAGTGCGTTCACCATGGGCGCGACGGCCGTTCTGTACACCGACCACCGATACGACCCGGACAGTCTCTGGCGGCTGATCGGAGACGAGGGCGTGGTGTCGATCGGGCTGGTCGGGGATGCCATGGCCCGCCCACTGGCCGAGGCACTCGCGTCGGCCCCACCCGGCCGCTACGACACGTCGACGCTCGCGGTCATCGGATCCGGCGGCGCCATGCTGACGCCGGCCGTGAAGAAGGAACTCAACGATCAGCTCCCCAACGTCATGATCATGGACCGCTTCGGGTCCAGTGAAAGTGGAGCCCACGGTGCGGTCGAGGATGGCGCGACCGGGCCGAGGTTCACGATGAGCGCGAACACGTCGGTGTTGGACGAGGAGTTGAAGCCCCTGACACCGGGGGACGGGAGGATCGGACGGCTCGCCCGCACCGGCAGGATCCCGATCGGGTACTACAAGGACAAGGCGAAGACGGATGCCACCTTCCCGGTGGATGCCGAGGGCGTGCAATGGTCGATCCCCGGTGATCTCGCTTCGGTCGAGCCCGACGGCACGATCACCGTGCACGGCCGTGGATCGGCGTCGATCAACTCGGGGGGCGAGAAGATCTTTCCCGAAGAGGTCGAAGCCGCAGTCAAGACCCACCCGGACGTCTTCGGGGCGATCGTGGTGGGGCTACCGGACGAGCGGTTCGGTCAGCAGGTGGCAGTAGTGGTCGCCCCGCGACTTGGTGCGAACGCCCCGACTCTGGAAGAGATCCAGGCGCACTGTCGCACCCAGATCGCCGGCTACAAGATCCCGCGGCAGATGGTGGTCGTCGAGGAGGTTCCCCTGACAGCCGCCGGAAAGCCCGACGCCGCGGCCGCACGAGCGCTGTTCTGAACGCTTCTCGCGTTCGCCACCGCTGACACCGTGTCGACCACCAGGTCGACGGCATCAGCGAGTGCGGCGACCGTGACGTCCACCGTTGCATGGGCACCCGAATCCGGCCACAGACCGAGCACCCGGGCAGGGACCGGCCGCGACGGCGAACGGAGCGCCCCGGCGAGCGCGAGAAACGCGAGCTCGGCGGCCCATCCGGCCCCGGGACGTCCGCTGGACATCGAGACCAGGCCCACCGGCTGATCTCGACGGTCCGTCCCCCTGGTCGGCGCGTCCGGGCCGACCAGTTCGACCCGGAACTCCGAGCGGCCTTTCACCCGCACCCGGCCCGCGGCCGGGCAACTCCACTGATCATCGGCTCCACCCAGTCGAGGAAGCCGTGGGAACCCTCCCCAGTCGAAGGCGGACCAGAGCGAGCTGGCCCAGGTCACCGCATCGGCGAGCACCGAAGCCCGGGCGCCGGCGGCGAGCGCCGCGAACCAGGGCTCCCAATGAAAGCTGCGCCAGCCGGTTCGCCTCCACTCGGCCACTGCCTGGTCCGACACCGGTCCAGCTGCTTCGACAGGAGACCGGAAGCGTCCGGCGACGCAGGCTTCGACGATCGCCAGGCCCAGGGAGCGCCGGACGAAGAGAGGCTTCCAGACGAAGGGGTCCGCGGGGGCTGCGAGGCCATCGGGACAGGTGCGCGCACGACGAAGGAGTTGCAGGTTCACGACGATCTCTTCGGCACGAGCGCCGTGCTCGGCGATCGACCCGATGCCGGCAACCAGGCGATCCCGAATCTCGAGCCGCGCCGTGTTGTCGATCGGGTCCTGAAGAGGTGCGAACAGCTCGCGGGTGAGTTCGACAGGACGTGCTCTCACGATTCAGTCTCCATTCGCAACAAGGACCGAACCCCGTCCACGGTTCGCCGACACGCTCCAAGCAACAGCTCGTCAGTCACCGGGTCGACGTCGAGCTCCCCGGTCCGTGTGTAGTAGGTGGCCACGACAAAGGGAGGCGCGACGCTCCGCAGCGCCTCGATGAGCGCATAGAAGTGGAGCTCGGAGCGGTGCTCGATCCGACGCATCCCTGACTTCACCTCGATGATGGCCACCGATGCCGTTTCGCCTGCGGGTGTTCCGATCGCCAGGTCCACCCGCCCCGAGAGCTCGATGGCACCGCCCGCCAACCCGGCCCGCATCGACTCCTGCGTTCGCGGCAACCAGCCAGGATCCAAGGTAGGCCACCGACGCCGAAGACCGTCGGCATGATGCTCAACCTCCTCTCGCAGCTGTGCCCGCTCTGCCTTCGACAACCCTTCGATCCACGAGACCAGCTCGCTCTGGCGATCGTCGATGGCGAGGGCTTCGAACGCGTCGGTCATCGCGTCGCCGATCGATCCGACCGTGACGAGCTGACGGAAGAGGACGTCGACCAACGCGCCAACCACCAAGGGCATCGTCGGTAGTCGTTTTCCGAACCCGGCATCGTCGGCGATCGATTCACCCGAGAGCGCTCGGTTCAGCCGATCCTTCGTGACCACCAGTGGCGACTCACGAGTGGGGCGCTGCACGCGAGCACCACCGGAACCGAGCTCGGCGACGAAGGCCTCTTCCAGACCTTGCCGGAGCTCCCGACCGAGCGCAGGGTCGGCCACCGGACGCGGTCGACCGGTGATCCGGAGGCGATCGAGCAGCGCCTCGCCGGCGAGGGGATGCCAGTCTCCGAACGAGGGTGCCGCCTCCAACGGGCGATCGAGGTCCATGACCACCATGGCAAGAGTGTCCCGCGAGGGTGTCACACCGGATGCCGGAGGACTCCCGGGCGGAGCCAAGGCGGACCCCGGACGGAGCCAAGGAGGAGCCAGGCAGGAGCCAAGCCGGAGCCCACCAGGTCCGTTGGACCGGTCAAGGCCCCCGGTAGCCTCTGGAGTGATGGTCTCAACGGCCGCGATCGCCGCAATCTCTTCCTTCGACGTCGGCTTCACCGTCTTTGTGGTGGCGACAGCCGTGCTGATCGTGCTGACCCTTCGATTCACCTTCCAGCGCTCTCAGGTGGGGCAACGCAAGGGCGACGAGTCGATGGAGGCCGAAGCCTCAGGTGAGGCCGACGACGAAGACGATTCGGAGGAAGACCGAGGGATCACCGCGCTCGTGCTCGGCGGAGGCGGCACCCGGGGTGCCGTCCAGATCGGGATGCTCCAGGTACTGACCGAGCACGGCTTCCGCCCCGACCGGATCTACGGGGCCTCGGTGGGAGCGGTGAACGGAGCCGTCTTCGCCGGTGACCCGACCAGGCGCGGGGTGGAGCGGATGACCGAGATCTGGAGGGGGCTCACCCGCGACGACGTCTATCCGCAGGGGCGATTCCACGGCCCCTGGCTCTACTTCCAGCAGCGAGAGTCCGTGTATCCGAATGCCGGGCTCCGAAAGGTCATCGAAGACGGGGTCGACTTCGAGCGGCTCGAGGAGGCGGAGGTTCCGGTCGAGGTCGTTGCGACCTCCTTGGTCGACGGCCACGCCCGATGGTTCACCTACGGTCCTGCGGCGGACGCGGTGTTGGCATCGACCGCGGTGCCCGGCATTTTCCCTCCGGTGGAGATCGACGGTGAGCGCTACATCGACGGCGGCGTCGTCGACAACGTTCCGCTGTTGCGGGCGGTCGACTCCGGCGCCACCCGGATCGTGGTCCTCCTGTGCGGCCCACCGGTGTACACGCCCGGCACTGCGAAGCGTCCCGTCGAAGCGCTGCTCAATGCCTTCTTCCTTTCGATCCACTCACGTTTCGCCCGCGACCTGGCCAGCTTGCCCGAGGGGGTGGAGGTCGTCGTCTGCTCCGGACGCTCGAGCGAGACCCACGACTTCGTCGACTTCTCGGCGACCGAATCGCTGATCGCCGAAGGTCGGGCCGAGACTTCAGAGGTGTTGCGCCGTCACGGGCTCGGCGCCGTCGGGGCACCGGAAGGGATGACACCGGCAGCACCAGCCGCGCCACCGCCACCCCCAGCCGCCGCACCATCGCCACCGGCCCCGGCCCCGGCCCCGCCACCGGCCCCGGCACCACCTGCACCGCCGACGCCGGAGCCTGCCCGGTCTTCCCGTTCGAACGGCATCCGCTCCAACGGCAGGCGCCGCAGCAAGGCGTCGGGTACCCCATCGGCTCCATCGGCAACGCCAGCCGCATCACCGGATACAGCATCTGGTCCGCAATCCGTCCCGGAAGTCGCGTCCGTCGCAACCGAGGATCCGCTCGCACCCACCCAACCCACACCCGGTACGTAGCGCCGAACCACCTTGGCCGGCACTCCGGCGATCACGCAGTGATCGGGAAACGTCCCGCGCACGACTGCTCCTGCACCCACCACGACGTTCTTCCCGAGCACCGCGCCGGGAAGGATGACCACCCCGGTTCCGATCCAGCTCCCGCTCCCGATCTCGACCGGGACGTCACTCGGCCACTGCACGTGCACGACCTGGTCCGGGTCTTCGTAGCCATGGTTCTGATCGGTGATGTACACGTAGGGGCCGGTATGGACATCGTCGCCGATCACCACCTGGAGGTGACCGACGATGTGGCTCCCCCGACCGATCATGCAGCGATCCCCGATGCTGACCACCGGATCGGTGACCATGGTCTGGCCCGGCACCATGCCCGCGCTGATACTCGTCTGAGGACCGATGAGGGTGTCCCTTCCGATTCGGATCCAACGTTCTCCGAAGACCGCGCCCGGTGGGAACGCCATGCAGCTCCCCGCTCCGAACGCTCCAAAACGGGAAGCGGGTCGATCGCCCGGTCCGATCGCTCCGTGCTTGGAGGTCCAAGCCCACGCGGCGTTGATCAGGGAACTGAGCCACCGGTGTCGAGGGCGGGCTTCGACCGGTGACAGCCCGGGATGTCGCGGAGGCGCGGCGGTTCCGACAGGGAATTCGGTGGACACCGTCCGAGGTTCGGTCCGATCCGCTTCGGATGCGCGACTGCCTTCGGTCACCCTTCGAAGCTATCTGATCCTCGAGATCTACTCATCGCACGCCAATAGAGTGTTCCCGTGTCGACTGCTGAACCATCGATCGCAGGCGGCGACGCGACCCTCGGTCGAGCAGGTTTCGAGAGCGGTTCCGACCTCTACGAGCGGGCCCGCCCCGGCTATCCCGACGTTGCGGTCGCCCATCTCGAAGCGACCTGTGGGATCGGCCCGGGTACCCGCGTCCTCGACCTGGCCGCAGGCACCGGCAAACTCACCCGCCTCCTCCAGGCCGATGGCGCGGTCTGCGTTGCGGTCGAACCCTCACCCTCGATGCGCGAGGTCTTCCGTCGCACCGTGCCCGGGGTCGTCGTCGCGGGCGGCACCGCCGAGATGATCCCATTGGCCGACGCCTCCGTGGACGCGGTGGTCGTCGCGCAGGCGTTTCACTGGTTCGACCCGGGACGGGCACTCCCCGAGATCGTGCGGGTGCTTCGTCCGGGGGGGTGGCTGGCCCTCATCTGGAACGAACGGGACGAATCCGATCCCGCGGTCGCCCAGCTGGTGAAGATCAGCAAGTGGGATACCTGCCAGCCCTATCCGGTGGGGACCGACTTCGGCAAGACGATCGATCGGAGCAAACTGTTCGGGCCGGTGGAGCGCACCAAGTTCCCTTGGGTGCAGTCACTCGACCTCGGCTCCTTCGTCGACCAGGTCGCAACCCGCAGCTATGTCCAGGTCCTCCCCGAACCGGAGCGGGACGCGCTCCTCGCGAGCGTCGAGGCGTTCGGCGGCACGCTCGGCGATCCGATCGCACTGCCATACATCACCGATCTCTTCTGCGCCCGAGTCGGCGCAGACCGAACAACGGAGCAACCATGATCAAGCTGACCTGTCTGTTGAAGCGGCGGGAGGGAATGACCCCTCTCGAGTTCCAGACTTACTGGCGGGACAATCACGCGCAACTGATCGCTAACGGCCAATGCGGCACCCACGTACTCCGTTACGAGCAGCACCCCCGGCCCCTCGCCGATTACGCCGGCGACGACGACCGGTCCGGATACGACGGGGTGACGCTCCAGTGGTTCGCATCGATGGACGAGTACTACGCGCACATGCAGGAAGAGGACTCGCCTCAGATGTTCGAGGACCTCCCCAAGTTCCTCGACACCGACCACCTCGATTTCGTCCTCACCGAGGAACCACGGGTCATCATCGACGGCGCCGTCGATTGGTAAGCGTGCTCAGCCCGATGGACCGGTATCAGGTCCCGTTTCCCCGGCACGTGCACCTGCATCACTTCGAATGTCGTCGGGTCCAGGGCGCCCACGAGAGGATGGCGATCCCGAGCACGATGACCCCGACCAGCAGCATCAGTACGGCAAGGATCGCAACGCCCTGGGGGACGCCGCCGATGGATTGGTGCACGGGCAGGACGACCTGAGGGAACGACCTCGGCCGGAACAGGCGGAACGCACCCGGACGCAGGATCCTGCGCACCGAGAGAGAAACTGCCGTGCCGCGACGACCCACTGCGAGGGCGAGCCCGCCGAACATCAGGACGGCCGCGGCGACGGCCAAGGCCGCGGTCACCGTGGTCCGACGCTTCCAGAAACGACCTGAGGCTGCGGGCGCAGCCGCTCCAACAGCACCACCACCCGCAGCTCCGCCACCGACGTCGCCGCCACCCAATCCGCCACCCACAGCGCCAGACCCGGCGACACCAGGACCGGCGACACCAGGACCGGCGACAGCGTCGCCACTACGCAGAGGGGGAACCAACGGCAGCGCGGCCTGAGGGGCGGTGACCCCGCGGGACTCTGCCCACGCTGCAGCGAACTGGCGTGGGTCGAAGAGGCTGTTTCCGAGCACGTCTTCTGCGGAGCCGCCCTCGGACTCGGCCTCGTCGATGTCGGCCCGGAGGTCGGCGGCCATCTCGTTGGCGATGTGGTCGGGAACGCCGAGGCGCCGCCACTCCTTGCGGCACTCCGCGATGAACTCGTTCATGCCTGCACCTCCACCCTCACCAATCCGAGTGCACCGTCGACAGCGTCCCGCGCCACCTGCCACTCCCGCACACCGTCGTCGAGCTCCTGCTGTCCCTGCAACGAGAGGCTGTAGTACTTCCGAGGGGGTCCTCCGTTGCCGGCGGCCCGGTGGGTCTCGACCAGACCATCACGTTCGAGTCGGCCCAAGACCGGATAGATCGATCCCTCTCCCACCATCGAGAGTCCCCGCGCCCGCAGCCGCTTGGTCATCTCGTAGCCGTAGGTCGGACCTTCGGTCATGACGGCGAGCAGGCAGAGGTCGAGGACACCCCGGAGCAACTGGCTGCGCCGTCCTTCCGTCGGTCCCATGCACCACAAGATACCCATGACTAGCTTGCTTTGCAAGGCAGTGGCTGGAGGCCCGGTCCCCGCTCCATCGGCCCCGCCCGGAACCCCGGTTCTCCTTGCATTCATTGACCTCCGCAGGAAACCGGACATACGATCCAAGAAACCGGACAATGTGTCCGATCGCCTGGAAGGTGCGTCCACCATGTCAGACACCGTGATCGACCTCGATGCCGTGCGCTTCACCGACATCGACCTGACCGACTCCCGACGCTTCGTGCAGGGGGTGCCGCATCACTGGTTCGCGTTCCTTCGCAGGAACGCCCCCGTCTGGTGGCAGGAGGAGGCCGACGGCCCGGGATTCTGGGCGGTGACAACCCATGCCGAGTGCACCGAGGTCAACCGCGATCACGAGAACTTCTCGTCGGCGAAGAAGGCCACCTACATCTGGGACCTTCCCGAGGAAGAGCTGGCGCTGCAGCAGATGATCATGTTGAACATGGACCCGCCGCTCCACACCCGCTACCGGCGACTGGTCAACAAGGGGTTCACACCGAGGATGGTCAACCAGCTGCACGATCGGATCAACGACGCAACCGATCGGATCATCGACTCGGTCATCGAGCAAGGTCGTGCCGATTTCGTGACCGACATGGCGGCGGAGCTTCCGTTGGTCGTCATCGCCGAGCTGCTCGGCGTCCCCGAGGAGGACCGTCATCGCATGTTCGACTGGTCGAACCGGATGGTCGGCAACGAGGATCCCGAGTACCAGACCGACGGCGAGGTCGCCCAGATGGCCGCGATGGAGCTGTACGCCTACGCGTCGGGGCTGTTCGCGGCAAAGCGGGCTGATCCGCACGCCGACCTGATGAGCGTGCTCACCGACGTCGAGATCGACGGTGAGAAGCTTTCCGAAACCGAGCTGGAGCTGTTCTTCCTCCTGCTCACCGTCGCCGGCAACGAGACGACCAGAAACCTGATCTCGGGTGGCATGGCCGCGTTCTTCGACAACCCTGACCAATGGCAACTGCTCCGTGAGGACCGCTCGCTCCTGCCGTCGGCGGTGGAGGAGATGTTGCGTTACGTTTCGCCGGTGATGAACTTCCGCCGCCAGGCCACCCAGGATGTCGTGCTCGGCGGGCAGAAGATCGAGGCGGACTCCAAGGTGGTGTTCTTCCACGTGTCGGCCAACCGTGACGAGACGGTGTTCGACGATCCGCAGCGATTCGACATCACCCGCAACCCGAATCCCCACTTGGCCTTCGGCGGGGGAGGACCGCACTTCTGCCTGGGAGCGAACCTGGCTCGGATGGAGATCCGGGTCATGTTCGAACATCTCCTCGACCGGATGCCCGACATCACGCTCGACGGCGAAGTGCAGCGGCTCCAGTCGCAGTTCATCAGCGGGGTCAAGCACATTCCGGTGGCGTTCCCGCCGGCTGCACGAGTGTCGGCCTGAGAGAAGAATGCCCACGAGCTCGCGCGCAACGACGGGAGACCTGAAAGAGGTCATCCGGGACTTCAGACGTGAGCAGGTGGTGGAGGTCGCCAGGCGCCTGTTCGGGGAACGTGGCACCACCGACGTCTCGATGGACGAGATCGCCGCCGAGGCGGGCGTGTCCCGATCCACGATCTACGTCTACTTCGCCAACAGGGACGAGCTCTTACGCGCCTGCCTCAAGGGCATGCACGATCAGCTGCTCGAGAGGATCGCCAGCGCGTGGGACCAGGACACCGAACCGGTCCACCGTCTGGAGCAACTCATCGAGGGCATGCTCGAGCGGATCGACGACAGTCCGGCCTTCTTCGGGTTGGCGATGACCACCCAGGGGATGTTCGCCCACGGCAGCGAAGCGGTCGGCACCGAGCTGGCCGCCATCGGGCTCAACATCGCACGCCTCCTCCGGGATCTGTTCGTCGAAGGTGTCGCGTCGGGGACGTTTCGCGATCTCGACCCCGACGTGGCGGTCAAGCTCATCGGCCAGCAGATCTACGGAGCGATGGCGGTCCGTTCCGGTGAGGTGCTCCCGCAACCTGCCTCGGTCGAAGCAGACACCATCTGCGAGTTCATCCTGCGCGGGTTGGCCCCGAGCACAGGCTGAACCTCCGCTCGCGGTCAGCCTCCGGCGACCGCAGGGATGATCGAGACGGTCGCGCCGTCCTCCACCGGGGTCGCCAGCCCCTGGAGGAAGCGGACGTCCTCGTCGGCGACGAAGACGTTGACGAAGCGCCGGAGCTCCCCGTTGTCGTCGAACAGCCGCTCACCGATGCCGGCGTGCTCGCTGTCGAGGGCCTTCAACACCTCGCCGACCGAGGAGCCGTCGACGACCACCTCGCCGGCACCCCCGGTGAGGGCACGTAACTGTGTCGGGATGCGGACCTTTACGCTCATCTTGTGCTCCGTTCGGGTTCGACCACTTCGGCGAAGGCTTCGAGGGTCGGGACGATAGTGGCGGTCGGCCCGACCACGTCTCCCAGCGCCTCCACCGTCTTCAATCCGTGCCCG
Organism: uncultured Acidimicrobiaceae bacterium; assembly: GCA_963839925.1. Taxonomy (GTDB): domain Bacteria; phylum Actinomycetota; class Acidimicrobiia; order Acidimicrobiales; family RAAP-2; genus Bog-756. Next base: position 1,050,092 of record CAWIWV010000002.1, on the reverse strand, counting down.
GTCACCATGGCCACCACCCGCTCGTCGGAGCGGATCTCACCTCGTGCGGCGAGCTTGGCCAGCGTTGCGATGGTGACCCCGCCGGCGGTCTCCGCGAAGATCCCTTCGGTGCGGGCGAGCAATCGGATGCCGTCGAGCACCTCGTCGTCGGTGACCGAGGCACACGAGCCGCCGGAACGGCGGATCACGTCGAGGGCGTACCACCCGTCGGCCGGATTTCCGATGGCCAGGGACTTGGCGATGGTGTTCGGCTTCACCGGACGGATCGCGTCGGTCCCCTCGGCAAAGGCGGTCGCAACCGGCGAGCACCCCTCGGCCTGCGCACCCGAGACCCGGACCGAAGGCTCCTCGTCGAGCAGCCCGACCTTCCACAGCTCGTCGAAACCTTTGGCCACCTTGGTCAGTTGGCTCCCCGAACCGATCGGCACCACCACATGATCGGGCGCCTGCCATCCCAGCTGCTCGGCAACCTCGAAGGCGAGGGTCTTCGACCCCTCGGCATAGTAGGTACGCACGTTGACGTTCACGAACGCCCACGAGGGCCGCTCGCTGGTCAGCTCCGCGCAGAGCCGGTTGACGTCGTCGTAGCTCCCCTCGACCGCGATGACCGTGCCGCCGTAGACCGCGGTCATCGTCACCTTGGCCGCCTCGAGATCATGGGGGATCAAGACGACCGAGTCCATGCCCGCCCGGGCGGCGTGCGCGGCAACCGAGTTGGCCAGGTTGCCCGTCGATGCACAGGCGGCGATCTTGAAGCCCAACTGTCGAGCCTTGGTCAGTGCGACCGAGACCACCCGGTCCTTGAACGAACCGGTCGGGTTGGCGGTGTCGTCCTTGATCCAGAGTTCGCCGAGCCCGAGCTCCGCGGCGAGCCGATCGGCCCGCACCAGCGGCGTGAACCCCGCGCCGAGATCGACAGGCGTCGAGTCGGACACCGGTAACAGGTCGGCATAGCGCCAGATACTCCGGGGTCCGGAGGTAATCCGTTCCCTGGTCATGACCGCTGCGACCCGCTCGTAGTCGTAGCTCACCTCGAGGGGGCCGAAGCAGAAGTCACAGACGTGCAGCGCTTCGGCAGGGTAGACGCGTCCACATTCACGGCAACGAAGCCCGGATACAAAGTCCACGGTGGTTCTCCTCATCGCTCGGGCATTGGCACCTGGTGTGATCGGAATCACAGGCTGGTTGCCGCGACGTCGCTGGGCCCGGTCCCTCAGTCGCTCTGGATGATGGCCTCCATTGTGGTCGAATCTCGGCCTTCCGTCAATGCAGCCCGGTGCAGTGTCGAAACCGGGTCCTCGATGCTTGGCCGGGGCGTGCACGGTGCCGGTCAGGTTGAGCGATGATGGCGTCATGACCGAGGAGCTCGTGTCGGAGGGGAGCCCTCGTCGGTTTTCGCACACCCAGTTCGACCCTGGTTCGCTCGCCGACTCCAAAGGAAACCGGCGCATCTCGGTGTGCATCCCGGCCCGCAACGAGGAGGCCACCGTCGGTTCGGTGGTCGAGGCGATCACCTCGACACTCACCGGTCGACCCGGCGGTGTGCCCCTGGTCGACGAAGTCCTGGTCATCGACGACGGCTCTCGTGACCGGACCGCGGACGCGGCACGAGGCGCCGGCGCCCGGGTCGTTCCGTCCGACGCCGCCGGCGGCGGCAAGGGACAGGCGATGGCGACCGCACTCGGGGCAAGTGAAGGCGACCTCATCGTCTTCGTCGATGCGGATATCACCAACTTCGGTCCGCACTTCGTCACCGGACTCCTCGGGCCGCTGTTGGGCGACGAGTCGCTCGCGCTGGTCAAAGGCCACTACCGGCGACCGCTCCAAGGGGATGTGGACGGAGGGGGCCGAGTCACCGAACTGATGGCCCGACCACTCATCGACGTGCTCTTCCCGTTTCTCGCGTCGATCGAGCAACCACTCGCCGGGGAGACCGCCGCGCCTCGCTCAGTGCTGGAGAAGTGCGGCCTCGCCGACGGCTACGCCGTCGAGCTGGCGCTCCTGGTCGACGTGGCCACGCTCTTCGGGGTGGAGCGGATCGCTCAGGTCGACCTCGGGACCCGGATCCATCGAAACCGGCCACTCTCGGAGTTGCGACCCCAGTCGACCGATGTGCTTCGTGCCGCACTCGCCCGTGCCGCGATCATCGACCGCGACTGACCTTCCACGCCTCGCTGTCACGCCGACGTGCAGAGCTCGGCCTCGGTGTCGACCATGGTTGCGACGACGGGAACCGGCGGAACCGCCCCGATCACATCCGACACCATCGAGTCCGGCTCTGCATGCGAGCCGACCAGTCCGAGCCTGCGGGCCGCGGCCCGGCGCCGTCCGGGGATCAACAGCGCAGAGATCACACCGAGCACCACCACGAATGCGCCGGCGTAGACGGCGGCGGTGAGACCGTGGACGTAGTCCTCGCCCGAGAGGTAGCTGCCGTGGGCGCTGAACACCGCACCGAGCACCGCGATGCCGAGCACACCTCCGAGCTCACGGAAGGCGCTGTTCGCACCCGAGGCGATCCCCTCGAGTGACGTCGGCACGGCACCGAGCACCAGCGAAGCGAGCGGGACGAAGAACAGGGTCATCCCCACTCCGCAGATCACGAACGGCACGACAAGGGCCGAGTAGTGGACCGCTGGATCGGTGATCGAGGCGAGCCAGGTCAATCCGATCGCCTGGCAGGCCAGACCGCCCACGACGAGGGGCTTGCCGCCCCACCGCTCGGCCAGCTGTCCGACGATCGGGGCGAGCACCATGACCACACCGGTCCACGGCAGGACCCGTATGCCGGCCTGGAGTGCCGACAGACCCTGCACGGTCTGGAGGAACTGGGTCAGGAAGAAGATGGACCCGAACATGCCGAAGCTGAACAAGAGCGCGGTCACGTTGACCATCGCGAACCCTCGATTGCGGAAGAGCCGGATGTCCAGCATCGGGTGGTCCGACCGCAGCTCCCAGAACACGAAGGAGGTGAGCGCGATCGCACCGATCACAAAGGACCCGAGCACCGACGTGCTGGTCCAACCGTGGTCGTTCCCGCGCACCAGGCCCAGCACGATCCCGAGCAGGCCGACACTGACCAGGCCGACCCCCATCGGGTCCAGTCGCGTCGAGAGCCCTCGCGACTCGGAGAGCTTCCAGAGGGCCAGCGGCACCAGCACGATCCCGACCGGCACGTTCAGCCAGAAGATGTACTGCCATGACCAACCGGTGGTGACCGCGCCCCCGACCAGCGGACCGATCGCGACGGCGGCTCCACCGATCGCGCCCCAGATGCCGAGCGCGGCGTTGCGCCGTTCGGGAGGTACTGCCGCGCTCAACAGGGTGAGCGACAGCGGCATGATCATCGCGCCACCGGCACCCTGCACCGCACGTGCCGCGATCAGCACCGAGATGCTCGGCGCCAGCGCAGCCATCGCGGACGCGCCGGTGAACAACGCGATCCCGAGGACGAAGATCCGTCGTCGTCCGACTCGTTCCCCGATCGCGGCCGCCGAGAGCAGGAGGACGGCGAAGGTGAGGGTGTAGGCGTTGACCGTCCACTCCAAACCGGAGAGCCCGGCGTGGAGGTGGACCCGGATCACCGGCAGGGCGGTCGATACCACCAGGTTGTCGAGGCTCGCCATGAACAGCGCCATCCCGGTGATCACGATCGCCCACCTGGCCCGCGACCTCGCAGCGCGTCGGTTCCGGTCGGCTTCGGACCCCTCGCCGGCAGCGGTGTCGGAGGGGGCATCCGCCACGACATCGGTCGCGGTGGACGCCGCGTCCATCGTCATCGTCGGGCTCGCCTCGGTCGGGGTTGCCTGGCCGTGCCGGCCCAATCTGGCCCGCAACCGCTCGCCGATCCGGCCGGGTCGAACCGTCGACCACCGGGTTGATTGTGAGTGCTCACTAGATAGCTGAGGCAAAAAAAGGGGGACGGTGAGTGGCTGGTTCATGCTGGTACCTCCATGTTCGCGGCCCCCTCCGCACGTCGCCGTGCGTGGAGGGCCTCGCTTGCAACTTTCATGGCCTGGGCTTTGGTCGGATCCGGGCAGAGCTTCTGGGCCCAGCTGTCCGGCAGGGAGAGCAGATCGATGGCTGCCATCACGTTGATCATCATCCCCATCGCAAAGAACTGGCGGACCTCGTCGTCGTTCAACGCTGTCCGCTCGCTGAGGAACTTCGCCAACACCTCGAAGATTCGCCGACAGCTGCGGGCGATGTCCGGATCCCCCGGTGCTGCAGCGAATCCGTGCAACTGGACCTGGAGCAGCTCGGGATCCTGCATGAGCTCGACATAGGCGACGCCCATTGCTTCGAGGGCGTCTTCTCCGGCGAGGCCGTCGGCCGCCTCGGTCAGCTCCCGAGTGATCCGGTCACCGACCAGGTCGAACGTCGCGACGAAGAGGTCCTTTTTCGTGCCGAACAGCCGGAACAGGTAGGGCTGGGAGATCCCCGCCCTGGTGGCAATCGCTTCGGTGGAGGTTCCCGCGTAGCCGGACCGTGCGAACTCGGAGATCGCCGCTGCCAGCACCGCGGCGCGGCGCTCATCGGCGGTCTGTCGGGCGGGAACCATCATTTCTCCATTGTGAGTGGTCACTCACTATCTTGTCAAGAGGGGTTCTCCGCCGGGCGTGATCGCCGAGCGGGTATGGTCGGATGGATGGTTCGCGACAGCTCCCAACAAGGGGGGACACGAACCCTGACCGACACGGTCGTCGTCTCGAACCGTGGACCGCTGACATTCCGGTTCGACGACGGGCGCCTGGTGGCTGGGAAGACAGGCGGCGGGCTTGCGGGTTCGATCCATCCCTTGGTGATGGGGACCGGCGCCACCTGGGTCGCGAGCGCGCTCGACGATGCCGACCGGGCGGCCTCCGAAGCGGGGCTGATGAGCGAGGACGGTCTGCGCATCGAGCTGGTCGACCCGGACCCGGCGATCTACGCGATGGCCTACAACGTGATCTCGAACGCGACCTTGTGGTTCTGCCACCATCACCTCTTCGACTCGGCACGTCGGCCCCGGGCGGACAGCCGGTGGATGGAGGCCTGGGACGCGTACCGTCAGCTGAACCAGCTCTTCGCCGAAGCGGTTGCCAAGGTGGCGCCCGCAGGAGGAAAGGTGCTGGTGCAGGACTATCACCTCGCCCTGATGGGGCCCGCACTGACCCGCCTGCGGCCGGACCTTCGCACGGCACACTTCAGCCACACCCCGTTTGCCGACCCCTCCGTCCTGCGGATGCTGCCGACTGCAGTCGGAACCGAGCTGCTCGAGGCGATGGGCAGCTTCGGTGCCTGCGGCTTCCACTCTGAGCGGTGGGCCGCCGCCTACCGGGCCGGTCAAGCGCTCCTCGGCACCGAGGGAGAACCACCCGCCGGCCAGGCAACCACGTTCGTCGCACCACTCTCGGTCGATACGGAGCAACTCCATCTCTCTGCCTCCGACCCCGGCGTGGGAGCGGCGCGCACCCGCATCGAAGAGCTGGTCGGGGGTGCGGATCGACAGGTCATCGTGCGGGTCGACCGGATGGAGCTCTCCAAGAACCTGCTCCGAGGATTCTGGGCCTTCGACGAGCTGTTGGAGACCGAGCCACACCGCAGAGAGCGGGTGGTCTTCGTCGCCTTGGCCTACCCGACCCGCCAGGGGCTCCCCGAGTACCTCGCGTACCAGAACGAAGTCGAGTCGACGGTTGCCCGCATCAACGAACGATGGGCCACGCAGGGGTGGACGCCGATCGTGCTCGACGTCGAGGACGACTACCAACGCTCGCTGGCCGCTCTGTCCTGCTACGACGTGCTGCTGGTCAACCCGGTGCGGGACGGACTGAACCTGGTTGCAAAAGAAGGGCCGGTCGTGAACACCTGCGGGGGCGTGCTGGCACTCTCGCGTGAAACGGGATCCTTCGACGAGCTCGCGCCCGCCGTCTTGGAGATCAACCCGTTCGATGTCTCGGGTACCGCATCGGTGCTCGCCCGAGCGCTCGACATGGACCGCGACGAACGGGCGGGCAGAGCAGGTGAGCTCAAGAAGCTGATTGCGGACCGACGACCGATCGACTGGCTAGAAGATCAACTCGACGCAGCCCACTGATCGTTGAGCCACTCGAGCAACGCAAGGGCGTCGCGAGGTCCGGCCAGCGTCACGTCGGCGGCTTCGACCACCTCGTCGGCGCTCTCGTCGTCAATGACCGCGGCGGTCACCGTCTCCATGCCCTCCGTTGCGGAGAGATCGGCCAGGGCGGCAAAGGCGGGCAGGTCGCCGACGTCATCACCCAGGTAGCAGGCTGCCGAACATCCGCCGACCAAACGTCTGATGACCGACCCCTTGTCGATGTCCAGAGCCGGCCGCAGCTCCACCGACATGCGACCCGGATGGGATCGGAGCCCGCTCCGATCTGACTCGGCGGCGGCCGCGTCGGTCGCCCACCCCTCGGCCTCGGGAGCTTGGCGCCAGTGGATGGTGACCGCGAGACCCTTCTCTTCCACCATGACTCCTGGCGGGGACGCTGCGCGCAGCCGACCCACGGCGTCATCGACCGCCGATCGCCACGACTCGGATGCAGGGTCACGGGTGATCACACCGTGCTCGTCTCGCCATTCGAGTCCGTAGAGGCCGACGAGCAGAACCTCCCGGTCGGCTGGTGTTCCTGGTGTTGCTGTTGCTGGTGTTCCCGGGGGATCCAAACGCTCCTGCAGAAACGAAACCGGGCGTCCCGAAATGACGGCGACCACCTTGCATCGTGTTGCCAGCTCTGCGAGCACCTGGGGTACTCCGTCGAGCGGACGTGCTTCGGCCGGATCGACGACGATCGGCGACAACGTTCCGTCGAAGTCGGTGACGATGGCCGAGCCCAGCGGGTGAGCGGCAAGCGGCGCGAAGGCAAGGCGTGTTTTTCGGGACACCAGCTCCTGCGATGCCACGGCGAAGCGGTCTCTCTCAGGTGGAGCGAGGGTTCAAGGATCAACCTGCCGTCGACGAGGTCGTGGTCGACGATCCTGTCGTCGACGATGCAGCGGTCGTGGTGGTCGACGTCTTCGACGCACTGACCCTGGCAGCAAGGTCGGGCCCGACGACCACCGCGACCTGGGCGGTGCCCATGGAGCTGATCGGAGCCGAGGAGGAGTAAGGGATCACCGCGGTGAGCGGGATCTGCAACGAGGTGGCGATCGCAACCGCTGGAGCGCGGTACCCGGGCAGGTAGTACACCCGCGACGCGGTGACCGTCTCCGAGGCGTTGGACGGCGTCAGCATGTTCCACCCGGCGGGATGGAGTTGATTGCTGACGGTCCGGGCCACGCCGTTGACCTCCGATGCGTTGAAGACCACCACTTGCACCGCGCTCGGCGGAATGGTGGTCGTGGAGGTCGTCGTCCGATCGTGCGAACCCGAACCCGGACTGGTGGTCGGGGTGGTCGTCGACGCCGACCCCGACGATGAGGCAACTTTGCTCGGTCCGGTGTGGATCTGGCTCAGCGCGAGCACGGTGATCAAGACGAAGGCCACCAGCACCACAAGGGCGCGACTGGCGGGAACTCCTCCGCCCCGCGTCCCCGAGCCTTCCGGCTTCCGATGTTCGTGCTCAGAACGGTTGGCCACGACACGCAGCCTGCCACAGGCGGAGGGAGGTGCAAGCGTTTCGGAGGATCAGCCCGGGTTGACGGCCAAGTGGCCGTAGAATGGTCGCCGCAACCGGCCGGTGTGGCGCAGTTGGTAGCGCAGACGACTTGTAATCGTCAGGTCGTGGGTTCGACTCCCACCGCCGGCTCAAAATCGTGTGAACATCGTGCAGTGGACCACTGCGATGAATGCGGCTTTGTCTATGGCGAGCACGTGCAGCGATCGGTCGCTGCGGAGATCGCCGATCTGGGATCCAGCTTCACGGCAGTGCTCGGGTCGGAATCGGCAGGCACACCGGACCGCGACCGACTTTCGAGGCGAACGAGCGCCGACGTGTGGTCGCCGGTCGAGTACGGCTGCCACGTTCGGGACGTGCTGATCGCCCAACGCGAACGGCTGTACCTGGCGTTGGTCGAGAACACTCCGTCGTTCGCTCCGATCTACCGGGACGATCGGGCGCTCCTCGCACGTTACGGCGAGGAGAACCCGGAGCACGTCGCCGCCGAGATCGCCTTCGCAGCAGGGATGACGGCCTGGGCATTCGACGGGCTCGATCCCTCGGCGTGGAATCGGACCTGTCTCTACAACTTCCCGGAGCCGTCGGAGAGATCGCTCCTCTGGCTCGCACAGCACACCCTCCACGAGGGCCGTCATCACCTGCGCGACATCGAACGGATCATCGACTCCGATCAGAACTCTTGATCTGCCGGCACCCTCCGCAGGTGGATGAAGCCGAGGATCGTGAAGACCAGCATGATCGCAGCAAGCACGAAGCAGGCGATCGACGCGAACAAGGCGATCTGACCCATCTGCCAGAAGGCGTAGGCCTCGAGCAACAGACCGCGCAATGTTGTTCCCTGGAAGATGGTCTGCGCGGTGGCCTCCGCCTTTTCGTACGCAACTGATCCCTTGGGAAGGCTCATCGCCGAGGCGGAGATCTCCGAGTAGGTCTTGCCACCGCCGATCTCCTGCAGGTGGTAGGCGATGAAGTGGTCCGCGTACGCCTCGGCCTGAGCACCGGTCACCAGCTTCTGGCCCGCGTACTGCTCGATGTAGGGGATCATCACCGGCTCGATCTCGGCCCCCGGCTTCGCACTCGCGAACGCGACCTTGGGCGGAAAGGTGATCTGCTGTTCGACCAGCTGGTTGTGGACGTTGGAGTTGGCGAAGCTGTACGCCCAAAGGCCGAGCCCGCCGACAACGATCAAAAAGACCGTCAATCCGGCACCGACAGTTGTGAGAATGATGTCGAAGGTCTTGCGTCGCATGTGCGTTTCCTTGCCTTTCCATGCAGGACGCTCCGACCGTCGGAGAGCCTCTCCTTGCACGGTACGGGCGGCCGGTCCGATGCAGTAGGGCTGAAAGTCCCGACCTGCGGATCGGTCAACCGGAACCGCGCGCAATGGCGATCGACGCCGCTTCGGCCGGATCATCGACCCGGATGATCCCGTCCTCCGTCGATCCGTCAGGGCGGACCAGCGACCAGGTCCCCACCCCGATCACCGGCTTACCCACGCGCAGGGCGAACCCGATCTCCGAGAGTGTTCCGTACCCGCCGCCGATCGCGATCACCGACGCGGCGCTGGCGACGACGAGAGCGTTCCGCGCCTCCCCGAGACCGGTCGGCACGACCACGTCGACCCAAGGATTCGCCTCGGTCGGGTCGCTCCCCGGCAGCAGACCCACCGTCAACCCGCCGGCCGCCTGTGCGCCCCGACACGCCGCTGCCATGACTCCGCCCAGACCGCCGCACACCACCGTCGCGCCCGAGCTTGCGAGTGCATGCCCGACCGCTTCCACCGCACTGACCTCGGACGGTCCCGCCACCTGTCCCCCGATGACCGCGATCTGAGTCGTCATCGCCGACCCAGCGTAGGTGGGCAACAATGGTGGGATGGTCGACTCGTTCGCCTCGAGGTTCGCCGCAGTGCGGACCGGGCGCGGCCCCCTTGCCTGGGGATTGGACCCCTCGGGGAGAATCCTCGAGGAATGGGGCCTCGGGGACAGCCCGGACGGGCTCGATCGCTTCGTCGACATCGCGGTCGGGGCGGCTGCCGGCACCGTCGGTGTGGTGAAGTACCAATCCGCCTTCTACGAGCGGCACGGCTGGCGCGGTATCAAGACGCTCCAGCGCTCGGTCAGCGAGGCTCGAAGTGCGGGACTCCTGGTGATCGTGGACGCCAAGCGAGGCGACGTCGGGTCGACCAATGACGCCTATGCCGATGCGTACCTGGGTGCGGGCGCCCCCATCGAAGCCGACGCCATGACGGTCCATCCGTATCTCGGGCTGGCGGCGATGGGCGCGTTCGTCACCCGGGCCCACCAGTCGGGGAGCTGCCTCTTCGTCGTCACGCGGTCGTCGAATCCGGAGGGCAGACCGCTCCAGTCGGCCACGGTCGATGCCGGACTGAGCGTCGAGGCAGCACTGCTCGCGGAGATCCGCGACCTCAATGCTGAGCTCGCTCCAGGAGAGGTCGGGCCGATCGGAGCCGTGGTCGCTCCGAGCAGCAGCGCGCCGAAACTCGACCTCGCCGGCTCGCACTGCCTGTTCCTCGCACCCGGCATCGGGGCACAGGGTGCAACGGTTGACGACGTGGTGAGTGTCTTCGGTGACTGCCCGGACCGAGTGATCCCGAGCGCATCCCGCAGCCTCTTGCGCGGACCGGATCCTTCGGCGTTGCAGGACGCCGCTTCGGCCCTCGCCGCCGAGTTTCGGGACGCTCTCTCGGGCTGAGGGCCGACACCCGAGCCACCCGAGCCACCCGAGCCACCCGAGCCACCCGAGCCACCCGAGCCACCCGAGCCACAGTGGGAGACTCCCCGTCGGTGGTTGGCAATCCGGCGAGGCCGTTGGCCGCCAAGTTGGGCATCAAGGAGGGGACGACCGTCGCCCTCTTCGACAGCCCTGACGACCTGGACCTCGAACTTCCGGCCGACGTCGGGGTCAGACGAACGACCAGAGGAAGCGTGGACGTCGCAATCGCCTTCTTCCTCATCAGGAAGCGGCTCGAACTGCGGGTGGACCGCCTCGCCTCGATGGTGTTCCCATCCGGCGGTCTGTGGATCGCCTGGCCCAAGAAGACCTCAGGCGTCAACACCGACCTGACGGACCACGCGGTGCGTGAGGTGGCGATTGCGCGTGGTCTGGTGGACAACAAGGTGTGTGCCGTCGACCAGACCTGGACGGCCCTCCGACTCGTCTGGCGCGTCGAGCGCCGCGGGTCAGCGCCCTGACCGACAGACGAGCACGGGTCTACTCACTTCGGGCTCCACTGCCCGCTCCACTGAGGAGCGTTTGCCGACTCGTTCTGGACGGTCCCGTCGTACTCGCCGATTTCGTCGTTCGCGAAGTCGTACCCGAGGCACTTGAACGTCGCACCCACCGTCCAGGTGGCCGGAGGATCACAGGTCAACTTGGTCAGCCCGGTGACACCGAAGTCGTTGGTTCCCTTGCCGGTGATCTGCGCCTGGACCATCGCGGTGAGCGTGGCCAGCGTGGGTGCGGTTCCGGCATCGTGACTCGCCGCCGTCGTCGGGATCGCGCCTGTTGTCGTGGTGGTACTCGTCGAACTCGACGAGCACCCACTTGCAGCCGCGCCCAACAAAGAGAGGGCGAGAACTGCGCCGGCAAGCTTTCCGTTCAATCGCATGCTCACCTCACGTTTGAGCGGGGACCGAGCGTGCCTCGCGCCCCGAAGGGACTTCCGACTCAGGCGGTGCCCACTTTGACAATAGGACAACTCCCACGAACATCGTGACCAAGCACACCGCCTGGAGCAGCACCGCGCCCGGCGCGTTGTTGACCTTCTCGCCGAAGAGTCCGATCCCGATGGCGATGCTTGCCAACGGATCGACGATGAGAAGCGCGGACTGGGAGGCAGCCAGCGGCCCCGCTGCGAAAGCGAACTCGAGCAACACCGTTCCGATCACTCCGCTCGCGATCGCCGCGTAGAGCGTCCAGTGGACCAACAGACCACTCCAGCCGTCGTGGGCGAGTACGCCGGTGGCGGCCTTCACAAACGCGGCGTCGACCGCCCACACCAACGCGGCGGAGGCACCGAGCAACGCTGCACGCCGGGCCGGCGATCCCCAAAAACTGAAGACGACCAGTGCGCCGATGACAGCACACACGCTTCCGAGCGCCACCATCCACCCGCCCGCCGTCGGGCTCTGCGTTCCCTCCACCGGGTCGGCGACCACCAGAAATCCGATCAGACCTGCGGACAAGAGACAGGCAGCTCCCCAGGTCCGGGCAGCGATTCTCTCGTGGAGCCAGAACACCCGGAGCCCGAGGGTGAAAATCAGCTCGAACACCAGGACCGGCTGGACCCTGGCCAGCGCACCGAAGTAGAGAGCGGCAGCGGTGAAGACCAGAGTCCCGCCCATGCAGAGCATGCCGAGCAACCAGAGGGGCTGCCGGACCAGGTAGAGCGCAGTTGCCAGACCCGATCGCTTCTGATCGGACTTCTCGTGATCGGACGTCTTGAGGTTGGCCAGGCGCTGCAACAGCGAGGCGAGCGCCTGACTGAAGGCACCGCAAAGGGCGAGCAGGACACTCAACACCGACGTCGCCCACTCGTGCGTACCAACCGATTACTCCGATCCCGACTGAGGACCTCCGCCGTCTCGATGAGACAGCCAGCGATGCAGGCCGGCCGCGTTCGAGTGGACCCCGTTCATCACGTCCAGCTTCTCGCGATGTTCTGCAGCTACGCCATCCATATCCGACGCGAATGTCGATTCGAGAGCGGATGCGATGTCATCACCTCGTCGAAAGGCCGACTCCGCCACCCCCACCCATTTCCGCAGGGTGCCGTCCGCCTCGTCCAGCACGTCCAACGGGTCCTCGAGCACCCCGTAGTGTGCGAGCGCGAGCGCGGTGGGGCGCCGCTCCGCGAACCGGTGCAAAGACTGCAGTGCCAGATCCAGATCGAAGTCGGGCGGCGGCGTCGACGGTCGAAGCACTCCCCCGTCGGGCAGTTTCACCCCCACCGCGTCGCCCGCGAACAAGACGCCGCTCCGTGTGTCGTGGAGGGCCACGTGATGCTTGGCATGACCCGGTGAGTCGACCGCCACCAGCGCCCGATCCGCACTCACCCGGATCTCCTCCAGGTCCTCGAGGACGTGGATCCGCTCGGGCGGCGTGGGATCGAGTCGGCCGTAGAGCGAGTCCAGAAGCGGTCCGTAGACCCGGGAGGCCGAGTCGACCAGTCTGGTCGGGTCGGCGAGATGGCGAGCTCCCTTCTCGTGGACGTAGACGGTTGCCTTCGGAAAGGCGCGGGCGACGTCACCGACCCCACCCGCGTGATCCAGGTGGATGTGGGTGACCACGACACCGGCGAGATCGGAAGGGCCCACCCCGAGCCGATCCAGCTGGGCGAGCAGCACGGGTACCGAGCTCTGGCTACCCGTCTCCACCAAGATCGGGGAGTCTCCCTCGATGAGGTACCCCGCGGTCACCCTCTGCCATCCCCCGAGGAGGGTGTCGACCTCGATGACTCCGTCCGCCACCCGACCACCACCCGTCGGTTGGTCGTTCGGCATCCCGGCAGGTTCTGTGGGCGGTCCCATTCGATTCGCTAGGGGCGCCGGGCAGAACCCGCGCGGCTCCGTGCCACCTTCTTCGCCGAGCTCTTCTTTGCCACGCTCTTCTTCTTTGCCACGCTCTTCTTCTTTGCCACGCTCTTCTTCGCCGCTGTCGCCTTCGCGGCGCTCTTCTTGGCGACAGTTTTCTTGGCGACACGCTTCTTCGCGGCTGTCTTCTTGGCCACCTTCCTTGCGGCACTCTTTTTTGCTGCGGTCCTCTTTGCCGGGGCTTTCTTCCGCGACGTCCTCTTCGCCGGTGCGGCCTTCGTCGGCACGGTGGGCGCGGTTTCGATGGTCACCGCAGTGCGCTCACCTCCCGCCACGGTTCCGGCCGTACGTTCGGCAGCCTTCGCCAGAGCGACGCGCGCGTTGAACGCTCCCATGTGATGGCTCGCGGTGTTTCGCCTGCCCTCGACCAATGCCCGCTTGGCCAGACCCACGATCACATGGCTCGCGGAGGGCTTCAGGGCTCCCCCGATCTTCGACGCCGTGTTCACCAGCGACACGTGCGAGAAGGCCTGGGGGAAGTTGCCGACCAGGCGACCCGCGACCGGGTCGTACTCCTCGGACAACAATCCCAAATCGTTGCGTAAGGCCAGCAGCCGATCGAGCATCTGGCGAGCATCGTGTTCGCGCCCGATCATGGACAGGCAGTCCGCGAGCCAGAACGAACAGGCGAGGAACGCCCCCTCCCGTCCGGTGAGCCCGTCGACATCCCCGGTGTCGACGGTGCGATACCGCAGCACGAACCCCCCTTCGACCAGTTCGCGCTCGATCGCCTCGATGGTTCCGCGCACCCGGGGATCGGTCGCAGGCAGAAATCCGACCAGCGGGATCATCAGCAGGCTCGCGTCGAGCTCGTCGGACCCGTAGTACTGGGTGAATGATCCTTTGTCGGCATTGAAGCCCTCGTCACAGACCTGGTCGTGGATCTCCTTGCGCACGGTCTTCCACTGCTCGATCGGCCCCTCGAGGTGATTCTCTTCAGCCATCTTGATGGCGCGGTCGATCGCCACCCAGGCCATCACCTTGGAGTGGGTGAAGTGGCGTCTCGGTCCGCGCACTTCCCAGATCCCGTCGTCGGGCTCGCGCCAACCGTCACGCAGAAACTCCATCAACGCCAGCTGCAGATCCCAGGTCGGGTTTCCATCGGGGGCCGCGGCGCCCGAGGATTCATAGAGCGCAGACATCACCTCGCCGTAGACGTCGAGCTGGAACTGCCCGGCCGCTGCATTGCCGACGCGCACCGGTGACGATCCCTCGTACCCGGGAAGCCAGTCGATCTCCCACTCGTCCAAGCGGCGCTCGCCCCCGGCCCCGTACATGATCTGCATCTGCGCCGGATCGCCCGCGATCGTCCGCAGGAGCCAGTTCCGCCACGCCATCGCCTCGGTGTAGAAGCCGCCGCGGATCAGCGACTCGAGGGTCAGTGTGGCGTCCCTCAGCCAACAGAACCGGTAGTCCCAGTTCCTGCCCCCGCCCAAGGATTCCGGAAGTGAAGTGGTGGCTGCCGCCACGATGCCCCCGGTCGGCTCATAGGTGAGGGCCTTGAGTGTGATCAGGGAACGGACGACAGCTTCCCGGAACTCCCCTTGGTAGGTGCACTGCTTCGACCAGTTCGTCCACCACAGTTCGGTGTCCTGGATTGCATAGGAGGCATCGACCGGGCGCGGCGGATCTTCGTTGGCCGGGTACCAGGTCAAGGAGAAGGGAACCTGCTGACCCTCGGTGACGGTGAACTCTGCAACCGTCGTGAGATCCCGGCCGTGACACGCGACCGGCGTCCACAGCGCGAGGCCGTCGGGACCGGCGATCGCGTTGATCGTGCCGTCGAGATGCCGCACCCAGGGAACGATCTGGCCGTACCCGAACCTGATGGTCAGCACCATCTCCATGGTGACCTTGCCCCGCACCCCCTCCACCAGGCGCACCACTTCGGGATGCTGCTGGCGGATCGGCATGCAGTCGATGACCCGCACCGATCCGCCGTCGGTGACGAACTCCGTCTCGAGGACCAGGGTGTCTCCCCGGTAGTGGCGACGGTTGGAAAGATGGGCGCCCTTCGGGGCCAGCTTCCACGAGCCGTTCTCCTCGCCTCCGAGCAGCTTGGCGAAACAAGCCTGCGAGTCGAAGCGGGGCAGGCAGAGCCAGTCGATCGAGCCATCCCGGCCGACCAGTCCCGCGGTGTGGAGGTCGCCGATGATGCCGTAGTCCTCGATCTTGAGTGCCATGTTCCCCATGTCTAGTGCGGGGTACGGACCGGTGGTGGGCTCCCGGCGGAACGGGACCCGCTCGATCGCGGTGGGCGGGCAGCCGGATCAGCCGAAAGTGCATGGGCCGGTGCTCACCGGCCGGTTGAGCTGCTCGGCCCGGACCACTCTGGAGAGCACCCCGGGGGATGCGAGTGCGTAGCCGATGTCGTCGTTGGTGGTCGAACGCGAGAACACGACACCGACGACCTCCCCGTTCGGCTCGACGAGTGGACCCCCCGAGTTGCCCGGACGGACCTGCGCCTGGATCTCGTAGACGTCGCGCAGGGTGAGCCCCTGGCCGTAGATGTCGCGACCTTCGGCCTCGAACTCGGCCATGATGCCGGCCGGCGCGACGCTGAACGGACCCCCACCGGGATAGCCGAGCACGGCGGCCTCGACCCCACGCCCCGACCTGTTCGGGTCGAGGGTCAGCGCCGGTTCGTTGATGCCGCTGACCCGCAGCACGGCGAGGTCGAACGAGGGGTCGAACGAGACGACGGTGGTCTGGAGCAGGGCGTCGCCCGCTTCCACCGAGGGATGACGGATGCCGGCGATGACGTGGGCGTTGGTGACGACGAGTCCGGGGCCGACGACGAAACCGGATCCCTCTTGGATCTGACCGCATCCTTCGCCGATGACCTTGACCGTGGACGCCCCGGCACGGGTCACCGCCTCTCTCAGCTGAGGAGCGCCCGGCAGGGAGACCGGCCCCGCGCTGGCGGGGGCGAGTTGGGCGAAGACATCGGGGAAACCTTCGGCGGTGAGGTAGTTCTGGATACGGGAGAACACCGACGGGGGCGCCGGCAGGACCCGGTCGAGGGACCGGATGATCTGTGACTGGTCGATGGCCGAGTCGAGGCCGAACAAAGGTGCGTTGACCAGGGTGCTGGCCAGCAGCCAGACCGCGAGCAGCGACGCCACGACCGAAACCCCCACCCCGACCAGCGAGTCGGCGGGCCCCAGCACGCCCCGGTGCACCCGATCCGACGCGAGGCCCCCGAGGATCCGACCTGCGAACCCACCGAGCACCGCAACGCCCAGCATGGTGGCCAACGCCACTGCGGAGCGAGAGGCCTGCGAGTTCGCCCAGTGGACGGTGACCGATGCCAACCTGGCCCCGAGATAGAGGCCGCCGAGGAAGCCGCCGAAGGAGAGCACCAGCGAGACAGCACCTACCCGCAGTCCCCGGAACGCTGCGACGGCGACGACGATGATCAGGACCACATCGACCACGTTCATCGCCCCAACCTCCAACCGGTCCGGACACGGGCGTGCGGCAGGGCGCGGACGACCGTGACCACGGACCAACCGTAGACGGGCAGGGCGGGCCCAGGATCATCACCGACCCTCTGTCGGCCCGCGTGGCAAGATCTTCGACCAAACCGATCCCCGCTGGACCGTCGGACCGCGGGCTTGCTACGTGAGACGAGCGGAGTTGTCCGTGGGTGATCAGACACCTCTCGCCGAGGGTGATCTGCCAGCGTTGGCCGCTGCGGGACAGTCCAGACCCCGGCGGTTGGGGGGCGCGGTGGTCACCGTGATGGTGCTGCTGTCGGTGACCGCCTGTTCGGTCGCTCCCAACTCGACCACCCCCCTCTCCACCCTTGCGCACGGCTCGCCTTGGCTGGGCAGCTTCGGCAATGTGGACCCGCCGGCTCCGGTCAACTCCCTCAGCGCGCTCGGATTGCGCGAGTGCGTCTCGATGCTGGGCGGTCGGTGCGACAGTCGGTCTGAACGGGGCCCCCAACGGCGCGGCGGTCATTGCGACCGCCAACGGAGGCGTCACCTGGAAGAACGAGGTCATCCCCCCCACGGTCGCCTCACTCTCCGGAATCGCCTGTACGAACGATGACCACTGCGTCGCGGTCGGCCAATCGAATCAGTCGTTCGGCGGGCAGGCGATCGCCATCGCCACCACCGATGGCGGCCAACTTTGGGCGCAGGCGCCGACTCCGGCAGCGATGCTCGACATCGTTTCCGTCTCTTGCCTGGCGAACGGTCACTGCATCGCCGTCGGCACGACCGCGATGGGTTCGGCGGCACTGATCTCGACCACGTCGGGTCAGACCTGGGAGCAGGTGGGTGCGCTGCCACCGAGCATGTCGGGAACGTCGAGCATCTCGTGCACCGGCGAGCTCGACTGTTGGGTGACCGGACACGCCGCGGTCGCCTCGGGTCGGGTTGCGGGCGCCATGGCGGTGACCGCCGACGGGGGAACGACGTGGACAGCGGTGACCCTCCCCGCGGGGATCGGCTATCTCAGCGGAATCTCCTGCGTCGCACAGGCCCCGACCGCCAGGGGTACTGCCACCAGGGCCGCAACCGTTCTGCCGACCTCGCCGAGTTCGAGCTCCGTGTCGACGTCGAGTTCCGTGCCGACCTCGAGCTCCTCACCGACCTCGAGCTCCGTGCCGACCACCTCTTCCACCCCGAGTCCCACGGTGGGCGAACCGGACGTGACCTGCACCGCGGTCGGGAGCACCGCCGATACGCTCGAGTCGACCCGGTCGGGGCACGGGGTGATCCTCACCTCTGACGATGGCGGCGCCACCTGGACGAACCAGAACGTCAACTCGTTGTCCGCTTCGCTGGCAGGTGTTTCGTGCCCCGCCGTGGGCGAGTGCGTGGCAGTCGGGAGCTCGGTTGGCTTGGCGCCGCAGGCCGGTCAGATCATCGCGACGGGACGGCCGGCATCACCCTGGAAGAACCCGACCACCCTCAGCGCGCCGCAAACGTTGGCTGCGGTGAGCTGCACTTCGATCTCCAGCTGCGTCATCGTCGGCGAGTCGATCATCGAGTCCCTGATCGGTGGCTGATCGAGCGTCACACCGTGTCTCTACCATTCGCTGCACCCTGCCTATGATCGAGAACGTGCACCCCTTCCCTCCCGGCGCGACCGTGCCGGCATCCGAGATCCGCTCGGGAAGGGGTCGGGTCGAGGTCGGTCACTCGTGACGAACGTCGAGCCGATCCGAAGGGTCAGGCGGCCGACCGCGACGTCCGAGTTCGGAGTCGGCAGGCGCGAGGGTCACGACGCCTCTTCCTTCTACGCCCGTTTCACTCCCCCCCGACTCTCGGACGACAGCACGGTCAACGCTCCGAACGTCCGCGACGTCATCTGGGTCGGGGACGCTCGACAGATGGACCGCTACGGAGACGTTGCCGACGGTTCGGTGGCACTGGTGGTCACCTCGCCTCCGTACTTTGCCGGTAAGGAGTACGAGGCGGTCCTCGGAGTCGGGCACGTGCCCGCCGACTACCACGCCTACCTCGGGATGCTGCACGACGTCTTCGCGCAGTGCTTCGAGAAGCTCGAGCCCGGTGGCCGCATCGCGGTGAACGTCGCCAATCTCGGGCGCAAGCCGTACCGATCGCTCTCCCGCGACGTCATCGACCTCCTCGAACGGCTCGGCTTCCTCCTGCGCGGAGAGATCGTCTGGCAGAAGAGCCGCGCTGCCGGGGGGTCCTGTGCCTGGGGTAGCTACCAGCGGCCGGGGAACCCGGTCCTGCGCGACATCTCCGAACGGATCATCGTCGCCTCCAAGGGGCGCTTCGATCGAGCCGTTCCCGCCGACCAACGGCAACAGACCGGTCTGCCGAGCGAAGGCACGATGACCGTCGACGAGTTCATCGATGCCACCACCGACATCTGGGACATACCGTCGGAGTCGGCGACCCGGGTCGGCCACCCCGCTCCCTTCCCGGTGGAACTGCCCCGGCGACTCATCGAGCTCTACACCTACCGCGGCGATCTGGTGTTGGACCCGTTCATGGGATCTGGGTCGACCGCGGTCGCGGCGGTGCGGACCGAACGTCACTACGTCGGGTTCGACACCGACGAGGAGTACGTCGCCACCGCCGAGGCGCGGGTCACCGCCGAACGGAGCGCACTCGAAACGTCCGGACGCGCCGGCGATGCCCGACCACGGGTGACCGTGGGTGTCGGCCCGTCGAAGCAGAGCCGTACCACCTTGGACGAGGAGGAGGCGATGGCGCTGGGCCGCAAGGCGAGCGAAGTCGCCAAACAGGTACTCGCCTCGTGCGGCTTCGAAGAGATCGAAACAGACGTTGCCTACCGCGACCTCGGGGTGAGCGTCGACTTCAGGGCCCGGGACGCAGACGGCGGCCTTTGGTTGTTCGACCTCTCCGGCGGCTACTCGGCCACCCGCCCGGGTCTGCGCCGTCCGGATGTGCTCTGGAGGTCACTGGGCAAGGCCACGGTCCTCCATCTGGCCCACACCTCCGATCGCACGAGGGACGACCTCGGGCCGCTCATCCTCCTGTCCACCGACACCCCCGCACCCCGAACCGAGGGCGCCAAGGCGCTGCGGGCGGTGTTGACCGACGATCGGTCGGGACCGGTCCACGACGTCGTCGAACTTTTCGAGCCGATCTCGACCGAGCGGCTGCGCAGCTACGCGAAGGGGGCGTCGAAGGGTCGACGGAGTGCACGGAGATCGGGGCGCGCCGGGGATCCACCCCGTGCCCGATGACCGGACGACCGCGACCGAGCTGGGGACCGCGCTCGGAACACTGAGCTTTGCGGGAATCGACGAGGCGCTCGCCCGCCGCCCCGACGAGCTCCGCCTCGATGCGCCGACCTGGGACCGTCTCGATTCGATCGCGAGGTCCGGCAGATTCGCCTCAGAGCTGCGCTCGGCGTTCGCCAACGGTCGGGCATTCCTCGAGGCGGCCGACGGACTGCGGGGTCGGGTGCCCCTCAGCATCGAATGGACGGGAGGTCGCAGACCGCCGGGCGACGAGGTGGCGCCGATCGATCTGCGCATCGACCACGTCTACCTGATCAGTTGCAAGTACGAGTCGGACATCCTGGCCAACGCTTCTCCTGCCCGGCTGTTCTGTGGACTGCTCGCCACCTCGGGGACCTGGGACCGCAGCGACTGGTACCAGGTGGTGGCGCCCGAGGAGTACGAGAAGCTCTACCGATGCTGCCTGGCCGCAACTGGCCTCACCGACTTTCCCCCACACTCGTCACGCACCCGCGAGCAGGTGGTAACGATGCGCCGAGCGCTCGCTGGACGAAAGAACTATCCCGACCCGGCCTCACGCGCCGCGTACGCAGAGCTCTGCCGCGCGGTCAGCACCGCGTCGGCACGCCAGTGGGCCGGACAGCTCGAGTCCTCAGGAACCGATCGCGAGACCATGCTCTGGAGACTCCTGCGGATCGGCAGTGCCCCCTACTTCGTCCTCGGCAACGACAAACGGACCGGGCAACCCGCGCGGTACCGGATCGCGAGTCCTTGGGACTGGCGCGACCAGTTCGAGCTGCTGTCGTTCTCGGTCTCGCCGTCGGAGGCGGGGCAACCTCGGGTCGACTGGTCGTGCATCTACCGCTCCCGCAACGATGGCGCGCAGCGCACGGTGACCGGGCACGTCGAGATCCGCTGGAGCCACGGCCGTTTCGCCCAACCTCCTGAAGCGAAGGTCTACCTCGACACGTCGATGTCGGAGCTCCCCGGCTACCACCCCCTGACCGCCACCGACGAGTCCCAACCGACCTTGTGGTCGGTTGCCCGTTGATGAGCACCGGCCCAGCGTCCGGCACCGTGATCGGCGCACCGGAGCTCTCGAGATGAGCTGGGACGGCCAGGCCTACCAGGAGCGTTTCGACCGGCTCGAAGCCTCCGGCGCTGACGTGCACGGCGAGGTCGAGCTGGTGATGGGCTGGAATCCGGCGTCCGTGCTCGATGCCGGTTGCGGGACCGGCCGGGTGGCGAGGGAGCTCGCCCACAGAGGTGTCGCCACGGTCGGGGTGGATCTCGACGACTCGATGCTCGAGACCGCGCGGCGACTTTCTCCCGATCTCACCTGGGTGCACGCGGACCTCGCCGCCCTCGAGCTCGGGCGCCAGTTCGACGTCGTGGTGATGGCCGGAAACGTCCTGCTCTTCACCCCGCCCGGCACCGAGGCCGGCGTGGTCGCCGGATGCGCACGGCACGTCGCCCCGGGCGGATCCTTGATCACGGGCTTCCAGCTCGATCGCGGCTACTCGCTCGCGACCTACGACGAGCAGTGCACCGAGGCGGGACTCGAGTGCACGCAGCGGTGGTCGACGTGGTCGAAGGACCCGTTCACCGGTCAGCAGCAGTACGCGGTCTCGGTCCATCGGGCCACCGGCCGGTGAGACTCAGCCCCCTTGTTCTGACCCCTCGCTCACGCTGTACGAATGAGCTCCGGTGCCGGCCAGGTGGCCGCCGTCGACGATGAGGTACTCCTCGCGGATCGGTCTGTCCGAGAACCAGCATTCGAGGATCTCCCGGGTGCCTGCGGCATAGCGGGTCTGTGCCGACAGGGAGGTCCCCGAGATGTGCGGGGTCATCCCTTCGTGCGGCATGGTCCGCCACGGGTGGTCCGGAGGTGCGGGCTGGGGATACCAGACGTCGCCCGCGTAGCCGGCCAGCTGACCGCTTTCGAGGGCCCGCACCACCGCGTCACGATCGCAGATCTTCCCCCGGGCGGTGTTGACCAGGTAGGTGCCGCGCTTCATCTTCGCGAACATGGCGTCGTCGAAGAGGTGCTCCGTCTCGGGATGGAGCGGCGCGTTGATGGTCACCACGTCGCAGAACGGAACCATCGACGCAGCGTCCGGATGAAAGGTCAGCCCGAGCTCACGTTCGACCTCGTCAGGCAACCGGTGCCGGTCGGTGTAGTGGAGCTTGACGTCGAAGGGAGCGAGCCTCTTGAGCACCGCGAGCCCGATCCGCCCCGCGGCCACCGTTCCCACCGCCATCCCCTCGAGGTCGTACGAGCGTTCCACGCAGTCTGCGATGTTCCACCCGCCTTTGACCACCCACTCGTGAGACGGGAGGTAGTTGCGCACCAGTCCGAGGATCATCATCACGACGTGCTCGGACACGCTGATGCTGTTGCAGTAGGTGACCTCGGCGACGGTCACCCCATGACGGATCGCGGCATCCAGGTCGACATGGTCCGAACCGATACCGGCGGTCAGAGCGAGCTTGAGCTTCGGCGCCTTGGCCATCCGCTCTTCGGTCAGGTACGCAGGCCAGAACGGCTGGGAGATGACGACGTCCGCGTCGACCAACTCGCGATCGAACTGCGAGTCGGGGCCCTCCTTGTCCGAAGTCACGACCAGGGTGTGGCCGGCCTCTTCGAGGAAGCGACGGAGCCCGAGCTCACCGGAGACCGATCCGAGCAACGTGCCCGGCGTGAAGTCGATCGCGCTGGGCGAAGGTGCCGTCTGCCCGTCCGGGTAGTGGTCGATGCGAGGGATCGAATCGCGCGGATAGGTCGACGGGTACCCATCGACAGGATCCTCGTACAGGACGCACACCACTTTCGCCATGTGGCACCTCCGCTCAGTTGTCGCGCTGATCGCGCTCGTTCGGTCCGATCTCGGTCGGGGCAACTGTTGCACAGGATGAGACTGTGTTGCACAAGAGGAGACCGGTGCTGCACAGTGGGACGCAATAGGAGACTCTTGCACGAGACTCGTGCCCGCACCACCGCCAATTCTTGAAGCTTCACCCCGACTGTCAGACATCGAACGAGGAGGACCCGAGCATGGCATCCGAGGTCAGAGGAGTCGTCGCAATGGCCCGTGGCGAGCCCACGTCGCTGGAGACGATCGTGGTTCCGGACCCGGGACCGGGCGAGGCGGTCGTGCGGGTGCAGGCGTGCGGGGTCTGCCATACCGACCTCCACTACCGGGAAGGGGGTATCAACGACGACTTCCCGTTCCTGCTCGGACACGAGGCGGCCGGGGTCGTCGAGTCGGTCGGAGCGGGAGTCAGCTCGGTCGAGCCCGGTGACTTCGTCGTCTTGAACTGGCGTGCAGTGTGTGGCGAGTGCCGAGCATGCAAGCGAGGCCGGCCCTGGTACTGCTTCAACACCCACAACGCGACGCAGAAGATGACCCTCACAGACGGCACGCCGCTCACCCCGGCCCTCGGGATCGGTGCATTCGCCGAGAAGACCTTGGTGGCGGCGGGGCAGTGCACCAAGGTGGATCCAACCGCCCGCCCCGAGGCGGTCGGCCTGCTGGGTTGCGGGGTGATGGCCGGCCTGGGGTCGGCCATGTTGACCGGTGAGGTCGGCACCGGCGACTCGGTCGCGGTGTTCGGCTGCGGCGGGGTCGGCTGCGCTGCCATCGTGGGGGCCCGCCTGGCAGGCGCCTCGACGATCATCGCGATCGACCTCGATCCGCGGAAGCTCGAGCTGGCCCACGGGTTCGGCGCCACCGACGCCATCGACGCGTCGAAGGAGAACCCGGTCGAAGCAGTACAGGCGCTGACCGGTGGCAACGGCGCAGACGTCTGCATCGAGGCGGTCGGAAATCCCACAGTGATGGAGCAGGCCTTCTACGCGTGTGATCTCGCGGGCACCCTGGTCCAGGTGGGTGTCCCCACCCCCGAGATGCGCATCGATCTGCCGATGATCGACTTCTTCGGACGGGGCGGTCAGCTTCGGCCGAGCTGGTACGGCGACTGCCTGCCGTCGCGGGACTTCCCGATGCTGGTCGACCTCTACCTGCAAGGTCGGCTGGATCTCGATTCGTTCGTCTCGGAGACCATCGGCCTAGGAGACGTCGAAGAGGCCTTCCACCGCATGGAGAAGGGTGAGGTGCTCCGGTCGGTCGTCGTCATCTGACCGGCATCGCCGTCAGTGATCGACTCGACAGGTCACTCGACCTCGGCCTTGATCCTCTCGAGCGTCGCTTGCATGCCGTTCCGGTTGGTCTTCCCCCGCGCCCAACCGAGGCACATCCAGTAGAGGCGGAGCAGCGCGGTGTTGGCGAGCTGAAAGGACTCGGTCACATCGGTGCCGTCGCCGCTCGGCTCGAGCTCGTAGCTCCAGACGTTGAGCGGCTTGTCTGCAGAGCCGACGCCGAAGGCGAACTTGCGGTCGGGAACGCAGCTGGTGACCGTACAAGTGGTCCAGTAGACGGGTCCCCTCCCGTTTCGCTTCACATGGCCGCGAAACCGCGCGCCCTCGGCCGGGCCGGTGGCACCGTCGAGCCACTCGGCCTCGAAGGTCTCCGGGCTGTACCGGCCGATCTTTGTGACATCGCTGACCAGCGCCCAGATCCGGTCGGGCGGGGCGGCCATGTGGACGGTGACCGAGTCGTGCATGGGGTCACCATACGACGACGGGTCAGTTCGCGCTGCGGCGAGCCTTCGACTCCGCGGCCAGTGTCTTGGCCCGTTCGGCGTTCCGCTTTGCCGCGTCCCGGGGCCGCAGACCTTCCGAGTAGGCCTCACGGATGTACTGCTGCACATCGGTGGCCTGGGTTGCGACGGTCAGGATGTCGTTCGACTGCTGCAAGTGGTTCCGGATCCCCATCAGGTCCCAGGCCCGCTTGATGTTGGCCTTTGCGCCCATGAGTGTGGTGAGTGGGGCCTGCGCCACGTGGAAGGCGAGCTCGTTGACCTCGTCTTCGAGCCGGTCGAGGGGCACGACCCGGTTGATCAGCCCAAGCTCCTTCGCCTCCTGCGCACTGAGCTCCTGCGCGGTGTACATGAACTCGGCGGCCCGCTTCCAGTTCATGAACAGCCAGGGCTCGATACCGGTCTCCATGGTCGGCATGGCCATCCCCTGGAGCACCGGGAACTGGAAGTAAGCGTCTTCCGAGGCGACGGTCATGTCGGTGAGGAGTCCCCAAATCGTTCCTCCCCCGAGGCAGTAGCCGTGGACCTGGGCGATGGTGATCTTCGGGAAGTCCCAGAGTTTCAACACCGGCGTCCCGTAGATGTCCCACTGGCCTTTCCACGGGCTGCCGAGTTTCGCGGTGCTCTCGTCGATCTCGTGCATCTCGGTGCCGGGGCTGCCGGTCACCACGTGGCCGGCACTGAACCCGGGGCCGTTGGCCTTCAGCACCACCACCTTGATGTCGTAGTCGTGATCGGCGTCGTCGAGGCACTTGTCGACATCGAACACCAGGGCAGAGGACTGGATGTTGGCCTTCTCCGGATAGTTGAGCGTGATCCAGGCCACCGGGCCGTCCTTCTCATAGATAACAGTGTCCAGCGTTTGGATCTCCACGTGTTTGCTCCCCCTGGTCGGCTTCGGTCTCCAGTGTGACGCCAGCGTCACTGGCGGCGCTCTAGTCTGCACACGTCGGAGCGTGCGACGCATGTCCGGCAGGTTGGCCAGCAATCCGAAGGGTGAAGACGATCGAGATCCGCATTCCGAAGCTCGGCATGGAGATGGTCGAGGCAACCCTGTCGCAGTGGCTCGTCGGCGACGGCGCCGAGGTCCTACAGGACCAACCGATGTACCTCTTGGAGACCGACAAGGTCGAAAGCGAGATCACCGCGCCCGTTGCAGGCGTCCTCCGCCGCATCGGTCAGGAGGGGACGACCTATCCGGTCGGTGAGGTCATCGGAGAGCTCTGCTGACCTCCAGCGACCGGCGGGGGCCGGATCTAACATGAGCGCCGAACGACGGCCGACCGACCTCAGGAGCTGAGCAGGCGGGATCGTCGAGGGGAGCAGGTCGTGGGGGAGGACGAGGACGGGATCAGGCGGACCATCTCCGAGTACAGCCAGCGCTGCGACGACGGTCGATTCGACGTGTGGTCCGAGCTGTTCACCGAGGACGGCCGCTTCGTGGTCGCAGGCAATGCGACGGTCGGGCGCGAACCGATCCGCAAGATGATGGAGGCGATGCTGCCGCCGGGCAGCCGCGGCAAGCACATCACCAGCAACACCATCGTCGACATCGACGGGCACCGAGCCGCTTCGTCGACCGACTACCTGTTCGTCCGTCCCACGCCGACCGGGCCGACGATCGTCGCCGCCGGCCGCTACCACGACCGGCTGGTGCGCGAGGGCACCCACTGGCGGTTCGAGGAACGGACCATCACCATGCTCGGCGACTCCGACGGGACCGCCGATGGCTGACACCACGGTGCGATCCGTACCGGCTTCGAGGTCGAACGGCGCC
Organism: uncultured Acidimicrobiaceae bacterium; assembly: GCA_963839925.1. Lineage (GTDB taxonomy): Bacteria > Actinomycetota > Acidimicrobiia > Acidimicrobiales > RAAP-2 > Bog-756. Next base: position 1,023,725 of record CAWIWV010000002.1, on the reverse strand, counting down.
GCTCCGGTGGTTTCCCACCCGATGGGACCCGGTGACTTCGTTCCTTGCGAGCGCTACTTCGACCGCGAGTTCGCCGACCTCGAGCGAACCAACCTCTGGCCACACGTGTGGCAGATGGCTTGCCGGCTCGAAGAGATCCCGACACCCGCCGACTACGTCGAATTCCGCATCTGCGACCAGTCGCTGTTGGTGGTGCGGGTCGACGAGCAGCAGGTCCGGGCGTACTTCAACGCCTGCCGCCATCGGGCCACCGAGCTGGCCAAAGGGACCGGGAGCTTCGCCAACGGCCGGATCATCTGCCCGTTCCACGGCTGGCGGTGGAACCTCGAGGGTGACAGCACCTTCGTCTACGGCGACCACACCTTCGATCCCGACCTCCTCCGGCCCGAAGAGCTCTGCCTCAAACAGGCGCGGGTCGAGGTGTGGGGAGCTTGCGTGTGGATCAACCTGGACCCTGACGCGCCGCCACTGCGGGAGGCGATCGATCCACTCCCGAGCCTGCTCGACCCACTCGGCCTCGCCGACATGCGGGTCCGATGGTGGAAAGCGGTCGAGCTGAAGGCCAACTGGAAGCTCGCCCAAGAGGCGTTCATGGAGGGCTACCACGTCCCCCAGACCCACCCGCAGCTCACCCTCGGTCACCCCGAGAGCTACGACCCGGACAGCTTGGTGTACTCGGTCTACGACCGCGGTCATTCGAGCTTCCAGCTCCGACCGAACGCCCAAGCCAGCAAGGGGCAGCGGGTCGGTGTCGGCGAGGTCGAGGCGATCATCGAGTCGGTGCGCCTGTTGAGCAGCGGGCTGGACGCGATGACCCTCCCGCGTGAAGTGCAGATCGCCGAGAGCTTGCGCCAGCGGACCATTCCCGAAGGCAGCACGTTCGGCACCGAGTTCGTCAAAGCGATCTACGAGCACGCGAACGGTGCCGGCATCCCACTCCCTGCCCCGGATCCCGAAGTCTTGGCCCGTTGGGGCGGCATGTTCTTCGTCTTCCCCAACTACTTCGTGCTCCCCCAGTACGGGAACGCTCTGGTCTACCGGTCTCGGCCGAACGGGGACGACCCGGAGTCGTGCATCTTCGAGCTGTGGTCGCTCACCATTCCCGCCGCCGGCGACGAGTTCCCCCGACCGGTGATGGGCGGACCGTACGGGCCCGACGACACCGAGCACTGGCCACGCATTCCGTTGCAGGACTTCTCGAACATCGAGCGCCAACAGCGGGGCCTGCACAGCCTCAGCTTCGAAGGCCTGCGCCTGTCCCACACCTACGAGTCGGGGATCGCCTCGATGCACCGCGAGCTGGATCGGTACCTCGCGGGTTCGTCGGACGCCTGAGCGGACCATGCACTCGGATCTCTCTGGCGAAACCGTCGACGTCGTCGTCGTCGGCACCGGAGCGGCGGGGCTCACCGCTGCGATCGCCGCCCACGACGCGGGCGCCCACGTCCTCCTGGTCGAGTGCACCTCGTCGGTCGGGGGGACCACTGCGGTGTCCGGTGGGGGGATCTGGATGCCGCAGAACGATCACTTCGCCGAGCGCGGCGACGGAGCGGACACCCGCGAGGAAGCCCTCGCCTACATGGCGCGCCTGACCGCCGGCCGCACCGCCCCCAGCCTGCTCGAGCGGTACGTCGACGAGGGCCCGGGAATCATCGCCGGCCTCGAGGCCTCGACCCCGCTGCGCCTGTCGGCCATGTCCTGGCCGGACTACCACCCCGAGATGGAGGGGGCCAAGTCGTCGGGGAGGATGCTCGAGCCGAAGCTGTTCGACACCGACCAACTCGGTCCCTGGGCGGGGAAGCTCCGGCGTCCACCCGTGCTCGGCCTGCCGATCACCCTGCAGGAGGCGACCGCCGACTGGCGCCCTGCGTACTTCCCTGAGCGATTCGACGCCGAAGAGGTTCAACGCCGGGTGACCGAGCGCCAGGTCGCTTGTGGTCAGGCACTCATCGGGTCGTTGCTCGGCGGCTGCCTCTCACGCGGGATCGAGCCGCTCCTCGAGACGAGAGCCCAGCAGATCGTGATGCGGGACAGACGGGTCTCCGGGCTGGTCGTCGAGCAAGAGGGCCGCCCTCGTGAGATCGAGGCCCCGACGATCGTCCTCGCGTCCGGCGGCTACGAGTGGAACGCGGACCTGACCAAGCGATTCCTTCCGGGACCGCTGACCCATCCGCACAGTCCGCCGGCAAACGTCGGCGACGGGCTGCTGCTCGCGATGGAGGTCGGCGCCGATATCGCCAACATGAACGAGGCCTGGTGGTATCCGGCCTCGTCGATACCCGGCGAGGTGTACGACGGTCGACCGCTGTCCCGGTTCGTCGGTATCGAGCGGACCGCGCCGCACTCGATCATGGTCAATCGGTTCGGTGAGCGCTTCGTCAACGAGGCTGCGAACTACAACGACATGCAGAAGGCCTTCTTCTCCTTCGACGCCAACGAGTACTCGACGAGACACCTGCCGTGCTGGGTCGTCTTCGACGCGCAGTACCGGAGCCGCTACGGGGTGGTCAACGTCCGCCCCGGAGACCCCGATCCGGAGTGGCTGGCCGTGCACGAGACGCTCGAGGGACTCGCCACCAAGGTCGGGATCGACCCGGTGGGGCTCGCCGACACCGTCGGACGATGGAACGGCATGGTGCGGGACAAGCGGGACCGCGACTTCGGCCGAGGGGCGAGCGCCTATGACCGCTTCCACGGTGACCCGAGCGCCCCCCATCCGAACCTCGGCACCATCGAGGTCGGCCCCTACTACGCCCTGCCGGTTCATATCGGTACGGTGGGGACGAAGGGCGGACCGAGGGTCGACGAGCACGGGAGAGTCGTCCACGTGCGGGACCACCCCATCCCCGGCCTCTACGGTGCGGGCAACGTCACGGCCAGCCCCGCCGGCCCCGCCTACTACGGCGGGGGAACCTCGATCGGGATGGCGATGGTCTGGGGCCACCTCGCGGGAAGCCATGCCGGCGCCTTCGCAACCGGCGCCGACCAGCGAGCGGGGAGCCGGTCATGAGCGGCGAGAAGACGAGCAAGGAGTCCGGACCGGACGAGAACGCCCGGCGACAGATGTTCGAGTCGATGACCTTGATCTCGACCTGCGACCAGCGGCTGCGACGCGGGCTCGGTGCGGGTGAATTCCGCGTTCACCTACTGGCCAGCAACCGGCCAGGAGGCCATCGCGGCCGCGCTCGGGGCCGTGTTGGAGAGTGACGACCAACTGATCACCACCTACCGCGGCCTGCACGACCAGATCGCAAAGGGAGTGCCGCTCGGTCCGCTGGTCGCGGAGATCCTCACCCGACGGACCGGCGTCAACAAGGGCAAGGGCGGAGCGATGCACATCGCTCATCCGCCGTCGGGACTCGTCCTGTCGACCGGCATCGTCGGTTCGGGGATCCCGATCGGTGTCGGCGTCGCACTGGCCTCGGTGCTACAGGGAACCGGTCGAGTCACGGTGGCGAGTTTCGGAGACGGTGCGACGGGGACCGGCTCGTTCCACGAAGCGGTCAACCTTGCGTCGCTGTGGCGGCTCCCGATCGTCTTCCTCTGCCAGAACAACGGGTATGCCGAGATGACGCCTACCTCGGAGGGCCAACCCGTCCCCAGCGCGGCCCTCAGAGCGCAGGGTTACGGGATCTTCGGAGGGCAGGTCGACGGGAACGATCCCGATGCGGTCCACCGGGCACTCCACGCCGCGGTCTCGCGGGCGAGAAGCGGGGCGGGCCCGACGCTCCTCGAGTGCGTGACCTACCGGCTGTCGGGTCACTACTTCGGCGATCCGATGCGCTACGTACCGGCCGAGGAGCTGGAAGCGGCCAAGGCAGCGGAGCCGGTCGCGGCCTACCGGTCCCACCTCATCGAAGAAGGCGTGCTCGACGAGGCCGGTGCCGCAGACGCGGAACGTCGTGCGACCGAAGAGGTGGAGGCCGCCTTCGTCGCCGCCCTCGCGGCGGAAGCACCCGATCCGCACCAGGCGACGATCGACATCTACCGGGTACGCGAGCGCGGCGACAGCGACGGACCAGGTACGGCCCAGACCCCGCCGGCCGGCGCTGCGACCACCGACCTGAGTATGCGTGACGCATTGAACCGCGCCCTCGCAGAAGCGCTCGCCGCCGACCCCTCGGTCTTCCTCATCGGGGAGGACCTGGCAGACCCCGGTGGCGGCATCTCGCAGATCAGCAAGGGCCTGTCGACCACCTTCGGCGCCGACCGGGTCCGCGACACGCCGATCTCGGAGGCGGCGATCGTCGGCGCCGCGGTCGGAGCCGCCGCGGCCGGACTGCGACCGGTCGCAGAGGTCATGATCATGGACTTCATCAGCATCGCCCTCGATCAACTGGTCAACCATGCGGCGAAGGCACGCTTCATGTCCGGCGGGCTGCTGCAGATCCCGATGACCCTGCGCACCGCGGTGTTCGGAGGAATCGGATCCGGCGCGACCCACTCCCAGACCCTCGAGACCTGGCTTGCGCACATCCCCGGGTTGAAGGTCGCCGTCCCCAGCACGCCGGCCGATGCCAAGGGTCTGCTCACCTCCTGCATCTTCGACGACGATCCCTGCGTGCTCGTCGAGAACGTCGCGCTCTACGGCACGGTGGGCCCGGTGCCCGACGGCGAGTTCCGGATACCTCTCGGAGTTGCGGACGTGAAGCGACCGGGAACCGACGTCACCGTCGTGACCTACGGCCGCTCGGTGCGGGATGCGCTGGCAGCTGCCGAGACTCTTTCGAGCGAAGGGATCGACGTCGAGGTGGTGGACCTGCGCAGCCTGGTTCCTCTCGATTCGACGACGGTCCTCGCCTCGGTTGCCAAGACGCACCGAGCGGTGGTCGCCCACCACGCCACCCGGTTTGCCGGCTTCGGCGCCGAGGTGGCCGGCCTGATCAACGACGAGCTGTTCGGTGAGCTCGAAGCGCCGGTGCGACGGGTCGGTGCCGAGTTCGCGCCCATCGGCTCCGCCGCGGTGCTCGAAGCAGCGGTCATGCCCTCCGCTGCCGGGCTCGTCGACGCCATCCGTTCCACCACCGGCCAGTGACGTCGGCCGGTTGCCGGAAGGTCGGGAGTCCGAGATGACGGCCGGGTTGCAACGCGACGACGCGACCCTGGTCGCCGGCCTGACCCGCTGGCTCACCGAACGGTACGGAGCGGAGACGCTCACCCTGTCGGAGGTTGTCCGTCCCTCCGCGGGCTACTCGAGCGACACTGTTCTCGTCGACGCGACCTGGTCGGACGGCGCGACCACCCGGTGCGATCCGCTGGTTCTCCGGATGCCACCGGTCGGCGCCGGTACCTTCCCCCAGTACGACCTGGTTCCCCAGCTCCAGGCCCAGCTCGCCGCAGCAGAGGTCGGAGTTCCGGTTCCTGATCCGGACGTCGAGACCGACCCCTCCTGGATCGGCACCCCGTTCATGGTGATGCAGAAGGTCGACGGCCACATCGTCGGAGCGCTCGCCCACCGCGACCGCTGGCTCCGCGAGCTCGACCTCGACAAGCGGGGCCGGGTCTATGCCAACTTCGTGTCGACGGTCGCTTCGATCCACACCGCCGACTTCCGACCGGCGACCGAGGTGCCCCGCAGGGACAACTCCGCTGAGCTCGGATTCTGGGAGGAGTACCTGACCTGGTCGAGCGGCGGGTCGCCGGGCCCTGCCCCGTTGTCCGAAGCACTCGCCTGGTGCCGCGACCACCGGCCGGCTCGGGAACCGGCGCCGGCACTGTTGTGGGGTGACGTCCGTTTCGAGAACGCGATCATCGGCGACGACCTTGCGGTCCGCTCGATCCTCGACTGGGACATGACCAGTGTCGGCGCACCGGAACACGATCTCGCCTGGTTCACCGGACTGAGCCTGACGATGGAGCGCCTGTTCGGCGAACGGCTCGACGGGTTCCCCGACCGGGCCGGCACCATCGCACTGTTCGAGGAGCACTGGGGACGACCCGTCTGCGACCTCGATTGGTACGAGACGTTGGCCATGGTGAAGAGCACCGCCATCCTGACCCGCATCGGGTACCTGCGTCGCGATGCCGGCGAGCCCGAAATGATGCCCGTCGACGACAACCCGATGCTCGACCTCCTGGTGGAGCGGATCGGATGAGCGGAACCGGCATCCTCACTGCCGCCGAACTCGTGGCACTCCGGACCGACGACGACAACCGCGGCATCCTCTTCGAGTCAGAAGAGTGGTCGTGGCGAGAGGCCGTCGCCGAATCGAAGCGCCGTGCGGCGCTGCTCACGAAGCTCCGACGGGACGGTCCGTTCCATGTGGGCGTCCTCCTCGAGAACACGCCCGAGTATCTCTTCCTGCTGGCCGGAGCCGCACTGGCGGGTGCGGTCGTGGTGGGGATCAACCCGACCCGCCGCGGCGCGGAGCTGGCGACCGACATCAAGACCACCGACTGCCAACTGGTCATCACCGACTCGTCCCAGGTCGGGCTGCTCGACGGCCTCGACCTCGGACTCGACGAAGGACGGGTGCTGGTCGCCGACCAGGACGACTATGCCGAACTGCTCGAGCACGCCGGCAGCTTCGAGCCTCCGTCACCCCCACCCGGACCTGACGACCTGTACCTCCTCATCTTCACCTCCGGCTCGACCGGTGGCCCCAAGGCGGTGCGGATGACCCAGGGGCGCGCCACCGCGCCACCGCGTCGATGGGCTTCACCAGTGACGACGTCATCTACTCGGCGATGCCGCTCTTCCACGGCAACGCGCTGTTCGCCGCGGTGTTTCCCGCATGGGCCAGTGGAGCCACCGTGGTCCTGCGCCGTCGTTTCTCGGCCTCCAACCTGCTCGGTGACGTCCGCAGTTCGGGAGCGACCTACTTCAACACGGTCGGGCGGGCGATCTCCCACCTGATTGCCACTCCTCCGACCGAGCACGACCGGGACCATCGACTCCGTTTCGTACTCGGCCCGGAGACCTCCGCACCGGACAAGGCCGAGTTCACCAGACGGTTCGGTGTCCCGCTCTTCGAGGGATACGGGTCGAGCGAGAACGCGATCATCCTGCAGCCGGTCGGCAAGAGCCGGCCCGGCGCGCTCGGTCGAGCCCGTGAACAGGATGACGTCGCGGTCGTCGACCCCTCCGGCCGCGAGTGCCCGCCGGCACGGTTCGACGAGGAAGGCCGATTGACCAACTCGTCGGAGTGCATCGGAGAACTGGTCGGGCGATCGACCCTCTCCAACTTCGAGGGCTACTACAACAACCCCGACGCAGAGGCCGAGCGGTCCCGCAACGGCTGGTACTGGTCGGGCGATCTCGCCTACCGCGACGACCAGGGGATCTTCTACTTCGCCGGGCGCACCGGGGACTGGCTCCGGGTGGACAGCGAGAACTTTGCCGCCGCTCCGGTCGAACGGATCCTCGGGCGGTTTGGAGACGTCCGGGGGGTGGCGGTGTTCGCGGTCCCCGACCCGAAGACCGGTGACCAGGTGATGGCGGCGTTGGAGCTCGAACCAGGTCGTACCTTCGACCCGGTGGCCTTTGCCTCCTTCCTCGCCGAGCAGCCGGACCTCGGCACCAAGTGGGCACCCCGGTTCGTACGGATCGTGGCGTCGCTACCGGTGACCGCCACCGACAAGATCGACAAGCGCCCACTGCGCGACGCGGGATGGGGAGTCGCCGATCCGGTCTGGCACCGGGTGGGTCGGAGCGACGAGTACCTGCCGCTGACCGAGAGCGACAAGCAGAGCCTCCGCAAGGAGTTCGAACGCCAGGGGAGGCTCAACCTCCTCGATCGGTAGGCAGCTAGCTCTGCTGGGTGATGCTGACCGTCATGCCGGGGAAGGTCCCGGGGGCAGGAACCGGAACGGTGGCAGAGGGGTTGCCCGCAAAGACGCTCTTCAGCTGGAAGACCGTGTAGTACTGCACGATCGGCCAGAACCGCTGGGGAGCGGCGTCCTTGGCCTGGCAACCGTTGATCCCCAGCTTCGCCAGCTGGGGACTGGTGAAGTGGTTGGCCACGGCGAAGTTGATGAGGCCGCCGCCCTGGCGGATCCCGACACAGATGTCTGTATAGGTGTTGTGGCCCTCACCGCCGATCTCGATGAGCGACTTCGGGCCGCGGAACGACTGATAGGTCTTCTTCACCGAGGAGGGCAGGACCGCGATATCGCCCTCGGCGCCGATCAGCATCACCGGCTTGGACGAACCGAGCGTCGAGGGCGCCACCGGAGCCCAGCCGACAGCGGTCTCCACCCTGGGCGTGGCCAATGCGTTGAAGGCGGTTCCGCCACCCGCGGAGTGGCCGGCGGCGGCGACCCGCTTCGAGTCGACGATGCCGTGCAGCGGGGAGGCGCTGTTCGCCCCGGCCTGTTCCACCGCCGTGAGCGACGCAGCCAGGGTCGCGGCGTCGTGCGCCGTGGTGGGCTTGGGAGCACCGGAGATCGCTTGGGACGCGAGGCCGCGCTCGAGGTAGTCGGCGCTGACGACCACGTAACCCCACGAGGCGATGCCGGTCAGCAGGTTCGAGTAGTACAGGCGCTCACCCCCGAAACCGTGGCTGAAGAGTACGACCGGAAAGGGTCCCTTCGGAGAACCGGGGATGCCCTGATATGCATCGATCGTCTGCGTGGTGTTGTAGCGGGGAGGGAGGACTCCCCGGAGGGCCGTCGGGAGCGTCTGCGCCTCGGTGTAGCTGAAGCGGGGCGGCGCCTCTCCCCCCTTCAGGGCGCCCGGGTAGTACACGGTGGCCAGTCGCTCGCCGTAGACGGGTCCGGCGGATCCGAGGTCGAGCGTCGTCACCCCCACGGCAAACGGGCCGTGGTGCTGATACTGGGGCGTCGACGACGTGGTCACCGCTGCAGGGGGTCCGGTGCCGCTGTTGCCGCAGGCGGCACCTACCAGAGCCAGTCCCACCACAAGAGCCGCGACAAGAATTCTGCGCACGATTCGCCTCCCCCGGTTGCTCGCGACGATGGCATCGTTGCACATCCGTCGAAGCCGGATCAGGGAAGGATGAGGTGCACGTCTCCGAACTCGTGCCAGCGGTACCCGGTCCCGAGCGCCTCCTCGTACGACGCACGGAGCAGTGGTCGTCCGGCGATTGCGTCGAGCATCATCAGGTGCGACGAGGCGGGCTCGTGCCAACCGGTCAACAGACCGTCGGTGATCCGCACCTCGCGATCGGGTGAGACCACCAGATCGGTCCAGCCGTCGTAGGCGTGCGAGCGTCCGTCGGAACCCGCCGATGTCTCGAGCGCCCGGACGACCGTCGTCCCGACCGCGATGACACGATGTCCGCTTCGCCGGGCAGCGTTGACCCGTTCGGCGGTCGACTCGGGGACACGCACCCGTTCGGGATAGGGAAGCTCGTCGGCACCGAGGGAGGCGACTCCGGTGTGCAGGACGAGCGGGGTCACCGCCACGCCCTTTGCGACCAGGCGGGTGATCACCTCGGCGGTGAAGGGCCGACCTGCGCTCGGCATCTCGGCGCTCCCCGGCTCGGTGGCATAGACGTTCTGGTAGAACTCGAGCGGCCAAGGACGCTCCACATACCCGTAGCGAATCGGCCGCCCGTGGACGGTCAACCAACTGAGCGGGGACTGACCCAGGTAGAGACTCGCCACCCAGAGGCGGTTGCTCCCGCAGTACTGCTCCTCGAGGGTGACAGTCGCATCCCCGGGAACATGAAACCGCAACGACGGAAGCGACCCCTCCCAGCGCTCGGTCGACCGACCCGCGAGCCGTCGTGGCTCGACCACCCACCGCCCGTCGTCGAGACGGGTGGAGAGGTGGATAGCGAGTGGCGTGCCGTCTTCGGCGGTGGCTTCGACTGCGGCAGGGATGGTGCCGGAAGTGTTCACCACCAACGTGTCACCGGCTTCGAGGAACCTGGGCAGGAAGTTGAAGGTGCTGTCCACCAGAGAGAGGTCGCTTCGTGTTGCCACCAACATCCGCACGGCATCGCGAGTGAGTCCGCGCGCCTCGGGTGGCTCGGACGCCTCCAGCGCGGGCGGGAGGTCGTAGTCGAATCGGGCGGGAGGCACGGTTGGTTCGATGGATGATCGGTCTGGCGCGGCGACCGCGGTCGGGGGGCTCATGCCGGGATCCATTCGGCCGCCCGGTAGCGCCCGCTCGGAGCACCCGATGCCAGAAGGTTCCGGAAGCCGGGGACGACCGATTCGGGCTCGGGTCGGTCTGAGATGTCCTCGCCGGGGAAGGCAGCCTGGTGCATGTCCGTCCGCATGTCGCCCGGATCGAACGCATAGACCCGCACACCCGGTTCTTCCACCGCAAGGATCCGGTGCAGTTGGTCGAGCGCGGCTTTGGACGACCCGTAGCCGCCCCATCCTTCGTACGCTTCGACCGCCGCGTCCGAGGAGAGGGACACGACCGCTCCACCCGATCGCCGCAACGACGGAAGCGCGAGCTGGAGTAGCGCGAGCGGAGCGATGACGTTGACGTCGTACACCGCTTGCAACGCGTCGATCGGGAACCTGCGGAGGTTGGGCAGCGGGCTCGGGCCGAGTTCGCTCGCGTTGTTGACCAGCAGATCGACACCTCCGAGCGCTTCCGCCGATGTCACGAGCTCGGCCCGATGCGCGGGGTCGACCACCGTTCCGGCGACCGCGTGCACGGTTCCCGTCGATCCCTTGAGCTCTTTGGCAACGACATCGAGGGACCCCGGATCGCGTCCGTCGACGACCAGATCCCAACCCTCTCCGGCCAGATCGATGGCGAGGGCCCGTCCGAATCCTCGTGAAGCTCCGGTCACGATTGCGACTGGCATCTGATTCCTCCATTTCCGTGGCCTGATGTCCACGTCACGGTCGATGGTAAAACTTAAAGTAATGTTTAAGTCAAGAGGGAACCCAGAGAAATTTCGAGGAAGTGATCTTCGATGCGAGAACTACTCACCATTGGAGACGTAGCCGAGCGCAGCGGGATGGCAACGTCAGCCATCCGCTTCTACGACCGGATGGGTCTGATCCATGCCGAACGCACCGAGAGCGGCCAACGCCGTTTCCGTCGCGACGTGCTGCGACGGATCGCCTGCATTCGCATCGCCCAGCGGGTGGGGCTGAGTCTCGAGGAGATCGTCGAGGCCCTCTCCCATCTGCCCACCGATCGGGCCCCGAACCTCGAGGACTGGAAGCGGATCTCCCGCGGCTGGCGCGAACGCCTCGACCAACGGATCGCCCTGCTCGAAGCGCTGCGGGGCGGCTTGTCCAGCTGCATCGGTTGTGGCTGCCTCTCCCTGCGGACCTGCCAGTTGTCCAATCCGGAGGATCTGGCATCGGACCTCGGTCCAGGGCCGGGCTATCTGCCTGTCGACTGAGCTCCCGGCGCCCGCGGGCAGAGACACCCGTAGTGTGAGATGTACCTGTGACGACCCTTTCCGACCCGCTCGAGGACTCCACCCTCCGGACCTTCCATCCGGCGGTTGCGAGCTGGTTCCTGCGGCGATTCCCGGCCGGTCCGACCGAGCCACAACGACGTGCCTGGCCACGCATCATGTCGGGGGAGGACGTGCTGGTCGCCTCACCCACCGGCACCGGTAAGACCCTGACCGGATTTCTGGTCGCGATCGATGCCCTCTACAAAGCGCAACAGCAATCTCCTGTTGAGGCCGACCCAGCACCTGCCCCCGGACCTCGGGTCGTCTATATCTCTCCTCTTCGGGCCCTCGCGGTCGACGTGCACGAGAACCTGCAACGACCGCTCGCAGAGATCGCCGAGGAAGCCAAAGACCTTGGCTACGCACCACCGCAGTTGTCGGTCGGAGTCAGAACCGGCGACACGCCACCGGCCGAACGTGCAGCCATGCGCAAGTCGCCGCCGGATCTGCTCGTCACGACGCCTGAGTCGCTCTACCTGCTCCTCACCGCCGCCTCGTCCAGAGCCACCCTGCAACACGTCCACACGGTCATCGTCGACGAGGTTCACACACTGGCCCGAGACAAGAGAGGCTCCCATCTCTCCCTCAGCCTCGAGCGCCTGACCCACTTGGTTTCGCAACAAGGGATCCGCTTGCAACGCATCGGGTTGTCGGCGACTCAGCGCCCGCTCGAGGTGGTCGCCAACCTGTTGTCCGGCACGGATCCTGAGCGGACACCTGCCACCATCGTCGACTGCGGCCACCGGCGGGATCTCGACGTCAACATCGAACTTCCACAGTCCGAACTCGAGGCGGTGACCAGCGGAGGGCAGCTTTCCGACGTACTCGACAACATTGCGACGCACGTGCTCGAGCACCGAACAACCCTGGTCTTCGTCAACACCCGCAAGATGGCCGAACGGGTCGCCCATCAGTTGGCCATACGGCTCGGCGCGCCGGATGACGACGACGATGCGGACGTCGACATCGCCTTACAGGTGGCGGCGCACCACGGGAGTCTCTCGAGCGCCCGCAGAAAGATCGTCGAGCAACGTCTGAGGGCGGGCGACCTCCGGGCACTCGTTGCCACCGCCTCGTTGGAGCTCGGCATCGACGTGGGCCCGGTCGAGCTGGTCTGCCAGATCGGATCGCCGCGGGCAATCGGCACGTTCCTGCAGCGGGTCGGAAGGGCCAACCACCAGTTGGAGGGCACCCCTCTCGGGCGCCTCTACCCCCTCACCCGCGACGAGCTCGTCGAGTGCACAGCACTCCTCGCAGGCGTTCGCGCAGGGCGTCTCGATGTCCTGCAGCCGCCGACCGCACCCCTGGATGTGTTGGCACAGCAACTCGTCGCCGAAGTTGCCTCGGTCGGTGAATGGGAGGTCGAACCCCTCTTCCAGCTGGTGAAACGAGCCGCGCCCTATGCCGGGCTTTCGCGGGAGGAGTTCGACGAAACCGTCGATCTGGTGTCGGGCGGCATCGTGACGGGGCGCGGGCGGCGGGGGGCACACCTCCACCACGACGGAGTCAACGGACGACTTCGTGCGCGCCGGGGCGCTCGTCTTGCCGCCCTCACCAGCGGCGGGGCGATTCCCGAAACCGGCGACTACCGGGTCGTGCTCGATCCTGACGGCGTCACCGTCGGGTCGGTGCACGAGGACTTTGCCGTCGAGGCGACCGCCGGCGACATCTTCCTACTGGGTACCCATTCGTGGCGGGTCGCGAAGGTAGAGACCGGGACCGTGCGCGTCCACGACGCCGGAGACCTTCCCCCCACCATTCCCTTCTGGCTGGGTGAGGCACCGGCCCGCACCGCCGAACTCTCCGAGGAGGTCGGTCGGTTGCGCTCCGAGCTCGAGCCGCTGCTCGCCGCCGGAGACGGTGACGGCGCGAGATCCGTCGTCCGCGAACGGGCCGGCGTCAGTGCGGAGGTTGCGGATCAGGTCGTCGCCTACCTCGGAGCCGGTCTGGCAGCGCTGGGCGCCCTCCCGACGTGCACGCGAGTGGTCATCGAGCGGGTCTTCGACGAGACGGAAGGCACCCAGCTGATCGTCCACTCCCCCTTCGGTGGTCGGATCAACCGGGCGTTCGGTCTCGCTCTGCGCAAGCGCTTCTGTGTCTCGTTCGACTTCGAGCTCCAAGCGGCAGCCGACGACGACACGGTGGTGCTCTCGCTCGGACCGCAGCACAGCTTTCCGTTGTCCCAGGTCCCGAAGATGCTCAACAGCGCCACGGCGGCCGAGGTGCTCACCCAGGCGATCCTCCTCCACCCGATGCTCGCCGCCCGCTGGCGATGGAACCTCAACCGCGCGCTCGTCGTGCCGCGCTCGTCCGGCGGCAAACGCCGGCCGATCCACCTCCAGCGGATGGAAGCGGACGACCTACTGGCCGCTGCCTGGCCTGCCCTCGCCGCGTGTCAGGAGAACGCCCCACCCGGACCGGTGGCGGTGCCCGACCACGTGCTGGTGCGTCAATCGGTCACCGACTGCCTGAACGAACCACTCGACGTCGAGGGGCTGGTCTCCCTGGTGAGCCAGCTCGAGTCCGGAAGCCTGGACGTGCACCTGGTCGAGTCCTCCGAACCCTCTCCCCTCTCCCACGGCATCCTCACCGGTCGTCCGTACACCTTCCTCGACGGTGCACCGCTCGAGGAACGCCGAACGCGGGCGGTCCCGGTGGCCCGCGGTCTTGGGCCACTTGGTCCGTCCGGACTTCCGGTCCCGTCGTCCGAGCTCGCACCACTCGACGACGCCGCGGTCTCCGAGGTGCTCGACCAACTGCCCGAACCCCGAGACGCCGACGAGCTGCACGACCTGCTTTTGTCGTTGGTGCTGTGCCGGCCGGTACCGTCGTGGCAGCGCTGGTTCGATCAGTTGCGGACCGACAACCGTGCCCACCTGGTGGCCGGGGCATGGGCTCCGACCGAGCGCCTGACTCTCGCCGAAGAACTGACGGCATCAGCGGTCGATCCGATGGTGGGGGCCGACGAGGCACTCGCACTGTGCATCGGTGGACACCTCGAGCTTGCCGGACCGGTCTCGGTGGAACAGTTGACCTCCGAGCGTCCGCTCCCGAGTGGAACCGCCCTCGGAGCGCCGGTCACCGAGGCGAGAGCCCGCTCGGGCCTCGCCCGGCTGGAGGCAGCCGGCTCGGCGATCGAGCTTCCCGACGGACGGTGGTGTGCGCGGCACCTTCTGGTGCGGCTCCATGCCGCGAGTCGCAGCCGGCGACGGCGCAGAGTCGAGGCGGTCAGCATCTCGGACTTCGTGCGATTCCTCGCCTGTTGGCAACACGTGGCTGCAGGCTCACGAGCAGAAGGACGATCGGGGCTGCTGGCAGTCATCGAGCAACTGCAAGGGCTCGAGGTGGCAGCCGGTGAATGGGAGCGACATGTTCTCCCGGCACGAGTCGTCGGCTATGACCCGCGCTGGCTGGACGAGCTCTGCCTCGGCGGTGAGGTGGCGTGGGCACGCCTGACCCCGAAGGCTGAGCGTGACGCACCGAGCGGTGGCGACGCGGATGCAGACGAAGACTCGGACTCGCCTGCGCAGCGCCGCGGCGCGGCGACTCCGTCGCCAGCCACCCCAATTGCGATCGTGACCCGACCCGACCTCGGATGGACGCTTGAGGCGGTACGCGCCGGCAAGATCCCACTCGAACCCACCGCGGGCGCTTCCGCCGACCTTCTCCGTGCTCTCCGCGCTCGGGGCGCGTGCTTCCGATCAGACCTCGGGTCGATGTCGGGGCGGCTCGACGCCGAAATCGACGAGGGGCTCTGGGATCTGGTTTCCCGGGGGATGGTCACCGCGGACGCCTTTTCGGCGCTGCGATCGCTGCTTTCGAGTCGAAGCCGCCGGCGATCGAGAACCCAACGCGCCTACGCCCGACGGGTTGCACTCGGCCGCCAGCGCAGCCCGATCGGAACAGGGATGGGTGAAGGGCGATGGTCACTCCTCCCACAGGACGGCCAAGGCAGCGCGAACGACTCCGATCTGCCCGAGATCGGTCCGGCGTCCGAAGAGCTCGCCGAAGCGGTCGCGTGGCAGCTTCTCGCCCGTTGGGGGATCGTGGCGTGGGAGCTCTGGTCGCGGGAGTCCTACCGGGTCCCTTGGCGTGATGTCGTCCGAGCTCTGCGGCGGATCGAAGCTCGCGGCCAGGCTTTGGGTGGCCGGTTCGTTGCAGGAATCTCCGGCGAGCAGTACGCAACCGCGGAAGCGGTGGCTTTGCTCGGGGACGTGCACCGGGACCCGACTCGGGGAGACCAAGTCGTCGTCGCCGGTGCGGACCCGCTCAACCTGACCGGCGAGTGGCTCGGAGGAGTTCGGGTCCCCGCGCTCCGCGACCGGAGTGTCCGCTTCGAAGGTGGGATGCCAGCCGACGTGTCGAAACCGGTCCGCTCCGCCTGAGCAGCTTCGCTCTTTGCGACTCACGTCACCCTGACGAGCTGCTCCGTCTCTTTTCCGGTCTCCAGCTCCGACAGGTAGCTCCGATGGAGGCCGGTGAGCTCAGCGAGCTCGGCCTGGGTAGGACCTGCTTCGGTCCGGTAATGGCGTATGGCATCCCCAAGGGAATCGGGTCTGTAGATGCGATAGGGACCGTTTGTCGACATATCCCGACAAGGTATTCCTGTCTGGATATTCAGACAGTACGTCGATGTCGGGATATTCGGACGGCATCTAGATCCTCACGACGGCCAACCCGATGGCGGCAGCGCCCATGCAGGCCGCCAGGGTGCCGGCAGCATTTCCTATCGCCGCCCGGTAGAGCCCCCGCTCGATGAGGCGGACCGCTTCGAAGCTGGTCGTGCTGAAGGTGGTGTACCCACCGCAGAAGCCGGTTCCGATGACCAACTTGAGATTGGTCGGATCGTGCCGAAACAACAGGAGGCCGGTGACCAGCCCGAGGACGAACGAACCACTGAGGTTGACCACCATGGTCGACCACGGGAACTCGGTGTCGGTGCGACCACGGATGGCTCCGTCCAGGGCAACCCGGCTGACCGCCCCGACCGCTCCTGCGAGTGACACCCACAGACCGATCATGAGGCGCTCCGTTGCACCCGTTGTCGATGGTGCGCGCCGGCGATGGCGACGCCTGCCACGGCAAGGACTAGCCCGCCGACCACACTGGTGACCGCGTAGGCAATCGCCAGGCCGGCATCGTGGCTGCGCACCAGAAGGTCGGATTCGGTTGCGAGTGTGCTGTACGTGGTGAGCGATCCGCAGAATCCTGCTCCGAACAGCAGACGAAGCTGGCGCCGCGAGCCGATGTCCGGCCCACGACGCGCCAGTCCCTCCAGCAACAGTCCGAGGATGAGCGCGCCGCTCATGTTCACCACAAAGGTCCCGGTCGGCCATTGACCGGTCCGGGTCGGCAGGGCGAGGCTGACGGAGTACCGGACGGCCGTTCCTCCGACACCACCGGCGGCAACCAGCAACAGTGAGAGAAGACTCAGATGGGTCGCCAGCGACGGTCCTTCGCCGACCGATGGAGTATCCGGGTCGAGAGGGATCTCCGGGTGGGAATCAGTGTGCTCGCTCATGGCTTCCTCCGTACGAATCTGTTGGAGGAACCATCAGCCCGAAGGCGGTTTCGGTGGGCGACCCACCGAGGCAGAGTCCCATCGCCTGCAAAAAACGCTACCAGAATGCTGGCGCTGAACACCCGGAATTGGCGGCAGAGATCGAACAGACCGCTACGAATCGAGCGCAGGCCCGAGCATGGCCGCCGCGAACCGGAACGCACCCGATGAGTACACGTTGCAGATCTCGAAGTACCCCTCGAGCGTGGTATCGCCGGTCGGACAGAAATGCACACCGTCGGGCGAGCGGACGATGTTGGTTCCGGCCGTTCCGGTACATGGCTCGTACGGGAGGCACGGAAGCGACCAGGCGAACGCGCCTTTCGCCATGACCGACTGGCCTGCGTCGACATAGGTCACCCCACTGTTTGCGCTCGCCACCGACGCGTAGAGCTGGTTCAGTTTGGTGACGTTCTGGTTCAGGCCGGCGGATTCGTCGTAGGGAAGGCCGACGATGAACACCTCGGTTCCAGCTGGACGGAAGATGTCGATCGCGGTCTGGAGGTCGGACTGGTACTTGGCGTAGTACTGCTGGGATCCGATCGGGTCGCCATCCATACAGGGCGTGAAGTTGTCGCCACTGAATTCGAGGACCACTGCGGTCGGCTGCCACGAAGCAGCGTCCGTCGCCATGTCCGACAAGAAGTCACAGGGGGAGAGGCCGCCGTACGTGCGCACGAGGGTGGAGGCACCCGCCTGGCCGGCGAGATAGGTGAAGTACGGACCGGCCTCCATTCCGAGCGAATCCCCGTACAGGGCGATTCGGGGGGGCCCGGGCGGCGGGAGGTTCGGGACCGATCCGAAGAACCTGACGTCCCCAAAGCTGAAGATTCCCCCGTCGGACGCCGCCTCCCAGTAACCCTTGCCCTTGGGCACGGTCGCAAGTCCGACGATCGGCCTGTTGAGCGGGGTTCCGCCCATCGACCCGTAGAAAGCGGCATCACCGAAGCTGAACATGCCCCCGTCCGCGGCGACTTCCCAGTAGCCCTTGCCGTCCGGTGTCGAGGCCATTCCGACGATCGGCTCGTTGAGTGGCGTCCCGCCCATCGAGCCGTAGAACTCGGCGTCACCGAAACTGAAAAGCCCGCCGTCCGAAGCCACTTCCCAGTAGCCCTTGCCGTCGGGGGTCGAGGCCATAGCCACCACCGGCTGATTCAGCGCCGTCCCGCCCATCGAGCCGTAGAACTCGGCGTCACCGAAACTGAACAGCCCGCCGTCCGAAGCCACTTCCCAGTAGCCCTTGCCGTCGGGCGTGGCTGCCAGGCCGACGATCGGTTGGTTGAGCGGGGTCCCGCCCATCGATCCGTAGAAGCCTGCGTTCCCGAAGCTGAAGATGCCGCCGTCGGAGGCGACCTCCCAGTAGCCCTTGCCGTCCGGAGTCGAGGCCATGGCGACCACGGGCGCGTGGAGTGGCTGGCCGCCCATCGATCCGTAGTACCCGGCGTCGCCGAAGCTGAAGATGCCGCCGTCGGAGGCGACTTCCCAGTAGCCGTGCCCATCGGGGGTCGACTGCATTCCGACAATCGGATGTTCGAGGATCCTTGCCCCGGCGACGCGGGCAGGACCGACCGCCACGACGGCGGAGACCGTCCCGATCACCGCCATGGCTACCACCCTGCGTGCCCACCTGGTCCAGCCGTTCACCGGCCAAGTGTGGCAGACCCTCAGGAGGCGAGTCCGCGTCGGCATGACCGCCCGGTACTGTCGGCTGCATGGCTCGAGCAGAGCACGCGGTACGAGCACTGTCCTTCGGTGGCGTTGCCGACGTCTACGACCGCTACCGCCCGGGGCCGCCGATGTCGGTCGTCGAGTGGGTGCTACGCACGAAGGGTGGAAGGGTCGCAGATGTCGGGGCAGGAACCGGTGCTCTGACCCGGCAACTCGCCAGGCAGGCGGACCGGGTTGTTGCCGTCGAGCCGGACATCCGGATGCTCGGAGTCCTGAGAACGCACTCCCCGCAGATACCTGGCGTCCAAGCATGGGCGGAACACCTGCCTCTGAGATCGAGGTCCCTGGATGCGCTCACCGTTTCGTCGGCCTGGCACTGGATGGATCGGGAGCGAACCCTCGACGAGATCGCTCGTGTGTTGCGGCCCGGGGGTGTGTTCGGCGTGATCTGGAACGGGGCCATCCGCTCGGTGGGGTGGGTCGGGGAGCTGCTCGGGAGGAATACGGCAAACGACGAGGCCGAGCGAAGGGCTCGTCACCGTTTCGAGTTGCCTGCCGGTGCTCCCTTCGCCGAGCTCGAGGAGAACACGATCACCTGGTCGAAGCCGATGAACCAAGAGGAGCTCGTCGGACTGGCACAGACCTACAGCGTGATGATCACCGCGACGCAAGAGGACCGTGAGCGCGAGTTGGCTCGCATCGAGGCTGCCGCGTCCTCGTTGGTCGGTACGGGTCAGATCGACGTCCCGATGGGATGCCGTTGCTGGCGCGCCGTCCGCGCGTAGTTCTCGTCGTACGGAGTTGCATTGCGGGGCGGTAGAACGCAAGCAGGACGCCGAGCGGGCGTCCGAGAAGGAGGATCCAACATGTCAGGAGTGCTCGAGGGAACCGTGGCATTGGTCACCGGCGCGTCCAGTGGGATCGGGGAGGCGACAGCCCTCGCGCTGGCCGAGGACGGCGCTTCCGTCGTGTTGGCCGCGCGCCGTCGGGACCGGCTGGAGCAGCTGGCGGAGCGCATCGACGACCCCGACAAGGTGCTCGTCCTCGAGGTGGACGTGACTGACGAGGCACAGGTCAACGAGATGGTCGCCCAGTCGGTCGACCGTTTCGGCCGGCTCGACACCTTGGTCAACAACGCGGGCGTGATGCTGCTCGGTCCGATCCACGGCGCTCCCACCGACGAGTGGCGTCGGATGGTCAACCTCAATCTGCTCGGACTCCTCTACTGCACCCACGCGGCGCTGCCCCACCTGCTCGAGGCTGCCGAGAGCAAGCCCCGGCAGGTCGCCGATGTGGTGAACGTGAGCTCGGTGGCAGGGCGAGTCGCGCGGCTCAACAGTGGGGTCTACAACGCAACCAAGTTCGGCGTCGGCGCCTTCAGCGAGTCGTTGCGCCAGGAGGTGACAACTCGCCACGTGCGAGTCACCATCGTCGAGCCCGGCGCGACCTCAACGGAGCTGGCGGGCCACAACCGACCCGAGATCCTCGAGGGCATGCGCCAGACCTTTGGAGACATGGAAAGGCTCACGGCAGAGGACATCGCACAGGCGGTGCGTTATGCAGTCACCCAGCCTCGCCGGGTCGCCGTCAACGAGATCCTGGTGCGGCCCACCGAACAGGAGCGCTGAGCCGATCCGTCCACCTCGCCGGCCGGGCCCACTGAGCTGTCAGGTCGGCGAGCTAGGTGGCGGGACCCGGCTCAACCGACCTGACTCGGACAACGTACGGCCCGAACATGACGAACAGGTGACGACGGGTCGGCGTCTTCTTGAAACAACCCTCCCCCCATGTTTACGGTTCTGAACAGGGAGAATAAAGAAATCAGAACGGAACGGTTGCGTTCTGAAGTGGACTCTGTCAAAGTAGACGAAACGGTTTCGTTCCATTGGAGTTCTCGTGAGCATCGCCGAAGCAGAAGACGTCGAACAGCGAGTCGGTCGGCCTTGTGGACCCCGAGCGATGGCACGTGAGCAAGCCATCCTCGACGCTGCGCTGAGCTTGGTCATGGAGGTTGGATACGACCGCCTGAGCATGGACGCTCTCGCCGAACGGGCCCATGCCGGCAAGGCCACCATCTATCGCCGCTGGTCGGGCAAGGCCGAAGTGGTGGTCGAAGCGATCCGTCGGCGCAAGTGCGAGGCAGCGGCCATCCCCCCTCCGATGACCGGTTCACTTCGTGACGATTTGATCGCCGCGCTCAAGTGCATGAGCTCGTCGATGTCCAGTGAGGACTCCGCCCTGTTGGTCGGCGTCCTGTCGGCCATGCACAAGGATCAAGAGTTGGCCGATCTCATGCGGAGCCAGGTCATCGACGGGCGAAAGCAGATCGTGGATGACATCTTCGAGCAGGCGATCGCTGCCGGGGAACTCCCACCGAGAACCGATGCCGGCGTGGTCAACGAACTGTTGACCGCAATGTTCTTCAACCGCTTGGTGATCAGCGGCGAGCCGATCGACGAGACGTTCATCGTTCATATGGTGGATGACGTCGTCCTCCCGCTGTTACCCCGCTAGCCCGCAGTCCCAAGGGAGTCTCGATGCCCCCTGCACCTTCGGTACCTCATCACAGCACTGTTTGAGAATCCCCCGATCCCCCACCCCTCAAGGAGCATCTCGTGTCGACCCTTACCGAACCCTTCGAATCGCCACCCTCTCCGTCGGAAACCGACGGGCCCGACCCCAGGCGCTGGGTGGCCCTTGCCGTCATCGCCGTCGCGCAGCTGATGGTGGTCCTCGACGCCTCCATCGTGATCATCGCCCTCCCCTCCGCGCAACGCAGCCTCCACATCTCCACCGACAACCGTCAGTGGGTGATGACCGCCTACACGTTGGCCTTCGGTGGGCTGCTGTTACTCGGTGGCCGCATCGCCGACTACGTCGGGCGCAAACGCATCTTCGTCGTCGGCCTTCTCGGATTCGCCGCCTCTTCCGCTCTCGGTGGCGTGGCGGTGAACGCCCCGATGCTCTTCGGGGCCCGAGCGCTCCAAGGGGCGTTCGCCGCGTTGCTGGCACCGGCGGCCCTGTCCCTCATCACGGTGACCTTCACCGAAGTGAAAGAACGAGCCACCGCGTTCGGTGTCTACGGGGGCATCTCCGGCGGTGGTGCTGCGATCGGACTGATCGCGGGCGGGCTGCTCACCCAGTACGCGTCGTGGAGATGGTGCCTGTTGGTCAACGTGCCCATCGCCATCGCGACCGCACTCGTTGCCCTACCGATCGTTCACGAGAGCAAGGCCCACGGCAATACCAGCTACGACATCCCCGGGGCGATCACCGTGACCGGCGGACTCCTCGCCCTCGTCTACGGCTTCACCCGTGCGGCCGCAAGCAGCTGGACGGCTACCGACACGCTGCTGTATCTGGGGATCGGCGTCGTGCTGTTGGCTGTGTTCGTCGCCATCGAACTGCGGGCCACCAACCCGCTGCTCCCCATGCGAGTGATCCTCGAACGGACCCGAGGCGGTTCGTTCCTGAGCTCCCTGATGGTCGGCTCCGGGCTGATGGGGATGTTCCTCTTCCTCACCTACTACTTCCAGGGAAATCTCGGCTACTCGGCCCTCAAGACCGGGTTCGCCTTCCTTCCCTTCTCGGCCGGGATCATCATGGCTGCGGGAGTTTCTTCCAGGCTGCTGCCGCGCACCGGACCCAGGCCGATCATGGTCACCGGCTTCGGTGCAGCAGCACTCGGGATGCTCTGGCTGACCCAGATCGGAGCCGACACCAGCTACGCGCTGCACGTGCTCCCAGCCGAAATCCTGATCAGCATCGGGATGGGTCTGGCGTTCGTCCCCATGAGCAGCACCGCGCTGTTCGGCGTCTCGCACCACGATGCAGGAGTCGCGAGCGCGACGCTCAACGCCACCCAACAAGTGGGCGGATCGTTGGGGACGGCACTGTTGAACACGGTCTTCGCATCGAGCACCGCTGCCTATCTGGCCACCCGGGTCAACACCCCGGCAAATCGCGAGGCCGCCCAGATCCACGGCTACGTGGTCGGGTTCGTCATCGGGGCCGGCTGCCTGGTGGTGGCGATGTTGTCGGCACTGTTCCTCGTCAAGGCGTCGAAGTCGGACATGGAGTCGCTCGACGAGTTGGGAGTTGTTCCCGCTGCCGCATGACGCGGGCAGCGGCGCGCATGGGTGACGCGCGCCGCTGCCACCATACCGAGGGCGATTCAACCCCTTCGCTACACTCCCCGCCAAGCTCGGGACCGCCTGACGCAACCGGACAGCTGGGGAGGACGAGATGAGGATCAGTCGACGCGACCTTCTGGCCGGAGGCCTCGGCATTGCCGGAGCAGGCATCCTCGGTGCCGCCTGCGGGGACTCGAATACCTCGGCGTCGACGTCCACCACCGGACCGGCGGGAAGCGACCTCGGCGCGGTCGAGCACGTGGTCTTCCTCATGCAGGAGAACCGCTCGTTCGACCACTACTTCGGGACCTATCCGGGGGTGCGTGGTTTCGACGACCGCAGCGACAATGCGATGGCGCGGTTCACCCAGCCCTGGCCGGGCGGAACCGGAGGTGCCACCACGCTTCTGCCCTACAACCTGGCGTCGGCCACCGCCCAGATCTGCTCTGGAAACTCCTCGGTCCCGATCCACGACTGGGCACCCCAGCATGAGAGCTGGGACGGCGGCACCAACACACAGTTCGTCGCCACCCACTCGGAAGCCCGGTACGACGGAGCGGCACAGGGCCCGCTGGTCATGGGGTACTTCACCCGCCAGCAGCTCGGTTACTACTACGACCTCGCCGATGCCTTCACCATCTGTGACGCCTACCACTGTTCGGTCATCGGCCCGACCATGCCAAACAGGTTGTACTCGCTGTCGGCCTTTCTGGACCCGACCGGAGCGCACGGCGGTCCGGTGCTGGAGACCCCGGGGTTCTCGGACGCCAAGGACGCGGTCGGCTCGGTCAGCTGGGACACGATGCCCGAAGTCCTCTCGGACAAGGGGATTTCGTGGAAGTTCTACCAGTCGCCGGGGACCTCGGTCGGTCCGATCATGGACGAGGCACTCGCCACCGGGTTCAACGCGTTGCTCTACTTCAAGCAGTACCTGGCGAACCCCTCGTCCGCTCTGTACAAGAACGCTTTTCTCCCCACATGGCCCGCCGAGTTCAACGCCGACGTCAAGGCCGGAACGCTTCCGAGCGTGTCGTGGCTGCTCCCGCCTCTCTCCTACTCCGAGCACCCGAACAGCTCGCCGGTCGCCGGCCAGTGGTTCACCAGTCAGGTGCTGAGCACCCTGATGTCCAATCCGGAGATCTGGTCGAAGACCGTCGTCTTCCTCATGTACGACGAGAACGGCGGCTTCTTCGACCACGTGGTGCCTCCGACTCCCCCTGCAGGAACCCCGGGGGAGGAGATCACCACCAGTGCTGCGAGCAAAGAAGGTGGCGGGGTGGCCGGACCGATCGGGCTCGGCTTTCGGGTTCCGATGATCGTCGTGTCACCTTGGAGCCGGGGCGGCTACGTGAATTCGGAGACGTTCGATCACACTTCGCTGCTGCGGTTCCTCGAGGAGCGGTTCGACGTGACGGTCCCGAACCTGACCGCCTGGCGCCGGAATGCGGTCGGGGATCTGACCTCGACCCTCGGTTTCTCCTCGCCCAACGACAACAAGCCTCAGCTGCCGGCGACCTCGCTCGACCTCCCGGCCGGGTGCCCGACGTTCTCGAACCCGTTCCCATTTCTGGCTCCACCAGAAGACATCAACCTGCCTTCGCCGCAGAAGATGCCGACCCAGGAGCCCGGCCAACCGCGCAGGCGCTGAGCCTGTTGACGGCTGCGATCACCTCGACTGGTTGACTCGCCCTCGCAACGCAATGAGCGCCAGCGACAGGCTCGCAGCGCCCAAGGCCCCGAGTGCGATCGCACCCTTGATCAGGACCCACGGCTGCCATCCCACGAGGATCAACGAGCGAAGGGCCTCAACCAGGTACGTCACTGGGTTGTACGTTGCGATGCCTTGGTACCAACCCGCCAATGCCTGTTTGGGTACCACCGCGTCGCTGAGGAAGAAAAGGGGAAAGAAGAGGCCATAGGAGGCACTGATCGCCGCGGGACTGGCCGTCTTCAAGGCAATCGCGTAGGGAATGCCGGTGAAAGCCCATCCCCACAAGGCCGAGAACGCGATGAACACGAGGATGCCTGGCGCCCCCGTGGCGAATCGGACGCCGAAACCGAAGCCCATCCCGAGCACCGGCAGGCAGAGCAGGGTGATGATCAGGATGTCCGCCACCATCATTCCGAGCAAGAGAGCGCTTCGCCTCACAGGAGTCATGCACAGGCGATCGAAATAGCCGCCAGTCAGATCGGTCACCAGGGTCGGCGCCCTCGACATGCCGGTGACAGCGAAGGCGATGGCCATCGGTATCAAAAAAGCTTTGTAGTCGAAGCCGGTGGCATGTCGAACGAGGTTGCCGAACATGCCGATGTTGGTCGTGTAGAAGAAAATCGGGACGAACAGGGCAAGGACCACAGGTACGGGCTCACGCGGGAGCTGGCGGAGAGCACGCCCGGCAATGCAGGCGACATCATGGATAAACCCAGCCCGTCTGATCGAGAGGTGAGGTGCAAGCACGTCACGACACCACGGTGCGGTCGTCGGCGGTCCCGGCAAACTGTCGGAACACATCGTCGAGGGTGGGCGTCCGAAAACTGACGCTCCGCACTCGGAGATTCGTCTCGACCAAGGCGGCCGACAGAGGGAGCAACGTCCCGCTTCGGTCCGTTGTCTTGACCGTGAGTGTCGATCCTTCGACGCTGACCCCGGTGACGTGGTGAACACTCCGTGCCACGTCAAGAACGGACCGATCAACACCCTCTGTTTCGATGATGATCAGATCCTCGCCCACGAGCCGCTTCAGGACTGCGGGGGTGCCTTCGGCAACCAATCGACCTGCGCGGATGATGCCGATTCGATCGGCGAGGGCATCTGCTTCTTCGAGGTACTGCGTGGAGAGGAAGACGGTGAGTCCGAGCTGTTCGCTCAAGCGGCGGACCTCCTCCCACACCTCAGATCTCGACGCCGGATCGAGACCGGTGGTGGGCTCATCCAGGAACAACACTTCCGGGTTGTGGATGAGCGCGGCGGCAAGGTCGATCCGGCGCTTCATGCCTCCCGAGTAGGTCCCGATGCGGCGGTTCACCGCATCGCCGATGTTGACGAGCCGCAAGACCTCTTCCAGCCGGGCCCGGATCTCCGCTCGCCGAAGCCCGAAGAGTCGGGCTTGGAGCTCCAGAAGTTCGCGCCCGGTCTGACGATCGTCGAGCGCAGCGGCCTGGAGTGCGACCCCGATCTTGCGCCGTACCGCCTGTGGCTCGTCGACGACATCGTGACCAGCCACACATGCACTGCCCGCGGTCGGACGAAGCAGGGTGCACAGGATGCGGACAAGGGTGGACTTGCCGGCGCCATTGGGTCCCAAGAATCCGTAGACCTCGCCCCGCTCGACAGCGAGGTCCAACCCCCCGAGCGCCATCGTCGCCTCGAACTGTCGCTCCAGGCCTACTGATCGGATGGCGAGCACACGATCTCCCTGGGCTCCCATCTCTTCTCGGGCGTCCTCGACATACTGGCTAGTAGCCTGCATACCGCTTAGTATGTAATATACTGCTGCGCATGGCAAGGGCCCCTGCACTGGAACCCTTGACCCCAGAGCGGCGTCGGAACCTGACCCGCGAGCACCTGCTGCAGGCTGCCGCCCAGGTCTTCGCCGAGCGGGGCTTCCATGGCACGACCCTCGACGAAGTTGCGTCGGTTGCCGGCTTCAGCAAGGGAGCCGTGTACTCGAACTTCCGCAACAAAGAAGACCTGTTCTTGGCGCTCCTGGCCTGGGTGTACAGCGAGGAGATGCAGGCCCTCCGGAATACCGTCGAAGGTCTCGAAGGAACGGAGGCCCCGTCGGAGTCACGGCTCTCCGACTTCGTCGACCTCCTCCGGCGCCAAGGACTCGGTTCGACCAACAATTGGGGGCTGCTCTACGAGGAGTTCCACCTCTACGCGATGAGAAACCCGACCGCCAGGGCCAAGCTGGCAGAGCTCGACCGAAAGAACCTCGAGGACGTTGCGCTGATCATCGAAACCGAGCGCGAGCGTCAGGGTTTCAAGCCGATCGAGTCACCCACCCAGGCGGCTCGGATCGTGATCGCCCTCATACGGGGGGTGGGAATGATGTTGGCGCTCGACCCCGATGTCGCGAACGACGAGTTTCTGGACACGGTCATGGCGTTCGTCGCTCGCGGCCTTCTCACGGCTCCGGAAGCCTGAGGGCGATTCGCGGACTCAGAAGTCAGTCTGACGCCGTCGCAACGTTCGCGACCATCGACAGCATCGTGTACTGCCCGACCACATAGATCGCCTCGACCAGCTCGGGCATCGTGAAGTACTCGGACCACTCGGCCCAGGTGGAGGCGGTGATCGAGCTGCGCTCGTGCAGTTCATCCGCAGCGATGAGCAACAGCGCCTCGTTCCGATTCCACCCTTCGTGAGAGTCGGACGCCACCCGGTCGATCTCGTCCTCGGTGAGTCCTGCTTGGCGTGCGAAGTTGGAATGCTCGATCCATTCGAACTCCGAGCGGCAGTTGTCCGCGGTCCGCAACGCCAGTAGCTCGTGATGACGTTTCGAGAGAGCCCCGAGCAATGCAAGTGCGGCCGCCCAGCCGACGAACGGGGCCACCAGCGGTTCGCAGTGGCCCAATGCGGCGATGGTCACCGGCGCCTGTTCCCCCTTCGGTGCGGTCATCGCGACGGAATCCGGCAGGGGGTCAGGCGGTTCGATCCGGCCCACTAGAACGCAGCCATCACGAGGCACGACCCTCCGAACGCAGCCGCTCGACCTCGTCCCGCAGGGAGTCACACTCGGCTTGCAGCCCGCGAAGAAGTTGTGGCGCCATCGCCCGCCGGATGACCCCCGAAAGGATGCCGTGCATCGTCTCCACCTCGCGGAACACGGTGGTGCCATCGGGCTGCACCTCGAGGTGCCGGCATCGGATCCCGTAGACCAGGAACTGGTACCAGCTGAGTGACCGCCAGCAGAGCCGGTGGTCGACCACCAACTCGGTCACCCGGTTGTTGACCGGTCCGCGTTTCTCCTTCTGACGGGGCACGTTGATCACGACTTCGCCCCCCACGCGCAGGTCGCCGACAGCAGAGGTCGCGTAGCGGTTCCACTGCGGGTAGCGATCGAGGTCGACGAGGACCTTCCACACCTCGGAGGGAGGTGCTGCGATGGTGACGTTTGCCTCGTGACTCCACATCAGAGGATCCCCGTTCCCACTGGGATGTCCACCCACTTGCCACCCGCTGCAGCCGACTCTCTGACCGCATCCACGACCGCGATGTCGGCCACCCCGTCTGCGAAGGTGCCTGGTTTCGGGCCGGGCGGATCAGGTTCCCCTTCGATCCGGCACCGGAAGAACTGGGCCAGCCGGGTGAATGGGCCGAAGTCCATCCCATGGGAGGTCATCTGTTCGTAGCGGGTGTGGATGAGACCTTCCGGCAGCGGCGGTCCCTTTGCGGAAGGCAGATCGTCTCCCACCGGCATCGTCCTGGTCCCACTGCGGTCGGCCACCTTGACGACGGAACCGACCCCTTCGATCCAGGCGGTGCCTTTCGAACCGACCACTCGGGTCTCGACAATGGGTGGCCCCCAGTCGCCGGAGGTGGACTGCAGAGTTCCGACCGCCCCGTTCCGCATCCGGAAGTGCACCACGAATCCGTCGTCGGCCGACATCCCACGGTCCGCCACATGGGGCAACGAGGCGCTGACCCCCTCGAACTCGCCGAGGGTGCACCTGACCTGGTCGATGATCTGGGATCCGTGGGCCGCGAACCAACCCCCGCTCTGTTCCTGGTCCGCCCACCATGCGGGGACTTCGGCCGATGGGTCCGCGAGCAACGGAACGTGCATCTGCACGGTGGCCAACCGTGGCTCCCCCACCTCGCCGGCTGCGACGGCCCGAGCCAGTGTCGCCTGGCCCGCGTCCCAGCGGAACTCACATCCGAGGAGATGGACGATGCCAGCCGACTCGGCGGCAGCCAGCATGGTCCGGCCTTCGGCGGTATCTCGTGCAAAGGGCTTCTCGCAGAGCACGTGCTTGCCGGCGGCGATTGCGGCCAAGGTGATCGGCGCGTGCGTGTGAGGAGGTGTCGCCACACTGACCGCTTGGAGGTCGGGGAGCGCCAACGTCTCTTCCACCGAGGTGAGAGCGAGCGGGATCTCGAACATCTCGGCCCGTGTGGCTGTCTTCTCCGGGTCGCGTCCGACCAGTGCGGCCACCTCGAACCCCGCGGCCCGCAGTGCACGTGCGTGAGTGATGCATCCGAAGCCGGTGCCGAAGACCGCAACACGGGTCATCGGCTCGCTCCGAGCAGCTCACGTGTGCGGTCGGCTGCCAGGCCGGCTGCCTGATCGGCGGGCAGCGCGTGCAGCGCGTCGGAGAAGACCTCCACTCCGAGCGGGGCGGTAGTCCCGGTGGCTCGCAGCGCGTCGAGAATCGCAGCGAGGTCGAACTCGCCGTCACCTGGCAACGCTCGATCGTGGAGGGTGGCCTCGATCAGGTTGGCTTCCGGTTCGAGCGGCCCGTCGTCGAGCTGGATCCCGAGGATGAGCCGACCGGGCACCGCTGCCAGGTCCTCGACACTGACTCCGGCTCGCACCAGGTGCCAGGCGTCGACGTTGAGTCCCCCGTTCGGCCTGTCCGCCAGCTCCACGATCCGGAGGGCGGTGGCGAGATCGGGGATCTTCGACCACGGCAGCCACTCGACGTGGACCAGAAGGCCGTGGTCGGCGGCCCGGTCGCACAGACCTGCGAAAGCCTCGGCCGCGGCGTCGAGATCCCACGCCCCACCGAAGACGTCCACCGCGTTCATCGACCGCGCCCCGACGGCATCGGCGATCGCGAACAAGTCGGCCTCCCCGAACCCGAAGACGTTCTGGTCATCGAATTCAGGGGTGATGTGAATGTCGGTCGCGCCGGGCAGCCACCACCACGCCGGATCGAGCTCGCCAACGATCAGCCCGTGATCGTCGAGCATGGTCCGGAGGTCGGCGTCACTGAGACCCTCCGCCCGGGCTGCCTCGTAGTCGCGCCCCCACAGCGAGACCGAGGCGAATCCCGCTGCCGAGGCTGCGGCGAGTCGCTCGCCGAAGCTCGTCCCGCGGGCCACGGTTCCCGAGCAGAGCACCAGGTCGTCGGGGCCCATCAGTAACCCTCCTCTCGATCGACGTGGCCGACCAGTGGCTCGCCGGCCCGGAACCGTGCGACGTTCTCCACGAACAGCGAGAAGGTGCGGCGCACACTCGCCGGTGCCGACCACGAGATGTGCGGGGTGAGCCGAACCTTTGGGTGGCTGTACAGCGGATGGCCGTCGGGGAGCGGCTCGGGGTCGACCACGTCCAGCGAGGCACGTGCCACCCGCCCGTCGTCGAGGGCCCGGATCAGCGCGTCCTGGTCGATGAGGGAACCGCGGGCCACGTTGACGATGTGAACGCCAGGCTTGACCGCGGCGAGAGCGGCCTCGTCGATGAGACGGGCGGTCGCGGCGGTGGCGGGAGCCGCAATCACGACGTGGTCGGAGGTCGCCAGCAACGATGGGAGGTCGGCCAGGAGCTCCACTCCGTCGATCGGTGGCCGCTCGCGGCGGCGGACCCCGACCACCTTCATGTCGAAGGCCAGCGCGCGGGTAGCAACGGCCGAGCCGATGGCACCGAGTCCGACCACGCCGAGGGTGCGAACTTCCAGACCGCCCAGTCCTGCCACGTTCCATTGCTCAGGCGGAGCATCGAGCCAGACATCGGGCAGGTGCTTCTCGAATGCCAGCATCGACGCCAGCACGAACTCGGCGATGGCCGGCGCCGAGGCTCCCGCGAGCAGGTCAGCATCCGATCACCGACCACCTCGAGCGGGAACCCGTCGACCCCTGCGCCCAGCACGTGGATCCATCGGATGTCCTCGGTGAGCATCGGCAGCAAGGTGGCCGCGTCGTCGGCCAGGGTTGCGAACACGTCGGCCCCCTCCGACTCGGCGGTGCCTGCGGGAGCCACCTTCTCTTCGGGGAGGACCGCAGCGATCCCCTGCGCCATTCCCGGCCCGAAACGACCTCCGTTGACCGCGACGCCGCCGCTCATCTGTCCATGCTCATCCGCCCAGCACGTCCTTCAGGACGCCCGGCTCGTGTACGGCTGCCAAGCTGCCCTGCAGGTAGTCGGGGGCCTGCTCGGTCTCGATGAACCAGCCGGTCGGGCACATGGTCAGGATCTCGACGAACGAGAATCCCGCGCCGGCCACTTGGGTCGCGAGTGCCCGCGCCAGCAACTTCTTGGTCCGGGCCACGTTGCCCGCAGTGTGCACCGCCCCCGCGCCACGAACGCAGCACCGTCGAGCTGTGCCAGCAACGAGCTCACCAGGATCGGCCGGCCGTGCAAGGCGGGGTCCCGGCCGTCGAGACTCGTCTTGGTCCGCTGGCCGAGCACCGTGGTCGCGGTCATATGGCCGCCGGTCTCACCGAACACCCCGTTGTTGAGCATGATGCAGGTCACGTTCTCCCCGCGGGCCGCGGTGTGCAGCGCCTCCTGCAGACCTTCGTTGACCAGATCGCCGTCACCCTGGACGGTCACCACCACGGTGTCCGGTCGGGCTCGCTTCACCCCGGTTGCCACCGACGGCGCGCGACCGTGCAGCGCCTGGAGGACCTCGACATCGAGGTTGTTGGAGAACGCCGTGTAGCAACCGATGCCGAAGACGGCGACCGTCCGGCGGGTGAGCCCGGCCTCGGCAATCGCCTCGAGAGCACTGCGCATGGCGATGGGTTCGCCACACCCCGGACAGAGGTGGTGGGCACCCACGTCGATGAGGTCCGGGGTGAAGTCGTCGACCAGTCGGGCAGGAGCCGTCGGGCCATCGGTCGGGACGAAGGTGCTCACCGCGACCCGGCCTTCCGAATCCGCTCGGCAAGCACCTCGACGTCCAAGTCCGGAGCGATGCCGAAACCGGAGCTGTCCAGACTGAGGCCGCCGATGAAGTGGACCGGCGCTTCACCGAGCACGGCGAGTCGCACGTCATCGATCATCTGTCCCTGGTTGTTCTCGTAGACGAGGACGGCCCGGGTTCTCCGCGAGGCCTCCGCCACGACGGCGGTCGGAAACGGGAAGAGGGTGATCGGACGGACGAAGCCGACACGGACACCTTCGGCGCGCAACCGGCGGACCGCGGCCCGCACGTACTTGCCGGGCGTGCCGAACGCGACCACCACGATGTCGGCGCCGTCCACCGACTCCACCTCGACGAGGGGCTCCACCTCAGAAGCCATGGAGGCGGTGGCCTCCGCACACGCTGCGTAATGGACGGACAGGTCGTAGCCGACGTCGTCGCGCTGCTTCACGGTGCCGAGGAACGAGACGAGCTTTGCGTTCCCCGACCCGCCAGAGGATCCGTCCAATGCCCACTCGGGAACCTCCCGGGTGCGGCCGGGGGCGAATGCGACCGATTGGGCGGTGTGTGCCAAGTAGTAGTCGCCCATCACCTGCACCGGGTTCCGCCACCGCTCGGCGAGGTCGAATGCCATCGGCACCAGAACAGCCGCCTCGGCAGGGTCTGCAGGAGCCAGCACGATGTGGCGGTAGTCACCGTGACCACCCCCGCGGGTGGCTTGGTAGTAGTCCCCCTGTGCGCGGGCCATGTTCAACACGACCAGCGGCAGTCGGGCCAAGGTGATCTCGGCCAACGACTCCTGCATGAGTGAGAGGCCCTGACCGGTCGAGCCGGTCGCAGCAGGGGTGCCGGTCGCGGCCGCTCCCCAGGCCATTCCCACCGCCTCCAGTTCGCTCTCCGCGTTCATGCACACCCCGCCGACCGCAGGCAGTTTCCGGCCCATCTGCTCGAGCACCTCGGTGAAGGGAGTCATCGGGTAGCCGGCGAAGAACCGGCACCCGGCTCGGACCATCGCCTCGGCGATGACCTCACTGCCTTCGAGCAGTTGACGTCCGATGTCGGTCTCAGTCGTCTGCGCCGACAGCGTCGCGCTCATCCCATGGACTCCACCGGTGTGTCGTACTTCCAGACCTGAAAGACGAAGTCGGGACAGATCTGCGAGCAGGCCTTACACCCGGTGCACCCGGGCCGCAGCCGCGGGTAGCGGTAGCCGCGAGCATTGACCTCGTGCTCGGTCATCTCGAGGACTCGGGGCGGGCACGCCTCGATACACAGGTTGCAGCCCTTGCACGCATCGACGTCGATGACCAACGTCCCCCGGGAGACGATCGGAGTGGCGCCGTTCATCCGGCCACCACCGATTCGACCGGCCACGCTGGAGCCGAGCCGGCTTCGACCCTCGACCAACCCAGCCGGAGGGCTCGTTCGTTGAGTGCAGCGTGCTGGGTCCGGTAAGGAGGGAGCGAAGCGGTCGAGGCGGCCACCAACGAGTCGAGCCCGACCAGTCCGGTCACCGCCGCATAGGCCCCGATGATCACCATCGAGGCGGTCATCAGGTTGCCGATCTCGACGGCCAGGTCGGAGGCCGGCACTTCCACCACCTGCCAGTCGTCGTCGAGGTCCAGACCTTGGACCACGGTGGAGTTGACCAGAACGACGCTGCCTGGGCGGAGCCGTGCGAGGGTGGCGCCGGCGAAGTCGTGATGCATGACGACGGCCGACCAGGCGGTACTCACGGTGGGAGGAGCCTCCACCGGCCCGTCCGCCACCACGATGGTCGCCTCGGTCGCCCCACCCCGCATCATCCCGCCGTAGCTGCCGAAAACCTGGGCCTCGCGCCCCTCGCTCACCGCAGCCCGGGCCACCACCGCTGCGGCCAGCTGGATCCCCTGGCCACCGATCCCGGTGAGGAGGAGCTCACGTTCCATAGAGCAGTGATCCTACTCAGCCAGCACAGTGTTCTGCATCTGGCTCAGGGGGCGGTGAACCGATCGACCAGCAGCCGACGCTGGACCTGGCCGGTCGCGGCCGTCCTGGGCAGCGCGTCGACCACCCGCAATGCCCGCGGGTGCTTGTAGGCGGCGAGGGTTCCCGCGCACCGCTCTCGCAACTCTTCGAGGGTGGGTGCACGGCCGGCTTCGGCCGGCACCACCACCGCGCACACCACCTCCCCCCATTTCGGGTCGGGCAGTCCGACCACCGCAACCTCGGCCAGCCCGGGGTGTGTGGCGAGTACGGCTTCCACCTCGCCCGGCACCACCGCTTCTCCTCCGGTGCGAATCAGGTCGCCGGTGCGGCCGACGATCGAGAGGAAGCCGTTGTCGAAGTCGACCAGATCTCCCGTGCGGTACCAGCCGTCGACCAGGCAAGCCGCGGTGGCTTCGGGGTCGTCGAGGTAGCCGTCGAACAACACCGGGCTGGTGACCCACAGCTCCCCGTCTTCCGCTCGGCGGACTTGGACGCCAGGTCCGGGCTGACCGCAGCTGCCCGGGTGTCGGGCGAACTCCGCCTGCTCGAGACAGGAGACGCTGCCGGCCTCGGTCGAGCCGTAGAAGACGCGCTGATGGGCGTTGGGCGCGGCCGCGCCGATCGCCTCGAGTAGCTCCAGGCGGGTCTCCGACGTCCCGGTGTCGGCGAACCGGAGCGTCGCCAACGGGTTGTCCGGAAGACTCCCGACGTGGTCGAGGATCCGCCCCCACACTGCAGGAACGCAGTTCAGACGGGTCGCCTGATGACGCTCCACCAGCCCGCAGATCTCGTCGGCACCGCCCCCCTCAGTGAACACCACGGTGTCGCGTGCCTGCCACTGCTGGAGGGCGATCGTCCAAGCCCCCATGTGGAAGAGGGGGTATGGACAGACCATCGCCCCCCGGGGCTCGAGCAGCGCACCCGGGTGCGAGCGGAGATGATTTGCCCGGTGGGAGAGGACCGCCCCCTTGGGCCGACCGGTGCTTCCGCTGGTGAAGAAGGCCACGTGCGGATGACGTTCGCCGAGATCGTCGGCCGCCCATTTGGCGTCGCTCACCCCGGCAGCGGAATCGATGAGCTCGTCCAGCGAGATAGGCGTGGGTGCAGCCGCGGGTCCGGAGCGAGGCCGATCGGTGACCAACAGGTCGGGACCGGCTGTGGCCAAGATTCCGACAGCCTCGTCGGCACTGAGTAACCCACTCACCGGCATGAAGAGCGCACCCAGTTTGGCCAGGGCCGCGAAGAGAATCGTCGCATCCAAGTCGGTGCCGGCCCACAAGGCCACCCGCGTATCGCGGCCCACACCGTCGCCGGCCAACTTACGGGCGAGTCGGTTGGCAGAGGACTCGAGCGCCCCATAGGTGAGCGAACGTTCGCCGTGCACTGCGGCTAACCGGTCAGGAACCGCTACCGCCGCATTGGTGAAGAGCTCGCCGATGAGGAGCTCCCGTCCAGCCGTCACCACTTCATCTCTCGCCCGGATGCTCCTGCTTCCGAAAGCTCAGTGATCTTGCTCATAGAGAACAGTGATCTTAGAGTGGGGAGGATGTTGGCGCCGAACGATCGGACCGGGTGACTCCCATGACGAGCATGACCGAGACCCTCGCCAAACGAGCGGTCGAGAAGTCCTCTGCCGAGCGGCAGGCCCGATATGCGCAGGAGATGGAAAGGATCGTCGAGGCCACCTACGACTACATCGAACAGACCGGCACCCTCGAACCGTCGCTGCGGGAGATCCTGGCCCACTGCGGCCTCTCCACCCAGGGCTTCTACAGGTACTTCCGTTCGAAGGACGAGCTCCTGCTGGTCCTGCTCGACGACGGTCGACGGCGACTGGTCGAGTACCTCGTCCACCGGATGGACTCCGAATCCACCCCCGAGGACAAGATCCGGGCATGGATCACTGGGGTGCTCGCCCAGGCAGCCAACGCGCGGGCAGCGGATCGGACTCGGCCATTCGTGGCGAACGAGGACAGGCTCACCGAGCTTTTCCCCGAAGAGCAGCGCCAGTCGATCGACCAACTGGTGAACCTGCTGGTCGGGCCGGTCAGCGACCTGGCCGTTGGACAAGCTGGCGACCGTGAGATTCTGCTCGACTCAGAAGCTATCTATCAGGTGGTCTTCGGCACGCTCCGAACGCACCTCGTGCGGCGGACCAGGCCTTCGGCTGGCGAGATCGCCCACCTCGTGAGGTTCTGTCTGAGCGGAATACGAGCACCCGAGGAGGGGGCATGACCGAAGGACGAACCTTCGGCGACGTGGGGACGAAGCTGCTCTTCGAAGACGATCGGTGCAAGGTGTGGGAAGTAAGGCTCGGGCCGGGCGAAGAGGGAGATGTCCATCGCCACGACTTCGACCATCTACTGATTCAGGTCGCCGGTGACCGGATCGCAGTCGTTCCGGAGCCGGACAGCGAGGGTCCCTTCCGCGACTACTTCGCGGCAGATGTGGTGCCCGGCGCCGTCGTGCCAGTCCGGCGGGGCGGGCTCGAGCGGGCCCGGAACGTCGGAACGAAGGACTACGTCGAGGTCGTGGTCGAGTTCAAGAACTGAGGGTTCACACGAATCCCGCCTTGTCCAACATGGCGATCAGGGTCGGACGTCGCCGATATCGATCGCGCAACAGGTGAAGGTACTCGGTGAACTCGGTAGTCCTGTCGGACATTGCTGCAGCCCGAGCAGCTCGCTTCAACATCCGTATCGCCCTCATGTAGGCCGATCGATTCGCCGTTTCCAGTTCGCGATCGGCCAGCTGCAGGTACACCTCCATGGCGTCCTCAGGATGTGAGAGCTGTCGAGCCTCGGCCAGGCGTATCCAGCGACGTTCGCCCACGTCCCATTCCGGACTCGTCGTCGCTTCTTGCCATGCCGCGTCGGGCTCCCCGTCAGTGAGAAGAACGTCAACCAGTCCGCCTCGGTCGCCTTCGGCCATCACCGATCTGGCTGCCGAGCGTTCCGATTCCCAGACGCCAACTTCTTTGGCCGCTTCTTGCAGGTGACCGTAGGAGCTTGCAGATGGCACGCGGTTGTGTTGGCTACGTCGCAGTTCGAACAGCGCCCAAGGGTCGTGTCGGCGACTGTAGGCGGCGGCAGCGAGGTCGTAGAGCTGGCCAACCTGCCAGCCGTCCATCTCAGCAATGCCGCGCTCGGTCCAGATCAGGACATCGTCGTCCCGACCGAGCTCCTCCATGGCCTCGGCGAGGTGGATGAAGTCGTAGGGTCGACTGAGACCACCGCCAAAGAGCCTGATCACCGCGTCCACGTCGCCATCGAGAATCGCAAGTCGCTCGGTGACGTATCTCACGGCGAACGAGTCGTCTCCCGTCGCAAGACGTCGCTCGACCTCCCGGCGAAAGATCGCCAATCCGGGTTCACCAAGCGCAGTCGCGTAGCGGACAGGATCGGGGAGGAAAAAGTCTTGATCGTCGAATTCGAAGCGGACCATCCATCTGGCCAGCTTCACGGGATCGGCCACTCCTGAGTCGCAGGCCCGGTGGTGGAGATCGAGGAGCTCTTGAGCGACATCACCGATCATGCCGTCGGAATCATCGGAGTTGAGAATCACCTTCACCACGCGACCAACCGCTCGCTGAAGCAATACAACGAGTTCTTGAGACGGAGAAGCGAGCGCCTCTCGGAGGGCTGCGACGACTGGAGCTGCTTGGATCGCCCAGTCCCTGCTCTCGTAGTACCCGAGGAATCGCCGCGTACGTAGTCGCCCATCGACTTCGGCACGGAGGTCGTCAACTGGCACGGCGTTGCGTCCTGTTCTTCACCTCCACCTCGACCTCGGCGCCCAGCAGGTAAAGAAGGTCGACCAGTTGCTTGAGAGACTTGCCGTAGTTGGTCGGGTCGAGGAGACGATAGAGCTGAGTCGGTGACGTTCCAAGGAGCCGGGAAACCTCTCGAACCGACAGGCCCGAGGCCTCGAACCGGTCATTGGCTTCAACAGTGAGCCGGTACAAGGTGAGCTCGGCCATGTGCGAGTGGTCCTGGCTGTACTCGAGGACACTGTCGAGGTGGACGCTGCCCTCGGCGCCTGAGACCAGGTGGTAAGTGAAGCCCTCCCGTCCAAGTTCAGGGTCCACGTACACCTCGCTGATCCTGCCCTGACTGGAAGGAGGTAACACCTTTCAATCAGCCGGTTCGATCCGGATCGAGGCTTCGCTCCAGAAGGCCCGCAGTTGGCGGATGAGGCCGTCCTTCGTGAAGACCGCATGATCGATGATCTCGACCACAGCGATCTGATCTCCACGAGGTATCCGGAGCTCGAACGCCCAAGCCGCCTCGAGCCCGCACGCCAACGGTCCCTGGACCATCCGAACCGTGCGTTCGCCATCGCTCGGACGCTCGTCATGGATCTCGTCCCAGAAATAGGCGAGATCGTCTCTCCCGATCCGGGCCGGGGCACCGACCGGATCCTCCAACGAGGCGTCATCTGTGAACAGCGAGAGCCATCCCTCTCGGTCGCCGGAATTGAAGGTCGACTGGTAACGCTGGATCGTGGCCCGGATGAGTGCGTCGGCAGGGGAGATCGGAGACCTGATCATCCATCGCCCCCGCGTCGAGGAAGCGTCACGTCCCGCATGCAGGGCACTGCAGTCCACGTCCGAGGGGTGCCAAGGCACGCATCGTGGACCCGAGCAATCACGGCCATCGAGTATTCGTCATTTGGGAACACACTATGGCTCTGCCAGGCGACCTCGCGAAGCAACGGGAGCCCATCAATGTAAAGCGGCGGCGTCATAGCGTCGTTGTAGCGTCCTCCTCCGTCGAATCACGTCGATGATTCCCTCATGACCGCTAAGCCCGAGATACTCCGGGCGTTTTCGTGTGGTCACTCGCCCCGCGCAATGGGGCCTCTGCGATAACTGCACCCGGCCAGAGTCGCGCCCGGAGTTGCACGCCCTGGAGTTCGCTCCGGACTTCGTCCATCGGGGCAGTTCCGCCCTGGGCATGAGCTTGCGTCGCATCAGCATCGGCAGCACTGGAAGGACTCAGAGATGACCACCAACTACGGCCACCCAGAACTCATCGAGAAGCTATCCGAGGGGATCAGCAATCTCACGACGTCCGACGAATGGAAGCACTACCTCGACTTCCAGAGCCGATTCCATCGCTATTCCTTCGGGAACGTGCTCCTCATCGCAGCCCAGTGCCACGAGGCGACCCGCGTCGCAGGCTTCAACGCCTGGAGGAAGATGAATCGCTCCGTCCGCAAGGGAGAGAAGGCGATCTTCATCATCGCCCCCATGACCTACAAGAACACTCACGCCCAGGACGGGGAGGATGACCGAGTTATCCGAGGTTTCAAGTTCGTCCCGGTGTTCGACGTCGCACAGACTGACGGCGAAGACCTTCCGAGCGTCTGCTCCCAGCTCGACGGTGACGATCCGAGCGGAATCTTCGTCCAGCTCGTGAGCGTCGCACAGTCCCTCGGATTCGCGGTCGAGGTGATCGAACTCTCCGGCACCACGAACGGGGATTGCTCGCACCTCAATCATCGCATCCGGGTTGAGGCCACCAACTCGCCGGCACAGCGCGTGAAGACACTGGCTCACGAGATCTCGCATGCGATCCTGCACGCCGATTACAAGGACCGGGCACTCGCTGAGCTGGAGGCGGAGTCGACGGCCTACGTGGTCTGTCAGTCGCTCGGTCTCGACACGAGCGATTACTCGTTCGGTTACGTGGCGATGTGGACTGGCGGTGGCGACGAGGCGATCACCGGGATCAAGGCGTCATGCGAGCGCATCCAGAAGACGGCGGCCACCCTCTTGAGGTCGTTCGAGGTGGACGATGAGCAGGAGGGAATCGCACCATCATCAGCCGATCAAAATTCAGGTGGGTCGGCCAGACCATCCGAAACGGGTGGTCTGGATCTCAAGAGCACCGACAGAGCCTTGGATGCTGGTTCACTGGAGCAACAGATCTGGTGACGAGCTTCGGGCTTGCCCGATCCGGGCAACCCTCAGCC
Source organism: uncultured Acidimicrobiaceae bacterium (assembly GCA_963839925.1). GTDB lineage: Bacteria > Actinomycetota > Acidimicrobiia > Acidimicrobiales > RAAP-2 > Bog-756. The sequence goes on along the minus strand of CAWIWV010000002.1, from coordinate 984,270 downwards.
CGAAGGGGAGACCAGGCCGTTCGCCCTCGCCACCGCCCCATACCACGACGCACTCGGCTTGGCCTGGCGGGCGAACGTCGTGCGATCGACGCTGTGGAGGCCGAACTTGGGTCCGAACCCATGGTCCCACTCGAAGTTGTCGAGCAAGCTCCAGACGAAGTAGCCGCGTATGTCCACGCCGTCGTCGAGGGCACGTCGGACCCCACGGAGGACTTCGGCGAGATAGGTGATGCGCTCGCTGTCGTCGTCGGTGGCGATCCCACTCTCGGTCAGGAGTACCGGCAGGCCGGTCATCTCGGCCGCTCGCCGGGCGCAGTGCTCGACTCCCTGTGGCCAGTACTCGTATCCCATCTGTGTCGTCGGCACGTCCGGGTCGTTCGGAGCCTGACCCTCCGGGCCGAAGTGCACACGCGAGTAGCACTGCACCCCGATGAAGTCATCACCCTCGGTCGCTCGGAAGAACCTGTCCTCCAGAATCTCGCACGCCGCCTCCAGAACGACCTCGCCGCCCGGATCCGCCACCATCTCGTCCATGGACAAGGTCAGTCCGATAGGAAATTCACCTGGTCCCGATCGCAGGGCGTCGACGCACAGCCGGTGTGCCCGCGCTATCACGTCGTTCGTCGCCAAGTGTCGGGTGAGAGCGTCCTTCATGTCGGACGATGAGGATGCGACGCCGTAGCCCCGGACCCCGATCAGGTTGAGCTCGTTGAGTGTGCACGCCCAGCCGATGAGATCGCCGAGGTGTGCGCCGGCCCGGCTAGCGAAGCGCGCGAACAGCTCCGGGGCGTCCGCGCGCTCCCACCCGCCACTCTCGACGAGCCAGTTCGGGGTGGTGAAGTGGTGGAAGGTCACTACCGGCACGATGTCCCGCTCGCGGCACGCCGCACAGATGCTCCGGTAGTAGTCCAGCGCGGCGAGGGAGAACTCGCCCTCGGCGGGTTCGATCCGACTCCACTCGAGCGAGAACCGATAGGCACCGACCCCCATGTCTGCAATGAGCTCGATGTCCTCGGGCCAGCGGCGGAGCGAATCGCATGCGTCCCCACTCGACTCGGCGTACCCAAAGGCGGGGTCGTGCTCCCGCACCCACGAGTCGTTGTTGACGTTGCCACCCTCGATCTGATGCGCCGCGGTCGCCACACCCCACACGAAACCCTCGGGGAAGCTGCACTCCACACCTGCGTTGTCGGTTCCGTTCACGACCGGTCACCGTAGTGCCGGAAAGGTGGCGGTTTCCGGGTGCTGCATTGTCAGCTGCTGCGATTGGCGACACAATCTCGGAGTGCTCACCCGTTCGTCAGGGTTCCTGACCCTCCGTTCCGGCCCGACCCCCGGCCCGGTCGACCGACTCCAGTCGGACGGGTACGTCGTACTCGAAGGCGTCTTTTCCGACGAAGAGATCGCTGCGCTCCGTGCCGACGTCGAACGGGTCTTCGACGAGTACCCACCCGACGAGCGCGGCGACACCCCCGAGGAATCGGCCCCGTTCCGCTACGAGATGCTCAACCGCAGCGGCGTCGTGCAACAGGCCATCGCCAACCCACGCATCCTCGAGGTAGTCGAGCCCTTGCTGGGCGAGGACTGCCATGTCATCGCGAACACCGCCTGGTGGCAGCGGCCCGGCGAGAACGACCACCTCGGACGCTTCTGGCACATCGACGGAGGGCCCCACATCCCTCGTGACCCCGGCGTCCCGTGGGACGAGCGGATTCCCTATCCGGTGTTCGCCGTCGCGTCGCACCTCTTCCTCTGGGACTGCCCGGTCGAGGCCGGCCCGACCGGGGTGATTCCGGGAAGTCACACATCGGGACAGGCCCCGCCGAGGAATCACCTCGCTGACGACGATCTCAGCTGGAACGGACAGAAGGTGGTTCCGGTCGTCGCCCGCGCAGGAGACGTCGCCCTCTTCTCCTCTGACATCTGGCACCGCCGGATGCCGCCCGGGCCCGGCGACCCCGGACGGATGTTCGTCCAGTGCCATTACGGACGCCGCGATATCGCCCAACGGATCCGACCCACGTCCTCTGTCAATCACCTCTCGGACGAAGCGTTGGCCCGCGCCCGCACCCCGCGAGAGCAGACTCTCGCCGGCTACCACCCACTCGGGTTCTACGACGGCTGACCGGGATCCTCAACCGGGAGGAAGCGGGCTGTACGGCTGCACCGTCACCCAGCAGGTTGCCGGCGGCGGCTTCCCAGGCGTCGACTTGCACAGAGACGACGGCGGCGAGTTGATGTGCAACTTGACCACCTGGTACTCGGTGGGCCCGTATCGCTTGTCGGGTCCGTAGCTGAGGATGTTCGAGTTGGTGCCGGGGAAGTTGGTGATCTTGGACATCGCGGTGACGAAGGTGCGCCGGTTGAGGTCGTGTCCGGCGTTGCGCGCCGCAGTCGCGAACAGGTCGATGGCCTGGCACCATCCCTGGATCGGGCCCTGCTCCTCGATGTAGTCGTTCATATTCCCCGGCGGCGTCTGGGGATAGGCCTTGTGCCAGATGTTCCAACACTTCCGCACCCCGGTGTTGTAGCCGCCCTGGCTCTCCGGGCGCGGGCTGTCGATGCCCCCGAGGGTCTGGGTGGTGAGACCCTCCTGGCCGTTGAGGGCGGTGGCGTAGGGGATGGGCAGGAGGCCGAGCGACGATTCGATGCTCTCCTCGTAGTCGCTCAGGAGGAGTTTGGGATACCACTGCTGCTGGGTCTCGGCTTGGAGCACCGGGAACATCACGTTGAACGGCATGAGCGGGATCACCGAGGTGACACCTTTGCTGCGGAGTTCCTGGACGACGATCGGCGCCTGGGTGTCGGTGGTCGAGGTCTCGTCGGGGTTTGCATCGATGGTCTCGATGATCGGAACCACCCCGGCACGACGCAAGTCAGGCAGGAGGTAGCCGTTGAGCGCCGCCTGGTCCGAGGCCCGGTCTCCGGCGATCACCCCCACTTTGATGTCGCCACCGATCAGATCGTCGCTCAGTCCCCAGTTGACGACCGCCTGGAGGATCGTCGCCTGGTCGGGGCCGGTCCACCACAGATAGGGGGAGCCCTCGTTCGTCCAATTGGTGACCGTGGTCCAAGCACCGATGAAGGGCGTCTGGCCCTCCTGGGTGATGCAGAGCTGGTCGTCTCCCGTCCAAGCGCCAAGACCGTCGAGCACTGCGAACGCGGCAGGCGAACCTTCCGTCCAGGTCTTGCAGAGCGCCCGCATCTCGGTCTCGTTGGTCGGATCGAAACTTCCGATGATCGGATTGATCTTTCGGCCGTTGATCCCGCCGTTGTCGTTGATGTGCTTGACGAAGAGGTCGATCGCCTTGGTCTGCTCGCCGTATTCGGCATCCTCGGCGAAGCCCTCCTTGCCGGCCAGCGAGGTGAGGGCGACGACAGGGAAGACGACGTTGATCGAGTGTGCAGTGACTCCCCTGGTCGACGTGCTCGCCGAGCTGACCGGGCTCGGACCGGGGCCATTGGAACTCTGCACGGGCGTCGGTTGGGTCGTGGCGGACAGCGAACTCGTCGGCGCCCTGACCACCCAGATCGCCGTTCCTCCGATGATCACAGCGATCAGGAGCACGGTGCGAATCTGGGTCGAGCGGGACCGTCGGACGAAGTGGCCCCACGATCGGACGATCCCGCCGAATGGGTTCCAGCGGCTCCGTCCTTTCACTGCATCGCTCCGTTCTCGGTGTTGTTGAGTGTTGATGCCTATACGTGCTCGATGCCTGGGGACGTGAGGATGTCACGCTGCCGGGCAGTGAGGTCCGGATAGTCGGCCGGATCGTAATAGGACATCGACCAGGTGAGTGGCCTCGGGCTGTACTTGAAGAACACCGTACGACGATCGTCGCTCCCTCGCCATGGCAGGGTCCCGTGTGTCAACGCCTCCGTGAAGACGATCGCGCTCCCCGCGGGTCCGCCGACCTTCCGAACACACGGGTGTGGGTCGGAGAGATCCTTCCAGAGGTCGGGGAACGCAAAGGTGGACTTGTGGCTGCCTGGCACGCAGGCGAAGCCGCCGTCTTCTGGATCGACGTTCTTGAGGTTGTAGGCGACGACGACCAGACCGCTGTGGATCTGCCCGTCACCCGACCAGTAGTACTCGGCCGGCCGGAAAGGGGTTGCTCCGCCGTGCAGTCCAGCCCCGATCGGCCCCATGCCCGAGCGGATGAGGTCGACGTACTCGTGATCCAACCGGAACCCCTTGCCCAGCAGCTCCTCGAGCATCGGCAGGACCGGCCCATTGTCGATCAGGTCTCGGAAGCACCGGTTCCGGCGGAGCAGGTGCAACCACCGCCGAGTCGTCTCACCGGGGCGCATTTCCTGCTCGACCATCTCGTCGATCACTTCGTTGAGCTGACCGACGGCCTCGGGCGGAAGAGCGTCCGGCAGGGTCAGGTACCCCTGAAGGTCGAACAGGTAGCGGTCCCGGTAGCGCACGACTCTCCTCTTTCGGACGACGCCGAAAATATCATTGTCATAGTGTGGCGGGTATGGCAGCGCGCCGCGTCGCAATCGTTCCCCACACCCACTGGGACCGCGAGTGGTACAAGCCCTACCAAGAGTTTCGGCTGAATCTCGTCGACCTGTTCGACGCGCTCCTGCCTCTGCTCGAATCCGACTGCAGCTATCTCCACTTCATGCTGGACGGGCAGATGGCCGTCGTCGACGACTACCTCGAAGTGCGCCCCGAGAACGAAGAGCGCATCCGGGCACTGGCCGCGGCCGGGCGGGTCAGCATGGGCCCTTGGTACATCCTGATGGACGAGTTCCTGGCCTCCGGCGAGACCATGATCCGGAACCTGCAGATGGGTCTCCATCGCGCTGCGTCCTTCGGTGGCGCCATGGACGTCGGCTACCTGCCCGACATGTTCGGTCACATTGCGCAGATGCCGCAGATTCTTCGACTGGCCGGCTTCGACGACGCGGTCGTCTGGCGAGGCGTGCCGTCGGCGGTGACCAAGAATGCATTCATCTGGGAAGCACCCGATGGATCCACCGTCCGGGCAGAGTATCTTCCCGACGGCTACAGCAACGGGGCTCATCTCCCCGACGATGCCAAAGCTCTGGTGCAACGTCTGGCCGGCCATCTCGAAGAACTCGGGGACCGGGTCATCGGCGACCTGCTGTGCATGAACGGCTCTGACCACCTGATGCCGCAGCCCTGGCTGGGCCGGGTCGTCGCCGAGGCCAACGACCTCCAGGACGGTTTCTCCTTCGACATCACCACCCTCGCCGAGTATCTGGCCACTGCGCCGACAGAGGGCCTGGAACGGTGGAGGGGTGAGCTCCGATCCGGCATCCGCTCCGACATGTTGATGGGGGTCACCTCGAACCGGGTGGACGTGAAGCGGGCGGGCGGATCGGCAGTGCGTGAGCTCGAGCGACGAGCGGAACCGCTGGCTGCGCTCTTCCAGGAGCCGTCGGGTTGGCCGCATCGCCTGCTCGAACTGGCCTGGACCGAGATCGTGCGCAACTCCGCCCACGACTCCATCTGCGCCTGCTCCGTAGACGACGTCGTCGACGCCGTCATGTACCGGTACGCCGAAGCCCGCGCCATCGCCGAGGGGGTCGCCACCCGGGCGGTTGCGTCGTTGGCGCGCTCGATGGCCGAGACTGGGACCTACGTGCTCAATCCGGTGCACCGCACCCGCTCGGGAATCGTCGAGCTCGAGGTTGCGGCAGACGGGCCACCGAGCGCGGACGCACAGGTGCTGTCGGAACCTACGGGCGGGCCGATGGGGATGGTGCTCGACGCCGACACCGTCCGCACCATCCTCGGGATGATGCAGAGCCCGGAGATCGAGGGCCAGTGGCTGCAGGACATCGTCGTCGAAGAGGACGACGGGCGCATCGACATCACCTTCGCGGTGGGACCGGACGAGCGTTACGACGCCCCGATCGCCGAAGCCAAGCGCGACATCTACGCCCGCATGGACGCACGACCGGATGCCGAGATCCGACTGAGCCTGAGTCAGCCGGCCCTTCGACGCATCGTGGCCCGGGTGACCCACGTGCCCGGTTACGGATGGCAGCGGTTCGAACCCGCCACCTTGACTCACCCTGTGGTGGTCAGCGACGCAGAGGAATCAGTGTCGCTCACCAATGGCCTCGTATCGGTCGAAATCGACAAGTCGCTCGGTTCGTTCTCACTGAACGGGCTGGCGGGTTACGGCCGGCTCGTCGACGGCGGAGACTTCGGCGACTCGTACAACTACTCCCCTCCTCGGAATGACACCCTCGTGGACACCCCGACCGAGGTTGCAGTGCGAATCGTCGAACAGGGACCGGTGCGCGCGCGGGTGGTGATCACCGCGAGCTATCGCTGGCCCGATCACGTCGACGCCGGCTCGCAGGTCAGGGTCGGGGAGCAGCCCGTGGTGGTCGAGAGCAAGCTCGAGCTCAGAGCAGACGAGCCGGCGTTGCGGGTGACGACGTCGTTCCTCAACCCGAGCCGCGACCATCGCCTCCGAGTCCACCTACCACTACCCGAACCGGCGGCCACGTCGCAGGCCGAGTGCGCCTTCGCCGTCGTCGAGCGAGGACTCACCGCCGAGGGACGTCCCGAAGAGTTCGGCCTGCCCACCGCCCCCGCCCATCGTTTCGTCTCGGCCGGGGGTCTCACCGTCATCCACGACGGCGTGTGCGAGTACGAGCTCGTCGACATCGCATCCACACCCCACGGCGACGCCGCCTCCACGCTCGCGTTGACCGTGCTCCGCTCGACCGGCATGTTGTCCCGGGCCGGCATGACCTACCGTCCTTTCCCTGCCGGCCCGACGACACCGGTCGAAGGACTCCAGATGATCGGGCGGCGCGTCTCGCTGCACTACGCACTGGCGGTCGGCGTCGACGACCCTTACGCCCTTGCCGACGACATCCTCCTGCCGATCGAGGTGCTGACCAGTGAGGGCAGAGGCATTCGACCCCCGACCGGACAGGCGCTGGGTATCAGCGGTGCCGAGGTGAGCGCCATCCGCCGCGAAGGCGGAGAGCACGAGATTCGGGTGTTCAACCCTCGACCCACGTCGACCACGGTCACCATCGACGGGCGTGCCGGCTGGCTGGTCGACCTCCGCGGCCGTCCCCTGACCCCGTTCGAGGGGTCCTTCGAACTTCGCCCGTTCGAGATCGCCACCGCCCGGCTACACACCACCTGAAGCGGGTGGGACGGGTGGCCGACCGGGACAGCCGACAGGAAGAACGCAACGTGCCACCACCTCAGTTGCACTGGGTGGGAAACGCCCACATCGATCCCATGTGGATCTGGGACTGGCGAGAGGGGATGCACGAGGTCCTCCAGACATTCCGGTCGGCGGTGAACCGCCTCGACGAGGAACCTGCCCTCGTGTTCACCGCCAGCTCGGCCAGCTACTACCAGTGGGTGGAACAGACCTCGCCCGAACTGTTCGAACGAATCAGAGAGCTCGTGTCCCAAGGACGCTGGGTCATCACCGGGGGTCAGTGGGTCGAGCCCGACTGCAACTTGACGAGCGGCGAGTCGGTCTGCCGGCAGTTCCTCTACGGACAGCGGTACCTGGCGGAGCACCTCGGGATCACCGCAACCGTCGGCTACAACATCGACTCGTTCGGTCATGCGGGCACACTCCCCCAGCTGCTCGCGGCAAGTGGCATCGGGGCGTACGTAATGATGCGACCCGGTGAGCACGAGAAGCACATCGACAGCCCTGCCTTCTTGTGGGAAGGCGTTGACGGAACGACGGTGCCCACCTATCGCATCCCCTACGAGTACACGACCGAGGGGAGTCACGAGGCCGAGGTCATCCGATGGCGAAGTGCAAAGCTGCTCGAGCAGAGTGGTGGGCTCGGCTACCCGCTCATGTCCTTCTTCGGGGTCGGCGACCACGGCGGAGGACCCACCCGCCTTGCGGTCAAGACCATCCGGGATCTGTCGACCACGAGCAACGGCTCGGTCGCGTTCAGCAGTCCCGTCTCCTACTTCGAGGCTTTGGGCGAGGCGGTGGCCCGCGGCGACGCGAATCTCCCGTCGGTCGTCGGCGAGCTCCAATGGCACGCGGTCGGGTGCTATTCGGCTCGGGCCACGCTCAAGCGCGGAAATGCCCGGGCCGAGGACGCCCTGGTGGCTGCCGAGAAGCTGGCCGAGCTGTGCCGTGTCTTCACCGGTCGGGCACTCGACGTACAAGAGCAGCTGGCCGACGCTTGGCGTGGCGTGCTGTTCGCCCAATTCCACGATGCGCTCGGCGGGACCACCACCGATCCCGCCACCATCGCGGTCGAACAGCTGCTGACCGCCGCCGAGTCTCGGGCCGAACAGGTGGCGACGTTGGCCACCCACAGCCTCGTCGAGCAGATCGACACCTGGGTGGCCGGTGCCGAGACAGCCGAGGGTCTCGAGACCTCCATGAGGGGACTGCCGGTTCCCATGGTCGTCTTCAACCCTCTCTCGTGGCCGGTGACAGGAACCGTCACCATTCCCCATCCGATGTCGGTTGCCACCAGCGCGGACGGAGAGCGGCACGCGATACAGCACATCCCCTCGGGTGAGGTGACCTACCGCCCGACACGGAGCATCATGCAGCTGCCGGTGCCGCCGCTCGGTTACCGACGCTTCTGGCTCCACTCGCTCGACCCCGAACCGGGTACGCCGATGGGGAACGAACCGCCAGCGGCAGCGACCGCTGATCCAACCGGTGGCGTGACCCTGACCAACGGACTCCTGCGAGTCGTCGTCGACCCCGGTTCGGGAGCACTCGCGAGTCTCGTGGTCGCGGGCGAAGACGGGGATGCGGATACATGGGAGCTGATCGGCGACGGCGGGGTGCGTCCGGTCGTCATCGAGGATGTGAGCGACACCTGGTCGCACGGGACCGCGCTCTACGAGGGGGACGAGCGATCCGGCGAGCTGGTCGGCAGCGTCACCGTGGTGGAGGACGGACCGGTGCGATCCACCGCGAGGACCACCTGGTCATTCGATCACTCCACGGTGGTCCAGGAGGTGTCCCTCTACCAAGGTCGCCCGTTCGTCGAGCTGCGGATCACCGTCGACTGGCACGAGTCGTCCACGATCATGAAGCTCGTCGTCCCGACAACCTTGGTCGAGCCGATCAGTGCGGCGGGCGCTCCCTACGGGTTCGTCGAGCGACCCTGCTCCGGTCATGAGGAACCCATGGTCCACTGGATCGACATCTCCGACGGCCGCCGGGGTCTGGCGTGTACCTCCGACTCGGCTGGTGGATACGACGTCCTCGGTGGACGGTTACGTCTGACCGCACTGCGAAGCCCGAAGGTCTCGGACCACGGATGGGGTTGGGGCACCGACGATCGCTCCGCCTTTCCGGTGACCGATCAGGGGGTCCATCAACTGCGATTCCGGCTCACCCCCCACCCGGGGACGTGGGCCGACGCTGCGGTCGCCCGCATGGCCGAGGAACACCGGGTCGAGTTGCCCGCGGTCATCGACACCTGGCACCGAGGGCGCCTCGGATCCGAAGCCAGCGCCATCGAGGTGGAGGGCGACAGCGTGGTCGTCCCCGTCGTCAAACGAGCCGAGGCGGGATCGGGGACGGTGCTCCGGGTGTGGGAGGTCTCCGGGAGGCGGAGCCGTGCGAAGGTCACCGTCCCGACTTCGGGTAGATCGTGGGTGGGTGAGCTCGCCCCCCATCAGGTGCGCACCCTCTTCCTCTCGGACGACCCGGAGACGGCGGTGCGGGAGGTGGACGTCCCCGAGTTGGAGCTGGGTGTCCACTCACCGAACGCATCGCCGACCACGCCGGCATCTACCTTATGAGCTCGTTGCCGAACCACCTCGACGATCTGCTCGGGCGCCTCCCTGCGCTCGAGCCGGTCGCGGCACAGCTCGAGTCCGCCTTCGATCTCCTGGTCCGGACATTCGCCGGAGGTGGGACCGTCTATGTCGGAGGTAATGGAGGCAGTGCCGCCGACGCCGAGCACATCGTCGGGGAGTTGATGAAGGGAATGGAGAGGCGCCGTCCGATTCCGGTCGGCACACGCGATGCATTGCTCACGGCCGCACCTCCCGAGTTCGCAGAGGATGCCGCATACCTGGCCGACCGGCTCGAGCAGGCCCTACCGGCCTTCTGTCTCACCAGCCAGACCAGCCTGCTCACCGCGGTGGCCAACGACACCGCCGCGGACATGGCGATCGCGCAACAGGTCAGCGGCTACGGCCGTCCCGGCGACACCTTTTGGGCACTGTCGACATCTGGACGGTCACAGAACATCGTGCTCGGCGCGATCGCGGCCAAGGTAGCGGGTGTCGGAGTGCTCGCCCTCACCGGTGACCCCGGCAAGCCCCTCGGAGACCTGGCTGATGTGTGGGTGAAGGTGCCCGCTCGAGACGTGGCGAGGGTTCAGGAGCTTCACCTGGCCGTCTACCACGCGCTGTGCGCAGCCCTCGAGGAGGAGTTCTTCGGGTAACTGTTCGACGGTCGCGAAAAGTCTGAGCTCTGGCGGCCTTCTCCGGACTACGGGAGTCGCAGCCGGATTCCCGACGCCTCGGCGACGCCTGGATCCATGTACACATCCAGCCGCTTCAAGGTGCCGTCCGCGTTCTCGAAGGTCGTCCAATCCACTGCACCCGTCCACTTCTGAGCAAACTGCAGCACAGCAATCAAGGATTCGCCGCGTCCGTTCTGATGGCTGACTCCGACGAGTGCGGCGAGGTAGTTGTTTCGGTAGATCGTCGGAATCACAATGCGCACCTGGCCGGCAGAGGAAAGCGCTCCATTGGCCATGATCCTCGCAACTCGGCCGTTCCCGTCGTCAAACGGATGACACTCGGTCACGAGAAACATCAGCGCAACGGCTCGTTGGAAGGGGTCCGTCACCCCCCCGAAAACATCGAAGCCTCGGCGAAGCGTTCCCTCGACGAGGTCAGGCTCGACAAATGCATAACCGCCTGCGTAGTTGACGCGCTTCTTGAACAGGCCTGGATGCTTCTCGGGACGGGCGGCCATCAGCACACGGTGGTGCTGACAAAGGAGGTCGATCAGCTCGTCGGCATTCGTCGCCGCCAGACTGTTGCTGACCGGATCAGAAACGATTCGGTATGTGGCTTCGACATCGTGAGCGTCGGCCGGCCGGTCCGGCGGAATCTCTCCTTCAAAGGCGATCCGACGCGCTTCGTCAACTCCGAACTCGGTCCCTTCGATGACGTTCGAAAAGTACGCCTCGAAAAAGGGTTCCCAGGTCCAGCGCGCCTGGTCACCAAGGACGGGCCGTGCTTCTGGAGCTGTCTCCGAAAGGACAGCGGCAAGACCTCGGAACATGGTCAGGCGCTGCTCGTCGTATGGCTCGCCAGAGAGCCGAGCGGCCAGTCGCTCCGAGGTTGGAGTCAGGTCGCTGAACGTGCTGAGGACGGCGACCAACCGATCTCGCACCGTCTGCACCGGTCCTGCCGGCAAGTGACCACCCACGACATCCAACTGGCTCAGGAGATTCCGGATCTCTCCAGGTCCTCCACGTCGTGCCAGACCGTCGATTTCGTCTTCCACGACAGCCGTCCCCGCCTGACGTGCGGGTCGCCCCTTGGGCGGGCGCCCCGGAAGGGTGACGTTCTCCACCAACTTTCGAGCAACGCCGGAGAGGAACAAGCCGTCGGGCATCTCCATGTCGCCGGGTAGTGGTCCCGGCCCGACTCGTACCGAAACGGTCACGCCCGGCATCTCGAGGTTGGCGTGACGTTGCGGGTCCGGATGAGCTATGAAAACCCACCCCTCGAACGGTTCGCCGCCGGCCAGGGCGGTTCGGTCACAGAGCACAGCGCCTGGCCAGATGACGGCGATGATCGAGTTCCGATGATGGCGGACCGCGGCTTCCCGCGGCAGGGCCGAACCCACGAGGTAGACACCTGGCGCCACCCGAAAGGCTCCTCCTGCCTTCTCCTGTCGGGACAATCCAGCCTTGTTCTTCGTGGTCGCAAGGACGATCGACCCAGCGGGATTCCCTAGCTCGCCAGCAACTCCAGACCCTAAATTGGATGCCTGACGTGCCATAAGAGCAACTATAGACTAGTTATTATCGTCATGCGCAACTACAGAAACTAAATTAATGGACGAAACCCTGGCGGCCAGCAACTGAGGCACCAAAAATAGGCTTCGCCTTTGCTCAGCAGGCGCGGCCCAGATTCCGTTGGTGCGTCCCGTCGGTGAAGATCACGTGGCCGTGCAGGTCACCGTTGCGAACCGGTGACACTGAGCTCGTCGAGCGCTGGTTGCTGGGCGGCCGCTGACGCGGTGATCATCAACTTCAGGTAGCCGGCCTCGACCGGATGGAAGTGAAGGATGTCGGTGGAACCGGTAGTGCGATCGACGGTCGCGACCGTGTTCCACGAGCTGCCGTTGGCGGACACCGCGACCGTGTAGTGACTGGCCCTGAGGATCGCCACGGGCCCCGGCGGTGGTGCGAGGTTGGGCGCGGGTGCGGGAGGCCACTGCCGGCCCCAGACGACGGTCACCGTGTCGACGTCCCTCGGTGGGCCGGCGAGGGGGACGGTGATCGACGCCGGCAAGGTCACCGGCTGCCAGTCGGTGGCCGGGCTGCCGTCGACAGCTGCAAGAGCGGGTGCACCCGGCTGTGCCGAGCTTGCAGACGCGTCCTGGCAGAGGGCCCGGTCGGCGGACGGCGCGAGGTCGGGACGCCCGGTGGGGAACGAGACGGTCTGGCCGGTTCCGACGGTCTGGGTGCTTGCACCCGTCGACACCGGCAGCGAGCCCCCGCCGGTCACCGTCACCGTCGTGGTCCGCCGGCCGATCGCCAACGTGAACCGCCGACCGTGCCAGGACAGGCCATGGAGCACGATGCCACTCAACTGGTCGGTGAGGCTGGGTGCGAGACGGACCTCGTCGGTGCTCCAGCGAAGTCCCGAGTACCCGTAGAGGAACTCCTGCAGGAATCCCCCGATGCCGGTCATGAAGGTGAGGACGCCTCCGGTCCGGGTCTCGGAGAACTGGTCGAAGACGTCCCGTATGAACGGCTGGACGCTGCGCAGGGTGAACACATAGCTGGCGCAACCTGGCGTCCCTGACTGGGAGGCGTCGATCGAGTTGATCGCGTCGCTCATCGAAGGCCCCTTCGGGTCGGTGCGGGGGGTGTAGTAGACGACGTTCCCCTCGGCCACAGCCGGAGGGATCGGGTAGCCCAACGGGTACTCGAGCATCGAGGCGTCGGCCTGCTTGATCAGCTGACCCTGGTACCCGGAGAATTCGGGGTCGATCCCGAGAGTTGGGTCGGAGGGGACGACCAACCCGGACGCGATCCGTGTCCAGGCCGCGGGTGGCGCGACCCCCACGATCTTGGCCGCACGTACCGCGTCGGTCAGAACAGTGGCAGCGGCCGCATTCGTGTAGACCTCATCGTTGACATCGGCGTTCTCCTCGTCCGGACCGGTGACCCCGTCGATGTGATAACTCCCGCCGGAACCCGGCACCACCCGAGACGCCCAAAAGGTCGCGATCGCCGAGAGCACCGGCCACCCGCGCTCCTTCAGCCACTCCTTGTCCCCGGTCGCTTCGAAGTACTGCCATTGGGCCAGCGCGACGTCCGAGCTGATGTGCTGTTCGTAGAGGCCTTCTGTGAACACGGAAGCGGGAGGGATGATCTGCTCGGTGCCGTCGAGAGCGCTCTCCCACGGGTAGCGCGCGCCGACAGAACCGGTGGCGAGCGCGTGAGCCCGGGCGGCGCCGAGTCGGGAGTATCGGTAGTCGTTCATCCCCGAAGCCAGGTCGGGGTGTTGCGCGAGCAGAGCCGGATACATCCACGTCTCCGCGTCCCAGAAGATGTGGCCGTTGTAGCCGTTCGAAGAGAGACCGGCCGGCGAGATGCTCCAGTCGGTCCCCTCGCGGGTGCTCGACCACAGGTAGAACTCGCTGGCGTTGACCATGGTGGCCAGGTCGTCGTTTCCGACGACGTCGACCCTGTCTGTCCACAACGCCGACCACGCGGCATCGTTGGCGCCGACCAAGGAGTCGAACCCGACCGAGGCGGCGGCGGAGGCCTGGGATTGGGCGGCCGAGGTCGGTGGGGTACGGCCCTGGGAGGAGGTGTCCACTGCGACGTACTTGGTGAAGGTGTAGCGCTGCCCTGCGGCCACCTCGAAGGACACGGTCTGCCCGACGCTCTGTGGCAGACCCTGGCCGACCTCCGTGTCGGTTCCACGGACGTTCCCGCTCATGCCGAGCTGGCTGGCGATGGCCGCCTCGATGCCGGTCCCCAATGTGCGTACGGTGACCGAGTCGCGGTGGGCCACCGGTGACCATGCCTTGCCCACCTGGGTGCTGAGCGTCGCCGGCGAGCCGTCGATGGCATCGGAGACCGTCGCCGTCCCGGTCCACCGGGGATCCAAGGTCAGCTGCACGAGACCGATGCCCGGGCGAGCCCGATCGGTCAGCACACGGTAGGAGAGGCCGGTCACGTGCCCGTCAGGGGCGGTCCATTCTGCGGAGGTATCGATCACCCCTGTCCGGAGATCGAGCGACTGGCGCCAACCCGTGACGTGGCCACTCGAGAGACCGAAGGGACTCCCGCCGTCCGAGTAGGTGAGCGTCGACCACGTGGGGATGTTCGCCCGCATCTGGACACCACCGGACGGCTGTGCGTAGAAGCCGGCCAGTCCGGACTGGGTGGGAACGGCGCCCCCGGCGTAGCCCTGGCCGGCCGGAGGGACCCGGACTCCAAGCTCTCCGTTTCCGGTGAACGGGGGGGCGTAGGCCGGCCCGGTCGTGGTGGCGGTCAGCAGGTAGGACCCGGTGCCGCCCGCGGGGTAGGAGGGCACGGCGGGAGTCGCCGGTGCGGACGAGGATCCGGTGGTCGCTTGGCCGCACCCGCAGAGGAGCAGTACCAGTGCGAACCACGCAAGGCACCGTCGGTTCACGGCTCGGGTCGGGCGGGACCCATCACGCGAATCCCTCGGCAATGCCCGATGGGTCCCCCGTCGCAAGCACACACTTTCCGCTCAATCCGTTCACGGCCACTCCAGTGCTGTCTCGTTGCGCCTGGTCAGAGTAATCACTCGTGACCGGTGGTCACAGGAGAGCAGGCGCAGGGTCGGGTCGCTCGGATGCTGGCCGGACCTGGTGCCGATGGCCGCAATCGCCCCCACGAAGTCGGCGACGATGTCCTAAAACGTGGTCCACTGAATGGGGTCAAGCCCAGGAGGCGCGCTCGGCAGGATTCGAACCTGCAACCTTCTGATCCGTAGTCAGATGCTCTAGTCCGTTGAGCTACGAGCGCCGGGTAGTGCTTCGGTACACATTCGCCCTCCCCACGATTCACGGCTGTGAGCATCGCGAACAGCCTGTTCCGAAGCGGTTGCCCACTGTAGTCGACCCGAAATGCAGCCGATTTGGATCCGCAGGTCTGTACAGAGACCCGTCTCATCGGAGCAGCTGACGGACCGTCAGTTACAATCCGGCCGTGCCCACCGAACCTCCGCTGCACGGCATCAGGGTGATCGAATGCTCCGCCCTCGGTCCGGCCGCGATCACCATGCCCCTGGTCGACCTCGGCGCCGAGGTCATCAAGGTCGAACCACCCTCTGGCGACTACATCCGCGAGATGACCTGGCCGATCGTCGAGGGCGTCTCGCTGATGCACTTGCACATCAACCGGGGCAAACGGAGCATCGTGATGGACCTGCGCCAACCCGAGGACGTGGCCATCTTCAAGGAGCTCGCCGCGACGGCCGACGTGGTGGTCGAGGCGATGCGCCCGGGTGGACTCGCCCGCCGAGGCGTCGGATACGAGCAGCTCCGCGAGATCAATCCACAGATCGTCTTCTGCACCATCTCCGGCTATGGCATGACCGGCCCCTACCAGAACCTTCCGGCCCACGGCGTGGCCTTCGACACTTGGGCCGGCATCGTCTCGCCTCAAGTCAACGAGGACGGCTTCGCCTATCTCCCCGAGCACGCGTCGATGGGAATCCACGCGGGACCACTCTTCGGAGCCCTCGGAATCGTCGCCGCAGTCCTCCGCGCGAAGACGACCGGCGAAGGTTCCTTCCTCGAGATCGCCCAGTCCGACGCGGCCGCCGCCATGGACTGGTACCGCAGCGAGACCTGGAAGGCCTACGAGCGACCCGAGTCCGAAGTCACCGGCAACAAAGCGGACAACTACGAACGGCGCGAGCCGGGCACCGCCGGAATGATCGAGGGCGTCCGCTATCAGGTCTACGAGGCCAAGGATGGCAAGTACGTCCTCTTCATGGCATCCGAGCAAGCCTTCTGGAAGAACTTCTGTGCCGCAGTCGACCGGATGGACATGTTCGAACGCTGGCCCGGCTCCCAGTACGCCGACCACGCCCGCAACAACCGCGAGATGCAGATCGAGCTCCGCGACATTTTCCGGACCAAGACCGCCGACGAATGGATCGACTTCGGGGTCACCGCCAACTTCCCGATCAGCCCGGTCAACTCCCCGAAGACCATCGCCGAGGATCCTCAGTTCAACGACCGGTTCCACTGGATTCCGAAAGAACGGCTCGGGGCCGAGCAACTGTCGACCCCGCTCAAGTTCATCGACGAGGAGCTCCCGATCCCCGAACATGCTCCGACGGTGGGGCAGCACACCGACGAGGTGCTGCGCGACGTGCTGGGGTGGGACGACGCAAGGATCGCCGAGTCGAAGGCGCGGGGCGGACTGGGCGGAGCGAACAGAAAATTGACCGAGCGTTAGGATCGATCGATGCCCGTAAAGACCCGAGTGCCTGCGATCGACGGCTGGTTCACCATGGATGAGCGAGCGCCGGCCCTCCTCGGAAGCAAGTGCACTACTTGCGGCAACTTCGCGTTCCCCAAAGAGACCTCCTTCTGTCGGAACCCGCGCTGTGACGGGACCGAGTTCGCCGAAACCGAACTCAGCCGGACCGGCACGGTCTGGTCCTTCACCGACGCGTGCTACCAACCACCGAAGCCCTACGAGTCGGCTGACCCCTACGTCCCCTTCGCCCTGGCGGCGGTCGAGCTGGCCGACGAGCAGATGGTGGTGATGGGACAGCTGGTTCCCGGGGTCGGGGTGAACGACCTCAGCGTCGGTACCGAAGTCGAGCTGGTCCTCGACACCTTGTACGAGGACGACGAGCACGAATACCTGGTGTGGAAGTGGCGGCCTCGGAACGGCGCACGGGATGGAGCGGTCTCGTGAGCAGCGCCGACGCCAAGAAGGTCGCGGTCCTCGGAGCAGGGATGCACCCATGGGGGAAGTGGGGCCGCAACTTCGTCGAGTACGGGCTGGTCGCAGCCCGCGACGCGCTTCGTCAGGCCGACCTCTCCTGGACGGACATCCAGTTCGTCGCCGGGGCCGACACCATCCGCAACGGGTACCCGGGGTTCGTGGCCGGAGCCACGTTCGCCCAAGCCCTCGGTTGGACGGGTGCGCGGGTGTCGTCGTCCTATGCGGCATGCGCGTCCGGAGCACAGGCCATCAACAACGCGCGGGCGCAGATCCTCGCCGGACTCTGCGACGTCGCACTCGTCGTCGGCGCCGACACCACCCCCAAGGGGTTCTTCGCACCGGTGGGTGGCGATCGCAAGGACGATCCGGACTGGCTCCGGTTCCACCTGCTCGGCGCGACCAACCCGACCTACTTCGCTCTCTACGCCCGTCGTCGGATGGAACTGTTCGGCGCGACCGAAGCCGACTTCGCCGCGGTCAAAGTCAAGAACGCGCGGCACGGACTCGGGAACCCGTACGCCCGGTACCGCAAGGAGGTGACCGCCGACGAGGTCCTTTCCTCCCCGATGGTCGCCGATCCGCTCCGCCTGTTGGAGATCTGTGCCACCTCCGACGGTGGTGCCGCGCTTGTCCTCTCCAGCGTCGAGTACGCCCGTCGTCACGCCGGTGCCTCCGATGTCGTGACCATCGATGCAGTGTCCACGGTCACCCCCCGGTTCCCACAGAACATCATCGAGATGCCCAACTTCTCGACCGACTCGGCCGCGGCGGTCACCCCGGACGGCCCCACCTTCAAGCAGTCGGTTGCTGCCGCCGCCTACGAGGAAGCAGGGGTCAGTCCTGGGGAGGTGGATCTGGCCGAGGTGTACGACCTCTCGTCTGCACTCGAACTCGATTGGTATGAGGACATCGGTCTCTGCAAGGAAGGTGAGGCCGAACGGCTCCTCCGCGATGGTGACACCACCATCGGAGGCCGGGTACCGGTCAACCCGAGTGGGGGTCTGTCGTGCTTCGGGGAGGCAATCCCGGCGCAGGCGATCGCCCAGGTGTGCGAGCTGGTTTGGCAACTCCGAGGCCAGGCAGCGGAGCGGCAGGTGGAGGGGGCGCGGATCGGGATCACCGCCAACCAGGGGTTGTTCGGTCACGGGTCCTCGGTCATCGTCAGTCGCTGACGATCAGTCGTTGACGAGCACGATCTTCCCGAACTTTCCCCCGGCGGCAAATCTCTCGTAGGCATCGGTCGCCTGAGCCATCGGAAAACGCTCTGCGACCGGCACGCTGATCTTGCGTTCGGCCAGCAGTTTGATCGCCGACTCCTCGACGGCACGAGCCACCTCTGACTTCTCTTCGGTCGTTCTGGGCCGAAGTGTCGATCCGCCGATGGTCGCACGCTTTCCCATCACGGCCAGCATGTTGATCTCGACCTTGGCCCCCGATCCGACACCGATCACCACCACCCGCCCACCGTTCGCAAGCACCGGAAGCACCGCGGCGACCCCGGCCGCGCCGACGAGCTCCAGCGAGACGTCGTAGGGACCGTGTTCAGGAACAGCGTCGGGCTCGATGACTTCGTCGGCACCGAGCCCCGCGACCTCGGGATGTCTTGCGACCGATCGCACGGACGCGACGACGTGGGCACCGGCCGCGTGCGCGAGCTGCACTGCCGCCGTTCCGACTCCTCCGGCGGCGCCCGAGATGAGCACTCGCTCCCCGCGACCGAGACGGCCCTGGGTGAAGAGTGCGTCGTGGGCCGTGCAGAACGCCTCTGGAAAACCTCCGGCTTCGTCCCACGGGATCCCGTCCGGTACGCGCATCGCGACGTTCTCGGAGACGACAGCCAGTTGGGCCTGGCCTCCTCCGCCGGTGATCGACATGACCCGGTCTCCGAGCGCGAGCCGGGTCACCCCGGGGCCGAGCCCGACCACCTCGCCGGCGAACTCCATCCCCGGGATGTCCGGGGGCGACCCGAGGGGTGCCGGGTAGAGCCCCCTTCGCTGCAACAGATCAGCGGCGTTGATCCCAGCCGCCTTCACCGTGACCAGCACCTCCCCCTGCCCAGGCTCGGGATCGGGGTGAGGGAGCCACTCGAGACGATCCTCGACGATGGTCACGGCGTGCATCGTCCCAGGGTAGACCGCCCGTCTAGGCTGTCAGCTGGAAGTCTCGCGGAGAGGACCGAGTGGGGGTTGGGGACTCGGGCCCGGAAGGACCGGAAGGCACAGGGATGACCGCCGATCTAGCGGAGGACGGAGGGACCACGACGCCGACGGTGCCGCACCTTCGCCGTGTCCCGGGGCTCGAAGACGACGGCGAGTTTCCGGAGCCCTCTGCCGGCATGGTTCTCCACCGGGTGCTCGCGAGCTCCGCACGGCTGTTCCTTTTGAACGACATGGGGGACGAGCTGCCGGACGAGTCCAGGCGCTCCGAGACGGTCGGAGCGCTGAACGTCCTCATGCAGGACCGGCCCTCCTGGGCGGAATCCACCGCGAGCGAGCTGATCGGCAGCCAGCGCGGAGCCACTCCAGCCGAGCGCATCCACCAGAGCCGCGTGGCCATGCGCAGGATCCGCTCGAACCTCCGAACCTTCCGCCTGCTGCTCGACCCGGCATGGGGAACCGCGCTTCGGGCCGAGCTCTCGTGGTACGGAAACTGCCTCGGTCAGGCGCGAGATCTCAACATCATCCACGAGCTGCTCGCCGAACGGGCACCCGAGGTCATCGGTCGGTCGGAGGTGTACGAGCTCGACTCGGTGCTCGAGCAGAGAACCGCAGCGGCACTTGCCGATATCAGCGAAGAGCGAGGAGGAGCACGGCGGTTCCAGCTGACCGAGCAGATGATGGTTCTGTGGGACGGTCCCGCCTTCAAACCGAAGGCGTCAAAGCCTGCGGCCGAGGTCCTCCCTCACATGCTCCACCGGGCCTGGCACGACGTCCGGGGGGCAGCGCGCACCGCTCGCAAGGACCCGTCCGACTCCAACCTGCATCTCCTGAGGATCCGCACCAAGGACCTTCGCTACGGCTGCTACACGGTGAGCCTCATCGAGGGCGGGCGGGCCCGAAAGACCGCCGCGGCGGCAGAGCGGCTCCAGGTCAAGCTCGGTGAGCTCCACGATGTCTGCTTCTCGATCGAGTGGCTCTTGGGCGTGGCGGTCGAACGACCCGACCTCGCCAATCCGATCAAGTCACTGGTCGAGGTTGAGCGAGAAGCAGGGGTGACGGCGCGCAAGGGCTGGAAGAAGAGCTTCAAGGAGATCGAGCAACGCTGGAGGCGCTGGCAGGGCTGAGTGACGCGGTTTGGAGTGGCGGCGACGCGCCGGCTCGTCACTCGGAGACGTCGTTCACCGTCAGATGCTGATGGCTCCACAACTTGATCCCGCCCAAGATGCCCGCGGTGTTGTCGACGATGGTCACGTCATCGTCGAGATTGTGGTGGTTGACCCGGCGAGAGTTACCGCCTCCGACGTAGAGGTGGTCGAAGAACAGGAGACCGCGCATGTTCGCGATGGCCTTGGTCAGCCGCTTGTTCCATCGATCGTCGCCGATCTCACGACGCGCCGCCTCACCCAACTGGTCGTTGTAGGTCTCACCCTTGCGGAACGGCTGATGGGCGATCTCGAGGTGCGGCATCATCTGGCCCTGGTAGAAGACGCCGGAGCCGAACCCGGTGCCGAGGGTGATGACCACCTCGAGCCCCTTTCCGCCGACCACCGCGGCGCCCTGGATGTCGGCGTCGTTCGCCACCTTGGTCGGAATCCCGAACCACTCGGAGAGGGCCGAGGCCAGATCGAAGTTCGACCAAAGGGCCGCGAGCTGTGGATCCACCGGACTCCCCGGACCGGACTTCGTCGAGAAGTGGGGGGCCGAGAGCACTCTTCCTTCACGGATCATCCCGGGGAAACCCACCGACGCTCGCTCAGCCGCGGGGAGCGGCGAAGTCAGCCGGGTGAGATCGGTGACCAACTTCTCGGGCGGAAGCGGGTAGGAGGTCGGAGTGCGCACCCTGTCCGCCACCATCAGGCCGTCCGCGTCGAGCACCGACGCCTTCATCCCCGTGCCACCGATGTCGACGGCGAGGGTGAAGGGGTGCTTCGGCTTCTCGCCCACTGCCTCGTCCGGCCGCGCCTGTTGCGCCGCCCCCTGCGCCTGCAGCTTTCTCTCCGCCTTCCCTTGCGGCCGTGAATCACTCATGGCCACACGCTAGGTCATCCCTCGCGATTAGCGTCAGTACTCGATGACTGATCAGCCCTGGCTCGGAGATGCCTGCTCACTCGTCGATGCATTTCGGGCCGGGACCATCAGCCCTCCCGAAGCACTCGAGGCATCCTTCGCAGCCATCGAGTCCTCCGAGCTGAATGCGTTCAGTCACATCGACTTCGAGCCGGCACGGACTGCTGCCGCTTCAGCGGACGTCTCGCTCCCCTTCGGCGGGGTGCCGATGGGAGTGAAGGAGCTCGAGACCGTCGCCGGATGGCCATTCACCGATGCCTCCTTGGTGTTCAAGGATCGCGTTGCCCACCACGACTCCACCCAAGTCCAGCGGCTTCGCACGGCGGGTGCGGTCCTTGCCGGTCAAACCACCGCGTCCGAGTTCGGAGGCATCAACTGCACCTCGAGCAAACTGCACGGAACCACTCGCAACCCCTGGAACGCGGAGCGAACACCGGGGGGATCCTCGGGAGGTTCGGCAGCCGCAGTGGCAGCCGGACTGCTCCCGATCGCCAGCGGCAGCGACGGCGGAGGTTCCATCCGCATCCCGGCCGGCTTCACCGGACTGTTCGGGCTCAAGTCGACCTACGGCCGGATTCCACGGGGACCGGACGTCATGCAGCCTCCCCTGACCGTCGTGGTGGGCTGCGTCTCGCGTTCGGTGCGTGACACAGCACGTTGGTTCGACGTGTGCAACGGCTTCGACCCGAGGGACACCTTGAGCCTTCCCCGAGTGGAGGGTTGGGAGGCGGCCCTCGACTCCTTCGATCTGCGCGGAAAGCGGGCGGTGCTCGCCGTCGACCTCGGCTCGGCAATCGTCGAGCCCCGATCGATCGCCCTGATCACCGAGGCTGCCGTCGACCTCATGCAGAAAGCGGGCCTCGTCCGGGTCGACGTGGCGGTCGACCTCCCCCAGGGCGGACTCGAGTGGGCGATGTCCAACCTGGTCGGGCTGGCGGGCGTCCTCGGTGATCGGTACCCGGGGTGCAACGACGACCTGACTCCCGAGATTCAGCTGGGGATGAACCTTGCAACCCACAACCTCAACGTGCAGACCGCCGGCGCCACCGAAATATTCCGGGTCGAGGTCGCCGAAGCCATGGCCGACATCTTCGACCAGACCGACTTCGTCTTCTGTGCGACCAACCCGGACGTCGCCTTCGCGGCAGCCGGGCCCATGCCGACCAAGGTGGGCGATGTCGACCTGATCGCCGAATACGGACTCAACACGGCGATCGGGAACAACGGCGCGCTGACCATCCCCGCAAATCTGACCGGAAATCCGGCAGTGTCCATCCCGGCGGGAGTGGTCGACGGGCTTCCGGTGGGACTGCAGGTGATCGGTCGCCACCACGAGGACCAGCTCCTCCTCGATCTGGCTCGAATCGCCGAACGCGAGCGGCCTTGGCCCCTCGTCGTCCCGAGAGGAGACTGAGGTGCGCATCGACCTGTGGGTGCCCACGGCCAACCCGTTCACCACCCCCGAGCTGCTGGCGGTGATCGGGGCAGAGGCGGACCAACGCGGGATCGGCACGGTGTGGGTCGGCGAGCACGTCGTCCTCTTCGACGAGTACGACTCCATCTATCCCTACGCGGAGGACGGCAGGATTCCCGCTCCTCCCGGGTCCGGTCTGCTGGAGCCGCTGTCCACGCTCTCCCATCTGGCCGCGCTCACCTCCTCTGTGCGGCTCGGGACCGCGATGCTCCTGTTGCCGCAGCGGAACCCGGTGTACACGGCGAAAGAGGTCGCCACCCTCGACTGGTTGTCGAACGGCAGGGTCGACCTCGGCATCGGGGTCGGGTGGCTCGAGGAGGAGTTCAACGCGGTCAACGTGCCCTGGCCGCAGCGCGGGAAGCGGACCGACGAGTACCTCGAGGTCCTGCGGACACTCTGGACCGACGAGACCTCGTCCTACGAAGGTGAGTTCTATTCGTTGAATCCGTGCGTCATGAACCCGAAGCCGGTCCAACGCCCCCATCCCCCGCTCCACTTCGGTGGTGAAAGCCGCGCGGCCCTGCTCAGAACCGCCCGGGCGGGCCAGGGATGGCACACCTTCAACCGGACGCCGAGCGAGTTGGCCGAAGGTCTCGCCGAACTCGACCCCCTTTTGGCCGCCCAAGGTCGCCGCCGGGAGGATCTGACGATCACCGTGTGTCCCTATTTCAAGCCGCTCGACGCCGACCTCACCGCGCAGTACGCCGAGGCGGGTGCCGACGCGGTCGCCGCGATGTTGTTGGCGTTCAGCGCAGACGACGTGTTGGCCGCGCTCGACGCACTGCAGCCAGTGCTCGATCGCGCTGCGAGGTGTTGAGCCGGCTCAGGTGAGCCTGGGTCAGTTGCGTGTGGGTCAGGCGCCCATCACGACCGGCAGTGACTCCAAGCCGCGCAAGACGAAGTTGCGTTTGTAGGTCACCTCGTCGACCGCGAGCCTCAGGTTGGGGGCACGTCTGACCAAGGTTGAGAGCGCCACTTGGGCCTCCATACGGGCCAACGGTGCACCGAGGCAGTGGTGGATGCCGAAACCGAAGCCGAGGTGGTTGTTCGGGCTGCGGGCGACGTCGAAGCGGTCAGGATCCTCGAACTGGTCAGGATCACGATTGGCCGAAGCGATGAGCAGAAGGGTGAAGTCGCCCGCCTGCATCTCGACCCCACCGATCTCACAGTCCTCGCTGATCGCACGACCGGTGGTCTGCACCGGCGACTCGTAGCGGAGCATCTCCTCGACCCCGCTTCGGGTCACCTCGGGATCGCTCCGGAACCGCTCCAGTTGATCGGGGTGCCGCAGGAGAGCGAGGGTGCCGCCGGCGATGAGGTTGACCGTGGTCTCGTGGCCGGCGACCAGCAACAGGATGCAGGTCGACAGCAACTCACCCTCGGTCAGCATCTGACCTTCGTCCTCGGCCTGGACCAACCGGCTGAGGAGGTCCTCCCCGGGGTTTGCCCGCCGTTCGCCGAGGAGCTCGAAGAAGTACTGCGAGAACTGGATCACGCCTTCGGTGCGCGCCGCGAGGATCTCGGGGGAGAGCAGGAAGTCGGGGTCGAGGCCGCGGGCGAGCGCGTGCGACCACCCCTTGAACCGCTCCTGATCCTCCACCGGCACGCCGAGGAGGTCACAGATGATCCGCACCGGCAACGGATAGGCGAACTCTTCGAGCAGGTCGATCGGTTCGTTGGTGTTCTGACCTTGGTTCGCTTCGCGTTGCATCGCGGCATCGATGAGCTCGTCCACGACCTGTTGGGTGCGCGCACGAAGCTGCTCGACCACCCGCGGCGTGAACGCTTTCGAGACGAGACCACGGAGTCGGGTGTGATCGGGAGGATCCCGGAACAGGAACGGACGCTGTTCGAGCATGGCTGCGGCGATCAGATCGTCCGGCGTCGTGGGCTGGCGAAAGCCTTCGGGCATCCGCTCGGCATCCACGATCTCGCGGTCCGAGCTCGCCCGCCGGTCCCGCAAGATGGCGAGGCAGTCTTCGTACCGGCTCACCACCCAGAATCCCAGCTCGTTCTTGTGGATCGGGACCTGTTGGTGGAAGTCGGTGTACTGAACCACGCTCGCCCAACGGGGGTCTGGGGCTATCTCCACGGTCGATCGCTCCATGGTGCCGATGGTAGCGATGAACTGTCATACCCTCCTGCCAGCATGGGACATGGCTTCAGTTGCCACCGCACCTCATTTCCCGGATCCTGTTGAGGATCCGAGGATCGATCCCGGTCTTTTGGCCAAACTCGACGGCGCACTCGCCGTCCTCTCGTCGGTGGTATCCGATCTCGATGCCTCCCGTCTGGACGGAAGGGGTGCAACGTCGCTGTATCACCTGTTGGTCGGGATCGAACGTCGCTGCCAAGCGGGGAAGACCCTGCTCGCCCCTCGAATCGAAGAGTCGTTGGTCTGGCGGGACGAGGGATTCCGCAACGCCTCGGTCATGCTCGCCTCAATCGAAGGAGTTTCTGCCGGTCAAGCCCGCAACACCTTGGCAAACGGGTCGAGACTCAAAGCGCTTCCGGGGACCGAAGAGGCTCTTCGAGACGGAATCCTCTCTCCACCCAAGCTCACCGAGCTGACGACCGCTTCGGTCCTTGCCCCCGAGCAGGAAGCAACCCTCCTGCAAGGAGTGGCGAACGAACCACTCGAGCAGACCAGAAAGCGCTGCCAACGTTCCCGGGCCGCCGCAGCTGCTGCCGATCCGGCGGCTGCGATGAAGGCGATCCGTGCCTCACGGAACTTCTCGTCTTGGATCGATGCGGAGGGTGGATTTTGCTACCAGGGAAGGGACACCCCCGAGCGGGGAGCCCGGATCCTCGCTCACATCGAAGAGACCGCTCTCCGCCTGCGCAAGGAACATCGCTCGGCCGAGGGATCTTCGGGGCGACGTTCCGATGGGGCACGAGAGGATCTTCCCGAACGCTGCGTCCGGGCCGATGCCTTCTACGCCCTTGTCACAGGAAGGCACCCCGACACCGACCAGGTCCTCCGCCCCTCATCGCGTTCCTCCCCTCCCGCTGCTTCCCCCCACCTCCCCGAAACCGACGAAACGGCACCACCCAGGCCCATTGACACACCACCTCGCTGTGAGGTGGTGGTCCGGGTGGACCTCTCCGCCCTCTTGCGAGGACACCTCGAGCCTGGAGAGTGTTGTGAGATCGACGGCGTCGGGCCCATCCCGGTCCCGATGGCTCGCGATCTTGCCAACGACTCCTTCCTTGCCCTCGTCTTCCACGAGGCAGGAGACATCAAGGCGGTCTCCCATTTCGGTCGGACCATCAAGGCCGTCCAGCGGACCGCACTGTTCGACCGGGATCGGACCTGTGTGGTGCCGGGCTGCTTGATCCCTTATGGCTTGGAGATCGACCATGTCATCCCCTTTGCCGAAGGAGGCCCGACTTCACTCGAGAATCTGGCCTTGCTCTGCCATCACCATCACTTCCTCAAGACCTTCGAGGGATGGACCCTCACCAGGGAGAACGAAAGACGCACCGGTGTCCCGCGTTGGAAGTTCGAACCGCCCCCGCCTTTTGGGGAGGAACCCGACCTCGGCATTGATCGGCCTCGACAACGAATGCTCGAATGAGCGTCGGTGATGGAGTTCGCGGTCGTTTTGAAGTGGGATCAGTTCGCACTCGATGCTCACTCGCGAACGTCGAAACGCGCCCTCGTCCGCAACCACGGATCGTCGAACCACGTCCTCAGGCGGAGGCGTGCCGGGTGGAGCCCGCCGTAGACGAGCACACCTTCACCTGGCGGGATCCGGCGTAACACTTCGGGAGCGGCCAGCTTCCTCATGCCGGAGGACCGGGTTGAGCTCGGACCACCCTGACCGCCGGTCGTGACCGAGGGAAGCACGACCTCCTCCTCGCCGATCAGATGGCTCGCGTAGTCGAGCGTGGCGGGATCCGAGATCCCCGACAGAAACAGCTTCGCCCGATGATTGTTGGTGACCGTTGCCGCGCGATTGCCGTAGCGGGCCTGGATCTGAGCCAGGTCGTGCCAGATGGTGACCAGCTGCACGCCGTGGCCGGCCGCCGTCGAGGCCAGTGCGTCGAGGTCGGAGAGCGGCGCGATGTTGGCCGCTTCGTCGAGCACGACCAACAACGGCGGATCGAGGGGTCTCCCGGTGCGGGTGACTTCTTCGTAGACGTGCTCGAGAATTTCGCGGACCACCGACGCGAACAACGGTGTCAATCGGCGTTGGTCGTGAGCCGGGGCGCAGAGGTACAGAGTGTTTGCCCCCTCGACCAAGCGTCGCGGGTCGATCGTCGCCTGCGGTGACACGCCGCGCTCTCGGTGGGCTGCGTCGGCGAACGGCTCGAGGATCGTCTCGACCGTCGTGTAGATCGAGCTGCGTTGCCGATCCTCCTTCCCGAAGATCGACTGGGCCGCATGGACCGCCTCCGGCACGCCGGCCGCGTGGAGGAGATCGAGCACCTCGGTCTCTTCTTGGGTGTCGACCCACCGGACGACGTCGCTCATGTCGCGCATCCCACTGGCCGCGGCAAAGAGCAGTGGCGCGAGCATCTTGGTCGCCGTCGCGTACCAGAAGTCCCCGTCGGTCATCGTCCCCACCGACGTCTTCGCGACATCGGTCATCCCCGCCGCGACCCTTCGTGCTCCCGGCCAGGTCCTTGCGGCTGGCAGCGGAGACCACGTGGCGGACGCCATGCCGGTCGACCCTGTGGGATCGAAGCAGAGCACCTCACCGCACGTTCGCCGGTGCGTGATCGTGTGCTCCAGCAGATCGGTCTTCACGCTGGCTGCGATGACCGGCCCCTCCCATCCGAGGATCGCGGGAACGGCAAGACCGGACGTCTTGTGCGATTGGGTCGGACCGAAGACGATCAACGACTGGGCGCGCTCTGATGCGATCGTTCTCCTTCCCACCCGCCCGAGCACCAGCCGCCCGACTGGCGGATCCTCCCGACTGACACCCCTCGCCAGGAGCAACAGTCGGAGATCCCTCTTCCGGGCCCAGGCACTCGGCTCGGCGACCGAGCCCGAACGACGGCTGGCCGGAACCCCCGATCGCCACCCGCGACGCGACGCGGCACTCGGGAGTGGTACCCGGCGCCCGGGAGGGGGAGGGTGCGGACGCCAGGTACCGAACGGGGAGCCACCACGCCTGAAGTCGGTTGCCCCGACCCGCCGGTGACCCGAACGTGCCGCCACGACGAATGCCGCCACACCCACACCCGATGCCAGATCGGTCGTGAGGTTCATCCCGTCGAGCCATCGGCTGCGTAGGGCTGCATCGCCTGATCGGTGTCGGTGAGCCACCGCTCCGTCGACGCCAATCGGTGTTCGACCAGAAAGGAGCGTCGACCGACCTTCCAGAGTGCGATGCCGCGTTTGAGTTGGGTGACGATCTCCGCCTCGGTTTCGGTGAGACCGAGCAGTTCGCAGGAACGGGCGGCTTCCGCCGGGGACTGGGCGTAGACGACCCGGGTCTCCGAGTCGGCGAGCAGGCCTTCGGCCAGGTTCACCTGCTCGGAACCTTCAGCACCCACCGATCGCAGGTCCGACAGTCGGTGGAGGACCGCGATGTTGGCGACACCGAGTGCCCGCGACAGCTTCCACGAAGTCTGCAGCCACCGCGCGACGCCGAGGTTGGACAGGATCGCCCACGCCTCGTCGACCACCACGATGGTTCGGTTCCGGTTCTGCGAGCGGACCGCGCTCTGCAACCAGGCCGCCGCGCAAGCCATGAGCACTCCGAGCGCTGGCGAGTGGTACACCGCGGAGAGGTCGAGCACGACGAGTGGGCCGTCGAGCCGCAGCCCAGGCGTGGTGCTCCGGTCGAACATGCCGCAGAGATCGCCATGCACCAGCCGGCGCAGCTCGAGTGCCACGTCTCGGCCGTCCTCCATGAGGGCTTCGCGGGTGCTGCGCAATGCCTGTGACGCGTCGGTGGTCGGGTCGAGCAACGCGTCCACCACCTCCGGAAGGGTCGGGGCCTCGGCCCGGGAGCCCGCGGTTCGGCTGGCTTCACCGATCGCCGCGTCTATGGCCGCCCGCTCCCGCGGGAGCAACTCCCGGCCCAGGCAGGCGACTGCCAATGACGAGGTCAACGCGACTCTGCGCCGAACGACCTCATTGCCTGCATCAAAGCCGGACTCGAGGTCGAAGCCGGACTCGAGGTCGAAGGCGTCGCCGGTGTCGAACGCGTCGCCGGTGTCGAGGGGATTCAACCGGACGGGTCCGCCCGGCCGGAGCGCGACCGGAGTCACTCCCCACGCCTCGGCCAACGGCCCGTATTCGCCCTTCGGGTCGATGACCCATGCGCTCCGCCCGAAGACCGCCTGGCGCCACAGGTAGGACTTCACGAACGAACTCTTGCCACGACCGATCTGACCGAACACGACCATGTTCGGGTTGGTGACCACGCCCCGCCGGTACAGCACGAAGGGGTCGTAGACGAAGGATCCGCCCAGCATGTCCCGGCCGATGAGCGCTCCTTCGTGACCGAGTCCCGCCTCACTGACCAGCGGGTAGGCGGCACAGAGATGGCGGGTGGTCGCCACGTGCGCCGGAACCTTCGGCAAGCGACCGGTCACGTGAGCCCTCGCCCGAGAGGCAGCGAGCAGGCGAACGCGACGTCTTGTGCTCCGTAGAGAAGACGCAGTTCGATGCCCGCCTGGCCGGCCGCCTGCTCGACCGCAGCGCCAGCCGCTTTCACTTCCTCCCGGCTGTCCGCGGTGACCGTCACGTAGCCGGTGAACCGGTACTGGGAGTGCCCTTCGGCCAGGTCGGCGTCGCGTTGCTCGACGCTCTGGCGCTCTTTGGTCTGGCGCGCGGTCGTGAGGAACCCGCCTCGTCTCCGCAGTTCACTGTCCGCAAGGTCCGCGGTGCGGGCATGGGCGACCTGCCGGGCGGCGCGGCTCGGACTCACCGGTTCCATCACCATGCTGATGGACCGGCGGAGCGGAGAGAACAACAACGGGCCGAGGAAGTCGGGCGTGACGTCGACCCTCGGCCACTCTGCGATCCAGTAGGTGGCGTGCCAGGTCGCGTCGGTGCGGACCGCGTCCCAGGTCGGCTCCATCGCCATCGGCCAGGGCCACCGGTTCAGAGGACCTTGTCGGTCGTCGGACGTCTCGCGGTCCCCACGCCGACCATCCCGCTCCCCGTTGTCGACGAGCGCGGTGGAGGCATCACCGATGACACGCGACAGCGCACCGGGGCCGAGCACTCCGTCCACACTCACGTCCGCACTCTCGAGTGCCCGATGGAGAGAGAGCACCTCCTGGCTCAGCACCTGACCGATCCCCTCGAGGCCACCTCCCGCGGTGCGGTTGGCCAGTGACGATCGACCGGTGCGGATGGACAGTGCGATCCGCACTTCGTGGCGGCGGGTGACCGGAGTGGCTTCGTCGACCAGCGCCCGGTAGGACTCGGCCGCCGGCGATCCGGCGTCGAGGACCGAGTGGTCTCCGAAGTGACCCCGGACAGCACTTCCGTCGTCGGGGAGGCAGGACTCGATCCACTGCACCCGGTGGACCTCGGACCCTTCGCGGGCCATGGAGGAGAGCACCCGCGCCCATGCGCCGATGCGCCCGTCCTGATCACGGGAGCCGAGCAGGGCGAAACTGTGACCGCTCACCAGCAGCACCGCGGTCGCGGTGCGGGCCCGCTGGTCGATCACGACACCCAGCTCGGCGGCGTTGTCGTGGCCTCCGAACCGCGTCCCCACCACCTGCACACCGTCGAACACGCTCGGTCGACGACCGGGCCGGCCGCGAACCGCCGAACGGATCTCGACGCAGCGATGGCCACCTAGCATTGCAAGCGAGCCGTCCCCGGGTGCGGGCGAGAGCTGCCGATGACTGCCGGCCACCGCGGTCCAAACCCAACGCAGTACGAGAGGAGACCACTGTTCACCGGTCAGCCCTCTGATCGGCCAGAAGGCGGTCGCAAGACCGGCAGCGAGTCCGAGGATCGCCAGGGCCACCCCGCCGACCGACGGCCGATTCCGGATCGCCACGACCCCGACGAGCAGGCCGGTGGCAACCGCGGCGATCTGACCACCACGCCAACCCGCGATCAGCCCCCTTCGTTCGAGCGGCGGAAAGCGGAACCGCGCACGGGTCGTCGGATTCGGGTCAGGAGCCAATCTCGGTCCTGTCCTCGGGCGTCCCGTCCAGCGAGAGTTCCCGTTCGTACCGTTCGAGGATCCTTTCGATATTTTCGGGGAGCTTTACCGATGACATGTCGGCCGCCGAGGCCTCGGGGTGGGAGGTCCACCTGGGAATGCTGGCGCCAGGCGGCGTGAGGCTTCCCACGCCGGTCAGCTCCGCCTGTGAAGGTCCCATGTCGGGACCCGGTGCTGCGCCGGCACCCGATCCCGAGGCAACATGCGACCCTGAAGCGGCCGCTGTCGAGTTGCCGCTTCTCCCAGCACTTCCTGAACTTCCGCTCCCACCCGGGCCCGCCTCCGGACCGCCGGCGGCTCTGAGCGAAAGCGAGCCCCCTCCGGCTCCCGCCGTTCCGAGACCTTGGACCAGATCCGACGTGCCCATGCCCCCGCTTCCGCTCCCCGACGACCGTTTCACCTCCATGGCGGTGCGGTACAAGCTCTTCGCCGGAAGGCTCGCCGTGTTCCTCGCCCGATGACCCATCGATTCGAGGTGGCCGACGGCGCCTGCCTCCATGAACGGGAGCAACCGAAACAGCGCCCACGGGGCAAACCCGGCCAGCAGGAGGAGCGCTGCACCTCCCAGTACCGCAGCAAACCCACCTCGTGGACCTGACCCCGAACCGGTCCCGGACGCCAACGCCCCGGCCGCAAGGCTCAGCACCGCGACGATGACGAACTTGCTCAGGATGAGGGCTGCCAGCGTGTCGACCAGGCGCCGGCACCAGTGTGCGATCGCGGGCCACGCGAGGCTGGCCAAGGCAAGCGGCAGGAAGAGCACCGCCACGTACACCGCGGCCGCTCGGATCAGGAGCTCGACCCAGACCAGCAACGCTCCGAACACCACGGCGAGCCCACCCACGAACTCCACGAATCCGGGGACAGCCGGTTGCAGCGCGCTCGGTGTCGAGGACAGGGCGTCGGTGACCGAACCGAGAAAGTGGCCGGAGTCGAGTCCTGCTCCTGCAGAGATCGAAGAACACAGCGCGTCGGTGACCGACAGTCCGAGCTGGACCATCTTCACCGCGACCGCGGTCAGAAGGATGGCGAGGGGGACGTTCAACAGCACCGAGCGGATCAGCGACGACGGATTCTGCCGGTAGATGGACTGCATGATCCCGAGGAGGAGCATCGGCACGATCACCACCCCCGAGAGGAGCACCATGATCTGGTAGTGCGCGCTGAACCACGAAGCGCCGAGATCGATGCTGGTCGTCTCGGTGATGACCTTGCCGATCTGGCCGATGAGCCAGGTTGCACCGCCGGCCACCCAACTCCCCAACGCGTTCAGGATGCTGTTGACCCCGAAGCCGGCGACATCCGACGCGGCCGAGCCCGCCGCGTCCTTGATTCCCGAGGAGACCGCGCACACCGGATTCAGACCGGCGCCGACGGCCGAAAGCGCACCGGACGGGCAGGACACCCCCGGGATGCCCGGGATGATCGGAAGAGAAGTCACGACACTCAGGCCGCCGTGCGCGACCACCTCAGTGCACGCTCTGGCCAGTGTTGAAGAAGAAGTTCACGATCCCCGGACCGGCGCCGATCAACAGCGCTGCAAATCCCGAGATGAGCACCGCCCGGCGACCCACGTAGCTCTGCTGGTAGTTCTGACCGTGCGAACCGAGTGCCCACGCCGCGGCGCCGACGACCAGCCCGACCAAGGACAGTGCCAGGGCCCAGCCGTCGATGCCGTTCATCAGGTTCTGGAGCACCCTTCCGCCGGGGAGGTCGCCGGTGTCCGGGCTCACCTGCACCGACGCGGCGAGATGGCCGACGAGCCGGATCTGATGAATCAGCGAAGCGGTCGAAGGGGCGAACGGGGTCGAAGCGGAGAGTGCGAGTGGCATGACCGGACACAGTAGGAAGGGTCGGAGGTGAGTTTCAATACCTTTCATGATTTTTTATGTCTTTTCGTGATTCTTCCTGTTCTTCCACGGTCGGAAGCGGATTGGAAATGCGGGCACGCCGGCGCCTGTCATGCTTAGGCGGTGAAGTCCTACGTCATCGGGTACATCGCCCTGGGCGTCGTCGCGGTGGTCGCAGTGGTCATCGCGAACTCCCTCGGACGCAGGGCGGGGCGCCGTAGCCTGCAACAACGCCTGACCGCGCTGTCCAACCGGCTCGGGGTCGAACCACCGGACGAGCACGGTGTGGACTCGCTGCTCGGCCACCTCGAACGGGTCACCGGGGAGGCCGCCGAGGCGGTCACCGAGGCAAGTTCCGACGCCATCCGCCTGCGACGGGCCCTCGACACCCTCCCCCAAGGGGTGATCGTCCAGGACGAGGACGGCGAAGTGGCCTTCCGGAACGCGAGGGCCGTGGCCTTGATGAACAACCGGCACGGGGACGCCCTGGCAGCGCAGGCGGTCACCGAGCTCCTCGAAAACGCCTGGCAGGAAGGGTCCGCCGAACGGACCCTCGATCTCTACGGGCCTCCTCGCCAGACCCTGACCGTGCGGACCAGACTGGTCGACGACGGGAGGCGTCCTCTTGGAGTGATCGCGATCATCGAAGACGTCTCCGAGCGACGACGGCTCGAGGAGATCAGGCGGGACTTCGTGGCCAACGTGAGCCACGAGCTCAAGACCCCGATCGGTGCCCTCGGCCTGCTGGCCGAGACCCTCACCGTCGAGCCCGACCCGACCGTCGCCCAACGCCTCGCCTCGCGGATCAACACCGAGGCCTTCCGGGTCAGCAGGATCATCGACGACCTGCTCGACCTCAGCCGCATCGAGTCGGAGGAGGCCCCGCCCCGCGAGCCCATCTACGTCAACCTGGTGATGGCCGAAGCAGTGGAACGGGTCAAGTCCGCGGCCGATCAGCACCGCGTTACCATCGAACTCGATGAACCCGACCCCCCGGTTCACGTCCTCGGCGATCGCCGCCAACTCGTGTCCGCGATGCACAGCCTGCTCGAGAACGCGGTCACCTTCTCTTACGAGAACTCGGTCGTGCGGATCGTCGGCAGCCAGGTCGGCAACGAGGTCCATCTGTCCGTGATCGACACCGGCGTCGGTATCCCCACCCGCGATCTCGAGCGGATCTTCGAGCGCTTCTACCGCGTCGACCACGGCCGCAGTCGCGAGTCGGGCGGGACCGGGCTCGGGCTGTCCATCGTCCGCCACGTCGCCAGCAACCACCAGGGCCACGTCGAGGTCGACTCACGCGAGGGCGAAGGATCGACCTTCACCCTGGTCCTGCCCTGCCCGCCGGAGTACTCCTCATGAGCATTGAATCGGCATGAGCAAGAAGACGGCCGAACCCGAGGTGGCGACCCAGACCAAGGTGCTCCTCGCCGAGGACGACGAGTCGTTCGTCGACGCACTGGTCATCGGCCTCGCCCGCGAGGGGTTCGATGTCACCGTTGCCCGCGACGGGAACGAGGCGCTGCGACTGTTCGCAGCCGACGAGCCCGATCTGGTCCTGCTCGACCTCATGCTGCCCCGACTGTCGGGTATCGACGTCTGCCGGTCGATCCGGGCCAGGTCGGCGGTGCCGATCATCATGGTCACCGCGAAAGGAACCGAGATCGACACCGTGGTCGGTCTCGAGGTCGGGGCGGACGACTACGTGGCGAAGCCCTACCGCCTGCGGGAGTTGGTCGCCCGGATGCGTGCAGTGCTGCGGAGGACTCCCTCGTCGGAAGGGGCAGATCCTGCCCAAGCGGCCGCTCCCGCCCACACGCCGGTCCAGGGGAACAGTCACGACCCGGCAGCGGGCAGCGTGCTCGACGCCGGCGGGATCCAAATCGATCCCGACCGGCACCTTGTCACAGTCAGAGGATCAGACGTTCATCTGCGACGCAAGGAGTTCGAGCTCCTCTTGCTGTTGATGGAGAACGCGGGGCGCCTCCTCACCCGTGACGTGCTCATCGACCGAATCTGGGGTTCCGACTATTTCGGCGACACCAAGACGCTCGACGTGCACATCAAGCGGTTGCGAAGCCACGTCGAAGAGGACCCGTCCTCCCCCAAGCTGATCACCACCATCCGAGGGGTCGGCTACCGGTTCGACGCTCCTCGAGACTGACCTGGCCGGGCCGGGCCGGGGCGGGCCGGGACCTGGACCCGCCGGATCAGCCGGCAGCGGCTCCGATCACCGTCTCGCCCCGAAGGTAGGGGCTGAGCACCTCCGGTAGGACCACCGAACCGTCGGCCTGCCTGCCGGTCTCGATCAGTGCGGCCCAGATGCGGGCCCACGCCAACGCCGATCCGTTGAGGGTGTGCACGAAGACCGGACCGCCTCCGGTCTCCGGTCGGTAGCGAACGTTGGCCCGACGCGCCTGGTAGTCGGTGCACCAACTGACCGAGGAGACCTCCAGCCACTGATCCACACCCGGGGAGTACACCTCGAGATCGAAGGTGCGGGCCGCCGAGATCCCCATGTCCCCCGCGCAGAGATCGAGGACCCGGTACTGCAGGCCGAGGCCGATCAACAGGGTCTCGGCGCGGCGAGAGCATCTCGGCCAACAGATCGGGGGCCTGCTCGGGGGTCGCGAAGGCGAACAGTTCGACCTTGTCGAACTCGTGCACCCGGAGCAGACCCCGGGTGTCGCGACCCGCTGAGCCGGCCTCACGCCGGAAGCAGGAGGTCGCCGCGGTCAGGCGGACCGGCAGGGTCGCCTCCTCGATGATGTCGCCCCGCCACATCGAGGCCAAGGGGACTTCGGCGGTCGGGATCGCCCACAGGTCGTCGCGCTCGATGTGATAGGCGTCCTCTTCGAACTTCGGGAGATGGCCGGTCGAGACCATCGTCTCGGTGAGCACCATGGTGGGTGGTCGGATCTCCTCGAAGGAATCCGAATGACTGTCGAGCGCCATCGACGTCAGTGCCCGGAGCAACCGCGCCCCGGCGCCGCGGTAGAGCGGGAACATCGACCCCGACAGCTTGGCTCCCCGCTCCATGTCCAACAGACCCAGCTGCGCGCCGATCTCCCAGTGGGGAATCCGCTGGGCTTCGGTGTACTCGGGCGCGGGATCGGGCCAGGTCCTTGCGACCACATTGTCCTCGGGTCCGGCCCCGTCGGGCGTCTCCGCTGACGGGAGGTTCGGGAGGAAGAGCAGCGCCTGACGGACACCCTCCTGGGCGGTCTCGGCGACCGCAGCGGCCTGCCGTTCCTCCTCGCCCAGCTCCCGGCTCTGGGCGGCGAGCTTGTCGGCGGTCGCGGTGTCACCAGATCGCCGGGCGTCGCCCACCTGTTTGGAGAGGGACTTCACCTGCGCCCGGAGCTCGTCCCGGCGACCGACGGCACTGCGGGATTCTTCGTCGAGCGCGACCAGCCGGTCGACCTCGTCGGGATCGACGCCACGCCGACCGAGTGCGGCTTTCACCGACGCGCTCTGGTCCCTCACCATGCGGATATCGATCATGACGGGGACAACGGTAGCGTGACCGACCGTGAACCCCGCGACCAGCTCCGACCGATCTCCCGCGGTCGCCTGCGAAGACCTGGTCGTCCGTTACGGCGACACACTCGCAGTCGACCGCTTGTCCTTCGTCGGGCACGCCGGGGAGGTCCTCGCGCTGCTCGGGCCGAACGGGGCGGGCAAGACGAGCACCGTCGAAGCCCTCGAGGGCTACCGGAAGGCGGAGAGCGGCTCGGTGCGGGTGCTCGGGTTGGATCCGGTCCGCGACCATCGTGCGCTCGTCCCGCGCATCGGGGTCATGCTCCAGCGCGGCGGCGTCTACCCGACGATGGGCTCGGCCCAGGTCCTCCGACTCTTCGCCCGCTACTACGACGATCCCGAGGACCCCGATGCACTGATCGACCTGGTGGGACTCGCAGACGTCCAGCGCACGCCGTGGCGGCGGCTGTCGGGCGGCGAGCAGCAGCGGGTCTCCCTCGCACTCGCCCTGATCGGCAAGCCCGAGGTGCTCTTCCTCGACGAGCCCACCGCCGGGGTCGACCCCGAAGGTCGGGTGACCGTTCGCTCGATCATCGCCGAACAGCGCGATCGTGGCGTCTGCGTCGTGCTGACCACCCATGAGCTGGCCGAGGCCGAACGCCTCGCCGACCGGGTGATCATCGTCGACCACGGTCACATCCTCGTCGAGGGCACTCCCTCCGACCTCGCCGCCACCGGTGCAGACGGTTCCATCCGCTTCACCGCCGAGCCCGGCATCGACACCCGTCCACTGCTCGAACGACTGGCCGAGAGCATCGGCGGCGGCGCAACGCTCGAGGAGGAACCGCCCGGCGCTTACCGGCTACGCCCACCTGACGGAGCGGCCATCCCCGCAGTGATCGCCACCGTGGCGGGCTGGATGGCCGAAGGAGATTTCGCCTTGACCGATCTGCGCACCGGCGGCTCCCTGGAGGAGGCCTACCTCGCCATCACCGGCACCTCCGGCTCCACGTACTCCCGTGACGAGGCCGGCTACCCGAACGAGGCCGGGTCCGGATCACGCCGCCGGTTCGGATCGAAGCACCGTCGGTGAGGCCGTTCGCCGCTCAGCTCCGGGCCGAGTTGACCATGATCGCCACCAACGGCGAGACCCTCTTCCTGACCCTCGGCATCCCGGTCGTGTTCCTCGTGTTCTTCTCGGGCGTGCACGTGCTGCCGACCGGGACCAAACACCCGGTCGACTTCCTGGTGCCCGGCATCTTGGCCCTGGCGATCATGTCGACCTCGATGACCGCCCTCGGCATCGGCACTGGCTTCGAGCGCGGCTACGGCGTGCTGAAGCGCCTCGGCACGACACCGCTCGGCCGACCCCGCCTGCTGGCGGCGAAGATCATGGCGATCACCGTTGTCGAACTGGTGCAGGCAGCCGTTCTGATCGCCGTCGGCTCCGGTTTGGGCTGGAATCCGGGTGGATCTTCGGCTGCCGCCTTGGTGGGCGACGCGATCGCCGCCATGATCCTCGGGACGATCGCCTTCGGTGGGGTGGGACTGTTCCTCGCGGGCACGCTCAAACCGTTGGTCAACCTCGCGGTCGTCAACGCGCTCTTCGTCATCTTGTTGTTGCTCGGAGGCATGCTCATCCCGCTCGGCAAGCTCCCCGGGTGGCTCGCCGACCTCTCCCGCATCCTCCCCGCCTCCGCGCTGGCCGACGCGTTGCACGCGAGCCTCGGACAGGGCGCTGCGGTCTCGGGTCGGGACTGGCTGGTTCTGGTCGTGTGGGCGGTCGGCGCTCCGGTGATCGCCGGGCTCACGTTCCGTTGGGAGTGACCGGGCCTCCGAGTTTGCGCAACCACTTGTCGAGCACCGTGGCGTTCAGCACGCCCGGCACGTGGGCGACGATGGTCCCGTCGCTGCCGATGAAGTAGGTCTGGGGCAGACCGAAGACCGCATAGAGCCCGCTGCTCACCGCTCCGCCGTCGACTCCGACCGGATAGGTCACGCCGGCTTGGTGCACGAAGGCCAGCGCCTTGGCGGTCTGGTCGAGGCTGTCGACCCCGACGAACTGGATCTTCGAGCCGGCTGAGTGTTCGGCGCGTGCGGTCCGCGCCAACAGCGGGGTCTCTTCCTGGCAGGGCGTGCACCACGAAGCGAAGAAGTTGAGAACGACCGGACTTCCACGGTTCACTCCCAGCGCATCGAGGTCGACCTTTGGGCCGCCGGTGAGCGAAGGGATCGTGAATGCCGGCGCGACCGTGCCCACGCCTGCCACCGGACCGGGGGAGCCGGATCCCGAGCTCGGACGCAGACCGACGAACAGCACCACGCCCAGCACCGCCGCAATGGCCGTGCCGATCACCAACGCTCGGACGCGCCTCGGCCGGTACCCGCCGGATGGTTCTGGTTGTTCTGACGGGGAGTGAGTTTGGTCGATCAATGCTTGCTGAAGATATCGACCGCCATCACCACGAAGAGCAGGGTGAGATAGGTGATCGAGTAGCTGAAGAGCTGCATCGCCGCCTTCGGCGTGGTTCGGCGCCACAGCCGGATCGCCAGCGCAACGAAGAGACCGCCCAGCGCCAACGCGGAGACCACGTAGATCAACCCGAGGTGGGCCACCGCCGCCAACACCAGCGACACACCGAGCAGTGCCACGCTGTAGAGCACGATCTCACTGGCGGTGCGCTTGAACGTCGCGACCGCCGGAAGCATGGGCACGCCGGCGGCTTGGTAATCGTCCTTGTACTTGACCGCCAGCGCCCAGAAGTGTGGCGGCGTCCACACGAAGATGATCGCGAACAGCACCACCGGCGTCCACGACAGGCTGTTGGTCACCGCTGCCCACCCGACCAACACCGGCACCGCGCCGGCCGCGCCACCGATCACGATGTTCTGGCTACTGGTCCGCTTCAACCACAGGGTGTACACGAAGACGTAGAACAGTGTCGCCGAGACCGCGAGTACCGCGGACAGAAGGTTGACCCATCCCCACAGCTCGGCGAACGCGGCCACCTCGAGTGTGATGGCGAAGATGAGGGCGTTCCGTGGCGAGACCGCGCCGGTGACCAGCGGTCGGTTCCGGGTGCGCTTCATGAGCTTGTCGATGTCCCGGTCGACAAACATGTTGACGGCGTTGGCGCCCCCTGCGGCGAGCGCGCCTCCGACCAGCGTCGCCAGCATCAGCCACACCGGAGGGAGTCCACGTTGTGCGACGATCATCGTCGGCAGGGTGGTGATCAGGAGCAGCTCGATGATCCGCGGTTTGGTGAGCGCGACGTAGGCACCGACCCGCTGGGTCAGGGAGAGACGCGGCGACAGGACCGCTACGGCCGGGAGTGCCATCGCGCAGAGAATAGTGCCAACGCCACCAGGGCATTTTTCGGGTCGAACCGCCCTCCGGTGCCCGACTCCCAGGCCAGTACGATAGGAATTCCGTGTCCCACCTGCGTCTCGGCCCCCGCGGCTTCCTCCTGCTCTGCCGGATCACCCTCGCCACGGTGATCCTGAACATCGTGACCGGAGCCGCCGTCCGCCTCTCGGATTCCGGCCTCGGCTGTCCTGACTGGCCGACCTGCTCGCAGCACCACCTCACCCCCCCGCTCCGGTTCCACCCGCTGATCGAATTCGGCAACCGGCTGGTGGTGACGCTGTTGGTGGTTGCGTGCGCTGTCACGGTGGTCGCCTCGTTTCTGCGGCGGCCCGGCCGCACCGATCTGCGCTGGCTCTCTGGAGGGCTGATCCTCGGGGTGATCGGGGAGGCAGTTCTCGGCGCCTTCGTCGTCTATTCCAAGCTCAACGCCTACGTGGTGATGACCCACTTCATGGTCGGCATGGCCCTGTTGGCGGTGGCGGTCGTGCTCACCCTCCGAGCCGGACACGCGGAAGGTCGAGGAACCCTGATCGTGACGAAGCAAGCGCTCTGGCTGACCCGTTCGTTGGTCGCGCTGATGGTCGTCGTGCTGGCAGCAGGAGCGGCGACCACCGGAGCCGGCCCACATGCCGGGGGCAAAGGCGCAAAAAGGGTCCCCGTCGGGCTCGAGGACATGACCCGCATCCACGCTGAAACGGTGATCGCCACCGTTCTCGTCCTGCTGGTGCTGTTGTGGGTACTGTGGCGGACCGACGCTCCGAGTCGCGCGCAGGATGCAGGTCGAGTCCTCCTCGTCGTGATGGTCCTCCAGGGCATCATCGGCTACACCCAGTTCTTCACCCACCTTCCGGCGGTGCTGGTCGGGATCCACGTGTTCGGAGCGTCGATGGTCTGGGCCACCGTGCTCTGGTTCCACCACGGGGTGAGCGACCACCGGCCCGAGTTGCAGACGGAAGACGGACCGACAACGAACGGCGCCGCAGCGCGACAGGGCTCGGCGCGTGCCGGCGGCCCGGTCGCGGTCAAGGAGCCCGCGTGACCCCGTTCCTCGCCTCCCGCACGCCTGGTGTTCGCGCCAGTCAGACCGAGGTGCTCCCGGTCGAGACGGAGGGTCGACCCGGCATCGACGAGGAGGTGGCCACCGATCGACCGTGGCTGGTGATCGTCTGGAACGATCCGATCAACCTGATGTCCTTCGTCACCTTCGTGTTCCAAAAGCTGTTCGGCTACTCCAAGGAGAAGGCCACCAAGCTGATGCTCGACGTGCACCACAAAGGTCGCGCGGTCGTCTCGTCGGGCACCCGGGAGCGGGCCGAACTCGATGTCTACCGCCTCCACGAGCACGGGCTCTGGGCCACCATGGAGCAGTCCACGTGAGCGCACCGATCCGGCGTCGGCGCGACGGTCGTTACGCCATCCAGCTCGATCCGGCGATACGGGCGCTGATCGCCTCGACCGCCGAACAGTTCGCCTCGACCATCGAGCCCGACGATCCGATGGCGCGCCGGCTCTACCCGCCGGCCTATCCCGGCGCGGAG
Organism: uncultured Acidimicrobiaceae bacterium; assembly: GCA_963839925.1. Taxonomy (GTDB): domain Bacteria; phylum Actinomycetota; class Acidimicrobiia; order Acidimicrobiales; family RAAP-2; genus Bog-756. The sequence goes on along the minus strand of CAWIWV010000002.1, from coordinate 943,022 downwards.
GATCGGACCGCCGAAAAGGCCTATCGGGCACTGGTCGACGGAGCGCTGGTGACCCATCGTCGGCAGTCGTTGTCCACCGTGTGCGACACCGCGCACGCCAAATCCCTCACCGAGGAGGAGCTCCTCGCGTGGCTTTCGGCCGTCGAGTCGATACGCCTGGTCCTCGGGACCCGTCTCGACGTCAGTGAGGAGATGCTCCCGCCGGATCCTTCCGATCCGAGTGCGACCGACTACGCCCTCTACGATCTGTTCGGCCAGTTGCAGTACCTCATCGTCGAGGTGCTGGCGGCCGAGCTTCCGGACGAGGGGCGCTCGGAGGGAAGTCTGTGATCGCTCTGCTAATCTCCGAAGGCCCTGGATCGGGTCCGAGCCCCCATCGTCTAGCGGCCCAGGACGCCGCCCTTTCAAGGCGGTAACACGGGTTCGAATCCCGTTGGGGGTGCTTCGTGCACCCGGGTAGGCGAGGTCGACTCGGCCGGAGGAGTGGAACGACATGACCCTTCGAGTAGTGGGTGCGGGCCTCGGTCGGACCGGAACAACGTCCCTGAAAGAGGCCCTCGAGTACCTCTTGGGCGGGCCCTGCTATCACATGGTGAAAGTCCAGGAACGCCCCGAGGACCCTGATGCGTGGGGTGACGCCTACGAGGGTCATCCTCCCGAGTGGCGTGCCTTCTTCAACGGCTACCGGGCGACGGTCGATTGGCCGGCGGCTCCGTTCTGGTCGGAAATCAGCACGGCGTTTCCGGATGCGTTGATCCTGTTGTCCGTACGCGATCCCGACGCGTGGTGGCAGAGTGCGTCCAACACCATCTTTCCGGCGATGGCGAATACCTACTTCGTGCCTGACGCACCCGACGACGGTTGGACCCGTATGGCACGCGGCATGATGGCGGGATTCTCTTCGGATTGGCAGGACGAGCAATCCGCCAAGGCGGCGTACCTCGCATACAACGATCGAGTCAGGGCGACCGCTCCAGCCGACCGACTCCTCGAGTGGCAAACCGGAGACGGCTGGGCGCCGATCTGTTCTGCGCTGGGTCTGGACGTCCCCGACCGTCCGTTTCCACACGCGAACGCGACGGCTCAAGCGCGAGCTGATTTGGGACTCGACCCCGGGTAGGTTCACTGGCCACTCTGATGCAAGGAGTGTTGACATGGCGGAACGAAAGAGGCGCAACTGGTCGGCGGCAGTTGAGCTCAACGTGCTGTCCGTCGCCGCACTGCTCGCCCTACTGATCCTCGGACTCGCCGGATGTAGCAGTTCGCCCTCGTCGACCCGGACCACCGCTACCACCACTCCACGCGTGCCACGCATCCAGCCGGTGGTGTCCCGGTCCAGCGATGGGCTGCTCACCTGGAGCGGCCTGCCCGATCCGACGGTCGCCGACACCCCGGTTGGTCTGTACTTCACCTGGGTGACGTCGCCACTCGAGCAGACACCGAGGAGAGTGGTGCTCGCCCGCATCAATCCGACAACAGGCCGTGTACAAGCCGAGCGGGCTATCGACGCGGCATCCATGCTGGGAACTGCCGACTCACTGTTCGTCACGACCTGGTCGTCGAACGAAGAGTTGCTCCTCCGCCTCAACCCGCAAACGTTGGCAGAGATCAGCCACTGGCGAATCTCGACTGGCCACGAGTTTGCCGAGCGGAACTCGGACATGGCCGTTGCTCGAGACGGACTCTGGGTCGCAGGTGGGAACCGGCTGGTTCGCATCTCGCTCCCAACCGGCCGGCTCACTGCCACGGTCAACCTTCCTGGGGCCGACAACTCCGACGTTGCCACCGATGCCTCGGGAACCGAGCTGCTCGTTGGAGTAGGAGAAAGGACCAACACCGTCGAACGGCGGGATCCGACCACCGGAACACTGCTTGCTTCTCGACCGATATCGGGCATATTCACCCCCGCCATCAGCGGAGTGATGGGTGCCGACGTCTGGGTCTCTGAGCCGACCGGAATGATGGGGACCACAGAGTTGTATGACGTCACCGACCTCAGACCTTTGGGTCCCCCTTGTGACGCTGCCACCTGTCCTTGCAATAACAGCCAGAGCACTGCCACCTGCATCGTGGGTACCAACGACGTATCGGCCCAGGTGACCAACGGTCGGTTGTGGGTCACCCAAGGTGCGGGAGGACCCACTAGGAACTTCTGCGGCGAGGTCGACGGTCACGTCCTGGCGGCTCTACCGGTCCCGAATGAGAGCTACGTCCTCGCAGTCGGCTCCCGGTACCTCTTCGTCACCGACCCGCAGGGCCTCTTGGCAGACAAGGGCCAGGCCTTCTCCGAGGTCACTCTTCCTGCTGCATGTGGCAGGAGCTGAGCGAGAAACTCGGTCGCGGTTTCTCGGATCGGCTCCAGGTGAAGCTCAGAAAATGCGCTGGTCGGAGGCACTGATAGAGTCGGTCCCCGCCGAACGTTGGGATGCCGTTCCAGCGCCGGTGCCAGTTGGGGACCTGTGGTGCAGTTTGGAGTGCACGCCGGCCTGTCAAGCCGGAGGTCGCGGGTTCAAATCCCGTCAGGTCCGCCCCTCGGTTCTCCGAGGCCTGGTCGGGTAGCTCAGTTGGTAGAGCGCGCGCCTGAAAAGCGTGAGGTCACCGGATCGACGCCGGTCCCGACCACCAGGAAGCTCGGGCTCCGGCGCGTCGTTTCGTCGCTTCCGCCATAGTCGACGGACGTCCCCACCAGGAGTGGAACGCAGGTCCAGCCACCATCGTTGGGTCGGGCAACTTGCGCCCGGCTGGGCCAGACTCTGGACCATGAATGCTGAAGGGGGCGATCCCGCGGGCTATGCACGCAGAGGCCGTGCACGCGCTCGTGCCCCACAACACCGGACAGGGGGGATCATCTCGAAGTCCTGCTAGACCTGCGGCGGGCGAAGGGAAGCGCCAGCAGCAGCCCGCCGAGCAAGGGAGAGCAGTGCTAGATCACATCTACATCTCGGTGAGCGACGTGCCGCGGTCCCTGGCTTTTTATGCGGCGGCCTTGGAGCCGCTGGGGTGGAGGGAACTGGGGAGCTACGACTCGTCGACCGGACCCGCCGAAGTCCCTGATCTCCATGGATTGGCCGACGAGGCATACGGCTCGGGTACCACAGTCGGCTCCAGCATCTGGCTACGCCAACGCCTGCCGGGTGAAACCGGACTGTACGTTGGATTTGTTGCCGACGATGAGGCCGAGGTCAACGCTTCGTACGCGGCAGCGATTCGGGCTGGTGGAACGAGTGAAGGCGAGCCGGCTATCCGCGCGTACTTCGGCCCGAGCTACTACGCGGCGAACGTCAGCGATTTCGACGGCAACCATCTCGAGATAGTCCACAAATCGTTCAACCCACCCAGTCGTCCACGTGGTGAGTAAGTAGCTGCCCTACAACCGGGAGTAGGGCGCTACGAGAACCGAAATGAGTCCGATTGGTCTGCCATCCCCGAGTTGACGTCTCGTTGTAATGCTCCGATAATGAGAGTTCACAGTAAAGATAGGAGCAACCATGACGAACGCAGAGATCTTCCGGACCTACCTGGAGCGCTTCACCGGAGGGGACATCGACGGTGCCGCTGAACTGCTCGATGAAAACTTCGCCTTCACCGGTCCGATACTGCAGTCGACCGGCAAGGCGGAGTTTCTGGCGGGTTCAGGGGCGGCGGCGGCGATGGCCCGCGGTTGCGAGATTCACCATCAATGGGTCGATGGAGACTCGGTGTGCTCCATCTACGACTTCAAAGTGGAGACACCGCTGGGCGCTGGAACCATCCCCATGGCGGAGTGGAGCGTCATCAGCGGCGGGCGGCTTGTGACGTCGCGGCTCATCTTCGATACGGCGGACATGGCCGCCCTGATGCCATCGGCGTAGGGAAACGACCGTGCCCAAATCGGCGTGGACCGGCTACGGACGCTTCTGTCCGCTCGCCCGAGGACTGGATGTGATCGGTGATCGATGGACGCTGGTCATCATCCAAGAGCTCATGAAGCGGCCAAGCCGATATGGCGCGCTTGCGCGGCGGCTTCCAGGCGCGAGTACGACGGTGCTCGCGGACCGACTGCGCAAGTTGGAGGCCGCGGGTGTTGTGGAACGCCAACCCGGATCAGTTGGTGCTGGGGTTCGATATGCACTGACCGAGCGCGGTCTCGGACTCGACGAAGCGCTCCAGGCTCTTCGGCGCTGGGGTGTCGAGTTCCTGACTGACGCCTCTGCAGATGGAGCCGAACGTCACGACTACGACGTGCACTATGTCGACGGTATCGACGCACTTGGAGACGGCGAGTTCGGCCTAGTCGTGGATGGTCACGCGAGCACGCTTCGCTTCTCGAACGGCCACCTCGAACAGTCATCCGGCGAACCGGCAGATCCGTTGCTTGTCGTGCGTACGAACTCCGACTTCATGGATCGGTGGGCCGTTGGGACTGCGTCGTGGGACGACGGACTGGCATCGGGCGCCGTCGAGCTGCTTGGAGGCGCCGAGCACTGGACGCACTGGCTTGCGGCCACGGGCTACCTGCTTGCGTATGCACCCGAGGGTGAAGCGGCATGACCCACCGACAGCAGGAGGGCGCTTCGGCCAAACGGGGGGAGTCGCTCTTCTGGGACCTTGCCGAAGAGTTGTTGGTCGAGCCCGGTGTTACCCGCAGCACGATGATGGGGTACCCGTGTCTTCGTCAGAACGGAGCGTTCTTCGCGTGCGTTGAACGCAAATCCGGGCACCTCATCGTGAAGCTGCCGCAGGACCGGGTGCAAGAGGTCGTTCGCTCGGGCAGGGCGATGGCATTTGCGCCAAACGGCCGGGTCTTTCGTGAATGGGCCGCATTTGCCGATCCTGACCGGAGGAGATGGAAGTCAATGCTGCGCGAAGCGCGATCGTTTGTCTGCAGCTAGCAAGCACCACTCGACGGTCCGCTGTCGACAACCTCAGTCGAAGTTCATCGCGGTGCTGACCTGCTCCCATGCCCGAACGCTGGCCGTCCACGTCTCGATCTTCTCGTTGAAAGCGTGCAGCGCATCCCGACCGAGTAGAAGTCGGAGGGGTGGATCGTCCATGCCCGCGATCTCGAGCACCGCCGCCGCCAGTTTGGCCGGATCCCCCGGCAGGTGTTCACCGAACGCGGCGATGACCTCCTTGCGTTCGGAGATCTCGCCGTACTCGGTCATATCCTCGGCTCGGTGCATCGAGCGGGTGATGTAGTCCGTCCGAAAGGCACCGGGCTCGATGGCGGTCACCCTGATGCCGAATGGAGCGACCTCCTTCGCGAGTCCCTCGGTGAGAGCCTCGAGCGTGTGTTTGGTGCAGGAGTAGTAGGTGTTCGGCGGGTTGGTCACGATGCCGGTCATCGAGCTCACGTTGACGATGTGGCCGACTCCGCGGTTCCGCATCCCGGGTAGCACCGCTTTGATCATGTCGAGAGCCCCGAAGAAGTTGGTGTCGAACAACGCCCGAACTTCCGCGTCGTCGCCTTCTTCCACCGCCGACAGATAGCCGTAGCCGGCGTTGTTGACCAGCACGTCCACCCCGCCGAAGGAGGTGTCTGCCTGGGCCACCGCATGTTCGATCTGGGCGCGGTCGGTGACGTCGAGCGCTGCGCTCACCGCGGTCCCTGGATAGGCGTCGACGAGATCCTTGACCGCGTCAGGCCGGCGTGCGGTCACCAGCACCGAGTGCCCCGCGTCGAGTGCAGCGACCGCAATGGCTCGTCCGATTCCTGTCGAACAGCCGGTCACCAGCCAGCGGCTCACCGTCGGACCTCCGGCAGGCGGCGAGCGTATGCCTCCGCTCTTTGGGCAAGCTGGGTCGCTCGCTCCTCGGCGCTGACTTCTCGGGTGCCTGCTGGGAGCGCCGACTCCAAGTCCGCCAGCTTGACCACCCGACCCGAAGCCGCCAGATCTTCGCGCGGCCGTTGCCCGGGAAACTCCGCCATCCGCAACGTGACGATGCCCGACGAGAGTCCGCACGGGTCGACCCAGTTGTGGACGCGGGGATCCGAGTTCGCCAGCACGAAGGTCCAGGTCCCATCTGGGTTGGGTTCGGACTGCGCCTTGTTGAGGCTGCCGGTGCGATCCATGATCCCCATGGTCGTTCCCCAGACGTTGGAGATGGGCACCGTGAAGTACCGGGCGCCTCCGTCATTGATGTCGATGACGAATGCTTCGTCGTCTGCGAGGAGGAAATGGCCACCGACGTACACCTGATTCCGCAGCGCCCCACCTTTGTCGGCCGAATAGGCGAGGTGGAAGCGGTTGGGCTTCCCCATCATCATCCCCTTGGAGAGACCCTGGGTGAACTCCGCGAACTTGACCATGTACTCGGCCGTCCGCTGGGCCTGTTGGTCGAGGGTGAGAGGTGGAGCGGACGGCGACCCGCCCAGCCGGTGGATCTCCAGCCAGTTGGGGTCGTCGACGGCCCAATCCAGCATCACGTCACGGATGTAGAACTCGTGGGCCTTCTCCGTCGACTGGACGTGGTTCGAGCGACCCGCGGCCGGACTGGCATCGACCGAGATCACGAACGAGCCGTCGGAGTCGGTGACGAGATCGTGACCGTTGAGCAGCGCCTCGGTTCCCATGCTGTCGTCCCAGAGGGTGAAGTAGTTCTCGGTCAGCCGGTTCGCACCGACCCGTCCCCGGATCTCATAACGCTCGCTCCCCGAGATCGGGATGACCCGGTAGATCGAATCGGGGTTGTCGATGCCCCACCGGCTGCCGGGGATACGCACCCCTCCGATTTCGTGTTCGAGTCGGGTGATGCAGGTGACCTTCGGGCGCAGCGGATCTTGATTCGACGACCAGACCGTGGCCGAGAACATCACCTCTTCGAATGCCCACTCGAAGCAGTCCGCCATGTCGTCCGACGGCTGTTCCTTTTCCAACCAGTCGGTCCGGACCGTCTCACGGGCCTGCGCGACGACCGGATGGTCCCAAAGATCGAGGGCTGCCTTTTCGTGCTCGTGCTGCTCGGTGGTCGCAACGGGATGTTCGAGCACGGGGGCAGTTTCACACACGAGAGAACCGGTGGCTGTAATTCGAGAACCGCTCCCGGATCTGTCCCGCGTTCAACCCGAAGTCCGCCGCTTCATACCGGTGCACGGGCAACGATTCACGTTTTCGGTCCTGTTCGATCCAGGCCTCCATGCACGCCACCGACTCGTCGGTCAGGTCGAGGCCGACGGCACCGAGAATGTCCGCCGCCGTTCCGATCGGATCTGTCACAGCATCCACGAACGTCACATCGCTGACCGTTTCGTCCGGGATGCGATCTCTCGCAGCCACCGCACGGTCACAAGCCCACCCCATCCGTTCGAGCCACTGTCGGCCGACTTCGCGGGGATCGACGTCGTCGCAGTGGGTCCGCCACAGAACCGTGTTCAACGACGCGCCCGAGGGGATCACTTCGACAGGATCCCGGTGCATGTGCACGATGTGCGCGTCGGGGAACTCGGCGAGCAAGGTGTCCAGGTAACCCAGGTGGTCAGGGGTCTTCAGGACGAACCGGCGCACCTGCTCCCCTCGTCGGCGCTTCTGCCACTGGAGAAGCTGGAGCATGCGGCGCAGCCAGCGATAGGCGGGAGCGAAGTCCTGAGCGTCCAGCCAGGCTCGATAGTGAGGAATGTCGCAGGTCGCTTCGGGAATGTGCGACAAGAAGGCGTCGGACAGGAAGACGATCTCCTCCTCGGCTTCGTGCACATAGGTGGGGTGGATCGCGAACAGCTCGGACGCGAAGGTTCGGGTCTGCTCCTCCCTCGCCTCGGCGGCCGCGATGCGTGGGTCCTCGGCCCCCGGCTCCCATCCCGGTCGAGGCGCCGGCTCGCCCACCTCCCAGCCGTACGCGCACGCCAGCCGGGGATCGCTCGCAAGCACCCGCTGGACCAACGTCGTTCCCGAACGCATCATCCCGACGACCACGATCGGCGCCACGATGGGCTCGGAGAGTATCTCGGGGTGGGCGGCCCACCACCGTTCCGCACGTAGTCGTTGGGAAAGACTTCGCACCAGGTTTCCTCGCCACAGCCCGACGCCGAACTCGCTCAGGGGCGCCCTCTCGAGTGCACCCACGAGCTCACGCATCGCCCCCAGGAACGGTTCAGATCCGAAGTCCTCCGAACCGGCGACCCGGCATGCCGACCGAAGGAGTGCCCCCTCGTCGAATCGAATTTCCTGCGCCCTCGCCACCGTCTCTCACTATCATCCTGGCTCGTGCCCGACAATTGTCGCACGATCGAAAACCTGATCTACGCCTATGCCGAGCGGATCGATGCAGGGGACCTCGCCGGTGTGGCAGAGCTGTTCCGCTACGGACGCATCAAGGCTGGGCCGGCATTCGTCGTCGAGGGCACTGAAGAGGTCCGGGGACTCTACGAACGTTCGACCCGTCTCTACGAAGACGGCACGCCGCGGACGCGCCACGTCACGACCAACGTGGCGATCGAGACCGACGAGGACGCAGGCACCGCCGTCGCCCGCTCGTACTACACCGTGTTCCAACAGACGGACGAGCTTCCCCTTCAGCCGATCATCGCAGGGCATTATCACGACACATTTCTGCGTAAAGACGGTGAGTGGCATTTCGACACCCGAGAGATGTTCGTCGACCTCACCGGCGACCTCGGACACCACCTTCTCTTCGATCTCCCGTGAAGATCCCGGCGCGCGGAAGCTCGCGGATCGTCCGTAGGCCGAGGATCGCTCGGTAGCGGGAACCCAAGACCAACTCTGTCGAGATCAATCTGACCTGTCAGAAGGTCAACGGTGTAGGTGATCCCAACACCATCGGTGTTCTCGATCCTGGCACCACGATTGTCGTAGCGAAAATCATGCGGATACACCCATACGGGAACGCTCGGAGGTTGTGAGGGACTGTCGAGAAGACCGTCGATCCATGAACACACGGTTACCCGTAGCTCAATGCTTGGGTCGGTCTCATGGATCCAGTCATCCAATGGGTGCAGTTCCCCGAGGAACCATTCCGGATACTCCGCCGAGAGCGTCACCTCCTCCGACTCAGAGGTATTTCTTCCGGAACTCCTCGCGAGTCATCGACTGGCCCTGCTTTCGTTCACGCTTCAAAATCTTCTGCATCTCAGGGTTACTCTCAACCGAGCGCGGTAGGCAACGGACTCCTGGACCGCCTGCTTCCGCCTTTTCTGAACAACCGTCAGCGGTTCAGGTGCCTTGGTTTTCACCCCATCAACCCTACCCGGGTTGCCTCCAGCCGAGGCCTACCCGGGTCGGGGTTTGCGCTCGCCCGACAACGCCCGCGCTCGACCTGTCTGCTGGCGGCCTTCCATGGGCCGCCAGGGCAAACCTGCTGGTGCCTCAGGATCACCTCCCTCTCCTGAAGATCCTCGCTGGCCCCCGGTCTTGATTTACGTATTATTCCGATATATCGTAATCGTACGAGAGCACTCGAAACTCTTCTGAGCAGGACGAGTGCGCGACGAACGAAGGAAACCGGGGCAACCAACGAGCGCCCCGACGACACAACGAAAAGGAGCGTGCACCATGCACGGACATCATCACGACAAGCACCAGATGCACAACGAGTTTGCCGAGGGTGGCTACGGATTCCCGAGCGCAGCCGACCGCGACCGGTTCATCGGAGCCATGCGCGGACGGGGCGGCGGACGAGGACGTGGAAGAGGGCGCGGCTGGAGCGACGGTTTCGGCCGCCACGGCGGCTTCGGACCGGGGTTCGGGCGCGGACCGAGGGCGGGGCGCGGTGACGTGCGAGCGGCCATCATCGCCCTGCTCGCCGAGGAGCCGATGCACGGCTATCAGATCATCACCGAGCTCACCGAGCGCAGTGGTGGCGTCTGGCAGCCCAGCCCCGGCTCGGTCTACCCCACCCTCCAGGTCATGGAAGACCAGGGTCTGGTCACCGCCGAGAAGTCGGAAGGACGCCGCGTATTCACCCTGACCGAAGCCGGACGTGCGGAAGCGGCCACGCTCGCTGACGCACCGCCGCCCTGGGAGGAAGCGGCCCGCAGCGCCGACCGGTCACTGGTGGACCTCCGAGGCCTCATGGCCGAGGTGGCGAGAGCGACCATGCAGGTCGCCCGGGTGGCCTCCGACCGGCAGGTCAAAGCGGTCGGGGAGATCCTCGACGAGACACGCCGCAAGATCTACCTGATCCTCGCAGAGGGAAGTCGGGTCCCGACCGCCGAGGCCGAGGACGAGGCCGGTTCGACCGCCGGGTCTGGCGCTGCGGCGACCGCCTCGGACGAAGCATGAGCGAAGCAGACGACCTCGAGAAGAAGCGCCGCGCCGCCGCTCACCCGGATCGACCGGGTGAGCGGTGCAACGCAGAGAAGGGCGCCTACAGACCGGTCGTCGACCACGCCCGTTGCGAAGGAAAGCGCGACTGCGTGGTGGTCTGCCCGAACGACGTCTTCGAGGTCCGCCGCATCGACCGCTCGGACTACACCGCGCTCGGCTTCGTCGGCCGCCTCAAGGTCAGGGCCCACGGCATGGTCACCGCCTACACACCTCACGCCGACCAATGTCGGGCGTGCGGACTCTGTGTCGTCGCCTGTCCCGAGGATGCGATCTCACTGACCCGACCCGCCTGAACAGAACGGGCTACGAACCAGGCAACCGCTGAGGCTCAGCCGCCTTCGTAGTCGAACCCGAGGTCAGGCGCGGTCAGCAGGGCCCGGAACGGAATTCCCTCCTTGGAGGCCATGGCCTCCACCGTCCCTCCCCGATCGACCACAGCGACCAGCAGCACCGGAACAGCCCCGGCGTCGATCACCGCATGGGCCGCCTCGAGCAGCGATGTGCCGCGAGTCACCGTGTCCTCGGTCACCACCACCCGGTCCCCCGGGTCGAGTGCACCGGCGATGCGACCTCCGCCCCCGTGATCCTTGGCCTCCTTGCGAACGCTGAAGGCTTTGAGCATCCGCCCGCGGGTGGCCGCAACTCCCGCGGTCACGAACGCCACCGGATCCGCTCCCATGGTGAGTCCGCCGATCGCGTTCGCGTCATCGGGAAGCACCGACAGCACCCCGTCCGCAACAAGCAACATGGCCTCGGGACGGCACACCGTCTGCTTCGAGTCGATGAACCAGTTGGAGCGGCGACCGGACTTCAACACGAAGTCGCCTCGCTTCACCGAGTGTTCGAGCAAATGAGAACGGAGCGCCTCGAACTCGGTCGATGGAAGTGAAGCGCTCATGTGTCGGTCCAGAACTCGGACCCCACGAGCTCGACACCATCGCCCGGCTCGACCCGACCCACCACCGTCGCCTCGACACCTGACCCACGAAGGGCAGAAAGGGCATCGTCGACACGCTCAGGATCGACCATCATGACCATCCCGAGTCCGAGGTTGAACACTCGACCCATCTCGTCCACGCTCACCTGCCCGAGCCGCCGGATCTCCCCGAAGATGGTCGGGACCTGCCAGGTCCCGCGGTCGATCACCGCACCCAACCCATCCGGGAGTGATCGCGGGATATTCCCAAAACCCCCGCCGGTGATGTGGGCGACCGCATGGATCCCCGGTCCACCAACCCCCCGGGTCACGTCCATGGCAGCCCGAACCGCCGGGGTATAGATCACCGACGGCCGCAGCAGCTCGTCCCCCAACGAAACGTCGGCACCGGGCCACGCCGGAGCCGCGAGGCTCGAACCTTCCGACAGCACCTGACGTGCCAGCGAGTACCCGTTGCACCGCAGGCCGGGCGAGCCAAGCCCGATCAGCACGTCGCCGCTCCGCACCCGGGACGGTCCGAGCATCTCGTCACCCTCGACCACCCCGACCGCGAACCCGACCAGGTCGAACTCCCCCGGCTTCATCACCCCGGGATGCTCGGCCATCTCGCCACCGAGCAGCGCGGCACCGACCTGGCGGCAACCCTCCGCGATCCCGGACACCAGATCCGCCATCTGTGTCGGATCGACCATCCCGGTCGAGATGTAGTCGAGCAGGAACAGGGGTTCCGCCCCCTGGCACACCAGATCGTCGACGCACATGGCCACCAGATCGATCCCGATGGTGTCGAACCGACCGAGTTCTTGCGCGACCAGCGCTTTGGTTCCCACTCCGTCGGTGCCGGCAACCAGCACCGGACGTCGATACCGGTCGGTGTCCAGTGCGAACAGCCCGCCGAAGTCGCCGAGCCCGCCGAGCACTTCGGGCCGGAGGGTGGTTGCCACCAGCGGCTTGATGAGCTCGACCGCCTGGTCGCCTGCTTCGATGTCCACCCCCGCAGCCGCGTAGGTGGAGGGTTTCCGAGCGACCCCGCTCACCCCCGGGTGCCGCCGGCCGACACGGTGACCGGGGCCGGATCCGAAATCTCGACCGGCACCGGAACAGGAACCGGGTAGTTGCCGGTCAGGCAGGCGTCACAGAACCCCGCCCCCGGCACGTCGATGGCCTCGACCAGATGATCCAGGGTCAGGTACTCGATCGAGTCGACATCGAGGTACTCGGCGATCTCCTCGTTGGTCATGATCGCAGCCAACAGCTCGGTCCGGTCGGGGGTGTCGATCCCGTAGAAGCACGGCCAGCGGAACGGCGGCGACGAGATGCGCAGGTGTACTTCGGTGGCTCCCGCCTCGCGCAACATCTTGACCATCGCCCGGGTGGTCGTACCGCGGACGATCGAGTCGTCCACCACGATGACCCGCTTGCCGGTGATGTTCTCGCGCAGCGGGTTGAGCTTGCGACGGACGCCGTCGGCCCGCTCTGCCTGGGTCGGCGCGATGAAGGTGCGGCCGATGTACCGGTTCTTCACCAGACCTTGGCCGTAGGCGATGCCCGACGCCACCGCATATCCCTCCGCCGCGGGTACCCCCGAGTCCGGCACGCCCATCACCAGATCAGCTTGGACCGGAGCCTGTGACGCGAGGAGCTGCCCCATCCTGCGACGCGCGCCGTGCACTTCTTTCTCGTAGAGCATGGTGTCGGGTCGGGCGAAGTAGACGAACTCGAAGATGCAGAGCTTGGGGTTCAGCCGTTCGAACGGGAACGGCAACACGGAGCGCACTTCCTTGCCGTCGATGATGACCATCTCACCCGGCTCCAACTCGCGGACGAAGGTGGCGCCGATGACGTCGAGTGCGGGGGACTCCGACGCCAGCACCCAACCGGCCTCCAGCTCGTCGGTGGCTTCGAGCCGGCCGAGACACAGCGGACGGAAGCCGTTCGGGTCGCGGACGCCGATGAGCCGGTCCGCGTCGAGGAGCACGAACGAGAAGGCCCCTTCCAACGAGGGGAGCACCTCCAAGAGCGCCTTCTCGAGATCTTCGCCCGCCTCTTCGCGCGGACGGTCGGGATCGTGAGGGGGAAAGCTCTGACCCAACAGTTCGGCGACCAGGTCGCTGTCCGAGGTGACCATGCCGGGGAGCATGTTGGCCAGTTCGGTCAGCGCGGCGGTGTTGGTCAGATTTCCGTTGTGCCCGAGGGCGAAGCCTGCCCGCCCGACCCCCCGGAACGCGGGTTGCGCATGGAGCCAATCACTCGATCCGGCCGTCGAGTAGCGGGTGTGGCCGATGGCCAGGTGTCCCCGCAGTCCCGAGAGCTTGCGCTCGTCGAACACGGTGGTGACCAGACCCATGTCCTTCATCACCGTGATGGCATCGCCGTCGCTGACCGCCATGCCGGCCGACTCCTGCCCGCGATGTTGCAATGCGTAGAGGCCATCGAAGGTGAGGTGTGCGACCGACCGCCCCGGGGCATAGACCCCGAAGACACCACACGCTTCCTTGGCCTCCATCATCGGTTGGTCACCGCACACACCAGGGCTCGTCGGGCTCGTCCTTGGTCACGATCAGGGCACACCATATCCTCATCGCTCCCACCCAGCCTAGTGGCGAACCCGACTCACGAGGCGGGGGTCGGAGCCACCTCGTCCAACAGCGAGGGAAGCCTGCCCCGCCATGCCGTTGCGGCCTCTTCGACGCTGCAATCGACCAGGCCGTCGATCACCAGCCGATCACCCCCCGCCACGCCGAGCACCCGGAATCCCACGCCGGCCTCCGCGGCCCGGGAGATCACCTCGTTGCGCCGGGTCGTGCACACCACCACCCGGGACGGGGTCTCGGTGAACAGCTCATGATGATCGCCAACCCCTGCCACCTGGACTCCGACGCCCGAGCGCACCGCGAGCTCGGCGAGGGCGACTCCAAGGCCACCCCCCGACACGTCGTGGATTCCCGACACGAGCCGCTCGCCTCCGCCCGCCCCTCCGTTGCCGGCCATGTCCTCGCCGACCAACCGGCTCACGAAGTCGACCAGCGTCCGGTGCGCTGCCAGGTCGAGGGTCGGGAGGGTGCCGTTGCGGTGTCCGCGGCGCTCGACCGCCCACCGTGATCCTGCGAGCGACGGACGGTGCAGGTGGTCCGCCGATGAGCCGGCGCTCGCGTCGAGCAACACCAGCGCGGCGCCGTCCACCAGAGTCATCCCCGGCGGGGTCGCCGCGAGCCGATCGATCAGGCCGAGGACGCCGATCACCGGGGTGGGGTCGATGTCGACGCCGTAACTCTCGTTGTAGAGGCTCACGTTCCCCCCGACCACCGGAACGCCCAGTGCGAGACAGGCGTCGCGCATCCCGTCGATGCTTTCGGAGAGCTGCCACATCACCTCGGGATGCTCCGGGTTGCCGAAGTTGAGACAGTTCACCACCGCAACCGGTCGAGCCCCGGCACAGGCGACGTTGAGCACGCCTTCGCACACCGTCAACGCAGTCCCGACCTTCGGGTCGATCGAGCACCAAGAAGGATTCGAGTCGGTCGTCAACGCAAGACCCTTGTCCGACGCAGGGAGCCCGGGGGCGGCGAGGCGCAACACGGCGGCATCTCCCCCAGGGCCCTCGACGGTGTTGAGGAACAGCTGGTGGTCGTACTGGCGGTAGACCCACGAAGGGTCGGACAGCATGGCGAGGATGTCCGCGCCGCAGTCCGCTGGAGCCGGCAGGTCCCCGGGGTCATCGGCAGCTCTGGCTTCGTGATCGCCGGGTTGTGCCATCGGCCGGCGGTAGAGCGGTGCGTCCTCGCTGAGCGCGGCAGCCGGAACGTCGGCGAGCACCTCGCCGTCGAAGCCGTCGAGGATCCGCAGGCGCCCGCCGTCGGCAGAAGGCTCGGTGACCCTGCCCACGACCGCTGCACGCACCTCCCAACGACGGCAGACCTCCTCGACCCGAGCCAGGTCCCCGGGGGTGACGATGGCCAGCATCCGCTCCTGACTTTCGGAGGTCATGACCTCGTAGGGGGCCATGCCCAACTCGCGCCGCGGCACCGCGGACACGTCGACGTCCATCCCCACGCCGCCACGGGCCGCTGTCTCGCTGGTCGCACACACCAGACCCGCCCCCCCGAGGTCCTGGATACCCACCACCAGCTCGGCATCGAGCAGTTCGAGACACGCTTCGATCAGTCGCTTCTCCTCGAAGGGATCGCCGACCTGCACACTGGGTCTTTTGGACTCCTCCTCGGTCCCGGACCCGGCCGCCTCGGGCGAACCCTCCTCTCCGCCACCGAACCCTGCGGACGCGAGCACGCTGACCCCGCCGATCCCGTCGCGGCCGGTCGACGAGCCGAGCAGCACTGCCAAGTTGCCCACCCCGGTCGCCTTTCCGAGCACCAGTCGGTCGATGGGGAGCACCCCCATACACAAGACGTTGACGAGCGGATTGTTGGCATAACAGGCGTTGAAGGTGAGCTCGCCTCCGACGGTCGGCACGCCGACCGAGTTGCCGTATCCCGAGATCCCCGCGACGACCCCTTCGATCAACCACTGCTGTCGGCCTTGGCCAGGATCCCCGAAGAACAGCGGGTCCATCACCGCGATAGGACGTGCCCCCATCGTGAAGATGTCACGCAGGATCCCGCCGACCCCGGTCGCCGCGCCCTGATAGGGCTCGATGGCCGAGGGGTGGTTGTGGCTTTCGATGCGGATGGCGACCGCGATCCCGTCGCCGGCGTCGATCACCCCGGCGTTCTCACCGGGACCGACCAACACGTCTTCGCCTTCGGTCGGAAGGCGCCGGAGGTGAATCCTCGAGGACTTATAGGAGCAGTGCTCACTCCACATGACCGCGAACAAGGCCAGTTCGAGATGATTGGGGGAACGGCGAAGGATGGTCTCCACCTCGTCGCGCTCGCCATCGGTCAATCCCGACCGCGCGGTGAAGCGAGTCCGACTCCATCGGCCTGAGCGTACCTGCCAGGGCGGTGACCTCCGGATTCCCATCAAACGATCGACGAGATCACCCGCAAATCACCCGCTTCTGACGCTCAGAATCACTCGAACGGCCGGCGTCGCAATCTCGCAGATGCTTCAAAGAAGGCTGCTGCGTGCCCTCAGTTCGAAGGGCGTATTTGCCATCTATGGCGAGGTCTGAGATGCTCATTCAATGCCAGCCACTGCAACAACGAAATCACGCAAGAAGAGCCCGATGTCCGACACCCACAAGGCCGCTTTGGCCAAGGGACGGGAAGAGGGCCGCGTCGTTCGCCAATACCTCCAAGCGCTTGAGGCGGCCAAGCCAAGGCGAGGTCGGAAGCGCACCCCGGATTCCATCCGCAAGCGCCTGGCGACGATCGAGGCCACTCTGCCCGGAGCAGAGCCCCTGACAAAGCTGCATTTGGTCGAAGAGAAGCACCGTCTCGAAGCGGAACTCTCTCAGAACGGGAATACCGTTGACCTGGGTGCGCTCGAAAAGTCCTTCGTGAAGGTCGCCAGGATCTACGGAGAACGCAAGGGAATCTCTTACTCCGCTTGGCGTACCGTCGGCGTCCCCGCCTCGGTGCTACAGCAAGCGAAGATCCCTCGCACTCGTAGCTGAACCGGGCAGGGCGTTTAAGCGGGAACCGGCCTTGCGCCGGCCCGCAACACCCCGGCGCTCTCGAGCAGCGCGCCAAGGAGTACCAGACCGTCTGCCGATCCCAGCAAGGGGTCCGACGCGCGCTCGGGATGGGGCATCAGACCGACCACATTTCGTCCGCGGTTACAGACCGCCGCGACGTCGTCGGTCGAGCCATTGGGGTTGTCCACGTACCGGAGGATCACCCGGTCTTCGCCTCGGAGCTCGGCCAGCGTCGCTGAGTCACAGGTGAAATTTCCCTCGAAATGATTGATCGGGATCCGGAGCCGAGTTCCGATCTCGACGCCAGAGGTGAGCACCGAATCCGACGAGTCGACTCGCACCTCGGCATCGGTGCAGAGAAACCGGAGTCCCCGGTTCTTTTGGAGTGCACCCGGCAGGAGGCCAGCCTCGGTCAACACTTGAAAGCCGTTGCAGATCCCGACGACCGGTCCTCCGTCAGCCGCGAACCGACCGACCGCCTCCATGACCGGCGAGAACCGGGCGATCGCGCCTGGACGCAGATAGTCGCCGTGGGCGAACCCGCCCGGCAGAACGACGGCATCGAACTCGGCAACCGATCCGGCCCCATGCCAGACGAGGTCGGCGGAGGCCCCGAGACGCTCGGCCGCCAGCACCGTGTCGTGCTCACAGTTGGTCCCCGGGAAGACGACGACCCCGACACGCGTCGCCATTCAGCCGGCGCTCCCGTCCGGGCCGCCCTCGACCGGTTCGACGGTCACCGTCGACTGTTCGATCACCGGATTGGCGAGCAAGCGTTCCGCGACCTCGGTCGCTCGAGCCAGCGCATCCGCCCGATCCGCGGCTTCGACCTCGAACCGGAACGCCTTCCCCGCCTGCACCCGCGAGACGCCGGCGAAGCCGAGCGCCGGCAGCGCCCGCTCGATGGTGGCACCTTCGGGATCGGCGATCCCCTCACGCGGTCGGACCTCGACCAACACCGAAAACTGTCCGGCAGGAGCCACTAGGCGGCACCGTACCAGTCGGACAAGCGCCGGCCGCAGACCCGCTCGTAGGACTCGACGTACCGACGCGAGGTCTCGTCCACGATCTCTTGCGGGAGTGGTGGCGGAGGCGGCTGCTTGTCCCAGGGCTGTCCCTCGAGCCAGTCGCGCAGCGGCTGCTTGTCGAACGAGGGCGGGTTGGTCCCCGGTGCGCAGTCGTCGGCCGGCCAGAACCGGGAGGAGTCAGGGGTGAGCACCTCGTCGCAGATGGCCAGCTTCCCGTCGATGAACCCGAGCTCGAACTTGGTGTCGCAGATGACGATGCCGTGCTCCTCGGAACGTGCGGCGGCTCTCTGGTAGGCGGCGAGGCACAGTTCCGACGCGGCCTCTGCGGCCTCCTTCCCCACGATGTCGATCGCTTCGGCCATCCCGATGTTGAGGTCCTTCTCCCCGAGATCGGCCTTGGTCGAGGGGGTGAAGATCGGTTCGGGGAGCCGCTCGGCATGCTCGAGACCCGAGGGCATCTTCATCCCGTGCACGGTCCCCTCCTTCACGTACTCCTTGTAGGCCGAGCCCGCCAGGTAGCCGCGCACGATGCATTCGATCGCCAACATGTCCGCCCGGCGGACCAGCATGGATCGGCCGGCCAGCCCGCTGAGCCCCCCGGGCAGCGCGCCCGCCCCCTCGGGGAAGGCCGCGGTGTCGGCGCTGATCAGATGATTCGGGGCAAGGTCGGAGAGCTCGTCCAGCCAATAGGCGGTCATCGCGGTGAGGACCCGACCCTTGTTCGGAATCGGTTCAGCCATGATGACGTCGAACGCCGACATCCGGTCGGACGCGACCATGAGCAGTCGGTCGTCGCCGGCGTCGTAGAGCTCGCGGACCTTTCCGGACTGGACAAGGGCAAGCGGCTCGCTGGTGGACGAAATGGTCATGGGGTGAGTTCCTCCAGGGCATCGGTGAATCGGTGGACGTGGCGCAGGGTGCGGGCGAGGTCGAACGCCCGATCCAGCTCGTCGGGGGACAGAGTGACCTCGGGATCTTCGGCGAGCACTTCACGGAACGGGCGGCCGCCCTCCCAGGCGGCCCGGGCATCCCGCTGCACGATCCGGTACGCGGCGTCCCTGCTCAGGCCGCCCTCGACCAGGGCCAAGAGGACGCTCTGGCTGAACACCAGCCCGTTGCTCCCTTCGGTCAGGGTCGCAAGTGCCCGTTCGGGATGCAGGACGAGCCCTTCGACCAGCCCCCTCGCCTTCTGCAACATATACAAGGTGAGCGTGCTCGCGTCGGGGAGTACCACCCGCTCGACCGAGCTGTGCGAGATGTCCCGTTCGTGCCAGAGGGCCACGTCCTCGATGCCGGCCGAGAGGTAGCCGCGCAGTACCCGGGCCAAGCCGCACAACCGCTCCGAGAGGATCGGGTTGCGCTTGTGGGGCATCGCCGAGCTCCCCTTCTGCCCGGCCCTGAACGGCTCCTCCGCTTCCCCGAGCTCGCTGCGGGCCATGTGCCGGACCTCGGTGGCGATCAGCTCGATCGTGGCGCCGACCGATGCGCAGGCCCAGAGGAACTCGGCGTGACGGTCGCGGGCGATGACCTGGGTCGCCGGGATCGGGGTGAGTCCGAGAGCCCGGCACACCTCCTCTTCCACGCGCGGATCGATGTTCGAATAGGTCCCCACCGCGCCCGACAACTTGCCCACCGCCACCCGCTCACGGGCGGCACGGAGTCGTTCGAGATCTCGCCCTGCCTGCAGCGCCCACAACGCGAACTTGGCCCCGAAGGTCGTCGGCTCGGCGTGCATGCCGTGGGTCCGCCCGGTGACCGGGGTGTGGATGGTCTCGAACGCGCGTCGTTTGAGGGCTTGGACCAGCTCCGAGCACGCCTCGATCAGCAGGTCCGAGGCCCGGGTCAACGTGGCGCACAACGCAGTGTCCACGACGTCCGACGAGGTGAGGCCGTAGTGGATCCACGAACCTGCCGGCTGGCCGATGACCTCTTGGACCACGTCGACGAAGGCGGCGACGTCGTGGTCGGTGACCTTCTCCCGCTCGCCGACCTCGATCACGAATTCGACGTCGACCACCGGTGCCTTCTGCCGGCACGCAACGGCCGCCTCGGCCGGTACCACCCCGTGTCGAGCCCACGCCTCGGTGGCCAACAGCTCGACCTCGAGCCACATGGAGAACCTGGCCTCGTCGGAGAAGAGGGCGGCCATTTCTTTCGGCGCGTAGCGTGGAATCACGTCGGAACCTGCGCTGCGAGCTCGCCCGCGGCAGCGCTCGCGATGTCAGAGCGGACCTGCATGCCGGGCCACGAAATGGCGGCCGCCCCGCGATACGCACGCCGCCGGGCTTCGCCGATCGAATCAGCCAGGGCGGTCACACCGAGCACGCGCCCCCCGGCGGTGACGATCTCGGAACCACCCGCAGATCCCCCGGACGCCACAGCAGTCCCGGCGTGGAAGACGGTCACCCCCTCGATCGACCCGGCCTCGTCGAGGCCGGAGATCGGATCACCGGTGCGGGTCACCCCGGGGTAGCCCTCGGAGGCGAGCACCACGCACACCGCCGCGTCGGGGAGGAATCGGGGAGCGGTCACCAGGGAGCCGGCCGCGACCTCTGCGAGCAGTCCGGTCAGGTCTCCCTCCAGCCGAGGAAGGACGACCTGGGTCTCCGGATCGCCGAAGCGCACGTTGAACTCGAGCACCTTCGGCCCGTCGCCGGTCAACATCAGACCTGCATAGAGCACGCCCCGGTAGTCGATGCCTCGGGCCCGCAGCGCCGAGACCAAGGGCGCGACCGCCTCGTCGACCAACCGGTCGGCCAGCTCGTCGTCGACCAACCCGACCGGCGAGTACGCACCCATCCCTCCGGTGTTCGGCCCCTGGTCGTGCTCCCCGAGCCGCTTGAAGTCCTGCGCGGGAGCGAGGGGAGCCAGACGCTCGCCGTCACAGAGGACCAGCAGCGAGCACTCCGGACCGTCGAGGCCTTCTTCCACCACCACCCGTCTGCCGGCGTCACCGAACGCCGTCCCCGAGAGCTTCGCTTCGATGTCCGCCTCGGCTTCGTCGATCGAGTCCGTCACACGGACGCCCTTGCCGGCCGCAAGACCGTCCGTCTTGATCACCCACGGCCCGGGCAGGGTGCGCAGGTACTCCCGCGCCGCGCCCGGTTCGTCGAACACACCGAAACGGGCGGTCGGGACACGGGCCTCGGCCAGCATCTCCTTCATGAACACCTTGGAGCCCTCGAGCCGGGCGCCGTCGGCACCGGGGCCGAACACCAACCGGCCCGACGTACGCAGCCGGTCTGCCAGGCCGTCGACCAGCGGAGCTTCCGGTCCGATCACGTACAGGTCGGCGTCGATCTCCTCGGGCGGCGTTGCGACGCTGGTCATGGTGTGACCCTGCTCGGTCCTTCCCGAGATCCCCGGGTTGCCCGGGGTCACGATCACCTCCGCGGTACGCCCGAGGGTGACCGCCAAAGCGTGCTCCCTCCCGCCCGAGCCGACCACGCACACCGTTTCGATCCCTGACGCGCTCCCCGCGGTCATGCGGCGAAGCGAACGAACTGATCGCGACCGGGTCCCACGCCGACCAGCCGCACCGGGCTGCCGATCTGCTCGGCGAGGAAGTGCACGTAGTCGCGGGCAGCCCCTGGCAGGTCGTCGATGTCGGTGGCTCCCGAGATGTCCTGCTTCCAACCGGGCAGCTCCTCGTAGACGGGAGTGACCTGGTGGAGCACCGACTGATGGTAGGGAGGGTTGGTGAACCGTTCGCCGTCAGCTTCGTAGGCGACACACACCTTGACCGTGTCGAAGTCGTCGAGGACGTCGAGCTTGGTGAGCGCCACCTCGGACAGCGAGTTGAGCCGGACCGCCTGGCGCATCATCACCGCGTCGAACCATCCGGGTCGGCGGCGGCGTCCGGTGTTCACCCCGTACTCGTGACCGCGGTCGACCAGCGCGTCGCCGATCTCGTCGGTCAGCTCGGTGGGAAAAGGCCCGCTTCCCACCCGGGTCACATACGCCTTGGCGATCCCGATCACCTGGTCGATGTACCGGGGCCCGATCCCGGCCCCCGTGCAGGCACCCCCGGCGACCGGGTTGGACGAGGTCACGAAGGGATAGGTGCCGTGGTCCAGATCCAAGAAGGTGGCTTGCGCGCCCTCGAGCAGGACGTTCTCACCGCGGTCGAGTGCGTCGTGAAGCAACGAGACCGTGTCGGCCACCATCGGGGTCACCCGAGGGGCGAGCTCGTCGAGGTAGTGGGCGCAGATCTGGTCGGCGTCGAGCGGCAGCCGGTTGTAGATCTTCGCCAAGACCGCGTTCTTCTCCTTGAGCACGACCTCGAGCTTCTCGCGGAAGATCTTGGGGTCCGAGAGGTCCTGCACCCGCAGCCCGACCCTCGATGACTTGTCCGCGTAGGCGGGTCCGATCCCACGCTTGGTGGTGCCCAGCTTGTTCTTCCCGAGGTAGCGCTCGGTCAGCCGGTCCAACTCGTGGTGGTAGGGCATGATCATGTGGGCGTTGCCGCTCACCACCAGGCGAGAGGTGTCGACGCCCTTGGCGGCGAGGGTGTCCACCTCGGCGAGGAGCACGGTCGGGTCGACCACCACCCCGTTGCCGATGACCGGGACGATGTGGTCGTAGAGGATGCCACTCGGGACCAGTTGGAGGGCGAAGGTCTCCCCGTCCACCACGAGGGTGTGGCCTGCATTGTGGCCACCCTGGTAGCGGACGACCAAGTCCATCTCCTTGGCCAGGAGATCGGTGAGCTTGCCCTTGCCCTCATCTCCCCATTGGGTCCCGACGACGACGGTTGCCGGCACGCGTCACTCCTCCGTAGCGAAATGCGGATTACGCACCAGTGTAGCCCGCAGCGCACGGCCCGACCGCTGGTCAGACCAGGGCTCAGACCAAGACGACGGCCCCGTCTTTTTCGTCCACCACCACCATCGAGCCCTCGGGGTAACGGCCCTCGAGCAGCGCGAGCGCCAAGGGGTCCTCGACCTCTCGTTGGATGACCCGGCGCAGCGGCCGGGCCCCGAAGTCGGGGTCGAACCCGGCCCGCGCCAGCCACTGTTCGGCGGCTTCGGTCACCGTCAGCGACAGCCGGCGCTCCGCCAGCCGCGAACGCAGACCGCCCAGTTGGATCGAGACGATCCGCGAGAGGTCGGCCTCGGTCAATGGGTGGAAGCGGACGATCTCGTCGATCCGGTTCACGAACTCGGGCTTGAAGAACTCGATCGGCTCGCCCGGCAGGTTGGAGGTCATGATCAGCACCGTGTTGGTGAAGTCGACCGTCCGTCCCTGACCGTCGGTGAGCCTGCCGTCCTCCAGCACCTGGAGGAGCGTGTTGAACACGTCGGGGTGGGCCTTTTCCAGCTCGTCGAGGAGCACCACCGCATAGGGGCGGCGGCGGATCGCCTCGGTGAGCTGTCCACCCTCCTCGTAACCGACGTAGCCGGGAGGCGCGCCGACCAGCCGGGCCACCGTGTGGCGTTCCATGTACTCGCTCATGTCGATGCGCACCATCGCCCGCTCGTCGTCGAAGAGGAACTCGGCCAGCGCCCGGGCCAGCTCGGTCTTCCCGACGCCGGTCGGCCCCAAGAAGAGAAACGAGCCGATCGGCCGGTTCGGGTTCGACAGACCGGCCCTGCTCCGGCGGATCGCGTTCGACACCGCAGACACCGCCTCGTCCTGGCCGACCACCCGGGCATGGAGCGCGTCCTCCATCCGGATCAGCTTTTCCACTTCGCCCTCGAGCAGCCGACTGACCGGGACCCCGGTGGCCCGGCTGACCACTTCGGCCACATCCTCGGCGTCCACCTCTTCCTTCAGGAACCGCTGTCCCTTTTGCAGCTCGTCGAGCGCAGCGGTGGCCTCTTCGATCTGACGCTCGAGATCGGGGACGAGCCCGTAGGTGATCTCGGAGGCTCTGGCCAGCTCACCGTCGCGGGTGAGCCGTTCCGCCTCCCCGCGTTGACGCTCGAGCTCACCTTTGAGCGTCTGGATGGTGGAGATGGCCTCCTTCTCCGACTGCCAGTGGGCAGTCATCGCGGACGACTCCTCTTGGAGGTTCGCCATCTCCTCGTCGAGCCGGGCCAGACGCTCCGCCGATGCGCTGTCGGTCTCCTTTTCGAGCGCCATCCGTTCGATCTCCAGCTGGCGCAGCCGCCGGGTGACCACGTCGAGCTCGGTTGGCATCGAATCGATCTCGATCCGCAAGCGGCTTGCCGCCTCGTCCATGAGGTCGATCGCCTTGTCCGGCAGGAACCGCCCGGTCACGTACCGGTCGGAGAGGACCGCCGAGGCGACCAGCGCCGCGTCCTGGATGCGAACCCCGTGGTGGACTTCGTAGCGCTCCTTCAGCCCGCGAAGGATGGCGATGGTGTCCTCGACCGACGGCGGCGGGACGAACACCTGCTGGAAGCGCCGTTCGAGCGCGGCGTCCTTCTCGATGTACTGCCGGTACTCGTCGAGGGTGGTGGCCCCGATGAGTCGCAGCTCCCCGCGGGCGAGCATCGGCTTGATCATGTTGCCGGCGTCCATCGCGCCTTCCGCGCCACCGCCCGCGCCCACGATCGTGTGGAGCTCGTCGATGAAGGTGATCACCTCACCTTCGGCGTCGGTGATCTCCTTCAACACCGCCTTCAAACGCTCCTCGAACTCACCGCGGTACTTGGCGCCGGCGACCATCGAACCCATGTCGAGAGCGATCACCCGCCGCCCCTTCAGCCCTTCGGGAACGTCCCCTTCGACGATGCGCTGAGCGAGCCCTTCGACGATCGCCGTCTTCCCCACCCCCGGCTCACCGATGAGAACCGGGTTGTTCTTGGTGCGACGCGAGAGCACCTGGATGACCCGGCGCACCTCCTCGTCACGGCCGATGACCGGATCCAACTTTCCCTGCCGGGCCAGCGCGGTCAGGTCGCGGCCGTACCGCTCGAGGGCCTGGAAGGTCTCTTCGGGGTTCTGCGAGGTGACCCGGTGGCTGCCGCGGACGTCGCGGAGCGCCTCGAGAAGTTGGTTCTTGTCCACACCGATCCGGTCGGCCATGGCCAGAAGGAGGTGCTCGACCGACAGGTACTCGTCGCCCATCTCGATCCGCTGGGAATCCGCCGCGGCGAGCACGTCGCGCAGCGCGCGGTCGATGCTGGGCTCCTCCCCACCGATCGCCTGGGGCAAACGGGACAGCGCGCCGTTGACCCGTTCGCTGACCAGTGCCGGCTCGACCCCGACCCGGGTCAGGACCGGGCCTGCGATGCCTTCGGGCTGGTCGAGGACCGCGGCGAGGACGTGCTCGGGGGTCACGTGCGGATTGTGCGCGGCACGCGCACGTTCCACTGCTGTGCCGAACGCCTCTTGGGTCTTGAGCGTCCATCGGTCGGGGCTGATGCTCATCGGTTTCCTCCTAATCCGCGAGCCCCTCGACGGTTCTGGTGTGTCGGCACGAGCGTCTGGGTGAGGGGGACCAACTCGCGGCGGTACTGGCGGTGGGTCACCGCAACCGCCTCACGAGCCTCCGCCCGGGTGGCTGCCAACTCCTGACGGAGCCGCACCACCTCTTCTTCGAGCTCCATCACCCGGCGAACCCCTTCGAGGTTCAGTCCCGCGTTGGTGAGACTCTGGATGTGACGGAGCCGGTCGAGGTCGCGGTCGCTGAAACGACGGCTCCCGCCCTCGGTCCGGCTCGGATCGAGGAGACCCTTGCGCTCGTAGACCCGGAGGGTCTGTGGATGCACGCCGGTCAACTCGGCCGCCACCGAAATGACGTAGACAGCCCGTGATCGTGGATCGTCGCTCATCTCACACTCCCAGTGCGTCGCGCGCCGGCGGCTCGACAACCTTCGCGAGGGCCTCGACCGCCGCGCGCTGGTCGTCGGTCAACGTGTCAGGAACCTCGATTTCGACAGTGACCAGCAGGTCGCCGGTCGTGCTCTTCTTGCCGGCCGGCACCCCGCGGCCCTTGACCCGGAAGGTGCGCCCCGACGGAGTGCCCGCAGGCACCCGCAGGGTCACCGGATCGGTGAGGGTCGGGACGGCCAGGGTCGTGCCCAGGGTCGCCTCGGGATAGGAGACCGGGACGGTGAGGGTCAGGTTGCGACCCTTCCGACCGAAGATCCCGTGTCGGTCGACCCGGACCACGACGAAGAGATCGCCGCTCGGCGCATTGCCCCGGCCCGCGGCACCTTTTCCCTTGACTCTGATCCGCTGGCCGTCGTCCACTCCCGCCGGGATACGGACCCGGACCGTGCGGTTCCGGTGCTCGAGACCGGTACCCGCGCACGTCGGGCACGG
Source organism: uncultured Acidimicrobiaceae bacterium (assembly GCA_963839925.1). Taxonomy (GTDB): domain Bacteria; phylum Actinomycetota; class Acidimicrobiia; order Acidimicrobiales; family RAAP-2; genus Bog-756. The sequence continues at coordinate 916,967 of CAWIWV010000002.1, read as the reverse complement.
TGTTGTCACCACCGTGCCGCGCCCACCACACTGCGGGCAGATCTGGCTCAATGAGAACAGGCCCTGGTTGTCCTGCAGGGTGCCCGATCCGCCACAGCGCGGACAGGTCACCGGCTGGGTGCCCGGTGCGGCACCGCTCCCGTGGCAGGTGTGGCAGCGAACGTCCGAGGTCAGGTTGACCGAGGTGGTGACCCCGTTGACGGCGTCCTCGAACGAGAGGTGCAGTTCGGTTTCGAGGTCGGCACCTCGCTGCGGACCGGTCGCGCCGCCACCGCGGCGCCCTCGGCCGAACAGACCCCCGAAGAGATCGCCCAGGTCGCCCATGTCCTCGACCCGGTAGGACCCGCCTCCAGCACCCGGGCCACCGAAACCGCCGGGGAAACCGCCACCGAACCCGCCCGCGGCGGGTCCCATGGCGCGCACCTCGTCGTACTCCTTTCGACGCTCGGCTTCACCGAGGACGTCGTAGGCCGCGCTGATCTCTTTGAAGGTCTCTTCCTGACCAGGATTGGTGTCCGGGTGGTGCTTCTTGGCCAGCTTTCGATACGCGCTGGTGATCTCCTTGGCCGTTGCCGACGACGAGATCCCCAGCGTCTTGTAGTAGTCCTTTTCGAACCATTCACGTTGCGGCGCCACGGGTTCCCTTCCTGAGCGCTCTCTGGAGTCGAACCGGTCCTGGGCCTCGTCGGCCCTCAGCCACGCACCGTCACCATGGCCGGACGCACCACCGCGCCGCGCCAGCGGTAACCGGCACGCATGACCTCGGCAACCACCGGCTCTCCGGTGCCGGACCCGTCCTGATCGGGCTCGCCGTCTTCTGCCGGAGCGTGACCGACCGCCTCGTGTGCGGTTGGATCGAACACCTCACCCGCCGGTTCGATGCGCTCGAGTCCCTCTTTGGAGAGGACGTCGCGCAACTGGCCCGAGACCGCCACCAGGGCGCGACCGTCAGCCGATTCGGCGTCCCCGATGTGCGAGATCGCGAGGTCGAGCGTGTCGAGCACCGGCAGCAGCTTGTCCACCAGTGAGAGTGCAGCCCGGGCGACCTGATCGCTCTGCTGCTTGGCGACCCTCTTCTTGTAGTTCTCGAACTCGGCCTGGAGCCGGCGAAGCGAATCGAGATACTCGTCGCGCTGGGTGATGACCTCTTTCAGGTCACCGACCTCAGGTGAGCTTCCGCTGATGATCTGGGTCGACCGGTCGTCCGCGTCGCCCCCTTCCTCGTCCTCGAGAACTTCCGCGTCCACCACGTCGGCGTCCATCGACCCCGCATCATCGAAAGGGGATCTCCCCGCGGGACGTTCGGTCACCCCGCCGGCGGACCCGGGGCCGTGGGTCTCTTCGACCTCCGGTCCCCATGGTCCATTGCCTGCTCGATGTCGCTGGTCCGACGGTCCCGACCGCTCCGAACCGAAGTTGCCAGTCATCGGCTATCAGCTCTTGTCGTCGTCGACGATCTCGGCGTCCACGACCTCGTCGTCCGAGGTGTCGTCGGCCGGAACCTGGCCACCCGGGGCCGAGGCGTCGGCCTTCGATGCCTCTTCGTAGAGGCGCTGACTGAAGGTCTGGCTCGCCGACAGCAGGGTCTCGGTCGAGGTCTTGATGGCTTCGACGTCGGAGCCGGCAAGGGCTTCCTTCAGCGAGCCGAGTGCAGCCTCGACCTTCTCCTTCTCGTCGCCCTCGAACTTCTCGCCCTGCTCCTTCAGGAGCTTTTCCGTCTGGTAGACGAGCGTGTCGGCGTTGTTGCGGACCTCGGCTTCTTCCTTGCGACGGCGATCGTCCTCGGCGTGGGCCTCGGCGTCCTTGACCATCCGCTCGATGTCGTCCTTCGCCAGCGAGGACTGACCGGTGATGGTCATCGACTGCTCCTTACCGGTGGCACGGTCCTTGGCCGACACGTGCACGATGCCGTTGGCATCGATGTCGAAGGTGACCTCGATCTGCGGCACCCCACGAGGGGCGGGGGGCAGGTCGACCAACTGGAACTTGCCCAGGGTCTTGTTGTACATCGCCATCTCGCGCTCACCTTGGAGCACGTGGACCTCGACCGAGGGCTGGTTGTCGTCCGCGGTGGTGAACACCTCGCTCCGCTTGGTCGGGATGGTGGTGTTCCGTTCGATGAGACGGTGCATCACGCTGCCCTTGGTCTCGATGCCGAGAGAGAGCGGAGTCACGTCGAGGAGGAGGACATCTTTGACCTCACCCTTCAACACGCCCGCTTGCACTGCGGCGCCGATCGCCACGACCTCGTCGGGGTTGACGCCCTTGTGGGCTTCCTTGCCGGTCATCTGCTGGACGAGCTCTTGCACCGCGGGGATCCGGGTGGAGCCTCCGACCAACACGACGTGGTCGATGTCCGACTTCGAGAGCCCGGAGTCGGCGATCGCCTGATCGAAGGGGCCCTTGCAGGCCTCGACCAGATCGGCGGTCAGCTCGTTGAACAGCGCGCGGGTCAGCTTCACGTCGAGGTGCTTGGGGCCCTCGGACGTGGCGGTGATGAAGGGGAGGTTGATCTGGGTCTCCTGCAGGGAGGAGAGCTCGATCTTCGCCTTCTCCGCAGCCTCCTGCAGACGCTGGGTCGCCATCTTGTCGGTCGAGAGATCGACACCGTCGGTCCCCTTGAAGGTCTTGACCAACCAGTCGATGATCCGCTGGTCCCAGTCGTCGCCACCGAGCTTCGAGTTGCCGGCGGTCGACTTCACTTCGAACACACCGTCACCGATCTCGAGCAGCGAGACATCGAACGTGCCGCCGCCGAGGTCGAAGACGAGCACGGTCTGGTCGGCGCCTTCCTTGTCGAGCCCGTAGGCGAGGGCGGCAGCGGTCGGCTCGTTGATGATGCGAAGCACTTCCAGGCCGGCGATCGCACCGGCTTCTTTGGTCGCGGTCCGCTGGGCATCGTCGAAGTACGCCGGCACGGTGATGACCGCTTGGGTCACCGTGTCGCCGAGGAACGCCTCGGCGTCCCTCTTCAACTTGCCGAGAATTCGGGCCGAGATCTCCTGCGCGGTGTAGTCCTTGCCGTCGATGTCGATCGTCCACGACGTTCCCATGTGGCGCTTCACCGAGCGCACGGTCCGATCGGGATTGGTGATCGCCTGACGCTTGGCGACCTCGCCGACCAGTACCTCGCCGGACTTTGCGAACCCGACGACCGACGGGGTCGTCCGCCCACCCTCGGCGTTGGGGATGACGACAGGCTCACCCGCCTCCAGCACGGACACGACCGAGTTGGTCGTTCCGAGATCGATTCCTACGGCCTTGGCCATCTTCTTCTTTTCCTCCTGCTCCCCACCCGTCCGGGCGGTAAGGGCATCCTCTTTTCGTACAGAGGAAACTATACCAAAGTTGAGTGTCTCATGTACAACTTTTTTTAGGGAGGCTTGTTTCCACTTGAATTCTTGCTCCAAATTCGGCTCCGATCGACCCCGGTCCAGTGGGGTGCCCTGGTCCTGCCCAGGCACACGACCGGAGCGAGATACGCTCGAACCATGCTTCACCTGGTACTTCTCCGCCACGGACAGTCGAACTGGAACGCCGAGAACCTGTTCACCGGATGGCACGACGTCGGGCTGAGCGAGCTCGGACGCACGGAAGCTCGCGCGTCGGGGCGGTTGCTGGGCGCCGAACCCGACCTCGACCTGCGGGTCCTCCACACCTCGCTGCTGGCCCGGGCCATCGAGACGGCCGAACTGGCACTCGCCGAGGCCGATCGCCCCTGGCTTCCGGTACGACGGCACTGGCGCCTCAACGAACGCCACTACGGCGCCCTCCAGGGAAAGAACAAGGAGCAGACGACAGCAGAGCACGGAGCGGAGCAGGTGCTCGCCTGGCGGAGGAGCTATGCCACCCCGCCACCCCCGGTCGAAGTTGGCAGTGAGCACCATCCCGCTGGGGATCCTCGCTATCGGGACGTACCGAGCGAGGCACTCCCGACCACCGAGTGCCTGGCCGACGTCGTGGCCCGGGTCCTTCCCTATTGGGAGGACGCGATCGTGCCTGATCTGCTCGCCGAAGGGGCGAGGGGCGGGGCGGTGTTGGTCGTCGCGCACGGCAACAGCCTGCGGGCGCTCCGCAAGCATCTCGACGGGGTCGGCGACGACGAGATCGTCAAGCTGGAAATTCCGACCGGCATCCCGTTCGTCTACGAGTTCGAAGACGATCTGCGCGTCGCGTCCAAGCGGTACCTCGGCGATCCGGAGGCGGCTCGGGCCGCCGCCGAAGCGGTGCGGCAACAGGCGGGCCCGGCCGCAGCTGGATAACCCTGCGACAACGTGACGCGACGAAGGGCCGGCTCATGAGAGCCGACCCTTCGTCCGATCACACAGCCTCATGACAGAGGCGTGTCAGTGCTCCGACGTGTCAAAGGGCATCCGACCCGCGTTCACCGGTCCGAACCCGGATGACCTCCTCGACCGGCAACACCCAGACCTTGCCGTCACCGATCTTTCCGGTCCCGGCAGCGTCCACGATCGTGGTCGTCACGTCGTCCACCTGGGAGTCGTCGACGAGGACCTCGAGCCGGATCTTCGGCACGAACTCGACCTCGTACTCGGCTCCTCGGTAGACCTCGGTGTGGCCTCGTTGACGTCCGAATCCCTGGGCTTCGGTGAGCGTCAGGCCATGAACCCCGAGGTTCTTCAGGCCCTCCTTCACCTCATCCAACTTGAACGGCTTCAGCACCGCTACGACGAGTTTCATTAGTACTTCCTCCTTAAGTTCGTAGTGGTTCCGTCAGCTGTCCAACAGGCCGGGCGGTGGAAGATCGTGGGGTTTCCACAACACTCCCTCGTCGACGTCGACCCTATCGGTGACACTTCCTTCGCCACCGCCCCGAGGCGCATCACCGGCCATGGCCATCGTGCCGATCCGCTCGGCGAAGGTCTCCTCAGGGAAGGCCTCTTCACCGTGGATCGCAAGGTCACCGACCTCGAGCACCTCGTCCTTGTAGCGAGCTCCACCGAGGATCAGACCGATGATCTTCATCAGGATGAAGGTGATGATCGCCGACCACAAGATGACGAAGATGGCCGCTCGGAACTGCTCCCACAGTTGGTGAGCAGAGCCCGTGTAGAAGAGCCCGTTCACACTGAACGGCACGCAGCTTCCGGCGGAACTCGCATACTGCGCCGGTGTCGTCGCGATCACCTGCCCAGCTTTGTCGAGGTGCCCGCACCCGTATTCGAGCATGCCCGGGTCTCCGAGCAGCCCGAGAAGGAGTCCTCCGAGGAATCCGGCGATGCCATGGGTGTAGACGACCCCGAGTGCATCGTCCACCTTGGAGAACGGCGCCACCTTGGAGAGGAAGTTCCAAGCGACCCAGACCACCGAGGAGCAGATGAGTCCCACCAGGATTGCGCCGACTCCGTTCACCCAGCCCGCGCTTGGAGTGATCCCGACCAGGCCGCAGATCATCCCGTTCACCGCACCGAGGAAGGTCGGCTTCTTCTCCTTGGAGGCGATGACATCCCAGAGGACCCAGGTCATCAGGCCGGCAGCGGTGGCGAGGTTGGTGTTGACCACCGCGCTCGCCGCACTCGTCCCGGCGTAGTACGGATCACCTCCGTTGAACCCGTTCCAGCCGAGCCACAGGATGCCGGCCCCGACCGCGGCCATCACCAAGTTGTTCGGCAGGAAGTGTTGTCGGTCCCGTAGCAGCCTCGGACCGAGCACCCACGCAGCGACGAAGCCGGACACGCCCGCCGACATGTGGATGACATACCCACCCGAGAAGTCGAGCGCACCTTCCTGTGCGAAGTAGCCGCCACCCCACAACAGGAACGCGTCGACCGAATAGACGCACGTTGTCCAAAGCGGTACGAGGAGACACCAGGCGAGGAACTTGATCCGGCCGAGCACACTTCCGAGGAACAGCAACGGGGTGATCGCCGCGAACACCAGCTGGAAGTAGGACAGCGTTGCCGTCGAGAAGTGGAACGGAATGATGGTGTTGGCTGCCGATACCGCTTGGCCCTGTTCACCCAGTGGACTGGTGATCGGTCCCGGTTTCCCGAGGAAGTTGTCGATGAAGTGCGTCCAACCTCCGACCCCGGTCAACTGGGTCTGTACTCCGTCCTTCACACCTCCTCCGAACGAGTTGGCCCCGAACCCCATCTTGTACGCCCAGAGGTACCAGGCGAGCAGGACCAGTGAGAAGCCGGCGAACATCATTGCCAGTACGTTCACCGCCCACTTCTTGGGGACGATCGAGGCATAGAGGACCGCCAAGCCAGGAAGGCTCATCAAGCCGACGAACGTGGCGGCGGTCATCTGCCACGTGTTGTCGCCAGGATTGAGCCAACTTGGATATGGCACATAGGACACTGCTGCGGCTAGCACGGTGGAAAGTGCTCCTCTCTTGTGTTGACACTGCGTCATGGCCGGCCCGCACCGTTGTCATCGGGTCGGGCACGCCAAGGGCAAGACGAGCAGTTCGGACTTGCCGCCGCAAACAATGCAGGGCAGGGATTTCAGCTCGGTCACATCCGTGTTACCAATGTGTGAACTGATGCAACGTCCCTGGTAGGAACGTTAAGTCGCGCCGAGCGCGACGACCGGGAGGGGTCAGCCGGCCCCGAGCTCTTTGCCCGGCTTCGACTTGGAGGTCCGCCGAATCGGAGTGGCCCGAGGGGTGTATCGCTTGGACGGCTGCGAGCGCGACGTTGCCGTCCCGCGGCCTCCGCCGCCACCGATCGGATCGCCCGCCTTCGCTTGCTTGAGCTTCTCCGACAAACGGTACGCACGGACCAGGTACCACGCTCCCGCCAAGATGAAGGGGATCCCGAAGCCCCAGAAGTGGAGGTTGAAGATCGACAGCCCGTAGAGCGCCATGGCGATGCCGAGCAGCATTCGCTTGCGGAACCACGCAGCCCCGAGCATGAGAAGGGAGAGCGCCAGGGTCACCGCGCCGAGTTCCTCGTAGAGACTGGGTCTCACGTGCTTCGGGTTGATCTGACCGTTGCTGGTGAGCGCGCTCGGGTCGTGGGAGACGAGGGCGGAGACGATCAACAGGGCGATCGCGGCAGCGACGGGTGCTGCGATCAGCCCGATCGCCCGCTCCTTGTCGTCCGCTCGCTTGATGGCAGCTTCGATCTCCGGGATGGTCGTCGGCTCGGACTGCGGCTGCTTGGGCGACGCCTCATCCGACGAGTCGGCGACTCGAGGCTTCAGCATGAAATTGCTGATCGAGCCGGTGAACCGCTGCCACCCGCTCAACTGCGGCGCCGGATCTTCATCGGCACCGTCCTCGTCGAAGGCCATGTCCGAGGCTACCCCGCCGGTCCAAGGGCGGAAAAACAGGGAGCGCTCTGCGTCAACGGTTGGCCTTGACGCCACGGTTCCGCCTTGCGAGTCGGAGCATGACCGCGATGCCGACGAGTGCAAGGACCAGCAGCACGGCCGGCGCGATGAAGACTCTCCACGAAGCTCGTTGGCTCGCCACCGCCTGGGGGGTGGACAGCAGGCCGGGGTCGCTCGGGACGATGACACCCCGCACCACGGCGCCCGGACGGATCAGCACGGTGCCCGGAATCGGCTTGGTGAAATGGCGGCCGTTGTAGGTGTAGGTGCCGGTACAGGCGTAGCCGGCTGCGTTGGAACCGCTGCCTCCCAGCATGCCCAGGCAACCGGTCGACGTCACCGCGACCGGTACGCCGTGCTGTTGCAGGTTTGTCGCCTGTGCGTTCTTGTTCATGCCTGCAACCAAGAGCACGACTGCGGTCACGATCAACGCAACCAGACACACAGCTGCCACCACCCAGGCGGCGCGACGGGGATCGACGTCCACTCCGGCGCCACGCAGTTTGGTGACCGGTGCGCTCGACGGCTCCTCGCGATCCATCTGGTCTTCCCGATCCATCTGGTCAGCTCCAACGATCCCGAAACGGTAGCCTTTCGACATGTCCCCACGCTCCAAGCCACTCGATCTCAAGTCGATTTGGCTGTTCTCGAGTTGTTCGGCGGCCGAGCTCCGCAAGATTCGCGGATCGCTCGACGAGGTGCAGGTACCGAAGGGCAAGATGCTTGTCGAAGAGGGGCGGGTTGGCCAGGAGTTCTTCCTCATCGTGACTGGTACCGCAGCGGTGACCCATCAGGGGAAGAAAGTCGCCACCCTCGGACCGGGGAGCTACTTCGGTGAGCTGGCCCTGCTCGACCGGCGACCGCGGTCGGCGGGGGTGGAGTCGGAGACCGACATGGATCTGTTGGTGCTCTCTCAGCGCCAGTTCAACAGCTTGTTGCAGTCGGTGCCGAGCATCGCTCGCAAGATGCTCGCCGCGATGGCCGGTCGGCTGCGCGAAGCCGACGCACTCGCCTACCGCTGAGTTTCCGGCTGCTTAGCCGTCGGCCTCAGGGCTGACCGCAGCCGACTCCACCATCGACTCCTCCAAGAGTTGGGAGAGGTCGAGCACCCGCACGTCGTCCTCCTTCGCGTGGGCCCGGACGGCGTCGTCGAGCATGATCATGCAGTAGGGACACGCGGTGGACACCACGTCGGCGCCGGTTCCGATCGCCTCTTCGGTGCGCTCCATGTTGACCCGCTTCCCGAGGTTCTCCTCGAGCCACATACGAGCACCCCCGGCACCGCAACAGAAGCCCTTCTCCCGGCACCGCCGCATCTCGATCTGGGTCGCGCCCGGAATCGCGTCGATGACCGAGCGGGGTTCGTCGAAGACCCGGTTGTGGCGGCCGAGGTAGCAGGGGTCGTGGTAGGTGACCGTCCCCTTGTAGCCGCCACCCGGGGTGAGTTTTCCAGCGGTGACCAGGTGATCGAGTAGTTGGCTGTGATGGATCACCTCGAAGTCGCCACCGAGGGACGGGTACTCGTTGGCCAGGGAGTTGAAGCAGTGCGGACAGGTCGCGATGACCTTCTTGACTCCGGCGTCCTTCAGGATCTCGACGTTCGCCTGGGCCTGCTCTTGGTAGAGATACTCGTTGCCCAGGCGGCGCGCCGGGTCGCCGGTGCATCGTTCCTTGGGGCCGAGGATGGCGAAGCTGACGCCGGCACGGTGGAGCATCCGCGCGGTGGCTTGGGCACCCTTACGAGCGCGCTCGTCGAGCGCCCCCGCACAACCCACCCAGTAGAGGTATTCGATGTCGTCGGGGATGGTGCCGTTCACCACCGGCACCTCGAAGTCGAGCGCGTCGGTCCAGTCGGTGCGCTTGGATCCACCGAGCCCCCACGGATCGCCTTGGTTCTCGATGTTCCGGAGCATCAGGCCGGCCTCGGTCGGGAAGCGGGACTCGATCAGCACCTCGTATCGGCGCATGTCGACGATCGTGTCGATGTGCTCGATGTCGACCGGGCACTGTTCGACGCAGGCCCCGCAGGTGGTACAGGACCAGAGGACGTCGGGATCGATGACCGACGGGACAAGGGTTTCCACCTCGGCCCCGGCAGCCCGGTTCTTCGCCATCACCCGGTCAGCGGACGCGAACAAGTTGTCGCGCAGGTCCATGATCACCAACTTGGGTGACAGCGGCTTGTCGGTGTTCCATGCCGGACACTGGGACTGGCACCGACCGCACTCGGTGCAGCTCGCGAAGTCGAGGAGCTGCTTCCACGAGAAGTCCTCGATGCGCCCCGCACCGAAGACCACCTCGTCGTTGTCGCCGACATCCTCCATGGACATGTCCGGAGTGGAGGCCAGAGCCCCGAGTGCGCGGGGCCGGCGCGAGGTGGCGACGTTGATCGGGGCGAGAAAGATGTGCAGGTGCTTCGAGTAGGAGACGAAGACCAGGAAGCCGGTGATGATCGCGATGTTGGCGAGCAGCGCGACCGTCTCGATCACGCTGTTCACGCCGGTCCCGAGCGGCTCGAGCAACTTCGCCACGCCATGGGAGGCGAACGCCCACCAACCGTAAGGGAAGTTGCCGGTGTTCACCTGTGCCGCCCGATAGAGCAGCAGGGTGATCATCACACCGCTGATCATGGCCAGCACCAGCCACGCAGCCCCGGTGTGCGAACCGAAGAAACGTGACCGTCGGTTTTCGCGGGCCGGCGAGTGCTTGACCCTGATCCCCACGAAGACACAGAGCGAGACCAGCACCGCCACGGTGAAGAAGTCCTCGAGGAAGCCGATGACTGCGGTGTGCCCGATCAACGGGATGTGGAAGTCGCGCTGGAACAGGCAGCCGTACGCCTCGATGATGGTGAGGAACAGAATGGTGAATCCCCAGAAGGTGAACGCGTGGGCCATGCCCGGCACGGTCCACTGCAGGAGCTTCTTCTGGCCTCCGACCTCGACCAGTTCGGCCTTGACCCGCTTCGGTACGTCGCGGAAGCGACTGGGCACTGCCGGCTGTCCCGCCGAGATCAGTTTGAAGAGCCAAAAGAACCGGCGACCGGCGATTGCGAACATGACCGCGGTGATGCCAAGGCCGACGGCAAGTCTGAGGGGCACTGCAGTTTCCTCCTAGGTGGTTACTTCAGAGTAACAAAGCTCGACGGCCCCGCTGACCTGGTCTGTTCGGTCATGGGCGGGAGCCATGCCGCCATCCGGCACTCCATGTTCGGATCGGTCGCAGCGTGACATTCCGGACAGACGATAGTGGGATGGACGAACTCCGGAGGAATACGGACTCCGAAGGGCTCGGTCAGGACGCGGGGCCCACCACGGTCACCAGCGTGCCGATCGGGGTGAGCGGCCACACTTGGGCCGCGTCCGCGATGGACATCTCGACGCAACCGTTGCTCTGCGGGGAGCCGTACGTTGCACGCACGAATCCGTGTAGCCGCGTCTCCTCCGTTGAAGTAGCTCGCCCAGGGGACGGCCGGGTCGTCGTACTTGGTGCCGTCCGGGTTGGTGCCCTGCATTCTCGAGCTCACCACGTGTTCGAAGACCGGATACGTGCCATCCGCAGTGTCCGCTCCAGGGGCGCCGGTGTTGACCGGGATGCCCACGAACTTCGGGACACCGTCCTCGTACAAAGTGAGCGACTCGGGAAGTTGCTTGGTCACGTACACATACACGTAGGGAACGGCGTTGACCTTCCGCGATCCGATGTCGGCGAGCAGGGTTGACCACACCTCCTTGCCGGCCAGACCATCGACGGCCAACCCGTTCTGGTTCTCGAAGTTCATGACCGCTGCTTTGGTGATGACGTCCTCGTATCCCTCCGTCCACAGGGACGTGAGCGACGAAGGAAGGCCTGACCATCGCCAGTGAAACGTTCCGGTCTGCTGGGCAAACGTGTCGAGCGCCGAGGCTTCCGGAGCAGACGGGGAGAAGGTCAGGGGGAGGTAGCCGAGTTGGGCGAGGAGCTGTTGGAGCCGCTCGGTCGTTGCCTGGGCCACGGTGAAGGACACTGCGACCGGGGCAGCGAGCACACGACCGTCGGTCCCGCGAGGCCCCGTCGATCCGGCAGTGATTCTGAGGGTCTCACTGACCGTCGGGGTGAACGGCTGGGTCGCAACGAACGAGAGCGTCGTCGGACTGGTCGCCCTCCAGGTGCCGCTCACCGGAGGTTGAAACGAGAGTGCAGCACCCGGATTCGAGATCGGGGCCGAGAATCGGACGCTCACCACCTGGTTGGTCGGGACGTTGGTGGCGCCGGCAGCGGGTTCGGTGGAGAGCACCTGGAGCGGGGTCGGCTTGGTGGCCGCAGTGATCCCACCGGGCGTTCCCCTGTTTGCCGACGATCCCATGTGCCGAGTGATCGCATAGGCACCTCCGCCGACGGCGACGAGCGCCACGGTGACGATGGAGACGAGCAGCACATTCCGACGACGCCGATTCGGTGGGACCAGTATTTGGTACTCGACCATGGCAATCCGGCGCTCCAGTAAGGGTTTCCTCGGAATCGACCTTCGTCGGGTCGGCGGCCCGACAGGTATCGCCGAGAGTAGTCAGCGCATGAGTCAAACCGGCTTCACCAGCGCCGAATTGCCGGGAGATGGTTGACGGGAGGGTCCTCATACAATACGATACGATGCGGATCGTAACTGAAGTGGTCGGCGATCATCAACTCAGGACCTCGCCTCGCGGCTCGACCGAAAGGAGCGCGCGTGCCAACGCTCGATCGGAAATGGTGGACCCTCATCGCCGTCTGCACGGCAACCTTCATGCTGCTCCTCGACATCACCGTCGTGAACGTGGCACTGCCGGATATCCAGCGTTCTCTGAACTCCACCTTCAGTGATCTGCAGTGGGTCGTCGACGCCTACTCGCTGACCCTCGCCGCGTTCCTCCTCACTGCCGGCGTGTTGGGCGACATGTTCGGCCGTCGCGGGGTGTTCGCTGTCGGTCTCGCCATCTTCACCCTCTCCTCCCTGATGTGCGGCCTCTCGACGTCTTCGTTGGTACTCAACCTCGCGGAGCGGTGCAGGGAGTGGGCGGAGCGATCATGTTCGCGGTCTCGCTCGCGCTCATTGCCAACGCGTTTGCCGGCAAGGAACGGGGCACCGCCTTTGGCATCTACGGCGCCGTGATCGGCGGTGCCGTCGCGGTCGGGCCGCTCGTCGGGGGAGCGATCACCAGCGCGATCGGCTGGCGCTGGATCTTCTTCGTCAACGTCCCGATCGGGGTGCTTGCCGTCCTGATCACCCTCTCACGGGTCGACAACTCCAAAGAGGCGAACCATCGGCGTATCGACTGGATCGGCTTCATCTCTTTTTCGGCGGCCCTCTTCATGCTCGTACTCGGCCTGGTGCGCGGACCCGACGACGGTTGGGGGAGTCCTTTGATCATCGGGCTGCTGGTGGGAGCCGGTGTCTTGTTGCTCGTCTTCCTGCTCGCCGAATGGCGACAGTCCGACCCGATGCTCGATCTCACCCTCTTCAAACGCCCGGCCATGGACGGAGTCTCCCTCGCCGCGTTCACCATCGCCGCTTCGATCTTTGCGATGTTCCTGTACCTCACGCTCTACATCCAGGACGACTTGGGCTACGGACCGCTCGCTGCCGGTGTCCGCTTCCTGCCGATCACGGTCCTCGCGTTCGCGGTCGCCCCCTTCGCAGGCAAACTGACCGTTCGGGTGCACTCGCGGTTCCTGCTCGGCACCGGAATGCTGCTCATCGCTCTGGGCTGCCTGCTGATGACCATGATCCACGCGTCCTCGGGCTGGACGGTCCTGCTCCCGGGTTTCATCGTGGCGGGGATCGGTATCGGGACCGTCAACCCCGTCCTCGCGTCATCGGCAATATCAGTGGTGCCGCCGGAACGCAGCGGCATGGCATCGGGAGCGAACAACACCTTCCGCCAGGTAGGTATCGCCACAGGTATCGCGGGACTCGGAACCGTCTTCCAGTCTCAGATCCAATCGCACACGCTCGCCGCGCTCAACGGCTCGCAGGCCGGGCGGATCATCGCTGCGCACGGCGGCGCCAGACTCCAGGGTGCCCTCGCCGGTGGTGGTGTACGGGAGGCGGCCTCCGCGATCCCGTCTCCGGCACTGCGCGGTGTTCTTCTCGACGCCTACCGAACCGGCTTTGCTGCCACCCTCGATCACCTCATGATCATCGCCACGGTGATCGCGTTCATCGGCTCGGTCGGCTCCTTCGTGCTGGTGCGTCAGCGTGACTTCGTCCCGAGCGTGGCCCACGGAGCCCCGCCCGCCGGCGCGGATCCGGGAAGTGCGCCGCTGGAAGCGGTGCCGGCTCCGGGGTAGCGACGACTGATGCCCGACATCGGAGTACCACCGACCACGACGACGCGTCCTCCACGCGGACCGGGTCGCCCCCGCGACCAGCGGGCGAGCTCGGCGATCACCGAGGCAGCCCTCCGCCAGCTGGACGAGCTGGGCTATGCGAGTGTCACGATGGAAAGCGTCGCAAGCGAGGCCGGTGTCGCCCGCACCACGATCTATCGCCGATATAGGGACAAGGCAGACCTGATCACTGCCGCCATCGCCGCGAACAGCTCGACCCACCTTTCACCGACACCTTCGGTCGATCCTCGCCAAGATCTCATCGACTACCTCAACGAGTTCGACGACCGCTACGGCGAGGGGTGCCTGGAGGTCGTCGGAGCCCTTATCGGATCGAGAGAGGGCCCCGAAGCGCTTGCGCTCCACCGCCAGCGGGTCGTCGAGCCGCGCATGGGTTATGCCCGGTCGTTGCTCGTCCGCGCGGTGGAGTTGGGCGAACTGGGAGCCGACGCCGACCTCGACCTTGCCCTCCAGATGCTGACGGGTTCGGTCTTCACCCGCAGGGTCGCAGGGCAGCCGTCAACTCCCGAGTGGGCGGAGCGCGCGGTCGAGACCATCTGGAAGGGGATGGGCCCTCGTTGATCAGGTGACGGTTTCGACCACCGAGTTGCAACCGTCCCGAGTGGATCTCCGACTCAGGATCTAGAAGGGCAGAGCATCTCCTTGGAGACTCATCAGCTCATCGAAGATCTTGCGACACGACGACTCGTCGCTCGGCGAGAGCGGGTCGCGCCGGAGCGCTTCGAAGGCGGGAGCCGGATCTCCCTTGAGCGCCGCCTCGACGACCAAGTCCTGCAATTCGACCTGCGTGGTCATCAGCTCGGCCAACCGATCGTCGATGGGAGGCATGGTCACCGGAGCGACCCCGTTGGCATCGACAACGGCAGGTACCTCGACAATGGCTCCATCTGGAAGGTTCGGGACGTAACCCCGATTGGGCACGTTCACCGCATTGATGTCGCGGGACGACCCCGACCACATCGCCCCGATGATCGGGAACACTTCTTCGAGTGAACGACCGGCCCGGTGCATCGGCAGGTGTGATGTTCCGTTTCCGTAGCCGGTGATCATCCGCTGCACCCTGGCCATGAAGGCCTCGTGGAAGTAGACGGGGACCGGGTGCCATCCGGCCACTTCCTTGGCGAAGGGAACGTATTCGCCGATGTGGCTGTCGACCGAGCACGGCAACAGCCCGTACTCACGGAACATGTGAGCGACCAGCGGTGCGTAGTACTGCTCGACGGCACTGTCGATCCAGGGCACCTTCACCAACTGTTTCGCGACCGAAGTGACAGCCGGTGGGTAGTCGAAGTAGCGCCGCTGCCATAGGCGCCGCAAGCGGGGGTAGAGGTCTTCCCCGGTGTCCGTCCGGCGGATCTCGGTGAAGAAGGTGAAGTGGTTGATCCCCGAAGCCTTGGCTGCGATCTTCCGCCTCGGAATACGCAGAAGACGGGCGACCCGGCTCACGCCGCCTGCGAACTCGTGACACATGCTGACGTTCTTGACCGCGGTGCCGCTGTTGATCGCCAGGGTGACCCGGCTCAACGGATTGGTCAGATTGATCAAGAAGGTCTCCGGGCAGTAGCGCTCGATGTCCGCGCAGATGCCGAGCATCGTCTTGATGGACCGCAATGAGTGGAAAACGGCACCGGGCCCGCCGTTCTCCCCGGTGATCTGGGTGGAGCCGTGTCGCACCGGGACCTCGTAGTCCTCGATCCAATGCTTCCAACGTCCGATCTCAGCACTGGCCAGACAGAAGTCGGCGCCGGTCATCGCCTCCGCCGGATCGAGCGACGCTTCGATGGTGATGGGGCTTCCGTTCCGCTCGTTCACCCGCTTGGCAAATCGCTCGGCTGAATCGAGCCGGTCCCGGTCGACGTCGTGGAGCACCATCGTCGCCCCGCGCACCCGCCGGGTGTTGATGGCGTCGAGCACCATGACCGGCCCGAAGGAGATACCTCCGGCGCCGATCAGGCAGATCCTCGGTCCCTCTCGCTCAGCCATGCGTTCCCCCAATCGTTCTGCCGACCGATCGTACCGTGACCGGGCTCAGGCGGTCGTCGGCGCGGTCGTCGTTCCGTCCTGGACGCGGCCTGCAAGGAGCGACAGTTCGGCCCGCAACTCCTCGCTGAACCTCGGACCACCACCGTGGGATGGATGCCGGATGTAGACGGCACCGGTCGCCGCCTCGGCGACCCGACCCACCGCGAGGACGGTCCGGCTCCTGCACACCCGCTCGAGCAGTGCCGAGCACGCGACGACCTCTGCTTTCAGGGGATTGCGATTGCCCGCGGCGAAGAGCATCGACGCGTTCCATAACAGAACGTCGTGCTCACACCGCAGATCCGACAGCACACGCTGCATGATGGTCGCGGTCGCCTCCGCCGGTCCCGATCCGCTCATCTGCCGCTGCGAGGTGAAGGGCACCCCGCTCCATCGCGCCCCCTCCTTGCCCGGGGCTTCGCCGACCAGGACGACCGGCGCCGACCAGTGGGACCGGAGATAGCGCTCCAATGCGAGCAGACGCTCGGTGGCCTGGCCGGGCAGGTCTCCCCACGAGACGCTGTCCTCCTCGGCGTAGATGTTCAAGGCCGAAGGGACCCTGATCCGCCGGAGTTCCTCGAGCACCTCAGCGACAGCGTCAGGCATCAGGGGTTTCGCCTCCGACGGGAACCCGGGTGACGTCATCGATCCACTGGAGGTAGGCCGGCGCCCCGTGGCTCATCTCCGTCGCCACGACCTCGGGAACCTCGTAGGGATGCTCGGCGACGACCGCGTCGATCACCTCAGTGGCGAGCTCGGTCCGAGTCTCGAGAACGACCAGCCACTCCTCTGCCGCCTCGATCGTGCCCTTCCACCAGTACCGACTCGAGACGGGACCCTGGCGCTTCCCACAAGCCACCAGCCGGCGCGCAAGCAGCGATTCGACAATCGAGTCCGCGCGGGCTGGGTCGTCGATCGCGAACTGCACCTGCACATAGGCCACGGCTGCCGACCCTCTGCTTTCCTCTCGCTCACGTGCGGAATCTGAACGACCGGTCCATGACCCGACTCGATCGGGCATCCCAACGTTCGCTTCTGTACCCTAGGGCGCTCAACAGATCGCGACCGCTGGTGCGCCCACGCGCCGGCACGAGCCAACGGGGATGATGCAACATGAGCTCGATCAGCCAGTGGGGAACCAGCCGTTCGAATCGGGTGCGCGCGATCGCTGCCGCCGCGGTGCTGGCGATCCTTGTCGCCGCATGCGGGACCTCCTCATCCACGCCGACGACGACCTCCCCGACCAGCTCCTCCAACAACGGCGGCTCCTCGGGCTCGTCGCCGAGCTCGGTGAGCTCGGCGAGCACCTCGACCCGGGGGATCGTCGGGAATCAGATCAACGTGGTGTTCCCGGTGGTCTCGCTCAACTCGCTCGCCGGAAAGGAGGGGTTCGCCTCGGATGCCGAGTACGGCGAGCAGACCAAGGCGATCAACTTCTACGTCGGTCAGATCAACAAGAAAGGTGGCATCAACGGCCGGAAGATCAACCCGATCATCGCCACCTTCGACCCGACCAACGAGTCCCAGATGCGTGCCTTGTGCAAGACCTGGACCGAAGGTTCGCCGGCGGCCTTCGCCGTGCTCGACGGGATCGGCGACTGGACCGGGGACGACCAGCTCTGCATCACCCAAGAGGGTCAGACACCATTCATCGGCGCATGGACCACGGTCACCAACTGGACCAACCAAGGCTCGCCCTATCTGTGGTGGACCGGTCCGGACCAGGCCGCCATCCTTCAGGCCGTCGTCAACTGGGGGCTCAGCGCCCACCTCATCAGTGGCACCAAAAAGGTCGGCATCATCGCGGGGGACCGGGCCTCCGACCAGCTCGCCCTCACCGACTACCTCGAGCCCGACCTCAAGAACGCGGGCGTGAGTTGGGTCGTCAAGACCATCGACGCGAACCCCGATGACACCGCCACCACCGACGCCCAGGCTCCCATCGTCGTCCAGCAGCTCCGGAGCGCCGGAGTCTCCTCGATGATCCCCTTGATGCCGTTCAACGTGATGTACCCGGTCCTCCAGGCCGAGACCCAACAGCAGTGGTACCCGAGGCTCCTCCTCAGCGACTACGAGGAGAGCATCGAGTCGGCACTGGGCTTGATCCCGATCCCCTACGAGAAGGCCCTCGACGGCCAGGAGGGCCTGACTACCCAGACACTCGGCGGTGGCACGAACCCCTCCAACTACACCGGACCCCGCGGCTACGACCCGGGCGTGCAGGCGTGTTGGGTGCCCTGGCACAAGGCCTACCCCCAGATCCCCCAGGGCGACACGACCGACTACCTCGAGCAACAGGGCCCGGTGGTCGGTTGGTGCCAGGCGATCACCCTCTTTGCGACCGCTGCTCGGAACGCCGGCAAAGACCTCAACCGCCGGACGTTCGTCACCGCCATGTCGAAGATCACCAACTTCCCCGGCACCTCCTCCCCGATCCTCAGTTACGGTCCCGACAAGCGCTACGGCCCCACCCAGTACAAGATCGTGAGACTTCGGAACAACGTGCCTCCGTCCTCCGAGTGTCAGCTGACCTCCCAGGGCAAGGCCCAGGGGACCTGCTGGGTCACGGTCAGTCCCTTCACACCGCTCCCGAGCGTTTGAGCTGCGGAGATCTGAGCTCGTGAACGTCGGCTTCGCCATCGATCCGCCCCTCGAGGCCGTCCCCGATCGGCCGGCCCTGGTTGCCGACGGCGAGGTCTGCACCTACCGCCAGCTGGAGACCCGGATCCGGCAGGTCTCGACCGCCCTGCGCGAGCACGGCGTGGGCCGCGGCGACCAAGTGGCACTCGTGAGCCTGGGGAGCGTGCTGGCGGTCGCCACCATCTTCGCTGCAGCGAGACTCGGCGCGGCGGCGGCCCAGATGAACGCCTACCTCACACCCGGCGAGCTCGGACAGCTCACCGAGCTGGTCGGCGCGCGGGTGGGTGTCGCCGGCGAGCGATTCGCCGACAGCCTGCAAACAGCTATGCCCGGCCCGGTACTGACCGAGGCGTCCGTGTTCTCGTCGGGCACGTCGGAACCTCCGGTGATCTCAGACCCCGCGGTCACCGAGGACGAGACCGCCCTGGTGCTGTTCACCAGCGGAACCACCGGCCTCCCGAAGCCGATCGCCATCAGTCACCGGGTGGTCGCCGATCGACTCGCCTACTACGCAAAGCCCATCGACCCTGATGCGGAACAAGTGGTGGACATGATGTCCGCGCCGATCTTCCACATCGGGGGCACGCTCGGCATGTTCATCTCACTGCACCAGGGGAAGCAGCTCGTCCTGTTGCCGAAGTTCGAGGCCGGCGAATGGCTGACGCTCGTCGAACGCCACCGGGTCACCCAGACCTTCGTCGTGCCGACCATGTTGCGCCGGATCCTCGACCACCCCGAGTTCCCCACCACCGATCTCACCTCGATTCGAGCCCTCAGCTACGGGGCGGCGGCGGCTCCGGTCGACCTGATCGTCCGGGCGATCGAGGCGTTCCCCGACGTCGACTTCTCGAACACGTTCGGGCAGACCGAGACGCTCGGGGCCTACGCAGCGCTCACCCCCGACGACCATCGTCGTGGCGACAAACTCAACTCGGTCGGACGGCCGTTGCCCGCTGTCGACGTCAAGATCGTCGATCTGGCATCGGGCGAACCGGTTCCACCGGGGGAAGTCGGCGAGCTGGTCGTCCGTGCGCGTCAGAACACGACCGACGAGTGGCTCCACACCGGCGACACCGGCTGGCAGGACACCGAGGGTTACCTCTACCCGACCGGACGACTCTCCGACACGATCAACCGCGGCGGCGAGAAGTTCGGACCGGTCGAAGTCGAAGAGGTGCTCCGGACCCATCCGAGCGTGGTCGACGTCGGTGTGGTCGGAGTACCCGACCCCGAGTTGGGCGAACGGGTCGGCGCAGTGGTCGTCGCGTCAGAGCCGGTCTCCGCCGACGCACTGGTCAGCTACTGCGCCTCGCAGATCGCGACCTACAAGGTCCCCGAATACCTCGAGTTCGTCGACGAGTTGCCCACCAGCGCGCTCGGGAAGGTCACCCGGCGGGATCTCCGTGCGCTCCTCGAGGGTGCACCGGCGGTCACTCGTTCATCTTCCTGACCGCGTGGTCCTCCGGGCTCGGGCACCCGGTTCTCAGGGCCCGGGACAGGGATCGCGGGTGGAACCGTCCAAGTTCACGTTGAACAGCACGCCGTTGATCGAATGGGTTTGATCGTAGGAGCAGAACTGGCTGGTCGGGATGTTGTACTCCGCATTGAAAATCGCCTTCTTCCCCTGGTACTCGGAGAGAAACCCGCAGGTGCTGTACTCGTTGCACTGCTCGGTGAGCACCCCGTCGGCGAGCGGGTACATCGCATCGGCGTAGGACGCGTCACCGACGTCGTCCGGATTCTTGATGATCCATGCCAGCCCAAGCCCATGCATGTAGTGGGCGAGGGTCGTCATGTACGACTCCTCGTTTGCTTCCGTGATCGTGAAGTTCCCGGGATTTCCTTCGTTGTCGTTGAAGGTTTCGTCCAAGTCGGTCTCCACCCCGTTGAAGCCCTTGGCCGCGCACTGCTGCTTGATGATCGACTCAACGATGGAGACCGCGCTCGACTTGTTGATATCGATGAAGTTCTCCGACGAGTAGCCGGGCAGCGTGTTCCCGAGGTCGCCGGCGGAATTCAGCTCGTTGTAGTACGTCGTGTACTGGCCGCCGTAGTTCCCGGCAGTGCCGACCTCCATGTAGCAGATGACGTGATCGCCTCGATTGCGGAGAGCCTTCACCGTGCTCGAACTGTTCAGGATGGCATCGATGTCGTAGACGACCGGGTTCGGAGCCGTCCCTCCGCTCGGCAACTTGTCTCCGGTCCCCATGTCGGACGAACTGGACGTGTTGAGGGCATGATCGATCTCCCACTGCCAGGGAAGATCGCCCTTCGGCTTCCACCACGCGGACGATTTGGGCGGATTGCCGAGGATGAGCGAGCCGGACATGGTGAGCGTCTTCAGCCCCGCTGCTGTCGAGCACGCCGGCGGCGTCTTTGCGGGCCTGTTGAGCCTGACCACGGCCGGGCCGGCAAACGAACCGGTGGACTTCGTGCCCCGAACGGAACTGGCACTGAACGACGCTGCCTTGCCGTGCAAGTCGCCCTTCCATCCGACGATGAGGTTCGGTGACGCCCCGGTCAGCGCGTCGGTCTTGCAAACGAGTGGGCTGCGCGCGAAGGACCCACCGAACGAGCCACTGACGATCTTGACCGAGCTGTTGGTCGTGGTGCACCGACTCAGCGTCCCGTGCACCGCAGACGCTTTGGTGCCCCCTCCGGAGTTCTTCAACGGGGGGGAGAAGGAGACGGTTGCCGAGAAGCTGCACGTCACCTTTCCGGGCGCGTTCGTGCTCGCATGCGCGACCGGCACGGATGTCGAACCGAAGGCCGGCGCCGCGACGACGAACCCTCCGAGCAGAGCAAGCGTCCCGCCGATCACTGCCGCGGTGGACACGCGCTTGGACGGCCCCTTGAACCTATGCATATCGAACTCCCAACCCTCGGCCAACCGATGCTCCGGACCAACACAGAGTCGCGGCCACCTCGAGACCATAGAAGGCCATCGCGAGGCGGACTACCCTCGAACTTGTCGGCGCTACCCCCTGCCCCACCGGCGTACCCCTTGGAATTTTCTGGGAAAATTTCTTTCCCGCGGAATCCATTGTAAGCGGTTGAGCTGCCACTTGACGTGGCGGGCTGACTCGATGGAAGAGCACTCCTCGCGCCACCGGACTCACTATCGGGGAGGTCTCGGGCCCCAAGATCCGCATTGACCGCTCCTGGTGGCAGGTTGCCCACTATTTAGAACGATATTCTCAGCAGTGCCAACGAATTAGCGGCTGCGATCGTTTCAATTCGGGCCGCGCCGAATGGGCGCGGGCCCGCGCGACCGCGTACTCTGAGTCCCGTGAGCAAGACACGAATGGTTGTCGAATTCGATGACATTCGCATGGCGGCGGGCTGTTCGACGTTCGGAACCAGGCGGCACCTGTCAGGCGAGGTCGCGGCCGACCACGCCGCACCACTGCCGGTGGAGCTGGATCCGATCCCGATGAAGCGCCACTCGCGGTTCATCGGATGCCGGAGCCATCGCGCACCGGTCTTTGGCGGGGGTCCTTCGTGGGCACCTCTCGAATAGGGCCCCGACCGACCGACCGACGCTCGCGCTCACCGATCGGGCCACGCCTCCTCGAGCGCGACCAGTTCCTCACCGAGTTCGAGGCGATCGTCAGCCGGTCGCTGAACGTGTCGAGTCCATGCATCGCCATCGAGGGGCCATGGGGTTCCGGTCGGACTGCACTCGTCAACGCCGCCTGTGGCTTGGCAAGCGACGCCGGCTGTCAGGTCCTCCGGGCCAGGGGCGGTGAAGTCGAAGAGCGAACGCCCTACAGTGTCCTGCGCAGGTTGGTCGAGCTGGCCATCCCGAACCTGGGCACGGACGATGCGACGGCACAACGGGTCGCGGCCATCGAATCTCTGATCGGCGGGGTCGCCGCCGCCAGGCAGGATCCTCACGAGATCAGTCCTCTCTTCCATGCACTGGTCATTGCCCTGCGCCAGGCCGGGCCGGTCCTCCTGGCCATCGACGACGCCGACCTGACCGACCGGGAGACCCTGGCCGTGCTCCAGTACCTGGTGCGGAGACTGGAGAACCAACAGATCTGGGTCCTCGTGAGCGCCCGACCCCTCCACCCCGGCGTCGGACTCCGCCCGATCGAGTCTCTTCTCACCGAGCCGGAGATCAGACAGTTCCACCTCGAGCCACTGGGCGAGCAGTCGGTCGGGGTCATGCTCGAGGGGTTCTTCGGCGAGGAGCCCCACCCCGAGTTCGTTCGGGCCTGTTACGAAGCGACGGGGGGCACCCCACTGTTCGTCAAGGCGCTGCTCTCCGCGCTCGGGCGACGGCGAATTCATCCCACCCTCGAGAGCGCCGCAACCGTCGAGCGCATGCACACCCCGAAGATCACCCAGTTCGTCCTCGGTCGGCTGTCCCATCTTTCGGTCGCGGCCTCGGATCTTCTGCAAGCGTGCGCGATCCTCGGCGAGCGGGCCGATCCGTCCGTGGCGCGCCAGCTCGCGAAGATCGACGCACTCGCCGCCGAGCGAGCCGCCGACGCCGCGGCGCAGGTCGAGCTGGTCCGGCCAGGCCGCCCGATCACCTTCATCTCGCCTCTCATCCGCTGGGCCATCTACTTCGACATACCGACGGCGAGACGCTCCCAGTTCCACGCAAGAGCCGCCCGCCTCCTCGCCGAACACGGGGCAGACGTTGCGACGGTGGCGGAACACCTGCTCGCGACCGAGCCTTCGGGCGATCTGGAGACCGCAGACCGACTCCGGCAGATGGGTCGGACTGCGCTCGCCGCAGGGGATGCAGACCTCTCACTGCGTTGTCTCAACCGGGCGCTCGCCGAGTCCCCCCCTCCCGAACAACTGGGCCCGATGAACCTCGATCTCGCCTCGACCAAAATGGCGCTCGGAAACTCGTCATCGCTGGTCCACTTCCGCCGGGCCATCCAGCTCGGGGTCACCGACGATGCCGAACTCATCCGCGTCGCCATCGGGCTGCTTCGTCACCAGACCCACGCGCCCCAACTCAGGAGCGAGACGGTCAGAACGGTCCGCGGCCTCAAGAACCGCCTCGATGCAGTCGACCACGACCTTCGGATCGAGTTCGAGTTGGCTCTCACCATGGCGTCGAGGCATCCGGCCGAACGTAGCCAGGGTCTGGTCAGGATCAAGGGTCTGCTGGCCGAGCCCGGGACCAACCTGCACGTCATGTCGAGGATGGCGGGGATCTACGTGGACATCCACGAGGCGGCGGCATCGGCGATCTCCTCCGAAGAGCTCGCCGATCGACTCATGGGCGTTGTCGGTGACAGCCAGCTGCCGGGCTCCGATCCGATCGCCAACCGTGTCCAGGCGATGGCCTGCCTCGGTCTGCTCTGCGCGGACCGGTTCGAGGCGGTCGACCTGGTGCGTCGAGAGCCGAGGGCCGGCGTCCAACCACCGAACGGTGATCAGGGAGAGGTGATCTTTCTTCCGTCGGCAATGTCGATGCTGTGGCAGGGCGCCCTCATCGAAGCGGAGGCGGAAAGCCGACGAGGAATCGCGGGCGCCCAGGCGCGATCGACCATCGGACTGGTCGATGCCTTGGTGGGGCAGGGAAAGATCGACGAGGCGAACGACGTCTCCGACTCGATGACCATCGAGTACATCGAGGACTCGATCCTGCGAGGACTCGCCCGCCTCGAGCGCAGCCGGTTGCTGTTGGCGAGCGATCGTCGCGACGAAGGCCTCGAGGAGCTGCTCGGGATCGGCGACGAAGCGGTCAGCGGCGGGATCGTCAACCCGGCCCTCAACCCGTGGAGGGCGGATGCGGCCATGGTGCTCGCCACCCTGGACGAATGGGACGAAGCGGATCGCCTCGCAGACGAGCACCTCGAGTTGGCCCGGTCCTTCGGCGCGGTTCGCACCATCGGTATCGGGCTGCGGGCAAAGGCGGCTGCCACCCGCGACCTTTTCGAACGATCCGAGCGATTGGTCGAGGCGGTCGACCTGCTCGAGCATTCGCTCGCCCGGCTCGAGTTGGCCAATGCACTGGTAGAGCTCGGAACGGCCTTGGTCGACCGCAAGAAGAAGAAGGAGGCGAGGAGCGTGCTTCGTCGGGGGGCCAACATCGCTTCGATGTGCGGCGCCCACCAACTCGTCGAGACGGCCGGGGTCCAACTGCGTGCTGCCGGAGCGCGGCCGCGGCGGCTCGGATACCGCGGCCCCGAGTCGCTCACCCCTGCCGAGCTCCGGGTGGTTCGTCTGGCAGCAGTGGGCAAGACCAATCAGGGCATCGCCTCCGATCTCTACATCTCGGTCAAGACGGTGGAAGGCCACCTGGCCAAGGCATACCGGAAGCTCGGAGTCGATTCACGCCGTGAACTCGCGGCTGCGCTCGTAGAAGACGACGAGTTTCTGGAAGCCTCCTCGCTCTGAACCGAGAGGGTTCGGACCGAAGTACCTCGGCGACGGCTTCCGATTACGAGGTCTGGCCACCCCATTCGGGGAAGCGACAGCCGGTACCGGGCCAGTCGTCGGATGTCTGGCAGACAAGGGACGGCGTGGACCACCCGAGGGTGATGGGGGGATCGGCAGTCGGGGTGAACGGGAGCGAAAGGGAGGGCAGGTCGGCGACCAGCGATGCGCTGGTCGCGACGTTGACCAGATCACTCGTGGAACCCGGGTCACTCCAATCGAAGGACAGCGTCACCGGCTGACCGGCGACCAGGTCGACAGTCGTCGGTGCACTCGGTGAGCAACCATTCGAACAGGTCGGCGTCACCGTGATCGAATAGTCGGGCACGGTCCCCGAAACAGGCTGCATCCGGAGGGTCACCTGCTCGTTCCACCCCCGGCTTCCGTGCGTCGGCGTAACGATGTCGGTGACTTCGACCGTGAACGAGCCGGGGAGGAGGCCATCGACCAGCGAATCGGCGACGGTCAGCGTCCCGACCATGCACCCGCCGAAGGGTCGAAGATGCCACGTGTCATCGGGGGTCGAGGGACAGAGCGGGCTGGTGTTGGGCGGCGACTCGTCCGGGGCCGTTCCGGACGACGAATCGGTGAACTGCTGGACGGCCGACTGCACCTGCTGGCTGAGGGCGGTTGCGTCGTCGGAGGAGTAGGGCTCGCTCACGGTTGGTGCAGTTCCTTCACTGACCGGCGCCGTGTACGTCAGCGGCACATAGCCCTCACCGTTGAAGAGAGCGACCTGTCCTGTCGGACTACCGATGTCCGACGCCGGGATCGTCCACGAGTACTCGTCGCCGTCGGTGACGGTCGGAGGGACGTCGGCGACCGAGCTGTAAGTGAAGTCGCTGCCCGAGCCGGCGTACTTGAGCACCTGGTCGTTCTCGATCAGGTAGTCGCCGCAGATCGGCGTCGCGTTGCTCGTCGTCCAGCACGGTGAGGTACCGGTCGAGATGAACACCCGCCGGAAGGCGAAAGGCGTGGCGAACTGGGCGGAGTAGGTGAAGGTGCCGTCACCGTTGTCGACGACATCGGGCGACGAGATCGCCTCGTCGTTCGGCAACGGGGTAGTGGTCACCTCGACAGAGTTGCTGGGAGTCGAGACGCCACCCGAGACACCCTCGGCCTGCACCGAAAAGGTGTAGGTGTCGAGACCGGGTTGCAGGCCCTGGATCTCGACGGAGGTAAGCGATGCCGGCACCGTCGCGACCGCCGTGCCGTCCTGGCTCACCACGTACCTCGCCACCTGATCGCCGGAGTCGGGTGGGGTCCACTGCAGGCCCGTCGTCGTGTACGAGCTGTCGGTGACCGTCAGGGACGTCGGGCTGTCAGGCGGTGGGTCCGGGTCGTCGGTCGTCGCCGTCGCCGTGGCGCTCGGGCTCGACACGTCGCCATACGAGTCCCTGGCCAGCACCGTGAAGGAGTAGGAGGTCGACGGGCTCAACCCGGTGATGAGGTAGGAGTCGGAGTCGGAGCCGACCGATCCGACCCAGGTGCTTCCCTGGTAGACGTCGAAGGCGACAACCGAAGCCGAGCCCGCGGTGGACGGTTGCCAGTCGAGCACGACGTCGGTGCTGCCCGAGGCGAAGCTGTTGCCGCCGTTTCCCCAACTGCCGCCGCCACCGCCCCAGCCGTTGTTTCCCCCGTTGTTCCCCCCGTTCCAACCACCATTCCAACCATTCCAACCGCCGCCGCCGTCATCGCCATCATCACCGTCACCGTTGTTCCAACCGTTGCCATCATTGGCGCCGGAGCCCCCCGCCGACCAGACCGAGGCGGTCAGTTGCGTGGGAGCGCTCGGCGGCTCCGAGCCGAGGCTGCCCGAGGGAAAGGACAACGCCTGCTCCTGGGACCAGTACGCGGAGGGAATCGTGTCGTAGGGGTTTGCCGGCACGCCGTCTGTCACATACACGTAGCCGGCATTCCGGCTCTTGCTGAGCGCGATGACGTTCGCCATCTCCGACTCGGTCGCCGTTCCGTACACGATGTTCCAGATCTTGTTCGGATCGACCGGAGACCAGCTCAAGGGCTGGTAGGCGTCGGTCGGAGGATCCGGAGTGCCGGTGTAATCGCCGTAGGAGCCCTCGAACGTCACCAAGACGTCTGCCGAGCTCTCGTAGCACTGAGGGACTGCGGTCCCCGGGTTGAGCGCGGTCATCGCCCCCGGGTGCAGCTCCTTTACATACTTGGTGAGGAATTCGTACTCTGCGGCGTAACGGTCCGAGTGCGACGACGGTCCGCAGGTGTTGGTTCCCTCGTCGAAGAAGATCCCGTCGATGTCGGACCCGTAGAACCGATACCAGGCGTTCACGTCTGCTTCGATCTGGGGAATCCACGAATCGATCCCGGACTGGCCCGCCCGGGTCGGGATCCCATCGGGATGACCGGTCACGTCGCTTCCGAGGTATCCGGTGTCCACGTACCCGAGCACCTTGCTCCCCGACGTGTGCATCTGGTCGATCTCCGAAGCCCAGGCCGGCACCGCCGCGGAGTCCGGTCCGTTGTCCACGTTGGCCACCACGATCCCGACCGTCCCGGACTCGGCGCCGCTCAGTTGGGACCAGCCGTCCGCCTCGGCGGTCGGATCCATGTAGGCCGGCACCGCGAGGTGCTGCCGCAGGTCTTGGCCGTCGAGGGGGCTCTGCTGCGCGACGGTCTTCGGAGCCACCACCACCAGGCACGCAAGGACGAGGAGGCAGGCGACCACCGCCATCGGGTGAAGTCGAATGCGCCTAGCCACGCGACGAAGCATCAGCCGCTGGCCTCCTGCCCGCCGACGGTCATGACCCAAAGCCTAGGAAGGCTCATCTGCGGCAACCACCCTCGTTCTTGCGGCTTCGACCCCTGCACCGGACCGTGTCATCCCCTGAAACGCGTTTCGGAACCACCGAGCCGGCTGTTGCTATTCGACCGTGACCGTTTTGGCCAGATTTCGAGGCCGGTCCACGTCATGTCCCTGCTCGCGGGCCAACCAGTAGGCCAGCAGCTGGAGAGGGACCGCGTCGACCACAGGCGACAGCAGCGGCTCGACCTCCGGAACCCACAGCATGTGGTCGGCGATCGAGGCCGTCTGGAGATCCTCGTCGTTCCCCACCAAGACGATGGTGGCGCCCCGACTCTTCACCTCCTGGATGTTCGAGCACATCTTCTCCCACAGCGCGTTGCGGGTGGCGACCCCGACCACGACGGTGCCCGGCTCGATCAGGGCGATCGGGCCGTGCTTGAGCTCGCCACCGGGGTAGCCCTCGGCCCGCAGGTAGGAGATCTCCTTCAGCTTCAGCGCGCCTTCCATCGCCGCCGGATGACCGACGTGCCGACCGAGGTAGAAGAAGTCACGCGCTCCGGTCAACTGTCGTGCGACCCTCGCCACGTCGTCGGTTCGCTGGAGGACCGCGTCGAGTTGGTCGGGAAGGACCAACATCTGGTCCATGAGCCGGTCGATCTCGGTGATCGGCAACCTCCGGCGGGCCTGGGCCAACACGAGTGCCAGCAGTTCGAGGGCCACGATCTGGGTCAAGTGGGTCTTGGTGGCGGCAACCCCGATCTCCGGACCGGCGCGCGTGTACACGACACCATCGGCTTCGCGAGCCATCGATGAGTCCACCACGTTGGAGACCACGAGCACCTTGGCGCCGGCCGCCCTCGCCTCGCGCAGACCCTGCAGCGTGTCGATGGTCTCACCCGACTGACTGACACCGATGGCCAGCGTCGAGCGATCGAGGACCGGTCTGCGGTAGCGAAACTCGCTTGCAATATCCACTTCCGTCGGAAGTCGAGCCCACTCTTCGATGGCGTACTTGGCGACCAGTGCCGCGTGATAGCTGCTTCCGCAAGCGACGATGCAGACCCGTTCGATCTCGCGCAGCCCTCGCTCGCTGAGCGCTGCCGCCTCGTCGAGGCCGACACCACCCTCCTCCCGCCGGTGACCGAGTAGGGTCGCCGCGACCGCAGCCGGCTGCTCGTGGATCTCCTTGCTCATGAAGTCCGGGTATCCACCGAGTCGGGCGGCGGCGACGTCCCAGTCGATGTTCAGCGCGGTGGCAATCGCGTCTTCGCCCTCGAGGGTGCTCACCCTGATCGAGCCGGGTCGGAGCTCGGCAAGTTGGTCGTCCTCGAGTGCGTACAGCTCACGAGTCGATCCGAGCAACGCGGGAATGTCGGAAGCGAGAAACGAAGTGCCCTCCCCGAGTCCGACGATCAGCGGGGACACCCTGCGGGCCGCAACGACCAGCTCGGGCTCGTCGGCATGGACCGCAGCGACCGCAAACGAGCCACGCACCTTCTGCAGAGCCGAACGAAGGCCTTCGGCCAGCGTCATCTCGGTGGACATCTCCGCCTCGACCAGGTGGGTGAGCACCTCCGAGTCGGTGTCCGACGCGAGGACGTGCCCCTCTGCGAGCAACCCCTCCGCCAACTCGGCGTAGTTCTCGATGATGCCGTTGTGGACCAGGGCGAGCCGGCCGGTGCAGTCGAGGTGGGGGTGTGCGTTTCCGGTCGTCGGTCCTCCGTGGGTCGCCCAGCGGGTGTGACCGACGCCGCCGCTGCACCCCGGGGGAGCGTCTTCGCCAAGCACCCTCAGATCGCGAACGGAGTGGGTACCCTCGGCGGCCCTCGACCTCCACAGCGCATCGCCGGCGACGAGGACCACTCCCGCCGAGTCGTATCCCCGATATTCGAGGCGGCCGAGTCCCTCGAGCAACAACGGCAACGCGTCGTCGACTCCGGTTACTCCGATGATTCCGCACATGACTTCAGACCCCCGATGCCCAGAGAGATGCGACCGCCTGGGCGATCGGCGTGGATGGAACCCAGTCGAGATGCTTTCGAAGCAAAGTCACACTGGCCTGCTGCCAGGTGACCGATGTCGATCGCTCCGAACCCCCGGACGCCTCGAAGACATCCCCGGAAAAGCCGGCAGCGTCGGCAAGCAGCTCCACCATCGAGCGGCACGACATGGCCACCCCCCGGCCGACATTCAGGATCGGATGGTCGTCGACGCTGCGAATCGCCCGGACCGCGGCCACACCCACATCGGAACTGGCAAGGAAGTCCCTGCAGGACCAGAGTGGACCGAGGGTGATCGAAGACTCTCCCGAGGCGAGCGCCCGCTTCATCTCGCGGGCGGCAGTCCCGGCGAGGGAATTGGCAGGAGCCCGCGGTCCGACCGGGTTGAACACCCGGAGCACCGTCGCCTGGATCGCCCCCTTTTCCACCATCTCGGTGACGTGGTCGGTGGCCTCCAGCTTGCTCCTGCCGTAGTCGCCCACCGGCTTGGCCACGGCGGTTTCTTCGATGGCGACGCCCTCCGGCTGGGGTCCGTACTCGGCAGCAGAGCCCATCTGGACCAGCGGTATCGGATCAGTCACCGACAACGCGCGGACCAGCTTTTCGACAACCCCGGAGTTGACTGCTTCGAGCTGTTCGCGCGATCCCGACGTGCGACCCGCGCAGTTGATCACCGCGTCGGGCTTGCTCTTTCCGACCAGCGATCTCAGATCCCGAGCCGAGGCGTTCACCAGGTCCAGCTGATGCCAGGTCCCGCACTTCGGCGGACCGAGGCGCGGCGGGTGACCACTGACGGCCACGAGCCTGGAGCCGTTGCCCGAACCTTCGATGCTCTCACGCACCTGGCTGCCGAGGAACCCGTTGGCCCCGAGGAGGAGATAGGTCGTCATGTCACTGCATGTTCGGGAGCAGACGCGGGCCGAGGACGTCGAACTCGCGGTTCGCGTGGTCGTAGTCGTCGGGCCTCCCGATATCCAGCCAGTACCCGTCGAACTCGTAGCTGGCGGGCAAAGTGCCGCGCTCGATGAGATCGAGCATCAGCTCGTCGAAGCCGTAGGGAAGTCCGGGGGTGTACCGCTCGAGATGACGGGTGCTCACTCCGTAGATCCCCATGCTCACCGAATAGACCATCGGGGGCTTTTCGGTGAAGTTCACGACCTTCCGGTCGATGACGTCCAAGACACCGAAGTCCACCTGGTGGACCCGTTGATAGGTGGCGACGGTCAGCGGCGCGCAGCTGGCGATGTGGGTATCCAGGAGATCGGCGTAGTCCAGGTCGGTGAGGATGTCGCCGTTCATCAGCAAGAAGTTGTCGGGAAGCCGGTCGAGCACCATCAAGGCGGGACCGACGGTTCCGAGCGGGGACTCCTCGTGCACGTAGTCCACCTCGATCCCCCATTGGGATCCGTCGCCGACATACGCCTGGATCAGCTGACCCAGGTGGCCGATGGCCAAGGTGGCGCGCAGGAACCCGTTCGCCGCCAACTGGCGGAGGACGATCTCCAGAATGGAGTACTGCTCGCCGATCGGCACCAGGGGCTTCGGGATCACCGTCGTGTAGGGACGGAGGCGCACCCCCTTGCCGCCGGCCAGGATCACCACGTGCCGCACCTCGGTCGGGCTCTCGGATTTTTCAAGTGTCGGGCTGTCGAGCACCGTCGGGCTGTCGAGCACCGTCGGGCTGTCGATGGTCAGGTCAGTCATGGGAGCATCCCTTTCGAAGAAGAGCTCAAACGGTTGATCTGGTCGGTCATCAGACGTTGTACTGATCGGTCTTGTAGCGCCGGAGGTTGTCGGGATCGGAGAACCATTCGATGGTCGTCTTCAAGCCTTCGGCCAAGGTGTGCTCCGGCTTCCACGACGCCGCTCGGCGAATGGCCGTGCTGTCGGAGAGGAGCCGGTTGACCTCGGATCGTTCGGGACGCAAGCGTTCCTCTTCGACGCGGATCTCCACGGTCGTTCCCATCAACTCTGCGATGAGCGCAACGGTGTCCCCGACAGAGATCTCGACGCCGGATCCGGCGTTGAGTGTCCGGCCGACGACGTCCTCGAGGGGCGCTTCGAGCACGGCTTGGAAGGCGCGCGCCGTGTCGAGCACGAAGTTGAAGTCCCTGGTCGGGGTCACCGAGCCGAGCGCAATCTCGCGGTGGCCTGCCGCCAGCTGGGAGATCACCGTCGGGATCACCGCCCGGGCCGACTGACGCGGACCGAAGGTGTTGAAGGGCCGGAGGGTGACCACCGGCGAGTCGAAGCTCAGGTGATAGCTCTCCGCCAGCTTGTCGGCAGCGATCTTCGAGGCCGAGTACGGCGACTGAGCCTGGAGGGGGTGGCTCTCGTCGATCGGAACGATCCGGGCGGTGCCGTAGACCTCGCTGGTCGAGGTGCACACGATCCGCGAAGTGCCGAGCGCCCGACCCACCTCGAGCACGTTGAGGGTGCCGCCTGCATTCGTCTCGAGGTAGGACCACGGAGCCTGGTACGAGTACGGGATGGCGATGAGCGCCGCGAGATGGCACACCATGTCGGCGCCGGTCATGAGCGCCAACACCGAACCGCGATCTCGGATGTCGCCGGGGACCACCTCAATCGAGTCGAGGACCGACCGGTCGAGGGTGTCGAGCCATCCCCACGAGCCGAACGAGTTGTACTGCACCATCGCCCGGACGCGGTACCCAGAGCTGACCAGCGTTTCTGTCAGATGGGAGCCGATGAACCCGTCGGCTCCGGTGATCGCGACGTTCGTGGGCATGAGATTCGATTCGCTTTCTGTCGAGGGACCGTTAGTAGATGATCGGCGAGGCGAGCACCCGCCAGGCCTGGGTGGACAACACGACAACCGCAACCCCGCCCGCCACGAGGAGGGAGGCGATCCCGGAGATCGGCGAGATATGGCCATCGACCAGCGCGACGACCCCCAAGGACGCGCCGAGCACGCCGAAGGTGACGCCCCAGCAGACCAGGACGTGGTCGATCTGGGCGGAGGCAACCAGCAACAAGGCGAGGAAGAACGCGATCCCGACCGCCCCGATCGATCCGACCAGCAGCGGAACGTTCGCTGCGCCGCGGTGATGTCCGATCACCACCCCCACTGCCGACAGAGCGACGAGAGCGGTCACGAACGTCGCGGTCGATCGCACCAACGACCTGCGTGCCCGCCGGGCAAAGTCGGGCAGGTCCGGACTGGTGGTCATCGCGCCGGCGGTCCGACCGCGAAACGAACGCACCTGCCATTCCATCACCCCGAGTGTCAGCATCAGGGGCCAGATGGCGACCAGCAACGCGACGCTGTCACCGCTCAGTGCATCAGAGAAGCCGATGAACACCGAGATGAGTAGGCCGCTTCCGAGCCCGTAGAGAAGGTACCGACTCGCCCTCGATCCGTCCGACCAATCGACCGAAGGGACCCGCCAAGCGGCCTTCGACAGTTGCCCGACAGCCGCGAGCACGACCAACCCGAGCGAGCCGAGCACCACGTAGGCCCCTTGCCGGTCGGTCAACGTGAAGGGGAGGAACCCCCCGACTGCGAATGCGCCCACGGCCGCCGGAGCCACGCAGGCCAACAACAGCCACTCGGCCGACCGCAACAACAAGATGCCTGCAGCGGCGATGTAGGCAGCGACACCGACCGCCTCGAGAACACTGGCCGGGTTTCCACCGAGCGCCTCTGTAGCCGACGCTGCCACGCCGAAGCTGACCGCGGCACTGACCACGATCGAGACGAACGCCAACAAGGCACCGCCGTGCTCCTCCCCGCGCCCACGTTCGGCCCAGACGAGCACCGCGATCGCCTGGCTGATCGCCCAGGCCACCGTCAATCCGATCGGGAGCACCCACCACGAAGGGTGGAAGGAGAATCCCCTCACCACGATCGTCAGGAAGAGCGCGGGAAGCACGTAGAGCGCCCCGCGCAGGAGATCCTTCGGACCTCCCATCGGCTGGGCAGGCGGGTCCGGAGGCTCCACCGTTGCGAACGGGAGGTTCCGGTAGACCACGTCACCGGCCGAGAACACGTCCGGATAGCCGAACGAGTCCGATGCAACTTGGCGGCTCAGACCGCGGGTCTCCAGCCACGCGGCGACCTCCAACGGATCGACCGCAGCCGAGCACGTCGCAACCAGCTCAGGATCACGGCCGACCCAGTCGAGGATGTCGTTCGGCGATCGATCGGCAGGGCGCTGCCTGTTGGCTCGCTGCCTCTCCACGGATCGCCGACGATCGTCCAGGCTGACGACCGTCTGGCTCACCTTCCACGTGGTCATCAGCAGAACCCTCTGCGCCCATGGCGAGCCAGGAGAACCGGCCTACTTCGCGGCGCGACCGGCAGTTCGACATGACGGCCCCTCCAGCTGGAAGGAGTCGCCGGAGGTTCACTGCGTGGGGGCACAGGACCCGGCGGCTGGCGACGCGGTTCCTGCTCCTGTTCCTGTTCGAGGACGAGGGCGGTCGAGATCTTGCCGGTCACCTCGCGGTAGACGTCGGCGAACACAGCAAGGCTCTGTTCGAGCGTGAATTGCGACAAGATGCGCGCCCGGGCCGCCCGACCCATCTCCGCCCGCTGCCTGGCGTTCCCGAGCAGTTGGAGGCAGGCATCGGCCATCTCGTCGGGGCTGTGCGGCGGCACGACCAGCCCGGCGTCGCCGGTCGCCTCCCGCACCCCGCCCACATCGGTGGCAACCGTCGGCTTGCCCGCCGCCATCGCCTCGATGAGCGTGTAGGGGAATCCCTCCGAGATGCTGGTCAGAAGGACGACGTGCCCCGCGTGGAAGGCATCGATCACCGACGCCGCCCGGCCTTCGAACGTTGCGCAGCCCGCCAGGCCGAGCGAGTCGCGCAACTCGACGCAACGCTCGAGGTAGGACTGGTTGTCGGCTGAGGCGCCTCCGAAGATGCGGAGCCTGGCGGACGGGAGAGACTCGCGCACCTTGGCAAAGGAACGGATCAGGGTTTCGACATCCTTCAGGGGATCGATCCTGCCCAGCCAGACCAGAGTGGGGATCTCCGGTTCGTTCGAGCTGGCGAAGAAATTGGCGGTGTCGACTCCGTTGTAGATCGGCTTGATGCGCTCGGAGGCGGCGCCGTTCTTCTCCAGCCACTGCCTGTTGTACTCGCTCCCCGGGGCGATCACGTCGGCGATCTGGTAGCCGGCCCAAGTGAGCCGCCTGAAGAAGCGCAGCATCATGGCGCGCACCGGCGTTGTGTACAGGTCGGGGTTGTAGGCCAGATACCGCTCACGAAGGTAGATCCCGTGCTCGCTCAGGACGAGCGGGGTATTGCGAGACCACCGGGCCCCGAGCGCGAGAAGGACGGAGAGACCGTTCGCGGTGGCGTGGCAGAGATCCGCCTCGGGTGCAGGCGCATAGAGGGGTCGCAGCTGGTGCTCGATGAGCTCGAGTGCGGTCTTCGCGTCGGACACCGTTGCGGGAGGGGGAGGCTCGGCAACCTCCCTGCCGACCTGGGCCATCCGCATCGCCTCCAACAGAACGTCGAGCGATGCAGAGGTTCGCAGGGCGCCCGCGACGGACACTTCCCGTGAGAGAAGGAAGAGCTGGTGGAGCCCGTTGAGGAAGTCGGCCTCCCGGGTGGGGTCGACCAGAGACAGCACGAGCCGATCGAAGGAGGCCTGGAGCTCCTTCGATCTCCGGACCTTGCGCTTGACCTTCGGCGTCGGGCCCCACAGTGGTGTGGACCGCACCCCGACCAGGTTCTCGGGCACGTCCCACACCGGCTCCTCTCCGGGCCGCGCCGTGATGGCGTGCACCGTGAATCGGTGAGGCGCCAGTCCACGGATCAGCTGATCGCACCAGACACTTACGCCGCCGGGATGGTACGGGTAGGTGCCCTCGGCAAGGAGGGCAATGTCCATCGTTCTTCCGCGCCTCTTCTTCTCTTGTCGGGTTTTCTTGTGGAGGTGTGGCTGTGGGGGGATGTTGCTGAGGACGCGGTCGTCGCCGACTCGATCCTCGCGGGCACGCGGTGTGGGTTCCTTTGTGGGTACGACAGTACGGTTCTGAGACGAACGTGAACACCCCCGACTTTCATGACGACGATTCCGGACGTCACTCGCTCCATCGGCTTACGACCCGCGGAAGACCCCTCGTTCACCCTCGCATCCCAAACTCCCAACCCTTGGATTAACAACTGATTCGATCAGCAGGCGCTGTCCCGACCACAGCGAGTGCACTGTGCCGTCGAAATGCCGGGGTCGCTACCTCGTTGTTCGTCGAAAGTTCAGGGTCACTCGATGACGGTGCAGGGTACCGAAAGGTCAACTCCACGCTTACTCTTCGAAAAGGCGTCGTTCCGCGCGGGCTCTTTGAGTTGTGCTGCGCGATCCGCCACAGGGTGGCCGTCGCGGAGCGTGCGGCCGAGGGAAGCAAAGAGAAGGGCGACGCAATTCACATGTCGAGGAACCGAATTCTGCGGTACATTGCAATGCTCGGGATGGCCGCTTTGTTGCTGGGCTCCCTTTTGTCGGTCGTCGCCAACAAGGCGGGAGGCGCAACTCCTGTCCAACTCGACTTGAAGGTGCTCCTCGTCGGCACCGGGTCGACCGATCCGACCACCGCTGCGTGGGAGTCGGCCCTCTCCAACGAGGGTGTTCCCTACACCGAGGTCACCGCAACCGGGGCCTATGGCTCGGAAACGGTGACCTTGCCTGCTCTGACCTCTGGTTCGGTCGGCCTGTTCAACGGCGTGGTGATCGCCGATTCGCCCGCGGCCTTTGCCGCGGGACAACTCACCTCTCTCTTCAGTTATGAGGCGACCGACGGGATCCGCCAGATCGACGGCTACACCGCTCCTTACCTCGGGATCACCGACGTCTCTGCCGGAGCACTCGACGGCACGACGGCCACCCTCACCGCCGCTGGGCTCGCTGCCCTGCCCGAACTCTCGGGTCCGATCACCTTTGCCACCGGCAGCTACGGCTATCCGGCTTCGGTCAACGCCGGCGCGCCCTTCACCCCCTGGCTCGACAACTCCTCGGGCCAGGTGCTCGCCGGTGTCTACCAGCACCCCTCGACCGATCCCCAGGCAAACGTCTCCGAGCTCGAACTCGGCTTCGACTACAACGCCAGCCAGCTCCAGTGGGAGGTGATGGCAGCGGGTCTCATCAACTGGGTGACCGAAGACACCCACCTCGGTCTCAACCGCAACTACGTGGCGATGGACATCGACGACACCTTCACCCCCGACAACGCATGGTCGACCACCCTCCACGACAACGACTACTCCGACGCCAACTCCCAGCGGATGGACGCAGCAGACGTGATCTCTTCTGCGGACTGGTCCAACCCCACTCAGGAAGGCACTCCCTCTGCCCGCCCGGCCGGTGAAGCCACCACCCCGTTCCGTCTGGACCAGCTCTTCAACTACGGGGGGTCGATCGAGTACCAGAACGGGGAGTTGGATCTTCCCGGAGAACCGGCCGCCTGCACCAGTGCCGGTGATCCTGCGGGCACCTGTGGGGCAGACCCCCTCCTCGCCCAGTTCCAGGCAACCGATCCTTCGACCGGCAAGCCCTATGCCGACGACTTCGGCTGGATCAGCCACACCTATGACACCCCTTACCTCGACGTCGGCTGTGCGAGCCAGGACTACATCGAGGCCGAGCTCAACGAGAACACCACCGATCTCACTGCGGCGCCGGGGGCAACCCCTGGCACCGGCGGTCTCGGGATCCCCGAACAGACCATCGCCTCGGGTGCAGGAGACGTCGCCAACCCTTATGGGACCTACAACCCCCAGGTCTTCGTGCCGGGCAACCACTCCGGGTTTGCCGACCTCGCCCCGGGGACCCCTGCAACCGTCGACCCGCCCGACCTCGACGAGGCGAACGCCTCGACCCGGTGGATCACTTTCGGCGGGCACCTACGAGTACGCGGTCACCGACCAGTTCAACGGGGCGGACTCGACCTCGACCGACCAGTCCCAGGCCTATGTGACCGACGGCCTCCAAGGTGACATCGCCCCGATCGTGGTCAGCTCGGGTGGTTCGGTCTCCCTGGTCTGGCAGTCGATCTGCCACGCGGCCAACTACGTCATCTACCGGGCACCGGTGACCGGCTCGACCGTCGGACCCTGGACCGAGATCGGCACCTACGCCACCCCGAGCTCCGCAACCCTGCCCGACGCCGGCTCGGGGGACTCCACCCCTGCCTCGACCGCCACGGTCTGCCAGGGCCCGACCTATGCCCCGACCAGCTGTGCGGGCGAGCAAGAGCTCACCTTCACCGACACCGGCTCTGACACCTCCACCCCGCCGGCAGGGGTCACCTACGTGAACACCCCGATGCCCTCTGGGTGGACCCCGCCCATCGTCGAGAACGCCAACGAGCTGCCCTGGGAACAGAACCCCTACTTCACACCGGCCCTCCAGGCGGTCGGGATCACCACGGTCGGAGCAGACGCCTCCAAGGCCTACCCCGATCCGGCAAATGACGCCTTCGGGATCGGGGCCACCTACACCGGTTCGACCTATGCCGCCGGTCAGTCCTTCGTCGACGGGTCTGCCCAAGTGGCCCCCCGTCACCCGATCAACGTCTTCTACAACGTGGCCGACAACGCCCAGGAGCTCGACGAGTACAACACCCTCTATGACGCCGACGCCCCTGACAGCCAGTGCCACACCACGGCGACCACCACCTGTTCGACCACCCCGTTCACCTTCACCCAGGTGATCCAGTCGGTCGTCTCGGGGATGCTCACCAACATGCTCACCAACAACCCCGAGATCTCCTACGTCCACCAGACCAACACCATGGGAGTGCCGCCTTATTCGAGCATCCTCCCCCCGGCCAACTACGTGCCTTCGGCAACCGCACAGCCGGGGACCGACGGGGACGGGACCCTCTATGAGGTGTTGAACCCGCTCATCGCCCAATACGAGAGCACCTTCAGTTCGGCCACCCCCTATGTGCAACTGACCATGGGTGGGGTGGGCAAGGTCCTCGCCAACCAGACCGCCTGGAGCTCCGCGCTCACCGCTGGGAGCGTCACCGCTTCCGAGACCAATGGGGTGGTGACCGTCTCCAACACCGGGACCGGCTCGACCAACGTCCCGATCACCGTTCCCCAGGGCACGACGGTCAACGGCGCTGCCTTCGGCTCCCCCTACGACGGCCAGCTCTCGGCCTGGACCCCGATCGCAGGAACCGGATCGACGACACTCACCGAAAAGGTCTCCCCGACCATCACCAGCGCAAACAGCGCCACCTCGATCGCCGGAGCACCCTTCTCCTTCACCGTCACCACCACCGGTGATCCGGCTCCCGCCCTCACCGAGACCGGCAGCCTGCCGGGTGGGCTGACCTTCGTCGACAACGGCAACGGGACTGCCACCATCTCGGGCACCCCGGCTGCTTCGACCGGCGGCTCCTTCCCGATCACCATCACCGCCAAATCGACGTCGGGAACCACAACCCAAAGTTTCACCCTGACCAACGCCTCCGCCCCGACCATCACCAGTGCCAACACCGCCAGCTTCACCGTCGGGACCAACAGCACCTACACCATCACCACGACCGGCTACCCGGCCCCGACGATCACCGAACAGGGCACCCTGCCCGCAGGGCTCACCTTCACCGACAACGGCAACGGGACCGGCAGCATCTCGGGCAACACCACCGCCAACGGCGGGACCTATCCGGTGACCATCCAGGCCACCAACTCCTCGGGCTCGACGGCGACCTTGAACCTGACCATCACCGTTGTGAGTGCTGCCCCGACCATCACCAGCGCCAACGCGGCGACCTCGGTCGTGGGTCTGGCCTTCAACTTCACCGTGACAACGACCGGGTCTCCCGCCCCAACCCTCACTGAGACCGGCAACCTGCCGAGCGGGGTGACCTTCAAGGACAACGGGAGCGGGACCGCCACCATCTCGGGCACCCCCGCCGCCTCGACCGGTGGCTCCTTCCCGATCACCATCACCGCGTCCAACGGGCAAGGCACCCCGGCTACCCAGTCCTTCACCTTGACCAACGCTTCGGCCCCGAGCATCACCAGCGCCTCAACCACCAGCTTTACCGTGGGGACCGCTGGCACCTACACGGTGACCACGACCGGCTACCCGGCGCCCACCATCACCGAGTCAGGCACCCTGCCTGCCGGTCTCACCTTCACCCCTGGCACCAGCGGGAGCGCCACCATCGCAGGCACCACCACTGCGGCCGCGGGCACCTACCCGGTCACCATCAAGGCGACCAACTCCTCGGGCTCGACCGCCACATTGAGCCTGACCATCACGGTGGTGGGAGGGGCCAAACAGGCACCGGCGTTTACCAGCGCAGCGTCGGACGCGGTCGTGAAGGGAGCCGCCTTCTCCTTCACGGTGACCACCACCGGCTCCCCTGCACCG
Source organism: uncultured Acidimicrobiaceae bacterium (assembly GCA_963839925.1). Classification (GTDB taxonomy): domain Bacteria; phylum Actinomycetota; class Acidimicrobiia; order Acidimicrobiales; family RAAP-2; genus Bog-756. The sequence goes on along the minus strand of CAWIWV010000002.1, from coordinate 877,096 downwards.
ACGTTGTCCGAATTCGGCAATCTGCCAGCAGGAGTCACCTTCACCAACAACGGCAACGGCACCGCCACCATCGCCGGGACTCCGACTGCCACAACCGGAGGCGGAGGAGACAACCTCGTCATCATCGCCACGAACTCGTCGGGTACAGCCCTCCAGTCCTTCACCTTGACAGTCGGAACGGCGTCGGCCCCGTCCTTCACCAGCGCGGCGTCCGACACGGTGAGGTCGGGGACCTCCTTCTCCTTCACCGTGCGGGCCAGTGGTACTCCGTCGGCCGCGATTACCGAGAGCGGGTCGCTGCCGTCCGGGGTCACCTTCACCGCCGGCTCTGGGACGGCGACGATCTCGGGGACTCCGACAGCCACCGGCGTCTACCCGATCACCTTCTCCGCCACCAACGCGTCGGGGACGGCAAAGCAGAGCTTCACCTTGACGGTCGGCCAGGCTCCGGCCTTCACCAGCGCCTCGTCGGACACCGTGAAGGCCGGCACTGCCTTCTCCTTCTCCGTGACCACGACCGGCTCCCCGACACCGACCCTGTCCGACTTCGGATCGCTGCCCTCCGGGGTCACGTTCACCAGCAATGGCAACGGCACCGCCACCATCGCAGGAACTCCGAGCTCGGCATCGAGAGGTGGGTTCTTCGGGTTTGGAGGAGGCAGCACGCTGTTCATCACGGCCACGAACTCGTCGGGCACCGCGATCCAGATCTTCACGCTGAACGTGACCACCTGAGGCGCAGTCGAAACTGTTGATCTGACGTCGTGAGCCGAAGGAAGTTCGCCAGGCGGGTGGGCTCGGAGACACCGAGGCTCGCTGCGATACGGGCGATCATCGAGCTCGCTCGGAGCGGGGAAGCCGGCGAACTCGATGGAGTCGAGGGGAGCGATGCGGCGGTTGCCGCACTTCTCGTCCTCGGAGTGTCGCCGCAGGAGATCACTGCGGCGACACTCAACCGACGGACTACGAGGGAGGACCGCTCTCCAGCGTGACGCTGGCCGTCTGGCTCTGGCCCGACGAGTTCTCCCATTGAAGCTGGACTGTGTCGCCAGGGTGGTACTGCTCCATGATGTTGCTGAGGTCCGAGGGCGAACTCACTTGATGGCCGTCCACTGCGGTGATCACGTCACCGCTCACCAATCCTGCCTGGGCTGCTGGCGAACCGCCGAGCGTCCCTTGCACGTCAGCGCCTTGGGTCGACCCGCTGTTGCCCCCACCCCCGAATCCGCTCCCTCCGAATATCCCGTTGTTGCTACTGGAGGTGGCGATGCTGACCCCGAGGAACCCGGTCGCACCGATGTGCACGGTGCTCGAGGCGTCGCCGGCCTCGATCTGATGGGCGATCGCCAACGCGGTATGGATCGGGATCGCGTAGCCCTGGCTGGCCGTCTCTACGTACGCCGAATCGGCCGATGCTGCCGTGTCCATGCCGAGCACCTTCCCCTCAGTGTTCACGAGCGACCCACCCGAGTCGCCGGGCTTGATGCCGGCGTTGGTTTCGATGAGCCCGGTCAGGCTTTCGGCATTCCCGCCGCCGTCGTCGCTGGCGGTGATCGACTGATCGACCGCAGTGACCGAGCCCCCTGCAGCACTCGGGGTTCCGCCCGTGCCGCCGGCGTTCCCGACTCCCACGACCGCCTGACCGACTGCAGCGCTGCGTGAGGCGATCGACACCGTGGTCAGACCACTGGCTCCGGTCAGCTTGATCACCGCCACGTCACCGGTCCGGTCGTACCCGACAACCGTCGCCTTGTAGGTCTTGCCGTTCCCGACGTCAGTGGCGCTGATGCTGGTGGCACCGTCGATGACGTGGTTGTTGGTCAGAACCTCACCGTCGGAGGTGAGCACCATGCCGGTGCCTGCTGCTTCTTCACTCTGGTAGCTGAGGTTGGTATTGATGTCCACCAGACCCGGGTCCACCTTCGCGGCGATCGCCGAGATGTCAGAGGGCGCACCGGCACCGGTGGAGGATCCACCCGACCCCGAGGACCCACCGAACGGGGAGTAGCCGTTGCTACCCGACGACCCGCCGTACGGGGAAAGAGAGCCGTTGCTCGGGTACCCGGTGCCCGAGCCCCCCGAGGCGGGACTGTTCGTGCTCGACGCGCTCGGTGCAGAGGCCGGCCAGATGTAGTGGCCGAGCCCGGCCCCGCCGAGGATCGCCACCACTCCGAGGACGGTCGCCGCGGCGATTGCCAGGGCGCCCCGCTTCTTCGGCTTGGCGGCCTGAGGGGACTGGGGATATCCCGGGTATGGCCATGCCCCATAGGGAGGCACCGTTCCACCGCCGCCGCTCCATCCTCCCGGGACGGGCCCACCGGCGGGTGCTTCTTGACTCCAGCCCGGATAGGGCATCGAGGGCCAGGCCCCCGGTGGCGGAGGGAAGGCCGACGATCCGGGGCCGGCGGCCGGAGTGTCCTGGGTCGGGTACCCGCTCGGGTACATCGGTTGGGGACGGTAGAGGCCGTCGGGATGGGCCGACGCGCCACCGTCCGGACCTCCTGCGTAGGGATACTCACGCCAGTACTCCGGAGGAGTCGGGACCAGGGGCGGCCCGAGAGGAATCGCCGTCTGCGCGGTGTCATTGACGCCGCCGACAACGGGTGCGGTGGGGCTGTCTGCTCCGACGGTGCCTTCACCGACCGGGGTCGTCTCGACGTTGTCGGCGTCCTCTGGGTCGGTTGATGGGGGCCAGGTATCGCTCATGTGCATCTGCCTCTGCTCTCGAGGTCGAAACTTGGGGACTCTGCGCCTTCCATTGGATACCTCCCGTCTAAGGGCAGAGTGAACTCTGTATATGAATTCCTTAAACTTGGGCTGAGCCGATGAGTGAGCAGACCGCCGGGCACAGCCGCCTGCCGGAAATGGCTCAAGGATTCCGGCTAGCTCGACGTCGGCAACGCGTAGGCGAAGACCTGGGTCCCGGATGGGGCGTAGACGGCGCCCGTTCCGCTCCCCGACCCTGCATCGCCGACGATCGTCGGGTCGTCGATCGAGCCGGTGGTGTTCGCCGTCCAGAGAGGAGTACCTCCGCTCGAGGCCTTGAACGCGAAGAAGCTGTGGGAACAGGTTTGCCCGCTGACTCGGTTGGAGCATCCGACGAATGCGACGGCGTCCGAGGCACTGTCCCCGGCGACCGCCACCGACGAGTCGATTGCTCCACCGGTTGCGTAGGACCAGGTGAGCGCTCCGCTCGTCGCGTTGAACGCATAGACCTTGCCGGTCCTGTCGCCGACATAGACGTTGCCGTTCGCCACTGCGGCCACGGGACCGGCGTCCCCGGAGTTGTTGACGAAGTCGTTGCCTGTGGAGCCGATCCAGAGCGGGGTACAGACCTCCCCCCACTGGCCGACGAATTTCGTACCGGTGCACTTCGACGATCCGGCCGCAGAGTATGCGAGCAGGCCGTTGGTGGCGGATTCGATGTACACGTCGGAACTGGACGACGACGGTGATGTCCCGCCCCCGTCCCACTGTCCACCCTGCTGCCAGGGTGCGGACCAGGCTGGCGCACAGGCGGCGATGGCAGTGAGCGGCTGACCGTGCTCATGGGGGGCGTAGGTCCCAGGACACTCGCTGGCGAGATAGGAAGCATTGAACCCGTACACGGCGTATTGATCAGGATTGTTCTTGCCGGTCACGTGATCGCCCGCGGCCTGATACATCATCCCGTTCTCGACTGCCGGCGTCGAGAAATTGTTCCCCGCCGTCCAGTAGCCCCAGTCGGGATCGCACTCCAGCTGCTTCGAGGCGGTGAAGCAATTGTCGTCCTCGCCGTTGGTGCCGGTCGTCGAAGGGAAGACGTAGACCCATCCATAGTCCTCGGGAACGTAGAGGTACCCGTTGGCAATGGTGAGGGAACCGTCGATGGATCCTCCGAGCGTCTCGGAATGCCACACGAGTTTGCCGTTCGACGCGTTGTACGCGTACACGTCGCCGTTGTGACTTCCGACGTACACGATGGGGGTGGACAGCGAGAGATCGACTGCCGGCGCAGTGGTGAGAGCATTCGTCTGGGTCGGAATGGCCGTCCAGACCGGTTGGCAGTTCAGTGTCGGATGGCCTTGGCTCGGCGTCGGGCAGTTCGTGGTGCCGCCGCTTGCCGAATAGGCATACAGCTCGCCGGTCGTGTCCTTGGAGTTCTGCGGATCCGTGTAGTCCCCGGTCACGTACAACATGTCGTTCGACGCGACGGTCGGCGACGAGGTGACCAGTGCACCCGTGCCGGCGACCGCCTTGGTCGTTCCCGCTTCCTCGAGCGTGGAAGCATTGGCCGTCGTGATGACGTTGGACGAGTCGTTGCTCGAATGAGTCGGACCTTCGCCGTACATGGACCAGACGTTGCAGGCGCCGAACAACAGTGCCACCGGAAGAACGAGTGACGCTCGCTTGAGCAACCTCGACCATCTCGCACGTCTGATCTTCACAGGTGCTCCTTTGGTCGACTCGTTCGAAAAAACTCACTCGACTGTCACATTGCAACGCCTTGTAACGAATGAGGAAATGTTCCGTTTCACCGAACATGTCCGAGATGGCTCTCGAGTCAGTCGAGCAACTGGGGTGTAGCGTCCAGTCGTGCGGGGCTGAAGTGGAGAAGGTGAGATGACGTCTTTGAAGGTCATCCGGCTGGGTATCAGCGTTGCTCTCGGAGCGGTCCTTCTGCTGATTTCGCTGGCTGTCTTCGGCGGCACTGCAAACGGCGGGCCGGCCTCTCCGGCCACAAAGAAAGCCGCCGCCAACGCGCCCGGTCCACCAACCGCGTCTTCAACTCACCGCCGAGGGAAGAGTCGTCAAGGCTTTGTGGTCGCCACCGTCCTCCGGTGGCGCGGTGAAGAGCTACCGGGTGGCCGCAACGGTCCAGCTCCCGGTCGGAAAATCGACGGGGAACAATGACTGTCCCGTCAAGCTCAGCGCCACGAGCTGCACGGTGTTCGTGACGAGTCGCCCCGAAAAGGTGCAGGTCACGATCGATGTCTACGCGGTCAACTCGGCAGGCCAAAGTACGGCGGTCCAGAAGGTCACCGACACGAGCAGCGCGCCCGACTGCACCTACCTCGGACCCTGGGCCAACCTCAACAACTGCAACTTGAAGGGACGCAACCTGACCGGGGTCAATTTCGAGGATGCCTCTATGAACGGCACCTCCCTCGCGGGCGCTGATCTCGCCGGCGACAATCTCCTCTCGGCACAGATCACGGGAGCTGATCTGACCAAGGCGAATCTCAGCAACGTCGCCTGCGATTGCAATCTGGGTACCTCGAACCTCACGCAGGCCAACCTCACCAGCGCGGTCGTGCCGGCCTTGCTGTATTCGACCAATCTGACCAAGGCCAATCTGACCAAGGCGAACTTCAAGGGCGCGTCCACCGGGAACACCAATACGAGTGGGGCCACGTGGAACGACACCACCTGTCCCGACCAGACGAACAGCGGCTCGGACGGCCAGACCTGCGTCTCTCACGGATTCGCAGAGGCGCGCTCCTGAGCGATCGATCCCTGCGGACCCGAACTTCCGGCCTCGCTTACTCCTACTGCTCGGCCATGATCCGCTCGAACTCGACCATCGGATTCACCGGGACCTGCTCGCTGAGGGTGACGGTCGCAGTATGGATGACTGCGGTGCACGCGAACGGAGCGGTGTAGTCCCCTCCGACCGCTGGGCCGACCTCGTACCCGCAGGTCAGTCCTGCACCCGTCGCGCTGAACGCCGCGACGGTGAATCTCGGGATGTGCCCCTCGGCCACCACTTCGCCGTCCACGGTCAGCACCGCCCGGCCACCACCATTCTCCTCGCGCTCGAACCGGTATCCGAGCGTGCAGCGGCCCGGGCCGATCGGCTCGGAGGCCTCGACCACATGGAGCTCCTTGCCGTAGAGGTTGTGCAGGTATCGGGGACGGCCGTCGCGCAGATGGAAGGAGAAGCCGCCGAGCACCGAGCCCTGGGCGAGGAGCACTCCCTCCGGTGGTCCGCCCGGGGGAACCGTCAGATCCACCTCGATCGCGTGACTCCGGTTCTTCACGTTGGCGGCCACCGTCTCGGGAACCGGAGAGGTGTTCGGGTAATAGACAGTGGTCAGATACGGAGGTCTCCAGTCCGGCTTGGGATTCACCAGGGTATGCAGCACCCTGTTGTCGAGTGGCAGGACCTGGTTCCGCCGCGCCTCGACCCACCACCGCTCGATCAAGTCGGCCAGGCGGTCAGGATGCTCGGCCGCCAGATCGTGGATCTCTGACGGGTCGGTCTCGACCCGGTAGAGCTCCCAACGGTCGTCGCTGAACGGGGCGTTCCAGTTGATCCCGTCGTCGTAGAGCGGCCCGACCGGTTTGAAGGTCACCGCCTTCCAGCCGTCGTGATAGATCGCCCGGCTCCCGAACATCTCGAAATGTTGGGTGAGACGGTGTGGCGGAGCATCTGCCCCGTCGGGAGCGAGCAGGGAAGCGAAGCTGATCCCGTCGACCCGGGTCTGAGGCACGTACTCGATGGTCTCGGGGAGCTCGATACCGGCAAGCTCGAGCACCGTCGGAAAGACGTCGACGGCATGGGTGAACTGGCGCCGAACCCCTCCTCCCGCGCCGAGCCGGGCCGGCCAGCTCACGATGCAGGGATCTGCCACCCCTCCTTCGTGAACCTCCCGCTTCCAGCGCTTGAACGGAGTGTTGCCGGCCATGGTCCAGCCCCACGGATAGTTGTTGTGCGCGCTCGGACCACCCAGCTCCTCGATCCTGGTGATCAGCTCTGCGGGCCCGGCGGGGTCGATGTTCTGCAGCCGGTTGTCGTTGATCGAACCACTGGGACCACCCTCGGAGCTGGCCCCGTTGTCCGAGACCAGGATGACCAGGGTGTCGTCGCGGTCGCCGGTCTGTTCGAGGAAGTCGAGCACCCGGGCAAGCTGGGCATCGGTATAGGACAAGAACGCGGCGAAGCACTCCATGAACCGCGCCGCCACCTTCTTCTCGTCGGTGGGGAGCTCGTTCCACGCCGGGACCCACGGCGGGCGCGGGGCCATCTCGGTGCCCGGCGCCAGCAGGCCCGACGCGACTTGGCGCGGCGAAGGTCTCCTCGCGCCACGCGTCCCAACCCTTGTCGAAGTGGCCCCGATATCGATCGATCCACTCGGGGGGCGCGTGGTGGGGCGAGTGGCACGCCCCCGTGCAGAAGTAGAGGAAGAACTTCCGATCGACGTCGACCGCCCGAAGGTCGGCCAGCTGGGCGATGGCCTGATCGGCGAGGTCGGCGCTCAGGTGGTAGCCCTCCGCAATCGAACGCGGCGGTTGGATCGAATGGTTGTCGTGATAGAGCGCGGGAACGAATTGGTGGGTCTCGCCGCCGTGGAACCCGTACCAGCGATCGAATCCCCTGGCGAGTGGCCAGCTGTGCCGGGGAGCCGCCATGTTGGTCTGGTCGTCCGGTGTGAGGTGCCACTTGCCGACCGCGTAGGTGGCGTACCCCTGCTGGCGGAGGATCTCGGAGAGGAATCCGTTCTCCTTGGGGATCTCGCCGTTGTAGCCGGGGTACCCGACAGCCAGGTCGGCAACCCGCCCGAGGCCGTTCCGGTGGTGGTTCCGCCCGGTCAGCAGGCAGGCCCGGGTCGGCGAACAAAGGGCGGTCGTATGGAAATTGGTCAGGCGGATCCCGGATGCTGCGAGGGCGTCGATCGTCGGGGTGTCGATGTCCGATCCGTAGCATCCCAGCTGCGCATACCCCACGTCATCGAGCACCACCAACAGCACGTTGGGGGCACCGGATGGCGGTGAGGGCAACTCCGGCCACCAAGGAGTGGAGTCCCTCCAGTCGTCGCCGATCACGCCTTGAAAGCGCGGGGTCTCCATTGCAACCTCCTGATTCGCTCCTGACCGCAGGCCCTGGTCGGGCTGGTCGACGGGCGCAGCTACGGTACCCGACGGGATGCGGGTCGAACCTCGACGCCAGCTTGAGTGGCGACCCCGGAGCGGGGCGGCGGAACCCTGCTCGACGGGGCCGCCGGGGGGAGAGTAGCGACGGCCGGGGAGCGTCCGCCAACCCACCTGGTCACATGGGAATTTCGCCCCGATCTGTCACGAAAGCAGGAGGTGGACACCGGTTGGGCGTCTCGGTAACGTCACCTTCCATGCCGCACCTTGGTCCTCGGAGCGGTTCCAACGCCGCCTTCGACGGAGTGATCGGTCGAACCCAGGCCGAGTCCACACCCTGGTGGGAGACCCCACCACATCCGGGCGAGAGCGCGCCGAACGTCGTGCTCATCCTCCTCGACGACACTGGCTTCTCCCACCTGTCGTGCTTCGGATCGGACCTCGCAACACCCAACATCGACCGGCTGGCGGCCGGCGGGCTCCGTTACACCAACTTCCACGTGACCCCCTTGTGCTCGCCCACCCGGGCGGCCCTGCTCACCGGGCGGAACCACCACGCGGTCGGGATGCGCTCGCTGTCGAACTTCGACAGCGGTTACCCGCACATCCGCGGCCAGGTCACCAATCACGCCACGACCATCGCGGAAGTCCTTCGGGACAAGGGCTATGCGACCTTCGCCGTCGGGAAATGGCATCTCTGCAACATGGAGAACGCGTCGGCTGCCGGCCCCTACGACCAATGGCCGTGCCAACGTGGCTTCGACCGTTACTACGGGTTCCTCGAAGGCGAGACCGACCAGTTCTATCCCGAGCTGATCTACGACAACCACGCGGTCGAGCCGCCGGCAACCCCCGACGAGGGTTACCACCTGAGCGAAGACCTGGTCGACCACGCCCTCGGCTTCATCCACGACACCGTCTCGATCCGTCCGGATCGGCCCTTCTTCACCTATCTCGCATTCGGCGCGATGCACGCACCGCACCAGGCTCCGGCCGCCTATCTCGAGAAGTACCGCGGTCGCTTCGACGACGGCTGGGACGCGGCCCGAGACCGGTGGTTCGCTCGCCAACGGGAGATGGGACTGCTGCCCTCGGACACACAGCTCGCACCGCGAAACCCCGGAGTCGAGCCGTGGGACTCCCTCACCGACGACCAGCGCATCTTTGCCGCTCGTCTGCAGGAGGCATTCGCCGGATTCCTCGAGCACACCGATGCCCAGATCGGTCGCCTGGTCGACGGGCTGGAGCAGCTGGGACGGCTCGACAACACCCTGCTGATCCTCCTCTCCGACAACGGAGCGAGCCAGGAAGGCGGACCGTCCGGACTCATCCACGAGATGAAGTACTTCAACTTCCTCACCGAGGACATCGACGATGCGCTCGCCCGCCTCGACGACATCGGAGGGCCTCACAGCCACACCAACTACCCCTGGGGATGGGCCCAGGCGGGCAACACCCCCTTCAAGTGGTACAAGCAGAACACCCACGAGGGCGGGGTCCACGTTCCGCTCATCGTTCACTGGCCGGCCGGCATCACGGAAGGTGGGCTCCGCGATCAGTTCCATCATGTGAACGACGTCGCGCCGACCATCTACGACGTCCTCGGGGTCGAAGCTCCGGAGACCTATCGAGGCCTCGAGCAGATCCCGGTCTCGGGTATCTCGATGCGTTACTCCTTCGAGAACCCCGATCGACCCACCGAGAAGCAGGTGCAGTACTACGAGATGATGGGGCACCGAGCCATCTACGCGGACGGCTGGAAGGCGGTGACCCGGCATCAGCCCGGCGTGCCGTTCGACGAGGACCGCTGGGAGCTCTACCGGTTGACCGAGGACCGGTCCGAGTGCAACGACCTTGCCGATGCGACGCCCGAAAAGGTCCGCGAGATGGTGGAGCTCTGGTGGGAGCAAGCCGAGGAGCAAGGCGTGCTCCCCCTCGACGACCGGACCATCGAGCTGTTCATGGCACGTCACCGCGACCACTCCCCTCATAGGAGCGATCGCCGGTACTCCTACTTCCCACCCCTCTCGCCATTGCCCGGGCAGGTGGCGCCCCCGCTCGGCGGCCGTGGCTGGGACATGGTGGCGACCATCGACCGTCCAGCATCCAGCTCCGGCGTGCTCTACGCCACGGGGACCCAGAACTCCGGGGTCAGCCTGTTCATCCAAGGTGACCGGGTCGTGTTCGACTACAACTGCTTCGGAGACCACCACCTCGTAGAGTCGGACCGGCCGGTTCCGGTCGGGCCGTCGGTCGTTGCTGTCCAGTTCCGTCGGACCGGGCGCGGTGGCGAAGCCACGCTGTTGATCGACGACCAGCCGTGCGGAACGTTGACCGTGCCGTTCGTGATGACGCTCATCTCGAGCGTCGGTCCGAGCATCGGGTACGACCACGGCTCGCCGGTCAGCGAACGCTATTCGGGTCGGTTCCCCTTCGAGGGACGCCTGATCCGGCTCGACGTCTCCCTGCTTCCTTCGAAGCCCGCCGACGAAACGTCACAGGCCATGGTCGACGAACGCCAGGCGATGACCCGTCAGTGACCGCCGGTCCCGATGGTCACGTCGATCGTGGACCGCTTACGCGCTGAAACGGGCCGAGGCTCCCGCATCCACGTCGATCACCGAGCCGGTGATGTGACGGGCCCCCTCTGACACCAGAAAGACCACCGCCGCGGTGATCTCTTCGGGTTCGATCCACGGGACCGGCTGCACGTGCAGTGCGGTCATGGGCGGTGCCACGTCCTCGCGGGTCGGATGCTCGAGGTCAGGTCTCATCAGCGAATAGAGCTGGTCGTTGTGGATCATCGGGGTCGACACGTTGCCCGGCGCGATGGCGTTCACCGTCACCCCGAACCCGGCAAGTTCGAACGCGACCGACTTGCACAGGCCGATCACTCCCCACTTGGAGGCCACGTAGGGAGCGATGCCCGGATTGGAGGATCGGCCCATCATCGAGGAGATCCCGATCATCCGGCCCCACCGCTGCCGACGCATGTGCGGAGCGGCCGCACGCATCACGTTGAAGACCCCGGTCAGATTGGTGTCGACCGTCTCACTCCACTGGGTCGCCTCCATCGTGCAGATCGATCCGAGCGTGGAGACCCCGGCGTTGGCCACCAGGATGTCGACCGATCCCAGGGTCTCGTTCGCCTCGTCGACGAACGAGATCATCGCATCGAGATCCCGGACGTCGGCGACCCGCCAGAGGCAGCGACGTCCGGTTTCTTCCACCAACCGTGCGGTCTCGGCCAGATCGTCGGGAGTGCTCAACGGATAGCTCACGCTGGAGAGGTCGTGACCGAGATCGCAGACCGCCAGATCCGCTCCCAGGCGGGCAAGCTCCAGCGCGTGCGACCTTCCCTGTCCCCGGCCCCCGCCGGTGATCACCGCCACTCTCCCCGTAAGCGGCAGATCGTTCGGGCCGGCATCGGATCGAGTGGTCGGCGATTCGGACATCGGTTCTCCCCCACGTTCGGCGTTTGGTGGCGATCATCTCGAACGCCCCCAGCTGACCAGGACCTTCCGGTACTGCCGGTCCCACCGATCGTAGGCTTTGCGCAACGCCGAGCCGGGCCAGTCGTCGGGGAGCAAGAGGTCCGGCAGCAGTGGATCCGCCTGCAGGTGGCGGAGCACCCCGGCAGAGAGCTCGAAGCCCGGAGCCAAGTCACCCGGGCCCGTGGGCTCCAGCTCGTCGAGCCGGCGTTCCAGCTCCTCGGCTCCTCGGGCCCACCCGCTCAGATCCCAGAGCGATCCCGCCAGGTGCTTCTCGTCGCCTTCCGGTGAGGCGGAGAGCACGACCAGGCCCGGGTCCCCGGCCAGGTCCGGTGACAGATCGATGTTGTCCGGGCGCATCCAGACACCCTCACGGAGTTCGGCCAACCGAGCCGCGGCAAGCCGTCGGCGTCGGGCAAGGCGTTCCTCGGCCCCCTGCCCAGAGACGGTCACCACGACCACTCGCCACCCTCCGCTCCACTGGCTCATCCCACCTCGACGACTCGCGTTCTGGCGCTCGAGCCGGTCGAGCAGGTGACCGGCCAATCGGTAGCGACCGTCTCCGTCGGTGGTCGCCTCACCCGCGGCGACCATCCTCGAGAGTGCCACCCGCGCCCGGTTGCCGCTGATGCCGAACAGTGCGGCGAGGTGGACGAGGTGGGAGACCGGGAGCTCGGGCGGGTCCTCGCCGAGCAGCGCGCTCGCCAGCACCGATCGAGCCGTCAGCGGTCTGTTACTCGCTTGTGTCATCTGACTGATTCTTGTAATATAGAGGCATGGCGACGGCACTGCACCCCACCTCCATCGTCCCGAGCGGAGCGGTGCTGACCGAGGTACTGCCCACCGATCGACTGATGGACAACGGGATGGCCCGACCCGAGCTCCGCCAGGATCTCCGGAAGATCTCCGACCTGCGCAACGCGATCAGCGTGGTCTCGGTCTGGGCGTACGTCGCCATCCTGATCGGAGGGGCGGTGTGGCTCGGCAGCCCGTTCGGCTACCTCGCCGCTTTCATCCTGATGGGCCCGATGTACCGCGCGATTCGCCATCCTCATGCACGAGGCGGCGCACAAGCTCCTGTTCACCAACAAGCGGGTCAACGACTGGGTCGGCACCTGGCTGATCGCCTACCCGACCTGGACGCCCATCTCGATCTACCGGCGGGGCCACTTCGCTCACCACAAAGAGGAGTTCGGGCCACGCGAACCGGACATCGCCTTCTACGGCGGCTACCCGTGCGATCGACGCGCCCTCACCCGACGTCTGGTGCGCGACGCTGTGGGCATCTCGGGCTGGAAGAACTTCACGCCACTGTTCAAAGCACTCCGGAGCAAGAGCACACGACGGGTTGCCGGCTCGATCCTCGGCGTCCAGGTCCTGCTCTGGGCAGTCATGTGGGCGGCTACCGGACGCTGGTGGATCTATCCGCTTCTCTGGTGGCTGCCGTGGATGACCCAGTGGCGGGTGATCAACCGACTCCGGGCGATCGCCGAGCACGGCGGCATGGAGGCGAGTCCGGACCGTCGAGTGACGACCCACAACGTGAGACAGAGTTGGTTGGCGCGGTTCTGGATCGTGCCGTACAACACCGGCTGGCACCTCGCTCACCACGTAGACATGGGAATCCCCTTCCGGCATCTCCCCGCTTTTCACGCAGAACTCGAGCGAGCCGGTTACGTCACCGACGGGATCACCTATCCCAACTACCGGTCGTTGTGGCGGGCATTGGCGTCAGCCTGACCAACAGCACGCCTGAGCACACGATCAGCCCGATCGGAGCGATCGGTAACGGTCCACCAGGGCGGCGGTCGAACTGTCCTGACCGCTCAGATCGGGAGTGGTCGCCGCGGTCAGCACCGGTGCCAGCTGCTTCGCCATCACCTTCCCCAACTCGACCCCCCACTGATCGAACGAGTCGATCCCCCACACGACGCCTTCGGTAAACACGGTGTGCTCGTAGAGGGCGACCAGTTGACCCAGCACTGACGGGGTGAGTTCCGGAGCGATGATCGTCGAACTCGGTCGGTTCCCCGGCATCACTTTGTGCGGCACGAGTTGTGCGGGCGTCCCTTCCGCGGCGATCTCCGATGCGGTGCGACCGAACGCAAGGACCTTGGACTGGGCGAGGCAGTTGGACATCAGCAGATCCTGCTGCTCCCCGGTCTCGTGAGTAGCCCGAGCGAAACCGATGAAGTCGGCGGGGATCAGCTTGGTCCCCTGGTGGATGAGTTGGTAGAAGGCGTGCTGGCCGTTGGTGCCCGGCTCACCCCAGAAGATCTCGCCGGTCTGCCCCGATGCCGGGGTCCCGTCACGTCGGACCGACTTGCCGTTCGACTCCATGGTCAGCTGCTGGAGGTAAGCGGGGAAACGGGCCAGCCGTTGGCTGTAGGGCAGGACCGCGTGGGTCTGGCAGCCGAAGAAGTTGTTGTACCAGACGTTCAACATCCCCTGGATGACCGGGAGGTTCGCTTCGAGCGGCGCACTGAGGAAGTGTTCGTCGATCGCGCGGAACCCTGCCAGCATGTCGGCGAACCCGTCGGGACCGATCGCGACCATCAACGAGAACCCGACCGCCGAGTCGAACGAGTAGCGGCCGCCCACCCAGTCCCAGAAGCCGAACATGTTCGAGGTATCGATGCCGAACTCCTCGACCCCTTGTGTGTTCGTGGACACGGCCACGAAATGGCGGGCGACGGCTGCGTCGCCACTCCCCAGACCCTCGAGGAGCCACCGGCGCGCGGCCGAGGCATTGGTCAGAGTCTCCAAAGTCGTGAACGTCTTCGAGCAGACGACGAACAGCGTCTCTGCCGGGTCGAGATCGAACGTCTTGTTGAAGAGATCCACCGGATCGATGTTCGAGACGAACCGGCATTCGATGTCCGGCGTTGCGTAGTCGCGCAAGGCCTCGTAGGCCATCGCCGGCCCGAGATCGGAGCCGCCGATGCCGATGTTCACGACCGTGGTGATCCGCTTTCCGGTGGAGCCGGTCCACTCGCCCGAACGAATCGATGACGCCACCTCGCCCATCCGGTCGAGCACTTCGTGCACGTCTGCGACGACGTCGCGGCCGTCGACTTCGAGACGAGCGCCGCGCGGCATCCGCAGGGCGACATGGAGGACGGCGCGGTCTTCGGTCGTGTTGATGTGACGGCCCTCGAACATGGCGTCGCGCCGGGCTTCCACCCCGGCGACACGAGCGATATCGAAGAGGGCGGCCAGCGCGACCTCGTCCACCCGATGTTTGGAGAAGTCGAGATAGAGATCGGCCGCAGTGGCGGCCATTCGGGTCCCGCGATCGGGCTCTGCGGCGAACAGGTCGCGCAGATGGCGATCGCTCATCTGCTCGAACTGTACCGACAGTCTCCGCCACTCCTCGGTCTCGGTCACCTCGACGATCCGGTCAATTTTGCTCACTGCAGCAGAAGATAACCCACCATTCATCTTTCAGTGACATGAAGATTGCACGGCGTTCACCTGGGCTTCTTAGGGTTGAGAGGGATGGCAGCGAACCACGACACGGAATGCCAGCGCTCTCCTCGCCCGCCGAGGGGAGCGGGCGATTCACCGCTGTCGGGAACGCTCCGTCCGGGGGCCTGGCCTCCTCTGCCTCTCACCGCAACCGCCCTACCGCTTCCGGTCAGGCACTCCAACGGCGGGGTGTCTTCCCGCAGGCGTCGCATCGCGGCCTGCGGGGACGCTTGCACCCCGCCCCGGAATGTCACAGGTCACCGATGACCTTGGCGTTCCGCGAAGTCGAAGACCCGGTGCTCCCTCCCTTGGGACACCCCACCATCCTGATCATCGATGACGACACCCAGTCGCGCGACTCGCTGGCTGCCACACTCTCGGTCGAGGGATTCGACGTGGTCACCGCCACCACCGGTGAGGAAGGGCTTGCCATGGTCGCCTCGGCCGCGCCTTCGTTGATCCTTCTCGACATGCAGTTGCCGGATTCGCAAGGACTCTCCGTCTTCCGGCGCATCGGCACCATGTCCGCCGTCCCGGTCATCATGGTCACCTCTCGCGAAGACGAGCTTGACGCGGTCCTGGCACTCGAGGCCGGGGCCGCGGATCACATCACCAAACCACCTCGACCTCGCGAGCTCACCGCGCGGATCCGGGCCGTCCTCCGCCGGATCGGACGTCAGCCGGCGCCGGAGACCGTCACCAGGCAACCCGACGGGGTCTACACCCTCGGTCCGGTGTGTATCGATCTCTCGCTGCGAGAAGCCGTCGTGAAGGGGAAGCCGATCGAGCTTTCGCGCAAGGAGTTCGACCTCCTGGCGCTGCTCGTCTCCGAGGCAGGGCACGTGGTCACCCGACAGCAGTGCATGGAACGAATTTGGAGAGACCGCAAGATGGGCGACAGTCGCACACTCGACACCCACGTCAAGCGGTTGCGCAAGAAGATCGAACCCAATCCGGCCGATCCCCAACATGTCCTGACTGTGCGAGGGATCGGCTACCGCTTCAAGCCGTAGGGGTCCGCCCGGCGCCACACTCGCCACTGCCTCCCCCAGGGTCGACATTGGTGTGCGGGTGGACCCCTACGGTTTGAAGCCCGCTGAGCAGTTCTCCTACCGGACCCGACCCGGGCTGAGGAGGCAAATGTTCACAGAACGATCACTCCGAGGTTGCCCGCACGCGGTTTTTCGTTCATCTGTCTTTTCTAGGGTCGTCTGACGGAGGTCGCTCCACGCCTATGGTCGCCGTCGACAACCTGATCCCTGCCGAAGACAACAGAGCACTCGTCGGGCAGACCCGTGTCCTGGTGGTCGAAGACGAGGAGTCCTACCGCGAAGCACTCTCGTCGGGGCTCCGCCTCGAGGGCTTCAGCGTCGACGTGGCTCCCGACGGCTCGGAGGCCCTCCGCTCGTTCGTCGACCGGCCACCGCACATCGTCCTGCTCGACATGCTGTTGCCGGGCATGCACGGGATGGAGGTCTGCCGGAGGATGCGGGCCATGTCACAAGTGCCGATCGTGATGGTCGAGCGCGGTGGACACCGAGCTCGACGTGGTGCTCGGACTCGAGCTGGGTGCCTCTGACTACGTGACGAAGCCCTTCCACCTGCGCGAGTTGGTGGCCCGGATCCAAGCCATCCTGCGGAGAGTCTCGCCACCGGCGACACCCTTCGCCGGCGATACGACCACCGAAGCCGTCGGCTGGAACTTCGGTCACGGCTCCCAACCCGACGCGGTCTTCGGCGCGGTGCGGGTCGACTTCGAGCGCCGGGAGGTGTCCGTCGCGGGTCGCGAGCTCCATCTGTCGCGTCGGGAGTTCGACCTCTTGACCGTGTTGCTCTCGCCCGCCCGCAGGGTTCGTACCCCGCGGAGTTGATCGACCTTCTCTGGCCCGACCGCTACCTTTCGGACAGTCGGACCCTCGACACCCACATCCACCGTCTCCGGGCCAAACTCGAACCGGACCCTGCAAACCCTCGGTTCATCGTCACGGTCCGGGGTGTCGGCTTCCGCATCGATCCCGAAGGGGCACCGCCCTTTCCTCATGCGCACGGAGGACCGGCCGAGCCGACCGACGAGCGGCCCGGGCTCATCCCGACCCGTTGAACTCACCCTCGTGCTCGTGACGAAGGACGCGTAGAAGCTCTTCATAGGGACCTAGTACGTACGCCTGGTCACCGGGGGCAAACCGAGTTCCCCGCCGCGGCGGGTGTTCGAGGCGTCCGTCATCGGCGGCCCTGCTCAACACGATCACCCGGGTCTGCGCGGGCAGGTCCACCATGGCCAGGCCATCCAGCCCTCGCCCTGGTGCCACGGTCAGCCGGCCGACGAGGAACGGCTGGCGGCCCACCGTGAACGACCCCAGGATGTCGAGTCCGAGGGCCGCCCCGACGAAGTGGGGGGCGGCCAGCGCCGACGTCGACCGGACGTGTCGAAAGTCGAAATGGTGCTCGACGGTCTGGCCGAGCTCGCGGTCGAACACCCGCAGGACGACCGGCACCTCGACCCACCGTTCGCCGAGATAGTCCCTCACCGCCAACGCCGTCTCGATGTTGGTCAGGTCGTCGCTGGTCAGGACAGCGACGGCCGATGCCGCGTGCACGTTCGCGTCCTCGAGGGTCTGGCGCTGGGTGGAATCGGCGATGAGGACGGGCACCCCGCGTGCCCGAACCTGGTTCAAGAAGCGGTTGTTCTCGTTGCGTTCGACCACCACCACCTGCCGGCCTTGAGCTTGGAGGTCCTCGAGGACCCGTATGCCGACCGAACCCAACCCGATCACCACGACATGACGCTCCATGCCCACCAAGTGCTGCCTGCCGAGGGACTGCTCGATCCGCCACGAGACCAAGAGGTTGGTGATGAGTGCGAACACCGTCGTGAGCAGCGTCGCCCCCATCACGATCAGAAAGATCCCGAATACCAGGATCCACGTCGACTGACCTGCGAAGGAGAAATCCCCGAACCCGACCGTGGAGATGGTCTCGACCGTGAAGTACGCGGCGGTGAGGAAGCCCATGTGGCCGCCGTGAGGGGTCCGATAGCCCAACCGGAGGACGATCATGGAAGTGAGCACCAGCGCGAACGCGGCGACCACCGCCATCCTCAGCAGGGTGTTGCTCTCCGAGCCCACCACACCGACGACCCGGTGGAGCACCCCGGCGGTGAACGCCCGTCGGGGTCCCGGTCGAGACCCGTCGTCGTCGTGCACTGTCGCGACGCCCGCCCCGCTCAGCTCTTCGGGCGTGCCGAGCACCGTGACCCGGTCGCCGGCCGAGACCGTGCAGTCGCGACCCGGGCAGGGCTCGATCGATCCGTCCGAGCGAACCACGGCCACCGGGGCGAGGGAGCCGAAGCGCCCTCTGAGTGACGCGTACCGTTCGACGGCGACGTCACTGGTCATGAACCTCGTGCCGGCCAGCTGGATCTGGTAGGAGTCGCTGCCGAGGCACGCCTCGACGATGGACGGGGCAGCCAGAGCCGCGACGTCCAAGACGGTCCCCGGCCCGGTGACCTGGGCGATGGCAGCGCCTACCGCCGCGTTTGCCAGCTGCACGACCACCCGGATCTCGGGGCGCAGCTCGCTGATCCGGAGGGCGGTCTCGAGTGTCTGGACCTCGCTCCGCTCCGAGCAGACGACGGCGCGCGCGGTGGACAGTCCCGCCTTTTCGAGGATGCCGACCGTCCGCGGGCTCCCGACGATGCAACGGATCCCCCAGCTCTCGACGACCCTGACCAGTCGCTGCTCGGGCTCGTCGTCGACGACGACGACCACCACGCCCGCCTGGTGGAGCTGCTCGAGCATCCGGAGACCGACGCCCTGGAGACCACACACGATGACGTGACCCCTCGTCTGCCCCGTTGGGATTCCGTCCATCCTTTATGGTCCTCCACCTGCATTTCCTCCGGATTGCCAGCGTGTTTCCGGATGATGCAGGTTCGGTGAGGGGCCCCGAGGGGAATAGACGTTCGATGCGGCTGTTGTTCCTTCGACAGCGAAAGCTGCCGCACATTGGAGGAACCATGGAAGAACAAACGACCGAAAACCTGCCGCTCCTGCCCCTCACCTCGGGCGTGGTGCTTCCAGGGATGGTCTTCACCATGGCGCTCGAATCGGACGAGGCCAAGGCGGCCGCCGAAGCGGCAGAGGCAGCGGGGGGTCGTTTCGTGATCGTCCCGTTCATCGACGGACGCTACGCATCCATCGGCGTGGTCTCCGAAGTGGTGGAGACCGGCCAACTACCGGGTGGCATGCCGGCCGTGGCGGTCCGCGGGATCGATCGGGCCAGGCTCGGGACGGCCGTCCCCGGCACCGGGCAGGCACTGTGGGTGGAGGTCGAGCACGTCCCTGACGGGCCGGCCACCGACGAGACGTCCGCGCTCGCCCGCGAGTACAAGGCAGTGGTGGAGAACATCCTGCTCAGTCGCGGTGCGGGTCGGATGGCCCAAGGGCTGGCAGAAGTGACCGAACCAGGCCGCGTCGCCGACCTCTCCGGTTACTCACCCGATCTCACGCTCGCTCAGAAGGTCCAAGTGCTGGAGACCATCGACGTGGCGGACCGTCTGCGGACGGTCACCGCGTGGGCGCGCGAGGTGCTCGCGGATCTGACCCTGCGAGAGCGGATCAAGACCGACGTCGAAGAAGGCATGGAAAAGACCCAGCGCGAGTTCCTGCTGCGGCGCCAGCTCGAGTCCATCCGCAAGGAGTTGGGACAGCTCGGTGACGACGACGAGGGCCAGCCCGACGACTACCGGAGCAGGATCGAGGGCAGAGACCTGCCCGAAGCCGTCCTGAAGGCGGTCGAACGCGAGATCGACAAGCTCGAACGCACCAGCGAGCAGAGCCCCGAGCACGGATGGATCCGAACCTGGCTCGACACCGTGCTCGAACTGCCCTGGGGTGAGCAGTCCGAAGACCGCCTCGACGTGGGAGAGGCGTCGAACATCCTCGACGAGGACCACGACGGGTTGCGCGACGTGAAGGACCGCATCCTCGAGCATCTGGCAGTCCGCAAGCTCCAGGCAGACCGCGGGCTGGCCCCGGTCAGCGGGCGCGGTGCGGGAGCGATTCTTGCCCTGGTCGGCCCCCCCGGCGTCGGAAAGACGTCGCTCGGAGAGTCGATCGCCCGCGCGCTCGGTCGCTCGTTCGTGCGGGTGGCACTGGGAGGCGTGCGGGACGAGGCCGAGATCAGGGGTCACCGCCGCACCTACGTGGGAGCCCAACCCGGCCGGCTGGTCCGCGCCCTGCGGGAGGCCGGCACCATGAATCCGGTGATCGTGCTCGACGAGGTCGACAAGCTCGGTGCCGACTACCGGGGTGACCCTTCGTCGGCGCTGCTCGAAGTCCTCGACCCGGCCCAGAACCACACCTTCCGCGACCACTATCTCGAAGTCGAGTTGGACCTGTCCAAGGTGCTGTTCATCGCGACCGCGAACATGGTCGACACCATCCCCTCGGCCTTGCTCGACAGGATGGAGGTCCTCCGGCTCGACGGCTACACCGAGGACGAGAAGGTTGCGATCGCCAAGCACCACCTGGTTCGGCGCCAGCTCGAACACGCGGCATTGGCCGAAGGGGAGGTGACGCCGACCGACGACGCCCTCCGGACCGTCGTCGCCGACTACACGCGTGAAGCAGGAGTCCGCTCGCTCGAACGCGAGCTCGGACGGCTGTTCCGAAAGGTCGCGGCACGGATCGCCGCCGGCGACGTCGAGACCCCTCTGGTCATCGACACCGACGATGTGCGCGAGTGGCTGGGGCGGCCTCGGTTCTTCTTCGAGGCAGCCGACCGCACCGCGGTTCCCGGCGTCGCGACCGGGCTAGCCGTCACCGGCACCGGTGGTGATGTCCTCTACGTGGAAGCATCGGTCATGGACGGCCCCGAGGGCCTTACCCTCACCGGGCAGCTGGGCGACGTGATGAAGGAGTCCGCAGAGATCGCGCTCTCCTATGTCCGCTCGCACGCGCAGAGCCTGGGAATCGATCCCGCGGCGTTCGTCGGGAAGCGGTTCCACCTGCACGTCCCGGCGGGGGCGGTCCCGAAGGACGGACCGTCTGCGGGGGTCACCATGGTCACCGCACTGGTCAGCCTGCTCCGGGACGTTCCCGTCCGGTCGGTGCTCGGCATGACCGGTGAGGTCACCCTGCAGGGCAGGGTCCTGCCGATCGGGGGCGTGCGTCAGAAGGTGTTGGCCGCGCACCGGGCGGGGTTGAGCTCGGTCGTGCTTCCCGTCCGGAACGGGCCCGACCTCGAAGACGTCCCCGAGGCGGTGCGGGATCAGATGACCTTCCACCTCGCAACGGACGTGTCCGAGGTGCTCGAGGCTGCGTTGGTCGAAGGGCAACGGGACGCCGGCAAGTCCTCCGACGTGCCCACCGGCAACGAACGCGCCGCGGCCTGAGGGCTCAGCGACCGTCGAAGAAGGTTCTGAGGATACGGGCCAGCTCCACCGGCTGATCGCCCTGGATGCTGTGTCCCGCATCCTCGACCACGATGACCGGGTCCGAAGGCCGACGCCTTCGGAACTCGGCTTCGTCCGCATCGTCGACAACCGGTGAGAGCTTGCCTCGCACCAGCATCACCGGCACCGGAATGCCCTCGAGGTCGTCCCACATCGAGCCGAAGTCCAGCGAGTCCACATGCAACCCGGTCGACTTCGACGGACGGCCGAGCTGGTGACGCCACGTCCAGGTCCCGTCCTCACGCTGGACCGCGTTGTGGAGCACTCCGCGCCGGAGGGACGACACCGAGCGGGTCGGATTGAACTGGATCGTCCGATCGAGGATCTCGTCGAACGAAGCGAAGGTCTCCGGCCCTGCAAGAAACGCGGCGATATCCGAGCTCTTCGAGTGATCGACGCCCGGGGTGATATCCACGAGGGCCAGACGTTCGACGACGTCGGGGTGCCTCGCAAGCAGGGCGATCGAGGTCATCCCTCCGAGCGACATACCGACCAACATCGAGGCCTCCGGGGCAAGGTGTTCCAACGCCTTGGCCACGTCTTCGGCCATCGAACCCGGATCGAGGGACTGCTGCTCGGTCGGCCAGTCGGAGTGCCCGTGGCCGGGCAGGTCGATTGCCACGAGAGGAAGTCCGAGGGCCAGGGCCACCGTGTCCCAGGTGTGGGCGTTCTGGCCGCCTCCGTGGACGAACGCGATGGACGGGGACTCGGACCCCCAGACCAGCGCACTCACCTTGCGACCACCGCCCACGTCGACCGATTCGCGATGCACGGTCGGAGGGCCGGTCCAGGGAAGCCCTGCTTCGCTGGCGTTCTCCTCGAAGAGGCCGAACTCGTCGTAGCCACTCACCGAGGATCGCCGTTCGTGTGCTGCAGCGCATCCACCAGTTCGGCGAGCGTCGAGTCCGAGATGTCGTAGGGGGTGTAGAAGCCCACCCGATCGACCTGGCCTGCGAACCGATCGACAACCTGATCGGCCACTTGCTTGGGTGAGCCCACGACCGCCAGCGACGTGAGCATGTCGTCGTCGATCATGTTCGGCATCTCCTCCCAACGGCCCGACTTGGAGAGCATATTGAGCTCCTGCTGGAGATCCTCCCACCCTTCCACCTCGAGCACCGGCCGATACGCCGGCGTGGAGCCGTAGAAGGAGAGCAGCCAGCGGCCGGCAAGTCGGGCCGCCTCGAGCTCCTCCTCGTCGCGCCCGCAGCAGACGATCACTTCACCGGTCACCGTGAGGTCCGATCGCTCACGCCCGCCCCGGGCCAATCCCTGCTCGACGGCCGGAAGGGTGCGCTCGCGGAAATGACGGGTGGTGTTGAAGGGCATCACCAGCAAGCCGTCGGCTACCTCCGCGGCGAGACGCACCATTTGCGGTCCCAACCCACCGATGGCAATCGGTGGCATGCCGAACGGGTGGGGACCCGGGTTGAAGAGTGGGGGCATCAGCGTGTGCGAGCTGAACTCACCTCTGAAATCAAGTGGTTCACCGGTCTCCCAGTTGGCAAAGATGGCCCGCAGCGCCGCCACCAGCTCGCGCATCCGGGCGATCGGGCGATCGAACGAAGCGCCGTAGCGCTTTTCGACCTGTGCTCGGATCTGCGACCCGAGGCCGAGGGTGAACCGTCCCTTCGAGAGGAGTTGCAGATCGTATGCCTGGTGGGCGAGCTGCACCGGGTTACGCGGAAAGGCGATGGCCACGTTGGTGATGAGCTCGATCGTCTCGGTCGAGAGTGCGGCCACGATCAGAGGAGTGAACACATCGTGGGGACCCTCGAAGGTGAACGCCCCGTCCAACCCGAGCTCTTCGAGTCGACGAGCGCCGCCCCCGGCCTCTTCGAGTCCCGGGAGCGTCGTGTCGAACTTCACCGGCCGCTTCACCGCGGGATTGCGCGGAGCCTCCTCGTCCACCCGGGCATTCTCCCATCAGCGCGGCGGCGGGTGGCACACTGGGGCGATGGCGCCGTCCGCATGAGCGACCACGGCGCTCGGGTCACCCTGACCCTCGGCACCTTCAATATCCACCTCGGAGTCGATGGCTGGGGAAGGCCGTACGACCTCGTCGAGGAGTGCCGTTCCCTCGATGCCGACGTCCTGGTCATTCAGGAGTCGTGGGCTCCCGATGACGGGAGCCCCAGCTCGGCAGAGACCATCGCCGACCAACTCGGCTACACCCTCGTGCGAGAAGTCACCATGGCCCGTTGCCGCGTGTTCGACCCTGCTCCGAACGCCTCTGCCCGGTGGGGACCGCGGATGGGCGCGCAGACCAAGTCCCTCTTGCTCGACGACAGGCGCAAGGCGTTGTTCGGGGGAACGACCAAACAGACGTTCACGCGAGGACACATCGGCGTCGCGCTCTTGTCGAGAATCCCGACGAGCGGCTGCAGGGTCATCCCGCTCAAGACACTTCCACGCGACGGAGCCGAGCGGAGGGTGATCACCTGCACGGTCGAGCTTGCCGGAGGGGAGCTGCGGATCTTCGGCACCCACATGTCCCACATCACCCATGGGTCACACGCCCAGTACCGCCTTCTCAGCAAGTTGCTCCCTCCCCCGACCGTCCCCGCCGTGCTCGCTGGGGACATGAACCTGTGGGGACCGCCGGTCGTCTCCTACCTTCGAGGTTGGCGCCGCGCGGTGCGGGCGCGGACGTGGCCGGCCTACCGCCCCCACAGCCAACTCGATCACGTCCTGGTCACCGAGGGAGTGACCGTCGTCGGCACCCGGGTCGGCCCCTTCGCGGGGTCGGACCACCTGCCGGTCGTGGTCACCTTGGGCCTCCGGGGTTAGCGTTCCTCTCCGTGAACGACACGCTCGACGACTTCGACAAGGAGACCTTCTCCGCAGGCGGAACGAGCCGCCCCATCTACCGCAAGGGCTCGGGCCCCGCGGTCATCGTGATGACCGAAATGCCGGGCATCACCCCCTTCGTCGCCGGATTCGCTCGACGACTGGTCGACGCCGGGTTCACTGCGGTGCTTCCGCACCTCTTCGGTGAAGACGGTCGGCCCATGACCGCCGGCTACACCGTGTCCTCTCTTGCTCGTGCCTGTGTGAGCCGCGAGTTCACCGTGCTGGCGAAGGGAAAGACCAGTCCGATCATCGGCTGGCTGCGGCCGCTCGCCGCCGAGGAGCATGCGCGGTGCGGTGGTCCCGGAGTGGGTGCGGTCGGCATGTGCTTCACCGGAGGGTTCGCCCTGGGGATGATGGTGGACGATGTGGTGGTTGCTCCGGTGCTCAGCCAACCGTCTCTCCCGTTTCCTGTCACCCGCGGACACCGACGCGACGTCGGGCTGTCGCCGGCAGACCTCGCCCGCGTGCAAGAGCGCACGGCTGCGGGCACCTGCGTGCTCGGACTCCGGTTCACCGGCGACACCTTCAGTCCGCCGGACCGGTTCGAACACCTCCGTGAGCTGCTCGGCGACGGCTTCATCGGCGTCGAGATCGACTCGTCCCCAGGCAATCCCTACGGACACGGAAAGCGAGCCCATTCGGTGCTCACCGACGACCTCGACGACCGACCGGGGACTCCGACCCGAGACGCCCTCGATCAGGTCCTCGACTTCTTCCGCACCCGCCTGATCGGCTGACCTCAGAGCCACCGCACCGGAGACCTCAGACGGTGCACACCACCTCGGAGTGGAGCACTGCCCACCAGCCGTCCGGAGACGCGGCCCATCGCCGGTAGGCGGCAGCGAACGAGGCGAGGTCCTCCGTGCTGGCGATTCCGTGCTCGAGGAGCTGCTCAGCGACGGCCGACCGGGTGTACCGGTCGGCCCAGAGGCCTCCCCACCACGCCCGATCCGCCGGAGTCGCGAAGCACCACGCCGAGGCTGTTGGGGCGATCGACGAGAAGCCGACCTCCCGTGCCCAGTGCAGCAGCTTGCGACCCGCATCCCAGTTCGCTCCGTTGACCTGGGTGAGCGTTCCATACGCGGCGTGCGCCTGGTCAAGCACGGGATCGTCGGGATAGAAGCGAGTACCGAGAAGGTCTGCGTCCCGGACGGCGACGATTCCACCGGGTCGGCAGACCCGACGCATCTCGGTCAGGGCGGCGACCGGGTCTCCCAGGTGCTGGAGCACCTGGTGGGCGTGGACCACGTCGAACTGCTCGTCCTCGAACCGCAGCTCGAAGAGGTCGCCGACCTCGAAGGTGAGTCCGGCAACGTCAGCAGCGCCCGCCCGCGCCTCGTCGATGACCGTTGACGACGCGTCGAGCCCGATCACCGAACCAGGTGCGACTCGACCGGCCAGGTCACGGGTGATGGTGCCCGGCCCGCAACCGACGTCGAGAAGATCCAAACCCGGCTGCAGGTGGCCGAGCAGGTAGCCGGCGGAGTTCTCCGCCGTGCGCCAGCGATGGGAACGCAGCACGCTGTCGTGGTGCCCGTGGGTGTAGCGAACCTGGTCCATGTGCTCAGCATGAACCCGGGAACCTCCATTGACAAACAAGTTTTGCTGAATCTAGTTATAAGCTTTCCGAATGTCCACTTCGGAATGGCTGCGTACCTTCGTGGCCATCTACCGGACCGGGTCCGTCAGCAGCGGCGCCGCCCAGCGGAACCTTTCGCAACCGGCGGCGAGCCAGCAGCTCGCAGCACTCGAACGTCGGGTGGGGCTTCCTCTGTTCACCCGGACACCTCGTGGTGTCGAGCCGACCAGAAGAGGCCTCGAGCTCCACGCCCAAGTGGCCGAGTCACTCGATCGTCTCGAGCCGGTCCTGAGCGTCCTCGATGGCGGACCCGCCACGGCCCCTTCGGCCATCCGGTTCGGCTCGACCGCCGAGTACTTCGCCTCGGCCGTCCTCCCTCGACTGACCTCAGCCTCCCCGGCGCTGACTGCGCGGTTCGGATCGGACGGAGAGATGTTCGACCTCCTCGAACAGGGAGAGCTGGACATCGCGGTGACCAGCGTCAGCCCGAGCAGACGATCGTTGACCTCGAAGACGATCGGATCCAAGCAATTCGCCTTGGTCGCCCCACCGGCCCTGGCTCCCGAAAAGCCATTCGAATCGCTCTCCGACCTGGGAGCGTGGCTCGTCGGCAAACCGTGGGTGGCCTTCAGCGCGGAACTACCGCTCACCCGTCGGTTCTGGCAGACGGCCTTCGGTCGCGCGTTCCAGGCGGACCTGCGTTTGGTCGCTCCCGATCTGCGGGTCGTCGCGGCCGCCGTCGCACACGGAATCGGGGTGAGCCTCCTGCCCACCTTTGCCTGTCGTGACCCCCTCGGACTCGGCCTCGTGGTCGAGTTGCATCCGGTCGATGACGTCGTTGCCTCCGAACCGTGGTTCGCATGCACCAGGGTGGCGGACCTGAGCCGTGCACAGCTCCACCGGTTCGTCGACGAACTCAGCTGACGCCCTCGACCGGCCGGCCGTCTTCGAGGTAGAGAGGGCCAGCGTCGACCTGCGCGACCCTCCGACCGAGCGGCCCGCTGAGCAACCGGACAGCCTCTTCCTTGGTCGCCCACCGGAAGTCGCCGATCTCGTCTGGCGGGAGCACGATCGATTCCTGTTCCTCCTTTCCGATCGTCCCGCAGTCGAACAGGATCCGGAGTCCCCCCGGGCGCTTCGACTTTGCGTGCAGGAAGTCGACGCAGACCAGCTTGCCCGAAGTCACCGTGAGACCCGTTTCCTCGAGCACTTCGCGTCGGCAGGCCTCCCAAGGAGACTCCCCGTCCGCCTCGATCTGGCCACCGGGCACCGTCCAGCCCGGCTTGTAGGTCGGCTTGAGGATGAGCATCCGCCCGTTTCCATCGCCGATCAGGGCACCGGAAGACGCCGGAATCCGTGGGATGACGAACTCGGCCATCGAGCCGGCTACATCCTCGCCATGTTGTCGAACCGCGCGTGGTGTCCGATGAACGCCAGGTTGGTGTGCCCGGTCGGACCGTTCCGGTGCTTGGCAACGATGATCTCCGCGGTGCCCTGGCTCTCGCTCGAGTCCGGGTTGTAGATCTCGTCGCGGTAGATGAACAGCACCACGTCCGAGTCCTGCTCGATCGAGCCCGACTCCCGTAGGTCGGCGAGCATCGGTCGCTTGTCCTGACGCATCTCCAACCCCCGAGACAGCTGGGAGAGGGCCACCACCGGAATCTCGAGCTCGCGGGCGAGGATCTTGAGGCCGCGGCTGATCTCGGAGACCTCCACCTGCCGGTTCTCCGCGCCATGGCGCCCGGTCATCAGCTGGAGATAGTCGACGACCACCAGACTCAATCCCTCGCGGCTCTTCAAGCGACGCGGACGGGCCCGGATGTCCATCACCGTCAGGTTGGGGTTGTCGTCGATGAAGATCGGGGCCTCGCTCATCCGGCTGATGGCATTGCCGATCTTCGTCCAGTCCGCCTCGAGCAACTTTCCGGTCCTCATCCGGTTGGCATCGACCCGCGCCTCGGAGCAAAGGAGCCGTTGGGTGAGCTCGAGATGGCTCATCTCCAGTGAGAACAGGAGCACCGGCTTGTTCAACTTGATCCCAGCGTGCGCCACCATCCCCAGGGCGAAGCTGGTCTTCCCCATCGCCGGTCGGGCACCGACCACGACGAGATTGGACGGTTGCAGCCCGGCCAGCTGTTCGTCGAGATCGGCATAACCGGTCGCCAGGCCGGTGATGGCTTCGCCTCTGGTGAAGAGTTGCTCGAGATGGTCGAGGCTCTGCCCGAGGAGCGCCCGCAGGGGTGTCATCGAGTCGATCACCCGTCGCTGCGAGACGTCGAACACCAAGCTCTCCGCGCGATCCAGCACGTCGGAGACGTCCTCGGGCACCGTGTAACCGAGCTCAGCGATCTCCCCCGCAACCGAGACCAGCCGGCGGAGCAGGGCCAGCTCCTCGATGATCCGCGCGTAGTGCTCCGCATTGCCGATGGACGGGGTGTTCGCCTGGAGCGTGACGAACACCGATGGATCGCCGATGCTCTCGAGGAGTCCCCGTCGGCGGAGCTCCTCGGTGACGGTCACCCAGTCGACCGCCTCTCCGTGGCTGAACAAGGAGGTGATCGCCGAAAAGATGTGGCCGTGTGAGGACTTGTAGAAGTCGTCCGGCTGGCAGATCTCCATCGCTGTTGCGATGGCGTCCCGCGAGAGCAGCATGGCGCCGAGCACCGACTCCTCTGCCTCGAGATTGTGCGGCGGGATCCGCGCGGTGGTGCCGTTGCCCACCCGTTGCATGCTGTGGAGCGGGCGCGAGTCCTCGAATGCCTGAACCATGATCCCTCAACCCTCCCCGATCTGCCTTGTGGAACGGAAGAGCAACTTCTTGGGGAAAGGGGCCCGCGCGGGTGTGGACGACCCGTGGACAACTTGCGTTCGGCTGCGGACGCGTGCGGGCATCCGGTCATCATCCCAGCGGGTAGTGACGGGTGTGCCGGATCCCAACGGATCCGCACTGCTGCGTCAGCTTTCGGCGACCACGTCCACGGTCAGCTCGAACACGACACCCCCGACCAGTTCGACCCGGACGTTGTGGACGCCCACGGTCTTGATCGGCTCGTCCAGCAGGAGGTCCTTGCGGTCGATGACCGCGCCGGTCTGGGTTTCGACGTGTCGCACGATGTCTGCCCCGGACACCGAGCCGAATAGTCTGTCACCGGCGGCGCGAGCCGGAACAGAGATGGTGTTTCCGACCAAGGTGCGCGCCACGGTCTCGGACGACTCACGATCACGTGCGTCGCGCAGATCCCGCGAACGACGCATGGCGGCCGCCTGGCTCTCCAGTCCGGAGGTGGCGACGATCGCCTTGCCGGCAGGCAGCAGGTGGTTCCGCGCAAACCCGCCGGAGACCTCGATGATGTCCCCTCGTTTGCCGACGCCGTCGATGTCGCTTCGCAGCAGGACCTTCATGTCAGGCCTCGCCGCCTTCGACAACGACCTCGTCCACGACGACCTCGTTGAGCGTGCCGTCGCCCGTGCCGGTGACTTCCAACACCTCTTCGATGACCTCGACGTTCACTGCGTCACCGGTTGCGCCCTCGACATCGTCAGGCACCGCGGAGGAGGCCGCGTCGGCCGGGAGTGAGCGCTCCTGATCACGAGGACGACGACCCCCCGGTCCACCCTGGCCGCTGTAGCCGCCACCGTCGCGTCCCCCACGCCCGCCACCCCGGCCTCCAGGCCGCTCGGTCGTGGTGCGCTGGGTGTACGGGAGCAGGACCAGCTCACGTGCCGTCTTGATCGCGATCGCCACGTCCCGCTGATGCTGGGTGCAGTTCCCCGAGACCCGTCGGGCCCGGATCTTGCCGCGATCGCTCATGTACTTGCGGAGCATCCCGACGTCCTTGTAGTCGACCCACTCGACCCGGTCCTTGCAGAGGGCGCAGGGCTTCTTCTTGATCCTTCGTCCGGTGTCCTTCGGAGAACGCCGGGTGGATCCTCCCCGATCGTTGTTGCGTGCCATGGCTAGAAAGGCTCCTCGCTGTAGCCGTACCCTTGAGGCTCACCGCCGCCGGATCCGCCGCCGGCCGGTCCGCCGCCACCACCGCCGCCGCCGCCGCCGCCGCCGGAATAACCGCCCCCGTCCCCCGGTGCGCGGCGCTCGTTCTTGGTCACTTGTGCAGTCGCCCAGCGGATGCTCGGGCCGATCTCGTCGGCGACCACTTCGACCTTTGAGCGCTTGTCCCCGTCGGGCGTCTCCCAACTGCGCTGCTCGAGTCGACCGGTGACGATCACCCGCGAACCTCTGGTCAGGCTCTCTGCGGCGTTCTCGGCCATCTCGCGCCAGCACACGACATCGAAGAAGGAAGTGGCCTCCTCCCACTCTTGCGTTTGGCGGTTCTGCCACCGCCGGTTCACCGCCAGACCGAACGTGGAGGTGGCCTGTCCCGTGTTGGTGAAGCGGAGCTCCGGATCGCGGGTGATGTTCCCCACCAGCGTCACGACGTTTCCATTGGCCATGGTCAGCCCTCCTCTTTGCCCGCTGCCGCAGCGGCTGCTGCGCGACGTCCGGCGACCTTGTCCGGTAGCCGGATGACCTTGTGGCGGAGCACCTCGTCCGCAAGCACGAACACCCGCTCCATGTCGGCCACCGCGGGTGGTTCGGCGGTGAATTCGATCACCACGTAATACCCCTCGCGCTTGTGCTGGAGCTCGTAGGCGAACGTCCGCCTTCCCCAGCGCTCCACCCGCCCGACGTTCCCGCCCTTGGCCCGCAGTGCGTCGAGGCCCCGGTCGAGCACCCCGTTCACCAGGGCTTCGTCGGCCCCGGTATCGAAAATGACCATCGTTTCGTAAGGCCGCACGAGCGGCTCACCTCCCTCTGGATCGAGGCCTGCCGGCGCTCGAGCCCCCGGTGGGGGCAGGTCGGAACTGAACGGACGCACTCAGGCGCCCAAGACGAGGGCACACCTTACCGGCAATCGGCCCGGCCCGGCGAACGACCCCCGAGTTCTCAGTGGTAGGACTCGGCGTCCTTCGGAAACGCACCCGAGCGAACGTCGGCCGCGTAGGTCGCCACTGCTTCCACTGCGGCCGTCTCCAGCTCCGCGTAGCGGCGCACGAACTTGGGCACCCAGGCGTTGAACCCGAGCAGATCGTGGAAGACCAGGACCTGGCCGTCACAGTCGGGTCCCGCGCCGATCCCGATGGTCGGGACGTCCACCAACTCGGTGATCGCCGCTCCCACCGGCCCCGGTACCCCCTCGATGACCACCGCGAAACAACCGGCCGCCGAGATCGCCTTCGCGTCGAGCTCCAGCGTGTGCACCGCGGCATCGTCTCGACCCTGCACCCGGTAGCCGCCCATGACGTTGACCGACTGCGGGGTGAGCCCGAGGTGACCCACGACCGGGATCTCGGCCGCCACCAGCGCTTCGATCATCGGAACCCGGTTGGTTCCTCCCTCCAGCTTCACCGCCTTCGCTCCTGCCCGGATCAACGCCGCCCCGTTCCGAATGGTGTCCATCGGATCGAGGTGGTAGGTCATCCAGGGCAGGTCGGCAACGATCAACGCCTTCGGCTTGGCGCGAGCGACCGCGGCGGTGTGGTGGACCAGGTCCTCGATGGTGACCTGGAGGTTGTCCTCGTAGCCGAGCACGTTGGTCGCCACCGAGTCCCCGACCAGAATCATGTCCACGCCCGCGGCGTCCGCGATGCGGGCACCCGGTGCGTCGTAGGCGGTGATCATCACCAAGGGCGGATGGCCGTCACGTCGCTTGGCGGCGCGCACGGCTGGCACGGTGACCGGCGTGGTCCGGGGTTCAGGCATCGCATTCCTCCTCGTCGACCGTCCAGCGCCCTGAGGCTGCCGGCGGCATGAGCGGCGTCTCCAGCACCGCGGAGCACGCCCGTGTACTCCACGATCAGGCTAGCGGCACGCCGTTGCGTTGGAAAGCGGCACGCCGGCCCTCAGGTCTCGGCTCCCGCGGGTTGATCCTCCAGCTGAGGGTCGTCCGGGTGCCCCGCCGGCTCCTCTTGCCGCCCTCGCCGCAGACCGATCAGACCGGCGGCGGCCGCGACCGCCATCGCGACGGCCATCCCGATGAGCACGCTCCGGGTGGCGTAGGCGAAGTCGAGACGGACGAAGTGGGGGATCGACTGGCTACTCCCGCTGCCACCCTGGGACTGTGAGATGACCTGCGCCTCCGAGGCGGCTTTGCCGGGCGACGATCCTTGGGAGACCAGCGAGGAGGTCAGGCGCGAGCGCATCTCGGTGACCAGGACGGTCCCGAGCACCGCCAGTCCCAGGCTGGCGGCGTAGTTGCGGACCGTC
This sequence comes from uncultured Acidimicrobiaceae bacterium, assembly GCA_963839925.1. Lineage (GTDB taxonomy): Bacteria > Actinomycetota > Acidimicrobiia > Acidimicrobiales > RAAP-2 > Bog-756. Next base: position 845,135 of record CAWIWV010000002.1, on the reverse strand, counting down.
TGGGTGATGCCGGTGGCCTCCCCGTAGGAGAGCCTTGATGCCCGGTTGACCGCATCGGTGCTGGCCGGCCCCAACATGAACCCCATACCCGCTCCGGCGAGGATGATCGGGAGCTCCTGGTCGGAGAAGTGGAGCTGTGTCACCTTTCCGGCCCAGAGGGCGAAGCCGACGCACGCCAGGACGCAGCCGAGCACGACCGGGCGTTTCGCGCCTCCCCTGTCGAGCATCCTGCCGCCGATCTGAGCGGCGACCACGAAGCCGATGAAGAAGTACAGCAGGATGATGCCGGCCCCGGACGACGACTTGGCGAGGGAGATCTGCGCGTACTCGCTGGCGAAGAAGAAGACCGGGATGAACGCCAGCATCGAAATGCCGAGGACGAGGTTTTCGACGAAGAACGCCCTGATCCGGAAGATGCGTACCTCCATCAGCGGCGAGGGGGTCCGGAGCTCCACGAAGTAGAACACGACCAGCAGCACGAGGCCGGCGGCGATGCAGAGCCCGATCCCGGGGTTGTGCCATCCCCAGATGGAGGACTGCTGGAAGCCGAAGACGCTCAGTCCCACGCCGGCCACGATCAACACCAGACCGCGGTAGTCCATGCGGGCGGGCTTGTAGGTCGTGGTCGGCTTCGCCACGGCGATGAGCACCAGCGCGATGATCGCCACCGGGACGTTGACCCAGAAGATCGCCCGCCAGGTCCACTGTGTCAGGTACCCGCCCAGGACAGGTCCGACCGCGGTGAGTCCGCCGGCGATACCGAAGAACGCGGCCAGTGCCTTGCCCCGCTCGCGGAGCGGAAACGTCTGGACCACGATGGCCAACGCGGCCGGGAACATGATCGCTCCGCCCGCACCCTGCACTGCTCGGAAGACGATGATCCAGGTCTGGGCCAGGCTTCCCTTGGGAGTCAGCCCGCACATGGTCGAAGCCAGGGCGAACACGATGACCCCGAGGACGACCATCTTGGTGTGTCCGACCGTGTCGGCCAACCGGCCGCCGAAGGCGAACAGCGCGGCCAACGAGATCAGGTAGGCGTTGACCGCCCACTGCACACCGGTGGCGGTCAGGCCGAGCTCCCGTTGGATCTCGGGCACCGCGATCGAGACGATGGTCTGGTCGATGAACGTCATCGAGACGGCGAAGATCATCGCCGCCAGAACCAGGTTCTTCGACCGTCCGCCGATCGAAGCAGCACCAGCCATCGAGCCCTCCTCAGGCGGACGTCGTCACGGTGCCCCCGGGCGGCCACATTAACGTGGCCGAATGCAAGCACAGCGTTTCATCGGGCGGAAGGGCCTCGTGACCGGTGGGGCGTCCGGAATCGGGCGAGCCACCGCGCTCCGGCTCGCATCGGAGGGAGCGGCGGTCGTCGCGGTGGACGTCGACGGCGCGCTGCTGACGACCCTCTCGGAGGAGGCCCAGGACCTCGAGGGCTCGGTGTCCGCAGTCGTCGCCGACGTCAGCTCCGAGTCCAGCGTGAAGGCCATGGTGGCAGACACGGTCAACGACCTCGGGGGGCTCGACGTCGTAGTCAACGCCGCCGGCGTGCTCTCGTTCTGCCACACCCACGAGGTGGCGCTCGCCGAGTGGCAGCGACTCATCACGATCAACCTCACCGGGACGTTCCTCGTCTGTCGCGAGACGCTCCCTCACCTGCTCGCCACCCGGGGGAACATCGTGAACCTGGCATCCACCGCGGCCCACAAGGGCCAGCCATGGGCGTCGGCCTACGCCGCGTCAAAAGGCGGAGTGCTGGCCTTCACCAAGTCCCTGGCCGTCGAGTATGCGGCTGCCGGGCTACGGGTCAACACCATCAGCCCGGGCGCCATCGACACCCCGATCACCGCCGCGTTCCATCTCCCCGAGGGGGCAGACATCAAGCTGATCCAGCGGGTCACGCCGATCGGACCCTTCGGCACACCGGAGCACATCGCCGCAGCCATCGCCTTCGTCGCCTCTGACGAGGGCTCCCACATGAACGGTGCCGACATCCCGGTCGACGGGGCGATCCTCGCCTGAACTCGCAGCCGCTGCCGGCTCTCGGTTGCCGGCGTTCAGCCGAGGGTCGACCGACCGTCGGTCTCCCACCAGTCGGCGGTCAACTTCAGGCCCTTGATCGACGACCTCGGCATGAGCTCCTCGTAGGTGCGCCGGTAGCCGGTGTGCGCGATCAGCCAGTTGCCGTCCCGCTTCGCGTAGGCGTCGGTATAGAAGGCCGCTCCCTGCACGTTGACCCCGACGTCGGTGAGAACCACGGTGTCTTCGAGCGCCCAGACCCCTGTCGCCGAGTCCGGACCGGTGAGGTCGATCTCGGGGTGGTGGCAGCGGTGGCTGCTGAGCATCGTGGTGGCGCCCATCGAGTCGCGCAGGAACTCCATGATCGCGTCACGACCGTCGAACTCGTAGAGCCCTCCTCCGTACCGGGCGGTGGCGTCGGGGAGAAAGCAGCCCTCGATCTCGTCCCACAGCTTCTGGTCGAGGCAGCGGAGATAGCGGTACTTCAACCGTTTGATCAGTTCGATCTCGACCAGGTCCTCCGGCGTCATGCTGTTCCTCCTGTGATGGCGCCCTGGGATGGCGCCCTGTGATGGCGCCCTGGGATGGCGTCGCTAGCGGATCGTACCCACGCCCGGGATCAGGGGCAGGTCGAGCGCCGTCACCCACCCCGGCGGGAGGAGGTTCACCGAAGGCACCGCATTGAGCGCGCGGAGCCCGGTGGCTAGACAACCCGCCGCGGCGGCGTCACGGCCGCTCCCGTCGGTGAATCGAAACGCCGTCTCTTGGGAGATCGAGGGTGTTCCTTCGATTTCGACCCGGTAGACGTCGTCCTGGTTTCCGCGCGGCCAGTCCGGAGCCGCCGACTGCCCCACCCGGTTGATGTGTTCGAGGCAGATGCGCGGCTCTCCGTTGTAGATGCCGTTGATGGTGAACCGGATGGCTGCCACCTCACCGGGCCGGATGGTCCCCTTCGCCGAGTCGATCGGCTTTTCGGTGACCCACTTCTCCCAGGTTGAGGTGATCTCGTCGAGCTCGATGCCCACCGCCTGGGCCATCATCGGGACCGTCGCGCCCCACGACATGACCAGGATGTCGGTGTGCTCGAGAAGGGGCACGAACTCGGGCGAACGGCCGATGCCCATCTCGTCTGCGTAGTCGCCTTCGTAGTTGACGTAGTCGAGGATCTCGAGCGCCCGAACCTGTCGCACCTCGCTACAGAGCCCCATGAGGGTCATCGGGAACAGATCGTTGGCAAAGCCGGGGTCGATACCGGTCGTGAAGCAGGACGCGCTGCCGGCCGCGCAGGCTTCTTCGATCGGTTCCACCCAGCTCGGCGGGTTGAGGGTCATCGTCGGCCAGACCCATGGGGTCATCGCCGTCGAGCAGACGTCGATACCGGCCCTGAGGAAGGCGCCGATGTCGCGGATGTTGTCGGCGGCGTGGGCGGCGGTCGGACCGTAGTGGACCAGGGCGTCCGGTCCCAGGTCGATCAAGGCGCCGACGTCATCGGTCGCCTTCAGCCCGATCGGCGCGATCCCGCAGATCTCCCCGACGTCCCGGCCGACCTTGTCGGGGGAGCTCACGCCGACACCGACCAGCTCGAATCGCGGATGCCGGAGAATTTCGGGGATCACCATCCTTCCGACGAACCCGGTTCCCCAGACGACGACCCGCTTCGGCTCGACTCCGCTCATCGGTGGAGCTCGCCCGAGTTGACCAGCAGGTACTGCCCGGTCACCGCCTTGGCGCGATCTGACGCGAAGAACGTCGCCACGTCGGCGACCTCGCCGTCCTCGGTCATCCGGCGGAGGGGGAACGACCCGACGATGTCGTTCAGCACGTCGTCCTCCGAGCGACCGGTGTGGCTCGCAGTGCCGGTCACGTACATCTCGACGTTCGGACCCCACATCCACGAAGGAACCACCATGTTGAAACGGATGTTGTCGGGACCGAGCTCGTCCGCCAGGTAGTACATGGCGGAGAGCAGCGCCGCCTTCGAAGCGGCGTACCCCGATTGGGGGAGGGCGGGCTGGAACATCGACTGGGAACCGATGAGGACGACTGATCCGCCGCCGTTCTCCTTCATGGCGGTCGCCACCGGCCTGATCACGGTGAGCGCTCCGAGGACGTTGGTGTCGAAGGCCTTCCTCCACGCCTTGAAGTCGAGCTCGTAGAGACCGCCCCACACGTTCTCGTACGCGGCCACCTGTATCAGTGCGTCAACCGAGCCGAAGCGACGGGTCGCTGTTTCGACCAGCGCCGCGCACGACTCGGCGTCGGTGATGTCCGTTGGGTGGATTGCAATGCGTTCGCCGCTCGGGTCGAGCTCGGCGGCAGTTGCTTCGAGCGCCTCAGCGGTGCGGGCGGCCACCACGACATTGGCTCCGTCGCGGAGAGCGCTTGCCGCGCACTCGCGTCCGAGGCCCTTTCCGACGCCGGTGACGAGGACGGTCTTTCCTTCGAGAATCATGTCGCTACCTTCGAGAGTCTTCCGCTGTTGACAGGATGGTTACAGAGTTGCCCGTCCGCGGACCGGACCTCTCGCGGCGTCGACTCCGAGCCCGGCAGGGTACATCCGCAGGAGATGGTTCCACGCACACAAGGAGCACACCTCGACGACATAGCAGACGACGGGGTCCTTCCTCCTCCAGTAACGGGCGAGTTCGGCCGGGGTCGCGACACAGCGCCCGCCCGGCGGGAGTCGTGATCCGAAGACGAAGGTGACCTCCACCAGCCCGCTCTCCTCGCAGACAGGGCAGTGGTCTTGGAGAGGAGCGCCCAGATTCCGAGCCGCCCGCAGCAGTTCGGGATGGGCGTCGCACACGTCGTTGCGGGAGAGCCTTCCCTTCTTGAACTCCCGGATCACCGCGTTCCGAGCGAGGAGATACTCGACCCGCCCTCCGCTGGGGCTCGTCTGCACACCCTCGAGCGCCCCGGTGCGAATGTTCACGGAGACAAGGGTAATGCGTCGAAACTGAAACAGCACTGTTCGGTCTGTGCCCCCGACCAAGCCCGCCACGGGGCTCCGAGCAATCGCGACCGGTACCCCGAAGAACGGCCTCGGGCTGACGAACAGCCCTGGTTCATATGCTGGTACGATATATCGAAGTGATATATCGTCTTGAAATGGTGTGCGGCTGATGCTCGAGCTGGCGATCCTCGGAATCCTCCACGACCAGGAGCTCCACGGCTACGAGATCCGGCGACGCCTGCGTGACGAGCTGGGCCTCTTCGCGAACATCTCCTTCGGATCGCTCTACCCCGCGCTCTCGCGCCTGGAGTCCTCCGGCTTGGTGGCGGTCACCGAATCGGCCGGCGGCCCGGTCGCTCCCCCCATCCCTCCGACCGGCTCCTTGAGCGGTGACCGGGCGGGCCTGCGGGCCCGACGGGCGGTGGCACCCCGAGGCACCAAGCGCTCCCGCAAGGTCTACCGGATCACCTCGGAAGGGCGCGAGCACTTCGAGGCCCTCCTCGACGCCGAAGAGGCCCCGGGCTCCGACGATGCAAGGAGCTTCGGCTTGCGCCTCGCGTTCGCCCGATACCTGCCTCCCCAGGCTCGGCTCGCCCTGCTCGAGCGTCGCCGGGCCCAGCTGACTCGGCGCCTCGCCAAGGATCGCCAACGCGGCGCCGACAGCACCCTCGACGTCTATGCGCGGTCGCTGGTCGAGCACGGCGCAGAGCTGACCGAACACGACATCGTCTGGCTGGACCAGCTCATCGAGCTCGAGCGCCAGATGCAGCCAACACCAAGATCCGACAGTCGCGAACCCCGCCGTGGGACCGCCAGAACGACAACGAAGGGAACCGAGAGATGAGCAAGATCCGTGTGGCCATCGCGGGCGTGGGCAACTGCGCCAGCTCGCTCGTACAGGGCGTCGAGTACTACCGGGGAGCCGACCCGACCGAAACGGTCCCCGGCTTGATGCACGTGGTCCTCGGCGACTACCACGTCGGTGATCTCGAGTTCGTGACCGCCTTCGACGTCGACGCGGCCAAGGTCGGAACCGATCTCGGCAAGGCCATCTTCGCTGGACAGAACAACACCGTCCGCTTCGCGGGCGTCGGAGAGCTGGGTGTCACCGTGGAGCGCGGCCCCACCCTCGACGGCTTGGGCAAGTACTACCGCGAGACCATCGAGGAGTCACCGGCCGAGCCCACCGACGTGGTGGCCGCACTCAAGGCCTCCCGCGCTGAGGTCCTGGTCAGTTACCTCCCCGTCGGCTCCGAAAAAGCCCAGCGCTTCTACGCCGAGGCGTGCCTCCAGGCGGGGGTCGGGTTCGTCAACGCGATCCCGGTGTTCATCGCCTCCGATCCGGCGTGGGCGGGCAGGTTCCAGGCCGCCGGCCTTCCCATCATCGGCGACGACATCAAGAGCCAGGTGGGTTCGACCATCGTCCACCGCATCCTCACCCGGCTCTTCGAAGACCGCGGGCTCGCCCTCGATCACACCTACCAGCTCAACGTCGGCGGCAACATGGACTTCAAGAACATGCTCGAGCGTGACCGCCTCGAGTCGAAGAAGGTCTCCAAGACCCAGGCGGTGACCAGCCAGATCGAACACGGCGCCTTGCCGGCAGACGACGTCCACATCGGGCCGTCCGACCACGTCCCCTGGCTGCACGATCGCAAGTGGGCCTACATCCGGATGGAAGGACGGAACTTCGGCGACGTCCCGCTCAACCTCGAGCTCAAACTGGAGGTCTGGGACTCACCCAACTCGGCGGGCGTGATCATCGATGCGGTCCGGTGCGCCAAGATCGCCCTCGACCGAGGAATCGGCGGCCCGCTCCTCGGTCCTTCCGCCTACTTCATGAAGTCTCCCCCGGTTCAGTACCACGACGACATCGCCCATCAGATGGTCGAGTCGTTCGCACGCGGGGACCAGCCCGAGAGCTGAGCGTCGGTCTGGCTCGGCGTCAGGCCTGGTCCGACCACCACTGGGCGAGGCGCTTCCGGGCTTCTTCCTCACCGAGTGGCCCCTCTTCGAGCCGCAGCTCGAGCAGGAACGCCAAGGCCCGACCGATGTCGCGCCCGGGCCCGATGCCGAGCTCTTCCATCACCTGCGTTCCGTCGAGATCCGGCCGGATCGCGTCGAGCTCCTCTTGCTTCCGCAGTTCCTCGATCCGCGCCTCGAGCTCGTCCATCCGTCGCGCCAAGGCCCGTGCCTTGTTCTCGTTTCGGGTCGTGCAGTCACAGCGGGTCAACTCGTTGAGGCGGTCGAGCAAGGGGCCGGCGTCGCGGACATAACGGCGAACCGCTCGGTCGGTCCAGCCCAGCCGGTAGGTGTGGAACCGCAGATGCAGGTTGACCAGCTCGGTCACCATCTCGACCTCGTCGTTGGGGTAGCGGAGCTCCTGCATCCGCTTCCTGGTCATGCGGGCACCCACCACCTCGTGGTGGTGAAAGGTCACACCGCCGTCGACGAAGGCCCGGGTCCTCGGCTTGCCGACATCGTGGAAGAGCGCGGCCAACCGCAGCATCCGGTCCGCACTCGTCTTGTCCATCACCGCCAACGTGTGCGCGAGCACGTCCTTGTGACGATGGATGGGATCCTGCTCGAGGGCGAGGCCGGGCAGCTCGGGAAGGAACTCGTCGGCGAGCCCGGTCCGCACCACGAACCAGAGGGCGACCGAGGGAACCGGCACCATGACGATCCTGTCGAGCTCGTCCCGGATCCTCTCCGCGGAGACGATCGAGAGACGGTGGTGCTCGGTGCGGACCGCCTCGACCAACTCGAGCGTCGGCTCGAGGTCGAGCCTGGCGATGAAGCGGGCCGCTCGCAGCATCCTCAACGGATCGTCCCCGAAGGAGATCACCGGGTCGAGCGGGGTCCGGAGCCGATGAGCAGAGAGATCGCCGAGCCCGTCGAAGGGATCGATGAGCTCCAGCCGCGGCAGCCGCAGGGCCATCGCGTTGACCGTGAAGTCCCGGCGGGCCAGATCGTCCTCGACCTTGTCCCCGAACGCCACGTCGGGCTTGCGCGAGTCTGGTTGGTACGCCTCGGCCCGGTGGGTGGTGATCTCGTACTTCTGATGACCGCGCAGGCAGCCGATGGTCCCGAACCGCTTCCCCTGGGTCCAGACCGCGTCGGCCCAGCCCGAGACGATCCGCTCGATCGCATCAGGACGGGCATCGGTGGTGAAGTCGAGATCGCTCGCCTCCCCGGACCCGCCGTCCGCACTCGGGTCGGGGCCGGCGCCTGCCACGATCGCGTCGCGAACCGAACCTCCGACCAGATAGAGGGTGTGACCCGCCGACTCGAAGCGCCCGGCGAGATCCGCGGTGGACTGGACCAGTCGCTGGAGTCGCTCCGGGAACACGCCGCCGAGGGTAGTTCGGCTGGCGTAGGCTGCCGTCCGAAGTGGATCGGGAACGAGGCAGCCCACGCCCAAGCGGCAGCCGACGGAGATCTGCCCGTCGTCCCAGCTGGAGGGTGGCGGTCGCAGCCACCCTGACCGGTCTCTTCGTGATCGCCCTCTCCTTCACAGGACTGGCCGGGCAAGCGACTGCCGCCGAGACGCAGACCCAGCCCTCCTCGCCCCTCACCCTGCTCGATCAGACTCCGTGGGTGACCGCGAATCAGCGGTTCACGCTGCACCTCGAAACGGGTCGTCGTGTGCCACCGATCGCGCGCCTTGGCCTGTCGGTCGCGGTCTACCCCTGCCTCTCGAGCGTCTCCGGGTTCGAGCAATCGGTGGCCGCGGTGCCCTCCGGCAACCCGATCTCGTCCACCAATGCCCCTTTGCCGGTCAAGGACCTGCCCCCGGCAGCCGGTGGCGGTTTCGAGCTCTCCCTTCCGATCAAGACCGGCGACGGAGCCGCGAGCGCTCCAGGCAGCTTCACCGTCGACCTCGCCTCGGTCCCTGACCAGTGCGGCCTCTACCCGTCGGGCGTCTATCCGATGCGGGTCAACCTGGTGGATACGAGCAGCGGCCGGGTCATCGGGGGCATCACCACCCACATCATCTACACCGATGCAGCTTCGGGGACCCAGAAGCTGCGCCTCGCGCTCATCCTTCCCTTCCACGCAGCCGTCACCGCTTCGCCGACACCGGCCACCAGCCAGTTGGTCGGGAAACCGGGCGAGGCGCTGGCACCCCTTTCCTCCGCAGCAGTCGGTGCACTCACCGGCACGGTCAACGCACTCGCCCGCTATCCCACGGTGCCGGTCACCATCGAGGCCAACGGGCAGACCGTCGACGCCCTGCAGTCGTCGGGCCACCAGAGCACGGTGGACCGGCTGTCGACGCTTGCCACCGACCCGAGCGTCCATCAGTTCACGTCGTCCCCGTTCGCACCGGTCGACACATCCAGCCTGGTGAGCTCGGGCCTCGCCGACGAGTTGAGCCTGCAGATCGCGCGCGGGGCCGCGGTCATCTCGGCGTCGGTCACCCATCGACCGGTCGAGCCGACCCGGCAGGGGGTGTGGGTGTCGGACGGCGGACTGGACGCCACCGCACTCGCGCAACTCCGCGCGGAGGGGTACAGCCACGTCATCGTTCCTGCGAACACCGTGGCCTCGCCACCGACCGACGGGTCGGCAGCCGTCCCGTTCGTGATGACCTCGAGCACCGGTTCCTCGATGACCGCGTTCGCGTCGACCCTGTCGACCCGTTTCGTCCGCCCTGCCAACAACCCGGTCCTCGCGGCCCATCAGCTGGTGGCCGAGTTGGCTCAGATCTACTACGAGCAGCCCAATGACGAGGACCCGCGCGCCGTGGTGGCCATGCCGCCTCGAGGCTGGGCGGACGACCCGGCCTTTGTCGAAGCCCTCCTCAGCTCACTCGCCGGCAATCCGATCATCCAGCCGGTCACCACCGACCAACTGTTCAACACCTTCCCGAATCCGACCGTCTGCCGTGTCGGATGTCGATCGACGGCTTCTGGCGGCCCACCACTTCCGGCCGCGGCGATCGGCACCCAGCGCCAGCACATCAACGGTTTCGCGGCAGCCGCTCCCACCGCCCGTTCCGTGATCGTCCCGCTGGAAGACCTGGTCCTCGCCGGCGAATCGGAACTGCTCGCACCGGCACAGCAGTCTGCCGTCCTCCACAACACGGACCTCGCGCTCGACGCGCAGCTGAGCCAGTTACAGGTCGCCACCGGTCAGTCGATCACCCTGACCTCGGCAACCGGCACCCTGCCGATCGACATCGTGTCGTCGGCTCCGTACGCGATGCGGGCAGTGGTGACCATCACCAGTGACAAACTCCTCTTCGCCAACGGGGTGACCGGTTACACGGATACAACGACCATCGTTCCGGGCCATAACCACAGCAACGTCATCTATGTGCATGTCAGAGCGCGCACCTCCGGTGTGTTCACCGTTCCGATCACCCTGACCTCCCCCACCGGCGTGCTCCGGCTCGCGAGCGGTCAGATCACCGTCCGGTCGACCGCCACTTCCATCGTCGGAATCATCCTCTCCGTCGGTGCCGTCGCGGTCCTCGCAGCGTGGTGGGTGAGAACCTCGCGCAAGCGGCGATCTCTCCGGCGGGAGGACGAAGAACAGGGGCCTGAACTCCCGACCGAGACACGGTGACCGACACCGAGATCGACGGACTGCCGGCCGACCGTCAAGGACATCGGCGCCGGTTGGCGGGTGCCACCGCCGGGATGGCGGTGGGGACCACCCTGTCCCGGATCACCGGACTGGTCAGCGTCATCATCCTCGCCTCGGCACTCGGAGGGGGTGGGTTCGCCGACGCCTACAACCTCGCCAACACCACCCCCAACATCGTCACCGACATCGTCATCGGCGGGGTGCTCTCGGCGACCTTCGTTCCGGTCTTCGTCGATCGACTCTCCACCCGTTCATCCGACGAGGCATGGGAGGCGATCTCGGCAGTGGTCACCGTCACCGTCGTCGTGCTGTTCGTGGCAACCGTCGCCTTCTTCTTCCTCGCCCCGGAGATCATCGACGTCTACACCGCGGCCAACCACAACCCTGATGTGGTGCACCAGCGGGCAGAAGCGGTTTTCTTCCTGCGGTGGTTCGTGCCACAGCTCACCTGCTACGGCCTCATCGCTCTTTTCACCGCCCTGTTGAACACCCGCGGCAAGTTCGCCGCGCCGATGTTCGTGCCCATCGCCAACAATCTGGTGCTGATCGTCGTTCTGCTGTGGTTCCACGCGCTGGTTCCTCATCCGAGCCTGGCCACCGTCGACGCGCACCACTCCGCGCTGGTGCTGCTGGCAGTCGGCACCACCCTCGGCGTGGCCGTCCAAACCGTGCTGTTGGCGCCGTCGCTGGTGCGCGCTCGACTCCACCTCCACTTTCTGTGGCGGCCGGCCCACGAGGCGATGCGCACCATCGCCCGCCTGTCCGGCTGGACGTTCGGCTGGGTACTCGCCAATCAGATCGCGCTGGTGATCATCTTGGCCCTGGCCGATGGGGTCAAAGTCCCCGGCGCCGTCTCTGCGTACACCTACGCGTACCGCTTCTTCCAGCTGCCCTACGGCATCGTGGCGGTCTCGATCATGACCGCGGTCACGCCTTCGCTGGCCTCCCGCTGGGCCCTCCGAGACACCGTCGGATTCCGCCATCGGATGGCGTTCGGACTGCGGGGGATCCTCGCCATCATCATTCCCTCCGCCGTGGGCATGCTGTTGCTTGCCCATCCTTTGATCGACCTGGTGCTCCAACATGGCGCCGAGACGTCCGCCAGCGCGAGCACCACCGGAGCGACGCTCGCCATGTTCGCGTTGGGGCTTCCTGGGTTCTGCACGTTTCTCTACATCGTGCGGATCCTCCAGGCGATGCAGGACACCCGGACCGCGTTCTACCTCTACCTGGTGGAGAACGGGCTCAACATCGTCCTCGGAGTGGCCCTGGTCGGACCCCTCGGGGTGCGCGGCCTGGCCCTGTCGCTGTCCCTCGCCTACACGGTCAGTGCAGTCCTCGGGTTGGCGCTCATCCGCAATCGGGTGGGCGGGCTGGGCGGCGACGACCTGACCACCCCGGTCAAACACGTGCTCACCGCATCGGCAGTGATGGCGGTGCTCACCGTGCTCGCCCTCAACGTGTCCGGCTCCACCACCGGATTCGGGCTGCTTTCGCGGGTCGTGCTGGCGGTGCTCGTCGGCATCGGAGGTTTCGTCGCAACCGCCGGCCTGCTCGCACAGCGCGGCGACCGTGACTCGCCCCCGGACCGGAGCGGGCAGCGGGTCGCGCTCGACGATCCCGGCGGCGGCTCTGCAGGTAGCTCGACCAGTGATCCGACCATCAACCCGTCCGTCGACGCGGACGTCGACCCGGACGACGACGCGGTCGATGATTCGACCAGTGAATCGGACGACGACCCAGCCGACGCGTCGACCAGCGTCGACCAGACGTCCACCCTCGACCAGACCAATGGATCCTCGTCCGAGCCGATCCATGACAGACTCGACGAGCGCTCGACCGGTGCGCCCGATCTCGGTCTTCACCCGGTCAGCGAAGAGCCGGTGGACGACGTCCCATCGGGGGGAGGAATCGATGGCCCGTATACAGGTGGTGACCGATAGCGCGTGCGACCTCTCGGCAGAGCTCGCCGCGGAGCGGAACGTCACGGTGGTTCCGCTGTCCATCCGATTCGGCTCAGAGGAGTTCGTCGACGGGTCGACCCTCACGGCTGACGAGTTCTGGGCTCGCTGCGCAGCCAGCGACGTCCTCCCCGAGACCGCGGCTCCATCCCCCGGCGCATTTCAGGAAGCCTTCTTGGCCGCCGCGGCGGCCGGGTGCGACGGCGTGGTCTGCATCAATCTTTCCGCCGAGGTCTCGGCGACGCACCAGTCCGCGGTGACCGCTGCACGAGCAGTCGAGGACCGGATCCCCGTTCGCACCATCGACTCCCGCTCGCTGACCATGGGCCTCGGCCTCATCGTCCTCGAGGCGGCAGACCTTGCCGCGGCAGGCCTGGACCTCGATGAGCTGGTGGAGCGGGTCGGACACCTCATCGACCACACCCAGGTCTTCGGAACGCTCGACACCCTCGAACATCTCGAAAAGGGTGGCCGAATCGGAGGTGCCAGGGCACTTCTCGGATCGCTCCTCTCCATCAAACCGGTCGTCACCCTCGCCGAGGGCGTCGTGGAAGAGGAGTCGAAGCAACGCACCCGCGCGCGGGCGTTGCGCTATCTGGCGGACAAGGCTCGCGAAGCCAAGCCGCTCAGTCGGATCGCCGTGTGCAACGGCGCGGCAAAGGACATCGACCAGTTCGTGGCGATGCTCGACACCGTCAAGTCCGAGCACCCGTTGGTCGTCACGGATCTCGGACCGGTCGTCGGCACTCATACCGGTCCGGGCACGATCGGTCTGTGCATGCTCACCGCTGACTGACCTCCGAGCCGCTGGTCAGGCGGGCCGCGCGAGCGGTCCGGCTATCCTCGCGCCATGGATCAGCCGCCCGAATCGCCGGCGACCGAGCTGCCCGGATCGGGACCGATCAACGAGCTGCCCGCTCGTGGTGCCGATCTCGTCGAAGCTCTGGTCGTCCTTCTCCGGGACAAGACCGTCCGGCCCCTCACCCTTGCCACCCGCGCGGTGGTGTTCGGAATCATCGTGTTCGCCGCTGCGTTGGTGACCATCACGCTGCTCTCCATCGCGCTCGTCCGGCTCCTCACGGTGTACGTCTTCGACGGCCGGGTCTGGCTTTCGGATCTGGTCGTCGGGTTGATCTTCGTCGGCCTCGGCATCGCTGCCTGGAGCCAGCGCACCACCTCGAGCGATTCGACCGGAGGTGCGGCGTGACCGAACACCGCCAAGTGGCAATCGTCGGGTCGGGCCCAGCCGGCCTGACTGCGGCGATCTATTCGGCGAGAGCACAGCTCTCTCCCCTGGTCATCGAAGGAGAGCCTTCTTCCACTTCTGACCAGCCGGGGGGGCAGCTCATGCTCACCACAGAGGTGGAGAACTATCCCGGCTTCGTCGACGGCATCATGGGCCCGGAGTTGATGACCTCGTTCCGCGAGCAAGCCGCCCGCTTCGGTGCCGACTACCTCACCGCGAAGGTTTCGCGTGTGGACCTGTCGGCTCGACCCTTCTCCCTCTGGGTCGCCAACCCCGATGCGGCAGAGCCGGACTACACCGCAGAGGCTTTGATCATCGCCACCGGGGCCCAGGCGTTGATGCTCGATCTCCCCAATGAAGAGCGGCTCTTGGGGCGCGGCGTCTCGACGTGTGCCACTTGCGACGGCTTCTTCTTCCGCGAACAGGAGATCGCGGTGGTCGGTGGAGGTGACTCCGCTCTGGAAGAGGCGTTGTTCCTTACCCGGTTCGCAAACAAGGTGACCGTGATCCACCGGCGCGGAGACCTGCGCGCATCGAAGGTCATGCAGCAACGGGCATTCGCCAACCCGAAGATCACCTTCCGGTGGAACTCGTCGGTGATCGACGTGCTCGGGGACAGCTCGGTGGTCGGGATCAAAGTACGCGACAACCTCAGCGAAGAGGAGTCGGATCTCGAACTCCAGGGTCTCTTCGTCGCCATCGGGCACCGACCCAACACTTCACTCTTCAAGGGACAGGTCGAGCTGGAGGACAACGGCTATGTCCGAACCTTCGACGGGACCCGCACCAGCGTCGAGGGAGTGTTCGCCTGTGGAGACGTGCAGGACCACCGGTACCGTCAGGCGATCACCGCGGCAGGTTCAGGGTGCCAGGCGTCGATCGACGTCGAGCGCTGGCTGGAAGACCAACACAGCCCCGCTTGATCGTCGGACCGTCGGGAATGTTCCGGCGTCATCAGTGGTTTCAGCCTTGGCACGTGTAAAGGTTGGCCACAACGACCCGAACAACGAACTATGAGTGGGCAGGAGGAAACGACGTGAGTGAGAAGATCACAACCCTCAGTGACGCTAGTTTTGATGAGCATGTCAAGTCCTCGGACGTGCCGGTGCTGGTGGACTTCTGGGCCGAATGGTGTGGCCCGTGCAAGATGATCGCTCCGGTACTCGAGGAGATCGCGACCGAGCAGGCTGGAAAGCTCGAAGTTGCCAAGCTGAACATCGACGACAACCTCGACATCACCCGCAGGTTCGACGTCATGAGCATCCCGACGCTCATCCTGTTCAAGGACGGGGAGCCGACGGCGCGGATTGTCGGGGCAAAGGGCAAAGGCCAGCTCCTGCAGGAGATCTCTGCCCACCTCTAACCGAGGGGTCGTGCCCGGTCGGGGCCGCGATTTGAGCACCCACGGAGAGATCCACCTGGCGATTGGTGACTCCGGGCCCGCGGTGACCGACGTGCGGCACCGACTGGAGCAGCTGGGGTTCTCGGCGGCGCTCGACCCACCCGGCTCGTATGGAGCCGGCACCAGGGCCGCTGTCGAAGCGTTCCAGTACCGCCGGGGCCTCCGTGTAGACGGAACCTGCGGACCCCAGACCTGGTCGGCACTCGTGGAAGCCGGGCGTCGAATCGGCGACCGCTTCCTCTACCGCCGGACCCCGATGCTTCGAGGCGACGACGTCGCTGAGCTGCAACAACGGCTCAGCGCACTCGGATTCGACTGCGGGCGGGTCGACGGGATCTTCGGTGATCTCACCTCCGCCGCGCTGGGAGAGTTCCAGCGGAACGCTGGCCTTCCGGTCGATGGCATCGCAGGGGCAGCAACCGTCGCCGAGCTCTTCCGGTTCGGGTCGCGCCATCACGACACCGAGCTGGTCACCTCGGTCCGCGACCGGGAGCAGCTCAGAGCGGCACCCCGGACCCTCTGGGGCAGGAGAGTGGCGATCGGCGAGGAGGGCGGGCTCGATTCCGTGGTTGCAGCCCTCCGCAGGCTCCTCGTGAACCACGGAGCTTCAGTCAGCTCCCATCATCACCCCAATGGCTCCACGCAGGCCGCCGAGGTCAATGCCAGCGGCGCCGACGTCTTCATCGGCCTGCGCCTCGACCCTCAAGCGCGACACTGCAGGACCGCGTACTACTCCGGGTACCGCTACTCCTCGC
This sequence comes from uncultured Acidimicrobiaceae bacterium, assembly GCA_963839925.1. Taxonomy (GTDB): domain Bacteria; phylum Actinomycetota; class Acidimicrobiia; order Acidimicrobiales; family RAAP-2; genus Bog-756. Next base: position 829,207 of record CAWIWV010000002.1, on the reverse strand, counting down.
CCGGCGGGCGCCGATTGGCTGAACTCCTGGTCGAGAGTGTGTCCAAGACGGTGGATCTTCCCGATGGAGGGAGCCACGGGATGTCTTTGCCACTCCTCCGCGAGACCCGAATGCCTGCGGTGATCATCGAAATCGGGCCGGCGGCCGTGCTGGTCGAGCAGGTGACCCTCATCGCTCGAGCGACCGGCACCGCACTTGCCGAATGGACCCGCAGCGCCTGGGATTAGAGCGTTCATCCACAACCTCATGCACAGGTTGTGGATATATCTCTACCATCGAGTTAGACAGAATCCCACTTTCCGTGGGCTTTTGAGCCATTTTGACCGCTCTTCGCGGTTATGAGACCGCTCCCGCCTCGGCCCGACCCACCATGAGCTTGTAGATACGCTCGAGATCCTCCAACGTCGCGAACTCCACGACCACTTTCCCGCGCTTTGACGTAAGGTCAACCTTTACTCTTGTGTTGAGATGACTGGAAAGGAGCTCCTCCAACTCGAGAATTCCTGGAGGCGGCAGCCGGCGGGAGGTGGGAGCCACGGTAACGGTTCCCTTGGGCTGAGGCTCTTCACTCTCCGCTTCTGAAGCGGAAGCGTGCTCGGGGACGGGCTCCTGAGCTTGCGAGTGATCGCGCACCATGTCCTCGACCGCCCGGACACTCAACCCTTCATTGACGACAGCCTTCGCCAAAAACTCTTGGTATCCGCGGTCGGGGGTTCCGAGCAGCGCCCGGGCGTGCCCCGGGGAGATCTGGCCTTCCGCAAGCAAGCGTTGGGCGCCCGCAGGAAGTTGGAGCAACCTCAGGATGTTGCTGATCGAGGTGCGGCTCTTGCCCACCCGCTTCGCGACCTGGTCATGGGTGTAGCCGAACTCTTCGATCAACTGCTGGTAGGCAGCGGCCTCTTCGAGCACATTGAGATCTTCGCGGTGCAGGTTCTCCACCAACGCTTGCTCGAGACTTCGAGTTTCGTCCGCGCTCTGCACGAGCACCGGGATAGTCTGAAGACCGACTCTTCGAGCCGCCCTCCATCGGCGCTCTCCGGCGATCAACTCGAAATCGTCCGCGGCTGCGCCACCGATCTGGCGAACCAGCACTGGCTGCAGGACTCCGAGTTCCTTGATCGAGGCAGCCAGCGAAGACATCGACTCCTCGTCGAAGGTCAGGCGCGGCTGCCGCGGGTTGGGTTTGATGCTCCCGATGGGAACCTCGCGAAGCGCGGTCGAGCGATCCCCCGTCACCTCCGACGGAATGAGCGCACTCAGTCCTTTGCCCAGTCCGCTACGACGTGCCACCGCTGACCTCCTTGGCTAACTCTCTGTATGCAATGGCACCGCGTGACCCTGGATCGAACGTGGTGATCGGTTGTCCGAACGATGGTGCTTCTGACAATCTCACCGTCCTTGGGATGACGCTCCGGCAGACCTTCGACCCGAAGTGTTCCCTCACCTCACTGGCCACCTGGTCTGCGAGCTTCGTTCTGGCGTCATACATCGTCAACACAATTGTCGAAATCTCCAGCCGAGGATTGAGATTCGAAGCGACCAGGTGGACGTTTCGCATCAGCTGGCTGAGCCCTTCGAGTGCGTAGTACTCACATTGGATGGGGACCAACACCTCGCCGGCCGCGGCCAGAGCGTTGACCGTGATGAGCCCGAGTGAGGGTGGGCAGTCGATCAGCACGTAGTCGAAATCGTCGAGGACGGACTCGATCGACCGCTTCAGTTTCATCTCTCGACTGAACGCCGGCACCAATTCGATCTCGGCACCGGCAAGTGCAATTGTGGCCGGTGCGACAAAGAGATTTTTCATGCTGGTGGGCTCCACACAATCCTCGAGTGAAGCGTCTCGCATCATCACGTCGTACATCGAGAGTTCGAAGTTTCGTGCGTCTATCCCGAGGCCGGTCGTTGCGTTCCCCTGAGGATCGAGGTCGATGACCAAAACTCTGAACCCGAGCTCAGCGAGCGCTGCTCCGAGGTTCACCGAAGTGGTGGTCTTCCCCACTCCTCCTTTTTGATTGGCAATCGCCAACACTCGCGGCAAAGGATTGCCGGACGCCGCTTGAGCTTCGTCTTTGTGGCTCGGTCGCTCGTCTGGCTCAACCTCGGGCTCAGGACTTGAATCCTCAGATGATCCCTCGCTCGTCGGGGAATCCTCGGGGACGCCGACTTCGAAATTCACCTCACCAACCCGGACCGCAGAAGCTGCGATCTGGACGCGGGGGGCTGGTTCAGCGGGTTCTGGAGCCGGGGATGCGACGGGCGGAGCAGGGGGAGCGATCGTTGCCGACTTCGATTCCGACTGACCTGTCCGGCTGGGTGGAAGGACGCTGTCAAGCTCCGCGTGAGCAGTGGCAACATCCGAGCTCGTCTCTTTTATAGGGGTAGACGACGCCGGCCGAGAGTTCGATGCCACTTGAGGGTTGTCCTCAACGGCCGGAGCTACCGATGGTGGCTCCTCACTGGAGCCTGCTGGGTCAGCCTGAATCTCCGGCTCGGTCTCATTCCGACCGGCATCCTGTGGGGACGGACGGTTGCGACCTCTGCGGCGACCAAGCACTAGCGTCTATCCGATTCAGAAGACATCAAGGGACTCATACTCCCCTGTGTGCGGGATCGGGTCAAGCCTTTCGCTTCCAAATTGTTTCACGTGAAACGTTGCTGGATCGGAGCACCGAGGTGCCGTTCCAACGCACTTCGAGGACCGACTCTCGGTCTGAATGGGCACCGGGCGGTCCCTTCAACGGAGATAGACCCAACCTTTACTCGATCGACACTCGAGCATTCGACGGCTGGGGGCTGCGACAAAGGGCTTGGCGTGCTGAACCCTCAAGCACACGGGTCACCGATCTGAACGGACACCTAGAAAGGTCTTCAGGATCACCGGGTCCTCTCCCTACCGGAGCCTCAGTGAGCAACCCAGGTGAGATTCGACCACCGAGTAGTTGAGAAGTCCGAACGACGTCGATAGATCCTCAAGTTCACGGGACGGCCGATCTGAGGCTAATTCGGCTGCAACGAGTCGGCACTCCTGCAGATCGTCGGATCGTTCTGACTCCCGGCATTTCCGTAACCGGGACTTCAGCAAGCAAATCCAAAGATCGGTTCCGGCCACCGGGTGGTCGAGAAGTTCGCAGGGCAGCTGAACCCTCAACTACGGGCGCCGCCGATCTGAACAGGCTTGAGAATCCTGGCCGAGATCCCAAGGGTCGCGGTATGGACCAGATCCCGTCCCCGGAGCTGAGCGAGCTACCTAGCTGAGTCCCGACCACCCCGGTGGTCGAGGAATCTGCCGTCGCCGCTGAACCCTCAACTACGGGCACCGCCGATCTGAACAGGCCGGAGAATCATGGCCGACATCCCAAGGATTGTGGGATGGAGCAGATCCCCACCGTCCGTCCCCGAAGCTGAGCGAGCTACCCAGCTAAGCACCGACCCGGGGGGGGTTTTGGTGGAATCAAACCCCAGCGATCCCGGTGCTCGGACCTCCAGTCGTTCGAGTGCTCTCAGCCCAATGTTTCACGTGAAACAACTGAACACGCTGGAGGCCGCCGAACCCAGGTCAAGACTGGGTCCGACCAGGGGCCTGGGCAGATCAGAAGAGAGGGCGTTTGCTCGGGATGCCGACTCGTCTTGGGAAACGATCCGGCGTCTCCGCGGACTTGCGCAGCACCTGGAATGAGAACGAGTCGTTGAACCGATTCCTCGTTGAGGGTTCGAGCCCGAGCTCGGAAAGACCGAGGGGAGGCCAGCGCTCGAGGCTTCTATCGTCCGGGGGTTCCGAAACAATCATCACTCCCCCGACAGCCAAAAGAGGAGCACCACATTCCGCCGCCACTGCTGGTGCACCGAAGGACCGCGCGGTCACGAGCTCGAGCTCTCCCCGGAGACGCTGGTCTCGGCCGAGTTCCTCAGCCCGAGCGCAGATCACCTCAACCTCTTCGAGGTCCTCCAGAGCGCTGAGCTCACTCGCGAGGAACTCCGTGCGGCGGTTGTTACTGTCTATCAGGACAACCCGGCTCCTGGACCAACACGAGGCAAGAACGAACCCGGGGACTCCCCCGCCAGATCCAAGATCCAGGACCGAGTTTGGTGCTCTCCCGAACTCGGACTCAAAAGCGTGGACGAATCCAAGGGCGTGCTCGACTTGCGCGTCGATCGGCATCGCACCAAGGAATCCGAGTGCAGCCGATCGGGAGAGGGACTCGGCCACCCACGGCTTCACCCTGCGATGTAGTTCTCCGATTGGATCCGGGCCCACCAACCCGCCGTCCATCAGTTGGACGGAGCGATCACCACATACCGCGCCGGTTCAGTTCCTTCCGAACGCGTCTCTGCACCCTCAACCTCAGTCACCGTCGCATGGACAACTTTCCGATCAGCTGCCGACATCGGCTCGAGAGCTCGTTCTTCTCCGGACTCGAGAACCTCGGCGACGATCCCTTCGGTGAAGCGCTGAAGGGCTGCGACCCGCTTCTCGCGGTACCCGCCGACGTCGACCAGAATTCGGTCCGTGCGGTTCTCCGATTGACGCTGCACGAACGTCCTCGTGAGGTCCTGAACCGCGGCGAGGGTCGCCCCGCGGGGACCCACCAACAACCCAAGGTCTCCACCACGGGCTGAGACTTGGACCGTGTCCTCCTCGACTTCGGAGTACTCGACCTCTGCCTCCAGCCCGAACTCCCTCACCAGACCCGACAGGAATTCAGCTGCCGCGCTTCCTTGTTGTTCGAGTGTAAGTGACTCTTCCATCTGGCTCTCATCCTCCCCGGATCGACGACCGGTGGTTCGCTTGTCTTCATTGTTGGGCCGGTTCTGACCTGACTGTCCGCTACCACGCTTCCGACGGCGCGATCGGCTCGATCCTCCGGACTGACCTGTCGCTTGGCTTGATGCTGTCTGCGACCCGTTGGCCCCACTCCCCGGCCCACCCGCGGCCGAACCCTCAACTGCGGACGCAACGCCCGCGGCTTCATCGCTTCCTGTTCGACGAGGGCCCTCGCGGCCAGCCTGCCCTGACTGCTTCCGGCCGTTCTTGTTGCCGCCGCCCCCGCCGCCCCCGTTTCGGGATCCCTCAGTCCGTCGCCGATCACCCTTCGGACGTCGAGTTCTTTTGGGCGGGGGAGTGACAGGCCGCAGCCGGGCCTGGACCCGTGCCTCCCCTCGCATGCGACCGAAAAGGCCGGCCTTCGGCTCACTGAGCACGACGAATTCGGCATCGTCTTCCGCGACGCCCAACAGGTCAAGCACAATCTCTTTTGCCTCTGCGAGTGACTTTCCGCTGGCTTCAACCCAATCCACCGGCTACCGCGCCCTTCGTTCGCGCTTCGCCTTCGAACGCGGATGTTCCTTCGGCTGAGATTGGACGCTCTCGTCTTTCGGCTGAGACCGGCTCGATGAGTTGCCGGACCCGGAGTCCTTCGATCCACTGCCCCCTCGAGATGGTCCTTTTCGACTTCCCTGCCCGGATCCGTTGCCGTTGCTCGATGTGGTCTTTGCCGGATTCGTGCCGCTCTTTCCGTTCGTGCCGCTTTTTCCGTTGGTAGTCCCGGCTGACCCATTGCTGCCCGCGGTTGTCTTGGGCTGGGCCGCACCTCCCTTTCCCTTCGGCAACGCCCGCTCGGTGCGATCTGCTGCCGGTCCTTTCTTGGCCGGTGGAGACGCGGTGGTGGGTGCCGCTGGAGGCCCGGCGACGATGCCTTTTCGGAACAGGACTTCCTGCGTCAATATTCGGATCCCGCTCGAAACAATGAAATAAACGTTCAGAATAGCAGCCACATTTAGATAAATGAATCCAAAGATGAGTGGCATATATTTCTGCAACATGGCAGCTTGAGGATTTGCTTGGTTTGCTTGCGGATTCCGAGCGTTCAACCTCGACATCTGCAGATACTGGAGTCCCACGGCTCCCGCCACCAGCACCAAGTAGGGGATCGCAACCCACAGACTGCTGTGGTGCGAGAGGAGCTTCTGTGCAAAGTCCATCCCGAACGAGTTCAACTGGCCGTGAGCAGCCACGATATCCGTCCGCATCTTGGACGGGTTCGGGATGTAGCGCGGGATCGCCCTCACCTGTTCGGGGACGGTCTTCTTGAATCCTGCAACGGTGACGGTGTGCGCGGGAATGACGACCGTGTTCGTGATGCCGCGGATCACGCTGTAGAGAACGAAGAATGCTGGCATCTGCAATAGCATTGGAAGACACCCGGAAGCCGGATTTACATTGTGCTCTTTGTAGAGCTTCATCATTTCTTCGTTCAACTGCTGGCGGTTCTCTGCGCCTTTGTACTTCTGCTGCAGCTTCTTCATCTCGGGCCCGAGGGCCTGCATCGCCGCCATGTTCTTGGTGCTCTTGACGGTGAGCGGCGTGAGGAGCGCCATGATGACGATGGTCAGCAGCGCCACGTCGATCGGGTAGTTGGGGATGATCGAGAAGAAGAAGGCGAGAACCGAACCGACGAAGTCGAGCAGCGGCTGGAAGATCCTGCCGATCGGGGTCGTCAACGATGCGAGCATGGGACCCTCCTCTCAGGCACCGGGTCGACACCATGCCCTCCCCAGGGGGTGCAGCGTGCCAGTCGCCTCATCGTGAGCATCGACCCGCGGGTGGTCCCGTGCCTCTCGATGGCCTCGATCGCGTACTCGGAGCAGGTCGGGAGGTAGCGGCACCCGGTCGGGCGACCAGCTCGGGCGGCCTGATACGAGCGAACCGCCGCAATCACCCATCGGGCAACGCGAGAAGGGTCCTTGCCGGATCCGTCGTCGAGATCCAGGTCGTCCACAGCGGGGTCCGCCTGCCATTTTTCCTGCATACAGGTCGAATTCACCGAGATGTTCCTTGCAGGGACGGCGTCCTCTGGCCCTGGGCGGCCTGTCTCGTCGCCTTGTTCAACGCCTCGTTCATCGCGGCCTTCAACTCCTCGAATCCGAGCGCCGCCCCGGCCGAGCTCGCCCGAACAACGTAAGCGCCCGCGGGAAGGGTGGTTGCCGTGTCGGACACGATGGCCCGCAATCTCCGTTTGAGCCGGTTTCTGGTCACGGCGCCCCCTGCGCTCCGGCTCACAGCATACGCAAATTCTAGCCCTGACCAGGATGGTTGTGTCACAAAACTCACAGAGACCGGGCCGGAGCGCCCGCGGGCACCTCGGCGTCGCAGGTCCTCGAATGTCTTGCGCGATCGAACAGGACCAACCGCGCCTGGAGCGGTCTGCTTCCTCACACCGAGAGGCGGTGGCGTCCCTTCGCCCGACGCGACCGGATGACTGCACGCCCGGCCTTGGTTGACATCCGCTTCCGGAATCCGTGGGTCTTGGCCCGTTTGCGCACGTTCGGCTGGTAGGTACGCTTCATTCGTCCACATCCTTCCTCGCCCTGGGACCACGGACACCGGCGTCGCGTGCGACAGGGGGGCCTCGAGAAAGACTCTTCGAGGCATTCGTGCACCATGCTAGGCGCAATCGGCCACGCGCTCTAGTCGAGAACCGGGGAGGCACGCCGGGTGGGCACGGTGTACCGTTCCGAACACAGCAGGTGGTCTTCCGACCGCTCGGAATCTGGTCCGTCACCCACTTGCCGAAGACGAACGAGTGAGGGTATCGAATCTCACCGGCCGCCGGGCTTACGTCACTCGGTGGCACCGGGTACTCGTCCACAGCTTGTGGACATAGTTGTGGACGCAAACGCAAGTCGAAGGGCGGAGGCCCACGTGAACGACACAGAAACCATGTGGATTTTGTGCTCCGAGGCCCTGCGGGAGCAGGTGTCCGACGCTATTTGGCAGGCCTATCTCTCCGGGATCACCCCCTTGTCGATCAAAGACGGGGAGATCGTCCTCGGGGTACCCAACACCCTGATCAGAGACCGGGTGGAGTCACGGTTCCTCGGCCTCATCCAAGACACGGTGACCGGCGCGGTGGGCCGTGATCTCCACGTACAGCTGGAGGTGGTGGCTCCCGTCTACGACCCGCTCGACGATGGTCGATCACCTGTTGACCAGGGGACGGGCGCCAACGGATCGGACCCGGGCACGCACAACGCGTCCTCTTCGGCGAGCACGATGTCCCAAAAACCCAGGGGTGGGCGGTCTGCCGATCGTCTGGATTTCCCCCTCCTCGACCCCCGCTACACCTTCGACACCTTCGTCATCGCTTCGTCGAACCGATTCGCCCACGCAGCAGCCCAATCGGTGGCCGAGGCGCCCGCCCGTTCGTACAACCCCTTGTTCATCTATGGCGACGCCGGCCTCGGCAAGACCCATCTGCTGCACGCCATCGGCAACTACGTGGTCGAGAACTTCAACGGACGCCACGTCCGCTACGTCACCACCGAGACGTACATGAACGAGTTCGTCGACGCCATCCGCAACAACACCACGACCGCCTTCAAACGGCGTTATCGCGAGTGCGACGTGCTCCTCATCGACGACGTCCAGTTCATGGAGCGCAAGGAGTCCCTGCAAGAGGAGTTCTTCCATACCTTCAACTCCCTCTACGGAGCCTCCAAGCAGATCGTCCTGACCTCCGACCGACCCCCGAAGTCGATCGCGACCCTCGAGGACAGGCTGCGGAGCCGCTTCCTGTCAGGTCTGATCACCGAGGTCCAGCCTCCTGAGCTGGAAACACGGCTGGCCATTCTCCAGACCAAGGCCGAGCACGAACAGGTCGAAGTCCCCGACGAGATCCTCGAGTTCATCGCCACCCACGTGAAGGACAACATCCGGGAGCTCGAGGGCGCCCTGATCCGGGTGACCGCCTTTGCCAGCCTCAATCGCCAGCCGATGAGCAGGCAACTGGCCGAAGTCGTGCTCTCCGACATCGTCTCGGCCGACCAACCCAGACAGATCACCCCCAACGACATTCTGGAGGCCACCTCGGCCACCTTCGGCTTCACCGTCGAAGAGCTCTGTGGGCCGAATCGGCGGCGGCCGCTGGTGACCGCCAGGCAGGTCAGCATGTATGTCTTCCGCGAGCTGACCGATTTCAGCTATCCGGCCATCGGGCGGGTATTCGGCGGCCGCGACCACTCCACGGTCATGCATGCCGTGGAAAAAGTCGCCACTCTGATGAAGGAACGCCACCAGATCTACAACCAGGTGACCGATCTCATCGTCCGAATCAAGAGTGGTTCGTGATCGCCGACCATCGACGGTCGGTTCTCATCAAAGACCCTGCTTCCGCCGCATCTTCCTCCTCCGACCCTGTTCCGTCTCTATCCGGAGGTTGTGCACCATCTGTGGATATCCCAACCGATTTCTGGGGTAATTCTGTGAACTCAGATGAACTTGTCCATAACCAGTAACTCAAAGAACACCTCGCGCCACCTCATGCCCGGAAACCGGGGATGAGCGACTGGTGATCAGACCGCCTCTGAACTGGGTCGAGGGTTAGTTCTCCACAATCCACAGCCCTTACTACCATCACTACTCAAATTAACAATTCAATAGAAAAACAAGAAAGGATCTTCTGGTGAAGTTCCGATGCGAACGCGACTCCTTGGTGGAAGTCCTCGCGACCGCTGGGCGTGCCGTCAGTTCACGTGCGCAGTCCTCGATGGCCCTTGGTGGGGTACGACTCGAGTCAGAAGGCAATCGCCTCGCGGTGGTCGGGACCGACCTCGATCTGACCGTGCACGTCTCCACCGAGATCATCGGCATCTCTGACGGTACGTGCGTTGCGCCGGCCAAACTGGTGGTCGACATCGTCCGATCGCTCGAGGCCGGCGCGGTGACCATGGAGTCGGAGGCCGAAACCCTGGAGATCAGCGCGGCCAGGTCCCGCTTCAGTCTCCGTACGTTCCCGATCGACGACTTCCCGGTCCTACCGGATCCCCCTGCGCCTGCAACATTCCTTCCCTCCTCCAGCTTGGCCAATGCGCTCCGGCAAGTCGTCCGGGCGGCCTCGAACGACGACGCACGACCGCTGCTCACCGGAGTCTTGATTGCTCCGGAGGGATCCGGCATTCGACTCGTCGCGACCGACTCGTACCGATTGGCGATGAGAGACATCGAGGGGACGGACATTCTCGCCGGTAGCTCACAGATCCTGGTCCCTGCGCGGGCGCTCTCCGAACTCCAGCGACTCTCGGCACTCAGCCTTCCGTCGAAGGAAGCTGCTTCTGCATCCGGGGGAGAGGGTGACGGAGGTCAGCAGGGGGACAATCAAGGGGTCGGGCTCTCGATCGGGGACCACGAGGTGACCTTCACCGCCGGTGAGGTGAAGGTGAGCACGCGGCTTCTCGACGGGAGCTATCCCGACTACCGGCAACTGATTCCGGCGGAGTACCCGAACAGGCTGCACCTGGGCAAGGATTCCTTACTCGACGCGCTCCGACGAGTACGACTCCTGGTCAGGGACAACACGACGCCGGTTCGGTTGTCGATGCGCAGTGGAGCGGTGGATCTGACCGTGGTCTCCCAGGAGGTGGGCGACGCGAGCGAGACGGTCGACGCCGACTTCGAAGGGTCGGAACTGACCATCGCGTTCAACCCGAACTACCTGATCGACGGGGTGGAGGCAGTGGCCGGTGATGAAGTTCTGCTCGAGACCGTCGACGCGACCAAACCGGCAACGGTGAGAGCAGCGGAGGCGGGGAACTTCCAGTACCTGTTGATGCCCGTTCGGGTCTCCTAGCCCAACAGGCAGATCGGTACCCTTCGTGCGCCTCACGTCGTTGGAGTTGCGGGACTTCCGGAACATCAGCGACGTGTCCATCGAACCCGACCCGGAGGGCACCACGGTGATCACCGGCAGGAATGGCGCCGGCAAGACCGGGGTGCTCGAGGCGATCGCCTACCTTTCGACACTGCAATCCTTCCGTCATGCTCCGAAGGAGGCGATGGTCAAAAAAGGGAGCGAACGAGCCATTCTGCGAGCGACGACGGTGGTCGAAGATCGTCCGATGACCATCGAAGCAGAGATCGTCAGCTCGGGCCGCTCTCGCACCCTGGTCAACCGCCAGTCGGTCAAGCGACGTAGCGATCTTCATCAAGCGCTGAGAACCACAGTGTTCTCCCCCGAGGACATCGCGGTGGTACGCGAAGGACCCGCCGAGCGAAGACGCTTTCTCGACGAAACACTCGCGGTGGTGGAACCGAAGGCGGCGCGCACCGCTGACGAGGTGGAAAAGATCGTTCGACAGCGGACCGCCCTACTACGCCAGTGCGGGCGGCGGCTGCAAGGCGAGACCGCCCAGACCCTTGATGTCTGGGATACCCGGCTCGATGAGGCCGGAACGGCTCTGGTCGAGGCCCGGGTCAACCTCGTCGAAGCCCTTTCCCCACTCGCGGCCGAGCATTACTCGCGGCTGGCGGGGAAGGCGACGGTGCTCGGCCTCGACTACCGGCGGTCATGGTCCGGTCGGCTGCTCGACGCGTTGGCCGAAAGCCGCACCCACGACGTCGAACGGGGGGTCACCTCGGTCGGACCCCATCGCGACGAACTCGACCTCTCGATCGCAGGGCTCGCGGGCCGAACCCACGCTTCACAGGGAGAACAGCGATCGCTGGCGCTTGCACTCCGGCTCGCCGCACACCAACTCGCGACCTCGCGTCTCGGAACACCCCCGGTCCTCCTCCTCGACGACGTGTTCTCCGAACTCGACCCCTTCCGCACGGCGGCTCTCCTGGGGGGGCTGCCCACGGGGCAGACGCTTCTGACCACGGCTCTTCCAGCGCCCCCCACGGTCGCGGTGTCGAAGATCTACCCGCTGGACCAGGGCAGGGTGACAATGGCAGAGGCGGCCGCGACGTGACCGGTCGGCGCGGATTCGAAGCGAACGTCGGACCACGCAGGCTCGACTCCTCTCTCGACGCGGTCACCAGGCAGCTGGGCGCTGACGGATCGAGGGGCTTGGGACGCCTGTTCGCGCGGTGGCCGGAGATCGCCGGGCCAGCGCTCGCTGCGCACGTGGAGCCGATCCGGCTGGACCGTGAGGCACTGGTCGTCTGTGTCGACCATCCGGCCTGGGCCACCCAGGTGCGGAGCTTCGGGGACGCTTTGTTGGACCGGGTCGTGGAGGAGACCGGGGTCGCCAGACCACAGCGTCTCGACGTGCGGATCCGGAGGTGAGCTGCGCCGACCGGGGGCGCCGATCGAGCACCGAACGAGCGTCCGCCCATGCCCGGCTCGACGGCCGCGAAGGGTACAATGGAGCTTTGGAATCAGGCACCCGTCCTGGCAGGTCGGGAGCCTCGCTCGCACGACGAGCAACCGCGATTGTCTGGTTCCCACATCGTCAACCGAAGTTGGAAAGGGCGCGCCTGTGGCGCTGAAAAAAGAGGACGAGGGCAACGAGAACGAGCCCTCCTACAACGCCGAGGACATCACTGTTCTCGAAGGTCTGGAGCCGGTTCGGAAACGGCCGGGGATGTATATCGGATCAACCGGTCCGACCGGCCTGCACCACCTGATCTGGGAAGTGGTCGACAACTCGGTCGACGAAGCCATGGCTGGCTACTGCACTCAGATCGACGTCACCTTGCTCGCCGATGGTGGAGTCCGGGTCGCCGACAACGGAAGAGGGATTCCCACCGGCCCGATGGCAGAACAACAGGGCAAGTCTGCGGCTGAGGTGGTGCTGACCGTCCTGCACGCTGGGGGGAAGTTCGGCGAGGGCGGTGGGTACAAGGTCTCCGGTGGATTGCACGGCGTGGGCATCTCGGTGGTCAACGCGCTCTCCACCCGACTTCTCCTGGAGATCGATCAGGACGGCGACCACCACGAGCTGGAGTTCCTCGACGGCGGCAACCCGCAGGGAAAGCTCCACGTCACCGGGAAGGCCCCCCGTGGCCGAACCGGAACCACGATCACCTTCTGGCCGGACCCGGGCATCTTCGAGGAGACCGAGTTTCGGGCCCAAACGGTCACCGAGCGACTGCAGGTGATGGCGTTCTTGAACATGGGCCTCGAGATCCGGTTCACCGACGAACGGCCGGACGGAAAGGCGTCTCAGGTCTTCAAGTACAAGGACGGGATCATCGACTACGTCCGGCACCTCAACGCCTCCAAAGAGGCCCTGTTCCGGAAGGTCGCCTCCCTCGAACAGCGCGAGGACGCCATGGAGGTCGAGATCGCGCTGCAGTGGAACACGGGGTTCTACGAGAGCATCCACTCCTTCGCCAACGGCATCTCGACCATTGATGGGGGGATGCACGAGGAGGGGTTCAAGAAGTCGCTCACCAACGTCGCCAACAAGTACGCGAGGGCCAGAGGATCGCTCAAGGAGAAGGACGACAACCTCCAAGGAGAGGACATCCGCGAGGGTCTGACAGCGATCATCTCGGTACGGCTGCAGGACCCTCAGTTCGAGGGACAGACCAAAGGAAAGTTGGGCAACGTGCCGGTCCGTTCGCTGGTCGAACGGGCCACCAACGAGAAGCTGAGTGAGTGGTTCGAGGAGAACCCGCGCGAAGCCGGGCAGATCATCCAGAAGGGTCTGCTTGCGGCCAGGGCTCGGGTCGCAGCTCGTTCGGCCCGCGATCTGACCCGCCGGAAGTCGGCCCTCGACGGCGCAGGCCTTCCGGGGAAACTGGTCGACTGCTCGTCACGAGACCCGCGCGAAAGCGAGATCTTCATCGTGGAGGGAAACTCCGCGGGAGGGTCGGCGAAGGACGCACGCAATCCGAAGACCCAGGCAATCCTCCCGATCCGCGGGAAGATCCTCAACGTCGAACGGGCTCGCATCGACAAGATGCTGAAGAACACCGAGATCCAGGCGCTGATCTCTGCCATCGGCGCAGGCCTTGCCGAGGACTTCGACGTCGCGAAGATCCGCTACCACAAGATCATCATCCTGGCCGACGCGGACGTGGACGGCTCACACATCCGAACCCTGCTGCTGACTTTCTTCTTCCGCCAGATGAAACCGCTGGTGGAAGGAGGATTCGTCTACGTGGCCCAACCCCCCCTCTACTCGACCGAGGTGGGGAAGGAGAAGACCTATCTCAAGGACGACGTCGCCAGAGCAGCGTTCATGCTCGAGCATCCGAACCACACCAAGGAGTTCCAGCGCCTGAAGGGACTGGGCGAGATGGACTACGAAGAACTGCGCGAGACGACGATGGACCCGGCCAAGCGCTCGCTCCTCCAGGTTGCGGTCGAGCAGGCGGCGATCGCCGACGAGGTGTGCTCGGTCTTGATGGGAGAGGACGTCGATCTTCGCAGGCAGTTCATCCAGACCAACGCGAAAGACGTGCGATTCCTCGACATCTGATCGGGATGGCGTGACGCGAACCGGCGGTCTCCCCGAGCCAGCAGTGCAGCGATCTTCAGGACCCAGATAGGACCAACGAATGCCAGGACGTGACGACGAAGGCGCCGGGTCTTCCGGCGGCGACGGAGAAGTATCGGGCTTCATCGAGCCCATCGAGATTCAAGAGGAGATGGAGCGCTCGTTTCTCGAGTACTCGATGTCGGTCATCGTCTCACGAGCTCTTCCCGATGTTCGGGACGGACTGAAGCCGGTTCACCGTCGGATCCTCTATTCGATGTACGACCAGCGTCTGTTGCCCGACCGTCCGCGCAACAAGTGCGCCAAGGTGGTCGGCGACGTGATGGGTTCGTACCATCCGCACGGGGACTCGGCCATCTACGAGGCGCTTGCACGGATGGTCCAGGACTTCTCCATGCGCCATCCGTTGATCGACGGGCATGGCAACTTCGGGGGAACCGGACCGGACGAAGGTCCCGCGGCGATGCGCTACACGGAGTGCAGGTTGGGTGCGCTGGCGCTGGAGCTCATGCAGGGCATCGACCAGAACACGGTCGATTTCGTCGGCAACTACGACGCCACCTCGGAAGAACCGACGGTGCTCCCGGCGCGTTTCCCCAACATGCTGGTCAACGGTTCTCAAGGCATCGCGGTGGGGATGGCCACCAACATCCCGCCCCACAACCTGGGCGAAGCGATCGAAGCGACCACCTACCTGCTCGAGCATCCGGATGCCACCCCGGACGACCTGATGCAGTTCGTCAAGGGGCCCGACTTCCCGACCGGCGGGCTGATCCTCGGCCGTCAAGGCATCTTGGACGCGCTCCGCACCGGCAGGGGATCGATCAAGATGCGCGCGGTCGCAGAGATCGAGGAAGGTCGAGCCGGCGAAACTCGGATCGTCGTCACCGAGATGCCGTATCAGACCTCGGTCGCCACGGTGTCGAAGAAGATCGAGGATTTGGTGAGGAGTGGGGATCTCGACGGCATCGCCGAGGCCCAGGACGACTCCTCTGGCGGAAAGACCAGGCTGGTCATCCGGCTGAAGCGGGACGCCAACGCGAACGTCGTCCTCAACAACCTGTTCAAGCAGACGCCCCTCCAGACCACCTTCAGCGTCAACGCGGTGGCCTTGGTCGACGGCGTGCCGCGGACGCTCAACCTCGCCCAGATCCTGACCCACTACGTGGCCCACCAGGTCGAGGTGGTGACCCGGCGATCCCAGTTCCTGTTGGACAAGGCTCGAGCCAGAGCACACGTGGTCGAAGGTCTGTTGAGGGCCATCGACATGCTGGACGCGGTCATCGCCACCATCCGGGCTTCCGACGACCGACCGGCTGCGTCGGAGGCGCTCCAAGCCGAGCCCTTCTCGTTCTCCGAAGAGCAGGCCAATCACATCCTCGAGATGACCCTGGCCCGCCTGACCAGGCTCGGGCGGACCAACCTCGAAGAGGAGCTCGCCAAGCTGCAAGAGGAGATCGCCGAGCTGGAGTCCATCCTGAACGATCCGGCGAAGCTGCGCGGGGTGATCGCCACCGAGTTGAACGAGATCGGCGAGAAGTTCGCCAACGAGCGACGGACCGTCATCACCCACGACCCTGGCGACATGAACGTGGAGGACTTGGTCGAGGACGAAGAGCTGGTCGTCACCATGAGCAGGGCCGGCTACGTCAAAGCGGTCTCGGCCGAAGCCTTCCGGACCCAGGGCCGGGGAGGCAGGGGAGTGCAGGGCGCGAAGCTCAAGGAAGAGGACCTGATCGACGACGTCGTCCACACCTCGTCGCACGCGCACCTCTTGCTGTTCTCGAACAGGGGAAGGGTGTTCCGGCTACGCGCCTTGGAGATTCCGATGAAGGAGCGGACCGCTCGTGGCACGGCCATCGTCAACCTCCTCCCGCTGGCGCCCAACGAGGTGATCCAGGCGATCATCGGCACCCGCGAGTTCTCGGCAGACAACTTCCTGGTGTTCGCCACAAGGATGGGTCAGGTCAAGAAGACCTCCTTCAGCGAGTACGACAAGTCGCGTCGTGAAGGCTTCATTGCCATCAACCTGCGCGACGGGGACGAGCTGGTGCGGGTCGTGGAGACCCACGGCGACGACGATCTCTTTCTGGTGACCCAGTTCGGCATGACCATCCGCTTCTCCGAACAGGACGTGCGGGCGATGGGGCGCGACGCGGCCGGGGTGCGGGGCGTGCGCCTGAAGGAGGGAGACACGGTGGTCTCGTGCGACGTCGCCCGTGACGAGGCCGACATCTTGTTGGTCACCGATGCCGGGTACGGCAAGCGGACCAAGGTGGAGCGCTTCAACCGTCAGGCCAGGGGTGGGCAGGGAGTCCGGGGGATCCGGCTGACCGCCAAGCGAGGCCGGGTCGTCGCGGCGTTCATGGTCGCGCTCGAGGACGAGATCTTGCTGATCTCGACCTCCGGGGTGGTGATCCGGACCGCGGTGCGCGAGATTTCCTCGCAGGGGCGCGACGCAACCGGCGTGCGGGTCATGAACCTCGACGGGGGAGATGCGGTGGCTGCCGTTGCCGCGGTGGCGGCAGATCCCGCCGGAGACGAATAAGGGCAGGACATGGAGTTTGCCGAGCGCTATGGGCCGTGGGGCGTCGTGCTGGGTAGCTCCGCAGGTTTGGGTGAGAGATTTGCAGCGGGCATTGCAGCCCGCGGTGTCAACGTGGTGGTGGTCGCCCGGCCCACCGAGCTGTCCGACCTCGAGCGGGTCGCGGAACACCTTTCTGCCACCCATGGGGTGCGGACCCGGGTCGTCACCCTCGACCTCGCGGACCCCGGGTTCATCGAGGAGCTCCGCTCGGGGACCGAGGACATCGAGGTCGGACTGGCGGTCTACAACGCGACCGGCGTGTATGTCGGCGAGTTCGAGGACCAGTCGGTCGAGTCGATGCAGTCGATGGTCGCAATCAACTGTCTCGGACCCCTCGCGATGTGCGAGTACTTCGGCCGAGCGATGATCGCCAGGGGGCGAGGCGGTCTCGTGATGATGAGCTCGGCGGCAGCGCTGGCCGGCAGCGCCTACAACGC
This sequence comes from uncultured Acidimicrobiaceae bacterium, assembly GCA_963839925.1. GTDB lineage: Bacteria > Actinomycetota > Acidimicrobiia > Acidimicrobiales > RAAP-2 > Bog-756. The sequence continues at coordinate 811,960 of CAWIWV010000002.1, read as the reverse complement.
CAGCTACGCGGCCTCGAAGGCGTTCGGTCTCGTGCTCGGCGAGTCTCTGTGGGCTGAATGGCGCGGGCTCGGGGTCGACGTCATGTCGGTGATCGGAACCGCGATGGACACACCGACCTTCCGGGCCAACACGCCTCCTGAGGTGCTCGCCCGGACCCCCCCACCCATCTCGTTGGAGCAGGTCGTGGAAGAGGTCCTCGACGCCATCGGATCCAGCCCTTCGTTCGTCCCCGGAGAAAGCAATCGTCAGGGGATCGCGGCTCTCGGCGCACTGCCCCGGATCCAACAGGTCGAAGCCATGGCAGCAGCTCATGCCGGCTTCGCCAAGCGCCCGACGTCTCGGGAGTGAGGTTCAGGGGGTGCGGCTCAACCAGGTGACCGTCGGTTCGGTCGATCTGGCTGTGTCGGAGCAGTTCTACGCGGTGCTGGGCCTCCGCCTCATCGTGAAGGACGACCACTACCTGAGGTTCGAGTGTCCGGAGGGGGAGTCGACCTTCTCGGTCGAGCTCGTCGAGTCGGTCCGATCAGAGGAGCAGGTCACCATCTATTTCGAGTCGGACGATCTCGACCATCTGTGTCATCGACTGGTCGAGGCGGGAATCGCGTTCGAGCAGGCGCCCGAGGACATGCCCTGGCTGTGGCGGGAAGCTCGTCTCTGCGACCCCGACGGTCACCACCTCTGCCTGTTCAGGGCCGGTGAGAACCGTCGCTCTCCGCCCTGGAGGCTTGCGGATCCCGAGTCGTGAGAGCATTGGGGAGGAGAGTCCCATGGCTGAGACCGTCGACACGCTGATCCTCGACCTGCTCGAGTGGATGGGAAGCGAGCCCCGTCCGTACGACGAGGTGCTCGACGCCTGGCGAACCTCATGCCCCCGGTTGCCGGTGTGGGAGGAAGCGAACTCCCGGGGATTCATCGAACGGGGAGGTAGGCAGGGAGCCGTGCAGACCGTCTGGTTGTCCCAACTGGGTGCCGACCACCTGCGAACCCACCGCATCGGAGCCGCGGTTCACCAGTCGTGACGTCGTGGTGATCAGGTGGTTTCCGGGGGCAGGGGGTTCGGGCGCTCGTGGTACAAGCGGGAGGCCATCTGTCGTGAGACCCCGAGGATGCGGCCGACTTCGGTAAAGGTCAACTTTTCTTCGTCGACCATCGCGCGGATCAGGCCCCCTCGGTAGACAGCGACCGCGTTCTCGAACGCGTTGATCGCAGCCAAGGCCTTCAGACGAGTATCGCGGCCCCCTCGACCGACGAGGCCGGCAACGATTCGCGAGACAGGATTGCCGGCGACCAGCTGTTGACGGGCCACCTCGACCGATGCGACCCCCTCGGCAATGGCACTCTGCGCTTCGGTGCCGGTCCGTTCGATTCTCTCGATTGCCTCCAACAGCCAGTTCAAGCTCGCGACGGGACTTTCCACGGCAACCTCCCCCAACTGCTGCGCCGGGTTTGATGCAACCCGGCGTTGCGACGTTAGCTTGCTCGCTGACCGGGCCCGTTGAGTGGGGTTCCGCCGCCTCGCTCCGGGCCCGGCGACCTGGTGTAGCGTCGTGCACTGGTTTGCGGGGCTATAGCTCAGTCGGTTAGAGCGCAGCACTGATAATGCTGAGGTCACAAGTTCGATTCTTGTTAGCCCCACCAGCGGTCGCGATTCCTCACCTGACCTGCGACGATGTAGGAGTACCCTGTCCTTTCCGTGTCTCCGACCCCCCAAACCCCTCCGTCCGGTGCTCGACAGTTGCGGGTCGGTGTCATCGGGACCGGATTCGGATCTCGGGTCTCCGCCGGAGCGTTCCGAGAAGCGGGATGCGAGGTCGTCGATGTGGTCACCGCCCGTGATCCGGACGCTGTGCTGGCGCTGTGTCGTTCGCAGATCGACCTCGTCGCTGTCCACTCACCGCCGTTCCTGCACCTGGACCACGTCACCTGGGCGATCGATGCCGGCCGGGCCGTGCTGTGCGAGAAGCCGTTCGGCCTCTCGGTCGCCGAGGCGCGGACCATGGTCGAAGCAGCGGAGACGAGTGGGATCCCCAACTTCCTGAACTTCGAGTTCAGGTGTCAACCGGCCCGTCTGGCAATGGCGCGGCTGATCGGGTCCGGCATCATCGGATCACCGGAGCATCTCGCCTACACCGCCTTCACCTCGGGATCACGGGTTCCCCTCCGCCCGTGGGGATGGCTGTTCGACCGGTCCCGAGGAGGCGGCTGGATCGGCGCCTTCGGTTCCCATGCCATCGACCTCATTCGGTGGTTGCTCGGGGACATCGTCCGGGCTGGTGCGATGACCTCGGTCACGGTGACCGAGCGCCCCGATGCCGCCGGGACCATGCACCGATGCGACGCGGAGGACGCCTTTACCGGTTGGGCCGAAGTTCGCTCAGGGGCCACCGCAACGGTCGACTCCTCGTTCGTGGCTGGAGTCTCCCTTGTGCCGCGCATCGTCGTCCTCGGATCGGAGGGCACGATCGAGAACATCGGGGATGCCCGGGTGGTCGTTCGCCGGAATGACGGATCGACGGAACAGCTCGAGTTCGAACCCCGCGGTGGCGATCCCCACAACGAGGCCATGACGGCGTGGGCGACTGCGATCCGAGACTCGGTGCTCAGCGGGGAGCCGATCGGGCCGTCGTTTGCCGACGGGCTTGCCTGCATGGAGGTCATGGAGCAGTGGCGTCTCTAGCATGATGCTCGTCGTTTCGACGAGTGTTGGAGGTACTGAACCATGATCCGAGCCATTCTGTTTGCGACGTTCGTCTTTCTCGTCGCGACCTTTCCCGCAACTTGGCTGTTGATGCTCTTTTTCGGGAACGTCGGGCACCCTCTTGGCTACTGGGGGGTCCTGCCGTTGGGAATCATCACGTCGACGCTGTTGAGCGGATCGAGTTTCAAAGGTCTGGTCGGTAGCCGGTAGGTCCGCGGGTCAGGCTCGTTGGTAGGTTGGTCGGGACGGGGCTACATGAGAAGCGGGAGCCGGCCAGATGCCCAACGGGAAGCCAAACATCCTCATCATCTGGGGCGATGACATCGGCATCACCAACCTGAGCTGTTACAGCGACGGCTTGATGGGATACCGGACCACCAACATCGACCGCATCGCAGCGGAAGGCATCAAGTTCACCGACTACTACGGTGAACAAAGCTGTACAGCCGGTCGGGCGGCGTTCATCTGCGGGCAAAATCCGATACGCACCGGCCTGACCAAGGTCGGAATGCCCGGGGCAACCGTCGGGCTCCAGGCGGAGGATCCGACCATCGCCACCGCGCTCAAGGCCCACGGCTACGCAACGGGCCAGTTCGGCAAGAACCACCTCGGGGATCTCGACGAGCACCTTCCCACCAACCACGGTTTCGACGAGTTCTTCGGCAACCTCTACCACCTGAATGCCGAGGAGGAGCCTGAGCTCGAGGACTACCCGAAACCGGAGGACTTCCCCAACTTTCGGGAGCGTTTCGGCCCGCGGGGCGTCATCCACTCGTGGGCCGAATCCGATGGCTCCCAGCGGATCGAAGACACCGGCCCTCTGAGCAAAAAGCGGATGGAGACCGTCGACGAGGAGTTTCGGGACGCCGCCTTCGACTTCATGACACGGAAGGCGGGCGAGAACCAGCCGTTCTTCGTCTGGTTCAACTCGACCCATATGCACTTCCGCACCCACGTAAAGCCTTCGAGCAAAGGCCGGGCCGGCCGGTGGCAGTCCGACTACCACGACACGATGCTCGACCACGACGACCTCGTCGGTGAGTTGTTGGACAAGCTCGAAGCCCTGGGGGTGGCCGAAGACACGATCGTGCTCTACTCCACCGACAACGGACCTCACATGAACTCGTGGCCCGACTCGGGGATGACCCCGTTTCGTGGAGAGAAGAACACGAACTGGGAAGGTGCCTACCGGGTCCCCGCCATGGTGCGCTGGCCGGGGCGCATCGAGCCCGGCCAGGTCAAGAACGACATGATGAGCCACAACGACTGGTTCCCGACCCTGTTGGCGGCAGCCGGAGTGCCCGACATCGCTGATCAGCTCAAGGCAGGAGTCGAGTTGAACGGCGCCACCTACAAGGTCCACCTCGACGGTCACAACCAGCTCCCCTGGCTGATTGGAGAGGCCGAGCACAGCGCTCGCAATTTCTTCTTCTACGTCTCCGACGACGGCGATCTCACCGCTGTCCGTTTCGATAACTGGAAGCTGGTGTTCATGGAGCAGCGGGCGACCGGCACCCTCAGGATCTGGGCCGAACCGTTCACCCAACTTCGGGTGCCGAAGATATTCAATCTGCGCACCGACCCCTACGAGCGGGCCGACATCACGTCGAATACCTACTACGACTGGATTCTCGATCACGCCTGGATCTGTGTACCCATGCAGGCGTTCGTATTGCAGATGATCCAGAGCATGGCCGAGTTCCCACCCCGCCAGAAGCCGGCCAGTTTCAGCCTCGATCAGGTGTTGGAGAAGCTGCAGACAGGTCTGCCCAGCGCCTAGCCGAAGGTGTTGTTCACCTCACTGCGTGGCTACCAACGCGCGTGGATTCCCCGTGATCTGATCGCCGGAGCCACCGTCTGGGCCGTTCTCGTTCCCGAATCTCTCGCGTACGCCTCCATCGCAGGGGTCTCGCCGGAAGTCGGACTCTACGCGGCTCCGTCGGCGCTGCTCTTCTATGCCGCGTTCGGGAGCTCGCGCCATCTGGTCGTCGGCCCGATGTCGGCCACCGCCGCGCTCTCTGCCGCCGCGGTCGGATCAGTCGTCGGCCAGAACCACGGGCAGTTCGCCGCCCTGACCGCCACCTTGGCCATCACCGTGGGAGTCATCGCCATCGTCTTCGGGCTGGCTCGACTCGGGTTCATCGCCAACTTCATCTCGGAGCCGGTGTTGAAGGGATTCATCATCGGCCTCGCCATGACCATCATGATCGGTCAGGTACCCAAGCTCTTCGGAGTGTCCAAAGGAACGGGCGACTTCTTCAACCAGCTCTGGCACATCCTGACCGAACTCGGGAAGACCAATGTCGCCACCTTCATCGTCGGGGCGTCTTCCCTGTCGGTACTGCTGCTGTTGCGTCGTTTCGCGGAATGGATACCGGGCTCACTCGTCGTCGTTCTCGCCGGCATCGTCGTCGCCGAAGTCGCACATCTCGGCACACACGGAGTCGAGCTGGTCGGCCCGATACCGAGTGGGCTTCCGCACTACGGATTTCCGCACGTCGCCTCGGGGAGTTACCTCGCCTTGTCGGGCTCGGCGGTCGGCATCGTCCTCGTCGGATTTGCCGAAGGTTTGGGGGCGGCGAAGACCTATGCGGCTCGCGAGGGCTACGACGTCGATGCCAACCGCGAGCTGATCGGTCTGGGAGCGGCCAGCGCTGCGGCGGGGTTGTCGTCAGGGATGGTGGTCAACGGAAGCCTGTCCAAGACGGCTGTCAATGGGGGGGCCGGGGCAACGAGCCAGGTCTCGGGGCTCGCCGCGGCGGTGCTGACCGTCCTGACCTTGTTGTTCCTCACCGGGCTGTTCAAGGAATTGCCCGAGGCCACGCTGGCCGCAGTGGTGATTGCCGCGGTGCTCGAGCTCGTGGACGTCGCGGCCCTTCGACGACTTTGGCGTTCCGTGAGCGGGCCACTGCAGGACATCCACGGACTGGCCGCCCGCGCCGACTTCATCGCCGCGATGGCAGCCCTGCTCGGGGTCATGGTGTTCGACACCTTGCCGGGGCTCTTCATCGGCATCGCAATGTCCGTCGTTCTCCTCGCCTTCCGGGCCTCACGGCCCTACGTCGCCGAGCTGGGCTTGGATCCCGCGCAGCCAGACCGCTACGTCGATCGCTCGCGAGTCGCTTCGGCCGCGTCTCCACCAGGGGTGGTCGTACTGCGGATCGAGGGGCCCCTGTTCTTCGCCAATGCCGACGGGGTCGAAATGGCCGTGCGCGCTGCTGCAAATCGACCGGGGACGTCGGCGGTCGTGGTGGACGCCTCGGCAGTCGGATCCGTCGATTTCACCGCCGCCGACATGTTGCACGGCCTCGCAGAACGACTCGAAAGAAGCGGCGTCCGTCTGGTGTTCGCGAGGGCGATCTGGCAGGTGGAAGAGCTTCTGTCAGCCGCCGGAACCGACAGTCGAACCCTCGAGGTCTATCGGACGATCCATGCAGCGGTGGCGGCATGCTCGGGGGAACCCGAGCCCGACAGCTCCGAGCGCTAGGGCGTCACCAACGCTCGCCGTAGCGATCCCTGTGGGCGCGTTCGGACAACGGCAGTCGCCGTGGCGGACCGAGGGGGCGCGCCGGCCAGCCGAGGGGCACGACCGCCATCGGACGCACCGTCGGCGGAAGGTCGAGCAGCTTGGCGAGCTCGCCGGAGTGCAGGGTGGCCAAGGTGGTCATCGCCGACCCGAGTCCGAGGGCGGCTGCCGACAGCAAGAGGTTCTGGGTGGCGAGGAACACCGAGGACGGAAGCGTCTGCTCGAGCCCGATCGACGAGTCACCGCAGACCACGATGATCACCGGAGCCGATGCGATCCCGCCCTCGGCCCCGTGCTCCACCTCGTGCAGGAGCGCGTCCTCGAGGCGACCGACCGAGTGTTGCCGACCGCCGTGGCGCCACGCTTGAGCCATCAGCTCGCCGATACCCGCCCGGAGAGCGGCGTCCCGCACGACGATGAACACCCACGGTTGGAGGTTCTCGGCACTGGGTGCGTGCGTTGCAGCGCGCAGACACTGTTCGACCAGCTCATCGGGGACCGGCACGTCGGTGAACACACGACAGGCTCGTTGGCTGAGCACGACGTCGAAGAACGGTCGTCCGGCGTCAGGCTCTGTCGCAGGATCCATCACGCTCCACCCTGCCACAGGCGACGTCTCGACACCGATCCGCAGCGGCCGAGAAGAGGATCGGGGAGAAAACGTCGTAGAGTCCGGGCGGGTCATGGCGAAGCGTGACCCGGTGACCGGGGAGGGCAGCAGGTGCAGGATCACAGGTTCGAGTTCGTCGTCGACGGGACTCCCGAAGAGGTGTGGGACGTCTTTTGGGGGAGGATGCGGACGGGCGTCGAGACCGACTCGGTCAAGATCGAGATCTACCACCCCGGCGACGAGAACGGGAACGGTCTGGTCCGTCACTGTGACTTCCGGGTTCCGAAGTATCTGTTGTCCAAGGGCAAGGGACAGTCCTGGGAGTGGATTACCGAGGCGAAGCGACCGGTCTCCTGGCGCTACGACGCCATCGGCAAGCCGCTCTGGTCGCGGGCGTCAGGGTGGACCGCCCTCGAGGATTTGGGAGATGGAAAGACCCGGGTGTCCTTCCGCGAGACCTACGAGGCGTTCAACCCGATCATGAAGGCGCTCCTCGAGAAGCGGGTGCACCACTTCATCTCCAAGGACAACGACAAGCTGATCGAGCAGATGGTGGTGTGGTCGCTCAAGAAGCGCCGTCAGCGGAACGAGGGCTGAACCGGTCCCAATCGCAAAGGAGAAGGGACTCGAACGGGGCGGCGAGCACCGGCTCGACCGGCGCGGTCTTCCACCGTTCGGCAAAGAAGGGCCCGAGTCTCTCGCCGACCGACGCGGGGTCTTCGTCGAGGTAGCAGGTGATGATCTGGTAGTCGCCCTCGCTGAACATCGAGCGGCGGATCGACGGCGTGGTCCCGTACGTCCAAGCCCCGGCCACCCCGGGGACCGACACCAGGGCGGGAAGCAGCTGGGTGTGCAGGTGTTGGCGATCCTCCTCTCGAGCCACACGGTCGGACGCCCCGGAGATCTCCTCGACGACCAGGTAGACGCCTTGGTGGGGCCGATGGGGGACCACTTCTGCCGAGATGAGCACCCGAGGCGCTGCAGTGGCTTCGAGCAGGCGGAGTGCTCCCCGATACTGGGACGGCAGCGAGTGGGGAAACCGTCCGAGCTCGGCAAGATGCCGGCCCAGGGTCAAGAACTCGTCGATCGTCTCGTCGACCGGGTTCCCCATCAGGTAGCAGACGACGTGCTCCACCTTCGACCAGTCGCCCGACTCGGCGGCGCGGGCAGCCCTGCAGGCCGACGTCGAGGCCCACCGCTGAGCGAACAGCAGTCCCGGTAGCTGGTACTGCTCCGGCATGTGGTCCATCTGGTGCCACTCGAGGTAGGGGCGGTCGTCGCCGGTCGGAGACGAGTGCGACAGCGAGAAGAATCCGACCTTGACCCGGTTCACGTGCGCCATCCTTCCTGATCCATGATCACCGACATCGCCTCCAACTGTTCGAGGTAGTGCTCGAGCGACTCGTGGTGGAACCAGAGTTGGAGACCGGTCGCCCCGGTCGTCTCCAGCCTCCGCACCGACTGTCGCGTCCCGTCGGGATCGGCGACCGGGTCGAGTGCTCTCCCGTTGCGCAGCACGACCTCGAGTGGGCTCTCCCGCGCAGCCCATGCCGCGGTGGCCCGCGCATCGTCGAGCATCGCTTGGATGTCGACCCCCTTGATCCCGAACGGGGCCCACCCGTCGGCGAGTGCGACCGCCCGCCGGAGGGAACGGCGGGTGCGACCACCGATCCAGAGAGGCACCGACGCTTGGCGCGCACAGGGATCGAGGACGACCCCCGAGAATCGGTAGAAGGGACCGTCGTAGCGCGGCAGGGGTTCGGACAGGGAGGCCCGCAAGGCGCCGATCGCATCGTCGGCCCGTTCTCCCCGATCGTCGAACGGACGTCCGAGGAGCTCGAACTCCTCCTTGAGGGAGCCGACTCCCACCCCGAGGATGAGCCTTCCCCCGCAGACCTGGTCCAACGTTCCGTAGCGCTTGGCGATCTCGAGCGGGTGGTGGTAGCCGAGCACGAGCACGTTGGTCGTCAAGTGGATACGCGTCGTGCGAGCCGCGAGGTAACCGAACGTCGCAAGGGGGTCCCAGTAGCGTCCGCCCCGCTCGGCAGCGATGTCCTCGGGCACGATCACGTGCTCGCTGCAGGTCAGATGGTCGTAGCCGAGCCGGTCGGCGCGCTCGGCGACCGCGATGACATCCTCGAACGTTCCGTCCTTCTCCCACGCCCCGTGCGCGCCGGGAACCATGCTCAGCACGGGCGTGGTGATCCCTACTCGCAACCGGTCCTCATCTCGAAACCGGGATGCCGCCAGGACCCGGCTCTGCGCGCTCGCCTGCAACGGCCAAGGCCCCTCCTCGTGGGGGTGCGTCCGACCGAGGGAATGTAGCACTGCCGGTCCGAGAGTCGGGGAGTGGGGGTGACCGTCGGATCGACGCACTCCGATCTGTCAAGCTCTGCGCATGTTCGACGATCTGTTGGAGGCGAATCGCCACTACGTCTCGGGGTTCCAACTTGCCGGGCTGCCAGCTCCCGCCGCCAAGGGCTTCGCGCTGGTCACCTGTATGGACACCCGCATCGAGCCACTGGCCATGCTGGGCCTTGTGCCCGGCGACGCGAAGATCATGCGCAATGCCGGTGGTCGGGTGACCTCTGACGTTCTCCGATCGCTGGTGCTGGCGACCAGGTTCCTCGCCGTGAGGAGGATCGCCATCATGCACCACACCAACTGCGCCTTGGCGAATCGGACAGAGAGCGAGATCCGTTCGGACCTCGAAGCCCAGGGGGTGACGCCACCGGCGCATTGGGAGTCGCTTCCCATGCCGGACCCCGACGCCGCGTTGGCAACCGATGTCCAACGAGTGCGCGAGTGCGATCTGCTTCCCGAAGGTGTCGGCGTCGAAGGTTGGCGCTACGACGTCGGATCCGGTGAGATCACCCGGGTCCTCGCCTCCTGACGGTCTCGAACCGCCTATCCCGTCGAGGCCGGGACGAAGGTGTAGGTGAAGGGGGTCGACTGTGGTGAATTCGAGTACTCGGTGGTTCCGCCGATGTCGATGGCAACGGTGACCGCTGACGACCCGACCTCCACGCTCATGGTCCCGGTGGATGGGTAGGTGAACGTCTGACCGGGCCCCTCGACGGAGCTGAGCAGCGGTGTCGAGGAGGACGAGCTCTTGACCTGCAACCAGCACGGTCCGGAGATGGTCACCTTGAGGGTGAAGTTCTGGGCATCCACCTTGAAGGCGGCGCCTTGCTGGCCGAACAGCGTCATCGCCACCGGCGACGCGGATCCCCCGTTGTTGGAGCCCCCCGACGACGACTTCTTGCTGACAGGCGGCGCGACCCGCAGCACGTGCCCTTTCACCAGCCACTGTGGGCGCCACTGCTGAATGGCGAAGCCGGCGAGGACCGCGAGCAGGAGCACCACGACGATGAAGGTGATCGTCTTCAACGACGTCGGAGCCCGCATCCGCCGGCGAGCCTTGGCCAGCGCGCGCTTGCTGTGCTTGATCTCTTCTCGGGGCAGCACCGGGAAGGCTCCGGTCGGGGGACCGGCCGCCATCCCATAGGCGAAGGCACCCGACCCTTGTGCGGCTGAGCCCGGGCCGACCTTGGGAACCTCTCCGGTCTGGGTGAACGCACGGAGGTGTTCGGGCCCGGTCGTGACCGCGGTGACCACGTTGGTGACGGCGCCGACCCCGACCGCGTCGCGCTTGGCGCCACCGCTGGTCGGGATCCCTGCCACCGACCACGCGTCGATCATCTGGAGCACCAAGGCGTCCCCGTCCAGACCGAGGAAGGAGGCGTAGCGACGGAGAGTGGAGAGGGCCAGGGCCTGATCGGGGAGACTGACCAGATCCCCGTTCTCGAGGGCTTCGAGTTGGGTGATCGGCCTGCCCAGACGGTCGTGGACAGTGAGCAGGTCGAGGCCGCGCTCCTCCCTGGCTTCCTTCAGCAGCCAGCCGATTCCCTCTGCCGAGGAACTGGGCTTGTCATCGTGGTCGTCGCGGCGCGTCGCTCCGCCGCGTTGCCAGATCACCTTCTGTCTCCTGACTCTCCCTGGTTGCTCAAGCGTACATTTCCAACAGTGATTCTCGTCGCGGAAGAGACGATTCTGAACACGCTTCGGCAGAAGCCGCCCCGAAATCTGCGTCCGAGCCGCCCGCCCTGCCACAACGTGAAATGTTGCGGGCGCAACTAGTGTTGCACATGGCGAGAGGCGGCGCCGGGTTGCGAATGGAGCTGCGCACGGAGCGTGGACGCCCGAAAGCGACGACAATCGACAGGGCGAAGGGACAAGAGGAGGAACGATGCCGGCAGTGAGTGTGGACGATGTGCTCGCCCTCCCGAGGGTGGACGCCCCGGGGGCCGAGGTAGTCAGAAGGCCGGTGCTGTCGGTCACCACCGCGCCGGCGGGCCTGGAAGGAGAAGGGTTCCCCGTCCGCCGGGCCTTCGCGGGTGTTGACCACGCACGGTTGGACCCGTTCGTCCACATGGACCAGATGGGTGAGGTGGAGTACGCGCCGGGTGAGCCGAAGGGCACGCCGTGGCATCCCCACCGCGGGTTCGAGACGGTGACCTACATGATCGACGGGACCTTCCAGCACCAGGATTCGATCGGCGGCGGTGGGCTGATCACCAACGGCGACACCCAGTGGATGACCGCTGGTGGAGGCATCCTCCACATCGAGGCACCGCCCGAAGAGCTGGTGGCAAGCGGTGGGCTGTTCCACGGCATCCAACTGTGGGTGAACCTGCCCAAGGCCGACAAGATGATCGCTCCGCGCTATCAGGACATCGGGTCCTCCCAGGTCGCACTGGTGGCCTCGCCGGATGGCGGCGCCCTGTTCCGGGTGATCGCCGGTGACCTCGGTGAGCACGTCGGACCCGGGTCGACCCACTCACCCATGGCCATGGTGCATGCGACCATCTCACCGGGGGCCCGGGTCGAGATCCCCTGGCGCAGCGACTTCAACGCACTTGTCTATGTGCTCGGGGGGCGCGGCACGGTCGGCTCCGAGGGCCACCGGATCGAAACCGGTCAGCTGGCGGTCTTCGGAGACGGCGACGCACTCAGCATCTCCGCGGCGTCCGACCAGGATTCGCGGACCCCGAACCTCGAGGTGCTGGTTCTCGGCGGCAAGCCGATCAGGGAGCCGATCTACGCCTACGGTCCCTTCGTCATGAACACCAAGGAAGAGGTCGCGCAGGCCTTCGAGGACTACCAGGCCGGACGCCTGGGAACAGTCCCCGCCGACCACATCGGTTCCTAGGGCACTCGTTCCGGGCGCTTCCTGCCGACCGGTCCCAGATCCTTCGGGCGGAGGAGCAGGGTGTCGAGCCAGTAGCGGACCGTCCAGGTCGGCCAGTTGTTGGTGACCCGCCCGAGTTCGTCCTTGTACCAGCTGGTGCAGGTGCTGACCCAGGCGGTGCCGGTGACCAGACGCTGGGTGTGGCGGTCGTCACGTCGATACGCCTCCTCGGACACACCGATGAACGGGGTCGTCTGGCTGCGGGTCGAGCGAACCTGCAAGCCGATGGCCTGAAGGATGAGGTTGATCTGCCGCTCGACCATGAAGAGGATCGAGTTGTGGCCGAGGTTGGTGTTCGGACCGTACAGCAAGTAGCAGTTCGGAAAGCCGGCGACCGCGGTGCCGAGGTAGGCGTGGGCGCCGCCGCCCCACTCCTTGGCGAGGCTCCTCCCACCTTCGCCCTCGATCGGGATGTGGGCGAGGAAGTCGGTCGTCGAGAACCCGGTCCCGAAGATGAGGACATCGGCCTCTCTCTTCTCTCCGTCGGTGGTGACGATGCCATCGGCCTCGACGGTCTCGATCGGCCGATCGACCACCTCGACGTTCTGCCTCATCAACGCGCCAAACCAGTCGTTGGAGATGAGGATGCGCTTGCAGCCGATCGGGTAGTCAGGCACCACAGACTCCTCCGGCAGGCGATCCGACACGACTCCTTGGCGAATGCCCTTGACGAACGCCTCTCGCAACTTCCCGCCGGCCCAGCTGTCTTTACGGAAGAAGATCCAGCGGAACTCGAGGCCCCAGTAGATAAGCCATCGGTAGGCACGAGCGAGGGGCGCAACGTTGTCGAACAGCCATCGCCAGCGAGCGTCGTAGGCTCGGTCCTTCTTCGGCGCCACGTAGTTCGGACTGCGTTGGTAGATCGTGAGCTGGGCAGCCTGCTCGGCGACCGGCGGGACGAATTGAATTGCGCTCGCCCCGGTTCCCACAACGGCGACCCGCCGGCCGTCGAGATCGAGAGTGTGGTTCCAGCGCGCCGAGTGCCACACGGGTCCGGCGAAGTCTTCGAGTCCCGGCAAGTCCGGGATGTGTGGGCGATTGAGCTGGCCACACGCGAACACCACGACGTCGGCTTCGATCTCCTCGGTCCCTTCGGCGGTGCTCAACTCCAGCCGCCAACGGCGGGTGTCCTCGTCGAGGTGGGCGCGGCGCACCGTCGTTCCCAGTCGCAGGTGTGGGTCGAGGTCGAACTGCTCCACACACCGCTCGGCGTAGGTGAGGATCTCCGGCTGCTCGGCGAACCGACGGGTCCAGTCCGACTTGGGGAAGAAGGAGAACGAGTAGAGGTGGGACGGCACGTCGCACCCGCTGCCCGGGTAGGTATTGTCCCGCCAGGTGCCGCCCACCCCATCGGACTGTTCGAGGATGGTGAAGTCGTGCAGCCCTGATCGGGTCAGCTGCATGCCGAATGCCAACCCCGACAGGCCGGCTCCGACGATGACCACGCTCGGGGTCGCCCGTCCCTCCCGGCGGGCCGTGCGGACCTCGTGTGCCAGGCGCCTCCGGCCGATCTCCAGCCCGAAGTTCTGCCGGCTCGCGTGTCGCTCGTCTCGGGTCGATCGACCCGGCCATCCTGTCGTCGGATGGATGCCCATGACTGTCGATGGTAGGCCGATCGGGCAGTCCTCGACCGGCGGCGGTGTGTGCAGGTCGACCCAATAGGATGACCGGCGTGGTGGCACCGCCACCGCCGAACGGGAGCATCGCATGGCAGAGGTGTCATCAGGGATGACGGTCGAAGCGCCGGCACCCCTGTCCCAACGACGGGTGCTGGTGATCATCGGGGCCCTCATGCTGGGGATGTTCCTTGCCGCGCTCGACGGGACGGTCGTCTCCACCGCGCTCCCCACCATCGTCGGCGATCTCAACGGCGCGTCGCACATCACCTGGGTGGTCACCGCGTATCTCTTGACGTCGACCGTGTCCACACCCATCTGGGGGAAGCTCGGCGACCAGTTCGGGCGCAAGTTCTTCTATCAAGCCTCGATCATCATCTTCCTGATCGGGTCGGCACTCACCGGTTTGAGCCATTCGATGTTCGAGCTGATCGCCTTTCGAGCCCTGCAGGGACTGGGTGGCGGTGGCCTCATGGTGGGAGCGCAGACCAGCGTCGGTGATGTGGTCTCCCCGCGCGACCGCGGCCGCTACATGGGGTACTTCATGGCGATGTTCGGGGTCACCACGGTCATCGGCCCGCTCATCGGGGGGCTCTTCGTCGACACGGTCGGCTGGCGGTGGATCTTCTACATCAACATCCCGATCGGCCTGGTCACACTCGCGGTCACCGCGGTCACGTTGCCGGGGACCATGAGCAAGGTCCGTCGGGTCATCGACTATCTGGGCACCGCGATGTTGGCGCTGTCATCGAGCTGTCTGGTGCTCTACACGAGCCTGGGTGGCACCTCGTACCCGTGGGCGTCGCCCTTCATGCTCGGGCTGGTGGGCCTCGGCATCGCTTCTGGTATCGCCTTCGTATTCGCCGAGCGACGGGCCAAAGAGCCGGTACTCCCACTCAAGTTGTTCGCCAATCCGGTCTTCACCGCGACCGCAGCCATCGGTTTCGTCGTCGGATTCGCGATGTTCGGGGCGATGACCTTCCTGCCCCTGTTCTTCCAGGCGGTCAAAGGAGTCAGCCCGATCGCCTCGGGGGTCCGCCTGTTCCCCCTCATGGGAGGCTTGCTGATCGCGTCCGTCGGTTCGGGCCAAATCGTGAGCCGATGGGGCCGGTACAAGATCTTCCCCATCATCGGCACCGCGCTGATGACCATCGGCTTGTACCTGATGTCGATGATCGGTGTCGCGACGTCCACCTGGGAAACGACCTTGTACATGGCGATCTTCGGTTTTGGTCTCGGCTTCGTGATGCAGGTGCTGGTGGTGGCGGTGCAGAACGCCGTCCCTTACGAGGAGCTGGGCGCGGCCACCTCGGGCAACACCTTCTTCCGGATGATCGGCGGCTGCTTCGGGACGGCGGTCTTCGGCGCAATCTACGCGAACCTGGTGCAGCGCAACATTCTGAGCGCGCTCCACCTGAGCAAGATTCCGGCGGGGTTCGACCTGAACGCAGAGAACCCGTCGGCCATCTTCCACCTGCCACTGGCCGTCCAAGCGGGGGTCATTGCAGGCATCGCGCACACCATCCAGACCATCTTCCTGATCGGCGTGCCCATCTCCTTCGTCGCCTTCCTGCTCACCTGGACACTTCCCGAACTGGAGCTTCGCAAGTCGATCCGCACCGCGGAGCCCACCCAGAACTTGGGGCTGCGCGAGCCGCGTTCGTCGGTGGGCGAGATCCAGCGCATCCTCGAGTTGGCTTCGCGACACGAGAATCGGCGTCAGCTCTATGAGCGGCTCACCACTCGCGCCGGGCTCGATCTCGCTCCCCGGTCCGCCTGGATGCTCTACCGGTTGGCGGATCAACCCGCGTCCAGTCTCGACGAGATAGCGGCTCGTCTGAAGATCGATCCGGAGCCGCTGCAGGTCGCTCTCGACGATCTCGTTTCCTCCGGCATGGTCGAGCGGAACGGCTCCGGCCAAGGTTCCGCGTTCCGCCTCACCCCCCAGGGCAAATCCGCGATCGACAAGCTCACCGTTGCCCGGCGCGACTCGATGACCGAGCTGTTGGACGGGTGGGACCCCGAGACTCATCCCGAGGTGACCGAGATGGTCCGCACTCTGGCCCGCGGACTTCTGGCCGACGACAACAAGTTGCTGGCGGATGCGACCTCGGGATCCGCCAACTGACCATCTTCGGTCCCGGTCAGGAGGACTATGGAACGGGTTGGTCGGGAAGCGGCCAGCGGTAGAGCTTCGCCGCGTTCTGGTGGGTCATCTTCCTCAGATCCTCGACCGGCAGATGCCCCCAACAGCGCTCGATGACCGACTGGGTGTCCGGCCAGGTCGAGTCCCCGTGGGGATAGTCGACCTCGACCATGATGTGGTCGATCCCGATCCGATGGCGTGTGTCGACGGTGGAAGGGTCGTCGATCGTGCAGAACCAGAAGTTTCGTGCGAGCACTTCGGCAGGCAGCAACCCCGAGGGGTCGTAGTCGCGTCCGTAGCCCGAGCGTTCGACGATGTTGTCCAGCCGGTCGAGCAGCATTGCCACCCAGCCGATGCCGCCTTCACTCATGGCGATGTCGATGCCCGGGTAGCGCGCAGGCAGTCCGGACCAGATCCACTCCGCGCAGGCGGAGAGCGACATCTGTCCGAACAGGGTTGCACCAAGCGACACCATCGGGCTGTCCGGAGCCATGTCGGGCATGCCCGACGATCCGACGTGGAGCGAGATGACCGTTCCGGTCTCTTCGCACGCGGCGACGATCGGGTCCCAGTAGCCCGAAAAGATGCTGGGCAGACCGATCCGGTGAGGCCGTTCGGGGAGGGTCACCGACCGGAACCCGCGCTCTGCGTTACGTCGGATCTCCGCCGCACCTTGTTCGGGGTCGGCCAGGAAGGTGATCCCACAGGGAATGATCCGGTCCGGATACGGCTGCCACCATGCCTCGTACAGCCAGTCGTTCCATGCCCGGGTGACCGCCAGGCCGAGCTCGGGATCGCCGGCTCCCGAGAACACCCGACCCGAGAACCCGGTTATCTGCGAGGGGAAGTTGAGCGAAGCCCACACCCCGTTGATGTCCATGTCGGCAATTCGGGCATCGATGTCCCAGCACCCGCGGCGCATGTCCTCGAAGCGGGTCGGCTCGAGGCTGACGAACTCGGGGCGCCGCCCGGCGACCGCGTTGACCCCCACCTGCGAGTAGAGGTTTCCGTCGAACTCCCAGAGCTGGTGGCCCTTCGAGTTCTCGACGATCTTGGGAGCCTGATCGGCGAACCGGGGCGGGAGCCGACCTTCGAACATGTCGGGAGGCTCGACGAGGTGGTCGTCGACCGAGATCACCGTGTAGCGGACGGTCCTCGGTTCGGGGTCGGGGAGCAGGGTCTCCGATCGGGTGACGGTGGTCACGTGGCCCTCACCATGGGGGCGATTATGCCAGCATCGGAATCACCGTCGCCCGAGGCGCCGGCAGACGCGACAACTGGAGGAACCACATGGAGCTCGGAATCCACTTCGTCAACTTCACCCTCGCCGGCCAACCGGAGTCACTTGGACCGACCCTCAAGGCCACCGCGCAGGCTGCAGAGGAGAGTGGTTGCTCGACCTTCACCATGATGGACCACTGGTTCCAGATGGAGCAGTTCTCCCGCTCGGAGGATCCGATGCTCGAGGGCTACACGTCACTGGGATTCCTCGCCGGCCAGACCCAGCGCATGACTCTCGGCCTGCTGGTGACCGGGGTGACCTACCGGCACCCTGGCCTGCTTGCGAAGATCGTCACCACCTTGGACGTCGTGTCGGAGGGGAGGGCCCAGTTGGGTATCGGGGCGGCATGGTACGAGCGCGAGCACGAAGGACTCGGCGTCCCCTTTCCATCCGTCTCGGAACGGTTCGAACGTCTCGAGGAGACGTTGCAGATCTGTCATCAGATGTGGAGTGACGACGACGGCCCCTTCCGTGGTCGCCACTATCAACTCGCCGAGACGATCTGCTCACCGCGTCCCGTTCGCCAGCCTCGGCCGAGGATCCTGGTCGGTGGCAGCGGCGAACGGAAGACGCTGCGGTTGGTGGCCCGCTACGCAGACGCCTGCAACCTGTTCGCCCCGGATCCGGACGTGGTCGCCCAGAAGCTCGAGGTGCTGGCGCGTCACTGTGAGGCCGAGTCCCGTGATCCCGCGACGATCCGAAGGACGATCCTCGCCTTCAGTGACCCGGTTGCCGATGTCGACGGGTTCCTCGCAGAAATGGAGCGGTATGCCGCACTCGGGGTCGAGCTGGTCGAGGTCATAGCGCCAGGTCCCGATCCGGCGACCTGGGCATCCCGCCTCGGTGAGCGTGTGGTCCCCGAACTCGCCAACCTCGGTCCGGCGTAGCGGTCATCGACATGGACCCTCCCAGTGATTGACATGTGACTATATGGTCACGTATATTGATGGGGTGGACGATGTGTTCCGATGCCTTGCGGATCCCACCAGGAGGGAACTGCTCGACGAGCTGTTCCGGAAGGACGGCCAGACCCTCACCGAGCTCGAAGAGCGCTTTGCGATGTCGCGATTCGGCGTCATGAAGCACCTGAGACTGCTCGAGGATGCCGGCCTCGTGG
Source organism: uncultured Acidimicrobiaceae bacterium (assembly GCA_963839925.1). Lineage (GTDB taxonomy): Bacteria > Actinomycetota > Acidimicrobiia > Acidimicrobiales > RAAP-2 > Bog-756. The sequence continues at coordinate 793,713 of CAWIWV010000002.1, read as the reverse complement.
TCACCCGCAAGAGAGGGCGCGAAAAGCTCCACTTCTTGAACCCGGTGCCGATCCGGTTGGTCCACGACCGGTGGGTGAGTAAGTACGCCGAACCCTGGGCCGCGGCGCTCAGCGGCCTCAAGCAACGTTTGGAGGATTCGATGGAGAAGGTATTCGAGATCTACATCCGTACGACGCCCGAAAGGCTCTGGGAGGCGATCACCGACGGGGAGATCCGTAGCAAGTACCAGTTCGGCGCCCGGGTCACCTCGGAATGGACACCCGGCTCCCGTTTCGAGATGGGCGTTCCCGGCGACTCAGGGTTCTTGCTGGGTGAAGGGGAGATTCTGGAGGTCGATCCGCCGCGGCGACTCGTCCAGACGATGACCGCGCTGTGGAGCGACGACGTGAAGAGCGAAGGACCTTCGAGGATCACCTGGGAGATCGAGCAGGTCCAAGACTCCTGCCGCCTCATCGTCACCCACGATCAGCTGCGCGAAGGCGCAAACGACGAGCTCTACGGTGGCTGGCCGATGATCCTGTCGGGGCTCAAGACCTGGTTGGAGACCGGTGAGTTGCTGACGACGCCCGGATCACTGATGTACGGCTCAGTCGCCGAGGCGACGTCGTAGGTCTGCGACTGAGGCTTCGATCGCGTCGACCGCGCCCCGAAGCTCCGAGATCTCGGCCCGAAGTTCGGCCACCTCGGTCTTCCACGGGGCGTCGTCTCCGGTCGTGTATCGGTCCTCGTGGGGCCTGACCTGTTGGTCCTCGCCGGAGCTCGCCGCTGAACCCTCCTCCGATTCGGAGGGCGGATCGGAACCACTCGCGCCGACCCAGGCCTCGGCGAGGAGCTGCTGCCAGCGATCCTCTTTCTGTCCCGGCCGTCGAGGCAGCATGCGAACCAGTGTCTCTGGACGGGTGGCGAGGGTCTCGAGCCGTTCGTGCGCGGCCTCGACCGACGGGAAGGTGGCCATGCGCTCGGCTCGGAGCCGAAGTTCACCGGCTGTCTGTGGGCCGCGCAGAAGCAGGACGGCGAAGAGGGCGAGGCTCTCGACGTCGATGGCGTAGACCTCGGCCAGCACGTGGCGGTACCGGGTGACCGACCGACCGTGAGAAGGCAGGACGAATCGGACGAGCCGGTGCTCCTTGAGCACGGCGAGCACGGCGAGCACCGTGTCCTCGTCCACCGACACCACCGGATCGCGATTGGTGGTCTGGTTGCAGGCCAGCACGAGCGCATTCGCGGTCAAGGGATACTGCTGGGGCGTGGTGAGCTGCTTTTCGATCAGGCAGCCGAGGACCCGACCGGCCTCCCGTGGGATCGTCACGACCAGACAGTAGCGTCCACCGTTCCCACCGCTTCCGGCGAGGGCCTTTTGCCTCTACTCCGGTCCCCCGAAGCAGGGGACACTCAGGTGGGGTGCCGTGACGCACACGGGGCCTGCGTGAGGAACGGAGTCCGGGATGAAAGGCGTGCGCAGCGGGGCATCGGTGATCGTGGCGTTGGTGGGCGTCTGCGCGATGGGCTGCACGTCGACCATCTCCTCTCCCACCACGACGGGCTCCGCAGGAAGGAGGTCCGCGATCCCAACCGATGCCTACAACGACCGGACCGGCATCACGCCGACGACGGTTCGCATCGGGAACGTCTCGACCCTCTCGATCGGGGGCCTCTTCGAAGGGGCGCTCGTGGGAACGAAGGCCTGCGCCGACTATGTCAACGCGAGTGGCGGCATCGACGGACGGAAGATCGTCGTCGACAGCGGCAACGACAACTACACCGGTGCGGGTAACAAGCAGGCGACCCAGGAGGCCATCTCCGGCGACGCGGCGTTGGTCGGCAGCTTCTCCACCTTCGACGGCTTCGGAGGGGAGCTCCTCGCCGATCACCCCGGAGTGCCCGACGTGTCTGTCGTCCTGGATCCCAAGACCAACGCCCTTCCCAACGTCTTCAGTCCCGTTCCCACCCATCAGGGTTGGCTGTCAGGCCCCCTCCAGTATTTTCGGCACCGGTTCCCTGCCGGGGTCAAAGCGGTGGGGGCGCTCGTCGCCGACCTCCCGTCGACTCAGGACCAGTGGCAGAACGAGAGCTACGTGATGCGCAAGGTCGGCTACCGGGTGATCTACGACCAGGGCTACGACGTCTCCCAGACCGACTTCTCCCAGAACGTCATCGCGATGAGGAACCGGGGAGTCAAGGTGCTCTTCGTGGACCAGATGCCGGAGGCGTATGCCTCGGCGCTGCTGAAGGACCTGAACGAGCAGGATTTCCACCCCGTCGTGGTGCTCGGAGCGTCCGCCTACAGTACGCAGCTGGTTGCAGGATCCGGTGGCCCGTCCGCGGTCGACGGCGCGTACCTCAATCAGACGGCCTCGCTCTTCCTGGGAGGGGACAGTTCGGCCATTCCGGCGGTGGCGAGCTTTCTCCATTGGGTCAGCGTGGCCGCGCCGGGGTTCAACCCCGACCTGTTCACCATGTACGGCTGGGTCTCGTGCGCCCTGTTCACCCAGGCCCTGCGGGCCGCCGGGCCCGATCCGAGCCGAGGCTCGATCCTCGAAGCGCTCTCGAAGATCACCTCGTTCGACGCCGGGCACCTCCTTGCACTGACCGATCCGGCGGCGAAGACCGGGTCGAACTGCTACCTCATCGCCCAGGTTGTGGGAGGCCGGTTTCACCGCCTCGATGACCCTCCGGTCGACGGCGGCACCCACGGATACCGCTGCGACTATTCGTACGTGGCACGCCCGAGTTGAGCTCGGATCGAGCGGGTTGACGAGCCAGGCCACCTGAGCGGTGCAGGCGCAGCAGGTGCCCGATCAGGGCATTACGAGATGGTGGTCGGCGGTGGAATGCTCGAGAACGGGATACTCCCGGTGGGTGCGACGACTTCGGGCGGCGTGCCCCACCGGGAGAACGTCACCGTCGTCGTGCCCGAGGCCGACTCGCTCTTCGCCGTTCCGGACACCTGCTCGTGGATCTCGATGGGAAGATGAGGCTGTGTCGCGGAGAAGTCGATGGTTTCGCTTCCGCTGGCCGAGGCGCCGGCAGCGCTCGTGTCGATCGAGTAGCGAACGGACTGCACCGGCTTTCCGTTCAATGACCAGACCCCGGAGATGGACTGCGGCGTCTGTTGGAGGCCGTCCGTCGGGGAGATCGAGACATCGTTCCAGGTCGTCTCTGTCGTGACGTCGGCGGCAATCGCGCGGTACGCGTGGTCGGCGTCGGTGAAGGAGATCCACCGGCCGGCGTAGGCGGCCGCCTGGGACGGCGTGAAGCCGAGGGTGCTCTCCAGCATCTTCTCATCGGCCTTCAGGTAGGCCGTCGAGCCGACGACGATGATCTCACCGTCGCCAAAAGGGGTGGTCGTGTACTGGACGCCGTCCGTTCGTCCGGCGTCGCCGCTTTGCGTCTCGGTGAGCGCATGGCCGTCGACCATTCCGGAACCGACGCTGGTGTAGTGGAAGGAGCCTGCGGTCAGGGCGGCACCGAAGAGCTCTGCGTTGGCAGCGATCGGGGTAGCGGTCGCCACGACGGCAGGTCCGTTGTCGGTGGCGACGAACAGCCCGCCGGTGACCGCAGCGGCCAGCAGCACGAACCCCGCGACCGCGACTGCAACCTTTGTGCTGCCGGTGCGCTTGCTTGAGGAGCTGACCGCGAAATCACTGGCGGTGGACGGTCCGGGCGGCGTGGAGAGCTCTCCGGGCAGGGGGGTGAACGGCGGAAGCAGCGGCAACCCCGCCGCGGGCAGCGCCCCGGGCTCCCGTTCTCCGGTCAGGGGCCATCCCTCGTGGCCATCGGTCATCCGCCGGTCCCTTCTCGCTGCCGGTTCCCGAAACCCCCGCAGTGGCGCGTGGAGACGAGAACTTCCGCTCTCTCCCCATCGACAGGGTCGGCGCCGAGCTTGAGCTGCGCCCGGCTCCGCTCACGCCTCGGTGATGATTTCCTCTACCGGGCGGACCCCGGGCGCGGTCGTCGCCATTCCGGCGTTGCGGCCCGAGAAGACGCAGTCGGCCAGCGACAGGCCGCTCACATACGATCGAGACGCCACTCCAGCAGCACACCGGCCGACCGCGTAGAGGCCTGGGACAACCGTGCCGTCCGGTCTGCGAACTCTCTGATCCTCGTCCACGTCCAGGCCTCCGAGCGTGATGTTCGGCGCCGGAAAGATCTCGCTGTCGAGATGGCACGGGATCGCGGTGAAGGGGGCAGCCTCGATCGGACGGATCAGATCTGCCGACTTGCCCAACGGATCGGGCGTGCCTGCAGTCGCCATGGCGTTGTAGTCCTGGATTGTCTGGCTCAGCCGGTCGGGACGGATTCCACAGCGGGTGCCGAGCGCTCCCAACGTCGGCGCGGTCGCACGGTTGAGGAGGAGATTGATCGACCCGAACAACCGGGGAAAGACCACGTGGTTGGCCCGGCCGCTGACGAGCTGCCGGAGGGGCCGGCTGTGGATGGGCACCGAGCTCCGGATCTGAGCGACGACCTGGTCGCGCAGCGAACGGTCGACGATCAGCCAGGCCCGTCCGCCGTGGGCCGCGATGTTGACGGAGAGTGTGGCCGCGTAGAGGCTCTCATCACAGATGCGCTCGCCATCGGCGTCGACGAGAACCCCGGAGGCATAGGCGAGGGGCGGGGCGATGAAGCGAGAGGCGCCACATCGATCGGTCAATCGGAGTCCTGCACCGACGGCCTGGGCGAGAAGCATCCCGGACCCGTCGTCCCCCGCTGTCCCGAGTGGCATCGCGTGTGCGTAGGCGGGCGCGTGGGCGGTCAGCAGGTCGTGGTTGTAGGAGAAGCCGCCGGTCGCAAGGACGACCCCCGATCGGGCCGCGATCCGGACGCGCCGGCTTCGGCGTCGCTCGATGAGGTCGACGGCCCTGGTGAGGGCAGGGGGAACCCGGTGGAGCAGGGGCCCGGCCGTGTCGATGAGTCGGAAGGACATCGAGTGCAGAGCCCGGGACACAGGGTCGGAGGGAACGACGAGCGTCTCGATCCCGACCACTCGCCCGCTGGAATCGGTGACGAGGTCGACCAGCCGACTGGAAGGCCGAACATCCACGCCGACATCGGCGGCAGCACTGTGCAGCGCCTCGACGAGGTCGTGGCCGCTCATCCCTTCGCCAGCGACCCGATGGCCCCTGGCCACGGCAGGCACGTCGTCACCGAAGTGCTTCTCATTTCCCGAGAAGTAGAGACCGACCTGGTCGTCCATGGGCACCACTGTCTTCGTGGGGTCGAATTTCATCGGGAAATCCACACCGTGCCGCTCCAACCAGCCCAGGTCCTCGAGGCTGCGGTGGCAGAACCGGCTCAACCGGGCGTCATCAAAGGAGACGCCCTCCTCGAGGGCGAGATACCGCTCCATCTGCTCGGGGTTGTCGTCGAATCCCGCCCGTTTCTGCTGCTCGCTCCCCCCGCCCGCGTAGATGATGCCGCCGCTGCGAGCCGAAGCGCCCCCGCGGCCCCATCGGTCGATCGCGATCACTCGGGCGCCGTGCTCGGCAGCCTCGATGGCTGCCACAGAGCCTGAGGCACCGAAACCGACCACGACGACGTCGGCCTCCTCCTCGAATGTCGACGAGTCGTTCCCGAATCGTGCCATGTTCGAACCTCTCTGGTCAGGTGCGCGGGATCAGCGAGTCGAGCTCCCACGAACCGCTTTCGGTGTAGTTGATGTTGCCGATGATGGAGCTCGTCACCAACTGATAGTTGCGGACGGCCTTCAGCGGTAGTCCGGTCGACGTCGCAAACCACCACGTCTCGTGGAGGGTGCCGTGCTGGGCGCCCGAGATGGTCTGACTCCGAGTGATTTCGATTGCCGGTACCGGCTTGCCTGCGATGGACAGCGTGTCCACCCCCACCACGGTCACGGTGCCCGCGGCGAGGCTGGGCCCTGGAACCGCGGTGTTGGTTCCGGTGCAGTGCTGGACGAAGCGCTGGCCGGCCCGCGCCGGTCGTACCACGATGGGGCTCGCGGGTTTGCACGAGTACTTGGCGAGGTTGGTGACAGAGGTCAAGCCGAAGTCCCACGATTGGTAGTTGCTCTGCGCGACGAGGAGCAACCGGTTTCCCTGCGGACAGAAGTCGTACTCGTGCCAGCTTGCCGTGTTGTAGTTGATCTGCCACCGCCAGCAGCCGTTGGCGAGGTAGGTGACGCCGACCGGCATGATCGGACCGTCCGTCTGCGAGTTGGGAGGCTTCGAGATCTGCTCGGAGCCATGACCGGTCACTTTGTAGACGCCTGCCGCAGGCAGCTCGAAGTTCTTCACTGTCGGGGTGGTCGTGGTGGTCGACTTGAACTCGCGGGCACTGGAACTGAGCGACTTCTGGCCGGGATGGGATCTGACGGCGTAGCTGATCATCACCGTCGCGACAAAGATCACCGCGAGGCCCAACACGACGAGTAGCGGCGTTCGTATCCAGTGGTGGCGAACTCCGTTCTGCTTCATCTTGACCCACCTCGTCCTGTTTCTCCGTCCCGCCCGCCCACCTTGGCAGAACGACCACGCCCCTGATGAACTGTCGCGCCGTCGTAGATGGACGACTAGGGACGAAAGTCCCTCACCGATGGCTGGAAGACCCGCGCGTTCGCGGTGGGCGTAGGATTCCGGTCCATGGCCGAGCGCCCCGTCTCCGCGTCGAAGACGGCTGTGGTGACAGGTGCCACGGGCTATGTCGGCGTGAACCTCGTCCGTCACCTCCGGATACTCGGGTGGGAGGTGCGGACGGTGAGCCGCGGTCCGCTGGTCGGTGTCGATCGGGAGGGTGTGCACCACACGAGGGCCGACGTGCGCGAGCGCGAAGGACTTCTGCCTGTGTTCGAAGGTGCCGAGGTCGTCTTCCACCTTGCCGCGAAGATCACACTGGCGACGGTTGACCCCGAAGCGTGGGATATCAACGTCAGGGGTCCAGCGGCAGTCGCTGCAGCTGCGCTGGAGGCTGGGGTGGGGCGAATGGTGCACTGCTCGTCGGTGCACGCGTTCGACCTGGCGTTGGCCCGTCCGCGTCTTGACGAGAGAAGCCCCCGGACCGTCAGTCCAGACCGGCCGATCTACGATCGATCCAAGGCCGCCGGAGAGGAGGAGGTCCGCCAAGTCGTCGACTCGGGCCTCGATGCGACCATCGTGAATCCGACCGGCATCATCGGACCGGTCGATCTCGGACCCTCACGGATCAACTCGATCATCGACCAAGCCGCCCGGGGGCACCTTCCGGTGGTGGTGCGGGGCGGCTTCGACTGGGTCGACGTGCGTGACGTCGTACTCGGGCTGGTGGCTGCCGCCGAGCGGGGGAGGACCGGCGAGAACTACCTCCTTCCCGGACATCAGGCCACAGCGCTGCACCTTGGTCGACTGGCCGCAGGGTTGAACGGACACCTGGGTCCCCTGGTCGCGCTCCCCGGCAGCATCGCTCGGTGGGTGGCGCCGGTGGGCGAGCGGATCGGTCGTCGGATGGACTCCCAAGCATTCACCCCCGCCTCCATCGGTACGCTTCTCGACGACCCACTCGTCGACGGGTCGAAGGCGGCAGCCGAACTCGGGCATCACCCCAGACCGCTCGAGGACTCCGTGCGCGACACGGTGCGTTGGTTCGAAGGTGAGGCCCGTCTTTAAGGCGCCGATCTCCGGAGTGCCTCCGTTGCGGGGGCCCGGGCAGCGTCCGAAGGCTGTTTGCGCGACACTGTTCGGCGGCTGGAAGGGGAGGATCGACCGTTGACTGGAACCATGGAGACTGCCCCGACTGTCCCGAAAAGGCGTCGATGGTTTCGGAATCGCACCCTCGTGGCGACGGCTTGCGTCGCCGTGCTGGCGGCCGTTGGAATCTCCATCGCACTGCTGACCACCAGTTCGGCCGGCAGCGACAACTACAACGGGCCCCTGGGATCCAACTCACAGGGTCTCGGCGTGACAGCGGATTCGGGTACGACCGGCGGCTCCGGCAATACCGGTTCGGGCGGAGCGACAACAGCGGCGAACACCGGCGCTGGGAATTCGGGCACAGGGAACACGGGATCGGGCGGCGGTTCGCTCGCGTCGGGAGGAACCGGCGTCGGCAACACCGGTGCGGGACTTGGTTCGGGCGGCTCGAGCGGCTCCTTCGGGGGAGCGGGCGGTGCGGGAGCAGGAGGTTCGGGCCTGAGCGGTGGTGCCGGGGCGGCTGGCGGGAGTGCCGCGAGCGGGGTCGGTGGCGCAGGAGCCGCGAGCGGCGCCGGGGCAGGAGCCGCGGGCGGAACGAGTGCGGGTGCGGGGCTGTCCGGCGGAGCCGGTCGACGCGGCGCGGGGGGTAGTGGAGCGATCGGGGTCACTCCGACGACCATTCCGACCGTCGTCACCCCGACCACCGTTGTCACCGAGACGACGGTGGGTCTCGGCGGGTAAGCGGATCGGCGCTGCCTCGATCTAGAGCGTCCGCTGCCGCCGTCTTCGGAGATCGACGAACAGGGCTGCTGCAACCACCGCAATCGGAAGGATCAGCAGGGGCGGGTAGAAGCAGAACCCGACGTAGCGAAAGACGATCCGGTGGCTCCCCGCAGGCACACTGACCGCGACCAGAGCCGGCGCCACCATCACCGCCGATGCCTGCTCGCCGTCGACCGATACCGTCCAACCCGGGTCAAAGGACGCGGACAGCACCACCAAGCCCCGTTCTTGCATCCGCACCAGAACCCGGGCAGACCCTTGGTCGAGTTGGACATGCTCGGTCACCACTCGTCCCCCGCTCGCCGTGCTCTCAGCAGAGTCCGACCGACGAGCGGAGCCGCCGGCAGAGGCGCTCCCGTCGAAGTCCACCAACAGCGTCCTGTTCGAGTCCGGGAGTGTGGAGCGGAGAAACGGCACCGAACGAGTGCCGATATCCGACCGGTTCGCGCTGAGCACACCGACTGCTCGGGCGACAAAGCTGTACCCGACCGAAGGCAGGTTCCACAGCGCGTAGGGTCCTCGCTTCATCACCAGTGTGGCGGGAACCGGAGGCCGCTTTCCTTCGGGAATCAGGAGGTACCGGACTCCGAACAGCGTGTAGTCGCCCGGGTTGGACTCGTCGAAGTAGAACTCAGGGTCGGTCATCAGCGACGCGGTTCGCAAGGTGTACCCGACCTCGTCGGCGTCCTTGCTCTCCAGGTACTTGAACACCGGGACCGCGCCCACGGTGAAGTGGGCGCCCCAGTTGTCGGGCGCGCCGGCGTAGACCCTGCCGCCGCCGGTTGCCAGGATCCGCTCGATGATCGGTGCGATGGTCCTTCCCTGGTCGTTGTCGGCCGCTCGCTGGGCGGCGATGGCGTCGGCGTTGTGGCGGTCGTTGTGGATGCTCTGGGTCCACGCGGGTGCGAGCACCCCGATCGCGACCAACGTCGAGACTGCCCACACCAGTCGACGCCCCCCGAGCTCCCTCGATGGCGATGTCACGGACCCCGCCGGCCTTCGCACTCGACGGGACAGTGCGAACAGTGCAGCGAGCAAACCGGCACCGACGGTCGCCGCGCCGATGCCCGCCAGAAAGAGGCAGCCAAGCTGGATCCCCGACATGAACCGTCTCATGAAGATGTCGGTACTTCCCGGGAGAGCGTTGACCAACGGGCCGAAGGTGGTGCGCCCGAATGAGAGGAGCAGGCTCATCGCAAGTAGCACCAGCAGCGCCCGCACCCGTTCGTCCTGTCGCCAGCGGACGATGGCGACGACCAGGCCGACGCCCGCGAGCAGGGTCAGGACCGGAAATCGCCCCGCGTCCATCAGTTGGCCGGAGACCAACCAGCCGAGGACCTTGCCCGCTCCGTACCCGTTCTCGAGGGCGGTCCCACGCAGGACATCGTTGATCGACGCCCACCGCGCGGAGAGGAGGAGCGGCACGGTGACCCAGGCGGTGGCCGCAAGTGTGCCGGCCGCGACGACGAGTGCTCGCCTGATCCGCGGACCCAGCGCGGAGGGTGCGAGAAGCGGGAAGAACGCAAGCGGGATCAAGGCCAGGTATCCGGTCTCGAAGTGCAGCATCACGGTCAGCGACGCGAACGCGATTGCGGGGAGATACCGCCGCCCCTCGCTGATCACCTGCCAGCAGTAGCCCCACGCAAGCGGCAGGGTGATCATCGCCCACAGCTGGGTCCACACTCCGAAGCCTGTCCAGATGTACGCCTTGGCCTCGAAACCGATGCCGACCGTGCTCACGATGAACGGTGACAGCACCGCGGCGCACGACGCAGTCCACCGATCGAGCCGAAAGGCGCGGGCGCCGAGATAGATCGCGACCGGCCAGAGGGACAGCAAGAGGTACAGGCTCCAGGTGAAGGCGCGGTTCGGCCCGATCACGATTCCCGCCAGCCCGGTCAGGGTCGAAGGGAGGCTCTGGTAGTGGAGGAACTGAGGTGACCCGAGCCCGAGGTAGGGGAACCAACTGGTCTGGGGGAGGTGACCATCCTTGAGACGGGCCGTCGCGAAGCGGACCATCTGCTGGTGCACCGAGCTGTCGTTCAGGTAGGAGACCTGGAGGACCTCTGACCGGAGGAACCAGTAGTTGAACACGACCCCCGCCGCCACGACCAGCCACTGCGGGCGAAGGGGGAAGGGATCGGTCGCCGGTGCCTCTGGATCCTCCGACCCGGACAGGATGTCGGACCAGAGGGAGGTCAGCCGGCCCACTCAGCCGAGGCGGAGCGTCTCGAGGGGCTCGAGGCGGGCGGCTTTGATCGACGGGTACAGGCCTGCAGCCACGGAGACGAGCAGGGCGAGGCCCATCCAGATCGGGATCTCTCCGTAGGCGATGACCACCACCCAGTTCTGAAGCGCGGAGACCGCGTAGACGATCCCGATCCCGAGCGCGGCTCCGATCGCACCGCCCAACACGCCGACGAAGAGCGACTCGAGGAGGAACTGGCTGCCGATGGTGGATCTGGTGTGACCGACCGCCCGCCGGATCCCGATCTCCGAGGATCGCTGGATGACCGAGATGGACATGACGTTCGCGATCCCGATCCCCCCGACGGTGAGCGCGAGTAGACCGGCGAGCAGCGCGACCTGTTGCAGGGTCTTGTTGGCTTGCGCCGAGGCCTGGAGGACGTTGCTCGGGATCTGGGTCGAGGTCTGGACGGGGCCACCGAGGTTGAGAGCGGTCGGTATCGCGTTCGCAGTTGCCTGGGTGGTCCCGTCGGCAGCCCGGATATAGAGCTCGTTCGGTCTCCCGTTGGTGTTGAAGACGTTCTTCGCCGCCCACTGGGTGATGAACGCGGCGTTGTCGAGGGTCGGATCGAGCGCGACCGATCCGAGGACCCCGACGACACCGAAATTGGTCCCGTTGAGGTGGATGGTTCGGATCTCCCCGGGGATGTAGCCGTACTGGTGGGCGATTCCCTCACCGAGCACGACCGACCGGAGGTGGAGTCGGGTGTCGGCGCTGCTGAGCCATCGGCCGGTCACCAACGGAACACCGAGGACCTGGGGGAGATCGTCGTCCGCCGCGCGGACCGGCACCGGAAACGCCTGGTAGTACGTGCTCGCACCTTGGATCGGCAACGAGATCACACCATTGAGGCTGGTGGTCCCCGAGGCGCTGGTCACCGTCGAGACGTTCTCGGCCCGCTGGACGGCGTCGCTGGTGAAGGTCGGGTTCTGGGAGCCGAAGGTGCCGCCTGCCTGCGCGATGATCAGGTTGGTGCCGAGCGTGGCGAGCTGGGCCTGCAGGGCGCCCTTGGCACTCTCGGTCAGCCCGACCGCACTCACCATGGCGGACACACCGATGATCGGGCCGAGCATGATCAAGAAGGTCCGGATCTTGCGCGCCTTGAGCCCCGACCACGCGACGCCGATCAGATCGTCGAACGCGCTCACCGGGCCGCCATCTCCCGATACTCGTCGGCCACGATCTGTCCGTCCCGCATCGAGACCTTCCGGTGGGCGGTGTCGGCCACGGTGAGGTCGTGGGTGACCATGACGACCGCGCGCTCGGGAGATTGGAGACCCTTGAAGATCTCGAGGACATGGGCCGCGTTGGCCGAGTCGAGGGCGCCGGTCGGCTCGTCGGCGAGGATCATGAGCGGATCGGTCACGATGGCCCGCGCGAGCGCCACCCGCTGCTGTTCGCCCCCGGACATCTGCACGGGTCGATGGTCGGCGCGATGGGCCAGCCCCAGCTGGTCGAGCGCCGCCAGCGAGCGCTCGTGCCGCTCCTTCGGGCGGAGATCCCGGTACAAGAGGGCGGTTTCGACGTTTCCGAGTGCAGTGAGGTGCGGGATGAGGTGGAACTGCTGGAACACGAATCCGATCGAGTCCCCTCGCAACTTGGAGCGGGTCGGATCGTCGAGCACACTCACGTCTTGTCCGGCGACACGGATGACTCCGGACGTGGGCAGGTCGAGGACTCCGAGCAGACCCAGCATGGTGGACTTGCCGGAGCCTGACGGGCCCACGATCGACATGAACTCGCCGGGGAGGATCTGGAGGGAGACCTCGCGCAGCGCGTAGACCTCGACCTCCTCGCCGTAGACCCGCGACACCGACTCGAGCTCCAGCAACGGCAGCTTCTCGACCTCGGGAGTGCCGAACGGCGGAGTCTCCTCCGTCACCGTGCCCACGCCTAGGAGGTGACGTTCACGATCACCAGCTGCCCGGCCGTAAGGCCACCGGTAACCTGGATGTAGGAGCCCTCGGTGAGGCCGGTGGTCACCGGAACCTCGGTGATGGCTCCGCTCTTCGCGAGATTCACCACACGAACCACGTCACCTCCGGTCCCGTTCTGTTTCACCGCGGCGATCGGAACGGTGAGCGCATTTTGCACCTGCTGGGTGACGACGTTGACCGACACCTGGGATCCGTCGGCGCCGTTGAGTCCGGAAACCTCGATCTTGCCCTCGTACACCTGGGACGACTGTCCACCCGATCCGGCCGCGAGATTGGTCGGGTTGCTGTCGAGCTCGGTGATCACACCGTTGGCTTGGTTGTTCTCGCCGGAGATCTGCACGGTGCAGGCCTGGCCGACTTTGAGCTGGGTGCGGTTCGCGGCCGATGCCTGCAAGGTGACGCTCAGATTGGGCTCGGTGAGGGAGAGGATCGGCTCTCCCGGCCCGACCGTGTCGCCCGCCTTCACGTTGACCGTTCCGACCCGGGTCGGCCATGAGCCGACGATCATGTCGGTCGGCTCGAAGGTGATGTTGGTCTGGAGGGATTGCAGGGTCACGGTGACCTGGGTCTGCCCGGCGGCCAGGAGCGCGGACCCGGCGAGGGGCACGTAGTTCTGACCCGGTTGGGCGGTGCCTTCGACCGCGAAGCCCACCGAGGTGTTCTTGGTCGGTGCCTGATTGGCGGTGATCGTGAACGAAGCGGCACCCCCCTGGGCGATCGTCGACGTATTGCCCGAGATGGTGAGCATCGGGACGACCGAGGAGGTGATGGTGACCGAGGTGCTGCTCGGATTGCCGACCTGGTAACCCCCGCCCGCCGCCAGTCCGACGGTGAGCGTGGTGTCGGCCTCGACGGTGTTGTCGGTCACCGTCGGGATGGACACCTCGGTACTGGTTTCGCCGGCCGGGACGACGATCGGTCCGCTCGGAAGGGTGTAGTCGGTTCCCTGTTGGGCGCTGCCCTGGTAGCTCAGTTGGATGGTGAGAGGCGTGCTCGTCGCCTCACTCAGAGCAACCGAGACCACGTACGGCTGTCCCTTCTCCAGGTAGGTGGTGGACGAGGTCAGGGTCACCGTCGGCTGCTGGCTGCTTCCGTCGATGGTGATGACGGTGGAGCCCTTGTTGGCGGTGATGCTGTAGGTCGACGAGGGCTCGAGCGAGGCGACGATGTAGCTCGGCGGCTGGATCGTCGTGCTGGTGAGGGTGTTGACGGTGACGGTCGCAGAGGTGGTGCCGGCGGCGATGGTCACGATCGGGTCAACCGGGTTGTACGCAGTACCCGGGCTCGCGCTCCCGGCAAAGCTGAGCACCACTTGGGTGTTCTGGATCGGAGCCTGACTGGCGGTCACCGTGAGGGTGGTCGACGCCCCGGGGGCGATCGTGCTCCCACCGGTGATGCTCAGCGAGGGCAGGGCGTTGTTCTCGATCGTGGTCGAGGCGGAAGCCGGAGATCCGACCGAATAGCCGGAGCCGCCTGCGATGGCCATGGTGAGCACGGTGTTCGGCCCGATCGTCGTGGTGGCCCGGGTCTGGACCGGCACCGAAACCGCGGTCGCCCCTGCCTGGAGGGTCACCGAGTGCGGCGGTGTCACGACGTTCTGGCTCCCGGCGGTGCCGCTCGACTGGAGATTGACGGTGATCGCGCTCGACGACGCTTGCGAAGCGCTGACCACGAATGTCGCCGCCATCCCGTCGGAGACTTGGCTGGCCACAGACTGAATGGTGAGGGTCGGCGTGGTGACGTGGGCGATGTCCGCCGCAAGGACCGCACGGTGCGCCCGGTGGGAGCCGGCTCGCAGCCGGACGTCGGACGTGGTCTGGGCCGCGGGCGGCCCGATGGTGAGCGGGGCGGAGCTCGCCGCACCGACCTGGTAACCGGTCCCCTGCTCGAGCGAGACGGTGACCGCCTGGGTGGTTGCAGGACTGGAGTTCGGGTAGTGGTGCTGGGCCTGCCACTGGGCCAGCGCGAACTGGGTCTGCTGGTTGAAGTAGTTGTTGATCGGTCCGGGGTAGTCCCCGGCGGCCGCGAGGATCTTCTTCAACTGGAGAACGTCGGCACCCTGGTCGCCGGGCGCCAGCGAGCGGAAGAACGGCAGACTGCCTTGTTCGGCGACTGCGTTGCGCCCGTTGAGGGCGAACATGGTCTGCCCGGCCTTGGTGATCGACCCGTCCGTCGAGGTCACCGAGCTCACCAGACCTTGGGTGGCGCTGGTCACGTTCCGAATCGACTTGTGCGCGAGGGTTCCGGTGATCGCCACCGTGTTCTGCAGGTCCCGGGTCGCCACCTTCGAGAAGATGGCCGTCTCGCTTCCCGTGTCCGAGCTGCTGCCGGCGGGCATGGCAAGGACGACGCCGATCACGACCGCCACGACGACGATCGCGCCGATGAGCAGCTTTCTGTTCCGGGTCATGCTCGTGGATCCCCTCTTTACGACGACCCGCCGGCTTGTGCTTTGGCGGCGCAGGCGGACATGTCAGGGCTGGAGAGCAGGTTCTGGCCGGGCGGAGGCTTGAATCCGGACGCACCACCTTCGGACCCACCCCCACCAGATCCCCCGAAGGAGAAGAGAAGGCCCTTTGCGTTGGGCGTGGGAGTCGGAATCTGCCAGCCTCGCCCGATCATGCAGGTCCGCCATTTCAGATAATCCTGGTTCTCGGTTTTCACCTGGCTGGCCGTGAGGTTGTCCTGCGCACTCTGCTCGGCCTTCAGCGCCTGGACGATGTTGCTCTGGGCCGCACAGGTGGTGAGATTCTTGATGTACGTGGGGTTGTTGGCGGGGGAGTTCGGACCGCCCTGGCCCGGGATCCCGATGAACGAGGTTCCCAAACCACTCAGGCAGGATTGGAAGACACCGATGGCGGTGAACAGCGCGGTGGTGGGATTCTGCTTGGCCAACGGCACGGTGTTGTTCGCCTCCGCCGCTCGAGCTGCCTTGCCGGTGGGAAAGGCCGACTTCGGAAGCTGACCCGCGGCGAGCAGGGCGGGCGCGCTGGTCGGCGTGCTGCTGCAGCTCGTAAGGACGAACGCGAGCCCGCAGACGGCGAGCAGAAGTCCCCCCCTTTTGTGTCCGACAGTCACAAGCATCCCCATCCCCGAGTCCTGCGCCGAGACACTCTAGGACCGATCGGCCGCAGTTGCAGGGCGAGGCGGTCGGTTCGTGCCTGAGCAACCCCAGGTCGTCGAGCACTTCGAGCCCCCGTCGGCTACGGTCCCGATCATGTCCGACTACGACGCCATCGTCATCGGGGCCGGCCACAACGGGCTGACCGCAGCCACGATCATGGCTCGTGGGGGCATGCGGGTTCTCTGCCTCGAGAAGAACCATTTCATCGGAGGGATGTCGGCGACCACCGAGCTGGTCCGGGGATTCCGGTTCGAACTGGCCGGATCGATCCAGTTCCCCGTTCCGAACGTCGTGTTCGAGGACCTCGGTTTCGATTCCTGCCCGATCTACGAGCCCGAGGTCCAGTCGGCCAGCACGGGTGCTTCGGGGGAACCCCCGATCCTGCTCTACTCCGACCCCGAACAGCTCCTCGCCCACCTGGGGGAGACCCTCGGCCTCGATGCGGTCATGGGGATGGCCGAGGTTGCTGCCTGGGCCGACGCCCCGGCTCGGGCCATCGGGCGCTTCGATGTCCGCAGACCGCCCCGGTCGCTCGACGAGATGTGGGCGTGCGCGCAGAGCGAGTCGGAGCGCCAAGCCATCCGCACCGCGATGTTCGGCAGCGTGATGGACGTCGTCGATCGGTTCCTGCCGGAGCGGGAGAAGCACGCGCAGGTCCGGAGCATGCTCAGCTTCCTGTCGGTCAACTCGACCTACCTCGGCCCTTACTCCCCGGGGAGCGCGCTCTGCCTGGCCTTTGCCCTGGCCTCACCAAACGAGGCGACGATGTCCAAGGTGCGCGGCGGACTCGGCGCAATGTCCGAGCATCTTCGGCAGATGTACGAGAGCAACGGTGGAGAGCTCCGCCGCCACGTGAAGGTGGCGCGGATCGTCGCCCCGGGCGGTCGGGTCGAGGGAGTGGAGACGACCGACGGAGAGGTGATCACCGCGCCGGTGGTCGTCTCCAACCTGGATCCCACCGCGACGTTCACCCAGTTGTTCGACATCGACGAGCTTCCGGACGCCTTTGCCAGGCGCGTCGAGGCCATCAACCATCGCGCTGCGTACTTCCAGGTCCACTTTGCCCTCAACGGGCTGCCCGAGTACGTCGGCCCGTACGAGGTTCTCAACGAAGGCGCGCTCCGCCGGAACGTCACCATGTTCGGTACCGCCGAGCAGATGCAGCTCGACTACGAGGACTGCCTCCGCGGGGTCGTGCCGCAGTCACCCTCGTTCAACCTGTCGATCCCGTCTCTCGAGGATCCGGACTTGGCACCACCGGGCAAGCACGCGGCGAGCACGTTCGCCTTCTATTTCCCGATCGGATCGACCCACTCCGAGCAGACCCGACTTCGCGACGAGATGGCGGACCGGATCGTCTCCAAGATCACCGCGCTGGCGCCGAACTTCCCCGACTTGATCGAGCGCCAGTTCAACTATCCGGCCTACACCTACGAGCTCATGTTCGGATGCACCGGTGGCGACTTCACCCACGGGCTTCTCCAACCCGAGTTCATGGGGCCGTTCCGCCCCGGCCCCCAGGGTTGGGCCGACAATCCGGTGCCGATCGACGGGATGTACCTGTGCGGGGCAGGGTGCCACGGTGGACCGGGGGTCACCTTCATCCCGGGCTACAACTGCGGCTACGCGGTGCTGGACACCGCCGATCGTTCCCGGGCGTAGCGGACCTGCCGCTCCACGAACGCGAGGTAGAAGGCCATCGCGAAGGCGAGGCTGGTGAACAGGCTCATCACGAAGAAGATCCATGGGGAGCGGATCTGGCGTCTCCGTCCGTCGACGATGGTCCAGAGCGGAAGAAGCACCACGTTCACGATCGTGTAGTCCTGCGCTGCAGAATCGGCGGCCCAGTTGGTGAACAGCATCTTGGTGTAGTTGACGTAACTGGAGTTGTGTGGGTACGCATGCACGTACCGGACGTTGAAGTACCAGCCGAGCCCGAGTCCGGCCACGCCGACGACGTAGTAGATCACTTCGAGTGGGGTGGCCCGGCCGGCGCCACCTTCGCCGAAGAGGTGTTTGTTACGGACGAAGGCGAACACGGTGCTCGCCACGCCGAGCAATCCAAAGATGAACAGCGACCTGGTCATTCCCATCCCCCTGACGCGGTCGGCAGGTGGCGACCACCTGGCCTCGTTGAGGGTAGAGACTAGAGAATCCCCTTTCAGTCTGGAGGAATGGCCCATGACCGACCCGGTTCAGGATCATCACCGCGCTTGTGAGGCATTCAGCACGGCCGTCGGTCTGGCAGACGGCCGATGGGGCGCGCCTTCGCCTTGCACCGAATGGGACGCCCGAGGCGTCCTCGAGCACGTCATCGGCTTTCACGACGAGCTCCTTCTGAGACCCCTCGAGGCCAAGCCTGAGCGCCCGAAAGACGATCCGCAGCGTCGCTGGGCGGTCACGGTCGAGGCAATTTCGGGAGCGCTCACCCGGCCGGACGCGATGGACGACGGACGTGGATCGCTGCTGGACGTGCTCGCCACCGATGTGTTGGTCCACACCTGGGATCTCTCGGCGGCGATCGGGGTCGAGGTCATCCTCGACCCCGAGCTCTGCCAGATCGGGCTCGACCGGGCTCTGGCTCATCAGAAACAGCTGGAGGAGTCGGGGATGTTCGGACCGCCGATCGCCGTCTCGGAGGACGCCGATCTCCAGGGCCGCCTCCTTGCGGTCTTCGGGCGGGATCCGGGCTGGCGACCTGGGATCTGACGACCCGTCGGATCTGACGGTCCGTCGGGTACCGACTCACCCTTCGGGTCCCCGTCTTCGCTAAAGAAGAGCACCTCGTTTGTCGATTCCTAGGGCATGGCGACCGGATCGGGTCCAGCCGCGGAACACCACGTGTCTGGCCTGTATACGAACATGCTTCTCGGCTCTGTCGCGGAGCAACTCTCGTCGTGTTCCGCGTTGGAAGTCCTCGAGCGTGCCGGAGAGACCCGGAGCCTGGACGAGCTGCTCGACTTCGCGTCGTGGAGCTCCTACTACCAGTTCAGGCGGCTCCTCGAAGAATCCAAGCGCGTGCTTGTCGCAGCGTTCGGCGAATCGGCCAGCCTTGCGTCTGCTGTCGAGATCAGCAACGAGATCTCCGAGAGCGCCCAACGAGCCGGATCTCCGAGGACGATCTTGGCCAACGCTTCGAGCTCCAACGCCATGGTGCCGATTCGCGAATACCAGAAGACAGAGGTCGGACCCAACGAGTGGACGATTCGCGAGCGGTTCGTCGACGATGGCTTCGAGCCGTTTCCGGAGTGGTGCGAATTCGCCGCCTCTCAATACGCAGTCATCCCGTCGATCTTCGGCCTCGAGTCCGGCTCGGTCGTCGAAGAGGAGTGCCAGTGTCGCGGAGACGACTACTGCCTGTTCCGCCTGACATGGGAAGACGCCGACTCCGAATCGTCGCGGGCGGACTACTTCAAGGCGCGGTTCGAGTTCTTGGAGGAGCGTTTCGAAGAGTTCCGGCACATGATCACCGATCTGGTCTCGAACGAGCACTACGAAGAGGTGCTCCAGGGGATCGTGGGGTCGTCGATGCGGGCCGCGATCGCGAGCGGCGCGCTGCTCGCTCTGGAGCCGACTCCGGGTATCTCGCGGACCATCTACTCGGAAGGGCTCACCGACGAGGAGGCCGAAGCGCTCGCCGACGAGCTCCTCGAACAGAGCGACGTGCACGAGGATCCGAACGTCGTCGACGTCTCCTCCGCCCGCCGCCACTACGGGGTGCTCGCCACCGGGAAGCTGGGGGGCATCCTCGCCGGCTCCGCGAAGAGCACGCTGGACACCTACGCGCAGCTGGCGGCGACCGTGCTCGATGGAGCACATGCCCTGGAGGACGCTCGTCACCAGGCACGAACGGCACAGGTGTTGCTCGAGCTGTCGAGCTCCCTCGCCGAGATCGTGAGCACCGAGGAGATGGCGGCCAGAGTCGCCCGTGCCGTTCCCGATGTCATCGAATGTGACCGGGCGGCGGTCTTCCTGGTGGACGACACCGGATCGGAGAAGGGAACCGACGACGCCGAGACCGATCTCCGGTTGGTTGCCTCGGTCGGTTACTCGGACGAGGCGGTGGAGGTCATTCGATCCCGTCTGTCCGACCTGAGCTCGTCCATCGAGTCGGTCGACGAGCTGGGCCTGGTCCGTCGGTTCGACTCGGTGGTGGGGACAGCGGCCAGCGTGTCCGCACCGATCTCGATCGCCGGGAGGAACGTCGGCCTGGTGCTCGCCGGGGTCACCACCGATCCCGATCGCTTGGCCGTCACTCCTCGGCTTGCAGACCGCCTCAAAGGTCTTGCCGCGCAGGCTTCGATCGCGATCGACAACGCACGCCTGCTCGACCAGGTCCGCTATCAAGCCGTGCACGACTCGCTGACCGGACTTCCCAACCGGGCCCTGATCCTCGACCGCGCCGAGCAGATGTTGGCGCACGCACAGAGATCCTCGGTGCCGGTCGGCGCCCTGTTCATCGACCTCGACGGCTTCAAGGAAGTCAACGACACGCTCGGCCACGGAGCCGGCGACCAGCTCCTTCAGGCGGTCGCGGAACGGCTGACCTCCACGATGCGGGCCCAAGACAGCGTCGGTCGCCTGGGCGGAGACGAGTTCGTCGTGCTCGTCGACGGTCTCACCGTGGACGCGGGTCCCGAGGTGGTCGCCGAGCGTCTGCTCGAGGTCCTCCGCGAGCCGTTCGTGTTGGACGTGGCTCTCGGGCGTATCCCCGTCCAGTTGACCGCCAGCATCGGGATCGCCGCAGGGACCCGCCCGTCCGCAGCGGAGCTCCTTCGCGATGCGGACATCGCTCTCTACCGCTCGAAGGCCGCCGGCAAGGACAAGTTCGTGGTCTTCCAGCCGGAGATGAACCGGCTCGCCGCTTCCTGAACCGGAGGTCCCTAGTCGCGAGAGGCGAGGGTTGTGAGTCCCTCACCGCTCAGGTCGACGTGTGACCCTTTCCGACCGCTCATTGCCAGCACCAACGACTGGAGGGGTCCGGCGACTTCGGGCCCACTCCCGTGGGTCCACTCTGCATCGGTCGCCCGCAAGGAGAGCCCGGTGATGCGCCGCTTCGCTCCGATGAGGAGGTTGGCGTTCTTCCAGCTGTCGGCAAGGGCGATCAGTGCGGGCTCGGGTGAGTCGTGGACGAGGCCCAGCGGTCGGCGGATGTCGTCGCCGTGGACGATGATCTCGCCGAGCATCGCCATGACCGGCGCGGGGGGACGGTTGGTGGTGGTCGTGCGTGCGCGGAGGCGACGGACCAGCTCGTCCGGAGCAACCGCTCCGAGGCGGGTGGCGCCACGATCGGTGAACACGTTGAACCTGAACCCGGCCTGGACGAGCTCCTTGTAGAAGTTCGGCGGCGTCTGTTCGGCGGCCGCGATGACGTGTCCTGCGGTCTGGTGGACCGTCCACCCTTCGCACCACGAAGCCGCGGCCCACTGATCGGGGGTGAGGTCGTCGAGGGTGTCGGCGAGGCCGCCGCGCTCGGCGTGGATGTAGGACCAGATCTCGGGGGATTTCATGCGACCACCGCGCTCTCTTGCTGCCCGTCCCCGAGATGGGGAGCATCGGGCCCGGGGTCGACCCCATCGCCGACCATGACCAGCCGGCCGAGGTAGTAGTCCCAGCCGCGGAGGTGATCGCCGATGGCGTCTTCGGGAAGTCCCGAGTGCACCAGGCGTAGCAGTGTCGAGTTCCCGACCGGGGTCAGGGTGATCTCCACCCGGGTCGAACCGGCAGGGATCGGGTGGTCCGGAACATCCCACCCGAACGTGAACACGACCCGCTCGTTCGGAACGACTTCGACGAACTCGCCGGCGCTCGGATTCACTCCGCCGCAGAGGACTCGGAAGTCTCCGCCGGGAGTCGGTTCGAGCGTCGCTTCGGTACCCATCCACTGCACCAGCTTCCGTTGGTCGGTGAGGTAGCCGAAGACGGTGCTCGGTGAGGCATTGATGGTGATCTCGCGTGTGGCTTCGGTGGTCACGCGCCCTCCTTTGATCGCTCGGTCGATTCAGCCAGATCCCGCAGCCGGTCGAGACGCTCCGACCAGAACGAGTCGAGGAACTCGCGCAGCTTTTCCATCTCGGCCTGGTTGGCCGAGTACAGCCGTCGTGCGCCGTCGCGTCGCTCGGTGACCAGTCCCGCCGTGCGCAGGACCCCCAGATGCTGCGAGATGGCCGAACGGGTGACGTCGGGAAAGTGGGTGGCGATCTCGGCGGCTGCCAGCTCCCGGGACCAGACCAGCCGGACGATCTCGCTTCGCTTCGGTTCCGCCAGCGTCTTCAGCAACAACTCCACTGCCATAAGTTAGCAGTCTCTTACGTAAGAGACTTCTGACGCAACTCGCTCAGCGGCTTCGACCGTTCCCGCGCTTGGATTTGGGGAAGGTCACCCGACCTCGGCCGAAGGCGTCGATTCGTCCCCACCGACCCGGGATGTCGAGCAATTCGAGCTCCCCGAGGCTGGCCGGGATGGCGGGGTCGACGATGAGGTGGTCGTCGAGCGGCTCGAGGCCCAACATCGTGCGGAGGAGGAGCAACGGAGCTGCCGTCGACCAGGCCTGGGGGCTGCAGGCCGTCGGGTACTGGACGGGGTACATGGTCATCGAGCGCGCGTAGCCGCCGAACGCCTCGGGAAGCCGCCCCTCGAAGAAGACGGCCGCGTCCAGGATCCCTTCGGCGATCCGAGCCGCTTCCTCCTTGAACCCGTAGCGACGGAGTCCCCAGGCGATGAAAGAGTTGTCGAACGGCCAGATCGTTCCGACGTGGTAGCCGATCGGGTTGAACCGGCCCTCACCTTCGGCCATGGTCCGCACTCCCCACCCGGTGAAGAGCCGATCTCCCATCAGGTGTTCGACGATCCGGCGGGCCTTGGTCTTGTCGACGATCCCGCTCCAGAGGAGGTGTCCGTTGTTCGAGGTGAGGCTGTCGACCTGGCGACCGTCGACATCGAGCGCGATCGCGAAGTACCCGCCGTCTTCGACCCAGAAGTCGCGGTTGAAGCGGCGCTTCAGCTCCGCCGCCTCGGTCTCGAGCTTGTCCGCGAACACATGGTCGTGCCAGACCAGGCGGGCGAGACGAGCCCCGCGCATCTTGGCGTCGTAGGCGTATCCCTGCAGCTCACAGGTTGCCCTTGGAAAGCCGGGGAGCGTTCCGTCGCGGTAGGAGATCGAGTCCCATGAGTCCTTCCAGCACTGGTTCTCGAGCCCCGTCTCCTCGTTGCGCCTCTGGTAGGAGATGTAGCCGTTGCCCTGGAGGTCCGCGTACTCGTCGATCCAGCGCAGGGCGGCACGCGCTTCGTACTCGAGGTCGCGGACCAACTTGGTGTCTCCGGTCCATCGTTCGTACTCGTCGAGGAGCACGACATAGAGCGGCGTGGCGTCGGCGCAGCCGAAGTACGGGGAGTGAGGCCGTTCCTCGAAGGCGGTCAGCTCCCCGAATCGCACCTCGTGGAGGATGCGACCGGGGTCCTCGTCGCGGAAGTCGTCGACCCGAGTGCCTTGACGTTCACCCAGTATCCGGAGTGTGGTTGCGGCCAGCTCGGGAGTGAAGGCCATCGACTGGAGGCTGGTGAAGATGCTGTCCCTCCCGAAGATGGTCATGAACCACGGCAGGCCCGCCGCCGGGAGGGACCGGTTGGCCATCGTCCGCGGCGAGAAGCGCAGGGCGGCGAGGTCGACCAGGCTCCGGTGGTAGGTGCGCCGGAGCCCATCGTTCTCGCACTCGAGTCGGGGGGCCTTCGCGAGCCATTTGTCGAGTCCTCGGGCCATGTCCGGTCGCAGCGCCGTCCCCGATCGTCGAGCTCCCGGCCGAGCCGGGACCTCGAAACCGGGTGCGCCGACCGTGATGTTCAGCTCCGTCGTCCAGGTTCCGTGAGGTTCGATCTTGACCTTGAAGGTGAGCCCCTTCTTGTCGAGGTTCGCCGGCGCCGACGAGGAGATGCGGGTGTTCCGTTCGAACTGCTCGCGTCGGTACCGGAGGACGAGCTCGGTCCCCTCGACCTGCGCGGTGGTCGTCCCCATCTTGCTGAGTGCATCCTTCACCTCGAACAGGTCGGCGAAGTCGCTGGCCGCGTCGAGGCGCAGCGAGAGCTCGACCGGCTCCTGCTTGTGGTTCAGGATGGAGATGACCTCGACGAACCCAGAGGCCACGCTCCGCTGCCGGATGATCGACAGGTCGGCGTCGACGTACACGGTCCCCGTGCCCGGTACGAGGAAGAAGCGAGTCTCGAAGTACTGGAGATCGTCGGTCGACAGCGCGTTGAGGCGGTGACCGTCCAGGGTCAACACCCATCTCGAGAGAAATCGCGTGTCGAAAGAGAACAGGCCGGTCGGATCGGTCAGCGAGGCCTCGATGTCACCGTTCCGGTCGCTGACCACGAAGGTGTTGCCTTCGAGGATCTGGACCAGCTGGTCGCTCATCGGTTCGCTCCTTCTGGGACTCCGAGGTGGAACGGCCCGTTCTTGCCCGAGCGGGGTGGGCTCGGAAAGAGCCGTTGGAACACCAAGAAAAGGTGCAGATCTCCCTCCACAACGAGCACGCCGCGGAGCTGCGCGCTCACCGCGTTGGCCGTTCCTGCAATCAGCTGATCGAACAGATCACCGTTCAGTCTGACCACGCCGTCCGCCCGACCCCTCGCGTGCGACACGGACACGTCACCGCAGGCGACGGTGATGAACCAGCGTTCGATCCGGCCTCCCCGGTCCACGTCGAAGCGCAGGGTGCCGGAATCGCCTTTCAGGATCGGCTCGTAGCCGCGTTCGCCGAGCTGACGGAAGAAGTCCTCGGTCTCGGTGGGGCCGGCCCGGTTGGGGGTCGGCTTCCCTTTCGAAGCGGGCTTCTTCCTCGACGTTGCGCCGGTTCGGATGCTTGCCATCATCCCGCCTCCTCCATGTCGGGTGCGCCCTCGTGGGACACGGTGAGGTAGAGCACACAGGCTGCGATCAGGATGCCGAAGATGAGGCTCACCTTCCCGTCACCCAGTCCGAGTCCGCTCACCCGATGAGGTTTGCTCAACCAGTCGGCGACCGAAGCGCCGATCGGCCGGGTCAGCACATACGCGAACCAGAAGCAGAATACTTCACTGACTCGGAAACCCCAGTAGGCCACGACGGGGATCACCATGAACCCGGCAAACAAGAACGCGGAGGCCGGATACCCCAACTTGAGGGTTGTCGCCGTGAAGTCACCGGCCGCCGTTCCCATCGCGAAGGTGGCCATGACGGCCGCCCAGTAGAAGATCTCGCGTCGAGGGGTGAAGATGCTGTGGATCGAGAGGGTTCCCTCGGTCCGGTACCAGGCGACGAACACCACGGCCAAGACAACCGCGAAGAAGGGGGTCGACACCGCGTAGGCAACGTGGAATTGGATGTGGAGGACGTCAGCTGCCATCGTGCCGGTGATCGCGACCATCAGCACCGCCAACCAGTAGATCCACGGCACGTACCGGTCGGTGCGGAACTGGATGGCAAGGGAGATCGCGAGGAGAATCGCGCCGAGCCCGACAGCCACGACCGGGTTGATCCGGTTCACCAGATAGTCGGACGTCGCCTCGCCCATCGCCGTGCTCAGCAGTTTGACCACCCAGAACAGAACGGTGATCTCGGGGACCTTGACCAGGGTCCGACGTGTCAGGTCCATGCGACGGCATCGTACGCGAGCGACCGGGCCGGTCCGGGTCGCACGGATGGGAGACTGCCGAGCGTGCAGATCCCGGTCGTCGGCAGGTGTGATCCCCGGTTCGAAACCATCCGCGAAGAGTTCTCCCGAAACTTTGCCGAGCGGGGAGAGGTCGGGGCCGGGGTCTGCCTCATCGTGGACGGTCAGGTCGTCGTCGAGCTGGTCGGTGGATGGGTCGACGGGGCCCGGACCAGGCCCTGGCAGCCCGACTCGCTGGTGAACTTCTACTCGGTCGGAAAGGCGTTCGTGGGACTGCTCGCCCTCCGGTTGGTGGACCAAGGGCTCATCGGCCTCGACGACCCGGTGGCTTCGGTGTGGCCGGAGTTCGCCGGCGCCGGCAAGGACGCGGTCACCCTGCGTCACGCGCTCTGCCACCGAGCGGGGGTGCCGGCGATTCGACGGCCCCTCACCAACGCGGATCTCTGGGAGTGGGATCGGATGGCGGACGCGCTCGCTGCCACCGAGCCGTGGTGGGAGCCCGGCACCCGTCACGCCTACCACACGAACACCTACGGTCATCTGGTCGGTGAGGTGGTCCGGCGGGTGGGCGGGATGTCCTGTGGGGACCATCTCCGATGTATTGCCGAGCCGATCGGCGCGGACGTCTGGTTCGGCCTTCCGACCCGGCTGCACTCGAGATGCGCTGACGTCGTGTGGAACGGGCAGACCGACATTGCTCTCGACTGGGACGCGCTCAGCGGCGACCAGCTCATGGCCATGCGCAGCTACTTCAACCCGCCCGGCTACTCGTCGGTCGGGATCGTGAACACGGCGAGCTGGAGGAGCGCGGAGGTTCCCTCCACCAACGGACACGGTTCAGCTCGGGGGGTGGCGCTGCTCTACTCGGCACTCATCGCGAGGCAAGGGCTTCTGTCGGCAGAGCTCTTGGAGGAAGCGATCCGGCCGCAGTCGACCGGGTTCTGTCCGGTGCTCGGCGAGGAGGTCACCTTCGGCCTCGGGTTCACCCCGACGACCGAGCGGAGGCCGTTCGGACCCAATCCTGCAAGCTTCGGGCACTTCGGGACGGGAGGCGCGGTCGGGTTCGCCGATCCGTCTGCGGGAGTCGCGTTCGGCTACGTGATGAACGCGGTCACCCCCCGTTGGCAGAGCACCCGGAACCGTGCACTGATCCAGGCGGTCTACGAGTCACTCTGAGGGCTCCCGCCAACCGTGTCAGGCAAGGGTGCGATAGAACGCATCGTCTTCCTCGATCCCCTGGCGGATCGAGTGCAATGCCGGTGCCCTGGCTCGGAGCTTGGTACCCCGATGGGCCGATCCGTCGAGGGCCGCAAGCGTCCGGGCGGTCTCCTGAGCCGCAGCGGCGTGCTCGGCAGCGGGGACGACCTTGTCGAGAAAGCCGGCGGCGACCGCGCCCTCCGGGTCGAACATCTCCGCGGTGATCACCGCCCGGTCGAAGTAGGAAGGGTTGAGGCGAGCACGGCAGAGCTCGATGGCGGCAGCGGGAACGGTCAGCCCGATGGCCACCTCGTTCGCTCCGATCCGAAAGGCACCCGATGCCCCGATCCTGTAGTCGGCCGACATGAGCAGGAACGATCCCATGGCGATGGCGTGCCCGGTGCAACCGATCACGACCGGGGTCGGAAACGTCAAGAGCCGAACCGCCAGTGCAAATCCACCGCGGAGCATCTCGACCGCGTCGGGCCCTCCGCCGCGCAGCGTCTTCAGGTCGAAGCCGGCCGAGAACATGCCCTCTCTCCCCGTGAACAGCACAGCGAGGCCGTCGGATTCAGCTTGGTCGAAGGCGCCATTGAGTTCGGCGAGCATCGTCGTCGACAGGGCATTGACTTTGCCGTCGTCCATCGCCACCGTGGTGATGGTGTCGGTTGCCGTGTAGGTCACGAGTTCGCCCATCGGGATCACTGAACCACGGTTCCACTTCGCCGGTCAACCGGGCCTGCGCGCGCTGAGGACTACTCGGGAATGATCTCGGCGACCTCGTCCAGGTTGGCAGTCTCGTCCTGCTCGAGTTCTTCCCAGACACCTGGGGATGACGGAAGGGGTCCGGGCAGGAAGAGTGCCGGAATGATCGCGATCGCGCACACGCCGAACGACCACCAGAACGAGGTGCTGAACGCGGTTGCCAACCGGTCGGCGATCGAAGGGGGAAGCGGATGGTTCGGCGTCACCCCCAGGTTGAATGCCGCGCCGGGGAACTGACTGCTGATGGCCCGTTGCAGAACGACCGCGAACACAGCGACACCGATCGAGCCGCCGACCTGTCGAATGATGTTGGTCGCGGTGCTCGCCCGGGGCACCTCCTCGAACGACAGCCCGCGATATGCCGCGGCGAACACCGGCATCATCCCGAACCCGAGTCCGATGCCGCGCACGAACAAGGCCATCGCGAGGAGCGCGTAGCTGGTCGACCCGGAGACCTGGGTGTAGGCGAGGGTCCCCAAGGCGAGCAGGGCCATGCCGGCGGGCACCGTCCGCCTGGTGCCGTAGCGGTCGGCCGCCTTGGCCGATGTCCTCATCACCAGCGCCGCACCGATGCCCTGTGGCGCCATGAGCAGTCCGGCAACCCAGGGTGATTCGCCACGAACGACCTGGTAGTAGAGCGGCAGCAGGAACATCGTCCCGTAGAGCGTTGCTCCGACGAGGAAGATGCAGACGGTCGCCACCGAGAAGTTGAATCGTTTGAACAGTCGTAAGTCCACCAGTGGTTCTGGCGCCCGCAGCGAGCGGAGGATGAAACCGATGATCAACAGGACGGAGACCAGCAGACTGATCTGCACACTGGGCGAGGAGAAGCCTCCCTCGGTCCCCACTTCGGAGAGGCCATAGACCGCCAAGGCGAGGCCGGGCGCGAGCAGAAGGAATCCGGCCGCGTCGAGCCGGTGGGTCCGGTCGCTCGGAGTGGTCGGCAGCAGGCGGAAGGCGAGGATCAACGCGACGATGCCGATGGGCACGTTGACGAAGAAGATCCAACGCCACGAAACGTTCGAGATGATGATCCCGCCGATCACCGGGCCGAGGATCGGCCCGAGGAGGGTCGGCACCCCGATCAAGGCCATTACCCGATTCATCCGGTCGGGACCGGCAGTCCGGGCCATGATGGTCTGCCCGACCGGCATGATCATGCCGCCACCTACCCCCTGGAGTACGCGGAACACGATGAGCGCGGTCGCCGACCAGGCGATGCCGCAGAGCGCAGATCCTGCGACGAACAGGAGAAGCGAGATGATGTAGACCGGCTTCGCACCGAAGCGGTGCACCGCCCAGCCACTGAGCGGAATCACCACGGCGAGTGACAGCAGGTAACCGGTGGTGACCCACTGAATGGTGTTGATGCTCGTGTGGAAGTCACGGGCGAGCGTGGCGAGGGCGACGGCGACGATGGTCGTGTCGAGAATGGCCATGATGGTGCCCAGCACCACGACCACCGCAACCCGCCGCACCTCAGGGCTCAGACGATCGCGAGCGTGCACCTCCGAAGAGGCCGACCCTTGCACGTCGGTGTCACTCATCGGACTCGTCGGTCTCGCTGTGAAGGTGTCGGATCGTTCGCATCCAGTGGTTCCTGTCCCTCACATTCTCGTCCCTGCAACCCGAGGATGGGAAATCGCTCGGAGGAGGCACCGAGCGGGCTGGTCACCCGAGTTCGGGCGATTGGGCTGCGGCGAGCGCTGCTCCGCGGGCACCGGCCATGTCGAGGTCGGGGATCAGTGCAAACGAGACGATTTCTCGTTGTTCGTGTCGAAGCAAGGTGTTCGAGGACACCTGATCGAGGAACCACTCTCTGGACCTCGGCGACGTTTCGACGACGCCGCCACCGACGAAGTAGGCGCTCGGATCCATGAGATTGCCGACGAGGGTGAAGAGGCGCCCGAGGGCCATCGCCTGTTGATCGAGGATCTCGATCGCGAGCTCGTCGTCGGACTCACGGAGTCCCCTGACCAGCTTTGCAGCCTCCGCCATCGAGGCCATCCCGGCGAGCTGGTGTCCGCGGTGCCGGGTGAGCCAGAAGGGGAGAAGGCTCTTCTCGATCGCGGTCAGCGACGCCACGCTCTCTGCATCGCCTCGATTCCCACAGTTGCACTCGGGAATTGGTTGGCCTTCGGCGAGCAACCCCTCCATCGGGATTTGGACGTGACCGAGCTCGCCCGCCATGCCGCACGCTCCTCGGATGACCCGGCCGGCCTCGACGATCCCACCCCCGAGCCCGGTCCCGACGATCGCCGAGACCGACGAGTGGTCAGCCGATTCGGACCCGAAGAAGGAGTGGTGGGCGTACAGTGCCGCCGCGTTCCCGTCGTTGCTGTAGATCACCGGGACACCGATCGCCTTCTCGAGCGCGCCGCGGACGTCGAAGCCGCGCCACGCCGGCTCCGAGAAATTGGTCGAGCCCTTCGAGGAGAGCACGCCGTCGGCGCTTGCGGGGCCGGGTGTCCCGAGTCCGACGGCCGAGACCGATCCTCGCGCCACGCCGGTGACAGCCAGCACATGGTCGAAGGCTTCGCCCAGCGCGGCAACCGCGGAGCGCGGTCCTTGGTGGACTCGGCTCGGGCTTTCGAGAAGCCCGTCCACCAGAAAGCGGCCCGAGTCATCGAGCACCGTGGCGTTGTTGCTGGTGGCGCCGTTGTCGAGTCCCACGATGACCGATCTGCTGGGCGCACCCTGGCGGGGGTGGGGTCCCTCCATCGACACAGCCACGCCCATCGACATAGCGCAGCGTAACCTCGATCATTTGAGGGGTCCGAGGAGGAGATCATGAACGACAACGGATCGACGACAGTGCTGGTCACCGGCGCCACCGGGTACATCGCCCGGCATGTCGTGGCCCAGCTACTCGACGCCGGCTACTCGGTGCGGGGAACTGCCCGTTCGGTGTCGTCGCTCGAAGCGCTCCGTTCGGATCTGACGCCTCACCTCGAGGATCCCGGGTCGATCGACCGCCTCACACTGGCGGCGGCCGACCTCACCCAGGATGCCGGGTGGGCCGACGCCATCGCCGGGTCCACCTACGTCCATCACGTTGCGAGCCCGATTCCAACTGCCCCACCCCGTGACCCGAACGATCTGATCGTCCCGGCACGGGATGGCACGTTGCGGGTGTTGCGTTCCTCGCTGGATGCAGGCGTCCGTCGCGTCGTGCTCACCTCGTCGCTGGCCGCGGTGCTCTACGGGGTGGACCGTCACGGAAAGGTGTTCACCGAATCGGACTGGTCGAATCCCGACGACCCCCGCAACGGTGCCTACGAGCGCTCGAAGACGATCGCCGAACGGGCGGCCTGGGCGTTCATGTCAGAGACTGCGGGCGACCGGATGGAGATGGCCACGATCAACCCCGGGCTGGTGCTCGGCCCCATGTTCGGAAGCGCGCCGAGCACGTCGAACGAGGCGGTGGCGAAGTTGATGAACCGGGACTTCCCCGCCTGTCCCGACTTGACCTACTCGCTGGTGGACGTGCGTGATGTCGCAGCCGCCCATGTCGCCGCCATGACGTCGCCGTCCGCCGCGGGGCAGCGATTCATCTGCGGGAACGACAGTCGGTCGTTGCGCGACGTTGCCGCAATCCTTGCCCGCGAGTACGGACCGAAGGGCTACAAGATCCCGACCGGCAAGCTACCGAACGTCGTGGTCAGGGTGGTTGCGAAGTTCGACAAGACGGTTGCCCTCGCGATCAACGACCTGGGCAATCCCCAACGGGTCGACCCGAGCAAGGTCATCGCGCTGCTGGGCCGCCCGCTCCGCAGTCTCGACGAGACGACCATTGCGATGGCCGAGTCGCTCATCGAATACGGGCTGGTCAAGCCTCCGCGTCGAGCTGGCGTCGCCGCGGCCTGAGGGTCAGCCGGTGATCACCAGGGTGATCACCGATTTCACCACCTGTGCCTTGCTCCCGGCTCGGAAGGAGGCTTGTGCGTTGAACCGCAGGGTTCCCGTTCTGCGTGGCGTGCCGTGGACGACTCCGTTCATCGTGAGGCTGAGACCGAACTTCGAGAGCGCATGCCCATTGCTCGTTGCCCAGGCGTAGGGGGCCGAGCCACCGATCGCCGAGAGCTTCGCCGAGTAGGCCTTCCCCTTGGTTCCGGTCGGCAGCGTGGTGCTCACGATGTGGAAGCCGAGCACCGTCAGCGTGAAGTGTTGGACCTTCTTGGGGCCGACGCCGTTGTTGGCGGTAAAGGTGAGGTGGAACGTGCCGAGGGCAGTGGGAGTCCCACGGATGGTCCCGTTGGCGAACCGGATGCCTGGGGGGAGGGATCCCGACTCGGTGAGGGTCGGGGTTGGAGCCCCTGCGAACTTCACGGAGAACGTGCCGGACACGCCCTTGGTGAATGTGGCGGAGGCGGGGGAGGTGAACAGGGGCGCTTCGTTCACCACGAGCATGAAAGGCTGGCTCGTGGTGAGTGGCAGGTCGTCCCCATTGCCGTCGGTCGCAGTGATGGTGATCGGGTAGCTGCCGGCGGTTCCGAGGGCCGGGGTCCCCGACAGGATCCCGTTGGAAGCAAGGGTGACTCCCTCGGGAAGCGTTCCGATCTCCGAGTAGCTCAGTGGGGTGTCTCCGTTTGCCGTGAACGCGAACCTCCCGGCGGTGTTTGTCCTGAAGGTGATCGAGGCGGCCGAGGTGAACACGGGAGCCGTCGCTCCGACGGTCAGCGTGAAGGACTGGGCGGTGTGATTCGAGTTGGCATCGGTCGCCGTGATGGTGATCGGGTAGGTCCCGGCGGTTCCGAAGGCCGGGGTGCCGGACAGGATCCCGTTGGAAGCAAGGGCGATCCCCGAGGGAAGCGCCCCGGTCTCGGAATAGGTGAGCGGGGAGTCGCCATCGGAGGTGATCGCGAAGCTTCCGGCGGTGTTCTCGGAGAGAGCGGTGCTCATAGCCGAAGTGAACACCGGGGGCGAGGCAGACACGGTCAGGCTGAAGCTTTGAGCGGTGGTCTGATCGTGCACGTCGGTCGCCGTGATGGTGATCGGGTACGTTCCAGCGGTCCCGAAGGCCGGGGTTCCCGACAAGGTGCCATCGGTGGCCAGGCTCACTCCGGAGGGCAGGCTTCCGTTGGTCACCGTGAAGGTGAGTGGGTTGTCCCCGTTGCCGGCCACCGCGAAGCCCCCGGAGGCGTTCTCGCTGAAGGTCGTCGAGTCGGCCGACGTGATCACCGGAGCCGTGGCGGACACGGTGAGGGTGAAGTTCTGGTTGGTCGTACCGTTGTTGCCGTCGGTTGCGGTGATGGTGATCGGGTAGTTCCCGCCCGAGGAGAACGCCGGTGTGCCCGACAAGGTGCCGTCGGCGGCCAAGGTGACTCCCGAGGGCAGCGCCCCAGTCTCTGAGTAGCTGATCGGGGCGTCCCCATTCGCGGTGACCGCAAAGCTGTCGGCATTGTTCTCCCTGAAGGAGGTCGACGTGGCCGAGACGAAGGCTGGAGCGGTCGCTCCGACGGTCAAGGTGAACGACTGGGCGGTGGTGTTCGAGTTGGCGTCGGTCGCGGTGATGGTGATCGGGTAGCTCCCGGCGGTCCCGAAGTCAGGCGTCCCGGAGAGAATGCCGTTGGAATCGAGGGTGACTCCCGAGGGAAGCGCCCCGGTCTCTGAATACGCAATCGGAGTGTCGCCGTTGGCGGTCACTGCGAAGTTGCCGGCCGTGTTTTCGGAGAACGACGTCGAGGTTGCCGAGGTGAACACAGGAGGCGAGGCCGATACGGTCAGCGTGAAGGACTGAGTGGTGGAGTTGTTGTTGGCGTCGGTCGCGGTGATGGTGACCGGGTAGCTCCCGGCGGTCCCGAAGGCCGGGGTGCCCGACAACGTCCCGTTGGAAGCGAGGGTGACCCCTGAGGGAAGCGATCCGGTCACGGAGTAGGTGATCGGCGTATCCCCGTTGGCGGTCACCGCGAAGCTGCCGGCTGTGTTTTCGGAGAAGGTCGTCGAAGTTGCCGAGGTGAATTCTGGAGGCGAGGTCGACACGGTCAAGGTGAAGGACTGAGTGGTGGAGTTGTTGTTGGCGTCGGTCGCGGTGATGGTGATCGGGTAGCTCCCGGCGGTCCCGAAGTCCGGCGTCCCGGACAAGACTCCGTCCGCGGCGAGGGTGACTCCCGAAGGCAGCTCCCCGGTCTCCGTGTAGGAGAGCGGAGTGTCCCCGTTGGCGGTCACCGCGAAGTTCCCGGCGACGTTCTCGCTGAAGGCGGTCGAGGTTGCCGAAGTGAACACCGGGGGCGAAGCCGACACGGTCAGGGTGAACGACTGAGTGGTGGGATTGTTGTTGGCGTCGGTCGCGGTGATGGTGACCGGATAACTGCCGGCGGTTCCGAAGGCCGGGGTCCCCGACAAGGTTCCGTCACTGGCGAGGGTGACCCCTGAGGGAAGCGCCCCAGTCTCCGAGTAGGTGATCGGGGTGACTCCAGTCGCGGTCACCGCAAAGCTCCCGGCGGTGTTCTCGGAGAATGTCGTCGAGGTGGCCGATGTGAAGGCCGGTGGTTGTTGCACGGTGAGGGTGAAGTTTTGGGTAGCGCTGCCCGTCCCGTTGACTGCGTCGATCGTGATCGGGTAAGTCCCGGCGGTCGAAGCAGCAGGGGTTCCGCCGAGGGTGGCGGTCCCGTTGCCGTTGTCGGTGAAGGTCACGCCGGAGGGAAGGGCTCCCGTCTCACCGATCGCCGGAGCGGGATAGCCGGTCGTGGTCACGGTGAAGCTGGATGCAGTTCCGACAACTGCTGTGGCAGAAGCAGCACTCGAGATGCTCGGCGCTTGGCCGACGATCACGGTGAGGGTTTGGGTGGCGTCGGGGGAGTCCCCGTTGGCCGCGGTGATGTCGAGGGCGGTCGTGCCGGTGGCTGTCGGAGTCCCCGACAACAGCGCGGTCCCGTTGCCGTTGTCGACGAAGGTGAGCCCGGCGGGAAGGGCGCCCACCTCGGTGATGGCCGGGGTGGGGGTGCCGGTGGTCGTCACCGCGACCGCTCCGGCGCTGTCGAGGGTGAAGTAGGCGGTTGCTGAGCTGGTGATGGTCGGGGGCGTTTCGACGTTGACCGTCATGGACAGGTCCAACGTCGCGGTCGAGCCCGACGAGTTCGTCGCCGAGATGGTCACCGGGTAGGTCCCGCCGCTTCCGGTCGGGGTGCCCGAGATGGTGGCGGTGCCGTCCCCGTTGTCGGTGAAGGCCGTCCCTGGCGGGAGTGTGCCCGACTCGGTGATGGTGGCCGCCGGATAGCCGGTCGTGGTGACCGTATAGGTGCTCGGTGTCCCCACGATGAAGCTGGCGGTGGTGGGACTGGTGATGGTCGGGGCTTCCGAGTTGGTCAGGGTGAAGGACTGGGCGGTCGATCCCGATGAAGACGTGGCGTTGATGGTGATCGGGAAGGAGCCCCCGGTCGTTGCGGCCGGGGTGCCCGAGATGGTGGCGGTGCCGTCCCCGTTGTCGGTGAAGGTGAGGCCAGAGGGGAGGGACCCGGTCTCCGAAAGCGTGGGAGCCGGATCACCGGTGGTGGTCACGGTGAAGGAGAAAGGTGCTCCGACGATCGAGTTGGCGGTGGCGGCGCTGGTGATGGTCGGGGAGACCTTCTCGTCCAGCGTTGCGGAGCTGCCCGCAGCGATCGGGGTCCAGGCAGAGAGCTGGCCGTCGTAGGGGGAGCCGAAGGCGGCTCCGTTGACCGTCGTGCCCTGGGGCGTGGTGATCGGGACGTTGGTCGAGCCGGTCCCGGTGTTGGAGACGGTCACCACCCCGTTCTGCTCCGAAGCGGTCACACTTCCTGCGGTGAGCGCGGAGCTCCAGGCGGTCTGGTCGGCGAGGACGTTGCCCACCCCGCCCATGGTCAGTTGCACATAGGGGGTGTCGGAGGTGAAGGTGCTCTCGTATTGGGCGATGAGCGGGTTCAACACCTCATAGAGGGTCCCGTCCCCGTCGGTCCCCGGCTGTGCGGTTGCCGAAGGCACGTAGTTGGCCGGGGGGAGGATGCTCGAATAAGGCGGCACTCCCATGGTGTTGGTCTGGTGGACGTAGGAGATCTCGGGGTTGTTGGTGAGCATGTTGGTGAGCATCCCCGAGACGACCGACTGGATCACCTGGGTGAAGGTGAACGGGGTGGTCGAACAGGTGGTGGTCGCCGTGGTGTGGCACTGGCTGTCAGGGGCGTCGGCGTCATAGAGGGTGTTGTACTCGTCGAGCTCCTGGGCGTTGTCGGCCACGTTGTAGAAGACGTTGATCGGGTGACGGGGGGCCACTTGGGCAGACCCGTCGACGAAGGACTGACCGGCGGCATAGGTCGAACCGGTGTAGGTGGCCCCGATCCCGAAGGCGTCATTTGCCGGATCGGGGTAGGCCTTGGAGGCGTCTGCTCCGACCGTGGTGATCCCGACCGCCTGGAGGGCCGGTGTGAAGTAGGGGTTCTGTTCCCAGGGCAGCTCGTTGGCGTTCTCGACGATGGGCGGGGTCCACCCAGAGGGCATCGGGGTGTTCACGTAGGTGACCCCTGCCGGCGGGGTGGAGGTGTCAGAGCCGGTGTCGGTGAAGGTGAGCTCTTGCTCGCCCGCACAGCTGGTCGGGGCATAGGTCGGGCCCTGGCAGACCGTGGCGGTCGAGGCAGGGGTGGAGTCCCCCGAGCCGGCGTCGGGCAGGGTTGCGGAGCTCGGGGTGGCGTAGGTGCCGATCTCGGTCCAGGGTCCGACGGTCGAGCCGGTCACCGGTGCCCGGTAGATGACGTAGTTGGCCGCGTGGCAGATCGACTGCCAGACCAGGGAGACCGAACCACCCGAGCTGACCACGATCGGGGCGATGTCACCTTGGAGGCCGTCGGTCACATAGGCCTGGGACTGGTCGGTCGAGGTCGAGTCCGCCCCGTTGAACTGGTCGGTGACCGCGTACTCGTAGGTGCCCGCCGAAAGTGATCCACCGGTCGAGGCGTTCGCCTCGTCGAGGTCGGGCGGGTCGACGGTTGCAGGGGTCCCCGGGGCGAGGTCGGCAAACCCGGAGTGGTTGCCCGGCACGAAGACCTGGGGGTTGTAGGTCCCGTAAGGGTTGGCGACGTCTCCTGCACCCGAGGCGATGGTCTGTTCGGGGATCCCGAGACCGCCGGTGCCAGGCGTTGCCCCCGGCGCCGCAGTGAGATCGGTGGTGTTCTCGTTGAGCTCGGCCTCGATGTAGTCCTGGCTCGCACAGCCGACGTCGAGGTAAGGGGTGTCATAGGTGTGGCTGATCCAGCCGAAGTCGTCGGCATAGGGCTTGCCGGTCGAAGGATCGGTTGCCTGGAACTGGGCGAGGAGGGGGTCTGCCCCACAGGTGCCCGCAGGATCACCGGCACTGGTGCAGGCGGCCGGTTCTCCGGGAAGATCCAACTCCCCGTTCTGGTACTCGATCGACCCCCCGTAGTTGAAGAGCTGGTCCAGACGGAACGGGGTGGTGGCTTCACCGGCCGGGCGGGCAGAGGGAGTGCCTTCCTGAGTGGGGTTGGACCAGTCCGCAGAAGAGATCACGTCTGCTGCGTCCATCCGCTGGGAGTTGGCGTCGGAGTAGTCGTTGTCGTGGAGGGTGGTCGACCATGCGTTGTCGGGGGTGAAGGTGTCGTCGATGTCCATCGCCACGTAGTTGCGGTTGAGACCGAGGTGGGTGTCTTCGGTCACCCAGTTGATGAGACCCGCTGCCATCACCTCCCACTGGAGCTGGCTGGCGTTGTAGTCGAAGCCGAGTTCGAGCTCGGAGACGTTTGCCTGGGGATCGGTCGAGGGGTGCTGGTAGACACCGGCGAGCACCTGGCCCGAGGAGTTGTCGAGCCAGGGGGTGAAGGGCGCGCCGCTGACCACCGTGCTGGTGTACCCGTTGGTCCCGGTGGCAAAGGTGATCGGACCGGCGAGCTCGGGCAGGGCAGCGAGCCCCGACGCGGTGAGGGTGGCCGTCGTGCCGTCGAGCGTCCCGCTGGAAACGGCGTTCAATCCGATGCCGGTGTAGGGAGCGGTGTAACCGTCGATCTGGCGCACGTTGTCAGTGGACTCGTAACTGAACAGGGGGGCGAGCTGTCCGGCTGCGAAACCCGCGGGCGAATCGGCGATCACCACGCCGTTGAACAGGCCGACCGAACCAGAGGTCAGAGCAGGCAAGGTCACCGTTTCCGAGCCATAGGCCCCGGTCGCGGTGACCTCGGTGTAGGGAACACCCTCGTTGGAGAGGGCCGACTCCCACGCAGCGGTGGTCGGATCGGTCGACCCGGTGCCGACGAGGAGCACCTTCAAGTCGAGTTGGACAGGAGTTGCGCCGCTCGCGGTGTTGACGACGGTCGACAGCACCGCGGTCATGAGAAGAAGGGCAACGGTAACTCTGACTGCCGACCGCGAAATTCGATTCATTGCGTGCTCTCCGATATGGCCCTGCCGAGCGCGACGGGGCTCCGCCGCAGAGTCGGTCCGAATTGAGCACAGTAAGTGCGGAGCGAAGCTGTGCCTACCCTGCAATCTCCCAGCCAGCCCTACATTTTTGGCGGCCGACGGACGCTCTACCCCTGCCCTTTGAAGGGTGAACCCTTGCTTCTAGGAGACAGGGAGAAAAGGGTGTTCAGGAAGCGGCGGAGGAGTGGGCTGCGACCTGGCCTTCGATCTCTTTGAGATCGAAGTAGTCGCGCCAACGGGTCACCAGACCTGCGTCATCAACGTCGACCACGGTACAACCGTGGATCTCGATAGGGATGGTGCCTCCGAGCGTTCCCCGTCCGATCCACTCGAATGCGCCGGCGTGCTCGTCGCCGTGAACCCACAAGATCTCTTGTGTCCAGTCGGGAAACGACGCATTGGTCATCTCCTCGATGCCGGCGATGTCGGTTGTCGGAGGATTGACCGGGTCGCTGAACAGGGCACCAGCCGCAAAGAAGGACGGAAAGTCCGCGTCAGGTCCGAGCGCCAACTCGAGTCTCTTGCCCCACGACGCCCAGTCCATCGCGGTCACCCTATCTGTTCAACTGATCCGACGACCGACCCTGCTCACTTGGCCCGCCACTGAGGTGCCCGACCTTCACGAGCCGCCAAGAGACCCTCTCTCGCGTCATCGGTCTCCACGGCGACCAGTCGCATCGTCTCTCCGAATCGGATGGCGTCGACGGGCGAGAGGTGTCGCGATCGCACCGCCACTTCCTTGGTCGCACGCGCGGCAAGTGGTGCTGCAGCCACCAGGCGCGCGGCCAGAGTCCGCGCCTCGTCCATCAGATCCTCGTGGGGCACCACCCAGCCGGCGAGTCCGATCTCCTTCGCCCGCTCCGCGCTGACCGGCTCACCGGTGAGGAGCATCTCCATCGCGTACTGCCACTGCACCTTCTGGGGGAGTCGGATCGCCCCGACGATCGTCGGTACGCCGAGGCCGACCTCGGGGAAGCCGAAGCGAGCCTGCTCACTGGCGATCACGAAGTCGCACCAGGTGACCATGGTGAGCCCATACCCCAGACAGTGTCCGTTGACCGCCGCAATCACCGGCTTGAAGATCTCCCAACCGCTTTCGAAGGAGTTGACGGTCGGCTTTTCCCAAAAGGTGCCCGCGAACTCACCGGTCGAGCCGCCTTCGCGCATGTCCCCACCGGCACAGAAGGCCTTGCCCGCGCCGGTGACGATTGCCACCCATGCATCTTCCTCGTCCCGAAAGCGAAGGAAGGCTTCGTTGAGCGCTTGCCGCATCTCCGCATTGATGGCATTGCGGACCTCGGGTCTGTTGTAGGTGATGGTGGCCACGTGGTGGTCGAGTTCGTAGGTGACGGTCGTGCTCATACCGAGAGCATGCCTGAGCGGGCCCGTCGACGCTCAATGGTTGTGAACGTTTTCCATTGCAGAAATCGCGGTGCAGAAACAGTCGAAACTCCCTCCAGAGTCCTCTGAGGGATGCCGATATCGGGCAGAGGGAACAAACCCGCAGGTGAGGTCGGCATGGAACAGAATCGGCAGGACCCGAGGTCCCTTCGCCACCCCTTTGCCAGGGCCCAGACGGGGCCCAACCGGAGCGATCAAGACGCCCTGCTCGGCTTCGGACTGGTGGCGCTCTTCTGTCTGACGGTGATCGGGGCGGTGGCGTTCCTCCACCTCGGGCGCGAGAACAGCGGGGCGGTCGCGGCCATCGCCGCAGCGTTGGCGATTGGCGATCTCTGCCTGCTGGTGCCGATCCGGCGCGCGCGTGGAACCGGCTGTTGCTCCTCTGCTTCCCGCTGTTGGTGGTGGCCGGGGAACTCGCGATCACACTTCTTCCCCACGGTGATGCGGTCGGCTATGTGGGATTCATCTCCTTGGGCTTCGTCTACATCGGATTGACCCAGGCGCGAGGTGTGGGCTCGCTCTTCGTGCTGGTGACGAGTCCCGTATGGGTCGCGGTGGAACGACCCTGGACGGCCGAAGTGGGTGTCAGGCTGTTCCTGACTATCGGGATCTGGATCTTGATCTCGGAGGTGCTCTCCGCTCGAACCGAGCGGGCCAGGGTCCGGACCAAGCGACTGATCGCCCAGGCCAACACCGACGTACTCACCGGGTTGGGGAGTCGGCTCTACCTGTCGGACCGCATCGAGCGGATGGCGACGGAAGGGGATCCCCGGGGCTCCGCGCTCCTGTTCATCGACCTCGACGGCTTCAAGGTGGTCAACGAGACCTACGGCCATGCCGCCGGTGACGAACTCCTGATCGCCGTCGCCAAGCGCTTGCGATCGTCGCTTCGCGAGGGTTACTTGGGCGCCCGCCTCGGTGGGGACGAGTTCGTCGCGCTGCTGGACGGCTGCACGATGCGTGACGCGAAAGAGCTGGCCAGCAGGTTGCTCTCCTCCCTGAGCGCGCCCTACGCCCTCAGTCGAGGCCGGGTGGCGGTGACCGTCAGCATCGGCATCGTCAGCGTCGTCCCACCGACCACGGCAGAAGCCGCCCTGCGAGACGCCGACCGGGCGATGTCCGAGGCAAAGGCGGCGGGCCGCAACCGGATCTCGATCTTCGAGGGGGCGATGCGCGACCGGGTCGTCCGCCGTCTCGCACTCGAGACGGAACTGCGAGACGCACTCGCCGAGGAGCAGTTCGAGGTCTTCTACCAGCCGGTCGTCAACTCGGGCACCGGGGCGATGATCGGGGCGGAGGCCCTGTTGCGCTGGAACCATCCCCACCGGGGGCTGCTCACCCCCGACGCGTTCTTGGTGGTCTCGGAGGAGATGGGCCTCATGGAGACGCTGGGTGACTGGATCCTCCGACAGGCCACCCTCCAGGCCACCGAGTGGCAACGGATCGATCCCGCGAGGGCATTTTCGATCGCGGTGAACCTGTCTGCCCCCGAGATGTTCTCCGCCGACCTGATCGGGCGGGTGGACCGGGCACTCGACGAATCGGGGCTTGCCGGAAGACTCCTGGTGCTCGAGATCACCGAGCGGATCATGATGGCCAACACCGACCAGGCGATGCGTCAGCTGGAGGAGCTCCGGAAGCTCGGAGTCCGCATCGCGATCGACGACTTCGGGACCGGCCATTCGTCGCTCGCCTACCTCCGAGACCTCCCGATCGACATCCTGAAGGTCGACAGAAGCTTCGTGAACCCGCTCGGATCCGATCGCCAGGCGTTGGCGTTGCTTCGGGCGATCGTCGGCATCGCTAACGCCCTCGACCTCGACGTCGTCGTCGAGGGAGCGGAGACCGCGGCCGAAATCGAGCTACTCGATCAGCTCGGGTGCCACATCGTGCAGGGGTTCTACTACGGCCGGCCGACCAGTGCCGCGGAGCTCAGCAGCCGACTGACCTGGCCCACCTCAGGGATGGGTGAGGCCGACGATCAGGGCATGAGTCGCCGGCGGTTTTCTTAGAGCGCGCCCGGCAGGGGCTCAGGAGGGACGTGCTGGAGGGGGTCGGCCCTCCTGAACCGCCGTTGCGACCAGCCCGATGACCCAGGCGATTCCCTTGGTCGCCCGGTCCTTGTCCATGCCCCAGTCCACCGCCAGGCGTTGAAACACCTCGGTGCTCCAGAGAGCGTCGAGCATCGCCGCGGCGATCTCGGTGTCCGATGCCGACCACTTGCCCGTGTGGTGGGCAACCGCCCGGATGAGCGCCTCGTGCTGCCGGCGAGCGGTGTCGACGAGGGTGGGGTCGGTCGGCTGGCGCCGATCGATCGGATACGAGGCGACTGTGTCCAGAATTTTCGTCGCGACGCCGGCGATGTCGTCGAGGCTCAGCTCGTCGAGGTTGATCCCCGCTTGCCGTTCGAGGTGGTGCATCACGGCGTCTTTCAGAGCTCGTTCGGATCCGAAGTGCCGGAAGACGGTGCTTTCGTTGACGCCGGCCCGCGCGGCGACCGCCCGGATGGTCAACCCCTTCCAGTCGGTGATCGACGTCTGGTGGAGGAGTTCGCAGCCGGCGTTGATGATGCGGTCGCGGGTCTCTGCGGCTCGGGTCCGACGCAAGGTGTTGTCGTAGGGTCGGCTGGGCGATCGCATGTCGGCTACCGAAGGCTCTCTTGCCGCTGGCATCCGCCCATTCTGTTGGATCTCGGCGCTGCTGGATCGCGACAGTGGCGCGACTCAGGGGATCGACGCCGGCAGGCTCTCCCAGCCCCGGACGGTCGAAGTCGGCGCCAGTTTGGCCCGGTCGAGGTCGACCTCCCAGGTGGGGAAACGGTTGAGCACTTCGTCGAGGGCGATCCGGCCCTCGAGCCGAGCCAACGCCGCGCCCAGGCAGAGATGGATCCCGTGTCCGAAGGTGAGCGGTTTTCCCTGGTCGCGATGGATGTCGAAGGTGTCACCGTCGGGAAACCGCCGTTCGTCCCGGTTCGCTGCACCTGGCAGGAGCATCATGATGCTGCCTTCGGGAACGGTCTGTCCGTAGAGGTTGATGTCCTGGGTCACGTATCTGGCCATGTGGGGAGCCGGGGGTTCGAATCGGAGCAACTCTTCGATCGCGCCAGGGATCAGCGTGCGATCTTCGACCAGCTCTCGTCGCTGGCCGGGGTGGTCTGCCAGGACCTTGCCGGCCCATCCGATCAGCCTGCCGGTCGTCTCGTTTCCGGCGCCGGCGATGACACTGACGTAGACGAGGATCTCGTCGCGATTCAGCCGCCGGGTGGTTCCGGTCTCGTCCTCGAACTCCGCCTGGAGGAGCTCGGTCATGATGTCGTCCGACGGGTGCTCGGCCCTCCAGTCGATGTACTCCCCGAACATGTCGGTGGGCACGAAGTTCTCCGACACCTCCATCGGCTGGCCCTCCTCGGTCCGGAGGTTGGCATCGACCTGGTCACGCACCGCGGTCTGGGCGTCCTCGGGGATCCCGAGCAGCATGCCGATGACCCGCATCGGCATCTGGGCGCCGAGGTCGGCGATGAAGTCGAACTCCTCGGCGCCGACGAGCGGGTCGAGGCTTCGAGCACAGAACGCGCGGATCTGGGGCTCGAGTTCGGCAACCCGCCTCGGCGAGAAGACCCGCGACATGAGTCGTCGGTGGAGGGTGTGCGCGGGGGGATCCTCGAAGATGAGCACACCCGACGGCATCTCGATGTCGGCTCTGATCAGCTCGATGATCCCGCCACGGCCCGAGATGAAGGTCTTGTTGTCGAGCAGCCCGCGCTCGACGTCGGCGAAGCGGCTGAGTGCGAAGAAATCGTGGGGCTCGTTGTAGTAGAGCGGGGCCTCCTCCCGAAGGCGACCGAACACCGGGTATGGATTGCTGTTGATCTCGACGTCATACGGGTCGTAGTAGACGTCGCTGGCGGTGCTCGTCGACACGGCCCCTCCTTTCGCGGCCACCGACCGACCGACCTGTGCATTTCGTGCACGTATCATTGCATGAATATTCGAGCCGATCGCGCTGCCGGCAGGCTCTGCCGTCCAGTCGGAGACTCAAGCTGGGCCTCGTCTCTGACGATGCCGTACCGTGGACAACTACGTCCCGGCCGAGGCGACGGTTGGCGAGAATCGGGCCTTTCGGTCGGAGCTCAAGAGTCGACTGTGCGATCCGCTGGTCATGGCCGGAGTGCCCGTCGCAGCAGTCCTCTGCTTGCTGCGATACTTCGGCCTGGTTGCCGCGATCCCCTACTGGTCGATCGTCCTGGTCATCGTGATTGCCCAGGCAATCAGCCTGCTGTCGGCCGCGGCATGGCTCAACCATCCCTACGGTTGGCGCCTCACCGCCTACGTCGCCTGCAACTTCGGGGCGATCGGCATGGTCGCCTACAGCACCGGTTGGGGCCCCATCCTCTCGCTGGGCTTCGTCTTCGGAGCCGCGTCCACGTTCGAGCTCGCCGGATCCAAGGCGACCAGGAGATGTCTCCTCTGGACCGCCGTCTATATGGGACTCGGTCAGCTGGCGATCTGGAGAGGGCTCGCCCCGAGCCTCATTACCCAGCCGCGGGTGGACGGTCTTGCCGTCCTGTGTCTGGCCGGAGTGCTCCTCATCATCGCGATGATCGGTCGTTTCACCTCGGTTCGCGAATTGGTCGAAGCGGATCTCCGCCATGTCGCCAGGCGCTTCGAGGCGCTGGTCGAACACGCTTCGGACCTCATCATCGTGGTCGGTGAAGACGGGGGGGTCGAGTACGCAAGTCCGGCGTTCGAGCGGATTCTCGGAAGGTCGCGTCAGGAGTTCGAAACCCGGCCGGCCATCGAACTGATTCACCCTGACGACGTGGAGCCAATTCGACTCGCGCTGCTCGACTCCGACGCCGACGAGGGCAGCAAGATCGAACTGCGCCTCCAGCACGGCAGTGGGGCATGGCTTTGGTTCGAATCGGCCGTCACCAACCGCCGTGACGACCCAGATGTTCGAGGCATGGTGGCGAACCTCCACGACATCACCGGAAGCAAACTCGCCAACGAAGCC
This sequence comes from uncultured Acidimicrobiaceae bacterium, assembly GCA_963839925.1. Classification (GTDB taxonomy): domain Bacteria; phylum Actinomycetota; class Acidimicrobiia; order Acidimicrobiales; family RAAP-2; genus Bog-756. The sequence goes on along the minus strand of CAWIWV010000002.1, from coordinate 749,592 downwards.
CTGAGGGAGGCGCACGAGCGGTTCCACTCTGCCTTCGAGCATGCCCCGATCGGCATGGTTCTCGCCGACACCGACGGCATCATGATCCGAGCCAACCCGGCCTTCGGCCGAATCCTCGGGGTCCGGGCAGAGGACCTTCCCGGCCGGAACGTCGAAGCCTTTACCCATCCGGACGATCGGGAACTGAGTCGTGCCTCGATGGCGAGCATCGTCTCGGGCGAATCGGACACCTATCGAATCGAAAAGCGCTACTGCCACGCCGACGGTCGCGACGTTTGGGCCTCCCTCAATGTGTCGTGCGTGCGCGACCACCTAGGAAAGGCGCTCTACTTGATCGGCCAGATCGAGGACGTGACCGAGAGCCGAGCCCTGAGGGAACGGCTCGCCCAGGCCGCGATCCGCGATCCACTCACCTCTCTTCCCAACCGGGAGCTTTTCATGGACCGTCTGGAGGCGTCGCTCCGCCTTGCCGCCCGGCACGGAACCCGGGTGGCGGTCATGTTCCTCGACCTCGACCGGTTCAAGCTCATCAACGACAGCCTCGGCCATCACGTGGGGGATCAAACCCTCTGTGCCGTCGCCGACCGGTTGCGGAGCGTGATGCGGGAGAGCGACACGTTGGCACGATTCGGGGGCGACGAGTTCACCATCTTGTGCCCCGAGAACAACGGCGAGCGAGGAGCACTCCAGGTGGCGGAACGGTTGGTGAAGGCGATGGCGGACCCGATCGTCCTCTCCAGCGGGGAGATCTTCGTCTCCTTCAGCGTGGGCGTCGCGCTTTCGAGCGGCGACACCGTTTCGGGGGCCACCCTGTTGCGCAACGCCGATGTTGCGATGTACCAAGCCAAGGACCGTGGGCCGTCGCACATCGAGCTCTATCGAGAGGAGAACGAGTCCCAGGTCATCACCCGGCTCCGCACCGCCAACGAACTGCATCGGGCTCTCGAGCGTGACGAGCTGGAGCTCCACTACCAACCGATCGTCGACCTCCATACCGAAACCCTCGTCGGAATGGAAGCGCTGGTGCGGTGGCGCCATCCCACCAGAGGGCTGCTCTGCCCGCTGGAGTTCATCCCGTTGGCCGAGGACAGCGGCCTGATCGTTCCGCTCGGGACGTGGGTGCTCAACGAAGCGTGCAGACAGACGGCGAGCTGGATCGAACGGGTCGGCGACAGCACCGACTCGGCCCGCTTGAACATCGCGGTCAACGTGTCGGCGCTGCAGCTGGGCGAGCCGGGGTTTCCGAACCTGGTCGCTCAAGCACTCGATACCTCGGGCCTTGTCGCCGATCGGCTGTGGCTCGAGATCACCGAAAGCGTCTTGATGCGCGATCCCGACGAGACGGTCTCGGTGCTTCGAGAGCTTCGCGATCTTGGCCTCCACCTGGAGATCGACGACTTCGGGACGGGTTACTCGTCGCTGAGCCAGCTGCGACGCTTCCCCGTCGAGTCGTTCAAGATCGACCGGAGCTTCGTGAACGGAATGGACCAGGATCCCGAGCGGACAGCGATCGTGAAAGCCGTCATCGCTCTCGGAAGATCGCTCGGTCTGTCAGTGATCGCCGAAGGTGTCGAGCGGACAGCGGAAGCCGCGAAGCTCCAAGCGCTCGGGTGTTATCTGGCCCAGGGTTATCTCTACGGGAGACCGCTTCCGGCGTCGGCGTTGGGGTACCTCCCTGCGACCGATCTCGCCTCGTGGAACACGACGGCCACCCCCGTGGCCTCCTGACGACAGCGCTCGGTCGGCGAATGCCTCAGGGCTCCCTGTAGATGTTGACCGATTCGTCGAACCCGAGGGACGAGGGATCGCCCCGTCCGGTTGACGCGAGGACGAACGCGAACGCGTCGCCGGTGACCTTCCTGCCGCCGCCGCCCGAGACGGGGAAGCTCGGCTGGCCGTCCAACGCGAGATCGGCCGGGTTCCAGCCCTGATCGGACAGGACTTGGGCGATGTGGGAGAGAGACGGCGCGAGCCCCTGATCGCCGCGCCCGCTGGTTCGATCGAGTGCCGCTCCGATGTCGTCGGCATGAAGGTAGGTGTCGAACCAGAGCGCTTCGATCCCGAATCCGAGGGTGCCCGGGGCACCGGAGGGGAGGGGACCCGCCCAGGCAGCGTCGTCGAAGGCATCTGCAAGGGAGGCCGCGAGAGCGTTGCTCGATCGGAGCTCGTCGGCGAGCGCACTCGGAGCGAGCCCCCGGCGTTCGTCGACCTGTCGCTTTGTCACTTCCGGCGTCCCCAGGCCGTCGAGGCGAAGGTTGACGACATCGGTCAGTTGACCGACGACGTGGCCCGCCACGTCGGCGACCCGCCAGCCGTCACATCTGGTGGGTCGGTTCCACTCCTCGTCGGAGAGTCCTCGGATCAGATCGTCGAACGACTGGTACTCCGCCAGCATGCCGGGAACGACCGCGTCACGAGCGAGCGTCATAGCGCCTCCTTGGGGCAGGGTATGATACGTGCAAGGTGCATTTATCTTAAATGCAAGTTGCACGCATGGTCAAGAGTCATTCCGGAAAGAGACGAACCCAAGCGGAACGATCGGAGGCCACCAGGGCCGCCCTCCTCGACGTGGGCCGCCGGCTGTTCTCGACCAAGGGCTACTCGCACTCGGGTCGAGAGGAGATCGTGGCGTCGGCCGGAGTGACCCGCGGCGCCCTGCAGCACCACTTCGGAGACAAGCAGTCGTTGTTCGTCGCGGTCTACGAGGCGATGGAGCAGGAGGTGGTCGCCCGGGTGGCGACAGCGGCGATGAACAGTGGCGACGATCCGGTGGAGCAACTCCGAGCAGGCTGCCACGCCTATCTCGATGCGGTCCTCGATCCGACGGTGCAGCGAGTCTGTGCAATCGACGGACCGGCCGTCTTACCGGCGGAGGTGCGCCAGGAGATCACCGATCGCTACGCACTCGGTCTGGTGCGCGAAGCGGTGCGGGCCGCCGTCACCAGTGGATCGATCGACCAGACGCCGGTCGAGCCCCTCACTCACATGCTCCTCGCGGGTGTAATGGCGGCTGCCCAGTACGTGGCCACCTCCCCCGATCCGAGTGGCGCTCGCGAGGAGGCCGGGCAGACCGTGGATCTACTGCTCGACCATCTCAAGCGGGGAACATAGGGCGGGCTGCGAGAAGGCAAGAGGGCTAACATCCTCGGCGGATGTGGTCCGTGAGCAAGAGGTGTCTGCAACACCCTGGTCGCAGTGTGACTTTGCTCGTGAGTGTCGCCGTACTCCTGGCAGCCTGCTCCTCGACGACGTCGAGTCCGACGACGACGTCCGGTTCGGGTTCGTCGAAAGCCGGCATCCCGGCCAGTGCCTTCTCCGACTCGACCGGGGTGACCGCCCACACCGTGACGATCGGCAACGTCTCGACCCAGTTGCTGGGCCTCTTCAAAGGTGCCTACATCGGGACCGAGGCCTACGCCGCCTATGTCAACTCCGAAGGCGGGGTGAACGGGCGCCAGATCGTGGTGAAGGGCTACGACGACGGCTTCACCGGGTCGCTGAACAAGCAGTACACCCAAGTCGCACTCGAGAGCACGTTCGCCGCGGTCGGCAGCTTCTCGGTCCAGGACAGTTTCGGGGGCGCGGTACTCGCGGCCAACCCCGGCTTCCCCGACGTGTCGACGGCGACGGACCGGGCGACCGAGGAACTTCCGAACGTCTACTCCGCGCTGCCGGCCGGCGACGGCTGGCCGCTCGGATCGCTCGTCTACTTCAAGGACCACTATCCCAAGCAGATCCTCCGCACCGGCACGATCGTGGCGGACCAGCCCGCCACCGAAACTCTCTGGGCTCACCAGAAGGCCGCCATGGAGCATCTCGGCTACAAGGTCCTCTATGACCCGGCGCTGCCGGTCACGACCACCGACTTCACCCAGCAGGCGGTGGCGATGAAGCAGCTGGGGGTGGGGATCGTCTTCATGGACCAGGCGCCGGAGAACTACGCCTCGGCCCTGTTGCGTGACTTCAGCCAGCAGAACTACCACCCGGTGATCGTCCTCGGGGCGCCCGCCTACAGCAAGAAGCTGGTCTCGGAGTCGGGCGGGGCTGCGAACGTGGACGGCGCGTACTTCCAACAGCAGGCCTCGCTCTACCTGGGCGAGGATGCTGCGCAGATCCCTGCCGTGGGCACGTTCGACACCTGGGTTCAGAAGGCCGACCCCGGTTTTCATGCCGACTTCTTCACCCTGGTCGGTTGGGTCGATACAGAACTCTTCGTGGACGCCCTCCGGGCCTCGGGTGCTCACCCCACCCGAGGCGGCCTCCTCGAGGCGCTACGTCACATCACCAGTTTCTCGAGCGGCAACCTGGTCCCGACCAGCAATCCCGGTCAAAGGGTGCCGATCACCTGCTATCTGATCGGCATGGTGAAGAACGGAGCCTTCGTGCGTCATGACGACCCTCCGGTCTCCGGTCCGACCCACGGGTACCGCTGCGACGCGGGGTACTACTCGGCGCCCTGAACCGAACTCGGGTCGGCAGGTTGGCCGACAGGTTCGTCGGCCCCGGCCAGGAGGGCGATGCCTGCGATGGCAACCACCAGGCCGACGGCGGTGGACCCGGCGTGCACGCTCCCCGACTTTGCCAGGGTCTCGCCATACACCACGATGCCGAGGATCACACTGGTGAAGAGTGTGACCGAGTTGCTCGAGGCAACGGCGGGCGCCAGAACACCCGTCTTGAGTGCTGTCTGCAGGAGGACGAAGCCGGTGATCGCCGAGGCGATCAAGACGTAGGTCGACCAGGTGGCGAGCAGGTGGAGCACGCCTCCGCCCACTTCGGTGACGAAGGTCTTGGTGACCGCAGCCTGGAGACCGAGGCCGAGGCCGGCGGCCGCGCCGAGCGTGAGTGCCTTGGCGGCGCCGCTGAAGCGCCGGCCCACCGAGCCGAGCACCAACACCAGCGCGGCGATGACGATGCCGGCGATCCACCACCGGGCAGCTGCCGGGTTGGCGGTCCCGCCCTGTGGCTGGCCCGCGGACAAGAAGAGGATGATGCCGGCCAGGGTCAGCAGGGCTCCGACCAGTTCGCGGACGCCGATGTGCTGGCGGGTGAAGATCATGCCGAGCGGCAGGGCGATGACCAGGCTCAGTGCAGTGATGGACTGCACGACGACCAGCGAGCCCCGATCGAGGGCGGCAGCCTGAAGGACCCATCCCGTCGCCTGGGCGGCCGCACCGATGAGCCAAGCCGGTTGGCGGACGGCCTGGAGCAGGAACCGCGGATCCCCCTCGTCGGCCTCGGTCTGCATGGTGCCGCGTTGTTGGAAGACGCTGCCGAAGGCAAAGGCCACTGCGCCCAGAATGGCGAGAGTCTCGGCCATCAGCCGGTCGCCTCGTGGTCCGTCGGCTCAGACTCCGCGGATTGCACGATCGGCGCGACCGGGTCGGTGGCCGGTGACCTGGTGCTTGCCATGAGCTTGGCGCTGAGCTTCACCGCCTTGGTGGCGCTCACCGCGCCGGCCTGCAGGGGGACAGCGATGATGATCAGGACGAGCCCCAAGGCGAAGAGTCTCCCGCTGCCGAGCAGGATCACGCCGATCCGCCCCAAGGCGTACGGCGGTGAGCAGACCACCGCGCCCACCGCACCACCGACGGCCGTCGCCGCGAGCTGGTCGCGTGGCGATCGCCGCTCGGTGCGGATGCCCACCAGGGCGGAGGGCACCGTCACGTAGGTCACCATCATCACGGCCACCACGATGCCGAGGCCGATGGTGAACCATCCACGCCCCCACCGGGGGAACACCAGAACCGCCACGCCGAGCGCCACACCGATGGCGAACCCCCAGCCAATGATCCTGGGCCGATGGCGAGCGGCGGCATCGAAGGCCGGGCGGAATCCCGCGTCCCGGTCGCCGGAGACATGGAAGGCGAAGACAGCGTTGAGGTAGTACGCACCGACGGTGAGGGCGGCGATGGCCAGAACCATCGGAATGAGCACCGGACCCCGAAGCACGTGGAAGCTCCGACCCTTCAGCGCGTGGATCTTCAGGTCCAGCATGGCTGCCCAGATCAGTGTGGCCGGCAGGAGCTGGATCAGTGACAGCCGCCAGTTGGTGAAGAGCAGCCGGACGCCCTGGAACAGCATCACGAAGGCGCCGATGACCAAGGTCAGCGGGGCGAGGAACCGGTTTCGCCCGCTGAGATCGACGAGAGCCGCCTCGACCTGTTCGTCGTCGGCCTCGCGCACCGCGATGACCAACCGTCGCCAGTGTCCCTCAGGTTGTGCCACGTCCCCATGCTCGCGCCGGTCGAGCGACTCCGCCGTCAGCTCACTCAGCTCCAGTCTCCGCGTCGATCAGACGAGAGACGGCGTCGATGAGGGCCAGGTGAGTGAAAGCCTGCGGAAAATTGCCGAGATGGTCGCCGGTCTCGACATCGATTTCCTCGGCGTAGAGATGAAGGGGTCCGGCAAAGGAGAGCAGCTTCTTGCAGAGCGCCCGCGCCCGATCGGTCTCGCCGATCATCGCCAACGCCGAAACCAGCCACCAGGAACAGATGGTGAAGGTGCCTTCTTTCCCTTCGAACCCGGTATCGGTGCTCTCGACCTTGTACCGCAGTACGAGGCCGTCTTCGGTCAACTCATCGGCGATGGCGAGGACCGTCTCCTTCACCCGTTGGTCATCGGGGGGGAGAAATCCCATGATCGGAATGAGCAGCAACGACGCGTCGAGCTCTTCATTCTCGTACGCCTGTCGAAATCTGCCACGCGCATCGACCCCTTTGTCGAGGATCTCTTGCTTGAGCTTGTCCGCCGCCTCCGCCCATCGGTCTGCTCGTTCGGAGTCTCCCCTCTGCCGGGCCAGAGAGGTTCCTCGGTCAACGGCCACCCAACACAAGACGGCCGACGCAGTGAAGTGTTGGGGATCGCCACGGATCTCCCAGATCCCCTGATCTGCGTCACCGCTGTGTGCAATCGCGGCGTCCACCAGCCGCGCCATGCCCTCCCAGACGCCGGGAACGATCTGTGCTGCCTCGCGCTTGAAGTGCTGTTCGACTCCATCGAGGAGCATGCCCCACACGTCATTCTGGTGCTGGTCCCATGCTCCGTTCCCCACCCGGACCGGACGGGCCCCGTCGTAGCCACTGAGATGGTCGAGCGTCGTTTCGGCCAGATCCCGTTCGCCGCCGATGCCGTACATGATCTGGAGCTCGAACGGTTGGTCGCCCACTCCCTGGCTGATGCTCTCGAGGATGAACGCGAAGTATTCGAGGGCCTCCCATTGGAATCCCAATTGATAGAGCGATCTCAGCACGAAGCCGCTGTCCCTGATCCACGTGAAGCGGTAGTCCCAGTTGCGGGTCCCTCCCGGAGTCTCGGGAAGCGATGTCGTGGATGCGGCCATGATCGCCCCGGTGGGCGCGTAGCTGAGACCCTTCAGCGTCAGCGCACTCCGCTCGATATAGGGACGCCAAGGATGATCGGGGAAGGTCCCGGTAGCCAACCAGTCGCGCCAAAAGGACACCGTCGAGTCGAGATCGTGGCTTGCCTCGTCCTGGGTAGTCGGCGCACCCTCTCCCCAGGTGAGGGCGACGAAGCTCTCTTCGCCTTCGGAAAGGGTCGTGTGCGCGTAACAGCGTGCGCCGGCAATGGCGAGGCGGAGGCTGCTGACCACCGACAGGGAGAGCTCACTCCCGGGGTGGTGCACAGCAGCTGCGTCGTATCCATCACTGACGTACGACCATTGACCGGAGGCGGTCCCGTATTCGAACAGCGGAATACAGTTCGCCTCGATCTCGACCCTCCCCGAGATGCACTTTGCCGTGCGGAGCAACACGCCGGACGCGGCCGAGTCGGTCGGGGCCCGTCGATAGCCGGGGCGCCGGCCCCGTCCTTCCACCTTGTCGACGACGAGAAGATCGTGCACCAGCAACCAACCGGACGAGGTGTGCCAGGTGGTCTCGACGACCAACGTGCCGGGAATGTAGCGACGCTGATGGGGGACACGGTTGTTCGAGGGCCCGAAGCGGAACGAACCGGCCCCCCGATCCAACAAGGCTCCGAACACGCTGGCCGCGTCCGGTCGGGGAAGGCACAGCCATTCGACCGATCCGTCGGGCGCGATCAGGCAACTGTTCTCACAATCGGACAGGAATGCGTATTCGGCGATCGGAGGGAAGTCGCGCATCGTTGGCCTTCGGTATGGGGTCGATTCGGGGTCTTCTGCGGACGCAGTCGAGAGAAAATGAGGCTACCCGGTCGTCGCAGGTTATGCATGCGCCGCCCGTGTCGCCGATGAGCTTGTGAAAGAACGCTCGAAGTCTTGTGAAAATGAGCTCAAACGACGGTCGCTGCTATTGGCCAGTTGGCGAGTGTCGCACTCACGACCGACCGCCTGCCGTCTCCTTTGTGTGGGCTAGGGTTTCGCTGGGTGTTCCATTCTGCGAGGGAGTTGCATGCACATGCTCGGTTATACGTATCCGCTGCTTGACCTCTTCTGGACCATGCTCTGGTTCTTCTGCTTTTTCATCTATATCTGGCTGCTCATCCGGATCTTCTCTGACATTTTCCGGAGTCACGATATGGGTGGCTGGGCCAAGGCCGGGTGGACGATCTTTGTGATCCTGCTCCCCTTCTTGGGCATACTCGTGTATCTCATCGCTCGGGGACACAAAATGGCTGAACATGACGTTCAGGACGCGACCCAGGCGCAAGAACAGTTCGACGCCTACGTCAAGAACGTCGCAGGGAGCCAGGGATCGGCGGATGAGCTGGCCAAGTTGGCGAATCTGCGCGACACGGGAGTGATCACCGACGCGGAGTTCGAGGCTCAGAAGGCAAAGATTCTGGCCTAGTTTGGGTCGGAGACCGAAGGGAGTAGGCCATGGGAATGAGGCGGAGAGCACGTCGCCGTGGACTCGTCGCAGGAGCGGTTGCCGGGGGCGCAATTGCTCACCACCGCAACCGACAGAACGCCGAAGCGCAGTCCGCGGAGGAGGATCAACCTCAGTATGCGCCGGCGCCGCAGCCGGCGTCGGCCGCGGACGAGCTCGAGCATCTCGCCCAGCTTCACTCCTCGGGCGTGTTGACAGACGAGGAGTTCGCCTCGGCAAAAGCGAAGGTTCTGGGGACCTGATGGGTGAGTCTCGAAAAGATGTGCTGATGAAAGCACTCGAAGCCGAGGCAAAGGGCGAGTTCGACGACCTTGACTCGCTGTTCACCGAGGACGTCGTGGGCTGGTCCCCGTATGCGTCGGTGTCCGGGCTGGCAGAACTCGCGATACTCGCCGCCCTCCGCGAGGCCGCGTTCTCCAATGCGGTGCTTCTGTTCCGAGGACTTGATGAAGTCGGGAACAAGGCCTATGCCGAATGGGTGATGGAGGCCGACCACACCGGCCCTCTCGTTCTCGGTGAGGGCGCTGAGCTGGAGGCGACCGGACAGCACGTGCAGTTGCCGGGCGTCACCGTGGCGGACTTCCGCGGAGGGAAGATCAGCTCGTACCGGACCTACTTCGATGACGTGTCGGTGATCGAGCAGCTCGTCGGCCTGTAGCAACCGGGATCACCGTGGACTTCGAGGTCGAGGATCGTCCGGATCCGTCGGACATCGAGCTCCTCGAAGATCGGATCCACCGTGAGGCCTCTGAGGCGATGGGGCTTGGCGAGGAGGTAGATCTGGCCATCTTCGCCCGCGAAGCTGGGACCGTGGTCGCAGGAATCAGCGGGTGGACCTGGGGCGATTGTTGCGAGCTTCAGAACCTCTGGGTGCACCCGAGCCTGCGAGGTCGGGGTCTTGCGACGCAGCTGATCGCAGCGGCCGAAGCTGAGGCCGTCTCACGCGGGTGCACCCAGACCGTCCACTTCACCTACGGCTTTCAGGCGAGAGCATTGTACGAAGCGAACGGATTCGAACTCGTCGGCCGAGTGACAGATTTTCCGTCGGGTACGGACGCTCTCTGGTATCGAAAGAGTTTGCGGAAGAGCTGACAGGAGCGAGTCAGAGTCTCACGTCACCACCCCTGACCTACGATGCCGACCGTGACTGAGCGAATGGGTTCCCCGGCTTGGGTGTCTTCCTCGGCATAGTCGTCGCTGCCGGGTTCGGCAGTGGCGACTTTCTCGGAGGTCTTGCATCTCGCCGAGCGGCGACACTCGCGGTGCTGTGCGTCTCTCAAGTGGCCGCACTGTTCGGAGCGACAGTCATCGCACTCGGCTTCGGCGGTCACGTGTTCTGGACCGACATGCTCCTCGGCGCGCTCGCCGGCGTGCTCAATGCGGCTGCGATCGGCTGCCTCTACCGGGGACTTGCGATCGGCCAGATGGGACAGGTCGCACCCATTGCCGCCGTGGTCGGCGCGATCCTGCCCGTCGGTTGGGGACTCTTCCGCGGTGAGCGACCGGGAGTGCCCGCCCTTGTCGGTGTCGGGCTCGCCGTTGTCGCGGCGGCCCTTCTTGCCGCCGACGCCGACGAGCGCCGGATTCGTCTCGGTGCCCCAGCACTCATACTGGCCGCGGGAGCCGGCGTGGGATTCGGCGTGTCGCTCCTTCTCTTTGCCACGACCAGTCACCACGGGGGGTTCTGGCCGGTCCTGAGCGCGCGGGCCGGTGCGATGGTGGCCGTTTGGACGGCACTGGCGATCACCGGAGGGCTGGCGGGACTGCGCGCTGTTCCGAAGGCTCTCGCCACGGGCGCAGGCCTTCTCGATGTGGGCGCAACGGCCCTGTTGATCACCGCGCTTCGTACCAGCCTGACGGTCATCGTTGCGCCGATCGCCTCCCTCGCCCCCGGATTCACGACGTTGCACGCGGCGTGGTACCTCCACGAGAGGTTGTCGCGAGTCCAGCTTGTGGGACTGGGCCTCGCTTTGGTCGGCCTGGGTCTCATCGCAACCTCGTGACGTGCACTGACATACTGACGACATGCCCACCTCGCTGCCCCTGACGGGACCCCTTCGCGTCGGGATGCTGGGTCTCGGTCAGATTGCCGAGCTGATGGTGCCTGCGTACGCAGCCAACCGCGAGATCGAGATCGTCGGCCTGTGCGACCGCAGACCGAGCCGGGTCGAGCGATGGGCCGCAACGTTTCCCGACGCGCTTGCGACGACGGATCTCGACCAGCTGCTGGACCTGAAACCGGACGTCGTCGACGTCCTCGTTCCGACGCCGAACCACGCCGAGGTGGCATCGGCCGTCCTCGAAGCTGGCTTTCACGTGCAGATCCAAAAGCCGCTGTCCCGTGATCTCGACGGTGCCGACCAGATGTTGGCTGCGGCCGCGTCGAGCGGAGCCAGCCTCCACATCTTGGAGGACTATCTCTGTTATCCGCCGCTCGTACACTTGCGCGACCTGGTCCGGAACGGAGAGATCGGAGAGCCGGTCGGGTGCCACATGAAAATCGTGGCCACCGGTCGTGGCGGTTGGGACGTGACGCCGGAAAGCTACGAATGGCAGTTCGAGCAGGCTCTGGACGGCCGGGGCATGCTGGTGTTCGACCATGGCTGGCACCAGCTCGCGGTCGCGAACTGGCTGTTCGGGCCCGTGAAACGGATCTTTGCGTGGCTCGGGAACACAGAAGTCGTGCCCGGCATCAACATGGATGCCCCTTCGACCTTGGTCTGGGAACACGAGAACGGTGTTCGAGTCGTGCTCGACATCACCTTCGCCATCGACACCTACTTCCGATCGACGCACTACGGCGGTGATGAGCGCATCGAGGTGACGGGCTCGAAGGGCTTCGTGCGTTGCAATCGGATCAGTGCGTGCGGGATACAAGAGCCTTCGGTCATCCTGTACCGAGACGGTGAGGTCAGTGCGTTCCACGACCTCGACGATCGACCACCGGACGCATTCGCGGCGATGGCCGATCGAACCGTTGCCTTCTTCACCGGTCGGAGTGCCCCGCTGATGGATGCAGAAACCGGCCGCGAGATACTGGTGTCTCTGCTGACCGCCCTCGAGTCGCACGAGCGAGGAAAGCCACTCGATGTGGAGATCGGTCGCCGGTAAGTCGGGCCCTCACGCCTCCCGGTTGATTGCCGAATAGTCGGAGAAGGCCGGGGCGCCGAGTTCACGGGGGACGCGAGCGGCCCGGGCCACAAAGCTGATGGCGTGATACCAACCGCACAGCAGGAGGAGGTCGAGCAGGTTGGCGTCGCTGAACGTCTGACCGAGCGCCTGCCACAAGGCGTCGTCGATGTCCGAGTGTTCGTGGAGCGCATCCACCGCCGCGATGAGCAGCCGGTCGCGCTCCTCGGTCCAGCAGGGGTCAGAAGCAGTGCCGTGGGTGAGCGAAGCAAGTTGGTCGGCATCGAGACCGACTCGCTCGGCGAAGAAGGCCACATGAACGCCCCACTCGTACTCACACCCACAGCGTGCGCAGGTCCGGTCGATGATCACCTCCCGGTCCCGCATGGAGAGTGACAGGTGGCGACTGAGTTCGTAGCCGCCCCATCCGCTCATCGCCTGGCTCATGGGCAAGTTGTGGGCGAACGTCCTGAACAACGCAATGGGCGGTACGCCCTCGGGCATCATCGCTCGCAACTGGGCCTCGACCTCGGGCTCAAACGGCGGCTCCAGCGGGAGAATTCGAGCTGATACGGTTTCCGTAACCATGGTGCAGGACGATACGTTACGGAAAACGAAACGTCAACCCTCCCCCCGGCCGGGTCACCCCGTTCGGGGCTCGACATCGGGCCGTCCGCTGATGGCGGCGCTCGACCTGCTTGGTCGCCGATGGTCCCTTCGGGTTCTCTGGGAACTTCGCGACGGGCCGGTCGGTGCCAGGGAGCTTCGGGAACGCTGCGACGGGATGTCGCCGAGTGTCCTCTACGCCCGCCTCAACGAACTGGTGGCCGCGGGACTCGTCACCCAGGGGAGCGACCAGCTCTACCTCTTGACGGACATCGGCGCGACGCTCGGCTCGGCACTCGAACCCCTGGAGCAGTGGTCGCGGCGCTGGGCCCGACGGACCTCCTGACGGTCCGAGAACGGCTTGCGCTGTGAGTGCCTATCAGAACAGAGCGATCGGGTTCAACGGACTGCTCGTGAGTCCCGCAAAGGGCAATGGGCAGATCGAGAGCTGAAACTCCCATCGAGAGAGCGAATCGGCCATAGCGGCGATTGGTTCCAGATCACAGTTGTCGATCAGCCAGAGGCCTAGGGCGACGATGCCAACGGTGTGGACGGGCAGGATGAGGCCGGCGTATCCCGATGGCGTCACATCGTTCGCAGAATCACAGGCGATCACCGAGACATCGCGATCTCGCAGCCAGGGCAAGCACGCCGCATGCCAGCCCGGCTGATGCATCCCCGGGTCGGAGGAGTCCAATCCGGCGCTCCGGAGATAGCGGTTGAACCCGGTACGCAAGAGCACCGCGTCGCCCGGCTCCACGCGCACCCCCTGCCGGGCCTCGGCAAGTTCGAGGTCCTCGGGGAAGACCCCGTGTTCTGGCTCGATCCACTCCAGTTCCTTCGCCGCGGCGACATCCAGAAGGATTCCTCTGGTGACGACGCCCTGTTTGGTGACCTCGATGGGCAATGCATTCATGCCGCCGTCAGCGAGAACGTCTGCTGGGCGGCCGTTGTACATCTGACCGTCCCAAAAGATGTGGCTGAGCGCGTCGAGGTGGGTCATGAAATGACCGTGCGGGGTCAACTCCGTGATCTTCTCGACGGCGAATCCCAACCGGGATCCCATCATGGTGGCAGTGGCGCTCACTTCACTCTCCAGACCGTGCACTCCTGTCACGACATCGCGGGCGCACGAGATGCTGACGCCCTCGGTCACCGTCCGGACAGCCCGCTTCCGGACTTCGGGCGTAATCAGGTTGAGGGTCCCCAGTTCGTCGTCGGGACCCCACCGGCCCCAATTGGAGAGCTGTTCGAACCAGGTGAGGATCTCTTCTTCGGTGGGCGTGGCCATGCCGAATTCTTGCCGATTCTCGAGCGGCAGGTCGCTAGTTGTCTGTCGAGCGCCTGCGTCGCTTGACGAGTTGGGTCCCGGCAAGCGCGGCCAGTGCGAGCACGACCAACAGTGCCAACACCAACACCACGTTTCTGCCCGTCGTCGAGTGCGTCGTGGCCGGCGGACTCGGCTGTAGGGGGTCACCGCCAAGGCCGACCGCGGTGGCCGGCACGTCGGTGCTCGAGAAGTGATACGTGCCGGCGCCGACACCAACGACCGCGTAGGCGCCCTCGATGGAAGCCGAGGTGACGCCTTTCCGCCCGTGGAGACTGAAGCCCGACTCTCGAACATCGCTCAGCGCCTTGGCTGGGACGCTGATCCTCGCCCTGGTGTTTGCCGGAACGGTCACGTCAACGGTAAGAGGCTGCGACGCGGTCGCCGGTCGGTGCCAGGCAACTTTGATTGCTCCAGCAGGAGTCGGCACCCGTCCCGATGCAAAGCTCAGCGCGTGCAGCGGGACGGTGACATCGAACGAGGAAAATCCCGGGGCGGTCGGGATGACCCCGAGCATCGTCTGCTGGATCGCCACGGTCACGTTCGAGCCGAAACCGTGTGAGCGGCTGTCGCCGTTGCCGTAGAGCGAGGCGAGGGGCGGCGTCAGGACGTCCTTGTCCTGAGGATTCCACATCTCCCAGGTGAAAGTCCCACCGCGGGCGAGGATGTTCGCCCAACCGGGCTCCGAGGCGTCGGTCAGGATGTGCATGATCTGCTGATCTCGACCGGCGATCCGCAGGGCGTTGAGAACGTCTGCGGCGCTCACCACCGGAGGATCGAACTGCATGCTGAGGATGTAGTTGATGACGGTCGTGAGGTCGGCCGGCGGAACGACCCCGAATTGCACGGCCAGTGCGTTGTTGACCTGCGGAGAAACGGCGCCGGAGCAGGTGCACAGGTCGTCGCTCGCTGGGACCGGCATGCCCGCGGCATTGAGCCCGTCGGTGTAGTAGCCGGTCGGCAGCAGGAGATGGGCGTTGATCGCCGCTGCGAGCGTCGTGAGATCGAGCGCGCTGTACGGCCACCTCGGTGGCGGGACGGTCGAGGGCCTCTGCAATGTCGGCGACCCGGTTGAACACGTTGTCCACCAGCAGGTTGAGCTGGGTGTCGGTCGGGAATTGCGGGACGTCAGACGGGCCGGGGATCCCCCTCACCAGACCGTCGGGGCCGATGTAGCTCGAGAAGTAGTTCGACACCTTGACCACGACCGAATAGAGCTCCGTCAGCAAGGCCCGGTCGCCGGTGTGGATCCAGTACTGCCAGACCCACTCGGGGTAGTCCGCGGTCGACTGGGGAATCTCCAGGGCCCCGAGCGCTGTCGGATAGATCTTGTTGATGGCACCGTTCGGCCAGTAGCGAGCCTGCGACTGAGCGAACTCGAGCAGACTCTTTCGTGTCAGGTTCGTGTCGCCGAAGGCATCCATCGCCGTCTCCGACTCGTTCATTCCGTCCCCGAGCCACGGCCCCTTCTCGCGGGTCGGAGTGTCGAGGAACTGCTCCTGCATGGTGTACAACGCCGAGCGGCTGCCGAGTGCGAAGACGGCGTCCACCGTCTTGTCCGACGACGTGAACGTCCCGGCGCTCACATTGGGGACGGCATCGTGTCGGGTGAGAGCGACGATGTCCTTCGTCGTGAGCGTCTCACCTGGATCGTCGATCTGAAGGTAGCGGAAGCCGAGGTAGTCGAAGGGGCGAAAGGTCTCACGCCCGCCGCCTCGCTCGATGTAGGAGTACGCCATGTTCGTGTGCTGGGTTCCCGTGGTGGTCGAGACGGCACCCGACCGGTCGAGGAGGTAACCCGCATGCATCGTGATTCGTCGCCCTGGGACGCCGTGGCTGAAGGTCACTGAGGGGATTGCGGCATACACCTTCCCGAAGTCGGCCACCACGGCACCGGATCGGAGCCGCTTCACGGAGACGGCGTGGACCGGCGAGTAGACGATGCGGGTTCGTACGGACACCAGACGGGTCCAGGGTGGGGTGTTTTGAGGACCGATCACCGTCGCCGGCTTCCACCCCTGGCCCTTGTAACCCGGCTCGTCCCAGCCAATCGGCTCTGCCGGTCCATTGATGTTCTCGGTGTAGTCGACCGGGTCGCCCTCCTCGTTGCGCTGAACACCCGGCAACCAGGCACCCGGAAGGACCTCCCAGGTGCCGTTGGTGGTGATCGTGTCGATCGTGCCGTCGGCGTGGAGCACGGTGATACGGGCGATCACACCTGGCGTACCTTCCGGCCGTCCTTTGGCCGGGCCCTGCCAGTCGTAGATGATCCCGAATGCGTTGGCTTTCCCTGACTTGAGCAGGTGGGTGATGTCGGTGGTCTCGTAGTACTGGGAATCCGGATACGAGTAGGCCTCACCTTTGGCGGCCATCGTCCCGTTCACATAGAGCTCGTACTGCTGGTCGGCGGAGACGTAGGCTCGGGCCCGGACGATGGGAGAGTCGCCGAGCGCCGTCTCTTTCCTGACGTAGCTGTACTCGTCCTTGTGCGCCCAGATGCCGGTGGCTTCCTGGGTGTTGATGGTGGCCGGTGTGTCCAATGCCTCGATGGTGGGTCTCTTGATCCAGTCCGCGTCCCAGTCGCTGTCGTTCAAGCCGGTGTCGAACGTGCCGGGATGGGCCAGCGGTCCGCTCACCCCCGACCCGTCCCAGGTCTGAACCGTCCACCGGTAGGTGGTGTCCGGCAAGAGATCGGGACCCCCATACGGGACGAACGCCTGCATCACCGACCGCACCTTGCCGCTGTCCCAGATCGGCAACGTCGCGCCACGTCTGGTACCCGCGAGGATGGGGCGGGAGACGACGATGCGGTAGGCACTCTGGACGGCGCCACGACGACTGTCGTTGACGTGCCATCCGAAATACACGTCGGTCAGCCCGAGCCCGATCGGCGCGGGCATGTCGTCCACCGTCAACGCGAGTGGAGCGCCCGGCCCCTTTGATGTTGCTGCCGCTGCGGGATGGGATCCAGACGCAGGAAACAACAACGCGATGAACCCGACGACGACACCCAGCACGACGCCGCGTCGGCAGCGAACTCGCATCGGGCGAGTTTCGCATAGGGGCGGTGGCCCCGCTCATGTCCGCCCCGGGCCCGTTGTAGCCTTTCCTCAGGAGCGGAAGAATGACCGAGCACGGGAGCGACATCGACAGGAAGGAGGAATGGGAGGCCTTGAAGGCCCGCCATCTCCGGCCCCTGGATACACGGCCCGCCTCATCAGCCCGGGGCCTGCATCATTTCGCCCTGCTCTCCAGCGATGTCGAACGAACCATCGCCTTCTACCAAGATCTCCTCGAGTTCCCGCTCGCCGAACTGTTCGAAAACCGGGACTACCGCGGTTCCACCCATTTCTTCTTCGATGTCGGCAATGGGAATTATCTCGCCTACTTCGACTTCCCGGGTCTCGACCTCGGGGAGTACCGCGAGGTGCTCGGTGGCCTGCATCACATCGCCATCTCGGTCACGCGCGAGCAGTGGGATCGGCTCCTGAGCAAGCTGGAGGCGGCCGGCATCCCGACACATATCGTGAAAGGTGAGTCGGCCTACTTTTCGGGCCCCGACGGCGAGCGACTGGAACTACTCACCTACCCGCTCAATGACATGTACGGAACGATCGTCGGCTGATCGATTCACGCCACGTCGGGAGGGATGTGGGCCATGCGACCGTTGGTTCGTTCCCGTGGTGATGCAATGAGGCGTGCTCCACTCCGATTCGGGGACTTTCGGCCCTGATCTGGAGCGATCACCTGTGTTCCTATGGAGGTCGGAAGCCGGCTTCCGACGGGTCTTGATGGTCTGTCGGAAGCCCTTGCTGAGGAGGTTCTGACCATGACTCTTGAATCGGGTGGCCAATGTCCCGCTTGCGGCTGCAGCCGAGTCAAGCTGATGATTCGGTGGTTCGGCGACGGTGACAGACCAGTTCTCTTCCAACGTTGCCCTGATTGTGGACAAGATCTTTCTTTCCGAGCCCAGCCGAGCAAGGCGGCATGATGTCGCCTGAACCAAACACTGCTGAGGGAAGGGACGGCGGTCACAGAATCGTCGTCGGCGTTGATGGATCTGAAGAAGCAGGGCACGCGTTGGATTGGGCGGCAGCCGAGGCTGATCGGACCGGTGCGGTCCTCGAGATCCAGACGGCCTATGAACCTGGATACGTCTTCGTCTCCAGAGACGAGATACAGCGATGCATGGACACAGTGGTCGAGGAGGCAACGGCACGCGTGGCGAAACTGACGCCTGGAGTGACCGTCATCACCGGCACCCACGAACGGACACCGGTGAAGGTGCTCATTGAAGCGAGCGACGGTGCGGACCTGCTCGTCCTCGGTTCCAGGGGCCTGGGCGGATTCAAGGGGCTGTTGCTTGGCTCGGTGAGCCAGAAGTGTGTGTATCACGCTCGATGCCCGGTCACGATCGTGCGTTGATAAGACTGGGTCGCCCCCTCGGCCACGATCGGGTCCGGGGACCCACAGGTTGCCGGGTCCGGTAGGGAAGTACCTGCTACCGCCGTACCGACGGTAGCACCCTGTGCAACTCATTCAGGGTGGGCGGCGCTTCTGGGACTTTGGACCCTGTTCAAGCGGCAACACCAATCGTAAGCTCAAAGAACGGGCCGCCTTGGGTATCGGGTGCGTCTTTCCGAGCTCGGGGTTGGATCGCAATCGTGTCAGAGCTGTGCCGAGCGGCGGAACGGTCTGATTCGGCGGAAGGAGCAGGCGGGGCCATGGCGAATTCAGCGAGTATTCGAAGGACGAGGGACCGGAAATGGATCGGAGCGGCAATTGCCCTCGCCACGCTCACGGTCCTCGCCCCCGTTCACAGTGCTGTGGCCGCGGAGTTCAATCCGGGCCAGGCAACGATCGACACCCCATCTCTGTATCAACCGTTAGCCCTCGGCTCCGCTCCGAGTCTGGGAACGCGAACCGCCACCTACGATTTCCCGGTGGTCGGGATGACCAGTACCCCCGACGGTCAAGGCCTCTGGCTGGTCTCTTCGGACGGCGGCGTGTCTGCGTTCGGACATGCCGCGTTTTACGGCTCGACCGGCTCGATGCAGCTCAACCGACCGGTCGTGGGTATGGCGCCGACACCGGACGGGAAGGGCTACTGGCTGGTGGCCTCCGATGGTGGTGTCTTCGCATTCGGTGACGCCAGGTTCCGCGGGTCGATGGGGGGGACTACCCTGAACAAGGCGATCGTCGGCATGGCCGCTTCTCCCGACGGGAAGGGCTACTGGCTGGTGGCCTCCGATGGTGGCGTCTTCGCCTTCGGGAATGCCGCATTCGATGGCTCCCTGGGTGGAAAGCCGCTCGATGCGCCCATCGTCGGGATGGCGGCTGCGCCTTCGGGGTACTGGCTGGTGGCGGCGGACGGAGGTGTCTTCGCATTCGGCGGGGCTCCGTTTGCGGGGTCGCTCGGAGGTCGGTCGCTGAATGCACCGATCGTGGGCATGGCCGGCGCCCCCGAAGGTGACGGGTACTGGCTGGCAGCTGCCGATGGGGGCGTCTTCGCATTTGGCGACGCCGTCTTCCACGGTTCGCTGGCGACCTCGGGAGCGCCTTCACCGCAGTATCCCATCGGTTCGATAGCTGCCCAGCCCGATGGTGGTGGCTACTGGCTTCTGCCGCAGCCCACCTTGCCGATCGTGACGCTGTCGAACGCGTCGTGGACCGGGATCGAACCCAATGTGGTCCAGATCTCGGGCGACGCGGGGAACATCGTCGGCAATATGGCCTGGACCTCGTGGACCAGCCAGAGCGCTGTCGGGCACGGCACCTGGGGATACGACGACTGCAACCCGGACTGTGCTTCCGGGACCGTGACCGACTATCCGGCCACCATCACCTTCTCGAATCCTTCGTTCGGCCGTTTCACCCAACTGACGGAAGTGACGAGCGGGCCGCACGCGTTCACTCAATCTCTGCCGATGCCCGGCCCATTCCTCGGCGGTTGAACCTCGGTCGAGTGCTCTCGAGCCAATAGACCGCTGAGCTGCCAACCCCCAGTGGTCACCGGTCGTTGCCTACACTCCCGTCATGGAGAGTGTCAGGGTAGCCGTGGTCCGCTCCAGCCTTACGTGCCTAAAGGAAGATGACCTCCCGAGCCTGCTCGATCTTTTCGATGAGGACCTGGAGCTCATCGACCCTCTCTACAATGCCGTTGTAAAGGGAAAACGAGAAGTGGCGGAGCTCTGGGAGAAGAGGCAAACGGTCGCCCATTCCCTTGTCCTCGGCGACATCATCGAGGTAGGCGACGCCGTCGTCGTGGCGGTGCATCATGACTTCTACGATCGTGACGGCGGACGGGTCAGCGCAGGCGTTCCCGAGGTCCATCGTCTCACCTTCCGGGAGGATCGGATCGCCAAAGTGCAGATCACGGCTCTCGCTGACATTCCCGAAGAGGTGCAGCAGCTCCTCGCCTAGCCGATCGATGGGCCTGCGGCCGACCACCCGGTCGGCGCGGCGCAGTTCGGCGCTCTCACCCCGAACTCATCCGTCCACGACGGCGCCCCGAGGACACGGGGTAGGGTCGGACACCGTGCACGACCTGGTCGTCCGTGGTGGCACTGTCGTCGACGGAAGTGGAGCCCCTCCGCGTGCCGCTGACATCGCCGTCAACGACGGGGTCATCGTTGAGGTGGGTCGAATCACCGAGCGGGCCCGCCGATCTGTCGACGCCGATGGACTCATCGTCACCCCCGGGTTCGTCGATGTGCACACTCACTTCGATGGGCAGGTCACCTGGGACGAAGACCTGACTCCCTCGTGTTGGCACGGGGTTACGACGGCAATCCTCGGGAACTGCGGCGTCGGATTCGCTCCAGTTCGGCCCGGAGGTGAGAGCGCTCTGATCGAGCTGATGGAGGGCGTCGAGGACATCCCGGGGACAGCACTCTCGGACGGGATCCAATGGTGCTGGGAGACGTTTCCCCAGTATCTCGAAGCACTAGAAGCCCGGCACCTTGCGATCGATGTCGGCACCCACGTTCCACACGCTGCTGTGCGCGCCTATGTCATGGGACCACGGGCGCACGAGGATGCGACCGACGACGAGCTGGCCTCGATGTGCGCCGTGGTGCGGTCCGGAATCGAAGCAGGCGCCTTGGGATTCTCGACTGGGCGGACGGCGGGACACCGGGACGTACTGGGCAACCCGGTGCCGGGTACCTTCGCTCCGGAAGAGGAGCTTGCTGCCATCCTCTCCGCGATGGACGAAGTCGGACGCGGTGTCTTCGAAGTCGTTCCGGCGGGTGTCGGCGGCGAGATCACCGGCGATGTCGCCGGGGCAATGGAGATCGAACTCGACTGGCTCCTCCGTCAAGCTGGCCTGACGAACCGACCGATGACGTTCCTCGTCATGGAGCGACCCGAGGCCGAACATTGGCGCCCTTGGTTCGATGCCGCTCGTCGAGCCAACGAGCGGGGAGCCAACCTCCGTCCCCAGGTCGCCAATCGCTGCTTCGGCGTGCTCATGGGCCACCAGTCCAAGCTCAACCCGTTTCAGTACCGACCGACGTACCGCGAGATCGCCCACCTTCCACTGCCCGAGCGGATCCGCCGAATGAAAGATCCCGAGGTACGCAGCCGGATCCTCTCAGAGCCACCCGACTTCAGTGGTCCCTTTCTCATGGACCAGATCGGCCGACGAACACTCGAGAACGTGTTCGTCCTGGGTGACGACCTGGACTATGAGCCAAGCCCCGACATGAGCATTCGCGCCATCGCCAAGCGGCAGCATCTCGACCCGTGGGAGGTCGCGTACGACGTTCTGCTCGAAGCCGACGGGCACGAGTTTCTGCTGTGGCCGCTTCTCAACTACGCCAACCACTCCTATGACGGTTTGCTCGACATGATGGAGGATCCCATCTCCCTCCATGGACTCGGCGACAGTGGCGCGCATGTCGGCCTGGTCTGCGATGCGAGCACCAACACCTACATGCTGAGTCACTGGGTCCGGGACCGGCACCGCGGGCGGAGGGTTCCGCTGGAGTGGGCGGTAAGCCGGATTACTCGAGAGACCGCTCAACTCTACGGACTCACCGATCGAGGAATCCTCAGCACGGGCATGAGGGCCGATCTCAATCTCATCGACCTCGATCGACTGCGTCTCATTCGCCCCGAGCAGGTCCACGATCTGCCCGGTGGTGCCGGCCGATTGATCCAGCGGGCTGAAGGTTATGTCGCCACCTTCGTGAACGGCATGCAAACCATCGACAACGATGAGCGCACCGAGGCCCTGCCCGGTCGCCTCGTTCGCGGCCACTAGTGGCGCCGCTCCGGCCGCAACGAGTCAGGGGTGCAACGCAGTACAGGCGACCAATCGTCTTCCACGCCGGCCAGCCGCAACTCGCCGAGCCTTCCGCACCGCGAGTGACGGGTCTACGTTCTGGTCACGATCACGCTGCACGGAGCGTTGCGAACAATATGGTCTGAGACAGAGCCGAGAAGCGCACGCTTCACCCTCCCTCTCCCACGGGAACCCACCACGATTGCTCGTGCCGATATCTCACGGGCAAGTTGGCAGATGGCTTGGCCAGGGTCACCTCGAAGAAGGTGGATCTCCGAATCTCCAAGTGCCAACTCGTCCTGAACTCTGGCGATCACCGACCTGGCTTGATCGGTTGCTCGGGAGACCAGTTGGTCGTACTCGTCGGGTGCCATCTCGGGGCCGTAGTGTCCAGAACCTGCCAGCACCCACTCATCCGGCGCGTCCATCACGGCGACGACTGCGAGCTCGAAGTCTGGGCCGAGCAACTCGAGTCCAGCGACCAGTGCCCGCATTGCCTCGTCAGATCCATCGGTGCACAGCAGGACGGGAGAGGCCACATGGCTACCCTAGCCACGGGTTTCGCCCATTTCACGGTGACCGCTCTTTGCTCTCAGCGGGCGGGTAGGCGACCTTCCCATTGCGGTCGTCGTTGCTCAGCGAATGCGACGACTCCCTCGCGGGCGTCGGGATGTGCCATCAGCTCGTGATGGTCCTCGGTCTCCCGAGCCTCGACCTGGCCCGCGGTGAGATCCCAGCTGTCCCAGAGGAGTCGCTTGCTGTGCATGACCGCCAGCGGCGCGGTATTGGAGGCGATGTCCCGGGCGACTTCGCGGGCCGTGCCGAGCACCTCGTCGTTGGGTAGTACGCGGCTGCAGACCCCGAGCTTCAGCGCCTCATGCCCGTCGAACAGTCGACCGGTCAGCAGGATCTCGGCCGCCGCAGACGTACCCGCGATTCGGGGGAGCGTCCAGTGGCTGTATCCGTCTCCCATCATCCCTCGGCGCACCTGGACGATGCCGTAGCTGGCCTCTGCAGCGAAGAGGCGGATGTCACACTGGAGCGTGAGGGTGAACCCGATACCGATGGCATGCCCGTTCACCGCGGCGATGACCGGCTTTCGGACGTCCCAGGCGCGCATGCCGACCGCGGCGGCCGAGAAGGTGCCGCGGTCTCGCGCTCGGAACGTGTCGGCGCCTTCGGAGAGGTCGGCGCCCGCGCAGAACGCCGGCGGTGTGCCCGTCAACACGACGGCTCGGACATTGTCGTCGGTGTCGCTTCGTCGATAGGCGTCGGACAGCTCAGTGCCCATGCCTGCGCCGAAGGCGTTGCGCTTGGCGGGACGGTTGAGGGTGATCGTTGCGACGCCGTCGGCCACCTCGTACAGGATCGTCTCGTAGTTCATCTCGCCGTCCTCCCCGCGGAGTTCTATCAGCTCCATCTCGAGTGCCAAGCGAAGCCCCCGTCTTCTGGTCCGGGTGACTCCCCTCGGTATCAATCCGGTCGCCGGCCCAGTGTGTAAGTTCGGTCCGTGGGTGTGACGATCACGGTGTTGGGTAGCGGGAGCCCGATCCCTGACCCCAACCGCGCCGGGGCGGCCACGCTCGTCCAAGCCGGGACGACGCGTCTGCTGGTCGACGCTGGCCGCGGTGTGCTGATGCGCCTGGCCGGTGCGGGCGTGCTGCCGATCGCCCTGGATGCAGTCTTGCTCACCCATCTTCACAGCGACCACATCACCGATCTCAACGACGTGATCACGACCCGTTGGGTCATGAGTCCGGTGCCAACGCCGCTCCACATCTACGGGCCTCGTGACACCCGGCGTGTGGTCGATGGCATCCTCGCCATGCTCGCCCCAGACATCACCTACCGGCTCGCACATCACAGCGACCTCACCTGGGAGCCAACGATCCAAGTACACGAGCTCGAGGGCACCGAAGAGCTCACGATCGGTGACGCAACGCTCTGCGTACGCCCGACCGACCATCGTCCAGTAGAGCCTTCCATCGGTTACCGGATCTCGCACGGGGGACGCTCGGCCGTGCTGGCCGGCGACAGTGTGCCGTGCAGCGGGCTGGACGAGTTGTGCGCGAGCGCCCACGTGTACGTGCAGACCGTGATCCGGTCTGATCTGGTGCGCCAGATCGCGAACCCCCGGTTCCAGGACATCCTCGACTACCACTCCACGATCGAGCAGGCCGCCGCCACCGCGTCCAGGGCTGGGGTCGAGACGCTCGTGTGCACACACTTCGTGCCCGGCATCGCCCCTGGTCAAGAGGACGAATGGCGTGCACGGGCGAGTGCACACTTCGCCGGGACCGTCGTGCTCGCGGACGACGGCTCGGTGGTGGAGGCATAGGCACCGAGGAGTTGATTTTCCAGGCTTCTCCCTCGGATTTCACCCTGACGGACAGTGCCGGTGCATTTAGTGCTAAAAACGGTGGGTGATCCAAGACTGGCCGAGAGCTGCCCCGTTCGTCATCGACCGGGTCCTCGAAGTAGTCGCACATGCGATTGCAAAGGAGACGGAACAAGCCTCCATCACGATGCAACAGACCTCTCTTTCGTTGCTGGAGGCCCGGCTTTGAAGAGGCGTGCTGCTGCGCGTGATGTTGGAGCCGATGCCTGGGCCGCCGACGCATTGGGTGCTGCGCAGCTGCCGGGAGGACCCCGGCCGTGACCCGCCCCAGCGTCATGTGGTTCCGGCGCGATCTGCGACTGGCGGACCATCCGGCACTGTTTGCTGCTGCAAGCCGGGGTCCTGTCGTGCCGCTCTTCGTCTTGGACCCGCACTTGCTTTCGGTGGCGGGTCCACCTCGTGTGGCGTATCTGTTTCGCACACTCGCCGCCCTTGACGAGGCGATCAGAGGTTGTGGGGGTCACCTGATCGTGCGCTCGGGAGTGCCTGAGGAAGTGGTCCCCGCAGTCGTCGAGGAGTGTGGTGCCGAGGAAGTGCACGTGACCGCCGACTACGGGCCCTACGGCCGGACACGAGATGCTCGCGTAGACGCCGCGCTCGACCCTGTACCCCTCCGTCGCACAGGATCTCCATATGCGGTGAGCCCGGGCAAGGTGACGACGGCGTCTGGTCAGCCCTTTCGGGTCTATTCGGCCTTCTACCGGGCTTGGCGTCAGCGCGGCTGGCCCGCGCCCCGGAGCGATCCTACGGGCATCACCTGGCAGGGCCTGTCCACCGAACTGCTTCCGGCCGAGCCCCCTCTTCCTGCAGGCATGGCGCTTCCGCCCGCCGGCGAGGCGGTCGCCCACGATCTCTGGCGCCACTATGAGAGTGGTGGGCTCAGCTTCTACGACGACCAACGAGACAGGCCTGATTGCGATCAGACGTCGCGCCTCTCTGCTCACCTGCGGTTTGGCACCATCCACCCCCGAACGTTGCTTGCCGATCTTGGGTCAGCCGACGAACGATTCGTCAAAGAGCTGGCCTGGCGCGAGTTCTACGCCGCGGTGCTCGCGGCCTGGCCGAGTTCGGCCCGTCAGTCGTTTCAACCTCGCTTGGCGAGCCTCGAATGGGAGTGTGGTCCCCAAGCCGACGCGCATTTCGCGGCATGGCAGGGCGGTCGGACCGGCTACCCCTTCGTGGATGCCGGCATGCGTCAGCTGGCACAAGAGGGCTTTGTGCATAACCGGGCACGCATGGTGGCTGCGTCCTTTTTGGTGAAGGATCTTCATCTTGATTGGCGCCGTGGCGCGCGTCACTTCATGAACCTTCTGGTCGACGGCGACCTGGCCAGCAACCAGCACGGTTGGCAGTGGACAGCTGGCACCGGAACCGACGCCGCCCCCTATCACCGGATCCTCAACCCGCTGACTCAAGCCCGACGCTTCGATCCCGAGGGTCACTATGTCCGCCGGTGGGTACCCGAGCTCGCCGGTCTCGCTCCCCCCGATATTTTCGAGCCTTGGTCTGCCCCCGGTGGTCCACCCGGGGGGTATCCGACCCCCATCGTCGAGCACGCAGCAGAGCGCGTCCGCGCGCTCGAACTGTACGAGAGGGCGAGATGAAGATTCTCATGAGCGGTGCCAGCGGTCTCATCGGTTCGGCTCTGCGTGCCCGGCTGCTCGCTGCCGGCCACGGGGTGGTGACGATGGTGCGCGGCGACCCAGCCCCTGGAGGACCACACGACGATGCCAGCGTCTGGTGGAATCCCATCGAGGGCAGGATCGACCGGCTGGCTTTCGATCGCCTCGGTCCCTTTGACGCAGTCGTGCACTTGGCCGGGGCGGGCATCGCCGATCGACGTTGGACATCGGCGCGACGCAGAGAGATTCGGGCGAGCAGGATCGATTCGACCGAACTTCTGTCCCGCGAGATCGCCCGCCTCGATGAGCCTCCAAGCGTCTTTGTCTCGGCGTCAGCCATCGGCTTTTACGGCGATCGAGGCAGCGAACGTCTCGGTGAGGGGAGTAGCCCAGGTGAAGGCTTTCTTGCCGAGGTCTGCGTGGAGTGGGAAGAGGCGACGGCGCCGGCTGCGGCAGCCGGGGTACGGGTGGTCAACCTACGTTCGGGCATCGTGTTGTCCGCCGAAGGAGGAGCGCTTGCCCAGCAGATCCGGATCTTTCGATTCGGGCTGGGTGGACGTTTGGGGGGCGGTCGTCAATATATGAGTTGGATCAGCCTCGATGATGAGGTTGGAGTGATCCGCAAGGCCATCGATGACGTGACGTTGGTAGGGGCGCTCAATGCCACTGCTCCCGAGCCAGTCACCAACGCGGCGTTTACGAAAGCACTGGGCGCGATCCTGGGCCGCCCGACTCTTTGGGTGGTGCCACGACCCGCGTTGGTGCTCCTACTCGGCGCCGATCTCGCCGACGAGATGCTGTTGGCCAGCCAGCGGGTCCTCCCAGAGAAATTGACCGAAGCGGGGTACCAGTTCGCCCACCCGGACCTCGAGTCAGCCTTGCGCTCCATTATCAATGGGCACTGAGAACCGAGAGCTCGACCGTCAAGTAGTGAGGTCGCTATCGTTCGCCCCACCTATGTTGAACAGTCAGCCATGACCGCCGTCATCACCGTCATCACTGACGATGCGGCCGCTGTTTCCGGAAGGATCGACGGCAACCGGGTTCTGATCGATGAGTCCGAATTGGAAGCGGCAACCGGATGGGTGCGCAAGCCCCAGGGATTCTGTCGCGGCGAGGCGTGTGTGCCGGTTGCCGAACCGGGGGCGTTCGGAGGTGGCACAGAAATCGACCTGGCCGTGTTCGCCGACATCGTGGGTTGCCGATCAGTCGTCGCCCCCGATATCGGCATGGTCGCTCTCTCTGCCGACGCCAATGTTCGTCGAGGTGCTTTGGAGGGATTGGTGGCCCCAGAGTTCGCCTTGCCTGATCTGGATGGAACGGTCCATCGACTCTCCGACACTGCCGGGACGAAGCGCCTCGTTGTGGCCTTCGCCTCGTGGTGTGGGTGCCGTTACGACCTCCCGGGGTGGCAGGCGCTCAGCGATGAGCTGTCAGACCCCGGGCTGATTGTCTTGGCCGTGGCGCTCGACGATGAACCCGAGGTCGTGCGGCCCTTCACGACCGGGTTGACGATGACCGTGTTGCTCGATCGCCAACACCTGCTCAGTGAGCTCTATGCGGTCTCCAACGTGCCAACGGTCATCTGGATTGACGAGTCCGGCACGATCGTGCGACCCAACAGCTTGGCTTTTGGCACGGATACCTTTTCCGATTTCACCGGCGTCGCATCCGGCCCCCATCTCGACGCTGTCCGCCGTTGGGTCCTTCACGGCGAACGGCCTCTTCTCCCAAGCCAAGCAGCCGGCGCCGTGGCTGATCTGGATGACGAGGAAGTCGATGCCCGTCTGCACTTCCGGATCGGGATCGAGGCGCGCCGCCAAGGCAACGCCACCGCTGCCGAGCGACACCTTTCCCGAGCCAGCGAGCTTGCGCCCATGGACTTCTCCGTGCGCAGGGCCGCGATGCCACTGCTCGGCGAAGATCCTTTTGGACAGGACTTCCTCGACCTCTACGAGGAGTGGCGCTCCCTCGGCGGGCCCTTTCACGGCTTGTCGCTCGATAGCGGCTGAACAGCACATGGAGTCCACCATTCACAGGCCGACTCCTCGGTGCTGAGGGCTTACCCCGGAGCCTCGCCAACCACGTGCGATTCGCCTGATCGCGATCTCGAGCCGTTGCTGTCGCAGCCACGGTGTTGAGGAGGGCGGTGCAACATTTTCCCTGTTCGCAGACCTTGATTCGAGACGTGCTTGGGGTTATAAATTTCATTGGGAACAGTACGAAAACCGAGCAAACAGGAAGCCACTTGCATCAAGGGGAGGTGTTCCATGTTGGACTTGGAGGCGATTGAGCGAGCGCCGCCTTAGTTTGGGTATAGCCAAAGACCCGAACACCGCCTGCATCGTGCTTGAGAGCCGTGCATCGGACCGAGGAGTACATCCTGAACGGAAAAAGAGGTATCGCCGGGAAGGTCCCGGCGGCGGGTTTGTAGCCTCGCTCCAGCCGTGTTCTGCCGACCGATGATGATCGCAGGCAGCAACCTTCGGGGTATGACAAAACTGAATATCCAAAGTGAACAAGGGGCCCGATCGGGCCCCTTGTTCCGCGTCAGCCAACGGCGACGCCCACACCCCGAGGCGCTCTGGCGGAGTGAACTGCATCGTTCACCTCGGGGTCATGACTCTTGTCCGAGGTCGATTCCAAAGGCCTCGTAGTAGGCCTCATAGATGAGGTCCGACTCGCGACCCCTCTGATGCCGGAGACCGTGGAGAATCAAAGCGAGGCGCTGACGCAGATCGGCGAAGTCAACCTCCGCACCGTCATGGTCCGCGAGTTCGTGGCGCAACGCACCGACATCGTCTTGGAGGCGGTGGTTTTGGAGGCGAAGGCCGCGCACCCGGTTGCGCAGCCGGGGCTGGGTCTGGGCGATGTCCGACAGCAGACTGTCTGGCCGTTCGGCGTTTCGGATCTCCTCCCGGATGGCCTCGTCGAGGACGCCGAGCGCCTTGAGCACGTCTTCTCGCCACCGTCCCTCACGCATGGGGGCAGCAGAGCCGAGCGCCCGTTCGAGTCGGTGCATCGCCGTCAAGGTGCGGTCCTGGTCGAACTCGCGGCGTTCGAGGCCAGACCGCTGGGAGTCACTGAATCCCTTTGATTCCCGGTCCTCCGGAGCTGTCATCTGCGTTTCCTCCTCTCGATGAGGCGCCGCGCCCCGTCGCTGCCCTGAAGCGCCTTCGGGGCCTGGCCTCACGACACAATTTTCTGTCCCCATGCTCTCAGAATGGGGCTGGCACTCGCGGGGTGAGAGTGCTAATAATTGTGCTGTCACCGTCAGTTGGCGGCGCGACCGCGTGCCATCGATCAGACCCTCGTGACTGATGTGACGGAGTTGGAATCGGCGGCGGCAACATTTGCAGGAGTGGCGACCGGGCGGTTGGAGCGGCGGACCCGGGCGCGCACCATGAGTCGGAAGACCACCTGGTGCACGGGCCACAGCGCCCACCAGTAGGCGAGACCGAGGAGACCCTTCGGTCGAAATGCGGCCGACTGTTCCAGGCGCGCCGGCCCTTCACTGATTCGCCATGCGAGCCAGCCGTCTCCACAGAACCATCCGACCGATGCCAGCACCAGTTGGTCGCGGTCGGCCCGCATCACCCGCCACCAGTCGACCGTCTCTCCTGGAGGGGTGAGGTCAGATCGCCGGATCTGAAGCCTTTCGCCGAAGAGTCTGCCGAGGGCCAGCCGCAGCGCCCAGGCCCAGGCCACTCCGTACCAGGACAGATCCCCACCGATCTGGGCCAAATCGTCTCGCAGCACCTCGGTGCGGTCGGGGCTCACCGGCGCCGCACAGCGCACCGCGTAGACGCCTGTGCCGAGGGGCTCCGAACCGTCGAGCAGGTCAGCCGATACTCGGTCGCCCTCGTCGCTGATAGCGCGCTGGATCGCCTCTCCGACCGACAGGGGGGTGATGCCGAAGGCGGCGTCGGTGCGCGCTGGGTCATGGACCACCACCTCATTCACCAAGCTCTCGATGAGGGAGTGGCTGATGCGCCGGTCGACGGGACTGACCAGGTCGACCCAGCGGGCTGAGAGCGAAGGTGTCACGAACGGCACGGTGAGGATACGCCGCGGCCGCAGCCCCCGTGTCTCGGCGTAGCGGCGCATCATGGTGCCGTAGTCGGTCACATCGGGGGTGCCGATCTCGTAGATGCCGGGGGGTGCGACGAGAGCGCGAGTGAGGTAGTCGAGGAGGTCGCATTCGGCCAGAGGCTGCAGTCGGGTGGTGATCCAGCGCGGGCAAACCATCACCGGGAGGCGTTCGGTCAACGAGCGCAACATCTCATAGGAGATGCTGCCGGCTCCAAGGATGACCGCGGCGCGCAGTTCCACGACAGGTACGCCGGAGGCGGCCAACACCGCCCCGACTTCTTGGCGGCTGACCAGGTGAGCCGACAGGTCGCCCTGACCCAGGGCACCGAGATACACGATGCGTGCAACACCGGCCGCCTTTGCGGCCCGCCCGAATGTGACCGCGAGCTCGCGGTCGCGGTCTTGGAACCCGGCTCCACCACCCATGGCATGCACGAGGTAGTAAGCGGCGTCCGCCCCCGCGAGCGCGTGGGCAACGGCGTCGGGGTCGGCTACGTCAACGACGAACGGCGAGATCCGTTCGCCGGTGGGCAGGGTGTCCAGGTGGCGTCCGAGAGCCGACACGTGGTGGCCCGCCTCAGCCAACTGGTGCGCCAGCAGTCGGCCCACGTAACCGCTTGCCCCAGCGATGGAGATCCGAGATGACGACGGGATGGGCTGCTCCGAGCCGGTCGTTTTCTCCACGGTTCCAACCAGTCCTGTCATGACCTTGGTGCCGGCACGGGCGTCGCGATGCCGGTTCGCGACTGACACCAGGCGAGTAGACGTGCCGGATCGCCGGGTCCGCTCGGATGGGTGACCGGGAAGCGGTGGTCGGACCGAGGACGCCGGTCGTGGAAGAAGCCCGAGTACGTCGGCGCGATCCCTTCTGCTCGTGCTTCGACGGTGGGGCCCCCGGCTGCCAGCCACACCGCGGTATCGGCGCCTTCGACGGGCGTGCGCAAGAGCGGACGGAGGCGCGCGCGGAACCTGGGGAGGCCTTCGGCCAAACCGGGCGTGTCCACCCAGCCCGGGTGCATCGAGTAACTGGCCACCTTGGCCGGCGCAAAGTGGGCCGCCCAGGCGTCGGCCAACACCAGCTGGGCCCGCTTCGCCCTGGCGTATGCAACGACGCCGTCGTACTCGTTCGGATTGGGATCGAGAGCTCCGAGGTCAAAGCGCTGCGAGTACATGCCTCCCGAGCTCATGGTGACGATGGTGACCGGAACGCTGGTCGCAGCATCGGAGGCCGAGGAGAAGAGCAGTGGGGCCAGGCCGGCGGTCAGCACGTAGGGTCCGAACACGTGGGTAGCGAGCGTCCGCTCGACCCCGTCGACGGTGACTTGGTAGGTGCGGGTGAGTGCCCCGGCATTGTGCACGAGCGCGTCGAGGCGGTCCGTACTGTCGCAGAGGCGCTGCGCGAACGTGGTCACCGCAGAGAGATCCGAAAGATCGACCAGGTGGAGTTCGGCCCGACCGGGGCCGGCCGACTCGACCGCGTCGAGCGCGGTTGCAGCCCTGGTGGGATCACGGCCCACCAGGTGCAGATCGGCCCCGAGGCCGGCCAGTGCCGTGGCCGTCGCCAGACCTATACCCGAGGTGGCTCCGGTGACCAGCGCTACCCGGCCTTTCATGGGGGGTGGGTCGCCCCACTCCTCCAGCCGGCGACGAAGGTCGATGCCGATGCGGCTGAAGCTCGGGGCTACCGCAGCCTCGGCCACCGCATCGATGACTCCGGCGAGGACGTGCCGGACAGAGTGCTGAGTGACGGTCATGCCGTCAGTGCGGCACGAAGGCCGACGATGGCCCGGTCCCCGATGCGTCGGAACGCCGGGCCGAGCAGCGGGTTGAACAGAGCGGCCAGACCCTTGAGCCCCAACGTGGCGTCGTAGGTCAGCATCGAGCCGGCCTCGGTGCCGGCAGAGACCTCGATCACGTCGGCGGAGCGCACGAATGAGTTCTCCGCCATGAAGACGACACGATGGGGCCGGTCGAATTCGGCAATGCGGTACTCGAGGGGGACGGCCCGACCAAAGGCCCGGACCGTGAGCCGATATCTGCTGCCAATGGCGGGCGCCCCCGGGTCGACCTCGGTGGCCTCGGTCACCCCGGGATCCCACTCGACCGCATTGGAGAAACGGGCCATGTAGTCGAAGACCTCGGTGGGGGGCAGTGAAGAGGCGACGCGTGCGCGGTAGGAAGCCACTGGGCTATTTTAGTACTAAATAACGCGGGAGCGCTCGCCTCGCCCGACGGGTGCGAGACACGAAAGAGGAACGTCCATGCGAATCGCCATCATTGGCAGTGGGGTATCGGGCCTGGTCACTGCCCATTTGCTGCGGCGACGCCACGATGTCGTCCTCTACGAGACAGATGAGCGTCCCGGTGGCCACGCACACACTCACCGGATCGAACTTCCCGAGCTGACCTGTGACGTCGACACCGGGTTCCTTGTCTACAACGAACGTACCTACCCCATGTTCTGCCGGCTGCTCGATGAGCTCGGGGTCGCCACCAAACCCAGCGATATGAGCTTCAGCGTGGCCGACCAGCGCGCCGGCCTCGAGTGGCGGGGGTCGTCGATCTCCACCGTCTTCGCCCGTCGTGCGAACCTGGCCCGGCCCGACTTCCTGCGGATGCTGGTCGACGTGGCCCGCTTCAATCGCCTGGCACGGCGGTTGGTGACCGACCCGCCACCCGACAGCGTGACCCTGGAGGAGGTCCTGGCACCGCACCGCTGGTCGGCCGGGTTCCGAGACTGGTACCTCGTCCCGCTTGGCTCGTCGATCTGGTCGGCCAATCCATCCACCTTCACCCGTATCCCCGCCACCACCTTCGTGCGCTTCTTCGAGCGCCACGGTCTGCTCAGTTTGCACAACCAGCCAAACTGGCGCACGGTCGAAGGTGGCTCGACCCGCTACGTCGAGGCCATCGTGGGCCCATTGCGCAACGAGGGCCGTCTCCGCCTCGGGAACCGAGTCGACAAGATCCGCCGCGAGTACGGTGGCGTCGAGGTCATGAGTGAGGCCGGGGTTGAAACGTACGACCATGTGGTGCTCGCCAGCCACAGCGATCAGGCTCTGCGGCTGCTGTCCGACGCCGACCGCATGGAGCACGAAACGCTCGGCGCGCTTCGGTACCAGTCGAACCGGGCGACCCTGCACACCGACAGCAGCCTGCTTCCCAGCGAGCCCCGGGCCTGGGCCAGCTGGAACTACCACCGCCTCGATGCCGAGCGTGACGAGGCCACGCTCACCTACTACCTCAACCGCCTCCAGGGCATCGACTCGGCCACGCCTGTCTTGGTGACCCTCAACCGTGACGACGCCATCGATCCCGAGAAGGTACTGGCCCAGATGCAGTACGCCCACCCGGTCTTCGACCCGGCTGCGATACGGGCCCAGGGTCAGCGAGACCAGATCAACGGCACCCGACGCACCTGGTTCACTGGCGCCTACTGGGGCTATGGCTTCCACGAGGACGGCGTGCGCAGCGCGGTGGAGACATGTCGGGCTCTGGGAGTGACCTGGTGACCGTCGTCGTCAGGCCCAGCGGCGCGAACACCTCGTCGTATAAAAGGGCCAACCACCCTCGCTGGCCGGACCGGAACTCGAACGGCTTGCGCAGTTCGATGTACGAGGGTGTACTCACGCACGAGCGATTCGGTCCCGGACCGACCAACTCGTTCAAACAAAAGGTGGCCATGCCGCTGCTCGACCTGGCCGAGGTCGAGGAGGTGGTCAGTCTCCATCCGGCCTGGTCGGCCAGTCGCCCTGCCCCGGTGTGGTTTCGCCGCAACGACTTCTTGGGGGACCCGGCGAAACCTCTCGACCTATCGGTGCGAGACCTGGTGCGCGAGCGCATCGGTCGATGTCCCGGGGGACCGATCGCGTTGCTTGCCCACCTCCGGACCTGGGGTTGGCTGTTCAACCCGATCAGTCTGTACTTCTGCGCCGACCATACGGAACCTGCCACCGACTCGGATTCGATCCGCCACATGGTGGCCGAAGTGGAGAACACCCCATGGCATGATCGCCATGCCTACGTGGTGGGTTCCCCGGGGAGGCACCGATTCGCAAAGGAACTCCATGTCTCACCGTTCCTCCCAGCTGGACTGGACTACGAGCTCCGCTACACCGCTCCGGGGGAGCGGCTGACCGTCGGACTTGACGTACTCGAGGGAGACCGGCGGCTCTTCGCTGCCACCCTTTCCCTGCGTCGCCGTGCACTCGAGCGCGCTTCGCTCGGCCGTCTCATCTGGAGCTACCCGGCAATGACCCACCGAGTCACTGCCGGCATCTACGCGCACGCAGCCCGCCTGCGGCTCAAGGGCGCTCCCTTCTTTGCTCACCCCGGGCGGGAGAACCGGCATGCAGGCACCGCCGCCGATCCTGTCGGCGCGTGTCAGAGAGAGGAGGGACTGAGCAGTGAACCACACTGCGGTCGAACCGGATGACAACATGACATCGACACACGCGACCGAGGGTTGGACGCCCGAAAAGGTGCGAGACAGGCGGATCCTGCGACACGCCACCACTCGCAACGGGTGGGGGACGGCTGCTCTTTCGCGCCGGATCGTGCTCGCGGCCGGACAGCGCTCCAGTGGCCCTGCGATTGAGGTAACCGACGGAGGCGAGACGTTCCAGCTTGGACGGGGCGAGCCGATGGCCAGGGTGACCATTCATGATCGCCGCGCCTATGGATCACTGTTGCGATCGGGGTCGGTCGGACTTGGCGCCTCGTATGTGGCCGGATGGTGGGATACCGATGACCCCACCGGGTTGGTGCGGGCTCTGTTCCGTGCCACTACCCCGTTTCGCGAGCGGCTCGATCGTCTTGGGTGGGTGTCTCGCACCGTGCTCGACCTGCCCGCTCGCCTGGTCTCTCCCGGCCGGGACGACGACAAGCGCAACATCGCCGAGCACTACGACCTCTCCAACGACTTCTTCGCGCTCATGTTGGACGAGACGATGACCTACTCGTGCGCGATATTTGATCGGCCCGGGGCAACACTCGCCGAGGCGCAAATGACCAAGGTCGACAGGCTCTGCACCAAGATTGAGCTGGTGCCCTCCGACCACCTGGTCGAGATCGGTTCGGGCTGGGGCGCCCTGGCCATCCACGCCGCTACCCACTATGGCTGCCGCGTCACCACCACCACCATTTCGGATGCCCAGCGCGCCTACGTAGAAAGGCGGGTGGCTGACGCCGGCCTGACCGATCGGATCACCGTGCTCGGGCTGGACTGGCGGGACCTGAACGGCAAGTTCGACAAGCTGGTGTCCGTCGAGATGATCGAGGCGGTGGACTGGCGATGGCACGACCAGTTCCTGTCCAAGTGCGCCGATCTGCTCACTGACGACGGGCTCGCCGCCATCCAGAGCATCGTCATCGACGACCGCAGCTTCGAACGGGCCAAGCGCCACCAGGATTTCGTGCGCCGCATGGTCTTCCCCGGTGGGTGCCTCCCTTCGGTGGCTTCGCTCACGACCAGCCTGGCCCGGGCCACTGATCTTCGCGTGGTGGACAGGGAGGACATCGGGCGCTACTACCCAGAGACATTGCGGCGGTGGGCAGAAAACCTGGCGGCGAATACGGATGCAGTCGCGTGTATCGGGGTCGGTCAAGAGTTCCGCCGACTCTGGAATCTCTACCTTGCCTACTGCGAGGCTGCGTTTCTGGAACGCCACATCAGCGATGTCCAGCTGGTTCTTGCCAAGCCCGGCCGCGCCGACTGATTGCCTCGCACGACCAGGATGATGACCTCGCCGCCGTTCGCTCTACCCGGGAAGTCCACCTGTTCGATGGGCGGCCGCGAGTTCTTCGACGGCCCGGACTAAATCGTCGCCCCGTGGGCCGGTGTAGCCGTCGGCTCCGAGGCGCAATGCCTGGTCGGTGTCGGCGACCGCGGCGCCCCCGAGCAATACCGTGGTGCCGGGGAGTGCGGCGCGTAGATGGGAGATGACCGAGCGGGCCGAGGTGATCGAGTCTTGGGTGGTGCATGCCATCGCGACGGCAAGGAGGTCGGGAACGCCGGTCAGCGTTTGGGCCAAGGCGTCGGCCGGAGTATCAGCACCGAGCTCGATGACGTTGAAGCCGGCCCAACGAAGTAGATCGGCGGCCATAGCCACGGGTGCCGAGTGCCGCTCGGCTGGTGGTGTGGTGAGGACGACACTGCCCCGTTTGGGTCCGCGGTGGCCGAATCGGGCCCCGATCCGCGAGATGAGCCGAATCGCCACTGCACTCGCAAGATGCTCGTCGGCCACCGTGAGCTCGCCGCGAGACCAGCGGTCTCCTATCGATTCAAGGGCGGGTGTCAGCAACTGGAGGAGCACCTCGGAGGGTGTTCGATCGGAGGCCAGGGCAGCCTCGAGTACCGCCCAGGCACCGTGCTCGTCGCCGGCCAGCAGCCGGGCCTCGAGCTGAGCTTTGGTGGCAGTGGTTCGGGCGGCCGGGCTGCGCGACGAGCGGGCAGCAGCGGGCTTCATCTGCACCAGGTCAGCTGGGTCGACCTGCCAGGCGCCGCCCACGCGGATGGCAGGGAGCTTGCCAGTACGGACATAGCGATAGACGGTCATGTAGTGCACGCCCAACCTGTCCGCCGCCTGTTGCAGCGTCAACGGCTTCCTTGGCATTCCCACTCGTTTCGACTACGTTCGCGCCCGGAGTTGGGATAATTTAGCAGTAAATCATCAGCCACCTGAAGCTCGAGCTGCCGAGGCCCGAAGATCAGCTTCCGGTCGAGGCAGTCACGACGAACCATGCTGGGCCACC
This sequence comes from uncultured Acidimicrobiaceae bacterium, assembly GCA_963839925.1. Taxonomy (GTDB): domain Bacteria; phylum Actinomycetota; class Acidimicrobiia; order Acidimicrobiales; family RAAP-2; genus Bog-756. Next base: position 712,547 of record CAWIWV010000002.1, on the reverse strand, counting down.
CAGGACCCGGTCGGACGAGCAGTGATTCCGATCACCTGCAATCCGTCGGGGGTCGAGCTCGATGAAGAACACGACGTCGCTGAGACTCCTCTTTTGCGTTCCCTCACGACCGAGCCGCCAACTCGCACACTGGATCCGAGTCAAGGTGTGGTGCCGGATGGTCGATAGATGCCTCGATGTCGACGAACTTTCCCTTCGTAAAGGGACTGCATGAGATCGCACCGGGGACCTATGCGTATCTCCAGCCCGATGGCGGGTGGGGATACTCCAATGCGGGGCTGGTCGAAAGTGACGACGAGGTCCTACTTGTCGACACTCTGTTCACGTTGGATCTCACGATGGAGATGCTGTCAGCGATCCGCACCGTCATACCGGAGACGGCGCGCATCGATTGGCTGGTCAACACCCACGCAAACGGCGACCACTGCTATGGGAACCAACTCCTGACTGGGTCCACGATCCTTTCCTCTGATGCTGTGGCCGCGGAGGTCGAAGTCGATGACATCTCGATTCTGCACTCAGCGCTCTCCATGGCGGGTCTTTTCGGTTTCGTCGGGAGTTACTTCGAGCGGTGCTTCGGTTCCTTCGACACGTCAGACGTGATCCTGACGCCACCTCAGAAGACTTTCTCTGGAAGACTCTCGTTCTCGGTGGCGGGGCGACCGGTCAATCTGATCGAATTGGGTCCCGCTCATACTGCCGGTGACGTAGTCGTCCACGTTCCCGACGTCGACGTGCTGTTCTCCGGTGACCTGCTGTTCATCGGATCCACACCGATCGTCTGGACGGGACCGATCTCCCATTGGATCGAAGCCTGCGATGCAATGGTGGCGCTTGACCCGCGGATCGTCGTACCAGGCCACGGACCGATTACCGACCAAGCGGGTATCCATGACGTGCGCAGGTACCTCGAATTCATCGAGGTCGAGTCGCGGCTCCGATTCGAGCGCGGCATGACCCCGTGGGAGGCAGCCCTCGATATCGAACTTGGGGTCTTTGAGGAGTGGCTCAACAACGAGCGAATTACGGTGAACGTCGCGATGGCGTTTCACGAGTTCGATCCTGCGACGTGGAGCCCGGTCACTCAGTGGGACGCATTCGCAAGCATGGCCTTGTACGCGGAGTCGCGGAGTCGGGTCACCGTCTGATCCGTTCTGGTGGACCCGTCACTGACGTGGACCCTGGCCCGAACATTCCGGTGTCGGGCCACCGCATCCGGTCGAGGTAACCGGACCTGCCCCCGATTACGAGTCAACTGGACCATTCATCGGGGGACCGCTCAGCTGGCGGTCTACGACCGATCGACGTTCGAGGATGCCACCTTGTGGTTCCGTGTTCATCTCCAACATGCCCACGGTGTTCGGATGGTCATGCCGTCGCCACTGCCTTGTGTAGGGTCCGCGCACCACCACAATGGCGGTTGACGACGGATCGACCCCCCTGGCAGGCTCGCCGCCCGCGGTCGCTCGGCTGGAGCACTGGACGGGCAATCTGGCGGCGAAGAACTGAGACCTCGTGCCTGAGCACGACCACTTCGATCGCGAGATCGGAGGCGTCAGAACGCTCGAGCCGAAGGAGCTGCAGCAAGCGAACGAAGGCGAGGTAAAGAAGCGAGAGGGCCATCCCTTAGTTTCATACGTATGTAAGAGTTGCAAAAACCCTGACCGGAGCCTCCGGGTGACATTTTTGGCACGCACGGGGTCCGTGACTGGGCCTGACAGCGTCGCCAATTCTTATGCCCTGGGCGACACCGACCAACGCAACCAAGGAAGTCTGAGAGCCGGATACAAAAGGCGAGAGGGTTGCCGTCAACTGCGCGACGTGTCCAGCTGCCGATGGCGATTGTCGTGACCGCCGTGCCAGAGGTCAGCGGTCACCGCTTTGTCACTTTCGTCTTCGCAGTGCTCTTTGCCTTTTTCTTTGTCTTTGTGTTCTGAACGTGACACTTTGGCTTGCACCCTCCGTCCCGCCCCCATTTCCAGCCGTAGTGGCAGGTCGGGACAGGTACGACGTTCTCGGTCTCGGAGCCGAATCGGCTGGTCGACGGCTGGTTGCTCGGATCGCCGGAATACGACGCTTGCCACTGGTAGGTTCCGGGCGGGAGCGTGACAGGATTCGAGTTCGGGACCAAGCCGCCGGTCACCGTGAATGTGCCGCCACTCGCCACGGCGTTCCAGCCCCAGCCCGTGGAGCCCCAATGCGAGCCACGAGTCAGCGAGTACACGGTGTAGGTCACCGTGCCGGTGGCCTCGGACGCATTCGGGCCGCTGAGTGAAGCCGAGTCGGTGACCGCTGTACCTGCGTAGACGGTGATCTCGTCTCCAGACCACCAGCAACGGCCACCTCCAAAGATTCCACTACCCAGCAGCAAGGTCTTGAGCTTGGTCGGTAGAGCCGTTGTCGGGGCGGTCACTGTCTCGACCTCAGCTCCGCAGGTGCTGGTCGATGCCAGGTTGTTCGTGTCGCCTGCGTACGACGCCTGCCAGTAATAGGTGCCTTGACTCGAGAGAGTCACGGCGGCGGATGCCGGCACTGAGCCCGGGGTGGTGATGGTCTCGGGTGTGCCACTGTTCACCAATACGGTGCATGCCGAATCGGAGTACACGTTGTAGGTGACCGTGCCGGTGGCGGTGGATGCGTTGGTCCCAGCGAGGGTCGCCGTGTCGGTCACCGCAGTGCCCCCGGGAACGCTGATCGAACTGCCCGACTGACTACCGCCCGAGAGCGAGGTCGCGGTCGAGGTAATTGCTGGCGTCACTGTCTCGACCTCAGCTCCGCAGGTGCTGGTCGATGCCAGGTTGTTCGTGTCACCCGAATAGGCCGCCTGCCAGTAGTAGGTGCCCGCGGGATCGAGCGTGACCGGAGTGGATGCAGGAAGAGTGCCCGGGGTGGTGATGGTCTCGGGTGTGCCACTGTTCACGGGGACAGTGCATCCGGAATCGGAATAGACGTTGTAGGTGACCGTTCCGGTTGCAGTGGATGCGTTGGTCCCAGCGAGGGTCGCCGTGTCGGTCACCGCAGTGCCCCCGGGAACGCTGATCGAACTGCCCGACTGACTACCGCCCGAGAGCGAGGTCGCGGTCGAGGTAATTGCTGGCGTCACTGTCTCGACCTCAGCTCCGCAGGTGCTGGTCGATGCCAGGTTGTTCGTGTCACCCGAATAGGCCGCCTGCCAGTAGTAGGTGCCCGCGGGATCGAGCGTGACCGGAGTGGATGCAGGAAGAGTGCCCGGGGTGGTGATGGTCTCGGGTGTGCCACTGTTCACGGGGACAGTGCATCCGGAATCGGAATAGACGTTGTAGGTGACCGTTCCGGTTGCAGTGGATGCGTTGGTCCCAGCGAGGGTCGCCGTGTCGGTCACCGCAGTGCCCCCGGGAACGCTGATCGAACTGCCCGACTGACTACCGCCCGAGAGCGAGGTGGTCGTCTGGGTCATTGACGGCAGGGTCGTCCCCACACTCTCGACCTCATCGCCGGGCCCACAGCCACTCGTCGAGGATGGATTGTTCGTGTCCCCCGAGTACACCGCCTGCCAGTAGTAGGTGCCGGCGGTTGACAGGGTGACCGGGCTCGACGGCGGGAGAGTGCCCGGGGTGGTGATGGTCTCGGGGGTCCCGGTGCTCACCGCCACGCTACACGCGGAGTCTGAGTACACGTTGTAGGTGACCGTGCCGGTGGCCGTTGCAGCGCTGCCCCCGGAGAGAGTGGCCGTGTCGGTCACCGCGGTGTCCGCAGGAACGCTGATCGACGCCCCGGACTGCCCGCCACCAGACAAGGTCGTGGACAGGAGCTGGGTGGATGGTGCGCCGTTGTGGACGGTGAAGAGGTACTGGCCGAGGGTGCTGCTGTTCAAGTCGTTGTAGATGAGGCCTGTCGTGGTGTTCGAATCGAGAAAGGCCCCGGATGTCTGAGATCCTGGCAGTTGATACGAGTCGCCGGCCGTTGTTGTGCCGTTCGAGAACCCGACGGCGGCTGAGTTGGCATCCGGCGCGTCCTGGCAGCTGGCGTTCCCACTGCTCGCCTGCCCGGCATCCCACTGGATGGAGTCGTAGTTGAACTCGATGTCGAAGTCGTCACCCAGTGCGCCCGTGGCCCGGTCAGGCCGGTCAATGAGAATGAGCTGAAAATTGTCGGTCACCGAGTCGATCTCGTCGAAACAGCCGACACTGGGCCAGTTGACAACGAACACCTTGTGGCCATTGAGCGTGCCCGTGCCCCACTCGACGTTGTTCCCCACCCTCGTGTCCACGTCGGCGAAGAAGGGCGCGATAATGACCGAACTCGTCCCCTCGAGACCAAAGGGCGTGTAGGTCGACAGCGGAGCATCGAACGTGATGTTGCCGTTGTTATTGACGTAGGCACCGCTGTACTCGGTACCGTAGAAGTTGATGTTGAACCCGAGTGAGGCCAACCCCGGGTAGGTCCCGTCGTCGTTTCCAGGGAACTGGATGGGCGTGAACCCGCTGATGTCGGAGTCGGGGACCACGGCATTTGCCGTCGAGGCATTGATGACTGCTAGCGGCTTTATGGCGACATGAACGGAGGAAGCGCCCAGGCCCTTGACATTGCGTGCCCGAACCGAGATTGAGTAAGTGGTGCCATTCTTCAGCCCATGTACCGAGCAGGTTTTGGTTCTCGTCGTCGTGCAGGTCTCGGACCCAGGGAGCGCTATCACCCGGTAGCCGGTGATGGCACTGCCACCGTTGTGCGCTGGAGCCGTCCACTTGACCACCACTGACCCACTACCGGGCGTCGCCGCGACTCCCCTGGGTGCCCCCGGCGCAGTGACCGATGCATATGCGGGTGGTACCGCTACCAACGTTGTCGATGCGAGCAAGCCGATGCCCGCGGTAAGAGAGAGAGCCCACCACTTTGAACGGGACCACTTCGACATTGTCACGCCTTTCGCCTCATCGCCGAATGCCCCGCTGATGTTGTGTTAGCACTCCAACCCTCGTTTCACAACCCCTTTTCTCAAGCTGCCTAACCCTCGGATCACCGGCGGGGGCGGTCGAGGGCGGCTCTTCGCGAGGTCGACATCTCAATGACGACCTCAGCAACCGCTATATCACAAGTGATACGGCGGTTGTATCATGAGTGATACAACCGCCGTTCCCGACCCCGCACCCCGTCGTGGATCAACGCCGGACGCGTTCCTACTGATTGTGGAGCCTGCTGATCAAGAGCGATCCTGACTTGGCCCGACTACGGAGAACCACTACAACCATCACCGCCCGCATCGCGCACGGCCGCTGGCCGAGTCCATCGTCCGGCGTGCGGGCCGATGGACATCCACAACTGGGTCGATGTAGACGGTCCAGATGCCATTCTGGACCTATGAAAACTGGGTTCATAGGTACGCCCGTGTTCACAGGGCCGAGTGCGCCCACTGCAACGATGGCCAGGGATCGCATGGATCGACGAATAGCCACGCAGGAAGGTGGCTGGGGCGCTTCGACCATTACAGCGATGCCGCCAGGGCCAGCGAATACGAGGCCGCCCCGTGCGGCGTCTGCGTTTCGGCGAGCTGAACCTCAATCGATCGACCGAAGCCCAACGCGTCGGCGTGATCGATGTAGCACGGTCTGAATCTCCAAACTGGACCCGGTACCGTCGGCCGAGCATCTCGGCTGGATCCATCACGGAAAGATTCGCCACTCACGTTGCCTTCGCAACTCCCGATCCACGCTCTCCCGCAGGAGATGCGTTTGGTGGCAGAGGCGGGAGCACCGCAGCCGAAGGAAAGAGCACTGACCGGTGGAGGAAGCACCGCACCGAATCGCTGTAGCTTCGCCATCAGGAAGACCCTGTTGATGGACACAGCATCAGGTGAGGACTGTCTATGAAATCGGGAGACGATGCATTTGGCCAGGCACTCATGGATTGGGTGCGGGGCGGTACCGATCCCGAGATATATGAACGTAGCGATGGCTTCCTCGACATCGGTGCTGGATACGAATTTCTTTCTTGCCGAGTTTCCGGATTGGCCATCCTCGGAACGGCAAGCGATGAGATATGTGCGCGGTCGAGTTATCGATGTGGGTTGTGCCGCTGGCAGGGTTCCGCTGTACCTTCAGCAGCGGGGCTTTGAAGTTGTCGCGCTGGACAGCTCACCCCTTGCGGTGAAGGTATGTCGAATGCGCGGGGTCGAAGAGACGTGGTGCGCTCCGGTCCAAAGCATCACAAAGAGCATCGGGCTGTTCGACACCGTGGTGCTCTTCGGGAACAACTTCGGCATCCTTGGCTCTCCTCACCGACTTCGAGCAGTGCTCATGGAATGGGCCAAGCGTATGGCGCCGCGGTCCCGGATCTTGGCCCAGAGCACCAATCCATACTGCGGTGGCGCCCCCGCTCTCGATCGGGGTCAGTACCTTCGGAACAAAGAGCTCGGCCTCATGCCCGGACAGTGCCGACTCCGCGTTCGGTATCGCAGCCTGGCCACGCCTTGGTTTCAGTGGCTTTTTGTCTCGCGCGATGAGATGCGGCGTCTCCTCCGAGGGACGGGATGGCACATGAGCCGGACGCTCGGAGCGAAACCCCACGACTCATACGTCGGAGTCTTGGAGAAGGATTGACGTTGGTCATACAGACGGGAGATCAAGCACGGAATTCCTGACTCGTGAGGATTTCTGTCTCACCAAAGGATGATGACCTTGCACCGCCAATAGGCGCCCGATGTCGATATTGCGGGGATTGCCCGCAACCACTGGTAGCCGAGATGGTGCAGGTTACTGACCATGGAAAGAACCCGCTGGGCCCAGCGCTCGTGTGGTGATCGCTCAGTCATGAGGCCCTCTCTTTCGTATTTGTTGTTTCTTGAGCACCTCCGCGCGAGGCATGGTCAGCCGCAAGGGCTTTCGCTGCAGCGGGGTTCGGTCCGCTGCGGGCGACCCAGGTGCAGCCGAGACAGCCGGCCCAATAGATCTGGGGGATGTAAAGCACGAATGGCGGGTGCGCGATGGGCCAAGCCGAGACGTCGTTTCCGTACTCAGTCGTCCAGTCGGCCCGTCCCTTCTCGCGGGCTTCCCAACAGGTTCTCGCCACATCGACCGCGGTAGTGGCGTACTTCCAGACGGCGAACGCCGAATCAGGGTGTTCGTGGTGGGGGAACATCTGTCGGTAGTAGTCGGCCCACGCTTCATCAGTCGGACGGAAGCCCCTGCGCGGAGCAGCTTCATCGAGGGTCACGACGTCACCGGGAATCTGCTCGCCGGCCGGCGTGCCGCCACGCCTCGGCGATGGGAACATCGTCAAGAGCAGCCGATCTCCTCCTCCGATTTCGTAGACGTCACGTAGGGTCCGAGCGGCCTGGTCGGCCACCGCAGTCACGTCGGGACTGGTGGTTGCTTCGACCCGTTGCCAGTTCGGCGCTGACGGGAGTTCTGGAGGGTTCCAGCCCAGTTGCGAAAGCAGGTGCCCCTCGTGAGCGCTTATCCGTTCGCTCGGAAGGGATGCTGTGCCACTCCCCGCCTCAGCGACGAGGGAGCCGTCCTCGAAGGCCATCACCTGCCAGTAGCGGTGCGGCCTGGTGGCGTCTACTGCGATCAGAATCCACCGGCCCGGGCGGCTGCACAGCCTCTCGAGGAGTTTTGGCAGCCCGAGGACAAACGAGCCGAGGGAGATACCCCATTCGACCTTCAGCGGCTCGGCGCTCGCAGCCCGGGACGGCGAGAGCGCCACTTCGTGAGACTCTTGAAGCACCGCATCGGCTTCGGTGAGCCACTGCTCCAGGGATGTGATTGCCTTCGAAGCCATCGTGTCTGCCTCCCCATCGATCCTGGCAGTGCCACCGTGCACAACGGCCGGTTGGCGGAGCTTCAGCGGGCCAGGTCCCTCCACTCCTCTGGATGTGTTGCTTCCCACTGTACGGCGAGGGTGTTACGAGCCGGAATCTGATCGCCTTCTCGCCGCCGGCAGTCAATTGATTCAAATCTGGTTGTGCAGGACGCCACGGATCGCCCGCCGGTGGGGGCAGCCACCTCGTGCCTAGTTCGAAATCCCGTCTGTCCATCTAAAGATCCACGTTCCTGATCCCGATATTCCAACTGAGGGGCCTGAGCCGAGGCGGTGCACAGATGACCTCTGACCCGTTCTATGCAAGGGACAGCGACGACGAGCCTGAGCTCGATCTCGACCCGATCGAGTTGCCGGTGCAACCACAGTGGCGGCGGTGCGCGGCGGTGCATTGCGTCGAGCGAGGTCCCTGGGTTGGAACACTGGTCTGCTGCATGAGGAAGAGCGGGCACACGAACGAGCATCTGATGACGTTGGGAGATCCGGACACTTCGGATTACTGGCGGGAGTGCTGGCTCTGAAGACACGGAGCGATTGCTCGGCGGCCGGTGCTCCAGTGCGAATCCGACCGATCCAGTCCGGTGCGGCGGTACCCGGTCATCCCATGTCCCACTTCCTCCAGTGGTGCCTCGATCCGGTCGATGAGAATGAGGTGCGGACCCAGCCAGAAGAAGCGACTGCGAATGCCGTTGCAAGGTCGAAGCGCCCTGACGAGGGCTGGCGACTGATCGGTGGACTCTACGTAGCGGGACACGGTGACATCGGCCAGGTGCTCGTCGGACCCTGTGGCGTCTTTGTCATCGAGTCGAAATGGACTACCAACCCTTGCCGGATCGAGTTGGGTGAGATCGTGGGCCTCTTGGGGAGAGTTCCGATTGTGCAGGCAAGCGACGCCGCCGTGAAGGTCGAGAGGTTGCTTCGCCGTGCGTCTCGACGCATCGATGTCATCGTGAAACCCGTGGTCGTGATTTGGGGACCTGGCGGACTCTGCCTTCCTCAGGGCTGGACGGATGTCGACGGCGTGCTGGTTTGCGAAGGCCGCCGTCACAGGGACTGGGTGCGGCAGCTGACCGGTCAGCCGATGGCTCGAGCAGAGATCGAAGGGATCACCTCGATTCTGGATGCGGGGAAGCTGCGACGGACCGCGTAGCTTCTGAATACGCGATCACCTCTGCCCCCAGGGTTTGCGTGCCGAGATTCGATCCGCTCGGGTACCGTCGTCCCGATGCGAAGGCGCCTGGCACGCGGACAGCTGTGGCGCCCAGCACGACGTCGCAGCCGAGGGGCCTGGATGGTCGGCGCGATGACGGCAGTACTTCTCTCCGCGTGTGCCACCGCCGGCCCGGAAGCCCACGCCCACGAGGGGGCGACGACGACGCGACCCGGGACGACGGCGCACAAGGTCGGGCCGGCTTCACGCACGTCCCCCACAAGAGTGGCGCCCGGGTCCACATCGACGACTCGTCCGGCTCGACCGGTCGGTGGCGCCAGGTGGTCGCTCGTGACCGAGCCCGACCAGGGGATGGGGCCCATCTATTCACTGCTGTCGAGCGCCCAGCACACCCTGGACATGACCATGTACGAACTTTCCGATCGCCAGGCGGTCGGCATCCTGGAGGCGGACGCCCACCGGGGGGTGACGGTGCGGGTGCTGCTCGACAGCGACTACGAGAGCTCCTTCAACCAGCCTGCTTTCACCTCGCTCAGTTCCAATGGTGTGCAGGTCCGCTGGGCGTCCGCCGGGACGATCTTCCATCAAAAGGCCATCACCGTGGACGATGACACCTCGGCGATCATGACCCTCAACCTGACGGACGCCTATTACTCGACGTCCCGGGATTTCGCCGTGATCACCACCGACGCCCAGGATGTGGCAGCCATCGAACAGGTCTTCGACGAGGACTGGAGCGGGTCCGGGCCACCGGTGGCGGGTCCGACCGGCCTCGATCTGGTCTGGTCCCCGGGCGCCGAGGGCCCCATCGTGTCGTTCATCGACTCTGCCCGGAGATCGCTGCTGGTCGAGAACGAGGAGATGGACGACTCCGCGGTGACGAGTGCCTTGGAGGAGGCGGCGCGGCGAGGGGTGGAGGTGGAGGTGGTGATGACCTTCTCGTCAACGTGGGCCGGTGCCTTCGGCCAGCTGGTCGACGCCGGCGTGAAAGTGAGCACCTACCCGAGTGATGCTCCGCTCTACATCCACGCCAAGGTCGTTGTCGCGGACGGAGCGTCGTTGTTCGTCGGCAGCCAGAACTTCTCGGAGTCGAGCCTCGACCACAACCGGGAGCTCGGTGTCATCACCAGCGATCCCGCTCTCGTCGCTGCCGTCTCCCGGACTGTCGGTGCGGACTTCGCCGGAGCAACCCCGTTCCAGGTCCCGGTGACCCCGACCACCACCGCCAACCAGCCGGGCACGGGCGGAGGGCCGTCGTGCAGCGTGACCGCCTCGCCTGCCAACGACGGGTACCCCGAGGACTACGACGTCTACGTCACTTCCAACCAGCCGGACGCAGAGGCGACGGCGTCGGATGCCAACGACACCTGGAGCGAGCACACGGACGGGTCCGGGTCGACGACCATCCGCCTCTACCACACGACCGTGGGCGAGGCGATCACGGTGACCGTCGGCGCCGCTCGATGCTCGACCAGCGCATAGGTCCGTCCATCTGAGCATTGCCTTCAGAGCCCCACCGGGTTTGGATCGCTAACCCCTCAACCCACGATCCTCAAGCGGCGACCTCGAAGCCGATGGGTAACGACGCGGGGCCCCAGATCCCGAACCTGGCCGGCTTCCATCGGATCGGTCCGGTGGGGAACACCGAACTCAGATGTTCAGCCAGGACGATCAGTGCTTCCTGGAGCTCGGCGCGGGCCAGTGCTGCGCCCAGGCAGCGGTGGATCCCCGATCCGAACGTCAACTGCTCCGAAGACCGTGTGCCGGTGATATCGAAAGTTTCAGCATCGGAGAACTCGTGCGGATCGCGGTTTGCCACTGCCAAATTGGTGGCGACGACGGTCCCTTCGGGTATGACGATATCTCTGTAGACCACGTCGCAACTCGCGACACGCACGGTTGCTCTCACTGCACCGAGGTAGCGCATCGCTTCTTCGACCGCCTGGGGAGCGAGGGACTCCGGTTGGGCTCTGAGGAGCTCCCATTGTTGGGGGTGCTGGGCGAAGAGCGCCATCGCGCATGCCAGCTGGTTCCGTGTGGTGTCCGTTCCCGCCATCAATACCGCCTCAGCGAGCATGCACAGCTCCTCGGTGGTGAGACGATCACCACCCTCCTCGGCGGAGATCAGCGCCGACAGGAGGTCGGGTCGCGGTCGGGCACGACGCTTCTCGACCATGTCGGCGACGTAGGCACCGAGTTCACTCGAAGCCCGCTCGATGGAGGGAAGGTCCTCAGCCAGATTCCCGTTGAAGATCTTGAAGATGTCAACCGCCCAGAGGCTGAACTTGCGCCAGTCCTCGCTGGGAGCGCCGAGGACTTCGCAGATGACCGGAATCGGATAGGGGTCACAGATGTCGGCGACGAACTCACAATTCCCTGCTTCGAGATGGGGCTCGATGAGGGAGCTGAGTGTGTGACGCATCGTCGGGCGGTGACGATTGGCTGCCGCCGGCGTGAACGCCGCTGACACCAGTCGTCGCAGGCGGGTGTGTTCCTCACCCTCGGTCGCCAGGATCGAGCGCCTCCGGTTCTCCAGGGGGCCACCCGGATCAACGCCGCCCATGCGGGGGATCAGCGCGAGCGCGTTGTGAAATCTGCGATCTCGCAGTATGGCGGTCACGTCGTCATACCGGAGCACGGCCACTCCGACGTCGGTCCTCACGATCCAGTGTTCTCGAGCCACCGCGGAAGCGATCGATATGGATTCCTCCCGGTCCAGGCCGGTGGTGTCAAGGTGCGGAAGCTCGAGGTCCCAAACCGAACGTGCTGTCTCCATCCCCACCATTCCACCCCCCTCCGATGCCCTCATGAGACTAGAGCCGGAGGCGAGAGCGCCCAAACTGTGATCAGCGGGGACCATGAATGAAGATGACGACCGGCCATGACCACTGAGAACACGCGGACCCGAGTCGATGCGACCCCGAAAGGTCAGTTGCTGTAGATCCGCAGCACGCTGACGAGTACGGCGGCGCGTCGCTCCTCGGCCATGGCGCGGTCGTAGGCATCCCAGTCGTCATGAGTGCCCCCGGCCGCCGTGAACACTTCGCGCAGCAGGAGGCGAAGCCGCTCGGGATCGATCTCGGGGTGACGGTCATCGGGTCCGATGACGCCAACCTGCGCAAGATCGGCGCGTTCCTCGCGAACCGGGCAGCCGAGGGCAGGAATATCCGCGAGCTCCCCTCCCGTCGTCGCACCCGGTCCCTCTCTACGTGGGCGCCGAAGTCCCCGGCCACGGTCGCCACCCCGGCGACCGAAGAAGCGACCGACGACCCGGACCCGCCGCTGACCGCCTGAGGCCCGCGACCCCGACAGACTGACCGGCGTTGATCAAGCGCGTCCGGTGATCGCTCTTTGGTGACCTGCAGCGCTGTCGACCGCGGCATCCGTGACGGAACCCACCGATGATCGTGCCGGTGACTGGCGAATTCCCCTGACGCAGCAAACCCACAGCCTGTCGAGCTGAGTTTTGTCGACGCGAACCCGCCAGTTTTGTCAGGACCCCTGGGTGGGTGGGCTTCCGACGAAACCCGGTCAACCTGGGATGATGCGCGAGCCTGCCCACCCATTTCACACGCTATTGCTCGCGATTTCACACATTGCCGTCGAGACAAATACATATCGAAGTGCCTGGTCGTACGCGCTGGATGAGATTCTTGGCACCCACAGGGTCTGGGTCGGGGTGGTTAGGTGCAACTAAATGCGAGATCCACCTGATCACCAGCATGGGATGACATTCTTGCCACCTACGTGTTCAGGCTGTTCCAGGTGATGCCCACGACGGGGGCGTTCAGGTGCCGGCCACCCATCGAATCGAAGAAGTCGGGGTGACGCCGGGCGGGGCGAACGAGAACACTCCGCCATCGGAGGCGACTTCGAGGTAGCCGCCGCATGAGGGTTCCATGTGATGCCCACGACGGGGGCGTTCAGGTGCCGGCCACCCATCGAACCGAAGAAGTCGGGGGTGACGCCGGGCGGGGCGAACGAGAACACTCCGCCATCGGAGGCGACTTCGAGGTAGCCGCCGTCATGAGGGTCCCATGTGATGCCCACGACGGGGGCGTTCAGGTGCCGGCCACCCATCGAACCGAAGAAGTCGGGGGTGACGCCGGGCGGGGCGAACGAGAACACTCCGCCATCGGAGGCGACTTCGAGGTAGCCGCCGTCATGAGGGTCCCAGGTGATGCCCACGACGGGGGCGTTCAGGTGCCGGCCACCCATCGAACCGAAGAAGTCGGGGGTGACGCCGGGCGGGGCGAACGAGAACACTCCGCCATCGGAGGCGACTTCGAGGTAGCCGCCGTCATGAGGGTCCCAGGTGATGCCCACGACGGGGGCGTTCAGGTGCCGGCCACCCATCGAACCGAAGAAGTCGGGGGTGACGCCGGGCGGGGCGAACGAGAACACTCCGCCATCGGAGGCGACTTCGAGGTAGCCGCCGTCATGAGGGTCCCAGGTGATGCCCACGACGGGGGCGTTCAGGTGCCGGCCACCCATCGAACCGAAGAACCCAGCGCCACCAAGAGAGAAGGCACCACCGTCAGACCCCGCCTCTAGGTAGCCCAAGGGCTGCGGAGTCACGAGGATGAGCGCTCCCCGGTCGTCGATCTGACCGACGGCTGCGCACGACCCCGGCCTGCTGCAGGAAACTGCCTGGAGAGAACTCATCGGTTGCGGGTTCGGGTCGGACACCCAAGCCCTCCCGTTGTATTCCATGATGGAACTCACGGAGTAGGGACCCGAACCCTGGTTCCCGACTGCGGTGCAGTAGGTGTCCGAGGTGCACGAAATACTTTGCAGCGAACTCAAGTCCTCAAATGTCAATGTGGTCGGGTTCCAGTGCTGCATCCCAGTGTTCGACCAATTCCCCCCCGGGCGGCCCGATTGTTTCGAAGTAGGACCCTGCGGCAAAGCAATCGGTCGGTGCCACACAAGAGATGCCGTTCAACAGCGTGCCATCAGCCACCGTCGGCGGTGTGGGCAAGGAGCTCCAACCGTTTCGCCATACGGCGGCAATCGGTGCTTCGGACGAAGGCGACCATCCGATCGCCGTACAGGTTGTCGGGGCGCTGTTGGGGGCACACGAGACGGAACTGAGAGAAACTCCGTTACCCGGCGGAGGTGGCTCGACCGTGCCCTTCGGGCCGTTCCGCAGTTCCGTCAAGACCCTCGAGTTCTGAGAGGCACCAATGGCAATACAGCTCGTTGGACTGGAACAGGACACGTCGCTGAGTGAGCCACTTGCAGAGGGTCCCAGTCCCCTACTCCAGTCCGCTCCGTTCCACTCGGCGACCGCTGGGGATTTCGTAGGTGTCGTGCCGACTGCGATGCAGAACGATGGGGACGGACATGCAACGGCATGGAAAGTCGATCGACCCTCGGAACCCACGTCTTCGGAGCTCCAAGTAGATCCGGTCGATTGGTCGATCTGACTGCCGCCCACTGCCATGCAGCGACCCGGTGCCCAACAGGACGCGTCGGACAGGCCACCCATTGTCCGCCCGGCAGGAGTGGGCACTTCTGTCCAGCTATTGACGGGTGCAGCGCTGGCGACATTGGCGATCATCAGCAGGCACACGCCAATCCCCGAGAAAAGGACGATGCGCGCCGGTTCACAGGCACGCAGCCAGGAACCCGAGCGTCCCCCTCTGCCCACCGCCTCTCCATTTTTCACTTGATCCTCTCATTTTCCATCAAAGAGGCAGTATCTAATTGTTGTCACACACCGCGCTGACATGATGCCGAGTCAGGGACCTGTAGGGCGCCACTATCTCGATCGCGACCATGCGTCTCGGTGGTCGCGATGCGGCATGTTCGATGCCATCCCCAACGGAGGTGCAGTCCTGGGGTCAATCCTGCCACAGGGGCTTGGACGATGATCCTACGGATGTGGTGAGGACCCAAGGAGGCCCCTTCCACGTCCGTGGTCACCTTGAGCCGTACGTCCACCGACCACAAGGCAGGCATCACCCCGGTCAGCAGCTACAGCCCCGTCACGGACACCGGCATCGACGAGTGGTTGGTGGTCCCGTTGCCGAGCTGGCCGTCGGCCGTTGTACCCCCAACACTCGACACTCTTCGTGGTGAGCAGCGCACATGAATGCTCTCCCCCGGCAGCAATGGCGGTACACCCCTGTCAGGCCCCCGACGGCCACCGGGACCGAGGAGTCGGTGGTGGTCCCGTTGCCCAGATCGCCGAAGGAGTTGTCTCCCCAGCAATTGACCGACCCTGTGGTGAGCAACGCACAGGTCTGGGTGTCACCGGCAGAGACCGAAGTCACCCCGGCCAGGCCCTTGACGACCGTTGGGACTGAGGAGCTGATGGTGGTCCCATTGCCCAACTCGCCGTCACCGTTGTATCCCCAGCACTTGACCATCTTCGTGCTGAGCAGCGCACAGCTGTTGATCGAACCGAGGGCGGAGACCGCGGTCACTCCGGTCAGGCCCTTGACGGCCACCGGGACCGAGGAGTCGAATTTGGCTCCACTTCTTCCGTTCCCAAGCTGACCGTATTCGTTGTCTCCCCACACTTGACTGCTCCGGTGCTGAGCCGAGCACATGAATGCCATCCCCCGGACGCAACGGCAGTCACCCCGGTCAGGCCCTTGACGACACGGGAGTCGTACTGCACGGAAAGATGCCCGAACAAAGACTCGGTCCCGTGGAGGTCCCGTCCCCCAGATCGCCCAAGGCATTGTACCCCCAGCACTTGACGGTCCCGGTGCTGAGCCGAGCACATGCTTGCCATCCCCCGGCAGCGATGGCGGTCGCCCCGGTCAGGCCCTTGACGACCACCGGGACCAAGGAGTCGGTTGTTGTCCCGTTGCCCAGATCGCCGAAGCTATTTTCTCCCCAGCACTTGACCGTCTTCGTGCTGAGAAGCGCGCAGGCGTAGTTGAAACCGGCAGAGACCGAAGTTACCCCGGTCAGGCCTTTGACGATCACCGGGACCGAGGAGTCGGAGGTGTCCCGTTATTCCCTTCCCGTTGTACCCCCAGCACTTGACCGTCTTCGTGCTCAGCAGCGCACAGGTTTCGTAGGAGCCGGCGGAAACGGCGGCGGCGGTGGCGGTGGCCGACCCGGCAGGCCCCACCAACCCGACGGCGGAGACGCGACGATACCTGTGTCGCCAATCCGATCGCCACGATGATCCGACCTACACGAATCCGCATTCGCTATCGAGAACTGACGGACTGGGGCAAGTAGTAGCCGTCGCCAAAATCCGTCAGGCCCCCGACAGTCCCGTTGCCCAACTCGCCGTCGGCGTCGTAGCCCAAGCAGTCCCACCTCACCGGTCGAGAGCACAGCACAGTAGCCACCGGGCTAACCGTAGACGTCTTCGTCACTGGCCGGACGGTCTCACGACGGAACCGTCCGGATACTTCGAGTGACGACCCAGCGGGCACTCCTTTCCGTGGACGGAAGTCCACTATCGGGTGCGTGGGGAAGCGGGTCAACTCCAGCCGTTCCATGGGTGGCAAGTGCGGTGTTGCGTGCGTACGTGGACCCATTGAGCTTGGCTGGTTCAGTCAGTGACTGGAGCTAACTGTCACAGTGGACACGAGTACGTCCGAATGGGAGACTGCCGCGTCCCTTCAGTTCGACAACGGCGACGCTGTTGCGAAGATCGGGGTTGGCGATGCATGCGGCGGAATCAATAGCTCGGAGATCCGGAGTTCTGAGGGGCGGTATCGCTCTCATTCTGCTCACCGCGTTACTTGGGGGTGCCACCAATGTGGTTCTTGCTCAGCCAGCCGCCGCTCAATCTCCAAACCTGCCACGACATCGCTCTCCGGAAACAACCAGTCCGGTGCGACGATCTCTGCGCCAATCAACACTGCCGTAACTGACCAGGCCACCTTGACGGGAGCCACCCCAGATGCCGGTGGCACGGTCACATACAACGTGTACTACGACAGTGCTTGCGTTCTTCTGGCGGCCTCTGGTGGAACCGTTGGCGTGACGGATGGGGTGGTTCCGGCCTCGAGGCCCGTATCCCTTACGAGCCACCGGCGACTACTACTGGCAGGCTAACTACTCGGGTGATTCAGTCAATCCGCCGTCAACGAGCGGCTGCGGAGTTGGCGGCGAGGTTGAAACGGTGACCGCCGATCAAGAGGTGCAAGCTGAATACACCTGCAATGTTCCGGAGTTAGTGGGCGATCACACAACGCTTCAATCCATGTGGCCGGTTGTTCTCTCGGAGTCTCCCTCGCCCCCCACCCAAATTGCCGTTGGAGGACAATTAGAGGCCGCCTTGTCTGGAGAAATTACCGTTCCACCGGGTGTCTCGAACTACGACGTCAGTGAGGGAGTAACGGACATTACGACCTCCTCGGCATCGTGGACCATTAACGGCTTGAGTTCTGGAGGGGCTCCCAGCGGGGCGGTGACACCGAAATCGATCTCCCCGGCAATCGAACTCTCAAACGACCTCGCTCCCGTGGAGAACACATCTCTCACCGACACGTTCACGACCAAACCCACGACCTGGCAAATGGGACCAGGGATCGGGGTCGTGAATTTCACCCCTGGAGACCTGCATTTCACTGCGAGCTATCTTCTCGGCAACTCTTCGCGAAAGGCTTCTATCACCTGCACTCCGCCAACTGGCGTAAGTCCGCTCGAGAGCACCGAGGTTCTTGGATCCGGTCTCACCTTGACAGCTTCTCCCAGCACCCTTTCCGCCGCTCCGTCTCCAGTTACCTACACCGCCACTGTGGTTGGAGACCTCGGGGGAGTCCCTACAGGGTCGGTGACCGTCGTAGACAATCCAGGGGGGTCCTGCTCGATCGATCAGCTATCGAATGGCGTCGGGTCATGTGCTATCACCACCGAAACTTCAGATGACTCGCCCTACGTCGTTACGGCGCAATACTCTGGGGACGCTACCTATCAGCCAGCGTCCACGTCGATAACAGAGACGGCCGTTGGCTCCGTGTCGGGGAAGGTAGCCGATACGGATGGCAACCCGGTGGTGGGCGCGATTGTATCGATCTGTGGCACTGGTGCGGACTCCGCGAACTGCTGGGAGACCACGACAGGTTCAGATGGGACCTTCAGCGTGTCCAATGTTCCAGACGGTAACTACACAGAGTCCGTAGATCCGCAATCCGAGTCATTGCTTCCTGAGTCCTCATCTACATTCTCTGTGATCGGAACCTCGAACACGGTCGAGGATTCATCCTTAGCCGCCCCCTCGCCACCTCCAGTCGATACCGTGGTGAGTGGCGTTGGTGAAGCCGGTGATAATGACCAGATCCCGGTGGTGTACTGGACTTCCGAGAGTCCCTACACGACGTCCGCCTGCTCGGGCGGCACGGTGACCGTAACCGTCTCAGCCGTCAACGAGTTCACAAATGAGACCGAGACAACTGCTCCGATCCCACTCACTGAGGACCCCCCGGGATCGGGAGCTTACGTCGGCACCATCCCGGCCCTAGCTCCACTCCATGGTTCCGCGCTCGTCGACCAATCGGCCAGTAACTGTCCGGTACCTTCCGACGATGGCGACGTCATGTACAACATCTACATCGACCCCAGCGGGACAGTGGTGAACCGCATGAATACGCCGATAGCGGGCGCCCTTGTGACACTGCTTAGCTCCACCAGTCTGAGCGCACCGTTCACACCAGTTCTCAATGGGTCGGCCGTGATGTCTCCCGCCAACCGCACCAACCCCTCCACGACCCCTGCAAACGGGAGCTTCGGTTGGGACAGCGTTCCGGGGTTCTACGAGATCGCCGCTAGTGACGACGGATGTACGGTTACCACTCCACCGTTCCGGATCCCTCCTCCAGTCGAGGACCTCAAGTTGGTTCTTGACTGCGGACAAGCAATAAAGTTCACGTCCAAGCAGCCCTCGAATGCTGTTGTTGGCGGGGTGAAATACACACCGACGGCCGTCGGTGGTGGGTCGCGGAATCCCATCGTGATCACCGTTGCGTCTTCGAGCCAGAAGGTGTGTTCGACTTCCAAGGGTGTCGTGAGTTTCAAAGGAGTGGGAACATGCACACTGGACGCAAACCAGGCCGGTAATTCGGAGTACCAGACAGCACAACAGGTCCAACAGTCGTTCTCGGTCCACGTCGTCGCAATCACGACTGCGTCGCTGCCGTCTGGAGTGCCGAAACACGCCTATAGGGCGACACTTACCGCTGTCGGGGGACATCCGTCGTACTCCTGGTCCAAGGTGTCTGGCCAACTGCCGCCAGGCCTCAGCCTAAATTCCAAGGGAATCATCTCCGGCACTCTGAGCAAGACCGACAAGGGCAAGTACGCGTTCACCGTGAAGGTTGTCGACACGAAGAAGAACGCGATTACTAAGGCCCTCTCGATCGTCATCTCGTAGACCGGCATCTGTGGGGTGGGTGACTGCCGGGCAGCCCCAACCCGGTTTGCCCATGGTCCCACACGAGGTTGCCGTGCTCCGTCGTCAGGTGAGCCGACCGTGTGGGTGCCAAAAATGTCATCCCCGTCACGCGACCAGGCGATATTCATGGATGAGTCCTGTGGGTGCCATAAACCTCATCCGGGCATCTGAAGAGGACTTTCACAGATTGGACTGAAACACGAAACTGAGGGATGGCTCTGTCATTTCTCTATCTCGCGTTCGTCAGGATCCTTCAGTTGTTACGGCTGAGCCGGCGTGACGGCGGTGATCTGGCCATCGAGGTTCTCGTGCTTCGGCACGAGGTGGCCGTCCTTCGACGGCAGGTGTCCCGCCCTGTTCTGCGACCACCAGATCGCGCCTTCCTCGCCGCCCTCAGCCGGCTGATCCCGCGGGAAGCTCACTAGATTCTTCGTGCAGCCCAGTACCCTGCTGCGCTGGCATCGTGAGTTGGTCCGTCGCAAGTGGACCTACCCGAAGCCACCGGGTCGTCCGAGCATCCCTGCGGGAACGGTGGAGATCGTCGTCCGATTGGCTCGGGAGAATTCGACCTGGGGTTATCGGAGAATCCACGGTGAGCTCTCGGTCCTCGGCATCAACCTGTCGCCGGCAAGCGTCTGGAACATCCTCCAGAGCCACGGTCTCGACCCCGCCCCGAACAGAACAGGGCCGACCTGGGGCGAGTTCCTCAAATCGCAGGCCGCAACGATGTTGGCCTGCGACTTCTTCACCGTGGACACGGTGCTCCTGCGAAGGCTCTATGTCCTCTTCTTCATCGAGCTGGACACCCGAGTGGTGTATGTGACCGGGGTCACTGCGCATCCGACCGAGGCCTGGGTCATCCAGCAAGCCAGGAATCTGTCCGGTGGGCTCGCCGAGGCCGCCCTCCCCAATGAGTGCTGGCAAGCAGATGCGACCCACTGGCTGCTCCAAGGCGGGCGGGACGTCGACATCCTCACCTTCATCGACGACCATTCGCGGCTCATCGTCGCAAGCAGGGTGACCGGTGTCACGACGGTCCACGACGTGGTCGCCACCTTCGATGAAGCAGGTGAACGCTGGGGTTATCCCGCATCAGTACTGACTGACAACGGTGCCATCTTCAACGCGAAAGCAAGGAAGGGCACCACAGCATTCGAGAGGTTGCTCACCGAGGAATTGCGCGGACCCCTTGAAACCGCCTCCTCAAACCTGCGGGAAGATCGAGCGCTGGCACCAGACCTTGAAGCGCTTCTTGGTCAAGCAACGGCGGGCTCGGTCGATTCGGGAGCTCCAAGCCCAACTCGACCGATTCGTGACCTTCTATAACGAAGAACGCCCGCACCGAGCACGGGGTTCGGTCACTCCGCTCGCCGCCCATGAGGCGCTGAGGAAGGCCCGTCCGGGTTCTCCGGTTGTCGAAACACACTTCCGGGTCCGCACCGACAAGGTCGACTCCTGTGGAAAGGTCACTCTCCGACACGGGTCACGCCTGTTCCACATCGGGATCGGGCGGCGCCACAAAGGAAAGCGGATCCGGCTCTACATCGCCGGCCTGGACATTCGGGTTGTTACCTCGAACGGAGAGCTGCTCCGCCAGTTCACCCTCGACACCTCGAGGGCCTATCAGCCAAGCGGACTGCCGCGGAACTATCCTCGTGGGGGTTCGCGTGTCCCACGATGACCCGCGACATCACAGGGGTGGGCTACCTACATAACCCCCTCACCCAGGGCTGATGGGCGAGTCTGCTGAGCCATTTCACACGCTAATGCTCGCGATTTCACACATTGTTGTTTGGGCAACAAAAAATGGTGAAGTACCTGTGACGGCTACGGACAACATTATTCGCACCCCCAGGTCGGGGCTGGAACTTGAACCGGAGAATGGCTGCCGGCAAGCGACAAGGTCTCCTCAAGACCCTCGACCAGGCACTCGGTGAATACGCTTGCATCCGGCACGGCGGCCGTGTCGGCGTTCACGCCGATGCAGCACTTGCCGTCATACGAAAGAAGGGTCAGGTTGATCGAGGCCCCGACTGTCGGACTGAACGAAACGAGGCGCTCGACCCGGGCGTCGCCGAGGTACACCGGCCTTGGAAAGCCTGCGACGTCACTCGCCAGGAAGTCGATCCGCTTGAGCATGCTGCCCACGACTCCTGAAGGCAGCAGGCGGAGCACCCCGGCGATGGTGTCGGTAAAGGCGAGCGAACGCTCTTGGGCTGCCGCCTGGCAACGCTTATGGATGGATTCCATACGCCGGATCGGGTCCGCATCCGACACCGGAACTCGGAACCGCATGAGCGTGATGCGGTTGCCCCCTACCGGGTCGTCGGGCTTGCGGAGGCTGATTGGCAGGGTCAAGCGGAGGTCCCCGACGCGAACGTCGTGCCGCTCGTGGTACCTCCGGAGGGCTCCCGTGACCGCGGTCACGAAGGCGTCGTTGACCGTTCCACCGGCAGTCGCGGCTGCCCGCTTGAGGTCGTCGAGGTCGACCTCGACCATGTCAACTGTGCGACCGAGCCCTCTCCTCGTCATGACCGGCGAGAGCGTCCGTCGCAGCGGGGCCACCGTCCGGGCGATCGAGCACGTCGTCTCGACGACCTCCGCAACGGCAGCTCGTGGGCGGAGCAGCGAACGCGCCAAGGTTGGACCGGCCGCCCGGAGATTCTTGGCCGTCACTGATACGCCTAGCCGGCAGGAATGGACGAACGCCTCGCCAGCTAGCCGCAAGAGATCGGTCTGCTCGGGCTCCGGAAGGGGAGGCGGGTTGGCGTCAAGACGATTGCCCGGCTCGAGGTCGAAGAGCCGCATGGCGAGTTCGATCCCGCCGACGCCGTCGGTCAGCGAATGATGCACCTTGAGCACGAGGGCGGCTCGCTCCCCTTCGAGGTTCTCGACCAGCGTGAACTCCCATAGCGGACGCGATGGATCGAACGAGGTCGTGGCGGCGTGCGCAGCGAGTTCGAGCACTGTTTGCGGACTGTGCGGCGCGGGAGCACTCATGCGCCGTAGATGCCAATCCAGGTCAAAGTCGGCTGCCGCAACCCACCGCGGGGCGGCGAAGCGACCCGGCAGCTCGACCACCCGCTGGCGGAAGCTCGGGACGAGCCTCGTGGCCACCTCCACCTTTTTACGGAGCCAATCCCAGTCGGGGCTCCGGTCTAGCCACGCTACCGCGACGATGTTCGAGCGCAGCACAGGGTCCGCCTCCATACGCCAGGAGAAGGCATCCGTGTCACGCATGAAACTGTCCATGTCGCTCCCGACGAAATCAGTCCCCGACGCTCAGCCGGCCATCACAGCATCTGCCGACCAGGGAGGCGGAGCCAGGGTCCAAGGTCACAATCCGAGACCGGTAAAGGTGGGGTGCCCTGTTCCACTCCATAGTGGATGTAGAACTGAAGATGATCGTTTGCTCGGGGCCCTTGGTCTTCTGGCGTAGGCGCTCGTAGGGAGTTTGGCCTCCAAGACCGCCGTGCGGGCGATCGTAGTTGTAGTAGTCCTCCCATTCTTGGAGCCTTTCGGCGAAGAGCTCGCTGTCGTCGACGACGACACCATCGAGCATTCGGTAGAACTCCTCGCCGTCGATCCGGTGGGATCTCTCAACCTTTCCATTGAGCCTCGGAGTGAGGGGCCGGATGTAGACGTGGCGGATGCCCCGGTCGAGAACGTGCCAGTGGAACGACGATTGAAACTCGCTGCCTTTGTCAGTCTGGATCGACTCGACGTGGAAAGGCAGGTTCTCGAGGACGTAGTCGATGAACTGGATCGCAGTCTTCTGGTTGAGGCGGTTATAGATGCGAAGCACCCGGATTCGGGTGCAGTCATCGATGGCAGTGAACTGGCAGTACTTGCGAGCTCTTGCCGCCGATCGGGGCCACGAACTTCACGTCCACCTGGATCTGGTGACCGGGCCTCGGCTTCTCGTAGCGCTTCCAGCGTTCGCTATGTCGCTTGTAGCGCATCGAGCTCGGAAGCCTGTTCATGTCGAGGCGCTTCAAGATCCGCCACACTCCCGAGTTGGAAATCTCGATGTCGTGATACCGCTTCAGATACATCGAGATCTTCATGGGTCCGAAGTGGTAGTTCTGGCGAAGGTGGATGATCTTGCCCACCACGTCGGTCTTGGTCGCCTTGGGGCTGTTCAGAGGCCGCTTCGACCGGTCACGGAGTCCGTCAATGCCTTCTTCCTCGTAGCGCCTGAACCACTTGTAGTAGGCCGGCCTGCTGATGCCGTAGTAGCGGCAGGTTTTGGCCACATTTCCGGTGACCTCCTGAGCGTGGCGGATGATGGCCAGCCTCTTGGCCGCGTCTTGGTGAGCTCTCGTTCGGTCACATGGTCTCCTGTGGGTGCCAAGAAGGTCATCCCCGTCACGCGACCAGGCGATACTCATGGATGAGTCCGCCAATCCGATCCGTGCGCTCGAGCCGTGAAGGATCTACCTCCTTCGGTTCAGGGGGTGCGGTCCACTTCGGTGCAGGTGGCAACTGACCGAGTGACCGATGTGGTCGGTGGCAGTTGTAATGGTCGACGTACTCGTGCACTACGGATTCAAGATGGCGACGACCGAGGATGAGCATCCGGTCGAGGCATTCGCGACGAACGGTGCCGACAAATCGTTCAGCGAAGGCGTTGGCTCGGGGTGCCCGGATCGGAGTGCGAATGATCTGGACGCCTTCCGAACGGAAGACCTCATCGAAGCTTGTCGTGAACTTGGTGTCGCGATCGCGGATGAGGAACTTGACCGGTCGAGTGCGCTCGGCGAGCTCAGAGGACAGGTTCCTGGCCTGCTGGATCACCCAAGCCTTGGTCGGATGCGCAGTGACTCCGGTCACATACACCACTCGGGTGTCCAGCTCGATGAAGAAGAGGACATAGAGCCTTCGCAGGAGCACCGTGTCCACGGTGAAGAAGTCGCAGGCCAACATAGTTGCGGCCTGCGATTTGAGGAACTCGCCCCAGGTCGGCCCTGTTCTGTTCGGGGCGGGGTCGAGACCGTGGCTCTGGAGGATGTTCCAGACGCTTGCCGGCGACAGGTTGATGCCGAGGACCGAGAGCTCACCGTGGATTCTCCGATAACCCCAGGTCGAATTCTCCCGAGCCAATCGGACGACGATCTCCACCGTTCCCGCAGGGATCCTCGGACGACCCGGTGGCTTCGGGTAGGTCCACTTGCGACGGACCAACTCACGATGCCAGCGCAGCAGGGTACTGGGCTGGACGGAGAACCGACTGAGCTTCGCCGCGGGGGATCAGCCGGCTGAGGGCGGCGAGGAGGGCTCGATCTGGTGGTCGCAGAACAGGGCGGGACACCTGCCGTCGAAGGACGGCCACCTCGTGGCGGAGCACGAGAATCTCGATGGCCAGTTCGCCGCTCTCACGCCGGCTCAGCCCTAACAACTGAAGGATCCTGACGAACGCGAGATAGAGAAATGAGAGAGCCATGGCTCAGTTTCGTGTTTTAGTCCGATCTGCGACTGCGAAAGTCCTCTTCAGCAGGCCCGGATGAGATTTCTGGCACCCACAGGGTCAGTTCGGCGGCGGGCAAGCACGGGGCCCCTCGGCCGGCGTTGTGGGATACCCCGAGGGTGAGTCAGGGAATCGCAACCTGGTGGGCTTGGGCGAGGAGCGAGGGTCGATCGGTGGGAAGGATGTATCCCCCGTGGATCGCCGCATCGAGGCTCTTTTGATACTGCTGCTGATATCCAGCAGTGTTTCCATACAAAGCAGTAAGGGTCGCGGGTGGGAATGGTGTTGTTGACCCGAACAGCGCACACACCTCGCTCGCTCCGGGAGGAGGAGCACCACTCAAGGTCGAGATTGGGACATCTACCCAGGGTGTACGAACGCCGGACGGATCAGGTGGCGCCTTGGGAGAGAAGGCGGAGGAAATCGATGGCGGCATCTGGACAGCCGTCCGGAGCGCATCCCTTGCCATTGGACCACACGGCGGCGTTGAGCCAGTACCAGTCGAGGACCGGCCGCACCGACTCGTACGCCGCGTACATCTGTGCGCCGGTGATCGGGACCCCGGTGGAGTCGGTGGCAACTCCTGCGCCGACGAGCACATTCGGGTTGGCGGCTCGGGCCTGCTTCGCAGCCTCGTCTACGAGAGACTTGTACGTTGATACGTGGCCGTCCCACGGCTGGGCCTGAATGTCAATGGCGTCCGCGTACCTGGCTGCGCTTCCTGCCACGTCATCGGTGATGTAGTCCTTTGTCAGCGGGGAACACATGATCTTCATGCCGTGGGCATGCACCATCTCCGCCGAGAGCTGCTCGTAGAGAGGTATGTCGACGTACTCGGAGTGCGGCGTCAGATTCCAAGGCTCCATGTCGAGCAAGACCCACGTGTAGCGGCCGGGAAGCATTCGGTCGGCGAACTGGGCCTGCAGCTCGGTGTAGCTGGTGACGGTGTCCACCGCCGTGCCAGGTCCGGTGCGGGTATACGAATTGGACGACGTTCCGTAGGACACCCATCTCGGCGACACCGTGCCGCCCGCCGACTCGATCTCGGCCAGGTCGTTCGCTTTGATCAGCATTGGCAATGCCGATGTATCTGCCCCGGCCGTGGCGGGCTCCGCGGCTGCGAACGCCAGCAGGGCCGACACAAGCAGGGCGATTTTTATTGTCATGGTGACCCCCCTCAGGCACCGATCCGCTGTCGGCGCTGATCCCCGATAGAGACTACCTCGACGACCTGGTTCGGAGCCGAGCCCCGCGTAGATCCTGGCCTTGGCTGCCTGGTCCGCTTCGGCGAGTACCCGGGGATCGTCCCCGAGATCCTGCATGATTCGAGGGAGGAGATCAGCGCTCGGTTCCTCGGTGGCCGGAGCCGGGCGGCAAGCAAGCTGACCAGGCGGCCGCGGATGATTGAGCATCCGAGTCCCGAGGGGCCGTCGGTCGGCCTCGACCGCCGAATCAGTGCAGCAAGCCGCACGAGCCTAGGGTCAGAATGGGCTTCCACAGCCTGACTGAGCTCTGGTGCATGGCTCGCACCCGAACACATGCCGATTCGTCGGGCCGATTCTGCATGGCGGTATGGCAGAGGTGCCGTTGCGAGTCAGTTAGCGATCAGCAAGCGCCATGGGTTGGATAACGCCTCCAGGCCGGTGATCGGGGTCACGCACGACACTACCCTCAGAACGTGCGACGGAGCCTGGTAGGGATCATGCTGGCGGTGGCAGCGTTAGGGGCGGGGGTGCTCCTCCACGCCGACAACCACCGCCCACCGAGGTACGCCAACGACGATCCTGTCTGGCTGGCATCACGGCGTGTGTGCGCACAAGTGCCCATTCAGGCTCGACCGGCTTTCTAGTTCCACGACGTTGCCCTAAGGCCCGATCACACGCACCAGGGTGTTGCAGGGAAGCCGACCCTCCATCCCGCTGACCGCATAACGCCTCCTGGCCGGCGATCTGGGGCACCCGAGGCATGCACAAAATCGGCATCTGTAGCCCACTCCACCTCGATGCAGAGGCTGACCGTTCCGGTCGGTCAACCTCTCACCGAGAAGAGCCTCCATGGGTTTGGGACCCCTTTGAGGTCATATTCGCCCCGGTCGTCGAACTCGAACCCCGATCCGGCGACGAGCATGGGGACGGCGGCAGACACCCATACTTCGCCGGGTGATGCCGCCGCGAGACGCGCGCCGCGATGTGCACGCCGATCCCAGCAATGTCCGATTCCCTGATCTCTACTTCCCCGGTGTGCAGACCCGCCCGAATGGCGACGCCGAGGGGCCGAAGAGCATCGCCCAGGGCCTCGGCGCAGCGAATGGCTCGACCGGGACCGTCGAACGTAGCGAGAACGCCGTCACCCGTCGACTTCAAGATTCGTCCCTGGTGCTGTTCTATCAAGGTCCGTGAGATGGCGTCATGGGTCTCCAGGAGATTCCGCCACGCACGGTCACCAAGCTCGACGGCCTGCTGGGTCGAACCGACGATGTCGGTGAACAAGATCGTTGCGAGCGCACGGTCGGGAACGATAGGTGTGGTCAATCCAGCCAGGAACTCCTCGATCTCGCTGAAGGCACGGTCTCTGCCAGGTTCCACGAACGGGAACGCGTCGGTTCCGGGAAGGGTCGCGAGCCGCGCTCCGGTAATGTGCTCAGCGAGGTCACGCGCGCTTTCAAGGCGCGATAGCTGGTACTGCTCGGTGTGCAACACAAGGGTCGGAGCCTGTACCAGGGGCAAAGTATTGCTCACGTCATAGGAATGGGAGAACGCCCGAGCAGCCACAGTCGGCGTCATGGCCAAGCGTTGCGTCCCTCTCGAACCAGGGGGCAAAGGTCGGGTCTCGCTTCACGAGGCCCGGGCCAACCATCTCGCCGAGGGCTGGTCCACCCCAGGCGTCGTTGACGAACTGAACGTGCACGGCAGCCAGTTCCTCCTCTGTTCCAAAGAACCTGGACTCCCCGTTCACGAGAACCGCAATCCGGCAGTACGCGACGGATGCGTTCCAGGCAAAGAGAATGAGCCGCAGGAACGGAATGAGCAAGCGCACACAAGACCGCTGTTTCCGATCCGACGACGTCCATGACTGTCAGCGCATCGGCTGCCCACTGTTCCCAGGGAGGCAGCTCCCTCCCCGACGGGGAGTCAGGATGCGCCCATCCCTCGTCGATCGAATGTGATCACCCGGGCTCTCGCCGCCAACCAATCGAGATATTCGGCGTACGGCGGCCAGTCCCAACAAAGATCGATGCAGTCGGCGGAACCAGGAAACCAGATCAAGATCCAGCGCGCCCTTCACCAAAGACCTGATAGGCGATGCGGTCTTCGCCGAGGAGGGCATACACGGATTCGAGGAACCTCTATCACGGCAGTACCCGCCCCGGATCGCCTACTCCAGTGTGCATGGGCAGAAGTCTGGCCCATCCAAGTGGCCAGTCGCCGGATGTGCGCTGGGCCCTGTGTCCGCTCCCGTTGTTACTACACATCGCGTCCGACCGTGGCATAGATGCCTGCGAGTCAGTTAGCGATCAGCAAGCGCCGGGCGTCGGATAATGCCTCCAGGCCGGTGTTGAGGGCTACCCAGTATCCATGTAGTTACATTCCACGCATCCACCTTCGGCCGTGAAGAGGTACGTATCGATGCTCATGATGGAGATGCTGCCGTCTGGTCCGGAAAACTCATTATCAACCAGTGCTGCGGCCTCGTTTCCGCAGACGATGACGTGTTTGGTGTGCGACTGAGTATGGGGTTGGAACTCATCCAACACTTGACGCCCTGCAGGCATCCCATCCGAGCCGGGGTGGAGTTCCAACTGGTGACTCCAAGCTGTAATCACCCGGTACAGCCTCTCTCCAGAGCCTGAGAGATGCCATCGCGATCTCCGGCGTTCCAACACCGCTCGGTCTGTTCGAGGAGCAGACGGATCTCTTCGCCGGTGATCATGAGTGGCCTCCCGAGGCTGACAGCTAGTCAGGCATCCTCGCGCTGTGGGAACAACCCAGCTCATGTGGACAGTGCCACCGGCCCGGCATTGTGGGGCACCGCCCGTCAGTTGCACTGATCCAAGGGCGCGGGTGAGTCGCACGGTAACTCAGTCGTGACGGTGTCCCCCGCAGGTGCCACTACTGCTGGCGAAGTATTGACGTTGGAAAAGGTGGCTAAAGGCTCACCAGACCGAACTCGAGGAGTTGGCCGCAGAAAGGAAGGAAGGGGAGCCAGGATCTCTACTTCTTCGCTTTGAACGAAGCCATTGGCGATCTGGATCGTGTATCTCACTCGGGTCCGACCTGAGGCAGGTCGACGGAAGTAGGCGGCAGTCGAGTAGGACTTCACCGCGTAGAACTTGCCACCGATGCTGCGAACGTCAGTCAGCGAGAGCATTCGCGTGAGTATCGTCTTGGGGCCTGCGGGTCCGTAGAGGGCGTCTGTCACAGAGTTGAGGGGGACTTGATTCCACTTCTGGACGGTTGAACCGATGAACGACTCCGGATACCAGACCCTATTTCCGATGACAATCACAGGGTTGCCGAAGTACGCGATTCACCCGGGTCCGATCCGGGGCCTGATAGATCGTGGTGGGACCACCCCCAGAGCTCAATGTGAAGCTGCTTGCATCGAGCGTCGCCTTTGCCGCAGAGTGCAGTACGGCACCCGGAGACTCTGGTGCTCCTGATTGGGTAAGTCCAATGGACAGGGCGACGAGTCCGGCAATCGCAACCAATCCAGCGAGACCAAATATCGCCATCCGCCTCATGTCGCCCAGCTTTGCATGACGGTCCCAGTGGGTCTTCCGCAGCGACCGGAGTTCGAGACTAATCCACAGTCCATGAAGTGCCGTTGCGAGTCAGTGAGCGATTAGCAAGCGCCGGGGGTCGGATAACGCCTCCAGGCCGGCGTTGAGGGCCACCTCTGAATCGGTGCCTCAGCGAGAAGTGGTCGCTGCTCTCGATGCTGGCGGAAGATCAGTCCTCGGCACTCTGGCCTGTCGAGCAGAGAAGCTGAGACAAGCCCCAACGAGGAAGATCCCCACAAAGAACATGTAATGGGGCATCGCCAAGAGTCCGAAGATTCCGACGACTAGAGCCGCAACGGATATGGCCCAGGCAGTCCGCCCGGCGTTGGGCTCGGCATTCTTGCCTCGTCGGTAAAGGAGGAACGTGACAAGGGCAGCGAGGAGCAGCCCTAAACCCGCCAGCAACAACTCCACCGCCCCGTATGCCTGGAAGTACGTCCGTGGACGGAGTCTCACATTCACCGGAATATGTACAAAGAAGACGAGAATGCTATTGGCAGCACTCAGAAGGAGGGCGAGTGAGAGGAACGCCGCTGTGCCTACGCTCAGACGCTTCACCGCCACCTCCTTCTCAGCCCATGTTTGCACGGCATCGGTCCACAGTCACGTGCCCCCGAGGTGCCGTTCTGGGGCGATGGGATATCCCAGCCGATCCGCTTCTGACCGCGCTCCCCGGGGGTCTCAGTTTTGGGGTGTCGCTGGCGCTTGAGGGCGTTGAGCCTCGTCAGAGCCGGCCGAGACTCGCGTGCCCAGCGTTCAACGTCTGAGCGAAGCCAGATCCGCCCCGAGTGAAGTTCTGCAATTGGGGTGGGAAAGCCGGGATCGGTTCGACTGATCTTGTCTACCCGCTGCCTACTCACGCCGAGCATGACGGTTATTTCGTAGATTCCGACCAAGTCCGTCCATGACGAGGGCACGAGATCAATCGTAGGATTGACATGTGACAACACGTTGGGATACTGTTGTCACAAAGCAATATTGAGAAGGCCCCGGCGGTGTTGGAGCACCCCGGGGCCGTGGCCAGCACCTGATTTAGGAGGTACTGACGTGGGCAACACTAGTAACATACGCGCCCGCGGGGCCCAGACCGAGACGCAGGGGACGACCTGCAGCGACGACCGACCCATGGGCACTCAGCCCGAGCGACTTCGCCTTTCTCTGGGACGACTGCCCCCGCTGCTTCTACCTGAAGGTCGCTCGGCGACAACCTCGGCCCCGATCACCGTTCCCGAGTGTGTTCGGTCGTATCGACCGTGCCATGAAGGAGTACTACCTCGGAGGAGCGGGCCGAGAGCCTGGCCGAAGGCATGCCGCCGGGCGTCATCGGTGGAGGGGGCCGATGGGTGAAATCGGCTCTTCTGCGTCCGTTGGCCGAGGCGAGGCACCTGTGTCATCCGGGGTCGGATGGACCTGTTGATCGACTGCGACGACGGGACGAAAGCCGTCGTGGACTGCAAGACCACTGAGCCGAGGTCCGTCCATCTCGCAACCTACGGCCGCCAGCTCCACGCCTATGCAACGGCACTCGAGCACCCGTCGGCCGGCCGACCCGAGACGGTCAGTTCGCTCGGGCTGCTCTGCTTCGTTCCTGACACCTTTGAGGCAGAGAACAGTACGGCCACTCTCTCTGGAGATGTGCACTGGGTCGAGGTGCCCCAAGACGACCGGGGGTTCGTAGCGTTCCTCGGAGAAGTAGTCGCCGTCCTCGATGAGCCTGAACCTCCCATTGCCTGGGAAGGCTGTCCGTGGTGCGCGCAGCGGGTCTCGTTCCATGCGGTGGCCTGAGGAGGCGGTGAGGCGCTACCGATTCGGTCGACTCAAGCGTGCTGGCTGCGCGATAGGAGTGGGAATTGGTCATATTGCACAGAAATGCACAGAAAATACTGAGAAATGTCTCGACAGTGGAATAAGTCGCAGGTCAGTAGGCCTTTTAGCCTACTTTTGCTCAAGGTCTGAAACTGCTGTTCTCAAACTGGCTTACGCCGTTGAGCTGGGAGTTTGTCCCTTCAGAGGGCCAACCGGGGTTGGGATAGGCCTATCCCCGGTTGCGTCCCAAAACTATCCGCGAACCTCCGGAGGTTTGTCTGTTCGACTCGGATCTGGCGTTATCGCCACGCCGTATTTCGGGTTATTTCCCGGCACCGGCGCCAGCAGATCAGAGGTTCGAGTGCAGCCCACCGGACATACCGATACGGAGAGGACGGACGACGGGGGACCTGCCGCGGTCGCCCGCTCGTTCCTCTCGGACCGGGTGGCCGAGCACTGGTCGTTCGGCGAGCCGGTCCGGGCCGGGCGAGTCGGTGAGCGGGACCATCGACCGCTTCTCGCCCAAGGACGTGCCGCCCGACGCCTGGCGCCGCGTCGAGCCGGTGGTGAAAGAGGCCGTCACCGAGAGCGGGCCACACCGACGCCCAGTCTGGCCGAGAAAGTCCCTCAGCATCGTCGGCCAGCTGGCCCTCTGGGCCGATCGCATCGGACACCCCGTCGACGCCGACTCCCTGTTCACCCCCGAGCTCATCGACCGCTTCATCACCGAGGGCTGCACCCACCTGAGCCGCGGGACCCGGCTCAACTACCGCAGCCAACTCTGGCAGATCGGCGCCGCGGTGGTGGGCCACAAGCTCTTCCCGCCCAGGTCGGTCTCCCTCCGGCGTCTCCGACCTGTTGCCCCCTTTTCACCGGCCGAGGTCACCGAGCTGGTCTCGTGGTCCGGGGCCTGCCGACGGCCTCGATGCGCCGGCGACAGTTGGGCCCTGTTGGCCCTCGGTCTCGGGACCGGCATGCGGAGCGAGGAGATCGCCCGAGCCGTCGGGCACCGACGTCTACGACGAGGACGGCGTCGTCCTGGTCGATGTGCTCGGTCCGGGTGGCCGGCTCGACCGGTGGTGCCCGTCCGCCACCGTGGGCCGACAGGTCCTCGAAATTGCCCGGAGTCGGGGGAGCGGCCCTTACTTCCGGCCCGACCGGACCCGGATCTGCCGCAACGACATCTTGGGCTTCATCCGGCGCTGCTCGGTCGACGGGCCGCCCAAGTTCAAGGTCCAACGGCTCCGGGTCACCTGGATCGTCGGCCACCTCGGTGCCGGCACCCACCTGGCGCACTGGAGCAGGCCGCGGGCGTGGCGCGTCGGCCAGCTTGTCAAGTACCTGGCGTTCGCGACGCCCCTCGGCAGGCCGAGCACGCGGCAGCTGGCCGGGGAACGGCTGACATGGCCGGCGGCGAGGCAGGCGCATCAAAGGACGTCGATCTCGGTTCCCATCCCGGGGCCACGGTTCGCGCGCCCCGGTTGGCAAGCTCGAGGACGACCTGGTCTGGTCAATCGATCGCCCTCATCGACCGGTCCAACTGCTGCGACCGTCGAGGCCTGGGAGGCGACGGAGCGTTCCGGGCCCGGCGGACGACCGCAGACCGTTCCCCAACCGGGCCCTTCTGGTCGCCATGGTGCTCTGTGCGATCGACCGACCAGCCCATGCTGGCCACCAGGTTCACCGACATGCTGTTCCGCCAGATCTCCCCGACCATGCGCCACGCCCTCGGGGTCCCGAAGCCACCCGAGCCCGAACGACGGCATGGGTTGGACAACTGCTACCGCAACGTTCGGACCCGCTTCCACGGCCTGCTGGAGCTGATGGACCCCTCTCCGACCCCGAAGAACCGCCGGCTCGATCCAGTCGACCTTCGACGCCGCTGGTCGAGCTCCGTCGCTCGAGCACGCACCGACGAGGAGTGGGCCGAGCGCGAGCGAACGCCTGACCTGGTTCATGAACGCAGATCCTGGAGATGAGCATCCGGACGTCTGCCGCGGGAGGTCCGACGGCGCTGGAAAGGATCGGTGGCTGTCGACGCCACCGTCGATCCCGCCTTCGCCCGCCCGGCCCGGCGGGAGAAGCGGACGAAGAAGGGCGTCGACACCCGAAGACGATCCGCCACTCGAGCGACCCCGATGCCGACTGGTATCACCGGGACAAACGAGAGGGCACGGACGGCGACCGGAACCGAAGGTCTCGGTCTGGGGCTATGAAGCGACGCCTGGTGGTGACCGGCAGCGACGATCCCGACGAACCCGCCGGCCATGCCGACACTGGTCCTCGGCATGGCACCGCTCCACAAACCGGGCACCCAGCCGGGCCAGAACGCAGTCGTCGCACTGGCCAGCATCCAAGCCCGCGGTCACCCGGCGGGCTACCTGGCCGGCGACCGGGCCTACACCAAGTCCAAACCAGAGGACTTCCAGCTTCCCGCCCGCGCCCTCGGCTACAGGCTGGTCCTCGACTACAAGAGCAACCAGCTCGGTCGCCAGGGGAGCCACGACGGGATGATCCTCGTCGACGGCACCTGGTACTGCCCCGGGATACCCGAGCCGTTGATCACCGCAACCGCGGACTTCCGAAAGGCGCGATCGACGAGGCGATGCATGCGCCCGGATCGAAGCGCGACGTCACTATCAAATGCGCCCCAACGGACGCCCCGACTCGGATGGGCACGCCCGGATGTGCTGCCCGGCGGCAGGGCCGGCACCGCGGTTCGTTGCGCCGCTCAAACCCGAGTCCGAGGGAGGGAACGGCAAGGTCAGAACCCGTATCCCGGTCACCGACGCGCTGGCCCTCCACCAACCGAAGGTCTGCACGCAGCAGTCGATCACCGTGCCACCAGATGTGGGGGCCAAATGCCGTCAGGAGCTACCCCACGAGTCGCCGGAGTGGCGGGCCACGTACCGCACCCTGCGCAACTCGAATGAGGGCATGAACGGCTTCTTCAAAGACGGATCCCGAGAGGCCGTCGATGATCCGGAGCGACGGAGGATCCGGGGTGTTGCGGCCCAGAGCATCCTCGTGGCCTTCCAGTTGTTCGCCGCCAACATGCGCAAGATCGGCGATTTCCTGACCCAGCCGGGCAGCCGAGGGCAAGAAGATCCGCAAGCTCCCGTCCCGTCGGCGCACCCGGTCCCTCTCTACCTGGGCGCCGAAGTCCCCAGTCATCGCCACCGGCGACCGAAGACGCCACCGACGACCCAGACCCGCCGCTGACCGCCTGAGGCTCCGCGACCCCGACTTGACCGACCGGCGGTGATGGAGCGCGTCCGGTGATCCCCCTTTGGCGACCGACAGCGATCTCGACGGTCCCGTCGGCATCCTACGAATTCGCCGGTGATCATCGCCTGTGACCGGCAAACTTCCCTGATGCAGCACATCCGGCGCCTCTCCAGCTGAGTTTTGTCGACGTGAAGGCGCCTAGTTTTGTCAGGACCCCAGGGTGGGCGAGGGGGGACTTGAACCCCCACATCCTTTCGGACACAGGAACCTGAATCCTGCGCGTCTGCCAATTCCGCCACTCGCCCGAGTGACCGACAGAGGCTACCCGATGATCCTGACGCCCAGTTCCCCACAAACAGGAGAAAGAGGCCTCGTCACCACGGGGATCGCCAGCCGGTGACTCCAGCATGCTGATGGAGGGCTCCAAGCCCTCACCTACCCCCTACCAGGGGGTTGGCACCGGTAGGCTGACCCCACAATGGGACTCCAGAGGTTCGAAGGGCGCCTCGAGCGCATGGTGGACGGCACGCTCTCCAAAGCGTTCCGCGGCGAGCTCCATCCCGTGGAGATCGGACGCAGGCTGACCCGGGAGATGGATCTCCAACGTCGGTTGGGGGTCCACGGCCTGATCGCGCCCAACGCCTTCGTGGTGCATTTGTCGGCGAACGACTTCGACAGGTTCGAAAGCTTCCTCGATGCCCTGGTGAGGGAGCTGGAAGAGGCTGCCAGGGAGCATGCCCGCACCGAGGACTACGTCTTCGTCGGCCCTGTCACCGTGTCGGTGGTCCAGGATCCCCGCCAGCGACGAGGCAGATTCGACATCGTCTCTCGGGTACACGAGGGACCCTCCGGTCTTCCTGCCGCCTCGATCGTGCTGGCAGACGGCGAACGGATCGTCCTCGGTCCCGATCCGATCACCATCGGCCGCCTGCCGGAGAGTGCGGTGACGGTCACCGATCCGAATGCCAGTCGCCGCCATGCCGAGATCCGGAGGGCGGGCAACGACGTCGTCCTGGTCGATCTGAACTCGACCAACGGGACCAGGGTCAACGGGATCAACGTACGGGAGCGGAAGCTGGCAGACGGGGACGAGATCGTGATCGGCACGACCGTTTTGAGGTTCGAGAATTCGTGAAGGACGGCGTCTGAGCGGCCAATGCACCTGATCCTGGTTTCGCTGCCTGGGCCTGCTGACAACACACCGGTTCTCCGTGCCTTGGAGTACGGGGTCATCGTCCTGCTCTGGCTCTTCTTCATGTGGGTGGTCAGGGCGGTGTGGGTCGAGGTCCGCCCGCTCAAGCGCCGCAAGGTCCGTGGATCGGACGTCGATCCGATCGGTGATGACAAGGTTCCGAGGGGGAAGCGGCTCCGCCTCCACGTGATCCGTCCCGAGGAAGAGGCCGGCAAGTCCTACGAGATTGGCGACGAGATCACAGTCGGGCGGGCTGCAGGATGTGGCGTGCCGGTCGACTACGACGCCTACTCCTCCAATCTGCACGCGCGCCTGTTCCGCCTGGACGGCGAACTGTGGGCCGAGGACCTCGGCTCGACGAACGGCACCTGGGTCAACACGGTGCGGATCGGGGAACGCACCCGGCTCGAGCGAGGTGACCTCCTCCAGATCGGCGGCACCGTCTTCGAGGTCGGGAAGTGACCCTCCTTCGCTCTGGATCGGCCACCGACACCGGGCTGGTCCGATCGGTCAACCAGGACTTGGCGATGGAATCGCCGAATCTCTTTGCGGTCGCCGACGGCATGGGAGGTCATGCCGGTGGAGAGGTGGCTGCACGCATGGCCATCGACACGGTCGCCTCCGCCTTCGGTCGTCACCCGACCGGTGCCGGTCTCGCCGAAGCAGTCGTCGAGGCGAACACCGTGGTCTGGCAGCACAGCCTGGAGAACCCCGAGCTGCGGGGCATGGGAACCACAGTCACCGCCGTGGGCCTGGTCAACGAGGAGGGGGGAGACGTCCTGGCGCTGGTGAACGTCGGAGACTCCCGCTCCTACCGGTTCCACGACGGCGAGATCACCCAGCTCACCGTGGACCACAGCCTGGCCGAGGAGATGGTGCGCTCCGGCGAGCTCACCTCGGCCGAAGCCAAGATGCATCCCCACCGCCACATCCTGACCCGGGCGCTCGGAGTGTCGGCGGACGTCAACATCGATCTTTGGCGAATCCGGCCGGTGCGGGGCGACCGGTTCCTGCTCTGCAGCGACGGCCTGACCAACGAGCTCGATACCGCACAGATCAGCGAGGTTCTGTCCTCGATCGGTGACCCGCAAGAAGCCGCCACACTGCTCGTGCAGGCCGCTCGAACCCACGGTGGCAGCGACAACATCACTGCCGTCGTGGTCGACGTCGTGGTGGGCGAACCCGACTCGGGCAACGGCCGGTCTGCGGCGACCGTTGCGGCCGTCGGCTCTGACTTCGTCTCGCTCCTCGAACCGTCGAGCGATCATGTCGGGACCACAGACGGTGGAGGGACCGCGGGCGATGTCCCTTACCCGGGGTCGGTGCCCGAAGATGAAGGACCGAACCGGAGGGAGCGCCGTCGGGCCAGACGGCGCGAGCGGCGGATGGCCCGCGGGCGTCGGCTCATCACGGTCAGAACGTTGATCTTCGTGATCCTGCTCGTCGCGTTGGTGGCGGGCGCCTTCGCTGCGATTCGCTGGTACGACACCAACTCGTACTTCGTGCGAACCGACGGCAACGAACTGGTGATCTATCAGGGACGGATCGGTGGCGTGCTCTGGTACCACCCGAAGGTGATCGATCGGACCGGGGTCACCACCGCTGACGTTCCCTCGAGCTACCTCGCGACTCTCCGCTCGGGTGTCGAGGAGACGTCACCTGCCAACGCCCGCGCGTACGTGAGGAACCTCAAGGCCTACAAGCACTCCCAGGCGTCTCCGTCGACTCTGACCACGCCGACGACGAGTGGTCGACGGACCACGACCAGGACCACCAAGGCTCCGACATCCAAGGCGTCGACCACCAATGAGCCGACAACAGTCGCCGGGGGCTTTTGATGGAGAAGCGCATCCGACGAATGGGGATCTTCATGGTCCTCTGCTTCGTCGCCATCTTTCTCCAGCTCAACAACATCCAGGTCCTCAAAGCCAACTCGCTTGCCAACAGCCTGGGAAATCCCCGAGTCCAGGCAGCGGCTCGCAGCCAGACCAGAGGGAGGATTCTCTCCTCCGACGGGACGGTGCTCGCGTCTTCGGTGTTGGCACCGGCTGGGAGCGCGTTCAAGTACCAGAGGGTCTACAACCCGAGCACGGCCACCCTCTTCGCTCAGATCGTCGGCTTCGACTCGGTCATCTACGGCAACTATCACGGAATCGAGGCGCAGTACAACAACTACCTCACCCCACACACTCCTCCGGCCAAGACGTTGCACGATCTGCTCACCAACCGGACCACGGTGGACGACGTGACACTCACCGTCAATTCCAACCTCCAGTCGCAGGTGGCTGCCGCGCTCAACGACGGGGCGCCGGGGGTGTTGGGTGCGGCCGCAGTCGTACTCAATCCCACGAGCGGCGCGATCGAGGCGATGTACTCCAACCCGTCGTACGATCCCAATCCGCTGGTCTCGCAGTACTCGAACGTCCAGGCGTACGCATGGAAGTCCTACAACGCCACGCCCGGCAATCCGCTGGTCTCAGGCACCTATGGCCAGACCTACCCGCCGGGTTCGAGCTTCAAGGTCGTCACAGCCTCGGCCGTGCTCGAGCACGACCCCCTCCTTGCTTTCCAGAATTTTCCGACCGTGCCGTTTGTCACACTGCCGAACACGGGGAACCCGCCGCAGGTACTGACCAACTACCACAGCACGCCATGTGGAGGAAACCTCGAGCAGCTGTTGATCCAGTCATGCGATGCCGATTTTGCCGCCATCGGACAACAGCTTGGGGCACAGACCCTGGTGACCCAGGCCGAGGCCTACGGATTCAACCAACAGATTCCGCTCGACGTTCCCTCTGACACCGTGGCCACGTCCAACTTCGGCACGGTGGCGTCGTTCGGCCCGACCGGGGATGCCGGACTCCCCGGACTCATGAAG
This sequence comes from uncultured Acidimicrobiaceae bacterium, assembly GCA_963839925.1. Taxonomy (GTDB): domain Bacteria; phylum Actinomycetota; class Acidimicrobiia; order Acidimicrobiales; family RAAP-2; genus Bog-756. Next base: position 673,862 of record CAWIWV010000002.1, on the reverse strand, counting down.
TCGGCGATCGGGCAGGAGAACGTGACCGCGTCGGCATTGCAGATGGCCATGGTGGCGGGCACGGTGGCCAACGGCGGTCTCGAGATGACCCCGCATCTGATGGAACAGATCCGTGACTCCCAGGGGAATCTGGTGGAGGCCTACAACCCGAAGGTATGGATGCGGCCCATCTCTCCCGGGACGGCGAACACCCTCACGACGTTCATGCAAGGCGTGGCCGCTTCCGGTACCGCCAAGGGCGTCTTTCCGGCGAGCTGGAACGTCGCCGCCAAGACGGGGACCGCCCAGTCCGGCTCGTTCGGCCCCGATCCCCAGTACACCGACGACTGGCTGATCGCCTTCGCACCGGTCGGCAACACCAAGGTGGCCATTGCCGTGGTGCTGCCCAAGGAGCCGGGGAGCGCGACCGGCGCCACTTACTCAGGCCCCATCGTGAGACAGATACTCGGTGATGTGCTCGCCGATCAAGGACAAGTCGGTGCACAGGGTTGAGAACCGCGGCGGATCGGTTGCCCGGCGGATCCCTCGAACAAGGACAAGATGAGAACCACTGAACCGAACGAGCAGGGGTTTAGGCTCTGACCCACATGGACCCGACCCCTACGCCGCGCGTCTTTTCGGAGCGGTACGAGCTCGTCCACCTGATCGCCCGTGGGGGGATGGCCGAGGTCTACCGCGCCCACGACCGGCTGCTCGACCGCCCGGTGGCGTTGAAAGTCCTCTTCTCCGAACTTTCCGTGGACCGGTCCTTCGTCGAGCGCTTTCGCAGGGAAGCCCAGGCTGCCGCCAACCTTTCCCATCCCGACATCGTCCCGGTCTTCGACTGGGGAGAGGATTCGGGCACCTACTTCATCGTGATGGAGTTCGTCGATGGACGGCCCCTGTCGTCGATTTTGAAGACCGCCGGTTCATTGCCTGCAGAACGCACCGCGGACATCGGAGCTCACGTCGCGGCGGCACTCGGTTACGCGCACAAGCACGGAGTGGTCCACCGCGACGTGAAGCCGGGGAACGTACTGATCACCGACGAAGGTCAGGTCAAAGTCACCGACTTCGGTATCGCCCGTGCCATCAACACCGAGGAGAGCCTGACCCAGACCGGCGCGGTCATGGGAACGGCCACCTACTTCTCGCCCGAACAAGCGGAAGGGATCGGGGTCGACTCACGCAGCGACATCTACTCGCTCGGCGTGGTCCTGTTCGAGATGGTGACCGGTCGACCTCCCTACCTGGGGGACACCCCGGTCGCGGTGGCGTCGAAGCACGTCCGCGATCATCCTCCCGCTCCCCGCGAGCTGAACCCCGCCGTCCCGCCGACGTTCGAGGCGATCATCCTCAAGTGCATGGCCAAGGACCCCGCGCACCGCTACGGCACCGCCGAGGAGCTCCGGGCCGATCTTCTCCGCTTCAACGAGGGCCGGTCGGTACTCGCGATGGACGACGCCACTGCCATGCTCGCCGGCGCTGGTGCCACTCAAGTTGTCGGCGCGGTGCGCGGCGCGGAGGAGACGACGGCCGTTCCTGCATCCGGAGTTGCGGCGACGGCGGCAGAGGAAAAGGAAGGGGAGAAGGAAAAGAAGGGCTCGAACCGCACTCGAACCTACGCGATCACCTTGGGCATTCTGCTCTTGCTGTTGATCGGCGCCGGGTTCCTGCTCGCCCGAAACCTCGGCTATCTGGGCGGAGCACCGTCCTTCTACCTGCCCGACGTGACCAACAAGCCGGTGTTGGAGGCCACCATCATCCTGAGGAACGACGGACTGGTGGTCACCATCACTCAGCAGACCTCCAACGACGCCCCAGGCACGGTGATCAGCACCAATCCCCTCCCCAACGCCTTGGTCAAGAAGGGCGACACCGTCAATCTCAAAGTTGCGGCGCAGGCTCCGGCCCAGAAGGTGAAAGTGCCTGCAGGGCTCGTCGGAGAGACACAGAGCCAGGCCGAAGCTTCCCTGCAAGCCGCCGGGCTCATGTCGGGAGTGGAGTCGGAACCGAGCGCGTCGGTTCCCGTCGGGTCGGTCGTGCGCACGAATCCGAAGTCCGGGGCGACGGTCAGCCAGGGTGCAACGGTCCAGCTCTTCGTCTCAACGGGACCGTCGCCTGTGAACGTGCCGTCGGTCATAGGCTTCTCCCTGCAGAACGCGCAGAGCGCCATCACCGGCGCCGGCCTGACTGTGGGCACGATCACATCGCAACCGTCGACGTCTCCAAATGGGCAGGTCATCTCCACCAATCCGAATCCGGCAACGTCGGTGCCTCCCGGCACGGCGGTGAACCTGGTGGTCTCGAACGGAACGCCACCGACGACCACCACCACGACGACGGTCCCGCCCACGACGACCACACCGAGCACCACCACGACCACCACTTCGCCGCCCTCGACCACCACGACCGTCAAGTCGAAGAGCTGACCGAACCGTTCGAGGAGCCCCCTCGGCGGTTCGTACTCAGCGGCCGGTCGACGCCAGAAAGTTCGAGAGCAGGCTGGGACCACTCGGAGTCAGGATCGACTCGGGGTGGAACTGGACCCCTTCCACCGGCAGGCTCCGATGACGGAGACCCATGACCACTCCGTCCGGAGTCGTCGCGGTGACCTCCAGAACGTCGGGCACCGAAGCGGGATCCACGACCAACGAGTGGTAACGGGTCGCGACGAACGGATCGGCAAGCCCGGCGAAGATGCCCTTGCCGTCATGATGCACCGAGGATGTCTTGCCGTGCATGAGGGTGGGCGCTTGCACCACCTCTGCACCGTAGACCTCGGCGATGGCCTGGTGTCCGAGGCAGACCCCGAGGATCGGGAACTCGCCGGCCAGCTCGGCCACGGCGGTCATGCTGATCCCCGCACTCTCGGGTCGGCCCGGCCCCGGTGAGATGAGGATGGCGTCGGGGCTTGCCGCCCTGATCCCATCGATGTCGATGGCGTCGTTGCGGTGGACGACCGGTTCGGCCCCCAGCTCGCCCAGCTCCTGCACGAGGTTGTAGACGAACGAGTCGTAGTTGTCGATGACCAAGACCCGACTGCCCATGGGCCATTGATCGTACAAGCCCTCACCCCGTCACCTCACCGACCCGACCACGACTGGCTATCCTTCGGCCATGGCAACCAAGGCCAAGGCAGGTCCGGGGAAGGCGCAGAAGAAGGGACGGTCGTCCGGTCGGACCACCACCCCGGGGACCCCCTCGGCCGCGAGCACCCGGTACACACCTCCGGTTCCGAAGAGCGTGAAAAGCAGCCCCCGTTGGATGGGACTCCTGATCATCGGCCTGTTCCTGCTCGGCGTGCTGATCGTGATCCTCAACTACGCGGGCGTGCTCCCCGGTGGTGTCAACAACCTCTGGCTATTGGCGGCGATCGGCTCCATCTTCGCCGGGCTCATCCTGGCGACCCGCTACCACTAGCGCCCTCGATCCGCGCCCACTCCGAGGTCGGGCGGAGGGAATGTTGACCGACGTCAGCCCAGTCGCTCGATGATGGTGGCATTGGCCATGCCACCACCCTCACACATGGTGAGGAGGCCGTAGCGGCCGTCGGTGCGCTCGAGCTCGTTGACCAAGGTGGCCATCAGCTTCGCCCCGGACGCCCCGAGCGGATGCCCGAGGGCGATGGCTCCACCGTTGACATTGACCTTGTCCCAGTCGGCGCCGAGCTCCCGCTGCCAGGCGAGCACCACCGATGCGAAGGCCTCGTTGATCTCGATGACGTCGATGTCGTCGAGGGTCATCTTCGCCTTTTCGAGCACCAGCTTGGTCGCCGGGATCGGGCCGGTGAGCATGGTGATCGGATCGCTGCCCACCACTGCAAAGCTGTGGAACCGAGCCCGAGGAGTCAGGCCGAGGGAGGACGCCTTCTCCTCGCTCATGATCAGCACCCCGGACGCTCCGTCGGTGATCTGCGACGAGTTGCCCGCGGTGACCTTGCCGTTCTCCTGCCGGAACGCGGGCTTGAGTTTGGCGAGCACTTCCACCGAGGAGTCCGGGCGGATGCCCTCGTCGGTGGTGATCAGCTCGTCGGTGTCCTCGCGGTCTTCACCCTTCACCGCGACCGGAATGATCTCGCGCTCGAAGCGACCCTCGGCGGTGGCTCGCGCCGCCCGCTGATGGGAGCGCACCGAGAACTCGTCGAGGTCCTCACGGGAGAGGTTCCACTGCTCGGCGATCAACTCGGCCCCCTCGCCCTGACCCACCAGCCCACCGCGCTCGGCATAGCGGGCCATCATGCGAGGTCCGAACGGGTAACCGAGCTCGCGCACGACCGAGGATCCCATCGGGGCACGCGTCATCACTTCCACGCCACCGCCGATGACCATGTCGTAGGCGCCCGCAATGACCCCCTGGGCACCGAAGTGGAGCGACTGCTGGGAGGAGCCGCACTGCCGGTCGATGGTGGTGGCCGGCACCGACTCGGGGAAACCGGCGGCCAACACCGCGTTGCGCCCCACGTTGAGGGACTGTTCGCTGACCTGCATCACGCAACCCATGATCACGTCGTCGATCTGTCCGGGGTCGATGTCGTTGCGCTCGACGAGGGCCTTCAGGGGTTCGGAGGCGAGGTCAGCGGCGTGCCAGTTGGCCAGCTTCCCGTTCCGCTTGCCTCCGGCGGTGCGAACTGCGTCCACGATGACGGCGTCGGTCATGACTCTCCTTCCGAGGTCCGACGAACGACTGCCTGCCGGCCCGCATATTCAATGATCTGACGAATACGTGTGGCGGTCGATCTCATGCCGATCCACCCCGGGTGGGCTCGACCGGTGGTCGAGCGCCCTCCACGCCCTGATGGTAGTCGGTCGTCTCGGGTCGCCGGCCGGGGCGCTCGCATCCGGCGCCGATGCTGCCTTGATCGGAATGGCGCCGGGGGCCGTCTCACCAGGTGGTTCGGCCTGTCCCGGCCGTCCAGATCTCGACCGTGATCCAACCCGGCGCTACGGTCGAGTTCGTGGGTCGGATCAAAGACATGGACCGCTGGCTCGGTGACGGCGGGATGGCACTCATCGGGACCGTCGGCGCCTCCTTCGACGAGTACGGGGTCGACGGCGAGGACCTGGGCTGGGTCGACGGCTCGTTCGCCCCGACCGCTTTGGCGTGCAATCCCCATGGCATCGTGCAGGCGGGGGTGCACGGTCTGTTGCTCGATGCCGCGATGAACTTCGCCATCAACTCGGCACTTCCCGGTCGTGACCGCACCAAGGCGACACTCGAGATGAAGGTCGAGACGATGAGACCGGCGGTGCTCGGCGAGTCCTACCGGTTGCGCGGCGAGGTGGTGAGGATGGCTCGACAGGTGGCCTACGCGGAAGCGTCGGTCATCGACGACAAGGACGCGATGGTGAGCCGATCCACCGGCACCTTCCTCCTCGAGCGGAAGTCTGACTCCGGCCGGGCCGACAAGCCCAAAGCCTGAACCCTCAGCGCCGTTCCCACTCCGGTGGGCAGCGGGCGCCTCGCGACACCCGCTTGCCGGAGTCGCCTCCATCAGAAGCCGGCTGCCCCGGCCGAGTCCAAGGAGAGGGCATGCCCGTGGAAGGCATCTGCCGAGTGTGTAGCGGAGGAACGCCCGCCGGCTTTGCGCACTGCTTCTGCTGCGCCAGCCTCGTTCGCACGCTGCGGATGCCCCTCGCACCCGTCGAGGTGTTGGTGGACTACCGCATCGGTGACCGGATGCATCGACGGCTGAGGGGTTACAAGGACGCTCCCGTGGCCGACGTTCGTCGGGCTCACACCGCAGCACTTGCCGCATCGGTGGAGACCTTGGTGAGGGGTGCTCGATCCGACCTCGAGGAGCGGTTCGGTTCCCCTTGGGATCTGGTGGTCACCGTCCCGTCGTCGACTCGACCGACCGGTGCACCGGTGGATGCGCTGGTGGAACGGGTCCCCGCGCTTGCCGCGGACCACGCGTCGGTGTTGGTGCGGGGGAGCGAACCGATGGACCATCTCGAGCCGGCCAGGCATGGGTTCGAGGTCCGGGCATCGGTCGACACGCGGTGGCTGCGTCGCCGACGCGTCCTCGTGTTCGACGACACCGTGATCACCGGAGCGAGGGCGCAGAGCGCGGTGGCAGCACTTCGGATCGCTGGGGCAGAGGTGGTAGGAGTGATTGCGGTGGGTCGGGTCGTCGGCAGGGTCACCCCTCGGTCCGGCTCTGCGCCCACGGTGGTTGGATCGACCCACCTGCGCTAGAACGGCGAGATGTTTCTGCGCATCTTCACCGAGCCCCAGCAGGGTGCCTCGTATGAGCAACTGCTGACGGTTGCCCGGACCGCCGAGGACCTCGGATTCGACGGCTACTTCCGGAGCGATCACTACTTGACCATGGGTGGTGAGGGTCTGCCCGGACCGACCGATGCATGGGTGACCCTGGCGGCCATTGCCCGCGAGACGAGCTCGATCAGGTTGGGCACGTTGGTCACCTCGGCGACCTTCCGCCTGCCCGGGCCACTCGCGATCTCCGTCGCCGAGGTCGACCACATGAGCGGCGGTCGGATCGAACTCGGACTGGGTGCGGGCTGGTACGAGGCGGAGCACACCGCCTACGGGATTCCCTTTCCTCCGGTCGGCGAACGGTTCGATCGACTCGAAGAGCAGCTGGCGATCGTCACCGGCCTGTGGGACACCCCCCTCGGCGAGCAGTTCTCTCATGCCGGGCGGTACTACCGGCTGGACCAGAGTCCGGCGTTGCCCAAGCCCCTCCAACGGCCCCGACCCCCGATCATCGTCGGCGGAGGGGGTCCGGTTCGGACGCCGAACCTGGCTGCCCGTTACGCGTCGGAGTTCAACCGGGCGTTCCGGCCCCTCGAGGAGACGGCCGAGTGCTTCGAACGGGTGCAGGAGGCGTGCCGTCGAGTAGAACGCGACCCGGCGTCGCTCGTGTTGTCGGCGGCCCAGGTGATCTGTTGCGGACGGAACGATGCCGAGGTGTCGCGACGGGCCGCGGCGATCGGACGGGAGGTCGACGAACTGCGGGAGAACGGGCTCTGCGGCACTCCGGACGAAGTGATCGCGAAGTTGGCGACCTACGGCGGGATCGGAGCGACCCGGGTCTACCTGCAGATCCTCGACCTCTCCGACCTCGAGCATCTGCACTTGATCGGGGAGGCCGTGCTGCCGGTGTGCCGAGCGCTCTGATCGGGTGACCAGCCGGGTGAAGGAGATTGCGGCGCTCCTCGCCGAGCGAGACCCGGTGCTCGCGTCGCTCGTCGCTCGATTCGGACCCCCACCGCGCCGTCGCCCGACTCCTGCACCGCTTCGCTTCGCCGCGCTCGCCGAGATCATCGTCTACCAGCAACTGGCTGGAAAGGCGGCGGCGGCCATCCACGGGCGTTTCGAGACTGCGCTCGGTGGATCTGTTACCCCCGACGCGGTGCTGCAGGCCCCATTCGACCTGCTGACCTCTGCCGGGCTCAGTCGGGCCAAGGCGGCGTCGATCTGCGACCTTGCCGAAAAGGTGAGCACCGGGGAGGTGAGGCTCGACCGGATCGGGCGACTGTCCGACGAAGCGGTTATCGAGCACCTCACCCAGGTACGGGGTATCGGGCCGTGGAGTGCGCAGATGTTCCTGCTCGGGCCCCTCGGTCGACTGGATGTGTGGCCCATCGGGGACTTGGGGGTGCGAGCCGGCTTTGCCGCCGCCTGGAGCCTGCCCAAGGTGCCGAACCCGAAGGAGCTGATGGTGCTCGGCGATCCCTTCATCCCATTTCGAAGCGCGGTTGCCTGGTACTGCTGGAGGGTGCTCGAGATTCAGTGGCCCACTTCCTGAGCGCTCTGCGACCGATGACTCGTTTCAGTCCGGCTCGCGCCAGCCCCGCTCGAAGGGGAGTCGCCAGGTGTTCGGAGCGATGAGCTCGTTGATGCTCGAGGGCCCCCAGGTCCCCGGGGCGTAGGGCTCGACTCCCGGTGGATCCTCGAGCAACGCGCTCGAGAGCTCCCACAGCCGTTCGATGTCGTCTGCTGCAGTGAACAACGTGTGGTCCCCGCTCATCGCGTCGTGGATGAGCCGTTCGTAGGCTTCGAGCACGTCGACCTCCTGGCCGGTCTCGTGCAGTGCGAACTGGAGACTGAGCTTGTCCAGCTGCATGCCCGGCCCGGGTCGTTTGCCGTAGAAGGAGAGCGAGAGCTTGGACGAGTCGGCCAGGTCGAAGGTGAGGTGGTCGGGACCCTGGGCCCCGATGCCCGAACCCGCCGGGAACATGCTCTTGGGTGGCTCGCGGAAGGCGATGGAGATGATCCGTGCACCCTGGGCCATGTTCTTGCCGGTCCGCAGGTAGAACGGAACGCCGGCCCACCGCCAGTTGTCGATCTCGCACTTGAGGGCGATGAAGGTCTCGGTTCGAGAGTCAGGGGCGACGCCGGGGATCGAGCGGTACCCGTCGTACTGGCCGCGCACCACATTGGCCGGGTCGATCGGTTTCATCGATCGGAAGACCTTGTTCTTCTCCTCGCTGATGGATCGGGGCTCGAGCGACGTCGGCGGTTCCATCGCCATGAACGCCATCACCTGAAAGAGGTGGGTGACCACCATGTCACGAAACGCTCCGGTGCCCTCGTAGAAGCCGGCGCGGGAGTCGACCGACAGGGTCTCGGGGACGTCGATCTGGACGTGGTCGATGTGGCCCCGGTTCCAGATCGGCTCGAAGAGGCCGTTGGCGAACCGGAAGGCGAGGATGTTCTGGGCGGCTTCCTTCCCGAGGAAGTGGTCGATCCGGTAGACCTGCTCGGGCGGAAAGACCTGGTGCACCGTGTCGTTGAGCCCACGGGCCGATGCGAGATCCGTGCCGAACGGTTTCTCCATGATGATCCGGGAGCGGTCCACCAACGAGGCCTCGCCAAGGTGCTGGACAACCGACTCGGCCGCCGCGGGCGGGATGCTCAGGTAGTGGAGCCGACGGGCTTCACCCCCAAGCTTCTGCTCGGCCCTGGACACCGCTTCGGCCAGACCGTCCGGCCCGTGAGCCTGGGAGACGAAGTGGAGCCGCGACCGGAAGCTCTCCCAGTGCGCCTCGACGATGTCCTGCTTGGCGAACTCGCGGCACGCGGCGTACGCGAACTCGTGAAACTCGGGCTCTTCCAACTGCTCCAGAGAGGTCCCCACGATGAGGGCGTCGGGGAGAAGCCCCGCGTGGGAAAGCCGGAGCAGCCCGGGCAGGAGCTTCCGGCGCGACAGATCGCCGGTGGCCCCGAACAGGACCACCACATGGGGCGGGAGAGGTGCCGCGGCATGTGTCGACCGGGTCTCCCTCGTGTGCTCTTGGTGCTCTTTGTCGGTGAGGCTGGGACCAGTGATTGCGCTCATCGGCTCCCGTCGGAGTGAGACATGTTCGAGTGGTCGGCTCCGAGGCTAACCACACGATGTTTCCATTCCGTGTCGGGATGGGAAGAGGCGTGTGAACGGAAGGAGCGGGGTCGATCAGCGCGACGAAGGGAGCAGTCTGTCCACGGTTTCGATTGCCTCGTTGACGGTCGCCGGGTCCATCAACTGCGGGCCGCGAAGTTTGCGGTCCACCAGTCGAGGCCACCCGATCCAGACCTGACTGATCTCGATCGGCGAAGCGAAGCCCCACTCCGCCCTGGTGAGACAGAGCACTGCTTGGACCGGCATCTCTGTTTCCCACGGCGTCCCGACCGAGCGCGTCGCGCACGGCATCCACCTGCTGCACCAAGTCCTCGATCGTGGAGGTGCAGTTGCGCCTCCCGATATGGAGCTCGACCGGCCCGAGGTCGCCGACCGGTCCGTGGCGCCGGGTGTGGACGAGACCCTTGAAGGCCTTGGTGCCGACGACGAAGACGCCGGCGGGAGAGATCGCGATCGACTCGATTCGGCCCTTCGACCCCGGGAGGCTCCGGTCGGCGAGGTAGGTCACGTCGGAGTCCTCGACGAGGTGATCGCCGGCCGCCGCGCGCCCATTGACGGTGCTGCGACGGGTCCGATGGCTTCGACGGGGAGGAGCCGGCGGATTCCGCAGGTCCGACGGAGAAGGAGCATGCTCCCGTGCTGTGGACATTGCACAAAGCGTAGAGGAACAGACGCGCATTTCGGCGTATTTATCCTGTTCCGAGAGGTGGCGATCCATCCTTTGGCACCCCGTCACCGTGCAGGTGGAGCTTTCGGGGAAGCGCCGTTCGACGCTCGATCAGCCGTCGATTGCGTTGCAACTTGGGCGCCCCTGTTCCATTTCCGGGGCTCGGGCGCGAAGATGGCGTCCCGGGGTCGAGAGACGTGACCGGCCTCGCGAGGGACCACCTCGAAAGGGGGAAGGCCATGCTTGTATCAGACCTGCTGGGAGGGAAGGGCTCCGCGGTCGCCACCATCTCGAGCGAGGCGACGGTCGGTTCGGCGGTGGGCGACCTGGTGCGTCACCGGATCGGTGCGCTCGTCGTCTCGCCGGACGGTCGGCACATCGAAGGGATCGTGTCCGAGCGTGACATCGTGCGATGCCTGAGCGAGCTGCACACAGAGCTTCTCGAGCAGCCGGTGGCTTCGATCATGTCGACCTCGGTCCGGGTGTGTTCGGCGGAAGACGATGTCGAGTCGATCATGAACCTGATGACCGAGCACCGGATCCGCCACATCCCGGTGGTCGAGGGCGACGTGCTCGTCGGCATCGTGAGCATCGGGGACGTGGTGAAGAGCCGCATCCACGACCTGGAGCGAGATCGCAGCGAGCTGATGGAGTACATCACCGCACGCTGAATCGAATTGCCGGGGGGAGCGTAAGGTCACTCCGTGACCTCGTCTGGCTCCCGACCTCCACATTCTGAGGTGAGCTGATGAGCGACGAACGGTTGGGCGTCGTCCTCGTCGACCACGGATCTCGCCGCGCTGATGCGAACAGACGGCACGAGGCGTTCGTGGAGGAGTGGAAGCAACGAGGGAGGTTCGGGATCGTCGAGGCCGCCCACATGGAGCTGGCCGAGCCCTCGCTCGGCGCTGCCTTCGATTCGTGCGTCGCCGCAGGCGCGACGCTCGTGGTGATCGCTCCCTACTTCCTCTGGCCCGGCGACCACTGGGATCGGGACATCCCCGCACTCGCAGCCGAGGCCGCTCAGCGCCACCCTGGCGTCCGCCATCTGGTGGCGGCACCGTTGGGTCCGCACCCCCTGTTGGGGGACATCGTGGAGGACCGGGTCGACCACTGCCTGGCCCATGCTCGGGACGGCGGGCCGGGATGTGACATCTGCGAAGGGACCGGCCAGTGCCTCCTTCGCTGAGGATGTCAGGAGCAGGAGCTCACTCGGAGCAGCGGTCTCCGAGCCACGGCTGCTCGCCGTCCATCGCGTAGAGGGCAACCGCCAAGGTGTCCTGGTCGGCCTTCGAGGCGAGGTTGGGTGGGACTCCGACCAGCGAGGGGAGACCGGCAGCTTGGGCCGCCACGTTCCACGTCGATTGGCTGAACTGGAAGGCGCCCATGTAGAGGCCGTTCGGCGAGACGATGCTGTAGTCGCCACCGGATTCGGCCTGCACCACGCACTGCAGGAACGGGTTGAGTGCAGGGTCGCTGGTCGCACCACCACCAACGCCGGCAGAGGCGGGAGAGGCCGGAGAGGCCGGAGAGGCCGGGGCAGACGAGGCCACCGCCGCGACGGACCCAGCGCCCGAGTTGGAGCTCGAAGCACCGTTGTGCTGTGCGGCAGCGATCGCCGCAGCCGCTGCCGCGTCCTGGGCCGCAGCCTGGTTGGCGATGGCCGTCGCCAGCTGCCCGGTGACCCGGGAACGCGAGGCTTCCAACCGGGCCTCAGTCGCGTGCGCCTCGCTGAGGTAGTTGGCTTCGCGGCTCTGATCGGTCCGGGCGATCGCCTGCTGTTGCTGGAGCGCGGTTTCGCCGGCCCGGAGGGTCCGTCTCGCGGTCCGGAGTTGGTCGACCGCGGTCGTGATGTTGCCGACTGCGATGCCGGAGTACTCGCTGGCGGCCTCCACCGATTCCTGGTTACCTCCGAAGATGGCGCCCTCCGCCCCGGACGGCTGAGAGCCGTAGTCGGTGTAGGCCGCGATCGCCTCATGGCCGACGGTGTTGCTCTTTCGGGTGATCAGGTCTTGATCGAGGACGATCTGTCGATTCAGCCGGGCGATGGTCTGGGCACCGGCTGCGATCTTGGCGGTGATCACCGAGTACTGCTGCTGGTAGGCGTCGGCCTGCAACTGTTCTTCGATCAGCTGCTGGGAGAGGGTCGTCGCCTGTGCCTTGAGATCAGCCACCTGGTCGGCAACGGCCGCCCCAGGACAGAGGATCACCGTCAAAGAAGTAGATGCGACCAGAACCGAAAGCAGCAGCGCCAGTTTGGCGGACCGCCGGGGGGCTCTTGCGCTCGATGCCATCGCTGGCAACCAGGCTCGAAACACGATGGCGTAAGAAGCTAGTGGTTCGCATCTGCCTCGGACAAACCCCCTGGTTGGGCTGCAGGCGGGCTTTGACGAACGGTCGTTCGTCGAAAATGGGAGATCGGCTGGTCACACCAGGCGTCGGTCGGTGGCCCATTTGGTGAGCTCGTGCCTGGTCGAGAGCTGCAGTTTTCGGAGGACCGACGAGACGTGTGACTCCACCGTCTTCGCCGAGATGACCAGGTCCCGGGCCACTTCCTTGTAGGTGTAACCGCGGGCGATCAGCCGGAGCACCTCGCGCTCCCGGGGCGAGAGCTGGTCGAGTTCCGGATCGAGACCCGGGGTCATGGCGTCGGCGTTCCCGGCGAATGCGTCGAGCACGAATCCGGCGAGTCGGGGCGAGAACACCGCATCGCCTGCACCGACCCGGTGCACCGCCTGGAGCAGCTCCTCCCCCGAGATGGTCTTGGTGAGATAGCCCCGCGCGCCCGCACGGATGACCGCGATCACGTCTTCGGGTGCGTCCGAAACGGAAAGAGCGAGGAACTGCACCTCCGGATGGTGCGGCGCGACCCCCTGGATCACCGCCTGGCCCCCTCCACCGGGGAGATGGACGTCGAGGAGCACGACGTCGGGGACCCGTTCGTTGATGAGCTCGACCGCGGCTTCCACCTCGTCCGCCTCACCGATCACCTCGACCGCGTCGCCCAGCTCGGCCCGCACCCCGGACCGGAACATCGCGTGGTCGTCGACCAAGAAGATGCGTGGCCGCCGGTCGTTCACGCGACCAGCTCGCGCTTCGGCATCGAGAGCTCGACCTCTGCTCCTTCGCCGGGAGCCGACCGGATGATCGCCGAGCCACCGAACCTGGCCATCCGGGCACAGATCGAGGAGGCGATGCCCTGGCGGTCCGCGGGCACGGCCTCCGGATCGAACCCGCGGCCCCGATCGCGGACGTAGACCATGACCGAGCTCCCGTCGACTTCGCAGTAGATCGAGACCTGCTGCGCGTCCGACCACTTCGCCGCGTTGACGGTGGCCTCGCGGGAGGCGTCGAGCAGGGCCCGCATCCCGTCGTCGAGTGCGCAGTCCCCGACCATCACGACGTGGACCGTGATCCCGTGGTCTGCCTCGACCTGGCCTTGGATCAGGTCGACCCCCTCGGCAAGGGTCGATGCTTCCTTTCCGATGCCGCCGGGGGCTCGTCCCTCGAACAACCACGAGCGGAGGTCGCGTTCTTGCGCACGGGCCAGCCGCACCACCTGCTGCGGGTCGTCCGCGCCGCGTTGGATGAGGGCGAGGGTCTGGAGGACCGAGTCGTGGATGTGGGCTGCCATCTCGGCCCGCTCTTCGGCTCGTGCACGTGCCTGGCGTTCCGACATCAGGTCGCGGACCAACGAGAGCCACCACGGGCCGAAGACGACCACGATCGCCGCGATCACCAGCAGGACGCCTGCAACCGGACGCCAGGGCACATGGCTCGGCGTGTGACCCGAGACCAGAATCAGCCCGCCGACGATCCCGAGCACCACCGCGGTCCCGAGTCTCGCAAGGAGCGTTCCCCGGCGGTACTGGCGGTCGCCGGGGCGGAGCATCGGCATCAGATCGCTGTTGATCCATACCCGCTCACCGTCACTCGCGTTCCGACGGATCAGGATCGCGACGCCGAACGCCAGAAAGACCGGCCAGCTGATCCCACCGAGGTAGCCCATGTGCAAGCCGTCTGCGAGCACCTGGACCACCACGAAGAGCGGGATGGTGGCGATGACCAGGCGTATCCCCCGCCTGTCGGTGATCGCCCGGGTGAAGATGGTCGAGCGCTCGCCCTGGAGGGGGAGGAGGAGCCAGGCCAGCGCGTAGACCGCGATGCCGACGCCGCTTCCGACGCAGAGCAACACGATGACGATCCGGACCAGGGTGACGTCGAAGCCGGTGGCCTCGGAGATGCCGCCACAGACGCCGGCGAGCACCCGGGTATCCGAGCTCCTCCGGAGTGGCCCGTGAAAGCGTCGGTGGGTCCGTCGGCGCCGCCCGGGCCAGCCGTCGCTCCAGGCTCGCCAGTCGCTCCACGTTCGCCAGTCGGTCCACTCGCGCCAGTCGGTCCAGTCGGTATGCCCCCAGCTCGGTCGCCGACACTCCGACGCCGAGGGATCGGGATCGGAGTGTCGAGGAGGCGAGGAGGGCTCTGGATCGGTGGCAGCGGGCACGGTTCCCCCGAGATCGTTCGGGTGGGTGTACTCAAAATGCTCGCGCAACCAGGCCGTCCCCATCCATCAGGGATCTCCCCGATCGACCCGCACGTGGGTCAGGGACCGATCAGGGTGATGCCGGATACCCGGCGATGCGGCTGTCTCGCACACTGGGTACATGGACTCATCGACCCCCCCTCCCTCACAAGCGGACCCGGGTGCATCGCCAGACAGCGACAGCGGCGACAGCACCACCAGCACCACCAGCACAACCACCGATCCCGGACCTGGGACGACCGGCCCCGTTCTCCGACTCCACCGTCGCCGCGAAGGAAAGATGGTGGCCGGCGTCGCGGCCGGGCTGGCCGACTACTTCGATCTGGACCCGACGTGGGTCCGGATCGGTTTCGCCCTCTTGGCACTCCTCGGAGGGCTCGCGGTTCCGCTCTATCTGGCGGGATGGCTACTCATCCCCGAGGAGGAGTCCGGACAGTCGGTGGCCGAGCAGGTGCTCGCCCACGAGTGGGCACGGTGAACGTCCTCTCCACCGCTCCGACCCGACCGAACCGAAAGGACTGACATGCGCTGTCGATGGGATCCCCCGTATCCGGGCTACCGGGCACGCTCGATCGGGTATTCCGGCGGCGACCTCCGCGCCTCGGACGCCGAGCGCAACGACGTGGCCGAAAAGCTCTCTCGCCACTACGCCGACGGCAGGCTCGACCAGTTCGAGTTCAAGGCCCGCCTCGACAGGGCGATGGGAGCGACCACCCGGGGAGACCTCGGCGGGCTCTTCGACGATCTCCCCCCGCTGGTCGACGAGGCCCCGCCACCCCGGCAACGCCGGCGCCGGTGGATCCCTCTCGTCCTCCTCATGGCCGTCGTGTTGCTGGCCGCCGCTTGGAGCTCCCCCTACGTCCACGTTCCGTGGCTGATCCTGGTGCTGGTCGGGCTGTTCCTCTGGCGGCGCGCCGAAGGGCACGACCACCGCCGCACTCACCGCGACGTCCACCAGTAGCATCGGATCCCCGAGTGCGGCCACTCTCCCCAACCGACGGACCGTCCACCTCAACCTGGAGGGTAGGGAGTTCGATGACCTTGACCGATCAGATACCGGGCCAGCCGATCGACGCGCCCCGCTCGCCGGCGGCACGCGCCACCGACCTCGTCAAGACCTATGGGCGCGGCGATGCGGTGGTTCGAGCTCTCGACGGCATCGACGTCGAGTTCGAGCGCGGCCGGTTCACCGCGGTGATGGGGCCCTCGGGCTCGGGGAAGTCGACGCTCATGCACTGCATGGCCGGATTGGACACCCCGACCTCGGGTCACACGTTCGTAGGCGACACCGAGATCGGTCTGCTCGACGACGCCGGGCTCACCCAGATGCGCCGCGACAAGATCGGCTTCGTCTTCCAGTCCTTCAACCTGGTGCCGACCCTGACCGCGGAGGAGAACATCACCCTCCCCTCGGATCTCGCCGGAGTGAAGATCGACCGGGGCTGGTTCGACTACCTGGTCGAGCAACTCGGGATCCGCGACCGGCTCTCCCATCGCCCGACCGAGATGTCCGGTGGGCAGCAACAGAGGACCGCGTGTGCCCGCGCCCTCATCCGCCGACCCGACCTCATCTTCGCCGACGAGCCGACCGGCAACCTCGACTCGAACTCGTCGATCGAGATGTTGGGCTTCCTCCGTCGTTCGGTCACCGACTTCAACCAGTCGATCGTCATGGTGACCCACGACCCTCGCGGCGCCTCGTTCGCCGACCGGGTGGTGTTCCTGGCCGACGGCAGAGTCGTCGGCGAGTTGGTGTCGCCGACCCCTGACCTCGTTCTGGAGCAGATGAAGCAGCTCGGGAGCTGACATGTGGAAGGTCACCTTCAAGGGGCTGATGGCCCACAAGCTCCGGCTCGCGTTGACCGCGATCGCCATCGTCCTCGGGGTGACCTTCATCTCGGGCACGCTCGTGCTCACCGACACCCTGCACTCCACCTTCACGACGCTGTTCAACCACGCGTACCAGAACGTCGACCTGGTGGTCCGGGGCAAGGCGGCCTTCTCCAACGACTCGTCGGGCGACGCCACCCGGAAGCCGATCCCGCAATCGATTGTGACCACAGTGAAACACGTTCCCGGGGTGCAGTACGCCGAGGGCACCGTCTCCGGCTACGCGCAGTTCGTCGCCCCCGACGGCAAGGCGATCACCACCGGTGGCGCGCCCACCCTCGGTCTCTCGTTCGACCCGAACCCTGCGATGTCCGCGCTGGTGGTGACTGCCGGTGTCGCTCCCACCAATCCCGACCAAGTGGTCATGGACGCCGGCACCGCCAAGAAGTACCACTTCGCCGTCGGCGACCGGGTGCGGATGCTCCTCGTCGGACCACCTGAAACCTTCAGGATCTCGGGCATCGTCAAGTTCGGCAGCGCGGACAGCCTGGCCGGCGCGACCCTCGCCGCCTTCGACCTTCCCACCGCCCAGCGGCTGTTCGGGGTGGTCGGGAAGTACGACGCCATCAACATCTTGGCGAAACCGGGCTCCGACAAGGTCGCCCTCCAGCGGGCCATCGCCCACACCCTCCCCCCGGGGGTCGAAGTGGTGACCGGTCAGACCGTCGCCAACGAGCAAACCAACTCGATCAATCAAGCCCTGTCGTTCTTCTCGACCGCGTTGTTGGTCTTCGCGTTCATCTCCCTGTTCGTCGGAGGGTTCACCATCTTCAACACCTTCTCGATCCTGGTGGGTCAGCGGACCCGTGAGCTGGCGCTGCTCCGGATCGTCGGGGCGAGCCGCCGTCAGGTGTTCCGCTCGGTGCTCCTCGAGGCGGGGATGTTGGGACTCGCCGCCTCACTCGTGGGTCTCGGGCTCGGCGTGTTGTCCGCGATCGGCATCGAGGCACTGCTCAAGGGATTCGGCGTGACCCTGCCGACCGGACCGCTCGTCTTCGAGAGCCGAACGGTGATCGTCGGCCTGGTGGTCGGCGTCGGGGTGACCGTGGTCTCTGCTGTGAGCCCGGCCCGGCGCGCGGTTCGCATCGCTCCGGTCGAAGCCATCACCGACCACCAAGGCGAGCAGGAGGAGTCCTCTCGCAGGAGGATCCTGATCGGGTCGATCATCGCCGTCCTGGGCGTGATCGCCCTGGCGATCGGGCTGACCAAGCCGGCGATCCAGTTGGTCGGCCTCGGAGCACTCGCAGGCTTCATCGGAGTGGGGATGCTCGCACCGGTGGTCGCCCGCCCGATGTCGAGCGGGCTCGGACGACCATTGGCCCGGATCCTCGGGATCTCCGGGAAGCTCGGGCGCGAGAACTCGATGCGCAGCCCGCGCCGGACCGCCCAGACCTCCTCGGCGTTGATGGTCGGCCTGGCCCTCGTCTCGACCATCGCCGTGTTCGGCGCGTCCCTGTCCAAGTCGGCCACCTCGAGCGTCGACCAGGCGATCAGCGCCGACTACATCATCACCGCGTCCAACTCCGCGTCCGGCCAGTTCAGTGGCGCGGTGGCGGGTGCGGTCTCCAAACTGCCCGGCATCACCGCGACCTCCACCGTCTACAGCGCGCAGTTCGAGATCAACGGCAAGGTCTCCGGCCTGACCGCGGTCTCCACCGATCGGCTTCCCGACACGGTCATCCTCCGGATGAGCTCCGGACAAGGGGCGGCCGCGCTGGCCGGTGGCGAGCTGCTGATCGACACGACGACTGCCACCAACGAGCACCTCTCGGTCGGCTCGGTCGTCCGAACCACCTTCCCTCAGACCGGACACACGACCATGCGGGTCGGGGGCATCTTCAAACCGAACGCACTCCTCGGCAGCTACCTCGTCGGCGACCGGTACTTCCTCGCCCGCTACAACGCCCCGCTTCCCGTCGCCGTCCTCTTGCGCACCAGCGGCGGCGCCACCGCAGCGGGGAAGGCGATCCACACCGCACTCGCTCCCTATTCGAACCTCAAGATCCAGACCCGGGCACAGTTCGAGAAGTCGCAGCAGCAACAGGTGAACCAACTGCTCGGTCTGGTCTACGCCCTCCTTGCCCTGGCCGTCGCCATCGCACTCATCGGGATCGTGAACACGCTGATGCTTTCGGTCTTCGAGCGGACCCACGAGATCGGTCTGCTCCGAGCGGTCGGGATGCGACGTCGCCAAGTCCGGGCGATGATCCGATCGGAGGCGGTGATCCTCTCGGTGTTCGGTGCGATCATCGGGGTACTCGTCGGAACCGTTCTGGGGATCGCATTCGCCGCGTCACTCAAGCAACAGGGGATCACCGACATCGTCGTTCCCTTCCCGAGCCTGATCGTGTTCCTGTTGTTGTCGGCCTTGCTCGGTCTGGGCGCCGCCACCTGGCCCGCGCGACGGGCGGCGAAGCTCGACGTGTTGGCGGCCATCGCCGCCGAGTGATCCAATGTCGTCCATGCAGACACCAGCATGGGCGCCCGGCTCGGTCGGATCGGCCTACCGGCACGCAGAGACCGACGCCAACGAGCTCGTGTCGGGACAGGCGTGGTCCCGACTGCTCGCCTCGTTGGATCGGGTGGGACAGGTCCTCCGGTCCGGTCGCGTGCCGCAGCAGGAGACCGACCAGGCCGAGGGATACCGCCACCTGCTGGTCCTCCTGGCGCTCGGCATCGACGAGGCCCTGCGCGGCTCGGACCCCTACCGGCCACAACTCCTTCCGGCGAACGTGGACAACGTCCTCAAGTGGGGGATGGACTGCCCCGACGCCGCCTACTCGGGTGCAGGAATCAGGGGCGATGCCACCTACCGGGTCCGGGTGAAACGAAACACGGTTCGCTATCTGGGATTTCAGGTCATGGGGGGCATGGAGAACACCGGCAACGTCGTTGCCGACGATCTCGAGCTGGACGACGACGGCTGCTTCGAACTGGTGCTCTCGCCGACAGAGCAGCCGGGGAACTGGCTGCCGCTCAACCCGGCGAGCTCTTCGTTGGTCGTTCGCCAGTTCTTCTACGACTGGACGGGTGAGAAGGCGGCCGAGCTCTCCATCGAATGCACCGATCGCCCGGCGAACGTCGCTCCAAGCACCCTCGACCCCCTCTCCGCCGGCGGAGTCGCCGCTCAACTCGATGCGCTCGGGGAGTACATGGAGGCCAGCATCGAGTTCTGGCTGAATGTGGAGGAGGGCGGTCGGAGCCAGGGGGTGAACTGCTTCCGCGAACCGGCAGCGCTCACCGGGATGGGTGCTGCGGCGGAGAACGTGAGCACGTGGGGCTCGTGGAGCCTCGACGACGACCGTGCACTGATCATCGAGGTCGCGCCCCCCGAAGCCGTCTACTGGAGCGTCTCGATGGGGAACTTCTGGTGGGAGACCATCGACTATGCCAACCGCCAGTCGAGCCTCAACGGTTACCAGGCGGTGATCGATCCAGACGGCGTGTTCCGCGCGGTCGTGTCGCATCAGGATCCGGGCGTCGCCAACTGGCTCGACACCGGTGGGAACCACACCGGAGCGATGATCTTCCGCTGGCTGCGTGCCACACATGCCCCGATGCCTCCGGTGCGGGAGGTGTCCTTTTCCGATTTGGATGCTCTCTTACCGCCCGAGACGGTCCGAGTCGATCCGAGCGAGCGGCGCCGAGTGCTCGACGCGCGCAGGGAGGCCGTCCAGCGACGCTTCCCGCGCTGACCGAGGGGTCGGGCGGCACGTAGGGCAAAGCACGGAGCAGAGCAGGGACAGCAGAGGCCGGCGAACAAGGACAGACAGGCCGGCAGACAAAGACAGCAGGGGCCACGAGAAGGGGGAACAGGATGGACCTGGGATTCGACGGCGCGACCGCGGCCGTCACCGGGGGGTCGAAGGGGATGGGTCGGGCCATCTCCGAGCGTCTCGCATCGGAAGGGGCGACCGTTGCCGTGCTCGCACGGGGCCGTGAGGCTCTGGACGACACCGTCGCCACGCTGCACGAGAAGGGGAGCACCGGATCGTTCGGCCTTTCGGTCGACGCGACCGACGCCGAGCAGGTGAGCGCCGCGTTCGCCGAGCTGGCGGATCGTTTTGGTTCGCTCAACGTGCTGGTCAACACGCTCGGCCCGGGTGCGGGCCGTTTCGAGGATCTCGACGATCACGAATGGGAGCGGGTGATCGACCTCGGGACGATGACCGCCGTCCGCTGCGTCCGCGCCGCGCTGCCACTCCTGCGCGCGGCCGAGTGGGCGAGGATCGTGAACCTCTCCGCGCACTCGATCCAACGCCAGAGCCCGATGCTCGTGGCCTACACCGCGGCCAAGTCGGCCTTGACCAGTGTCTCCAAGAACCTGGCCAAGTCGTTGGCGCCGGAGGGGATCCTGGTCAACACGGTCAGCCCCGGGTCGATCGTGACCGCCAGCTTCAGCGAGGGCCTGCGCGAAATGTTCGAGGCCGAATCGCTCGACGCCACCGATCCCTACGACGTGATGACCTGGATCGAGCGGCACTTCCACCAGCCGGCCGACCTTGGGAGGGCAGGTCTTCCCGAGGAGGTGGCATCGCTCGTCGCCTACCTCGCCTCCAGAACCAACGGGTACGTGACCGGAGCCAACGTCAACGTCGACGGCGGCTCGGACTTCATCTGATGCTCGACGCCGGGCAACTCATCGACGCCGCTCGAGAAGAGACCGGCCTCGACGACTTCGGGGGCACGACCTGGAGGGAGGGGTTGGACCGTTTGGTCGCGTCCTTCAACGACGAGTCCGATCTCACCGACGGCGGGGAACAGATCCTCGCGCTCCGCCTCGGGATGTTGCTGGCCAATCGGCTCCGGATCATCGACACCATCACCGAGCACCCGGAGATCCTCGACGAAGAGGTCGACGGTCCCTTGGTGATCATCGGTCTGCCGCGCACCGGCACGACCGCGCTGAGCAATCTGCTCGCCGCCGATCCGCAGATCCGTTCGGTCCGTCTCTGGGAGTCGTCCGACCCGGTCCCGCCACCCGAGGCGGCCACCCAGGACTCCGATCCACGGATCGACAACGCACGGGCCGGGCTCGAGGCCATGTACGAGGCGTTTCCGAAGATGCGTTCGCTTCACTTCCAGGCAGCAGACGGACCAACCGAGTGTCAGGACCTGCTCGGTATGGAGTTCCGCACCGAGCACTTCGACGGGATGGCGAGGGTGCCGTCCTATGCGGCGTGGGTGCTCGACTGCGACATGAGCAGCGCCTACCGGTTCCACCGGCAGGTACTCCAACTGCTCCAGTGGCACTGCCCGCCCCGCCTCTGGCACTTGAAGACTCCGGTGCACATGTTGGCCCTCGACGATCTGCTCGGCGCCTATCCGCGTGCGAAGTTCCTCTGGACCCATCGGGATCCGGCCGACGTGCTCGGCTCCGTCTGCAGCCTCATCGCCTACACCCGAAGCTGGGTCAGCGACCGGGACGACGCGGTCGAGTTGGGACGCGAGCAGCTCGCGGTCTGGTCCGAGGCGATCAATCGGGCACTCGACTTCCGGCAGCGCATCGGCGAGGCATCCTTTGCCGACATCGACTTCGGGTCGCTCCAGTCGGACCCGGTGGGTGCGGTGTGCGCCGCCTACGAGCAGCTCGGGATCGAGTCCGGCGATGCCCGGGCGCATCTCGAGCGGTGGGCGGGCGACCATCCCCCCGGAGCGTTCGGGAGCCATGAGTTCGCACTTGGCGACTTCGGGCTCGACCGGTCGACCGTGCGGGAGGGTTTCGCCGCCTACCTCGAGCGCTTCGGATCAGCCTAGGAGCCGGTTCTCGCCGGAAGGGCCGCTCGCCAAGGGGTGAGATCCATCAACGGGTATCGGATGGCCGTCCGGTCGATCAGCTCGTCGTTCCAGATCGGGTGTCCCGGCGGGGGGAAGCCGAACAACTCGAGCTCTCGTGGGCTGCAGCGCTCGGCGAACCGCGTCCACTCCGCCCCGGTGGAAACCGACTGTGCCTGGTTGTAGCCGATCCAGTCGTGACCGGCGTGCTTGAATCCGAGAGTCAGCATGAACCGGGATCTCCCTTCCGCGGCGTAGGGCGCCGCGCGGTGGAAGACGTCGGACCGGTAGACAAGGTAGGAGCCTCGCACCCCGGTGGCCCGTCGCTCGGCCGCGTACAGCCCGGGGTCGGTGTCGGGCATCAGGATCGGCGTCATCTCCGACACGTGCGCCGAGTCGCGCAACGGCACCACCCGGGTGGCATTGTCCGCTTCGGTCACGTCGGAGAGGTAGAGGAAGCTCTCGATGTTCCGCCATGGACCACCGTGCACCGCGGGGAGCCACGAGTGGTTCCGGTCGATGTGCATCGGCTGCTCGTAGTTGGTCAACCCGGAGTACGACGCGGTCGCCATGGCCTGATAGAGCCGGATGTCCGAGGACCCGAGTGCCCGCTCTGCGAAGTCCACGACCGAAGGGTGCACGCAGAGCCGGTTGAGCATCCCGCCTCCGACGAACGGGAAGGGCGTCACCCACAGGTGCTGGTTGTTGCGGAAGCCCGGCCCGGTGTCGCCCCAGAACTCGTCGCCGTCGGTCGAGCGGAGGCCACCTCTCCACTTGCGAACCGTTGCTTCGGGGTCGGCGTGGTACTCCTCGCCGGTCGGGAAGAGTTGATGGACGTCGTCTGCGACGGCGTCGATCTCGTCGGTGCCCACCAGCCCCTCGAGCACGACCCATCCCTGCTCGTTCCACGTGTCGACTTCGGCGTCGGTGGCGAGTCGTGAAGCCAAAACCATCATCCCCCTGCTGGTCGTTCTCGCTGGAGAACAGGGTAGTTGGAGGCTGGCGACCGGGCGCAGCCGGTCACCGATCCCAGTAGGGTCCGAAGCGATGAAGCCCTGGACGGTCGCCGACATCGGTTCGCTCGACGGGAGGGTCGTTGTGGTGACCGGCGCGAACAGCGGGCTCGGTCTGGAGACCTCGTTGGCGTTGGCGCGCGCAGGTGCACACCTGGTGTTGGCCTGCCGTAGCGCCGAACGTGCCGCCGGTGCCGTCGAGCGGGTGCTCGAGGAGGTCTCGGGTGCCGACCTGGAGGTCCTCGAGCTCGATCTCGCTGATCTTGCCTCGGTGCGTTCGTTCGCCGCCGAGCTTCTCGGTCGGCACGATCGGCTTGACCTGTTGATCAACAACGCCGGGGTGATGGGCATCCCGCGCCAACAGACCGTCGACGGATTCGAGATGCAGTTCGCCACCAACCACCTCGGCCACTTCGCCCTGACCGGGCTGCTGCTCGATCGGATGCTCGCCACTCCTAGGGCACGGGTGGTCACCGTGTCGAGCATGGGTGCACAGGTCGGGCGGATGCACTTCGACGATCTGCACGGGGAGCGCCGGTACAGCAGGTGGTCGGCCTACTGCCAGTCGAAGCTGGCCAACCAGCTGTTCACCCTCGAGCTCGACCGGCGGTTGGCCGCCTCGGGCTCCGAGGTGATCAGCGTCGCAGCCCACCCCGGCTATGCGGCGACCAATCTGGTGTACCCGCAGATGAAGGGCTCCACCTTCGGCGAGGCGGCGGCGCGGTTCGGGAACGTGGTGCTCGCCCAGAGCGCGGCCGACGGCGCGCTCCCGATCCTGCTGGCAGCAACCTCGGACCAGGTCCGAGGAGGTCAGTTCTTCGGACCCGACGGGTTGCGGGGGATGCGCGGGAATCCGACGCAGGTTTCCTTCGTCCATGCGGCCTATGACCCCGGGGCTGCGCTCAGGCTCTGGCGGATCTCCGAGGAGCTGACCGGCGTCCGGCCGCGGCTGGAGGTCGCTTCGGTCTGAACCCGCTCCTCGGTGCGGTCTTCTGCACGCGCCGCCCGGTGAACGCAAGGTGCCGTACCGGGTAGGGTCGGGTGCTCGGCAGGGGAGGCCGCGACGATGTTGCTCGGTTACGACGAGGTCTTTGCAGAGGTCACCGGTCCGGGCAGCCTCTTCGAATTGATCGAGGCCCCGGTGCGGGGGGTCGACTACCGCCAGTTCAAGAACGCTCCGGCCAACCTCGGCCAGCTCTTCGCCGGCGCACGCGGTGACGACTCGACCTTCTTGGTCTACGAGGACGAACGCTGGAGTTTCGGCGAGACCATGCGCCACGTCGACGGCCTCGCCAACGCCCTCGTCAACACGTTCGGCATCTCGAAAGGCGATCGGGTGGGGATCGCCATGCGGAACCTGCCCGAGTGGATCGTGTCGTTCGCCGCGGTGCTCTCGATCGGTGCGGTGTCGGTTTCGCTGAACGCATGGTGGACCGAGCCCGAGATCGAGTACGCCATCGACGACTCGGGTCTCTCGCTGTTGCTTGCCGATCCGGAACGGGTCGAACGTTCCCACCGGGTCGCCTGTGTGCGGGACGTCCCGGTGATCGCCGTCCGGGCCGACGAGATCGAACCGCAGCCCCCGGGGGTGCAGCGGTACGAAGAGGTGGTCACCGTCGGTGACCCCATGCCGGTGGTCGAGGTGGGACCCGACGACGATGCCACCATCCTCTTCACCTCGGGGACGACCGGGTTTCCCAAGGGCGCGGTGTCCACCCATCGGGCGGTGACCCAGGCGCTGATGGCGTTCTGGGCCGATGCGACGATCGACGGACAGCGCAAGGGCCAGAGCCCGATCACCGAGATGGAACAGGGAGGCCCGCCACGGAGCTTCATCTTGATCGTGCCGCTCTTCCACGTCACCGGGTGCGTTCCGGTGATGCTCTCCTGCTTCGGACTGAAGCTCAAGCTGGTCATGATGTACCGCTGGGATCCCGAAGCGGCCCTCCGGCTCATCGAGGCAGAGAAGGTGACCGCGTTCGTCGGCGTTCCGACCCAGAGTTGGGACCTGCTGGAGAGCCCCGCGTTCTCGAGGTACGACACCTCGTCGCTCGCCCAGATCGGCGGCGGTGGAGCTCCTGCTCCGGTGAAGTTGGTCGGTCGGGTCGAAGAGGGGTTCTCCCGGGGTCGGCCCAATATCGGCTACGGCATGACCGAGACCAACGCCTATGGACCGCACAACCAGGGCGACGACTACGTCAGCCACCCCACCTCGGCCGGGCGGGCCAGGACGAGCATCTTGGACACCGAGGTCCGCGGCGAGGACGGAAAGCCGGTGGCGATCGGCGAGCACGGGCAGATCTGGATGAAGGGGCCCAATCTCATCCGGGCCTATTGGAACCGGCCGGACGAGACCGCCGAGACCATCGTCGACGGCTGGTTGGCCTCTGGTGACCTCGGCAGGATCGACGAAGAGGGTTTCCTCTACATCGAGGACCGGGCCAAGGACATGGTCATCCGGGCCGGAGAGAACGTCTACTGCGCCGAAGTGGAGAGCGCGATCTACGACCACCCCGACGTCGTGGAAGCGGCGGTGCTCGGTGTTCCCGACGAGCGTCTCGGCGAGGAGGTCGCCTGCGTGGTCGTCCGTCGTGAGGGCGCAACGCTCACCGAGGACCAGCTCCGGACCTTCCTAGGGGACAACCTCGCGCTGTTCAAGGTGCCGACCCGAGTCGCCTTCAGTGACGAGCCGCTCGCCCGCAATCCCGCAGGAAAGCTCCTCAAGAGGGACCTGCGGGACGCCTACTTCGGAGACTCGAGCGTCGGAGCTTCGTGAGGCGGGCCGCGCTCGGCACGGTCAGTCCTTCTTCTTCGCCTTCTGGACCCGGCCGTAGCCCTTCTCCATGGCGGACATGATGATCGCCTCGAAGTCCTTGTCGGTGAGCACCCTTGGCGTCCCCATCGACGAGGAGCGCCAGTAGAGCTCGGCCAGCCACTCGAGCAGCTCGAGCCGCTCGACCGCTTCGCTCATCTTGCTGCCGTAGGCGATGGAACCGTGGTTCTGCATCATGGCGGCATTGCGCCCGGCGAGCGCCTTGATCACGTTGTCCGCGAGCTCCTGGCTGCCGAAGGTGGCATACGCCGCCGTGCGCGGGGCTCCTCCCAGGCCGAGGCAGCTGTAGTGCAAGGGCGGGAGTTCGTCATGGGTACAGGAGAGGGCGGTCGACGCCATCGCATGAGCGTGGGTGATGGCCAGTGCGTTGGTGGCCGCGTAGATGCCGGTGTGGAGCGGTACCTCGGAGGTCGGTGCGAGCTCGCCGTCGACGACCTCGCCGTCGAGGTCGATGACCGTGACCATCTCCGCGGTCACCGTTCCGAGGTCGGCGCCGGTCGGGGTTACCGCGACCAGATCGTCCTTGCGGGCGGAGATGTTGCCCGCGGTCCCGATCACCAGCCCGGTCGCTGCCAGGTGACGGCTTGCGGTCGCCACGGCCTCTCGTTCATCTGCCAGCAGCAAATCGCTCACGTTGGTTTCCTTTCCGGCAAAGGATTGCCCCTTCGTACGGTTGCTCGGACAAACCGGGGCCTCAGCGCGCAGGATAACGCGACTCAGCCACCGGGTTTTTCGTTGATCCAGACCGACTTCAGGTTGCAGAACTCCCGGATCCCGTGGGCGGTCAGTTCGCGCCCATAGCCCGACGCCTTGATCCCCCCGAATGGGAGCTCCGGATAAGAGGTCACGTTCCCGTTGACGAACACCATCCCGGCATCGAGTTCGGTAATCAACCGCTCCTGCTCGGCCGGGTCGTTGGTCCACGCGTTGGCGCCGAGCCCGAACTCGGAGGCGTTGGCCAGCTCGATGGCCTCGTCGATGCTGGCCACCCGGTAGAGGGTGGCCACCGGCCCGAAGACCTCCTCGGTGTCCACCCGCATGTCCGGGGTGATCCCGGTCAGCACGGTCGGCGGGTAGTACCACCCCGGCCCCGACAGGACCTCACCTCCGCAGAGCACCCGGACGCCCTTGTCGACCGCGTCGGTCACCAGGTCCGCGATGTCGGCACGCTGGCGCTCGGTTGCGAGCGGACCGACGTCGGTTCCTTCGTGCATCGGATCGCCGACGACCCGCGAGGCCATCTGCTCGACGAAGAGGGCTTCGAACTCGTCCGCGACTGCGTCATGGACGATGAAGCGCTTCGCAGCGATGCAGGACTGTCCGTTGTTGAGGCAGCGCGCGAACGCGCCCACCTCAGCCGCTTTCGGAAGAAGGGCCGACGGCAACACGATGAACGGATCACTCCCGCCCAGCTCGAGGACCGACTTCTTCACCGAGTCGCCGGCGATGGAGGCCACCGACGAGCCGGCGGGCCCCGATCCGGTGAGGGTGACCGCCACCACCCGGTCGTCTCGCAGGACGCGCTCGACCTGCTCCGAGCCGATCAGCAGCGTCTGGAACGCCCCCCCGGGGAAGCCGGCCCGCTCGAACAGGTCCTGGAGGAAGAGCGCGGTCTGGGGAACGTTCGACGCATGCTTGAGGAGGCCCACGTTGCCGGCCATCAGGGCCGGTGCGGCGAATCGGATCACCTGCCAGAGCGGGAAGTTCCACGGCATCACCGCGAGGACCGGACCGAGCGGTTGGTAGCGCGCGTAGGCCGAGGTGGCCCCCACTGCCGCGGCGTCGGCCGGTTCTACGGCAAGAAACGCTTCGGCGTGATCGGCGAGGTATCCGCACGTTCGTGCGCACTTGAGCGTCTCTTGGCGGGCGGAGACGACCGTCTTCCCCATCTCCGAGGTCATCATCTCGGCGACCTGGTCCACTTCGGCTTCGAGGAGATCGGCCGCGGCATGCATCCACCGCGAGCGATCCGCGAACGAGGTGCGCCGGTAGGTACGAAAGGTCGCCTCGGCCTTGGCCAATCTGGCATCGATCTCGGCCTCGGTCAGCGCCGAAAACGTCTTCAAGACCTGTCCGCTCGCTGGGTTGGTGGTGGTGATGGCCATGGGCGGCCTCCTCGATCGGTCGACGTCGCGGGTCTGCCGGTGCCCGAGCGGCACTCGGCCTGATGATTCTGCCGCGTTTCCACGATCGGTCGCATTGGTGCGCGGGCACCGGCGGTGCCGGGCGCTGCAGTCGGTTCCCGGGTGCCGAGAGCCTCAGGGGTTACCCTGAGGCCGGTCATGTCGGCCATGACAGAAGGAAGCAGAAGGGAACCGATGCCGACGGGATCCGACTCGGGCCGGAGAGCCTTCAGCACACGGCCTGCGGACAGCTCGCAGGACCCCTTCCGAAGTGTGCGCATCGGGCTCGGCGCGTTCGCCCTGGTGCTCGTCGCGGGCACCATCGGCTATCTGTGCTTCGGGTTCGACCTCCTCGACGCGGTGTTCCAGTCGGTCAACACGGTCACCACGGTGGGAGCGAACGCCCCTCGCCCACTCGACCAGGCGAGCAAGATCTTCACGATCATCCTCATTCTGGTCGGGGTGGGCACCGCGCTCTACACCTTCTCTGCCGTCCTCGAGGTGCTGTTCGACGGCCACGTTCGGGATCTGATCAGGAGGCGCAAGATGGAACGAGACATCGGGCGGATGCACGGGCACGTGATCGTCTGCGGGTGGGGCCGGGTCGGTCGGGAGGTGGCCCGCTTTCTCGCTAACGGGGAGACCGACCTGGTCGTCGTCGATCGTGACGTCGACCGGTTGGCCGGGATTCCGTACGCATCGGTGTCCGGCGACGTCGCCGACGACGCGACACTCCTCGAAGCCGGACTGGAGCGGGCATCTGCGCTGGTTGCCGCGCTCGACACCGACGCGGACAATCTCTATGTCACGGTGGCCGCGAAGTCGATGCACCCGAGCATCCAGATCATCGCTCGGGCGCGGAACGAATCGTCCGAGGCGAAGCTCTTCCGGGCCGGTGCGGACCGGGTGGTCAACCCCCAGCAACTCGGTGGCGATCGCATGGCCTCGTTTGTCACCCAGCCTCACGTCGTGGACTTCGTGGACGTCGTGATGCACGACGGGTCACTCACCTTCCGCCTCGAAGAGTTGACCGTCTCCAGCGACTCTCCCCTGGTGGGTCAGACCCTTCGCCAGGCGCATATCCGTGATCGCACCGGATCACTCGTGCTCGCCATCCGCAGACCCGACGGTCGCTTCGTGACCAACCCGTCGCCGGAGAGCTCGATCGCAGCAGAGGACGTGCTCATCAGCATCGGCACCGCCGAGCAGCTGCTTGCCCTTGCCGAGTTCGCCGGTCGATCTGTCGGGGGGAAGTGAGCGATCAGCGGTCGAGCGGATGCTCGCCCAGCTCGAAGCAGAGATGAGGCTCGATCGACGCGAGTGCGGCGGTCTCCTCGGGCTCCATGGGCGGCGAGAAGAAGTAACCCTGGGCCGCGTCGACCCCGATCTCACGAAGTATCGCCACCTGCTTGGCCGACTCGACTGCCTCTGCCACGGTGCAGACCCCGAGGGTTCTGCAGACGTTGACGATCGTATCGATCGTTCCCCGACTCCTTCCGCCAGCGAGGTTGAGTCCCGCGACGAGTGAGGCGTCGATCTTCATGGTGTTCACGACACAGCCGCGAAAGTTCCGAAGGACCGACCAGTCTTCTCCCACGTCATCGACGGTCAGCTGGATACCCAACCCGGTCATGGCTTCGAGATCTCGGCCGGCGTCGTCGTCGGCGACCGACGACTCGGTGATCTCGACGGTCAGCCGGTCGGGGTTGAGACCGGACTGCTCGAGCGCGGCGGCGGTCGCGGTCGCAGCGTTTCCCCGTTGCAGCTGGAACACCGAGCAGTTCACCGCGAGCTGGAGGTCGGAGGGCCACCGGGCACCTTGCGCGCAAGCTTCGGCGATCACCCACTTGTTGAGCTCGTTCATTCGTCCGCTGGCTTCTGCCAAGGGAATGAGGACGCTCGGCGAGACCGAACTTCCGTCGAACCGGTGCCACCGCAACAACGCTTCGAACCCGAGGAGGCGTCCGGTGCCGAGGTCGACTGCCGGTTGGAAGACGAGCGAGGGGATGCCGTCCAGGTCGAGATCGGGAATAGGGATCAACGAACGGGAAACGGGGGCAGGGAGGGGGGCGACCGGAGCGGAGACGGGTGTCGCAACTGGAACGTCGACCGAGATCGCGATGTTCGACGGCGCGGTTTCTTCTGGCCGCGCGGTCTCTTCTGACACATTGTGACGAGTCGGTCGCTTCAGCCGCACGCAGTGAACATCGACCGGCCGCGAGTCGATCTTGAGCCGCGATCTGGCGTCAGAGACGCTGGTGTAGCCTCGGCGAAGCGGAGCCGAAATCCCTAAAGGTCGGGGGGTCATCAGCCGAGCCAGGAGGTATGGCACTGCGACCCTTCTCAAAGCAACCGAAGCCAGAGCGGAAGGAAGAGCCCGTCCCCGAAGAGGTGGTCGGAGTCACTCAGTTCTTCTCGAACCAGCGACCTCGGCCCGAGGACCCCGCGACCGGACAAGCGGACACCGGAGCCGGCGCGCAGGGGGCGACTCCCGCAGACGAGGCAACGTCTGACTCCGAAAATGGTTCCGAGGAGTACGGCGATCCGGGATGGTATCCGGACGCTTCCGAACCGGGTCTCATGCGTTACTGGGACGGACTGCACCTGACCGGTCAAGTGCTGCACATTCATTCGCGCTCCAGCGAAGAGCACTCACCGCGCCCTGCCGTCGTCGTCGAGGGAGGGGCGCCTGCGACAGAGGAGAGCGGAGAGAGTCAGGACGCCAAGACCGGTGCCGCAGTCGTGGGCGCCGAGACGTCGGCGACCGGAGCGGGCCCAGCGGGCAAGGAGCGGTCGAACGATGCGGTTCCTGCTGCTCCCGCTGCTCCTGCTGCTCCCGCAGCGCCGCTTCCCCCTCCGCCGCCTGCAGCTCCGTCCGTTGCACCGGTGGCCCCCGCCGCGGCCCCGCCACCCCCGCCTCCTGCGGCCCCGCCACCTCCGCCTCCTGCGGCCCCGCCATTCGTGTCCTCGTTCCAGCCTCCGGCACCCCCGAAGAAGGAAGAGGTCCGGCCGAATACACCGCCTCCTGCCGGCGCGCCGGCGAACACCGCGCCGGCGAACAAGGGAACCACCGAGTCCGTGGCCCCTGCCGCAGCAGAGTCGAAGCCGGCCGCCGCCCAAGGCGCGCCAGCTGTCAGTTCAGGAAACACTGCCAAGGAGGAAACGAGTGACAAACCGGCGAGCCCGGTCGTGCAACCCAGTGTCAGTGCGTCGGAGGGGAAGCCGGTGATCGAGAACGCCGCAGCCGAGGCAAAGAAGTGGGCCAAGCGGGCCGAAGAGGCGGTCACCAAGGCGACCTCCACCGGTAGTCCCGAGAGCTGGCAGGAGGCGGCGCGGCTTTCTGCGGTCGTTTCCGAGATGACCCAGACGTTGCAACGGGCCGCCGAGGCCGAGCACTCCGCGGCACAGCTGGTCAAAGCTGCAGAGGAAGCCACCCTGCGGGCTCAGGCCGCGGTCAAGAAGTCGGAGGAGGCCGAGAAGGCGGTCCAGAACGCCGAGCAGGCTGCTCGCGAAGCCGATGACGCCGCAAAGGTCGCCAGGCGAACCGCGACGGATGCCAAGGTGACCGCCGAGCGTGCGGCTCAGGTCGTCCCGACGCTCGTCGAGGCCGAGAACAGGGCAGCGGCGGCCGCGGCTGCAGCAGAAAAGAAGGCTGCGTCGATGACCGAGATCGTCAAGACCGCAAGCGAGGCCGACACGCCGGTCGCATGGACCGAGGCGTTGAAGAAGACCTCCGCCTCGGCCGACTGACGCTCCGCCGTTCAGCCCCCGCCGCTCGGGCGACGCGGAGCTTCGACGATCACTTCTGCCGAGCGAGCTGCCGGTACCAGAGGCGCCACGGGGTGGTGTGGTCCTGCCAGACCGGTGGTCCCTTGCTGTAGGGAGGGCCGGTGTGGCGGCGATTGGCTGCCGAAGTCTCGTCCACCTCGTACACCGCGAGGAATCGGGGAGCGCCTTTGTAGGGGGCCTTCAACTCGCGGACCCGCTCGTACCGGGTGGCTCGAAGTGCGTTGCGACGTTCGGTCACCTCGGGCAGGTGCACGTTCGTGTAGAAGTCGTTGAACGTGTTGAGCTCTTCGGGGCTCACGTCCGGCGGTGGATCGACCCCGAGCAGGTAGATCCCGTAGGGCGTGGTCACCCGAGGGCCGGTCTCGGTGATCTCGCGGTAGACCACGGACCAGACCTTGCGAAGTCCGGGATACTCCGGTGCTTCCTCCGACCCGACCGTGACGCCGTCGCTCGTGAGGCGGACACCGACTTCAGGGGAGAGTGCGGTCGTGTCCACGAACTGCGGAGGGCGGAAACCCCGAGCCGCCACCGCGAGCAGTTCGTAACGGGCTCCTGCAGCAGGATCCGTGGGCGCCGACTCGGCGAACCGGTCGGGAGCTGACGGGTCCGCAGATGCTCCGGTCCGCGGGTCCCAGCCGCTCCAAAGGGTGAGCCCGTTTGGCATCCGGCCAAACTACAACCCATCGGTTGCCTACGATCCTGGCCGAACCCGCTGAAATCCGAAGAGCCAGGAATTCCGACATGACGTTCCTCCCAACGCTTCGATCGCGCCAGTGGATGATCGCGTGCGCGGCGATTTTCGTGTGTGCGTGGGGAGGCAATCAGTTCACCCCACTGCTGGTCTTCTATCGGGAGCACAATGGCTATTCGACGACCGTGGTCGATGTCCTGCTCGGGTTCTACGTGTTCGGCTTGGCACCCGCGCTCATCGCCGGGCCGCTGCTGGCCAATCGGTTGGGGCGAGTGCGAGTCGTGGCGGCCGCCCTTGTGGTGGGGGTGTTCGGCTCGGCGCTGATCGCAGTCGGCGCCCTTGCGTTCCTGCTGTTCGGCCGGATGCTGAGCGGGATCTCGGTCGGCTTGGGCATGGCGGTCGGGACGAGTTGGGTGATCGAGCTGACGACCGCCGCGGGCGGTCCACCGGCCCTCGGCGCTCGACGGGCCGCACTCTCCCTCACCGCGGGATTCGGTGTCGGAGCCGGCGTGGCCGGGGTCCTCGCGGCGACTGCACCAGCCCCGGAGGTCGTTCCGTACCTGGTGCAGATCATGGTGAGCGTCATCGTCCTGGCGCTGGTCTCCGTGGCATTCGAGCGCGACGTCCCAGTCACCCGATCGGGCTTGATGGTGAGTCCGTTCAAGCTGGACACCATCCGCC
This sequence comes from uncultured Acidimicrobiaceae bacterium, assembly GCA_963839925.1. GTDB lineage: Bacteria > Actinomycetota > Acidimicrobiia > Acidimicrobiales > RAAP-2 > Bog-756. The sequence continues at coordinate 640,511 of CAWIWV010000002.1, read as the reverse complement.
ACAGGCGATTTCGCCGGCTGGTTCTCCCACTGGCGCCCTGGATCTTCACCTCGGCGAGCGTCGCCTTCGTGGTCATCCCCGAGTCGATGGCCCAGAAGTTGGGCCACTGGTCGTTGCTCTATGCCACCGCGCTGACCGTCATCACCTTGGGGACAGGTCTTGCGGTCCAGCCGGCGGGTCGACGGCTCGATCACGTTCGCCGTCCGAAGGCGATCCTCGCGGCGCTGCTCCTCGTCGCTACCGGTGTGGCGGTCGCCGCACTCAGTGTTTCGATCCAGTCGCCTTGGCTGGGTGCGGTCGCTGCGGTCGTCCTCGGGCTGGCATTCGGTACCGCCCTCATCGCGGGCCTGCTGGAGCTGCAGCGGATCAGCGACCCAGAGGAGATCTCCGCGATGACCGGCTATTACTACGCGCTTGCCTATCTCGGGTTCTTCGTGCCGACCGCCCTGGCTGTTGGCGCCTCTTGGGTCTCGTTGACGGTCGAGTTGGTGATCGTGGCTGCCATCGCACTCGTGCTGGGTGCGACCGTCGGGCTGGTATCGCCGGCGCACCTCGATCGACACCGCCTCTGAGGCTCCCTACGAGTCGTGGAACCTCTGATATCCGCTCGGACCTGCGTTGCTCTGTTCGGGCGCACGGGGTCGTCCGGCCATCGCGTCCTCGAGTGAGAGTTTCCTGCGCCGCAAGACCTCGATCTCCGATCGGAGTCCGGCGAGCTCCTCTTTGTCCGAGCGAAGCGCGGCAACCTCTTTGCGAAGGGGTATCGCCGCGGCAAGCAGGTCGTCCCGCTCGCGTCGCAAGCCGGCAACCTGGTGCTCGAGGTGGGCGAGATCACTGTGGACTGCGGACCCTTGTCGATCGGTCGCCACCCCCGCCGCCGCGGTCCCGGTCGATGCTGCTGCGGTCGGGGCCGGGGCGGTCACCGCCGTTGCGGCTGCCGATCGAAACCCGCTGAACCGACTCTTCAGCGTTCCTCCTGCCCTGCTCCGGTTCGACGAACCGGTCGGCGTTTGGGCTCGAGGATCGGACGGCTTCGGAACCAGTTCGGGAACCTGGAGCGGCGTCGGACCGGCTTGACCGTCCCGCCGCCGGAGGATGCTCGGAACCTGGAGGTCGAGGTACCAGTTCGAAGGGGCCGTCAGGTCGGACATCGCCTCCTCCAATCCGCTCGGGTGCCACGAAAACTCGCCAAAAGTGATGGACCGGATCCTCAGTCCGGAGGGCACTTCTGCGGTCGACGGTAGCAGTAGCGCCGTCGGACTTGGGGAACCCTCGGGTCTCGACTACTGGCAGGAGGCACACAGGCCGAGCACGTCGACCCGATGCGAATGAGTCTGAAATCCCTCAGCGGCGGCCAGGTCGGTCAGGTGACGCTCGACCGACCGTTCGAACCCGGTGGAAGGTGTGACGTCGATCACCTTCCCGCATTCGATGCACAGCAGGTGGTGATGGTGTTCGGTCAGGTCCTCTGCCAGCTCGAACCGGGTGTACTCGTCACTCGCGGTCACCCTGCGGACCACGCCCGCCGACTCGAGGTCGACCAGGTGCCGGTAGGCCGAGCTTCGGGGGAGGTCGGGAAGTCGGTCCGCGATGTCGGAGATGCTCACCGGGCCACTGTCCATCAGTAACTCGGTGATCGCCCGCCGCCCGCCGGTGTAGCGCTGGTCGACATGGCGGAGCCGATCCTCGACCAGGGCGTGCAGGTTCTGGCTCGGCTCCGGCACCCGTTCATTGAAACACACCTGCATCGCATCACCTCCTTCGGTCCCTTGTCACCTGGGCTTCCCGTTGTTTGTGTTGAGACTCAGTCTAGATTACTGTCTCGGGCATGGGCATCCTGAGGCGACCCGGTCGGCGCCGTGCGCCAGGCCACCCGGGGTGGCGGGCCGTTGTCCTGCTGGTCCTGGTGGGGTCGGTCGCGACGGCGTGTGGAGCCGGTGGGAGCGCGACGGGTCGTGGCTCCTCATCGTCCGGGTTGGTCGAAGCGGTCGGAGCGGAGAACCAGTACGCCGATGTTCTGAGCCAGATCGGCGGGAAGTACGTCCGCGTCACTTCCATCCTCAACAATCCGAACACCGATCCGCACGCATTCGAGTCGAGCCCGAGCGTCGCAGAGGAGGTCAGCGCCGCACAGCTCGTCGTGCAGAACGGGGTGGGGTACGACCCGTTCATGAACACGATCGAGTCCGCGGTGCCCAGCTCGAGCCGCAAGGTCATCGTCGCCCAGGATGTCCTCGGACTCCCTGACGACACCCCCAATCCCCACCTCTGGTACGACCCGCGCACCATGCCCGCGGTGGCAACGGTGATGGCGAAGGACCTCTCCGAGCTCCGCCCCGACCACGCCGCCTACTTCGCGGCCAACCTGGCCAAGTTCCTGTCGTCTCTTGCCCCGCTTCGCGCGTCGATCGCTTCGTTCAAAGCCGAGTTTCCCGGGGTGCGCGTGGCGGTGACCGAACCGGTCGCCGACTATCTCCTGCAGGCGATGGGTATGAGGATCCTCACCCCGTTCCGCTTTCAAGCTGACGTCATGAACGGTGTCGACCCGAACCCCGAGGACATCACCTTGGAGAACTCCTACCTCACCAAGCACCAGGTCAAGTTCTTCGCCTACAACCAACAGGTCGTCGATGACCTCACCACCTCGTTCCGACAGACCGCTCTCCATTCGGGGATCCCGGTGGTGGGCGTCTACGAGACGATGCCCACCCCAGGTTTCGACTACCAGTCGTGGATGCTGGCCGAGGTCGCAGCGTTCCGGGCGGCGGTGACGAACGGCAAGTCGACCGAGCATCTATGACCCCGCCTGACGGTGCCCCCGGGTCTCCGGCCGATACTCCGGTGCTCGGCGTGGAAGAGGTCGGTGTCGCGCTGGGAGGGAGGCAGATCCTCGATCAGGTCACCTTCGACCTCGGAGCCGGTGAGTTCGCCGGGCTGATCGGCGCCAACGGAGCGGGAAAGACGACCCTGCTCCGGGTGATCCTCGGTCTGCAGGCTCCCGGGACCGGCAGGATCCTCTTCGAAGGGAGACCGCTTCGACGTCGTACCGGAGGGATCGGCTACGTCCCCCAGAAGGTGCTCCTCGATCCCGACGTGCCGTTGCGTGCGAGGGACCTGGTCGGACTCGGGATCGACGGGCAACGCCTCGGCCTGCCGATGCCGTCCCGGCGACGGCGGTCCGCCGTCGAGGAGATGTTGGAGGCCGTCGATGCGACCAGGTTCGCAGACGCCCGCATCGGAACCCTGTCCGGTGGTGAGCAGCAGCGGGTGCTCATCGCACACGCGCTGATCGCCAGACCCCGGCTCCTTCTTCTCGACGAGCCACTGGCCAATCTGGACCTGCGTTCGGGTCAGGAGGTCATCGGCCTGCTGCACCGGATCGCGGTCGAGCAACAGATCGCGATCCTGCTGTCCGCTCACGACATGAACCCACTGCTGCCGGTGGTGGACAAGGTCGTGTACCTCGCGGGCGGACGAGCAGCCGCCGGCACCACCGACGAGGTGATCCGCACCGAAGTCCTGACCAGTCTCTACGGCCACCATGTGGACGTGCTGCACGTCCACGGTCGGGTCATCGTGGTTGCCTCCGGACCGGACGACGCCTTCGACCATGGGCACGGCGATCACGCCGTCCACGAGTTCGACGTGAGCTGACCGGATGCACTGGATCATCGAGCCGGGTTTCTTCTCGAGTGGGCCGGTCCACGTGGCCCTCGTCGTGGGCGGTATCTCGGCGGTCGTGTCAGCGGTCGTCGGGGTCTTCACGGTCATGCGCGGTCAGTCCTTTGCGGGCCACGCGCTCACCGACGTGTCGGCGGCCGGGGGAGCCGCGGCGTTCTACGTCGGTGTCGGCCCCTTTCTCGGGTTCATCTCCGCGGTCCTGATCGGCGGCGGCACCATGGAGGTCATCGGGGTCCAGCGGGTCCGCGGTCGGGACCTGGCCACGGGCATCGTGCTCGGAGTGGCCACCGGCCTGACCGCTCTCTTCCTCTTCTTGGGGGCCACCTCCGGCGCGACCACCGGCGCTGCGCAGACCGTCCTCTTCGGATCGATCTTCACCATCGACCCGTCAACCGTTCCCGCGGTCATCGTCTGCGGCCTCATCGCGGTGGGCCTGGTCCTCCTGCTGTACCGCCCGTTGCTGTTGGCCTCGACCAACGCCGACCTCGCGGCCGCACGCGGGGTGCGAGTCCGTCTGATCGGGCTCGGCTTCATCATCGCCCTCTCCCTCGCGGTCGCCCTCTCGTCGCTCGCCATCGGCGCGATCCTGTCGACGACCCTGCTCATCGGCCCGGCCGCCACCGCCTTGCGGCTGACCAACCGGTTCGGCGCGGCCATCGCGGTGGCCGGGGCGATCGGAGTGGGCGCGACCTGGCTCGGCGTGCTCCTCGCCTACGACAGCTACGACTGGGGGGCCGCCCACGCTGGATTTCCTGTGAGCTCGTTCATCGTCCTGCTCACCTTTGCCGCGTACCTGATCGCGGGACTCCCGCCCATCAGATCGCGGGTCGGTGCCCGCAAGGTCAGCCATCAACCCACCCACGGATCGCGGTCGGATGTTCTCTAGCTTCATGGCCAACACCTGGATCGCGGGCACCATCGTCGCGGTGCTGGCCGGGGTGGTCGGGTTCTTCGTGGTGCTGCGCGGGTCGGCCTTTCCGGCACATGCGATTCCCAACAGCGCGTTCGCCGGTGCGGCGGCTGCCAACCTCCTCGGGTTCAGCGCACTGCTCGGCTTGGGCGGTGCGGCAGGCCTTGCCGCATTCGGCATCGCCACCCTCAGCCGGCGTGGCCGTCACGATGTGGTGACCGCCTTCGTGCTGGTGCTGGGGCTCGCCATCGGGGCGATGTTCCTCTCCCGATCCGAGGAGTACGAGCCCCAGCTCTACTCCTTGTTGTTCGGCGAGATCCTCGGCGTGGCACGGTCCGAGCTGTTGCCGATCGCGCTACTGGCGCTCGCTTCGATCGCCGCCATCGGCATCCTTTACCGGCCGTTGCTCCTTTCCTCGGTACTGCCCGAGGTCGCCGAAGCGAGGGGGATCTCGGCCTATCGGATCGAGCTCGCGTTCTTGCTGGTGCTGGCCGCGGCGACCGCGATGACCGTCCCGGTGGTCGGGACCCTGCTGGTCTTCTCCCTGATGATCGGCCCACCTGCCGCCGCCCGCTGTTTCACCGTCCGACCGCTGCCGGCGATCCTGCTCTCGGTGGTCATCGCTACGGCAACCGTCTGGGTGGCGATCGCAAGCTCCTACGAGTCGAACTGGCCGATCGGGTTCTTCGTCGGGTGCCTCAGTGCGGCGTCCTATGCGGTCGGGCGGGTGGCTGTCGTCGTGCGGTCCCGGATGTGGACGTCGGTCGCCGGTGGGGCGCTCACCGGCGGGGTGCCGGATCCGGTACCGTCGTGACGGTGACGCCCGAAGAGATCGCCGACCTCGCACACCTCCGCCGTGCGCGCGATCTGGTCGATCGCAACTATGCACAACCCCTCGACGTCCCAGCCATGGCGCGGGTCGCGCTGATGTCGCCCGCACACTTTTCTCGCAAGTTCCGCGCCGCCTACGGCGAGACTCCCTACTCGTATCTGATGACCCGCCGCATCGAGCGGGCAAAGGCACTCCTGCGGGAAGGGAAGTCGGTCACCGATGCCTGCGTTGCGGTCGGTTGCACCTCACTCGGTTCGTTCAGTTCGCGCTTCAGCGAGCTGGTCGGGATGACGCCCTCGGAGTATCGCGAGCTCGACCACCGCCCGTTCGAGACGATCCCGAGTTGCGTGAGCATGGTCGTGACCCGTCCACAGCGAGCGCCCGGCCCTGGTGCACCGTCGAGCGACGCAGCGGTTGTGACCGCAATCTCTGTCTGACCGAGCAGGATCGGAGAAGCAATCTGCAGGTCGGCTCGGTACGGTGAATCCATGGTCAACGTCTCTGCAATGTTCATCCCGGTCAACGACCCCGACGAAGCTCTCGGCTTCTACCGCGATGCGCTGGGCCTCGAGGTCCGGACCGACGTCTCCAACGGAGAGTTCCGTTGGGTGACCGTCGGCGCTGACGGACAAGACGTCGACATCGTCTTGTTCCAGCCCCACGGCGGTCGCTCGCAGGAGGAGGGGGACGCCCTCTTGTCCCTGGTCACCAAAGGTTCGCTGCAGGCAGCAATCTTCCGATCCGAGGATCTCGATGCCACCTTCGAAAAGGTCCGGGCGTCAGGTGCCGAGGTCCTGCAAGAGCCGGCGTCGCAGCCGTGGGGCGTACGCGACTGCGCGTTTCGCGATCCCTCGGGCAATCTGGTCCGGATCCAGGCGCAACCCTGATCGGGGAGCAGCCGAGGTCGTCGTTCAGTCGTGTAGTCCCTGTTCGAGGTGCTCGACCGTCTCGACGTACTCCTCGACCAAGCGGTAGATGACGTCGCGGACGGGAAGGCTCTCGTTCATCCGGCCGACGATCTGGCCGACCGGGGCGAAGGCCAGGTCCTTGCGTCCTGAGCGGGCTATCCGGGCGTTGGCCTCCGACGTCAAGATGTTCTGCAGCGGCATCCCGAGCGGTCCGGGCCCCTCCGGATCTGCCCAGGCCTCGGTCCACGCGTTGCGAAGCATCCGGGCCGGCTTGCCGGTATAGCAACGCGACCGAACCGTATCGGCGGAGGTGGCCTCGAGATAGGCCTGCAGGACAGCGGGACTCGATCCACCTTCTTGTGTGGTCAGCCACAACGAACCCAGCCACACTCCCTGCGCACCGAGCGACAGGGCGGCCGCAATCTGGCGTCCGGTGCCGATCCCGCCTGCCGCAAGCACCGGCGCTGGGGCGATCGCGTCGACCACTTCGGGGACGAGCACCATCGTGGCGATCTCGCCGGTGTGCCCGCCGGCTTCGTAGCCCTGGGCGACGACGACGTCGACGCCGTTGTTGATGTGCCGCTGCGCGTGGACTGTCTTGCCGGCGAGTGCGGCGATCTTCACCCCTTGGGCGTGCGCCCGGTCGATCACGTCCTTTGGGGGCGAGCCGAGGGCGTTGGCGATCAGCTTGATCGGATGGGCGAGTGCGATCTCGACGTGCTGGTGGGCAACGTCGTCGGTCCAACCCAGCACTCCGTGCGGGGGTTCGTCCTTGGGGAGTTCCGGAAGCTCGAAGCGCTCCATGAGCTCGTCGACGTAGGCCCAGTGGTTGGCGTCGATCATCGATTTGATCTGGGCGAGCATCTCGGTCTCGTCGGCACCGTGCACGTCGACCGCCTTCTGGGGCATGACCGTGTCGGCGCCGTAGGGCTTGCCGTCGACGTGCTCGTCGATCCAGTCCAGCTCGATCTCCAGCTGCTCGGGACTGAATCCCACCGCCCCGAGCACTCCGAACCCGCCCGCTTTGCTCACCGCGGCGACGACGTCACGGCAGTGGCTGAAGGCGAAGATCGGGTACTCGATCCCGAAGGTGTCGCACAGGGGGGTTCGCATGCTGCCTCCTACGAGGGCGGTTGACTAGAACGTGTTCTACACGAGAGAGTAGCCACCGGCGGGCTCGGTGTGCATGCCGGCTCGTGTCCGCCGGAGACCAGCGGGCGGAAACTACGGCCAGTCGGCGTCGGGAGGGACCCATTCGGGCCGTCGTTTCTCCAGAAAGGCGAGCATGCCCTCACGCGGTTCCGGGGAGTGCTCGAGCGCCCAGAACATCGTCTCGTAGTCGATGAGTCCGTAACGCTCGTTGAGCATCCGCTTCACCTGAGCGCGAGCCGCTGGCGCCGTCTTGAGCACCTCGTGTGCCGCCTGAAGCGCACCGGCGCGCAGATCGTCATGGGGGACGACCCGCGAGATGAGCCCGATCCGCAACGCCTCCGCGGCGTCGATGGTGCGGGCGGAGAGCAGCAGGTCGCGGGCGACAGCGATTCCCACATGGGCCGGCAGCGCGGCTGCGTAGGTGGCGTCGGGGATACCGCGCAAGAGCTCGGGTGCCCGGAAGGTCGCTCGGTCGCTTGCGACGGCGATGTCGGCCATCATCGCGATGAGGAGGCCACCGGCTTGGCAGATGCCGTTCACTGCGGCGATCACCGGGGCGTTGCTGTCCCGGATGGCCAGGAACGGCAGGATGTCCTTCCCCAGATCGAGTGGTGGAGACTCGCCTTCGTCGGTCCGTCCACCGAGGTCGCCGCCCGGGGCGAACACGTCGCCGGAGCCGATGATGATCAGGGCGGACAGCTCCGGGTCGGCATTGACGGTGCGCACCGCCCGCTTCAACCCGTAGTACATGGCAGGCGTCAGTGCGTTGCGCGCGGCCGGCCGGTCGATCACGCACCAGGCGATCGATCCTTCCCGCTCGCATCGCAGGTTCGGGGTTCCGAGATCGATCACGGGGCGAGATCCAATGCCTCGATGAAACCCTGGAGCATTCCTCCGTCGACGAGCACGTCGATGCCGGAGATGAACGAAGCCGCCTCGGCGAGGAGGAAGGCCACGACGGCCGCGACCTCGTCGGGTTGGCCGACCCTTCCGAGGGGGGTGTTGTCCAGCATCAACTTCATGATCGGCTGTTGTTCTGTCTCCTGCCGACCCATCGGCGTGTCGATGAGACCCGGTGCGAGGGAGTTCACCCGTCCTCCTCGACGGCCCCAGGTCTTCGCTGCCTGAGCGGCTGCCGCAATGACCCCCCGCTTCGCCCAGGCGTAGGCGAGGCCGCTGTCCTCGAAGCGCTCGGCCACCGCGTCGAGGAAGCCCGGGGCGCGAGGGTCGGACACGAATGCCTGGAGCTCGGCGTCGATGCCCGCGAGGGCGATCTGGTAGGCCGAGCTCGACGAGAAGCACACCGCAGCCGACCCCGGCTCGACCATCGACTCGAAACCGTCGAGGAGGAGTGCGGTACCCACCAGGTCGACGTCGAAGATGCGTCGAGGTTCTGCCATGGTCGGCGACACGCCGGCAGCATGGGCGAGGCCGCGGAATGTTCCGAGGTCGCGGACCGCCTCGAGGAGGCTCTCGACGTCACCCGGGTTGGAGACATCGCACCCGACCCCGATGGTGCCGTCGATGCGGGGGTCTTCGAGGTCGACGGCGACCAGGTGGTCGACGGTTGCCCGGAGGCGCTCGACACAGGCCCGACCCATGCCACTGGAGGCCCCAGTCACCACGCTGAACGTCATGTTCTCTCCCACTGCCCGCTCCGAGCAGGGCTGCTGTCGAGCGAGACGCTACTGCGTGGCGTGACCCAGAAGCTCAGGGAAGGGTGACCGAGGTCATCGAGCTGGGTGCTGTCCAAACGAGCGCCCGCATGTCCGTGCCGGTCACGGTCTCTCGGGCATGAAAGTGGGTCATGACGTATCGGGCCGCTTCGGCCACTTGCTCGGTGGAGACAATTTGGGTCGTGTGCGCACTGTCCATGACCAGCAACACCGTCCTTTCCTTGATGGGAATGGGTGTGGTGGTACTCAGATACAGATAGATCGTCTTCCTCGTACCGAAGCGACCCGAGATCGGAAGCGACGAGATGACCTCGGCGTCCGCCGGTGTCTGGCGGAGCACCGTTCGAAGGGCCGCTGCTTCACCCCCCGGGATGAAACCGTTGATCGCATTGTTGTGGAACGACTGGGGCAGTCTGGTCTCTGCGTACCAGAACGCGCCGGCAAGCGCGGCAAGGGCGAGAAGCATCGCGGCAAACGGCCGCAAGAACGTTCTCGTCGTGGCGTGGCCTTCTGACTCCGACACGCGCTCGGATCGCGTCGACCAAGTGACCAGTAGGGAAACGGTGCCGAACAGCACGAAGGGAAAGACCGCAAACTGCTGGAAGGGCTCGTTGATGAAGAGGGGCGTGTCCTGGAGCCCCGAGCTCAGCAAGACGACGAACGGAACCCCGAATCCCCAGGCCGTGAAGAAGCCGATGACCCCTCCGGTCTGCAGATAGTGGACGATCGGTGAAATTCGACCTTTGAGGACGTCGTACGGCCGGTTCGGATGGGCAATGACCCCGCCGATGATCGCTGCCGCACCTCCCAAACCGCTTGGCAGGAGATTGCGTCCGGCGAGATACGCCAATTGGATGTCGACCACCGAGCCGACATTTGCTCCGATCGCCCCGATGATCCCGAGCCAACCAACGCCGACCAGCACCACGACGAGGCCGAGGCGTCGTGTACCCGAAGCCAGCAGGGCCGAGATGCCCACGCCGATGACGTAGAGCGAAGCGACGTCTCCACAGGACAGACAGAGCGCCAGCCAGATGAGTGCTCGACGATGCCGGCCCGACCAGAGATCGAACGCACCGAAGATTGCAAAGAAGGTGGCGAGTGCTTCCATGTGGAAGTCGAGTGCAGCGGTGAAATAGGTCAACGGATTGACAAGGATGACCACGCACGCTGCCACCAAAGTCAAGCGGCGGACGCGGCGTGTCGCATGACTCGAATCGACGAGTGCGTAGATCCAGAGAAAGGTGATGGTTCCTGTCGCCACCAGTGCAAGGTCCTGGATGACCAGCAGGAGGAAGGGAGTCCGAACGATGAACTGCAAGAATCCGATCGGCCAGAGAATCAGTTCGAAGTGGCTCTTGATGAGCGGGTATCCGACGATCGTCAGGTAGGGGTTCAGATCTCCATGCGCGATCTGGGAGACGCCCTGGCTGTAGATGGCGAAATCGATCCCGAGGGTGAATCGGTGGTAGACGAAGGCGGAATAGGCCAACAGCCCGATGAGCTGGAGGCCGAACAACGAAATCCCGACATTTCGAAAGAGCCGCAGGTTGTCGTCGGAAGCGCCGGTCGTGTGGGCGAGCTCTCGCACCACCGCCTCTTGTCGAGTCATGAGATCGACGCGCCGCCTTTCACCCGTGCGATTTCGGCCCGACGATAGCCCCGTCGGTGCATCTGAAAGCTCGATGCACCGAAATCCTTGACCCGCGCCGCGATGACCGACCAGACTGGTAACGACCACTCGGAGTGGGTATCGCGCCACGCAACGGGATATTCCGCTGACGGCGGACGGGAGATGTTCGGTGCTCCACAACTGGGGCACAGAGCACGAGAGGAGCACATGGTGAAGAGCAGGGTTCCGTTTTTCGACGTTCGGGCACCGGAACGGTTTGCCGGAACAAGGATCCGGACGATCGCCAAGGTCGGAGCGGCGAGTGCACTGATCACCGTTGCCGTCCCAGTTGCCTCGGTGGTCGCCACTGGGCCGGCCACCGCTGCGCCGGCCCCCCACGACGGCGGTCTCTCCATCTCCCTCGATTGGCAGCGGGTGCTGCCTTTTGCGGGTGCGACGATCGCCGAGAGCTCACCATCCGAAGCAACCCTCGACGGCGGCGGCCCTTCGGTCGTCGTCGGCGACAGGAGCGGCCACGTGTGGGCGTTCCACCTTTCCAACGGCACCTCCCCGGCCGGATGGCCTGCCTCCACAGGTGGCGCACCCGTCGACTCCACTCCGTCGGTCACCCCGGACGGCCAGGGCACCGATGACGTGTTCGTCGGTGCCGGGAACGCTGCGAACGCCAACGTCGGGGGTTATGTGGCGTTCAACCACCAGGGTGGCGTGCTCTGGGCTCAAAACGCCCCTGACCCGAACGGCCTGCACGGGGTGCAGGCGTCCATGGCGGTGGGCACACTCGGAGGAGCCAACGGTGTCGTGGCCCCCTCTCTCGGCCAGGACGAGTACGCATTCAACGCGGCGAACGGCTCGGTCCTTCCGGGCTGGCCCTTCTTCACCGCTGACAGCGGGTTCAGCACGCCGTCGATCGCGGATCTGTATGGAAACGGGCAGAACGAGGTCATCGAGGGAGGCGACTCGTCGCCGGGGATCGCCTACGGGCAGACCTACACCGCGGGTGGTCACCTGCGGGTGTTGGGCGCGGGCGGCAATCTGATCTGCGATCACGACTTCAACCAGACCATCGACTCCTCGACGGCGGTCGGCAACTTCCTCGGAGGTGGTCAGGCCGGGATCGCCTTCGGCACCGGCACCTACTATCCGGGGGCGTCCGACTCGAACACCGTGATCGCAACCGACGCCAGCTGCAACGTCGTCTGGCAGACCAATCTCGGAGCGAGCACTGAGTCGAGCCCGGCAATCGGCGACATCGAGGGCAACGGCTCCGAGGAGATCATCGAGGGAGCCAATACAGGAAGCGGCGGATTGGTGTGGGCCCTCAACGGCACGAACGGCGCCCCGCTGCCGGGATGGCCTCAGGCCACCAGCAGCCCGATCATCGGAAGTGTCGTGACCGCGGACCTCACCGGTCATGGTTACAACGACATCCTCGTTCCGACCACCCAGGGTCTCGTCATCTACGACGGCAAGACGGCGCAAGTCGTCGCGACCCTCGGTTCCGGCCAGATCGGCCTGCAGAACTCGCCGATAGTCACCGTCGACCCCAACGGATCGATCGGGATCACCATTGCCGGCTACAGCTCGCAGTACCCCGGCGTCGTCCAGCACTACGAGATCGCCCGCTCGAACGGGCACCGGCTCGGCAAACGCTCATGGCCGATGTTCCATCAGAATCCGCAGCTCACCGGGTGGCTGTCGCAAGCGGCTCCGGGGCATCTCACCCGGCCGATCGTGGGCATGGCCGCGACCAAGGATGGCAAGGGCTATTGGAACGTCGCGTCCGACGGCGGGATCTTCTCATTCGGGGACGCCCACTTCTACGGGTCGACCGGCAACATCGTCCTCAACAAACCGGTGGTGGGCATGGCGGCGACCCGGGGTGGCCGCGGGTACTGGCTGGTCGCGTCCGACGGCGGGATCTTCTCCTTCGGGGATGCCCACTTCTACGGGTCGACCGGCAACATCGTCCTCAACAAACCGGTGGTAGGTATGGCGGCGACGCCTGACGGTCGCGGCTACTGGCTGGTCGCGTCCGACGGCGGGATCTTCTCCTTCGGGGACGCCAGCTTCTACGGATCGACCGGAGGGATCGTGCTCAACCAGCCGGTGGTGGGCATGGCGGCCACCCCGGACGGTCACGGCTACTGGCTGGTCGCGTCCGACGGGGGGATTTTCGCCTTCGGCGATGCCAGCTTCTACGGATCGACCGGGGGCATCGTGCTCAACAAACCGGTGGTGGGCATGGCGGCGACCCCGGGCGGCCACGGCTACTGGCTGGTCGCCTCGGACGGGGGGATCTTCGCCTTCGGCGACGCCCACTTCTACGGATCGACCGGGGGCATCGTCCTCGCCCTTCCCGTCGTCGGGATGGCCGAGCGCGGCAACGGCTACTGGCTCACCGCCGCTGACGGAGGCATGTTCTCGTTCGGCGACGCGCCGTTCTACGGCTCGATGCCCCAGGTGTTCGAGGCGCAGGCAGACGCCGGTGCCGACTAACGTCCCTCGGCCGCACCTACAATCGGCGTCGCCGGTTTCGGGGATGGCCCATAGGACGCTCGAAGGACGCTCGTGCAACGCTGGAGGCTTGGTTTCGCTCTGATCAGCCTTGCGACCTGTTCGCTGCTGCTCTCTTCCTGCTCCACGCAGAACGGCGCATCCCGTGGCAAGCCCGACCCCGCGAAGGGCGGGTCGACTGAGACGAAGCCGGCGATCTTCCTGGGCGCCGATGGCGTCGAGTCCCGCGCGGTCATCGCCGAGAACAAGCGCCCCGGTACGTCGGCCTGGCAGATCGCCGGCCAGGGCTCGGGGATGATCGAGGGCTTTGCCGGCCTCAACTACGCACAAGCTGGTCAGGTCGTCGGGCTCTACGTCTCGACCGACCAGCCCAGCTTTCGGGTGACTGCCTACCGGATGGGCTGGTACGGGGGAGCAGGCGGGCGGGAGGTCTGGCAGTCGGGCGCGGTCGCAGGCCGGGTGCAGCCGCCCTGCCCGGTGCAGCACTCGACCAACATGGTCAGCTGCGCGAACTGGACTCGATCCTTGAGCATGAAAGTGACTGCCGAGTTCCTCCCCGGGGACTACCTGCTCAAGCTCACCGGATCCGACAACGCCCAGTCGTACATCCTGCTGACCGTCTGGCAGCCGGACAGCCACGCCACCTATCTGGTCATGAACCGGTCCATGGTCGAGCAGGGTTGGAACACCTTCGGCGGCTACGACTACTACCAGGGTGAGGGACCCTGCATCCTCGACGACTACGGCTACCCACCGTGCAACCGGGCCCGGGTGGTGTCGTTCGACCGCCCCTATGCGGGTGACGGATCCTCGGACTTCCTCACCAACGAGTACCCGTTGGTGCAGTTCATGGAGCAAGAGGGCCTGGACGTCACCTACTGCACGGACATCTGCATCTCCGACCATCCGAACTTCCTCCTCCAACACAAGGCGCTCCTAGGGCTCGACCACGACGAGACCTGGACCAACTCAGAGCGACTGGCTGCACTGCAGGCTGCCCGGGCCGGGGTCAACATCGCGTTCTTCGGCGCAGCGACTCTGGTGCGCCATGCCCGGTTGGAATCGTCCGCGCTCGGTCCCGACCGCCAAGAGGTCGACTACCGGGACGCCAGCGAAGATCCCCTCGGCCAAGGGCGAGCCTGGAACGCGACCGGAAACACCTGGGACTCCCCGCCCACCAACTGGAACGCCGAGTCGTTTTTGGGCGAGGGCTACAGCGGCTACCTCGAGCCGGGGGCACCGAACGCGCCGATCGAGGTCTACGACGCCAGCTCGTGGCTCTTCGCCGGAACCGGACTGCACGACGGGAGCCTCATCCCCTCGGCGATCAACTCCGACATCGACCACTTGATGCCCGGTTCGGACACGCCCCCGAACCTCCAGGTGCTCGCGCACTCGCCCATCTCACTCACCGATGCGTACACCAACCAGGGAACCTGGGGGGGCGACACCTACTCGGATGTGACGTACTACACCGAGCCCGGCAGCCTGTCCGGGGTGTTCGACAGTGGCGACAACGTCTGGGTGGCAACCCTGCAGCCCTGTGGTGCTTCGAGTCCCCAATGTCCGGCACCGACGATGAGGATGCTCACCGCCAATGTCCTCCGCCTCTTCGGCCGGGGCCCGTCCGGTCGGACCGAACCCTCGCACGCCAACTGGCAGTCGGTGACGCCGGCCGGTTCGTGAACGGTCTTTGATCTTTCCACGGCTCGGTTCCACCCCGAGCGCGGATGCCATGATGGGCCGATGCACAGGGTGGTCATCATCGGTGCGGGCTTCGGAGGACTCTCCGCAGCCAGGGCGCTGGCCGGTGGGTCGGTCGCCGTGACTCTGATCGACCAGCGGAACTTCCACACCTTCCAACCGCTGCTGTACGAAGTCGCCACGGCCGGGCTGGACCCGGGCGACGTCGCCTATCCGGTCCGCGCGGTGACCGGCCGGCTTCCGAACGTCGACTTCCGTTTGGGCGCGGTGACAGCCATCGACTGGGACAAGAGGGTCGTGTGTCTCGCCGGTATCGGCACCGCCCACGATCCGTCGGATGATGGATGTGCCGACGACGTTCCGTTCGACTCGCTCATCGTTGCGTCCGGAGCGGTCGCCAACTACTTCGGTGTCGACGGCGCCGCTCAGAACGCACACCCGCTCTACACCTTGGAGGACGCGAGCGTCCTGCGGGATCACATCCTGCGTTGCCTCGAACAGGCCGACAGCCAAGGTGACCAGGCGCCCGAGGGAACGCTGAACTTCGTCGTGGTGGGAGGTGGCCCGACCGGCGTCGAAGTGTCGGGAGCGATCGCCGAGTTGCTGGACATGGCCATGCGACGCGACGGGTTCCGCATCGATCGGTCGATGGCCCGCATCGTGCTCATCGACGGCCTCGACACACTCTTGAGTGCGTTCGAGCCGAAGGCACAGCGTTACGCCGAAGCCGAACTGACCCATCGCAGCGTCGAGCTCAAGCTCGGGAGCATGGTCGACAAGATCGACGAGGCGGGGGTGGAGCTGAAGGGTGGGGAGGTCATCCCGACACGAACCGTCGTGTGGGCGGGCGGTGTGACCGTCAACGGGACGGCTGCGTCTTCTCTGGATGCGAAGACCGATCGGAACGGCCGGTTGGTGGTGGACTCAGAGCTCCGGGTCGGTGGGCACCAAGGCGTCTACGCGATCGGCGATGCAGCGGCCATCCCTCTCGCGCCCGGATCGGACGCGACCTGCCCCCAACTTGCCCAGGTTGCGATCCAGTCGGGGAAGCATGCGGCCAAACAGATTCTCGCCGGGGTCGGTGGACGCCCACCGACCCCGTTCCGCTATCGGGACAAAGGGATCATGGCGACCATCGGTCGCCGTGCCGCGGTTGCGCAGATCGGCAGGGGGATCGTGCTCCGTGGCACCATCGGATGGCTGAGCTGGTTCGGCCTCCACCTCGTCTATCTGATCGGGTTCCGGAACCGATTGGTCGTTCTGGTCAACTGGACCTGGCGGTATCTGAGCTGGACTTCGGGACCACGGATCATTATGGGCGACGAATCAGTCAAGGATCGAACAACTGATGGTGGAGCAGGCCACCGGTGAGGTCGACGAAGATCTGGCGGGAGTCGAAGCACCACTGACCGTCCAGCCGGCGGGTCACGAGTGCGCTCCCAACAGCGCGGCCGATCGTGCGACATCCACCTGCATGAGCCGCTGGGCCTCCAGCAGCTCCTCCGCCCAGGCCAGCCGGAGCGCGATGCGCAACTCGTCGTCGCGGCGCTCGGTGCGAGCATTGTCGAATGCGACCGACACCACTTCGGACAGTCGCGCTTCGTGGACCGGGAGTGGGTCGAGTTGCTCAGCCGCGCCAGTGAGCAGGCTCGAGAGTTGCCCGTACCAACCGCTGTTCTCCTCGAAGGCCACACGCACACCTTGCCGTGCGGTTTCGACGGTTCGCAGCTCGGCGTGGTGCGGATCTGCGGAGATCGACGGGAGACTCGCCAGGGTGAAGGCGGCGAGGCGGATTCGGTTCGCTCCGGTGAACAGGGTGGAGACCGTCTCGACCGGCACGATCTTCGCCCCACGTTCGGTGAGGTACTGGCGATAGGCGTCGTCCAGCCTCAGGTAGGCGCGGTCGGCTGCCTGGTGGAGCGTCGTGGTGTCCGTCTCCGAATCCGTGGTGGTGAGCCAGTCGACGGCGGCGGACAGGTAGGTCGAGTTGCAGACGAACGACTCCGACAGTCCGCGACCCAGTGCGGCGGTGGCTCCTCTCGGCCAGAACAGCAGCCCCACCGCGACGCTGACCAGGCATCCGATGGTCACGTCTTCGATTCTGGTCAGCCCCACCTTCCATCCCAAAGGCTCGATGATATTGAAGAGGATGATCACGACCACGGTGAATCCTGCCTGTCCCACCGCGAAGGAGGCGGTCAGAGGAGCCGCTCCCGAAACCAGCACGGCGATGGGGAGGAAGACCCACAAGAGCACCAGGTGACTGCCGATTCCGAGCATGATCACCGAACCGACGACGAATCCCACGGCCGTCCCGGTTACCGCGCGGAGGGCAGTCGATCCCGTTCCGAACGCATTGGAGCGCAAAACCGACAGGGCGCCCAGCACGACCCAAAACCCGTGCTCCACGTTGGTGACCTCCACCACGGCAACCGCAAGTGCCAGGCCGGCCGCCCCGCGCAGGGAGTTGCGGAACCACACCGAGCGGAACGAAAGATGGGATCGGAGCCGACCAGCCAGGACTTTCCGGGTACCGCCGATGGAGGCGATGTGCGACGGGAGGTCGACGACGGGAACCGCCCCGGCTGCTTCGAGGGTACCGTCGGCGATCATCAAGGTGGCCATCCCGAGGATCCTGGCGTGGAACGTCGGATCGATCCGGGAGGTGATCTCGGCGGTGTCCCGGACGCCGCTACCCGAGCCGGTCTTGGGTTCCGGGGGAGCCGGAGTGCCGGCCGGCTCGTCGAGCAGGGTTGTCAACTCGGTCTCACGGTCGACGTCGATGAGCTCGTTCAGCCGCTTGGTGGATTCCTGCACGACCTGAACGACAGCCGGATCCTCCACCGGGTGGGCCTTGCCGTCACAGATCAGGTCGGCGCACGACGCGAGGGTCTCCGCGGTCGCCTCGAGCAGGGCCCTCGGCGACGTGGTCCTCTCCCCACCGGCGGGGACGTCGCCGCTTACCAGGTTGGTGTTCGACGCGGCCCACTGCAACCGTCCGACCAGCTTGGTCAACGCAACTGCGCCGCGCACCGCCCCGGTGGGCGGGTAGGTCGTCTTGTTGAACTGCGTGCGCAAGCCGTCCAGCGCTCCGACCACGGCATCGGACGACTCTGAGCTCTCCTGTCCGTCGGCGAGAGCACGGACCAGTCGGGCGAGTGCCGCCATCGTCGCCGACAGGTGTCGTCGCAGATCGTCGTGCCACGGTGCCGGCCAGATGAGCAGGCAGGCCGGTACACAGAGGGCACCGGCGATCGCCCAACCCAGCAACCGGGGTCCGATGGCTGACGCATTGCCCGCCACCGACACCGGGAGGACGAACGTCAGGAGTACCGCCGTCGATCCGCTCGCAACCTGGGGGGACACGATCCCCAAAAAGAGCACGACGAACGCCACCAGACCCATGGCACACACCGCCGCGATCTCGTTGGTGGAGACGAGGGTCCCGAGCACGAAGAACACCGTCCCGACGGCGAAGAGTGAAAGGTAGGAAACCAGCCGCACCCGGGGTCGGCCCGGGAACTCCACCAGCAGCAGGAGCGCGAAGGAGCCAAAGGCGGCGAACAAACTGACTTGGGGATCGGAAAAGGCCAGATGTGCAACCGCGAAGGTCAGGGGCATCACGATCGCCGCGCGCACCGATCTCTTGACGATGAGCAGCCCAGGGTCTCGTGCCCTCACCCAACTGGACATCGACGACCTCCGATTCAGGCTTCCGTGAGCTGCCCGGCGGAACCCCCAGTCACTGGCTGAAGATCCAGCATACGATCGCAGTTACAACGTGCGCGCTCGACGGTTGTCGCCGGAGGTGGCCCTGCCCGGAGCGCAGCATCGAGAGGAGATCTCAGTGACAACCACAACAGTGCCCGCTCCAGGGGCGCATCTCTTGCCACAAGAGCGAGCTGCGCTCGGAAAGGCCGCTCGGAAGGTCACCCCGCGCAGCTCTCATGCAGAGTGGTCACCGACGAGTCGTACGACCACACCGCTCGACCTCCTCCTCGAACAGGAGACGACGAGAGTTCCCGAGCTGGTACCGGTCCGCCACGGTCGGATGGCCGCCTCACCGTTCGCCTACTACCGGGGAGCAGCGCTGCCGATGGCGGCCGACCTGGCAACCCTTCCGACGAGCGACCTCACTGTTCAGCTGTGCGGAGACGCCCATCTCTCGAACTTCGGAGGGTTCGCTTCACCGGAGCGCTCGATGCTCTTCGACGTCAATGACTTCGACGAGACTGCCCCCGGGCCGTTCGAGTGGGACGTCAAGCGTCTGGCCGCGAGCCTCGAGATCGCCGGAAGAAGCCGCGGGTTCGATGTGTCGTTCAATCGACGCATGGTCGTGCGCGCCATCCGCACCTATCGAGAGGCGATGCACTCGTTCGCGGGTCAGCACAAGCTCGACATCTGGTACGCCAAGCTCGATCTTGCAGAGATCGTCCGACTCTGGGGTGAAGAAGCCGGTCAAACGGGACTGAGGCGGCTCGAGCAGGCGGCAACCAAGGCCGGCTCGAAGGACCGGTTGAAGGCCGCCAACAAGATGACCATCGTCGTCGATGGGGAGCTTCGGTTCCGCAGCGACCCGCCCCTCCTGGTTCCGGTCGAAGAGCTGTACGAGAGCCAGGCCGAAGCGGACAGGGTCACCGAGATCGTTCACGAGGGGTTGCGCTCGTATCGAAGCACGCTCACCTCCGATCGCCGTCAACTGTTGAGCGAGTACCGGTTCACCGCGCTCGCCCGAAAGGTGGTCGGGGTGGGCAGTGTGGGTACGAGATGCTGGTTGGCCCTGTTCTCGGGAAGTGACCTCTGGGACCCGCTGTTCCTACAGGTCAAGGAGGCCGAAGCCTCCGTGCTCGAGCGCTTCACCCACACCGAGAGGGAGAGCAATCACGGCAAGCGGGTCGTCGAGGGGCAACGGTTGATGCAGGCCGCGAGCGACATCTTTCTCGGATGGGAGCGGCATCTGTCTCCCGACGGCGTCACCCGCGACTTCTACATGCGCCAGCTCTGGGATTGGAAAGCCTCAGCGGACATCGAAACGATCGTTCCCGATCTTCTCGTCATCTACGCCTGCATGTGCGCGTGGACGCTCGCACGAGCCCATGCCCGTTCAGGCGACGAGATCGCGATCTCTTCCTATCTCGGATCGGGTGACGTGTTCGACGAGTCGACGGCCGATTTCGCGGCCGCCTATGCCGATCAGAACGATGCCGACCACGCAGCATTCGTTGCGGCAATCAAGGACGGGACGATCCAGGCGGAGATGGGCGTCTGACTCCAAGGCGATCTGAGCAACAGGCGCTGTAGGGTCGAGACCCATGCGGCCCGGACCTGTCGGCCTGCCTCGGTCGGAGAGCTCTCGACCCACGCTGGTCGGTGATCGCTGGATGGCGGTGACAGGGCATCCCCTGACCGTCCAGATTGCCGGTCGGGTCCTCGAGTCCGGAGGGAACGCCATCGACGCCGGCGTCGCTGCCGGTTTGGCGACCAACGTCGTCCAGGTCGACATGTGCAACCTCGGCGGCATCGCGCCGATCCTGATCCGGTCGGCCGGCACCGACGACGTGGTGAGTGTGGCCGGAGTCGGTCGGTGGTCGTCGTCCGCAAGCGTGGAGGGGTATGCCGAGCGTCACGGGACGGACATGCCTCCCGGACTTTCTGCGAGCATCGTGCCAGGTGCCCTGGCCGGCTGGCTGTCGGCACTGGAAAACTTCGGGACCTGGTCATTCGCCGATGTCGTGGCCCCGGCCATCGAGCTCGCAACCGAAGGATTCGTGCTCGACGCGACGGTGGCGACGGGACTGGACATGTTCGCCTGGATCTACGAACAGTGGCCGTCTTCGGCAGCCGTCTACTGCATCGACGGTCGCCGGGCGCGCCCCGGGGATCGGCTGGTGCAGCCGGATCTCGCCCGCTTGCTCACGGGGCTGGTCGAAGCCGAGTCGACCTCGCTGTCGAGAGCAACTGATGCCTCACCCGAGGACCGCCGCCGCTCCGGTCTCGACGCGGTGCGCCGGGCCTTCTACGAGGGCAAGGTGGCCGAGGCGATGGTGGAGTTCGTCACCGAAGGCGGGGGCTTTCTCACGATCGAGGATCTGGCCGACTTCCGAGCCGAGGTGGCGCCCGCACCTCGCAGATCATTCTCGGGTCTGGGGAACCTCACGGTTCATACGACCCCACCGCAGTGGTCGCAGGGACCGGCGCTCAATCAGGCGCTCGCGATCCTCCAGCATGTCGAGTTGGGGGCGCTCGGCCACAACTCCGCGAGCTATCTTCACCACGTCATCGAGGTGGTGAAGCTGGCGTTCTCCGATCGTGAGCGCTTCTACGGGGATGCCGGTGATGTCGACTTGGAACTTCTGCTGTCGGATGAGCACGCCGCTGAGCTGTCCGCTCTGATACGACCCGATCGATCGCTCCCCGACTTGTTCACGCTGCGCAACGAGGCTGATCAGATCCACTCGACCACCCAGGTCACCGTCGTCGACGGCATGGGCAACGCCTTTGCGACCGCGCCGAGCGACACCCTTGCGATGAGCCCGATCGTCCCCGGGCTGGGGGTGATCGTGTCAGGACGCGGAGTGCAGAGCCGCACTGATCCAGATCATCCGGCGTGTCTCGGTCCAGGTCGACGTCCTCGTATCACCCCGTCACCGGTCATCGTGACCGACGACGACGGGATGGTCTGGCCGATCACCTGTCCGGGTGGCGACATGATCGTCCAGGCGACGCTTCAGTCCCTGCTGAACGTTGCCGTGTTCGGCATGACCGAACAGCAGGCAGTCGAAGCCCCTCGAGCCATCTCGATGGCTTTCCCCAACTCGTTCCATCCCCACGGCCATCCCGAGGGGATGGTGGCGGTCGAGAACCGGGTACCCGAAGCCACGCTGCAGGAGCTGGCGTCTCTCGGACACGACGTGCGGGAATGGCCGCCGTTCGAGTTCGAGTCGGGATCGGTGGCGATGATCCGCCAGCATCCGGCGACCGGGGCAGGGAGACGGAACACGCTGCGAGCCGGTGCCGATCCCCGTCGCGCCGCCTACGCCCTCGGGAGGTAGTCCCGACTACTTCATCCGAACTGACGTCGAAAGTCGACCGGGGTGATCCCGACCCTGGCCGGAAACAATCGACGAAAGGTCCCCGGATCGGTGGCGTGGGGGATGGCCCGAAGCACCGCTACGCGGGCAGCAACCGACCAGGTTGGCGCTCCGACCTCAGAGATGGCTATCCGGATCGCCACCTGGCATGCGGCGCAACGATGCTCCAAACAACGGCGTGAATCGGACAGAGATATCCCTGGGAGCTCGACCACGTCCAGCCTGGTTCCTGGCAGACGATGTCGAACGGATACTCGCCTTCCTCCAACGGGAGTGCTGCACGACACCCCTCGTTGTCACACTGCACGACCAGCCCGGCTCGGACCGCCACGACTACCCCCTTTCCGCCTTTCCTCCAATCTCCACTGCCAGGAAACCAGTCGAGAATAAGAATTACATCGGAGCAGGCGAAGGAGCGCCTAAAACCGTACGTCGAGACGTCGACGGTCGAGGTTGACTGTGATTCGATGGTCCCCAGTCCAGAGCCAGTGGATCAACCGTGTAACAACACAAGTGGGGCAGGCCCACCAGTGTGCTGTCCGGCATTACCGGGGCACCGCAGAACGTCTGCGGACAACGCCTAATCGTGATCCCAGTGCGCCCAGTGGACGGACCGACAAGACTGCTGGCCGATGAACAACCCGCCTGAAACTCAGTACGTGCTCCTCGGGGAGGACCGCATCGCCTACCAGGTCTTCGGCGAGGGTGATGTCGACGTGGTGTGGTTTGCGGGTTCGGGCGACTGCATCGATCTCCGATGGGACTGGCCGCCGTATGTCGAATTCCTCGACTGGCTCGCCGCCAGGGCCCGGGTCATCACCTTCGACGGACGAGGTCACGGTGCATCCGATCCTCCGTCGGGAGAGAACCTTCCTCCCTGGGAACGATGGGCGGACGACGCGCAAGCCGTGTTGGACGAGGTCGGATCCGAGTCGGCCGTGCTCGGCGGGTTCGCGGATTCCGGGCCTCCGGCGATTCTCTTTGCGGCGACCCATCCGCTGCGGACGTCGGGGCTGCTTCTGATCAATACCTATGCCGGGTTCGTGGAGACACCTGACGACCCCGGCGGGATGTCGGAAGCGGATGTGACCGTGTTGACCGAGGGCATCCTCGGCGCCTGGGGTACGCCTGGCCTGGGTGAGTTCTTGTTTCCCGACCTCGCTAAGCGGGATCCGTCCTTTGCTCCCTGGTACGCCAGGTCGCAGCGACTGGCCATGACTCCCACCATGGCGGCCCGGGAGTTCTTGGATCTCACGGACGTGCGCAACACGCTGTCGTCGGTGCGAGTGCCGACCCTCGTGCTTCATCGCGAGGGCTTCCAGGCGATACCGATCGAACGTGGCCAGTACATCGCTGATCACGTTGCGGGTGCGCGCTTCGCTCGCCTGCCGGGTGACGACGGGTGGCCGTTCGGCGAACCCGGTGGAGAGCAGATCTTGCGAGAGATCGACGGGTTCCTGAGCCGTCTCACGACGACGCCAGTTTCGGACCGGGCGCTTGCCGCCATCCTGTTCACCGACATCGTGGGCTCGACCGAACGAGCGTCTGCTCTCGGCGACAGCGCGTGGCGGAATCTCCTGGAGACACACGACGCCCTCGCCCGAACTCTCGTCGGCAAACACCAGGGGCGGATCGTGAAGAACACCGGCGACGGAATCTTGGCTACGTTCGACGGCCCCGGACGGGCCATCCGTTGTGCACAAGCCCTAGGCGATGCCCTCAGACCGCTCGACCTCCAAATCCGGGCCGGACTTCACACGGGAGAGGTGGAGATCCGGGAAACAGATATCGCCGGCATCGGGGTGCACATCGCGGCGCGGGTGCTTGCTGCGGCCTCACCCGGTGAGGTGTGGGTCTCGGCAGCGGTCCCGATGCTCGTGGCCGGCTCGGGGTTCGAGTTCGACGATCGGGGCGAACACGAACTCAAAGGCGTTCCGGATCCGTGGAGGCTCTTCTCGGTAAGGGGCTGACCGATCGGAAACGCTCGGCCTGTCTATGGAGGTGGAGCGGGCTACAAGTGCCACTCTGCTCATGCCCTGGGGGTGCCCCAGATCGCCGGATATGCACCGAGCCGGGAGTCGGGCGGCGGAACTCGACTCAACCGGCCCGGCACCTCGGACCTATACCCCGAAGTGTCTTCGATCACCGGGTAGGTGTGGCAGCTATTCAACCGGCAAGCACGGAGCGAGGCGACCCAACACCGGAGCCTGATCCCCCGAGCCAGTGAGCACGAGGCCTATCCCTCGCACCTCACCGGGGCGAAACACGCGAAGCGTTGACTGCCGGCTCCGACCGGTCGGGCCGGTCTGGAACGAGGCGATGAGATAGCCTCGCACGTCGTTGTTCTGCCAGTTAAGTCCGACCAGCCGGTTTGGAGGCAGCCCAGCGACCGAGAGGCTGAGAGCTGCGTAACCGCCGGTCCCGTCATACAGAATCTGCCCCTTCAGAGGTGCATCCGCACAGAAGTTCTCACGACCGCCATACCCTCCCCCTACGGCAACGCTCCGATTTGCAGGTCGGATGGGCGCTGTTGAAGAACTCGTCGAGGTGCCGGTGGTACTGCACGCAGCCAGTGCCAGGACGATGACCGACTGCAGCCCTTGCGCCCACATCTTCACGGTGTTGAGTATGACCGCTCGTTGACGGCGTCGACAGGGGCTGTACCGTCCCCCGACGCTGTCGGATCAAAGGCGATCGCCCTGACACAGCGCCTGCTACATCGTTGACGAGCGCGATCGCGTCTGTGCGCTCACGGTCTGGAGTAGGCCTTCGTTTGAGTGATTCGGCGACAGGTACTCGAAACAGTGGAGATGACGGGACTCGAACCCGTGACCCCCTGCTTGCAAAGCAGGTGCTCTAGCCAACTGAGCTACATCCCCGTGGGCCCCAAGCGGGCGCCGCCGCCTGCGCACCCCGGCTGAAGCCTTGAAATCCTACACGTCGTCCCTGCACCCCCTTTCTCTCCAGGGCCCGGTCGGTCAAATCAGACCTGATTGGTATCGTGGCCTCATGGCGATCGAGGCCGTCGGAGGCCCAAAGGAAGAGGCGGGAGAGCCCTTCGACAGCCGGTATTTCGCCCGGCAGCTCTCCGACCTCGACTTCAACGACCGGCTCCTGGACCTTGCTGAAGACCCGGGCCAGCCGCTCCTCGAACGGGTCAAGTTCCTGGTCCTCTTCAGCGAGCGCATCGACGAGTTCTTCCAAGTGCAGGTGGCCGGACTGAGACGGCAGGTCGTCGCAGGGATCAAGACCCTTGCGCTGAACGGCAGCACTCCCGACAAGTTGCTACAGGACGTTCGGGAGTCGTTGGAGAAGATGGTCCGCCGACAAGAGGCGTTGCTGGTCGATCAGATCGCTCCGGACCTGCGAAAGGAAGGGGTCGAGCTCTGCGACTGGGAGTCGCTCAGCCCCTCCGACATCGCCTATCTGCACGAGGTGTTCGACCGGCTCATCCTCCCGGTCGTCACTCCGCTCACCGTCGACCCGAGCCATCCGTTCCCGTACATCTCGAACCTCTCGCTGAACGTCGGCGTGGAAGTCAGCAACCGAAAGGACGGCACCTCCCGATTTGCCCGGGTGAAAGTGCCGCCGAACGTCGCCCGGTTGCTTCCGCTCCCCGGCGAGAACGATCGGTTCGTCCCACTCGAGCAGACGTTGGCCGCGTTCATCGGCGAGCTGTTCCCGGGCATGGATGTCGGGGAACCGTGCATCTTTCGGGTTACCCGCGATGCGGACCTGGCGCTCGACGACGATGCGGCCGACGATCTCCTGCTTGCGCTGCAAGAGGAGTTGCGCCGTCGCCGGTTCCTGCCCGTCGTCCGCCTGGAGATCGACTCACGTACCTCCGAGGGCCCCGTCCAGCGCCTGACGGCCGAGCTCGGACTCGACCACAACGACGTCTACCGGTTTGCAGGTCCACTCGGCCTCGAATGCCTGTGGGCCGTCTACGCGCTCGATCGCCCCGAGCTGCACGACGCACCATGGTCGCCGCTCATCCCTCATGCCTTTGCCTCCGTGGAACGGGAGGAGGACGCCAGCGTGTTCACCGTGCTCGACCGGCAGGATGTCCTCGTCCACCACCCCTACGACTCGTTCTCCGCCTCGGTCGAAGAGCTGATCAACGAGGCAGCGGACGACCCCCACGTGCTCGCGATCAAGCAGTGTCTCTACCGGACCTCGGGTGACAGCCCTGTGGTTGCCGCCCTGGTTCGTGCGGCGGAGCACGGCAAGCAGGTGGCGGTCCTCGTCGAGGTCACCGCACGTTTCGACGAGGAGGCGAACATCGGGTGGGCCCGCGCGCTCGAAGAAGCGGGCGCTCACGTCATCTACGGCCTCATGGGCCTGAAGACCCACGCGAAGACCACCTTGGTGGTCCGGCAAGAGGGTGATGCCGTCCGGCTCTACTGCCATGTCGGGACCGGCAACTACAACCCCAAGACCGCCCGCATGTACGAAGACCTCGGGGTTCTCTCGTCGCGGCCTGCGCTCGGGGCCGACGTCACCCGGTTCTTCAACTACATCACCGGCTTCAGCCAGCCCCCTCACTATCAGGAGCTGGTCACCTCGCCCGGGGGCATCCGCGAGCGCGTCGTCGAGCTCATCGAGGAGGAGGCAAAGGCGGGCCCCGACGGGCAGATCGTGATCAAGGTCAACGGGCTGGACGACGTGGCGGTGATGGATGCGCTCTACCGCGCCTCACAAGCAGGCGTTCCCATCGACCTGATCATCCGGGGGATCTGCTGCCTGCGCCCGGGCGTGCCCGGGATCTCCGAGACCATCCAAGTCCGCTCCATCGTCGGCCGCTTCCTCGAGCACTCGCGCATTCTTCGATTCGGTGGATCGAACGGGCGTCCCGCCGCTTATTACATCGGCTCGGCCGACCTCCGGAGGAGGAACCTCGACCGGCGAGTCGAAGCGATGATCCCGGTGGTCGACCGCGACGCAGTGACCCAGCTCGAGGAGATACTCGAGCTCAACATGGCCGACGACAAACAGTCGTGGTCGCTTGCCGCGGACGGCAGCTGGCACCGGGTGCCCTCGGTGTTCGGAGTGGCCACCCAGCAGGCCCTCCAGGAGGCGGCACTCAAGCGGAGTTCACTTCGTGACGAGTCCCGAAGGAGCCGACCGCCCGCTTGATGTCGGCTCGAGCCGCGCCGACCCCGCTCGGCGCAAACGCCTGTCAGGCGAAGGCTTCGTTGATCCGGCCGAGCACCTCGTCGGTGAGCTTCGGGATGACCTCGAGTGCTGCGAGGTTCTCGTGGACCTGCTCGACCCGGCTCGCTCCGGTGATCACCGTCGAGACGTGTGGGTTCTTTGCGCACCACGCGATGGCCAGCTGGGCCAACGAGCAGTCCAGCTCCTTCGCGATCGACTGCACCGAACGGACCTTCTTGTTGCGCCTCTTGTCAGTGAGCATGCCGGCCAACCACTCGTAGCCGGGCAGGGTCGCCCGTGATCCATCCGGGACGCCGTCGAGGTACTTGCCGGTGAGGAGTCCCGATGCCAGTGGGCTCCAGGTGGTCAGCCCCAAGCCGATGCCGTCGTAGAGAGGGAGGTACTCCTTCTCTACCCGCTCCCGCCACAAGAGGTTGTACTGGGGCTGCTCGACCACCGGCTTGTGAAGGTTGTGCCGGTCGGCGATGTCCCAGGCCTCGCGCAACTCCTCCGCCGACCACTCCGAGGTGCCCCAGTAGAGGGCCTTGCCACTCGAGATGATGTCGGACAGCGCCTGGACCGTCTCCTCGATGGGGGTCTCCGGATCGGGTCGGTGGCAGTAGACGAGGTCCACGAAGTCGAGCCCCAGTCGTTCCAACGACCCGTCGATGGCTTGCATGAGGTACTTGCGGTTGAGGGTGTTACGCATGTTGACGTCCTGGTGGATGCCCCAGAAGAGCTTCGTGGACAGCACGTAGCTGTGGCGTGGCCACTTGAGGGCTGCGATCGCATCGCCCATGATCCGCTCCGACTCGCCTCCCGAATAGGCCTCGGCGTTGTCGAAGAAGTTCACCCCGGCGTCGTAGGCGGCGGCCAGGCAGTCCTCCGCGAGGTTTCCCTTCAGCTGCGGTCCGAAGGTGACCCACGATCCGAAGGAGAGGACGCTCACCTTCAGCCCACACTTGCCCAGTCGCCGGTACTCCATCTCCATTGCAGGTTCCCTCCCGAAGACGCGTGTCGTCGCATCCTACGGTCTGGCCAACTGAGGCGGTTCGGGCGTTCCTTCCGGGCTCCTCGAACGGTTCTACGCGGACCCGGTGGGTCGGGCGTACCGGACCACATAGCCGGGAACCTCCATCGACTCCGGCTTCCCCGGTGCGGAGATCGGGGTACCTACGGTCGTCAGGAACGGGACCTCGCCGGCCCACACCGGAAGCGGGAGATCCTCGGGGTCGTCCTTCGGTCCGCCGGTGCGGATCTTGGCTGATGCCTCGTCCAAGGGCACCCGGACGACTCGGATGGCTCGGAGCTCGGCAGCGGTCGGCTTGCGGGCGTCCGATCCTCGGCCGGGGACGATGTGCTCGACGAGCGCGTCCATGGCGGCTTCCTTCTCCTTCGGGTCGGTCGCCTCGGTTGCGGTCGCGTAGATCACCACCGATCGGTAGTTGATGGAATGGTGGAACGCAGATCGGGCGAGGACCAGCCCGTCGACCAGTGTCACTGTCACGCAGATGGGGGTTCCAGCCGAGGCCTCGCGCAGACCGGCGTTGGCCGGAGCACCATGGAGGTAGAGCAGATCTCCGATGCGGCCGTAGGTGGTCGGGATCACAACCGGACCCGAGCCGGTCGGATCGAGGGTGCCCACATGGCAGACGAAACCCTCGTCGAGGATGGCATAGACGGTCTCCCGGTCGTAGCGGCCACGCTCGGCGAGTCGCCGAACCCGGGTCCGCTTGCTCGGTGCAGGGACGGGTTCGTCCGTGGAGCGCTCGCCTGTTTCCTCTTCAGCCACGGGTGGGTTCTCCTCGCTCGACGCCTCGATCTGCAGGGTCCTATGGTAGGGGCGACCATCCTCTGAACAGCGAAGCAGGCGATGACTGACACCGTGGATTCCGACAGCGTCAACTCCTTACTGTTCTCCCCGGGTGTTGCCGACGACCCGCATCCGGCCTACGACCGCATTCGGAGCGAGTGTCCGGTGGCGCGAACCACCTTGGGAGAGGACCACCACGTCGTGATCGTCTCCCGCTACGAAGACGTCATCTGGGCGCTTCGCCATCCCGACTACTTCACCTCGGCCGGGGGAGCCCTCAACCTGGGCGAGCAGCCGCTCATCCCCCTGGAGTTCGACCCGCCGGAGCACACGAAGTACCGGAGACTGCTGAGCCCACAGTTCGTCCCCCGGGAGATCCAGAAGCTCGAGCCCGAGGTCCGGCGGATCGTTCGAGAGCTGATCGACAAGGTGGCTCCCCTCGGGAAGTGCGACTTCCACGAGGACATCGCCACCCCTCTGCCGTCGGGGATCTTCATGGCATTGATGGGGCTTCCCACCGAGGATCTGGACCGGTTCCTGCGCTGGCGGGACGATTCGATCAGGCCGGACGTGGAGCCCGGGGACTTCGAGGGTGCACAGGCGATCCGTGCCAAGACGGCGCAAGAGATCAGCGACTACTTCCGGGAGCTCATCGCCAGATACCGCGAGACACCCGACGACGACCTCCTGATGTCACGCATCGTTCACTCGACCGTCGATGACCGGCCCCTCACCGAGGCCGAGTTGCTCGGTATCTGCCATCTCTTGCTGTTGGGCGGCCTCGATACGGTCACCGCGACCCTCGACTGCATGGTCGTCTACCTCGCCGACCACCCCGAACAGCGGAAGGTGCTGGTCGAGGATCCGTCGAAGCTTCCTTCCGCCATCGAGGAGCTTCTGCGATGGCTCACCCCGGTGATGATGGTTCCCCGGGCGATCAAGCAGGACTTCGAGATGGAAGGCGTGCAGTTGTGCGCGGGTGACTCGGTCATGCTTGCAATCGGTGCCGCAAATGGCGACGAGTCCGAGTTCCCCGACCGCACGGTCGACTTCGACCGGAACCCCAATCGCCACGTTGCGTTCGGAGGCAGCAACCACCACTGCCTCGGAGCGCACCTGGCCCGTTTGGAGTTGCGGGTCACCTTGGAGGAGCTGCACAAGCGGATCCCCGACTACCGGATTGCCGAAGGGGCGGAGATCCATTTCTCCCCGGGGATCCGCCAGGCTGAACACCTGCCGCTCGAATTCGATCCAGCCTGAGCAGTCAGGCGGACGCCGGCTCCGTCTACGGAGAGTGGCCACTTTCGATCATCTGCCCGGTTGAATCCGGAGCCGCCGTGGCTGAGTTTCGTGGCAGGCCGTTCTGCCAGGGTCGCACGTAGAACAGCCAGAAGGCCGCCGCAGCGAAGAGGATCGCGCAGAGCACCCACCCGAGTGCGGTGGTGCCGAGTCCGACGTACTTGAGGCCAGAGGCGAAGACCACGAAGGTGATCGCCGGCCGTATGTACTTGTCGGGCGCCCTCGAGGAGATGAACGAGCCCACGATGACCGCCGGAACGCTCCCGATGATGATCGATGTCGTCACCGCGAACTCGACGTGCCCGAAGGCCAAGGCGCCGAGTGCCGCAGCGGCGGTCAGAGGAACTGCCTGGGTGAGATCGGTACCGACCAGCTGATTCGCGCCGATCATCGGGTACAGGAACAGAAGCATCACGATCATGAGGGATCCCGATCCGACCGAGGTCATCCCGACGATCAGTCCCCCGATCGCTCCGATCAGCACGGTGGGTACTGGCCTGACCCGCAGATCGTGCACGATCCCGGCCCGTTCTTGACCATGGCGGCGATCGAGGAAGTAGCGGATCACCATCGCGGCCGCCCCGACCAGAAGCGCGGCTCCCAACGCTTTTTCGACGTTGGCCTGGGAGGACTTCGCATGTCCGATTTCCTTCAACAGATAGGCGCCGAGGAAAGCCATCGGAACCGATCCGGCGACCATCCATCCGACCAGGCGGAAGTTGACGGTCTTCTTGGACATGTGGACTGCGGCGCCGAACGGTCGCATGAAAACCGCAGCGACGAGATCGCTCGAGATCGCGGTCGAGGGTTTGATGCCGAACAAGAGGATGAGCATCGGCGTCATCAACGCCCCGCCCCCGGCGCCGGTCAGACCCACGAGAAATCCGACAACGGCACTGCCGAGGACGATGTACGGATCGACGTGCATGTTCCTCCCCCCACGTCAAGTCGGGCCGGGTGGCCTCACCGGTAAGACCAACTTAATCGGGGTCACCTACTGACACAATAGAGAATTCCCGATTTGGTGGCGACGATGCACTCCTTCCGCAGAGCGCCGCATTTCACCACGTGAACCGTGTTCTTGTAACGGAGAACGAAGATCGGCCGTTGGTCTGGCGGAGTTGCAGTACCTAACAGCTTGGGTCGGTCGTTGCCATCGAGATCATCAAGATGGGTTGGGGGGGCCGCCCTCTTTCGAATGGAGGAACAGTGATACGACGCAAGTCTCTTCGAGCAGGAGCCGCGATGGCAGTGGCTCTCGGCTTCGGCCTCGTGGCATTTCAGGGGGCAGCAAATGCCGCTTCGCCCCATGTCGCCCGCCCGAGTGTCGACGAAGTACTGCCAGGCCACGGCCCGACAGCCGGTGGGACCTCGGTGAGGATCTTCGGCCATCACTTCAACGGCGCAACCGTGGTCGACTTCGGCACCACGCCGGCGACGTCGTTCTCGGTGGTTTCCGACGCGGTGATCAAAGCCGTTTCGCCCGCCGCACCAGCGACAGGGCCGGTCAACGTGACCGTCACCACTCCCGGTGGGAAGAGCCCGAACGCGCCACGATTTGATTCGTTCACCTATGTCGGGCCGGTCGTCAATGAGGTGATCCCTCACTTCGGTCCGACTGCAGGGGGAACTGCGGTCCAGATCATCGGCCACGCGTTCAACGGAGCGACGGCAGTCACTTTTGGGACGACTCCGGCAGCATCGTTCTCCGTCGCATCGAACGGAATCATCAATGCGGTGTCTCCGGCCGGTACGGGAGTCGTCGATGTCCGAGTGACCACTCCGTCTGGTGAGAGCCCGGCCTTTGTCCACCGTGACGCCTTCAAGTACGTGCCCACCTTCGTGAGTGGGGTCACTCCGCACAGCGGACCCGCAGCCGGCGGGACCGCGGTCGTGATCTCCGGTCGCGGCCTGAGTGGTGCTACGGCGGTTGACTTCGGGACGACACCTGCGGCTTCCTTCTCGGTGGTGTCAGACACCCAGGTGAACGCCGTCTCCCCGGCCGGCAGCGGCGTCGTCGATGTGACGGTGACCACTCCCTCGGGGACGAGCCCGGTCAATCCTCCCCACGACGTCTTCACCTTCGTGACCCCGTTCGTGGGTGGGCTGGCCCCGGACCACGGACCGGCAGCCGGCGGGACCGCGGTCGTGATCTCCGGCCATGGCTTGACCGGTGCGACCGCTGTCACCTTCGGGACGACGCCTGCGGCTTCCTTCTCAGTGGTGTCCGACACCCAGGTGGATGCTGTATCCCCGGCCGGCAGCGGTGTGGTCGACGTCCGAGTGACCACCCCTTCCGGTGAAAGCCCGGTCAATCCTCGTCACGATGCCTTCTTGTTCGTGACGCCGTTCGTGAGCGGGGTTTCTCCGAACCACGGGCCGACCACCGGAGGAACCTCGGTCAAGATCTTCGGCCACGGTCTGCTTGGTGCCACGGCTGTCACCTTCGGCACGAAGGCTGCGGCATCCTTCACCGTCGTGTCCGGCACCCAGATCAATGCGGTGTCCCCGGCCGGCAGCGGCGTCGTCGATGTGACGGTGACCACTCCCTCGGGAACCAGCCCGGTCCATCCGGCGGACGATGCCTTCCACTACACGAAGGCCTGAACCGCAGCGCCTCGTGCGCTGACCATCATCGACTGATTCGTCGAACCGGGCCCGTGCCGATGGCACGGGCCCGGTGCGCGCGTACCGGCGCGGAACTGTCTATCTCCCTGGCCGCTACACTGTGTG
This sequence comes from uncultured Acidimicrobiaceae bacterium, assembly GCA_963839925.1. Taxonomy (GTDB): domain Bacteria; phylum Actinomycetota; class Acidimicrobiia; order Acidimicrobiales; family RAAP-2; genus Bog-756. The sequence continues at coordinate 607,411 of CAWIWV010000002.1, read as the reverse complement.
CAACGTCGAGCGGCCGAATGGAGGTGGGACATGAAATCAGAACCTCATAAATCCCAACCTCCACAGCCCGGCCCCGGCGTTTCTCGCGCCTCTCTCTGATTGCGGGTCGACGGCCTGATCTCGGGCCGGTCGACGCGATGACGTCGGGGATCTCGCGGCACCAAAGCTGAGGTTGCTCCTCGGCAGCGCTGATGGCCTCGGGCCGGACGCCCGCACTCCCATTCCTTGATTTCGCACAGCCCGTCTCCTGGCTGCTCGTAGCGCGTGCTCGTCGCGCCGGTGAAGCGCCGGATGACTCGCTCACACCTCGGAGGAGACCTTTCCATGAACTCCAACCTGGCCCCGATGGGCCCGCCTGGCAGGCGGAACCAGACGCCTGCCGACGGCACAGCAGTCATCGACGAAGCCCACCTCGGCAATATCAGGGGGGCCCTCGGAACGATCGCGAGGGGCGACATCGGTCCGCGTCGCGGCCTCTCGCTCAAGACGAAGACCCTCCTCGCCATCGTGGGGCCGGGGCTCATCGTCATGGCCGGAGACAACGATGCAGGTGCTTTCAGCACCTACTCGCAGGCAGGACAGAACTACGGGACCCATCTCCTGTGGACCCTTCTCCTCCTCGTTCCGGTGCTCTACGTCAACCAGGAGATGGTGCTGCGACTCGGTGCAGTCACCGGGGTGGGACATGCCCGTCTCATCTTCGAGCGCTTCGGCAGATTTTGGGGGGCGTTCAGCGTGATCGACCTCTTCGTCTTGAACGCGCTCACCATCGTGACCGAGTTCATCGGTATCTCGTTAGCCGTCAGCTATCTCGGCCTTCCCAAGGTTCCGACGGTGATCCTGGCCGCCGTGGCAGTGGTCGGTGCAGTGAGCACCGGAAGCTTCCGGCGATTCGAGCGGCTGTGCCTGGTGCTGGTCGGCTTCTCGCTCCTCGTGGTGCCGCTGTTCTTGATGGTTCACCCACCGATCGGCCAGGTTGCTCGTGCCGCCGTGCTCCCCGGTCTGCCTGCCGGCGAGGTGTCCACCGTCATGTTGTTGATTATCGCCATCGTGGGGACGACGGTCGCTCCCTGGCAGCTCTTCTTTCAGCAGTCGTACATCATCGACAAGAGGATCACCCCCCGCTGGATCAACTACGAGCGAGTCGATCTGGTCATCGGAATCGCCATCGTCGTGGTGGGCGGGATCGCTCTCATGGCTGTCTCCGCGGCAACCTTCGGCGGGCATCCGGAATTCGGCCACTTCACCGATACCGGCGGCACCGCTGCAGGACTGGCCAAGTACGTCTCGCATGTCGCAGGAGACCTGTTCGCGATCGCCATCATCGATGCCTCCATCATCGGCGCGGCAGCGATCGGGCTGTCGACCGCCTACGCCACGAGCGACGTGCTCGGCATCAAGCACTCGTTGCATCGACCGATCTCCCAGGCGAAGGGCTTCTACGTCTGTTATGCGGCGTTGATCGGGATCGCAGCCGCCCTGGTGCTCACGCCGCACGTGCCGCTCGGTCTCCTGACCGAAGGCGTCCAGGTGCTCGCAGGCGTCCTCCTTCCGAGCGCCACCGTGTTCCTGCTCCTCCTCTGCAACGACAAGGCGGTGCTCGGTCCCTGGGTAAACGGCCGCAAGCTGAACGCCTTGACCGGCGCGATCGTTTGGGTGCTGGTGTTGCTTTCGCTGATCCTGACCGCGAGCGTGCTGTTTCCACGTATCACCGGGACCCAGATCGTGGACATCCTGATCGGGGGGAGCGTGATCGGTGCCGCGGTCGGAATCCTTCTGCTGGTACAGGCGAGACGGTCGCGCGACGTCGTGACCGTGACCGATGCGTTGGCAGAGACCACCGGAAGGGAGACGTGGCGGATGCCGGCATTCCAGCGACTGGAACGCCCACCCATGTCCACCCAACGCAAGGTCGGTCTGCTCGCCTTGCGTTGCTATCTTGCAGTCGCCTTCGTGCTGGTGATCGTCAGGATCGTCGAGGTCGCTCTGCACTGACCGGCCGTCGGCGCTCGATGGGTGCCTACTTGTGCAGACCGAGCTGCACCGTCTTGACCAAAAGGAGTAGCACGGCGACGACCAGGTAGACCCGCAACAGGTACATCGCGATCAGCCTCCCGCGCGACCACTTCGGTCGATCCAAAAGGCTCAAGGCAGGCATCCGCCAGGTGTCGCGATCCTGGGCGTGAGGGTGTTCCACCGCTGGCGGGCGCTTCGCCCTCGCCCTCAGGGTGAACGCGCCGGCAATCAGGTAGCCGACCAGCAAGATCGCACCGAGAACCAGGGAGAACGTTCGCACGTCGATGTTGGTGAACAGCGTCGTCGCCATCAGGATGAGCGACATCCCGAGGAGGACCGACACGACCAGCGCGGCCACCGCGTTGAGCCAGGGTCTGTTGACCCACGGGCCGAGCACCGCTTCGTCATTGCAGAGCAGGAGGAGAAAGACGGTCGCACTGGGGAGGAGCACTCCCGCCAGCGCTTGCACACTGGTGGTGATCAGACCGAGTGGGGCTCCGGGGATGAGGATCAACCCGGCGGCGAGGCCCACCACCGCCGAGAAGGTGCCGTAGAAGAGCTTCGCGTCGCGCCATGAGCGATGCAGCGAGTGCCGGGCGCCGAAGACGTCGCCGAAGGCGTACGAAGTGGACAGGGTCACCGCAGCGGCGCCGATGATCGACGCGTTGAGCAGGATGATCGCGAAGATCGCCCCGGTTCCGTGCCCCACGTACCGCGAGAACCCTCGGGCGACGCCGAGTGCATTGGTGTAGTGCCCGAAGAGGGGAGTCCCCGCGAACGCCGCTGCCGGCACCGCGATGAGGATCGAGGCGGCGAACACGACGACCAGTGAGCCGATGAGGGTGTCCAGCCGCTCGTAGTTGATCCATCGGGGAGTGATCCGTTTGTCGATGATGTTGGACTGCTGGAAGAACAGCTGCCAGGGGGCCACCGTCGTGCCGACGATGGCGATGACCAAGAGGACCGACGTCGAGTCGAAGCCCCCTTTCACCCCCGGCACGAACAGTCCGTGCAGGAAGTCGCTCGCCGACGGATGGCTGAAGACGGCCAGGGGAATGACCAGAAAGTTCACGAACACGAAGACGTACATGAAACGCTCCCAGCTGCGGAAGCTCCCCGAGGCGGTCATGAGGACGAGCCCGACGGCGGCGATGGGCACCGACACGTACTCGCTGACACCGAAGTACTCGAGTGCCAGGCTGACCCCGATGAATTCCGTTGCAATGGTGAGGAAATTGAGGATGAAGAGGTCCCCGACCGAGAACGCCCCCCAGAACTTCCCGAAGCGCTCGATGATCAGCCTCGCGTGACCCACACCGGTCACAGCGCCCAGACGAACCACCATCTCTTGATTGACGATGAGCACCGGAATGAGCAGTGGCAACGTCCACAACAGGGTAAGTCCGAAGTTCTGCCCCGCTTGTGAGTAGGTGGAGACGCCTCCGGCGTCGTTGTCGCCGACCATGACGATGAGGCCGGGACCCATGATGGCGAGCAGCACCAGCAATCGCTTCCCGATCGACCGGTGCTTGTCGGCGTCGTGGGTTCGTACTGTTCCGAAGGCCCCCTCGATGTCTCCGAGGTGGGCTTCGTCCAACACCGCAGTGGCGGGGGCTTGGAGTTTGGGGCTGCTTGCGCCCTCGGGACGTGACGAATCCGCCGCCCCGGGAGATTCCGTGGCGGCTTGATTGTCCGTCACGGTTACCCCCTCGTTCCTGAGCTTCCGGCGGGCGTACCCTCAGTTCCCAGGTCGATATGGGCGGGTTCGGGGTGGGCCGGGGGTTCTCGACGACGCCAGTCGTCGGGGATCGTCGCCTCCAGCACGTCGTCGACGGTGATCACTCCGAGAAGTTGGTCGTCGGGGTCCACGACCGGGACGGTGATCAGGTTGTAGTCGGACATCAACAAGGTGACGTCGACCACGTCGGTGTCAGCGGTCACCCGGACCGGGTCACCGTCGACGACGTCGACCAAGGGGGAGTCGGGATCTGCTTGCAGGAGCCCGATCACGCTGACGGTCCCGACCAGCCGGTTCGCATCGTCGACCGCGTGCATGGTGATCAGTGCCTCGGGCTGGACGTTTCCTGCCAACCGGATCCGCCGGAGCGCCTCGTCGACATGGGCATGTGCCGGCGCGGTGAGGAAGTCGACGCCCATGATTCCCCCGCGCTGGTGGGGTTGAAGCCGAGCAGAGTGAGCACCTTGGTCTGGATCCCAGGGGGGAGCAGGTCGAGCACCTTTCTCCGACGTTCCTGGGGAAGATCTGCGATGGCATCGGCTGCGTCGTCGGCTCGCATGTGGACGATGACGTCCGCAACCTCCGCGTCGGTCATGTCACCGAAGATCCGGTTTGCAAACTCGGGATCGAGCTCTTCGAACACGTCGGCCTCCAACTCGGGGTCGGCGTGGACGACGTCGAGAATCTCCTCGCCCTCCGTGCGGGAAGCGTCCTCGAGCAGGTCAGCAATCTGGGCGGGCTTGAGGCGGACCACCCGACCGAATGCGGCGCGCACGCCGACACTCGGGACGTGGCCGATCAGGGGTTCGAACGCTTTCCAGTCCTGGCAGGGGTGTCCGGCCGAGGTGCGGATCAGGCCGAAGAAGCGCGCCGGACGGCGGGTGTCGAGACAGGAGACGATCCACCCGTCATCGTCGGGCCGAAGCTCGACGTCCCAGGCTCGCACCAGTTCGGCCTCCGCGACGTCGATCAGGCGATGGCCGAGGATGTCCTCACGAAGGAGCACCTCGCCGTCTCGTCGTTCGAATCCCCCGAGATCGACTTTGGCTCGGAGGAGAACGACCCGCTGCTCGCTGAGCTCGGCGACCCGCTCGATCGGGAGGAAGACCCGGCGACCACCGATCTTGGCGACCACTCCGGTCACCACGGGGTAGTCGTCGCCCCGCAGGCGCACGATGATGTCGTCGACCTTCCCGACACCTTCGCCAGTCGGCGAGTTCAGCTGATGACCGAGCAGCGCTGACAGATGCATGGCGCTTCGTACACTAGTGGTGCGGGATCCGGCTGGAGTTGTGGATTCGACCCAGCTGGACGCCATTTAGTTGCGATCGATCTCGAAGAGGTGCTCGGTCGGTTCTGGGTCTGGAGTCCCCGCGTCAGATTGACCATCGGTCCCCAAGTTCGGTCGACGCTCCTTGAAGTACTTGCTCAGGGTTTCGTCCTGCTGCTGGTACGAGGAACCGATCCCGGTTCCGTAGAGGCGAGTCGGGACCTCCAGCATCCGTTGGAAGGTCAACTTGCAGACCGGTTGTCCGTTCTCGATCATGAATGGCACGTCGTGGGCCCGTACTTCGAGGGCCGCACGCGACCCGAAGAACCTCCCTTTGCCGTCGTACCCGAAACCGGGGTCGAAGAAACCCGCGTAGTGGGTGCGGAGTTCGCCGCTGGTCGGGTCGTAGGCGGTCATCTCGGCGGACATGGTGGGCGGGATGCTCACGGCCTCGTCCGACATCAGGAGATAGAACTTCTTCGGATGCAGGACGATCCGGTCCCCGTCCTCGCGCTTCTCAGTGGACCAGTACAGCTCGGGGTTGACCCGTTCACGAGTGGTGAGGTCCAAGGGAGGCGCACCGTCTTTGGCACTGAACCCGACACGACCTTCAGGGCCTCCCCGTAGGTCGAGGCCGAGGAACAGGCCGTTGGACAGTGAATGACTGTCCAGCCGGACTGGTTTCCCTTCACGGAAAAGAATCGGCAGGTCTTCTTCGTGGGACTCGCGGATCTCTGCGTCGGTCAACTCCGGTTGCCCGACGAACAGACGAAGCTGGTTGAGCGTGAGATCCTCTCGCACCCGAACGGCGAACGACAGCGGTACGACTTCCAGGTAGAGAGGCCCGCGGTAACCGGCCTTGACCTCGTCGAATCGGTGGCCGCGGTCGGTGATCACCCGGGTGAAGACGTCCACCCGACCGGTCGAGCTCTTCGGGTTCGCCTTCGCCTGCACGTGGGGAGGGAGGTTGAGCCGCTCTTTGAGCTCGATGAGGTACGGCGTGCCGGACTCGAGCAGCGCCCCCTCGCGCAGGTCGATCCGGTGGGGGTCGCCGTACTCCTTCAGCCGCTGTTCGACCGTGTCGTTCCCTGGCAGAAAACTGCACCGGATTCGATGTGCCCATTCACCGAGGCGGAGATCGATGCTCGCCGGCTGGATGTTCTCGGTCGACATCTTGAATCGGCCGGCCTCGATGACCTCCCGTTCGACTGCGATCTCGAGCAGCCTGTCGGAGAACACCCCAGAGGCATCTGACGGGTATCCGAAGACGTCCAGTTCATCCACGTTCGCCATACTGTCAGCAGGAATTGGGGTGCGCACACCGACACCCGGAGGTCACCGGCTCACTCCTCGCCGGAGAACCTCTTCCCAGGCGGATTGGCGGGTCATCCCGAGGGCTTCGCGGATGCGCACCCAGGTCACCCCTCGAGATCGGAGGGCCGTGACATGGCGGGCAACCGCCCGGTCGACGTTTTCGTGCCCTCCGTGTGCCCGGGTCATCTCCGCCAGCAGTTCATCGTCGCTCAAGGCGTCCCAGGCCTTGAGATCGGGCGCAAGCTGGTCCTCTGGCTGGCTCGTCTTGGTCGTCCGTTTGCGCCCCAACTCCTCGGCGAGGATCTCATTGCACAATCCGACACTGGCTGATGACGCGGCAACCAGATTGCGACAGCTCGCACAGCTTCGTGACTCCGGTGTCATCAGCGAGGCCGACTTCCAGAAGAAGAAGGAGGATGACCTCCTGAGCCGGATGTAGACGGCAGTAAGAGCGGACGGAGTCGTCCAGGTTGGGATTTGGACGAGAGGCCAACCGGGTCGCAGGATGAAACCATGGACGGGGACCAAGACCACTATCTCTGACCCGCAGGTTTGGTCGGGCTGCCCGGATTTGAACCGGGGACCTCTGCGTCCCGAACGCAGCGCGCTAACCAAACTGCGCCACAGCCCGTCGAGGGGATCACGGAGCTTGACCGATCCCGACCGGGAGATGCTATCCGACGCAGGTTGACCCTCTCGCTGCGGCGGTTCACAGGGGAAGCGTCGAGCGAGCGTGCGATCAACTCGGCCACCTAAGTGAACGGTGTGTGAACCGAACGCTCAGTGCCAAATCGCCCCACTATTGTCCTGCGCATGAACAGCGGCTTGGGCGGGCAAGGAGGGCGACTCCGATGGTGGACGGCGGCCGCTGTCCTGGTGGTCGCCGCATCACTGGCAGGGTGCTCGAGTTCCAGCAGCTCCGACGAGACGACGACCTCGACGTCGACGACCATGCCGACGCCGAAGACCTCGGCGGCAGTGGTCATCACGCCAACGACCCCGGCGGGACTTCTCCCCGCGATCACCCACATCACGAGCACGGTCCCGACGAACGAGCTCCAGTTCACCTATATCCGCGACCCCAAGGACCCGTCGTGGGTGTGGTTTCTGGTGAAGCCGACGGCTAAGTACGCAAACTCAGTCCAAGGCGGTTACGGCTACGGCCACCTGGTGGACAACGTATGGCAACTTGCCGGACCTGCGAGTAGCGATGTCGGCTGCACGGCTTCTGGCCAGCAGATCGTCGTGCCCGCCACCGTGTTCCGTCAGTTCAAGCAGAAGGACCCCTGTTAGCTGAGCCGGTCGCGAGCTAACCGACGCTGGTGCGCTCGTTGCCGGCGACGGCAGGAGCTTGAGCGTCGGGAGGTGGCCCAGAACGCTTGGCGACCACCTTGGCGATGCGGTGCTTGTCCATCTCTGCCACCCGCAAGTCCCAACCGTCGATGTGGAGTGATTCGCCTTCCTCCGGGATGTGACCGAAGCCGTCGAAGAGGAAGCCTCCGACCGTCACGTACTCACCCTCGGGGATCCCGATGTCCAGACGATCGTTCAAGTCGTCGACGCTCGTTCTGCCGTCGACGAGCCACCGGGTGCCGTCCACCCGGACCACGTCAGGCTCGTCGTTCGGGTCGAACTCGTCGGGCAGGTCTCCGACCAGCGCGCCAAGGAGGTCCTTGATGGTCAGGACGCCCTCCACCCCGCCGTGCTCGTCGACGACCACCGCAAAGGCACGCCGCTGGTGCCGCATTTCGGCCAGCACGTCGAGCACGGGCCGGGACTCGGGAACCAGGAACGGTTGGCGGAGCCGTCGAGAGAGGTCGATCGGTCCGGGAGATTGCGGAGCCGGCGCATCGTTCTCTTCGGTCCGGGTGCCGGTATCGCTCGTCTCGGCGATCTGCCACCCGGCTCGGAACAGGTCATTGACGAACAGCACTCCGACCAGATCGTCGAGGTTGTCTCCGTAGACCGGGAAGCAGCTGTGGCCCGACTCACGGACGGCCTGGGTGATCGCGTCCACGGTGAGAGGGATCGACAGTGCCACCACGTCGACCCTCGGCGTCATGACGTCTCGCACCACCGTGTCGTGCAGGTCGTTGAGGGCGTCGATGATGAACTGTTCCTGCGCGACTGCGGTCGGGTCGGTGGGCCGTTCGGATCCTCGACCGGATTGACTCGGTTCGGCGTCCCCGGATGGACGTCCCGAGGGAGCTTCTTCCTGCCTCTTGCGTCGGAACACGGACACGGTGGTGTCGCCGCCTGTGATCGGGCCGTCAGGCGCCGGTTGGCACCGGTGTGGATGCGACCGAGAGCGGTTGGTACGACTCGTCGTAGTAGGTGCCGCCGTCGAGCAGCGAGGTGATCGCCCGTCGGAGCCGGATGGGGTCCAGCGGCTTGACCACCCAACCCTCCGCACCGGATCGTCGGGCCAGAAACACGTCCGGCCGTCGGTCGAGCAGCATCAGCACGGGTACATGTCCGAGGTTCCCGTACGACGCCTCCAACCGGAGCTCGAGGCAGACGGCCATCCCGCCCATGTTCCCCATCTGCATGTCGACCACGACCAGGTCGGGCAGCGATTCCGCCACCGATGCCATCACCGCAGGGCCGGATCGGGCCTCCTGGATGGTGATGTCGGGTCTGCTCGCCGTGGCGGCAACCTCGGCACGAACCGAGGGGGCATCGCTCGCCACGAGTACGGTGGGCACCCCACGAGGTTAGCGCTCAGCGCCACCTCGTTCGGAAGCCCGGGTCGGCGCGGCGAACAGAAGATCGGCGATGGTCCCGACCCCCGCAAGGTCGTGGACGTCGCTGTTCAAAAGCGGAACCCTGTAGACCGGCGCCGGATCGACCTTGGCGACCAGATCGGCGAGGGCACGCTCTTCCCGATCCGAGGCCTCGGTGTACCCACGGAGATTGTCGATCAGCTGCAGCAGGGCGGTTCCGTCCTCTCCACCGGGCCGACTGGGGGCCAGCGTCTGCAGCGACTCGAGCTGGGCATCGTCGGCGAACCGCGGCTGCACTCTGTTGACCACCAGCGCGGTGACCGACATGTCCGATTCCGCCAGCTTTCCTGCGAAGTGAACGGCCTCGTCCACCGAGTCGGAGCGGGGCGATGCGATCAGCACGAAGGCGGTGTCCGCGTGGACCAACAGTTCTCTCACCCGGGCGGCCCGGTTGCGGAATCCTTCCTCCATCCCCTCGAAGGCCTGGAAGAACGACACCGCATCGTGGACGATCTCGGCGCCCGCCACCCGCGAGATGGTGCGGAGCAGGGCTTGGGCGGCCACACCCACGAACTTGAGCCCAGCCCGGGTGGGCTTCATGAGCGCCCGAAAGACCCTGTTCTCGAGGAAGCGGGTCAGACGGCGAGGCGCGTCGAGGAAGTCCAACGCATTGCGGGTGGGCGGGGTGTCGACGACCACCAGGTCGAAGGCGCCCTCTTCGACCAGCTCGTAGAGCTTCTCCATCGCCATGTACTCCTGGGTGCCCGACAGCGAGCCGGTCAGGTTGCGGTAGATCCGGTTGACCTTGATGTCTTCGACCTGTTCGTCGCTCTCCGAATACCGTCGGATCAGATCGTCGAAGGTGCGCTTCGGGTCGAGCATCAGCGCGTGGAGCTCGCCCGGCCAGGGCCCTTCGATCAAGGTCGGCTGGTTGTGGAGAGTATCCAACCCGAGCGAGTTGGCCAGCCGGCGCGCCGGGTCGATGGTCACCACGCAGGCCTTCCGCCCGAGCCGCGCCGCTTGCAGGGCGAAGGCGGCCGCGGTCGTCGTCTTGCCGACCCCGCCCGAACCGCAGCACACGACGATGGACCGCTCACGGACCACCGCATCGACGGCAAAGTCGACGGCCACCCTGTCGGTCATGACGAGACCGCCGAGGGACCGGTCAGCGCATCAACGCCTTCACCGAGCGCTCGGCTGAGCTGGTCCAGTTCCGCTGGTCCGATCGCCGCCGTGAACAGGAAGGGTGCACGCAGCTGGGGGAGCGGCAGTTCACGCCCGAGCCGTTCGAGCTCCTTCTCCTGGAGCTGTTCGCGGGTGAGTCGGAACCGTCGAGCCTCATCGAGGGCAGCCACCAGGTCCGAATCGAGTCGAACGCCGGCCTCGATCGCCGCCTCGCCTGCCGGCTCCACCAACCCGGGAAGCGACGGGTAGCACCCGTTGACGATGACCGGCCCCAGGGCGACGCCCACCTTGTCTTCGAGCTGGTACGCCGCCTCGATCGCCTCGTTCACCGGCATCTCTTCGGGCAAGGTGACGAGGGCGACCTGGCATCTCGACGGGTCCGACAACAGCTCGACCACGTCCGCCGCCTGGGCCCGGACCGGGCCGCTGCGTGCGGCATCGAGCAACCCGCTCGCCGAGGACAGGAAGGTCATCGTGTGCCCGGTCGCGGGCGCATCGACCAGCACCAGGTCGGCGATGCCGCTCCGCTCGATCTGCTTGACCTTTCCGAGGACCAAGACGTCCCGGATTCCGGGGATCGAGCCGGCGACCAGATCGACGATTCCAGACGACATGAGCCGCTTGGAAACCCGCCGCAGACCGTGGTCGGCCAAATACTCGAGGAGAGCATCGTCAGGGGTGATCGTCCGCGCCCTCACCGTCCCCGACGGAATGGCGGTCGAGGACTCGTCGACCTCCCCGATCGGCTCCGCTCCGGCAGCCTTCAAGACCGCTCCCGCATAGTCGAGGGGGGCGTGCAGGCCGAACGCGGTCGTGACGCCGGGTCGCCCCTCGAGCTCGACGACCAGCACCGACAACCCTGCCTGGGCAGCCAGATGGGCCAGGGCGGCGGTGATGGTGGTCTTGCCGACACCTCCCTTGCCGGCCACGATGAGGACCCGGCTCTGGCGGCAGAATGCGGCGACGTCCATGACCTCTCCGAGCGTAGTGTCCGGGTCCGTCCGCTTCGGTGTCGGTAGAAATCCTGGTCGGACCCCTTGTTTTTGGGCGGCGGAGGCGAGTACCTTCGCTCTCGGAGGACGGCGCGAATTGGGGGTTGGGGGAGACGTGGAGCAGGCGGTTGATACGTGGCAACTAAGAGCGGCCTGTCGGGGGCCGCAGGCAGAGATTTTCTTTCCGCCGACCCACCCCGAGCGCAAGGACGAGAAGCTCCAGCGTGAGGACCGGGCGAAGGCGATCTGCCGGTCCTGCACGGTTCGTGCCGAGTGCCTCGACTACGCCATCCGCATCCACGAGCCTCACGGGATCTGGGGCGGACTGAACGAGATGGAGCGCAAGCAGCTCACCGACCGCCGGGTCAGCTGAGCCGCCTCGTTACCGCTTCGTTTCGACGGGCCTTCTCGTCTCGACGGGGATTACGTCACCCGTGAGTTCGCCTGCAGGGCCCGAGCGGCCAGCTCAACCCCGTTGCTGTCGCAGACCGAGGACGGTCGTTCACCATCAGCGCGGCAGATTCCGGCGGTCAGATAGTTGGCGGAGGCCACGATGGCACGGCCAACCGGACTGTGGGGTTGGCTGAGGTCCGCTGCGATCACACCCTGGGAGTGACCGTCGATCACCGCGGGGCTGAATTCCGAAGTCGAGGTGACCATCATGTTGTCGATGTCGACGAAGGGGTAGGTACCTGACTGCAGCGTCTTCTCTCCAATGCCGGCATACCGTTCGACCAGCGCCGACTGGGAAGGCATGAGGGAGGCGATCCTGGCGAACCCCCCGGTTCGATCCACCGAGTCCGAGTAGAGCTCGACTCCGGTGAGGGCGACGTACGGACTCGTGTACTTCGCCCCCACGAAGCTGAAGGACTGGACCCCGGGAAAGACGGACTGGGACGCCGACTGCATGTTGTCGAGCGTCTCGAACTTCCCGAACCGGGACAGTGCCACGATCAACGGCCAGCGCTCCGCCGCACAGAACGAGCAGAACTCGGAGCCCACGAACAGGACCTCGGGCTTCCCGTTCGATTCGAGCGGGGGCTGGTTGGTCAACACGGTGGGAGCGGTCAGCGCCGCGCTTGACGTGACCCCCACCGAGTCGAACACCGAGGTCGGAACCCGGCCGAGTGTGGAGACGATGGCGTTCGAGGCGCGTACCCGATGGATCACCCCGGGCGACGCTGCCGGTCCGGCCAGCGCATAGATCACCAGACCGATCACACAGGCCAACAGCACGACCACCGCACCCCAGGCGAATCGGGCGGTGCGGTTGATCCGTTCGCCGGTCCCCTCGTCGCCTTCCTCGATCTGCCGATCTGTCGATGCGTCGGAGAGAGAGGTCATGCCCCTTCGAACGCGACCCCGCTCGTTCCGTAGTCGGGGGCCAGCACGATCGGAGAGCTGGTCGCGATGATCACGAACAGGAGGAAGGTCGCGATGTGGACCGAGGAGCACCACAGGCAGATCGCCTTGATGATGAACAGCTCGGCGATGAGGAGGTAGAGGATCATCCCGACCCCGACGATCGACAAGATCAGCCTGGCCAGGTGGATGCGCCTGTCCGCCGACCGCCAGGCAACCGGCAGGCACAGGGCGAGCATCGGCACGAAGTAGAAGAGCCCGAGCATCGCCACCGGAATCCCGAAGACCTCAGACTGCGGGCTGGTTGTGACTTTCTCGCAGTTGAAGGTGGCATTGGCCACGCAGACCAGGGTGTGCGGACTGAAGTGGGTGATGGTCAGGTAGATCGAGACGCCGAGGCCGAACAGGCTGAGGAGCAGGGTTGCGATCGGTTGCCATCGCAGTGTGGACATGGTGTTCCTCGAAGATCGGTTGGGCGCGGTCAGCCCAGCTTGAGCGCCTTGGCTGCGGCCTGCACTCCGGAGCTCATGCAGACCGACGAGGGTTGCTGCTTGGTGGCCGAACAGATTGACGCGGACATGTAGTTGGCGGTGGCGACGATGGCTTGGGTGACCTCGTTTGAGGGGTCATCGAGTCCGCCGGCGATCTGTTGCCATGACAGGCCCGACAGGATGCCCGGGTCGTAGCTCGGACCCGAGATGAGGGCCTTGTTGTCGATGTTCACGAACGGGAAGCCGACCTGCCCGGCGACCGCTCCCTGGATGAACTTCGGGTTGTAGTAGGTGCTGATGTTCTTGGCCTCTTCTTTGGTCGGTGTCATCAACGACTTGTAGTAGTTGCCCGACGGGATGTTGCTCACTGCTTCGATGCCCCTGAAGGTGATGTAGGGACTGGTGAACGTCGCCCCGTAGTAGCTGAAGGTGTGGGTCTCCGCATCGACGTCGGTGTGCGACGACGCGGTGATCTTCAAGTTCGACCAGGTTCCGAACCGGGAGAGGGCAGCGGTCATCGGCCAGCGCTCGGCGGCGCAGTACGGGCAGTACTCGGCGCCGTAGTAGAGCATCGCCGGCGACTTCCCGTCGAGGGTCATCGGCGGTTGGCCATTGATCACCGTCGGTGCATTGACCGCTTGCTGCGAGGTGATCCCGACCTTGTCGTAGACGGAGAGCGGAATGTTGGTCACGTCGTGGACCACCGAGGCAGGTGCAGTGGTCACTGCTGTATAGGTGGCGTTGGCGGTTGAATTCGAGTTGCCCGCGACTTTCACGATCACCAGAACGCCGATGATGACGACGACCAGACCGACCGCGGTCCAGGCCATCAGCGCTCCGGAGAAACGTCGGGGTTGCGGAGCGGCGGCCGGTCGGGCGCCTGGCTTCGGCTTGTTCCCTCCGGTCCGTGCGGCGCCGGTCGACGTGCCGGACTTCCCACTCGGCGCTTTGGCGGAGACCGACCGGCTCTGGGCCTTGCTCCGGTCCTTCGCGCTCTGAGCGGTTTGGGTGGCCGCCCCCCCAGGGCGGGTCGGCGGCTTGGGCGTGTTCCCGCCGGTCTTCGGCTTGTTCCCCCCGGCGGGGCTCTTCTTCTCGTCCGGTGACATCGTTTGCGCATTCCCCGTTCGTATGCGTGACGCACGCGAGCGTAACTGGTGAACGGCGGTCCAGGGGTTCGGCCTGCCATTTTCCGCCGGTTGTCGTCCCTCCCGCCAACAGAATGCAGGGGGCGGAACGGGATTCTTGCCTACACTTGGCGACCGATGTTGCAAGATGCCATGTCGGAAGCGTCTGCTGCTCGCAGCATCTGGAGCTCGGTGACCGTCGACGGTCACCAGGTGCGCTACCTCGCGATCGGTGACGGCCCGGCGGGTCTGTTCCTGCACGGCTGGGGACTGCGACCGAACTCGTACCGGGGGACGATCGAGGCGATGGCGGCGGCCGGGTGCCGGGTGTACGCCCCGTGCCTTCCCGGTTTCGGAGGAACCCGCGAGCTCGAGCCCGACCGGCGCACGTTTGCGGGCTACGCGCAGTGGGTCGGACACTTTTTGGACGCGGTCGGCGAACCCGAGGTCGCCCTTGCCGCCGGGCACTCCTTCGGCGGCGGCGTGGTGACCGCTTTCACCTATGACCAGCCGGACCGGGTGCGTTCGCTGCTGCTGGTGAACGCCATCGGCAGCCCCACCTGGGCGCTCTTCCCCAACGAGATCAGGACCACGCTCGAACGACCCGCGTGGGACTGGGGTCGTCACTTCGGGACGGACCTGCTGCACTCACCGCGCCTGGTGCGGGTGCTTCCCACCCTCCTCGAGGACTTCATCCCGAACCTCCTCGGGAACCCGCTCGGGATGTTCCGGACCGGCGAGTTCATTCGCCGGGCCGATCTGGTCAAGGAGGTGCGGGCGATCGCCGAGCAGGGTGTTCCGGTGACGGTGGCCTGGTCCGACCGTGATCGCCTGGTGTCGCGGTCCGCGTTCGACGAGCTGCGTCACGCCGCCGGCGTCGAAGGGGTGGTGGTCGAAGGGTCGCACGCCTGGCCCATCGCCGATCCGAAGGCGTTCGGAGAGCTGGCGATCAGCGCGCTGGTCGACTCGCGGAGCGCTCGCCCCAGTGGTTCGTCGGAGCCGCTGGAGGCTGCCAACTGAGCTCGGCTCGGAGCCGGGGCGGGAAGCCCGGACGGTAGCCTGATCGAGTGAACGGGGTCCTGAGCAGATGAGTGTGACCCTGCGGGATGCGGCGACCGTCCTGCTGATCCGGGACGCGCAGGATCGGGACGCGCAGGACGAGGGAGTGCAGGGGGGCGTCGAAGTCTGCATGCTTCGCCGCAATCTGGCCTCCGAATTCGTGGCCGGCGCCTATGTGTTCCCCGGCGGGTCGGTCGACCCTGAGGACGAGGGCCCGGCGGCGCAAGAACGGTGCGAGGGGCTGACCGACGAAGAGGCGAGCGCCATCCTCGGTGTCGAGTCGGGTGGGCTCGCGTATTGGGTCGCGGCGTTGCGGGAGTGCTTCGAGGAGGCCGGAGTGTTGATGGCCCGCTCGGGTCACGACGGCGATCCGGACGGTGACCGGCTCCTCGACACGACCGATCCGGGGCGGGCCGAACGCTTCGCCGCGCACCGCCGGGCGCTGAACGAAGGGCAGATCGACTTCCTCGAGATCTGCGAACGCGAAGACCTGGTGCTCGCGGTCGACGCGCTCCACTACGTCGGGCACTGGATCACCCCCGAGCTGTCCCCCCGTCGCTACGACACCCGCTTCTTCGTCACACTGGCTCCGCCGGGTCAGGTCGCCAGCCACGACGATGGGGAGACCATCGCGAATATCTGGATCAGTCCTTCTGGGGCGCTCGCTCGCTATGACGCGGGCGAGATCGAGTTGCTGCCCCCGACCGTTGCCAACCTGCAGCGCATCGCAGAGTTCGATTCCGCTGCGGAGGTGATCGAGTGGGCCCAAGGGGTGACCGACGTGCCGGTGGTGCTGCCGATCGTCGTCGTCGAGGACGATCGTGTGCTCATCCTGCGTCCCGGCGACGCCGGGTACGAGCGAGCGCTCGCTGACCGGCTGGCATCGGGGAACGAGGTCGATCGAGGATTCGAAGAGGCCGCCCGGTCATTGTGGGGCTCGAGGGCAGAGCCGGCCTAGGGAGCGGCGCCGGCTCTGACTGCTTGCTCGACCCGGTCGAGGAGCCGCACGCTGCACCCGTCCATCGGGACCACCGGGGCGACCGTCGAGATCACCGACTCGGCGATCTCGTCGAACACCTCTGCGAGTGGCTGGTCTGGATCGAGCGCTACCGGTTCACCCGCGTCGCCACCAGCTGCGATCGACGGATGAAGCGGGATCCGTCCGATCAGCGGCACGCCGACGTCGCGGGCCAGGCGTTCGCCCCCGCCCGAGCCGAACAGTGCGTACGAGGTCCCGTGCTCGCAGATGAAGTCGCTCATGTTCTCGATCACCCCGGCGACCCGGAGGTACCCCTTCCTCGCCATGTCCGCGGTACGGGCGGCGACCTTTTGGGCCGCGACCGGCGGGGTCGTCACGACCATCACCTCGGTGCGGGGCAGCATCCTGGCGAGGCCCATCTGGATGTCCCCGGTGCCGGGCGGCATGTCGATGAGCAGGTAGTCGAGGTCGCCCCAGTGGACGTCCTCGAGGAACTGCTGGACGGCGCGGTTGAGGATGAGTCCTCGCCACATGATGGCGCTCTCCTCGTCGGCCAGGAACCCCATCGAGAGAACCCGGAGGCGACCCTCACCCACTTGCCGCTCGAGCGGCACCATCTTCTTGTCCCGAGCTTCGATGTCGCCCTGCATCCCGAGGAGCCGAGGGATCGAGAACCCCCAGATGTCGGCGTCGAGCACCCCGACGGTCAGGCCGCGCCGGGCGAGCGCCACCGCGAGGTTGGCGGTCACCGAGCTCTTTCCCACGCCTCCCTTGCCCGAGGCGATGGCGATGACCCTCGCGGTGTCAGGAATGTCGGTCTGCGGGGCGGGGTCACGGGCGAGGAGCCGCGCACGCTCCATGACCGTTCGGCGTTGTTCCGCGTCCATGACCCCGGTGCTCACCGAGACCGAGCTCACCCCCGCCAGTGTGCCCACGTGGGTCTCCACGTCCTGGCGGATCTGGGTGCGGAGGGGGCAACCGGCAACGGTCAGGGCGACTTCGACCGCCACCTCGCCGTCGTCCCCGACCCGGACGTCGGTGACCATACCGAGTTCGACGATGTCGGCACCGAGCTCGGGGTCGATGACCCCGCGGAGGGCTTCCCGCACTGCCTCCTCGGTGGGGTCCTCGGTGAGGTCCTCGGTGGGTCCGCTCCGTTCGACGCCGGTCACCTGGGCAATCTTACCGGTCGAAGGGTGCGATTCAGCCTTCCGATGTCTCGTGTGGGACCCGGCGCGGGTACTCTTTTGGTAGGTCTTGTCAATCAGGAGGAGCGTCGAATGAGTGCCACCATGCAGTCCGTGAGCATCGGGAAGAAGCCCAATCCGGTGACGCTGACCGATGACGCCGCAGTGAAGGTCGCAGAGCTGTTGGCCCAGGAAGAGATCGACGGGTTGGCCCTCCGGGTGGCGGTGCGCCCCGGTGGATGCTCGGGGTTCAGCTACGAGATGTTCTTCGACGCCGATGTCGCCGAGGACGACGTGGTCCGTGAGTTCGGGACGGTCAAGGTGGTCGTCGACCCGACCAGCGCCGATCTGTTGAAGGGGTCGACGCTCGACTACAGCGACGGCCTCCAGGGCGCGGGGTTCCACGTAACCAACCCCAACGCCACCCGCACCTGCGGTTGCGGCTCCTCGTTCAGCTGATCAGCCTGCTGGACGTTCCACCGGCGGCCTCATCGAGTTCTGAGCCCTGATCCGGCTTCGAGTCGACGGCGCCGAGGTCGAGGTGCCCGACGAAGGGTCCTCGCTGCTCGATGCGCTGCGTGATCGGAGCGGCATCCGGTCGGTGAAGGACGGCTGCAGCCCGCAAGGTCAGTGCGGGTGCTGCACCGTGTGGGTCGACGGCTCGCCTCGGGTCGCATGCGTGACTCCCGTCCGGAGGGTTGCGGGTCGTGAGATCACCACTCTCGAAGGCCTGCCCGAAGCAACCCGGGAGTGTTGGGCCGACGCCCTGCTTTCGACGGGTGGCAGTCAGTGCGGCTTCTGCACGCCGGGCATCGTCATGAGGCTCGCCGCCTTGGTCGGGTCGAACACGACGACTTATTCGGTCCCTTCTGCTTCTTCGGTCGACCAGGTCGACCGGGGCCTTCTCGCCCATCTCTGCCGGTGCACCGGCTGGCAGACCATCGAAGAGGCAGCCGGCCTGGTGGCCGGCGGTTCGGTCGGCGGATCGGGTGGTGCTTCTCCGGCTGCCCCCGTCTCACGGGACTTGCACCACGCGTCGCAGAGGGCCGCCCTCGAGGGAGGGATTGCCCAACAGGTCGGGCTCCCGGTCGTCCTCGGTCGCGCCGGCTTCGCCGAAGACACCTGCCCGCCGGATGCTCTCGTCGCGGTGCCCGACGGTGAGGGCGGCTATGTGCTCGACGAGACGCTGGCAGCAGCTCGGGCGCGCGCCGGAAAGGTGCAGGGACGAAGGACCAGCCTTCCGCTCAGCCACCCGATCGGGGTGCCGCCGGGGGTCTGGGACCTCACGCTGCAGACGACCTGGGTCGAGCCGGCCTACGTCGAGCCCGACGCCTCGTGGTGCGAGCCGGGCGGAGAGCCGGCCTCACCGGTGGCCAACGGAGGGTCCTTCGGCGGCAAGCTGCACTCGCCGGTTGCCGTCGACGCCCGCAGGCTCGCGGACGAGCACGGCCGTGCGGTGCGAGTGGTCTGGTCGCGCGAGGACGTGGTCCGTTTCGGTCCCAAGCGGCCGCCGGTCGCCGGAGGGATCGGCCTCGACGGGTCAGGGGTGCTGCGGGTCGGGATCAACGTCGAAGAACGGGGACCGGGCGAGCCGACCGAAGCGTGGGCCGAGGAATGGGCGTCACTCGAGGCCGCGGTCAGCGCAGTCGCGCCCGGTCTCGTCCTCGAGCCGGTCTCGGTCGTCGGTCCGAGGAGCTCACTCGACCTGCGGGCCGCAGTGTGGGCCGAAGCAGCGGTGCTCGCAGCGTGCGCACTGATGGTCGGGACAGTCGGCGGCGGCGCCACCGACGCCGACCGGTCGATCGCCGACGTCCCGGTCGAGGTGATCTCTCCGGGCGGTGGTCGAGCCCTGGTGCGTTGTCGTCCGGACGACACGATCGACGTCGAGGTCGACGCTGGGGAGGTCCTCGACGAGACGGTGTTGCGCTCCTACTGCATCGGCGCAACCCACCAGGCGCTCGGCTGGGTCGGCAGCGAGGGAATCGCCGTCGACGACGACGGGGTCGTCCACGACCTGACCGTCCGTTCCTTCGGCGTGCTGCCCGCCCGCGACATGCCGCGTGTCGACGTCACCATGCGAACCGACGAGGGTCGCTCACCGGTGAACGCTTCCGATGCCGTGTTCGCGGCGGTCGCCGCGGCCCGATGGCTCGCCGACGGTCTTCCACCGACCTGGCCGACGCGGACCCTGGCCCGCAAAGGAGGCACCTGATGAGCACCCCGAGCCGTCCGATCGGTCCGATCGGTCCCTACACCCCGGTGGTCAGGGCGGGGCCGTGGTTGATCTGCTCGGGGCAGCTCGGAGTCGTCCCGCCGCCTGAGGGTGCCGGAGCACCGGTGCTCGTGGAGGGTGGCGTCCCGGCGCAGCTCACCCAGGCGTTGACCAATGCGGCCGAGCTCTTGCACAGCCAGGGTGCAACGATCGAGCACGTGGTGAAGACCACCGTCTTCGTGACGGACCCCGAACACTTCGCGTTGGTGAACGAGGCCTATCCGGCCTTCTTCGGAGGCCACCGGCCCGCCCGGTCGATGGTGGCGGTGACAGCGCTTCCGGCGGGCGCGTCGGTCGAGGTCGAAGTGTGGGCGTACGCGCCGGTCGAGTGAGGGAGCTTCAGTCGGTCAGGGTGTCCACGCGGTCTGGCCGAACCGGTAGCCGACCGAGCGAACCGTCTGGATCAGGTGGGCGTGCTCCTCGCCGAGCTTCGCCCGGAGCCGGCGCACGTGGACGTCCACCGTCCGGGCTCCGCCGTAGTACTCGTAGCCCCAGACCCGGCTGAGCAAGGTCTCACGGGTGAAGACCTTCCCCGGTCGTGCGGCCAGGAAGCGGAGGAGCTCGTACTCCATGTAGGTGAGGTCGAGGACCTTGCCGGCCACCGCCGCCTGATAGGTCTCCAAGTTGAGGACCAGCGGGCCGTGCTCGAGAAGGTCCGGGCGCACCCCTCGGCCGGTTCGCCAGAACAGGTGGGCCAACCGGGTGGCCAGCTCTTCGGAACCGACCGGCTCGATGCACAGGTCGTCGAACAGGTCCTCGCGGAGCTCGAGCTCGCCGAGCTGCTCGACCGGGACGACCACCAGTACCGGGGCGAGGGGAACCTCCCGCTTGCGTAGGTGCCGGCAGAGAAGAAACGCGCCGATCGGATCCTCGCCGCTGCAGATGACCGCGCCCGACCAGCCGTCCTCGGGCTCCTGCGCTTCGGCCGCCTCGGGTTTGTCGATGCCGAGCCAGGGGTAGCCGGCCCGGTCGAGCACGGCGGTCACCGCGCTGGGCGGCACGGAAGGAAAGCACAGCAGCGGTTCGATGGCGGACTCCCCTCCCTTCGTGACGCAGTCGTGTGGCCCGGTTACAACAGGGGCAGGTAGCGGTCGAGCTCGAACTGGCTGACGTGGGCCTTGTACTCGGCCCACTCGGCGCGCTTGTTCCGGATGAACCACTCGAAGACGTGCTCGCCGAGGGTGGTCGCCAACAGCTCGGAGGACTCCATCAGCCCGAGGGCCTCGTTGAGACTCCCCGGCAGGTGGAGGATGCCCTTGTTGGCCAGCTCCTCTGCGCTGACAGCGAAGAGGTTGGCGTCGGCTTCGGGCGGGAGCTCGTATCCGTGTTCGATCCCTTCGAGTCCCGCGGCCAAAATGACTGCGAACGCGAGGTAGGGATTGCACGCGCTGTCCGGCGACCGGTACTCGACCCGGGTCGAGTCGATCTTCCCGGGCTTCACGACGGGTACTCGCACCAGCGCCGAGCGGTTGTTGTGCGCCCACGACACGTGAATCGGTGCCTCGTAGCCCGACACCAGCCGTTTGTACGAGTTGACCCACTGGTTGGTCACCGCGGTGATCTCCGGCGCATGGCGCAACAGGCCCGCGATGAATCCCTCTGCGACTTCGGACAGCCCGCCCGGTCGCTCGAGGTCGATGAACGCGTTGGTGTCCCCGCGGAACAGGGACATGTGGGTGTGCATGCCCGAACCCTGCACCCCCGCCAACGGCTTGGGCATGAAGCTGGCGAACACGCCTTGCTGGCGGGCCATCTCCTTGACCACCAAGCGGACGGTCATCACCGTGTCGGCCATGGTCATCGCGTCGGTATAGCGAAGGTCGATCTCGTGCTGGCTGGGTGCGTCCTCGTGCTGTGCGTGCTCGACCGGGATCCCCATCTCCTCGAGGGTGAGCACGGTCCGCTGGCGGATGTCGCTCGCCCGGTCCGCGACGGTGAGCTCGAAGTAGGAGCCCGAGTCGAGGGTGAGTGGCGAGTGGGACGGGTCCGAGTCGGCGAAGTAGAAGTACTCGATCTCCGGGGCCGCGAAGAAGGTGAACCCGCGGTCGCTGGCGCGATCGAGCGTGCGGCGGAGGACGTGGCGCGGGCAGCCCTGGAAGGGGGTCCCGTCGAGGTTCACGATGTCGCAGAAGACCCGGGCGACCTGGGCTTCGGACTCGTCGGTTCCCGAGGCGGCCTGTCCGTGCCCGTGCCACGGGAGGAGCTGGAAGGTGTTGGCGTCCGGGCGGGCGAGCACGTCGCTCTCCTGGACCCGGCTGAAGCCGTCGATGGCCGAGCCGTCGAAGGTCATCCCCTCGTCGAGGGCGTTCTCGAGCTCGGCGGGGGTGATGCTGAAGGTCTTGGGCGTCCCGAGCACGTCGGTGAACCACAGCTGGACGAACCTGATGCCGCGCTCTTCGACCGTGCGGAGGACGTACTCCTCTTGGCTCCTCATCGGGTCGTGCACCTCTGAGGTGTCCGGGGGCGTCGGGCGGGAATCGTCAGGGCTGATGTTTCCATTGTCGCAGGTGGACTGTCGTGTAGTCGACGGCGTATCACGAGATGCGAACAGAGCCGGATCCGACCGGACCCGGCTCTGTTCGTCTGGGCTGTCGTTCGACGGCCGGTCTGGTTCGACCTGGGGGGAGTTGGCCGGACCATCGGAGCGTCGTTCGTCAGCCTCCCGCCGCGTCTCCGCAGACCGTCTCGACGAGAACGGCGGTGACCTGGTAGGGATCCATGTTCGCGTTGGGCCGCCGGTCCTCGAGCCAGCCCTTCTTCGCCTTGGCCACCGCCCACGGGATACGGATCGAGGCCCCGCGGTCGGAGGTGCCGTAGCTGAACTTGGTGAAGTGGGCGGTCTCGTGGGCTCCGGTCAGGCGGCTTTCGATGCCGACGCCGTAGACGGCGATGTGCTCGTCGATCCGCTTCCCGATCGCCTCACAGCCGGCGATGATGGCGTCCCACCCGCCGTCTTCGCGCATGGCCTTGGTCGAGAAGTTGGTGTGCGCGCCCGCGCCGTTCCAGTCGCCGAGGATGGGCTTCGGCTCCAGCGTGGCGTAGACCCCGAAGTCCTCGGCGATCCTGAAGAGCAACCATCGGGCGACCCAGAGGTGGTCGGCGACGTCCAGCGGCGAGAGGACGCCCACCTGGAACTCCCACTGACCCATCATCACCTCGGCGTTGGTGCCCTCGATGCCGATCCCCGCCTTGATGCAGGCGGCGGTGTGCCTTTCGACGATCTCCCGGCCGGGCATCTTGTCGCCACCCACTCCGCAGTAGTACGGGCCCTGTGGTGCCGGGTAGCCGAGCTCCGGCCAACCGAGGGGGCGGCCGTTCTTGAAGAAGGTGTACTCCTGCTCGATCCCGAACAGCGGCTCCTGATCGCTGTACTTCTCGACCACCTCACGCAGCCTCGCCCGGGTGTTGGTCGGGTGGGGCGAGAAGTCGGTGAGCTCGACTTCGCACATCACGAGCTTGTCGTCGGGGCCTCGCAGCGGGTCCGGCACGATGAACACCGGGCGGAGGACGCAGTCCGAGTCGTGTCCGAGGGCCTGGTTGGTGCTCGACCCGTCGAATCCCCAGATCCCCGGATCGGAGCCGTCCTGGATGACCTTGGTCTTGCTCCGCAGCAGCGGCGACGGCTCGGTTCCGTCGATCCAGATGTACTCAGCTTGGTAAGGCATCGCGCTCCTCTATTGCTCGTGTGTTCCCGACACTCTTCCCGACGCTTGTGGGCGCCGGTGCCGCGGGACGGCACGGAGAGCCCCGGGACAGACCACTATCGCAGGGAGCCGTTTCTCCCCCGTTACCCCATTGTGAACAGAGCATGAACTGACCGAAGCGTCCGCGAGAGGATCGTACCGGACGCCGGCTCCAGGAGGGGCTGGCAAACGCGCCGGTAGGCTGGACCGATGGTGAGAGTGCGCGTGGCCGCGTGCCAGATCAACACCGTGGTCGGCGATCTCGAAGGGAACGCCGAGCGGATCGGGAAGGCGCTGGAGGAGGCTGAGCAGGGAGGTGCCGACCTGGCGATCTTCCCGGAGCTGACCGTGACCGGCTACCCGCCCGAGGATCTGCTCGGCAGGCCGGCATTCATCGCCGACAACCAGGCGGTCTTCGCCGGGATCGCGGCCGCCAGCGGGAGCTGCGCCGCGGTGATCGGCTACGTGGACTCCGATCCGGCGGGGCGCCTCTTCAACAGTGCCGCTCTCTGTGCCGGAGGGCAGGTGCTCGGCACCTACCGCAAGCACCTCCTTCCCAACTACGGGGTCTTCGACGAACAACGCTGGTTCACCGCCGGGGACGGTTCGCCGCTGCTGTTCGTGGTGGCTGGGGTGCCGGTCGGGATCTCGGTCTGCGAGGACATGTGGTCGCCCCGGGGGCCGATGGTCCGCCAAGCCGCCGCCGGGGCCCGTCTGTTGGCGAACCTCAATGCCTCGCCCTACTCGCAGGGCCGGCGGGAGGAGCGCCTCGCCGTCCTGTCCGAGCGGGTCGCCGAAACCGGCTGCCCGGTCGTCTACGTCAACCAGGTCGGCGGGCAGGACGAGCTCGTCTTCGACGGCGCCTCGGTCGTGATGGGCCCGAACGGTCTCGTGATCGCCTCGGCGGGCCAGTTCGTCGAGGAGGTGCTCATCGCCGACATCGAGCTCGCCGGTGAGGCCGAGGCCGATGCTGCGCCAGACGGGGATGTGGTGGTGAGCGTGCGCACCCGCTCGGCAGGTTCGCCGGAGCAGTCTCCACAGGCGGACGTCCTCGATCCCGAGGCAGAGGTGTACCAGGCCCTGGTGACCGGCACCCGCGACTACGTGAAGAAGAACGGGTTCACCGGTGCGTTGATCGGGCTCTCCGGCGGCATCGACTCCTCCCTGGTGGCGGCCATCGCCGTCGATGCGTTGGGCCCCGAGCACGTGCACGGGGTGACCATGCCGTCGCGCTACTCGAGCGAGGGCTCGGTTGCCGACGCGGTGACCCTGGCGGCCAACCTCGGCATGGATCTGGCCACCGCACCGATCGAGGATGCCCATCGCGCGTTCGGGTCCATGATTGACCGGCTGGTTCCGGGTCAACCGACTGGCCTGACCGACGAGAACCTCCAGTCGCGCATCCGGGGGGTGCTGCTCATGGCCCTCTCCAACGCCAAGGGGTGGATCGTCCTGACCACCGGCAACAAGAGCGAGATGGCGACCGGTTACTCGACCCTCTACGGCGACTCGGCGGGAGGGTTCGCGGTGATCAAGGACGTGTCGAAGACCCTCGTCTACGCCCTCTGCCGCCACCGGAACCGGCTTGCCGGGTTCGATCTCATCCCCGAGCCGGTGCTGGTCAAGGCGCCTTCGGCCGAACTTCGACCCGACCAGCGCGACGACGAGTCTCTGCCCCCGTACTCGGTTCTCGATCCGGTGATGGCCGGGTACGTGGAGGGTGACCGATCGCCCGACGACCTGATCACCCTCGGCTACGACCCCGAGGTGGTGGCTCACGTGGTCCGACTGATCGACGGAGCGGAGTACAAGCGCCGCCAGATGCCCCCCGGTGTCAGGATCTCGACCAAGGCGTTCGGGCGGGACCGGCGGATGCCCATCACCAACCACTACCGGCCGGGTTCGCGGCCAGTTCCAACCGAGCCGGCGCACGGGGAGACCCCCGCGGTTGTCTGACTCCCCCGAACACGACCTGCCTTTGCCGCTGGACGCGACCGCCGCGCTGGTGGGGGAGTACCGGTGGATCGAGACCGCGCTCTACGAGATGCTCGGATCCTGGGTCGCCGACGTGCCGGTCGCCGCCCTCCAGGTCCACCTCGACGGGCAGAGCCTCCGCCACGCCTGGCACGCCGAGCTCTGGGGGGACCGCCTCCCGGTCATGGCCGGCGCCGACCCCGACGGCTTGACCGCGCCTTCCCCTGGCACCGCCACCCTGTTCGAGGTCCTCGACGGGCGCCCCGGCGCCCTGCCGCTGATCGCGGGGCTCTACCGCGTCGTGCTGCCCCGCCTGGTCACCAGCTACGAACGTCACCTGGCGGTGACCAGCCCGATTACCGACGGGCCGGTCGCCCGGGCCCTCCGCCTGGTGCTGAACGACGAGATCGCCGACTGGCGTGCCGGCGAACGCATCGTGGAGCGGCTGATGGCCCGTCCCCACGACGTCGCCGCGGTCCACGAGTTCCTCCAGACGCTCGAGACGGCGGTCGTGGCCGACGGTCCCCGGTCGGGGCTCGTGGCCTTCCCGCCTTCGGTCCCCGAGGGTTGAGACCAGGCTCGGATCGCATGAAGGGCTTGACGCGTCCGGTAAACTGCGAGCAGCAATCGTTGCGCCCGAGAACGCCTGACCCGAAGTGAGCAACCCGGTTTCCCCCGCGAAGCTGCGCCAAGGTCGGCCGTCCCCCATCCCTGGGGAGAACCGAAAGAGCTGGTGAAGTTGGCAAAGGAGCGGCTCGAACGAGACGACGAAGATCTGGTTCGGCTCTATTTGACCGACATCGGCCAGTATCCCCTGTTGACCAAGGACGACGAAGTCCGGTTGGCCCAGGCCATCGAGGCGGGTCGAGAAGCTGACGCCCAGCTGGCCGCAGCGCCGAAGGGCATGACCCCTGCGAAGAAGCGGGAGCTCCGGCGGACCACCCTCCAGGGCGAGGGCGCACAGCAGACCTTCGTGCAGTCCAACCTCCGCCTGGTGGTGTCGATCGCCAAGAAGTACCAGGCGTCGGGCCTTCCGCTCCTCGACCTCATTCAGGAGGGGAACCTCGGGCTCATGCACGCGGTCGAGAAGTTCGACTGGCGGAAGGGCTTCAAGTTCTCCACCTACGCCACCTGGTGGATCCGCCAAGCCATCACCAGGGGTATCGCGAACACGGGCAGGACCATCCGCCTCCCGGTCCACGCGGGTGACACCCTCGCCCGGGTGCAGAAGGCACAGGCCCGCCTCGAGCTCAAGTACGGCCGGCCGGCGACGCTGGCCGAGCTCGGAGCCGAGGTCGAGATGCCCGAGGACAAGCTGGTCGAGGCCTTGCGGTTCCGGGCCGAGCCACTCTCCCTGTCAGAGCCACTTCGCGAGGACGGCGATGCGGAGCTCGGCGACGTGGTCGAGGACCGGTCGGCCGAGTCCCCCTTCGAGGTGGCGGCCGTCTCACTCCTTCCCGAGGAGATCGGTCGGCTGCTGTCGCCGCTCGACGAGCGCGAGCGCGAGATCCTGCGGCTCCGGTTCGGCCTCGACCGCGGCGAGCCGCGCACGCTCGAAGAGGTCGGGGAGCACTTCAACCTGACACGCGAGCGCATCCGTCAGATCGAGGCGAGGGCCATGTCCAAGTTGCGGCATCCTTCGTCGGACACCGGCGCACGGGACCTGCTGACCGTCTGACCGAGCGGCGTTCGGGTCGGGAGCGCGACTCGATCGAAGCGGTTACCATCTTCGCCCATGAAGAAGCTTCTGATCCTCGCCGTCATCGTCGCCCTCGGATTCGTCGCCGCCAAGCGGCTCCGTCCTTCCTGAGACCTGCGGCCCCTAGGTCTGGGGCCGCCGCGCGAGCCGCCAGGCGACCAGCGCACCCGCCGACGCCGCAGCGGTGACCCCCGCCACGGTGGCGGTCATCGACCAACTGGGAACGGTCACCCGGTCGCGGAGACGCACCGGTTTGGTGAACTGCATCACCTCCCAGTCGCGTTCTCGAGCCACCTTGGCGAGCACCCGATCGGGGTTCACCACGACCGGATGCCCCACCGCCTCCAGCATCGGCAGATCGGTGTAGGAGTCCGAGTAGGCCGAGGACTCCTCGAGGTCGATCCCTTCAACGAGTGCGAGCTCCCTGATCGCCTCCGCTTTGTACGGCCCGTAGGCGTAGAACTCCATCTCACCGGTGTAGCGACCGCTCTCGTCGACCACCGGCCGGCTGGCGATAGCGCCGTCCACGCCGAGGTGTTCGGCCAACGGCGCCACGATCACCTCGGGTGACGCAGACACCAGATAGACCTTGGCGCCGACCGCACGGTGGGCCTCGATGAGATCGAGCGCCTCGGCATAGATGATCGGCTCGACCGTTTCTTCGAGCGCCTCCCGCACGATCTCTTGGATCTGGTCGTGGTCCCACCCCTTGCTCAACATGAGCATCGACTCGCGGATGCGCGCGAGCTTCTGCTCGCTCGCTCCGAGGTGCAGGTAGATCATCTGGGTGACCAACGCCCGGGCGATCAGACGCCGGTTGATCAGACCTCCGCGGTAGAGCGGGCGGCCGAACGCGGGGATCGACGCCTTGGCGATCACCGTCTTGTCCAGGTCGAAGAAGGCGGCTCTCATCGGGTCAATGACCGACGAGCAGCTCGCGGACCGCGTCCTCGGCTTCGGCGGTCACCAGCACCAGCACTTCGTCGCCGATGGAAAGTCGGGTGTCGCCGCGCGGCACGATCAGCCGGTCGTCCCGCATCACCGCGGTCACCGTTGCTTCGCGGGGGAGGCCGAGGTCGGCGAGTGTCGTCCCGTCGGCGGGTGAGTCGTCGGCGAGGGTGACTTCGACCAAGTGCGCGTTCCCTCCTTCGAATCGAAGGAGCCGGACCAGGCTGCCGACCGAGACCGCCTCCTCGACGAGTGCGGTGAGCAGTTGAGGAGTCGAGACCGAGACGTCGACGCCCCAGCTCTCGTTGAACAGCCACTGGTTCTTCGGATGGTTGACCCGGGCCACCACCCGGGGGACTGCGAACTCCTGTTTCGCCAGCAACGAGACCACCAGGTTGTCCTCGTCGTCGCCGGTTGCAGCGACCACGACATCCACGGTCGACAGGCCCGCAGCGTCGAGTGAGGAGACCTCGCAGGCGTCGGCCACCACCCAGATGATGTCGAGCTCACTTCGGATCCGCTCGACCAGGTCGGGGTCCCGCTCGATGAGCAGCACCTCGTGCCCGTTGTTGTGGAGGTCCGAGGCGATGGCGGTCCCGACGCTGCCTGCACCTGCGATCGCGACCCTCATCGTTCGGCTCCGGCTGGAGCCTCGTCGGCCGCTCCGCTTCCACCGCCCGCTCCGTGGTCCGCGGCGGAGGACCCCTCCAGGCGGGCCCGCAGCCGGTCGAGGGCGGTGTCGGTCACCATCAGGTGGAGCACGTCTCCTTCTTGGCCGACCAGATCCGAAAAATCGAGCCGGACAACGCCGGCCCTGGTCACCGACA
This sequence comes from uncultured Acidimicrobiaceae bacterium, assembly GCA_963839925.1. Taxonomy (GTDB): domain Bacteria; phylum Actinomycetota; class Acidimicrobiia; order Acidimicrobiales; family RAAP-2; genus Bog-756. The sequence continues at coordinate 578,568 of CAWIWV010000002.1, read as the reverse complement.
CCACGGTGACTTCACCCGGCTTGGAGAGGTCGCCGATGCGTTTCCCCGCCCACCGTTCTGGCAGCTCCCGCTCGACCAACGAGAGGGTCCCGGTCGGATCCGACCAGACCGGTTCCAGCTCGTAGGGCAACAGGCGACGGCGCACCTGGTCGATGGTCCACGAGACGGTTGCGACGGTCGGGATCCCCAGTCGCAGATAGATCTGTGCGCGTCTCGGATCGTAGATGCGGGCGACCACGTTGGGGATGGCACAGGTCTCGCGGGCGATCCGTGCGGTGAGGATGTTGGTGTTGTCTCCGCTGGTCACCGCCGCAAGGGACGTCGCATGATCCGCACCGGCGCGCTCGAGGTCGGCGCGGTCGAACCCCGATCCCACGATGGTCGTGCCCAGCCAGCCCTCGGGCAACCTGCGAAACGCCTTGGCGTTCCGGTCGATGATCGCGACCGAGTGACCCTGCTCGGCGAGCTCGACTCCCAGCCCGGACCCCACCCGACCACAACCGACGATGATGACGTGCACCCGAACCATGCAACACGCAACTTCGCCCGATCACAACTCATGGCCCCAATTTCGCTGCCGGGCTCAGGCCCGGTCCGGTCGCCGGTGCTTTCAGGGGGTCGTGGTTTACTGAGGGGGTGGAGTCGTCGGTGACCGGAGGCGTCGAACCGGTGACCGACGCAGGGGGTGAGTCCCCTTCCGCTGCCGTCCATTCGCCCCGACCGCCCTCGGTAAGACCTTCCCCGGGGTCGCCGGCGGAAACGGCAGCCAAGCTCGACATCCCCGAGACCCTGCGCTACCGCCTCAAGAACACCCTCCTCGGACCCCCGCTCGTCAACGAGCAGCTGAGCGGGGAGCGGCTCGGCCGGCCCTCGGCCCTCGGCGTGCTCTCGCCCGACTGCATCTCCTCCTCGGCGTACGGCACCGAGGAGATGCTCACTCAGCTGGTCCCCTACGTGGGTCTGGCCGCCTTCGCCCTGGTGGTGCCCATCACCATGGCGATCCTCGGCGTGCTGTTCTTCGTCACCCTCTCCTACCTCGACGTGATCAAGCTCTACACCAAGGCGGGCGGATCGTACGTGGTGGCACGCGAGAACTTCGGTCCGAAGATCGCCCAGATCGCCGCCGTAGCGCTCCTCATCGACTACACGGTGACCGTCGCCGTCCAGACCTCGGCAGGAACCGCCGCCTTGACCAGTGCGATCCCCGCTCTCCTCCACAGCGGACTCCCCGCTCCCTTCGACAACCTGACCGTTACCATCACCGTCCTTGTCGTGCTGCTGCTTCTCTACGGCAACCTGCGGGGGATCAGGGAAGCCGGCAAGTTCTTCGCGTTCCCCACCTACTTCTTCATCTTCAGTCTCGGTCTGGTGGTGGTCGTCGGGTACGTCAAGAAGGCGTTCGGAGACCTGGCCGTCCACTCGGTCCACCACGCCGGGACGGTTCCGATCGGGCACCCCGGAGAGGGCTTTCTCTACGGGGCCTCCTTCATCATCATCCTGCGCTCGTTCGCCAACGGCGGCTCGTCCCTGACCGGGCTCGAGGCCATCTCCAACGGTGTGGGCACCTTCCGCGAGCCCACCTCCCGCAACGCCCGCCAGACCCTGGTGGTCATGAGCAGCGTGCTGGGTTTTCTGGTGCTCGGGGTGACCCTCCTCGCCCACTGGACCCACGCGGTCCCCTACGAGCTCGGCACGCCGACGGTGGTCTCCCAGGAGGTCCGCTACGTGCTCGGTACCAGCCCGATCGCCCACATGTTCTTCTACGTCGTGCAGTTCGCGACGGTGTTCATCCTCTACACAGGAGGGAACACCAGCTTCAACGGATTCCCCTTCCTCGCCAGCTTCGTCGCCGAGGATGCCTACCTGCCGCGCCAGCTCACCCGACGAGGTCACCGCCTGGCGTTCTCCAACGGGATCATCGTCCTCACCATCGTGGCGCTCACACTGATCCTCGCCACCGGGGCACAGGTCTCCAGCCTGGTCGCGCTGTACGCGATCGGCGTGTTCACCGGTTTCGCCATGGCAGGTGCGGGCATGGTCAAACACCACCTGGACGAACGCGGATCGAAGTGGCGGTCGAGGGTGGCGATCAACGGGTTCTCCGCGTTTCTCACCGCCTTCGTCGTGTTGATCTTCGCCACCGTCAAGTTCAAAGAAGGGGCGTGGGTCGTGGTGTTCGTGGGCCCGCTCATGTACTACGGGCTGATCCGGCTGCACCGCCAGTACATGGACGAGGAAGTCCAACTCGAACAAGGGGCCGCCGAGGCGGCGGAGGCGCCCGTGCTCAAGCGCCACACGGTCATCGTGCTGGTGGACCGCCTCGACATGGCGACCGCCCGCGCGCTGCAGTACGCACGCACCCTCCACCCTGACGAGCTGCGGGTCGTCCACTTCGCCATCGACGACCGGGAGTCGGCGAAGCTCGAAGCGGACTGGAGCAGGCTCGGCCTCGCCACGCTCCCGCTCGACGTCGAGGAGTGTGAGGACCGGCGGTTGACCCGTGCCGCGCTCGAGTTGGCTGGGGAGACGGTGGCCGACGGGCAGACCGAGCTGACCATCCTCCTCCCCCGACGCGGCTTCGCTGCGGGTTGGCAGCGTGTGCTCCACGACGCGACCGCCGACCACATCGCCGACGCGGTGGGCCAGCTCGCCCACGTCAACGCGACGGTCGTGCCCTACCAGCTCTCCGGCGGCTGGCTCGCCCGCCGGCGCGAGTGGCGACGCAAGCCGGCTGGCGGCGATGCCGAGGGTCAGACCAGACAGACCAGGGCGGAGCGGGCTTCGGACCGAGCGGCGGGCAAGGAGGCCGCGGCGCTGGCCGCGATGGATCGGAAGGCGTTCGGGGCCAAGGGCCGGGGGACCACGCCGATCGGCGACGTGCAATGGCGAACCCGTGTCCGGGTGGCCGGCCGGATCCGCTCGGTGCGGGTCCAGCCGCGGGCGGGGACCTCCAATCTCGAGTGCGTCCTGGTGGACGAGTCCGGCAAGCTGCTCCTGGTCTTCCAGGGACGTCGGCGCATCCCGGGGATCCAGCCCGGCGCCCGCCTGCTGGTCGAAGGAATGGTCGGTGACTGGGCTCGACGACCGGCGATTCTCAACCCCGACTACGAGCTGATCGCAGGCCCTGAGGCCAGTGTGGAGCCGACGTGAGCGGCGTGCCGTCTGCGGCTCTGGAAGCCGAGGGGCCCGTCCCCGGGGCCACGCTTCCTTGCCCATTCACACCAGGTTCGGTATCTTCTGCCCCCGCCGGGATCGGCGCGTTCGCAAAGCGCGCCCCGGCGTGAGGCCATATGGCCTGGTCCCCGTGTGGGGAAGGTGTCCTTGACCTCTCCAGTGGTCCGCGGCCGCAGGGGAAACAGAACCGGAAGTAGAAGACCAATGAACGAGACGATTCCGATAATGCAGCGTGCCGAAGGGAGCCCCGATCGATGACCCACCTCCTGGCTGAAGGGGGTTACCAGGCGTTTCTTCTCTCGAGCACCGGGAAGACCTGGCTCTATTTCGCAATCGTCTGCGCGCTGGCCTCGATCGTGACGGCACTCCTGCTGGTTCGGGGCGTGCTCGCCGCCGATCAGGGCACCGCCACGATGAAGGACATCGCAAAGGCCATTCAAGAGGGTGCCGAGGCGTTCCTGGCCCGCCAGTTCAAGACCATCGGGATCATCATCATCCCGTTGGCCGTGCTCATCTTCTTCACCGCCACCAAGGTGACCCACACGGTCTCGAACTGTGGTGCCGCAGTGACCAGCTCGTCGCTGCACGTCGCCTGCCTCACCCACACGGTCACCGACCTCACCTTCGCCCAGGCAGGCATCTACCGGGTGATCTGCTTCCTCGCCGGGGCGCTCTGCTCCGGGCTGACCGGCTTCATCGGGATGAGCCTCGCCGTACGGGGCAACGTCCGCACCGCGGCCGCCGCCCGTGAGGGGAAGATGGCGCCCGCCCTCAAGGTCGCCTACCGCACCGGGGCGATCACCGGGCTCCTCTGCGTCGGGCTCGGCCTGCTGGGAGCCACGGTCATCGTGCTCATCTTCCAGAACACCGCGACCTCCGTCCTGATCGGGTTCGGCTTCGGGGCGTCGCTCCTCGCGCTGTTCATGCGGGTCGGCGGTGGCATCTTCACCAAGGCGGCCGATGTCGGCGCCGACCTGGTCGGCAAGGTGGAGGCCGGCATCCCCGAAGACGACCCCCGGAATGCCGCCACCATCGCAGACAACGTGGGCGACAACGTCGGGGACTGCGCCGGCATGGCCGCCGACCTCTTCGAGTCCTACGTCATCACCATCATCGCCGCGATCATCCTCGGGGTAACCGCCTTCTCCTCCATCCACCGGAGCGCAGACGCGGCCAAGACGGTGATCTTCCCGATCGCCATCCCCGCCATCGGGATCATCGCCACCATCATCGGCGTGTTCGTGGTCCGGGCAGGGAAGAGCGATCGCAACGCCATGGCCCCGATCAACCGGGGGGTCTGGACGGCGGCCGTTCTGACCATCGGCGGCTCAGCGGTGGTGGCCGGGGCCTATCTCCACTACTGGAAGGCCTTCTATGCGGTGCTGACCGGCGTGGTCCTCATGCTGGTCGCCAGCCAGATCACCGAGCACTTCACGTCGACCGAGCGTGCACCGGTGAAAGAGGTGGCCGAGACGGCCCGGACCGGTCCCGCCACGCTCACCTTGTCCGGTCTGTCCCTCGGCCTCGAGTCGTCGGTCTGGGCGATCATCGCCATCGTCCTGGCCATCGCGGTCTCGATCGGTCTCGGCGGGGGGAACATCCAGCTCACCCTCTACCTGGTCGCGCTGACCGGCATTGGCCTGTTGTCGACCGCCGGCATGATCGTCTCCGAGGACAGCTTCGGACCGGTCTCCGACAACGCTGCGGGCGTCGCCGAGATGTCCGGCGAGTTCACCGGCGAAGCGGAACGGGTCATGGTCAGTCTCGACGCGGTGGGGAACACCACCAAGGCGGTGACCAAGGGTGTGGCCATCGGATCAGCAGTCATCGCCTCGGTTGCCCTGTTCGCCTCCTTCATCGAGACCATCGGCAGCCAGCTCAACCTGCATGCCCCGCTGGGCGCACCGGTCAACTGGCTCTTCGACTTGCCGCAGACCTCGATCAACGTCTCGCACCCGACGATCTTCATCGGCGTGCTGATCGGTGGCTCGATCGCATTCATCTTCTCGGCGCTCGCCATCCGGGCGGTGGGCCGGTCCGCCGGAACGGTCGTCCAAGAGGTGCGCCGGCAGTTCCGCGAGCACCCGGGGATCATGGACTACTCGGAGAAACCCGAATACGGCAAAGTCATCGCCATCTGCACGTCTGCGTCCCAGCGCGAGCTCGCAACGCCCGCGCTTCTGGCGGTGTTGTCCCCGGTCATCGTCGGCTTCGGCATCAACTACTTCGCGCTCGGGGCGTTTTTGGTGGGGGCGATCCTGACCGGGCAGCTCATGGCCAACTTCCTGTCCAACTCGGGTGGGGCGTGGGACAACGCCAAGAAGTACATCGAAGACGGGCATGAGGGAGGGAAGGGGTCCGAGGCCCACAAGGCCGCGGTCATCGGCGACACCATCGGCGATCCGTTCAAGGACACCGCCGGTCCGGCGCTCAACCCGCTGATCAAGGTCATGAACCTGGTCTCACTGCTCATCCTGCCTGCGGTGATCACCCTGCATCCCCACACCGGCGCCAGGCTGGCGATCGCCGGAGTGTCCCTGGTCATCCTGCTCGGGGCCATCGCGTTCTCCAAGCGCAAGACCGAGGCGATGGACGGGGATCTACCGGCAGGTGAAGCCGCAGCCCTCGACCAGGCCGCTACCGTCGCGGCGCAGTCCTCGCACGACTGAGCCCGGGCCCGAACCGGGCAGTTGTCGGCCGGGGTCGGCGTCCCGGGGTTGACAACGCCATCGCTCAACGTTCACCCTGAGGCCAACGCCATGGCATCCACCGATGTGACAGAAACGACCCCTGGGCCCGACGCCGACAACGGCGCGGCTCCCAGAACCCGTACCCGAAGCGGGGCAAAGCCCCTGGTCATCGTCGAGTCGCCCGCCAAAGCCAAGACGATCGCCGGGCTTTTGGGCTCGGAGTACGTGGTGGAGTCTTCGATCGGCCACATCCGTGACCTCCCCCGCCGGGCCGACGAGGTTCCCGCCGCCTACAAGGGCGAGGCGTGGTCTCGGCTCGGGGTGGACGTGGACAACGGCTTCAAGCCGCTCTACGTCGTCTCCTCGGAGAAGAAGTCCCAGGTGGCGAAGTTGAAGCAGCTGGTCAAGCAGGCCAGCGAGGTCTATCTCGCCTCGGACGAGGACCGCGAGGGCGAGTCGATCGCCTGGCACCTCATGGAGGTGCTGGCGCCCCGGGTGCCGGTCAAGAGGATGGTCTTCCACGAGATCACCCGCCCGGCCATCGAGCGGGCGGTCAACGAGTGGCGGGACCTCGACCGCCGGCTGGTCGATGCGCAGGAGGCGAGGCGGATCCTCGACCGGCTCTACGGCTACGAGGTGTCGCCGGTCCTCTGGAAGAAGATCATGCCCCGGCTGTCCGCCGGTCGGGTGCAGAGCGTCGCCACCCGGATGGTGGTCGAGCGCGAACGAGCCCGCATGGGGTTCCGATCGGCCGGCTGGTGGGGCATCGAGGCGACCTTCAGCGTCTCCGCGGAACAGGCGGCAACCGCTGAAGGGTCGCCGCGTTCGTTTGCCGCATCGTTGGTCGGAGTGGACGGTGTGGCCCTCGCATCGGGTCGTGACTTCGACGACCGGGGAAACCTCACCTCGCCGGGCTCGGTGGTGGTCCTCGGCGAGGCCGAGGCACGGTCGCTGGCCGCGGGTCTTGCCGACGCTCCCTTCACTGTCAAGTCGTTGACCACCAAGCCCTTCCGCCGTTCGCCCGCGGCTCCGTTCATGACCTCGACGCTGCAGCAGGAAGCCGGCCGCAAGCTCCGGTTCAGCTCGAAGCGTGCGATGCAGATCGCGCAGCGCCTCTACGAGGATGGGTGGATCACGTACATGCGCACCGACTCGACGACGCTGTCGAGCGAGGCGCTCGGCGCGGCGAGGGCCCAGGCCTCCGCGCTCTACGGATCCGAGTACGTGCCGGCCGAGCCGAGGCGTTACGAGCGCAAGGTGAAGAACGCGCAGGAGGCCCACGAAGCCATCCGCCCCGCAGGCGAGACCTTCCGCACTCCCGACGAAGCGGCACGCACGCTGTCGGGCGACGAGCTTCGCCTCTACGACCTGATCTGGAAGCGCACGGTCGCCTCGCAGATGGCCGACGCGACCGGCACCAGCGCCCAGGTGCGGTTGGTCGGCACCTCGGCCCCCGCCGACGGCGCAGCGGCGCGGGAGGCCGAGTTCTCCGCTTCGGGCAAAGTGATCCGGTTCCCGGGCTTCCTTCGGGCCTACGTCGAAGGGGAGGACGATCCGGAGGCCGAGCTGGCCGACCGCGAGGTCCACCTTCCACCGATGTCCGAAGGCGACCCGGTCGCCGTCGACGCGCTCGAACCCGGGTCACACAACACCCAGCCGCCCGCCCGCTACACCGAGGCGTCACTGGTCAAGGCGATGGAGGATCTGGGGGTCGGTCGCCCGTCCACCTACGCCAGCGTGATCGCGACCATCCTCGACCGTGGCTACGTCTGGAAGAAGGGCACCGCCCTGGTGCCTTCCTTCACTGCGTTCGCGGTGGTCGGGCTGCTCGAGCGCTACTTCGCCGACCTGGTCGACTACGGGTTCACCGCTTCGATGGAGGACGACCTCGACGCGATCGCCTCGGGGAACGAGGAATCGCTTCCCTGGCTCACCCGCTTCTACTTCGGCGCCACGGGTGCGACCGACGGCGGCGGCTCGTCGCGCCCGGATGGCGAGGCCGGAGAAGGGAACCAACCCGGCGGCCTCGGACTCAAGCGCGAGGTCAGCACCTACCTGGGGGAGATCGACGCCCGCGAGATCAACTCGATCCCGATCGGTGTCGGGACCGACGGGGAAGGGATCGTCGTCCGGGTCGGTCGCTACGGTCCCTATCTCCAACATGGTGAGGACCGGGTCTCCATCCCCGACGACCTTGCTCCCGACGAACTGACCATCGAGCGGGCCGAGGAGCTGCTCGCAGCGCCCTCCAGCGATCGCACGTTGGGCGAGGACCCCGAGACCGGTCTTCCGATCTTTGTCAAGGCGGGCCGGTTCGGTCCCTACGTCCAGCTCGGCGAGCTCGTCGAAGGCGGGGACAAACCGCGCACCTCGTCGCTGTTCGCATCGATGTCGCCGGCGACCCTCACCTTCGAAGAGGCGCTCGATCTCCTCCGGATCCCGCGGGTCGTGGGTGTCGATCCGGAGTCGGAGCAAGACATCGTGGCCCACAACGGAAAGTTCGGTCCCTACCTCAAGAAGGGGACCGACACCCGGAGCCTGATGACCGAGGATCAGATCCTCTCGCTCACCCTCGACGAGGCACTGGCACTGTTCGCGCAACCGAAGACTCGTGGCGGTCGCAACGCCAAGGGGCCGCTCCGCGAGATGGGGGCCGATCCCGACACCGGGCTTCCGATGGTGGTGAAGGACGGCCGATTCGGCCCGTACGTGACCGACGGCACGACCAACGCGTCGTTGCGCCGAGGGGACGACGTCGAGTCCCTCACCGTGGAGCGGGCGGCCGAACTCCTCGCCGAGCGTCGTGCGGCCGGGCCGTCGACCCGGAAGAAAGCGGCTGCGAAGAAGACCGCAGCGAAGAAGGCCGCCAAGAAAGCACCGGCGAAGAGAGCTGCGGCAAAGAAGGCCGGCGCCACCAAGAAGGTTGCGAAGAAGGCCGCACCCGCCAAGAAGGCGGCGGCGAAACGCGCGGCCGATACGCCAGAGGGCTCGTAGCAAAAGGGTGGAAGCCCGACCCCGCGGTCGCCTCATCGCGTTCGAGGGAATCGACGGCTGCGGCAAATCGACCCAAGCACACCTTCTCGCCGAACGGCTCGGTGCCCTGTTGACCTTCGAGCCGGGTGCGACCGGTTTGGGGGTGTCGCTCCGCCGACTCCTGCTCGACCGAGACCAGGCCCCGGTGAGCGAGCGATCAGAGGCACTGTTGATGGCGGCTGATCGGGCGCAGCATGTCGCAGAGGTGGTGCGACCGGCACTCGACTCGGGAACCTGGGTGGTCACCGACCGCTTCTCCGCGTCGACCATCGCCTACCAGGGGTCCGGGCGCGGCCTCGACCGCGCCGAGTTGGACACCCTCATCCATTGGGCGACCGGAGGACTCGACCCCGATCTGAAGGTGCTGCTCGACGTGCCGGTGGAAGTTGCCTCGTCACGCAGGAAGACCGGAGGCGATCGATTCGAGACCGAGGGCGCGGAGTTCCTACAGCGGGTCGCCGATGGTTACCGGCGCCTGGCTGCCGAATCCCCTGCACAGTGGTTGGTCGTCGACGGTGCGCGGATCGAGGCCGAGGTGTTTGCCGACGTGTGGTCGGGGGTTCTCGGCCTCCTTGGTCCCTGTCCGACTGATGGTGGCGGAACGTCATGAACGGCGAGACCGAAGACGCACAACCCGTGTCCGATGTTCCTTCCCCAGTCCTGTTCGAGGCGGTGGTGGGTCAGCCGAAGGCAGTCGGCCAACTGATGGCAGCGGCGCGGCGCCCGGTGCATGCGTACCTGTTGCACGGGCCAGCCGGATCCGGCAAGCGCGCTGGGGCACGCGGGTTGGCCGCGGCTCTGCTCTGCCCCGATGGCGGGTGCGGCCACTGCACGATTTGCAAGCGAGTGTTGACGGGCGTCCATCCGGATCTCGTCATGGTCGAGCGCACCGGAGCATCCGTCGATGTGGAGGAGGCACGGTCGATCGTGTCCAGAGCCCAGCGGCGCCCACTCGAGGCAGCGCGCCAGGTGTTGGTCGTGACCGACCTTCATCTCGCCGACCGGGCCGTCCCGGCGCTGTTGAAGACGGTGGAGGAGCCGCCGCCTGCGACTGTGTTCGTTCTGATTGCCGACGATCTTCCGCCCACGCTTGCAACCATCGTCAGCCGCTGCGTGCGGATCCCCTTCGACCGGGTGCAGGAAGATGCTCTGATCGACTGGCTCGTCGAACGAGGTGCCGGTCGCTCGCTCGCGGAGTCGGTGGCAAGGGCATCGGGAGGCCGGCTCGACCGTGCCCTGCTGTTGGTCAGTGACGAGAGCTTTGCCGCGCGACGGGACATGTGGCGGTCGGTTCCCTCTCGACTCGATGGCACCGGTGCGGTCGCTGCCCAACTGTCGGACGAGCTGCTGGCATCGGTTGGCGAAGGGCTCGCTCCCTTGCGCGAGCAACATCGGCAAGAGCTGGAAGGTTTGGCCGAACAGGCCGAGCTCATCGGAGCCAAAGGAGTCCAGGGGCGCAAACAGATCGAAGACCGGCACAAGCGGGAGGAACGACGGTGGCGGACCGAAGACCTCCGATTCGGTTTTGCCATCCTGGCCGAGATGTTCCGCGACCGGTTGGTGGCGGTGGCCGAGTCGAGTCCGGCCTCGGACACTCCTGGGGGAGCGAGCGAGAGCCGTCGCGCTGTGCGCCAGGTCGCGGCGATCGACCGGGCTTCGGAGGCCCTCGGACGGAACGCGAACGAGACCCTGTTGATGGATGCGCTGATGATCGAACTGTCGGGCATGAACGAGTGAGCTCGGCGTGACGTCGCGGGCCCACGTGTTGGGTGTGGGCAGGTCAAGGCGGTGCGTTCCGTCGGATAGCCTGGCCCCGCCGTAAGCCTGGGTAGCTCAGTCGGTAGAGCAACGCACTCGTAATGCGTAGGTCAGGAGTTCGATTCTCCTCCCAGGCTCCAGGCCGTGTGGAACCGGTCGAGAACGATCGAGGGGGGGGGCTTCGGTCAGACAGAGGATGAGAGTTCCACAGCGATCGGCTGCTTGACGAGCTGTCCCCGTTTCCAGACATGGGTGATGTGAACGGGGTCGGCGAGCAAGGCGATGTCGGCGATCGGGTCTCCCTCGACTGCGATCAGATCCGCGTCCCACCCGCGCTCGATCGCCCCCGCCTTGGGGGCTTGAGGTCCGAGCGTCAGGGGTCCGTTCGCCGTCCCGGCCTGGATCGCCTCCTGAGGACTCAGCCCGGCTGCCACGAGGTGGACCAGCTCGTGTGCATTCATCCCCCACGGCACCGCCGTGTCAGAGCCGCTCGTCGAGATGTCCGTTCCGAGCGCGATGGTCACGCCCGCCGCGTGGGCGACATGGATCGCTTCGAGGTGCGCATCGGCAACTGCGACCAGCTTCTCGTATGCATAGTCGGGCATGCTCGCTTTCGCTCGCAGCCCTCGCTCCACGATGAATCGGGTCGGGACGAGCACGGCTCCCAGCTCGCGCATCGCGGAAGCACTCTCTTCATCGAGGTAGCTTCCGTGCTCGATCGTTCGGACACCCGCCTCGAGGGCCGCCATGATGCCGGGCTTGCCGTGACAGTGGGCCATGACCAGCCGATCTGCCCTCCCGGCCTCCTCGACGATCGCTCGCAGCTCCTCGTTGCTGAACTGTTGGTGGACAGGGTCGTCGACCTGAGTCAACACGCCTCCCGACGCACAGATCTTGATGACCTTCGCGCCGAGTCGCAGCTGGGCACGGACCGCTCTCACGCACTCGGAGATGCCGTCGCAGATCACCAGTGGCCCGCCGTTCCGGCAGAGGTCGTGCATCCATTCGACGGGAAGCGAATGGAGATCCCCATGGCCGCCGGTCTGGCTCAGAATCGCACCCGGCGCATAGATCGAGGGGCCGGCAAGCAAGCCTTCGTCCACGACTCGGGCGAGGTGCACGCCGAGTCCTCCCGCCTCTCGGACGGTGGTGAAACCTGCCTGGAGGGCTTTCTCGGCATCCTTGGCGGCACGAGCAGCCAGGACTGGTGCCGGGGTCAGCGCAAGTTGGGTGAGATCGAGGGAACGCAGGCCGAGGAAGTGAGCGTGACAGTCCCACAGCCCCGGCATGACGCATCGGACCTTCAGGGTGGATCGAACCTCGGGGGCGGACAGACGATGTCCGACGTAGGTGATCGAAGTCCCGTCGATGACGACCGAGGCGTCCTGCATCGGATCGCCGCGTCCGGGTAGGAGCAGGTCTGCATCGATTCGTTCCACTCGGCTCACTCTAGGTAGTCGTTGCCCTCCGGCGCCCTGTCGGTGAGTCGTCTTGCCGTCCGACCGTCGATCAGGAGTGCGATGCCTCCGAAGTAAGGCTCATGCCAACCCGGATTGTTCAGGAACGGTGCCCTGGGTCGGACGACGGGGGCGGGAGGAGCTGGTAAGCGATGTTGAGGAGCTCGCTCCGCAGCGTGGCATTGTCCAGGTGGGCGACAAGGGGATGGCTGGCGGTGCCGTTGAGTGCTGCGAGCAGGACGGCAGTCCGGACCCGAGCCTCCTTGGTGCTCTCTTCGCCCATCAGTATCATCCGCATGCGGCGCAAGAGCTCCCGATAGCCCGCGTGACGACTGAACGATCCGGTGATCGCAGGATCGTTCAGGACCGCAGTCATGCTTCCCCCGACTCCGATCGTGAGATCGACGATCCCGTTGATGAGCGCCTCGCGGGCCCGCTCGGCTGTCGACTCGGCTTCTGCAACGTCCAGCACCTCTTCGATGCGGCGTAGCTGACTCGCCACAGCCGCGGAGATGATCTCGTCCTTCGCGTGGTACTGGTGGTACACAGCCGCGACGGTCACACCAAGTTCCGTGGCGATCATCCGCAGCGATGTGCCACCGACGCCGTGCTCGGAGAAGAGCTTGAGCGCGGCCGTGATCACCCGCTGTTGCGCGGTCGTGGGATCCGTGTCTTTTCGCAACGGGTTCGGCGAACTCACATCAGGTCTCCCGTCGGCAGGTCAACAGGAGCGAACGAGGGCCAGAAGTGGAGGCCGAGACATCCGCTTGAAGCAGGGTAGTCAATTGTATAGCCTGCGACCCCGCAGGATAGTCATTCGACTAGGCAGCGATCAGGGGGACCGTTGACAGACATTGCACTGAGCAACCACGCAACTCCGCCTTCGCCGAGACGGATCGCCGGCGAACGGGTCATCTTCTGGACCCTGCCGTTCATTGCCGTGATCTGGATTGCAGCCTTCCTTCTCTTCCCGGGCTTCCGGCCACCGATGTCTCCTCAGATGTCGCCTGCAGCGGTTGCCAACTTCTACCGGCAGCACACCTCCAGCGTCCGCTGGAGCATGATCCTCCTCAACTGGTTCTGCGTTGCACTGATCCCGATCCTGATGCTGATCGTGGAGCGCATGCGTGGAATGGCACATCGCACGCCGGTGCTGCGCTACTGCGTGATCGGGGTCGCCGCAGCCGCTCCGATCGTCTTTCTGACCTCGACCGTGTTCTGGCTGCTCGCCGCCTTTCGACCGTATCGGGCTCCCGATCTCACCCAGCTCTACAACGACCTCGGGTGGATCACCTTCACCTGTGGCGTGCCGTTCCTCGTCTGCCTCTGCCTCTTTCTGGCGCTGGCGATCTACTTCGATCGACAGCCGACCCCGGTCTTCTCACCCTGGATCGGCCGCTTCAACGTCGCCATTGCGATCGTCCTCGTGCCGGCGGGGTTCGCGGGATTGACGCTCAGCGGGCCATTCGCCTGGAACGGGTTCTTCGGGTTCTGGCTGAAGAACATCGCCATCGCTCTCTGGATCATCGTCATGGGGATCGTCCTCGGACGGTCCGTCGAAGAAGAGCACGCCCTGGCTGAGGCCGCGACGTGATCGGCACAGGCTGGCGGGACGACCCCAAACGCGAACTTTGGTTCGCGTGGTACGCAACCGTTGCGTTCTACTCCCTCTACGGATTCCTCTTCTTCGTCGTCACCCGAATTCAGCCTCCGGCGAAACCATGGTTGGATCCGAACCAGGTCGTGCAGTGGTTCGCCGGCCGTCACGACAGGCTCTTGATCGGGTTCGGGTTGGTCTTCGTGACGGGAGGTCTGTCGGCAGCGGCGATCGCGTTGATTGCTTACTCAATTCGACGAATGTCGGTCAGCCGGGCCTTCGCCTACTCGTATCTCCTCCTCTACGGTGTCAGTGCGGTCCCCGGCTTCCTCTTCGTGTGCGTCGCCATGACTGCCGGCGCGATGCGGCCGGATCGCAGCCCCGTTCTCCAGCAGTGGCTCTTCGACCTCGGGTTCCTGTCGTTCGCCGGAACGATGGGCGTCTTCCTGATCGGCTCGTTGATCTGGATGACCGCGATCCTGCTGGACAAGAACGGTGTGTTCCCGAAGTGGTTCGGTTATCTCAACCTCTGCAACGCCCTCACGGAGGTGGTGACGGCTGGGGCGTGGATCTTCCACCAGGGCTCCTTTGCCTGGAACGGTGCCATCGTCTGGTGGATCGACGTGGCCGTGTGGGCCCCCTACACGGGCGTGTTCATCTACCTGCTGAGGAGAATGATCCTCCGGGAAGACTTCGGGACGGGGCCGTTGCCGGAACTCCCCGGGGCGTCTCCGAAGGCCCGTGCGCTCCTTGGGACGGTGGCCTCATGACGACGACGCACGATGTCCAAGTGGAGGGAGTCGCCAGCACTCCGCATGTTCCTGGACAACCGGACATGTGGTTCTTCGTGCTCTTCGAGTCGCTGGTCTTCACGACGTACTTCTGCGTCTACCTCTTCGTCCGCTCCCAGCACGAGTGGGCGTTCCTCCAGTCGCAGTCACACCTCTTGCTGGGGCTCGGCGTGCTCGAGACGATCGTCCTGCTGACCAGCTCGTGGTCGGTGGCACGAAGTGTCCAGCACGCTCGCGCCGCAAGATACGAACCGGCGAAACGCGATGCACTGCTTGCGGCCGGATGCGGTCTGGTGTTTCTGGTGCTCAAGATCATCGAATGGACCAGGCTCATCCGTGAGGGTCACACGATGACCAGCAGTTCGTTCTTCTCGTACTACTTCTTTCTGACCGGCATCCACCTCCTCCACCTGCTGATCGGTTTTGTCGTGTTGGGGGTGTTGTTCCATCAACTCTCGAATCCGAAGAAGCGATCGCAAGAGGCTGTCGAGACCTGCGCAACCTACTGGCACACCGTCGACTTCCTCTGGGTCCTGATCTTCGCGTTGCTCTACGTGGTGAGGTGAGGATGAAACTTGCATCGAACAGGCGTCTCGTCATCGTCTGGCTCGTTCTCGTGACGATCACCCTGCTCTATCTCTGGATCGATCACTCGGTCGACAAGAGCGGAGTTCTCAGGGCAAGTGGCTTCGTGACCGTGGTCGCCATCTGCTTCGCCTGCGTCAAGGTCCGCATCATCATGAGGGAGTTCATGGAGGTCAGGGGTGCACCGCCCCTCTTGTGCCGCATCACCGACTTCTGGGTCGCACTGATTGCGGTCGCTCTGCTCGCTACCTACCTCGCGGGAAAGGCGGTCGCCTGAAACCCGACCCTCGGTGGACTTGAAGGGCTAGCGTCTCTGCCGCTCCTCATCTCCGATGGGGCACGGACGAAGGCGGTGCGTCTAGTGAGTGTTGTCCAGAGTGCTGTGGCGGTTGTGCCCTCATTGCTGCAGAACGGGAGCGCTCACGCAATCTTGCACTCGACGCCAGTGTTCGGCCAAGGCTCGTCGACGGTGACCGAGCCCAATTGCGTGGGGCCGAGTTGTTCATCCTTCAGTACCGGGACGAGTATTTCGCCGCTCAGTCCGGTGCTGGGCTTGACGCCGGTGTTCGAGATCTTGGCGGCTGTAATCGGCTTCGTAAGCACCCTCTCCTTGATCGCCGTCGTGATCATTGCGCTGGTCGCGAATCGTGCGGATCCCGATCCGAGTGGTCGTCGGCCTCAGTCGGTGTACTTCTTCATCGTCTCGTTCGTCACGATCACCGTGGCGACCAGCGCGTCCGCCCTGATCGTGGGGTCGATACTCGGGCTCACCGCGAGCCACCCGACATCGGTCGGTCACGTGCTCATCCGACTGCTCGTGATCAGTGCGCTCTTGACGGCGGTCAGTCTGGTCCTGTTCACCCTGCATATGCGGCGGGGACTTTTGTTCGCCCGCGGCGAGAGTGCGGCCGGTCCCTCCCGCCGGGTCGGGCAGAGTTACGTGTCCATCGTCGCGTTCGTTTCGATCATGGTGATGCTCGTCGCGGGAGTCTTCTCGATCTACTTACTGCTCTCGCTCATCGCGCCTGGTGCGTTCGGCTCGTTTGGAGGTCGAGCCTGGACCTTGCGGATCCTGATCGAGATGGCGTACCTGACCATCGTTGCCACCTACATCCTCTGGATCCACAGCTCGATGCTGAGCCCGGGACTCGACATCCTGGGAAGGAAGTCGAACGGCCCGAGCGTCACGCCCTACATGCCGGCCGATCAGTTCCAGCCGTCTCAATCAACTCAACCCCCTCCGCCTCCGCCACCGCCGGTCCCACCGCTGACCGACCCACCGAGCTGAGTCGGGCGGGGGGGTCCGTTCAGCCGGTTGCGTCCGAGAGGAGAAACACCGGATGCGACGGCGCAATCCGTTGCATTTCCTCGTCGGTCGAATCGGGGGTCACCCCGTCGAAGAAGGCACCGACTTCGGCCTTCCACTTGCGAAGGTACGCCCGCAGGATCGGTGCCTTGTCCCCGTCGCTGATCTCAGTGGCGGTGCGCTCGTCTCGGCGGCGACCGAGGATGAGGACGAGGCGCCCCTGATCGGCTCGCACGTTCCGGACCCACTGCCCCTCGCCTCGGGGGGAGACGAGGTACTGGTGTCCGTCGAGCTCGAGGAGGTTCACCGGCGTGCGCCGCGGTGTCCCGCTCTTCCGGCCCCGAACTTCGAGGATGCGACTGCCTCGCACACTGATCCCCGCCCGCATCGCGCCGACCATCAACGGGTTGAGGATCTTGGTGGTCATCGAGCCAGGCGCCCGGTAGTGGGTGTTCTCCGGCATCACGGCCTCCTGTCTCGGCGTTGTCGTCTCCACCCCTCGTTGCGGGACTGCGGCGGAACCACCGACGTCAGAGGACGGCGCCCGCCTCCTTCTGAGCGATGATCTGATCCCAGTCGAGCCCGAGCTCGAGGAGGATCTCCTCGGTGTGCTGGCCGTGCTCCGGTGCACTCGACAGCTTGTCGGCCGTCTCGTTCATCTGGACCGGGTTCACCACCAGATCGAAGTTGTTCCCATCTTCCCGCTCGACTGTGGAGAGGTACCCGTTGGCCTGGACCATCGGGTCGTCGACCAGTTCGCTCGGCATCTGACCCGGAGCCCACACCCCCTCCAGGGTTTGGAGCTGCGCCTTCCACTCTTCGAACGTCTTCGAAGCGAACGCCTCGTCGATGATCGCGATGCACTCCTTGGAGTTGGTGTAGCGGGCTGCACCGTCGGCGAAACGGGGGTCGTCGATCAGCTCGGGCTTCCCGATGTGCCGGCAGAAGTCAGGCCAGAACCGGTCCGCCTGGAGCATCATCAGGGTGATGAACCTGCCGTCGCTCGTCTTGTAGTTGCCCACCAGCGGGTTCGGCGAGGTGCTGCGGTTGAACTTGGGCATCGGATCGCCCCCGTAGAGGCCCGAGGCCACGATGTCGGGCGAGAGCATCCACATGGCGAGCCCGAGCAGTGACACGTCGATGACCGGCGCTTCGCCGGTGTTCGCCCGCTGGAGCAAGCCTGCGGCGATCCCTCCTGCGATGGCCATGCCCCCGGCCAGGTCACCGAACGCCGGCCGCCCCCCGATGGGGAACTCGGAGTCCGCCGGGGTGAGCGCGTAGGCGACACCACCCCGCCCCCAGTAGGAGCACCCGTCGTAGCCACCCTTCTCACGGTCGGGGCCGAGCGGGCCTTGACCGGAGCCGCGGGCGTAGACGATGTTCGGGTTGACCGCCCGGATGTGCTCGACGTCGATCTTGAGCCGTTGGCGCACCGCGGGGAGGAAGCTGGTGAGGAACACGTCGGAGGACTCGGCGATCTTGTAGAGGATCTCGCGCCCTCCCTCGGTGCTGATGTCGAGACCGATGCTCCGCTTCCCACGGTTGGGCTGTTCGATGATGTAGTTGATCGCGCTGTCCCCGCCGGGGATCAGTCCCATCGAGACGAGCCCGCGTTGGGGATCCCCGGTCTGGGGATGCTCGACCTTGATGACGTCGGCGCCCCAGTCGGCGAGGACGGCTCCTGCGGCCGGGACGAAGGTCCAGGCCGCGACTTCGAGGACACGGACACCTGAGAGTGCGTTGGCCATGGTCTTTGTTTGCTACTTCCTGTTCAGTGCCGCGAGATCGGCCGACTTGGTGGCTGTGTTTTTCGGAATGCTGTCGCGAAGTTGCGAGCGGATCGAAACGTCCCGACCGACCACCCGTTGGCGCAGCGCGCCGACCGTGCAGTTCTGCTTGCCCCCGAGTGTGGTGAACGGGTCGTAGCTGAAATGCTTCATCGCGTTGAGATGGGTGATGCGGTCGATGTCGTAGTCGGAGACCCCGTGGAGACTCTTGGCCAGCGACTCAGGCGCGGTCGGCCAGGTCGAGTCGGAGTGGGGGTAGTCGCACTCCCACATCACGTTGTCCATGTCGAGGAACTCGCGGCTTGCGATACCGAAGATGTCATCGATGAAGCAGGTGAGCACGCTCCGGTTGAACACCTGGCTCGGGAGCATGTCGCCGAAGTCCTGACCGGTCCAGGCGTGGTGGCGGTCGTAGTTGTAGTCGATCCGCTCGAGGAAGTACGGAATCCAGCCGATGCCGCCTTCGGACAGCGCCACCTTGAGGTCGGGGAACTTGCGCAGCACCGGCGACCACACAAGGTCGGCCGCGGCTTGCACGATGTTCATCGGGGTCAGCGTGATCAGACAGTCGAACGGAGCGTCCGGTGAGGTGACCACGATCTCGGACGAGGAGCCGATGTGCATGCACACCACGACCGCCTCGTCGCTGCACGCCTTCCAGAAGGGATCCCAGTAGTCGTTGTGGATGCTGGGCCAACCAAGCTTCGACGGGTTCTCGGAGAAGGTGACCGCGTGTGCTCCCTTGGCTGCAGTCCTGCGCACCTCGGCGGCGAGTACTTCAGGGTCCCAGATCGCCGGGAGGGGGCACGGGATGAACCGTCCGGGGTGGGTGCCGCACCACTCGTCGATGTGCCAGTCGTTGTAGGCCTGGATCATCGCCGAGCGCGACGTCCTTGTCCTTGGTGCGGGCGAAGAGCTGTCCGCAGAACTGGGGGAACGACGGGAAGCAGAGGGAACCGAGGAGACCGTTGGCATCCATGTCCTTGACCCGCTCGTTGACGTCGTAACAGCCGGGACGCAGCTGGTCGAAGGAGGTGGGCTCGATCCCGTACTCCTCGCGGGGGCGCCCGGCGACTGCGTTCAGTGCCACGTTGTTGAGGACGTTGCCTTCGTAGAGCCAGGCGTTGGTGCCGTCGTCGTTGGTGATGAACTTGGGAGCCAAGTCCACGTACTTTGCGGGGAGGCGACCTTCGAACAGGTTCGGCGGCTCCACGACATGGTCGTCCACACTGACCATGACCATCTCGTTGATGTCCATCTGCACTTCCCCCTTCGTCGATGCGGTCCGAAATGCCGTATGCGGCGATCGGCATTCATCGTTTTCCTTCCTGAATCGTACCCAACGGACGAAAGGTCCGTTTTCAGGGCCGGGCTGAACCGGCGGCGATGTCCGCCAGCGACGCGTCGATGACCCAGGCCGAGTCGCTCGCCAGCGCCGACAGGACGGCAGCCGTGCCGACCAGACCGGTGAGGGGATCGGCGATCGCATCCCCGCAGAAGCAGGGGATGGCTTCGTCGAGGTTGCTCCGTTCCCACGCAACGAGCCCGCCGGCGACCGCGGCGTCGTCGCCGAACGCGATCCTGTTGGACCACTCCGGATCTGCTCCGTACCCCGAGATCTGCAGCCAGACCCGGGGTCGCTCGGTCCGGACGATCTCGGTGGGGTCGAGCCCGAGCTGCTCGAGGGCGCGGGGCCGTGCGGCGGTGATCACGATGTCCGCGGCCGAGACGATGCGTGCGAGCTGCCGGACTCCGACGTCTGATCGCAGGTCGACGTTCACCGACTCCTTCGCGCCGTTCATGGCGGCGAAGAACTGCGGATTCCCCGAGCGGGCACCGTCGGGCCGGGTGAGGGACTCCACCTTGATCACACGCATGCCGGCATCCGCGAGCAAACGCCCGACCAGGGGACCGGCCCAGAGCGAGGAAAGGTCGACCACCACCAGCTCTGCTGGGGGCGGGGCGAGCGTCGAGGCACGGATCTCGGTCCGGCGGATGCCGGGCCCGGTCCAGGCGGGAACCGGGGTCCCACCGAGGGGTTGACGTTCGCCGAGCACGGCCAGGGCCAATCCCAAGAGGGCGGCCTGTCGTCGGAGCTCGTCTCCTTTGATGCTTGCGACCGCAGCCTCGAGGGAGGGCCAGTCCCCTTCGCTGATGATTGGGTGCGAGCCGAACAGGGCCGGCAGGAGCTCCCAGTCGGTCGGCCTGGCCATGGTGGCCGCGATCCAACCGTCGGCGGCCCGGATCAACCGGGTCGACCCGCCACAGCTCACCTGACCACCTCGGCGCTGTCCGGTGAAACCGGCGCGCTCGGCCATCACCGCCAGCGGGTCGACCAGCACTTCTGTTCCGAGTTGTGCGGAGAGGCGGGCAATCTGGCTGGCGACGTCCCACGCTCCCTCGACGAGGGCGCGTGGCGCTGCGAGCGGTGGTCCGTCCGGTCTCCCGGTGAGGGCCTTCATCCCCGACTCGGCCCATGCCGTCGCCGGATCCATCGGGCGCAAGGTTACGCCCGACGACCAGGGTCGATACCATCCGGTTGGTGGCCCGCGGAGAAGACGCTGTTCCCATGAGGGTGCCTCGTCGGATGGGCGGCTCGGCCCGATGAGGATCTCGGGCGAGGAGTTCGCCGCGGTTCTCGACGCCGGAGAGGTGCACGAGCGGGTCGTGGAGTCGGGGGCTCCGGTCGTGCTCGTCGACGGGGATGGTCTGCCCGACCGTCTGGGTGGCCGGTCGATGGACAGCCTGGCCACGTTGGCGGCGGTGGTCGTGGCGGTGCTCCCGGCAACCGATCGACGACCCGAGTGGGCCGACCTGGTCGTGGGGCCCGAGAGCCGCGATCTGGAGACAGTGCTTCTGACGATCCGGGAGAGTCCGATGGCGGCGGTCACCTTGGCGGTCCTCCTCAGAGCGGGTTCGGGCCGGTCGGTCGCCGAAGGGATTGTGACCGAGTCGGTTGCGTACGGACTGCTCCAGGGCGGACCGGAGTTCGCACGATGGCGAGCCGGTCGACCGGTGCGGGTTCGGCCCGAGGAGTACTCGGCGGCGGTGGTCGTCTCCCGGAACGGGGGCCACCTTTCGATCACCCTCGACCGCCCGCACGTCCTCAACGCTTTCAATGCGGGGATGCGAGATGAGCTGATCGCCGCGCTCCGGGTCGCCGACGTCGACCCGACGGTCACCACGGTGAGTCTGCGGGGCTCCGGAGGCTCCTTCTGTAGCGGAGGGGATCTCGACGAGTTCGGCTCGCGCCCGGATCCTGCCTCGGCCCACCTGGTCCGGTTGCAGCGCAACGCCGCCCGTGAGATGGCCGCGGTCGCGGACAAGACGACCGCCTACGTCCACGGACCGACCGTCGGCTCGGGGATCGAACTGGCCGCCTTCGCCCATCGGGTGGTGGCCGACCCGACCACCGTGGTGTCGCTCCCCGAGGTCCGGCTCGGGCTCATCCCCGGGGCCGGCGGCACGGTGAGCCTGCCGAGGCGCATCGGGCGCCATGCCACCTTGCTCCTCGCGCTCGGACGCCCGACCATCGACGCCGGCACCGCGCTCGAGTGGGGCCTCGTCGACGAGATCGGGCGGTAACCGCCGCTCACTGGCCGCTCACCGGCCGGTAATCCCTGGTACGAGTTTCGTCTGCCCGGCTGAATCGTTAGGGTTTGGCCGATCTTTCAGCAGCTGCCAAGGGGCTTCGCACCGTGAACATCGCCATCCTTCTCGACCTGGTCGCCGACGCGTTCGGCGATCGCACGGCCATCACCGACGGCGGAAAGTCGCTCTCGTTCGGTGAGTTGCGCGGGATCGCCCGGCGGGTCGGAGCCGATCTGGTCGCCGGCGATGCAGCGACGTTGGCGTTCGCCGACTCGTTTTCGGCGGCGGTGCCGGCCGCCCTGTTCGGCGCAGCCTGGGCCGGTGCCTCCTACGCCCCGCTGAACTTTCGGCTGCCGGCCGACTCGTTGGGCCAGCAGATCCGTCGCCTCGAGCGCCCCTCGACCGTTGCCTCCGACAAGCTCTGCGCTGAGCTCGAGGGTCTCGAAGGGGGCGTGGGCGGGGGATCCCTCACCACGACGACCGAGTGGATGCAGCGTTCGGGCCTCGGCGCCGGTGGCGAGGGTTCCGACGAGGCGACGGCCTATGTCGAGGAGCCCGAGCGGTCGGCGGTCATCCTGTTCACCAGTGGCTCCTCGGGGACGCCGAAGGCCGCACTGCTCTCGCACGACAACCTCGCCTCCTACGTCATGGACACGGTGGAGTTCGCTTCCGCGGACGAGGACGAGGCGCTGCTGCTCGCCGCACCCCCCTTCCATATCGCGGGGGTCGCCGCAGTCCTCACCTCGGTCTATTCGGGCCGTCGCATCCTTCCCTTGCCCGCCTTCAGCGCGGAGGGGTGGCTGGAGCTCGCCCGCACCGGCGGCGCGACCCACGCGTTCGTGGTCCCGACGATGCTCGCCCGGATCGTCCAGTTGATGGACGCCGATCCCACGCTGCGTGTCCCGACCCTCCGTTCTCTCTCGTACGGGGGAGCACGCATGGCGCTGCCCACGCTGGAGCGGGCGCTCGAGCTCTTCCCCGAGACCCAGTTCGTCAACGCCTACGGCCTGACCGAGACCTCTTCGACCATCGCGGTGCTCGGGCCCGACGATCACCGTGACGCGTTTGCCGGCGAGGATCCCGGGGCACGTCGCCGGCTCGAGTCGGTCGGCCGCCCGCTACCGGGCATCGAAGTGGCCATCTTCGACGACTCCGGCGCCATGCTCGAGCAAGGGTCTCGAGGGTTGATCCGGGTCCGGGGAGCCCAGGTCAGCGGCCAGTATCTCGACACCGCTTCCAACCTCGACGAGGCCGGGTGGCTCCAGACCGGCGACGTCGGATCGATCGACGAGCTCGGCTATCTGTACGTCGAGGGTCGGGCCGACGACGTGATCATCAAAGGAGGGGAGAACCTCTCCCCGTCCGAGATCGAGGACGCGATGCTCCGGCACGCCGGCGTCCAGGCGGTGGCGGTCGTCGGGGTCCCCGATCCCGAGTGGGGAGAGTCGGTTGCCGCCGCGGTCGTGCTCAGTTCCTCGCTGGAGGGGACCCACCCCGACGAGGTCACCGACGTGCTCTGTGCCTGGGTGCGCGAGCGGCTGGGGTCCCTCAAGACACCGAGCCGGTTGGTGATCTACGAGGAGCTTCCGACCACGGCGAGTGGCAAGGTGCTCCGGCGGGTGGTCCGCGATGAGCTGGCGGCAGACCGAGCCGATGCACCAGGCTCTCCCGTGTCCGACGAGTCGACGAAAGGGGTTCGATGATGGATCTCAAGCCCGGGTTGCGATTGAAGAGCCAGATCAGCGAGACCGAGATCGTGGTGGTCAAGGGATCAGGCGATCACGACCTGGCCTGCGGGGGCGTCTCCGTGATCACGTTGGACGAGGATCCGGCGAGCGGTCTTGCAATGGCTCCCGATCAGGCGGGGAGCACCCTGCTCGGGAAGCGCTATACCGACGCCGAGGGAACCGTCGAGGTGCTCTGCACCAAGCCCGGAGACGGTGCGCTCTCCCTCGACGGGACCGCGCTCGAGATCAAGTCGGCCAAAGCGCTGCCGGCGTCTGACTGAAGGGATCGTCACCATGGCCAACGTCCACGCGGTCGACCTTGCGTTGCTGGTGTTCAGGATTGCGATCGGAGCGGTCTTCATCGCGCACGGTGTCAATCACATCTTCGGTGGCGGCAAGATCGCAGGGACCGGTCGCTGGTTCGAGAGTCTCGGGATGAAGCCGGGCTGGTTGCATGCGTGGACCGCGAGCCTCACCGAGATCGGTGCGGGAGGGCTGCTCGTCCTCGGACTGCTCACCCCGTTCGGCGGCGCCGGTGTGGTCGGGGTGATGCTGGTCGCCTGGATCACCAACCACTTGCACAACGGCTTCTTCATCTTCCGGCCCGGTGAAGGGTGGGAGTACGTGATGGTCCTGACCATCTCCGGTTTCCTGTTGGCGATCGTCGGTCCGGGCCAGTGGAGCCTCGACCACGCCTTCAAACTGACCTCGCTGTGGGGATGGACCGGTCTGGTGATCGCCCTGATCGGCGGCGTCGGAGGTGCGGGCGCCCTGCTCGCCGGGTTCTGGCGGCCGGCCCCGAAGTCCTCGGAGTCCTGACCCGGTCCTGACCCGCACCGGTCGCCGGTTCGGCCCGTATCGGCCGCGGCGTCAGGCTTGTATGGTTTTCGGATGGCCGATCAGGCGTCGTTCTCCGATCTCGCGATGGAGTACATGCCTGCGCTCTACACCGCGGCGCTCCGGATGACCCGGAACCCCGCCGACGCCGAAGACCTCGTGCAGGAGACCTACCTCAAGGCCTATCGGGCCTTTGCCACCTTCGAGGCCGGCACCAATCTCAAGGCCTGGCTCTACCGGATCCTGACCAACACCTACATCAACACCTACCGAGCCAAGAAGCGCCGGCCGGAGATCGCCGACGTCGAGGACGTCGAAGACCTCTACCTCTACCATCACCTCTCCGCCGATCGAGGGGGCGGAACCGGGAGGAGTGCGGAGGACGAGGCGCTCGACCGCTTCACCGACACCGACGTGAAGGAGGCCATCGAGTCGCTTCCGGACACCTTCCGGCTGGCTGTGCTCCTCGCCGACGTCGAAGGGTTCTCGTACAAGGAAATCGCGGAAATCACCGATGTACCCATCGGAACCGTGATGAGCCGCATCCACCGAGGAAGAAAAGCGCTGCAGAAGGCGTTGGCAGATCGTGGTATCGCACGAGGCTTGGTCGGTGCCGGGGACAAGGCAAGGTAGGAGTCGAAGCAGTGGGAGATCGGCAAGTTCCAGGCGGTCCGATGGGATCGGATCGCAGCGAGCCGGGCGGTGACCGCCCGGAGGTCGCCGGTTTCGTCGGCTGTGACGAGACGATCGAACGCCTGTACTCCTATCTCGACGGCGAACTCACCGAGGTCCGGCGGGTCGAGATCGCCCGGCATCTCGACCTGTGCGGTCCCTGCGTGGGCGCCTACGGGTTCGAGACCGAGCTCCGCAAAGTCATCGCCATGCGTTGCAAGGACCGAGTACCCGACGCGCTGATCAAGCGGGTCGCCGACGCCTTGCAGAACGAGAGCGCCCAACGGGCCAACTGAGCTTCGTCCCGGCCATCGGCCGGGGGTGGACGCCCTCGGCCGGCCCACGTCCCTACACTGGTCGGCGTGAGTGAGGTCGGAGGGGCGGTGGTCGCATTGGAATCGGCCATCGAGACGAAGGTACGCCCGGCGGGTGGTGATGCGATCGCCTGGGATACCGCCGAGCGGGTCGCCGGCTGGGTCGGCAACCGCAACAGACTCCCGGCCCCCTACCGATCCGATCTCCTACAGGCCGATTTCGAGGAGCTCACCGCCCAAGCCGAGGAGCTGGTCGCCGAGTCCACCGGTCTACGCTCCGCCTCGGGGGCTGCTCGGGCCCGGGTCACCGACCGCGCCGGTTGGGTGCGCGCCAACGTCTCGAGCTTCCAGCGCCTGGTGGGGCCCCACCTCGAGAAGCTGGACCCTGCCCGGATGGTGCCGACCAACGAGCTGACCCGGCGCCTTGCCGGCCCGTTGGCAAGCGCGGGTCGGATCGCGACCGGCACCCAGATGGGCCTGGTGCTCGGGTGGCTGTCCACCCGCGTGCTCGGCCAGTACGACCTGTTGCTCACCGAGGAATCCGTCGAGGACCAGGACCTGGTCTACTTCGTCGGACCGAACGTGGTGGCGCTGGAACAGCAGCACGGGTTCGATCCGCGCCAGTTCCGTCTCTGGTTGGCACTCCACGAGGTCACCCACCGTTGCCAGTTCACCGCAATCCCCTGGATGCGCGACTACTTCGTGTCCCTGGTCGAGGACGGGATCGGCTCCCTCGAACCGGATCCCTCCCGTCTGGCCGAGGCACTGCGCCGGATGACCGAGGAGATCCGCGCCGGACGCAACCCGCTCCGGGACAACGGGGCGCTCGGTCTCGTCGCCACTCCCGAACAGCTTCAGGGTTTGCATCGCATCCAGGCGTTGATGAGCCTGCTCGAAGGCCACGGTGACGTCACCATGGATCGTGCCGGCGCTTCGGCCATCCCCAGCGCGGCGCAGTTCTCCGAGGTGCTCCGGCGGCGACGCAAGCAGGCCCGCGGACCGGCCCGACTGCTCCAACAGCTCATCGGGCTCGAGGCCAAGCTCCGCCAGTACGAGGAAGGGGAGCGGTTCATCGAGGCGGTCGAGGATTCCGGCGGTCCCGAGCTTCTCGACCGTGCGTGGCGCGGTCCGGAGTGGCTCCCCTCCCTGGTCGAGATCCGTAACCCCTCGGACTGGATCTCCCGTGTCGGTGCCGCCCCCGCCCTCTCGGGCTGACCTCACCCCGGCCGGTCTCGGCCCGGGGTCGAACGCTCTGTCCGATCTGTCCGATCTGTCCGATCACCGTCTCCTCGCGCTTCTCCAACGCTGCACCTTTCCCGATCCCGGGTCGGCGCTGGTGTGCGGCGTCTCGGGTGGTGCGGACTCCCTGAGCCTGCTGGTGTTGGCGGTTGCGGCTGGATGCACGGTCACCGCCGTGCACGTGGACCACGGGCTGCGTCCTGATTCGGCCGCCGAGGCCGGAGTAGTCGCCGACGCGGCGCAGCGCTTCGGTGCGTCGTTCCGATCGGAGCGAGTCGTGGTGGCTCCGGGTCCGAACCTCGAGGCTCGGGCACGAGCCGCCCGGCACGGCATCCTCGGCCCGGACGCTGCGACCGGGCACACCGCAGACGATCAGGCAGAGACCGTGCTCGCCAACCTGCTTCGGGGTGCGGGCGTCCATGGTCTCGCCGCCATGAAAAGTGGCCCGCGCCATCCGATCCTCGCCCTTCGTCGGGCCGAGACCGAAGCACTCTGCGACCAGCTCGATCTGGTGCCGATTCGAGACCCGTCGAACGACGATCCCCGGTTCGTGCGCAACCGGGTGCGCCACGAGCTGTTGCCGCTCTGCTCGGCGATCGCCGGCCGCGACGTGGTGCCCATCCTGGCCCGGCAGGCCGCAGTGCTCGCCGGCGATGCCGACATCCTCGACGCGGTTTCGTCGTTGGTCGACCCCGAGGCCGCGGCGGCGTTGGCCGCAGCGCCGAGCTCCGTCGGCCGCCGGAGCGTGCGGGACTGGCTCGCAGGGGAAGGTCCCTACCCGCCCCCGCTCGACGCGGTCGATCGGGTGCTCGAGGTCGCTCGGAAGCACCGGCGAGCGACCGAGATTCCCGGTGGACGGGTGGTGAGGCGGAGTCGTGGTCGCCTCTCGGTGACCCCGCGCGACGGAGACTGACTCGTCGCGAACAGTGCGCGGATACAGTCGCGCCGGTGACCCAGCCCCTGGAGCTTCCATCGGACGTCGGAAGGGTGCTCGTCTCCGAACCCGTTCTCCAGGCCCGGATCGCCGAACTGGGTGCGCAGATCACTGCTGACTACGAAGGTCGGCCCCCGTTACTCGTGGGCGTGCTCAAGGGTGCGTTCATGTTCATGGCCGACCTGTCACGGGCGATCAACCTGCCGGTCGACATCGACTTCATGGCCGTCTCGTCCTACGGGAGCGCCACTCGGACGTCAGGTGTCGTGCGGATCGTGAAGGACCTCGACGTCGATCTGTACGAGCGCCACGTGCTCGTGGTGGAGGACATCGTCGACAGTGGGCTCACCCTCAACTACCTGCAGCGGTATCTGCTGGCACGGGGCCCGGCCAGCCTGGAGGTCTGTGCGCTGCTGGTGAAGGACGGCCAGCAACGCACAGACACCGACTTGCGCTACGTCGGGTTTCACATCCCCGCCGAGTTCGTGGTGGGATATGGCCTCGATGTCGCCGAGCGCCTGCGAAATCTTCCCGCGATCTACGCCCACTCAGACACCTCGCGCTAGGGCGGTGTCAGCCGGATGACCGTCGACACGGCACGCATCGAGCGCGCGATCTCCGAACTGCTCGAGGCCCTCGGCGAGGATCCCAACCGAGACGGGTTGCTCAAGACGCCCGTCCGGGTTGCCCGGATGTACGAGGAGCTGTTCGCGGGCTTCGGCGAGAATCCCGCCGACCATCTCGAGGTGACGTTCGCCGCCGATCACGACGAGATGGTGATGGTGCGCGACATCCCCTTCGCCTCGCTCTGCGAACACCATCTGATTCCCTTCATCGGCAAGGCGCACGTCGCGTACATTCCCGGTGAGGACGGGCGGATCACCGGACTCTCGAAGATCGCGCGTCTGGTCGACGGCTACGCAAAGAGGCTCCAAGTGCAAGAGCGGATGACCACCGAGATCGCAGACGCGATCGAAGCGGCGCTCGACCCGCGCGGCGTCCTGGTCGTGGTCGACGCAGAGCACCTGTGCATGTCGATGCGAGGGGTGAAGAAGTCGGGCACCTCGACGATCACCTCGGCCGTCCGAGGACTCTTCCGAAGCGACGCGGCTACCCGGATGGAGGCCATGCAGTTCGTGTCGGGACCCCTGAATCGGAACCGCTGAAACCGGATCGCGTGCGGCCGGCCCCACGACCTGCACCGAAAGCGGCGCTCTGCGGG
The DNA here is from genome assembly GCA_963839925.1 of uncultured Acidimicrobiaceae bacterium. GTDB lineage: Bacteria > Actinomycetota > Acidimicrobiia > Acidimicrobiales > RAAP-2 > Bog-756. Next base: position 549,854 of record CAWIWV010000002.1, on the reverse strand, counting down.
CTGGTTTACTCTGTGTCCTCATGCCCTTTCCGACCCGCGAGGACCGACCACTGGTGATGGGGATCCTCAACGTGACCCCGGATTCGTTCTCCGACGGCGGAAGTTGGTTCGAGCGGGAAGAGGCGATTGCCAGAGCCCATCAGATGATCGACGAGGGAGCCGACCTGGTGGATGTCGGCGGGGAGTCGACCCGACCGGGGGCGGCACCCGTCTCGGTGGACGAAGAGCTGCGCCGGGTCATCCCGGTCGTCGCCGCGTTGGCCGGCCGGACCAGGGTGTCGATCGACACCACCAAGGACGCCGTGGCCGACGCGGCGGTCGCCGCCGGCGCTTCGCTGATCAACGACGTCTCGGCCTCCCTCTGGCCGGTCGCTGCACACCACGGGGTCGGGTGGGTGGCCATGCATCGGAAGGGCACCCCCGAGACCATGCAGCAGGATCCGCACTATGAAGACGTCGCTCGGGAGGTCGCTGCCATGTTGGCCGAGCGGGCCGCTCAGGCGAAACGGGCGGGCGTCACCGAGGTCTGGATCGACCCGGGTATCGGGTTCGGAAAGACGGTGGATCACAATCTCACCCTGCTGGCGTCGCTGGCCGAGCTCGTCGCCACCGGCTATCCGGTGATGGTCGGAACCAGCCGGAAGAGCTTCCTCGGCTCGCTCGACTCGTCCGTTCCGGTCGCCGAACGTCTGCCGGGGTCGCTGGCGACGGCGGTCTGGGCGATGACCCAGGGGGCGAAGATGGTGCGGGTTCATGATGTCGCAGCGACGGTCCAAGCCGCCGCTCTGGTCGGGCAGTTGGGGTTCGAGGAGGTCGGGTCGTGAAGGGCAAATGGGCAGCGGGGATTCCACCTCGCAATTTCACGTGGGTGATCAGGGATCGCCTGGCGATGAGCGAGCGGCCGGGTGGCTTTGCGCCCAACCACCGGAGGGTCAGACGGCAAGAGGAGATCATCTGGCTGCAGGTCCAGGGGTTCAATCGGGTCATCTCGCTCCTCCCGTCGCCACACAACCTCCAGGCCTACGAGGAGAAGGAGCTGCCGAGCGTGCACGTCCCGCTCCCTTCGTCGGGAGACACCCGGGCGGTGCTGGTGGACATCTACCGGGAGATGCACGGGTATCTGAGCTCCGGCGAGCGCATCCTCATCCATCAAGAGGAGCTCGGCGATCGGATCGCCGGCGCGGTGGCCGGCTACCTCCTGTGGTCGGGTCGGGTGACCAGCGGACCGCAGGCGATCACCGTGCTCGAACACATGACGAGCCACCCGATGGGTCCGAGCGGACGCGAGTTGGTCGCGTTTGCGAGCGAGATCTCGTCGGGCGCCCCTCACCCGGGGGCAGCCACGGTCTCGCCCGGGGTCGCCGAGGCCGACCACTGACCATTGGCGTCGCCGGGGGCGACCACGGTGACCGGATCGAGCTGCGCGGTCTGCGGGTGATCGGAACCCACGGCGTGCTGCCCGAGGAGCAGAGCAGGCCACAACCCTTCGAGCTCGACCTCGACGTGGAGACCGACCTGGGTCCGGCGGGCGCCAGCGATGTCTTGGCGGACACGGTCGACTACGCGGCGATCGCCGAGGTGGCGGCGCAGATCGTGTCAGGACCTCCGTCGTTCCGCCTGCTGGAGTCGCTCGCCCGGGCGATCGCCGACGCGGCCCTCGCCTCGGACAAGCGGATCGAAGCGGTCACCGTGCACCTTCGCAAACTGCAACCCCCGCTGCCCGCCGACATCGCGACCGTGGGGATCCGGATCACCCGACGCCGGTGACCGGTACCCACCAGAGCGAGCCGCCGACCGGTCGGGCCTTCCTGTCTCTCGGGTCCAACCTCGGGGACCGGTGGGGCCACCTCCGTCGTGCCGTCGACCAGCTTCGGGCGGGCGGCCGGGCTCCGGTGGTCGCCGTCTCACGGGTCTACGAGACGTCCCCCATGGGAGGCCCCGCGGACCAAGATCCTTTCCTCAACGTGGTGGTGGAGCTCGCCCCCGCGGCCGGTACCGACCCCTACGACCTGTTGGAGGAGTGCCGTCGGCTCGAGGCGGCAGCCGGACGGGTGCGGGTGCAGCGTTGGGGGCCGCGAACCCTCGACGTCGACGTGATCTGGATCGACGGTGTCGTATTCGACCGACCCGACTTGATCGTGCCCCATCCCCGCTGGCGGGAGCGGAGGTTCGTGCTGGTCCCGCTCCGAGAGCTCGCACCCGATCTGGTGGCCGAAGCGGACGTGGCCGTCGCTGGTGGCGACGTCGTCGAGGTGGGTACACTCTGAGCCACGTAGCGGCATCTCTCTGATTTCACCTGGCGAACGGCACCCTCCAGGGGCTGGAACGTCGAAGGGTCGAAAGGGGACTCATGATCACCTTCCGGGTCATCGGACCGGGCAGGGCCGGGCAGTCGCTGGCGGCGGCGCTCGACTCGTGTCCCGGGTTCGAGAGCAGTGGCGTGCTCGGTCGGGGCGATCGTCTCGAGGATGCTGCCTCGGGTGTCGAACTCCTGGTCATCGCCACCCCTGACGGCCAGGTCGGCCACGTCGCCTCGTCGGTCATGCCGGTCGAGTCCACCGTCGTGATCCATCTGTCGGGATCGCTCGGACTGGACGTGCTCGCCCCGCATCGGCGCACGGGATCGGTCCATCCGCTCGTTCCGTTGCCGGACCCCGAACGGGGATCCGAACGGCTGTCGTCGGGGGTCACCTTTGCCGTGGCGGGAGACCCACTGACCGAGACGGTGGTGACGGCGCTCGGTGGGCGAGCAGTGTCGGTCGACGATCGAGACCGCGACTCGTATCACGCGGCCGCGTCGATCGCCGCCAACCACATGGTCGCCTTGATCGGTCAGGTCGAGCGGGTCGCCGGTCTTGCCGGGCTGTCCCTCGAGGCGTTCTCCGGTCTGATGCATGCCGCCTTGGACGACGCGTTGGCACTCGGACCCCGGCGGGCCCTGACCGGCCCGGCAGCACGCGGTGATTGGGACACCATCGAGCGGCATCGGAAGGCACTTGCCTCCTTGCCCGGCCATCGCAGTGAGCTCGCCGCCTACGACGCACTGGTCGCGCTGGCGAGAAGGCTCGCCATGGATGTGGAGCCCGGCACACCGTCAACTGATGCCACCGGGGAACAGGTCGCGTGGAGCACGGTCGTCGACGTGCCCACCGTTCTCGAGACCGTCGCCGAGTACTCGCAGTCACTCGACGCGGTGCGCGCACAGGGTGCGACGGTCGGTCTGGTGCCCACGATGGGCGCGTTGCACGAGGGCCATCTCTCGCTCATCGAGCGTGCCGCCCGTGAGTGCGACGTCTGCGCGGTGACCATCTTCGTGAATCCCACCCAGTTCGGGGATCAGTCGGATCTCGACCGCTATCCGCGGACCCTCGAGGCCGACATCGCATCGCTGTCGGCAGCCGGCGGAGAGCTGGTGTTCGCCCCGCCGGTCGACGAGATGTACCCCGAGGGATCAACTGGGTGCGAGCCGGTTGCGGTACCAGAGGTCGCGAAACGATGGGAAGGAGCGGCCCGTCCCGGCCACTTCGACGGGGTTGCGACCATCGTGGTGAAACTGCTGACGGGCGCGGGTCCCTGCCGCGCCTACTTCGGAGAGAAGGACTTCCAGCAGCTCGCGCTGATCCGCAAGGTGGTTGCCGACCACCGTCTTCCGACCGAAGTGATCGGCTGCCCCACCGTCCGCGAGCGTGACGGCCTCGCTCTTTCGAGCAGGAATATCCGGCTGTCGGCCGAGCAGCGGACCTCGGCGACTGTGCTCTTTCGGGCGCTCACCGCAGGCGCCGCAGCGATCGTGGCGGGTGAGGAACGGCCGGCCGTCGTCGACGGGTTGATGGCCGAGACGGTGGCGACCGTTCACGGAGTGGCCTTGGACTACGCCGCGGTGGTCACTGCGGACGACCTCGAACCTGCGGTCACCTGTTCCACCGACCGTCCGCTCCGGCTGCTCATCGCAGCCGAGGTTGGTTCGGTCCGGCTGATCGACAATCTCGACCCACGGGCCTCCGGCGCCGAATCCCCGACACGAGTCGTCGAGTGAGGGTCGGGTGATCCCGCCGACCGATCCGGTGATCCGCACCGATCCGCTGGACGTGCTGGTGGTCGGCAGTGGCGTCGCCGGCCTGTCCGCAGCGGTTCGTCTGGCCGCGCCCTCCCCCCTGTCGGGGGCCGGGGTCCCGATCCAGGCCGCCGGATTGAGGGTCGGTGTGCTGACCAAGGCCGAGCTCTCCCAGTCCGCGACACGGTGGGCCCAAGGGGGTGTGGCCGCGGTGCTCGGCGGTGACGAGGACTCGACCGATCTTCATCTGGCCGACACGTTGGCCGCGGGGGCCGGCCTGTGCGACACCGACGCGGTGCGGGTCCTGGTCGATGAAGGCCCGTCACGGGTGCGTGAGCTGATCGCGATGGGCGCCGTCTTCGACTGCGGGCCGGGCGGTGCACTTGCGCTGGCCCGTGAGGGCGGCCACTCCACCGCACGGGTGGTCCATGCCGGCGGCGCCGCCACCGGTGCGGAAGTCGAGCGGGCACTGGTCGACGCGACCCGGACCTCTGCTGCGGCGGTGCTCGAAGAGTGGTTCGCGCTCGATCTGCTCGTCGAGGGCGGCCGGTGCCGCGGCGTGCGCGCCCTCAGCACGGACGGACGGACCGTCGACGTGCGCGCCACCCACACGGTGCTCGCGACCGGAGGCGCCGGCCAGCTGTTTGCGGTGACCACCAATCCCGCAGAAGCGACGGCCGACGGTCTGGCCATGGCACTGCGTGCAGGAGTGCCGGTCGCCGACGTGGAGTTCATGCAGTTCCACCCGACCGCGCTCCACCACCCGGCCATGCCCCGACCCCTCCTGTCCGAAGCCCTCCGAGGACATGGCGCGCTGCTGCGAGATGCACGAGGTGATCGCTTCGTCGACGAGCTCGCTCCTCGCGACGTGGTCAGCCGGGCCATGGCCGAGCGGATGCGGGAACAGGGAGTGGAGAACCTCTGGCTGGACGCCACCGGCCTCGACGCGTTCGGTTCCGCGGTTCCCCACCATCGCGGCTTCGATCGCGGCAATCGGGCTCGATCCCTCTCGCGATTGGTTGCCCATCGCACCCGCCGCGCACTACCACTCGGGTGGAGTGCTCACCGACCTGTCGGGGGCGACCGCGCTCGCCGGCCTCTGGGCCGCGGGCGAGGTTGCCTGCACCGGAGTCCACGGGGCCAATCGACTCGCGTCCAACTCGTTGCTCGAAGGGATGGTGTTCGGCGCCCGACTGGCCGAGGCGATCGCTCGAGGAGTCGACGGAGCGACGCCGACCGGGGCGATGGCCGGTCTGCTCGCCGGCGGTGGCCGACGGTCGGATCCCATCGGGGTGCCCGAGCCTTCGCGGTCATTGCCCGAGCCGGAGACCGGAGACCATGTCGACACCGCGAAGGTCAGGGACGAGCTCCAGCGGGCGATGACCGAAGGGGCCGGGGTGGTGCGGAGCGCGGCCTCTCTTGCAGCCGGCGCGGACGCGGTCCGTGCGGTCGCCGAGCGAGTCGGATCGCGCGCACCGGCGAGTCGCTCCGAGGGTGAGCTCGCCAATCTGGTCACCGCGGCGACCAGCCTGCTCTCCTCGGCGACCATGCGATGCGAGACCCGGGGTGCTCATGCCCGAGCCGACTATCCCGAGACCGATGCTCGCTGGCGACGCCGCATCGTCCACACTGCGGACGGCGTCACCCTGGTCGACGTCCCTGCACCCCAAACCGGGCAGGGTCTCCCGGCCGAATCGCGATCGGAGACACGTTGACTCTTGACGATTCGAACGACGCGCTCGACCCTCCGCCGATCGCTGTGCGCGAGGCGGTCGCCCGCGCGATCGCCGAAGACGTGCTTCCGCTCGGGGATCTCACCGCCGGGCTGGTTCGGGCTTCGGTGACCGCAACGATCGCCGTCGTCAGCAGGCAGCCCGGGGTGATTGCCGGACGAGCATGTGCGGTCGAGACCTTCGCGCAGATCGATCCCGGGCTCGCTGTGGTGTGGAACCTTCCCGACGGTGCCGAGGTCAAGCCCGGCGACGTGGTTGCCGAAGTCAGTGGAACCCTCCGCTCGATCCTCACCTCGGAGCGCACCGCGCTGAACTTTCTCGGGCACCTGTCGGGGGTGGCGTCGCTGACCGCGAGATACGTCGCCGCGGTGCGCCAGGCGAACCCGTCGACCCGGGTGATCGACACCCGAAAGACGACGCCTGGGTTGCGGGCGTTGGAGAAAGCCGCCGTGCGCGCCGGTGGCGGGCACAACCACCGGGGGAATCTCTCAGAAGCGGTGCTGGTCAAGGACAATCATCTCGGAGGCGTGTCGATCACCGAGGCAGTGACCGTGGCGCGCGGGCGTTGGCCCGGCAGGATGGTCGAGGTCGAGTGCGACCGCTCCGAGCAAGTGGCCGAGGCCGCACGCGCCCGGGCCACGGTGATCCTGCTCGACAACATGACCGCCGAGCAGGTCACCGAATGCGTCGCCTTGGTCAGGGCGAGCGGTGCCGACGCCTTGGTCGAGGTGTCCGGCGGTGTGGACCTGGAGACCGCCCCGAAGATGGCGGCCGCCGGTGCAGACCTCATCTCGGTCGGCGCGCTCACCCACTCCGCCCCGGTGCTCGACCTCGGATTCGATCTGCCGCCACGAGCCGGTGGGGAGGGCTGACGACATGCTTCTCGCCATCGATGTCGGCAACACCGAGACGGTCGTCGGGCTCTTCGCCGACGATCTCGAGCGCGCCGCTGACCACCACCGGGCCCCGCGACGGCAACGAGCCCACCGGGCTCGCCCATCACTGGAGGCTTTCGACGGTCGCAGCGCGGACGTCGGACGAGCACGCGTTGCTGCTCACCCAACTGCTCGACCTCGACGGTCTGGACATCGACACCGCGGTGACCGGCATCGCAGTGACCTCGTCGGTGCCACTGGTCACCGCCAACCTTCGTCAGATGGTCAGCCGGTGGTTCGACGTGCCTTCGGTGGTACTGGAGCCGGGCGTGAAGAGCGGGATGCCCATCCTCTACGACAACCCCAAAGAGGTCGGGGCCGACCGGATCGCCAACGCGGTCGGCGCCCACGATCTGTTCGGCGGACCGTGTGTCGTGGTCGACCTGGGGACGGCGACGACGTTCGACGCCATCTCGGCGGCGGGCGAATATTTGGGCGGTGCGATCACCCCCGGGGTCGCGATCAGCCTCGATGCCCTCTTCGCAAATGCGGCGGCGCTCGGTCGGGTGGAGCTGATCGAGCCGCGGAGCGTGATCGGCAAATCGACGGTCGAGTCGATCCAGTCGGGGGCGCTCTACGGGTTCTCCGGCCAGGTCGACGGGCTCTGTCGCAGGTTCGCAGCCGAGCTGGGCGAGTGCACGGTGGTGGCGACCGGAGGGTTGTCCGAGCTCATCGCTCCGTACTCCGCTGAGATCGAATACGTCGAGCCGTGGCTCACCCTGCATGGCCTCCGAATCATCTTCGAACGCAACGCCGCACGGCTCGGGCAGGGCGGAAGGCCCGCTGACCAGCGCTGACAGGGGATTCGGCTGCTCAGTCGGGCGCTCGTTTCGGCCCTCATCCGGCTGTGGAAAAGATCCTCCGGGGCGATGGTGAATTGCAGTACTCGGGGACTAGCATCGTTGTTCTCAGATGTCGCCAGCTCAGGGGGCACCACGGCAGGGCGTGAGCAGAGGAGCACTGAATCAATGTCGACGAACGAGCCGCTCCGGCATGTCTCGAAGAAATTACTGGTCGTGGTGGTTGCCGCCGGCGCCCTCTCTGTGTCGTCCGTCGCCGGCGTCGCCGCAGCTTCCACTCCGGCATCTGCCAGTGCCCACCGCACCCACGCCGAGCACGTCAGATTGGCCAAGGCCTTCCGGAAAGAGTGTCACCGGACGTTCCGGTGGCTCCACCGGGAGAAGAAGCTGACCGCTCACTACGACAAGCACCTGAAGTTGCTGAGAGAGGCGGAGGCCGCGGCCGCCAAAGCTGGTCACGGACGTCAGGTCAAGACGCTGAAGCATGACATCGCTCACGTGCGCTCGGTGAGGAAGAAGACGCTCGGCGAGAAGGTGTTCGGTCTGGAGCCGGCAAAGGGGAAGGCGCTCAGTGAGGTGTGTCTGTCGCTGGCGCGGAACGCCGCCGGCGATCTCAAGCACCACAAGCACCACAAGGGGAACGCGGCCAAGCGACGGGCCCTGAAGGAGCGCGAGGCAAAGGCGGCTGCGGCAAAGGCAGCAGCGGCGACGACCACGACCACGAGTCCCGCCAAGACGACGCCCACGACGACTGCACCCAAGCCCACACCCACGACCGCACCGACCACGACGACGCCACCGACCACGTCGACGACCGTGGCGCCCAGCACGACGACCCCCTCGTCGACCACGAGCACCACGACTGCTCCCAGCTGACCGGGCGCTGGCTCGTCCACACGTCGGGGTGCGGACCGCGCGCGTCGACGGTGAGTCAGTGCGACTGAGTCAGTGCGACTGAGTCAGTGAGCGAGTGTCAGTGGGTGAGTGAGCGCGGCGGCCGCCCACCGACCGGAAGATCGTCCACCATCGAGTGGGCAAGGTTGGCGAAGCCTTCTGCGAGCGCAGCCGAAGGAGCCGCGGCAGCTGTCGTGGCCGCCATGTCTGCGTAGCGCCTGGCGACGGCGGCAGCGTCCCCGACCGCTCCGGACTCGGCGACGATGGAGCGGGCCTTGTCCCGTTCGGGGTGGCCCAGCGGTTGTCCCAGCAGGGGGGCCAGCTCGGGGCCGACGACCGGATCGGCGAGGGCCAACAGCACCGGCAGGGTGTAGATGCCCTCGGCCAGATCCTGTCCCGCCGGCTTTCCGAGCTCCGCCTCGGTGCCGACCACGTCGAGGATGTCGTCCCGGACCTGGAAGCTCATGCCGAAGTAGCGACCGAACAGGGTGAACGCGTCGACCTCGTCGCGGGGAAGCCCCCCGGTGAGGGCCCCGATCCTGCAGGCGGTGGACATGAGGGCGGCGGTCTTGCCCGCGATCGCCCGGGTGTAGCTGTCGGTGCTCCGCTCTACCTGGAAGGCGGCATGGACTTCGGCCACCTGGCCCTGGCAGAGCTCCCCGAGGGTCGAGGCCAGTAGGGCGGCGATCTCGGTGCCGAGACCCGCGGCGATCTCGGCGGACCGGGCGAGGAGGAAGTCACCGGCGACGATGGCCACCAGGTTTCCGAAGCGTGCGTTGACGCTCTCGACGTTCCGACGCATCGTCGCCTCGTCCATCACGTCGTCGTGGTAGAGGGAGGCCAGATGGACCAATTCCACCGAGACGGCTCCCAAGTGGTCTTCCCGTGTGGCTGCGCGGTCACCTGACGTGGCTGTGGCGAGCGCCAGGATGGGTCGGAGACGTTTTCCGCCGGCCGCCAGCAAGTGGGTCGTGACCTCGTCCAGGAAGCCGTCGCCGGTCACCACCGACTCGACCAGGAGGGGCTCCAGGCGTTGTAGCTGTTCTTCGAGAGCAGGCAGCCCTAGGAGCTCGACGAGGTTCACTTCCTACAGACGATAGGCGAGGATGCCGATGCCTGAAAAAGTGCTGGAAAACGCGGTGGTGCGAGTGCGTTGTGCACCACCGCCTGTAGACTTCGGTCAGTTGCCGACCGCAGATGGAGGCGGTGGATGTTCGAACGATTTACAGACCGGGCTCGCCGAGTTCTTGTCCTCGCTCAAGAGGAGGCGCGCCTACTGAACCACAGCTTCATTGGCACCGAGCACATCCTCTTGGGCCTCATCCACGAGGGTGAGGGTGTCGCGGCCAAGGCGCTCGAGTCACTCGGCGTCTCGCTGGAAGCTGTGCGGGAGAAGGTCGAGGAGACGATCGGACTCGCGGGGACCGCACCCACCGGATCCCCCCCGTTCACCCCGCGGGCGAAGAAGGTCCTCGAGCTGTCGCTGCGCGAAGCGCTCCAGCTCGGTCACAGCTACATCGGCACCGAACACATGCTCCTCGGCCTGGTCCGTGAGGGCGAGGGAGTGGCGGCCCAGGTGCTGCAGAGCCTCGGCGCGGACCTGCCGCGTGTCCGTCAGCAGGTGATCCAGCTGCTCTCGGGTTATCAGGGCAAGGAATCGGTGGGCGCAGGCGCCCCCGGGTCCCAGTCCTCGGACGCACCGACCGGTTCGCCGGTGCTCGACCAGTTCGGTCGGAACCTCACCGCCTTGGCGCGGGACCACAAGCTCGATCCGGTCATCGGCCGCGAGAAAGAGATCGAGCGGGTGATGCAGGTGCTCTCCCGCCGGACGAAGAACAACCCGGTGCTGATCGGCGAGCCCGGCGTCGGCAAGACCGCCATCGTCGAGGGCCTCGCCCAGCGCATCGTGGCCGACGACGTGCCCGAGACGCTCACCGGCAAGCAGCTCTACACGCTCGATCTCGGCGCACTCGTCGCCGGCAGCCGCTACCGGGGCGATTTCGAGGAGCGGCTGAAGAAGGTCCTGAAGGAGATCCGCACACGGGGCGACATCGTCCTGTTCATCGACGAGCTCCACACGTTGGTCGGGGCCGGAGCTGCCGAAGGTGCGATCGACGCCGCATCGATCTTGAAGCCGATGCTTGCCAGGGGCGAGCTGCAGACAATCGGTGCGACCACCATCGATGAGTACCGCAAGCATCTCGAAAAGGACGCGGCGCTCGAGCGTCGTTTCCAGCCGATCAAGGTGGAGCAGCCCAACGTGGCCCTCACCATCGAGATCCTGAAGGGGCTGCGGGATCGCTACGAGTCCCACCACGCGGTCACCATCACCGACCAGGCGCTCGTCGCCGCGGCCAACCTGGCCGACCGCTACCTCGCCGACAGGTACCTGCCGGACAAGGCCATCGACCTCATCGACGAGGCGGGGAGCCGCCTGCGCATCCGACGGATGACCACGCCCCCGGCCTACAAGAAGCTCGAAGAGGAGATCGGTCGGCTCCGTGCCGACAAGGAGGCCGCCATCGAGAAGCAGGCCTTCGACCAAGCCAAAAAACTCGCCGAGCAGGAGAAGGTGCGGCTCGACAGCAAAGAGGCGATGGAGGCCGAGTGGCGTGCCGAGGGCGTCGACCTGTTCGATGTCGTGGACGAAGAGGTCATCGCCGAGGTCCTCGCCAACTGGACGGGGATCCCGGTCTACCGGCTCACCGAAGAAGAGACCGCCAAGCTCCTCCGCATGGAAGAGGAACTGCACAAGCGGGTCATCGGGCAGGAACCGGCCATCGCTGCGCTGGCGCGCTCGATCCGCCGCACCCGTGCCGGCCTGAAGGACCCGAAGCGTCCGAGCGGCTCGTTCATCTTCTTGGGGCCGACCGGCGTCGGAAAGACCGAGCTGGCCAAGACGCTGGCCGAGTTCCTCTTCGACGACGAGGACGCGCTCATCCAACTCGACATGTCCGAGTACATGGAGAAGCACACTGTGAGCCGCCTGGTGGGCTCGCCTCCCGGGTACGTGGGCTACGAGGAGGGCGGTCAGCTGACCGAGGCGGTGCGCCGCAAGCCCTTCTCGGTGGTGCTCTTCGACGAGGTGGAGAAGGCCCACGCGGACGTGTTCAACACGTTGCTCCAGATCCTGGAGGACGGACGCCTGACCGACGCGCAGGGTCGCTCGGTCGACTTCAAGAACACCGTGCTGATCATGACCTCCAACCTCGGGACCGCGGACTTGCGCAAGTCCAGCGTGGGCTTCGCCAAGTCGTCCGAAGCGGTCACCTACGAGCGGATGAAGTCCAAGGTGAACGAGGCCCTCAAGGCGCACTTCCGGCCCGAGTTCCTCAACCGGATCGACGAAGTGGTGGTGTTCCACGAGCTGTCACGGGTCGAGGTCGTCGAGATCGTCGACCTGATGATCCAGCGGGTCTCCAACCAGCTGGAGCTCCAGGGACTGAGCCTGGTGCTCACGCCGCCTGCCAAGCAGCTGTTGGCCGAGAAGGGTTACGACCCCCAGCTCGGGGCGAGGCCGCTACGCCGTGCCATCCAGCAGATGGTCGAGGACCCGCTGTCCGAACGCATTCTGTGGAAGGAATTCCGGGTCGGGGAGACGATCATCGTCGATGTCGAGACGATCACCCCCGAGGCGGCGGCTGCCTACGACGTCAAGGGTGCGCCTCCTCTGATCGCAGGCGAGCAGCAGCTCACCTTCACCGCGATCGAGGGGATCGGACAGCCTCCGGTCGAGTTGGCCGGTGCCGATTCCGCCGCTGACTGACTGAGGGTTCCACCAGGTCGACACACCCCGTCCCTAGCATCGGGGTCATGGCAAAGACGGCCAAGGGCCACCGCTGCATCGACTGCGGATCGACCACCTTGCGGTGGCAGGGACGGTGCCCCACGTGTGGCGAGTGGAACACCCTCGTCGAGGAAGAAGAGCTCTCACCGTTGGTGGACGCCTGCAACGCGCTGGACCTCGCGTCGATGCCGGTGCCTCTCGCTTCGGTGGACCTGTCGGAGGCGGCCGCCCTGCCCACCGGCGTCGAGGAGTTCGACAGGGTCCTCTCCGGCGGGTTGGTCCCGGGCTCGGTGACCCTCCTCGGGGGTGAGCCGGGCATCGGAAAGTCGACCCTGCTCCTCCAGGTGTTGGTGGCTCGCGCTGCGGCGGGCCACCGGGTGCTGCTGGTCTCGGCAGAGGAGTCGGCGCACCAGGTTCGTCTGCGGGCGGAACGGCTCGGTCCCATACCACCCGGGCTGTTGATCCTGTCGGCCACCGACGTCGCCGGGGTGATCAACGCGGTCGTCGAGTCCGCACCCGGGCTGGTGGTCGTGGACTCCATCCAGGCGGTCTCGATCGATCCTTCGACCCCTGGGGAGCGGCGAGTCACCGGCGTTCCCGGCAGCGTCGCCCAGGTGCGGGCCTGTGCCGACCAGCTGATCGGAGTGGCGAAGGCCCACCAGGTGGCCATGGTGCTGGTCGGTCACGTCACGAAGGACGGAACACTCGCCGGTCCCCGGGCGCTCGAGCACATGGTGGACACCGTGCTCAGCTTCGAGGGCGATCGCCACCATGCGCTCCGCCTGCTCCAGGCGGTCAAGCATCGGTTCGGACCGACAGGGGAGCTCGGGCTGTTCGAGATGGGTGACCACGGTCTCAACCGGGTCGACGACCCCGGCCGCCTCCTGCTCGGGGATCGACTGACCGGTGTGCCCGGGGGTGTCGTGCTCCCCGCCATCCAGGGCCGGCGCACACTGGTCGTCGAGTTGCAGGCGCTGGTGACCCCGATGGGCCAGGCTCAGCCCAAGCGTTCGGTGGTCGGACTCGACGCAGGTCGCCTGGTCATGACCCTGGCGGTCCTGGCCCGCCACGCCGAGCTGCCGGTGCTGGCAATGGATGTCTTCGCGTCGGTCGCGGGGGGCATCAAGGTCACCGAACCGGCAGCCGACCTGGCGATGGCGCTCGCGATCGCCTCGGCGTCCTCGGGCCGTTCGCTTCCGTCACGCCTGGCCGCGGTGGGAGAGGTCGGTCTCGCCGGCGAAGTCCGCCAGGTCACCAATCTGCGACGCAGGCTCGAGGAGTCGGCGCGTCTCGGGTTCGACCAGGTGGTGGTCCCAGCCTCCTCGCCCGACGGACCCGCGGGGGTCGAGCTGATCCGAGTCGACACGGTGACCGAAGCGGTGGCCCGATTCACCTGCGTGAGCGGCAGATGACCCTGGGCTGAAGGCCCTCCTACCCGGTACGATTCATAGGTGACCACTCGCCAGAGCTCACCGCTCAGTGACGCGCTGGCCATGGCAGCCCCCGGCCGCCCACTTCGTGACGGACTGGACCGGATCCTCCGGGCGAAACGGGGAGGGCTCGTCGTTGTGGGTGACGGTCCCGAGGTGCTCTCGATCTGCTCGGGCGGATTCCTGCTCGATTCCGAGTTCAGCCCCCAGCGCCTTTCTGAGCTGGCGAAGATGGACGGGGCGATCATCCTGGCGCCCGATGCCTCTCGCATCGCCCGGGCCAACGTGCACCTCATGCCGGACGCTGCCATCCCGACCACGGAGACCGGCACCAGGCACCGGACCGCCGAGCGGGTCGCCCGGTCGATCGATGTTCCGGTGCTGTCGGTTTCGGCGGCGATGTCGGTGATCGCCGTCTACCGGAACGCGTTCAAGCACACCATCCAACCCACCGGCTGGCTGCACGACCGCACCGATCAAGCCTTGGCCACCATGCAGCGGTTCCGGAGCCGTTTCGACCTTGCACTCAGCGGTCTGTCGGTCCTCGAGGTGGAGGACAGCGTGTCGGTGGGCGATGTCGTCGGAGTGGTGCAAGCCGCGGAGATGCTGCTGCGCATCGCGGAGGAAGTGGACGCCTACCTGGTCGAACTCGGGGAGGACGGCCGGCTGGTCGGGCTCCAGTCGGACGAACTGGTCGACGGGGTGGCCCCTGCCCTCAGCCTGATCGTGCGTGACTACTGCCGGTGGACGTCCAAGGAAGAGGTCGATCGTCGGACGGCGGTCGATCAGATCTTGGAGAAGCTGGCTGCTCTCACCTCTGACGAGCTCGGTGAAGCCGGCCGGGTGGCAGAGATCCTCGGGCTCCCCGCGGCGTTCAGCGACGCCCAGTCGGCAATCGAACCACGGGGCTACCGGTTGCTCTACCGACTGCCTCGCTTCTCCGAGGTGATCATCGAGCGGATCGTGGACCGATTCGTCAACCTCCAGCAGATCATGCGCGCCTCCCTCGGCGAGCTCGAACAGGTCGAAGGGGTGGGCCAGGCTCGGGCCACCACGGTCAAAGAGGGCCTGACCCGCCTGGCCGAGGCCAGCATCTTCGAGCGCTACCAGTAGCGGGGGCGGGGGCGGGAGCCCGACTCCGACGCCGTGTACAATGGATTGCTCGTTCTTCGCAGTCCCGATGGAGCTCGACCAGCCCGGGGCCGCACGCAATGCCAGGAGGCATGGTGTTCGACATCGGTGACAAGGTCGTCTATCCGCACCACGGCGCAGCCGTCGTGGAACGCCGGGAGACCAAAGAAGCATTCGGAAAGAAGCAGGAGTACTTGGTGCTTCGCCTGGCCTACGGGGACCTGACCCTGATGGTGCCAGCCGACAACACCGACGGGGTGGGTCTGCGTGAAGTGATCAACGACGAAGAGGTCGAAGAGGTCTTCGCGGTCCTTCGCAAGAAGGAGGCCCGGATGCCGACCAACTGGTCGCGACGGTACAAGAACCACTCGGAGAAGCTTCGCTCCGGCGACATCTACCAGGTGGCCGAGGTGGTGAGGAACCTCTCGATCCGCGACAAGGACAAGGGACTCTCGGCCGGCGAGAAGCGGATGCTGAGCCGGGCTCGCCAGATCCTGGTGTCCGAACTGACCTTTGCCCTCGGAGTCGACGAGGAGACCGCGGAGGTTCGCCTCAACGAGGCGCTTCCCTGAACCGAACCGGTCCGGTCTGGGCGGTCGTTGTCGCCGGCGGATCCGGCCGCAGGTTCGGTGGCCCCAAGCAGTTCCTCGAGTTGGGCGGCCGACCGGTCGCCGCATGGTCGGTGGCCGCTGCTCGCACCGTGGCCGACGGGGTGGTGCTGGTGGTGCCCTCCCAGGCGGATCGGGACAGCACGGATCTCGGTGACTCCATGGGTGCGGACCGCGTGGTCGTCGGCGGAGGGACGAGAGCCGAGTCGGTTCGGGCCGGACTCGCCGCCGTACCGGAAGCCGCGGCGATCATCGTCGTCCACGACGCCGCACGCCCACTTGCCACCGGCGCGCTCTTTGCGTCGGTCGTTGCCGCGGTGCGGTCGGGAGGAGCGCAAGGGGCCATCCCGGTCCTTCCGGTGTCGGACACCTTGAAGCAGGTGGTCGGGGGCACCGTCAAGCAGAGCGTGGACCGTGAAGGATTGGTCACGGTGCAAACCCCCCAGGCCTTTGTCGCCGAGGCGTTGCGCGAAGCCCATCGCACCGGCGGTGAGGCAACCGACGACGCGGGACTGCTCGAGGATCTCGGTGCGACGGTGGTCACCGTCGAGGGGGAGCCGCGCAATCTGAAGCTCACCCACCCCGAGGACCTCCTGCTCGCAGAAGCCATGATCGATCTGAGCGGTCGTTGAGCGGCCGACCGCCGGCGATGCGCATCGGGCAGGGCACCGACGTCCACCGGTTCTCCGAGGTCTCGGACCGTCCGTTGATCTTGGGAGGGATCGTCGTCACCGGTGTCGGCGCACAAGCGCTCGAGGGACACAGCGACGCCGATGCGGTCGCACACGCAGTCACGGACGCGGTCCTCGGCGCGGCAGGGCTCGGTGACATCGGTCGCCATGCCCCCGACACCGACCCGGTGTGGAAGGGTGCCGACAGCATGCAGCTCCTGTCCCGGATGGTCGAGCTGGTCACCCGGGCAGGTTGGTCGGTCGTCAACGCCGATTGCACGGTGACCGCCGAACGGCCGCGACTGGCTCCCTTCGTCGACCTGATGGCGGAGCGTCTCTCGGCGGTACTCGGTGCTCCGGCCAACGTGAAGGCGACCACGGCCGAAGGGCTCGGTGCGCTCGGGCGAGCCGAAGGGATCGCCTGCAGCGCCGTCGTCCTCCTGTCGTCGACCGATCACGGGGAGGTTCACTGATGGCGCCGACCCCTCGCGGATCAGGACGGAGTCGGGGCAGCGGCCGCAGCACCCCGAGCCAGCGTCCTTCTGGACGCGGTCGTGGCGGCGCGACGGGCCGGGGCGCCTCGCGCGCCTCCGGTTCGGGCCGATCGACCCGTGCAGCTCGACCCGGGGAGCGAAAGAGCCAGACCCGGGCGGACCAAGGCCTCGGCGGCGACCAGATCGAGGGGCGTCAGGCGGTCCGAGAGCTGCTGGCGGCCAATCGGAGGTCGGTCCGAGTGGTGTATCTGGCCGAGGGGATGGACGCCGCACCGATCCTCGACGAGATCGAGCGCCTCGCCGCATCCCGCCGGGTGAAGGTCGACCACGTCAGCCGTCGACGACTCGACTCGCTTGCCCGGACCGAAGCCCCCCAGGGCGTGGTGGCGCTCGCCCGCCCGGTCGAGGAGTCTTCGCTCGAGTCCCTGTGCGAACCGGGCCCCCGCGGTCGGGTCCCGTTCCTGTTGGTGCTCGACGGGATCACCGATCCTCAGAATGTCGGGGCGGTCCTGCGGAGTGCCGAGTGTGCCGGTGTGACCGGTGTCGTCCTGCCTCGTCATCGTTCGGCGCATCTCTCGCCGACGGTGGTCAAGGTTGCAGCAGGGGCGGTCGAGCACCTGGCGATGACCCTGGTCGCCGGGATCCCCTCGGCTCTGCAGCGCCTGACCGGCATGGGCGTGTGGACGGTCGGTCTGGTGGAAGACGCCCGCCAGTCGCTCTACGGGCTGTCGCTCGGTGACCAGCCGGTGGCGTTGGTGCTCGGCTCAGAGGACACCGGACTCTCGACCCTGGCCAGAAAGCGATGCGACGTGCTGGCGTCGATTCCCCAGCACGGCTCACTTCCCTCCCTCAACGTCTCGGTGGCCGGGGCGGTCGCCTGCTTCGATGTCGCCCGCCAGAGGAGCGAAGAGCGGCAGAGGAGTTAGGACGAAGGGCGCGAGAGACAGCAGAAAGGCGTTGTCCGGCGAGGCCCACGTCGACTCCACCACGAAGCCACACTCGTTGAGCTCTGTCTCGAGGGACTCCGGCGAGAACTTGGTGCTTATCTCGGTGAGCATCTCCTCGCCCGCGGCGAACTCCACTTCGAGATCGAGGTCGGCAACACGCACCGTGCGGGATTCGAGGGAGCGCAGCCACATCTCGATCCGTTGGTCCTCCTCGTTCCACCGAGCCACGTGCTCGAATCCCTCGGGATCGAAGTCGGCGGAGAGCTCGCGATTGAGCACCACCAGCACGTTGCGGTTGAACTCCGCGGTGACCCCGGCCCCGTCGTCGTACGCGTTGACCAACGTCGAACGGTCCTTCACCAGATCGGTGCCGAGCAGCAGCCGATCGTCGAGGCCCATGACTTTGCCCAGCTGCATGTAGAACTCGCGCCGTTCACCGGGGTCGAGGTTGCCGATCGTTCCACCGAGGAACGCGAACAAGCGGCTGCCGGCAGTGGGCAGCTGATCGAGGTGGCGGTGGAAGTCCCCGACGACCGCGCTGACCGCCAGCCCGGGGTAGTCGGCGGAGAGGGATCCTGCCGCCTCCCACAAGGTGGTATCGCTCACGTCGAGTGGGACGAACCGGCGCAGGGTTCCGGCGGACCTCATGGCGTCGAGGATGATCCTCGACTTGTCACAGGTGCCGGCTCCGAGCTCGATCAGGGTGTCTGCCCTCGACTGTTCGGCGATGTCCTGTGCATGCGCGTCGAGGATCGAACGCTCCGAGCGGGTGGGGTAGTACTCGGGCAACCGGGTGATCTCGTCGAACAGCCTGCTGCCGCGGTCGTCATAGAAGTAGACGGGTGGGATGGACTTGGGCTGACTGGAAAGGCCGGCCCGGACGTCGCGCTCCATCGCGTCGCGAAGGTCGGTGCCACTCAGATGCACGTCCATGGTCGGTGGGATGACAGTGGGCATGGGTTGTTCGATCCTCGGTTGCCGATCGGTCGGGGTGGATGGATGGGGCGGATCAGCCGGGTGCCGCCTGGTGCCGCGCGGAATCAGCCCTTCTTTGCGAGCCGTAGCCCGGAGAATGCCCAACGGGCAGACGGCGGGAAGTAGTTGCGGTAGGTGGCACGGATGTGGTCCGCAGGTGTGACGCACGACCCACCGCGCAGGACGTACTGGCTCACCATGAACTTTCCGTTGTACTCGCCGACGACGCCGGCGGCGGGTTCGAACCCGGGGTAGGGGCTGTAGGCGGACGACGTCCACTGCCAGACGTTGCCGAGCGGGGTGACTTCCTCGGGCGGTGCGGCCTCGGGTGTGGGATGGAGCTTGGTCTGGTCGAGGAACCTTCCCCGACGCGCCACCTCGGCGCCCGATCGCTGAGCGGCGTCGGCCGTGGCCAGCTCCCACTCGGCTTCGGTGGGCAGCCGCATCCCCGCCCATCGGGCGAACGCATCCGCCTCGTAGTAGCTGATGTGGCAGACCGGCTGGGCGGGGTTGACCTCGATCGTCCCGCCGAGGGTGAACTCGTTCCAGCCGTCTTCGGTGTGCGACCAGTAGAGCGGGGAGTCCCACCCCTCGGTCTGGACGGTCGCCCATCCGTCGGACAACCACAGCCCCGGTTGGTGGTAGCCGCCGTCATCGATGAACGCCTGCCACTCGCCGCAGGTGACCAGCCGGTCGGCGACAGCGAAGGACTCGACGTAGGTGGGATGCCGGGGCAGTTCGTTGTCGAAACAGAATCCGCGGCCGGGGTGGCCGATCTGGCGGGTGCCGGCCGGATGGGAGGTCCACGTCGTCGGCTCCCGGGTGTCCGGACGCGGCGAGCGCACGGCGTCATACGCGGGGTGCATCGGATTGAGCGACAGCACATGCTTGATGTCCATCAAGAGGAGCTCTTGATGCTGCTGCTCGTGCTGGATTCCGAGCTCGACCAGTCCGGCCACCGCCTCGCCGGCGGGGTCCTCGAGCATCTCGACCATCGCGGCGTCCACGTGGGCCCGGTACTCGCCCACCTCCGCGGCGCCGGGTCGCGACAGCATCCCGCGGGCCTGCCGGGGGTACCTGGCTCCCACTCCGTCGTAGTAGGAGTTGAAGAGGAAGCCGAAGTCGGGGTGGAACTGCCGGTAGCCGGCACAGTGCGGAACCAGCAGAAAGGTCTCGAAGAACCAACTGGTGTGGGCCCGATGCCACTTGGTGGGACTCACGTCGGGCATCGACTGGACGGTCTGGTCTTCGGCGGAGAGCGGGGAGGCCAACGACTCGGTGAGGGATCGGGTGGCCACGAACCGGTCGGTGAGGGTCAGGTCGCCCACGGTCATCAGCAGATCCGTCATACCTGCTCCTCCGATCCCCGCTGGGGTCGACACGACAGCGCGCCGGTCGTTCCGGTGGGCCGCCCGCACGAATTCAGTGGGATCTCTCTGGCCGCGAGCGTGCGGCGACGGAGAGGGACATTTCCCTGGTGAGGTGCGCCCATTCTGGTCGGCCTCGCTCCGCTTCGCCGGCTACCCAGCGGGTTCGACGACCGGCACCGCCCCGGTCAGGTCGAGTTTGCGCAGGTAGAGGTCCCGGCTGTTCGGATAGCCGACTGCTCCGTCGGTGTACGCGTGGAACGCGATCCAGAACGATCCTGAGGCGTCGGCGAACACGTCCCCGCCGCCGGGACCCTGGATGTTGGAGGCGCTGGCCAGGATCGGCTGCGACTGGGGCTCGGCACACGGTCCGAGAGGACCGCTGCAGGTCGCCACACCGACCCCGTAGTTGGCGCTGTTCCAGTTGTTGCCCGAGAAGAACAGGAAGTAGCGCCCTCCGGTCGTGACCAGATCCGGCGCCTCGACGACTCCCGCTTCCCACGCCTGATCAGGCACGAGCAGTTGGGTCGGCGTGGTGTTCGCTGCGAACCCGGTGCCTGCCGCGTCGAGCTGCTGGGACCAGATCGTGGCAGGTCCGGTTCCGCCGTTGGACTTCCAGGTGAGATAGACGTTCCCGTTCGTGTCGATGAACGGGGAGGGATCGATCGAGCCGCCGAGGGTGGGCTGGCACTCGAGTGGTGCGGTCGAGGAATCGACGAAGGGCCCCTGGGGAGCGGTAGCCGTCGCCACCGAAATGCACTCCTCACCGCCCGCTGGGCCCGCGACCACAGCCGCGTAGTAGAGCCGGTAGGCGTAGCCGATGTAGGCGACGCCGGGCGCCCAGGTCGCGTCGGGAGCGGCCCAACTCGGCAGGTTGGGGAGCGCGTTCCCGACCGCCGTCCAGTGGGTCAGATCGGTGGACTTGATGATCTGGATGTTCCCGGCCACCGAGTTGGTGGCGTAGGCGAAGTAGGTGCCGTTGGCCAACAGGACATAGGGGTCGGGGAAGTCGAAGGGGTAGACGAGACCTCCGGTGGATTGTCCGGTGAGCGTCAAACAGGACGACGACACCGCGGAGATGTCCTCGGTCGCCTGCTGATTGTTGTTGCCTGCGATCTGTTGATACGAGCGCTGCACCCCGCCGAGACAGTCCACGAGTGTGCTGATGCTGGCCCCCTGGAATGCCTCGTCGGCGCTGTTGTACGAGAGCTCCTGCTCGCCTTTGGACAACTGGGTGGTCATCGAGGAGATGGACGACCTGAGCGCGACCTCGTGTTTGGCGGTCGCCGACACGGCGGCCGAGGTGCCGGCGAGCGTGGAGCGGTTCGTGGACAGCTTGGCCCGCGTTGCGGTCAGCTCCGCGTGCTCGAGCCGGTTCCGGGCGTGAGCCTGGAGGTCGGTCTCCACCGTCGCGCCGAGCGCGGCGAGTGCGCCGAGGAAGACCACGACGGTTGCGACTGCGGCGAGCATTCTCCTCCGACGGTGGTCACACGTCTCACGTCGGTCAGGCATCGGCTGCCACCGCCTGCGAGCAGCTCGTCGCTACCGAATTGAGCGCGGCGATGGCTCGACTCTGGTCGGCTACGGCGAGAGCGTTCAGTGCCTGCTCGACCCCGCCGAGACAGGTGGACAGATCGCCGATGGTCGAACTCTGGTGGGTGACATTGGCTTGGGCATTGAGGAGCGCCTTCT
The DNA here is from genome assembly GCA_963839925.1 of uncultured Acidimicrobiaceae bacterium. GTDB lineage: Bacteria > Actinomycetota > Acidimicrobiia > Acidimicrobiales > RAAP-2 > Bog-756. The sequence goes on along the minus strand of CAWIWV010000002.1, from coordinate 528,336 downwards.
GCACCCCGTGGAGCTCCGAGGTGCCCTTTGCCAGCGCGGCCGAGTCCGCGACCACTCCGCTCCTCTCCACCGCCAGATTCCGTTGCGCTGCCGCCAGCTCGGCGAGGACGGAGTCGAGGTTGTGCCGGGTGACGTCGAGCGAGTGGTGGGTCTGGTCGAACTGGGTGTTCGCTTGGACCTCGTTCGCGGTGAAGTACCCGATGGCGCCGGCCACGATGACAAGGGCCACCGACACCGCGATCCACCGCCTGCGCCGCACGGAAACCGACTGCAGCGCTCGCCGTGATTCGGCACGACCGCGCGCCCCGTCGGTGGTCGACTCGACCGCAACCAGCTCAGTGACCATCGACGCTCCGCCCGTTCCCATGGATACCCGACTTTATGTTTGCACCCGAACAGGCTCCCGTGGGGTCGGGTGGCGGAATTTCTCCTGTGTACCGCCTGTGTGTGAGGCAGCGGTCGCGGTGAGCGATCGTGTCTGTGGACGATGAAACGCAACGTTCATTGAGACTTTGGAATTCGTTGACGCTCCGGTTTCATTGCCGGTGATAGACCCGTCATTGGTTCGGAGCCGGGGCAGGACTCCTGTCGGGGACCGGGGCGAAGTGCACCGTCACGCTGGTACTCCCATCCCAGCGTGACGGCGCATTTTCACCGGCATCACCGTTCGGTTCCCTCGACCGACCGAAGTGGCGGCTCCCCCGATGGCCGTCTTCCGCCTGATCATCTGCGAGGATCGACCCATGCCCAGCTCGCAACCCAAGGAACCGCGGGACCGCCCGGCCCCGACACCGAAGGGCCTGGTCGAACTGGCTCGGACCACCGGCAACAAGGTGATTCGCCCGGCCGCCCCCCTGGTCGAGGCGGGGGGAGGGAGCGCGCCTGCCGGGGCGGTCGGTACCGCACCACCGCGTCGTGGCATCGAAGAGCCGAGCGAGATCGCCCGGTCGATCGCGCTGGTCGATCGTGCCTTCGCCTTCTTGGATCTCTGCGGGTTCACCCGGTTCATCGCAGCCAACGGTGAGCACGCAGCCATCGACACCCTCTCCCAATTCCGATCGCTCACCCGGGACATCGCGGTGCGGCGCGGGGTGATGGTTGCAAAGTGGCTCGGCGACGGGGCGATGATCGTCGGTGTGGAGGTCGGGCCCACGTTGGCGACCGCGGTCGAGCTGATCGGACGCTACGACGGTTCGACTCTGGCGCTGCGCGGCGGGTTTGCCCACGGGCAGGCGCTCATGATGGACGGGGACGACTACATCGGTCGGCCGACCAACCTCGCGGCGCGACTCTGCCAAGCCGCCCATCCCGAGGAGTTGCTCGCGGTTGGCTACCCGGCAGCATCCATCCCGCCCTGGGTCCAGGTGCTCGGTGTGCGAAGCGTGACCCTCCCCGGCTTGGGACGGATCCGCGGAGCACAACGCCTGGGGATGGTCCCTGATCTGGAGTTGCCGAGCTTGTCGAACGCCCCCGGCCGCTCCTAGAGGGAAGAACTACGAGGCCTCGGTGAGCCGGCCCTCGGTTATCTGGCCTCGGTGACCGGGGTTCCGAGGCCGACCGAGAGTCCGAGCTCGGCGGCGAGGTCGACGCCGGTGTCCTCGACCACCGGCCGAATTGCGGTGATGGCTGCGAAGCCCGCCTGGAGGAGCGCCGCGTCGGACTCGATCTCCGAGCTCTCGTCCTCGCCTCCGAGGGTCAATCCCCTCGAGCCACCTTGCTCTTCGGTCACCGATGTCTGCGAGGCGCCGACGATCGCCAGGCGGCCGACTCGCACGCCGAGGAGTTGCTCGAGTGGAACGTCGGGAACGTTGCAGTTGAGGACCACAGGCCGCCGTCCCTCGGCGATCCAACCGGCCATCCAGTCGAAGGCCTGCCCGGCCACGGTCGCCGCAGTGTCCCAGTGCACAGGCGCGTCGCCCGCCATGTCGAGCACGCCGGAGGACACCGCGAGTCCCGGGCAGTCCTGCTGGTAGGCGGTGAAGGCGGCACCGACCGTTCCGGAGTGCAGGATCGCCCGCCCGGTGTTCGGGCCGCGGTTGATGCCCGAGAGCACGACCTCCGGTCGTTGTCCGAGCCGCTCGTGCAGGGCGTAGAACACGATCAGTGCAGGAGTGGCGTCGACGGCGACCACCGACTGGTCCGGCCAGCCTTCCCAGGTGCGAGGCTCGGTGACCACTTCGCCGCTCTGCCTCACCCCGGTCACCGACGAGCTCGCGCCGCTCGCATCCCAACAGGGAGCGGCCACCTGGACGTCGTGACCGTGTGCGCGAGCCATCTCGGCGAGCACCCGGAGGCCGGGCCCTTCGATCCCGTCGTCGTTGGTGATGAGAACCCGCATGACTGCGCGCACCGTAGCAAGCCACGATGAACGTGGTCTGACTTCCGCGCGAACGTGGGCGGAACTCTTCGGGAATTCACTGAGGAGACGAACCAGTTGCAGTGCCGTTGCCTCCGATCGCCAGGAGCAGGGAGTCCACGGTGGCCTTGCCTAAGATGAAGGTTGGAGTTCGAGCGACAACGACGACCGAGGGAATGAGGCTCGCAGGTGAAGGATCCGGAGGACCGGGAATCGGAGCCCCGGACGTTAGAAGCGCTGGTCGAAGAGCGTCGGCGCAAGCGCGAGGCGCTCGTCGCAGAGGGCATCGATCCCTACCCCTCTCGGTTCGAGCGAACCGCCACCGCGGGTGAGTTGCGCGCACGCCATGGCGAACTGGTCGCCGACGCGAGGACGGGCGAGACGGTCCGGCTGGCCGGTCGCCTGACCAGCATCCGTGGCCATGGACGGCTCTCGTTCGCCACCCTGCAGGACGTGACCGGGTCGGTCCAGCTGCTCATGCAGCAGTCCAACCTGTCCGACGAGGCCAAGGTGGTCTTGGTCAACGCAGACCTCGGCGACTGGATCGGCGCCGAGGGTGAGGTGATCTCCAGCCGACGGGGCGAGCTCTCGGTCGATGTGACCGGTCTGTGGCAACTCGCCAAGGCGCTTCGTCCTCTCCCCGACAAGTGGCATGGGCTCTCCAGCACCGATATCCGTTACCGCCAGCGGGAGATCGACCTGCTTGCGAACCCGGACAGCCGCCGCGTCTTCGACATCCGATTCAAGACGGTCGCCGCGCTTCGCCGGCTGCTGGCCGACGAGGACTTCGTCGAAGTCGAGACGCCGATACTCCAACCCCAGGCCGGCGGCGCGCTGGCTCGCCCGTTCATCACCCATGCCAACGCGCTCGACATCGATCTCACCCTGCGGATCGCCCCCGAGCTCTACCTCAAGCGACTGGTGGTCGGCGGGTACGAGCGGGTCTTCGAGATCGGGCGGAACTTCCGCAACGAAGGGATCGACACCCGCCACAGTCCGGAGTTCACCATTCTGGAGGCGTATCGGGCATTCGGCGACGCCACCGACGGCATGGACCTGACCGAACACCTTGTCGTGGAGGCCGCGCAGTCGGCAACCGGACGGTTGAAGTTCGAGATCGGCGGCAAGTCCATCGACCTCTCGCCAGGTTGGCCCCGCCGAGAACTGCTCGACTGGCTCGAAGAGGAGGTCGGGACGCGGCTCCATCCGAGCGACCCGATCGACCGGGTGCGTGCGATCTGCGACGAGCACGGCGTGGACTTCCTGGCGGAGTGGGGTGCGGGGAAGCTCATCTTCGAGCTCTACGACACCATCCTCTTGCCGAAGGTGGTGAGTCCGGTGTTCGTCTGCGGCTTCCCGATCGAGGTGTCACCGCTCGCTCGCCGACGTGCCGACGACGCGCTGATCGCGGATCGGTTCGAGCTGGCGATCGCTGCCAAGGAGTTCGCGAACGGGTACAGCGAGCTCAACATCCCCGAGGAGCAGCACGAACGGTTCCTCGGCCAGGCCGACGCCGCAGCCCTTGGCGACCTCGAGGCCCAACCTGCCGATCAGGCCTTCCTCCGAGCGCTCGAGTACGGCTTGCCGCCGACTTCGGGAATCGGGATCGGCGTCGACCGACTGGTGATGCTGCTGGCCGAAGTCGAGGCCATCCGGGATGTGATCCTCTTCCCGGTGATGCGGCCGGAGGCGACAGACTGAGCTACTCGGTGGTGCGCTTCCCGAAGTAGTACGACGCCAAGGGGGCGGCGACCGCGAGGATCACGATCGACCACAGCAACGACGCCTCCACCGGGTGCTGCATCGGCCAGGCCTGGATGGTGCTCGACGGGTTCGGATTGCCCCACAGGTCGCGGGCGGCGGCGGTGACCGCACTGACCGGGTTCCAATCCGCGACCGCCTGGAGCCACCCCGGCATGTGCTGGGTCGGCACCATCGCATTGGAGACGAAGGCGAGCGGGAAGAGCACGATGAACCCGAACGAGGCTGCTGACTCGGGGCTCTTGCTGTTGAGACCCACACACGCAGCGATCCACGAGAGCGAGTAGGCGAAGAACAACACCACCGCGAAGCCGGCGATCACCGAGATGAAGCTGGCGTCTGCTCGCCAACCGACCGCAAGTCCGGTCAGCGCCACGATGATCGCGCACAACACCGAGGTCAGGAGGTCGGCGATCGATCGTCCGACCAGCACGGCCGGCCGCCACATCGGGAGGGTGCGGAACCGTTCGATCATCCCTTCGTGCAGGTCGGTGCTCAGCCCGACCGCGGTCCCCATGGTCGAGGTCACCAGGTTGAGCGCGAGGAGGCCGGCAAGGACGAAGTCCTTGTAGCTGCCGCCCCCGGGGATCGGGATTCCCCCGCCGAAGATGTAGATGAACAGCACCGTGAACAACACGGGCTGGATCGTCACGTCGGAGAGCTGCATGGGCTCGCGCGAGATGTGGACCAGGTTGCGCCTGGTCATCGACCAGGCATCCTGGAACCGACCGCTGAGTGCTGCCGGTTTGCGGACCGGAACCGGATCGGTGCGTGGGCGGGTCAGGGTTGTTGTCGTCATGCGCTCACTCCTTCGTGTGCCGGGTGCGCCCGCATCCCGTCGTCGGCCATGTCGCCGATGCCGGCCTCGGGGCCGTCGTTCTCGCCCTCCTCTTCGATGTGCCCGCCGGTCAGCGAGAAGAACACGTCGTCGAGGGACGGTTGGCGCACTTCGATGTCGTCGACCAGGACGCCGGCGGCGTCCAGTGCCCGGACCACCGAGGTCGCCAATCCCGGTGCGCTGTCGACACCGGCGCTGAGTCGCTTGCCGTCGTCACTCAAGTGCACCTCTCCGGCGACCAGCGGCGCGAGTGCGGCGACCGCGCCCGGGTGTGCAGTGTTGATCGTGACCACCAGGTGCGCGCTCCGGCTCGCCTCCTTCAACTCGGTCGGCGTCCCGTTGGCGATAACCCGTCCATGGTCGACGACGACGATCCGGTGGGCGAGCGCGTCGGCCTCCTCGAGGTATTGGGTGGTGAGCAGCACGGTGACCCCTTCGTCCAACAGGACGCGAACCCCTTCCCAGACCCGTTGGCGGCTGGTCGGGTCGAGTCCGGTCGTCGGTTCGTCGAGGAACAGCACCGGTGGCCGGGTCATCAGACTCGCCGCCAGGTCCAGTCGACGTCGCATGCCACCCGAGTAGCCCTTGGTCACCCGGTCCGCAGCGTCGGTCAAGTCGAACTGCTCGAGGAGCTCGGCGGCCCGCGCTCGTGACTCGGCACGCCCCATGTTGCTGAGCTCCCCGATCAGCACCAGGTTCTGGCGCCCGGTCAGCAATCCGTCCAAGGTGGCGTCCTGCGCGGCAACCCCGATGTGGCGGCGAACCTCGGCGGGGTGGGCGACGACGTCGATTCCGGCGACCGCCGCTCGCCCGGCGTCGGGGTTGGCCAAGGTGGTCAGGATCCGCACCGCAGTGGTCTTGCCGGCGCCGTTCGGTCCGAGGAGCCCCAGGATCGATCCCGTGGGCACCGAGAAGTCGACGCCCGCAAGGGCCTGGGTCTCGCCATAGCGCTTGGTCAAGCCTTCGGCTTCGATCATCAACTCGGGAGCGCTCATGTTCCTTACCTGCCGGTTAGTATGTGGGACCTCGTCATCGTAAGATGGCCACTTACCTGCCGTCAAGTAAACTATCAGAGCACCACCCGAAAGGCCGACCGCACCACCAGATGACCGCAACATCCGAAGTCTCGCCACCCGAAGTCTCCACCAGGGATCGCATCCTCGATATCGCCCTCGACCTCTTCACCGAAAAGGGATTCGACGGCACCTCCTTGCGGGAGATCGCAGAGCGGATGGGCATGACCAAGGCGGCGCTCTACTACCACTTCGCGTCCAAGGACGACATCCTGATGGCGTTGCACCTGCGCCTCCACGAGTTCGGGAAGGATGCCTTGGCGAAGATGACCGAAAGTCCGGTCACGCTGGCCTCCTGGGGCGAAGTGCTCGACCAGATGCTCACCCAGATGCAGTCGCAGCGTCAGATCTTCCTCATGCACGAGCGGAACCAGGCCGCGCTCGAGAAGCTCCACCGGGAGGATCACGAAGCCGAGCACGAGGACCTACAGGACAAGCTGCGTCAGGTGATGGCCGATCCGCAGATTCCCCTACGGGACCGGGTGCGCATGTCGTGCTCCCTGGGAGCGATCTTTGCCACCTTCATGATGTCGGGGAACGCATTTTCGGACACCTCGGAAGACGAGCTCGGGGATCTGCTGCGTTCGGCGGTCCACGACGTCCTTTGGGGTTGATCGTCGCCTGACCGAACCCCGGACGTTGGTCAGAACGTCGAAGTGAGGTGCTCCACGACGAGTGAGATGGCCTTGTCTCGCCCTTCGTGAAAGAACAGCGAGTGGTCCATGCCCGGGAGGACTTCGATCCGGACCGTCCGCGCCAGCTCGCGTCGGGCGCCGCGCTGGAGCACCCAGGCTTCGTACTCGTCGCAGACGACGAAGAGATCGGTTCCGGCACCCCGGATCTGTCGCAGTGTCTCAGCGGGGGGATTCTTGATCGCCAATCGATTGATGAGCGCCCAGACGGGGTCCGGTGCCCGGCGGACCAGCTCCCAAATTGCTGCCCGTCCTGGGATTCTCTTCACCCACGCGCTCGACCCTCTGTCGTTCTGTCGTTCCAGTTGGGTGTCGCCGGTCTCGCCGCCGGGGTCGCCTTCCACAAGGACCGGTCCAAGGCTCGGATTGATCATCACCACGCCGCGGGCCCCCGTCGACAGCGCCGCTTCGGATCCGTGGCTGCCACCTGAGCACAGACCGACCAGCACCACCTCTGCGGGGTCGTCCGGAGAAACGGCTCGCTGCGCGTCCGCCACGTCCTCGATGGCGGCGGAGGAGAACGATGTCCGGATGTCGGCCCCTGGCCGAAGGGCGCTTGCGCCCAGACCGCTGAAGTCGAACCGGACCGTGCGGAACCCGCGAGCGGCTAGGGCACGAGCGAGGGTCACCCACACCCGGGCTGGACCGACATGGTCGTTCACTCCTGCATTGAGAAAGAGGACCGCCGGCTTCGAGCCGATGTCCTCGGGGACGGTCTCGATAGCGAACAGACGGTGGGGGCCGAGCAGGACCGGCTGTTCCCGGATGGCCTGCCCCTTCGGGTTTCGGGCGACGATCGCACTGGCCGGATGGGCAACTCGGAGCGGTACCTTGGGGCCTTCTGTCAGCCCGGACAGCCAGGTGACGATCGTCACGACGGTCTCTTCGGGGATGACCGCCAACGCCAGCTCGATGTCGACGAGCGACTCCTGTCCAACGACTTGCTCCCAGGTCACCCGCTCGTCTTCGAGCGATGCTTTCACCCGGGCCGGCAAGGCCCGCCCCGACCTGGTCAGCACCAACAGCCGGTCGGCAACCGAACCGTCGATGCGCAGTTGGAGATCCTCGAGATCCGCAACGGTCGATGGCGACATGACGATCCCCGGTCCCTCGACCGATCCGTCTGCCAGGTGGCTCTTTTGTCCGCCGACCTCGGCCAGCAGCCCCTGTTGGCGGACGAACGCCCGACCGGTCAAATAGGGGTCCCAAAGGACCGCGGCGTCGACCCCACCGCTCTGCGGCAGTGCGGCCGACGCAAGGGTGGCCCCGAGGCGGAGGCCCACGACCGCCACCCGCTCACATCCCGCATCCCGCAGAGCGTCGACCGCCGACCGGATGCTGGCCAACCAGGCATCCACCAGGCGCGGCTCGGTCTCGTCACCCGCCGAGTCGCCTGTGCCCGCGTAGTCGAACCGCAGCACGGCGAATCCCTCGGCGGCGAGGCGTGTGGACAGAAGCCGCAAGGTGGGTTGCGAGGAGGCGTGCTCGACCGTCAACGGTGGGCAGATCACAACGCCGGCCGAGGCGGTTGTGTCCGACTGGCATTCGAACCAACCGAAGAGAGGCCGGTCCGGATCGCCGAACCAGACCGGCGTGGCAGTCACCGACTCGGCTGTCTGCAGGCTCAGGCCGTGATCCTGCAACGGGTCAGAGAGCACCGATCCGACTCCGGGGCGGGTTCATCGGCGACGCCCTGCCGCTTCGATCACCGATTCGAGAGTGCGCGCGGACTTCTCCCAGGTGAACGACTCAGCTCGGGCTCGCGCCGAAGCTTTTCGCTCCGCGAGGAGCATCGGGTCGGTGATCAGGCTCTCGATGGCGGACGCGACCCCGTCGACATCATCGACGCCGACGACCAGGCCGGCGTCGCCCGCTGCTTCCTTGATCCCACCTCTGGTCGTCGTGATCACCGCACACCCCGAGGCCATCGACTCGAGGAGGGACAACGGGAACGGCTCTTCGGACTTGGAAAGCACGCACGCGATGTCGTGCTCGCGGAGCACGGCGGCCACTTGGTCGGCAGGGATTCGGCCGGTCGACGTTCCCCCTGCTTCGGCGGTGGCAGCGGCGAGCTCCTCCGCGAAGGCGCGGGCGTGGGCTTCGGGGATGCCAAAGGTCTGGACCGCTCCGACCATGGTGAACGTGACCGGAAGTCCCTTGCCACGAAGCACGGCCACCGCCCGTGCGGCGATGTCGTGACCCTTGTTGGGGTCTATCCGTCCGTGACAGATCACCCGCACCGGGCTGGTCGGACGAAGGAATCCGTCACGGGGATGGAACTCCTCCAGATCAACGCCGTTGTGGACCACCGAGATCGCTTCGGCCGGTATCCCATACGTTTTCGAGGTCCAGGTCGCGACCGATTGGCTCACGGCGACCAGGCTGACTTCAGCGGCGAGGTCGTGGAGCCGCCGTGCCTCTTTCCCCTCCATCTGGTTGTGCAGCCAGAGCGCCTGGCGTCGTCCGATGCCCTCGCCGTGAAGGCGGTGTGCGAGCTCGGGGTCGTTGGCGACGATCACCAGGTCGGGCGTCACGAGCTGGTCGAGTTGGCGGAGGACCTTGCGGAGGTAGGAGCCGTAGTCCGGCCAGGACCACTTCCGCAGCCGTGCTTCGAGGACGAGTCCCTTGTGGGCGATGCTCTTGCGGATGGCCCCTCCACATCCCGTCGGGGTGCCGTACTCGAGCACATGAACGTCCCCGTCGGCGTAGTGGGTCCCGTCGCAGTCGGGTGTGATCACGTCCACCGGGTGGCCGAGCTCGATCAACGAGCGGGTGAGCTGCCGGGTGACCGTCGAGATCGCACCGCCGGTGGAACCGGAGTAGCACTCCGTCGGGGGAAGGACGAAGCACACCCGCGCCGCGCCGCCGGGGCGATCATGAGACAGCTCGAACCACGGTTGCTGGTGCAACATTCGATCCTCGATTGAAGGGGCGTCCTTCCTGAGTGTCGACACGACGGGTGCGGGTCTTGAGCCGCTCCGACCAGAAAGGCCCTGTTCCACCCCATTGTTCGAGGCTCAAGGTCGTTCGCAGATCTGTCGAATCAGTTGACACCCGTCCAACCCCTGTTCGGCGGCCGGCCCAAGGGAGGAAAAGAACCTGTGTGCTTGACCTTCAAGGTTCCAGAGGCCGAAGACGGCACCGTCGTTGTCGGCCGCAGTCTCGAGTTCCCGATGGGCATGCCGACGGCGCTCGCCGTTCTTCCATCCGACTACCGGGGACAGGCGTCCGTCGACGAGGCCGACCCGCTGCGTTGGGAGTCGAAGTACGGCATCGTGGGCATGGGAGTCTTCGGCAAGCCTGACGTGCTGCTCGACGGGATGAACACCGAGGGCCTCACCGCCCACTTCCTCTACATGCCGGGTGGGTACTGCACCTACCAGCAACCCAAGGGTGACGGAACCGACCTCCCCGAGCTCGATCTCATCCCGTTCCTGCTCGGGACCTGTTCGACGGTGGAGCAAGCGCGTGCAGCGGTCGGGCAGGTGAACGTGATCGGTGCCGATCCGGGCATGGGCTTTGTTCCCCCGCTGCACTGTCTCATGCACGACAAAGAGCATTCGATCGCGATCGAATTCCATGCGGATGGGATCCACGTCGTGGACAATCCGACCGGGGTGGGGACGAACTCCCCCTATCTCGATTGGCATCTGACCAATCTTCGGAACTACGTCGGAGCGACCGCGTTGGGGCCCGAGCCGTTCAGCGCGGGCGACATCGAGTACGCGCCACTCGGCCAGGGCCAGGGGTTGAACGACCTCCCGACCGGAATGGGACCCGCTGCGCGCTTCGTTCGCGCGTGTGCGCTCGTGCGTCTCGCAGAGCAGGCGGAGAGCTCCGACGATGCGGAGCGGCTTGCGCTGCACATCCTCAACACCTTCGACATCGTGCCCGGGACGATCCAAGAGATCGTCGGGACCGAGGCGGAACCCGAAGTGACCATCTGGGACACGGTCATGAACCTCAGCCGCCTTCGCTACGGCTACCGGACGATCAGCAACCCGTTGCCGTACGTCGTCGACTTCGAATCAGTCGATTTCAGCCAGCCGGCTCGGACACAGGAGCTCCGCTGGGTTGGTGGTTTCGTTCCGATCGCCGCGTGAGTCGAAGGTCAGGCGCCGGCACAGCTGTGGCTGGACGACTCGTACACCCCTTGAAGGTGCCAGACCCCGGTGAAGCCTGCACCCGCAGCCACAGACGATCAGAAATTCGTCGCTGGTGGTCGGTTCGGCGCGACGGATCCGACTCCTTCGAGCACGGCCGAATCCAAGGGCGAGCACCATGAGAACGACAAGCCCGAGCACGATGCCGATCCACAGAACGTTTCGTGATGTCGGGTGTCGACCGAGTTGCACGGTGACGCTCGTCGTACCCGGGGGAAGTGTGACCGTTCCATTGGTCTGATCGATCTGGCCCGCCGAGCTGCTCGCGATGTCGTGGACGAACGAGGGGAGCTGGAAGAGCACCCGACCGGTCGGGGCCTGGCCGTGAATCGAAAGCGAGACCGTCCCGTTGTGCGGTGCAATTGTCATACTCAAGCGCCGACCACCGATCGTCGGGAAGTTGCTGACCGAGATCGGCCGGCCATCGTCCAGCCATTGCTGGGGAATCCCTCGACCCACGACGAGATCGCCGTCGGCGCGTTGTGCGACAAGCGAAGCAAGCAATACGCCGTTGGCCTGCGACATGCCCCAGGCGTGGGGAGACGCTCCCTGGCCACTGGTTGGGTGGTGTCCAACCCATGGATTGTGTGCGGAAGGGGCAGACGAGCTCTCCCACCACGAGTAGGGGCCGCTCTGGCTGTTGGTGATCATGAACTCGTAACTCAGGATCCCCTGATCCCGGTGGCTCAGGCTGGCAAGGCCGGCGACTCCGTAACCCGCGTTGTAGGCAGTCGAGTAGTAGTCACCGGGGAAGCCGCCGAACGTGTTGGGTGGGAGCTTGCCCTTGAGGCGACCGAAGCCGTAGTCGTAGGTGGCATCGATCATGTTCAGACCGGGACCATTGACGGGCGCTCCGAACAGTTCGCCGTCCCACGCCCAGGCACCCAGGGGAGACATCCAGTTGGCGTCCTCCGGGTTCTTGCAACGGTTGGAAGTGTTCGGTTGGAGGATGGAACAGGGCACGTAGTCGAGGTGGTACTTGCTGATCGTCGCCTCCAATGCCTTGTTGGTGGCCGCCAAGAGGGAGCGGTACTCCTCGGTCGCCCAGGACGTCTGGGCGGCATCTCCCACCCTCTGGGCGAGATAGCGGTACGCGGCCAAGCCGATGAGGGCCGAGTAGTCGTCGGTCGTCCAATAGCCCTGGGTGTCGATGTCGTCGGTGGCCTTCATGATCCCCGTCGGGCTGGTCCTGCCGGCGGCGATCGCGTGGGCGGTGTCCTCGATGCTTGGTTGGTCGACACCTTCTGGTCCTTCCGAATCGAAGTTCGCCTTCACGAAAGACAGATCTCCGGTCTTCAGCAAGTAGATCGCCCAGGGAACCGAATACGTCCAGACTCCGTCGTCGTAGAAGCCTTGTCCTGGCGTCTCCATCGCATCGCGCGCTTCGAGCAACAACCCGTGTGCACCGGTGAAGTAGCCCTGGGTGAAGAGGTTGGAGAGGATGCCGATGACGTCATGGTTGTACTCGGCCTCGTAACCGTTGACCCCGTCGTGCAGTTGGTCGCCGCTTCGGGCGATCTGGGTGTAGATGAACCCACTCCGGTAGGCATCTTCCAGCGATGGGTCGGGAAGGCTGATCTCGGTGATACCCGCGAGCTGTTTGTTCCAGAAGCTCGTCATGTGGGCAAAGTGCTCGTTGAACGAACCGGCCGCGAGAAGCGCAGCCGGCGCGGGCCACGGATAGGTGCCTCCGAAGCGATCGGCGGCGATGACGTAATCGTGGTCGACGGTGGTGTGCGGGTGCACCGTGTCGGGAGCAGTGGCCAGTGACAGCAGGCCCTGCGATGGCTCGGGATCGGCTTCGACGGGGTGGTCGGTCGGATTGGTGACCGCGACCCTGCTGTAGACGGCGACGAACGCTGCGTTGGAGAGAACCACCCGGTCGGCGAATTCGGTGATCGAGATCCGGGCGCCGTCCCGGCTGAACGACGTGATCTGCGCGGGGAGGTACCCGTCCGCGTCGGTCCAGGTCATCGGTTCGCCGTCGTAGATGCCGAAGCCGTAGTTGCGGTAGGAGCCGTCCTGAATGAAGAAAACGCCACCGAGGCAGGTGGCGACGCCCTGTTGATTCCCCTCCCAACCGATCTCGGACCCACTGGCGTCCGCGCCGGTGAAGGCATCGGCCGCCGGTCGGACGGTCAACGCGCAGTCGTACCTGGTCGCCGGGCCGCTCCCCGTCGTGGTCAGGGAGGTTTCGACCGCTGCAGGCTTCGGGTGTGGTGTGCCCACCGAAGCAGTTGGGGACCCGACGATGAGCATCAAGGCCATCGCCACCGTCGCAGCTCCCGCGAACATGACCGCAACTTTTGCATGTCTGCTCCAACGGGGCTCGCCCAATCCTCGAGGTGGATAGGCGGATACTCTGCTACCGGGTGTGTGATGGCCGCCGAGATTGAGATCTCCGAACTTTCGGGCGACTTCGGCGCCGTTGGGATCGTCGGCGCCACTCCCGATCAACTCAGCGACGACCTCAGGTCGGAGCCTGGTTCCGCCCGATTCCGGGGCTCATCCCTGACTGCTGCCGGCGGCCCGGGCTTGGAGATCACCGCAGGCGAAGACGAATGCAAGCATGGCTGCAAGGAGCGAGTCCCTCTTCCCGATCGAGCGAAAGCTGGCAAGACTGACAACAGTGTCGAGCGAGTCGCTCGCGAGTGCTGCCGAATTCCAGACAACGACGTCGCTGCCGTCTGAGGACCTTGCGGCGACAACGGTACCCAGGCCCAAGACGATGTCTCGAACACCGATCGTCCTCATGAGCAAACGCGAAGACCCGCTTGGCTCCTCCGTGCCCGACCAACGCATCGGCGCGCTCGGTGCCACGAACAGCGCAACGCCGACCGACGCTCGAAGCCACCCCATCCTCTGGTTTGTGACAATGGCCATCGCGGCAGCGTACCGAACGATGATGGGATGATCTGCCTGGAGCATCGTCGAGTGAGGAGGGGGAGTGGCCGAAGCTGGACTGTCGGCGGCAGAGGTGGGCAAGGAGATCGCCGGCCACGCCAAGGAGAAGACTGACGAGGAGCACCGCGACCGGCGAATTGCCATCGTCGAGGCGATCCTGCTTGCTGCGGTGGCCGTGCTCGCCGCGTGGTCGGGCTATTCGTCAGCCAAGTGGAGTACGGAGTCGCGGTTGAAGCTTGCGCAGGCATCGGCGGCGAGGACCGAAGCCAGCAGCGACAATCTGGAAGCGATGTCCCAGCGGAACTTCGACTCCTCGACGTTCAACACCTGGTTCGTTGCGTACGTCGTCGGGAACGCACAGAAGGAAGTGATCGCCGAACGACGGTTCACCCCGAACTTCCGTACAGCGTTCAATGCTTGGATGGCGACCAATCCGGAGACGAACCCAGATGCACCGCCCGGGCCGACCTACATGCCGGAGTACAAGCAGCCGCAGGCGGTTGCGGCAGCAGCACTGAACCACAAGGCCGATCAGCTCTATGCCGACGGCTCCACCGATGGCAGCCGTTCGGACGACTACGTGAGAATCACCGTCTACTTCGCCACCGTGCTCTTCCTGGTCGCCATCAGCGGCCACTTCCGGGTGCGGAGCGCTCGCATCGGGCTCATTGCAGTCGGCGTGGGGATCCTGGTGTTCTCCGTGATCCAGTTGGCGTCGCTGCCTGTCCCGCCGACCTGAGTCTGCGGTGGAACATCCGCCTGGCGCGTTATCGCACCAGGCGATGGACCTCTGTGATCGTCACCTCGGGTTCACCCATCGTTGAGAGGTCGAGACCTCGTGCCGTGGCGACCTTGCTCATCGCCGGCAGAGCATCATCGAGGGTGCGGGCGAACCACTTGCACCACGTGTCATCGCCGAGCGGCTGCTGGTCAGCAGCGCGAGCATGACGTCTCTCATCGATACCCTCGAGCGCCGAGGATTGGTGGAGCGCCGGCCTCACGCAGAGGACCGGCGGAAGATCCTGGTCAGCCTCACGGACGAGGCGTATGACACCGTCGATCAGATGCTCCCCGTCCTGCATGCGGTCATCACGACGGCAGTCGGTGATCTGTCGGAAGCCGAGCGTGGACGTCTCATCGCATCACTGACGACACTGTGGTCCCGCCTGGAAGCGATGCGGGGCGAATCCATTCCGGTTCCAAGGCAACGTCGCAAAGGCCGGACAAGGATCAGCCGAGACTCTTGAGCCCTACGCCCGCTCTCACGGTGTCCGAAAAAGTGGTCCACTGAAGGGGGTCAAGCCCATTTGGCGGAGGCGGTGGGATTTGAACCCACGGTGAGTTTCCCCACACACGATTTCCAGTCGTGCCGATTCGGCCGCTCTCGCACACCTCCGTTTGCCGGTCCCACGAAGCCTCTCGTGAGGGCCGACGGCGGGACAGGCTACCTGTTGTCTCGCGTCACAGTTCCAAAGAGGCCCGATCCTCGTCGGACTCCTCCGATGGGCCGAGTGGCTGGACGACGGTCATTCGGTGGTCGTGCGGTGGATTGGCCGTCACCTTGTGGAGGTGAAGGGCGCCCGCCGCAGCCAAGGCCTCCTGTTGCGAGCTGACGTGAAGCTTGCGATAGAGGGCCTGGGTCTGGGTCTTGATCGTATTCGTGACCACCGTGGGCGGGACCTCGGCGGCCGATCGGGCGGACGACTTCACCTACGTCGTCCCCGGCCCCACCGCACGGCCGACGGTGACCAGTCCGATCTCTGGATCACCTGTCGGACCGAAGCCGACGATGACGGGGACCGGAGTGGCGGGGGCGCTGGTGACGGTCACCGATCCCTCGACGGGCGCAACGGTGTGCATCGCCACGGTCACCGCCGCCCGTACCTGGTCGTGCACGTCTGCCGACCCGCTCCCGGCAGGTCCGCTGGTCCTGTCGACGACCGAGACGTCGACCGGGCATCCGCACTCGACGGCAGTCATCGTCCGGGTCATCGTGAATCCGGGCAGCGGCCGCGGTGGGTACCGGCTCGTGGAGTCGAACGGTGGGGTCTTCGCCTTCGGCCCCGCCGGGTACTACGGCTCCATGGGCGGGTTCACCCTCAACCAGGCGATCAAAGGGATCGCGGTCACCGGCGACGGCAAGGGCTACTGGGAGGTGGCCTCCGACGGGGGGATCTTCGCCTTCGGGGACGCCGGCTTCTACGGATCGATGGGCGGGAGCCCTCTCAACCAGCCGGTCGTCGGGATGACCTCCACACCCGACGGCAAGGGGTACTGGATGGTCGCATCCGACGGCGGGATGTTCGCCTTCGGGGACGCCGGATTCTACGGCTCGATGGGCGGGAGTGCCCTCAACAGACCGATCGTCGGGATGGCGTCGACGGCAGACGGCAAGGGCTATTGGCTGGTGGCCTCCGACGGCGGGATCTTCGCCTTCGGGGACGCCTCCTTCTACGGGTCGACGGCCTCGACGACCCTCGGTGCACCGGTCACCGGGATGGTCTCCACGCCCACGGGCCAGGGATACTGGCTGGTGACAGCCAACGGCGGGGTGTTCGCCTTCGGGAATGCCGCCTTCTACGGGTTGGAGGCCTCGAGCGGTGCCGACGCCTCGGTGACCGGCATCGCGACCACCCCCGACGGCAAGGGCTACTGGCTGGTGTCCGCCAACGGAGGGGTGTTCGCCTTCGGGGACGCCGCGTTCTACGGCTCGATGATCGGGACCCGGCTCGTCGGCCCTATCGTCGGGATCTCTTCGTGAGCGAGGCGACCGCCGAGTAACATCTCCACCGCCCCGGCGTTGGGTGCGGCGGCTGGGTCCTGCGCAACGGTCTCCTGTGAACCGAGTCAGGGTCGGAAGGCAGCAGCTCTCAGCGGGTCGGGTCGTGTGCCGCAGCCAACCTGGCCGTCGCATCGAGCGCCGGGGCACGTCGGGGCCCCATTAGGCTCGCACGGCGTGGCCGGAACACCCGACGAGAGCTCCTACCAGTCCCTGTACCGGCGCTTCCGACCTTCCACGTTCGCGGAGGTTCGAGGCCAGGACCACGTCGTCCTCGCCCTTCGCAATGCGGTTCGAGACGGGCGGGTCGCCCACGCTTACCTGTTCAGCGGGCCGAGGGGGACCGGCAAGACCTCGACCGCCCGGATCCTCGCCAAAGCGCTCAACTGCACCGACCTCCATGACGGGGAGCCGTGCGGGAAGTGCTCGTCGTGCGTGGAGATCACCAAAGGCGCCTCCCTCGACGTGCACGAGCTCGACGCCGCATCGAACAACGGGGTGGAGGCGATGCGCGACCTGGTGGCGCGTGCCGCGTTGGGCACCCCGGGCAGGCAGAAGATCTACATCATCGACGAGGTCCACATGCTCTCGACGGCTGCGTCGAACGCGCTGTTGAAGACACTGGAGGAGCCGCCCGCCCACGTCGTCTTCGTGTTGGCCACCACCGACCCGCAAAAGGTACTGCCGACCATCCGTAGCCGCACCCAGCACTTCGAGTTCCACCTGCTCGGTCCGCAGACGCTCGGGAGCCTGCTCTCCGACGTTCGGGGAGCCACCGGCTTGCCACTGTCCGACGAGGCACTCGACCTCGCCGTCCGGCGCGGGCGCGGGTCGGCCCGGGACGCGCTGTCCGTCCTCGACCAGATGGCAGCCTCCGACGTGGTCGACGACGATCTTCCTGAGCTCGGCGAGATCGTCGAGGCACTGGCCGAACGCGACGTCGGACAGGCACTCCGGGCGGTGGCTCGATTGGTGTCGGCCGGCTTCAGCCCGCAGCAGCTGGCCGGTGACCTGGTCGACTACCTGCGTCAGGGCTTTCTGGCTCTGGTCGCCTCCGACCTGGTCGAGGTGCCAGGCAGGGAACGCGACCTGGTGCGTTCTCAGGCGGAGCGGGTCGGGCTCGCCGCCGTCGTGCGGGCAATGGAGGTGCTGGGACGCGCCCAGGTCTCGATGCGCGAAGCCCCCGATCCCCGGGTCGATCTCGAGGTGGCGCTGGTGCGGCTGGCCCATCCCGAGGCGGACGAGTCACCCGAAGCGCTCCTCGCTCGGATCGAGCGCCTCGAGGCGGCCGATCGGTCCAAGGGGGTGCCATCCGCCGCCCCGGCCGACGCGGTTGCCGAGGCGCAGGGGGAGGCCGTCGCGCCCACGCCCCGCGCCCGCCGTCCAAGACGTTGGGCGCGGCCCGGCGGCGATCAGTCCCGGCACCGGCAACCGTCGAGAAGCCGTCCGAAGAGCCGTCCTCGCCAAGTCCGCTCCTCGAGGAAACCGCCACCACCGGCAGCGACCCCGAACGGGGCGCCGACTCGGTTCCCTCCCCGGACATCCCGATGCCCACCCGCGACGAGCTGGTCCAGGCGTGGGGCGACCACATCATCGGGCGACTGCGACCCAAAGCGAAGGCACTGTTCCAGGCCGGCCGGTTCGTGGGGTCGGACGACCGGGCGGTCTTCGGGTTGCCGAACGAGATCCACCGTGCCCGCTGCGAGGAGGTGCGCGGTGAGGTCGAAACGGCACTGAGTGAGCACTTCGGGAGGCCGGTCCGTTTGGAGCTGGTGATCGACGATCACGCGCCCGCCTCGGAGCCCGACGATGCTCCGACAGCCGATCCCGCCAGATCCTCCACCGAGGTTCGCCACGACCAGGAGCCCGACCCCTCCGAGAGCATTGCCGACCTCGAGGAGTCAGAGCTCGGCGAGGTCGCAGACTTCGACAACTCGGTGGAAGTGCGGGTGCTCAAGGCATTCCCCGGCGCCGAAGAGGTGGTGTGAGGTGGCCATCTTCTCCGGGCCGGTGCAGACCCTCATCGACGAGCTGGGCCGGCTCCCCGGCGTCGGGCCGAAGTCCGCACAACGGATCACCTTCCACCTGCTCAAGGTGGCGCCCGAGGATGGCCTCCGGCTGGCGGAGGCGATCGTGGCGGTGAAGGAACGGATCACCTTGTGCACCCGCTGCTTCAACGTGGCCGAAGGAGAGCTCTGTGCGATCTGCCTCGACGACCGACGTGACTCGACGTCGGTCTGTGTCGTGGAGGATCCTCGCGACATCGTGGCCGTCGAGAAGACCGGGGAGTTCACCGGCCGCTACCACGTCCTGCAGGGAGCGTTGAACCCGATCGAGGGGATCGGGCCCGACCAACTGCGCGTGCGGGAGCTGCTCGTCAGGGTCGAAGAAGAAGGTTTGACCGAAGTGATCCTCTGCACCAATCCCAATCTGGAGGGTGAGGCGACCGCGATGTACCTCGCCCGTCTCTTGAAGCCGATGGGACTGCGGGTCACCCGGATCGCGAGCGGGCTGCCGGTCGGCGGCGATCTCGAGTACGCCGACGAGCTGACTCTCGGGCGGGCACTGGAGGGTCGGCGCGAGGTCGACGCCTGACCGAATCGGCGCACACGGCGCGGCATCGGCAACCTGAGGCACCATGGGGAGATGCCGGTGCCGACGACTTCCGTGCGGCATCTGTGGATCCTGCGCCACGGCAAGGCTGCCTCCGACGTGCCGTCAGGGGGGAGTGACCGGGAGCGACCGTTGACCGGACGGGGCCGGCGGGACGCGAGCGCCCTCGGTGACCGACTCGGCAGGGAGGTTCCTCCGCTCGGCCTCGACGGTGTCCCCAAACCGGAGCTGGCGATCTGCTCGGCGGCGGTCCGGACACGCCAGACCGCAGATCTGATCGTCCGGTCGATGGGGGGCGACATCCAGCTCGACTCGTACCACTCGCTGTACGAGGCCGACACTGATCTCGTCCTCCAGTACGTGCGTGAGATCGACGAACGGGTGGCGAGCGCGCTGATCGTCGGCCATAACCCGACGATGTACCGGCTGGTGTGGGAGCTGCTCGGCGAATCAGAGGATCCCGAGCAGGTCGCCGGTCGCGAGGCGCTGGAGTCGGAGGGCTTTCCGACCTGCGCTCTTGGCGTGGTCACCCTCGAGGTGAACGTGTGGGAGGACGTGGTCCGAGGCTGTGGGAGCCTGGCCGGGGTCTTCCGACCGCCCTACTGAACTGCCCGAGGGCGTAGCCTCAGAGCGAGCGCAGGATGGCGGCGTCCCCCTGGCCCCCGCCACCGCAGAGGCTGACCGCAGCCGTTCCTCCGCCGCGGCGCTTGAGCTCGAACAGCGCAGTGAGCGCCACCCGGGTCCCCGACATGCCGACTGGGTGCCCGAGCGCGATCGCTCCGCCATTCACGTTGACGATGTCCTCACTGACCCCGAGCGCCTCCCTCGACGCGCAACCCACAGCGGCGAAGGCTTCGTTGATCTCGAAGATGTCGATGTCCTTGACCTGCAACGAGGCCTTGGCCAGCGCCGCCTCGATCGCGTTCGAAGGCTGGAGGAGCAGGGACGGATCCGGGCCTGCCACCTGCCCATAGCTGACCAGTTCACCGAGAGGGGAGAGCCCGAGCTCTTCGGCCTTGGCTTTCGACATCACGATGACCGCTGCGGCACCGTCGGAGATCTGCGACGCATTTCCGGCGGTGATCGTCCCTTCCTTGTCGAAGGCCGGCCGGAGCTTGCCGAGGGACTCCGCCGTGGTCTCGGGCCGCACACCTTCGTCGGTATCCACGACGAGCGGGTCACCCTTGCGCTGGGGGACGTTGACCGGGACGATCTCGTCGGTGAACTTTCCGTCCTTGATGGCGGCCGCGGCACGCTCGTGGGAGAGCGCACTGAACGCATCCTGAACCTCACGGGCGACGCCGTCGGCCCCGTTGTAGCGCTCGGTGCCGAGACCCATCGCACAGTTGTCGAACGCGCAGAACAGCCCGTCGTACATCATCGAATCGACCAGGGTTCCGTCCCCGATTCGATAGCCACCGCGGGCTCCGGGAAGCAGGTAAGGGGCCTGGGTCATCGACTCCATCCCCCCTGCGACCACGATCTCGGCCTCGCCGGCGTTGATCATCAGGTCGGCCAGGTAGATCGTGTTGAGGCCGGACAGGCATACCTTGTTGATGGTGGTCGCCGGCACGCTCATCGGGATGCCGGCATTGGCGGCGGCTTGGCGGGCGGTGATCTGGCCCGCGCCGGCCAAGATGACTTGTCCCATCAGGACGTAGTCGACCCGGTCGGGCTCGACGCCTGCCCGCTCGAGGGCAGCGGCGATCGCGAAGCCTCCGAGCTCGGTGGCCGCAAAGCTGCCCAGGGCACCTTGCAGCTTGCCGATCGGGGTGCGGGCCCCAGTGACGATGACGGTTCCAGGCATGACGTCCTCCGACCCTGCGGGCCTGTTCCAGGCGGCGGCCCACCAAAGGCTCGCCACGATGACCGCACCATGATACGGCCTCTGGGTCCGGCCCGGCTTGGGAGATGGACCCAGGGTCCCGCCCCGACCCGGGATCACCGGCGAACGGCAAGCTATCCTCACCTGCCATGCAGGAGTTTCTCTCGGCAATCCAAGCAGGTGCCTCCGGGGACGAGCTGTCGGCGATCCCGCTCCCGGAGTCGTACCGGGCGGCGTTCGTGCGGCGCGACGAAGCCGGGATGTTCGACGGTCTGGCCTCGGAGGACAAGGACCCGAGGAAGTCTCTCCACATCGGTGAGGTTGCGGTCCCCGAGCTGGCACCGGACGAGGCCTATGTGGCGGTGATGGCGAGCTCGATCAACTTCAACACCGTCTGGACCTCGATCTTCGAGCCGCTCTCCACCTTCGGGTTCCTCGACCGCCTCGGCAAGGAGAGCGTCTGGGGAAAGCGCCACGCCCTCGACTACCACGTCGTCGGCTCCGACGCCTCGGGAGTGGTCCTTCGGACCGGATCGGCGGTGCGCCTCTGGAAACCGGGGGACAAGGTCACCGTGCACTGCAACTACGTCGACGACCAGAGCCCGAGTGCGCACGACGATTCGATCCTCGCCGACAACCAGCGCATCTGGGGGTTCGAGACCAACTTCGGCGGTCTGGCCGACTTGGCGGTGGTCAAAGCCAACCAGTTGATGCCCAAGGCCACCCACCTGAGCTGGGAGGAGGCCGCGATCAACGCGCTGTGCAATTCGACCTCCTACCGGATGCTGGTCTCGAAGAACGGCGCCAACATGCAACAAGGCGACCGGGTGCTGGTCTGGGGCGCGTCGGGCGGCCTTGGCGCCTATGCGGTCCAGTACGTGCTCAACGGTGGCGGCATCCCGGTCGGTGTCGTGTCCTCCCAGGCCAAGGTCGACCTGCTGCACGACCTCGGGGTTGAGGCGGTCATCGACCGCAAGGCAGCGTCTTACCGCTTCTGGAAGGACGAGCACACCCAGGACGAATCCGAATGGCGCCGACTGGGCAAGGACATCCGTGGTCTGGTCGGCGAGGACGTCGACATCGTCTTCGAGCACCCGGGGCGTCAGACCATGGGCGCGTCGGTGTTCGCAGCAAAGCGGGGTGGGCTCATCGTCACCTGTGCCGCCACCTCGGGCTACATGATCGAGTACGACAACCGACACCTCTGGATGAAGCTCAAGACGATCAAGGGCTCCCATTTCGCCAACTACCGGGAAGCCTGGGACGCCAACCAACTGATCTGCGAAGGGAAGGTCCTCCCGCCGCTTTCCGCCGTCTATCCGCTGGAGAGTGTCGGCGACGCTGCCTACCAGGTCCACAAGAACCTGCACGAGGGCAAGATCGGCGTGCGCTGCCTCGCACCCGAAGAAGGGCTCGGGATCGATGACCCCGAGTTGCGGGCCCAGGTCGGCGAGCACAGGATCACCCTCTTCAGAAGGCACGAGGCTTGAATCGATGACCACACCGCTCCTCACCGAGATCGACCACGTGGCGATCGCCGTCAACGATCTCGACGCGGCGATCGCCTACTACGCAGACACCTTCGGAGCCACGGTTGCCCACCGCGAGGTCGTCGAGTCGGACGGCGTGGAAGAAGCGCTCCTCGCCGTCGCCGACAGCTATGTCCAGCTGCTCACCCCCACCCGCCCCGACTCGACGGTCGCGCAGTACCTCGAGAAGAAAGGTGAAGGGATCCACCATGTGGGGTACCGGGTGGCGAACTGTGCAGAAGCGCTCGAGTCGGTGAAGGAGCACGGGGGCCGGGTCATCGACGAGGTCCCGCGTCCGGGGTCCCGCGGGACGACGGTTGCCTTCGTCCATCCCAAAGGTGCCTTCGGCACCCTCATCGAACTGGTGCAGGAGTAGCCGCACCGCTTACCGAACTGGGGGTGGTCTCGCCGGTCCGGTAGCCTCGGATTCCATGGATCACCCGATGACCCAACGACTCGAGGAGCTCGAGGAGCGACGCGAGCAGGCCCGACACGCCGGATCCGCCCGGGCGGTGGAGAAGCACCACGCCAAGGGCAAGATGACCGCCCGCGAGCGGATCGACTACCTGCTCGACGACGGCTCCTTCCAGGAGCTCGACATGCTGGCCCGTCACCGGGCGCACGGGATGGGTCTCGAGGAGAACCGTCCCTACACCGACGGGGTGATCACCGGGTTCGGCACGATCGACGACCGGCGGGTCTGCGTGTTCAGTCAGGACTTCACGGTGTTCGGCGGAGCACTGGGCGAGGTGTTCGCCGAAAAGATCCACAAGGTGATGGATCTGGCGTCGTCCATCGGGGTGCCGATGATCGGCCTCAACGACGGCGCCGGGGCGCGCATTCAAGAAGGTGTCGTGTCGCTGCACTCCTACGGCGGCATCTTCCACCGGAACGCGCAGGCCTCGGGGGTGATCCCCCAGATCAGCGTCATCCTGGGTCCCTGCGCCGGGGGTGCGGTCTACAGCCCGGCGATGACCGACTTCATCTTCATGGTCCAGGGGACCAGCCACATGTTCATCACCGGGCCCGATGTGGTGAAGACGGTGACCGGCGAGGACGTCACCCTCGAAGAGCTCGGTGGCGCGATGAGCCATGCGAGCAAATCCGGCGTCGCGGCCTTCGTCGCCGCCGACGAGAAGTCCTGCCTCGACGACGTCCGGTACCTCTTGAGCTTCCTGCCCTCCAACAACCTGGAGGAGGCTCCCTACGTGGCGTCGGGCGACGACCCCGAGCGGCTGACTCCCGAGCTCACCGAGCTGATGCCGGCGTCACCCAACCAGCCCTACGACATGAAGAAGGTCATCGAGGCGGTGGTGGACGACGGCGAGTTCTTCGAGGTCAACCACCACTGGGCGATGAACCTGGTGTGCGGATTCGCCCGGATCGACGGCCGCGCGGTCGGCATCGTCGGAAACCAGCCACAGATGCTCGCGGGGGTGCTCAACATCGACGCGTCGGAGAAGGGCGCCCGCTTCGTGCGCACCTGTGACGCGTTCAACGTCCCGCTGGTGACATTCGTGGACGTGCCGGGGTTCATGCCGGGCACCGATCAGGAGTACGGGGGGATCATCCGGCACGGTGCGAAGCTCCTCTACGCGTACTGCGAGTCGACGGTGCCCCGGGTCCAGATCATCACCCGGAAGGCCTACGGCGGCGCCTACGTGGTGATGAACTCCAAGTCGATCGGCGCGGACCTCGCCTATGCCTGGCCCTCGGCCGAGCTGGCGGTGATGGGACCCGAAGGAGCCGTCGAGATCGTCTACCGCCGCGACCTCGCCGAAGCAGCCGATCCGGTGGGCCGGCGCAAGGAGTTGGTGGAGGAGTACACCGAGCGGTACGCCAATCCCTATGCAGCCGCTGAGCGCGGATATGTGGACGACGTGATCGACCCGGCCGAGACCCGCCGGATCCTGGTGAGGAGCCTGGCGCTTCTCGTGTCCAAGCGCGAGGACCTCCCCAAGCGCAAGCACGGGAACATGCCACTGTGATTCAGTCGGACGCTGTGACCGAGTCTGGCATCGCGGAGCGGCCCGGGGTCGACCCCGAGATACTGGCCGTGCTGGCAGCGGCGGTCGATCAAGCGTGGCCGCGTCCGCTGCGGATGGCGCCACCGGCAACCGACACCACGCCGGCCTGGAGGTTCAGCGGCAGGTGGTGGACGAAGTCGACCTCGACCCGACGGGACCGCCCCGGCTTCTAGGGAGCCGATGCCCCGTCAGACGGGAAGGCCGGCTCGGTACTCCTCCGCCAGCGTCACCAGATCGTCCATCATCGGGCCGATCTCGAAGTCCTTCGGTGTATAGACGCGTGCCACTCCCTTGCCCAGCAAGAGCTCGGCGTCTTCGGGGGGGATGATCCCGCCGAGGACGATCGGCGCCTCGACCCCTGCCGCCCGCAGCCGGTCCACCACCTCGGGGACCAGCTCGAGATGGCTCCCCGACAGGATGGAGATGCCAACCACGTCGACGTCCTCGTCCCGGGCTGCCGCGGCGATCTCGGCGGGAGACAGGCGAATGCCCTGGTAGACCACCTCGAACCCGGCGTCTCGGGCAGCGACGGCGATCTGCTCGGCCCCGTTGGAGTGCCCGTCGAGGCCCGGCTTGGCGACGAGCAGCTTCGGGGGACTGCCGGACCGGTCCGCCAGAGCCCGCGAGCGGTCCCGGATGGAGCGGAACTCGACACCACGGTGACCGATCCCTCCGCCGACGCCGGTGGGAGCCCGGTATTCGCCGAACACGTCCCGCAGGGCGCCCGCCCACTCGCCGGTGGTGCCGCCGGCATGTGCGAGCGCGATGGTGGCCGGCATGACGTTGTCCGAGCCCTCGGCCGCCCGCTTCAGGGCATCGAGCGCGCGCTGGACCTCCCCGCTGTCGCGGTTGGCCCGCCACGCCTCCACGTCCGCTTTCAGTTCCGACTCGACTGCCGGATCGACTCGCAGGATCGAACCTCCGCCATGTCCGTCCCCGTTGCTGGATTCGAGTGGGGACTCGGCGGTCTCGGTGAAGCAGTTGACGCCGACCACCTGCTGCTCGCCCGTCTCGATGCGACGGACCCGCTCCGCCTGGCTTCCGACCAGGCGCGCCTTCAACTCGTCGATGGCTTCGAACGCTCCTCCCAGACCGAGCACGTTCTCGAGCTCGGCCCACGACGCGTCGGCGACCTCGTCGGTCTTGCGCTCGACGACGATGGAACCATCGAAGATGTCCCCATACTCGAGGAGGTCCGACTCGAAGGCCAGGATCTGCTGTATGCGGAGTGACCACTGCTGATCCCACGGACGGGGCAGTCCGAGCGCCTCGTTCCACGCCGGGAGCTGGAGTGCTCGGGCTCGTGAGCGCTTGGACAGGGTCACCCCGAGGGACTCGAGGACGATCCGCGGGATGTTGTTCTCCGGCTGGGCCTCGGTCAGTCCGAGCGAGTTGACCTGGACGCCGTAGCGGAACCGGGTGAGCTTCGGATCGGTGACCCCGTAGCGCTCCGTGCAGATCCTCTCCCACAGGCGGGCGAAGGCCCGCATCTTGCAGGTCTCCTCGACGAACCGCACCCCGCCGTTCACGAAGAACGAGATGCGTCCGACCACCGAGGGGAATTCTTCTTCGGGGATCTGACCCGACCGGCGCACCGCGTCGAGGACTCCGATCGCGGTCGCGAGGGCGTAGGCGACTTCTTGTGACGGCACCGCGCCTGCCTCCTGCAGGTGGTAGCTGCACACGTTGATCGGGTTCCATTTCGGAACATTGCGCACGGTGTACGCGATGGTGTCGACGGTGAGCCGGAGGCTGGGCAGCGGCGGGAAGATATAGGTACCCCGCGACAGATACTCCTTTACGATGTCGTTCTGGGTGGTTCCCGACAGGACGGCCGGATCGACGCCGCAGTCCTCGGCGTTCGCGATGTAGAGGCCGAGCAGCCACGCGGCGGTCGCGTTGATGGTCATCGACGTGTTCATCGTCTCGACCGGGATCTGGTCGAGGAGTTGAGCCATGTGGCCGAGGTGGGCGACCGGCACGCCGACTTTTCCGACCTCGCCGGCGGCTTGGGGGGCGTCGGGGTCGTACCCGATCTGGGTGGGCAGATCGAACGCGATCGAGAGACCGGTCTGGCCCTTTGCGAGGTTGGTCCTGTAGAGCTCGTTCGACGCCTTGGCCGTCGAATGACCGGAGTAGGTGCGCATCACCCACGGACGATCACGCACCCCCGATGTGCGCGACGCAACCTCGGGTACCTCAGCAGGCGCCTTTTGCCCGCTTGTTTGCTCCACGTTGCTCACCTCTCCATTGTCCCCCCGGATTGCACGTTAGAGAAAGTGCGAGAGTGCGTGCTCCCGATTGTTCCGAGAACGGCGCTTTCGTTCGATTTCGAAGCGGGCACGATCCGGCGGGTGCCGCTACTTCCGGTAATCGAGGAACCCTCTGCCGGACTTTCGGCCCAACTGTTCGGCGGAGACCATCCTGCGCAACAGGGGAACCGCGGCATAGTTCGGATCCCGGAACTCGTCGTAGAGCGCGTCCAGAATGGCAAGGGAGGTGTCGAGCCCGACCAGGTCGAGCAGGGCGAACGGCCCCATCGGAAAGCCACAGCCGCCCTTCATCGCGGTGTCGATGTCCTCGATGGTCGCCACACCTTGTTCGTAGAGCCGGACCGCGTTGTTCAGATAGGGGAACAACAGCGCGTTGACGATGAAGCCCGCCTGGTCCTTGACCTCGACCGGGGTCTTCCCACAGGCCTCGGCGAATTGGCGGACGGAGGAGAGGGTCTCGTCCGAAGCGGTCAGGGGACGGACCAGCTCGACCAGCGCCATCACCGGCGCCGGGTTGAAGAAGTGGACACCGCAGACTTTTTCGGGCCGTCCGGTCTGCATGGCGAGCTCGATGACCGGCAGGGTCGAGGTGTTGGTCGCCAGAATCGTCTCGCTGCCGGTGATCCGGTCGAGCTCGTTGAAGAGCTCCTTCTTGACCGCCAGGTCCTCGACCACCGATTCGATGACCAGGTCGCAGTCCTTCAGTGCCGCGAGGTCCGAGGTTCCCTTCACCAGGGCGAGCGCTTTGTCCCGGTCGGACTCGGTGATCTTTTCCTTCTCGATCTGTCGGTTGAGCGACTTCTCCATCGCGGCGATCGATGCGTCTGCGGCCGACTGACTGCGTGACCGGAGGACGACCTCGAAACCGTTGACCGCAGCAGTCTCGGTGATCCCCGATCCCATGATCCCCGAACCGATGATTCCCACGCGAGCGATTGACATGGACGGCGATGCTACTGGTTTGTCCGGCGGTCGTCCCTGGTGAGTGTCGGGCGGTCCGGGCTTGCCATAGCCTCGCCTCCCGGACACGATGGTGGCGATGGAGGACCCGACCGGCGGCACCGAACCTGCAAAGGCCACGTCAGGCCGCACGGCCTCCTCGGGGCGCACGGCCTCGCCGGCCCGGCGTGCCTCGAAGGCCGCGAGCAAGTCGACCACCCCCCGCGCGAGTGCAGCCACCCAGGCGAGCAGGCGAGCCTCGCCGAAGGCGGCTGCCGCACCGGCCACCCCGGATCCAACCGGCCTCCCCGACGGTCCCCCGTGGCGTGCCGGAAGGAACGGTCGGAACAGGGCCCTCTACAGCCGGCGACTCCAACGGGCCAACGAGCGCTGGCCGCTCCCGGCCCTCCTCGGTCGGTTGGTCTTCTCGCATCCGGATCTTCTGCTGTCCGCGCTGGGCGAGCGCAGCCCGGTCGAGGGGGACGCGAGGGTGCTCAATCGCGGCACGCAGGCGCTCATCGCGTTGATGAACCGGATGCCGCCACCCCCGGCCCCGGGCTCGGTCGACCCGGTGACCTTGCGGGCCCGGCTCACCCGCTCGACCCGGGCGATCATGCCGGTGCGGTCCGACGTGTACGTGAGGGGAAGGACCATCTCGGCGCCGGATGGTGGGTCTCCCCTTCCGATCAGGATCTACCGGAGATTCGGAAGCGGCATCGGAGCCGGCGCACGAGACGGCGAGCGCCCGCCGGCCATCGTCTACTTCCATGGCGGCGGTTGGGTGACCGGCGATCTCGACTCGCACGACGCGCTCTGCCGGATCCTCGCGGTCGTGAGTGATTGCATCGTGGTCTCCGTGGGCTACCGGCTGGCACCCGAATTCCCGTTCCCAGCCGCCGTCGACGACGCGCTGGCGGCGTACCACTGGGTCCAGCGCAACAGCACCGAGGTCGGGCACCGCGACGGCCAGGTGGGCGTGATGGGCGACAGCGCCGGCGGGAACCTCGCTGCCGTTGTGGCGTCGGAGACTCGGGCTTCTGTCGGCGGCGCGGTCCCACCCCCGGTTGCCCAGGGCCTGATCTACCCCGCGCTCGACCTGCGCCTCACCTCGGAATCAGCCCGATCCATGCGCCAAGGGTTCCTGCTCTCGACCGATCAGATGGAGTACTTCTGCAGCACCTACGTGCCGGATCCTTCGTCGAGGGACGATCCCCGGGCGTCCCCTTTGTTGGCCTCCGACCACGGGGGGCTCGCACCGGCACTGGTGGTCACCGCGGGCTTCGACCCGTTGCGGGACGACGGCGCCCTGTATGCCGATGCGATGGAGAAGGCCGGCGTCGAGGTGGAGTACCGCTGTTACGACGACCAGATTCACGGCTTCATGAGCACGGCGGTCCTTCCCGACTCCTTCTTCCTCGCCACCGAGGTCTGCGACGCGATGGGGCAGCTCATGCGCCGCTCGGTGCGGGCCGGGGTCTGACGGTCGTTTCGGTGGATCGCCTCCCAGGACCGCTGGCGCTCGTCGGCGGCGGCGAGTGGCAACCGGGCTGCTCCTTCGACGCCGAGCTCCTTGCCGCATCCGGCTCTGACGAGGTGTTGGTCCTGCCGACTGCTGCCGCCTACGAGCGCCCCGAGCGTCTGGTCGCGCAGGCGGCGGATTGGTTCACCCCGCTTGGTGGACGGGTCGAGGGTCTGATGGTGCTCTCCCGCGCCGACGCCCAGGACGAGGGAGCGGCAGCGGTGATGCGCCGGGCGCGCCTTGTGTACCTGGCGGGCAGCTCGCCACTCCATCTCCGGAGCGTCCTGAAGGACTCGAAGGTCTGGGAGGCGCTCCTCGCAGCGTGGTCAGACGGCGCGGTGGTCGTGGGCTCGTCGGGAGCGGCGATGGCCCTCACTGATCCGATGGTCGACGCGCGAGGTGGCGGTCTGACCATCGGGCTGGGGCTGCTCGGCGGACTGGCGGTCGTGCCCCACTTCGGGGATTTCCGTGAGGACGAGCACGGGGAGAAACTCCACCGCTCGGTCCAGCTCGCCCCGGCCGGAACCCCGGTTGCCGGGGTACCCGAACGGACCGCCTTGGTGCGCGATCCCGAGGGACGATGGAGCTCGGCCGGCGTGGGCGAGGTGGTCGTCTTCCTGAACGGCTCACGGGCAGAGAAAGGTCTGGCGGCGCTGCCCGCTTGACCCGGACGCTCAGTCGGCCTCGGTGATCACCACCGACTCGATCAGCACCTGTTCCGACGGCTTGCCTGACGGGCTGCCTGTCGCCTCGATGGCCTTCACGACCTCGAGCCCCTTCACGACCTTGCCGAACAGCGAGTAGCTGGGCGGGAGGGATGTCCCGTCAGGCCCACTCACGATGAAGAACTGACTTCCGTTGGTGTCGGGGCCGGCGTTGGCCATGGCCAGAGATCCGATCTCGTAGCGCCCTGGGGCAGGAAGCTCGTCTTCGAAGCGGTAGCCCGGTCCTCCCCGTCCCGACCCTTCGGGATCGCCGCCCTGGAGCATGAAGCCGGGGATGATCCGGTGGAAGACGATCCCGTCGTAGTAGTGCCACCGGGCGAGGAACACGAAGTTGTTCACCGTCTTCGGCGCGCCGATCGGGTCCAACGCGATGGTCATCGTTCCTTTGGTGGTGACGACCTCCGCGGTGTACCGCTTGGCCGGATCGATGACCATGGGGGGAGGTCCGTCGAACCGCTGGGTCTTCGGGCTGGAACCGTCCGTTGCCGGAATCTCTGGGGTCACGACGCTTGCCTCGTTTCGTCTTGCAGTTGGGATGAATTGGATGGGATGGGTTGGATGATCCAGGTGGAGCCGATGCGATGTAACGAGACGGCCCGGTTGGCGTCCGAGCCTATGACTCCGAAATGCTCACCGACACGATCCGGTGGAGCGTGGTCGGCGTGCCCTGGCTGCTGGTCGACGGCGCGCCGCCGGCATTGATCTTGTCGACCACGTCCATGCCCGAGGTCACCTTCCCGAAGAGCGAGTAGCTGGCCGCCAGGTTCTCACCCTCCTGCCCGGTCACGATGAAGAACTGGCTGCCGTTGGTGTTGGGCCCCGAGTTGGCCATGGCCACCGAGCCGATCGGGTACTGGGGGGTCGCGGTCTTCGGCAGCTCGTCGGCGAACTCGTAGCCGGGGCCGCCCTCACCGGTGCCGGTCGGGTCTCCGGTCTGGTCCATGAAGGTTTGGATCACCCGGTGGAAGATGACGCAGTCATAGAAGTGCTGATTGGCGAGGAACACGAAGTTGTTGACCGTCTTGGGCGCAACCGACGGGTCCAGCTGGATGGTGAAGCTGCCGACATCGGTGGTCACGTTCGCGGTGTAGGTCTTGGACGGGTCGATGGTCATCGCGGGAGGCGTCTTCCACGCCGGCTTGTTGAGGGTGGCCTTGAAGTCGGCCGGGCAGTCCGCCGAGGTGGTAATGGCCGATGGGCTGGTGTTGCCCGAACCTCCGGTGGGTGGTGGCTTGGTGGTCGAGGTCGACTTCGTGTTCGTCGCGGTTGTCGTGGTGGTCGACGTGGAGGCCGACTTGGAGGAAGAGGAACCGAAGATCTTGTAAGAGATGCCCACGACGACGGCGACGACGATGACCACCACGATCGTCCGACGGATCGCCGACTTGCGCTTCTGCGTCTTCTGTTCGGCGGCCAGGCGAGCCTGCCGGCCTGCCTTTTGACGTTGTCGTTTCTCGGTGGGCACGGGGGATCAGGGTAGCCGTCCACCACAGGGGAACGGTGTCGGCCACCGACCGCGCTCACGCGTTGGACGGGTTCTTCCCCTTGTAGCCTTTGGGCTCATGTCGCTGTTGGTGCAGAAGTTCGGCGGGACCTCGGTTGCCGACGCGGAGCGGATCCGCGCTGTTGCCGACCACGTCGCGCGGACCCGGCGCCAAGGAGACGATGTCGTGGTGGTGGTCAGCGCGATGGGCCACAGCACCGACGAACTGGTTCGGTTGGCCGACGACGTGAGCCCGGTGCAGCCGGCCCGAGAGGTCGACATGCTCCTGAGCTCGGGCGAGCGCATCTCCATGTCGCTGCTCTGCATGGCCTTGGCCGGGCTGGGCGTCGAAGCCACGTCGTTCACCGGCAGTCAAGCGGGGATCATCACCGACGCGGTGCACACCAAGGCGAAGATCGTGGAGATCAGGGCCGACCGGCTGCGCGAGACGCTCGCCGGCGGGGCGGTCCCGGTCGTCGCAGGTTTCCAAGGGGTATCGACCGACCGCGACGATGTGACCACCCTCGGTCGCGGAGGGTCGGACACCACCGCGGTTGCGCTCGCTGCGGTGCTCTCGGCGGATGTCTGCGAGATCTACACCGATGTGACAGGGGTCTTCAGTACCGATCCACGGGTGGTGCCCGAGGCCCGGAAGCTGGGCCGGGTGAGCTACGACGAGATGCTCGAGATCGCTGCCACCGGCGGTCGGGTGCTCAACATGCGCTCCGTCGAGTTCGCCCGGAACCACGGGGTGCCGTTACACGTACGTTCGAGCTTCACCTGGGAACCGGGGACCTGGGTCGTCGAGGAGGATGAAACCATGGAGCAGGCGATCGTGACCGCGGTCACCCACGATGTGACCGAGGCGAAGCTGACCGTGGTCGGAGTGCCCGACCGTCCGGGGTTGGCCGCTCAGCTCTTCCGAGGGCTCGCCGACCGCAACGTGAACGTGGACATGATCGTGCAGAACACGTCACTGCACGGCACCACCGACATCTCCTTCACCGTGCCGGGGTACGACTTGGCGGTGAGCACCGAGGTCTGCGAGGGAATGCTTTCCGAGCTGGGCGCCACCGGGGTGACCGGTGACGCCGACGTTGCCCGGGTCTCGCTGGTCGGCGCGGGGATGAAGACCCACCCCGGTGTGACCGCCCTCACCTTCGAGACGCTGGCGGCCGCAGGCATCAACATCGAGATGATCTCGACCTCCTCGATTCGGATCTCGTGCATGATCCGCGCCGAGGCCGCCGAGGCGGCGGTCCAGGCACTGCATCAGGCCTTCGAGCTGGTCTGAGCTCCGTCCGAGGGCGAAGCTCACCGCGAACCAGCCCGTACAATAAGGAGCATGCGCGTCGGAGTCGTCGGAGCGACCGGTCAGGTCGGCACGGTCATGCTCTCGATCCTCGGTGAGCGACATTTTCCGATCGATGAGCTTCGGGCGTTTGCCTCGGCCAGGTCGGTCGGTCGCAAGATCCAGTTCGAGGGGCGTGAGGTGGTGGTCGAAGACGCGGCTGACGCCGATCCGAGCGGCCTCGACGTCGCGCTGTTCTCGATCG
Source organism: uncultured Acidimicrobiaceae bacterium (assembly GCA_963839925.1). Taxonomy (GTDB): domain Bacteria; phylum Actinomycetota; class Acidimicrobiia; order Acidimicrobiales; family RAAP-2; genus Bog-756. Next base: position 495,281 of record CAWIWV010000002.1, on the reverse strand, counting down.
GCGCGGGAGCGTCGAAGGAACTCGCGCCGAAGTTCGCCGCCTCGGGGGCCATCGTCATCGACAACTCCTCTGCCTGGCGGATGGATCCCGACGTGCCGCTGGTCGTACCCGAGGTGAATGCGGGCGCGCTCGGCACGATCCCGAAGGGCATCGTGGCCAATCCCAACTGCACGACCATGGTGGCCATGCCGGTCCTGAAACCGCTCCACGACGCGGCGGGGCTGGATCGGCTGACCGTGGCGACGTATCAGGCCGTCTCTGGGTCCGGTCTTTCCGGAGTGGCCGAGTTCGGCGACCAGCTGGTCAAGGCTGCCGACGGAGCAACGGCTCTCACCTTCGACGGCGGGGCGGTCGAGTTCCCTGCACCGAAGGTGTTCCCCGAGGTCATCGCGCACAACGTGATCCCCTTTGCTGGCCACTTGGTCGACGACGGATCGGGCGAGACGTCCGAGGAGCAGAAGTTCCGCAACGAGAGTCGCAAGATCCTGGAGCTGCCCGACCTGCCGGTCACCTGCACCTGCGTGCGGGTTCCGGTGTTCACCGGGCACTCGCACGCCATCGTCGCCGAGTTCGAGCGGGACCTCGGTCCCGAGCAGGCGAGCTCGCTGCTCGACGGGGCCCCGGGTGTCGAACTCTCCGACGTGCCTACCCCTCTCCATGTGGCAGGCCGGGACTTGACGCTGGTCGGCCGTATCCGGAGGGCCGACGGTCCGGGTCATGGACTCGCGATGTTCGTGAGCGGGGACAACCTTCGCAAGGGAGCAGCGCTGAACGCGGTGCAGCTCGCGGAGGAGCTGGATTCGCTCGGTGCGTTTGCCTGAGCCGTCTCGCTAGACGATGGCGCTGGCGGTGGTGGCGCGTGCGAGCACCGCGACGCGCTTGGCCAGATTGACCGCGTGGTCTCCGAAACGCTCGTAGAAGCGGGCGACCATCGCCAGCTCGACGGCGACCGGAAGTGGCATCGTTCCCGCGACGACTTCGACGGTGAGGCTGACGTGGAGGTCGTCCATCTCGTCGTCGAGCGTGTCCACCGACGCTGCAGCCATCGGTTGGCGTTCGGCATACGCGTCCGTCGTGGCGCGCCACATGCGGATGGCCACTTCACCCATACGTTCGACGAGCCCCCTACTTCTCGCCGAAAGCTCGACGCCGAGCCCTCGTGCCGCTCGTCGAGCGACGTGCTCGGCGAGGTCGCCGTTCCGTTCGAGGTCGGGGAGCATGCGTATCACCGTGACCAGAAATCGAAGCTCGTCGGGTGAGGTGACGCCGCCGGCGGTCAGCTGCTGAAGGGTGAGGTTCTCGATGTCGTGGTAGAGGGTGTCCACGACCTCGTCACCGTCCGCCAGGGTCTTGGCGGCTTCGCGGTCACCCGACAGGAGCGCATGGGTGGCGCCGGACACCGACTCACCGACCAGGGCGAACAGCTGGAGGACCTTGCGGTCGATCTCCTCGAGTGTGGCTTCCATCACGATCACCGTACCCCTCTCCGCAGACCGGGCCGCGCGCCTCGGAATCCCTGCCGGCAGCGCCAACTGCTGCAGGTCCCCGGGGTTGTCACACCCGGTCGGTACTCTGACCGAAGACCGGCCAGGTGGAGTCCTGAGGAGGGCATGCCATGATCGCAGGAATCGTCGTCGGGCTCGCTATCGGGGTCGCACTGGGTGTGGTCGTAGGCCTCCTGCTCCGCGCCGAGCACGTGAGTGCGGCCCGGACCGCCCAAGCCCGCCTGGCCGATGCGTCGGCAACCAACGACGCGCTGGCGGCCGACCTCCAGGCCGCACGGGGCGAGGCACTCGAACAACAGCGGCAGCTGGTCGAGCTTCGGGCCGGCACCGCCAAGCTGAGCTCGGACCTCGAACACGAACGAAAGGCGGCAGGGGAGCGCACTGCCGAGTTGGCCGAGACCCGCGAGCAGTTGACCGGCGAGTTCGCCCGCCTGTCATCGATGGCGCTCCGTCAGAACAACGAGCAGTTCCTCCAGCTCGCAAGCGCCAAGCTCGACGAGCGCCGGACCGCCGCCGACGGTGAGTTGGCCAAGAGGCAGGAGGCGATCGAGCAGCTCCTCAAGCCCATCGGCGATCAACTCGGCAAGTACGAGGAGGGGATGCAGCGTCTCGAGGTCGAACGGCAGCGGGCGTACACGTCGCTGACCGAGCAGATGAAGTACCTGTCGACCTCGCACGATCAGTTGCAGAAGGAGACCCGCAATCTTGTCTCCGCCCTGCGGTCGCCCCAGACCCGCGGTCGTTGGGGGGAGCTCCAGCTCCGCAGGGTGGTGGAGATGGCAGGCATGCTCGAGCACTGCGACTTCGACGAGCAGGTGACCTCGGACGCCGAAGGCGGGAGGGTCCGCCCCGACATGGTCGTCCACCTTCCCGGCGGCAAGAACGTCGCGGTGGATGCCAAGGTTCCGATGCAGGCCTTCTTGGACGCCAACGAGGCCGAGGAGGAATCGCTGCGCCGAAGCCATCTGGCCAACCACGGTCGTCAGATGAAGTCCCACGTCGACGCGCTCGCAAAGAAGGAGTACTGGAAGGCGGTCGACCCGTCGCCCGAGTTCGTGGTCGCCTTCATCCCCGGCGACCCGCTGCTCACCGCCGCACTCGAGCACGAGCCGGGGCTGATGGAGCATGCCGTCGCCAATCACGTGCTGCTGGCCACCCCGACGTCGCTGATCGCCCTGCTCCGAGCGGTCGCCTACGGCTGGCAGCAGGACTCGCTGGCCGAGCACGCCCGCGAGATCCAGCGCGACGGCGCGCTCTTGTACCAGCGACTCTCGGTGCTCGGCGACCATTTCTCCGGCGTGGGGAAGGGGCTCAACAGTGCCGTTGCCGCCTACAACAAGGCGGTCGGCTCGCTCGAGACCCGCGTCCTGGTCACCGCGAGGCGTTTTGCCGAACGGGGAGTGGTGAGCGGGGAGCACGAAGTGGCTTGTCCTGCATCGGTCGACACGCTGCCGCGGGCGATCCAGTCACCCGAGCTGCTCCGGGCGCCGGATCCCGAGCCGGACACGCCGATGTTGGAAGGACTCCACCTGCTTGGCCTGGCCGGGGGGGAGGACGCGTCGGAGGATCGCCCGTCGACCACCGGCCCGGAGGATCCGTCCACCGATTCACCACGGAGTGTCGCCCGCTGACAACTACTTTGCGTGGTTCATCAAATTTGTTGATGCCATTCTTTCGGCATTTCGGCTGCTGAGCCGCTGTTTGCCCGCAGTCGAGCCGACCGCCTCCGAGTGAATCGGAATCTCCCCAATTTCTGCTGGCCAATTTCCGTCCGGTGAGGGCACAATGGACGCCGAAGGGCTTGCCTTGGAAGTAACGAACCGCTGTCGGTGAGCGGTTCCAAGGGAGAGGGGGGATACGGGATGAATCGTCTGGTGCTCGGTGGCGAGAACCGGCCGGGTGGAGGAACAGGGCCACCCCCCGACCGGGCGCACTGAAGAACGGGAAGATCGACCAGCTCACAGAGCCACGATTTCGGTCGAGATCCCATCAACACACTCTTGCCACTACCTAAGATCAACGAAGACGAATGCGCTGCCCGGGCACACCGGGTAGCGATTTCGGGGAAAGAAGGATCACCATGAAGGTTCTCGTTCTCGGTGGAGACGGCTTCTGCGGTTGGCCCACCTCTCTGCACCTCTCGCAGGCTGGTCACGATGTGACCATCGTGGACAACCTGAGCCGTCGTTTCATCGACGTCGAGCTCGAGGTCGAATCGCTGACGCCGCTGCGTCCGATCCACGAGCGTTTGGATGTGTGGAAGGACCACATGGGCAAGGAGATCGAGTTCGTCAACCTCGACCTTGCCCGCGAGTACGACCAGCTGGTCACCCTGCTCCTTCAGACTCGACCGGACGCGGTCGTCCACTTTGCCGAGCAGCGGGCCGCCCCGTACTCGATGCGGAGCTCGAAGACGAAGCGCTACACGGTCGACAACAACATCACCGCGACCCACAACCTGCTGTGCGCCATCGTCGAGTCGGGTCTCGACATCGCGGTGGTCCACCTGGGGACGATGGGGGTGTACGGCTACGGATGGTCGGGTTCTGCACCGATCCCCGAGGGGTATCTCACCGTTCACGTCCCCACACCCGATGGGCAGCTGGAGCGCGAGATCCTGCACCCGGCCAACCCGGGTTCCGTCTATCACATGACCAAGACACTCGATCAGCTGTTGTTCGCGTTCTACGCGAAGAACGACGGGGTGAGGATCACCGACCTGCACCAGGGGATCGTCTGGGGGACTCAGACTCCCCAGACCATGATCGATGAGCGTCTCATCAACCGGTTCGACTACGACGGTGACTACGGAACCGTCCTCAACCGGTTCATCATGCAGGCCGCGATCGGGCACCCGTTGACCGTGCACGGCACCGGAGGACAGACCAGGGCGTTCATCCACATCCGGGACACCGTTCGCTGCATCGAGATCGCACTGAACAACCCGCCGGAGCGGGGCGATCAGGTCTCGGTCTTCAACCAGGTCACCGAGACCTACCGCGTGCTGGAGCTGGCCGAGCTGATCGCCAAGCTCACCGGCGTGGAGATCGCCCACCTGCCGAACCCGCGCAAGGAGGCGGCCGAGAACGATCTCAACGTCACCCGGGATCGCTTCTTGGCACTCGGCCTCTCTCCCACGACGCTTTCGGAAGGCCTTCTCGAAGAGACCCGGGAGGTCGGAGCGAAGTACGCCTACCGGGCGGATTTCTCGAAGATCGTGGCGAAGACGACGTGGAGGCCGGGCATGGAGGTCTCCGGGGACCTTTTGCGTTAGCTCCCCGCTATCGTCCACGGGGTGCCGAGGGACCGACGCAGACGCGGCCGCTGCCGCTGCGAGGCGAAATCGGACCATCGGCACCCTGGCCGCAATCGCCGTCGTGGTGGTGGCCGTGCTTGCCGTCGCCTCGTTGTTCGAGATCAACGCACAGTCGTCGAGCTATCGGAGCGCGATCGACGCCGGGTATGTGCGGCTGGCAACTCCGCTCGTTGATGCTTCCAACCGAACCGGGGCGTCGCTGGCCGCCCTGATGGACGACGCGGCCCAGTTTCCCAACCGGCCGGTCCCGCGCACCGCGAGGAGCGAGATCCAACAAGGTCTCGACCAGGCGGTGACCTCGACATCGGAGCAGGCGTCCCAGGCGGCCGGTCTGGTTCCTCCCGAGCCGACCGGCGATCTGAGCACGCGGTTCGCGGCGGTGATGGCCGCCAGGGCGCAAGCGACCTCCGACCTTCGAACCAGTGTCGATCGGTTGTTGGGGATGGAGCCCTTGCCTCTGACGTCTGGGCCATCAGGTGTGGCGGCACCGGTGACCCAGGACACCGCCCCGCTGCTCTCGGTTCCTGCGGCCTCGACGGCGATGACCAGTGCCGGGCTGTTGTTCCAGAGCGCGGACCGTGGATACGAGCGTTTCGTCGCCGACGTGCACAGCCGGCACATCGATGTCCGCCTTCCGGCTTCGACGTGGGTGCCGGCACCGGCAGCGAATGCCCCACTCGGCCCCGACCGCCTGGGCGCCTCGGCATCGGCTCTCGCAGCGTCGCCCGCACTGGTGCCGTTCCACCAGCTGGTCATCACCTCGGCGGGTGTGGTGCCGCCCGCAGTGCCCCCGGCAGTTGCCGCCGTGGCGACAACCGGAGGCCCGGGGATCGTGGGTGACAGCTGTCGTGCCCCACTGTCCAGCGCCACCGAGACCTCGCCCGTCGTACTGCCTCCGACCGCGACGGTTGCGGCGAACGTCACGGTGACCAACTGCGGCACGGTGTCCGAGACGGGCATCCAAGTGACCGAGACGGTCGTCCCGGTCGGGCAGTCGCAACCTCCGAACGGCCGTCGAGGTGGGACCGCACATGCCCGGGTCGACCTGAGGTCGGGGTCGTCCGCGGCACTCTCGATGCCCCCGCTGCGGGTGGCCGGCGGACATATCTACGAGCTGACCCTCAGCCTGTCGCTTCCTCCTGGCGCGAATCCCGCGGGAGCGACCCAACAGTTCCTCCTCCAGATCTCACCCTGAGCTGCAATCGGTCGGGAGGTGTCCGACCGCAGAGACCTGGTCGTCGCGGTCTCCCCGGCTGGTCGATGGCAGGGGGTGTCGATCTAGGATTGGGCGAAAGGGCCGACGAGCCGGACACAGAAGGGTTTGAAGATCAGTGGCTGAGAGCATCACGATCATCGACAACCGCAACGGCGAGTCCCTCGAGATCCCCATCGAGCACGGCGGGATCTCCGCGGCCCAGTGGGGAAAGCTCCTGCCGGGCATCTGGTTCTACGACCCGGGCTTCGTCTCGACCGCCGCGTGCGAGAGCTCCATCACCTACCTCGACGGCGACATCGGCATTCTGCGCTACCGCGGGTACCCCATCGAACAGCTCGCCGAGAGCTCCAGCTATCTCGAGGTGGCCTACCTGCTGCTGAACGGGGAGCTGCCGAACAAGGAACAGTTCGCGGTCTGGGAGAGCGAGATCACCTCGCACACCTTCATCCACGAGAACGTACGAAAGCGTTTTCTCGAAGGATTCCACTACGACGCGCATCCCATGGGCATGTTGGTCTCCGCGGTCGCCGCCCTCTCGACGTTCTATCTCGACGCCAAGGACATCTTCGATCTCGAGTCCCGACACAAGCAGATCATCCGTCTCATCGCCAAGATGCCGACCCTCGCCGCGGCAGCACACCGGTTCAGCGTCGGGATGCCTTTCGTCTATCCGGACAACTCATTGCCGTTCACGTCGAACTTCCTGTCGATGATGTGGAAGATCGCAGAACCTCGCTTCGAGGCCGACCCGGTGCTCGCTCGTGCGCTGGACGTGCTCTTCATCCTCCACGCGGATCACGAGCAGAACTGCTCGACGACCGCGATGCGGGTGGTGGGATCCTCGCACGCCGATCCGTACTCGGCCTGCGCCGCTGCCGCCGCCGCGCTCTACGGCCCGAGGCACGGAGGTGCCAACGAGGCGGTCATCCGGATGCTCACCGAGATCGGTTCGATGGACAACGTCAAGCCGTTCATCGCGTCGGTCAAGGAAGGATCCGGTGGAAGGCTCCAAGGATTCGGGCACCGGGTCTACAAGAGCTACGACCCGAGGGCGGCCATCATCAAGCGGACGGCCGACGAGGTGTTCACGGTCACCGGCAAGAACCCGCTGCTGGACATCGCCTTGAAGCTCGAGGAGATCGCTCTCTCCGACGACTACTTCGTGTCCCGCAAGCTCTACCCCAATGTCGACTTCTACTCGGGGCTCATCTACCAGGCGATGGGATTCCCCCTCGAGATGTTCCCCGTCCTCTTTGCGATTCCCCGCACGGCCGGCTGGTTGGCTCACTGGCAGGAGATGCTCGATCAGGATTCGAAGATCGCCCGCCCCCGTCAGCTCTACGTGGGTGACGAGGTCCGCGACTACGTACCGATCAGCGCCCGCTGACCTCGCTCACTCTTCCTTGGCCCCGCGGCGGAGGACGCGCATCAGGCCCTCCTGCACCATCGAGACCACCAGCTCACCCTCCCTGGTGTAGAGGAACCCACGGGCGAGCCCCCGAGCGCCGTACGCCGAAGGGCTGTCCATGTCGTAGAGCAGCCACTCGTCTGCCCGGAACGGACGGTGGAACCACATGCAGTGGTCGAGGCTCGCACCCATGAATTCGGAGTCCTCCCAGCGGACGTCGTGGGGAGCCAACATGGTGTCGACGAGGGACATGTCCGAGGCGTAGGCCGCGACGCAGGCGTGCAACAGCTGGTCGTCGGGGAGCTTCCCGTCCGCCCGGATCCAGAGCCGCTGGACCGGCTCCTTGCTCGCTCCATGGCTGAAGGGCAGGTCGCCGATGTGACGTTGGTCGATCGGGTGCGGCTTGGCGAACCACTCCTCCATCGATGCCCGGTAGGGCTCGAGCCGTGTGGCGAGCGTCTCCAGATCCTCGGGTGCGGGCACGTCGGGCATCGGGAGCTGATGGGAGAGACCCGGTTCGTCCACGTGGAAGGACGTCGCCATGTTGAAGATCGCCCGTCCGTGTTGGATGGCCACGACCCTACGGGTCGTAAAGGACTTTCCGTCACGGATGCGGTCCACCTCGTAGAGGATCGGAACGTTCGGATCGCCCGGACGCAGGAAGTAGGAGTGCAGCGAGTGTGGCCGCCCGTGCTCGACGGTCCGGCCTGCGGCCATCAGCGACTGGGCGGCGACCTGACCACCGAAGACCCGCTGGCCCTCCTCGTTGGGGCTGACCCCGCGGAAGATGTTGACTTCGATGGCCTCGAGGTCGAGCAGGTCCACCAGGAAGTCGAGGGCATCACTCATCCCTCCATCCTGCCAGCTCGCCGTCTGCTCGGTGCCGGCGATCTGTGTACGGTTTCGAATCGTGCCCGTCGTCGAGTTTCCTGATCAGTTCGTCTGGGGGACTGCAACCGCTGCCCACCAGATCGAGGGCGGCAACGTCAACAACGACTGGTGGGCGTTCGAACACGATCCCGCCTCCGGCTGTGCAGACGTGAGCGGCGACGCCTGCGACTCCTTCAACCGATTCGAAGAGGACATCGGCCTGGTTGCGAGCCTCGGCTTGTCCGCCTACCGGTTCTCGCTCGAATGGAGTCGGATCGAACCGGCGGAGGGCGAGTTCTCACGGGTGGCCCTCGACCACTACCGGCGGATGGCGGCGGCGTGTCGCGAGCGGGGTGTGCTCCCGGTCGTCACCTTCCACCATTTCACCCATCCCCGCTGGCTGTCGGACGCCGGAACCTGGGAGGCTCCGCACGCGGTCGAGCGCTTCGTGCGCTACTGCGAGCGGGCGACCGCCCATCTCGGCGACCTGATCGGCATGGCGGGGACGCTGAACGAACCGAACGTGGTTGCGACGATGGGATGGCGCCTCGGGATCTTCCCGCCGCGGGTGAGGGACAGGGACCGGCGTGACCGCGTCAACGACGCGCTGATCGCTGCGCACCGTGGCGCGGTCGAGGCGATCCGGTCGGGTCCCGGCGAGTTCCCGGTCGGGCTCACCCTGTCGATGACCGACTACCAACTCCAGGCCGGAGGGGAGGAGTGGCTCGAACGGATCCGCCGTCCGAGCGAAGACGTCTTCCTCGAGTCGACCGGCGGAGACGACTTCATCGGTGTCCAGGCCTACACCCGGATGAGGGTCGGACCCGACGGAGCGCTCGGGGGCGAGGCCGGGGTTCCCACCACCCAGATGGGATACGAGTACTACCCCGAGGCGCTCGAGGGAACGATCCGGCGGGCATGGGAGAAGACCGGCGGTCTGCCGGTCCACGTCACCGAGAACGGCATCGGGACCGACGACGACGACGCCAGGATCGACTACGTGCGCGGCGCACTGCAGGGCGTGGGTCGGTGCCTCACCGATGGGATCGACGTGGGCAGCTACTTCTACTGGAGCCTGCTCGACAACTTCGAGTGGGTGCTCGGCTACGGGCCGACGTTCGGCATGGTCGCGGTCGATCGGGAGACGTTCGAACGGCGTCCGAAGCCGAGTGCGTCGTGGTTCTCCTCGGTCGCAAGGGCCAACAGCATCTGAACCGGTCGCCGGGAAGGCGCTGGTCGTCTCCGGCCTGCTCGCTCCGCCGACCGAACCGGCGTGCCGGGAATGCGGGGCCCCTCACCGCTAGTGTTCCCCCGATGACTGAGGTCCTGACCAGGACGGTTCACCTCTGGCAAAAGCGGAGGACACCGGAGGCCAAGCAGCTGTTCCGGTACACGATGGTCTCGGTCATCTCCACGATCGTGTCCTTCGTGGTGCTCGCCCTCATCTTCGGCGTGCTCCACCTCGCCGGCCCGGAGGTGTGCACGGTCATCGCCAACGTCGCGGCCGTCGTCCCGAACTACTACCTCAACCGACGTTGGGTCTGGGGCAAGGCCGGCCGATCACACCTGACCAAGGAGATCGTGCCGTTCTGGGCGATGTCGGCCATCGGCATCGTGGTGTCGATCTTCGGTGCAGCCTTCGCCCATCACATCGGGACGGTGCACCATCTCACCCACCGGGAGCTGACCGCGGTGGTGCTGCTCGCCAACATCTTGTCGTTCGCCGTCTTCTGGGTGCTCAAGTTCATCGTCTTCAACCGCCTCTTCCGGGTGCACCCGCTCGAGGATCTCGACGACCTGGTCGAGGCGGCCTGACCGGCGGCCTCCGGCGCGTCGACCGGACCCGATTCAGTCGCGGAAGTTGTCGAACTGGAGCGGGATGCCGAAATCCTCTGCTTTGCACGCGCTGATCACGGCTTGGAGATCGTCTCGTTTCTTTCCGCTCACCCGAAGCTGATCGCCCTGGGTCTGCGACGAGACCCCTTTGAGGCCGAGGTCCTTGATGAACTTGTTGATCTTCTTGGCGTGGTCCGACGAGATGCCCGCCTGGATGGTGAGCTTCTGGCGCGCCGCGTCCGCGTGACGCCTCTTCGATCTTTCCGACGTCGAAGGACTTGAGGGAGACCTCGCGCTTGACCAGCTTCTCCTGCAGGACCTGAAAGAGGGCGCGGAGTCGGTCTTCGGTGGAGGAGCTGAGCACCAGCTCCTTGTCCGAGAGCTCGATGGCCGAATCGGTGCCTTTGAAGTCGAACCGGGTGGCCGCCTCACGGTTGGCCTGGTCGACCGCGTTGCGTACCTCTTGCATGTCGACTTCGGAGACGACGTCGAAGGTGGGCATGCCGAAACAGTAGCCCTGCACCAGGAGATATCCTTGCGCCCCGCGGGGGTCGGTGCCCGAGCGGCCAAAGGGAGCAGACTGTAAATCTGCCGGTTCTGCCTTCGAAGGTTCGAATCCTTCCCGGCCCACCACGCGATCGATCGGAGGTGGGTGGAGACCGGCGCCCCCTCCGATCGACGCCGGCGACTTTGCCAGCCGATCCCGCTTGGGTATGGTTACAGTAGCGTTACGAAATGTTTGCGGTCCCCGTACGCAAGCCGATCGAGGAGAACCCTTAGCCTGATGGATTCCGAGATCACCGGAGCCGGGCCTCACGAGGCTGATGCCCCCGCTGACCGGACGGGACCCTCCAGTGTCGGGGTGCTCGCCGTCGAGGTCTACCGAACCGGGCTCCACTCCATCGAAACCTTCTTCGGGTCGAGCCGCGAGCGTCGGGCGGCCGCCGCCTCGGAGGCCGGTCCGGTCGACGGAGGCGGACCCGGCACCGACGTGGCGGGCCCGCGTGGCCTGGTCCTCCGGCCGGCTCTGTTGGGGTTCGTCGCCATGGTCGCTATCGCCATCGGCGCATCGCTTCCGAGCTCCCCGTTCAAACTCGAACAGCCCGGCGTGTGGTTCTTCGGCGTGCCTCGCACCACGACGGTGCCGACCTGGGGCGTCTTCTTCACCCTCGCCGCGACCTACGGAGGGCTGCTGCTCCTGATGCGGGTCTGGTGGGGTATGACCCGCCTCTACTCGCGCTGCCCCGGGGTTCCGATCAAGAAGATGATGTGGGTCTTCGCCCTCTGGGCGCTCCCCATGCTGGTGATCGCGCCGTTGTTCAGTCGCGATGCCTACTCCTACGCGGCACAGGGTGAGATGGTCAGCCATCACATGAGCCCCTACCTGTACGGTCCGGCGCAGCTGGGGAACAACTCCTACACCGCCCCGGTCGACCAACTGTGGGCGAACGCACCCGCTCCCTATGGGCCGCTGTTCCTCCAGATCGACGGGATCTTCGCCCGGATCACCTTCCACAACGAGCTGGCGACCATCGTCCTGCTCCGGCTCCTCGCCCTCGTCGGCGTGCTGCTCATCGCCTCGTGCGTCCCGCGCCTGGCACGCCTCTACCACCGCGACGGCGCCGAGCTGTTCACCCTGATGGTCCTCAACCCGGTGACCCTTCTCCATCTCGTCGGGGGTGCGCACAACGACGCGCTGATGCTCGGGCTGCTGCTCTGCGGTCTGACCGCGGCGAAGGAGAAGCGGCCGATCGTGGGGGTCCTGTTCTGCGCGCTGGCCGCAGCGATCAAGGCGCCCGCGGCACTGGGCATCCTCTACGTCGGCTGGAGTTGGCTCGGACCGCAGGCCTCGGTGAGAGACCGGATACGACCGGTGATCACCGCCTCGCTCCTCGGTGCCGGCGTCTTGGGGTTCTTCTCCTACGTGAGCGGTCTGGGCTGGGGATGGGTCACGATCCTCGGCACCCCCGGCGTCGTCCGATCGTGGACCGCGCCGACCACGTCCCTCGCGCTTGCCTTCACCTGGGCCGCCCACACCGCCCACATCGGGGTAGGGATGGGAGGCGTGTTGACGGTCACCCGTTTCTTCGGCCTGCTCGCCGCAGGTGTGGCCGGTGTCTGGTTGTTGTTGAACAGCGATCGGATCGGAACGCTCAAAGCCCTCGGCATCACGCTGCTTCTGTTGGTCGCGCTCGGCCCGGTGGTGCAGCCGTGGTACCTCTCGTGGGGGTTGATCCTGCTCGCGCCCGTGGCGCTCGGCCGGCTCCGGTCGCTGATCATCGGCCTCTCCATGGTGACCGCGTTCATCGAGCTCCCCGGTGCGACCCAACTCGTGCACAGCCTGGTCCACGGCGATCCGTTGCAGATCGTCTTGACCCTCTTGTGGATCCTGTTCGTCCTGACGGTGCCCCTCGCGTCGTGGGAACGGCGTCCGGCGATGCCCCCGGTTCCTTCCGGTCCTTCCGGCCTTGTGCCGGCGAACGCCGCGTCCTAGTCGTCGGGGAGCGCGCCGGCAGTCGTTTCGTTCAGAGCAGTCGTTGGAGGACGGTCACGTCCAACCAGCGGTTGAACTTCCGACCGACCTCCTCCTCGACTCCGACCACGGTGAACCCGCATGCCTGGTGGAGCGCGATCGACGCCAGGTTGTCCCCCCCGATCCGGGCGATGACCGAGTGGAAGCCGTGCCCGACCGCCAGCTCGAGGAGTCGTTCCATGATGGCTTTGCCCACTCCCTCTCCCCGGTGGGCGGCATCGACGTAGACCGAGTCCTCGACCGTGGTGGCGTAGGAAGGTCGGTCCTTGTAGACCGACAGACACCCGAATCCGAGCACGGCGTCGGAGTCGTCTGCGGCCACCACCGCCGGATACGGCCCGTTGTGGGCGGCAAGCCAGACCAGTTGCTCCTCGAGGGTGCGGGGGACCAGGTCGAACGTGGCGGTCGATCCGGTCACCTCGGCGTTGTAGATGGAGCGGATCGCTTCGGCGTCGGAGGATCGCGCCAGTCGGACGTGCATCGGGAGATGGTAGCGACGTCGGTGGAGGTCGCCCCACGGCCTCCATTCGGCGTTCGCTATGATGGACCCTTCGCTGCTCGGTCGAGCCGCACTGCCCCCTTAGCTCAGTCGGCAGAGCACAGCCATGGTAAGGCTGGTGTCGTCGGTTCGATTCCGACAGGGGGCTCGCCCATGGCGGCGTAGCTCAGTTGGTCAGAGCACACGGCTCATAATCGTGGGGTCGCCGGTTCGAGTCCGGCCGCCGCTACCAGTTCAGGGACACCGGGTACAGAAGTCAGACGCGGAGAACGACCGAGAACAGACAGGCGCAGAGGAGTCACTCATGGCAAAGAACGAGAAGCGCATCCAGGTCACCTTGGCCTGCGAGCAGTGCAAGCGACGGAACTACATCACCACGAAGAACAAGCTGAACGACCGTGAGCGGATCGAGATGAAGAAGTTCTGCCGCTGGGACCGGCAGCACACGCTCCACAAGGAGACCCGCTAGGGGTCGACCGACCAGACGGGACCCGCTAGGGGTCGACCCACCAGACGGGACCCGCTAGGGGTCGACCGACCAGAAGGGACCCGCTAGGGGTCGACCCAGTTAGAGGTCGCCCGACCAGGGTCTGGAGCGGGTTCGGGCTGGGAACCGGCATGGTGTCGGGTGGTAACCTTGCCCACCGCCCCTGCGATCGGCTGGCTGCTCGCGGCACGGTGGTCGACAGAGGGCAGTAGCTCAACTGGTAGAGCACCGGTCTCCAAAACCGAAGGTTGGGGGTTCGAGTCCCTCCTGCCCTGCTCTCCCGCTCGAGACAGAAGTCGAAGGAACAGCACGTGAACCGAGAACAGAAGCGCATGGCGCAGCGCCAGGGGCAGGATCCCGAGGGTGAGGCCGCGCCCAGGCGCACCGCCCCCCAGCCCCGTCGGCCGGCCAAGCGCGAGCCCTTCCGCGTGGGCCAGTTCCTTCGCGAGGTACGATCGGAGCTTCGGCAGGTGGCCTGGCCGAACCGGTCGGAGGTCATCAACTACACCACGGTGACGTTGGTGACCCTGCTCTCGCTGATGGTGCTCATATTCGTACTCAACTATGCCTTTGCCAAAGGCATCCTGTGGCTGTTCAAGACGTGATCGGTGTGACAGTGACCCAAGACGAAGCAAACGCTCCTCTGGACGAAGGCGAAGGGATCGACGCTGTCGACGCCGCAGCCGGCTCGGACTCGGAGTCCGGCGCGGTCGCGTCCGGACCGGACCAGACGCCCGAGGCGGCGGACGCCGGCGACGCCGAAGCCGTCGACGAGGACGGAGAGTTCCTGGACGAGGACGACGACGAGGAACCCTTCGTCATCAGCCCCTACGACCAGCCGGGCCGCTGGTACGTGGTGCACACCTATGCGGGCTACGAGAACAAAGTGAAGTCGAACCTGCACAGCCGGGCCGTCTCGATGAACATGGAGGACCGCATCTACGAGGTGGTCATCCCGATGGAGGACGTGGTCGAGTTCAAGAACGGCAAGAAGGTGGTCGTTCAGAAGAAGGTCTTTCCCGGCTATCTCCTCTGCCGGTGCGAACTCGACGACGACAGCTGGTCGGTCATCCGGAACACTCCCGGGGTCACCGGGTTCGTCGGACCGGGCACCAAGCCGACGCCGCTGTCGAGGCGGGAGGTGGAGGGAATCCTCCAGGTGAAGGTCGAGGGCGTGGAGGCTCCTTCCAAGCGCAGCCGCCCGCGTCTCGAGCACGAGGTAGGGGAGACGGTACGGGTCAAAGAAGGTCCGTTCGCCGACTTCTCCGGCCAGATCGCCGAGATCAACGAAGACCAGCTCAAGCTCAAGGTCTTGGTCAACATCTTCGGTCGTGAGACTCCTGTGGAGCTCGAATTCAGCCAGGTCGCAAAGCTGTAGCGAGCCAGGGAACCAGGGAAAGAAGAGGCATCGATGCCACCCAAGAAGCGCGTCATCGCAATTGTGAAGATCCAGCTCCCCGCAGGTGGAGCGACCCCCGCACCCCCGGTCGGGACCGCGCTGGGCCCCCACGGGGTCCAGACGATGGACTTCTGCAAGCAGTACAACGCAGCCACCGAGAACCAGCGGGGCTCGGTCGTGCCCGTCGAGATCTCCATCTACGAGGACCGGACCTTCTCCTTCGTCTTGAAGACCCCGCCGACCCCGGTGCTGTTGCGTCAGGCGGCCGGCTTGGAGAAGGGCTCCTCCACCTCGGGTCGGGAGCAGGTCGGGACGGTCACCGATGCCCAGCTCGCAGAGATCGCAGCCATCAAGCTCCCCGATCTGAACACCACCGACATCGAGGCGGCCAAGCGCCAGGTCGCAGGCACCGCCCGCTCGATGGGTCTGGCCGTCAGCGGCTGAGCCGGCAGAAACGTTCGAGGAAGAGGGAGAAACCAGATGTCGCGGGGAAAGAAGTACACGGCGAGCGTCGCCGAGATCGATCGACAGCACCTCTACACGCCGGTCGAGGCAGTGGGGCTGGTGAAGGGATCGGCCAAGGCGTCGTTCGACGAGACCGTCGAGATTGCCGTCCGGCTGGGGGTGGATCCGCGGAAGGCGGATCAGATCGTCCGGGGGACGCTGTCCTTGCCGGCAGGCACCGGGCGCACCGCGAGGGTGGCGGTGTTCGCCGCAGGGGAGAAGGCGGCCGAGGCGCGTTCGGCCGGCGCCGACGTGGTCGGGGCCGACGACCTGGTGGCTCGGGTGGCGAACGAGGGATTTCTCGAGTTCGACGTAGCCATCGCAACCCCCGACATGATGGGCCAGGTGGGGACCTTGGGTCGGGTGCTCGGGCCGCGGGGCTGATGCCCAACCCGAAGACCGGAACGGTGACCGACGATGTCGAACGTGCGGTCGGCGAGTTCAAGGGTGGACGAGTCGAGTACCGGACGGACAAGGTGGGCAACATCCATCTGCGCATCGGCAAGGCTTCCTTCGAGGAAGCTCAGCTACTGGAGAACCTGCACGCGGTGATGGAGGAGATCTACCGAGCCAAGCCGGCTTCGTCCAAGGGCCGCTACGTGCGTGCGGTGACCCTTTCGTCGACCATGGGCCCGGGCGTGCATGTCGACCCACTTCTGGCTCGCAAGACCGGCGACGAGCTGGCCGCCACCGCCTGACCCGCCTGTCTTGGGGAGCGCGTCTGGTCGGACCAGGCGCTTTGGGCTAGAGTCTCATCTTTCGTATTACTGAACTGCCGTAGAACTCCGGTGTGCCGAACAGCCGGCACCGAAGGGACCCGCAGCGGGTCCGCCTGACGAGGCGTTCCGCGTCGAGCGAACCTGCTCGCGCGCCGCCACGAGATGGCGTCTACGGCCCGGATCCGAGCCACGTGCTCGGCGGAGGGACCATGGACAATCCGAGGGCCGAGAAGGTCGCCGTCGTCGATGAGGTTCGCGACCGCCTTGCCGAGTCGGATGGGGCGCTGCTGACCGAGTACCGCGGGCTCACCGTGGCCGAGATGGCCGAGCTCCGTCAGAGCCTGTCGGCCGCCGGTGGCGACTACAAGATCTACAAGAACACCCTCGTCAAGATCGCTGTGGCCGGTGGACCTCAGGCCCCGATGCACGAGCTGCTGAGCGGTCCGACCGCCATCGCCTTCGTGAGAGGCGACGTGAGTGCAGTGGCGAAGGCGCTGCGGGACTTCTCACGCGCCAACCCGAATCTGGTCGTGAAGGGCGGGATGATCGGCGAGGGAGTCGTCTCGGCCAGCGACATCAACGCACTTGCAGAACTGCCGTCCCGAGAGGTCCTGCTCGCGCAGTTCGCCGGCGCACTGATCGCTCCCCTCCGCCAGCTGGCCAACCTGGTCGAGGCCCTGCCGAGGAACTTCGCCTACGGGCTGTCGGCCCTGCTGGACCAGAAGCAGGCTACGGGGGAGTCGTTGCCCGAGGCGGCCGGTGCCCCGGCCGAATCCGACATTGCTCCCTCGGCAGAAGCCGAGGCCAACGCCGAAGCGGAGGCTCCCACAGAAGAGGCGACCGCCGAAGCAGAGGCAGCCCCCGCCGAGGCAGAAACTGAGCCATCAGCAGAAGCAGAGGCCCCTGCTGAAGCGGAGTCCGGCGAGTAGCGCCGAACAGCAGAGCCAGATCGATACGACCGAGTACAAGACCGAAGAAACAAGGAGCAAAGAACAATGGCAGGCACCCTGACCAAGGACCAGATCCTGGACGGCATCTCCGAGCTGTCCGTGCTCGAGCTGAGCGAACTGCTCAAGGATTTCGAGGAGCGCTTCGGGGTGACCGCAGCCGCCCCGCTGGCGGTGGCCGCAGCAGCCCCGGCGGGTGGCGGTGGAGGAGCCGAGGCCGCCGGCGGTGAAGAGGAGAAGACCGAGTTCGACGTCATCCTCACCGCAGCCGGCGACAAGAAGATCCAGGTGATCAAGGAGGTGCGCTCGCTGACCAGCCTCGGTCTCAAAGAGGCCAAGGACCTGGTGGACAGCGCCCCCAAGCCGGTGCTCGAGAAGGCCAACAAGGAAGACGCCGAGAAGGCAAAAGCCCAGCTCGAAGGTGCTGGCGCCACGGTCGAGCTCAAGTAGCCCGACCGCCCGGTCGGCGCGATCCGGGGGTTGTCCGGAACCAAAGATGTCCTTGACGGCGGTCAGCGGGTCTTCTACCGTATGCGGGCCTACGTCGGGGGCGCCCGCGTGCGGGGTTGTACTCTTCTGCGCGCCCGGTTAGTATGTCTGGTTGCCGTGGTCTCCCCTTTCGCCTCTTTCAGTGCTTTTGCTGATTGACGCGCGCCCCGGCGCCCCCTCACGACCGCTGCGGCGGTAGTCGTCGACCCCTGAGAAGTTCCCCAACATGTGCCCAGAAGTACCCCGCCCCGAGTAGCCCCCGAGTAGCAGTGCCTCGCAGTACCCCGTCGTCGCCCCATTCGCCATGCAACTGGGAGGAGTAGGCCGTTGCCTACACGGTCCAACAGCCCGGAACGTTTTTCGTTTGCCAACATCGACGAAGCCCTGCCATTGCCGGACCTCGTCGCGATCCAGAGGGACTCCTTCCAGTGGTTCCTCGAGCGAGGCCTCGCCGAAACGTTCAACGACATCAGCCCCATCGAGGACTTCACCGGCCAGCTGAGCCTCGAGCTGGAGTTCGATCCGGAGGATCCGGATCTGCGTCCGCCGCCGAAGTTCTCGGTGGAGGAGTGCAAGGAAAAGGACATGACCTACGCCGCGCCGGTCTTCGTGCGCGCGCGGTTCATGAACGCGGGCACCGGCGAAATCAAGGAGCAGACGGTCTTCATGGGGGACTTCCCGGTGATGACCGACAAGGGAACCTTTATCGTCAACGGAACCGAGCGGGTGGTGGTGAGCCAGCTGGTTCGCTCTCCCGGGGTCATCTTCCAGCCGGGGCGTGACGCAAAGACGGTCTTCACCGGCACCATCCATCCCTACCGCGGGGAGTGGATCGAGTTCGACGTCGAGGCCAAGCCCTCCAAGGACGTCACCGCAGGGTGCCGAGTGGCCCGCAAGCGCCGGCTCTCCCTGTTCGTGCTGTTGCGCGCGCTCGGCTACGAGGACCAGGCCTTCCTCGAGCGCTTCGTGCGTCACTTCGACTTCCTCGAAGGGCAATGGGAGAAGGAGCAGAACCTCGCCCCGTCCCGCGAGGAAGCGCTGCTCGAGATCTACAAGCGGGCACGGCCCGGCGAGCCGCTGTCGGTCGAGGCCGCTCGGCAGTACTTCGAGAACGCCTTCTTCAACCCGAAGCGCTACGACCTCACCCGTGTCGGTCGCTACAAGCTCAACCGCAAGCTCGGACCGGAGATCGAGCGGATCGCCGACATCTTGAAGGTCGATCTCGAGCGTCCCTCGCCGACCCAAGGGGTGCTCAGCCCGTCGGAGATCCTGGCCGCGTCGACCTACATGCTCCATCTGGCCAAGCACATGGCCGACGGTGAGTCGACCTACCGGATCGACGACCAGGACCACTTCGCCAACCGCCGGATCCGTTCGGTCGGCGAGCTCATCCAGAACCAGGTGCGGGTGGGTCTCTCCCGGATGGAGCGGGTGGTGCGCGAGCGCATGACCACCCAGGACGTCGAGGCGATCACCCCGCAGACCCTCATCAACATCCGGCCGGTGGTGGCCGCGGTCAAGGAGTTCTTCGGCACCAGCCAGCTCAGCCAGTTCATGGACCAGAACAATCCGCTGTCGGGCCTCGCCCACAAGCGCCGGCTGTCGGCGCTCGGTCCGGGCGGTCTCTCCCGGGAGCGGGCCGGCTTCGAGGTTCGTGACGTGCACACCTCCCACTACGGCCGGATGTGTCCGATCGAGACGCCCGAGGGTCCGAACATCGGCCTGATCGGTTCGCTCGCCACCTACGCGCGGGTCAACGAGTACGGCTTCATCGAGACCCCGTACCGCAAGGTGGTCGACGGCAAGGTGACCAAGGAGATCACCTACCTGGCTGCCGACGAGGAGGAGGAGCACGTCATCGCCCAGGCCTCCGCCGCCCTCGACGACGACGGTCGCTTCACCGAGGAGAAGGTGCTCGTCCGCCGCGGGCCTCAGGGAACCGGCGTGCGGGTGGGTGCAGCAACGACGTCCTACGGCACCACGTCGGAGATCGACTTCGTGCCTCCGGCCGAGGTCGACCTGATGGACGTCTCGCCGAAGCAGATCGTGTCGGTCTCGACCGCTCTCATTCCGTTCGTCGAGCACGACGACGCCAACCGTGCCCTCATGGGCGCCAACATGCAGAAGCAGGCCGTCCCGTTGGTGGTTCCCGAGGCTCCTTACATCGGGACCGGGGTCGAGGCCCGGGCAGCCCGTGACGCGGGCGACGTGGTGCTGGCCGAGGCCGAAGGAACCGTCATCGACGTCTCCGGCGACCAGATCACCGTCGAGTACAAGGCCGGGTCCAAGGACCGCAACGGCATTGCCCTCGGCAAGAAGGTCTACCGGTTGGCCAAGTTCCGCCGCTCGAACCAGAACACCGCGATCAACCAGAAGGTCATCGTCGACACCGGACAGAAGGTGTCCGCCGGGGACGTGCTGGCAGACGGGCCCGCCACCCACAACGGCGAGCTCGCGCTCGGCAAGAACCTGCTGGTCGCGTTCATGCCCTGGGAGGGGTACAACTACGAGGACGCGATCATCCTCTCCGAGCGGTTGGTCAAGGACGACGTGCTCACCTCGATCCACATCGAGGAGCACGAAGTCGACGCCCGCGACACCAAGCTCGGGGCCGAGGAGATCACCCGGGACATCCCGAACCTGTCCGAGGAGATCCTGGCCGACCTCGACGAGCGCGGCATCATCCGGATCGGGGCCGAGGTCGGTCCCGGCGACGTGCTGGTCGGCAAGGTGACCCCGAAGGGTGAGACCGAGCAGACCCCCGAAGAGCGTCTGTTGCGGGCCATCTTCGGCGAGAAGGCGCGCGAAGTCCGCGACACCTCGCTGAAGGTCCCCCACGGTGAGCAGGGAACCGTCATCGACGTGCGGGTCTTCTCACGGGACGACGCGCACGAGCTTCCGCCCGGGGTCGAGCAGCTGGTCCGGGTCTACGTGGCCCAGAAACGCAAGATCTCCGAAGGAGACAAGCTGGCCGGCCGCCACGGCAACAAGGGCGTCATCTCCAAGATCCTCCCGATCGAGGACATGCCGTACCAGGCCGACGGAACCCCGGTCGACATCATCCTCAACCCACTCGGCGTGCCGAGCCGGATGAACGTGGGCCAGGTGCTCGAGTCCCACCTCGGGTACGCCGCCCGCTGGGGTTGGGAGGACGCGGGCGAGTCCGCCAGCGCGCCGCTCCGGGGCACCGAGACCAAGACCCGGCCGCGCACCGACCCGGCCGTGTGGGTCTCGACCCCGGTCTTCGACGGTGCGCACTGGGACGAGGAGGCCGACGCCGGTCGTCACCCGACGATCCAGCAGATCTTCCGCAAGCTCAACCCCGACGGGGTCGACGGCGACGTGCAGGTCGCCGACGACGGGAAGTCGTGGCTCTACAACGGTCGGACCGGCGAGAAGTACGACAACCCGATCTCGGTCGGGTACGTGTACATCCTCAAACTCCACCACCTGGTCGACGACAAGATCCACGCCCGTTCGACCGGTCCGTACTCGATGATCACCCAGCAGCCTCTGGGTGGGAAGGCCCAGTTCGGTGGGCAGCGCTTCGGAGAGATGGAGGTGTGGGCCCTCGAGGCATTCGGCGCCGCCTATGCACTCCAAGAGTTGCTGACCATCAAGTCCGACGACGTCCTCGGCCGGGTCAAGGTCTACGAGGCCATCGTGAAGGGCGAGAACATCCCCGAGCCGGGGATCCCCGAGAGCTTCAAGGTGCTCATCAAGGAAATGCAGTCCCTCTGCCTGGACGTCGAAGTCCTGGCACCGGGCGGAGAAGAGATCGAGATGCCGCGAGCTGGACGAGGACGTGTTCCGCACGGCCGAAGAGCTCGGTATCGACATCAGCCGGCCTGAGCGCGGGTCGGACGAAGAAGACGCACGGCGCGCCGCGGAAAGGGGTTTCTGATGCTGGATGTCAACGACTTCGATCAGCTGAGGATCGGGCTGGCGACCGCCGACTCGATCAGGGGTTGGTCCAACGGCGAGGTCAAGAAGCCGGAGACCATCAACTACCGCACCCTGCGCCCCGAAAAGGACGGGCTCTTCTGCGAGAAGATCTTCGGTCCCACCAAGGACTGGGAGTGCTACTGCGGCAAGTACAAGCGGGTGCGTTTCCGCGGGATCATCTGCGAGCGCTGCGGGGTGGAGGTCACCCGCTCGAAGGTCCGGCGCGAGCGCATGGGCCACATCGAGCTGGCAGCCCCTGTGGTGCACATCTGGTACCTGCGGGGTACCCGTAGCTGGCTGGCCTACCTCCTCATGGGCACCGAGGCGCGCGAAGAGCTCAAGGCCAAGCAGCTGGAGAAGGTCATCTACTTCGCCGCCAACCTGGTCACCTGGGTCGACGAGGCCAAGCGCCACGAGGACCTGCCCGAGCTCGAGGCGGAGCTCGGCGCGGAGATCGCCGACATCGAGAAGAAGCGGGATCTCGAGATCGACCGCCGGTTCAAGGCGCTCGAGGGAGAGCTCGCCGAGCTCGAGAAGGGCGGGGCGAAGGATGCCGAGGTCAAGGCACGCCAGCGCAACGTGGAGAAGGAGATCGCCGGTGTGCGCGAGCGCTACCAGAGCGAGATCGAGCTCGCCCAGCGTGCTTTCGAGGAGTTCAAGAGCCTCCACTCGCGCAAGATCCTCGAGGACGAGATGCTCTGGCGTGAGCTGCGCATCCGCTACGAGGACTACTTCGAAGGCGGGATGGGTGCAGAGACCATCTCCCGGCTCATCGATCGCATCGACCTCGATGTCGAAGAGGTCAAGCTGCGCGAGATGATCGATGCGGCCGACGGGCGCAAGCCCCTCTCGGCCCAGCGTCGGCAGAAGGTGATCAAGCGGTTGAAGATCGTCACCGCGTTCAACCGGCGCGACGAGAACGGCCGCCGGGCGAACGATCCGCGGGCGATGATCCTCGACTCGGTTCCGGTGATCCCGCCGGACCTGCGCCCGATGGTCCAGCTCGACGGTGGACGGTTCGCCACCTCCGACCTCAACGACCTCTACCGCCGGGTGATCAACCGGAACAATCGCCTCAAGCGACTGCTCGACCTCGGCGCGCCCGAGATCATCATCAACAACGAGAAGCGGATGCTGCAGGAAGCGGTGGACGCCCTCTTCGACAACGGACGCCGTGGCCGGCCGGTGACCGGACCGGGTAACCGGCCCCTCAAGAGCCTGTCCGACATGTTGAAGGGCAAGCAGGGTCGCTTCCGCCAGAACCTCCTGGGGAAGCGTGTCGACTACTCGGGCCGCTCGGTCATCGTCATCGGCCCGACCCTGCAGCTCCACCAGTGCGGCCTGCCCAAGCTGATGGCACTCGAGCTGTTCAAGCCCTTCGTGATGAAGCGGTTGGTCGACGCGGAGTACGCGCAGAACATCAAGTCCGCGAAGCGGATGGTCGAGCGCCGCCGGCCCCAGGTCTGGGACGTGCTCGAAGGGGTCATCAAGGAGCACCCGGTCCTGTTGAACCGTGCTCCGACCTTGCACCGCCTGGGCATCCAGGCCTTCGAGCCGGTGCTCGTGGAGGGCAAGGCCATCCAGGTCCACCCGCTGGTCTGCACCGCGTTCAACGCCGACTTCGACGGTGACCAGATGGCGGTCCACCTGCCCCTGTCCGCCGAGGCCCAGGCCGAAGCCCGGGTGCTGATGCTGTCCGCCAACAACATCCTCTCGCCGGCGACCGGTCGCCCGATCACCGTGCCGACCCAGGACATGGTGTTCGGCATCTACTACCTGACCCTGGTCCTCGACGGGGCAAAGGGCGAGGGCCGGGTGTTCCGGCACGCCTACGAAGTCGAGCGCGCCTTCGACTCCGGCGACATCGACCTCCAGGCCAAGATCGTCGTCCGACCCGAGGCGGGTTCGCACCTGGCCCGGTCCATCGCGCTCGCCAACGGAGGCGAGCTGGACGAAGAGGGCAACCTCATCGCCGCCTCCGACGACGAGCGGGTCGAGCTGGAGACCACCGCCGGACGGCTGTTCTTCAACCTGGCACTTCCCGACGGCTACCGCTACATCAACGACATCGTCGGCAAGCGGAACACCGCGGTCGGTTCCATCGTCGAGGAGGTGGCCGCCAACTTCCCCAAGCACGAGGTGGCGGCCAGCCTCGACCGGATCAAGGCGCTCGGCTTCCGCTATGCCGCCCAGTCCGGTCTGACCATCTCGATCAACGACGTGCGGACCCCTCCCGACAAGCAGGTCATCCTCGACCGCTACGAGAAGGAAGCGGAGAAGGCCGAGGCGCAGTTCAAGCGCGGGATCATCACCGACGACGAACGGCGCCAGAAGGAGATCGAGATCTGGACCTCCGCGAACTCCGAGGTCGGAAAGGCCATGGAGAAGTCGCTGTCCACGATCGCCTTCAACCCGCTCGACATGATGGTCGACTCGGGTGCCCGAGGAAACAGCCAGCAGATCCGTCAGATCGCCGGTATGAAGGGACTCGTCTCCAACCCCCGCGGTGAGATGATCCCGAGGCCGATCAAGTCCTCCTTCCGGGAAGGGCTCTCGGTCCTCGAGTACTTCATCTCGACCCACGGTGCCCGCAAAGGTCTGGCCGACACCGCGTTGCGCACCGCCGACTCGGGCTACCTCACCCGCCGTCTGGTCGACGTGGCACAGGAGCTCATCGTCCGCGAGGACGACTGCGGCTCCACTCGCGGTGTCTGGATCGAAGGGATCGTCCCCGACGGCGCCGGCACCCGCTCCTACCTCGAGACGAGGGTCAACGGCAGGATCACCGCGGAAGCGGTCACCCTGGCGGACAAGTCGAAGATCGAAGCGGGCACCCTTCTCACCGAGGAGATCGTGGCCCGACTTCGCGACGATCCGACCGTCGACCGGGTCCGCACCCGCTCGGTGCTCACCTGCGAGGCGGAGCAGGGAATCTGCGCCGCCTGCTACGGCCAGTCCCTCGCCACCGGCGAGATGATCGAGCTCGGCGAAGCGGTCGGCGTGATCGCCGCCCAGTCGATCGGTGAGCCGGGTACTCAGCTGACCATGCGGACCTTCCACACCGGCGGCATCGTCGGTGAGGACATCACCCACGGACTACCCCGCGTGGTCGAGCTCTTCGAGGCCCGCACCCCGAAGGGTGCCGCGGTGCTCGCCCGTCACTCCGGCGTGGTCCGGGTCGACGAAGACGAGTCGGGTCGTCACATCACGGTGGTCGCCGACAACGGCGACGAGCACACCGTGCTGGTCGCCCAGCGGGCCCACCTCGAGGTCGTCGACGGCCAGGAGGTCGGAGCAGGAGACGCGTTGGTCGAGGGCCCGAAGGACCCCAAGGAGCTCCTCGAGGTCAAGGGGATCCGCGAGACCCAGCAGTACCTGGTCGAAGAGGTCCAGAAGGTCTACCGCGACCAGGGTGTCTCGATCCACGACAAGCACATCGAGCTGATCGTGCGCCAGATGTTGCGCCGGGTGCTGGTCGCCGAGCCCGGCGACGCCACGTTCCTCCCCGGCGAGCGGGTCGACAGCCGCTCGTACGCCGAGGTGAACCGCGAGCTGGTGCAGGAGGGCAAGCGACCCGCCGAGGGGCGTCCCGAGCTGATGGGGATCACCAAGGCGTCGTTGGCCACCGAGAGCTGGCTCTCGGCCGCCTCCTTCCAGGAGACGACCAGGGTGCTGACCGAGGCTGCCATCGAGGGCAAGTCGGACCAGCTGTTCGGACTGAAGGAGAACATCATCATCGGCAA
This sequence comes from uncultured Acidimicrobiaceae bacterium, assembly GCA_963839925.1. Taxonomy (GTDB): domain Bacteria; phylum Actinomycetota; class Acidimicrobiia; order Acidimicrobiales; family RAAP-2; genus Bog-756. The sequence goes on along the minus strand of CAWIWV010000002.1, from coordinate 469,865 downwards.
GCTGATCCCGGCCGGCACGGGCATGGAGCGCTACCGCGACATCAGGCTGGACATGCCCGGTGCCGAGGCGATGCCCTTCTGGGCGCTCGGTTCGGAGGGTGACGGCTCGACCGAGGACCTGGCCGCCTGGCTGCGGGACACCGGTGGCGACGCAACGCTCGGAGGCTTCACCTCGGACATCGACGCCAGCTGGCTGGGTGCGGTGCCGACCTCGGACGAGGCCGACGGATCGCCGGAAGCCGGCGGGCTCGGTGGGGTGATCACCGACGGTCCGCTCGAAGCCGGCGCCTGAGCCTGACCGGGGTTGAGCAGGGTTTCGCCGCAGGTTTCGAGTCCGGTACGGTCTTCCCGCGCTTGCCCCACAGGGGGGTATGCCGTACCATATGAGGGCTTGCGGCTGCATGCCCTCGCGGCTTGCCGTGCCCGCACAGAGCACCATTTGAAGTTCATCGAGTGAAGTCCTGACGTATCCCCGCAGTTTCAACGTAGAGGTAACGCGTGCCCACGATCTCCCAGCTCGTCCGTAAGGGTCGAGCGACCAAGCCCACGAAGTCCAAGACGCCGGCCCTCCGCGGTGCGCCCCAGCGCCGGGGTGTGTGCACCCGCGTCTACACCCACACCCCGAAGAAGCCGAACTCGGCACTTCGGAAGGTGGCGAGGGTCCGTCTCACCAGCGGACTCGAGGTGACTGCGTATATCCCCGGCGAAGGGCACAACCTGCAGGAGCACTCGATCGTGTTGGTCCGCGGCGGCCGTGTGAAGGACCTCCCCGGGGTCCGCTACAAGGTGATCCGAGGAACGCTCGACGCATCGGGCGTCCGTGAGCGCAGCCAGGCCCGCAGCCGGTACGGCGCGAAGAAGGAGGGCTGAGGTGCCCCGCAAAGGTCCTGCCGTTCGCCGGGAGCTCGTGCCCGATCCTGTCTACCACTCGGTGCTGGTCACCCAGGTGGTGAACCGGGTGCTCAGCAGGGGCAAGCGCACCCTCGCCGAGCGCATCGTCTACGACGCCCTGTCCGACGTGGCGGAGAAGTCCGGCAACGACCCGGTTGCCGTCTTGAAGAAGGCGGTCGAGAACACCCGCCCTGAGCTCGAGGTCCGGAGTCGTCGGGTCGGAGGCGCCACCTACCAGGTGCCGGTCGAGGTTCGTCCTCGCCGGGCCACCACCCTTTCCATTCGTTGGCTGGTCGGGTACTCGCAGCAACGACGCGAGAAGACGATGGCCGAGCGGCTCTCCAACGAGATCCGCGACGCCGCCAACGGAATCGGTGCTGCGGCCAAGCGCCGCGAGGACCTGCACAAGATGGCCGAGTCCAACAAGGCCTTCGCCCACTACCGCTGGTAGGCAGCGGTCCTTCGGGGCCCTGGCTCTGGCAGCGGGCACGAACGACGAGTACGACCCGAGAGCTGATCGATCATGGCTGAAGCAAGCACACGCCAACATCCCCTGGCCAAGACCCGGAACATCGGGATCATGGCCCACATCGACGCGGGGAAGACCACCACGACCGAGCGGATCCTCTACTACACCGGCAAGAACTACAAGATCGGTGAAGTCCACGAGGGTGCCGCGACCATGGACTGGATGGTCCAGGAGCAAGAACGCGGCATCACCATCACTTCGGCCGCCACCACCTGCAAGTGGCGAGACACGGTGATCAACATCATCGACACCCCGGGCCACGTCGACTTCACCGTGGAGGTGGAGCGCTCGCTCCGGGTGCTCGACGGAGCGGTCGCCGTGTTCGACGCGGTCGCCGGCGTGGAGCCCCAGACCGAAACCGTCTGGCGGCAGGCCGACAAGTACCAGGTGCCCCGGATCTGCTTCGTCAACAAGATGGACCGGACCGGCGCCAACTTCGAGCAGTGCGTCGAGATGATCAAGGACCGGCTCGACGCGGTCCCCGCGGTCATCCAACTCCCCATCGGTGCCGAGGGCGGCTTCCGAGGCGTGGTCGACCTGGTCCACATGCGGGCGCTCGTCTGGGACGACGGGATGGGTGAGGAGTGGGCCGAGGAGGAGATCCCCGCCGACCTGAAAGCGGCCGCCGAAGAGGCGCACCACCAGCTCATCGACATCGTCTCCAACCACGACGACACGATCATGGAGAAGTACCTCGGCGACGAGGAGATCACTCCTGAGGACCTCCAGCGGGCGATCCGCACGGTCACACTCGGAAGCCACGCCGTGCCGATCCTCTGCGGCTCCGCCTTCAAGAACAAGGGTGTGCAGCCCATGCTCGACGCGGTGGTCGAGTACCTGCCGAGCCCGCTCGACATCCCGGCCGCCGAGGGCACCGTCCCCCGCAAGGAGGACGTCACCGTCGAACGCCCGGCCGACGACAACGCGCCCTTTGCCGCCCTCGCCTTCAAGATCATGACCGACCCGTACGTGGGCAAGCTCACCTATCTGCGGGTCTACTCGGGAACCCTGACCAAGGGCTCGGGGGTGGTCAACTCGACCAAGGACCGCAAGGAGCGGGTCGGTCGGATCCTCCAGATGCACGCCAACTCGAGGGAGGACCTCGAGGTCTGTCACGCCGGCGACATCGTGGCCGCGGTCGGCCTCAAGCAGACGACCACCGGTGACACCCTCTGCGACGCCGACGACCCGGTCGTGCTCGAGTCGCTCACCTTCCCGGAGCCGGTGATCCACGTCGCCGTCGAGCCGAAGACCAAGGTCGACCAGGACAAGCTGTCCAAGGCCCTGTACTCCCTGTCGGAGGAGGACCCCACCTTCCGGGTCCAGTCGGACGAGGAGACCGGCCAGACGGTCATCTCGGGGATGGGCGAGCTCCATCTCGAGGTGCTGGTCGATCGCATGCTGCGCGAGTTCAACGTGGATGCAAACGTGGGCAAGCCCCAGGTCGCCTACCGCGAGACGGTGCGCAAGAAGGTCGAGAAGGTCGAGCTTCGCTACGTGCGCCAGACCGGTGGGAAGGGCCAGTACGGCCACGTGGTCATCACCCTCGAGCCCACCGGTCCCGGCGGCGGTTACGAATTCGAGGACAAGATCACCGGTGGGGTGATCCCGAAGGAGTACATCCCCTCCGTGGACGCGGGCATCCGCGAGTCGATCACTTCCGGGGTACTCGCCGGGTACCCGACGGTCGACATCAAGGTGACCCTCACCTACGGCTCGTACCACGACGTGGACTCTTCGGAGATGGCCTTCAAGATCGCCGGTTCGATGGCCATCAAGAAGGCTGCGAACCTGGCCGACCCGGTCCTGCTCGAGCCGGTGATGGCGGTCGAGGTCACCACCCCCGAGGACTACATGGGCGACGTGATCGGCGACCTCTCCTCCCGACGGGGCAAGGTGGAAGGCATGGAGCAGCGTGGCAACAGCCACATCGTCCGGGCGCAGGTACCGCTCAGCGACATGTTCGGCTACGCTACCGACCTGCGCTCGCGCACTCAGGGCCGGGCGACGTACTCGATGCAGTTCCACGCGTACAACGAGGTCCCTGAGTCGATCGCCAAGGAGATCATCGCCAAGGCGCGAGGAGAGTAGGCGGCATCCCGTCGGGGTTCACCCCGTGAGGGTGCGGCCCGCAAGACAGAACCAGCCCAGCAGTACCAACACCGAAACAACGCACCGAGACAGCAGCGCAATCACCGATACAAGAGGAAGGACGCAGGCATTCCGTCTGCGTCGTGGCGGGCCCGAGGGGGCACCGTCCGAGATCAGGGAGCATTACCCCAGCCATGGCCAAGCAGAAATTCGAGCGCACGAAGCCCCACTTGAACGTGGGAACGATGGGACACATCGACCACGGTAAGACCACGCTCACCGCGGCCATCACCAAGGTCCTGTCCGAGAACGACCCGACGACCGCCTTCACGCCCTTCGACCAGATCGACAAGGCCCCCGAAGAGAAGCAGCGCGGGATCACCATCCAGATCGCACACGTCGAGTACGAGACGGCGAACCGTCACTACGCGCACGTCGACATGCCGGGCCACGCCGACTACATCAAGAACATGATCACCGGCGCTGCCCAGGTGGACGGGGCCATCCTGGTCGTCTCCGCCGCCGACGGGCCGATGCCTCAGACCCGTGAGCACGTGCTGCTCGCCCGCCAGGTCGGCGTGCCCTACATCGTGGTGGCTCTGAACAAGGCGGACACCGTCGATGACGAGGAGCTGCTCGACCTGGTCGAGCTCGAGGTGCGCGAGCTGCTGAACGAGTACGAATTCCCCGGCGACGACACCCCGATCATCCGGGTCAGCGCGCTGAAGGCGCTCGAGGGCGATCCTGAGTGGACCCCGAAGATCCTCGAGCTGATGGAGGCGGTCGACTCGTACATCCCCGAGCCCGAGCGGGACGTCGACAAGCCGTTCCTCATGTCGGTCGAAGACGTGATGTCGATCACCGGTCGTGGGACCGTGGTGACCGGCAAGGTGGAGCAGGGAGTCGTCAAGGTCGGCGAGGAAGTCGAGATCGTCGGGCTCCGCGAGACCCAGAAGACCACGGTCACCGGTATCGAGATGTTCCGCAAACTGCTCGACGAGGGTCAGGCCGGCGACAACATCGGCGCTCTGCTGCGTGGGACGAAGAAGGAAGAGGTGGAGCGCGGCCAGGTGCTGTGCAAGCCGGGCTCGATCACTCCGCACACCAAGTTCGAGGCCACCGTCTACGTCCTCAACAAGGACGAGGGCGGACGGCACAAGCCGTTCTTCACCAACTACCGTCCGCAGTTCTACTTCCGGACCACCGACGTGACCGGCACGATCACCCTGCCCGAGGGCACGGAGATGGTCATGCCCGGCGACAACACCGACATGACGGTGGAGCTGGGTAAGCCGATCGCCATGGACCAGGGGCTGCGGTTCGCCATCCGCGAGGGTGGACGGACGGTGGCGTCGGGCCGGGTCACCAAGATCCTGGCCTAGCCCGGCAGCCCAGACCAGCGAGAGGACCGCGTTCCCATGGCCGCAGAAGGCCCACGACAGAAGATCAGGATTCGCCTGAAGGCCTACGACCACGAGATCCTCGACCAGTCGACGGAGAAGATCGTCCAGACCGTCCTTCGCACCCAGGCCAAGGTGCTGGGTCCGGTCCCGCTGCCCACCGAGAAGCACCGCTACACCGTGGTGCGCTCACCTCACAAGTACAAGGACAGCCGCGAGCACTTCGAGATGAGGGTGCACAAGCGCCTGGTCGACATCGTGGAGCACACCCCGAAGACGGTGGACTCGCTCCAGAGGCTCGACCTGCCCGCCGGAGTGGACATCGAGATCAAGATCCAGACCGTCTGACCCGGAGCGAATCACGACCGCATCCGACATCGACTTCGTGCTCTTCGATCTTGGAGGAGTCCTGGTCGAGATGGGCGGAGTAGCCAGCCTTCAGGAGTTGGCCGGAAGCGTCAGCAGTGACGATGTCTGGCTTCGCTGGCTGGCCAGTCCCTGGGTGCGCAGCTTCGAGAGGGGTGAGTGTTCGCCGGCCGAGTTCTCAGTCGGTTTCGTTGCCGAATGGGACCTCGAGATCGAGCCTGACCGCTTCTTGGAGATCTATCGGGGCTGGCCCATCGGACCGTATCCCGGGACGGCCGAAGTCCTGACCGAGGTGCAGCAATCGGTCCAGATCGGATGCCTGAGCAACACCAATCTGCTGCACTGGTCGGACCAAATCGCGCATTGGCCGTTCCTCGAACTGTTCGACTTCCGGTTTCTCTCCTTCGAGCTGGGACTCGTGAAACCTGACGCGGCAATCTTTCGTGCCGCAGCCGACCGGCTTCCATGCAGGCCAGACCGTGTCCTCTACCTTGACGACGTCGCTCTGAACTCCGACGCGGCTCGATCGTTCGGGTTCCGGTCAGAGCGGGTTCAAGGTCTCGACGAGGCCACACGGGTGCTCCGCGAGTTCGGGATCCCGATCAGCGGCTGAGTCTCGGTTCTCCCCGATGTCCATCGGGTGACGGCCGGTCCTAGCATCGTCGGCGAAAGCGTATGCATGTCGTCGTCGTCCTGATTCCGGTTTTCTGGGTCATCTTCTGGCTCGGTTGGTTGGCCGCTTCCGTCGGCAACAAGCAGACCGCACGACGCGGTTCGTCCTCCCTCCCGATCCGGGCCGTGATCCTGCTGCTCTTCTTCGGCCTTCTCCGAACCGGTGCGTTGCGAGGGCACGATCTCATCGTTCACAACACCTGGCTCGAGGGTGTCGGATTCGTCCTCTTCCTCGCCGGCATCGGGCTGGCCGTCTGGGCCAGGCTCTTCCTGGGTCGGAACTGGGGAACGCCGATGTCCGAGCGGGTCGACCCCGACCTGGTGACGTCGGGTCCCTACCGATACGTCCGCCATCCCATCTATTCGGGTCTTCTGTTGGCGATGATCGGGAGTGCGATGGCACTCACTCCCTACGTGTTCGTGGCGGTCGTGCTGGTGGGCGGGTTCTTCGTCTACAGCGCGACGGTCGAGGAACGGAACATGGAACGGGTCTTCCCCGACACCTATCCCGCCTACAAGCGGTCGACCAAGATGTTGGTTCCCTTCCTGTTCTGAGCGGCTTCTAGACTCGGCTCGTGGCCGAATCAGCAGAGCCTGCCCGACTGGTCAACACGCGGCGGTTCTTCATGGGCATGACGGGCGACGAGAGCAACGACGGGCTCTCGCTGCTCTCACCGAACGTGGAGTACACGGTGCCTGGCCGCAGCCCGTTGGCCGGCGTCTTTCGCGGACCCGCCGAGGTGGGCGAGCACTGCGCCAAGCTGCTGAGTGCGACCGCCCGGACCTTCGAGGTCCTCAAGTGGATCGACTGGTTGGTCGGATCCACCCACATTGCCGCATTGCAACTGGCGCAGGCCCAGGGCGGGGGGATGATCTACCGGAATCACCACATCTACGTCGTCGAGACGGATCGACAGGATCTGCTCACCAAGATCCACATCTACTTCGAGAATCAGGCGGAGGCGGACGGCTTCTTCAGCAGTCTCCGGTTGGACTAGTCAGGGACCGGCCTTCGAGGTCGGCGTGCCGCGGTAGCAACCGATGACGTAGGGGTACTCGACGGTTGCGTCGTAGTGGTAGACGTCCTGCACCTTCCCGTTCCAGAGCACCGACGAGGTCCGGCCGTGGCAGGCGTCGAGTGCGCTGTCGGTCAACAGGGCCCCGTTCGAGGTCCGCTCGACGTAGATCCCGTAGCCGTCGGCGGCATACCCGACCAGGGTGGACCGACCCTTCGCCTTGTCCAGAATGCAGCTGGGCACGTCGTGGTGGTGCAGCTCGTCCGCCTGCTGTGGGTGCTCGTCACAGTTGTCGAGCACTTCGTGGGCGACCGCGTCACGCCCCTCCCCGTCGAGCGCGTCGTAGAGGTAGACGCCGTCGTCGAGCACACCGACCGGACCGAGGCCGAGGCACTTCGGCTTGGTGGCCGCCTTCGGATTCAGGGGGAGCGACCACGAGATCGTCTGCGCCTTGATCGAGTTCGGATTGTGGTCGTAGGCGTAGGCGGGATCAGTGGTACGGATCGGGAACACCCCGGTGGTGTGGCCGATGGGGAGGTCGTTTCCGGTCACGACCCGCTCGCTCCCTTTGGTGGTGACCGAAAAGTGGGCGCTCGACCACGAGACCGACCCCTCGACGTGGGGTTTGGTCAGGGAATCCCAGGTCTTCTTGGAGGTGTTTATCCACGGGCTGGCGAAGGAGCCCCCGCCCGACGTCGAAAAATGGGTCACGCAGGAGTCCACGTAGCCGACCTTTGCCGACGTCGAGACCTTCCCGTCGCCGAGCGGTATGGCCGCCGGGTTGATCGTGCCGGTTGCGGCCATCGTGGTCGCAAGGTGAGCGGTGGCTTCGGGGCCGGTCTCGCCGGTTCCCCGGGGGCTGCTGGAGACGCACCCGTAGAGGAGGGAAGACGTCGCCACGCCGACAAGCACCAAGGTTGCTGCCCGAACCGATTTCATCACAGCGACCTCCAGGTCAGGAGCGGGACTCGATGCCTGCAGCGGGACGGCCTATGCGCCAGTCTAGGAGTGAACCCCGGGTGGAGACGGACCTCGAAATCGCGCGCTGACGTCCAGCCGGACCTGCGGGGCGGAAGTGCCCCTGATCTGGTTGTCACGGTTGCGCCGATGGTATAGAGTTCCCGGTCGGCCCAATTCAGGGTCGGAACATGTGAACGACGTGTTCGAGCGCCCGCGAGATGGCGGAGACCTCGGGCCAAACCAGGCGAGCGCTCCGCTCGGATGATCCGAGCGGAGCGTCTGCGTGCAAGAGGTCTGGCACACATCGGTACGAACAGGATGAACGAGTGACGTCTGCCGCGCGCCGAGCGGACGAAGAGTCGAGATGGAGAAGCTCCAGTGGCCACCAGGGCGATCGTGGGCGAAAAAGTGGGTATGACCCAGATCTGGGACGACCAGCACCGGGCGGTTCCGGTGACGATGGTGCGCGTCGCTCCCGTGCGGGTGGTCCAGGTCAAGACCCCTGAGCGTGAGGGATACTCCGCGCTGCAGGTGACCTGGGGTTTCCGGCGGTCGTCTACCTTGAGCAAGCCCGAGCAGGGCCATTTCGACAAGGCCGGTGTGGATCCGGGCCGACGGCTGGTCGAGCTCCGCCTCGACGACACGTCCGACTTCGAGGTAGGCCAGCAGCTGACCGCCGATCTGCTCCAGGCGGGAGAGCTGGTGGACGCGACCGCGGTCTCCAAGGGCAAGGGATTCGCCGGCGGCATGAAGCGGCACAACTTCAAGGGCCAGGGTGCCTCGCACGGCAATCACAAGAAGCACCGCTCGCCCGGTTCGATCGGCGCCTGCGCGACGCCGTCCCGGGTGTTCAAGGGAACGCGGATGGCGGGCCGGATGGGAAGCCGTCAGGTGACCACCCTCAATCTCGAGATCGTCCAGGCCGACTCCGAGCGCGAGTTGATCCTGGTCAAAGGGGCCGTCCCCGGTCCCAAGGGCGGGATCGTCGTCCTTCGGGACGCGATCAAGGCGCCGTTGGTCAAGGGAGCCAAGGCCTGATGACCCCCGAGAGCGCCGCCGCAACCGTGGACCTCGAGACCGCCAAGCCGTCCGAGATCCGGCGCTTCCTCCGGGCCGCACCGCAGCAGCGGACGGTGACCCGCCGATCGAGTGACGGCACCGAGCTCGGTGAGGTCGAGCTCGACGGCGCCAGGTTCGGGATCGAGCCGAACCTCGCAGTGCTCCACCAGGTGGTCACCGCCCAGTTGGCAGCGGCCCGTTCGGGCACCCAGTCGACCAAGACCCGCGCCGAGGTCCGAGGTGGCGGAGCCAAGCCCTTCCGACAGAAGGGAACCGGGCGGGCCCGCCAAGGTTCGACCAGGGCCCCGCAGTGGGTGGGCGGTGGTGTCGCGCTCGGGCCCAAACCGCGCTCGTACGCACAGAAGACGCCGAAGAAGATGATCCAGCTCGCCTTGCGCTCCGCACTCTCGGACCGCGCCGCACAGGGCAGGGTCGCTCTGGTCGATGCCTGGACCTTCGAAGTGCCGAGCACCAAGGCGGCCGTCGCCGCGCTCGGCGCGCTCGGTCTGTCGGGGCGGATCCTGGTGGTCCTCGGCGACGAGGACGGGTACGCGGATCGTTCGTTCGGCAACCTCTCCGAGGTGCAGACGATCATGGCGGGCGAGCTGAACGCCTACGACATCCTCTGCAACGACTGGGTGGTCTTCACCGACCAGACCCTCCCGGGCGGAACGGCCACTTCCGGTTCGGAACCGGCCGAGGCCGAAGCCGTGGCAGAGACCGGCACCGAAGAGTCCGGTGGAGACGGAGAGAGCGAGTCATGAGAGATCCCCACAACGTGCTCATCCGTCCGGTCGTCTCCGAAAAGTCCTATGCCCTGATGGACGACAACGTGTACGTGTTCGTCGTCGATCCCTCGGCGACGAAGATCGACGTCCGCCATGCCGTCGAGCAGGCCTTCAACGTGCGGGTGGACAACGTGAACACCCTCAACCGGAAGGGCAAGACGAAGCGGAACCGGAAGAACAACTCGCTCGGCCACCGACCGGACACCAAGCGGGCCATCGTCACCTTGCACGAGGGTGACTCGATCGATCTGTTCGAGAACTGAGAGCCTGACCATGCCGCTCCGCTCCCGCAAGCCGACCAGCCCAGGCCGCCGGTTCCAGACCGTCTCCGACTTCGCCGAGATCACCCGCGACCGGCCCGAGAAGTCGCTGCTCGCCCCGAAGCCCTCGTCGGGCGGACGGAACAACCACGGCCGCAAGACCGCGCGCCGACCGCGGCGGGGGACACAAGCAGCAGTACCGGATCATCGACTTCAAGCGGGACAAGGACGGAGTTCCGGCCAAGGTCGCCGCAATCGAGTACGACCCGAACCGAAACGCCCGGATCGCGCTCCTCCACTATCTGGACGGAGAGAAGCGCTACATCCTCGCTCCCTCCCAGGTGGCGGTCGGGGACCGGCTCCAGTCGGGCCAGGGTGCGGAGATCCGGCCCGGAAATGCGTTGCCGATGCGGTTCATTCCGGTCGGCTCGGTGATCCACAACGTGGAACTGCGTCCGGGTGGTGGCGGCAAGATGGCCAGAGGGGCGGGGATGAGTGTCCAGCTGGTCGCCAAGGAGGGCGCGTTCGCGACCCTTCGCCTCCCCTCCACCGAGATGCGGCGGGTCCCGATCGACTGCCGGGCCACGCTCGGTACTGTGGGGAACTCGGAAGCCGAGCTCATCAAGGGCGGCAAGGCCGGGCGAAGCCGCTGGAAGGGGATCCGTCCCCAGACCCGCGGCGTGGCGATGAACCCGGTCGACCACCCGCTGGGTGGCGGCGAGGGCAAGACCTCCGGTGGGCGTCACCCGGTCTCGCCGTGGGGCCAACCCGAGGGCCGCACCCGGGCACGCAAGAAGGACTCCGACAAGATGATCGTCAGGCGCCGCCGCACCCGCGGCGCGCGGCGGTAGGAAAGCCAGAAGGAACGCAACGCCATGCCTCGCAGCCTGAAGAAGGGTCCATTCGTCGATGACCACCTGCTGAAGAAGGTCGACGCGCTCAACTCTGCCGGCGACAAGAAGGTCATCAAGACATGGTCCCGTCGCTCGACGATCATCCCGGACATGGTGGGCCACACGATCGCGGTCCACGACGGTCGCAAGCACATCCCGGTCTACGTCACCGAATCGATGGTCGGTCACAAGCTGGGTGAGTTCGCTCCCACCCGCACCTTCAAGTTCCACGCCGGTCAGGAACGAGCGGGGAGGCGCTGAGGTGACAGGGCCGAAGACCAACGAACGTGAAGGCACCCGGGCGGTCCTCCGGCACAGCCGGGTGTCCGCCTACAAGGTGCGACAAGTGCTCGACCTGATCCGCGGGCAGGACGTCGACCGGGCCGCCGAGATCCTCTCGCTCGGTGATCGCGATGCCGCGATCACTGTCGGCAAGTTGCTGACCTCCGCGGTGGCCAACGCCGTCCACAACGACGGCCTCGACGCCGAAGAGCTCTACGTCTCGGCCTGCTATGCCGACGAAGGAAGCACCCTCAAGCGGTGGCGGCCCCGGGCACGCGGACGTGCCACCCGCATCCGCAAGCGGACCTCGCACATCACGATCATCGTGAGCCGGCTGCCCGACGAGCGAATCGCGCGTCGTCGCGCCAAGGCCAACACCCACACCGCCCAGCGCTCTCGCCGGGTGGCCGGGTCGCGGCGGCGCAAGCAGACCGAGGAGGTCCAGGCGACCGACGTCGACACCGGTTCCGAGGCGTGGCCCGAAGATGCGGTCCAGGCCGACGACGTGGTCACAGAGACCGAAGCCGGTCCCCTCGAGGAGTCCGACTTGGACGACACGGTCGACGGAGAAGGCGACATCCCCGAGGTCGATGACGACGTGGTGACCGAAACCGAGGCCGGCCCGCTCGAGGAGTCCGACCTCGAAGAAGCAGTCGACGGCGAAGCAGGCGACGAGACGGTTGGCGAAACCGAGGGAGAGAAGGGCGAGTAATGGGCCAGAAGGTCAACCCCTACGGATTCCGGCTCGGTGTCACCACCGACTGGAAGTCGCGCTGGTTCGAAGAGCGCAGCTACCAGAACTGTGTGATCGAGGACTGGGAGATCCGTGACTACCTCATGTCCCAGCTCGAGTCCGCCGCGGTCAGCCGGATCGAGATCGAGCGCACCCGCGATCGCTTGCGGGTCGACATCCACACCGCTCGCCCGGGCATCGTCATCGGTCGGCGAGGAGCGGAAGCAGACCGGCTGAAGAAGAAGATCGAAGAGATCACCGGTCTGAGCAACCGGATCCAGCTCAACATCCAAGAGATCAAGCAACCCGAGCTCGACGCGGCCCTCATCGCTCAGGGGATCTGTGACCAGCTCGCCCGCCGGGTGGCGTTCCGTCGCGCGATGAAGCGGTCGATCCAGACGGTGCAGAAGGCCGGAGCCCTCGGGGTCCGGGTGCAGTGCTCCGGGCGCCTGGGCGGTTCGGAGATGTCCCGCAAGGAGTCCTACCGCGAGGGTCGGGTTCCCCTGCACACCCTGCGGGCCGACATCGACTACGGCTTCCGCGAGGCGAAGACGACCTTCGGGCGGATCGGGGTCAAGGTCTGGATCTACAAGGGCGACATCCTGCCGTACAAGATCTCGACCGAAGACAAGATCAACCGTGAGGCGGCCATGGCAGTCGGCGAGACCTCTGGGCAGGCCGGAGAGGCTCCGCGTCGCCTGATCACCGCCGGTGGTGGCCGTCGTCGGGCCGAGCAAGGGGCTCCCGGCAGTGTGGTCACCGTCAATCCCGACTCGAGTGGCGAGACCGAGATCCCCGAGGGTCTGGTCGACCGCTCGACCGCGGACATCGTCGCCCCGCCCGCCATTCCCGACGAGCTCGAGCGGGCTCTCACCGAGGACGAGGAGATCGAGCGCCGCACCCGTGACCATCACGAGACGCCGCACTTCCGCAAGGAGGTCGACTGACGTGTTGATGCCGCGGAAGGTGAAGCACCGCAAGCAGCAGCGCGGTCGGATGGGTGGCAAGGCCAAGGGTGGCAGCGACGTGACGTTCGGCGACTTCGGAATCCAGGCGCTGGAGCCGGCCTGGTTGACCGCGCGTCAGATCGAGGCCGCCCGTATCGCGATGACCCGTCACGTGAAGCGTGGCGGGAAGGTCTGGATCCGGGTGTTCCCGGATCGGCCGGTGACCCAGAAGCCGGCGGAGACCCGGATGGGGTCCGGCAAGGGAAATCCGGATCACTGGGTGGCGGTGGTGAAGCCCGGCCGCATCATCTTCGAACTCGCCGGTGTCGAGCCGGACCTGGCTCGTGAGGCGATGGACCGGGCCATCCAGAAGCTCCCGTTCCGGGCCCGCTTCGTCATCCGGCCGGGGACCCACGGCACCCAAGAGGTGCAGGTCTGATGGCAACCGCAGCAGAAATCGCCGACTACGACACCGAGGAGCTGGAGCGTCAGCTCGGGGACACCCGGCGCGAGCTCTTCAACCTTCGCTTCCAGCTTGCGACTGGGCAGCTGGACAACTTCTCGCGGATCGGCCATGTCCGCAAGGACATCGCCCGGATGTTGACCGAGCTGCGCAACCGGGAGATCGCAGAGGCCGAGGGACTGGCGCTCGAGGAGCTCCCCGCCCACCAGGCGGCTGCACGACGCCGCGCCGAGGACGAAGCCCTCGGTCGCGACCAGACGACCGCTTCGGAGCGTCGGGCAGCGGCCAAGGCGGCAGAAGCCGAGGCCCAATCCGAGGAAGAGGACGAGGTCGACGACGTCGACGACGAGTTCGACGACGGGGAAGACGAGCACGCGGACGAGACCGACGACGCGGAGGATTCCGTCGACGCAGAGGCCACTGACCTCGAGGAGAAGAGCTGATGACGGACGAGACGACGGTCGACGAAGCCGACCAGAAGCGGACCAACCGGCGCAAGGTGCGTGAGGGTCTGGTCGTATCCGACTCGATGGACGCCACGGTCGTCGTGGCCGTCATCGAACGGGTCCGGCACCCCCGGTACGGCAAGACGGTGCAGCGGACCAAGCGTCTCTACGTCCACGACGCCGACAACTCCGCCAAGGTCGGCGATCGGGTCCGGGTCGTCGAGACCCGCCCGCTCTCCAAGCTGAAGCGGTGGCGGGTGTCGGAGATTCTGGAGCGCGCACGATGATCCAGCAGGAATCCCGTCTCCGGGTCGCCGACAACTCCGGCGCCAAAGAGGTCCTCTGCATCAAGGTGCTCGGCGGTTCGCGCCGTCGCTATGCCTCCATCGGGGACATCTTCGTGGCGACGGTGAAAGACGCCATCCCGGGTGCAGCGGTGAAGAAGGGCGAGGTCGTCAAGTGCGTGGTCGTGCGCACGAAGAAGGAGAAGCGCCGGCCCGACGGCAGCTATATCCGCTTCGACGAGAACGCCGCCGTCCTGATCAACGACCAGCAGCAGCCCCGGGGTACCCGCATCTTCGGCCCGGTCGGCCGGGAGCTGCGGGACAAGCGGTTCATGCGGATCATCTCGCTCGCGCCGGAGGTGCTGTGATGCGGATTCGAAAGGGCGACAAGGTGCAGGTGTTGAGCGGCAAGGACAAGGGCAAGCAGGCCAATGTGGCCCGTGCCATCCCTGCCGAGGGCAAGGTGATCGTCGAGGGGGTGCACGTCGCGAAGCGGCACGCCAAGCCGACCCGCGCCACCATGCAGGGCGGGGTCATCGACAAGTTCATGCCGATCTCGGCCTCCTCGGTCGCCATCGTCTGCGGATCGTGCGGGCCGACCCGCATCGGGATGCGCATCGACGAGCAGGGCCGCAAGCTACGGGTCTGCAAGAAGTGCGGAGCTGATCTGTGATGGCTGCGACCACCACGACCGCCCGCCCGCGGCTGAAGGAGCGTTACGACAACGAGGTCCGGGCCCAGCTCAAGGACTCCCTGGGGCTCGCCAACGTGATGGAGGTGCCCCGCCTCACCAAGATCGTCATCAACATGGGGGTCGGCCGGGCGAGCCAGCAGAAGTCGCTCATCGAGGGGGCGATCCGCGACCTCGAGATCATCGCCGGTCAGAAGCCGGTGGTGACCAAGGCCAAGAAGTCGATCGCCTCGTTCAAGTTGCGGGAAGGGCAGGAGATCGGCGCCAAGGTCACCCTCCGGGGCGACCGCGCGTGGGAGTTCCTCGATCGGCTCCTGGCGATGGCGATCCCCCGCATCCGTGACTTCCGGGGACTCTCGCCCCGTTCGTTCGACGGGCATGGCAACTACACCTTCGGAGTCACCGAGCAGCTCATCTTCCCCGAGATCGACTACGACCGTATCGACACCACCCGAGGCATGGACATCACCATCGCCACCACCGCACGCACCGACGAAGAGGGCCGGGCACTCCTGGCCGCCTTCGGTTTCCCGTTCCGACAGGAGAATCAATAGACCCATGGCCAAGAAGGCTCTCGTCCAAAAGCAGCAGCGCACTCCCAAGTTCAAGGTGCGCGGATACACCCGGTGCCGCCGGTGCGGCCGACCCAAGTCGGTGTACCGCAAGTTCGGGCTGTGCCGCATCTGCCTGCGGGTGATGGTGCACGCCGGGGAGGTCCCGGGCGTGACGAAGGCAAGCTGGTGAGGGGAGGCGACCGACGATGACGATGACCGATCCGATCGCCGACATGCTGACCCGCATCCGGAACGCGAACACCGCCCATTTCGACACGGTCAAGATGCCCGGCTCCAAGCTGAAGGAGTCGCTCGCCGCGATCCTCGCGGACGAGGGCTACATCGTCGGCTACCAGGTGAACGACGATCCGGGCAAGCCGGGTAAGACGCTCGAGATCACCATGAAGTACTCGGCCGAGCGTGCGCGCACCATCTCGGGCATCAAGCGGATCTCCAAGCCGGGACTGCGCATCTACGCCAAGGCCGACAAGATGCCCCGGGTCCTCGGCGGCCTCGGCGTCGCGGTGGTGTCCACCTCGAAGGGGCTGATGACCGACCGTGAGGCCCGCAAGCGCCGGGTCGGTGGGGAAGTGCTCTGTTATGTCTGGTGAGGCAACCGCTGGAAGGACGAACTGATGTCACGCATCGGACGATCCCCGATCACCGTGCCCTCGGGGGTGTCGGTGGCGCTCGGGAACGACAACACGGTGACGATCAAGGGCCCCCAGGGTGAGCTGGCCCGTTCGGTGCCGGCGGCCATCACCATCCGTCAGGAAGGTGAGGTCCTGCTGGTCGAGCGTCCCGACGACCAGCGTCAGAACCGCGCGCTCCACGGCCTCACCCGATCGCTGGTGGCCAACATGGTCACCGGGGTGACCCAGGGGTTCACCAAGGAGTTGGAGATCGTCGGCGTGGGTTACCGTGCCGCGCCCAAGGGGCCCTCGGGCCTCGAGCTCGCGCTCGGGTTCTCCCATCCGGTCAAGGTCGACGCGCCCGAGGGGGTGACCTTCGAGGTCCCCTCTGCCACTCGGATCATCGTCAAGGGAATCGACAAGGAAAAGGTCGGCCAGGTGGCCGCCGACATCCGCAAGCTGCGCAAGCCCGAGCCCTACAAGGGCAAGGGGGTTCGCTACGCGGGCGAGCGGGTCGTACGCAAGGCCGGAAAGGCAGCGAAGTAATGGCTCGAACCGATCACAAGCTGGAGCTGCGCCGCCGCCGGCATGCACGGGTGCGCCGCCGGGTGCACGGCACCTCCGAGCGTCCGAGGCTGGCCGTGTTCCGTTCCAACAAGCACATCTCGGCCCAACTCATCGACGACGACGCCGGCCGGACGCTGGCCTCTGCCTCGACGACCGAGGAAAGCCTGCGCACCTCGTCGGGCGGCAACGTCGACGCGGCCAAGGCGGTTGGCACGCTGGTGGCCTCGCGGGGCAAGGCTGCCGGGGTCGGCGCAGTGGTCTTCGACCGGGGCGGGTTCGCCTATCACGGGAGGGTCGCAGCCCTTGCGGACGCAGCCCGTGCCGAGGGACTGGAGTTCTAGATGGCAACCAACGACCTGCAGTTCGAAGAGCGCACCATCCGGGTCAACCGGGTGTCCAAGGTGGTCAAGGGTGGCCGACGCTTCTCCTTCGCCGCCCTGATGGTGGTCGGGGACGGCAACGGCAAGGTCGGCCTCGGCTACGGAAAAGCCAAAGAAGCCGGCCTCGCGGTTCAGAAGGGCATCGAAGAGGCCCGCAAGAACATGTTCGAGGTGCCACTCGCCGGATCGACCATCACCCACCCGATCGTCGGTGAGAGCGGTGCCGGACGGGTGATGCTGAAGCCCGCCGCACCCGGTACCGGCGTGATCGCCGGTGGCGCGGCGCGGGCGATCCTCGAGATGGCCGGCATCCGCGACATCCTCGCCAAGTCCCTCGGCTCGTCCAACGGAATCAACGTGGCTCACGCCACCATCGCCGGGCTGAAGGGTCTCAAGCGGCCCGATCAGGTCGCCTCGCTGCGCGGCAAGCCGGTCGAAGAGGTGGTGCCAGCGGCGATGCTCCGGGCCTACCGTGAGCGCCGGCGTGAGGCCGACCTCTTCACGGAGGTGAGCTGAGATGAGCGCGGCGTCCGCGGATTCCTCATCGAACTGGCTGCGAGTGACCCAGGTCCGCTCCTCGATCGGGACCAAGCCGAAGCACCGGGGCACCTTCGCGCGCGCTCGGCCTGCGCGGCATCGGCCGCACCAACCTGCTTCCCGATCGTCCCGAGATCCGTGGGATGCTTGCCCGGGTGCCCCACCTGGTGGAGGTCACCCCCGCCAGCCCCGACCAGGAAGGTTGACATGAAGGTTCACGAGCTCCGCCCGCCTGCAGGCTCCACCCGACGCCGTCGGCGGGTCGGCCGCGGCATCGCCGGCAAGGGAGGCAAGACGGCCGGACGGGGCACCAAGGGTCAGGGCGCCCGCGACACCATCCCGCTGGGCTTCGAAGGCGGCCAGCTCCCGCTGATGCAGCGGATTCCCAAGCTGCGCGGCTTCCACAACCCGTTCCGGGTCACCTACACCCCGGTGAACGTCGGCGCGCTGCAGGAGGTCGAAGGCGACACCGTCGATCTGGCCGGGTTCGTGTCGAACGGGCTCGCGCACAAGGGCGACCTGGTCAAGGTCCTCGGGGGCGGCCAGCTCACCCGGGCGATCCGGGTCGAGGCCCATGCGTTCTCCAAGTCCGCGGAGGCGGCGATCACCGGAGCCGGCGGATCGGTCACCGTGGTCCCTCTCCCCTTCGGCCACGGCCGCCCGCCCGCACAGGGCAACGCCCTCACCAACCGGTAGCATCGGCCACCTGCGGCGCCGAGGAGTCCAATGCTCGCCAGTCTGGCCAACATCTTCAGGATCCCCGACCTCCGAAAGAAGGTCCTGTTCACCCTCACCATCATCGCCCTGTACCAGTTCGGGGCGAACGTGCCGGTCCCCTACGTCGACTTCTCGAAGGTCCAGCAGCTCGAGGCGGCGTCCAAGTCGTCGGGGGTCCTCGGCTTCCTCAACCTCTTCTCGGGTGGAGCGCTCACCCGCATGGCGGTGTTCGGGCTCGGGATCATGCCCTACATCACCTCGAGCATCATCATCCAGCTCCTGGCCACGGTCATCCCGAAGCTGGAAGAGTGGCGTGACCAGGGGGCGGTGGGGCAGAAGAAGCTCACCCAGACCACCCGCTACCTGACCGTCGCCCTGGCGCTGATGCAGTCGACCGGACTGGTCTACCTCTTCCACAAGGGAGGGGGCGGGCTCTTCGGCACCGGGCAGAACATCGACCTCATCCTCCACTACTCACTCTGGCGTGCCGCGTTCATCGTGTTGACCCTGACCGCAGGGACCGCCTTCGTGATGTGGTTGGCCGAGCTGATCACCCAACGAGGCATCGGACAGGGGATGTCCATCCTGATCTTCGCCAACGTGGTCGCCGGCATCCCCTCCGGGCTCAACACCGTCCTGCAGGAGGGTGGGCGGGTGAAGTTCAGCACCATCCTCCTCGTCTCGCTCGCCCTGCTGGTGCTCATCGTCTTCGTCGACCAAGGACAGCGGCGGATTCCGGTGACCTTCGCCAAACGGGTGGTGGGTCGCAAGATGTACGGGGGGTCGAGCACCTACATACCCCTGAAGGTCAACCAGGCGGGAGTGATCCCGATCATCTTCGCGAGCTCGGTGCTCTACATTCCGGTCCTCTTGTCCAACATCATCCCCTCCGATGCGTTCCGGAGCTGGGTGAACACCAACGTCACACCCACCAGCTTCTTCTACATCCTCACCTATTTCATCTTCATCCTCCTGTTCACCTTCTTCTACGTCTACGTGGCCTTCGACCCCCACCAACAGGCGGACATCATCCGAAAACAAGGTGGGTACATTCCTGGTATCCGGCCCGGGCAGCCGACAGAGCGCTACCTGGCGCGCATCCTCAACCGGATCACCTGGCCGGGCGCGCTGTTCCTCGGAGGGGTGGCCATCACGCCGTCCCTGCTGATGGCTGCATGGAGCATCACCAGCTACCCGTTCTACGGGACCACTCTTCTCATCGCCGTGGGCGTGGCACTGGAGACGATGAAGCAGATCGACAGCCAGCTCATGATGCGAAACTACGAGGGCTTCCTCAAGTAGGTGGTACCCGGGGTCCGGCTCGTTGTCCTCGGCAAACAGGGGGCAGGCAAGGGGACACAGTGCGTGCGCCTTTCTCACCACTACGTCGTGCCCCATGTCTCGACAGGCGACATGTTGCGCGCCGCGGTCAAGCAGAACACGCCGATCGGGCAGAAGGCCAAGGACCTCATGGACCGCGGCGAGCTGCTCGGTGACGAGCTGATCATGGACATGGTCGCCGAGCGACTGAGTGAGAGCGACGTCCGCGCCCGGGGCTTCGTGCTCGACGGGTGCCCGCGCACGGTGGCCCAGGCAGTGCAGCTGGCCGAAGTCCTCGCTCCTTTCGACCTCGACCTCGCGATCGACCTCGAGATCAACACCGGCCAGGTGCTCCGCCGGCTGGCGGCCCGCCGGGTCTGCGTCGACTGCGGCGCCAACTACTCGCTCTCCTCACCACCACTGATCAACTGGACCTGCGATGTCTGCGGCGGGGAGGTCGTCCAGCGGGAGGATGACACCGAGGACGCCATCTTCCGGCGTCTCGAGCTCTACGAGAACCAGACGGCTCCGCTCATCCAGTGGTATCGAGCCCGCGAACAGTTGGAGATCGTGCCGGCTACCGGCTCCCCCGACGCGGTGACCCGCCGGATGGTCAAGGTAATCGAGGCGAAACGCAGGAAGGGTGGCGGGTTCGGGTGAGACGGAATGCCGAAGAGCTGGCCAAGATGCGCCGGGCCGGGCGGGTGGTGGCAGAGATGCACGAGCGGACCAGGGCGATCATCCGCCCCGGCATCTCCACCGCTGACATCGACCGGGTGGCGCGCCAGGTGCTCGAGGACCGAGGGGCCGGCTCGAACTTCCTCAACTACCACGGCTTCCCTGCGGTGGTCTGCACGTCACCCAACTCGATGATCGTGCACGGCATCCCGAGCGAGGCGGTGATCCTCGAGGACGGGGACATCATCTCGGTTGACTGCGGGGCGATCATCGAGGGCTACCACGGGGATGCGGCTTACACGACCGGCGTGGGCGAAGTCTCCAAGGAAGCGATCCGGCTGATGGAGGTCTGCGAGCAGAGCCTGTTCGCCGGCATCGAGCAGCTCCGTCCCGGGAACCGTCTCAACGAGGTCGGACGGGCGGTGCAGGAGGTGGCCGAAGAGGCGGGTTTCACGGTGGTGCGCGAGTACGTGGGCCACGCCATCGGCACCGCCATGCACGAGGAGCCCCAAGTGCCCAACTACTGGCCGGGGGTGCCGGGGCCGACCCTCAAGACCGGGATGGTGTTCGCGGTCGAACCCATGGTCAACGCCGGTGGTCCCGAAACCGTCCTGCTCGACGACGGGTGGAGCGTGGTCACCGCCGACGGCGACCTGTCCGCCCATTTCGAGCACACGATTGCGGTGACCGAGAACGGTCCGCAGATCTTCACCGTCCCTTGACCTGGCCGAACAGGTGTTCGAGCCGTGACCGCTTCGGCGGGCCCACGATCTCGAACTGGCAATTCGCAGGCGTTGGGCTAGACTAACTCCTCGGCTGTCTACGGCTCTGCCTTGGCATGCCGATCCCGCGCCTGGTGGTGCCCGTCGGGTCTGCCCGATCGGGGTTCGGGGAAATGACGACATCGTCGCACGTGGTCCGCGTCGGCCTTCGGGTCAAACGGTCACGAATGAAGACCGACAGAGTTTCAAGGAGATTCACCTGCCCAAGCCCAAGGAAGACGCCATCGTGCTGGAAGGCACGGTCGTGGAGCCACTGCCCAACGCGATGTTCCGGGTCGAGCTCGAGAACGGCCACAACGTGCTTGCCCACAGTTCCGGAAAGATGCGGATGCACCGGATTCGCATCCTCCCCGGCGACAAAGTGCAGGTGGAGATCACTCCCTACGACCTGGCGAGGGGACGGATCACCTACCGCTACAAGTAGGCGGACGGCGGACGGGCAACGCGACACCGACGGGCGCAGCACTGGGCAGGAGTAAGCAGGAAAGAAAGCAAGCAGCAAGAAGAGAAGTAGCAACAGACAAGGACGAGAGCGTGAAGGTTCGACCGAGCGTCAAGCCGATGTGTGAGAAGTGCAAGGTGATCCGTCGACACCGGCGGGTCCTGGTGATCTGTGAGAACCCGCGCCACAAGCAGCGGCAGGGTTGAGCCCGTACGCGGGACGAGTAAGCGCAGAAGAGTCGGAAGAGTAAGGAAGGCAACGTGGCCCGTATCTCAGGTGTCGACATCCCCCGCGAGAAGCGGCTGGAGATCTCACTCACCTACATCTTCGGCATCGGCCGGACCACCGCCCAGCAGATCTGCACGGCGACCGAGACGAACCCCGACACCCGGGTCCGCGACCTCACCGACGAAGAGGTGACCCGGCTTCGCAACTACATCGACGCCAACCTCCAGGTCGAAGGTGACCTGCGGCGTGACGTGTCACAGGACATCAAGCGAAAGATGGAGATCGGGTGCTACCAGGGCGTCCGCCATCGCAAGGGTCTGCCGGTCCACGGCCAGCGCACCCATACCAATGCTCGAACCCGCAAGGGACCGAAGAAGACGGTCGCCGGAAAGAAGAAGGTACGTAAGTAGATGGCCAAGACGCCCAAATCGGCCCCGACCGCCCGCCGTCCTCGGAAGCGGGAACGCAAGAACGTCGCGTTCGGCATCGCCCATATCAAGAGCTCGTTCAACAACACCATCGTCTCGATCGCCGACCCCGAAGGCAACGTGCTCGCATGGGCGTCCGCCGGCAACGTCGGCTTCAAGGGATCGCGCAAGTCCACCCCGTTCGCCGCCCAGCTTGCCGCCGAGCAGTGTGCCAAGAAGGCGATGGAGCACGGTGTCCGCCGGGTCGACGTGCTGGTCCGGGGTCCGGGTTCGGGTCGTGAGACGGCCATCCGTTCGCTGGCTGCGGCCGGTATCGAAGTCGCCGGTATCAAGGACGTGACCCCCATCCCCCACAACGGCTGCCGCCCCAAAAAGCGGCGTCGGGTCTAGGTCCGGGACGATGGCTCGATACACCGGACCGGTCTGCCGGCTCTGCCGCCGGGAGCGCACCAAGCTCTTCTTGAAGGGCGAGCGTTGCTATTCGATGAAGTGCCCGGTCTCAGAAGCGGTGACCGACCGGCACAGCCGTGCCTATCCTCCTGGTGAGCACGGGCGCGACCGCATGCGTCAGGGCTCCGAGTACCTGGGCCAGCTGCGGGAGAAGCAGAAGGCCCGGCGGATCTACGGCCTGCTCGAGCGCCAGTTCCACAACCTCTACGTCGAGGCCAGCCGGGCGCCGGGGATCACCGGCGAGAACCTGTTGCGGATGCTCGAGCTGCGTCTCGACAACGTGGCATTCCGGGCGGGATGGGGTGCCAGTCGATCCCAGGCACGTCAGTTCGTCCGCCATGGACACGTCCAGGTCAACGGCAAGCGGGTGACCATTCCGAGCTACCGGGTTCGCCTCGGAGACGTCATCACCCTCAAGCAGTCCTCGCGTGAGATGTTCCACGTTCGCCGGAACCTCGACACGCTGGACCGGCAGCTGCCGCCCTGGCTGGAGACGGTGGGTGACCGGTTCGAGGTCCGGGTGTTCTCGCTGCCGTTGCGCGCGCACATCGACGAACCGGTTCAAGAGCAGCTCATCGTCGAGCTCTACTCGAAGTAGCCGACCACCGAAGCACTGAAGCACCGAATCCGACAAGCACCGCCCCACACCGACACACACAGCGCACCATCTGCCGAGGAGTCACGATCAGCATGCTCATCATCCAACGCCCCACCGTCGAATCCATCGGAGAAGAAGAAGGGAACCGCCAGCGGTTCGCAGTCGGCCCGCTCGACCCGGGTTTCGGCCACACCTTGGGCAACTCGCTCCGGCGCACGCTGCTCTCGTCCATTCCCGGTGCGGCGATCACCCAGGTTCGCTTCGACGAGGCCCTCCACGAGTTCACCACCCTGCCGGGGGTGAAGGAGGACGTCACCGATCTCATCCTCAACTTGAAGGACCTGCTCTTCCGGGTCCACAGCGACGAGCCGGTGACCATCCGCCTCGACAAGCGCGGACCGGGTGAGGCAACCGCCGGCGATCTCCAGGTCACTGCAGATGTCGAGGTGCTCAGCCCGACCCAGCACATCGCCTCGCTCAACGAGAACGGCCGGTTGGCGGTCGACCTCACCGTCGAGCGCGGCCGCGGCTACCTCTCGGCGGACAAGTCCAAGCGTTCCTCGACCATCGGGGTCATCCCGGTCGACGCGATCTTCTCTCCGGTCCGCCGGGTGGCCTTCACCGTCGAGCCGGTCCGGGTGGAGCAGTCGACCGACTTCGACCGTCTGGTGCTCGACATCGAAACCGACGGCTCCTTGACCCCCCGCGAGGCGATCGCCTCCGCCGGTGACACCCTCCGCACCCTGGTCAGCCTCGTCGCGGACCTCGAAGACGAGCCGATGGGCCTCGAGCTCGGCGAAGTCGGGACCATCGGCACCGGCTCTCCCGATCTGGACCTGCGCATCGAGGACCTCGACCTCACCGAGCGTCCGCGGAACTGCCTCAAGCGGGCGCAGATCAACACGATCGGCGAGCTGGTGGACCGGACCCTCGACGACCTGCTCAACATCACCAACTTCGGGCAGAAGTCGCTCGACGAGGTGCTCCAGAAGCTCGACGAGCGGGGACTCTCCCTGCGGGTCAAGGACTGAGGTCGGAACCATGCTCGGTACTCCGAAGAAGGGGCGTCGCTTCGGCGGCAGCGCAGCTCACCAGAAGGCGATGATGGGCAACATGGTGGCGACGCTGGTGCTCAACTACGACCCCCACCGTCCTGACCAGCCCGAGTACCTGGTCACCACCGAGGCCAAGGCCAAGGCTCTGCGGCCGGTCGCCGAAAAGGTGATCACCGCCGCGGTGAAGGGCGGGGTGGCCCGGCAGCGCAACGTGGTTGCGTTCATCCGGGACAGGGATGCGGCCAACCGGCTGTTCGCAGAGATCGGTCCGCGTTACGCCGACAGGCCCGGCGGCTACACCCGCATCTTGAAGCTGGGCAACCGCCTCGGGGACAACGCCCCGATGGCTCGCATCGAACTGGTGCTGTGAGCCATCCCCCCGCTGACGGGGGGATGGACGTCCGGCACGAGCGGTGGCGGCTCACCGTCGCGTACAACGGATCGGGCTTCCACGGCTTCGCGTTCCAGCAGGGGCAGCCGACCGTGGCGGGCGCGCTCGTCGAAGCGCTTGCACGGATCACCCAGAGCCAGATCTCGCTGACCTGTGCCGGTCGCACCGACACCGGCGTGCATGCGCTGGGCCAGGTCGTGCACTTCGACCTCCCTCGTGAGATCTCCGCCGGTCTTGACCCCGAGGCTGTCGTCAAGTCCTGCAACAGCCAGCTGGGACCGGCGATCGTGGTGCGCGACGCCGAGGTCGCACCGGAGGGGTTCGACGCCCGCCACTCGGCGCTCGCCCGCCGCTATCGCTATCTCGTCTTGAACGCACCGGTCGGCGATCCCTTGCTGGCCGGGCTCACCTGGCAGGTCGGAGACGTGCTCGACCTCCGCTCGATGGCTGCGGCCGCAGACGCGATCCTCGGCGAGCACGACTTCCGGGCGTTCTGCCGGCGACCGCCGGGGAGCTCTCCCGATCAGCCGATCAATCGGCGGGTGCTCGGGACCCGCTGGAGCCACCTGGACAGTGATGAGGGGCCCGGTCCGGTGGTCGGGAGCCTGCTCGCCTTCGAGATCGAGGCGAACGCGTTCTGCCACCAGATGGTCCGTTCCCTGGTCGGGACCCTGGTCGACGTCGGGCGGCGTCGCAAGCGCCCAGCGGACATGGTGCAGATCCTCCGATCCGCAGATCGCCGGCTGGCCTCCCAGCCGGCGCCCCCTCAGGGGCTCACCCTGATGAGTGTCCGCTATCCCGACTGACCGGCTTGCCGGTCGGGTCGACTTGGCCGTATCCTGGTGGTCCCTCGGATCTGGCTACGTCGCGGCCCCGCGGGATTGGAAGATCGGGATTCCGCAGGTTGCTGCTGCGTGGCCGACCGACCTTGGGTGCCCAGCACCCACCAGTTGACCCTGCACCACCGAACAAGGAACTCTCGTGCGTACGTACACTGCCAAGCCAGCTGAAATCACCCGTGCCTGGTGGATCGTCGACGCCGACGGCCTGGTGCTCGGCCGGCTCGCCACCGAGGTGGCCGCGGTCCTCCGGGGCAAGCACAAGCCGACCTTCACCCCGAACATGGACACCGGTGACCACGTGATCGTGGTGAATGCGGACAAGGTGGTGCTCACCTCGGGCAAGGCGGAATCCAAACTCGCTTACCGCCACAGCGGTTACCCGGGCGGCCTGACCGCCACCCGCTACAGCGATCTGATGGTCGACCGTGCCGACCAGGTGGTGCGGAACGCGATCGTCGGGATGTTGCCGAAGAACCGTCTCGGACGCCAGATGGCAACCAAGCTCAAGGTCTATCGGGGTGCGGAGCATCCGCACGAGGCCCAGTCCCCCGAAACGCTCGAACTTCCCGACGCGCGCCGGGTGGCATCGGCTCGGAGTGGCGCGTGAGCACCACCGCTGAGGAGACGGCAACCGCAGACGAGCAGGCGGCGACCGCGGACCCGGCCGAGGGGACCGGAGCAGCCACCTCCACCGAACCGACGTCGCCGAAGACGTCGAGCGATCGCAAGGAGCCCAACGTGAGCACTGCCGCCCCCATCGCCCACGCCACGGGTCGTCGCAAGCGGGCGGTCGCCCGGGTGAGGGTCCGCCCCGGAAGTGGGGCGATCACCGTCAACGGTCACAAGTTCGAGGAGTACTTCACCTCGGCGACCCACCGGATGATCGTGACCGAGCCGCTCCGGCTGACCGACTCTGCGGAATCGTGGGCGATCGACGTGACCATCGACGGTGGAGGAGTGTCCGGGCAGGCGGGGGCGTTCCGCCTCGGTATCGCCCGGGTGCTGTGCGAGCTCGATCCCGAGCTCCGCGTCCCCCTCAAGCGGGCGGGCTTCCTCACCCGCGACTCGCGGGAGAAGGAGTCGAAGAAGTACGGCCTGAAGAAGGCCCGCAAGGCTCCCCAGTACTCCAAGCGGTAGGTCCATGGCCACACTTCGGTTCGGAACCGACGGCGTCCGGGGCATCGCAAACGTCGAGCTGACGACCGATCTGGTCCTCGCCCTCGGGCGGGCCATCGCACGGACCATGGCGGCCACCACCTTCTTGATCGGTCGGGACACCCGTCGTTCCGGTCCGATGCTCCAAGCGGCACTCTCGGCCGGTCTTGCCGGTGAAGGAGCGGACGTGATCGACGTCGGGGTGCTGCCCACCCCTGCCCTCGCTTGGCTGTCGGCGACACGCGACGCCCCGGCGGTAGTCATCTCGGCCTCCCACAACCCGTTCGCCGACAACGGCATCAAGCTGTTCGCTGCCGGCGGGCTCAAGCTCGGCGCCGAGGTGGAGGCGGCCATCGAAGGTGAGCTGGAGCGGGTCCTCGATCCGGTCACCAAGGGCCCCCGCAGGCTCGAGGGTCGAAGCGTCGGCAGCCTGGCCGTCGAGCACGGCCTCGGGGAGCGCTACGTCGAGCACCTCGACTCGTTGCTCGAGGGCCGCAGACTCGACGGTCTCAAACTGGTCGTCGACAGCGCCAACGGCGCGGCCTCTGCCATCGCGGCGCAGGTCTACGAGCGACTCGGCGCCGAGGTGGTGGCGATCGGTTGCGATCCGGATGGGACCAACATCAACGCCGGATGCGGATCCACGGCGACGGAAACGGTCTGTGAAGCGGTGGTCGAGCACGGCGCTGATCTCGGTCTGGCGTTGGACGGGGATGCCGACCGCCTGCTCGCAGTGGACGCCTCCGGTCGGATGATCAACGGGGACGAGCTGCTCGCCCTGTTCGCGCTCGATCTCGCCGAACGCGAACTGCTGGCCGGCAACACCGTGGTGGTCACCGTGATGACCAATCTGGGGTTCCGGCTCGCGATGGAGGAGCAGGGGATCGAAGTGCGAGAGACCCCTGTCGGGGACCGCCATATCCTGGCTGCCCTCGACGAGCACGGGTTCTCACTCGGAGGCGAGCAGTCCGGGCACATCGTCTTTCCGTCGCTCGCGGTGACCGGGGACGGTCTCCTCACCGGGCTGATCATCGCCGACCTGGTGGTGAGGAAGGGCAAGCCTCTCGCCGAGCTGGTGGATGGGCTGGTCGACCACGTTCCCCAGGTACTGGTGAACGTGCCGGTCGCCGACACCGGGCTACTCGAAGGGGCTGACGCGGTGTGGTCGGCAGTGGCCGAGGAGGAGGAGCGGCTGGGTGCCGGCGGGCGGGTCCTGCTCCGACCGAGTGGGACCGAACCCCTGGTCAGAGTCATGGTGGAGGCGACCGGCGACGGCGTGGCCGAGGAGATCGCCCAGCGGCTCGCCAAGTTGGTCGAGTTCGAACTCAACACCGCGAACGCCTTCGGTTGAGCGCCGGCCACTAGCCTTTGGTCCATGTGTGGGATCATCGGCTTCACCCGCGCGGCGGACGGACTTGGCGAAGAGGGCGGACTCGGCGCAGAGGGTTCCAGTCCGGACGTGGTCGAGGTCCTGCTGGAGGGACTCGCCCGACTCGAGTACCGCGGCTACGACTCGGCGGGGTTGGCACTGGTCGGAGTCCCCGGTGACCGGAGTGTCTGGCGTGCCCGGGCGGCCAACGGGACCCGCTCCCACAGCGATCTGGTCAAGCGGGCAGAGGGTGCACCGAGCGGTGCCACCGCCGGCATCGGACACACCCGGTGGGCGACCCACGGCGGGCCGACCGAGGACAACGCCCATCCCCATCTCGACTGCTCGGGCCGGATCGCACTCATCCACAACGGGATCATCGAGAACCACACCGAGCTGACCGACGAGCTCACCGCAGCCGGCCACCGGTTCGAGTCGGGGACCGACACCGAAGTGCTGGTCCATCTCATCGAGTCCTGTCTGGCCGGCGACCCCGAAGGCGGGCTTGCCGGCGCGGTCCGCTCCGCACTCGGGCGGGTGCGTGGGGCGTTCGCCGTCGCAGTGGTCAACGGAGAGGAGCCCGATCTCATCGTTGCCGCCCGCCGGGTGTCGCCACTGCTGCTCGGACTGAGCGAGTCGGGCGCGTTTCTCGCATCGGACGTCCCGGCCATCCTCGGTCTCACCCGCGAGTTCTTCGTGCTCGACGACGATCAGATCGCCGAGTTGCGCCCGGGATCGATCCGCGTCACCACCCTCGACGGGGCGCCGGTGGAACCGGACCGGCTGAGTGTGAGCTGGGACCTCGAGGCGGCACGCAAGGACGGCTTCGACGACTACATGAGCAAAGAGATCCGCGAGCAGCCCAAGGCGGTTGCCGACACCATGCTCGATCGGTTGCTTCCCGACGGAACCCTGGTGCTCGACGAGGTCCGGATCACCGGCGAGGAGTTCCGCCGGTTCAACAAGGTGTTCATCGTCGCGTGTGGCAGCAGCTACCACGCGGGTCTGATGGCCAAGTACGCGATCGAGCACTGGGCCAGGATTCCGGTCGAGATCGACATCGCCAGCGAGTTCCGCTACCGCGACCCGGTGCTCGACGGCGACACGCTCGTCATCGGGGTGAGCCAGTCGGGCGAGACCGCCGACACCTTCGAGGCGATCGTCGAGGGCCGGCGCCAGGGCGCCAAGGTGCTGGTGATCTCCAACGTGGTGGACTCCTCGATGACCCGCAAGGCGGACGCCGTCCTCTACACCAGGGCCGGACCAGAGGTCGGGGTCGCTGCGACCAAAACCCACCTGGCGCAGGTCACCGCGCTCGAGATCCTGGCCCTCTACCTCGGCCAGGCGCGTGGGACGCTCCCCCCCGACAAAGCCCGCGCGTTGTTCGACGCGATGCACGCGCTCCCCGACAAGGTCGCGCTCGCCGTCGAACGGGCCGCGGACGTCGAAGCGGTGGCACGCCGGTATCGCGACTCTCCCTCGTTCCTCTTCCTCGGCCGCCAGGTCGGTTACCCGGTGGCGCTCGAGGGCGCGCTCAAGTTGAAGGAGCTCTCCTACCTCCGTGCCGAAGGTTTTCCGGGCGGCGAGCTCAAGCACGGCCCGATCGCGCTGGTCGAACCCGGGACGGTGGTGATCGGGGTGGCCACCCGCACACCGGTGTGGGAGAAGATGATGAGCAACGTGGCCGAAGTGAAGAGCCGCGGCGCGAGCGTCGTGCTGGTCGCAGACGACGGGGACGAAGAGACGGCCCGCCATGCGGACTCGGTGCTCTGGGTGCCCGAGGTCCCCCACCTCTTCGCTCCGATCGTCGACGTGGTGCCGCTGCAGCTGTTCGCCTACTCGATGGCCCGCCTGCACGGTCTCGACGTCGACCGCCCTCGCAACCTGGCCAAGGTGGTCACCGTCGAGTGAGTCCGGCCGACGCCGCGGCTCTCGAGGATGCCGAGGGAGTCGCTCGGCAACTGATCGCCCAGATCGCACCTGCGGCGACGGTCCTCGGGGTCGGAGTCGACGCCGTGGACCTGGAGCGGTTCGGGCGGGTCCTCGGGCGACGCCCCCGCCTTGCCGGGCGGCTCTTCACCGGAGGCGAGCGCTCCTACATCGACGCAGCGACCGACCCGATCCCGCGGATGTCGACCCGGTTCGCAGCCAAGGAAGCCACCATGAAGGCCCTCGGAGTCGGACTCGGCGCCTTCCCGTTCACCGACGTGGAAGTGATTCGCCACGGTCTCGGCGCTCCACGCCTGGTCCTTCACCGCAAGGCCCTCGCGCTCGCAGACGAGGCAGGCGTGGAGCGGTGGCACCTGTCGCTCACCCACACCGAGCTGGTGGCGGTCGCCTTCGTGGTGGCCGAAGGCGCCATCCGAAGCGATGCGGTGCCCCCCTCCCGGGCCGCGAAGCCATAGCGTCGAGGGATGCTCCCGGTCCTGACCGTCGCTGAGATGAACGAGGTGGACGCGCTGGCCCAGAAGGCCACGCCCCTCGAGGTCCTGGTCGAGCGCGCGGGGCACGCGGTGGCTCGAGCCGCGTTGGAAATGCTCGGCGGCGCCTACGGTCGCCGAGTGGTCGTGGTCGCAGGGCGAGGCAACAACGGTGCCGACGGGCGGGTCGCCGCGTCGGTGCTCGAGCGGCGCGGGGCGAACGTCCACGTGGTGGAAGCGGGCGGTGCACAGGCCCTCGGGCCAGCCGATCTGGTGATCGATGCCGCCTACGGGACCGGGTTCCGCGGCGAGTACGACCCACCCGCGCTGTCACCGGGCACGCCGGTGCTCGCCGTCGACATCCCGTCGGGGGTGCGTGGCGACACCGGAGAGGTGTCGGGGTCGCCGTGGCCCGCGACCCGAACGGTCACCTTCGTGGCGCTCAAGCCCGGGCTCGTCCAGGGTGACGGGTCCCTGCTCGCCGGTCGGGTGTCGGTGGTGGACATCGGTCTTCCGGTCGGCGACGCGTCGGTGTGGGTGGTCGAGGACCGAGATGTCTCCGACCTGGTTCCCCGGCGTGCCCACTGGGGCAACAAGTGGTCGGCCGGTGTGATGGTGGTGGCGGGCTCCCCGGGGATGACCGGCGCGGCCGCCCTCTGTGCGCGGTCTGCGTACCGAGCGGGGGCCGGGATGGTGCGGTTGGGCGTGCCCGGCGGTGACCTGTCCGACGCTCCCACCACCGAGGCGGTCAGTGTCGAACTGCCCGCTGAGGACTGGGCCGACGCGGCCCTGCACGAGGTGTCCCGCTGCAAAGCGGTGCTGGTCGGACCGGGGCTCGGTCGCAGAGAGGCGACCTCGTCGGCGGTGAGGCGTCTGGTCGCCGAGTCACCGGTGCCGGTGGTGGTCGACGCAGACGGTCTGTTCGCACTCGGCGAGATCGGTCGTCCCGATGCGGCCGACCTCTCTGGTGCCCGGTCCCGAGTCATCCTCACCCCCCACGACGGCGAGTACGCGAGGTTGACCGGCGCCGAACCGGGAGTGGACCGGATCGCTGCGGTCAGGCGGTTGGCCGAGTCCTCCGGCACGGTCGCGCTGTTGAAGGGTCCGGTCACCGCGATTGCCGATGGCGATCCGAGCGCAGCAGTCGGGCGGACACTCTTGGCGACCGCCGGCACATCGGCGCTCGCGACCGCAGGGACCGGCGACGTTCTGTCGGGCATGATCGGGGCGATGCTCGCACGCGGGGTCGCCCCTCTCGAGGCCGCAGCGCTTGCTGCCCACGTGCACGGTCGGGCGGCACGGGCCGGTCCGGTCGAGGGTCTGGTCGCCGGCGACCTGCCCGACCTGGTGTCGGGTGTGTTGTCGTCGCTCCTGTCGGCGGACGGGTCGGCCGACGAACGGACGGAGCGAGCCGGTGGGTGATCACTGGCGTCCGGCCTGGGCGGACATCGACCTCGACGCGGTGCGTCACAACGCGTCGCTTCTGGTTCGCCTGTCGAGTCCTGCCGCGCTCTGCGCGGTGGTCAAGGCGGACGGTTACGGTCACGGCGCAGTCCCGGTGGCGCGGGCGGCAATCGAAGGTGGCGCCCAATGGCTGGCGGTCGCCTTGGTGGAGGAAGGGGTCGCGCTCCGGGAGGCCGGGATCGACGTGCCGATCCTGCTGCTTTCGGAACCCCCCGAAGACGCCATGGAAGAGGCGGTCGCCCGGAGGTTGGTCCCGACCGTCTACACCCACCGCGGTCTGGAGCGTCTCAGCGCGGCGGTGGGCGAGAGCCATCCGCCACTCAGCGTCCATCTGAAGGTCGACACCGGCATGCATCGAGTGGGGGCCGATCCGACCGAGGTCTTGGATCTGGCGATCGACGCGGCAGCCAATCCCCGGCTCGGGTTCGGTGGTCTGTGGACCCACCTGGCGGTTGCCGAGGGCGCGACCGCCGACGACCGCGAGTTCACCGCGACCCAACTCGAGCGGTTCGACGCGGTGGCGGCCGCGCTCACCGCGGCCGGTCACCCGCCGCCGATGACCCACGCTGCCAACTCGGCCGGTGCGATCAACGTCCCCGCAGCGCGGCGCGACATGGTGCGCTGCGGCATCAGTGTCTATGGGGTGGCGCCGACCCCGGACATGGCGAGCGCAGTCGCCTCCCTGACCGGCGGCGACCGGTTGGCACCCGCGCTTTCGTTTCGGGCCCGGGTGACCTACACCCGCGAGCTCGACGCGGGTGAACGACCCTCCTACGGTCGTCGGCGCGCGCTGGAGCAACGATCAACGGTTGCGACCGTGCCGGTCGGCTACGCGGACGGGGTGCAGCGTCGTCTCTTCGACCAGGGCGGCGAGGTGCTCATCCGGGGGGTCCGCCGGCCGCTCGCCGGCATGGTGACCATGGACCAGGTGGTGGTGGACTGCGGGCACCCGGGGTCGGTCGAGGTCGGGGACGAAGTGGTCTTCATCGGACGCCAGGGCGACCAGGAGATCACCGCCGACGAGTGGGCCGGGCTGCTCGGCACCATCAGCTACGAGGTGCTCTGCGACATCGGGCCGCGGGTGCCTCGGGTGGTCAGGGAGCGGGCCGGCAGCCGACCGGAGTGAGCAGGGGTTCGACCCGCGGGACGAGGGGATCGGGCAGGCCGGCCAAGTCGATGCAGGACCTGCGGGCAGTACCATTCGGCGGTGGCACCGGCATCCGATCTGGCAGCGCTCGCACGCGAAGCCGCCGGTTGCACCCGGTGCGCGCTGTCGGGCTCGCGGACCCAGGTGGTCTTCGGCGTCGGCAATCCCTCTGCCGACCTCATGTTCGTCGGTGAAGCGCCGGGTCGTGACGAGGACCTCCAGGGCGAACCGTTCGTCGGTCGTTCGGGCAAGCTGCTCGACCGGCTGATCGCAGAGGAGCTGGGGGTCGACCGGTCGCAGATCTACATCGCGAACGTGGTCAAGTGCCGACCCCCGGACAACCGGGACCCCAAACCCGACGAGATCGCTTCGTGCCGGCCCTACCTCGCGTCGCAGTTGGAGATGATCGCGCCGAAGGTGGTGGTCACCCTCGGAAACTTCGCCACCAAATTGCTGCTCGAGACCGACCAGGGCATCACCAAGGTGCGCGGGAAGTCGTACCCGAAGGGGGACTGGCAGCTGGTGCCGACCTATCACCCCGCTGCCGCCCTTCGATCCGGGGGCGTGGTGGTCGCCGAGATGCGGGCGGACCTGATCCGGGCAAAGCAGTTGTTGGGGTGGAGCACGTGAGCGGAGCTGCGGACGCCGCCGTCCTGCCGGGGGAGGGACCCGGTGCCCTGATGGCGACGACCGGTTCGGCTGACCAGACCCGGCAGCTCGCCGGGGAGATCGCCCGACGGTGTGAACCCGGTGACGTGATCCTGCTCGCCGGAGGGCTGGGTGCGGGAAAGACCACCTTCACCCAGGGCTTCGGTTCTGCGCTCGGGATCGAGGAGCCGATCACCAGCCCCACCTTCGTCTTGGTCAGGGAGTACTCCCTCGGCGGGCAACGGGGGCTCCGAGTGCTCTTCCACGCCGACGTCTACCGCCTCGACCACCTCGCCGAGATCGTGGACCTGGGGCTCGGCGAGCTGGTGGAAGAGGGTGGGGTGGCACTGGTCGAGTGGGGCGACGCGGCGTCGCCCGTTCTGGGTTCGGGAGCATTGCTGGTTCGCCTCAGCCCCGAGGAGAGCGCAGACGACGACCACCGGGTGATCGAGATCAGCTCGGTCGACGAGACCTGGTCCCGACGCTGGAGCGAGTTGGCAGCCGCGCTTGCCCCCTGGGGTGTGGCCCGGTGAGCCTGCTCGCGATCGAGTCGGCGACCGACATGGTCGGAGTCGCGCTTCTTCGCCCGGGAGGGGGCGAGGTGGAGCGCCTCCATCAGGGTGGCAGGGCGCACGCCGAGCTGTTGGTGCCGTCCATCGAGGAGGCCTGTGCGATCTCGGGCTGCACGGTCCGCGACGTGGAGCAGATCGCGGTCGATATCGGTCCCGGGCTCTTCACCGGACTGCGGGTCGGGGTCGCGACCGGCAAGGCGTTGGCCCAAGCGCTCGGGATCGGGGTGCTCGGAGTGAGCAGCCTCGACATCCTCGCGGCGGCAGCCGCCGAGCAGTTCGGGTCCGACGGTGTGCTCCCGGTCGTGTCGGTCGTCGATGCGCGCCGCGGCGAGGTGTTCGTCGCCCGGTACCGGTTCGACCGAAGCGACGGGCAGGTCGAGTCGACCGATCCGGCGTCGGTTCGGAACGACCACCCGTATCCCATCGATCCGGAGGAGTTGGTGCGGTTGCTCACCGAGCTCTCGGACGAGGCCGGGCGGGTCGTCGTGGTGGGCGACGGTGCCGTTCGCTACCACCACCTGTTGTCATCCAACCCCTCTCTCGACATCCGCACCGACGGGCTGTCCTCTCCACCGCCGCTCGTCTTGGCCCGTCTCGCCCTCTTCCGGCTCGCGCAAGGGGCGCAGTTGATGGCGCCGGGAGAGCTCCTCCCCGACTACCGGCGGCCGGCGGATGCCCGGATCAACTGGGAGCAGCGGGTCCCCGCGTGGAGCACCGCCCCTTGGAAGTGATCGTCGCCCCCATGCGGGTGAAGGACCTCCGAGGTGTCCTCGAGATCGAGGAAGCGGTGTTTCCGCAGCCGTGGTCCCACCGGCTCTTCGTCGAGGAGCTCAAGCAACGCAAGTCCCGCGCCTACCGAGCCGCCTGGGTCGGGCGGAGCATCGTCGGGTTCGCCGGCCAGATGTTCATCGACGACGAGTCGCACGTCAACAACATCGCGGTCAGCCCGCAGTGGCAGGGCAAGCAGTTCGGCCACGTCCTGATGCTCGACCTGATCGCCACCGCGCTCGACCGCGGGATGCGACATCTCACGCTCGAAGTCCGGGTCGGGAACGAACCGGCGCTGGCTCTCTACCGACGATTCGGGATGGCGCCGGTCGGGGTGCGGCCCAACTACTACCCGGTGACCGGCGACGACGCCCTGATCATGTGGGTCCGAGACATCGACTCGCCCGAGTATGCCGATCGCCTGGCGGCGATCGAGGATTCGTTGCCGGCCGAGCTCGAGGTGAGCTCCCGATGAAGTGGCCGGTCCTTGCCGGGGGTCCGAGCCGTTACGCTCCCCGTCCGTGAGCGACCTGCCCACCGCCTCCTTTCCCGTCCATCGGGTCCTCGGGATCGAGACCTCGTGTGACGAGACCGCGGCTTCGGTCGTGGACGGGGGTTCGACGGTCGTGTCCTCGGTGGTCTCCAGCCAGATCGACCTCCACGCTCGGTATGGCGGGGTGGTGCCCGAGCTCGCGGGACGCGCCCATCTCGAGCTGCTCACCCCGGTCGTCGCCGAGGCGCTGGAGCTCGCCGGCTCCGATACGACCGGCAGTGGCATCGACGCGGTGGCGGTGACCAGCGGACCCGGTCTCATCGGCTCGCTCCTGGTCGGGGTGGCCGAGGCCAAGGCCTTGTCGTTGGCCTGGGGGGTGCCACTTGTCGGCGTGAACCACCTGGAGGCCCATCTCTTCGCCTCATTGCTCGAGCAGCCCGAACTCGGATGGCCGCTGGCGGTGCTGCTGGTCTCCGGCGGGCACACCATGGTGATCGAAGTCTCAGAACCCGGTCGGTACCGGTTACTCGGTGGGACCATTGACGACGCGGCCGGCGAGGCCTTCGACAAGGTCGCCCGCTTCCTCGGGCTCGGGTACCCGGGCGGGCCGGCCATCGACAAGATCGCCGAGGAGGGGGACCCGGCCGCCTTCGCCTTCCCCCGATCGCTGCCGGGGGACGGCTA
This sequence comes from uncultured Acidimicrobiaceae bacterium, assembly GCA_963839925.1. GTDB lineage: Bacteria > Actinomycetota > Acidimicrobiia > Acidimicrobiales > RAAP-2 > Bog-756. The sequence continues at coordinate 433,773 of CAWIWV010000002.1, read as the reverse complement.
CGACCTCTCTTTCAGTGGGCTGAAGACCTCGGTGGTCAACACGGTCCGCAAGCACCCCGACGCAGCCACCGCCGATGTGGCCGCCTCGTTCCGCCAGGCGGTGGTGGACGTGCTCGTCTCCAGGTCACGCCGTGCCGCCGCGGAGGTCGGCGCCAAGGCCCTCTGCCTCGCGGGCGGGGTCGCTGCCAATTCCTTGCTGCGTGCGCGGATCGAAGAGGTGTGCGCCGAGGACGGGATCGGTGCGTTCCTGCCGAGCCGGGCGCTCTGTACCGACAACGCAGCGATGGTCGCCGCGGCGGGGTGGTGGCGGCTCCGTCACGGCGGACCCAGTCCCCACACCCTCGGGGCCGATCCCAACCTCCGGTTGGTCGCAACCGGCTGATCCGATCGGTCCGGCTGATCCGGCCGGCTGGCACTCTCCGACCCCGGTTGCCACGCGCCCGGCGGCACGCTATCGTTAGCACTCTCAATGCTCGACTGCTAACGACGTGCCACAGGAGGCCCGAACCATGAGTCTGCAACCCCTCGACGACCGGATCGTCGTTCGCCCCGGCGATGCCGAGGAGACGACCGCATCCGGCCTGGTCATCCCCGACACCGCCAAAGAGAAGCCCCAGCAGGGCGAAGTCCTCGCCGTCGGCCCCGGCCGCCGCGCCGACACCGGTGAGCTGATCCCCCTCGACATCAAGGTCGGCGACACCGTCGTGTACTCCAAGTACGGGGGCACCGAGATCAACACCGATGGTGAGGATCTGCTCATCCTGTCCGGTCGGGACGTCCTTGCGAAGGTGACCAAGTAATGCCGAAGATCCTCAAGTTCGACGAAGCCGCCCGGCGCGGCCTCGAGGCCGGCGTGAACAAGCTGGCCGAAACCGTCAAGGTCACCCTTGGGCCCAAGGGACGCAACGTCGTCATCGAAAAGAAGTTCGGCGCTCCCACCATCACCAACGACGGTGTGTCCATCGCCCGTGAGGTGGAGCTCGAAGACGCGTTCGAGAACATGGGCGCGCAGCTGGTCAAAGAGGTCGCCACCAAGACGAACGACGTCGCCGGTGACGGCACGACGACCGCCACCGTGCTGGCCCAGGCTCTCATCCGTGAAGGTCTCCGCAACGTTGCCGCCGGCGCCAATCCGATGGGCCTGCAAAAGGGCATCAACAAGGCGGTGGCCGCAGCGGTCGAGTCGATCCAGAAGCAGTCCAAGGAGATCGACTCGAAGACCGAGATCGCACAGGTGGCCTCTATTTCGGCTGCCGACGGCGCCATCGGTGAGGTCCTGGCCGACGCCATCGACCGGGTGGGCAAGGACGGGACGGTGACCGTCGAGGAGTCCAACACCTTCGGCATCGAGCTCGAGTTCACCGAAGGCATGCAGTTCGACAAGGGCTACCTGTCGCCGTACTTCGTGACAGATGCGGAGCGTCAGGAAGCCGTGCTCGACGAGCCGCTCATCCTCTTCGTCAACTCGAAGATCGAGCGCGGTGCACGATCTGGTTCCGGTGCTCGAGAAGGTCATGCAGACCGGCAAGCCGCTGCTGATCATCGCCGAGGACGTCGAAGGGGAGGCGCTGGCCACCCTGGTCGTCAACAAGATCCGTGGCACGTTCACCTCGGTTGCGGTGAAGGCGCCGGGCTTCGGTGAGCGACGCAAGGCGATGCTCCAGGATATGGCCATCCTCACGGGTGCCCAGGTCATCTCCGAGGAGATCGGCCTGAAGCTCGACACCACGACCGTCGATCTGTTGGGCAAGGCCCGTCGGGTCATCGTGACCAAGGACGACACCACCATCGTCGAAGGCGGTGGAGCCGACGCGGACGTGAAGGGCCGGATCGCCCAGATCAAGCGCGAGATCGACGAGACCGACTCCGACTGGGATCGCGAGAAGCTGCAGGAGCGACTCGCCAAGCTCGCCGGCGGGGTCGCCGTCGTCAAGGTCGGTGCCGCCACCGAGGTGGAGCTGAAGGAGAAGAAGCACCGCATCGAGGATGCGCTCTCCGCCACCCGGGCTGCCGTCGAAGAGGGAATCGTCGCCGGGGGCGGGACCGCCCTCGTTCGTGCCCGCTCCGCGGTGCAGAGTGTTGCCGACTCCCTCGAGGGGGACGAAGCCACCGGTGCGACCATCGTGGCCAAGGCACTGACGGCGCCTCTCTCGGCGATCGCCAACAACGCCGGACTCGAAGGATCGGTCTTCGTGCGTGAGGTCGAGAACGAGAGCGGTTCGGTCGGGCTCAACGCGAACACCGGCGAGCTGGTCGACCTGGTCAAGGCCGGCGTCATCGACCCGGCCAAGGTGACCCGCTCCGCGCTGCAGAACGCAGCGTCGATCGCCGGGCTGCTGCTCACCACCGAGGCCCTGGTTGCCGACAAGCCGGAGAAGGCAGATCCCGCTGCGGCAGCGGCGGCAGCCGCCGCCATGGGCGGCGGCATGGGTGGCATGGGAGGTATGGGCGGCATGATGTAGCCGTCCGCCGGCTCGAAGTGAGCCGGTCCGCCTTCGTGGCACAAACTGGTACGAACCGGCCGGGCCCTCGGGTCCGGCCGGTTTCGTTGTTTCGGAGCAGTCATGTTCTGCTACACCCACTCCATGCACCCTCACCGACGGGGACGTGGAGCACTGTTGCACGAGGGATTGCGGCTCTCCATCGTGTCGATCGTCTGGGGAGTCGGCTCGGGTGTATGGGCGATCACTGCCTCCTTGGGATCCCACAGCTTGAGCGTCCTCGGATTGGGCTTGAACCTGGCGGCCGACGTGACCGGCTCCGTCTTCGTGGCTTGGCGGTTGAGGGGCGAGCTGCATGGACGGCACGAAGGCGAACGAGCGGAACGCGTCGCTTCGTTTGCGGTTGCTTCCGCACTGTTTCTCCTCGCTCTGTTCTTGGCGGTCGAGGCTCTGATTCACCTCCACAGCCACGATCTCCCACGGCCTGGAATCGCAACGCTGGCAGCCGCGGGAGCGTCCCTGGTCGTGCTGACCCCGTTGGGTCTTGCCAAACGACGAGTCGGAGCCGCTCTACCGAGTCCAGCGCTTCGCGGGGATGGCTCGTTGAGTCTGATCGGAGCGACCGTCGCCGGGCTTGCCTTCCTTGGTCTGCTGACCGACCGTGTCCTTGGTTGGTGGTGGGCGGACGCCGTTGCCGCCCTGATCGTCGCAGCCATTGCAACTTTCGAATCGAGCAGGACCCTCCGCAGCCGACATCCTTAGGAATCTGGCAGACTTTGGGATGATCATCGTTTCGGGCATCATGGCCGTCGAGCCCTCCTCCCATGACCGCATGGTTGAGCTCGCCCGCACTGTGGCTGCGGAGTCCCTCAAGGAACCGGGGTGCCGGACGTACGGTTTCTGGGCCGATCCCGATGCGCCAGGACGGTTTCGGGTCTTCGAGGAGTGGGAGTCGCAAGAGGCCCTCACCGAGCACTTCGGCATGCCGCATTTCGTGACGTTCGGCGCTGCTCTCGGAGAGCTGAACCTTGTGGAGATGGATGTCCACCGCTACATCGAGCCCGAGGTGGCCGACCTCTTCTGATCTGGCACCTGGGCCTCGTTCTACACTGCCTGCGGGTCAACATCAGTCCAGGAGGGGGGGAGCAAGGATGGCGGAACATTCACGCCTTGGTCTCGAGGAGTCCCTCGACTTCCGAGGCGAGGACGGGCGCTACGAATTGGTCGTCGACAAGTCATGGGAGGCCAAGCCGGGCGTTGTGTATGGCGGTTTCAGTGTCGGCATTCTGGTGCGGGCGGCCGGCCTCGAATGCTCGGCTGGGCGGCCGGCGTCTGTTGCCTGCCAGTTCCTCCGGCCTCTGTTGGTGGACGAACCGATAGCCGTCGAGGCAAACCAACTTCGGAAGGGCCGCTCGTCGGAGCTCTTTCGAGTGTCACTGACCCAGGCGGGAAAGCTCAGCATCGAAGGGTTGATCCGAACCACCTCTGCCGCCGATGGGCCGACGTGCCCTCCGCAACGCTCTTTCGACCATGGGGACCCGCTGTCCCTTCGTCCCACCCTGGACTACATACGAGACGATGGGTGGAAGCGTGACCCCGCTCTCTACGACCACGTGGAGATCCGGGGCGACGGGTCGAGCCCGGGATCGGATCATCTCGTGTGGACGCGCTTTCTCGATGGAGTCGTCTACGACGACGCCTTTCTCGAAGCAGCGCGAATCGCTTTTGCCCTCGACAACCAAGCCCCTGCCTTTCTCCAGCGCTTCGGCTACGTGTGGGGTCCGAAGAGCAGAGAACTTGCGTGGCGCTTCACGAATCTCGACATGCTGGTGCACTTCCATCGATCTCGAGGAACCGAGTGGCTCTGCTCTGTGTCCGACGTGATCGACGGAGTTGACGGTCTCGCCAGTGCGAAGACGCAGGTGTGGTCCCGGACCGGAGAACTCTTGGCAACCGGTCTGAGCCAGATCGCGTTCTCTCCATCTGGGCGCTAGTGCACTTCTGAGTGACGCGAGAGGTCCAACCCATGAAACAACTTGTCGATCGAGTGGCCGTCGTAACCGGTGCCGCGAGCGGAATCGGCCTCGCCATCAGTGAAGCATTCGCTCATGAGGGCTCATCGGTGGTGATGGCCGATGTGAATGAGGAAAGCCTCTATTCCGAGGCAGCTCGACTCAGCGCTCAGGGGCTGGCGATCAAACCGGTGGTCTGCGATGTGAGCGATCCGGAGGCTGTTGATTCCCTGGGCCAACGTGCTGTCGACGAGTTTGGCGGGCTCCACATCGCTGTCAACAACGCCGGTGTTCTGAATGGAGGGTATTCGTGGGAGCTGTCCCGAGAGGATTGGGCCCGAGTGTTCGACATCAACCTCTGGGGAGTCATTCACGGTGTTCGCTCATTTGTGCCCCGGATTCTTGCAACCGGCGAAGAAGGACACGTCGTCAACGTTGCGTCGATGGCGGCAGTCCTTCCGGTGGGCCGGATCGGTCCCTATACCGTTGCGAAGCACGGGGTCCTAGGGCTGTCCGATGTCCTCCGGATCGAGCTGCTCGATATCGGAGCACCCGTTGGTGTCAGCGTCGTCATGCCCGGCATGATCCGAACCGGGATGAATCCGATTGGAACGGTTGAGCCGTCAGAGGTCGCCCGAAACGTCGTCGATGCCGTGCGAAGCGGCCGGGACTACGTGTTCACAGATGACCACCATACTGCCGAGGTCGATCGGCGCCTTCGAGCCATCTTGGCTGCTCGCGAGGACAGGTTGGATCCTTTGGCCGGACCCTGACGGTGCTCTCGAGCGCGGGTTCTGGGCGCGTGATCGCCCGTGCCGACGGAGCTTTCAGCGGTTAGGCAGCGAGGGGTCCAAGGACCAACTGTCGCACGTTCCACGAGACGGTGGTGCCGTCGTCTTCACCAGACAACCGAACCAAGCCGCGCTCGAGTTCTCGCAGTTCGTCGACGTCGACAGGGAGACGTGTCGACGTCGACCAATGGCGGACATTGAAGAGGTAGATGAGCGCAGCCGTAGCGCCTGGCACTGTCACCGGGACGACTGTTCCACCAAGGTGGGACAAGAGTGCACCTGCGTACATGAGCCCCCCACCCGATCGAACGATCCGCGTGGAGATGTCTTCGTAGTCATGAAGGGGCCCCACCGGATTGGACACGCTGTCGAGATCTTCGATCAGGAGCTGTCCCTCGGTTGTCAACTGACTCTGCCACTGCCGGACGAGGGCTTCAGGTGCCGGGAGGTGTGCGAGGAGGAGGCGGGCATAGATCACGTCGGCGGGCGCACCGGGGAGGGGAACGTCGGTGACGTCGTGTGTCACGAATTTGAGCTGCAGGGATTCGGGTTCGGGCGATGGCAATGAAGCGCTCGGATGAATCGATGCCGAAAATCGAGTTGGGTTGACTGACTTGCCCAAGAAGTTCGGTCGTGAATCCTGGTCCGCAGCCGATATCGAGAGCGACGTTCGGGTGCGAAGGAGCGTTGGCAGTCAGGAAGCGGCGAGAAACAGGTTCGTACGCCTCGGCCACGAGTCGGAGCCGCTCCGCCGCCGACTGGTCGACTCCAAACCTGTAGCTGCTCACTCTCACACTATGACCGACAGTGCCTCTCGGAGCCGGTCGTGCTTCTCGCAAAAGAACCTGTCGATGGGCCCACATCACCAACCGAGCCGTGGTGAAGCATGATGAATGTCGTGCGTTGGCGGCCGAGGGTGGCGACGCATCTGGGACGAGAAGCGCGGCTCAGCTCTCGCGGGGCGAACGTGCTGGCCACCTCGGTGAGGAGGTTGAGTCTTCGGCCACCACCCACGGTCGGCTACAGCTGCCCCGCCGCCGTCGGCACGGTCGGTCTGATCGGATTTTCGTATGCCTCACGACCTGATGTTGCACTCTGGTATTCGGCCAGCGGCTGCCAGACGCTCGACAACGGACGGCTGGGCTCGTTTCAAGGAGCTAATCCGAGCTTCGGTGACTTTCAGGCAGCAATGAGCAAGCTTGCACCTCCGCCCCCGAACGTTCCCGGGTCGCACTGATCTCTTGCCCCTCGGCTATCGCTGGTCATAGCAGTGTCGAGGATCGGACTCAGTTCGAGTTCATGCTCGATCCTCGTACGGGTCTGGTCGTCCAGGGTGAGAATCAGCCGGACCTCGCTCACGGTGTCGTAGTCCAGCAGGTTTCAGGGAATTGAGGAGTTTCGGACCGGAGCGCCGTCCGGGCCCCGGGACCCGCGTCGTAGCCTGATGGTCGATGGCAGCTGCAGAACCCACACCGTCGACAGCCACGTCGACCGTCTCCTCGACCACCAGGAGACCGATCACCCGCCCGCCGGTCAGCCGGTTCGGCTCGCCCGCCCCCTGGGCGCAGCTCCCCGCGACGATGCGGACCGGGATCACCCTCACTCGGGTGGTCGCCGCGCTGGATGCCCACGCTCCTCAGTCTCCCGAACAACTCGCCGAGCCGTGGCATCACCCAGCGCTTGCCGAGCTCGGGGCGAGCCCGGCGGCGGTGTTGGTGGCCCTGTTCGAAGAGGAAGGCGAGACCCGGGTCGTCCTCACCGTTCGCTCGGGTCGACTCCGCTCGCACACCGGGGAGGTCGCCTTCCCCGGGGGTCGGCTGGACGAGGGAGAGGGTGTCATCGAGGCGGCGCTGCGCGAGGCCAACGAAGAGGTCGGGCTGGACCCGGCATTGGTGAAGGTGGTCGGACAGCTCTCGGCGATGCCGACCATCTCCTCGACCTCGGTGATGACCCCGGTGGTCGCCTCACTGGCCGCACGTCCGTCATTGGTCGGCAGCCCCACCGAGGTCGAGCGGGTGTTCGACGTCGCCCTCAGCGAGCTGGTGGCCGACGGCGTCTTCCACGAAGAGTGGTGGTCGGAACCGAAAACCGCCGTCGCCCGCGGCTTCCCCGACGGCGAGTTCCCCGTGTGGTTCTTCGAGGTGGCCGGCGAGACGGTCTGGGGTGCGACGGCGAGGACCCTCGTCGAGCTGCTCTGCCTGGTCCTCGGGGTCGACGTCCCCTCCTCCCTCAGGGCACGGTGACATTGTGGCGAGGCGGTATCGTGGGAGCAGTCGGTGGGCGCAATGTCGGGTCGCCGCCGATGGGAGGATTTCGACAACGACCAGGGTCCGGAGGACGAGACGTGGCTGAGATAGAGATCGGCATCTTCAAATCGGGGCGGAGGGCCTACGGGTTCGACGACATCGCGATCGTTCCCAGCCGGCGCACCCGCGATCCCGAGGATGTCGACATCAGCTGGGAGATCGACGCCTACCGGTTCGAGCTGCCACTCATGGCCTCCGCCATGGACGGCGTGGTCAGTCCCTCCACAGCGATCGAGGTCGGCAGATTGGGCGGTCTCGGGGTCCTCAACCTCGAAGGGCTCTGGACCCGCTACGAGGATCCAACCCCCCTCTTCGACGAGATCCGTGAGCTGCCGGCCGAGAAGGCAACCGCCCGGATGCAACAGATGTACGCCGAGCCGGTCCAGCTCGAGCTGGTCACCCAACGCATCAAGGAGATGAAGGCGGCGGGGATCACCACCTCCGCCTCGGTCACCCCGCAGAAGACCGAGCGGTTCGCCCCGGCTCTCCTCGAGGCGGAACTGGACCTGCTGGTCATCCAGGGGACAGTGGTCTCTGCCGAGCACGTTTCCAAGACGGTGGAGCCACTCAACCTCAAACGCTTCATCCGCGAGTTCGAGATCCCGGTGATCGTCGGGGGCTGTGCCTCCTACCAGGCCGGTCTCCACCTGATGCGGACCGGCGCGGTCGGCGTGCTGGTCGGGGTGGGCCCCGGCAACGCCTGCACCACCCGGGGCGTGCTCGGCATCGGCGTCCCCCAGGCGACTGCGATCGCCGACGTGGCCGGAGCACGGATGCGCCACCTCGACGAGACCGGCGTCTACTGCCAGGTGATCGCCGACGGCGGGATGTCCAAGGGCGGCGACATCGCCAAAGCGGTGGCCTGCGGCGCAGACGCGGTCATGCTCGGGTCGCCGCTCTCCTCCGCGGTCGAGGCTCCCGCCCGGGGCTTCCACTGGGGTATGGCCACCTTCCACCCGACCCTCCCGAGGGGGGCCAGGGTCCAGACCACCACCAGGGGCACGCTGCAGGAGATCCTCCTCGGCCCTGCCCACGAGAACGACGGCCGGATGAACCTGTTCGGGGCGTTGCGCACGGCCATGGCCACCTGCGGCTACCAGACGGTGAAGGAGTTCCAGAAGGCCGAGATCATGGTCGCTCCTGCACTCCAAACCGAGGGCAAGGACCTGCAGCGCTCCCAGGGTGTCGGCATGGGCCATTGAGCCAAGTCCCCTCCGGAACCGGGGACCGGGGTGACGGCGTGATCCTGGTCGTCGACTTCGGCGCCCAGTACGCACAGCTGATCGCACGGCGGGTTCGCGAGGCGCACGTTTACTCGGAGATCGTCCCCCATACGTCGAGCGCGGCCGAGCTTCTCGCCCGCCGGCCGTCCGGGATCATCCTGTCTGGCGGGCCCAAGTCGGTCAACGAGTCTCCCGCTCCGTCGATCGATCCGGCCATCTACGAGACAGGCATCCCGATCCTCGGCATCTGCTACGGCGCCCAGCTGCTCACCCAGCAGCTGGGCGGTGTGGTCGCGCGCACCGGCCGCGGCGAGTACGGCCGGACCGCCTTGAAGGTGGTGAGCCCGTCGCCGTTGTTCGTGGACTGGCCGGAGGACAGCGAAGTCTGGATGAGCCACGCCGATGCGATCACCGAGGTGCCTGCCGGATTCGTCGCGACCGCGTCGAGCGCAGACGCACCGGTGGCGGCCCTGTATCACCCCGAGCGCAATCTCTACGGTGTGCAGTTCCACCCGGAGGTCGTCCATACCGAGCGGGGAGGAGATCTCCTCGACCGTTTCCTCTATGACGTCTGCCAGTGCCTCCCCTCATGGACCCATACCTCGATCATCGAGCACCAGGTGGACGCGGTGCGGGCCGCCGTGGGCTCCTCCCCGGTGCTGTGCGCCCTGTCCGGGGGGGTCGACTCGGCGGTGGCCGCGGCCCTGGTGCACAAGGCGGTGGGCGATCAGCTGACCTGTGTCTACGTCGACACCGGTCTGATGCGGGCGGACGAAAGCGAACAGGTGGAGGAGACGTTCCGCCGCCAGTTCAAGGTCGACCTGATCCACGTGAAGGCGGCCGACCGGTTCTTCGAAGCACTGGCCGGTGTGACCGATCCCGAGGCCAAGCGGAAGATCATCGGTGAGCTGTTCATCCGGATCTTCGAGGAGGTTGCACGCGACCTGGTGGTCGAGCGGTTCGGCTCGCAGGCTGCCGACGGAGCGACCGGGTCGGGCTTTTTGGTGCAGGGCACCCTCTACCCCGACGTCATCGAATCCGGTTCGGGGTCGGCAGCGATCATCAAGTCCCACCACAACGTCGGGGGACTCCCCGAGGACCTGGCGTTCGATCTGGTCGAACCGCTCCGCCTGTTGTTCAAGGACGAGGTGCGGGCGGTCGGTGAGGAGCTCGGCCTGCCTCACGACATCGTGTGGCGCCAGCCGTTCCCCGGTCCCGGACTCGCCGTACGGGTGGTGGGCGAGGTGACCCCCGAGCGGGTGGCCATCCTGAGGGCGGCCGACGCGATCGTCGTCGAGGAGATCCGCCGTGCCGGCCTCTACCGCGATCTGTGGCAGAGCTTTGCGGTGCTCCCTGCGGTTCGCACCGTCGGAGTCATGGGTGACGGCCGCACCTACGCCTATCCGATCGTGATCCGGGCGGTCAACAGTGACGACGCGATGACCGCCGACTGGGCCCGCCTCCCATACGACCTGCTGGAGCGCCTTTCGTCACGGATCATCAACGAAGTCGAGGGCGTCAACCGGGTGGCACTGGACATCACCTCCAAGCCGCCCGGCACCATCGAGTGGGAGTGACCGCCCCGATGGAATCGACGGCTCAGCCGAGCGACACGAAGTCTGCGGCCGATCGGTTGCTCGAAGGGCTGACCGAGGCGCAACGCGACTCGGTCGTACACCGTGGCGGCCCGTTGCTCATCGTGGCGGGTGCCGGCTCCGGCAAGACCCGGGTCCTGACCCGACGGATTGCCCATCTGATCGCCTCGGGCGATGCAGTGCCTCCGCAGATCCTCGCGATCACCTTCACCAACAAAGCTGCCGACGAGATGCGCCAACGGGTCACCGAGCTGGTCGGGCCGCGTGCTCGGCGGATGTGGGTGTCGACGTTCCACTCCGCGTGCGTGCGGATCCTTCGGGCCCACGGAGACCGCCTCGGATACAAGGGATCGTTCACCATCTACGACGACGCCGACTCGCGCCGGTTGATCGAGATCGTCTGTCGCGAGCTCGACATCGACACGAAGAAGATGTCTCCCCGGTCGATCCTCGGCCAGATCAGTCAGGCCAAGTCGAACCAGCTCGGACCCGAGGAGTTCCGGAAGGCGGCGATCACCATCTTCGACCGGCGGGTCGCCGACGTCTACGACGAGTACCAGCGGCGAATGGTCGCATCCAACGCGATGGACTTCGACGACCTCCTTCTCAACACGGTCCGATTGTTCCGCGAGCACCCGGACGTGCTCGAGCACTACCGGACCAGGTTCACCAACGTTCTGATCGACGAATACCAAGACACCAACCCGGTGCAGAATGCGCTCGCCGTGCTCCTCGCCGGCGAGCATCGCAACATCGTGGTGGTGGGAGACAGCGACCAGTCGGTGTACCGGTTCCGAGGCGCGGACATCTCCAACATCCTCGATTTCGAGCAGGCCTTTCCCGACGCCACCGCGATCACCCTGGATCAGAACTTCCGGTCCACCCAGACCATCCTCGACGCTGCCAACACGGTGATCGCCAACAACGTGTCGCGCAAGCCCAAAACGCTCTGGACCGACGGCGGCCCCGGGGTCAAGATCGTTCGCTACCGGGCCGAGGACGAGCACGACGAAGCCGGTTGGGTGGCCCACGAGATCCTTCGGCTGCGCAGCGACCAAGGTCTCCGATGGGGTGACGCGGCCATCTTCTACCGGACCAACTCGCAGAGCGCGGCGCTCGAGGGGGCGCTGGTCCACGCCGAGGTGCCCTACAAAGTGGTCGGCGGCACCAAGTTCTACGACCGGCGCGAGATCAAGGACGTGATGGCCTACCTGAAGGTGCTGGTCAATCCTGACGACGAGGTCAGCTGGCGCCGGATCGTGAACGTTCCGAAGCGTGGGGTCGGTGAGACGTCGGTCGCCAAGCTCGCTGGATGGGCCGGATTGCACCACGTCTCCTTCGGCGACGCCGTCGCCGCAGCACCCGAGGTCGGGGTGAGTGGCAAGGCGGGGCAGGCGCTGGTGGAACTCTCCGATCTGCTCGACCGGCTTCGGTCGCAGATGGCGGCCCCGCCACTGGTCGACGAGAACGGCGAGGCGATCGCGCCCGAGGATCCCGAGGAGGCGGGGCAGTTCGACTTCGGGGGCGGGACGGTCGAGGGGTCGGCTAGCGAGGCGGACACTCCGGGCGTGCTCGACCCCGGACAGCTGGTCACCGCTCTGGTGGAGGAAACCGGATACCGGAGCGAGCTGCTCGCCGAGGGAACGATCGAGGCCCTCGGTCGGGTGGAGAACGTCGACACCTTGGTGGGCATGGCCGACGAGTACCGCACCCTCGCCGAGTTCCTCGAGGCGGCGTCGTTGGTGGCCGACTCCGACGAGCTCGAAGGCGACGGGACCAAGGTCTCGCTCATGACGTTGCACATCGCCAAGGGTCTCGAGTTCCCGGCAGTCTTTCTGGTCGGGATGGAAGACGGCGTCTTCCCCCACCTGCGCTCGCTCGGCGAGCCGGTCGAGCTCGAGGAGGAACGGCGCCTCTGCTACGTGGGCATCACCCGCGCCGAGCGCCATCTCTACCTCTCCCATGCCTGGAGCCGCATGCTCTACGGGCGGAGCAGCGCCAACATCCCGAGCCGGTTCTTGAACGAGATCCCGTCAGAGCTCGTCCACGAGGTCGGCGTCCAGTTGGATCGACCCAACAGCTGGGAGCGCTCGTCGAGTGGGTTCCGCGGCGGCGCAGACGACGACGCCGGGACGCCGGGGCGCAGCGTGTTCGGTCGGGGAGTCGCCGCGACCGACAGCGAGTTCGACGCGACCGGGCGCCGCAGGCGGGATCGTGGTGGCGCATCGGGTGCCGAGCAGCTCGGTCTGGTGGCGGGGGACGCGGTGGTGCACGGCACCTGGGGCGAGGGCAAGGTGCTCGAGACCGCCTCGGAAGGTGACGACGCAGAGGCGGTGGTGCAGTTCGCCTCGGTCGGTCGCAAGCGGCTGCTCCTGCGGATGGCTCCGCTCAAGCGGGCCTGAGCTCCGCGACTCGGTCAGCCGGGCATCCTCCGCCAGACAGCGCGCGGAAGATGACGCATCACCGTGAAGACCCAACGAAGTAGCGGCGGGGCGTAGACGACCGCTGACCCCTGGGCGATACCCCGCACGACCCACTCGGCGACAGCGTCGGGGGTGGTGGCAAACGGGGCGGGGTCGCGTCCTTGCGTCATCCGGTCCACCACGAACCCCGGCCGCACGATGGTGACCTGCACGCCGGTCCCGACCAGCGCGTCGGCCAGTCCCTGGGAGAAGGCGTCGAGCCCGGCTTTCGACGATCCGTAGATGAAGTTGGCCCGACGGACCCGCTCGCCGGCGACGGAAGAGAGCACCACCAACCGACCGTGTCCCTGGCGGCGGAGACGGGCAGCCACGGCGAGCATGGCCGAAGCGGTTCCGGTGTAGTTGGTGGACATCACCGAAGCCGCAGCCTCCGGATCCTCTTCGTCGCTGTCCTGGTTGCCGAGCACCCCGGCGGCCACGAGGACGACGTCGAGATCGCCGAAGCGATCGAAGGCCTCGTCGGCGAAGGTCCGGTGATGGGCGATGTCGGTCACGTCGAAGACCATCGACTCGGCGACCTCGGCGCCTGCGGTCTTGGCCTCTCCGACCGCGTCGGCGAGGCCCGGTCCCTCTCTGCCGGCCAACACCACGGTGCGGCACCGGTCGGCGACCAGCTTCGCCACCACCGCGCGGGCGATCTCGGACGATCCCCCGAGGACGAGGACCGACTGGGGTCGGCCGACTGAGTCGATCATGACGTGCTCCCAACACTTGGAGGGACGAGACGGCTGCTCGACGACTGCTTCCCGGCGCAGAGGCCGAGTCGCCGCCCGAGGTCGGATCGGAGCACGCCTGCGGGGTCGACGCGCTCTTTTTCCTCGAGCCACTGGTCGACCCGCGGGTACATCGAGCGAAAGGTGTCCGGCGCGAGCCGCGAGTCCTTGGCCAGGTACACCCGGCCGCCTGCCTCGACCACCAATGCGTCGAGGCGGTCGAGCACCTCACCCAGTCGCGGGTGGCCGATCGGGAGGTCGAGTGCCAGGGTCCAGCCGGGCATCGGGAAGGAGAGCGGAGCGGGATCGCCGGGACCGAACCTCTTGAGCACCGCCAGGAAGGACGACAGCCGCGGATCGAGGTGAGCTCCTCGATCGCTTTGCGAACCACGTCGCCCCGGTCGTCGGGCACGACGAACTGGTACTGGAGGAACCCGTGCCCGCCGTAGAGCCGGTTCCAGCCCCCGACTCCGTCGAGCGGATGGAAGAAGCCGGTCATGTGCTGTGGCTTGGCCTGCTCGAAGCGGGGCGCGTGGCGGAACCAGAGCTCGTTGAACGCGGCCACCGTCACCGGGTTGAGCAGTCCACCGGGGGGAGTGACCGGTACCCGCAGGAGGGTCCGGGGGACGAACTGTCTTGCCGCTTCGGGACGTCGGCGCAGACGCCCGGGCAGATCCTCCAGGCCGGCATGGTTGCCGCGGGTGAGCACCGACCTGCCCAATCGGTCACCGGTCGTCTGACAGTCGATCCATGCCACCGAGTAGCGGTAGTGACGGTCCCCGGTGAGCATCTTCTCCATCACCGTGTCGAGATCGGCGGCTCGTTCGGTGTCGACCAGCAGGTAGCTGGTCTCGACCGGGATCATCTGGATGGTCGCGTCGGTGATGATGCCGGTGAGGCCCATGCCCCCCGCTGTCGCCCAGAACAGCGCCGGATCCGACTCGGCGGACACCCGTCTGGTCCCGGTGGGGGTCACCAGGGTCATCTCGAGGACGTGCGAACAGAAGCTCCCGTCGACGTGGTGGTTCTTGCCGTGGATGTCGGCAGCGATGGCGCCCCCGACGGAGACCAGCCGGGTACCCGGGGTCACCGGGACGAACCAACCGAGCGGCACCAGACGCTCCATCAGCGACTGCAGGCTGACCCCGGCCCCCACTGTCACGACGCCCGAGTCGAGGTCGATCTGGAGGTAGGCGTCGAGCCAGGTCGCGTCGACCACCGTGCCGCCGGCGTTCTGGGCGGCGTCTCCGTAGCTCCGGCCCAGTCCCCGGGCGATCACCCCGCGCCCACCCCCGCCCGCCGAGGCGATCGCATCGGCCAGCGCCTCTTCGACCGTGTCCGGGTGCACCGCTCGGACCACCTCGGCGGCAGTCGGGGCGGTCCGACCCCACCCCGACAGCAGTGCTCGGTGCCCCCCGTGAACGGTCACGCCGCGTAGACACCGATCGCGAAGAGCACGGCCCAGGTGAGCCCGTAGAGCTGGAGCCGGTGGTCCGACAGCGCAAGGGCCTCGGGATCGGCACCGTCACCGGTGTCGAAGATGCGCACGATGTGCAGGAGGGCGAGGGTGAAAGGAATCACAGTGAGCTGAAACCAGATCGGATGGTGGCCGGGGTGGATCTGGGCCGCACGCTCGAATGCCCACAGGCAGTAGGCGGTCAGGGTGACTGCGGCGGACATCGTCCGGATCGAACGAAGGAAGGTCGGGGTATAGGCACCGAGGGTCGGGCGGATGGAGCGCTGGTCGGCATCGTGCTCGGTCAGGAGGCGCTGCTCGCCCGACCGCTTGCCGGTCACGATCAACAGCGATCCGAACGAGGCCACGATGAGAAACCACACCGAGAGCGGGACACCGGTGGCGACGCCTCCTGCGATCGCCCGGAGGATGAAGCCGGCGCTGATCGCGGCGAGGTCGAGGATCGGCTCGTTCTTGATGCCGAGCGAGTAGGCGAGGTTGACAAGCGCATAGATCGCCATGACCAGTGCCAGGTGCCACCCGGCCAGCCATCCTGCGAGCAGGGTCGAGACGATCAGGAGGGCCACACCGATCGAGAGGGCCAACGGCACGGCGACCACACCCGATGCCACCGGTCGGTATCGCTTCGAGGGATGTCTCCGATCGGATTCAGCGTCGATGGCGTCGTTGAGGAAGTAGGTGCCCGACGCGGCGAGACAGAAGATGCCGAATGCACCGAGGGAGTGCCAGAAGGCGCTGGCATGGGAGAGCACGCCGGCTGCGCCCGGCGCCACGAAGACGAGCAGGTTCTTCACCCACTGGCGGGGTCGGGCGAGGAGGACGAGTCCCATCAACAGGCCGGGCCGGGCGGATGCCGGGGGGCCGGGTAGGTCCTCGGGTGGTGTGTCCACTGCTTCAGCCGGAGTGGTCAAGGTCTCCTCTGGGGGGCTCTGGCGTCGCCCCTTCGCCGTTCGCAAAGTACCATCCGCCTTCCTCGATTGGCTGGAGGGGGTGCCCTCCGGAACCTTGGAATGCCCCTTCGTCTGGGCCTTTTGATCGTCTGCGCTTAGTATCTGGCTCCGTGAAGCGCCCGTATCGAGTGGTGGTGGCAAAGCCCGGACTGGACGGGCACGATCGCGGCGCCAAGGTGATCGCCCGCGCGCTGCGCGACGCGGGCTTCGAGGTCATCTACACCGGGCTCCATCAGACCGCCGAGCAGATCGTCCAGGCGGTGGTGCAAGAGGACGCCGACGCGGTCGGGCTCTCGCTGCTGTCAGGTGCCCACCTCACCCTCGTCCCACGGGTCATCGAGGGCCTCGAGGCGCAGGGCCGGGGCGATGTCTTGGTGCTCGTCGGGGGGATCATCCCCGCGGCGGACATTCCGGTCCTGAAGGAGATGGGCGTCGCCGAGGTGTTCACCCCGGGGGCTCCGCTGCCCGCCATCGGGTCCTGGTTGGGCAACGCTCTGGATGCGCGTGAGGACAGTGAGGTCACCTGACCCACGACGGAACAAGGTCAACAAAACAGTAGGAACAGGGCAGGAAGAACAGGGCAGGAACGACACAGAGAGGGAGGAGCAGATCCGGTGGATCTCTTCGAGTACCAGGGTAAGCAGTACTTCGCCCGTTTCGGCATGCCGATCTCCAAAGGAGGGGTCGCCGACACGGTGGAGGAAGCTGTCGAGGTTGCAGCATCCGCCGGTTACCCGGTGGTGGTGAAGGCGCAGGTCAAAGTCGGCGGGCGTGGAAAGGCCGGCGGGGTCAAGCTGGCCGACGACGAGGCGGAGCTGCGCACTCACGCGGGAAACATTCTCGGCCTCGACATCAAGGGCCACGTGGTCAAGCGGTTGTGGATCGAGCACTCCTCGGACATCGAGCGCGAGTACTACGCCAGCTTCACCCTCGACCGGAGTGCGAAGCAGCACCTGGGCATGCTGTCCGCACAAGGTGGCGTCGAGATCGAAGAAGTTGCCGCCACCAACCCCGAAGCCATCGCCCTCCTCCACGTCGATCCGGTCGAGGGGCTGAGCCTCGAGACCGCCCGCGAGTGGGTGGCACGGGCCAACCTCGATCAGGCCGCCCGCGAACAGGCGGCCGCGATTCTGGTGAAGCTCTACACCTGCTACACCGAGGGCGACTGCGACCTCGCCGAGATCAACCCGCTCATCTACACGCCCGACGGGCGGGTCCACTGCCTCGACGCCAAGGTCACCCTCGACGACAACGCCACGTTCCGGCACCCCGAGTGGAGCGAGTTCGCCGGTACCGACGTCGAGGACGAGCGGGAGGCCATGGCGAAAGCCCGTGGGCTCAACTACATCGGGCTGGACGGAACGGTGGGGATCATCGCCAACGGCGCCGGACTCGCCATGAGCACCCTCGATGTGGTCAACCAGTGCGGCGGCTCCGCAGCCAACTTCCTCGACATCGGAGGTGGCGCGAACGCCGACGTGATGGCCGCCGCGCTCGAGGTGATCAACTCCGATCCCGCGGTGCGCTCGATCTTCGTCAACATCTTCGGAGGGATCACCCGAGTCGACGAAGTTGCGAACGGGGTGCTCGAGGCGCTGCGGCGGGTCGAGATCAACTCGCCGATCGTGCTCCGACTCGACGGCACCAACGCAGCCGCCGGGCGAGAGATCCTCTCCACTCATCTGTCAGACCGCCTGGTCGCCGAACCGACCATGCTCGATGCCGCCCGCCGTGCGGTCGCTTTTGCAGGAGGCAAGTCATGAGCATCTTCGTCGACGAGAACACCTTGGTCGTCGTCCAGGGGATCAGCCCGACCAGTCAGGGCCTCTACCACGGGCTCCGCAACCGTGACTACGGCACCAAGGTCGTAGCGGGAACCAATCCCGGCCGGGGCGGCGAGGAGATCGAGGGTATCCCGGTCTTCGCCACCGTCGCCGAGGCGGTCGAGGCGACCGGGGCGAACGCGTCGTTCATCTCGGTGCCGCCCAAGTTCGCCGCCGACGCCATCGTCGAGGCGGCCGCAGCTGGCGTTCCGTTCGTGGTCTGCATCACCGAGGGGATCCCGGCCAGCGACGAGGCCTTGGCCTACAACCGGCTGGTCCGCGACTACCCGTCCACCCGCCTGCTCGGGCCGAACTGCCCTGGCATCATCTCGCCGGGCAAGTGCAACATCGGGATCACCTCGGGCGACATCGCCACTGCCGGTGGGCCGGTGGGCATCGTGAGCCGTTCGGGAACCCTCACCTACCAGGCCCTCCACGAGCTCTCCCAGCAGGGGGTCGGACAGACCACCTGTGTGGGCATCGGGGGAGACCCGGTGCCGGGGACCAGCTTCATCGACTGCCTGGCTGCATTCGAGGCCGATCCGGACACCCGGGCGATCATGATGATCGGCGAGATCGGTGGGTCGGCTGAGGAAGAGGCCGCCGAGTTCATCGCCGCGTCGGTGACCAAGCCGGTGGTCTCCTATATCGCCGGGGTCACCGCCCCGCCAGGGCGCAAGATGGGCCACGCCGGCGCGATCATCTCCGGATCCAAGGGCACCGCGCAGGCGAAGATGGCCGCGCTGTCCGAGGCGGGAGTCACCGTCGCACTCAACCCGACCGAGGCCGGGGAGGCCATGGTCGACATCGTGCGGAAGCTCGACTGACCCTCCCTTCGGCCAGTGCGCTGACCGGCCTGCCGATCCGCGCGGTCATCTTCGATCTCGACGGTCTGCTGATCGACTCGGAGCCCTTCTGGCGACAGGCGGAGATCGAGGTGTTCGGATCGGTCGGGCTCGCGCTCGACGAAACCGACGTCCGCCAGACCATGGGATTGCGGATCGACGACGCGGTGCGGCACTGGTGGGACCGCTCTCCTTGGCAAGGCACGCCGCCGGCCGTGGTCGCACAGAGGATCGTCGACCGGGTGGTCGAGTTGATCGAGGAACGCGGGATGCCGATGCGCGGCGCCATCGAGTCGGTCGAGCTCTGTGCGCGCCTCGGCCTCGGTCTCGCAGTGTGCTCGGGCTCCTACGGGGTGGTGATCGAGGCCGCATTGGCCAAGCTGGGACTCGATGAGGAGGTGTCCGTCTGGCACTCGGCCGAGTCGGAACCGCTCGGCAAGCCGCATCCGGCGAGCTACCTCTCGACGGCAGAGAAGCTCGGGGTGGACCCGGTGGAGTGCCTGGCGGTCGAGGACTCGTTCAACGGAGCCATCTCGGCGAAGGCCGCCCGCATGCGGGTGGTGGCCGTCCCCGAGCCGGCCGCGTTCGATTCCCCGCGCTGGGGCTTCTGCGATGCCAAGTTGCAATCGCTGGCCGGCTTCGATGAGGCCCTGCTGCGTACGCTCGCTCCCTGACCAGCGCCGACGTCGATCCCGAACAGCATCTCCGTCAATTTTCGCTTCAACAATCGCGCCTTGGTGCCGATAACTCATCTCACGAGGGGCACTCCCTGGGCAGGGGAGACCGAGCGACGAGGGCCCGGTACCGGAGGCAGGCCGGTCGGGCCCCGTCGCTCTGGTCGAGCTTCGGAACAGTGCGAGTCGCGGCGCGCCTGGTCGTCGGATCGCGCTGGTAGCGTGCTGGCAGTGGCCCCTGACGTGACGCGAGCACCCACCGAACAGGTGAACATCGGCGTGCTTGCCTCGGGGACCGGTTCGCTGTTGGAGGCGATCATCGCCGCCCATCTGCCGGTCCGGATGGTCCTCGCCGACCGACCTTGTCGGGCGATGTCGGTGGCCGACCGGGCGTCCCTTCCCGCCGTGTTGGTCGACCGCTCCGAGTTCGGGGGTTTCTCCCCTTCGTTCGACCGCGACGCGTACACCGAGGCGGTGACCGACGAGCTGGCGGCCTACCGGATCGACGTCGTGGTGATGGCCGGCTTCGGGACCGTCCTCGGCCGGGCGATCCACGATGCGTTTCCGAAGAGGATCCTCAATACCCACCCCGCCCTGTTGCCGGCATTCCCCGGTTGGCACGCGGTGGCCGACGCGCTGGCCGCAGGTGTTGCGGAGACCGGGACCACCGTGCACCTCGCAACCCTCGAGATGGACGAGGGTCCGATCCTTGCGCGGGAGCGGGTGCCGGTGTTGCCGGGCGACACCGAGGAGACCTTGCACGAGCGGATCAAAGAGGTGGAGCGCACGCTCTATCCCGCAACGATCCGCGAGTTCATCGACGGGCTGCCCGCGATGGCCAGGCACGCGGCGGCATCACCAACGGAGGTTGCACGATGAGGGCTCTGCTCTCGGTCTACGACAAGACCGGTCTGGTCGATCTGGCGGAAGGGCTGCGCAAGTTGGGCTGGGAGCTGATCTCGAGCGGCGGCACGTCGGCCGCACTCGACGAAGCCGGCATTCCCTACACCCAGGTGTCCGAGCTCACCGGCGCCCCCGAGATGTTGGGCGGCCGGGTCAAGACGCTCCATCCGACCATCCACGGGGGCATCCTCGCCAACCGCTCGGTCCCCGAGCACCTGGACGAGGTCGAGCGCTACGGCATCGACCTCATCGACCTGGTGGTGTGCAACCTCTACCCGTTCCCCTCCGACCCGTCGGTGGAGCTGATCGACGTCGGGGGCCCGACCATGGTGCGGGCGGCGGCAAAGAACCACGACCACGTGGGCGTGGTCGTCTCGCCTGACGACTATCCGGTGGTCCTCGAAGAGCTCGAAGCGCACGGTTTGCTCTCCGAGTCGACCCGGCGCCGGCTCGCCCGGGACGCCTTCGCCCACACCGCCGGGTACGACGCGGCCATCGTCGCCTGGCTCGACGAGCAGCCCTCGCCGCTCTCCGACACGTCGGCCGAGTCGGTGGACGAGGTGTTCGGGATGGCCGCGCTGCTGCCTCCGGTGCTCCACCTCACCTTGGAGCGGGTGGGGTCGATGCGTTACGGCGAGAATCCCCATCAGCACGGTGCGCGCTACCGCATTGCGGGGGAGCGATCGTGGTGGGACGACGCGGTCCTCCACGGCGGCAAGGAGCTTTCGTATCTCAACATCTTCGACGCCGACGCGGCCTGGAGGCTGGTCCACGAGCTCGCCGCCGATCGACCCGGCGACCAGGCGGTCGCCATCATCAAGCACGCCAATCCGTGTGGGGTAGCCCTGCACCCCGATCTGAGCGTCGCCTACCAACGTGCACTCGACTGCGATCCCCAATCCGCGTTCGGCGGCATCGTGGCCGTCGGCGGGACGGTGACCGACGCGGTGGCCGAGGCGATCTCGGCCGGACCGCAAGCCGACGTGATCGTCGCCCCGTCCTACGAGGAGTCGGCACTGGCTCGGCTCACCTCCAAAAGGAAAGCCACCCGGTTGCTGTCGGCGGGACCACCCGAGCCGATCGTCCGTCAGCTCCGTGGCCTCGGCCAAAGCGTGCTGGTGCAGGACCCCGATCGCTTCCTGGTCGCACCTTCCTCCTGGCAGGTGGTGACCGAGGTCGCTCCGACCGAGTCGCAGTGGCAGGACCTTGCCCTCGCCTGGAAGGTCTGTGCACGCACCACCTCCAACGCGATCGCGGTGGTCACCGACGGCCAGGCGGTCGGCGTCGGCGCCGGCCAGCAGTCGAGGGTGGTCGCCGCCGAGATTGCGGTGGCCAAGGCCGGCGCAAGGGCACAGGGCGGCGCGGCGGCGAGCGACGCGTTCTTCCCCTTCCCCGATGGCCTGCTGGTCCTCGCGGAGGCCGGCGTGGCCGCCGTCGTGCAGCCGGGGGGATCCATCCGTGACCCCGAGGTGATCGCCGCGGCGAACGAGGTGGGACTCGCCATGGTGACCGCCGACGGCGAACGGCACTTCCGGCACTGACCACGATGACCGCCTCCCTCCTCGACGGCGAACGACTCGCCAGCAAGATCAGGTCCGAGCTCACCGACCGGGTCGCGCGACTGCGGAGTGCGGGGGTGGAGGTCGGGCTCGGCACCATTCTGGTCGGCGACGACGGTCCGAGTGCCCGCTACGTGGAGATGAAGCACGAGGACTGTGCCGAGGTCGGGATCAGCTCTGCCCATGAGCACCTGCCGGCCGATGCCACCCAGGGCGAGATTGAAGCGGTCGTCGCCCGCTTCAACGCCGACCCCAAGATCCATGCGTATCTCGTCCAGCTTCCCCTTCCCCCCGGCCTCGATGAGGAGCGGGTGCTGATGGCGGTCGACCCGGACAAGGACGTCGACGGGCTGCATCCGGTCAACCTCGGTCGCCTGGTCATGGGAACCCCTGGACCGCTCCCCTGCACGCCGGCCGGGATCGTCGAGCTGCTGCACGAGTACGACGTGCCCGTCGAGGGAAAGCACGTCGTGGTCATCGGGCGGGGACTCACCATCGGACGCCCACTGGCCCTGCTGTTGGCGATGAAGCGTCCCGGGTGCAACGCGGCGGTGACCGTGGTCCACACCGGCGTCGAGGACCTGGCTGGACTGGTCCGGCAAGGCGACGTGGTGGTCGCCGCCGCCGGTCGTGCCGGTTTGGTCACCCCGGACATGATCAAGCCCGGCGCCGCGGTGGTGGGAGCGGGCACGTCGTGGGAAGGGCGGAAACTCCTGTCCGACCTGCAGCCCGAAGTGGCCGACGTCGCAGGGTGGATCACCCCCCGCCTGGGGGGTGTCGGGCCGATGACCAGGGCGATGTTGCTGTCCAACGCGGTGCGAGCGGCGGAGCGGGCGGCGTAGCGAACGGTCGAGCGCGCATCGTAGGCTTGTCCGACGATGACCCGGATCGCCGATCTGCTGGCCAAGGGCCGTACCTACTCGTTCGAGTTCTTCCCTCCGAAGACCGACGCCGAACAGGCCACCCTGGTCAAGACGCTCCGCGCCCTCGAGCCGTTGCGGCCTTCGTTCGTCTCGGTCACCTACCGCGGCGGGGCGGAGTCACGGAAGCGGACGTTCGACCTGGTTACCGGCATGCTCCGCACGACCGCGTTGGTGCCGATGGCCCACTTGATCTGCGTGGCCCATACCCGGCTCGAGCTCGCCGAAATCCTGGTGGCCTACCGCAAGGCGGGTGTCGAGAACCTGATGGCCCTCGGTGGCGACCCGCCGGCTGATCCCAATGACGGTCCCGGCGAGCTGCGTCACGCGTCAGAGCTGGTGGAGCTGGCCTCGGCGATCGGGGGGTTCTCGATCGGAGTCGCCGCACACCCGGTCGGGCACCCCCGCTCACCGGACATGAAGAGCGATCGCGACCTGCTGGCGGCCAAGTTGTCGAAGGCGGACTTCGCGGTCACCCAGTTCTTCTTCGAGGCGGCCGACTACACCGGCCTGGTCGCCGACCTGGCCGAGAGGGGGGTGGACAAGCCGGTCCTCCCGGGGATCATGCCGGTCACCAGTCTGAAGTCGATACCCGGCATGACGGTGATGGGTGCTCCGGTTCCCGGGTGGATGGTGGAGCGTCTCGAGGAGGCCGACCGTCGGGGCGGCGCCGATGCGGTGCGCAGCGAGGGAGTGACCATCGCGGTCGAGCTCTGCGAGCAACTGTTGGCAGTCGGGATTCCGGGGCTGCACTTCTACACACTCAATCGTTCGAACGCCACCCGCGAGATCTACGACGCACTCGGTCTCGGCGCCTCCTGAGTCGAGCACCCGGCATTCTGAGCAGGGTCCCCGTGGATGGCGTGGACCTCGGTTGGCGGTGGTGGGTAGGGGTGCCGTTAGGCTGCCCGCATGCCTGACCTCATCACCCAAGACTCGAGCGGCGCGCTCCGGGTCACCGACCAGCCGATCATCCCCTTCATCGAGGGCGACGGGACCGGCGTCGACATCTGGCCGGCGGCCAAGTTGGTGCTCGACGCGGCTGCCGCCAAGTACGGCAAGACCGTGGCGTGGAAGGAAGTCCTCGCCGGACAGAAGGCCTTCGACGAGACCGGCGACTGGCTTCCCGACGAGACGGTCGAGACCTTCCGCTCCCATCTGATCGGTATCAAGGGGCCCTTGACCACACCGGTGGGTGGTGGCTTCCGCTCGCTCAACGTCGCCCTTCGCCAGATCCTCGACCTCTACGTCTGCCTGCGCCCGGTGCGGTGGTTCCAAGGGGTTCCCTCGCCGGTGCTCCATCCCGAGCTGGTCGACATGGTGATCTTCCGCGAGAACACCGAGGACATCTACGCCGGTCTCGAGGCGGAGGCCTACACGGCGGAAGCGGAGAAGCTCCGTACGTTCCTGCGAGACGGGATGGGCTGGGAGGTGCGCGAGGGATCGGGCATCGGCATCAAGCCGATCTCCGAGTTCGGCTCCAAGCGACTGATCCGGGCGGCGATCAACTACGCCCTGGCCCACAACCGGAGGAGCGTCAACCTCGTCCACAAGGGCAACATCCAGAAGTTCACCGAGGGTGCGTTCCGCAACTGGGGCTACGAGTTGGTGCGCGAGGAGTTCGCCGACGTGGCGGTCGGCTGGGACGACTGCGACGGCAACCCGGGCGACAAGCTGCTGGTGAAGGACAGCATCGCCGACATCACGCTCCAGCAGGTCCTCACCCGGCCGGCCGAGTTCGACGTGATGGCGACCACCAACCTCAACGGTGACTATCTCTCCGACGCGCTGGCAGCCCAGGTGGGTGGGATCGGTATCGCTCCGGGCGGCAACATCAACTACGTCACCGGTCACGGCATCTTCGAGGCGACCCATGGGACCGCGCCGAAGTACGCCGGCCTGGACAAGGTGAACCCCGGCTCGGTCCTCCTCTCCGGGGTGATGATGTACGAGCACATCGGTTGGGGCGAGGCTGCCGCCGACATCGTGCGGGCGCTCGAAGCCACGATCGCCGAGAAGATCGTCACCTACGACTTCGCCCGGCTGATGGAAGGCGCCACCGAGGTCAAGTGCTCGGAGTTCGCCTCGGCCATCGTCGACCGCCTGTAGGAGAGGTAGCCTCGGCCTCATGACAGCCAAGTCTCCAGTTCACGTCACAGTCACCGGGGCGGCAGGGCAGATCGGCTACTCGCTCCTGTTCCGGATCGCGTCGGGCCAGATGCTCGGCGCCGACCAGCCGGTGGTGCTGCGGCTGCTCGAGATCGAGCCCGGCATGAAGGCGCTCGAGGGCGTGGTCATGGAGATCGACGACTGTGCCTTTCCCTTGGTCGCCGACATCGTGCAGACCACCGACCTCAAGACCGCGTTCGACCGCACGTCGTGGGCGCTGCTGGTCGGGTCGATCCCCCGCAAGGCGGGGATGGAGCGCGGAGACCTGCTGACGGTCAACGGCGGGATCTTCGGTCCGCAGGGGAAGGCCATCGCCGCCAACGCCGCTTCCGACGTCCGGGTGCTGGTGGTCGGCAACCCGTGCAACACCAACTGTCTCATCGCCCGCTCGAACGCGCCGGAGATCCCTGCCGACCGTTGGTTCGCGATGACCCGGCTCGACGAGAACCGGGCCAAGGCACAACTGGCCCAAAAAGCCGGCGTGCCGGTGTCGACGGTGACCAACGTGGCCATCTGGGGGAACCACTCGGCCACCCAGTTCCCCGATTTCGCCCATGCCTCGATCGGTGGCGAGCCGGCGGAGAAGGTCATCGACGACAGCGAGTGGCTGCAGGGGGATTTTCTGACGACGGTACAGAAGCGGGGTGCTGCGATCATCGATGCGCGAGGTTTCTCCTCGGCAGCGTCGGCCGCCAGTGCGGCCATCGACTCGGTGGTCAGCATCCGAACCGCGACACCCGACGGGGACTTCACCTCGCTCGCCGTCGCATCTACCGGCCAGTACGGAATTCCCGAGGGGCTCCAGTTCGGGTTTCCGGTGCGAGCAGACGGCAAAGGTGGTTGGAGTGTGGTCGAGGGCCTCGAGCACGACGCCTTTGCGAGCGATCGGATCCGGGTGACCACCGAGGAACTCGAGTCCGAGCGCGACGCGGTGCTCGACCTCTTGTCCTAGCGCTTTCTCAGAGCCCGGCGAAGAACTCGACCAGAAGGTCGACAACCTCTCGGCCGTGGGTGAACACCCCGAGGTGACTCGCACCCATCACCTCGACGTAGCGCGCTCCAGGGATGACCGCGGCGGCCTCCCGCGCCCGGGTCGGCGGCGAGTCGATGTCGTACTCGAAGGCGAGGACCAGACACGGCACGGTGATCGTCGGCCATCCCTCGATGCGTTCTGTATCGAGTGACCAGGCGAGGCACGCCTCCCATTGGCCGAGCCGGCCCGGGTTGGGCCAGGGGGGAGCGTCAGCGGTGACCCCGAGCCAGGCGTCGACGACCGCGTCGTCCTGCAGGTCACTGTTGGGGAGATAGCGCAGCGTCTCGGTCGCGAAGTACAACGGCGGCATGGTCAGATCGGCCAGTGCGACGTCGCGTTCGACCGTGGTGATCGCCTTCTCCCACGAGGTGCCCAGGTTGCAGCTGCCCATCAGCACGGCGCCGCGCACCCGCTCGGGATGGTGGATCGCGATGGTCTCCGCGATCCAACCGCCCATCGAATGGCCTGCGATCAGTGCCGCCTCGATTCCCAGATGGTCGAGGAGGGCGAGGGCATCGTCGACCATCTCCGCGACCGAGTAGGGCGCAGGAGGCGACGAGGACGGTTCGACCCCCCGGTTGTCGAAGGTGATCACCTGGTAGCCCGCCTTGGTGAGCAAGGGGACCAGGGTCAGGTGCCAGGCGATCGCTGGCTGCCCGCAGCCACAGACCAGCAGCACCGGCTCCCCGTCGCCGAACGTGTCATAGGCGATGGTGACTCCATCACGTGCAAGCGCTGGCACCGACCCTCCTTCAGCCGGGCAGGAACTCGATCCGGTTCCCGAACGGATCGTCGACGTACCACTGCGGCTGGCCAGGGACGTCTTCGACTCGGCGAACGGGACAGCCGGCCTGTTCGAGTGTCTGGCAGAGCGCGTCGAGATCGGACACGACCAGGGCCGGATGGGCCTTCTTGGCCGGGCGGAAGTCCGCTTCGACCCCGAGGTGCACCTTCGCGCTTGCGCTTTCAAACCAACACCCTCCCCGCGCGGCGAGCTCGGGTGGTTTCGGCACCCGGGGCAGGCCGAGCAATCCGGCGAAGAATTCTTCGGCCTTGGCCTCGGCTTCAGCTCCTTCGGGCATGGCCAACTGGACGTGGTCGATGCCCTCGATCCGGTGCTCCGATGCGGTCACGCCGGATCCCTGGCGACGGCGAGATCTCGTTGGTCGCGACGGAGTGGATGGTCTTCCGGTACTTCGACGAGATGGATCCGCAGCCCGTCCGGGTCCGAGATCCAGGCCTCGATCAGGCCCCACGGCTCGCGGACCGCCGGGCGCACCAGATCCACTCCCCGACCGACCAGCTCGTCGACCGTCGCATCGATCGAACGGACCTGCAGCCACAAGGTGATCGGACCTTCGGCCGGTCGCTCGTGTGCTTCCGATGCCGGATCCCCGCCCCGCCCGGGGACCACCTCGATCAGTCCACCACCGGCGAAGAACACGACCCCGCGCCCCGCACCCTCCCCGAACTCACGCGCAACCGGCAGGTTCAGGATCTCGCCGTAGAAGGCGAGCGATCGCTCGAGGTCCGAGGGATGGATGATGGTCCTGCTGGTCAGCACGTCCATGGTCGGTCCACACGATGGCACGCCCCCTTGCCCGCCGCCAGCCGAGGGCGGGGTGGCTCAGTAGGTGGTGGTCGAGAGTAGGTCGCCGGTGCCGGCATGCGCTGCCGCCAGCATCTGTTGGGACGCCACCAGCACCGACAGGTCCCCCCGCACCCGGATCCTGCCCGCGACCAACGCCTCGGCCGGGGTCAGCTCTCCCTTGGACATGGCGACAGCATCGTCGTAGGAGATCGCGATCGTGACGTCGGGCTCGATCCCGTTGGTTCCGGAGTCGCCGTCCGATTGGTCGGGGTCGACGTCGCTGTCGACGGACAGTCGCATCACCCCGTCGACGACGGCAAGGACGACTCGGACGTCACCACCCGGCCGACCGCGCACTTCCTGCACGACGGTGAACGTGCCGTCGACGGTCGCAAGCCCGCCCTCTGGATCGGGACGAGCCCCGGGCTCGCGGGCGAGGGCGGCGTTCAGCTCCTCGGCCCAGGCGGGGCTCAGGAACCGGGCCATGCCGCTCTCTTCGGGGTCACTCGGTGGTCGGGTCTGCGGTGCCGTCGGTCTCGAGTGACTGCGAGGCCAGCACGGTGGGGGCTGCACCGTTGGTCTGGTGCGGTGCGGGGATGCCTCGCACCGCCGGCACCGGCTGCACCGCGGCCGGCCCGGTGGCCGGCGAGCTCTCTGCCGCCTCTTCCGCGCTCAGTTTCCTGCGGTTCCGGATCTTGCGTCCCAACCATGCCACCGGATCGAAGGACGCGTCGACCACCCGCTCCTTGAGAGGGATGATCGCGTTGTCGGTGATCTTGATGTGCTCGGGGCACACCTCCGTGCAGCACTTGGTGATGTTGCACTTGCCGAGACCTTGCTCGTGGTGGAGCAGCTCGCGTCGGTCGTTGACGTCGAGGGGGTGCATCTCGAGCTCGGCCGAACGCGCGAAGAAGCGCGGTCCGGCATAGGCGGTCTTGTTTTCCTCGTGGTCGCGGATGACGTGGCAGACGTCCTGGCAGAGAAAGCACTCGATGCACTTGCGGAACTCCTGGCTCCGCTCGACGTCGATCTGCTCCATGCGGTACCCGCCCACCTGGATTTCGTCGGTCGTCTTTTCCCGCGGCTCGAACGGAGGGATCCGTTTGGCCACTTCGAAGTTGTAGGACACGTCGGTGACCAGATCCCGAAGGATCGGGAACGCCCGCATCGGAGCTACCACCACCGGCTCGCCGTCGGGAAGGGTGTCCATTCGGGTCATGCACATGAGCGAAGGTCGACCGTTGATCTCCGCCGAGCAGGAACCGCACTTGCCCGCCTTGCAGTTCCAACGACAGGCGAGGTCGGGCGCGTGGGTGGCCTGGACCCGGTGGACCACGTCGAGCACCACCTCGCCTTCTTGCGCGGGGAGGGTGTAGTCGCGGAACTCCCCTCCGGTCTCGTCACCGCGCCACAGGCGCATGGTGACCTCGCCGCTCTGGTTGGCGCGCACCACTTCTCCGGCCATTAGTTCGCCTCCTCCAGCAGTGCTTTGAGCTCGTCGGGCATCTCGGGGATCGGAATGGGCTCCACCTCGATGCCGAGGATGGAAGGCGTGCCGGCCACCCCGTCGCCGGCGTCCGGTCCTGCGGCGAGCCGCTGGGCGAAGTTGATCTTGCCCATCTCGGGATCGGCCTTCGGGTAGTCGTCGCGGGTGTGACCGCCGCGGCTCTCCTTGCGGTTGATCGCCCCGAGCGTCGTGGCACGGGAGACGGTGAGCATGGCGGGCAGGTCGGTGGTCAGGTTCCAACCCGGGTTGTAGCGACGCCCGCCGCTGACCGACACCCGCTTCGCCCGCTGTTCCAGCTCTTCGAGCTTGCCCAACGCCTCGTCGAGCTCGGAACCGGTCCGGATGATCCCGACCAGGCTCTGCATCGTCTCTTGCAGCTGATGATGGACCTCGTAAGGGTTCTCGCCACCTTCGACCTCGAAGGGGGCGATGGCTGCTTCGATGACCGCTTGCACTTCGTTCTCGTCGACCGCAGAGTTTCCGGTTCGCGCAGCCACGAACTCAGCCGCTCCGACCCCGGCACGTTGGCCGAAGACGAGCAGGTCCGACAACGAGTTGCCTCCGAGTCGGTTGGCGCCGTGCAGCCCGGCCGCCACCTCGCCGGCTGCGAAGAGCCCTGGCGCGGTGGTCGCCTCGGTGTCCGCATCCACCCGCACCCCGCCCATGATGTAGTGGCAGGTCGGACCCACCTCCATTGATTCGACGGTGATGTCGACGCCGGCCAGCTCTTTGAACTGGTGGTACATGGAGGGCAGCCGTCGCCGAATGTCCTCGGCGGTCCGCCGGGTGGCGATGTCCAAGAAGACCCCGCCGTGCGGACTGCCCCGTCCGGCCTTCACTTCGCTGTTGATCGACCGGGCCACCTCGTCGCGGGGGAGAAGCTCCGGAGGGCGCCGGCCGGCCGAGTGGTCGTCGTACCACTTGTCGGCCTCGTCCTCCGAGTCGGCCGTCTCTGCGGCGAACATCGGCGGGATGTAGTTGAACATGAACCGCTCACCGTCCGAGTTGCGTAGGACACCGCCGTCACCGCGCACTCCCTCGGTCACCAGGATCCCTCGGACCGACAACGGCCAGACCATGCCGGTCGGGTGGAACTGCACCGCCTCCATGTCGATCAGATCGGCGCCGGCCCACAGCGCCATCGCATGCCCGTCGCCGGTGGACTCCCACGAGTTCGACGTGTACAGCCAGCTCTTGCCCACACCGCCGGTCGCCAAGATGACCGCTTTGGCGGTGAACACCACGAACTCGCCGGTCGGGCGCCAGTAGCCGACCACGCCCGACACCGCTCCGTCCGCGCCCCGGAGCAACCGGAGCACCTTGACCTCCATGAACACCTCGATGCCCTCCGCCACCGCTTTCTGTTGGAGGGTGCGGATCATCTCGAGGCCCGTGCGGTCGCCGATGTGGGCGAGACGGGCGAAGCGGTGGCCACCGAAGTCGCGCTGGAGGATCAGGCCGTCCTTGGTGCGGTCGAACAGTGCGCCCCAGTCCTCGAGCTCGCGCACCCTGTCGGGAGCTTCCTGCGCGTGGAGCTGGGCCATACGCCAGTTGTTGAGCAGTTTGCCGCCACGCATGGTGTCCCGGAAGTGGACCTTCCAGTTGTCCTCCGGATAGACGTTTCCGAGGGATGCGGCAACACCTCCCTCGGCCATGACCGTGTGGGCCTTGCCCAGCAGGGATTTGCAGACCAGTGCCGTTCGCAAGCCTCTCGACTGCGCCTCGATGGCAGCGCGCAGGCCCGCGCCTCCTGCGCCGATGACGATGACGTCGAAATCGTGGGTCTCGTGTTCAACCATGTGTTCCGGCCCTCCTTAGAAGTGGAAGCCGTAGTCGTGGATGGTTCCACTCGCGACCAGACGGACGTAGAGGTCGGTGAAGGCGACGAAACACAGGCTCATCCACGCGAACAGCATGTGCTTCGCGTTGAGGGGGCTGACCGTCTTCCACATCCAGTGGCGGATCGGGGACTTCGAGAACTGCTTGACCCCACCCCCGCAGAGATGGCGGCAGGCGTGACAGCTCAACGAATAGAGCCACAGCAACGTTGCGTTGATCAGCAGGACCGCTGTTCCCACGCTGAACCCGATCCCGTTCCCCGGTTGGCGGAACGCGACGATCGCGTCGATGGTCAGGATGACGTTGAAAACCAGTCCGAAGAAGAAGAAGTAGCGGTGGACGTTCTGGAGCAGCAGCGGGAAACGCGTCTCGCCGGTGTAGGCGCCGTGACCGTCGGACACCGCGCACGCCGGGGGTGAGAGCCAGAAAGATCGGTAGTAGGCCTTGCGGTAGTAGTAACAGGTCAACCGGAAACCGAGCGGGAAGATGAGGATGAGGAGCGCCGGTGAGATCTCCCACCAGGTGATCACCGTGCCCGGGTGACTGCCGGGGACGCAGCTCGCGGTGAGGCAGGGGGAGTAGAACGGCGAGATCAGGTCACGGTGGAGGGTTGCCCCGCGTAGTAGTCCTTGTTGACGAACGCCGCCCAACTCGCGTATCCGACGAACGCGGTGAGGACGGTGACCGTCACCACCGGCTGGATCCACCATCTGTCTTGCCGGAGGGTCGGTACCGCGGGGCCGCCTCGGGTGCCTCCGAGCACGACCGGGGTTACTGGCGCGTCCTCCAACGTGGTCAACTCGGTTCCTCCCTCATCCGACTCCTTCCCTCAGCCGCTCATGCCGCCGTCATGCGGCTGTCAGGCTACCGAGTTCGCCGACAGAAGT
Organism: uncultured Acidimicrobiaceae bacterium; assembly: GCA_963839925.1. GTDB lineage: Bacteria > Actinomycetota > Acidimicrobiia > Acidimicrobiales > RAAP-2 > Bog-756. The sequence continues at coordinate 402,032 of CAWIWV010000002.1, read as the reverse complement.
CGAAGAAATGTTTCGACTTGACCGCATAGGATTTGCCTATGCTTCCCGGGGTCAACCAGCTGCGTTACTTCCTGGCGGTGGCCGACGACGGCCAGTTCACGAGGGCAGCCGAGCACCTGCAGGTCGCCCAGCCGTCGGTGAGCGCGCAGATCCGGCGGCTCGAGTCCATGCTCGGCACGCCGCTCTTCCATCGGGGCCCGGGTCCGGTGACCCTCACCGACGCCGGGGCCACCCTGCTCCCGATCGCCCGCCGGGTGGTGGCCGACCTCGCGACCATCGAGGACGAGATCTCCGGCCTCGACAAGCTGCTCCGGGGACAGGTGGCGGTCGGGGCGACCCCGAGCCTGAGCGTCTCGTTGCTGCCGAGCCTGCTCGGCGGTTTCCACCGGCTCCACCCGGGGGTGGCCATCCGGGTGTCCGAGGACGGATCCCAGCAGCTGGTGGACGAGTTGCTCGCCGGCACGCTCGATCTGGCACTGGCCATCGCCCCGGTCCGCCTGAAGGGCGTGGGGAGCGTCCCGCTGGCCGAAGAGGAGTTGGTGGTGGTGACCAGACCCGACCACCCGCTGGCCCGGCTTCGATCGGTGACCATCCCGGAGTTGGCCGCGCACCCGATGGTGATGTTCCGGCCCGGGTACGACCTCCGCACCTCGACCCTCGCGTCCTTTGCCGACCACGGTCTCGAGCCGATCATCGCGGTCGAGGGAGGGGAGATGGGAAGCGTGCTCGCCCTGGTGGCGGCGGGTCTGGGCGCTGCCGTCGTGCCGGGGATCGTGACCACCGGTGAATCCCGGCTCCGAGCCACTCCGTTCCGCAAGCCCGCTCCGACCCGCACGATCGCCCTGGTCCAGCGCGAGGACCGCACCCCCTCTCGGGCAGCCGACGCACTCGCCACCGCGCTGACCGAAGGGATCACCGCCGCCCGGTGGGAGGGCCCGCTGCCCCAGGGGCTCCGGCTGCTCCGTTGACCGGGGGAACCGCTGTGTCGATGTTCTCCGAACCCGCGTAGGCTCGGCCCAATGAGCACGCCCGAACCTGCCGAATCCAGCGAGGCCGACGCCACCTCTCTCGACTTCTCGGTGAGGTCGACCCCGCCGCCCGACGTCACCACACTCGGTCGGCTGCGGGAGACCGGCTGGGTGTCGATCCCGGTGGCGGACGAGATCCGCAGGAACGCATCCCGGCGGATCGCCGCGGGCCAACCCCTGGTCACCGGGGTGCTCGGCTTCGAGGAGACCGTCCTTCCCCAGCTCGAGAACGCGGTCCTTGCCGGCCACGACATCATCCTGCTGGGTGAGCGCGGCCAGGCGAAGACGCGGATCATCCGGTCCCTTGTCGGTCTGCTCGACGAGTGGCTGCCGATCGTCGCCCACTCGGAGATCAACGACGATCCGTACCATCCGATCTCCCGCTTCGCCCGCGACCTCCTGGCCGAAGCCGGCGACGAACTTCCGATCTCGTGGGCGCACCGGAGTGACCGCTACGGCGAGAAGCTCGCTACCCCGGACACCTCCATCGCCGACCTCATCGGGGAGGTGGACCCGATCCGCGTCGCCGAGGGCCGCTATCTCTCCGACGAGTTGACCATCCACTACGGCCTGGTCCCCCGGCTCAACCGCGGCATCTTCGCGGTCAACGAGCTCCCCGACCTTGCCGAACGTATCCAGGTCGGACTGTTGAACGTGCTCGAGGAGCGCGACGTCCAGATCCGCGGCCACCGGGTCCGGCTTCCGCTCGACATCGTGCTGGTCGCCACCGCCAACCCCGAGGATTACACCAACCGAGGTCGGATCATCACTCCGCTCAAGGACCGTTTCGGTGCCCAGATCCGTACCCACTACCCGCCGGACGCCGCGACCGAGCTGCGGATCGCACGGGCCGAGGCAGAGCTCCCCGGCGGTCGCGACCAGGGCGCCGATCGGAACGAGGGAGTCCGCGTCGAGGTCCCCGACTTCATGGCCGAGGTGGTCGCCGAGTTGAGCCAGCTCGCCCGCGAGAGTCCTCACCTCAACCAGCGTTCGGGCGTGTCGGTCCGGCTCACCATCGCCAACTACGAGACGCTGGTGGCGAACGCCACACGGCGTGCGCTCCGCAACGGCGAGAACGAAGCCGTGCCCCGGGTGAGCGATCTCCAGGCACTGGTGTCGTCGACCCAGGGCAAGGTCGAGGTCGAGTCACTGGAGGAGGGGCGGGAGCAGGTGCTCTTGTCCCAGCTGCTTTCGGCCGCAGTGCTGCTCGTCTTCCGGCGGAGGGTCGTGCTTGCCGACCCCCAGGGGGTGGTCGGCGCGTTCACCTCGGACACCGTGGTCCACGCGGGCGACGACCTTCCCGCAGCGGCCTATGCCACCACCCTCGCGGAGCTGCCGTCGTTGTCCGCCCCGGTGCTCGCCCTGACCGGCGGTTCCGAGGACCCGGGGGTGGTCGCGAGCGCCGTCGAGTTCCTGTTGGAGGGGTTGCATCTCACCAAGCGGCTCAACAAGGAGGCGGCCGGGTCGCGGGCCGTCTACCGCGGTCGAGGCTGAGTCGGAGGTGCAGCGGGTGCCGGAGAGACAGCAGCGATGACCTGGCGGTTCGACTATCGACGGTGGGACGGCACCCAGGACTCGCTGATCGACGACACCGATTCGGTTCTCTCGCAGCTGACCGACGATCTGCTTGCCAACGGCGACCTGCACGGAGCGTTGGAGCGGATGCTCAACCGGGGCTGGCGGACCCCTGACGGGCAGCAGATCCAGGGCCTGCGGGACCTGCTCGACGAGCTGCGTCTCGAGCGCGAGGAGCAGCTCGAGCGCGGCGACCTCGGCGGTGCCTACAGCGAGATCGCCGAAGAGTTGGCCGAGGTGGTCTCCGAGGAGCGCCTCGGGATCGAACGGCTGGAAGCCGACGCTCGCGAATCACGAGACCAGCGCCGGCTCGAGGTGACCGAGGAGGTGATCGGCGAGCGGAGGATGGCACTCGATCTCCTCCCGAACGATCTCGCGGGCATGGTGCGCAGCCTGCAGAGTTACGAGTTCGTCTCCTCCGACGCCCGCCAGCACTTCGAGGACTTGCTCGAACGCCTGCGAGAAGAAGTCGCCCGGACCTACTTCGAGGAGATGTCCGAAGCACTCGCCAACCCCGACCCCGAGCAGCTGGCCCGGATGCGCGATGCGTTCGACGCGCTCAACCGGATGATCGAGCAACGCGAGGCGGGCGAGGAGATCGACCCGTCGTTCGAGTCCTTCATGGAGCGGTTCGGCGATCTGTTCCCCGGCGACCCGGCAGACCTCGACGAGCTGCTCGAGCAGTTGGCCGCGCGGATGGCTGCGGCACAGGCCATGTGGAACTCGATGTCGCCCGAGCAACGCGCCCAGCTCCAGGGTCTCGCCGAGTCACTCCTCGAGGATCTCGATCTTCGCTGGCAGGTGGACCGACTGGCCGGCAACCTGCAGAAGGCATTTCCCGGCGCCGGATGGGAGCAGCGGTTTCGCTTCAGCGGCGACGATCCGATGGGAATGGCCGACGCCACCGATGCCGCGTCCCGCCTGCGGGACCTCGACGAGCTCGAGGGCTTCCTGCGCTCGGCCAACTCACCGGCATCGCTGAGCGAGGTCGACCTCGACAAAGTGAGGAAGCATCTCGGCGAGGATGCCGCACAGTCCCTCGATCGCCTTTCCAAGCTGGCGAAACAGCTGGCCGACGCGGGGCTGATCGATCAGCGTGACGGCCGGTTCGAGCTCACTCCCAAGGGCATCCGTCGGATCGGCCAGCAGGCACTGTCCGACCTGTTCGACCAGCTGAACAAGGACCGGGTCGGCAATCACCACACCACCTGGTCGGGCACCGGCCACGACCGTGAGGAGACCACCAAGCCCTACGAGTTCGGCGACCCGTTCAACCTCGATCTCTCCCGGACCGTGCACAACGCGGTCCGCAGGGGAGGGAGCGGCCTGCCGGTCCGACTCGCTCCCGACGACTTCGAGGTGATCGAGACCGAAGCGCTGACCCGCTCGGCGACCGTCTTGCTCCTCGACCTCTCGCTGTCGATGCCGATGCGCGACAACTTCGTGCCGGCGAAGAAGATGGCGATGGCGCTGCACACCCTGATCTCGACCCGGTTCCCGCGGGACTATCTCGGGCTGGTCGGCTTCTCCGAGGTGGCACGCGTGATCGAGCCCGAAGACCTCCCGACGGTCAGTTGGGACTACGTCTACGGGACCAACCTGCAGCACGGGCTGATCCTCGCCCGCAAGATGCTCGCCCACCAGCAGGGGACCAAGCAGATCATCTTGGTGACCGACGGTGAGCCGACCGCGCACATCATCTCCGATGGCGGCGTCGGGTACGACGTCTACTTCAACTACCCGCCGGTGCCCGAAACCCTCGAGGTGACGCTCGCCGAGGTGATGCGCTGCACCCGGGCCGGCATCACCATCAATACGTTCCTGCTCGATCCCGATCGCGGGCTCCAGGGGTTCATCGAGCAGCTGTCACGCATCAACCGCGGCCGCACCTTCGCCACCTCGCCCGACGAGCTCGGCGACTACGTGCTGGTCGACTTCCTGGCGCACAAGACCGCCATGCGTCGACGGGGCCGGCGGGCAGTTTGACCCCGGCGCCGACCGGCGCCGCCACCCGCAAAACCCAGCACCACCCCTCGATCGTCAGTTTTCCCTTGCGTTTCCCTGTCCGATAGTGAAAGATGACATATCTGTAATTACATCCGTGCTATGCGGTTTGACGAAAAACCGTGTGGATGAGTGGGAGGGAGACCTGTCAATGGACATGGTGTCATTGATGTACGGACCCCAACAGCGCAGCTGGCAGACCAGGGCGAACTGCATGGGGGTCGACCCTGATCTGTTCTTTCCGGAGCGGGGCGCGTCCACCCGCGAGGCCAAGGAGGTCTGCCGGGGCTGTGTCGTTCGCGAGGACTGCCTGGAGTATGCGCTCGCCAACGGGGAGAAGTTCGGAATCTGGGGCGGACTGTCCGAGCGTGAGCGCCGCCGCCTCCGCCGCCAGCGGGCCATGCAGCGGCGTGCGATGAGCGCTTCCTGAGCCGTCTGCGCGCCCGATCGGGCGCGCACCGCCCGAAAGGGCCGCTTCACCAGGCTTGATCAGCAGGCTTAGCGCTGTTCTGCCGCGTCGATCCGCCCCTCGATGGTTCGGTCGTCGGTGAGGTCGAGCTCCGGCCAGCGATGCCGGGGCACCGCCAACAGGACACTGGTGGGGACGAGCCCCACCAGCTCCGCTCTGGTGACCGAGCAACCGTTCGCCTCGGCACCGGCGGCTACCGCTTCGTAGACACCGACGATCGAAGCGGATGCGGGATCGATCAGGTTGAAGCTGACCTGGGCGCCGTCTTCGATGGGGAACCCCAGAGTCCGGACCGTCGGGCTCCGCAGGTCGGTGGCCAGTGAGCGGGCCACAGCCAGGGCGTGGGCCGGCCCGGGTTCGTCCCTCGATCCATCAGCGGCGATCCAGACGTTGTAGGCGACGAGGACCGGCCGGCACCCGACGGCCGTCGCGCCGGCGGTCGGGTGGGGTTTGCCGGGCCCGGTGTCGGGCGCCAGCGAAACGAATGCGGTCCTGCGCACCTCGGGAAGCGAACGCTCCGGACCGTAGAGGAAGCAGGGCAACGCCAACTCGTCACCCGCCCACTGCGCGAACCGGTCGCGGGCACCGAGCACCTCGGACCACTGGTGAGCCGACGGAGCAGCGGCCGGAAGAGGGACGAAGGGAACGACGTCCAGCGCGCCGATCCGGGGATGCACACCGGCATGTGACCCGATGTCGATGCGTGCGACCGCGACGGACGCGATGCGCCGCACCGCGTCCTCTACTGCTTCGACAGACCCCCCGAGCGTGAAGACCGAACGATGGTGGTCCGGATCGGTGTGGACATCGAGAAGCGACGTCCCGCCGGCTTGGCGCAGCGAGGCGATCAGTCCGGCGTCGCGCCCTTCACTGACGTTGACGACGCATTCGATCGGTGCCCGTTCCCCGATCACCCCGGTTGGTTCGATCCCGCCTCAGGCGATCGAACAGCGTTGCGGGTCAGACGGAGACGACCTGGTTGACCCGGCGGCGACGGAGCAGCCGACGGCGTTCGCGCTCGGACTTGCCTCCCCACACGCCGTGCTCGACCCGCTCGTCGAGGGCGTACTCGAGGCATGCTTCTGCCACCGGGCACTCGGCGCAGATGCGTTGCGCCGCTTGCACGCCGACACCGTCACTCGGAAAGAAGATCTGAGGAGCGAGGTCCTTGCACTTCCCTTCGCTCATCCACTCCGTGTCCATGATCCCTCCAGACGACTCGAGGAGCTGCTCGGCTCTGCGAGCCGGCCTCCACGCCGCAACTTCGTTTCGCTGTCAGTTTCGCGCCTCGGCCCGTCCGCGCCTACGAAATGAGCCGATATTGATGGAATCCTCACAAAATTCTTATCGGGAACCAGCACCTTCTTATGAAATCCGGCGTGGAGCCATCAGATCGGCCGCCCCCGATGACCCGGATAGGATGCCATCTGCCCCAACCCGGACGCCAGATCAGGAGGAAGCGCACACCCATGACCCCGGTCACCGACGAAGAGATCCTGCCGGAGGAGGGCGGAGAGCCACTGCCCCCGGTCGGTCACGTCCGGGTCGTGTACCTCGGTCCGGTCGCACCCCACTGGGAGGTCCGTTCCGACTACGGCGACGCGGCGCTGATCGAGGAGTTCCGGCGCCGCACCCTCGCCCGCCTGGTGCTCCTTCCGCCCCACGATCCCCAGTACCGGCGCAACCGCGAGCGGGTCATCCGCGACGCCGAACGGGAGAACCTCCTCCTCGAGTGGGACCTCGGCGTGCCCGAGGAGGAGACGGACACCGGCGAAGGCGCCACCGTTCCGGCTGAGTAGCTCAGTCGGAGTCTCTTCCCGGGGGTTGATCGACTTCCGGCAGATTGATCCGGGCCAACCACAACCCGGGGGCGTCGACCTCCGATGGTGTCGGGAGGTGGTCGACCGATGACCAGAGCATCGCCAGTCCCTCTTCGCCTGCCCGCTCGACGACACCACTGACGAACGCCCGACCCCGGTCCACTTGTGCTTGATCCAGGTCGAGACCGAAGAGCGCACCAGCCGCCTCCTCACCTTTCCCACGCTCGGTCCGACGCCGATACCACGCTTCCCGAAGTTGCGAGTGAGAGCCGACCAACTTCTGCCCGACCAGATCGGCGATGTGGTCGGCATACGCGTCGATGACCACTGCGAGTCCGGTCAGTTGATCAGAGGTGCGGCGCGACTCGGGAGTCAACAGCTCACCGAGTAGCGCCTCGGGGTCGTCGAACATCCGCTGCAGCCCTTCGAGGTCCGTGCCCGGAGTGTCGTCGCTTCCTTCAACCCCCTGGGGACCGCCGAGTCCTTGGAGCATGCCGGTGAGGTTCTGTTGAGCCGATGCGGAGGACTCGGCCGCGGCGAGCAGCAATTCCTCCAGGCGTTCCCTGAGCGACGGTCGGCTCAACACCGAGTTGGAAGCCATCTCGCGGGCGCAGATCCAGACCAGCGCTTCTTCCTCGGGAAGACTCCAGTCCTCGGCGAACGAGGCGATGTTGGACGTGACCAACAGAAGCTCGTCCGAGGGCGCCCACGGAATCGCCAGCGGATACTGCCCGAGCGCCCGGTGGGAGAGGTGGCCCACCACCGAGCCGACCTGCAGCCCGAAGAACATCGGACCGATCGCCGTCGCCCACTGTCCGAGCAGGCCGCTGAGTCCGGCAAGGTCGCCCCCTCCCTCGATGAGGTCCGGTCGCACCTGGTCGTCGGAAGGTGGGGTGGGAGCCGCCCCGGGGGCGGGTGCCATCGCGGTGAGGATCGGGTGCCACGAGTCGAGTGCTCGCAACGTCCAGTCGCTCCGACCCACCGGCACACAGACCAGCCGGCGTCCGTCGGGTGACACCGGCAGGCCGGTGGCTTCGATCACGTTCAGCTCGGCCACCCGTGAGAGCTGCTCGAGTTTGATCCGTTGGAGGGGCTCGACGTTGGGCTCCGGCTGACCACCGTTTGCAACGTTGACCGCAAAGGAGCGGGTCATCTCCCACTGGTTCGGGGCGTTGGTCCCGAGCATGTTCAAGAGGTCACCGAGCAGCGATTGGAACGGGTTGACCGGTCCTCCGTTGTCGGGCGGTGCCATCTCGCCATGCTATGGCGACGAGTCGCCTCCAGAGACATCGCTGTCGTTGTCCTCGAGGGCGACCGTGGTGGTCGCTTCGGTCCCACCTCGCTCGAAGGTGACCGCCAGCTCGGTCCCTGGTGGATCGGCATACAGCCGCGAGAACAACTCCGCCGACGAATGGACCTGCTGGCCGTCGATCGCGGTGATCACGTCCCCGGGAAGGAGGCCTGCCAGCTGGGCCGGGCCGTCTGCTTGGACGGAGTCCACCAGCGCACCCTCCGTTGTCGACGCCAGCTGTCCGTCTGTCGCCGATTTCGACGAGACGACCGTCGCACCCGGGCTGAACGCCGCGGCCGCGTTACTCGTCTCGATGCCGAACCACCCGTGATCGATCTCGCCCGACGCGACGAGCTGGAACGCCACACCGAAGACGAGCTCCGCGGGAAGGAAGACACCCATGGTGGACGAACCCTTCCCCTTCAGCATCGTCAGCATCCCGACGACGTGGCCGTCCTGTGCGACGAGCGGGCAACCGATGTCGTCAGAGGTGAGCGGCGCGCGCACTGCGGTGGCAGAGAACACAGCCGTCTGCGGGTTGAGGTCGAGCGCCTGCCCGGTGGAGGCAACCCGGCCCGCGTAGACGAGGGAGGACGGATGGGAGTTCGCCTTGCGCAGGGAGTGCATGCCTGCCGCGACGGCGATCGTGCCGACACCGGGGTCTGCGTCGTCGAAGTTCGCCGCCGGAAGGTCGTCTTCTATCCTCACCACGGCCACTCCGGATCCGCGGTCGACCCCGAGCACTGCTGCGGCTTCGCGTGTCCCGTCGGACTCGACGACGGTGACCGACTTGGCTGCAGCGAGCGCCTGCGACGCGGTCACGATGATTCCGCCCGCTTCGGCCACCAGGCCGGTGGTGGAGCGCGTCCAGCCGTCTCCGTGGACACGCAGGAGCACCACCGACGGGCGGACCGAGTCGACCATGGCCGCGATCGAGCTGCGGGACGCGCCGGCGGTCAACCCGGAGTCGGTCGTGGGCGGCCCGACGTGCGAGATGAGCGACTTGCTCGACGACGGCTGGTTGGACGTGTTGGCCGCAATGACCATGCCGGTGGCCACCAGCATCACGACGAAGACGGCGGTGGCTCCTCCGATCACCCGGGGAGAGGTGCGACTGCGGGTCGCGGCGGGTGCGGTGGCCGCACCGTGAGGCCAGCTGAGAGACGAGCCCCCCGCACCACCTGCACCGAGGGCGGAGGAGCGGCCGGCCTCGGAAGGATGGCGCCACAGCCGGTCGTCCGGAGAGATCCATCCGCGCTGGATTTCGCCGGGGGGAATCCCCTCAGGCCCGTCAACGCCGTCGGCGCCCTGCCCCGCAACGTCCTCCTCGTCCACGGCCGCGAGGTTAGTGAGCGAAGCCGCTGGGCGGGTGTCGGCTCACCAAGACCTCGGGGCCGCGCGGTGGCCCTACGATGACGGAGTGGCGCGTGACCTGGCGATCGATCTCGGCACGGCCAACACCCTCGTCTACGCCCGGGGGAAGGGCATCGTGCTCAACCAGCCGACGGTGATCGCCCTCAACACCCGGACCCACGAGGTTCTTGCAGTCGGCAACGAGGCCTGGAGGATGATCGGGAGGACTCCCGGGTACATCGTCGCCGTGCGGCCTCTGCGTGAAGGGGCGATCACCGACTTCGACATCACCGAGCGGATGATCCGGCTCCTCCTGCGCCGTGCCGGGGTGACCAAGCTGAGCCGGCCGCGGGTGCTCATCTGCGTACCGTCCGCGATCACCTCGGTCGAACGTCGGGCGGTGAAAGAAGCAGCCCGTCGAGCGGGTGCGTCTGCCGCGCACCTCATCGAACAACCGATGGCCGCGGCGATCGGCGCCGGACTCGACATCCACGAACCGGTCGGGAACATGGTGGTCGATGTCGGAGGAGGCACGACCGAGACCGCGGTCATCTCGCTCGGAGGAGTCGTCGCGTCGCAGACGATCCGTTGTGGCGGCTTCGACATGGACGCCGCGATCCAGTACTACGTCCGTCACGAACACGGTGTCGCCATCGGCGAACGGACCGGTGAAGAGTTGAAGCTGGCCATCGGCTCGGCGCTTCCCTACGTCGACGAAGTCAAAGCGGAGGTGCGCGGTCGCGAGGTCCGGACCGGTCTGCCGAAGACGGTGGTCCTCTCTCCCGAGGAGGTGCGGTACGCGCTCGCGGATCAGGTCGAGCTCATCGTCGACACCGTGGTCCGATGCCTGTCCGAGTCGCCCCCCGAGTTGGCCCAGGACATCATCTACGAGGGGATCCACCTCGTCGGCGGGGGAGCGCTCCTTCGCGGCCTGGCCAATCGCCTGGCAGACGAGACCGAGGTCCCGGTTCACCTGGTCGGCACCCCGCTCGAATGCGTGGTGCTCGGAGCGGGGACCTGCCTCGACTCTTTCGACAGCCTCCGCCCGATCTTCGCCGCGGCCGAGTCCTGATCGGGCCCGGTTCCTCCCGGCTCACTCCAGCGCGAGAAGGTCCTCGGCGACCTGACGCACCTGCCAGTCGCGGTCCTCGAGACACCGGCGGAGTGCCGCGTCGACTTCGGGACCGTCGAACGCGGCAAGTGAGAGCGCGGCACGTCGGCGAATCGCCGGCTTGTCGTCCAAGGCGGCGAGCACCGCATGCAATCCTGCCGGATCACCGATGGCACCGAGTGCGGCCACCGCGGACTCGCGACAGAGCGGATCGGAGTGGCCACCGTCTGCCGATGCCAGTGCGGCGAGGGTGGGCACCGCGGAGCGTTCGCCGCGCTCTCCGAGTGCCCACGCGGCCATCTCCACCACCGACGGGTCCGTGTCGTCCAACGCGTGTGCGATCTCGACCGCCGGCCGCCGTGCTGCAAGCTCGCACCCCCGCCGCCGCACCTCGGGGGCACGGTCGTCGAGCGCGGCCACGATGTCCGCGTCACCGAGGATGCCGAGGCGCTCCAACGCACCGAGTCCGGTGACTCGCACCGAGGCCTCGTCGTCGATGAGCGCGGCGCGCGCGCCGGCAGAATCTCCGACGAAGCCGGCGAGAGCGGCCGCACGGCGGCGTGCGGCGACATCTCCGACAGCCTCGGTGACATCGGCCGGTGCCGACGTGTCGGGCGTGGTGACTCCGGCTGGAGTTGGTTCCGTGGCAGGCTGAACCGAAGGATCACCGGTGTGACCGGATCCGGACGGATCACCAAGCAGAGAAGCGATCACACAACACTATGGCCGCGGACAACCACGTATTCGAAGCACTCCGCCCAGTCCAGGGCACAGGAACCGGGACGGGAACCGGAGAACGCCGGAGGCGCCGGCGGTGGCCTTGGATCGTCCTCATCGTCTTCGCCGCTGCGGTTGCCATCTCCTCACGGGTCAACCTCAACTACTACGCCATCCAACCCGGCACGGCGCAGTCGGTGCAGCAGTACATCACCGTTCCCAAGGACAAAGCACGTCCGGTCAAGCATCCGGTGCTGCTCACCGACGTGCTGCTGGGCCGGGTCACCGCGCTCAACTACCTCTTCTACGAGATGCAAGGGAACACCGATCTCCTCCCCCTGGACTCGGTGACGGGAGGCACCCCGGCCGCACAGCTCGATGCCCAGGGAGATCTCGAGATGTCCCAGGCCGAGTCCTACGCCAAGGCTGCGGCATTCACCCACCTCGGGTACAAGGTTCCGGCGATCCCGTCGGGCGCGGTCATCTTCGCCACCTTCCCCGGCACCCCCGCGTACCCGGTGCTCAATGTGGGGGATGTGGTGACGGCTGTCGACAACGTCAACACGCCCAACGCCGTCGCCCTGGACAAGACGCTGTCCCATTATCACTCGGGCCAGACGGTGACGCTCTCCGTGCGCAAGGGTGGCACGGGCCGTCCGGGACCCGTCGCGCTCACCTTGAAGCGCACCGTGGTCGATCTCGGAAACGGACAGAAGGCGACGTTCAACCTGGGCATCGAATCCGAGGACCAGATCAGGTACGTGTACCCGTTTCCGGTGACGATCGACGTGACGAACATCGGCGGCCCGTCCGCGGGCTTGGCCATGACCCTCGGGGTCATCGACGCGCTGGACGGGGGATCGCTCACCGGGGGCCACACGGTTGCGGCGACCGGCACCATCGACGCGAAGGGCGACGTCGGCGAGATCGGCGGTGCGGCCCAAAAGACGGTGGCGGTCGAGAACGCCGGAGCCTCGATCTTCCTGGTGCCCAGTGGAAAGAACTACCGCGACGCGATGAGCAAGGACAAGCCGGGACTCAAGATCTATCCGGTCTCCACCCTCGACCAGGCCCTCGCCGTGCTGACCGCCCACGGAGGCTCGGTGAAAGGCAATGCCTCGACGGCATCCTCCCAGCGTGCAGGATGACCGGTTTCGCTGAGCGGCGGTCGTAGGCTCTCGGCATGCCCGAGGAACGAGTACGGTCGATCGTCTCCCCCCCGCGCCTGGTTCCCGATGATGTAGCCCATCACACCTTCGGATCGGTGCGCCGGGGGTTCGATCCGAGCGAGGTTCGTGCGTATCTGGAGTCGGTCGCGGTGGGCCTGCGGGCGATGGCCGACCGAGAAGAAGAGCTCCACCGGGAGATCGCCGATGCCGAGCATCGTGCCGCCAACCCGGTGCTCGACGAAGGTGCGTTGGCCACAGCCCTCGGGACCGAGACGGCGAGGGTGCTCCGCAGCGCGCAAGAGGCGGCCGCAGAGATCGTCGGCAAAGCAGAGATAGAGGCGACTCGTCTGCGCACCGAGGTCGAGTCCGAAGCCGAGCAGCGTCGCGCCGACACCGAGTCCCGGCTCGCCCAGCAACGTGCGGCGGCCGAAGCCCTGGCCAAGGAGCTTCTGGACAAGGCCGACCAGCAGGCCACCGCCGCGCTCGAGAAGGCACAGAGCGGTGCAGAGGAGTTGTTGGCCGAGACCCGAGAGCACTGCAGGACGATGGTCGACGAGGCACAGGGTCTTCGTGGTCGGGTGCTCGCCGACCTCGCCAATCGGAGGAAGGTGCTCCACGCCCAGATCGACCAGCTCCGGGCCGGCCGCGAGCGCCTTGCGGAGACCGTGCACGATGTTCGCCGCTCGATCGACACGATCGCCGAGGACCTCTTCGCTGCGGAGGACAACGCGAGGCAGGCGGCGGAGGAGGCCGCTCGCCACGCGGCAGAACGTCCCGAGGAGGGGACGCCGGAGGAACTCGCTGCGTCGCTGCTCGCAGAGGAGTCGCTGGAGCAGGCCGACATCGAGGACTCGAGCGGACCGGACGGGGACGAAGTCGAGGCGTCCGTGCCAGAACCGGCTGGGGACGAGCAGTCCGGGGCTGGAGATTCTGAACCGGACGATTCGCCGGTGGACGCCCTCTTTGCGAAGCTCCGCGCCGCCCAAGGGGAGCCGGCAGGCGCGGAACCGGCGGCTGCAGATGCCGATGTCGACGCCGGTCCGGCAAGCAACCCCGTGACGGCAGTCGCCGAGCCACCCGCGGCCGAAGACGGCGTCGAAGAGGCCGATGCCGGACCCCCCGACGAACGGAACCCGGCCGCCATTCGGCGCGACGAGCTCATCCAACCGATCGTGACCTCGCTCGCCCGCAGGCTCAAGCGAACCCTTCAGGACAATCAGAACGAGCTGCTCGACAGTCTCCGCTCGGGCGGGTTCCGCTGGTCGGTGGACCTGCTTCCGGACGAAAAGGAGCATGTCGACGGCTATGCCACGGCCGCGCTACCCGCTCTCGAGCAGGCGGCGGTGGCGGGTGCGACCTTCGCCGGGGTGGAAAAGGCCGGTGGCCCGAAGGCCGACGAGTTGGTGGGCATCGCCCACGAGTTGGCCGAAGCGGTGGTCGGCCCCCTGCGACGGCGCCTCTCCGACGAGGGGAAGGGTTTGGTGGATGCCGACGAGGCGGTGGTGTCCGACCATGTGGGTTCCGCCTTCCGCGAGTGGAAGGGCGAGCGGATCGAACGGCTGGCGGGAGATCATGTCGTTGCGGCGTTCTCCGCCGGAACACTTGCGGTCCTGGCCGGAGCCGGCAAGGTCGAGCTCGAGTGGGTTGCCGTCGCCGGATTCGGTGATGCTCCGTGCCCAGACTGCGAGGACAACGGGCTGAGCGGTCCGCAACAGCCTGGGGCGGAGTTCCCCACCGGTCACGACCGTCCCCCCGCGCACCCCGGGTGTCGCTGCCTTCTCACACGCGCCGCCACCTAGGCTGCTGCCGTGCGCGCACCGTCGAACGTCCCCAGGATCCCGCGCTCCACAGCGCGCAGGCGTCGCCTGATCATTGCCATCGTCGTCATCCTGATCATCGTGATCGCCTCGTTGCGGACGTTCGCGGTCTTCTACACCGATGCCCTCTGGTTCTCGTCGGTCAACCTCCACTCGGTCTGGCTGAAGATGCTCGAGATCAAGATCGGTCTCTTCGTCACCTTCTCGATCATCTTCGCCGTCCTGCTCTCCGCCAGCCTGATGGTGGCCGAGCGGATCGCGCCGAAAGGCCCGTCGATCGACGCCGAAGACGAGTTCGTGAAGCGCTATCAAGAGGTGATCGGTCCCTACGTGCGGTGGCTCCGAGTCGGGGTGGTCACCGTCTTGTCTCTGATCGTCGGGTCGCAAGCGGTCGGACAGTGGAACAACTGGATTCTGTTCCGGAACCGCACCTCCTTCGGGGCGACCGACCCGCAGTTCCACCGCGACGCCTCGTATTTCGTGATGACCCTCCCGTTCGAGCAGTTCCTGGTCCACTGGGCTCTGGTTGCCCTGGTGCTGGTCCTGTTGGTCACCGCGCTCAGCCACTACCTCAACGGCGGGATCCGCATGCAAGGGGCGCGCCCGAGGGTGCTCCCGGCGGTGAAGGCCCACCTGTCGGTGATTCTCGGGATGCTCGCCCTGGTCAAGGCTGTGGGGTACTACCTGGCCCGATTCTCTCTCGACCTGGCGTCCGACGGCTTTGTGCAAGGGGCGCTCTACACCGACGTGCATGCGCGTCTGCCGGCCTTCGAGCTGCTGATTCTCGTGTCGTTGGCTGCGGCCGTGCTGCTGATCTACAACATCCGTCGACAGGGTTGGGCACTGCCGGTCCTCGGGGTCGGGCTGTGGTTTCTCGTCGCGCTGTCAGCGGGCACCATCTATCCGGCGGCTGTCCAGGCCCTGAAGGTGAACCCCTCGCAGAACACGCTGGAACGTCCCTACATCCAACGGAACATCGATGCGACCCGAGCGGCGATGGGGATCGACAACGTGAAGAGCGTGCCGTATGCGGCGACGACAACTCTCAACGCGACGCAGCTGTCGCTCAACAGCGACACCTTGAACAACGTCAGGCTTTGGGACCCCACCCAGACCCAGCAGACCTACGACCGACTGCAGGACATTCGGACGCAGTACCAGTTCAACACGTTGGCGATCGATCGCTATCCGATCAACGGGCAACAGACCCCGGTCGTCGTGGGTGTGCGCGAGATCAACCCGAGCACCCTGCCCTCGTCTTCGTGGGTCAACTCGACACTGCAGTACACCCACGGCTACGGAATGATCGTGTCTCCGGCCAATACCGTGACCTCGGGTGGGGATCCACAGTTCGACGTGGGTGGCGTGCCTCCGGTGTCCAACAACGGCCTGCCCAACATCACCCAGCCCGCGGTGTACTTCGGTCTCAACAACTCCGGGTACGTGGTGGCCAACACCAAGCAGCCCGAGATCAACTACCAGTTGACCAACGGCACCAATGACGAGACCCACTACTCCGGCGACGGAGGGGTGCTGCTGTCGAACTTCTTCGACCAGGCGATGTTCGCCCTCCGGTTCGGCGATTTCAACCTGCTGATCTCGAACCAGATCACCAGACAGTCGCGTCTGATGTTCGACCGGGGGGTTCAGGCCCGGGTCTCCAAGGCCGCTCCCTTCCTCTCCCTGGATGCTGATCCGTACCCGGTGTTGCTCAATCATCAGATCTATTGGGTGCAGGATGCGTACACCACCACTGACAACTACCCCTACGCGCAGAACGCGGACACCAGCGCGCTCCCGAACGGCAGTGGTCTCAATCAGAACTTCAACTACGTACGCAACTCGGTGAAGGTTCTGATCAATGCGTACACCGGCAAGATGACCTTCTACGTGATGACGCCGAACGACCCGATCATCGAGACCTACGAGAAGGCCTTCCCCGGGATGTTCACCTCGGCATCGAAGATGAGTGCCGACTTGAAGGCCCACCTTCGCTATCCCGAGGACATCTTCACGGTGCAGGCCTCGATGTACGGGAAATACCACGTCACCAATGCCACCTCCTTCTACAGCGCAGCCGATGCCTGGGCGTTGTCGCCGTCGCCAGGGTCGGGTTCGCCGTCACAGGCGCTCCAGACGACGCTGACCACCAACCCCCAAGGCCAAGTCGTCTCGACCGGCCAGCTCGTCAGGATGGCGCCCATCTATCAAGAGATGGAGATGCCGGGTCAGAACTCCCAGTCCTTCACCCTCCTCGACGCATTCGTGCCGATATCTGGGCAGAGCCAGATCCAAACGCTGTCCGGTTTCATGATTGCCGGCTCCGACCCCGGTGACTATGGACAGCTGAACGTGTTCGTGACCCCGCGGAACAACCCGGTCAACGGTCCTGCCATCGTCGCGGCGAAGATCGACGCGACGAGCGCGGTGTCGGCGAAGATTTCGCTGCTGAACCAGAACGGATCCTCGGTCCTGTTGGGCAACGTGTTGATGATCCCCATCGCCCAGTCTCTGCTCTACGTCCAGCCGATCTACGTCCAGTCGTCGAGGAACAACATCCCCGAGCTGTCTCAAGTGGTCGCGGTCTACGGGAACGGCGCTGCCATCGCACCCACGCTCTCCCAGGCACTCTCGTCGGTGTTCCGGGCTCCGGTGTCGACCCTGCCCGGAGCGGCCGGCAACCTGTCACCGACGGTTCGTGCGCTTCTTGCGGCAGCGCAACAGGCGTACCAGAAGTCTCAGGCGGACCTGAAGGCCGGCGACCTGGGTGCGTACCAGTCGGACTTGGACAGCATGGAGAGCGACGTGAAGGAGATCCTCCAGTTGAACGCTCCACCCCCGACCGCGACGACATCCACGTCGACGACGACCTCGACCACCACCACCTCGACGAGTCCCACATCGACCACGACTTCCAGCAGCACTCCGAGCTCCGCGACAACGGCAACGAGGGGCACCTGATTGACCCCGGTCTTTCGGGTGGTAGATTGACGGGACTACGGCGCGGGGTGGAGCAGTCTGGTAGCTCGTCGGGCTCATAACCCGAAGGTCGCGGGTTCAAATCCCGCCCCCGCCACCATCGCATCATCGAACACTGGTCGGCCCGCCTCGCTGTGTCGGTAGGGGCCTGACCAGCGGTTTCGTGTTGGGGCCTGGACAGGCCCCTTGCTCCAGTTCCCCGTCAGAGGTGAAGCCACGCGATGACTGGGCCAGCCATCGCAGCGGCGAAGCGGAAGGCTCCGGAGCTGTAGCTGCGGCATTTGTCTACCTGGCCCACAGCGTTGCTGCTCTGACCGAGACAGAAGTGTTCTCCGTCCGGCGATCGGACCACGTTGGTCCTGACACCGGCAGTCCTCGGTCCGTTGCACGGTTCGAAGTAAAGACACGGCAAGGTCCAGGTGAACGATTGGCCAGGACCTTCGACGGCTCTGCCCGCGTCCACATAGGTCACCTTCCCCGGGTATTTCGCCGCCAAGGCGGCCATGGCGTTGTTGAGATCGCTCCAGTGCGGATCATGAGATTCCCATTGCTTGTAGTTGATCGGCGCGCCTTCCAGGAATACGTGCGTTCCGTCGGCTACGAAGTCCTGAATGGCCACCGACAGATCGGAGCAGTATCGACTCACTGCGGCCCAGGATTCCGGCATACAACCGTGCATGCACGAGGTGAAGGTGTTCCCGGCGAACTCGAGAACGGCCACCTTCGGGTGCTGCGAGTTCGCCACCGACCGCATCTTGGGTAACCAGTCGCACACGGCGGTTCCGCCGAACGCGTGGTCACTCACAACAGCTCTTCCGCTCGCTTGCACCAAGAAGTTGAAGTAAGGCTCTGCTTGGTACGTCAGGGAGTCGCCGAAGAGCACCACCCGATCCCGACTGCGAGCTGCTGACCTCTGGACAATTACCCCGGCCGTACCCGCACACAATAAGACAACTGCGCACGCAACCACGCTTCCCCATCGCCGGCTCATTGATCGATCACCGCTCTTTGACCTGACTTCTCGAAGCAATCCCCACGCTCGACGTTAAGGGCGGAACGTGGCTGGGCACAGGGCCATTGGTCCTATCGGCCTTCGTGAAGTCGCGTTCCGGCCGAGGTTGGAGTCGGTGTTTCTCGGTGGCTACTGCATTTACAGCCGGAGATTGCCGTAATGCGACTGCACGACCGCACCCGACGCACTGATGCAGATGGTGGCGCTGACGGGCTGCCCGACGGCGATGTCGGGGTTCGTGTTGGCAGCCACCTTGCCTTGGACGGTGTACTCCGCCTGGTATCCACGGGCAACGCACCATCTGCTGGAGGAGTCCGGCAAGGTCTTTGTCGACACCGTCGTCGAATAGCTCTTGAATGAGGTCCAGGTGATCGTTCCCGTCACCGTCTTGCCGGGAACAAAGATTCGACCTCGAACTGTGCCGTGATCGGGGACAGCCCTACTCTTTCGGACAGTCGCATCGTAATGACAGCTGCCAACGGTGACGACGCCGCTTGTGGTTCCGCTGACGTGCTCGCAGTAGACGCCAGCGGGGGGAGGCGCCGGTTCCACGACGACCGCATTTGAAGGTGCTGAAGGGGGACCGGTCCCGGCCGAATTAGTGGCGCTCACCCGGAACGTGTATTTGTCGTTGGGGGTGAGACCTCCGATTCCCGTCCCGCAGCAAACCGAGGTGGTTTTCTGGCCGCCCCTTGCTGGATCGGTCAGATCAGTTGCGCGGATCTCGTACCGGGTGATGGGTGCGCCGCCGTCTGACGACGGCCGGTCCCAGTTGACGCCAGCCGAGAGGGGCGATGGAAAAGCTTGGACATCGGTCGGAGCCCCGGGAACCGTAGGTAGAGTGCGCGCCCCAGCTGGATGCCCCGAAACGATCTGACTTGCACCCGTGCCGAGGGCGGACAGTGCAACGACGGCAAGAACCGATCTTGTCGCCGCCCCCGCGACCCATGGGCGCATCGGAACCCCCTAGCCAAGCTGCACGCCCCAAATGGTACCCAGTGCAAGGGCGATGCGCATGGGAGTGCCGCTGAGCCCCCTTACCACCTCAAGACAGCTTCGCTGAGCGCCGAGAATTTTCGATGTGGTGTCGAGATCGACATTCCCGAGCTGGAGATCGGCCATCGGGGCAGAAAGGGACGATCCGCTCCGTTGATCGAGACATTTGCGAGGATATCGCCAGGTGATGAGCTGCCGATCGAGTTCGAGAAAGGTTCATCTCTTGGCCGGGGTAATGCTTACCTATTTGAGGAACGATTGCGATGGATCTGATCCCGAGTGAGTGAAACGGTGCAGGAACCTCGGCTCGCCGTCTTCTACAGGCAGGACGCAGCGTCGCTCTTGGATGTCTTCCAATCCTCGCGGGGAGTGTGTCGACTCCTCTGGGTCGTCGGCTGGTCTCCGGACTCTGCCCCGTCCAGAGCACTGGCCCGATTCGGCGAAGTGCTCGATGTGACTGGTATGGATGAAGACGAAGCCGTTGCCTGCGTGTGTGCTGCCAGGCCAGACGGGGTCTTTGTCTTTGACGACTCACCCCTTCGATTGGCCGCAGCGGTGGCGGAGCGGGCCGGACTCAGATTCCACGATCGACAGACCGCTCAATTGCTCACTGACAAATTGGCTCAACGCGCGACACTTTCTCGGGCAGGAGTCCCAGGCCCCCAGTTCTGGGCCGTCCCGGCGAGCATGAACCCTGGCGACGTTGATCGCCTGGTCTCAAAGCTCGAGTTTCCCGTCGTCTTGAAGCCCCAGTCGGGGAGCGGAAGCAGAAATACCTTCCAGGTAGACGATCCAGAGTTCCTGACGCGATCCCTCGTGGAGGCCCGCGAGCGTGACGAGGACATGCTTGTCGAAGAGGTACTTCGCGAGCGTCACGATCGAAGCGCTCAGCGCTTCTCGGACCTGCTGATGGTTGACAGTCTGGTGACGGCCGGCAGTGTTGAGCACCTCGTCATAACGGGCCACTTCATTCCGGCGCCCCCCTTCCGGGGGACGGGGTCGTTCGTTCCCGGCCACTTTGGCGATGCCGAGAACGCGGCCATCTTGGAGGCGACCGAAGCCGCAATCAAGGCACTCGGGATAACCGACGGCTATACGAATACGGACCTCATGCTCACCCCTGAAGGGCCGAGAGTGTTGGAGGTGAATGGGCGAATCGGAGGACAGATCGCAACCTTGCTCGAGCTTGCCGGAAGATCTCCCTTGATCCCCGAGGCGATGAGATTCGCACTGCGAGATCAGAGTGGAGACGGCGACCATTTGCCGCTGAGTCGGGTGGCCTTCTGTGCCATGTATCAAGCACCGATGGAGGCGACCCGGCTCGTCGAACTGAGTGGCCTCGATGTCGTTGCCGCGTTGCCGGGGGTCACTGGAATCACTCCCAACCGTGCGGAAGGCGATGTCATCGATTGGCGGGTTGGAACCATGACTCGCTTGTTCACGGTCCATGGTGTCGCCGACGACCATGATCACCTGTACGAGGTCTACGAACAGATCCAACGATCGACGGTTGCTCGGTACGAAACGGATGAACAGCGGGGCAGCGGCGTGCGTGGTGACGCCTGACGATTCGCCACATTACGGTGGGTGCGGTGGAAATCGCCGAAGACAGGAATGCCATCGCTGCGCTGGTCCATGCCTATGCCTCGATGATCGACGAGGGTGACCTCGATGGCGTCGCCGGCTTGTTTGCAGAGGCTACGTGGCGTTCGGCCGCCGACGGTACGGTTCTCAAGGGTGTCGAGCAGGTGCGAACGGTCTACGAGAAGGTCCGTCTCTACGACGGCGTCCCTCGCACGAAGCACCTGATGAACAACCTTGATATCGACGTGGAGCCTGGCGGCCGGCGGGCCGCAGCCCGATGCTCGTTCACGGTGCTGCAGGGCGTCGTCCCGGGTGAGCCGGTTGAGATCGTTCTTTCTGGCCGATACATCGACGAGTTCGAGAAGGTGGACGGTCGTTGGCGCTTCGCCGATCGTCTTTTCGTCGTCGACCTGCTCGGAGACCTCAGTAGGCACTTCGGATGAGGTTCGGGGTCGCCGTCCCGACATACGGTGAGAGTGCCGACGGGAGCATGGTGCACGAGTTCCTGCTCGCCATCGAGGAGTTGGGATTCGAGTCGGCCTGGTTTCCCGACCACGTTGCCGTGCCCGACTACGCAGCGGCCGTCAACCTCCGGCCACCCTTCCTCGAGCCACTTGCCACATCCGCGTGGGGCGCCGGTATCACCCAGCGACTCCGGTTCGGAACCGACGTCCTCGTGGCCGCCTACCGCAACCCACTCCTGGTGGCAGCCATGGCCGGCACCATCGGCCGCCTGGCTGGCGACCGGCTCACCCTCGGTGTCGGGATTGGTTACCTCAGGGGAGAGTTCGAGGTGCTCGATGTCGGCCCATACGAGTCCAGAGCAGCGGTCACCGACACATTCCTACGATCCCTGCGCACGCCGCAGGCGGGCTTCTCGGTCGTTGCGCCTCCGAAACCAGTTCCGGTGTGGGTGGGGGGGAACGGTCCGGCCGCCCGGAGACGAGCCGCGCGCCTCGGTGATGGATGGCACCCGTTGTGGATGCCGGACACAACCTACGCGGAAGCACGAAAAGAGATCCTCGCCATCCGAGAGTCGGCGGGCCTCAGCGAACCATTCACCTTCTCTTACAGTGGTGAGGCGACGCGGGTGTTGACGCGCTCGCCGGACTCGTGGCCGGCTCCCCGTCAGCAGGCCCCTGCGGGCTCAGAGTTCGCGTACGCGCCACCTTCATGGGTAGCCGAGGACGGTCGACCGAGATTGGTGGGTGTGCCCGATCAGATCGTGTCCGATCTTCGGTTGCTCTCGGTCGCCGGTGTCGACCACATCGCGCTTCGTTTTGGAACGGCTGAACTCGTGCAACTCGAACGGTTCGCCGCTGAGGTCATGCCTGCGTTCGTGGACTAACCCGCCGAGCCTTCTGCTCCGCTCTGGGAAGGCTGGCCGGCGGGGACCGAACCGTTGGCTACCGCGGTGGGTGCCTCGTTCTTTCCCGTCTGAAGACCCTTTTCGAACTCATTCTTCGCCGATCCGAGATTTCTGGCCAACTTGGGAATCGCCGCCCCACCGAAGAGCAGCACGACGAGGACGATCGCCACGATCACTCCGTCAACTCCGAATATCTCACCGATCATGAGTGTCCCTTCACTTCTGATGTGCCGTAGTGGCTCCCAGGGGCCCGGTCGAGTCCCACATCCGCGGTTGCGGAGCACCTGATATTCGGAGCGGCACCGTCGCTGGATGATCCGGCGCATAGATCAGCCGAAAGTTCTCGGGGACGGTGCCCGCGTCGCGTGGCTTCATCCGGGTCCCCGCGCAGATCCGAATAGATCGTGATGCGAGAGGAACCACCTCTCGGCCCCTTCGTGCTGCGAGGCCGCTCATGTTGAATCTTGATCCCTCGAAAGTGCTCGTCATCGCCGTGGTGACGCTCATCGTCCTCGGCCCGGACAAGCTCCCCCAATACGCGCGTCGAAATTGGGAAGACCTGGCGGTCGTTCTCTGAGTTCCGCCAACGAATGGAGTCCGAGGTACGCGAAGCGGTTCCCGGTCTTCCCTCGACGAGCGAGCTCGCGAGCTACGTGCGCTCACCTGCAGCCCTGCTCGACCGGCTCGGTGCCGACCTTCCCTCCGATCAGGAGGGACCTTCAGGTGCCGACGTCGAGGGGAATCCTCCTGCAATGGTCAGGCCCGAGACGGAACAGGGTGCCCAGAGCGCCGCCGCCGTGGAGTCCGATGCCGTACGGATCTGGCCCGACGGGCAGAGTCGGCTCGTCGGCGACGCCACCTGGAACTGAGTCGTCATGGGTCCCTTTGCGCTCGGTGCCCGTACGGAGAAGTCCTCCCCCGATGCCATGAGCGTCGGGGAGCACCTGGGCGAACTTCGCTACCGTGTGATCGTCTCGGCTTGCGCCTTTTTCGCCATGGCGATGGTCGCCGTCGTCGCCTATGAGCCGATTCTCCATTTCTTGCTCCGACCACTTTGCAGCGTCGAGGGCGGAGTCGCTCATCATGCGACGAGCGCGTCGGGTTCTTCGGTCGGTCCCGACGGACAGGGCTGCGATCTCTATGTCACCTCGCCCCTCGATGGGCTCTCCTTGCGAGTCAAGATCGCACTGTTCGGTGGTTTGGTGCTCTCTTCGCCCATCCTGCTCTTTCAAACGTGGCGATTTGTCACCCCCGGGCTCAAAGCTCGAGAGCGCAGGTATGTCGTCCCCTTCGTCTCCGCTTCGTTCGTTCTCTTCCTCGGGGGAGCAGCGACCGCGTTTGTCACGTTGCCGCATGCACTGGCGTTCTTGAGGTCTGCCGGAGGGCCCGACCTTCAGGCCATCTACGACCCGATCCCCTATCTCGGGTTGATCCTCTTGATGATGACCATCTTCGGACTGGCCTTCGAGTTTCCCGTCGTGCTCATCTCGCTCGAGCTAGCCCGGGTCGTCTCAGCCGCCACGCTTCTGCGGTCGTGGCGCTGGGCGGTCATTGCCATCACTGTGGTCGCGGCAGTGGCGACACCGAGTTCCGATCCGTTCTCGATGCTGGCACTGGCCTTGCCGCTGATCGCGTTCTACTTCGCTTCGATCGGGGTCGGGAAGGCGCTCGGCCGATAGCCGGTTGAGGAGGCAAGAGAATCTCCGGGAATTCCGCACCTCGATGACATCCAACCGCCGAACGGTTCCGAATAAGAGCCGAACGAACCGAGCGGAGGGCAGCAATGAGTGCTGAATCGGACAGTGAGACCGAATCGCAGGTTGGAGGGTGGCGGGGAGACCTCAGCCGTCGAACCTTCCTACGTCGAGGCACGTTCACCGCTGCGGCGGTCGCCGTCGCGGGAAGTGTTCCGGTCTCGACACTTCTCGCGACGACCGCCACCGAGACGCCCGCCGTCGACAACGAACTAAGCGGCGCCGCGGATGAGGCCGGCGAGCTCACCGAGCCGTTGGTCGCGCAAGTGAAGGATCCGAGTACCGGCGAGATCAGCCTGTTTCAGGGAGAGCGCGAGGTCGTCGTCCGTTCCCCTGCGCTCGCCCGCGGCTTGATGTCCGCTGCCCGCAAACAGTCATAGACGATCAAAGAACCATCAATCATCAGAGAAACACCCAACCAGGAGGAAGACCGTGTCGTCACACCGCGAAGCACCCGAAATCTCGAAGGACCCAGTCGCCGACAGTACCGATGTGTATGCCTTCATGAGCCCGGATCAGCCGGGAACGGTGACGCTCATCGCGAACTACATCCCGCTCGAGGGGCCCGACGGGGGTCCCAACTTCTACGAGTTCGCAGATGACGTGCTCTATGCCATCAACATCGACAACAACGGGGACGGTCTTCCCGACATCATCTACCAGTTCCGGTTCACGACAGTGAACAACACGCCGGGGTCGTTCCTCTACAACGACGGCCCCATCACGGCGTTGACTCCTCCCTCGCCCAACTCGAACTGGAACCGCCAACAGACCTTCAGCGTGACCCGGATCGACGTGCCGCGAAATCGTTGGTGGAACGGGAACGAGGTCGTGTTGGGCTCGGGCCTGCTCTGCCCTCCTTGCAACATCGGTCCGCTCTCGACCCCGAACTATCCGGCCTTGGCCGGCGCCGCTATTCACTCGGTGGGGGCGGGTCCGTTCTCGGCTCGCGTGTTCGCAGGCCAGCGGGCTGAAGGGTTCTACGTCGACCTCGGCGCGCTCTTCGACCTCGGTGACCTACGCGGATTCGGCGGGGCCCACGCCAACGGCCCTATGGCCGGACTGATGAACGGGATGCCCGGGGTCAACTCGACAGCCGATGTCAACGTGCACACGTTGGCCCTTCAGATCCCCGTCGGAGAACTCACGAGGTCGAAGCCGTCGGGTGCTGGCGACCCCGCCGCGGTGATCGGCGTCTGGACGACTGCTAGTCGTCAGCGAGTGCGCGTGTGTGGGAACGGTGAGGGCGGATGGGGCGGCGGCTTTGGCAGCGGTCCTTGGACCCAGGTGTCGCGGCTCGGCAATCCATTGACGAACGAAGTGCTGATCGGCATCGGGGACAAAGACGCGTGGAACACGCAGTCGCCGACCGCTGACGGCGGGCATTTCCTCAACTATTTCGCGCAACCTCTTCTGCCGCAGCTGCTGCCGTCGCTGTATCCGGGTGTCTTCCCCAAACTGGCGGCGTACAACAGCGCAAATCAGAACGCGCGTCCGGACATCGAGGCGATCTTTCTGACCGGGATCCCTGCAGGCGTCATCACCCCGGCTCCGACGTTCACCAACTACAGCGGGACCGGCGTCAAGGCGGACATGCTGCGGCTGAACACGGCGATCCCACCTGCGTCAAGCCCAAACAGCCTGGGGTTGCTCGGACTCGACGTGGCCGGATTCCCCAACGGCCGTCGGGTCTTCGACGATGTGGCCACGATCGCCCTTCGAGCGGTGGCGGGAGCGACGCTGGGCTTCGTGGTGCCCTCCTTCACCGCCGACGCTGCTGCCGGAGAGGTCGACTTCGGGCTGACCACTGGGGGGAGCGACCTCTCGGCGAAGGGCACCGAGCACTATCTCGGCAGCTTTCCGTACCTCGGCACGCCCTACAGCGGCTACTCGAACCCGTCCGCCACCCCCGTGTCGGTCGCGCCGTAAGACCGTGGAGACTCATCATCTGGACGGTCCGAGCGAGAAGGGGAGCGTCCTCGTCGATATCGGCGGTGACGTCGGGGCTGCAATTGTCAGAACCCCGGCGTCTCTCGCCGGTCGCGAACTCGAGATCCGCCGTTGCGGCGCAGTCTGGGACGGCACCCATGTGGCAGTCCGGGCCCGTCACCTCTCCGAAGAGGTGGTGCACGCGGGCCTGTTCTCAGGACTTGGGCAGGGGCAGTACGAGGTTCGGCTCAAAGGTGACGAGAGCAGTCCCGTTCTGCAGCTCACCGTCGAGGGGGG
Source organism: uncultured Acidimicrobiaceae bacterium (assembly GCA_963839925.1). Lineage (GTDB taxonomy): Bacteria > Actinomycetota > Acidimicrobiia > Acidimicrobiales > RAAP-2 > Bog-756. The sequence continues at coordinate 375,758 of CAWIWV010000002.1, read as the reverse complement.
ACGCGTGAGCGAGACCTGTTTCGGCGGGAGCTGACAGGGCCCGGCGGACATTCACTGCCTTCGGTCCGGTTCGTTCTTCACGCTGTGGCCTCGAGCGGTGGGTGTTCGAGGATTCGTGGTCGATACTCGACGAGCTGGATCCGGCCGTCGAAGGTATCGCCGGCGGATGGACCTCGTGCTCTCTGCCAAGGGCCGACAGGCCGCCGAGGCGATCGCCGAGGCAGTTCGGGCGACCGAGGACACCTTTCGGAGCTCGCTCGGAAGCGAGCAGTTCGCTGACCTGGTCCAGATGCTGGAGCAGCTGGCGAGCGATGGCGAATGACGTGTCCGCCAAAATCGTCGGGTCCTCTGCTGCGCCATGGCAACGGGAAGGTCAGGACAGCGCGTTCACCACGGTCAGCACCCCGGTGGCGAGCAGGAGCAGGTCGACCGACCAGGCAAAGTGCGCGGGTTCCATCCGGGCTCCCACCCATCCGCCCATCGCGATGCCGACCACACAGGGAACGAGCGTCGTCGCGGCGAGAGCCACATCGGTTCCGGTGATGAGCCCGGCCACCGAAAGTAGGGGCAAGCCGATCACGTTCGACACGACGAACACCGTCGCAAGCGTGGCGCGGAACCGGTCGTCGCGAAATCCACTTCGGCGGAGCTCGTAAACGAGGGGCGGCCCATTGGTTGCGAGCGAGGTGTTGATGATGCCGCTGGCAAGCCCGACGGTGAACGTGCGCACCGGTGTCGGGGCCGCCGGACCTGCACTGGTCAGGCGTGAGGTCACAAGAATCCACGCCGCGGCAGCACACGTTGCCAATCCGAGCACCAGGCGCAGCACATTGGGTGATACGAGGGCCAGGATCACCACCCCGACGGGCGCGCCGACCACAGCTCCCGAACCAAGGCGGCGCACCGTAGGCCACTCGATCGACGAACGCAGGCGCATCGCCACCCAGGCGCTGGTCACGCTACCGATCAAGAAGACGACAACGACGGCGCTCTTCGTGGGCAGCACAAAGGCCATGAGCGGAACAGCGAAAAGTGCAAACCCGAAGCCCACGGCCCGTTGCACCAACGCCGCCGCCAGCACGATCGCGGACAACGCAACAACGACGCCAAGGCTGAGCACCGGCAAAACCTAGTGGCAGATCGCTCCCGACCCACCTGCACGTTCCATCAGGGCCCACGGACTTCGCGCATCGCTGTCTCCTCGGGTGGGAGGGTTCGGAGACGCTGCCATCCGTCGGCGCTCAGTGCGTAGTTCGCGACACTGCCGGAGGCGAACCACTTCCAAGACGCGGGAGCCGTCACCGTGGCTAGCGCCGCGATGAGCAGCGGCAAAAGGGAAGTTGGGTCGTGGGTAACGGGTGTGAGTTCTTCCCGACTCGACCGGAAGCCGTCGGTTCTGCCCGCAGCGTGGACCAGCTCGGCGACGATGCCTCGACGACCCCTTCCTTGGGCTGCCGCGCCCAGGATGGCCAGAAGGAGCTGGTGGGTGGCAACACCTGCCCTTCCGTCGGGTTGGCGGTCGGGATGGCCTCCGGTTGCGAGCTCCATCATTGCCCCGACCAGGTCCACGCCCGAGAGGTATGCGTTCTCTGGCTCCACCAGCCGCGGGTTCAGGTCGATGAACACCGGACCGTCGGGACCGAGGATCACATCGGCCGAGAGAGCCCCGTGCCATCCGAGGGCGTTGCCCAGGCGTTCCATCCATCGGCTGACCTCGGGTAGCGACATGCTGAGTTTGTGACTCGCGCCTCCGCCGGCTCCCTCGGCTGTTCGACGGCACGCGTGGAAGGCGACGAGCGAACCGCTATCGAAAACGGACTGACACATCACGAGGGGACCGGAGACCGCGGCCTGGACGAGCATCGATTCGCCTCGGGTCGCTGCAGCGAGTTCCGCCGCGGTCGTTGACCCTGCGGACACCGCCTGACGCGGTGCCGATCGGTTCTTTGACGAAGGCTGGGAAGCACTCCCAGTTCGACGGGTCGGTGCTGCCGGCCGGTTGGGGGATGCCGAGGCGGTCGAGTGTTGCCGAGGCCGAGATCTTGTCCTGAACCGCGGTCAGCGCCGAGAAGGGCGGGACCACCGTCGAGACGCCCGCGTCGTCCAACCGGCCGTTGGCCCATGACAGAACGGCCACCTGCTCCTGGGTCGGGAAGAGCACTTCGAAGTGACCTTTGCGGTAGATATCGAGTGCGACCTCCAGCCATCCAATGGGATCGTTGCCGTAGGCGGGGACACGATGGACGCGTCGAACAGTGCGAGTGAACCTGCAGATACACCATGGATCAGGTGCCAGCACCTCGACGGTGTGGCCTGCCGCGGCGAGACGGGTGGCCGACTGTCGAGCGGTCAAACCGGAGCCATCGCTCAGAAGTACCTTCATGAGTACATTGCCTTCTGGCCCATCTTGTGAGCATGACCCCGATCGATGCGACCGCAAAGAGCCGAAAGTCCCGAGCGGCCCGGCGTTTCGTCACGAGCAATCGCCGAATCGGACGCCCTATACGCTGGGACTTGTCGCAAGAACTCGTTCTTGAAAGTGAGGTCGTCTGCGCATGTTGAGCGATAGCGATATTGCGTCGATGACGGCAGATGAGCGCATCTCTCTGTCGCGAAGGCTTGTGGCTTTCAACACCGAGCTTTTACGAGATTCGGATGCTTTTCGTCGACGGCGGCGTCGGATCATCAATCTGCTCATCATCTCGTGCCTTCTGTTGATTCCGTGGATCGTGATTCTCGGGTTGACACTCCCTCATCGATACGTTGCGAATCATTGGGCGGTGGCATGGGTCGGGTACGACGTCGCGTTGCTGCTCGTCCTGGCATTTACCGCGTGGGCCGCCTGGCGCCGGAGACAAGTCGTGATTCTGACGGCACTCGTCAGCGGCACGATGCTGGTTGTCGATGCGTGGTTCGACATCGTGACTGATTCGACAACTCACGATTTCGTGCTGAGCATCATCACGGCAGCGTTTGCCGAGGTGCCCTTGGCGATCCTCATGTTCATGGGTGCCTTCCGCCTCGTGCGCCTGACAACTCACACCGTTCGTTCACTCGCGGGAGAGGAACCCGATCCACTCTTTTGGAGAGTCCCCCTCTTCGGCATCGACCCCATCGACTAGGAACGACGTTCCTCGGGAAGCGGTGCAACAAGGCAAGGCTGGACGAGCCGCCGCTCAGCTGGTCACCGTGTAGATCGCCTTGGCTGTCCTTCTCTTGGCGGTCCCGGTTGATGCGGAGATGGTCCCCGATACGTTCCAGCGGCCGATCGTTCCATGGAACGTGCCCAGGACGGATTCCGCATTGGTGGATCCCGCTGTATTCGGGACGATCGTTCCCCTGACCGCGGACCCGTCGAAGGTCCCCTTCACCTCGAGCGATCCCGAAACGGTGACCGGTCGCTTCAGGTACAGCCCGAGGTCGTAGGGCTGCCCGGCGAGCTTTCCCACGTACTTGAAGACCTCGACCTCGCCGAACGACCCCGACGGTTTGAGCAACTGTTGAGCAGAACTTGAAGTCAGGGGGCTCGTTGCCACCCCGGTCAACGGGTGCCCGCCGACTGTCCCCGTAAAGGGCTGGGGTGGAGGGGCGCCCGACGAACTGCCAGTCGGGACTGATCGCCAGATCACCGTTGCGGTGCCGTGACCCGGTCCGATGAGCGGAACGGAGGGTGTCGTGGATCTGGACGCCTTCGCACAACCAGCCAGCCCGGCCACGGCAGCCAGCACCACGATCAACGTCCCGAATCTCCGCCGCATTGTCGGTTCGATCATGACTGCTCGCGACGGAGCGTCAGTGCCAGGCTCGGGACGATGAAGGAGAGGAGGAACACCGGCAGGATGCTCTTCCCCGTGGAGCGGAAGACGATGACGTCGCCGTCGGAAGCCTCGAAGGTCGCTGGTCGACTGGACTTTCGCCCCTCGCGGACTTGCAGCGTGTGCGGTCCGGGTTCGACCGGCATTTCGAAGGTGCCGTTCATCTCGACCGACCCAGCGGGTGTGCTGTCGATGACGACCTCGTAGGGATGTCGACGGACCTCCGCCCCGACTGCTTTGTGCACCACCTTCAGCGTGGCCGACATGTCCGATGTCCTCCAGTCGGTCGACGATCCGTTCAGCGCGTCGATGGTAACGGTTCGCCGGTCTCGAGCAGTGACTTGAGGCTGGACAAGAAGACAGGCCATCCGTTGCGCACCATGGTCGCCGCGACGCTTCCCGATTCGAAGTCGTCGTGGACCACGGTCAGCTTGACAGTGTCCTCCTTCTGCTCGAGATCGAAGGCCACACGGGATCGGCGTTCGCTGGCAAGTTGTGCGAACGTCTCATCGTCGACGCTCATTCGCTCGTTGAGCTCAGGCGTGAAGGTGTGCCAGCGATAGGACAGGCGCCGGTAGGGGTCGGACTCGAGCACGACCTGGTCGGGGTCCGCGATGATGATGCCATGGTTGTCCCAGGTCATCGTCGATCCCACCTGCCAGTCGGTGTCGAAGGTGGTCTGCCACCATCGACTGGTGAAGGCCGGATCGGTCAGCGCCTGCCAGAGTCGCTCGGGGGTCGTTCGGATGTAGGTGGTGTAGACGAACCGCGGTTCCTCCATGGATGAGTCCTCCAGTGCTCGTTTGAGATCAGACAGCGCATTGACTCGGGCGTGGTCATAGCGCCTGATCCAGCGTTCGCCGATCTCGTTGATGGGTATGGCGTTGAGGTAGTGCAGCTTCTGACGACCGACCTTCATCGTGGTCACCAGGTTTGAATCCTCGAGGATTGCCAGATGTTTGCTGACCGACTGGCGAGCCATCTCCAGGCCCTCTGACAGCTCACGCAGGTTCTGGCCGTTGCGCTCGTTGAGGCGATCGAGCAGAAGCCGGCGGTGCGGATCGGCCAGTGCTTTGAAGACGTCGCCGCTCGGCGGCTCCTCTTGCTCGCTCAGAACTTCAGATCCTCCGGGAATGGTGTGCCTTTGCCTGTCTCGGTGTAAGCCTTGAGACTGAGGAGGAAGTACGCCCAGCGGGCACTGCAATGGGCCATGAACTCACTCGGACGTCGCCAATCGGCGTGGCTGAAGAGCACCACGGTGCCAGTCTCGTTCGCCGTCAGCTCGAATCCCAGCTGAGTGCCGACCCACTCGGATTCGCCCTCGATGCAACGCCATGAGACGGCCCGGTCCGGCTCGAGTTCGGTTACCTCCATGACGGCAGCAGGTTCAGGCGACCCGAAATAGAACTCCAGCTTGGCTCCTGTGGCCGAGTCGCCTTTGACGCCGTCACGGGTCCACCACTCGGAGATTCCCTCTTTGGTGGCCAGGGCCTCGTAGACCTTCTCCGGCGACGCCGAGATGACGACGCGGTGTCGGATGTCAGGCATGTTCTCCTCCTCCAATAGGTAACTGTTTAGCTGCCTTTAGTTATAGGCAGCTAAACGGCTGCATGTCAAGGGAGACGGTCCGTGCCTGTTCGCTGCACTCGAATCGCGGGAACTCTCATGCTCTCGGACCGAGGCCGATGCACTCGATGTCGGCATCGCCTACGCCAAACGGGAGGGAACGGCCGTGGAGTTCGGGGACTTCGGCGAACCGTTCTCTCCGACCCGGTGGCGAACGGTGAACGAATCGATCAGCCCTGTCCGTCCCGCTCCGGTCGGACAGGAGCCAGGTGGACGAGGGCGTTATAGGTAACGACGGCAATAGCCAGGTGCATGACCATCAGGATGGCGACTGCTTTCGCAGGCTCGCCCTTCATCCAGATGTAGAGATCAGGGAGCCAGAGCACGAGGGTCACCAACACTGCCATACGGAAGAAGACCCACCTTGGTGCAGAGGTGATCCGGGTCGTCACCGGCCAGGCCGCACAGGCGATGATCACGCCGACGAGGGTGAGGCGGGCGTAGTCGTGGAACTGGAAGTGCACGTAGCCCTTGGTCGACGTGAAGATTGCTGTCCCGATCTTGACGAGCAGCCAGTCCGCCAACAGGGAACCGACGAGTGAGACGACGGTTGCAACCGCGACCATCCCCCATGCCGGTTGTCGGTGCTTCGGTGCGAAGTCGATCTTGACCAGAGCGAGAAGTCGCTGAATCGACGGGGGCAAAAACAGCGTCGGCGAAGCGTTCTCGGCACCCATTCCTCTCATCGTACGGAAGCAACCTGACGGCCTGATGACAGGGTCCGCGTTCGTCTCGCTTCGACCCGACTCAGTCGCTCGCCGCAAGGGCCCGTAGATCGGCCACGCAGTCGCGCATGATGGGAGCCAGGTCGCGGTTGTCGTGCCCGCTGGTCCATCGCTGCATCGCGAGGCGTAGAACTGTCATGCCGGTCTCGGCGGCCATGTGGGCCTGATGTTCGCTCGTCCCCCTGTCACAGAGCGCAGCAGCGACGGCGTCGGCGTAGTGAGCCAGCTTGGCCAGTTCCCGTTCGCGCAGCTCAGGGTTCGCGGTGATCACCGCCTGGCGTTGGCAGGCCAGGTCTCGGCGACCCTCGCCGAGCATGGCGGCAGCCGCATCGAGCCCTTTGGAGACCGCATCGAGGGGACCATCAGCTGCCGGAGCATCGATCACCGCGGTGAGGATCCGATCCTCGAGGATCGCGGCTCCACCGAAGAGCACCTCGCGCTTGTCGGTGAAGTGCCGGAAGAAGGTGCGTTCGGTCAGCCCGGCACGAGCGGCGATCTCGGCGGTCGTGGTCTGGTCGAACCCGCGCTCGGCGAAAAGGGCGAGCGCAGCTTCCTGCAATCGGCCCCGGCTGTCCGGCTCCCATCGGCCCACGGCTTCGCATCCTCAGTGTTGACAGTAACTGACATCAGTCCTACAGTGATGACTGTTCCTGACATCGTAGTACTGGAGGCACCATCATGAAGATCTTTGTCACGGGCGCATCAGGCTGGATCGGGTCGGCCGTCGTCCCCGAGCTGTTGAGTGCCGGCCACGAGGTAGTGGGCCTGGCTCGTTCCGACGCTTCGGCAAGCAAGCTGGAAAAGGCTGGCGCGTCGGTCCATCGAGGCGACCTCGACGACCCCGAAGGCCTGGCCAAGGTGGCTTCCGATTCCGACGGCGTCATCCATCTCGCTTTCCAGCACGAGGTGGCGTTCGGCGGCGACTTCGCGACCGCCGGGGCTGCAGACCGAAAGGCGGTGGAGGCGATGGGCGCCGCGCTCGCCGGATCGGACCGACCGTTCGTTCTCGCGTCAGGCATGGCCGGGCTCGCCCTCGGTCGAGCCGCAACCGAAAACGACGGCCTGGTGGCGAGCCCCGAAATCCGGTCCAACCCTGCGGGAGTCCGCGCTGCCACCGCGCTCTTGACCTTGTCGCTCCGAGGGATAGGGGTCCGTTCGTCGGTGCTGCGCTTCTCTCCGACCGTCCACGGCGAGGGCGACGAGGGCTTCATGGCCATCTTCGTCGGCATCGCTCGACAGACTGGCGTTGCCGGTTACGTAGGCGACGGCAGCAACCGCTGGCCTGCCGTGCACGTGTCCGACGCAGCCCGGCTGGCTCGCCTGGCCGTCGAGGCCGCGCCCGCCGGTTCGGTGCTCCACGCGGCGGGGGAGGAAGGCGTGCCGTTCGGCCAGATCGCCGAGGCGATGGGACGCGGTTTGGGGCTACCCACCCAGTCGATCGCTCCGGACAAGGCAGTCGAGCATTTCGGATTTCTGGGTCGCTTCGCAGGGTCGGACTTTCCGGCGAGCTCCGCCATCACCCGAGAACTGCTCGGTTGGGAGCCGACCGGCCCCAGCCTGCTGGACGACCTGGGGAAGGACTACTACTACCGGGGTTCGACAGGACACTGAGGCACGGGGGAGCCGAGCTCACTTCTCGATCGGGAACGCAGCTGGCAAGAGGCCCATCAGCTTGGGCAAGAGCGGGGTGAACCGGCCCTCGCCCCAAGGGACGTCGGGCTCGTTGGCAAAGGCCTGGCTCAGCACGCCGGTGATGAATGTCGACACGAGAAAGATCGCTTGCTCGTCGTTGGCCGATGGGCCCAGTTGACCTTTGTCGACGGCGTCGGCGAGGGCGCCACGTTGCAGCTCGACCATCTCCATGCTCACTGCAAACGCGTCGGGCGATGGATGGAAGCTCGGAACCGGACGCCAGAAGAGCAACTCGGCGACGGCGCGATTCGCCAGGCACCACCGCCCACTCGCATCGAGGCCCGCGGCCAGCGCGGCCAGACCGGATTCGGCTCCGTCCATGCCGCGCCGCATCACCTCCAGGTTCTCCCTTTGTCCGATGAGGAAGAGCGCGTCGTAGACGGCCATCAACGACGGGAAGTACTTGTAAAGGGAAGGCGGCTGGACACCGAGACGGCGCGCGACCTCGGCGAGGCTGAGACCGTTGACCCCTTCGGTGGTCATGATGTCGCGAGCGATGGCCAGAATCTCCTCGATCGTCTCCTGGCGTCGTCGGGCCCGACGGTCAAGACGGAACGGAGGACTCCCGGACGTTTCGGGGAGCGCGGGCTCCACGGAGGATGGCACCTCATAACTATAGCACTTAGACTGCTTGACAGGTTTAGCTAATGGAATTAGCTTATCGACAGGACAACGGGCGGATGACCCGCTAGGAGGCTCAGAAGAGATGCCGGAGAGAGACAGTTCGAAGTCCAGCACTCGCTGGTGGTTACGCCACGATTCGCACTCCATCGTGATCGAGGCACCGGCGGAGCAGCTCTATTCGATGGTGGCCGACCTCTCCCGCATGGGGGAATGGAGTCCCGAGTGCCAGCAAGTGGAGTGGCTCCAGGGGTCGACCGGCCCGGCGGTCGGGGCGTGTTTCATCGGGCACAACAAGGGTGGTCCGGGTGGTCTCATGAAGTGGTCTCGACGTGGCCGGGTCCTCAGTGCCGACCCTGCCCGAGAGTTTTCCTTCGCAACCGAGGAAGGGGGTCAAGAAGGAGTCGAGTGGCGGTACACGTTCGAGCCTGCCGATGGCGGGACCCGGGTCACCGAGTCCTATGCGATCCACCGGATTCCGACCTGGGCCCGCGTCCTCGACATTCCGACCAACCGCGCCGGTGAGCTCCGCCGCCACATGCGCCAGACGCTCGAAGAGTTGAAGCACGCCGCCGAAGCAGCATCAGCGATCCAGTAGCCATCGATCACCTGCGACCCGAGGAGTAACAAGATGAACACCTATCAAGCCGCACCCGGTCTCGACGTCATCACGTCGACCAACCCCATCGCCGATTTCGGCAAGCTGGCCATCAACGCATTCGTGATCCACGCCGAAGAGCCCGTGCTCGTCGACACCGGTTCCGTCGTCCAGAGCGACGACTTCATGACAGCGCTGCGTTCGGTGATCGATCCCGCCGACCTTCGGTGGATCTGGCTCACCCACACCGACTTCGACCACATCGGCTCGTTGCACCGCCTTCTCGACGAGAACAGCAACCTGCGGGTGATCACCAGCTTCCTCGGGGTCGGGATCATGGGCCTGGCCATGCCGCTGCCCATGGACCGGGTGTACCTGGTGAACCCGGGTCAATCGGTGGACGTCGGCGACCGGCGGCTGACGGCGATTCGGCCGCCTGCGTTCGACAATCCGATCACCCAGGGTCTCTACGACGACGGATCGGGAGCGCTGTTCAGCTCGGATTGCTTCGGAGCCCTTCTCGATGACGTGCCCGAGAGCGTCGACGACCTGTCAGAAGAGGAGCTGCACCAAGGTCAGGTCTTCTGGGGAACGGTCGACTCGGCGTGGCTGCACCATGTCGATCGGGCCGCCTTCGCTTCGGAGCTGAACCGGGTCCGCGTCCTGGAACCCCGCATGATCTTGAGCAGCCACCTGCCGGCCGCGCCGGGGTCATCGCTGGAACGCCTGTTGGACGCACTCGCTCACGTGCCCGACGCGGTGCCGTTCGTCGGTCCGGACCAAGCTGCTCTCGAGCAGATGCTGGCGGGCTCTCTTGAGGCGGCGGGCTAGAGACGGACAAGCGATCGGGCTCCGAGCAGGCTGATGGCCGGCTGCTCAGGCATTGCTCCGTTCAGCGAGGTGGGCACTGAGAAGCGACGAGAGGAACTCCATCGCTGCATCGACTTCCTTCTCGTCACCGGTCGCGAGAACATCGAGAAGGAATCCTCGACACACGGCAACGCCCAGTCGCGCGACGACACGAGCGTCAGCTGCGTCGACGCCGTTCGTCTCGAGCGCGGCAGCGAGTGGGCCGACCCAATCGTCGACGATCCCGTCGAGCACCGGCTTGGCCCACTCCCTTCCCTGGAGGGCCTGGCCGTAGACCTCGAAGCCCGTCCGCCGGAAGCACGGTGGACGGTCACCGCGCTCGAACCAGGGCGCTCGTTCACATGGCAGACGTCGTCCAGGGGAGTCACGACGGTCGGCGGCCACGCCGTCGAAGCCGACGGTGGGGGTGCGGTCATCACCTTGACCCTTCACCAGCACGGCCCCTTCGCGTGGCTCGCGAAACTCATGGCCGGACGACTCGCGCGTGAGTACGTCTCCATGGAACTGGAAGGTTTTCGGCGCGGAGCGGAGAGCCGATCCGCCTCGGCGTAGAAGAGTGCCCGCTCAGTCCCCGGCGGACTGACCTCCGTCGATGTGCAGGACGACTCCGGTGACGAACGGCGCCTGTTCGAGATAGAGGATCCCGTCGACGACATCGCTGATCTTGCCGAGCCGGCCCAGCGGATGGAGTTGCGCGAGGCCCTCGTAGGACGATGGGTCGTAGGCGGGATTCTCGATCACCCCGAGAGCGACCGCGTTGCATCGGACCCCCCGGGAGGCGTACTCGATGGCAAGCGATCGCGTCACCGCTTCGAGCCCACCTTTGGTCAGCGCTACGAGAGCCGAAGGATTCTGACTCTCGGCATGATCGACAAGGCTCGTCGAGACGTTCACGACGTGACCGGGGGAACCTTGGGTGAGCATCTGCCGGATGACCGCTTGGGTGATGTGGAAGAAACCGGTCAAATTGACCGCGGTGATCGCCTGGTAGTCCTCGACGGCGTACTCGGTAAAGGGCTTGCTGATGAAGATCCCCGCGTTGTTGATCAGGGTGTCGATGCGCCCAAAGTGCTCGACCGCCTGTTCGACGATCATCTGGGCGGTCTCGACTTCTGAGATGTCGCCTCGCAAGGGGAGGAAGTCGGCGGTGTCGGAGGGAGGGATCGAGCGGGACGTTCCCACGACCCTGTAGCCGGATTTCAGAAACGCTTCGACGATGCCCGCTCCGATGCCTTGGGAGGCTCCGGTGACAACAGCGACTCTGGGCGAGCTGCCGGAGTCGCTCAAGGCTCGGATCGAGTGGGGTTGAGCAGGTTGGACCACCACACGAGATCGTTCAGCATGGCGTCGACCGAGGGCTTGATCGCACCTTCGATCGCACTCATCGGTTCGTTCCCTCCGTTCGGGTGTACCTTGAAGATCTCGCCGCCTCCGATGTGCGCGCTGAACTTTGACGGGACCATCTGAAGTTCGATCCCGATGCCACGCAGATGCTCGATCGCACGGGCACCTCCGGTGCTTCCGTACCCGAGCGCGGAGAACGGCTTGTGAACCCACTCCTTGTACGCCTGGTCGAGTGCATTCTTCAACGCACCGGTGACCGAGTGGTTGTACTCCGCGACCAAGAAGATGTATCCGTCGAAGGGGCGGATGGCATCCTGCCAGGCCTGCACCTTCGGATCTTGGCTTGGCACATGAAGGTTGGTGCCCACCTCGCTGAAGAACGGGAGGTCGAAGTCCCGAAGGTCGAGTGATTCGAGGGTGAGATCGTCCCGCGACGAGGCGTAGTCGAGGAGCCAGTCGGCGGGTTTGTCCGCGAACCGGGTCGGGCGGGTGGATCCGATGATCATGGCCAAGCGGGGTGCTGCGTTCACACTGCCCTCCGTTCCCTGTCTCCCCCTATTTCGGTTTCGACTCGATCGTAGGGTCCGAACGTGAATCACCGATCATGGGCGTGAGCTGGTCATTCGAAGGAGTTCGCGGTTGCTCGGCCAGGGACTCCCCAGACGGACCTCTCCCCCGAGCTTCTACGGCGGCTCTCAGGAATTCGTCATGTCAGTGTCAGGATGCCTCCGTAGCGTTCTGAGCATGAACAACGACCGTCGACACGGGGCACGACCGGGGCGGATGCAAGCCGAGCACCGTTCTCGGCTCCGGCGCGACGCCACGCTCAAGCGTGCCCGATCCATCACCAAATCGATTGGAGTCGCTTCGGTGGCCGCGGTGGTCGCCATCGGGATCTACGTGAGCCGGGCGCTCCCTGGTCATGCCGCCACCACATCGTCCGGTTCCACCACATCGTCCGGTTCCACCACATCGTCCGGTTCGAGCACGTCGTCCGGGTCGACCGGCACCTCGTCCGGTTCGACCGGCACCTCATCCGGTTCGGGCGGCACCTCGTCCGGTTCGGGCGCCACGAACGGCGCGTCTTCTGGAAGCGCATCCAGCCAGACGTACGGAGGCAGCTCTTCGAGTGGATCCAGCCTCTCGACCCCGAACACCACTCCCAGCGTGACTCAGCAGTCACCGTCGAGTGTGAGCGGGGCGACATGAGCGCCCCCGCCGACCTGTCCGGAAAGCTCGGGATCTACCGTTCGACCGTCTGGTCCACCAGCGTGGATCTGGTCGTTACCGATCACCGGCGGGTCGTCGCCGCAGCGAACGAGCTGCACGCGATCCTGTCTCGAGTCGAGGGTGTCGCGAGCCGCTTCCTGCTGGACTCCGAGGTCAACCGCCTGCAACACGATGCGCGTTCCGGAGAGCCGGTGCGGGTGAGCCCTGAGCTCCTCGAGCTGGTGCAAGTCGCGCTGCGTGCTGCGAGATTGAGCGACGGCGCGGTCGACCCGACCGTCGGCAATGCCATGTGTCGCATCGGATACGACCGGGACTTCTCGTCGGTGCGCGGCGGCGTCGATGGCGATCTGCCGGAGCCCGGTCCGGTGCCAGGTTGGAGATCGGTCGCTGTCGACACCGAACAAGCGACGGTTGCGATGCCTGCCGGGACAAGCCTGGACCTCGGCGCGACCCGCGAAAGCCTGGGCTGCCGATCATGCTGCACACTCGATCGCCGCGCACCTCGACTGCGGAGTTCTGGTCTCGATAGGCGGGGACGTCGCAGTGGCAGGAGAGGCCCCCTCGGGCGGTTTCGCTGTGGGGATCGCCGACGTGTGCGGCGATCCGCGTTCGTCGCTCACCGTGGCCGTTGAATCGGGGGGCATTGCCACTTCCGGGACCGGCAACCGTCACTGGAGAATCGGGGGGCGCCCGGTGCACCACCTGCTCGATCCCGCCACCGGGCTTCCGGTCGTCACTCCCTGGAGAACGGTGTCGGTGGCCGCTGGGACATGTGTCGACGCCAACACAGCGTCGACTGCGGCCATGATCATCGGCGGACGGGCGAGCCGATGGCTCGACGAACAGCGTCTTCCCTCCCGCCTGGTCCGGTCCGACGGCGGAACGGTCGTCGTGGCGGGCTGGCCGTCGGACTCGGATCAGCCGGGACCCGACTCGGCGGTGTTCTCGGAGCGGGTGTCGCAATGACCTCGGTCTCCGCCGCGCTCGTCTCGGCTTCCATCTCAAACAGCAAGGCGCTCTGGTACCTCACCCGCGCGACCGGTTTGGTCGCCCTCATCCTGCTCACAGTCAGCGTCGTGATGGGCATCGTGGCGTCGATCGGATGGGCGACGGAGCGCTGGCCGCGGTTCCTCTCGCAGCGAATGCACCGCGACGTGTCGCTGTTCTGCTTGGGATTCGTCACACTCCACGTGCTGTCCACGGTCAGCGACGGCTACGTGGACATCGGTCTGTCCAGCGCGTTCCTTCCCTTTCAAACCTCGTACCGGCCGGTCTGGATCAGTTTCGGGGCTCTCGCCTTCGACCTCATGCTGGCGGTGATGATCACCAGTGCCCTCCGCCGCCGCATCGGTTACTCGTCTTGGAGATTCGTGCACTGGCTGGCCTATGTGTGTTGGCCGATCGCCGCCATCCACAGCTTGGGTGGCGGTTCAGATGCCGCCCTCCCGTTCGTGCTCGCATTGGAAGCCGGATGCGGGGCCGCGGTGGCCGCAGCAATCGCCTGTCGTCTGGTGGCCGGCGGGACGACCCCGATCCGACACCGACTGCTTGGGTCGGCGGGTTCTGTGGTGTCCGACGCTGGAAAGGGGAGCAGATGAGGACCGCGGCAGCCGGCCGTTCAGCGCGTGTGGCTCACGGGGGCAAGCCGCCGACGCTTCCGAACCCGCCGACGGGTCCGGCCCGCCTGCTCGACGGGATCGCCGACCGGCGAGGCTCGGTTTCCCTCGAGGAACATCTCCGTCGGTGGGGCCCGCTGCCCCCTTGGAAGGGCCAGGCGTTCATGGACGAGCTGGATCGGAGCGGGCTCCGGGGACATGGCGGCGCGTGGTTCCCGGTCGCGACGAAGTGGCGAGCCGTTCGTCAGGGCGGCGTTCGGCGTCCCGTTGTGGTGGCCAACGGGGCCGAGGGAGAACCGGCGAGCAGCAAGGATCGGTTCTTGATGAGGCAGGTGCCCCACCTGGTCCTCGATGGCGCAGTGTTGGCTGCCTCCAGCATCCGAGCGACACGAGTGGTCGTGTACGTGACACCGACCGCTGCCGAACCGATGAGCATCGCCATCAACGAGCGGGCACGGCGAGGCCTCGATCCGTGTCCGCTCGAGATGGTGGTCGCTCCCGATCGCTTTCTTGCCGGCCAGGAGTCGGCGGTGGTCAACACGATCGGTGGTCGGCGGCCAGGGATCCCCTCGTTCGTCGAGCTGCGATCGGTGCGAGAGAGTGGAGTCGATGGCCGACCGACCTTGATCCAAAACGTCGAGTCACTCGCGCACGCGTCGCTGATCGCCCGCTTCGGCTCCGACTGGTTTCGCGAGGTCGGCACCGGAGAGTCGCCCGGTACCGCGCTGTTGACGGTCACCGGGCGCTGGGCCAAGCCGAGAATCGTCGAGGCGCCGCTCGGCGAGAAGCTGGGTACCGTCCTCTCCGTCGATCCAAGTGCCGTCGACTCGATACAAGGCGTGCTGCTCGGCGGATACGGCGGGGGGTGGATCCCCACCGCGAAGGCGTGTGCCATGCCGTTGACCGAGGAGGCGGCCCGCGCCCAGGGTTCGTCCATCGGACCAGGCGTCGTGGTGCTCCTACCATCAGGGGTCTGCCCACTCGTCGAAGTCGGCAGAGTGGTGCGGTTCATGGCCGGGGAAGGCGCGGGCCAGTGCGGACCATGCGTGCACGGCCTTGCCGCTCTCGGACAGACGATGGAACGTCTTGCTTTGCAGCCGAACGCCCTTCGAGGCGGTCTCGCAGAGATACCGAATCTCTGCGGCTTGATCGAGGGCCGTGGAGCGTGCCGCCATCCCGATGGGGTGACCAGGTTCGTGCGAACTGCTCTCAGCGTGTTCGAGACCCACGTCGCCCTCCACATGCAGCGGGGGCCCTGCCACACGACAGCCCGGCCATTCCTGTTCCTACCGCAGTCGAGACCGGGGCCCCGATGAGGGGGGAGCACTTCGAGCTGGTCATCGATCCGATCGCTTGCGACGGCCACGGGGTCTGCGTCGAGCTCTTCCCGGAGTGCATGACGTTCGATCCGTGGGGTTTTCCGGTGATCCAGCCAAAGGCGATCCCCGCCCACCTGACCGATCACGCTGAGCGGGCCGCGGCCAACTGCCCTCGGCTGGCGCTGACCCTGGTCAAAAAACCCAGCTGAGCGGTATTCCGATCGGCGGATCGGGAAAGCCGGGTCGCGTCATCAAATCGTCAGAGTTCCTCGCTACCGTTGTGTCGATGGCAGGAGCAGTGGATCCGCCGAGCCGGTTCCGATTCCGGCTCCGATTCCGATGAGGGTGCTTGTTGCCGAGGACGACGCTGCGCTTCGGGCAGTGCTCGATCGTGGTCTTCGGGAGAACGGCTACGTCGTCGACGCGGTTCCCGACGGGGACGCGGCGGAGCTCTATCTGCGGACGTACGACTACGAGGTCGCGATCATCGACTGGCGCATGCCCGGACTGACCGGTCTCGAGGTGGTGGAACGGCTCCGGCGTCGGGGGGTACGGACACCGGTGCTCATGTTGACCGCGCGCGATTCAACGGCTGACCGGATTTCGGGCCTCAATGGTGGCGCGGACGACTACCTGGTGAAGCCCTTCGAGTTCGGCGAGCTGCTGGCACGGCTGCGGGCGCTCATGCGACGACCGGCACTCTCACTCGGATCCCGCCTCGAGTGTGGCGATCTCGTGTTCGATCCGGACGTGAGGGAGGTCACCGTCGCCGGAAACCCAGTCGACCTGACCTGGACGGAGACCGGGCTCCTCGAGATCCTGCTTCGCCGGACGCCTTCGGTCGTGAGCCGGAGGTCGATGGCACTCCATGTCTGGGACAACGAGGCGGATGCAGTGGGATCCAACACGATCGAGGTGCACGTCGGTCGGCTCAGAGGAAAGATCGCAGACAGCACCGCCCGCATCGAGACGGTGCGCAACGCCGGGTACCGGCTGGTGCCCCGATGACTTCGGCGACCTCCGGGTGAGGGTCCGGTCCTCTCGCAGGATTCACGCCACCAAGGTGGCGACAGTTGCCACCTTGGTGGTTCTCGCGTGTTACGTGGTCGCGGTCCTTTCGTTGAATCTTCTCGTCGCCCGACGTCTGACCCAGCAGGCCGACGCCCGGATCGCCACCCGTCTTGCTGCGGCGGCAAAGGCTGCTCCGGTGACCCTCACCTCCCCGGCGCCGGTTGGCCAGCTGTCGGATCCCGACGACCAACCCATCTTTCTGTGGCGAGGAACGAATTCCGGTTCGTCGTCGACGCTGTCTCCAGCCGCTCCCCGGCTGCCTCACATGATCTGGAGTACCCAGCCGACAAGCGCTGTGGTCGGAGCGACGACCTATCGCATCGGCGCGGTTAGGCTCGGATCGGGCTGGTTGATCGGTGGCGAGAGCCTGGGCCAGCTGAACCGGGTGGGAAGTGCATTGATGGCGCCCGAAATCCTGTTCGGAGTGATCCTGCTCTTCGTGGTCTACGGAGGTTCGTTGGTCATCGGACTTCGAGCATCGGCTCCCTTGGAGATCGTGCAACGCCGTCAGGCCGAGTTCACTGCCGACGCATCGCACGAGCTGCGGACACCGTTGAGCGTGATCGAAGCAGAGGTCGAGTTGTCGCTCGCCCGAAGGCGCTCGGTCGAAGAGTACCGGGCGATCCTGCAGCGAATCGGAAGCGAAGGCGACCGGCTCCGCCACATCGTCGACGAGCTCCTCTGGTTGGCCCGGGCGGATGACGAGGGGGCGTCCGCCCAGCAGGAACAGCGAACCGACCTGGCGCTCGCCGCCCGGATCTGTGGGGAGCGGTTTCAGCCGGTTGCGGCCGGACGCGGGATCCACTTGCTGGTCGATATCGAGGGGGATCTTCCTTTCTGGATCCAGGCCAATCCGAGCTGGATCGACCGGCTCTTGGGAGTCCTCGTCGACAATGCCTGCAAGTACGCCGGCGCCGGAGGAAATGTCCGGATCAAACTGCAGGGGAGCGGCAACCAGGTCGTGCTCCAGGTGGACGACACCGGTCCGGGTATCCCGGTCGAGCAACGGTCGATGGTGTTCGACCGGTTCCACCGTGGGGCCGACGGGCTCGGTGGCACCGGTCTCGGACTGGCGATCGCCGACTCGGTGGTGAGGAGCTCGGGAGGAACCTGGGCCGTGCGAAGCTCACCGTCCGGTGGGGCGCGCATGGAGGTGACCTGGAAGCGACTCGCGATGCGTAAGGCGGAGAGCGATCCATCGACTGATCAGCACGACGCGCTCCTCCCCGTCACGGATCGGGCGAGTCGATGAACCGGCAATCGATCAGCCGGACGAGACCGACGAAGCGCCGGATCCTAGTCCGCCGCATCGCAGCGGGCATCCTCCTCGTCCTGGTCGCACTGATCATCTGGACCGGGGTTTCTCTGGTTTCTGCTCTGCTCAATCCCTCGATGGGAACGTCGGTCTCCGCACGTCTTGCCGAGTGGACCAGGGACCACGGCGGGGCGAGTGCGGTGAACTGGATCGAAAACGAGTGGTACTCACACCACCCCCCGCCCAAGGGAGGAAAGCCCCCTCCCGGGGCGATCCGGAAACCGAAGCACCTCCCGACGGTCGTCGTTGCCGGACCGGCGCACCTCGCGCCGCCGGCCCCGATCGTGCCCCCGGCCAACCCTCCGATTCCCGGTGAGGGGCAGTGGTCGCCTGCCGGTCGCAAGGTCGATGGCATCCCGGCTCTCTATGAGACCACCCTCCGGCCGGACGCCGTCCACACCAGTTACGTGGTCGGGGTGGCATGGATGGACACGAAACTGCTGAGGGCCACGCTCTACTCGGGGAGCACGATCCCCGGGGGTGGGCCGTTCACCCATACCGCGCCGATCGGCAGGTCCGCGTCGACCTCGTTGGTCGCCGCCTTCAACGCGGGATTTCTGATGTCGGGCGCGAGAGGCGGGTACTACACCGACGGCCGGACGATCCTCCCGTTGCGCACGGGGGCCGCGTCCTTCGTCGTGTATGGCGATGGCACGGCCACGGTGGGGGCGTGGGGTTCCGAGGTGTCGATGAACAACACGGTCGTCTCGGTGCGTCAGAACCTCGACTTGATCGTCGACGGAGGCAAACCCGTCCCCGGCCTCAACGCTGCCGACACCACCCAGTGGGGCGCAACTCTCGGTGACCAGGTCTACGTCTGGCGATCGGGGGTCGGAGTCACCGCCGACGGAGCCCTGGTCTACGTGGGTGGCCCGGGGCTCAACATCACCGATCTCGCCGATCTCCTGGCGCGAGCCGGGGCAGTGCGGGCAATGGAACTCGACATCAACACCGACTGGGTCAACTTCTCGTTCTACAGCCCGAGCACGCCCTTCGGTCTGGCAACGGCCTCGAACGGCACCCTGCTCCTTTCGGAGATGACCGGCGGCGCCGGTCGGTACTTCGAGCCCTGGTGGTCGAGGGACTTCATCACGATGTCGTCTCGGGCGAGCGTGTGATCGGCTGGTCGAACCCGGCAGCGGCCGATGCCGCGGCCTGGCCGTCGATCAATGGGTGCGAGTAGATGTCGAGGAGGGCCAACGCGACGAGTTGTTCGCCCTCGGGCTCGAACATATCGATGCCCAACGCCCTGGACACGTGTTCGTGCAGGAGTGGGATTCCGATCTTCATCGCGGTGACCAGTGCGGCGCGCACCCTGCGGTCCACAGTGGGGGTATCGGCTCGGGCATCGTCTGAACGTTCGAGCCATTCTTCGCTCATCGTGACCAGCTCGTCGAAGATCGGTCCGACCGTCGGGCTCCCTTCGGCGAGAGATCGGGCGACATAGGAACCGAAGGGTCTCGATGTCTGTCTGATGCGTGCCGATGCGCCGGGATCGGCGAGGACTTGAGCGTTCGCCTCGTGCAACATCTCGAACACGTACTGGTCACACGCTTCCCGAAGATCCTCCTTCGATCCGTAGTGATGCCGGAGGAGACCGGGGGAGACCCCGGCAGTCCGTGCGATCGCTCGGATCGTCGTGCGGTCGTAGCCATCACGGGCGAAGTGCACCAGCGCTGCCTCTCGGATCCGCGCTCGCGCGGTCAGGTCTTGGAAGGCAACCGATCGGTCGTTGATCTGGAAGTCCGAAGGGGCCTGCTGTGTGGTCACGGTCCCTGCACGTCCCTCCGGGTGAACGCCAGCCCCCCCGCGAGGATGGCGGCAACCCCGATCGCGATCATGATCCCGTTCGCCTTCCAGTTCGGCGGTACGCCGGGGGCCGACGCCATCTGATGGAACACCGAGGTGTCGAGCACCCAGTGGCTGACGGTGCCGAAGCCGCCGACGATGACGACGAGCAACGACCAACCCAGCGCCGTATAGACGACGATCGACGTGGCGCGGGGCCTGATGCCGAAGGCGAGGACGCCGATCCCGAGGATCACGGTCGAAGGCGGCACGAGGTTGACACCTGCGCCGAGGAGGCTGACCAGGCTCACTCCGGTGTGTTGGCTGGCGGCACCGAGCCAAGCCAGCACTCCCGCAACGACACCACTCAGCAACAAGACGACGAACGCCACGAGCACCCTGCCTCCGAGCCAGGCGCTTCGGGAGATCGGACGGACCAGCAACTGGTCGAGGCGGCCATCGCTCTCTTCGGAGCGTGCTGCGGTGACCTGTCCGGCGGCGATGAAACCGAGCAGGATCGCCTCCACCAGGAAGCACAGTCCGATGACCACGTCGGCTCCGGTTCCTGTGGCTCCCAACTTGGAGAACACCTGTTGGACCGAGCCTGTGATCGTCGCGCCGGCCGACTTCGCGATGAGCCCGTAGAGCAGCGCCGAGCCGCCGACGGCGATCCACCAGCCGATGATCGTCGCCCGCTGCAATCGGACGGACAGCCCGATCGGGCCGTGGAGCAGTCCGAGGCGCGGGTCGCCGTGGTCCCGGTCCGCCACGATGCTCGCTCCCGCGTCGCGCCGGCCTGCGAGGTGCACCGCGACCGCGACTGACACCACGATGAACGCGGTGATCGGCACGAGCGCGAGCGGCTGGGGCGAGGTGAGTGGCTGGAGCTCCTCGACCCACCCGAGCGGCGACACCCAGACCAGTCCGTGCAGGCCGACACCAGCGTCGGCGATCAGTCGCACCCCGTAAGCGACTCCGAGGAACACCGCCGCGAACGAGGCTGCCTGCCGGCGGGTGGCGGCCAGTTGGCTGGTGACCGCGCCCACTGCGAGGAACATGGCTGCGGTCACCACCATCGCCACCGAGAAGTAGAGCGACGGACCCACGCCGATGCCGACGCTCGCTTGCCGTCCCGACAGGACCGTGATGAGCGCGGTGATCGCCCACAAGGTCAGGACACCTGCCCCGAGACCGGCGACTGCCTGGGCGGTCGCACCCCGTCGGGTGTAGTCGCCGCAGAGCAGGAGATCCCAGCGCCCGCTGTCCTCCTCGCCACGAAGCAGCCTGGTGCTCGTCAACATTCCCCAAACCGCGCCGAGGATCATGAGTGTCATCGAGATCTTGAAGACGGTGAACCCACCGACCGTCTGGAGCCCTGGAGCAGGTCCGAAGAGTGCGCTCATCGCCTTGCTGGTGCCGTAGGTGGCAGCAAGAGTGTCGCGCTGGGCGGCGGTCTTGTAGATCCGGCTGTAGGAGATCTCCGACGAGGCGATGGCAACGCCGAAGATGTAGCCCCAGAGGACCCCAGAGCGCACTGCCTTCCGGGTGACGAAGTGCGCGATGACGGTTGCCGGCGATCCTGCGGCGCGCACCGGCGCAGTGATCCGCCCCCTGATGCCGAGGTCAGCTTGTATGGTCGCCCTCCCCGTACTGGGCGAGGAAGAGCTCTTCCAGCGAGGGCTCACGGCTCAGTAGCTCGGTCACACCGCTACCCGACAGCACCTTGATCAACGGTTCGATGGATCCGCGGACCTGGCAGCGCACCGTCGAACTGCGCACCTCCACGGCACTCACTCCGGGTACCGCCGAGAGATCGGGGACTGTCCCCTCGAACCTGGCCTCGACGGTGAGCGCGCTCAGGTGTCGCATCTCGGCCAGCGTTCCGATCTCGACCAGCTTTCCTTCGCGCAAGATGCCGACCCGGTCGCACAGTGACTCGACCTCGCTCATGATGTGCGACGAAAGGAAGACGGTCTGTCCCCGACCACGAGCCTCGTCGATGCAGTGGCGGAAGGCCTGTTCCATCAACGGATCGAGCCCGCTGGTCGGTTCGTCGAGGACCAGCAGGTCCGGCCGGACCATCAACGCGGCGATCAGGATGACCTTCTGGCGGTTCCCCTTGGAGTAGGCGCGCACCTTCTTGTCGGGGTCGAGATCGAACCGATCGATCAGTTGGCTCCGATACCCCTCGTCAACCTCCCCGTGCACGCGGCCGAGCAGCGCAAGTGTTTCGGCACCGGTCAAGGACGGCCACAGGTTGGCCTCTCCAGCGACGTACGCCAAGCGACGGTGCAACTGTTTCGGCTGGTGCTGGCAGTCGAGACCGAAGATCTCCGCCCGCCCCTCGGTCGGTTGGCTCAGTCCCAGCAGGAGGCGGATGGTGGTCGTCTTGCCTGCGCCGTTGGGACCGAGATAGCCGACCACCTCGCCCGGTGAGACCTCGAGGTCGAGGTGATCGAGCGCGGCGACATCACCGAAGCGTTTGGTCAGACCCTCTGTTCGGATTGCGGTGGCAGACATGGGGGTAAGAAGCCTCCAGAACCCGGCAACCAGCCGGCCAGGCAGACCCGACTATACAGATGAATAGTTCTATATATCCACGTATAACGTTGTAGCTGGTGACCTGGCCTGCTCAACTTGGGACGGCCGATACCTCCTCCTGCCAGGAACCTTGATGAGCGACGCCCTACCGACGACAGCTTCTGGACGCACGGCACCCAGGTCCGACGCCGGACGCATTGCGATCTCCCGGTCGCGCTCGCTTGCGCTGGCCACGTTGCTGTTCGTGCTCTTCCTCACCTTCCTCGACAACACCATCGTGACGGTGGTCTTGGCGAACGTGCAGGGTGAGCTGCACGCTTCGGTCAGCCAGTTGCAGTGGGTGGTCAACGGCTACGCGCTCACCTTCGCCACCCTGATGCTGAGCTTCGGAACCATCGGCGACCTCCTCGGCCGCAAGAAGGTGATCCTCTTCGGAGTGGCGGTGTTCTGCGCCGGCTCTGTCATCGCCGCGGTCGCTCCGACGACCGACATCCTGATCGCCGGCCGGGTGGTCATGGGCGTCGGAGCCGCCGCCTCGGAGCCAGGCACACTCTCGATGATCCGGCACCTCTACCCCGACCGCGGCGAGCGTGCGCGTTCGCTCGGCCTGTGGGCGGCGGTGTCCAGCCTGGGGTTGGCCCTCGGTCCCCTGATCGGTGGCTTGCTGGTCTTCGGCTGGTCGTGGCGGGCCATCTTCTGGGCGAACGTCTTCTTCGGCGCCTTGGCGTTGTTGAGCGCGAGCATCGTGCTCCCCGAGAGCTCCGATCCGGTCCGGGCCAAGTTCGATCTCCCGGGCTTGGTGCTCGGTGCGCTCGCGCTCGGCTCGCTGACCTTCGGGATCATCCTGGGAGAGACCGCCGGCTATGGCACGTGGTGGATCGACCTCCTCTTCCTCGCCTCTCTGCTGATGGCCGCCGCGTTCGTGGTGGCCGAGCTCCGTGCGAAGAACCCGGTGCTCAACGTTCGCTACTTCAAGAAACCCGCCTTTGCCTCCTCGAGCGTCATCGCCTTCACCGCCTACTTCGGGACGTTCGCCATCTTCTTCATGGTGGCGTTGTACCTCCAGGTGGTGGTCTCGGTGTCGCCGCTCGGCCTGGCCGCCGACTTCGTGCCGCTCGCGGTCGGCATGGTGGTCGCCTCGCTGTTCACCGGTCGATGGGTCGCGGCCCAGGGACCGCGCATTCCGATGACGATCGGGTGTCTGCTCGCCGGAGCTGGCATCATCCTCACCAATTCGAACATCGACCCCCACGTCGGAATCGGCCAGATCGGATGGACCATGTTCATCGCCGGAGTCGGGGTGGGTGTCGCGATGGTGCCGGTGACCTCGGCATCCCTCGGTTCGGTGCCGCCGGAGCACTCGGGCATGGCCGCGTCGACCACCAACACCTGCCGAGAGCTCGGCGCGGTGGTCGGGGTCGCCGCGCTCGGGTCGATCGTCAACGGTCAGCTCACCGTCAACCTGGTCAGGCGGCTCACTGCCATCGGTATTCCGAAGTCGTACCAGTCCCAGGTGGTCTCGGCCGTCACGACCGGCGCGTACCAGAGCGAAGCCAAGTCCGCGACCACCAAGAGTCCCGCGATCACCCACATCGTCAACGAGGTGACCTCTGCTGCCTACGGTGCGTTCGGACGAGGGCTCCATCTTTCGCTCGACATCGCCGGCGCCCTGTTGTTGGCGTCAGCGGTGCTCGCATGGCTCACCGTCTACGGGCGCAAGGTCCACCTGGAGCGAGTGCACTCGGACGAAGGGCATCTGCTCCACTTCTCGGGGACGGCCACCGGACCTGAGTGATCCGGTGCCGTTCAACCGGGCCGTTCAACCCAGTTGTAGGAGGTGGAAGCGAATCCCCTGATCGTCGCGACAGAGGTCGGCGGCGAGACCGTAGGGGCGCTGCTCGACATCGGTCGCTTGACCGCCCAGCGCCGTGACCTTGTCGACCGCGGCCGCGATGTCGTCGACCCGGTAGGCGGGGACCACCCCGGAATCGGAACCCTGCCAGAGCCCGGCCATCGGCGTCACGCCTGCGATCTGTCGCCCGGCTTCGCCTGATCCCGGGGTGAATGTCCATCCGAACAGCCCGCCGTAGAACCGCTCGGCGTCGCCGAGGTCGGGTACTTCCAGGGTGAGGTAGGCGAAGTCACCGTGCCGGAGCCCATTGGCCAGGTCGGTGCCGTCGTCGCTCGGATCGTCATCCAGCTGGTGCAAGAAGAAGGGGAGACCCTGGTTGTCCGCGCATTCGGTCTCGAGTCCGTACGGTCGCTGCGCCACCTCGGTGGCGGTACCTCCGAGCTCACCGACCCGGGTCACCGACTCGGTGATCTCCGCCACCCGGTACCCGAGGACGGCACCACGAAGCAGCGGGCGATTCTGATCCAGGGAGTCGCGCCCGGGAAGGCCATCGAACAGACCGACTTGCGGGGTGACCTGGTTGCTCTGTTCACGTCCGAGTTGTCCGGGGGCGAAGCTCCAACCGAGCAGGTCGCCGTAGAAGCGCTCGCCGCGGGCCACATCGGGAAGCGCGAGGCTCACGTAGGAGACGTCACCGGGTCGTCTCCCGTTGTGCGGTGCGGTGGGGTCGGCGGCAACAGTCATCGGCGACCGTCCGCACCGCCGTTCGGATCGGCGCCCGCCGAATACTGATCGTGGCGATGGAACCAGGACATGTCCCCTTCGTTGCGGCCCAGTGGTGCTCGGTCCAACCACTGCCACATCGTCCAGAGCCCGTCGAGGCCGCGTGCGTACGCGGAGTAGGTGTGGAAGACCTCGTCGCCGTCCCGAGCGAACACGCTCAGACCCGGTTGCTCACCCGACCAACCGCGCCACGCCAGGTTGGTCTCCTCCAGCTGCGCCTCGTCCCGGAAGTTGTACTCGACCGGCGCGACCGCGGGATCGATCGTGACGTGGAAGTCGTAGTTGAAGCTGGTTCCGAAGGACGACACCCAAGGAAAGCTCCAACCCATGCGCTGCTTGTAGTCGAGGACCTTTTCGATCGGGGCGCGTGAGACCGCGACGAACGCGACGTCGTGGTTCTGGAAATGCGGGACGCTGCCGTCGACGCCGTCGGCGAGGGACGAGCAGCTCGGACATCCCTCGGTCCATTCC
Organism: uncultured Acidimicrobiaceae bacterium; assembly: GCA_963839925.1. Lineage (GTDB taxonomy): Bacteria > Actinomycetota > Acidimicrobiia > Acidimicrobiales > RAAP-2 > Bog-756. Next base: position 350,481 of record CAWIWV010000002.1, on the reverse strand, counting down.
GGATCGAGCATGAAATGGTAGAGCAGCATCTGGGAACGCCCGCCGAACAGGTCGCGCAACGACACCTCGCCGTCTTCGGTCGTGAACCGGTAGTCCGCTTCCACCCTCACCCAGGGGAGTGCCTGTCGCCTCTGAGCGAGCTCGTCCCCACGCCGGGTCAATTCTTTCTCTTCTTCGAGCAGCTCCCGTCTGGCGGCAAGCCATTCTTCGCGGGTTCCGACCCGGTGACCCGCCACTGTCAGTCCATCGCCCATGACCGCCTCCTCGAGTCGTTCCGGCGTTGTGTCGATCTTGCCATAGCCACTCTCGCGGGTACCCGGGGGAGCGAGTCGTGCAGCGATCCATAGACTATGGACATGATCCAGAATCAGATCTATAGTCAATGTTGTGGTGTCGACGACCCTGACTGAGCTCGACGATCCAGCGGACTTGCTCCGCCGGCACGGCTTGCAGGTCACCGCGCAGCGGTTGGCAGTGTTGAAAACGGTGTCATCTCGACCGCACGGCACCGCCGACGACATCGAGGAGCTGGTGCGAGAGCAGATCGGCGCGGTGTCCCGGCAGGCGGTCTACGACGCGTTGGGAGTCCTCACCGAAAAAGGACTCATCCGACGGATCCAGCCAGCGCGCTCGCCGGCTCGTTACGAGGATCGGGTCGACGACAACCACCACCACCTCGTCTGTCGGGTCTGCGGTCTCACCGTCGACGTTTCCTGCGCCGTGGGATCCAAACCTTGTCTCGAGGCGGAGGACGACAACGGGTTCACCATCGACGAAGCCGAGGTCATCTACTGGGGCACCTGTCCTACCTGCCAAAAGGCATCCCGGCGACGAGGCCGGAAGTCGCAGACAGCAGCAACCGAATCAGTGAATCAGTAGCGAACATTCAGTAGGAGAGGAGCCACCATGAACAACGAAGCAGCGAAGTGCCCGGTGCTCATGAACCCGTATGCCGACACGGGAACGATCGCGAACCAGCACTGGTGGCCCGAGCGCCTCAACCTGGCACCGCTCGGCAAGAACTCACCGCTGATCGACCCGATGGGCGGTACCTTCGACTATCCAGCCGAATTCGGCTCACTCGATCTCGCGGCGGTCAAGACGGACATCGCCGAGGTCATGACCACCTCACAGGAGTGGTGGCCGGCCGACTACGGCCACTACGGCCCGCTGTTCATCCGGATGGCGTGGCACAGCGCCGGCACCTACCGCATCGAAGACGGGCGCGGGGGAGCAGGCTCGGGGACACAGCGCTTCGCGCCGCTCAACAGTTGGCCGGACAACGCGAACCTCGACAAGGCGCGCCGTCTGCTCTGGCCGGTCAAGAAGAAGTACGGCCGGAAGATCTCGTGGGCGGATCTCCTCGTCTTGGCCGGCAACTGCGCGTTGGAGTCGATGGGCTTCACCACCTTCGGGTTCGGCGGCGGGCGCGAGGACGTCTGGGAGCCCGACCAGGACATCTACTGGGGGCCGGAGGCCATCTGGCTCGGTGACGAGCGCTACCACGGCGATCGAGAGCTCGACGAACCGTTCGGCGCGGTGCAGATGGGCTTGATCTACGTCAATCCCGAGGGTCCGAACGGCAACCCCGATCCGGTCGCCGCCGCCAGGGACATCCGCGAGACGTTCGCTCGGATGGCGATGAACGACGAGGAGACCGTCGCGCTCATCGCGGGCGGGCACACCTTCGGCAAGACCCACGGGGCCGCTGACGGCGACCAGTACGTCGGCCGCGAGCCCGAAGGCGCGCCGATCGAGGAGCAGGGATTGGGCTGGCGGAGCACCTATGGGACCGGCGTCGGCGGTGACGCGATCACCAGCGGCCTCGAGGTGATCTGGACCGCGCAGCCGACCCGGTGGGACAACGGATTCTTCGAGAACCTGTTCGGCTACGAATGGGAGCTCACCGAAAGTCCGGCCGGCGCCCATCAGTGGCGACCCACCGACCGCGCAGCCGATGACACGGTGCCCGACCCGTTCGATCCCGCGAAGCGCCGCACCCCGATGATGCTCACCACGGATCTCTCGCTGCGATTCGACCCGGTCTACGAGCCGATCTCGCGTCGCTTCTTCGAGCATCCCGACGAGTTCGCCGACGCCTTCGCCAGAGCGTGGTTCAAGTTGACCCACCGGGACATGGGTCCGATCGCCCGTTATCTGGGTCCGGAGGTTCCTGCGGAGCAGCTGATCTGGCAGGATCCGCTTCCTCCCGTCGATCATCCGCTGGTCGACGACGCCGATGTCGCGGGGTTGAAGAATGCCATCCACGCGTCGCCGCTGACCGTCTCACAGCTGGTGTCGACCGCATGGGCCTCCGCGTCGACCTTCCGTGACAGTGACAAGCGCGGCGGGGCGAACGGCGCTCGCATCCGCCTCGCCCCTCAGAAGGACTGGGAAGTGAACAACCCCGCCGAGCTTGCGTCCGTGCTCGAGGTGCTCGAAGGAATCCAAGCCCAGTTCAACGACGCGCAGAGCGACGGGAAGCGGGTGTCGCTTGCCGATCTGATCGTCCTCGGTGGAAGTGTGGCGATCGAGCAGGCGGCACAGGCTGCCGGGCACCGCGTGGTCGTCCCGTTCTCACCGGGGAGGACCGATGCGACCCAGGAGCAGACCGACGTCGAAACCTTCTCCGCTCTCGAGCCGACTGCTGACGGGTTTCGCAACTACTTCCGCCCCGGTGACAAACGCCGGCCTGAGGAGCTGTTGATCGATCGCTCGAGTCTGTTGGGTCTCACCGCCCCCGAGATGACCGCGCTCGTCGGCGGCCTGCGGGTCCTCGGCGCAAATGCCGGACATTCGCTCGAAGGGGTGTTCACCACTCGTCCCGAATCCCTGTCCAACGACTTCTTCGTGAACCTGCTCGACATGGGCACCGAGTGGCGGGTCTCCTCGACCGAGCACCGCTACGAGGGGAGAGACCGGAGCTCCGGAGCGCCGAAGGGGACCGGCACCGCGGTGGATCTCATGTTCGGTTCGAACTCCGAGCTCAGAGCCATCGCAGAGGTCTACGGGTCGGACGACGGTGAGCAGCAGTTCGTGGACGCCTTCGTCGCCGCCTGGGTGAAGGTGATGAACCTCGATCGATACGACCTGCGGTGAACCTGCCCTGTGCCGGAGGCCGGCGGCTACCGCTCCTGGCAGTGCATTCCATGATAAAACCAACTAGCGTGGTGTCCGATGGAACGGAAGAGTTTCGCCGACATGCACTGCTCGGTCGCCCAGTGCCTCGAGGTGGTGGGCGAGTGGTGGTCGATGCTGATCCTGCGCGACGCATTCCTCGGGGTCACACGCTTCGACGACTTCCAGCGGCGCCTCGGGGTCTCGCGCAACATCCTGAACCAGCGGTTGAGTCACTTGGTCGAAGAGGGCGTGCTGAATAAGGTTCCCTACAGCGAGCATCCGCCCCGCTCTGACTACCGCCTGACGGACAAGGGACGGGACCTCTGGCCGGTGGTGACCGCCATGCGGCAGTGGGGAGACCGGTATTCGGCGCCCGACGGACCGCCGGTGGTGGTGACCCACAAAGGGTGCACCGGCGACGCCGTGATGGCGTGCTCGGTCTGCGGCGAACACCTTGGCGCTCGAGACATGCAGGCCGTTCCCGGGCCGGGAGCGGTCGAAGCGCTTCTCGGAGCGGAGAAGTCATGACCGCCACCATGCCCCAAGCGGATCGACGCACGTTCAGCGAGGTGAGCGCGATCCATCCTGTCGCCCCCGGTCAGTTCGAGGCGGTGATCGACCCCGAATGGACCATCGCCGGAAAGCCGAACGGCGGCTACCTGACCGCGATGTTGGGACGAGCGACAACCTGGGACAGTGCACACGACCATGTGATCGCGTCGAGCTCCCATTTCGTCAGCCCGCCTGAGCCGGGTCCGGTTGCCATCGCCGTCGAAACCTTGCGCTCCGGACGGTCGGCGTCCCAACTGCGCGCCAGCCTCCGCCAGGACGGCCGGACCTGCATCGAGGCGCTGTTCACCACCTCCCATCTCGATCAGGCGACGAGGTCCTACTGGAACAAGGGGCTGCCATCGATCGGGCGGCACGACTGGGACGAGTGCGAGCGGCTCATCGCGACCATGCCGGACGGCCAACCGGTCGCGATCACCCGTCAGATCGAGATCCGTCTCGAGCCCGAGACCAGTGGGTTCCTCACCGGGCAGCCAACCGGACAGGGTGAGCTCCGGGGATGGCTCGCGCTTCCCGGTGGAGAATCCTTCGATCCGACCTCATTGTTGTTCGCAGTCGACGCGTACCCGCCCGGAACCTTCAACATCGAGTTCACCGGTTGGGTCCCCACCTTGGAGCTGACCGTCTACGTCCGTGCGCTGCCGGAACCCGGCCCGGTCCGGATCGCTCAGATCGCCCGGCTCATCGAGGCCCAGCGGGTGGACGAGGCCTGTTTCGTCTGGGACAGCAGTGGTCGGCTCGTGGCGGAAGCAACCCAACTGGCCGGAATCCGCCTGGGCTGAGCCCAGTCCGCGCCCGGTTGCGCCGACTGCGTGTTCAGGGGGTCATCATCACTTTGATGCACGTTTCGTTGCGTGCCGCCGCCGCCTCATAGGCCTGTGCGGCATTGTCGAGGGGCAACCGCTGGGTGAAGATGCCGTCGGTCCGCAGCCGACCGTTGGCGACCAGAGGGACGAGCGTCTTCCACGTGGCATGCACCGGAGCAGTGGTCGTCCGGAGGGTGACACTTCGGAACAGCGAGAGGAGAATCGGCAGAGGGTAAGGCTCGAGATCGTGGACGCCGACCACCGACACCGTGCCACCGGCCCGCACGCACGCGAAGGCGTCGTTGAGGGTTGCGTCGAGCGCCACCGCATCGATGACCGCGTCCGCCCCCCTCCCACCCGTCGCCTCCAACACCGCCTCGACCGTCGGTCCAACGATCGGTTCGGCGGCGGAGTCGGCGGCCAACGCACGTCGACCGGCGACCGGGTCGGCTGCGAGCACCCGACCTGCCCCGAGCGCGAATGCCGACCGCACCGCACACAGACCGACGGCGCCGAGGCCGAGGACGACGACCGTGCCGCCGGCCGGAAAGTCGGCCCGCTTCGCGCCGATCCAGCCGGTGCCGAGGTTGTCGGTCAGGAGGAGCGCTGCTTCGTCATCCACTCCCTCCGGGATGGGAAAGAGCTGGAAGTCGGCGGAGTGCACCGCCACCGCCGAGGCCTGACCCCCTGGCAGCATTCCGGCCCCGAAGACCTGCGGTCCGTGCACGCAGGTGATCGGATCGCCGGTCGCGCATCCGTCGCAGTACCCGCACCCGGTGACTGACGCGGCGAGCACCCGGTCGCCCAGCTTGAAGCGGCGTACTTCCGGGCCGACCTCAGCGACGGTGCCGATGAACTCGTGACCGACGGGGAACCCGTCCCCGACCGGGATCTCCCCGTCGTAGAAGTGGAGGTCGGATCCGCAGATCGCAGTCGACTCGACGGTGACCACCGCACCGTCGGGACCCGGTAGCACCGGATCCGGCGCATCGACGACCTTGACGCTCCGTGGCCCGTCGATGATCACCTGACGCATGTTGCCTCCGCACCAGTAGACAGAATTGCGATGTTGTACACTACCGCCCCACCGGACTCGGAGTAGGTGGGGAGGTCCACGAGATGCGCAATCCGCATGCGGGCGAACCGTTCGACACCTCCGACGAGCAGATCGCCGACGCGCTGCTCGACGTCAGCATCCCCACCCTCATGCTCTCCCTGGTCCACATGTCCGGCGATCCCGAGCTCATCCGGGGCCGGCTGAAGCCTGCCGGCCTCTTCCTCAACGAGGTCCAGGGCTACATGACCGACGAGGACAAGGCGGAGGTCCGCGCGATCGCCCTCGACGTGATCCGTGACTATCGCGATCGCGGTTGTCCCGAACCCGACCCGATCTCCGCCGAGCTGTTGCACGAGATGATGACGTGGATGGTGTGTGAGGACGTGCCACCCGAGTACGTCCCGATGTTGATGGAGGAGATGGAGCTCGACGGCTCCGACGCCCGGCTGGTGACCATGCCGGCCGACCAAGCCGCACGCGATGCGTTCCCGGTGGTGGTCATCGGCTGCGGGCAGTCGGGACTCCTCGCAGGCATCAGATTGAAGCAGGCGGGCATTCCCTTCACCATCGTCGAGAAGAACGAGGGCACCGGCGGGACCTGGTGGGAGAACACCTATCCGGGAGCACGGGTGGACGTCGGCAGCCACTTCTACTGCTACAGCTTCGAACCGAGCGACGCCTGGACGGAGTTCTTCTGTCGCCAACCCGAGCTTCAGGCCTACTTCGACTCGGTCATGCACAAGCACGGCATCGCTCCGCACGTGCGTTGGGGGACCGAGGTCCTCGCAGCCGCATGGGACGACGATGCAGGCACCTGGTCGGTGCGGGTGCGCTCGAGTGACGGGGAGGAGTCCACGCTGACCGCCCGGGCGGTCATCTCGGCGGTCGGTCAACTGAACCGGCCACACCTCCCTGACATTCCGGGGATGGACACCTTCGCCGGGCCCGCGTTCCATTCCGCCCGTTGGGACCACAGCGTGGACCTCACCGGCAAGCGGGTGGCGATGATCGGGGCGGGCGCCAGTGGCTTTCAGATCGCGCCGGCCATCGCCGGAGAGGTGGAACATCTCGACGTCTTCCAGCGGACCGCGCAGTGGATGTTCCCGAACCCGAACTATCACGAGACAGTGGGGCCGGGCGGCCGATGGGCCCTGCGACACCTCCCCTTCTACGGCCGTTGGTACCGGTTCCTCATCTTCTGGCCCGGATGCGACAAGGGACTGGAAGCGGCGCGGGTCGATCCCGACTATCCGGACCAGCAACAGGCGGTCAGCGAGATGAACGACCTCACCCGCCAGATGTTCACCGAGTGGATCCTGAGCCAGATCGGTGACGACCCGGAGCTCGCGGCAAAGGTGGTCCCCGACTATCCGGCGACCGGCAAGCGCACCCTGCAGGACAACGGCAGCTGGTTGCAGGCGTTGACCCGCGACAACGTCGAACTGGTCCGGACCGCGATCGACCACATCGAATCCGACGGCGTGGTCACCGTCGACGGCCAACATCATCCGGCCGATGTGATCGTCTACGCGACCGGGTTCTATGCCAACCGGGTGCTCTGGCCGATGGAGATCACCGGTCGGGACGGCGTCGACCTGCGCTCGCTGTGGGGCGAGCGACCGGCGGCCTACCTCGGGATCACCGTGCCCGGGTTCCCGAACCTGTTCTGCATGTACGGACCAGGTACCAACCTCGCGCACGGCGGCAGTCTCATCTTCCACTCGGAGTGCCAGATGCGCTACATCACCAAGTGCATCGAAGAGCTCGTCGTCTCCGGACGCCACTCCATGGAGCCGCGTGGCGAGAAGTACGAGGACTGGCACGATCGCAGTCAGGCGGAGATGAAGAAACTGGTCTGGTCGCAGCCGTCGGTGAAGCACTCGTTCTTCAAAAACGAGTACGGGGAGATTCACGTGCTCAGCCCTTGGCGGCTCGTCGACTACTGGAACTGGACCAAGGAGCCCGACTTCGACGACTTCGTCCTGCGGTGAACCCGACACCGGTCGACATCGCTCCGGGCGTTGCAAGGCAGGGCTCCGCGAGCAGGGACCGGGTCCTCGCCGCCACCGAAGCCTGTCTTCGCAGATCAGGGATTCGTAAGACCACGGTGGTCGAGATCGCCCGCGAGGCGGGTCTGTCGCGAGCGGGGCTCTACAAACAGTTCCCGGACAAAGCGTCGATCGTTGTCGCCACCCTGGCCCGCACCGACGAGCAGTTCTGGTCCGACGCCCGGAGCCGGATCGCCGCGATCGACGGCATCGCCGCGCAGGTTGCCGAGGCGGTGCGGATCTCGAGGGAGCACCGACCCGGAGCGCTCCTGCTCCAGTTGGAGGCGGAGGAACCCGAGGCGTTCGCGGCAACCGTCGGGACCGGCTTGCGGGCGATGATGCCGGGCATGGCCGTGTTCTGGCGACCCTTCCTCGAAGTGGCTCGCGCCCGTGGTGAGGTCCGGGCCGACCTCGACATCGTGCGGGCCGCAGAGTGGGTGATGCGCCTCGTGCTGTCGCTGGTGACGGTGCCCGGCGACGCGGTCGATCCCGACGACCCGCGGAGCGTTCGGCGCTTCGTCGACGAGTTCCTCGTCGACGGGCTCGGCTGAGGAGCGCTGATCTGCTCCCATTAGGATCATTTCCGATGGGGGAGCCAACGGGGGACCCGCCGACGCTCGCATCGGTCGTCGCCTTGCTCGAGCGGGCGGGCTCGATCGAGGAGCCGAACGAGGAGATCGACGGGCTCAGCATCTTGCAGCACGGACTCCAGTGCGCCGAGTCGCTGCGCGTCTCTCGTCCCGACGACTACGAACTGCAGGTGGCCGGCCTGGTCCACGATCTCGGCCATCTCCTCGAGCCGCGGGCCGAGGACCGGCACGGCAGGATCGGTGCAGCGTTCGTCCAGCCGGTATTCGGCGACCGGGTCGCCGCGTTGGTCGAGGAGCACGTTCCGGCCAAGCGCTACCTGGTCACCGTCGACGCGTCTTACCGCGGACAGCTGTCTGCGGGCAGCGCGAGAACGCTGGTGCTGCAGGGGGAGGCGATGACCGACGACGAGATCTCTCAATTCCGGTCGTCTCCGCACTTCGATGTCGCGGTCGAGCTCAGAAGGGCGGACGAGGCGGCAAAGGATCCCGGAGCGTCGGTCGACCCGCTGGATGCGTGGCTTCCGACGATGGAGCTCCTCGCGGGACGCCAGGGTCGTCGATGAACGCGCCGCCGATGAGGGTGCTCTTTCTGGTGCTCGACGGACTGTCCCCTCGCCACGTCGACCCCGAGGTCATGCCGGTGCTCGCGTCGCTCGCAGAAGAGGGCGGATGGTGCCCCGAGGGAGGGATCGCGGTGATGCCCACCTCGACCTACCCGAACCACGCCACGTTCGTCACCGGTGTCGTCCCGAGCCGGCACGGGATCACGGCCAACCACATCCCGACCGAGGGGGGCGTGGTATCGCCCTGGGAGGTCGGTCCCTTTTCGCCGACGCTCTTCGACTCGATGCGGAGCGCGGGCCGCCGGTCGGCGGCGGTGTTCGGCGATCACCACCTGGTCGGGACCATGGGCGCGCGCCACGCGGATTTCCTCTGGCCCGACGGTGACTTCGCCGACGATGTGGACCTCGACGTGTTGGGGTACGCCAAGGACCCCGAGACGGCCAAGAGGATCCTCGAGGCGGTGGACGACGGCGCCGAGCTGGTGGTCGCGCAACTGAACGAGCCGGACACCGCGGCCCACCTGTTCGGACCGGACCATCGCAAGGCACTCTCGTGTTACGGCGGAACGGACACGCAGCTGGGCGTGGTGATTGCGGCCTTGCGGGAGGAGTGGGAGCACTGGGTGGTGATCGTGGTCAGCGACCACAGTCAGGAGGCGGTGGTCGAACCTGCGCCGATCGATCTCCATGCCGTTGCCGAGCAACTCGGGATGAAGGGCGTCGTTGTGGATGACGGCGCGGCCGCGGTGGTCTGGGGCGAACTGGGCCGCAGCGACGCCTGGCTGCGGGACGTGCCCGGTGTCGACGACACCCGACGCATCGACGCGGACACGGTCCTGGTCTGGTCCACCGGCGGGCGCTGGTTCTCGCCGATGGAGCTTCCGGTGCGAGGAGTGCACGGGAGTCCGCGCACCGCTCCCCAGGTTGCCGTCGTCTCCGGTGGGCATCCCGGGGCTCGACCGCTCGCCGAGACGATCAGGCAAGAACGACCGCCCGCCGAGTCGTGGGCGCCTGCGATTGCCGAACTGCTGTCGATCCCGGCCCCGGCCGACCTGGAACCAGGCGCGACAAAGAACGCTCGCAACTGAACTGCCCCGGCGACCGGTCCGGTCGGGGGCGGTTTCTTATACTCCGGCGGATGGCCACCCGGCCCGTCTTCTCCCCCTCCTCGATGGCCTCGGTGGTCGGTGCCGTCTTGGCAGGCATTGTGCTGTCCGGCTGTTCGCTGTTCTCCGCACCGACACCGACTCCGGTCGACCAGCCATCACTGGCACCTCCCGGCGCGGTGGGCTACGTGGTCTGTCCCAATGCGGTGACTCCGGTCGAACTCAGCACCCGCACTGCGGAGCCGGGCATCGAACTTCCGGTGTCGGGATCGTCGGGGGACTCGGCCATCGCGACGTCTGCGGACGGACGGTTCGCCTACGTGGTCACCAGCAGCGTCGCCGGCAATGGTCTTCGCAACGCGGTGATCCCGATCAACCTGGCTACCCAGCGGGCGCTTACGCCGATCGAGATTCCCGGCCAGGGCGGCACTCACGCCATCGTTGTCCTGCCGGGCAACCGCACGGTGCTCGCCGGCAGCGGGAACACCGTCGTGCCGGTCGACGTCTCGAGTCGCCGGGTCGGGACACCACTCGATCTCGGAGGCAAGAGCACCGTCTTCGGGATGGCCCTCGATCCGACCAGGGCGAAGGTCTACGCGCTGGTGGCCGGCGGCGGTGTGATCCCGATCTCGATCGCCCACAGCGGGGTGGTGGGAACGGCCGGCAACACCGTCACTGCCTCGGTCGAGATGACCGCGGGGCCGACCCTTCACACCGGACTGTCGGTCTCCTCGGTGGACTCGCCCCACGGAATCGTGGTCACTCCGAACGGATCGACCATCTATGTCGTCGGGCAGGGAGGGGGCGATTTCGGGGGACGGGTCCTGCCGATCCTCACCGTCGACGGAGCCATGTTGCCGGCGGCGAGCTTGGACCACTTCGGCATCTCGGATCCTGGCGCAGTTGCGGTCGATGCTTCAGGGGATCAGCTGTTGGTGGCCGACGCGGCCGACAACTGGATCGTCCCGGTGCCGGTGGCGACCTTCCCGCAGACGTCGCAGCCGGTGCCGCTCCCGGAGCACCCGGCCGGCGGGTCAGGAACCGGTCATCCGACCGATGTCGTGTTCGGCCCGGCAGGGACGGGAGCCTTCGTGGTGGACGGCTTCGACACGGTCATGCCCTACCAGCCTGGATCGAGGTCCTTCGGGCGGCCGATTCAGGTGTGCCCTGGTGCATCTTCGATGGCGGTGGCGCCGTCCCCCTGACCGCCGCGGTCGGCGCCTCTTCGTCGGATCGGGCTTCGGCGGGTCGGCCGGTCTCGGCCGATCGATCGTCCGCCGGAGGCTCTCCCGCGGCGACGAGCAGTTCGTCGAGGGCGGTGGGAACCGCGGCAGCGAGGTCCCAGAGGGAGGGAATGGACTCGGGGCAGGCGATGATCCCCCAGTACAGGACGCCGCGGTAGCTCATCACGGTGATGTTGAGCCCCATGCCGTCCATCACCGGGCCGAGGGGAAAGCCCGACTGCACTTCCGCTCCACCCAGGTAGAGGGGGAAGTCGGGACCGGGGAAGTTGGAGATGACCAGATTGGCGATCGGCCGATGGTGATCGGCCAGGCGCATGGCCGAGTACAGCCGGGCCGCGTTGGTGAAGAAGTTGGGCGTCGCGTGCTCCGCCCAGTTGATCAACATGTCGGGGCCGAGCGCACTGTGTTCCTCTTTGGCCTCCATAGTGCCCTCGTGGATCGTCTCCAGCCGTTCGATCGGATCGTCCAGGTGGGTGGGAAGCTCGACGAAGAGCGTCGACAGTTGATTGGATCCTCGGGGCGAGTCGATGTCGGACCGCACCGACACCGGAACGACCGCGACCAGCGACTTGTCGGGGAGCTCGTTGCCGGCCTGCAGGTACGACCGGAGTGCACCGGTGCACACCGCCAACACGACATCGTTGACCGTGGTACCGGTGGCGCTCTTCAGCCGTTTGACGTCGTCGAGCTGGAGGGTACCGAAGGCCACATTCCTCCGCCTGGTGAGGGTGGTGTTGAACGAGGTACGCGGGGCCGACAACGGAAGCGCCGCGTGGGGACGGTCGTCGCGGTCGTCGCCGCGCCCACCGATGCGGACCAGACCCACATTGATCAGCCGGTGACCGGTCCGAACCAGGTCACGGGCCATCTCGATCGGGCGCATCGATCGATAGAGCACGGCCTGCACGGTGAGCTCGAGTCCGGAGGGCATTCGCTCGGTGTGCCGATCGCCGGAAGCCCCGGCACCGTCCTCGTGCTCAGGGTCCGGGTCGTGTTCCGGTGCCGGATTCGGATCGAGATCGAAGATCACCGAGAGCAACTCGGCGGCGGCAACGCCGTCGACGGTCGAGTGGTGCATTTTTGCGACGAACGCGATGTTGTCGCCGGCCAACCCTTCCACCAGCCACATCTCCCACAGCGGCTTCGACCGGTCGAGCTGGTGTCCCGCGATGTCGCCGACGAACTCGGCCAACTCGACGAACCCGCCGGGCTTGGGCAGCGCGGTCCGTCGCACGTGGTAGTCGATGTCGAAGTCGGGGTCGTCGACCCACACCGGATGGCCGAGCCGCAAGGGGTCCTCGACCAGGCGGCGGCGGAACACCGGTGATTTGGTGATGCGACCGGCGATCACCCGCTTCATCCGCTCGAACGAGTACCCATCGGGCACGGTCGAGGGGTCCAACACCATCGCCATGGTGACGTGCATGTGCAGGCTGGGTGTCTCGAGATAGAGGAAGCTGGCGTCGAGACCGCTCAGTCGTTCCATCGATGTCCTCCCCCTGTGCTGGTGGCGCTCGCCTACTTTGTGCCTCCGCCGCACCTTCCGGCTCGGAGAGACCGGGGTGGTTGGCTGACGTGGTTTGATGGGTGGCGTGGCCTGGGCACTCTTTGCCGTCAGCATTGCCTTCGGGGCGGTCGTGGTCAATGCCTACCGCCCGATGAGGCGCGAGCCGTTGACGGTGGCCAGCTTCGTGCTCGGCTGGGTCCCATCCGAGCTCCCTCTGCATGTACTGGCCGTCGAGATCGCCGTCGTCGCGGTGCTGGCGGTGAAGGGAGGTCTCGCGTCGTGGCCGGGATGGGTGGGCCTCGTCGCGTGTGCCGGTTCGGTGGCCGGCTTGGGGGGCCTGGCCGTGGTGGCCCATCGCTCGGGTGACCTGGTCAGAGATGCCCTCGACCAGGCGACGCGTCGAGGGCCCGACCTCGTCGATTTCGAACCAGCGCCGTCGTGGTACCGGGGGTGGCGGCTGGTGATTGCGGTGCCCTTCCGGTTTCGTGCCATCCGGCGGATCAGGAACATCGACTACTGGGGAGACGGCAAGCGTCGACACAAACTCGATGTGATCGTCCGCCGGTCGGGGGTGCGCGAGCCGGCTGCCCCTGTCCTTGTCTATATCCACGGTGGGGCGTGGGTGATGGGGGAGAAGCGCCAACAGGGCATCCCGATGATGCACGAGCTGGTCAGCCGGGGGTGGGTCTGCGTGGCCATCAACTACGGGCTGAGCCCGAAGGTCACCTGGCCGACCCACATCGTGGACTGCAAGCGGGCGGTTGCCTGGGTGCGGGAGCACATCGACGAGTACGGAGGCGATCCGGGATTCATCGCCGTGGCGGGCGGGTCTGCCGGCGGGCACCTGTCGTCGCTGCTGGCACTCACCCCGAACGTCCCCGAATGGCAGCCGGGCTTCGAGGAGCTGGACACCTCGGTGGATGCGTGCGTCCCCTCCTACGGTGTCTTCGACATGACCGTCGCCCCCGACCTCTCGGGCGCCTACGGACCGGGCCTCCTCGAAATGCTCGAGAGCAAGGTGATGAAGGTCACCCAACAGGAGGATCCGACCCTCTTCGAGGCGGCGTCGCCGGATCATCGGGTGACCGGCTCGGCACCTCCGATGTTCGTCCTTCACGGTGCCAACGACACCCTGGTGCCCCCGTCGGTGGCCCGGCACTTCGTCGCCGAGCTGCGGGCCCGGTCGCAGTCGACCGTGTGCTCGGTCGAGCTTCCCTGCGCGCAGCACGCGTTCGACGTGTTCGCTTCGATCCGCTGCCGGCACACCACGATGGGGATCGTCCGCTTCCTCGAGGGTGTTCGCGCTGCAGGAATCGGGTATAGAGACGGCGCCACGGCCGGGCCGGTGTCGACGGTGAAGAGCAGCTCCGGCGCCTGATCCGTGGCCGGTCAGCCTCGGGAGTGCTAGACACTCAGTCGAGTTTCTGACGTAGAGTCACATATTCACGTTTTCGCCAGGTCGCCAGGGAGAACAGCCTGTCCGACGTGGTCTGATCGAGAACAAGGGGGAGCCTTGGAATCTGCATCGCGAAGGACGCGTCTGGCCGCACTGGCGATGATCATGGTGGTGGTCACCGCTGCGGCGTGCAGCTCGACCAACTCGACCACGACGACGACCTCGAGTGGCGGTGGCTCGACGAGCAACAGGACCATCCCGCAGAGCGCCTACAGCGATCACACGGGCATCACCGCCAGCCAGATCAAGATCGGGAACGTGGCCACCCTCGCGGTCGGCGGATTGTTCAAGGGCGCCCTGGTCGGCACCGAGGCCTACGCCGACTACGTCAACTCCCAGGGCGGAGTGAACGGACGGAAGATCGTCGTCGACAGCTACGACGACGGGTACACCGGGACCGGCAACAAGCAGGGCACCCAGCAGGCGATCGAGACCGACGCGTCCCTGGTCGGTGACTTCTCCACTTTCGACAGCTACGGCGGAACCGTGCTGGCACAGAACCCGGGTGTTCCCGACGTGAGCCAGGTGCTCGACCCGGCGACCAACAAGCTCCCCAACGTCTACAGCGCGGTGCCCCTCGGTGGCGGCTGGCAGGAGGGGGCGCTCCAGTACTTCTGGAAGAAGATCGGGAGTGAACCGCTCCAGCATGTGGGAACTCTGGTCGGTGATCTTCCAGCTCCCGAAGCGGACTGGGCCGGTGAGAAGTACGTGATGGAGAAGGTCGGCTACCACATCGTCTACGACCCGACCTATCCCGAGACCCAGTTCGACTTCACCCAGAACGTGATCGCGATGAAGAACGCCGGGGTGCAGGTGCTCTTCATCGACCAGTTGGCCGAGGTCTACGCCTCGGCGCTGCTGAAGAACCTGGCCCAGCAGAACTTCCACCCGATCGTGGTGATCGGGGCGGCGACCTACTCGACCGCGCTCATCCCCGCAGCGGGCGGCCCCCAGAACGTCAACGGCTCCTACTTCGACCAGAACGCCTCGCTGTATCTGGGTGGGGATGCGAACTCGATCCCTGCGGTGGGACAGTTCCTCAAGTGGGTGAACACCGCATCGCCCGGGTTCCACGCCGACCTGTTCACCCTCTACGGGTGGACGTCGGCTCAACTCTTCGTCCAGGCGTTGCGCAACGCGGGCAAGAACCCGAGCCGGGGGTCGATTCTGAAGGCCCTCTCGCAACAGACCTCGTACAACGGTGGCTACATCGTGACCACCAGCAATCCTGCGGCACGGACCCAGGACAACTGCTATCTGGTCGGCAAGGTGCTCAACGGTGCGTGGACCCGGCAGGACGATCCGCCGATCAACAGCTCGACCCACGGCTACCGGTGCGACTACTCCTACGTGACGCCGCCGTCCTGAGCAGCGTCGGGGGTCGCAGCGCCGGCTGATGCGGTCGAACGTGGAACGGGATTGATTCGGTGAGCAACTTCCTGCAGTACACGGTGTTCGGGGTGATGTTCGGCGCCGGGTACGCGATTGCTGCCACCGGGCTGGTCGTGACCTACACGACCTCTGGGGTGTTCAACTTCGCCCAGGGGGCGATCGGGATGATCGCGGCCTTCTGCTACTGGCAGATGGTGTCCGATCATCACGTCCCGATCCTGCTGGCGTTCCTGCTGATCGTGGTCCTCGGCGCCTCGCTCTCCGGGGCGCTGGTCGAGCGGGGGCTCATGCGCCGACTGCACGGCGCGTCGGCCGAGCGGCCGGTGATGGTGACGCTGGGCCTCTTGGTCATCCTGACCGGCCTCGCCACGGTCCTTTGGAGCCCGAGCACACAGCACCTGGTCGGCAACATGGTCAACGGCCAGTTCCGGCTGGTCGGCATCAACATCCAGTACCAAGAGGTGTTGATCATCGGCGTGGCAGTCGCGGTGGCGGTGCTGTTGCGGATCCTCTTCTACTCGACCCGGACCGGGGTGGCCCTCCGCGCGGTGGTCGACGACCCCGAGCTGCTGGCCATGTCGGGCGCCTCGCCCAACCGGATGAGCCAGTACGGGTGGATCCTCGGGTTCGTGATGGCCGCGCTGGCCGGGGTGTTGCTGGCTCCGACGCAGACGACCGGTTTGCTCATCCCGTCGTTCACCCTGCTGGTGGTCAACGCGTACGCCGCAGCGATCGTCGGCCGGCTCAAGAGCATCCCGATCACTTTCGCCGCTGCCATCGCGATCGGATTGGCCCAGAACTACATCCTGAGCTATCTGGTGCCCCACCTGTCGCAGAACCTCCAGACCGACGTCACCTTGGCGTTGCCGATGGTCTTCCTGTTCATCGCACTGGTCACCCTGCCGTCGGTCCGGCTGCGTGCGGTCGGTCGTCTCACCACGCTGCGGCCTCCCCGGGTTGCGGGGGGCAAGGAGTCGATCATCGCCGGCGTCGTGTTCTTCGCGGCTGCAGCAGTCGTCGCGGCGATCTTCGACAACCACCAATTCCAGGGGACGACGATCCTCGACCTGGGCGGGGTGGTGATGACCCTCGGGATCGTCGGCCTGTCCCTGGTGTTGGTCACCGGTTACTCGGGGCAGATCTCGCTCTGTCAGTTCTCCTTCATGGGGATCGGCGCCTTCGTGATGGGCAAGATCGCCGGCGGCGGGTCCCTGTTCGGCCTGGTCGCGGCGACTGTGGTGTGCGCCGCGGTCGGTGCGTTGGTGGCGCTGCCGACCATTCGACTCCGGGATCTCTATCTCGCGCTTGCGACCTTCGCCTTTGCCGACGCGGTCGCCAACGGGTTCTTTCTGGACACCAACATCTACGGTTCTGGCGGGGTGAACATCGGCCGGATCGTGCTTCCCGGGCTGTCATTCGGCGGAGATGCCTCCGAGTTCTTGTTGGTCACCGCATTCTTCGTCCTGGCGGCCTGGTTGGTGCTCGCCATCCGGCGCTCGATGTTCGGGCGGAGGCTGGTGGCACTCAACGACTCGCCCGCCGCGTTCGCCACGGTGGGTCTCAACATCGGTTTCACCAAAGTGACCGTGTTCGCGATCGGTGCGGGCCTGGCCGGCCTTGCCGGTGCGCTCTACGGCACCGTGCAACAGACGGTCGGCACCTCGAACTTCGACTTCTTCGAGGGCATCATCTTCGTGCTCTTCGTCACCATCTGGAGCATCCGCACTGTGTCGGGCGCCTTCATGGCCGCCCTGACCTTCGTGGTCTTGAACCAGGTGTGGACCAACGGGCTCGGGCTGTTCGCCGGTGCGGGGATCATCCTCATCGGGCGGGCCGCCGGTGGCATTCTCGGGCTCGAGATCTTCCAGGACCGTCTCCCTTGGGTGAAGCGGGCAGCAGAGGGTGCGAACTCCGGTCAACGCGAAGGGCCCTCCATGGTCGGCCTGTTGGGTGGTGAAACTCGTGCCGCCGGTTGACAGCGCCTCTGGGGTGAGCGTCGGGTCGCCCGGCAGTGCGGGCGATGCCGTCCTCGAGGTGTCGGGCGTCTCGGTCCGTTTCGGTGGGGTCAATGCGCTCACCGATGTGAACTTCACCGTGCGACCGGGGACGGTCACCGGGCTGATCGGACCGAACGGCGCCGGCAAGACCACCTTGTTCAACGTGATCAGCGGCCTGCAGACGCCGGTCGGCGGAACGGTGCACCTCCTCGGGACCGACGTCACCAAGATGAACCCGCATCGCCGGGCCCGCCTCGGACTGGCCCGGACCTTCCAGCGGCTCGAGCTGTTCGGTTCGCTCAGCGCGAGCGAGAACGTGCAGGTCGGTTTGGAGTCGACCGCCAACTGGTGGAACCGATACGGCCCGGGACGGTTCGAGCGTTGGCGCCGGCCTGCGAAGGTGACCGGGGCCAAAGGGGGGAACAACGGCGCATCCACGGACACCTCCGACACAGTGATCTCTGGGACCTCGGACGTGGAGGCCTGCAAGCAGCTGCTCCAACAGGTGGGCCTCGCCGGGCGGGAGATGCAGAACGCGGCCTCCATGTCCACCGGACTGGCCCGGATGGTCGAGCTGGCCCGTGCGCTCGCCATCCATCCGTCGCTCCTTCTGCTCGACGAGCCGGGCTCGGGTCTGGACGAGACCGAGTCGAATGCACTCGGTGAGTTGTTGACCAACTTGGCCAAGAGTGGCATGGCTGTGCTTCTGGTGGAGCATGACATGGAGTTGGTCATGCGGATCTGTGACCACATCTACGTCCTCGACTTCGGCGACATCATCGCCTCGGGGACCCCGGACGAGATCCGCAACGATCCGAGGGTCCAGGGCGCCTACCTCGGAAGTATGGACCCCTCCACGGTCGCTGCGACTGCGACCTCTGCCCCCGGTGCCGGCGAGCAGGTGGGCAGTGACGCCGGAGAGACCAGCTGATGGCAGAGGCGACCGCTGTCCAGCCGGGGGTGACCCGGCCGATGCCGCCCAGCATCGTCTTGAGCGGAGTACGCGCGGCCTACGGACGCATCGAGGTGATCCACGGGGTCGACCTGGTGGTGCCGCCGGGCAGCGTGTTCGCCCTCCTCGGTCCGAACGGCGCCGGCAAGTCGACACTGCTCAAGGTGATCAGCGGACGGCTGCGGCCGACTGCCGGGCAGGTGACCATCGGAGAGACGACCACCGGTAAGCGACCGCCGGAGCGTCTGGCGCGCGAAGGGATCTGCGCGGTCCCCGAAGGTCGGGGCATCTTCCCGAACCTCACCGTGCGAGAGAACCTCCGCATCTGGACCTATCGGGGCGGGGTCACCGTCAAGGAGGTCGAAGAGTCCGCCTTCGCAGCGTTCCCGCGCCTCAAAGAACGCAGGAAGCAGATGGCGGGGACGCTGTCGGGCGGCGAACAACAGATGCTCGCGATCTCCCGCGCTCTGGTCACCCAACCCAAGGTGCTGTTGCTCGACGAGCTGTCGATGGGCCTCGCCCCGCTCATCGTGGCCGAGCTCTACGACCTGGTCGGGCGTCTGCGCGACCAGGGGATGACCATCCTGTTGGTCGAGCAGTTCGTCACCACCGCGCTGTCCGTGGCGACCCACGCGGCGATCATGGTGCACGGCCGGATCCAGCAGGAGGGCACACCTCAAGAGATGGCCGAGGCCGCCCTCAGCGTCTACCTGGCCTGACCGGTCGGGGTCATCTGTCGACCCCGAGCCGACGGAGTTACTCTTCGGCGGCCAACTCCACCACGATCTCTTGTTGGTCCGCCTCGGTGGTGATGAGCGTTCCGATCCCTCCCGCGTCGCGCAGGTCCTGCTCGGCCGAGAGGAGGGCCGCGATCCGCGACGGGGTGTCGGAGACGGTGAGGGTCGAGACCGGAGCGCGCATCGAGCGCTTGGCCATCGACTTCTCCTGTCGCACCCTTCCGAGCACGTCTGCAACCACACCGAGCACCGAGTCATCGCCACCACCGGCCGTCTGTGCACCCAGCTCCTCGACGGTCGGCCAGCTGGCGGTGTGGATGGAGCCGGTCCGCCACCACGACCACACCTCTTCGGTCACGAAGGGGAGGAACGGCGCGAGCAGGCGCAACTGGACCGACAGCGCGGCTCCCAACGCGGCACGCGCCGAGGCGGTTCCGGGGTCGGCCGCATCGCCGTAGGCGCGGGTCTTCACCAGCTCGACGTAGTCGTCACAGAACGTCCAGAAGAACGCTTCGGTCCGCTCGAGCGCCCGGGCGTAGTCGTACCCCTCGAACGCCTCGGTCGCCTCGTCCACCACGACCGCCAAACGCGAGAGCATGGCCCGGTCGATCGGAGCACTCACCGCGTCCACCGGCGGGGCGGCGATCGTCCCGTGTTCATCGGCGATACGACCGAGCGCGAAGCGCGACGCGTTGAGCACCTTGATCGCGAGGCGGCGACCGACCTTCATCTGCGCGTCGTCGACCGCGGTGTCGGTTCCGGGTCGGCCGCACGCCGCCCAGTAGCGCACCGCGTCGGCTCCGTGCTTCTCGAGCAGCGGCAGCGGGGTGACCACGTTGCCCTTCGACTTCGACATCTTCTTGCGATCGGGGTCGAGCACCCAGCCGGAGATGGCTGCGTCGGACCAGGGCAGGGCCGCGTGCTCGAGCTCGGAGCGGACGATGGTCGAGAACAACCAGGTCCGGATGATGTCGTGGGCCTGGGGTCGCAGATCCATCGGGAAGACCCGGCCGAACAGATCGGGATCGTCCTCCCAACCCGAAGCGATCTGCGGGGTCATCGAGGAGGTGGCCCAGGTGTCCATCACGTCCGGATCTCCGACGAACCCGCCGGGCTGCCCACGCTGCTCCTCTGCGTACCCGTCGGGGACGTCGGTGGACGGGTCGATCGGGAGGTGGTCCTCGTCGGCGAAGATCGGGGTGTCGAACACGACCTCACCGGACTCGTCGACCGGGTACCACACCGGAAACGGCACGCCGAAGAAGCGCTGCCTGCTGATGTTCCAGTCCGCGTTGAGCCCCTCGACCCAGGCCCGGTAGCGATGGGCCATGTACGGAGGATGCCAGCGCAGCGCGTCGCCTCGGGCGAGGAGTCGGTCCCGCAGGGAGAGCACTTCGACGAACCACTGTCGTGAGGAGACGATCTCGAGGGGCCGTTCGCCCCGTTCGTAGAACTTGACCGGGTGGGTGATCGGGGTCGGATCACCGATCAACGCGCCGGCCTCTGTCAACAGTTCGACGATCCGGGTCTGGGCCTGCTTGACCGAGCGTCCGGCGAGCTCGCCGTAGGCGGAGGTCGCAGCATCAGGATCGTCGGACTCCCAACCCGGGGTTCCCCAATCGATGGGAAGGAGGCGCCCTTCTCGACTGACGATGGTGCGGGTGGGAAGCGAGAGCTCGCGCCACCAGGTCACGTCGGTGGTGTCGCCGAAGGTGCAGATCATCGCGATCCCCGACCCCTTTTCGGGATCGGCCAGCTCGTGCGCGACCACCGGCACCCGCACGTCGAACAGTGGGGTGTGCACCTCGGTGCCGAAGAGCGGCCGGTAGCGGTCGTCGTCGGGGTGGGCGACCAGCGCCACGCATGCAGGTAGCAGCTCGGGGCGGGTGGTCTCGATGTCCACACCCCCGTCGGCGCCGACCCGGGGGAACCGGATCCGGTGGTAGGCGCCGGGGCGCTCGCGGTCTTCGAGCTCGGCCTGGGAAACCGCGGTCTGGAAGTCGACGTCCCAAAGCGTCGGCGCAGTGCGCTGGACCGCCTCGCCGCGTCGGGCCATGCGGAGGAAGCCACGCTGGGAGACCCGTTGCGACTGCTCCGAGATGGTGGCGTAGGTATGTGCCCAGTCCACCGACAGCCCGAGGGTCCGCCAGAGACTTTCGAAGATCTGCTCGTCTTCGGCGGTGAGCCGGTGGCACAGGGCCACGAAGTTCGGGCGGGAGATGGCGATCGGATCCTTCGGCGGTTGGGCCGGTGGCGAGAAATCGGGATCGAAGGGCAGATTCGGATCGCACCGCACCCCGAAGTGGTTCTGGACCCGTCGCTCGGTCGGGAGCCCATTGTCGTCCCATCCCATCGGGTAGAAGACGGCGCGGCCGCGCATCCGGTGGAAGCGAGCCACCGCGTCGGTGTGGGTGTACGAGAAGACGTGGCCGAGGTGGAGCGAGCCGGACACGGTGGGAGGGGGGGTGTCGATGGAGAAGACCTGGCTGCGGGTGGCACTCCGGTCGAAGGCGTAGGTCCGGTCCTCGTCCCAGCGCTTCGACCAGGTCGCCTCGAGCCCCTCGAGACCGGGCTTGTCCGGGATCCCCGAAGGTGCGCCCGTCGGGGCGTCCGGTCGGTTCGCGTCGCTCGCCATGATCGGGTTACCGTACTCGGCGTGCTCCGGCTCCACGACACTGCGACCGGGGAGATCGCGCCCCTCAGACTGCGCGAGCCGGGCAGGGTCTCGGTCTACGTCTGCGGTCTCACCGTCGACGGGGAGCCCCACCTCGGCCACGGTCGGATGGCGCTGGTCTTCGACGTCCTCCGCAGATACCTGCTGTTCACCGGGCTCGACGTCACCTACGTGTCCAACATCACCGACATCGACGACAAGATCATCGTGGGCGCCGCGGCAGCAGGCGTGCCGATCGAGGAGTTCACTGCGGTCAACGAGGCGAGGTGGTGGCAGATCGTCGATGCCCTCGGGGTGCTCCGTCCCGACGAGACGCCCCACGCCACCGGATTCGTCGACCGGATGATCGACCTGGTGGCCGACCTGGTGACCAGAGGTGTCGCCTATGAGACCGACGACGGCGTCTACCTGTCCGTTGCCGACGTTCCCGGCTACGGCCTCCTCGCCCGACAGCCGCTCGAATCGCTTCGTGCCGGTGCCCGGGTCGAGACCGACGAGGACAAGCGTTCCCCACTCGACTTCGTGCTCTGGAAGAAAGCCAAGCCGGGGGAGCCCTCCTGGGATGCGCCCTGGGGGGCGGGGAGGCCGGGGTGGCACACCGAGTGTGTGGTGATGTCCCTCGACCTGCTGGGGGACGGCTTCGAACTGCACGGGGGCGGGCAGGACCTCATGTTCCCCCACCACGAGAACGAACGGGCCCAGGCGGTGGCCGAGGGAAGGGAGTTCGCCCGACACTGGATGCACAACGGATGGGTCACCATGGAGGGGCAGAAGATGTCCAAGTCTCTGGGCAACTTCACCTCCCTCTCCGACCTGCTCGAACGCAGCGACGCCCGCGCCTACCGGCTGCTGGTGCTCCGTTCGCACTACCGGTCGCCCATCGAGGTGACTCCCGAGACGGTGGCCGACGCCGAATCCGGCCTCCAGCGACTGGACGAGATGGCCCGTCGTTTCGAGCTGCCAGACGTCTTGGCTGCCGGCCCGGTCGTCGATCCGAGCGAGGGGGATCCGGTCGGGATGGATCTCGACCCGGACCTGGTCGACGCCGACGAGGTGGCGAGATTCCGGGGGTCCATGGATGACGACCTCGACACCTCCGGCGCGTTGGCCGGAATCTTCGACCTGGTTCGACGGGCCAACGCGATGGCCGACGGTGGTGACGCGGAGGGAGCGCACCGACTGGCGTTCACCGCCGCCGTGCTGTGTGGAGCGCTCGGGTTGCCGCTCGAGTCGGGTTCGGGCGTGGAGATGGATGCTGCAACCGCCGAGCTGGTGAGGAGGAGGGACCAGGCGCGAGCCGACCGGGACTGGAGCCTGGCCGACGCCTTGCGCGACGAGCTGGAGTCGGGTGGTTGGGTGGTCGAGGACGGCCCGGACGGGACGAGGGTCCGCTCACGATGAACAGCTTGTGAACACGGTCCAGAAGGCACGTTTCGGAGGTTGATCCGGGACGGAGTGCTGCTAGCGTTTGCCTTGCAGGGCAGTCACGCGCAGTCGGTGAAGCGACGATCCACTCGCAGGTCGGGGGGTCGATGTCGATCGCCGTCGGGGCTCCCTGTGACGTACGCGTGTGAAGGAAAGGGGAATGCCACCGTGGCTTCCGGAACAGTCAAGTGGTTCAATGCCGAAAAGGGCTTCGGCTTCATCTCACAGCCGGACGGCGGCCCCGATGTCTTCGTGCATCACACCGCCATCCAGATGAACGGGTTCCGCTCGCTCGAAGAGGGGCAGGCGGTCGAGTTCGATCTTCAGGAAGGACCAAAGGGGCTTCAGGCCGTCGACGTGCGCCTGGCCCAGCCAGCGTAGGAACCGGCCACCTTCTACACCAGGGGAACCTCGGTCCCCGGGTTCTCGAGCCGGGCTGCGTCTCCCGTTCTTGAACTGGTCGTTTGCTTCTCGCGTCCAGCGGTTCGGTCGCGGCCGCCCCAGCGGTGCTGGCGCTCGGCCCTTCACTTGGTTACCATTGGGTAACTACTGAAGGCGCCTCCTAGGTTGCAGGCACCGACGGCGAGAGTTCCGCCGATCGGAGTGCCCGGAGCGCCACGACGTGAAAGGCCCGGGCAGGGCCGGAACGGAGCTGTGGACCATGGCCGATTTCTCACTCGATCTGAACGAGGACCAGCTTCAGATCCAGAAGTGGGTGCATGACTTCGCCGAGAGCGTGATCCGCCCGGCCGGACACGAGTGGGACGAGCGGGAGGAGACTCCCTGGCCGATCATCGAGGAGGCCGCCCGGATCGGCCTCTACTCGTTCGACTTCATCATCCAGTGCTTCTCGGACGACGGCGGGCTGATGCTCCCGATCGCCAGCGAAGAGCTCTCCTGGGGTGATGCCGGGATCGCCCTGGCGATCTTCGGGAGCACCCTCGGTCTCGCCGGCATCGCCAGCAACGGCACCCCGCAACAGCTGATGGAGTGGGGTCCTCAGTGCTTCGGCACCCCGGACAAGATCCAGACGGCCGCCTTCGCCGTGTCCGAGCCCGATGCCGGCTCCGACGTGTCGTCGCTGCGCACCCGAGCGGTCTACGACGAGGCGAAAGACGAGTGGGTCATCAACGGGACGAAGACCTGGATCACCAACGGCGGGATGGCCGACATCCACGTGGTGGTGGCCTCGGTCGACCCCGACCTCGGTGCCAGGGGTCAGGCGAGCTTCATCGTGCCCCCCGGCACCCCGGGTCTCTCGCAGGGCCAGAAGTTCCAGAAGATGGGCATCCGCGCGTGTCGCACACCGCCGAGGTGCTGCTCGACGGGGTTCGGGTTCCCGGCCACTGCCTCCTCGGAGGCAAGGAGAAGCTCGACGAGAAGCTTGCCCGGGCTCGGGAGGGAAAGCGCTCGACCAGCCAAGCGGCGATGAAGACGTTCGAAGCCTCACGTCCTGCAGTCGGGGCCCAAGCCCTCGGCATCGCACGCGCCGCGTACGAGTACTCGCTCGACTACGCGAAGGAGCGCAAGGCCTTCGGTCGGGCGATCATCGAAAACCAGGCCATCGCATTCAAGCTGGCCGACATGAAGACCCGCATCGACGCCTCCCGCCTGTTGATCTGGCGAGCGTCGTGGATGGGGCGCAACGGCAAGGACTTCACCGCTGGGGAAGGCTCGATGTCGAAGCTGTACGCCGGTGAGACGGCGGTGTACGTGACCGAGGAGGCCATCCAGATCCTGGGCGGCTACGGCTACGTCCGCGAGCACCCGGTCGAGCGCTGGCACCGCGACTCCAAGATCTACACGATCTTCGAAGGCACCTCGGAGATCCAGCGGCTCATCATCAGCCGGGCCATCTCCGGCATTCACATCAAGTAGCTCCTCGCCCCTTTATCCTCACCGTCGATGATCAGGCTGCTCACCCTCTGCACCGGCAACGCTGCGCGCTCGGTCATGGCCGGGGCGATGCTCGAGGGCGACACGTTGGTGACGGTGACCGCAGGCACCCACGTCGTCGAAGGCCAGCCGATGAGCAGACGGACCCGCGACGCCCTCGCCTCGGTCGGCTACAGCGTGCCCAACCACAGGAGTCGCCAGATCGGCGACCGGGTCGTCGACGAAGCCGATCTGATCATCGCCATGGCGAGCGAACACGTCTCGTTCGTGCGCCGTCACTACGCCCATGCGGCATCGAAGACGGCGACGATCAAGCGGCTCTGCCGCGACCTGCCGATCGGACCGCCGGCACTCGACGAGCGGATCGCCAAGCTCGACCTGGGCGCCGTCCCGCTCGAGCCGTGGGAGGACGTCGAGGATCCTGCCGGAGGCGAGGACGAGGTCTACGTCTCCTGTGCGAAGGAGCTGACCGTGCTCTGCTCGGACCTACTTCCGAAGCTGCACTGAATCCCCGAACGGCACTGACTCCCCTCGCCTTGCGGGGGATCCGGTGGGGGCCTCAGATCCGGTGGACCTGGCGCAGCCCGCCCCATGCGAAGTCGGCCAGACGTGTGGCCAGTCGGTCGGCCTCGTCTCTGCGCGCCGCACCGTCCGCCGGGTTCTGCGGACCGCGGGTGTCCAGCCAGTGGCGGCTGGCGCCCTCGGCCATGCCGACCACCGCGTGGGCGAGCAGCCGGCGGTGACCCGGGTCGAGCCCGGCATCGATGAGCGGGTCGATCGCCTGGGCGATGGCCTCTTCGACCCGGCGGAGCGCAGCCCCGAGCTCGTGATCGTCGGGGGCGTCGCGCCCGTAGAGCAACCGGAACGCAGGCTCGTTGTCGACCATGAGGGAGAAGTAGGCGGCGAACCCGAGCTCGACCTGCTGGCGCGGGCCGTCTGCAGCGGCGGTCGCCGCGACGATGCGGTCCACCAGCTCGTGGGAGACCGCATCCATCAGCTCCAGGTACAGCGCGCGCTTCGAGTCGAAGTGCTGGTACACCAGGGGCTTGGTCACCCCGGCCGATTCGGCGATGTCGTCCATGGTGGTCGCCGGGTAGCCGTGGTCGGCGAAAAGGGTCAGGGCCACCTCGAACAGCTGACGCCTCCGCTCGTCCGCGGTGAGCCGTCTGGCGCCCGATGTACTCCTCCGATGAGGGTCCGCACTTGGGCTCAGGCCCGTGGAGACTGCACCGCTCATCCAGGTCATGGTACCCGTGGGTGCCAGGGCAGTCGCCCAAGGGGGACCGCGATCAGAGCTCGGGGAGGATCGACGCGATCTTCGCGGGCAGGTCCTCCAGCGAGAAGTGGTGGCGGGCGACCGCGAGGTTCCGCTCGAGGAGCGCGGGATCCGGATGGTCCAACCACCGACGCAAGCGATCCGTCTCGGAGAGGGCGAACCAGTCGAACCCGAAGGCGGCGAGCTCCTGGCCCACCGGGTAGGGGCCGATGACCAGGGGCTTGCGGTGGACGACCGACTCGACGGTCGGATTGCCGAACCCCTCCCAGGTCGAGGGGAGGGCGACCACGTCGCAGGCCCGGTAGGCGTGGTCCACGTCGAGTTCGTCCAGTCCGTCGGGGAGTCCGAGCAGGACCGGGCATTCGGCTGCTGCAACCAGGGAATCGAGCTCGGAGCCGAAGCCGTCTTCGGCCGGTCCGAGCAGCCAGTAGACCGCACCGAGGGCGGTGGCCACCACCATCCCGGCGCCCACGTTCTTGCGGGGGATCGCCCGTGTCGGCTGGAGCACCAGCCGTTGGTCGGGCTCGATCCCGAGTGCCGCCCGCACTTCCTGGCGAGCTCGATCGCCACCGGCCGCGTCTGCGCCGACCTGAGCGTGGCCCGGCCCGGAAGGGACCGCGAACGCGTTGTAGATGGTGTGGGCCGAGATTCCCCGATCGGCAAGCTCGCGACGGCTCAACTCGTTGATCGTCACCTGGCTCCAGCGCGGGTCGACCGGCGGGGGTGGGTCGTCCACGAACTGGGGCCGTTGCCACGGAAGGTCGTGGTGGTGGAGCACCGCCGGGCGACCGGCGAGCACGCGCGCCACCGCCCGGGCGGCGGGGCGGTTCAGCGGCAGCGAGCAGAGGTTCTCGACGATCACCAGGTCGGCGTCGTCGAGGGCCGCTGCCAGCTCCCTTTGGCTCGGCGGGTCGGCGACGCCACGCATCGACAGCCCGGGCAGTGTCCGATCGACCGGACCCTCGCCGGCGACGGTGACCGTGGTGAATCCCAGTTCGGCAAGGGCCCACCGCCACTTGGCCGACTCGACCGACACGCCGTCGGAGCCGCCCAGACGGAAGGAGAGGACGGCCGCGGTCGGGATTCGGGTCACCGTAGTTGGCGCCACCTCGGGATGGTCGGGGTAGCGTCTGGCGGTGCCCGATCTCCTTGCCGAACGAAGCGGCCCGGTGCTCACCCTGACCATCAACCGGCCCGAACGTCGCAACGCGATGACCTGGGAGGTCATCGCCGGCTTGCGGGAGCAGGTCGCCCGGGCGAAGGTCGACCCCGCGGTGCGGGTGATCGTCCTGGCCGGCGCCGGCGATCAGGCGTTCTGTGCCGGCGCGGACCTGTCCGGCATGATCCCTGCACTCAGCGAAGAGGCGGACGGGCTCACCGATGAGTTCCGCGACCATCACGTCGCCCGGGGTTGGCTGGCCGAGCTCTTCGATGAGCTCTGGCATCTCGGAAAACCGACCATCGCCAAGGTGCAGGGGTGGGCTATGGCCGGGGGGTTCGGGCTGGCCCTGGCCTGCGACATGGTCATCGCATCCGAGAAAGCGAGGTTCGGGGCACCCGAGCTCGATCGCGGACTCTGGCCCTACATGGTGACCGTCCCCATGCTGCGGTCGATGGCCCCGAAGAAGGCACTCGACCTCATGCTCACCAGCAGGGTGGTCGGCGCCGAGGAGGCCGATCGGATCGGCTTCGTCACCAAGGTGGTCGCTCCCGAACAGCTGGACGGCGAGGTCGCAGAGACGGCTGCTCTGTTGGCCTCGAAGCCGCCCGGGGTGATGAAGCTGGGCCGCGATTCGTTCTACGCTGTCCTGGACTCGTCGGCGGCCGAGGCGCTGCCCTATCTCCACGCCATGCTGACCGTCACCAGCCAGACCGCTGAAGCCGCCGAGGGTATCTCGGCCTTCCACGAGAAGCGGCCACCGTCGTGGCAGAACATCGCCGCCGGCAACCCGACTTCGACCACCTGAAGCCCATCGACACTCGAGGAGCTGCTGCATGAAACGAGCACTGATCACCGGCATCACCGGTCAAGACGGCTCCTATCTGGCCGAATTCCTGCTCGGCCAGGGCTATGAGGTCGTCGGCATGGTCCGGCGGTCGAGCACCCTGAATTTCGAGCGGATCGCTTCGATCCAGGACCAGATCACCCTGGTCGCGGGTGACCTGCTCGACGAGGTGTCGATGATCAACATCCTCCGGGACAACCACCCGACCGAGGTGTACAACCTGGCGGCGCAGTCCTTCGTGCAGACGTCGTGGAACCAGCCGGTGCTCACCGGGGAGACGACTGCGCTCGGCGTCACCCGGATGCTCGACGCCATCCGGATCGTCGATCCCGAGATCCGCTTCTACCAGGCGAGCTCCTCGGAGATGTTCGGCAAGGTGCAGGAGGTGCCCCAAAAGGAGACCACCCCCTTCTACCCACGCAGTCCCTACGGCGTCGCCAAGGTCTACGGCCACTGGATCACCGTCAACTACCGCGAGAGCTACGACCTCCATGCGTCGTCAGGAATCCTCTTCAACCACGAGTCGCCGCGGCGCGGTCTCGAGTTCGTGACCCGCAAGGTCACCCACGGGGTGGCCCGGATCAAGCTCGGCATCGACGAGAAGCTCTCCCTCGGCAATCTCGACGCCCAACGGGACTGGGGATACGCGGCCGACTACGTGCGAGCCATGTGGCTCATGCTGCAGCAGGACGGCCCAGGCGACTACGTGGTGGCTACCGGTAAGACCCACTCGGTGAAGGAGTTGGTCGAGCTGTCATTCTCGGCGGTCGGACTCGACTGGGAACAGCATGTGGTGATCGACGAGCGCTTCCTTCGTCCCGCTGAGGTCGATCTGTTGGTCGGTGATCCGACCCAGGCCGAGAAGACCCTCGGCTGGCACCGTGACGTCGACTTCCCGGGCCTGGTCCAGATGATGGTGGAGGCGGACATGGCGCTGGTGAAGAGCCAGCTGGCCTAAGGCCCGAGCCGTGGTCCATCTCGCGGCGCTCCCGGCTGTATTGCACGCGGATCCGCTGGGTCTGCTGGTCGCGTTCGGCGCCGGCATGCTTTCGTTTCTTTCTCCCTGCGTCCTGCCGCTGGTGCCCGCCTACGTGTCGATGGTGTCGGGACTCTCGGCGGCGGAGCTGAGCGCTCTGCGTCCTGCCGCCCGCGCCGAACTGGTCGGGGCGGGTGTAGGAGGGGGTGCTGGCGCATGGGGTCCCGGCGGAACCGAGGCCGGTGGAGCCGATTCCGGTCCCAGCCTGAGTCAGATCCGCCACGAACGGGCCCGCCTGTTCCGGGGGATGCTCGCCTTCATCGCCGGCTTCACCGTGGTCTTCACCATCCTGGGGGCCTCGGCGTCGGCGATCGGGAGGCTGTTCCTCACCCATCAACGGATGCTCGAGACGCTGTCCGGCATCTTGATCGTGATCTTCGGGGCGATGTTGGTGGCGATGGCCGCCGGGGTCGGGTTGCCGCTGGCGGTCTCGGGAGAGCGGCGGTTCCGGGTGCGGCCGTCGGTGCTCGGGGCGTGGGCGCCGCCGGTGATGGGAATGGCGTTCGCCTTCGCCTGGACCCCCTGCATCGGGCCGGTGCTCGGCAGCGTGCTCGCGCTGGCGGCGGGGGAGGGTGGGTCGGAGACCGGGGGGATCGCGTTGTTGCTGGCCTACTCCCTCGGTCTCGGGGTCCCGTTCCTGCTAAGCGGGCTGCTCTTCGGCAGAATGACGGACGCACTCTCTCGGGTGCGGGGCCGGCTCCGGGTGGTCGATCTGGTCGGAGGGGCGATCCTCATCGCCTTCGGGGTGCTGTTGCTGACCGGCAACGTGGACGTGCTCTCGTCCCACATCTCGAACTGGCTCCGTGACCTGCACCTGAGCCGGCTCTCGACCAGCTGACCCTCGCCTGGCCCCTCGACCCGGGCCCTCGTAGCATGTGAGCCGGTTATGGCTCCCCCGGCCTCTCTTCTCCCGGCGATCTCCATCCGTGACGCGGTCGCGCTCTCGGGGCGGTTCCCGCTGCTCGCGGGAGTGGATCTCGAGGTCGCGCCGGGTGAGACGCTGTTGGTCGAAGGCCCCAACGGCGCGGGCAAGACCAGCCTGCTGCGGGTCTGTGCCGGGTTGGTTCCCCTTGCGTCGGGGACGATCACGGTGCTCGGTCTGGACCCGATCCGCGACCGTTACCGCCTGCGCCGCCGGATCGGCCTCCTCTCGCACGCGTCCCACCTCTACGACGACCTCACCGTGGCCCAGAACGTCCGGTTCGCGGTGCGTGCCGCTCGGGCCGACGAGGAGCGGATCGGTGAGGCGTGCGCGCAGTTCGGCCTCACCGGACGGGTCCTCAAGACCCCTGCCTCCAAGCTGTCGGCCGGACAGCGTCGCCGGGTGGCGCTCGCCATCCTTGCCGCTCGCCGCCCCGAGCTCTGGTTGCTCGACGAGCCCCACGCCGGACTCGACGCTTCGGCGCGGGAGATCCTCAATCGGCTGGTCGTCGACGCGGTCGGCGACGGCGCGACGGTGGTGATCGCCTCGCACGAACCCGATTTCGTCGAGTCGTTGGTGACCCGTGCGGTGACCGTGGTCGGTGGGCAGGTGACCGGTGAGCGTTCGATCGGGGCCAAGGTGGCAGGGGCGGATGTGGCAGCCGCAGCGAAGGGTGCCTCGACGGAGAGCAAAGGGCGGGTCGTCCATGTGGCGTGACGGCGTGATGGTCGCCGGCAAGGACCTGCGCATCGAAGCACGCTCCCGCGTCGCGCTCTCGCAAGTGGCGCCGTTCGGGATCGTGGCGCTCGGCCTGTTCGCCTTCGCGCTCGGACCCGACCGGTCCCTCATGGCCAAGGGTGCGCCCGGTCTGTTCTGGGTGGCGGTGTTGTTCTGCACCGTCCTCGCCGTCCAGCGGAGCGTGTCGGTCGAGTCGGTGGACGGGGCGAGGGACGGCCTCCGCCTGTCCGGGCTCGACCCGGCCGGGCTGTTTCTCGGCAAGGCGGCTGCGATCGCGGCACAGCTCCTCGTGCTCGAAATGGTGCTCGGGGTCGGGGTCAGCTTGCTCCTCGGCGCCAACATCGAGCATCCGTGGCCGATCGTCGCCTCCTGCTTGCTCGGAACGATCGGTCTCGCCGCGACGGGCACCCTCTATGGAGCGCTTTCCGCCGGGCTCCGGGTGAAGGAGACCCTGCTGCCTTTCCTGTTGCTGCCGATCACGGCTCCGGTGCTGCTCGCGGGGACCAGGATCTGGCAGGCCGGACTTGCCGGCGGGGTCCCCGCCGACGCCGGCCCTTGGCTTCGGCTGCTGCTGGTGTTCGACGCGGTCTATCTCGCCCTCGGAGTCGTCGTGTACGGCCCGATCCTCGAGTCGGCATGAGCGTCGTGCCCACAAACCCGGCAATCGGGTCGGTCGGTCCGCCGATCCAGTCCGACCGTGCGCGGCGCGCCACGTGGATCGTGGGGTTCGCTGCTGTGGTCGGAATGGTCGCAACGGTGTGGCTCGGCCTCTGGGTGACGCCACCCGACCAATTCCAGGGCAACCTGGTCCGCCTGGTCTACATCCACCCCGGGGTGGCCTGGGTGGCGCTCTATCTCGCCTTCGGGCTTGCTGCGGCGGCGAGCGCGCTCTATCTCTGGCCGCGTACCCGGTCGATGTTCTGGGACCGTCTCGCGGCGGCCGCCGTGGAGGTGGGGGTGGTCTTCAACGTGTGCACGCTGATCTCCGGCTCGATCTGGGGGAAGCCGACCTGGGGGGTGTACTGGGCCTGGGACGCCCGGCTGACCCTGACCGCGGTGTTGCTGGTGCTCTTCCTCGGCTACATGGTCCTGCGCCGGCTGCCGGCCGAGCCGGAACGCAGGGCGAAGCGCAGCGCATTCGTCTGCCTGTTCGCCGCGGTCGACATTCCGATCGATCACTTCTCGGTCCTCTGGTGGCGGACGCTCCACCAGGGCGCAACCGTGGTCAACCCGGATCTCTCGCCCACGATCCACGGCTCGATGGCCTGGACGCTCCTGTTGAGCTTCATCGCGCTGACCCTGGTGTTCGTCTGGATGCTGCTCGTGCGGTACCGGATCGGCGTGCTGGCGGACTGGCTGGCGACCCGCGAGCTGGACGCCGCGCTCACCGAGCGCCGGAGTGAAGGACTCGGAGACGAAGGGTTGGACGAGGACAGCGAAGGGTTGGTCAACGCGTGAGCTACGTGATCGCCGGTTACACGATCGTCCTTTCGATCCTCTTCCTCTACAGCGTGCAGCTGGTCTGGCGTCGTCGCAGGCTCACCCGGGACGCGGCCCGGGTCTGGTCGAGTGTCGGCGACGCCGAACAGGGCGCGACGCAACCGGACGACCGAGTCGGTGCCGCCTGATGGGTGGTCACCGGCTCCGGTACTCGATCGTCGGTCTGGTGTTGGTCGGATCACTCGTCTTCTTGGTGGTCAAGGGACTCGGATCCGCCCTCAACTTCTACCTGCCGGCTGACCAGGCGGTCGCCCAGAGAGCGACCCTCGGGAACCAGACCTTCAACCTCGAGGGGGTGGTCGAACCGGGTTCGATCCATGCGACCTCGTCGGGGGTGGACTTCGTGGTGACCGCCGGTGCGAGCCGGGTGCAGGTGGTCAACTCGGGCAGCCCGCCCCAGCTCTTCCAGGCGAACATCCCGGTGATCGCGGTCGGCCACTTCAACGGTTCGTCCTTCGTCTCGGACCAGATCCTGGTCAAGCACTCGTCGAACTACATCGCCGCACATCCGGGCCGGGTCACTGCTCCGAACGGGAGCAAGCGATGACCGAGCGGCTGATCGGGCTCTGGCGCGGCGCCATGTCCGGCCCGTGAACGAGACACTCGGGCACACCGGAGTCGTACTCGGGTTCGCGGCCGCCATCGTCGGCATCACGGTCATCGCGGTCGGATTGATCAAGGGCCGGTCATCGACGATCCGCAACGGACAGCTCTACGCACCGGTCATCCTCCTTGGGGGTGTGCTCGCGGTCGTGGCGATGGAGCACGCGTTGCTCGTCCACGACTTCTCCTTGGCCTATGTCGCCGACAACAACAGCCGCGACACGCCGGTGCTCTACTCGATCACCGGACTGTGGTCCGCGCTCGCCGGGTCGATCCTGCTCTGGGGTCTGGTGCTGGGGGGATACGCGACTGCAATGGTCTGGCGGTTCCGGCGTCGTTCGGGGGAAGACCTGATCGGCTGGGCGACACTTGTCGTGTTCGTAGTGGCGGCGTTCTTCTTCGGTCTCATGCTCGGTCCCGCCGATCCGTTTCAACATGTGGCCGGCGCGGTTCCGGCGAACGGGCCCGGTCCCAACTCACTCCTGCAGGACAATCCGCTCGTCCTCATCCACCCCCCGATGCTCTACCTCGGGTTGGTCGGGTTCACCCTGCCGTTCGCGTTCGCTGTCGCATCGTTGATCACCGGAAAGCTCGACGAGGACTGGCAGGGGGAGACCCGTCGGTGGACCCTGTTCGCCTGGGCCTTCCTGACCATGGGGATCCTGCTCGGGGCCTGGTGGTCCTACGAGGTGCTCGGATGGGGGGGATTCTGGGGGTGGGACCCGGTCGAGAACGCCGCGCTGTTGCCGTGGCTGGTGGGGACCGCCTACCTCCACTCGGTGATGGTCCAACAGCGGCGCGGACTCCTGCGCATCTGGAACCTCTCCCTGGTGGTCGCCGCCTTCAGTTTGACCATCCTGGGGACATTCTTGACTCGGTCGGGCGTCGTGCAATCCGTGCACGCCTTCTCCGACTCGACCATCGGCCCGCTGCTGCTCAGCTTCTTCGGTCTGGTGGTGGTGACCGGGGTGGGACTCATCGCGTGGCGGGGCGATCGGCTCCACTCTCGCGGCGGTATCGACTCACCGATCAGCCGGGAGGGCGCATTCCTCGCCAACAACGTGCTGTTCGTCGGTTTCGCAGCGATCGTCCTCCTCGGCACGGTGTTCCCGTTGCTGTACCAGGCGCTCAACCCCCAATCGTCGGTCGCGGTCGGCGCTCCGTACTTCAACCGCTTCTTCATTCCGGTGGGTTTCGCGCTGCTGTTCCTGATGGCGGTCGCGCCGGCGCTCCCGTGGCGCAAGAGCACCCTCGAAGTGATGCGCGGTCGACTGGCCGTGCCCGCAGCGCTCGGTGTGCTCGTCGTGGTCGGTTGCGTCCTTGCCGGCGTCCGCGGGCTCGAACCTCTGTTGGCGTTCGGGCTCGCTGCGTTCGCAGGGGGGTCGGCCGGTCGGGCGCTCGTCTTGTCGGTTCGTGGTGCCTACCGCAACGCCCGCTCGACCGGAGCGTCGCCTTCTCGATCGGCGGTGGATGGCTGGCGTGGACTGGTCGGCCGGGCGAACGGAGGCATGGTCGTGCACATCGGGGTGGTGGTGGTCGCGATCGGCTTGGCCGCAGCCACCTCCTTCCTCCATCGGGGCGAGATCCAGCTGGCGAAAGGCCAGTCGACAAACTTTGTGGGGCACCAGATCGCATTCGTCGGAACCCGCCAAGTCAACTCGCCGTCTCGATCGGCGTTCGAGGCGGTGCTCCAGGTCGACAGTCGTGGAACCTTCACGCCGGCGATCAGCCAGTTCGGTAGCGGCACCCAAGCCGTCGGCACGCCGGCGATCGACTCGAGTTGGAGGAACGACCTCTACCTGACCATCGACTCGATCCCGTCCAGCGGAAACGTCTGGACGTTCGGCGTGGTCGAGCAACCGTTGGTGATGTGGCTGTGGATCGGGGCCATTCTGATCGGAGTCGGCTCGGTGCTCTCGGCTATTCCTGGGCGGAGGCGCCGTCCCACCGACCCGGTGTCCGCGCCGGTCGTGGTCGGGGGTGCAGCGTCTTCCAACGGTTCGGCTGTCTCGGCCCCGAACGCTGCGGTTCGACAACCCGCCGGAGTCCGGACGGGGGCTGACGAAGACGCGCCGGTCGATCCCGACCCCGATCAGCAGGGAACCGACACGGTCACTGTGCAAGCGGGCGATCCGTTGTGAGCCAGGTCGCGTCCGAACAGGGATCAGGGATCGATGGGGACCTGGGGGCGTTGCAAGATGGCAACGAGGCGTCGGACGGCTACTTGGAACCAGAGCGGAAGAGACACACCGCGCGCTGGGTCGCGGTCACCATCCTGGTCGTCGCCGCGGGTTTGATCGCGGTGCTCGCCACCCGGCCTCCGGCGTCGGTGGACGAGGTTCAGAACCCGGTGGTCGGAAAGATGACCCCGCCGCTGAGCGGAAAGACCTTGAGCGGCGGATCGTTTTCGCTGGCTCGCCCACCCGGCAAGTTTGTCGTCGTGAACTTCTTCGCCAGCTGGTGCACGCAGTGCCGGAGCGAGGGGCCGGAACTGGTCAAGTTCCAGTTCGAGCACCAGCGGAGTGCCGACGCGAGCGTGCTGAGCGTCGTGTTCAGTGACAGCCTGAGTGATGCAACATCTTGGCAGGCGCAGCTCGGGGCGACTTGGCCAGCGTTGGCTGACAACGGGGGGACGATTGCGCTCGAATTCGGCGTGCGGCAGCTTCCCTCGACCTTCCTTATCGCTCCGGACGGACGTGTCGTCGCGTCGATCGTTTCGTCGGTAACTGCGGGGCAGCTCGACCAACTCATCGCCAAGGCAAAGGCCGAGCACGCGTGACCTCTCGACGCCTCCCGCTGTGGACCGCCTTGGGCGCTGTCCTGGTCGTGGCGTTGATCGTCGGCAGCGGAGTGCTCTCCTCGTCACCTCCGACCCCTGCACAGCGAGCCCTCGCCATCGAATCCGCGCTGCGCTGCCCGAGCTGCGAGGACCTGTCAGTCGCCCAGTCCAGTGCGGCGACAGCGGTGACGGTTCGGGCGACGGTCTCCCAAATGATCGCTCAGGGACGGACGAACCAACAGATCGAGAAC
Organism: uncultured Acidimicrobiaceae bacterium; assembly: GCA_963839925.1. Classification (GTDB taxonomy): domain Bacteria; phylum Actinomycetota; class Acidimicrobiia; order Acidimicrobiales; family RAAP-2; genus Bog-756. The sequence continues at coordinate 314,230 of CAWIWV010000002.1, read as the reverse complement.
TACCTGGTCTCCCGCTACGGCTCGACCATCGTGCTCGATCCTCCGGCCAGTGGTTGGTCGCTGCTGGTCTGGTTGTTGCCGCTCGTCGGTGGTCTGGCGGCACTCGGGACCCTCGGTGTGCTCCTGTTTCGTCGACGGAACGCCGCCTCCGCGAGCGGGGTCGACTCGGCAGGTTCGAACGGCGGTCGTGTGGCGACTCCGCAAGACTCGGCTGACCAGCGCGCCTTTCTGGAGCAATCGCTTGCCGACGCCGACGCAGAGTACCTGGCCGGAGACCTGTCAGACGTCGACTACCTCGCGTTGCGAAACCGTGACATGCGCCGACTGGCCGCGCTCGGAGAGGTGCCGTCCGGTGTGACCGGTGCTGTGCCTGTCTTGACTGCGGCCGTGGCGACCGCCGACGGTGCGGTCGAGTCGTCCCCCGATGGTGTGGTGGAGTCGTCCGAGTCAGGAGGCCCTCGGCCGGCGCGAAGCCGTCGGAACCGATGGTTCTTGGGTGGAGCGGTCGCCGCCTTCGGGGCGGCGATCGTGATCGCAGTCTTCGGATTCGCTTCGGGACGACAGCCGGGCCAGTCGATCACCGGGAGTTTCGCGGAGACCCCGCAACAGCAGCTGAAAGCGAAGTTGGACCAGGCGGCAACGGAAGAGAATCAGGGGCAGCTCGCCGGCGCGGCGCAGCTCTATCAGTCGGTGCTCAAGCAGTATCCGAACAACGAGATCGCCCTGGCCCAACTCGGGTGGCTCGAGTATCAGACGGGCCGATCGAGCAACAACGCGTCGTTGGTGGCCGACGGTCGGGCCAAGCTCGACCAGGCCGTGAAGATCGAGCCGAACGACTACGCGGTCAGGCTCTACCTGGGAACGGTGCTGTTCCAGCAGACGGGTGACTCCAAGGGTGCGGTCGCCGAGTACCGGGACTTCTTGGCCGACAAGCCGCCTCGCTCGGTCGTGAGTCAGGCGGCCCCGGAGTTGCGTGAGGCGTTCCAGGCGGCGGGCCAGCCGATCCCTGCCGAGATCAGCGCCTGATGCTCCGTCGATCTCGATGGGTGGGCTCGTTGGCCCTTCTGGCGCTCGTGTCCGCATGCACAACGCAGGCTTCGCCGTCTGTGAACAAGAAGCCCGCTGTGGGATTCATCACAGGAGTTGCATCGCCTTGCATCGGCCCGGCTCGACCGGGGTTCATTGACGCAAAGATCAAGGTCCGTGTCCAACTGAGCGGGGACCAGCGGTTGGTCGCGACTCAGACGGTGACCGGATCTCACGTCTACCGCCTCGCGGCTCCTCCTGGAACCTACATGGTCTCCTCCGACCAGGGTGGTACGACTCCGCAGTTTGTGACCGTCTCGAAGGGCAAGACGCGGAGAGCCGATCTCACTTCGGCCTGCAGGTAGCCCCCGGGCTGGAAGTCAGCGAACCGGCGTCAGCGAGCCGATGGAAATCGACATCTGCTCGGTGTAGTTCACCGATCCGAGCGGACCCGCAGACTGGTGCAAGTCGACGCTTTCACGTTCGGACAGGATGAGGCCGTTCTCCGGAGACACCCAGTAATCGCTTGGGTTGGTTCCCGATTCCGACCCAGAGAAGGTGAGGGTGAGCCGGGTATGAACGGCCGGAACCCGAGTGCTCCCGACCACGACCGACGAGCTGCCGACCACCATCCCGGATAGAGCAATGTTCAGTCCGGCGGAGTGGCAGAGAGCGTGCCACTGTTCACCTCGGCGCGGATCAGGTGGGAGCAAATACGCGCTTGTCGGGCAGTTGATGACCTGGTTGGTCTTGGTCCCCGCGATGTCTTCGTAGGTGAACGAGGAGGTGAGTGCGTACCCCCCACCCTTCGCCCGGCACTCCTCGATTCCCTCCATGTGCTGCTCGATTGGTTCCCACCGTTCCATTGCGCAGGTGCTGCCGGTCACGATCATGGTGCTCGAGGTGGGGAAGGTGCGGGCGATATTTCCGAAGCTCAACTGCTCGTCGCCAGAGGTCCGGTAGCGGTAGACGCCGGGTGGTGGAAGACCGGTTCCCCACGTCGTCGATCGTGACTGATCCTGGCGGTAGAGACGGAGCGCCTGACGGAGATTGACCGGAGTCGAGGAGCTTCGGAAGATGAAGAACCACAGCCCCAGCGCAACCGCCACGACCACTACCGCGAATCCGGCTCCGAGAAGGAGCAGCCGGTGGTGGTTGATCCAATTGAGTGCCGGCATCTGCCCGTCCAATCTTCCGGAAGTGTTCGCCCTGCTCGAAGACGATCGGCAGACCTCATTTTCGTTGCCCTTGGAGCCGCTGTCCAACGAACGTTCGATGCCCCGCCAGGCTTTCTGGTTTTACCGGCTTCTTAGTGGTCGTGAATACTCCGCTTAAGAACGGATGGTCATATGTAGTTCAGGGCCCACAACCGCCAGGCAGGGGCAGTTGGAGGGAACGTAGGGGGCGCGAGATCCGCATGTCGGCGGATTGGTTCTTCGGAGCCAACCGCCGATGTGCGGGGACGCGTATTTCGCTCTCGTTGCCGGTAAATCAGTCGAAGCAGTCGTCGGGGAGCGGGGGCGGGACGGCATCGAGCCCGGGCATCGGATTGCTCCACCAGATCGTCTCCTCGACCCGGTGACGGATTCTCCAGCCCTGCGGAGTTCGCACCAGTCGGTCGTGGTAGGCACCGCCGACGGTGAACAGCCAAGGTTTTCCGTCGATCTCCATGCTGTTCGGATTGCTGAACAGGGACCGACAGGTCGCTTCGTCGGAACCAGGTGCCAGGTCGATGGCGCGATTGACCACGAGGTGCTGGGTCCAGGTGAAGGCAGGGAGCACGCTGGAGAGCCAGTCGCGCACCTCGGGGAAGGGGCCGCGAATCCCCCCGGCTGAGCGGTAGTCGAGCACGGCATCGGATGTGAAGACCTGGTCGAGCTCGTCGAAGCGGCGAGCGTCGATGAGTGTCGCGTAGTGGGTCAACAGGTCATCGATCGCGATCCTGTCGGTAAGTGCGCGTTGCGCATCATCCATCGTCAACCGAATCGACTCCATCCTGTGCTTGGCGCGGAGTCCGCTGAGCATTTCTCGGGCGCTCCGCTGTTGAACGTCCAGTAGGTGCCGACGCCCGGCAACTGATCCTGGGCGATGATCGGATCGTTGGGAGCGGAGACGGCGATGCCATACGAGCACAAGGCCTCATTGACAGCGGTGACAACATGGTCTCCACCGACGCTTACGCTGACGTCTGTGCGCTTCCCACTGACTGCAACGGGGTCATTCCCAGGAATCCACCTCACGTCGGAGTGCTGGTCGTTGAGCAGGTCGAGGGTCAGTGCCCCATCCCAAAGGTGATGATGGATTGCAGTCTCATCGGCAGAGCGTGCTTGGACAGCACCTGCCTCGAATAGCGGTGCCAAATTGAGACCCTTGCCGATATCGATCGCGACGTCACGCAGGATCAGAAAAATGCCGACGCCGGCAGCGATCACAAAGACCACTCCTAGGGTCACCCAGAACGCGACGATCCGTCCCTTCCCTCTCCGAGACGCAGTGATCACGTCTTGCGGATTTGGGGGAAGCATTGGTGCACCCCCAAGCCCGCCCATCCCGACCGTCGAGGTCACGTGTCGAGAGTACTCGACCGACGCTGGGGGATTCCTTGGTTGGACTCGGCCGGCGAGACTGGGCCGTGCGCCGTGGGCTCCCGGACGGACCGGCAGATTGCCTGCTCGCCACGGCTGGGGGATGATGCAAGGCGATGGCAGAAGCCTTGATGCCGGCTGCATTCCTCGGACACGGCAGCCCGATGAACGCCCTCGAGCACAACGGTTACACCGAGGCTTGGCGGTCGTTCGGTGCGAGTGTCCCTCGACCGCGAGCGATCCTTGCCATCTCCGCCCACTGGTACGTCCACCTCACCGCGGTGACCGCGATGGCACGGCCCAAGACAATCCACGACTTCTACGGGTTCCCCGACGAGCTCTTCGCCGTCGAGTATCCGGCTCCCGGCGATCCCGAAGTTGCCGAGGAGATCGTCGAGGTGGTTCAACCGACGTGGGTGGGACTCGATCACGACAGCTGGGGCATCGACCACGGAACCTGGTCGGTCCTCGTCCATGCATTTCCCGACGCCGAGATCCCCGTCCTCCAGCTGTCCATCGATGCGAAGCGGCCGTTCGACTACCACTTCGACCTCGGCGCAAAGTTGGCACCGCTGCGGAGGCGTGGCGTGCTGATCGTGGCGAGTGGGAACGTGGTCCACAACCTGGGTCGAATCGACTGGAGCAACCCCGACGGAGGCTTTGATTGGGCGCAGCGCTTCGACGATGCGGCAAGGGCCTCTATGACGTCGTCGCCAGCCGACGTCCTGGCCCTTTCGAGCCATCCGGACTTCCGAAATGCAGTGCCGACCCCGGATCACTTCCTTCCGCTGGTCTACCTGGCAGGTTTGGCCGCGGCCGACGCCTCGACGGCCGACGTACTGGTGGACGGGTGTGGATACGGATCCCTGTCGATGACCTCGTATACGCTCGGCGCAAGCACCCCGCCTCAGGCGTCGGCCCACGGTGCAGCTGAGCTACCCGACTCGGCGGTCGTCCCCACCGACGAAACCAACACCTGACGTGGAGCCGGTGGACCTGAAGTGGAACCGACGGGACAAGGGACTTTGACCCAGTGAACGCAGACGCAGCGAACAACGACCCGGTCATCTTCGAAGGTTTCGAGGGCCTGCGTCTGGCGGCCGACGTTCGCGGTGATCCGGACGCCTGCCCGGTGCTCTTCCTCCACGGTGGTGGTCAGACCCGCCACGCGTGGGGCGCGACCGCTGAGAAGGTGGCCGGCCAAGGCTGGAAGGCGGTCACCATGGATCTGCGCGGCCATGGGGACAGCGACTGGGCGGTCAACGGTGACTACTCCTTCACCGCCTTCTGCGCGGACTGCGTCGCGGTGGCCGACCAACTGGGGAGACCTCCTGTGTTGGTGGGCGCCTCACTCGGCGGGATGTCGGCAATGCTGGCGGAGGGAACGAGCGATCGAACAGTCGGATGCGGTCTGGTGCTCGTGGACATCACGCCGAAGACCAACCCGCTCGGGATCGAACGGATCAAGACGTTCATGGAATCGGGTATCGACGGGTTCGACACCCTCGAGGACGCAGCCGAAGCGATCGCCGTGTACACACCTCAACGAACCAGGCCGGTCAACCCCAAGGGTCTGATGAAGGTGCTTCGCCAGCGGGGAGACCGTTGGTACTGGCATTGGGACCCGCGGGTCATCGGCTATGGACGCACCGAGGTGGTTCCCGATCGTCTGCACGGGTTGCTCGACGTCGCGACCGCCAACATCACCGTGCCAACCCTGTTGCTCCACGGGCTTCTCAGCGATGTCGTCACCCAAGAGGGAGTCGATGATCTGTTGGCTCAGATCCCCGGTGCCAGGGCGGTCGGCGTCGACGGTGCTGCCCACATGATCGCAGGAGATCGCAACGATGCGTTCTCTTCCGCGGTGATCGCATTCCTCGACGAGGAGATCAGACCGACCTTCGGCTGAAATGCTCAGCCGGAGGCGTTCAGGATCGCAGCGCTCGTAGCTCCCTGACGACCCGCGGGAAGGCAGCGGCGAACGCCTCGACGTCAGCGTCGGTGGTCGACCATCCGACCGAGAGTCGGAGCGATCGTTCGCCGTCGACCCCCATGGCTTCGAGAACCGGGGAGGGCTCGAGGGACTCCGACGAACAGGAAGACCCAGAGTGCACGGCCACTCCAGCCTGGTCGAGTCCCAACAAAATCGGCTCGGCCTCGACACCGTCGATCCCCAGGCAGATGATGTGCGGCAGTCGCACCGCCGTGTCACCGAAGGCCGAGACGCCATCGACCGCCAGCGCTTGGTCAAGCGCCCGCTCGGTCTGGCGCCTTGCACGGTCCTCCTCCCGGACGAGTGTGCCGGGTTCGGTCAACGCCGCCGTCGCGGCCCCGAAGCCGATCGCTCCGACCACATGCTCCATGCCTCCCCTTCGAGCCCGTTCCTGCTCGCCGCCCACCACGAACGGTTGGAGGCGGAGACCGCGACGTACGAGGAGTGCGCCGATTCCGGTCGGACCACCTAGCTTGTGGGAGGAGATCGAGACCAGATCGGCTCCGAGCGCGTCGAGGTCGAGGGGGACATGCCCGGCTGCAGAAACTGCGTCGACATGAACAGGGATGTCGAAGCGTCGACAGATCTCGGTGATCTCGACCACGGGCTGGACGGTGGCGACTTCGTGGTTCGCCCACTGGCAGTGCACGAGTGCTGGCAATCTCGCGTGTGCTGCACGGCAAGCATCGATCGCCTCCTCGACTGCCGCCGCTTCGATCCGCCCTTCTCCGTCGACCGCGATGCGCACCACCGGTGACGCGCGTTGCGATGCGTCGCGCACTGCCGAATGTTCGACGTCAGCGCAAGCGATGGGTCCTGGGTCAGCCTGCGTTGCACTCCACACTGCGGTGTTGATCGCCTCGGTGCCACCCGAGGTGAAGACGACTTGTCGGGGACGCACGCCGAAGAAGGCTGCGACCTGCTCCCTGGCTTCCTCCAACCTGGTCCGGACCATCCGACCCTCGGTGTGTACCCGGCCCGGGTCAGCGGTGATCCCTGTGTCGACCCACTCGGCCATAGCCGTTCGGGCCTCGACTCGGACGGGGGTGGTGGACGCGTGATCGAGATAGTGGCGGGCCAAGGGGTGGCTCGTCCTCACATGCTCTTCGTGTGGTCAGACGACGGCCGCGCACGCGTCGTCCCCGCGGGCGCGTGAGGACGACAGCACAACGGGTACTGATCCGTCGACAGTCTCGCCGCAGAGGCCGGCGAGCAGTCCGTTGACCATGCCCCGGTCCACCGCACACAGGACGGGATACTGCGATGCCGCGTCGCCGAAGGGGCAGTTGTCGGCCACGACCGCCGTGCTCGTGCCCTGGTCTTCGGCGTGGGCGGCGAACCCGTGCGCGGTCAAGGTGTCGGCGATGGCGTGCATGGCGGTGCGGAGCGACCGCTGGCCATCACCCGGCGACATCTGACCGGCGAGGGAGCGGCCGTACTCCTCGCCGACTCGTTCGGCCATGCTCTCCGCCACCGTCGGTCCGAGCAGCTGGAGCGCCTCTTGCAGCAGAAGCACCAACAAATCGTCGCGGCGAGTCAGCAGATCCAGCGTCGGGTCGTTGCCGACCGCTTTGAAGCGCTTGGAGGGCCGGCCCGCTCCGGTGCCTGCTGCGCGTTCCATCGACACCTCGACGTACCCACCGGTGGCGAGACGTTCGAGGTGGTGGCGGGCGACATTCGGATGGAGGGAGAACCTGGTGGCGACCTCGGATGCCGTGGCGCCCGGATTCGAGCGGATGAACAGGTAGATCTCCCGTCGGGTCGGGTCCCCGAACGCAGCGGTGACCGCGGTGACCGCTGCCGAAAAGTTGCTGTCCGAGTCGGGGGGCACGTCACCTAGTCTACCGGTGAAGGCGACGATTCCCCGAGGAGAACCTGCATGTCCATCGACGAGTCCCAGGTCACAGCTGCGGTCGCCGCGGTGATCGACCCCGAGTTGCGCCTGTCGCTGGGGGAGCTGGGCATGGTCGGTCCTGTCCAGGTCAAGAAGAAGAAGGCGGTGATCGACATCCGGTTGCCGGTTGCCGACTATCCCCAAGTCGACGAGTTGGAGAGTCGTATCCGTGCCGCGGTTGAGCAAGTCCGTGGCGTCCGCGAGGTCACGGTGGACCGAGGGGTCATGGAGGAGGAGCCCCGCGCTCGTCTCCGCATGCTCTTGCGCGGCGAACCGGTCGACAACGGCGGTGACTCTCACGACGAGCACGACCATGGCCACAGTCACGGCGGTCAGCTCGGGCACGAGGACGGTCGGCCCAACCGCTTCATGCTTCCGCGCTCGAAGACCCGAGTGCTCGGCATCTCGTCGGGCAAAGGCGGCGTTGGCAAGTCCTCCGTCACCGTCAACCTCGCCGTTGCGCTCACCAGGATGGGCCACGACGTCGCGGTTCTCGATGCCGACGTCTATGGATTTTCGGTTCCCGCGATGCTCGGTGTGACCAACGATCCGCTGATCATCGGGGACCTGGTGGTGCCGCCGACGGCAAACGGTGTCCGCTGTTTGTCGATGGGGTACTTCGTTCCCGACGACACGCCGGTGATCTGGCGTGGTCCGATGTTGCACAAGGCTCTCGAGCAGTTTCTGGTCGACGCCTACTGGGGCGAGCCCGACTACCTCCTGATCGATATGCCTCCGGGTACCGGTGACGTGACCCTCTCTCTCGGTCAGTACTTGACCAAAACAGAGGTCTACGTGGTGACGACGCCGCAACCTGCTGCGCAGCGAGTTGCGCAACGATCCGCCTACGCCGCCCGCAAGTTGAAGCTGAGTGTCCGCGGCGTCATCGAGAACATGAGCTGGTTCACCGGTGACGACGGCACTCGCTACGAGCTCTTCGGCGCCCGCGGGGGAGAGCAACTCGCCGGGGAGCTCGGCGTGCCCTTGCTTGCGCAGGTCCCTCTGGTGCCGGCTCTCCGTGCCGGTGGAGACCAAGGCATTCCCGTTGCAGTCGCGGATCCGAGCGGTGAAGCTGCTGCCGCGTTCAACCAACTGGCCGAGTCGATCGTCGCCCTCGGTCCCGCTCGGGTCTACCGGCGCGAGCTCACCGTCAGTTAGGGGCCTGCTCAGCCCCAGCCGGTTCGGCTCGGGGGCATCCCGCTGTGACCGGCCCCGTCGGGAACCACGCCGAGCACCTGATGGATGGCCAGCCCTCCGTCGTCGAACCCGTTGGCGGAGGCGGCCATGTACAGCCTCCAGATGTTGGCTCGGGCCTTCCCCACCAGACCGACCGCCTCGTCCCAGTTCGCCTCGAGGTTGTCCACCCAGTGGTGCAGTGTCTGCGAGTAGTGCTCGCGGAGTGACTCGACATCGCGGACTTCGAACCCGGCCCGCTGCATGGCTGCGATCACTTCGGCCACGTCCACCAACTCGCCGTCAGGGAACACGTAGCGACCGATGAACGTGCGCCGCCCGAGCACCGATCCTCCGGCCTTGGAGATGGCGTGGTTCAACAGCCGGCCTTCCGGGGTGAGGAGCGGGCGGAGGGTTTCGAAGTACCGGGCCATCTGACCGGTGCCCACATGCTCGAACATCCCAATGGACGAGATGGCGTCGAACTCGCCGCGCAGCTCGCGGTAGTCCTGGAGGCGGATCTCGACCCGGTCCGAGAGACCGGCCTGTTCGACCCGTCGCCTTGCCTCGTCGACCTGCTCGCGGCTGATCGCAATCCCTGTGGCGACCGCCCCATGGTGTTGGGCCGCGTGGATGACCATCGAACCCCATCCGCAACCGACGTCGAGCAACCGGGCCCCGGGCCGCTTGTCGAGTCCCAGTTTGTGGCAGATCAGTTCGTGTTTTGCCGCTTGGGCGTCTTCGAGTGAGATGCCCTCGGGCACGAATCGCGCGCACGAGTAGGTCATGCTCGAACCGAGCACCAGCCGATAGAAGGCGTTCCCGACGTCGTAGTGGTGGCTGATCACCGCTGCATCGCGCGACAGAGAGTGCAATCTCCCCGGGGGAACGCACTCTTCGGGTGGAGGAGGCGGAGGCGGCCCGAGGACGCCGATGTGTCGCGCTGCGTCGACAACGGTCGGGATGGATCGAATCCCCACCCGGCGGAGGTCCCGAGGAGAGGCATCGTGGAGCACTCGCAGCATCGAGTAGAGGTCACCCTCGATGGTCAGATCCCCTGCGACGAACGCGCGGGCGATGCCCAACTCACCCGGAGCCCAGAGGATCCGCCGGAGCGCATCGGCCGATTCGATCCGAACGGTGCCGGCTCCGTTCGGATCGCCCAGCCCGCTCCCATCCCAGAACTCGAACCGCACCGGCGGGTTCGCTCCGACGAGCGATCGGATCAGCGTCGCGAGCGTGGCCGCGACACTGCCGGTTGGTGGATCGGTGACCGGCTCAGATGTCGTCTGCTCCGACCGGGCACCCTGGGGTCTCGGTGGGCTGGGGCGCGGTTTCGTCATTCGGGGCGGCCTCTGCGGCGCCCGGACCGATCCCGTTCGGTTCGTGATGTCAGTGGCCATCGGCGACCTCCTCGACCGACCTGCCCCTATTCGATTCGACGAACGCCTCGATCGTACCGGTTCGGCTGGTTCACCGAGCCGCCGAGCTGTTCGCCCGACTACTGGTGGCGGGGGGTGACCCCGATGCCCGCCGGTAGTTTCGCGGGGTCCCAACCGAGCAACGCAACCGCCTGGCTGAACGCGAACCGGTCGGTCATGCCGGCAACGTAGGCGACTGCTGCACGAACTGCCGCGGGTTCGCCACCAGCGAGGCCGTTGTCCTGCTGCCCTCCGTCAGGGATCAGATTCGGTCTGTCGGCGAAGTAGTCGACCAGCGCACGGAGCACCGACACGACCGCGTGGCCCTGGTACACCGAACTCGGCCGGAGGTAGATGTGCTCGTAGTTGCTGGCGCGGAAGGAGGCGAGGGCCTCGGCCGAGTCGGCGTCCATGCCGATCCGTCCGGTGCGAAGGATGGTGGAGACCAACCCATCGATGAACGCGCCCAACTGCTGGCTACGTCGATCGCCGCAGCGCTCTCGCACGAGGGAGGGGAGGACCGCGGGAGTCACGATCCCGCTCTCCACCGCATCTTCGAAGTCGTGGCAGACGTAGGCGATCCGGTCGGCCCAGCTCACCACCTCGCCCTCCGGTGTCGACGGCGCCGGTCGCGACCACGAGTGGTTGCGGATCCCGTCGAGCGTCTCGTCGCACAGGTTCAAGCCGGCCAACGAGACGTCTGCGCCCCACGGCGCATGGTCGAATCCCTCGTCGAGATAGGGGGAGAGCGCGTCTTCGCTCGCATGCCCGCCGGGTCCGTGCCCGCAGTCGTGCCCCAGCGCGATCGCCTCGGTGAGCGCCACGTTCAGGCGACACGCTCGTGCGACCGAGGTCGCAACCTGGGCAACCTCCAACGCGTGGGTCAGGCGGGTGCGCTGATGGTCGTCGGGGAACACGAACACCTGGGTCTTTCCGGCGAGGCGCCGGAAAGACGTCGCATGCAGGATCCGGTCACGGTCCCGCTCGAAGCAGGTTCGCCACGGATCGGGCTGCTCGGGTCGTCGGCGGTTGCCGCCCCCGGCACCTCGGGTCGCCCCGGGGGCAAGGCAGTCGGCCTCGACCTCTTCGCGGCTCTGGCGGTCGAAACCGGGATGGGGACCCTCTGTTCCGTGCTCCGCGAAGCTGTCGGCGTGGGCGTAGGTGACGCCCGAGCCGGCATGCCCCGCCATGGTCGAGGCCCACCGGCGGTTGCGCTCGGTCTCACCTTCCATTCTCCCAGTGTGCACCACGGCTGTGCCGTTCGGGCGTCTCCGACACGGTATGGTCGTGTCACCCTGCCCCGGGTACCAACCCCTGGGACCGTCGAGAGGAGCGTGCCAGGTGGACGTGCGGATCGGAATCGTGCAATCGATGAAGGAGCTCGACATCGAGTTGCCCGAAGACGCCGACCGCGAGAAGGTCCTCGCCCACGTCGAGGCGGCGCTCGCCGAGGAGGGGACCATCCTCTGGCTGACCGATCGCAAGGGTCGCCAGGTCGGCGTGCCGGTCGGGAAGGTCGCCTACGTCGAGCTGGACCCGCCGACGTCGGACCGGCGGGTCGGCTTCGGGATCTCCTGATCGACGCTCCCCATCGGAGCGGTCCGACCACAACGGTCGGGATCCCGGTGGTTCGGTGAGCTCACTGCTCGATCTCCGGCTGGTCTTCGTCACCGGCAAGGGAGGCGTGGGCAAGACGACGGTGGCGACGGCCCTCGCACTGCTCGCGTCCCAGCGCGGCAAGCGGGTCCTCATCTGCGAAGTGGACGCCAAGGGCGACGTCGCCGGCTTCTACGAGTCGCCACCCACCGGGTTCAAGGAGAAAGAGGTGTTGCCCGGCGTCTTCGCGATGACCATGGACACCGAGGCGTCGTTGCGGGAGTACCTGAAGATCCAACTGCGCATCCCGGTGGTGGGCAGGATCGGGCCACTGGCCAAGGCGTTCGACTTTGTCGCGACCGCCGCCCCCGGAGTGCGCGAGATCCTCACCGTCGGCAAGCCGCTCTACGAGGTGCGCGAGCACAACTACGACCTGGTGGTGGTCGACGCTCCCGCCTCGGGTCACATCGTGAGCCTCCTGTCGGCACCCCAGGCCATCAACAACCTGGTGAAGGTCGGGTTGATCCGATCGCAGACCGACTGGTTGCTCGAGATCCTCTCGGATACGAAGAGAACCGGGTTGGTCGCGGTGTGCACCCCTGAGGAGATGCCCGTCTCCGAGACGATCGAGTTGGCCGCGCGGGTGAAAGAGGAGACCACGGTGCAGCTCTCCGCCGTCGTGGTCAATCGGGTGTTGCCGGAGCTCTTCGGCCGTCAGGAAGAGAAGGTGTTCGACGCACTCTTCGTGCCGTCGTGCTCACAGCAGCTGGACGAGTTGGTCGGCGGGGACGCAACGCCACTGCTCGACGCTGCTCGGCTGGCGGTGACCATGCGTCGCACCCGGTCGGTGCACCTGGACCGGCTCCGTGCGGGCATCGACGAGTCGGTGGCCATGCTCTACCTGCCGTACCTGTTCGCCCGCTCCCACGGTCTCCGAACCACCCGACAGGTCGCCCTCTCCCTCGACGAGGAGCTCGGATCCTGATGGCCGCGCGCTCGATCGATGGGCTGCTGGCCACCAAGGAGATCGTGATCGCCTGCGGGCCCGGCGGAGTCGGCAAGACCACGACCGCTGCCGCAGCCGCGGTGATGTCGGTGATCCGCCACGGCAGCAAGGTGCTCGTCCTCACCATCGATCCGGCAAAACGGCTCGCGGACGCCCTCGGCCTCGACGGAATCGGCAACACCGAGCACCGTATTCCCGACGAGGCCTTCCGTGCGGCGGGTGTCAACCCGAGGGGCCAGCTCTGGGCCGCGATGCTCGACACGAGAGAGTCGTGGGACGCGCTGATCAAGCGGCACGCTCCCGACGATCAGACCCGCGACGAGATACTGGCCAACCCGCTGTACCAGAACATCGCCGGCCGTTTCGTCCAGAGCCACGACTACATCGCGATGGAGCGGCTCTACGAGATCCACTCCGAGAGCGACTACGACCTCATCGTGGTGGACACCCCACCCACCCGGAACGCACTCGACTTCCTCGACGCCCCGCAGCGGATGGCCGATTTCTTCTCGTCGCGTCTCCTCCGCTGGCTGATCGTTCCCTACCGTTCACGTCTGGTCAACGTCGCCTCGAGGCCCTTCTATCAAATCGCCGATCGGATCCTCGGGACCGAGTTCCTTGCCGACATCTCCGAGTTCTTCGTGCTCTTCCAGACCATGCACAACGGTTTCGTCGAGCGGGCCGAGTCGGTGAAGCGGCTGTTGTCCGACCGACGGACCACCTTCGTTGTCATCTCCACCCTCGAAGGGGTGCCATTGCGCGAGGCGGAGTTCTTCGCCGATCAGCTCACCGCCCGCAAGCTCCACTTGGGAGCGATCGTGCTCAACAAGGTGCTGCCGTCCTACCTGCGGGGTTCGGAGGGGACCGCGCTCGCGGGTGTGATCAAGGACGCCGCGCCCTCTCTGGCCGACCGGCTCGCCCCCTGCCTGGCCGAGGTGAACGGCGCCCTCGGCGATCCCGACCAGATCGCACGGGTCCTCACCGAGGTGGCAGACAGCTATCTCAACTTCCAGATGGTCGCCTTGCGAGAGATGGAGCAGCGCGCCCTGCTCGCGGTGGTGCCCGACGTTGTCGCGACAGTCCCCTTCTTCGATTCGGACCTCTACGACTTGCGAGGTCTCATCAGACTCGGAGAAGAGATCTGGGATTGACGGAGCCCTCGCGCGGGTGGCTTACGATCTAGTCATGGCCGACATCGTCGATCCCGCAGTCGAAGCGTACGCAACCGAGCACACGACCGCCCCTCCCCAATACCTGGAGGAGTTGGCCGCCGAGCTGTACGAGACGCTCGAGTCGCCGGGGATGATGGTCGGCCGCCTCGAGGGCCGCTACCTCGAGATGCTCGTCTTCGCCCTCGGTGCCACCTCGGTCCTCGAAATCGGGACGTTCGGGGGGTACTCGTCGATCGCCATGGCGGCAGGGCTCGCCCCGGGCGGGCGGATCGTCAGCTGCGAGATCTCGCCGGTCCACGCCGAGTTCGCGGGCGGCACATCGCCAAGAGCCCGTACGCCGATCGCATCGAGGTGAAGGTCGGACCGGCCGCAGACACCGTCGCCGGACTCGATGGCCCGTTCGACCTGGTGTTCATCGACGCCGACAAGCCGGCCTACCCGGCCTATTTCGAGGCGGTCCTTCCCAAGCTGGCGCCGCGGGGGCTGATCGTCGCCGACAACACCCTGTGGAAGGGGCTGGTCCTCGATCCGGCTGACTCCAACGAGAACACGGCGGCACTTCGGGCGTTCAACGACTCCCTGGCCACAGACCCACGGGTGGTGGTCGTCCAGACCACCGTGCGGGACGGGGTCACCCTCATCCGTCGGGCGTAGGGCGACAGGCTTCAAGCGTGCTCGACTACCACCTCCATCTGTGGCCGCACTCCCAGAGCGACGCAGAGACCAGCGCCGAGCAGGTCGCCGCGTACTGCGAGCGGGCGGTGGAGGCCGGAGTCACCGAGATCGCGGTGACCGAACATCTCTTCCGGTTCACCCAAGCCAAGGATCTTTTGGGTGGCTTCTGGAACGACCTCCCCGGAGAGGCACTACGGCCGGGCATGGCCGCCTACTGGGACCATCACGCACGGGTGGACCTCGACGCCTATGTGGAGGTGGTCGAGGCGGTGAAGAAGGAAGGCTTCCCGGTCGTCCTCGGACTCGAGGTCGACTACTACGAGGGGCGGATGGACCAAGTGGAGCGGCTGTTGGACGGTTATCCGTTCGACGTCCTGCTCGGGTCGGTCCACTGGCTGGGAGCTTGGCGGTTCGACGTGCTCAACGATCCCCAAGTGATGGCCGAGTGGGAGGTCCGGGACATCGACGCGGTGTGGGACGAGTACACCCGGGCGATGGAGGAGCTGGGGGCTTCGGGGGTGTGCGACGTCTTCGCCCATCCCGACCTGGTGAAGGTCGCGGGGTTGGTGCCGGCGGTGCCCGACGAGTTCTACGACCGGATCACCGAGGCGGCGGTGTCGTCGGGGATGGCGGCTGAGCTCTCGTCGGCTGGCTGGCGCAAACCGGTCGGAGAGGAGTACCCCGCACCTCCGCTGCTCAAGCGGTTCGTCGAGCGGGGAGTCCCGCTGACCACCGCGTCGGACGCACATGGTCTGCCCGACGTGGCGGACCGGGCGAACGACATGGCGGACCTCCTCCGCGGTGCGGGTGTCACCCGTCTGCACGGGTTCCACGACCGTCACCCCTACGAGGTCCCGGTCGCCCCACGAGTAGACCTTCGAGATCGGCAAGCCGACCACCAAGACGGGGGATGAGCGTGGCGACTCCCGCAGAACTGGCATTCGAGCGCACCGACCTCGACGACATCCAACTGGGCCATCTCCAACGCCTCATCGGCACCTGGGGGATCCTCGCCGACCTCTCCTTCTCCGACCTGGTGCTTCTGGCCCCGGTTGCGGCTCAGGCTCGGGACCGTTCCGGTGACGAGAGCGAGATGCTGATCCTCGGGCAGATGCGCCCCAACAATGCGGCGACGGTCATCCAGGAGGACCTGGTTGGCGAAAGTGTCGGAGCTGACCGGTGGCCCGAAGCCGTCGTCACCTTCGAGTCGGGCGAAGTGACCAGAGGCGAGGTGACACTCGATCCGGAGAGCGAGTCGGTTCGGATCCACTGCACCCCGGTGCGCTGCGAGGACGTCGTGGTGGCAGTGCTGGTCCGCTTCTCTGCCGGAGCGGGTCGGCGGCCCGGCCATCTCGAACGGACCTACCGCGATGTGTTCGAGCGATTCGCGGTGATGGTGGCAGAGTCGAGCTTCCCGTTTCCGAGCGAGGAGGTGGCCGCCGAAGAGGCTCCCCGGGTCGGTGACGGTGTCGTGCTGGTCGACGAAGAGGGGCGGGTGCGGTTCGCCTCGCCCAACGCCACCAACGCACTGCACCGGATGGGGGTGTACTCGCAGATCGAGGGCCGTCGGCTGACCGATCTGGGCATCGAGGAGTCTGCAATCGAGTATGCCCTGGCCTCGGCCCTGCCCATCGTGGAGGAGGTCGAACGCCGTCCCGACGTGACGGTGCTGTTGCATTGCATCCCGCTGCTTGCAGATGACATTGCGACGGGCTGTCTGGTCCTTCTCCGAGACGTCACCGACGTGCGTCGGCTGGATCGACTGCTTCTCTCCAAGGACGCCGCCATCCGCGAGGTGCACCATCGGGTCAAGAACAACCTTCAGACCATCTCGGCACTGCTGCGGCTGCAAGCGCGCAGGTTGCCGCCAGGTGGGGGGAGGGTGGCCCTCTTCGAGGCCGAGCGCCGTGTGCGCTCCATCGCCATCGTGCACGAGATCCTCTCCCGTGAGCCGGGCGATCAGGTCCCCTTCGAGGAGATCGTGACCTCACTGATCCGGATGGCCGAGGATTCGGTCGTTCTCTCACGCCGAGTGAGCTTCGAGGTGGTCGGCGGCCTCGGGGAGGTCCCCGCCGAGGTGGCGACACCGTTGGCGGTGGTGCTGGCCGAGCTCCTCCAGAATGCGGTCGAGCACGCCTTCCTCGAGTTCGAGGCGGAGGACGGAAGCGACGGCGCAACGGAGCAGGCGGCTCAGCAGACGGTCGGCCGCATCCGAGTCCATCTGGCGAACGACCTCGACAAGTTGTTGATCGAAGTCATCGACGACGGGTCGGGTCTACCGGAGAACTTCGACATCGATGCCTCCGACAGCCTCGGTCTGTCGATCGTTCGGGACCTGGTCCGCAGTCAGTTGGACGGGACCATCACGATGTGCAGCCGGAGCAAGCTGCATCCGGGGGAGCCGGGCACGGTGGTGACCCTCGAGCTGCCCGCGCCGGAGATTCAGCGGGTCGGTCTGTAGTCGAGGCGCTCCGCCTCGATCGGGTTGGCCTCGATCAGGAGGCCCGCCTCCGAGCTGCCAACCAGACCTTGCGCAGCTTGCGGCGCTCCTCCTCGGATCGGCCCCCCCAGACCCCCGACTCCTGATTAGTGGCCAGCGCAAAGTCGAGACAGGGTTCGACCGCCTCGCATCCGCTACAGATCCGCTTCGCCGCCTCGATCTGATCGACGGCCGGACCGGTCGATCCGATGGGAAAGAAGAGATCAGGCTCGGTGCTTCGGCAGGCTGCGACCTGCCTCCAGTCGTTGTCGTCCCATTCGACTGTTCGGTTCCACATAAGGGCCACGATGTTTCCTCCGCTCCCGTTCCCGAGTCTCGCTGTTTGTGATCTCTTTCACATGGCTCGGTGCCAAAAAGTCACCGTCCGTTCAGGGTTCGTTCAGTAGCGTAACGATCGGTTTCCCTTGTTGCAAGAAGTTCTTCTCTCTCTGTGACCGATCGGTGAAGCTGCCGTCGGCGCAGCGGTGCGTGTCTTCCCCGACAAGCGGCGCGCCCGCTCCGACCAGGGACGAAGCGGGCCCCGAGCAGGAATCTAAGATCCAGGCGATGGGATCGACGGCGGTGCAGGCTCACCGGGGGAGCCCCGATCCGTCCAACGGCGTGCCCGAGAACACGGTCGCAGCCTTCCTGCGCGCGCGTGAACTGGGTGCCGACGGGGTCGAACTCGACGTCCGGATGACCGCCGACGGCGGGTTGGCCGTCCATCACGACGCCAACATCCAACGGATCGGCGCGATCTGCGAGCTCACCACGTCCGAGCTTCCCGAGTACGTCCCGCTGCTCCCCGAGGTGCTCGAGGCCCTCGAAGGGCTGACCGTCAATGTCGAGATCAAGAACCTTCCGAACGAACCCGGCTTCGATCCCACCGAGCGGGTGGCACGCGAAGTTGCCGCCCTGGTCACCGGTGCCGGGCGGGCGTCGGAGGTGGTGGTCTCCTCGTTCTGGCCCGGGGCCCTCGAGGCAGTCCGCGAGACCTCCGCCGACCTGGTCACCGGCCTGCTTCTCGTCGCCCACCGCGGCGGCACGGATGAGCAGGCCCCCGAGCCGGTCCGTGTCGTCAGTGCCGCCATCCGCCGGGGGTGCAGGGCGGTCCACCCACATGTCGATCTGGTCGACGACGCCCTGGTCGAGGAGGCACATCAGGCCGGGCTGTCGGTCGCGGCCTGGACGGTGAACGCTCGAAGCGATCTCTTGGGCATGGTGTCGGCGGGGGTCGACGCGGTGATCACCGACGACGTGACCTCGGCCCTGGCGGTGATCGACCGGGTCTGACGCTGGGGATGCCTGCTGACCAGGAAATGACGCACGGAAGGTGGCCGGATTGGTCCGGAGGCCAGATTTCAACAACAATGCAGCGCCATGAACGTCGTTGTATGCGTCAAGCAGATCCCGGATCCGGCCGCACCTCCGGCCCTCGATCCGGGTACGAAGAACCTTGTCCGTGAGGGAAAGCTCATCCTGGACGACTCGGACTCCTACGGGGTGGAGATGGGCCTCCAGCTGGTCGACGCCGCAGGCGGCGGCGAGGTGACCCTGGTCTCGATGGCCCCCAACGGGGAGACCTCGGGACTGCGCACCGCCCTGGCCATGGGAGCGGCAAAGGCGATCCTGGTGAGCGACGACTCCCTGGCCGGCACCGACGCGCTCGGAACAGCGAAGGTCCTTGCCGCCGCCATCAAGCGGGCCGAGCCCGATCTGATCCTGGCCGCCACCGAGTCCACCGACGGGTACACCGGGACCACCCCGGTCCAGATCGCAGAGCTGTTGGACCTGCCGTCGGTGACCTTTGCCAAGAAGGTCGAGGTCACCGGTGACTCGGTGACCGTTGAGCGCCAGACCGAGGCGGGATACGACGAAGTGGTGAGCCCGTTGCCGGCCGTCGTCACCGTGACCGCAGGAGTCGTCGAACCCCGGTATCCCTCATTCAAGGGGATCATGGCGGCCAAGTCCAAGCCGGTGGACACCCTGACCGTCGCCGACCTCGGGCTCGACGCCGGAGTGGTCGGTGCCGCCGGCGCACGTCAGGAGATCACCCAGGTGGCCGACGCCGAAGCCCGTGCTGCCGGCGAGATCGTCGTCGACGAAGGCGAGGGCTTCCAGCGGGTCATCGAGTTCCTCGAGCAACTGAAGGTCCTCTAGGGATCGGGTAGGAGAACAAGCACACATGTCAGTCGACAAGATCTGGGTCCTCGCCGAAGTGGCAGACGGGGCCCCCATCACCACCTCGCTCGAACTGCTCACCCAGGCCCGCTCGCTCGCCGGCACGGTGGAGGCAGTTGCCTGGGGCGACGGCACCGCCGCTGTGGCGGGCACCCTGGGCGAGTACGGGGCGACCACTGTCCACGATGTCGGGGACCTCGGCGGCGTCCTTCCGGGCGCCCCGGTCGCAGGAGCGATCGCCGCGGCGATCGCCGGAGGCGCGGCACCTGACGCGATCCTGTTTCCGGCGACCTATGACGGGCGCGACATCGCAGCCCGTCTCTCGGTCAAGCTCGACCGCCCGGTGCTCACCAATGTGGTCGGTCTCACCGCCGAGGACGGCGGTCTGCTCACCCAGCACGCGATCTTCGGCGGCAGCCAGATCGCCTCCGCCAAGTTCACCGGCGAGGGACCCGGGATCTACGTGATCCGGGCCAAGTCGTTCACCGCCGAGCCAACGGGTGGGGCGCCGGCGGCGGTGGCCGCGGCCCCTGCTCCCGAGCTGGGCGCGACCGGCGGCGCCAAGGTGGTGGCGAACCACGTCGAGGAGCGGGTCGGTCCCAAGCTCGACGAGGCCGATGTCGTGGTCTCCGGGGGTCGCGGGCTCGGCGAGAAGGACCAGTACGTCCTCATCGAGGAGCTGGCCACGCTGCTCAAGGGTGCAGCGGGGGCGAGCCGCGCCATCGTCGACGCCGGGTGGGTCCCCTACTCGCATCAGGTCGGCCAGACCGGCAAGACGGTGAAGCCGACGGTCTACATCGCCTGCGGGATCTCCGGAGCAACCCAGCACCTGGTGGGGATGAAGAATTCCAAGAACATCGTGGCCATCAACAAGGACCAGGACGCTCCGATCTTCTCGGTGGCCGACCTCGGAATCGTCGGCGACGTGCACAAAGTGCTCCCGCAGCTGATCGAGGCCATCAAGGCACGAGGTTGAGCAACGTACGGCACTCCTCGGTGACCGACTGAAGGGCTCGGCCGAACCGCTACGCAGTGCTGCGAGGTGGTCACCGTCGGTCGAACTCGGCGTGCAATAATACCGGTCGGGGATTCCCCTCCCGTGCCGACCCCGGGGAAGTGATCTCGACGCCACATGCAACCGCTCCCTGCCTGATCAGAGTGAGAGTTTCGAGGGAGCTTCGGCGCGACGGCACACTTCTGGCCGGGTCACCACCCCCCGGCTGACGTTGACGGGCGCGTCGGAGATGCGGGTCCACCGTGCCTAAGCCGGTCGAAGGAACCAGCCCTTACCTCCCGGGGTTGGACGGCATCCGTGCCATCGCGGTGCTTGCGGTCATCGCCTTCCACCTCAACTTCGGTTGGGCGTCGGGCGGACTCCTCGGGGTGCAGGTCTTCTTCGTGCTCTCGGGGTACCTGATCACCGACCTGCTGGTCGCTGAGTACGGTCGCCATCGCGGGATCGGTCTCAAGACCTTCTGGATCCGCCGGGCGCGGCGTCTGCTTCCCGCACTGTTCGTGATGCTGTTCGTCACCGTCGGCTTTGCGACCCTCTTCCAGCGAACCCAGCTCGCCGAGCTCCGCAGTGATCTTCCGGCGGGGATCTTCTACGTGAGCAACTGGTGGTTCATCTTCCACCACGTCAACTACTTCGCCCAGTTCGGACCGCCCTCGCCTCTCGGCCACCTCTGGTCCCTGGCCATCGAAGAGCAGTTCTACCTCGTGTGGCCGTTGTTGTTGCTCGCCGGGTTCCGTTGGCTCCACACACGGCGGGCACTCATCACCGCCACTCTGATCGCGGCCTCGGCCTCCGCCCTCGAGATGGCCATCCTCTACACGCCGGGCGCAAATCCCAACCGCGTCTACGAGGGCACCGACACCAGGGCCTTCGCGCTCCTGATCGGCGCGGCACTGGCAATGTGGTTGCCTCGTTCGCGGCCGATCGGGGTGGTCACCAACAACGCCCGCTATCTCCTCAACGGTGTCGGCGCGGTCTCGCTCATCGCGATCTTCGCCATGTTCTCGCAGGTCGACGACAACCAGCCCTTCCTCTACGAGGGCGGTCTCCTGCTACTGGCCCTGCTGACCGCCATGCTGATCGGGGTCACCGTGCACCCCGGGGCACAGATCCGAACGATCCTCGGTTG
This sequence comes from uncultured Acidimicrobiaceae bacterium, assembly GCA_963839925.1. Classification (GTDB taxonomy): domain Bacteria; phylum Actinomycetota; class Acidimicrobiia; order Acidimicrobiales; family RAAP-2; genus Bog-756. The sequence goes on along the minus strand of CAWIWV010000002.1, from coordinate 292,885 downwards.
GGAGCCGCTCCGCTGGATCGGTGAACGGTCCTACGGCATCTACCTCTGGCACTACCCGGTGATCGTCCTGACCACCCCGGTCGGCGCGCCGCCGAACATACCGAGGGCCCTCGTCCAGTTCGCGGCGACCCTGATCATCGCGGCCCTGTCGTGGCGCTACATCGAGCAACCGATCCGCCATGGAGCGCTTCGCCGGTTCTGGCAGAACATCCGTGAGCGCGGCTTGACCCGCCCTCACCTCGAACCGGCGGGCTGGATCGTGATCGGAGTGGTGATCTTCAATGCGCTTCTCTGCACGCTCGGATTGGTAGGCATCGTCTCCGCCGAGGCAGATCCTGCAACCCAGGTCACCAGGATCGTCCCGACTCGTCATGTCAGAACACCCACCTCCACCACCACTCAGAAGGCGGGTCCTGCCGTGTCGACGACGACGGTTCCCCCGCCCGCGGGCCAGGGCGTGACCGCCATCGGCGACTCGGTCATGATCGACGCGTCGCAGTACCTGCAGCAGGCGCTCCCCGGCATCGAGATCGATGCTGCGGTCGGTCAGCAGCTCTACCAGGTCCAACAGGTCGTGCCTCAACTGAAGGCGGAAGGAGTGGTCGGGAACCGCCTCATCCTCGAGCTCGGGACGAACGGTCCCTACTCGGCCGATCAGCTGAGGACCCTCATCAACTCGCTCGGACCCATGCGCAAGATCGTGCTGGTCAACACCCGGGTGCCTCGACCGTGGCAGAACCAGGTGAACGCGACGATCGCCAGCGTCGCCCGCTCCTACCCGAATGCCACCGTGGTCAACTGGTACGCCGACAGCGCCGCAGGCCCTCAGTACTTCTACCCGGACGGTGTGCACCTCGACCCTGCTGGTGCCAGCTACTACGCATCACTGATCACCCATGCGCTGCAGGCTCCCATTACGGTGCACCACCGCCACTCTCACCGGGCGAGGAAATCGCAGGGGACCACCCAGACCACGGAGCACGGGTAGGGCGCCCAATGCCGAAGTGCCCGGATCGGCACTGCTAGCCAGCTTTGGCAGCAGGCTCCATGGGCACCCCCGGCATGCCTGCCTGGTAGGGGGTGAGGACGGTGTCGGGCGTGATCGCCACCAGAACTCTCGTGCGCACAACCTGGTAATGGATCCCGAGGTGGTCGAGGGTCTGGATGAAGGTCGACTCCGACACCGATGCCGGTCCGACGATCGAAGGAGGCGCGGAGAACTGGGTGCCGTCGATGTTCTGCTCGCTGGTCGGCACGAAGATCCAGGCGACGTGCTTGCTCTTGTGCACGGTCTCGTTGATCGCGGGCATGCGGTCGACGTCATGACCTGTGGTGGTGATGTCCAGCCGACCTTTGCTGAGGAAATCCAGCTTGTAGGCCACCCAGTAGTCCGCATACCCGGCCTTGACGCCGGCCCCCTCCAGCTTCGAGATCGCCGCGATGGTGGGGGCATCCGGATCCCCCCATCCCGAGGTGGTGGTGGTCCGGTGCAGGTCGATCGCCTGAGCGACGCTGACCGCGGCTACGACAGTGGAGAGGATCACCAATCCCGACATGAGGAGGGTTGCCGAGGAGGGAATGTGGAGCAGGCGAGCCACCTCGGAGATTCCGATCGCGACGACCAGGGCCAGCAGCGGCACCAGGTAGCACCCGTACCGTCCGTCACGCCATGCCCAGCTCGCGGGTGACAGCGCGTAGAGGAACGGAAACGCCATTGCTGACAACCCGATGACCGCTGAGGCCCCGCCTCGGAGGAGGCACAGTTCCAGCGAACCGACGAGCAGCGCAACGACGAGGAGCAGTACGACCACATGGAACGAGCCGAAGTTCCAGGCTCCGCTGTCCGCCTTCCGAAGTCCGGTCTCCATCGGGAGCACCCACTGGAAAAACGTGCTCAGGCGTTGGATGTAGTCGAGTTTCACCGGCTTGTCGCTGTGCAGCGAGGCCAGATTCGACCCGATGTTGACCCAAATCCAGGGCAGCGCCCCGACAGCGGTGGCGGTCAATGTGGTCAGGAGTCCGGGCCACCAGGCGTGCCAACTCCGGTTGCGGAAGACCGCGATTCCGAGCACCAGTACCGCAGGCAGGATGTAGTACGCGATCTCGGGCGAGGACCACCAGCCGATCCCGGCGAGGAGCCCGAGAGCGACGAAATTGATGAGCCCGCGGCGGTTCTCGAGAATTTCGAAACGAGACGAGGAGCAGGCCCACTCCACAGACCAAGGTCACCCCCCGGAATCCATAGACACGGATCGAATCGCGGACGGTCACCGCGGGAGCGGCCCAGGCCAATGCCCCGGCCAGCAGGGCGATGTTCCGAGAGACCAGCCGAAGCGCGATCCGCATGGTGAGGATTGCGGCAACCGCTGCGAGCGCGACGACCACGAGCTCGGCGACCACCGCCGTCTGGCCGAAGAGGGCGAAGGCGAGAGCGATCAGAGCGGGCTCGGCGGTGCCGCCGTAGCTCTGTCCGCCGTAGAAGGCGGTGAAGTGGCCGTGCAAGGCACCTTGAGCGATGAGTCCCGAGATGGCCTCGTCAGAGGTCGAGGGAGCGTGAAGGATCAGCCAGAGCCGGCAGTACAGACCGACGGCGACGGCCCCGATGACGACGACCACCACCAGCACGTCTTTGGCATCCCACCGAGATCGATCCACCGGTCGTGGCCGCGTTTCGTCGTCGTCGACCTCCGGCGGGGAGGCGGTAACGGGTGCGAGTGTGTCGACGACCACTCGGGCAGGGTAGTCAGCGAATCGGCTGGACTGCCGTACCCCTGTGGCGTGGAACTCGATATTTCGAATCCCCCGCGGGCCTCAGACCAGGGGCCAGGGGTAGGGGGGCCAGTCGCCGAGGGGCTCGGGAAAGATGCCCGTCTCGACCAGGTGACGGGCTCGGTGCTGCAGGGAGGAGCGTTCCGGCCCCGACAGGAGGCACCCGACCGACTCAGGCAGGTCCTCTCCGAGCGCCTCGAGGTCGGCGAGGAGGTCCTCGGGCACCGGCTCCTCGGCGAACTCCCAGATGACCGTGCGCAACTTCGGCTGACGGTGGAAGCAGAGCCCGTGGTCGATTCCCCACAGCCGCCCGTCGGACCCCTGCAGTACGTGGCCGCTCTTGCGGTCTGCATTGTTCGCAACGATGTCGAAGGCGCAGACGGTTCGAAAGAACGACTGGTAGCGACTTTCCTCGACCAGGGTCAGATAGTGCTCGGCGTAGTCGACCTCCACGAAGAGCTGAAGGGAGCCCTCTCCGAAGGGGGCGTCGTCACGGATCACGGTCGGGGGAACGATCTTCCAATCGAGGGCCTCGGAGAGCGCGAACGCTGCCATCTCCCGGCGGTAGAGCCGGTCGGGGAAGTCCCAGAGCGACCGCTCGCCGGCGCCGGGTTTGTAGACCGCGTAGAGCGGGTCTCCACGTGCATCGTCGAGGCTGGCCAGGTAGGTCAGGTTCGAGCTCCACGGCAGGCGTCCGACCAGGCTCAGCTCGCTGGTGGAGAGCAGCTCGGTCGCTTCGGCGAGCCCAGGTCCACAGGCGAGGCTCCAGCCGGTCACACCGCCGGAGGACGATGACCGTTCGTACGGGGACATTCGTGTCCGGAAGGGTCGAGCGGCGATCCACAGAGGGGGCAGGGTGGCCGGCCCGACTCGACCAGCCTGGTGGCCTGGATGGCGAAGGCGGCGGCCTGCTCGCGGGTGATGGAGAGGCGTGCGATGGCGCCGGTCTCCCCCTCGGGGACCAGTTCCTCGATGACCAGGATCACCCGGTCGTCGTCCTCGTCGTAGGAGACGCCCACCGTTCCGACCACCCAAGCAGGCTCGGTCGGCTCTTCCAGCGAGAGCCCGTCGGGGAGGTGCTCCGTGCGCCGTTGGTCGCGGACGATCTGGGCGAGGAGATCGGCCACGGCCGCGACTTGCTGCTTCTCCATCTTGAGCGTGAGGAGGACCGGACCCTGGCGGCACTGGAGGAGAAAGAGCCGATCGCCCACCGGGCCCACCGTCCCGACGGTGATGCGTTCCGGCTCTTCGAGGTCGTAGCCCTCACTCATGCGATGGCGAGCTCGCCGAGTGAGGCGGTCGAGTTGACGGTCAGGACGTGCGAGCCGCCTGGGCCGACCACCAGTGCGGACACCGAGCACGGCGAGACCACCAGCCGCTGGAACAGGTCGAGCGGGGTGCCCGCCCAGCTGGAGACCGCCGCTTTGATCGGATCGGCGTGGGAGACCGCGACGATCGTCTCACCTCGGTGCAGCTGGCAGAGGTGGCTGATGGTCGAGGCCATCCTCGCCTGCATCTCGGGGAACGACTCGCCACCGGGGAACCGGAATCCGCTCGGGGAGCGTTGGACGTCGGCCCACTCCGGTTTCTTGGCGAGGCTGCTCAGCTTGGCCCCCGTCCACTCACCGAACTCGCATTCGAGGAGGCCTCGCTCTTGGCGGACCCGCAGCCCGAGGCGTCTGGCGATCGGCCGGGCGGTCTCCATGGTCCGCTCCAGTGGAGATGCGTAGACAGCCACCGGCGCTCGCCCTCCTGCCGCAACCATCGACTCGATGCGTTCCCCGACCTTCTCGGCTTGGGCCTTGCCCTCTTCGGAGAGGTGGAGGCCAGGCGCCCGACCAGGGAGCACTTTGCCAGTGGTCGGTGTCTTCCCATGGCGAACCAGCAGGACCACGGTCGGTCGGTTCGATTCCTTGCTTCGGCTGGCCACGGCCGTTCACCGTACTCTGTCGAGCCCTGGCTTCAGCCAGGTAGTGAGATGAGGTGGCGTCTTCAGCCAGACTGCGGTCGTGGTCAGCGTCCTTCTGTCCGTCACCTTTGCCTGCGGTGTTCTCATCGCCGTCGCCCACGTCGTGAACAAGCGATTCGTCGCCCCCGTCTACGACGTCGTGGCGAATCTCGCTGCCTTCGGATGTGCCGTCGGAGCTTCGGTCCTGCTCGGCCACCCGGTCCCGGCGATCCTGTCGAGCGCCGCCATCCTGTGCTGGCTCGTGCTCGCACGGCGCACCTACCTCGATCGCCGAGAACGACGCGAAGGGGAATCTCGCTGACCCGACGGCACCGGTGCCGCATCCCGTGCCATCGAATATGACCTCGAAACGGTGCGTGCCTTAGCCTGACCGAACGGCGGATCGATCGAAAGCAGAACAGGAGGCTCCCCACATGGCTGCGAACCCACAGGGCGACACGATTCCCCCGGCGGACACAAGTGATATGGCGGCTGTCCACAAGGTGTTTCGAGACTCCTTGGCCTCCGCACCCCGGTTCGTCGCCAGTGCCGCAAGCGACGACACCCGCCGGGAGGTCATCGCGAACTACTACGCGAACCTGATCGACTTTCTGAGAGTGCACCATGAAGGCGAAGAAGAGCTTCTCTTCCCGGTGCTCAGTGAGCGCGTACCGGAGCAACAAGGCATCCTCGACAAAGCAGTCGCCGATCACCACACGGTTGTCGAACTGATCGCGACTGCCGACAACCGAATCGAAATGTGGACGGTCGAGGGCGACGGTGGTGCCGAGTCGCTTCTCGGCGCACTGGGGGCGCTCGAGGCGGCGCTCATTCCTCACCTCGATGACGAAGAAGCGTTCGTGGTCCCTCTGGCGGCCACTCACATGAACGCGGCAGAGTGGGGTCAGCTCCCCGGCCACGGCATGAGCCACTTCCAGGGCGACAAGATCTGGCTCATCTTGGGGCTCATCCGTGAGAACTTCACCCAGCAGCAGCGCGACATGATGCTTGCGAACATGCCACCGCCCGCCCGTGAGATGTGGGAAACCATCGGAGAGCAGTCGTTCAACGAGCTGATCGTTGAGGTGCGCCAGGGCTGAAACACCAGGTCCGGCGACGACGGATGGCGTTCTGAGCTGGACCGGCTCAGCCTCCGACGCCGGCAAGCGGACGATCGGCGAGCTCGGCCCCCTCGCATCCGTCGAGCGGGCCGTCGAACTCGGGGTCTGGTTCCACCGGATCGTGGCTGTGGTCCTCGCCGGCGAGCTTGGAGGGCCACCAGTTCCATCGTCCGAGGAGCACGACCACGGAAGGCACCAGCAGGGTTCGGACGAGGAAGGTGTCGAGGAGGATCCCCGCGGCGAGGCCGAGGCCGATCTCTTGTACCTGGGCCTGGCCGGTCGCGGTCAACACGCCGAAGGTTCCGGCGAGGATCAGACCGGCCGAGGTCACGGTGGTCCCCGTCGCCTCGACGGCCCTGCGGACCGCCACCCTGATCGGTGCGTGGTGGGCCTCTTCGCGGATCCGGGTCATGACCAAGATGTTGTAGTCCTGGCCCAGGGCCATGATGAAGATGAACATGAAGAACGGGAGCACGAAGTTGATCCCGTTCTGTCCACCGATGATTTGGAAGACCAGCACGCAGAGTCCCAAGGACGCCAGGTAGGACAGCCCGACGCTCAGCACGAGGTACAGCGGAGCGACCAGGCTTCGAAGCACGATGGCAAGCAGCAACCCCAGCACGATCATCACGATCGGGATGATGTGCATGAGATCGTTCCCGGCGAGGGTCCCGACATCGGCCGCCAAAGCGGCGTCGCCACCGACGCCGCTTTCGGTCGCCCCGATGGTCCGCCCGACCCGGTCCACCGCTGAGCGCACCCCAGGCATCGCGTTCGCTGCCGCAGTCCCGTCGACCGGTCCGGCTCGGAGGCTCGTGTCAAAGAGGATGGTGCGTCCGTCGGGGCTGATGTACTGGGCGGATACCTGGTATGCCCGGTAGGCCGATCCGGGCGCGTCGACGCCCGCAGGTTCGGCCAGCGGGAGGGTGTCGGCCGGCCCGTCGGAGGCGAGCAGGGCGTGGGCTTTCGCCAGTGCCGCGGAGGAGACCATCGCGCCGTCCGGGTCGAGCGCGCCGGTCACCGCAGTGAACTGCCCCGACCGGACGAGGTCCGCCTGCGCCTCGGTCAACAGACCGGGATTGTTCCAGACCGACTCCGGGAGCGTGAACAAGACAGTGGTCGGATTGGTCTGGACTGAGGGAAAGTCAGCGGCGAGCACTGCCTGCCCTCTTCCCGAGTCCGAAGTTGCCGGAGGTGGCTGGTCGTTGAACCCGTTCGGGGTGTAGGCGAGCATCGACGCGGCGAGTCCACCGAAGACCACCAGGCCGATGACCAGGGTGAGCACCGGCCGGCCGACCACCTTTGCCGCGATCCGGCTCCAACCACCTCTGGTTGCATGGCCGACCTCGGGCATCCGGGGCCAGAACACCTTCCGGCCGAGGACTGCGAGCAGGGCCGGCAACAGGGTCAGGTTGGCGGCGAGCGCGACCGCGATTCCCAGAGCGAGGGCGGGGCCGAGGCCCTTGTACAGCCCGAACGAGGCCACCACGACCGTGGCGAGGGCGCCGATCACCGTCAGACCCGAGAAGGTGATCGACTCGCCGACCTTGCACACCGAGAAGGCGACTGCCTCCTCGACGTTCTTGCCTCGGCGGAGCTCCTCTCGTAGCCGGAAGATGAGGAACAGCCCGTAGTCGGTCCCGGCTCCGAGCAGAACCACGATCAGCAGGACCGGGGTGAGGTCGGAGACCTGCACGCCCAGGTGGGTGGACTCCGCGATGATCGGCCCGGCGGCGAACAGGGCGACCGCAGAGGGGAGCAATGCCACCAAGGGCGCGAGCAATGCACGGAAGGTGAAGAACAGCAGAGCCACGATGAAGAGGACCGACAGGATCTCGGTGAGGGTCTGGATGCGGCCGTTCTGGTTCTGTTCGTCGGCCGACGTGGCCACTCCTCCGGTGAGGTGCATGCTCAGCCCAGGCGGCGCACCGGACAACGCGAAGGTCGACCTGAGCTGGGTCACCACGTTCGCGATGGCGGCATCTCTGCCCGACGTCGGGAGATGCACCTCCACCAACGTGCTGGTGGCCTTTCCGTTCGCCGATTTCCCGAGGTCGAGGACGCTGGTCACCCGGGGGGTGATCCGCATCTGTTGCTCGACCCGAGCGATGGCCGTGTCGTCGGCCGCGGTGAGTACTCCGCTCTGGACGGCTGCGACGAAGGTGGCGGTCCTTGCGGTTTTCGAGTCGAACGGGGCGGCGAGCGCCTGGGCGCGCACGCTGGGTTCGTTCGCCGGGAGACCCTGGCTGTTGCTGTTCTTCTCCACGCTGGTGAGCGAAGGGAGGGTGACCGTGAGCACCACGGTGACCACGATCCAACCAGCGATGATCAGCCAACGGAAGCGTACGGCGAACCGTCCGAGGGCGGCGAACAAGCGGGATTCCTCCAGAGCCTCGACGTGTGGACCCCCAGCACGGTGGGACCCCGAGGGTGAAAGTATGCCTTTCAGCGGACGCCGAACAGGGCCGTTCGGCCCTCTTGCGGCGGATTATTACGATATTTCTAAGGACTCGGGGCAGTGCCGCGTGCCGGCCGCTGCCTCAGGTCGGGGCGGGAAGCCGGCGGGGCATCGGAACCGCCGTCTCCGGCCAACGGCGCCGGCTCACCTTTGCAAGCTTGTGGAGGAGTGCGATGGCGCCCGGGTCGTCGTCCCCGGGCCGGGTCTCGAGCGCCCCGTCTGCGATCATCTGATCGAGCAGGTCCCGGCCCTTGTCGGTTCGAACGATCGTGAGGGTCCAGTCGTTGAACGCCCCGATGCCCCCGGTCGAGATGTCGGCGTGCTGGGCGGCAAAGTCGGGACAGGCGTTGCAGCCCTCGCGAGTCCAGGCGTGCGCCTCCTTGAGGGGGATCTCGTGATACCCACCGTCTTTCGTCCACACCTGGAACACGCCCTTGATGTTCATTTTGGAGATGTCTGCCCGGGCGATGCCGTACCGGGCTTCGAACAGCTCGGGGAAGATGGCGTCGTCGAAGGTCTTCGAGCACATGAGCCCGATGGTCAGCGACAACCGGCGGGCGATCTTGCCAGCCTTGCGGGCCTGCATCACCGGCGGGGCCGACGATTGGCACCCCATCCCGACCAGGGCGATCCTTTCGGCCCCCGCCTCGATCGCCAGCGGGTAGGCGAGCGGATTCGCCGAATAGGTGTAGCGCGAGCCGGAGGCGGCGAGGACCTGCTCCCGAGTGGTGGCAGCGGTAGGGACCGCCTTCCACGTGGAGCCGTCACCCTCGAGATCGGAGACCAGCGCAGCATCGATCACGTCGTGCTCGAGCGCCCAGATGAGCAGGGCCGAGACCAGCCCGCCGTCCTGGCCGGAGCTGTGCACTTCGGGATCGGTAGCCCGCACCAACAGGATGTCCGAGGAGATACCGGCGACCTCCTCGGTGGTCCGCTCCCTCCCGAAGAGATGGGTATCCACCTCGGGCTCCCAGAGCCGGAACCTCGGGCAGGCCCGGGTGCACATGGTGCAACCCTTCACCCCGTGGGTGCAGCTCTCGGGTCCACCTTCGGCGTCGATGTGGAACGGCTTGTACTTGCCGCCGGTGTCGTCGTAGGAGAGCACGTCGTAGGGGCAGGCCACGATGCAGGCGGCGCAGCCGGTGCACAGGCCCGACGTCACCACCTCGGTGAACAGCTCGGCCCAGTGCGGCTTCTCGGGGGGCATGGGTCTAACCCTATCGGGGCAGCTCACCCACCTCGTCGAGCACCTTCGCCGCGTGGCCGTCGGCCTTCACGCTGTACCAGGCCCGGGCGATCTTGCCGCTGCCGTCGATGAGGAAGGTGGACCGGATCACCCCGATCGACTTCTTCCCGTAGAGGGTCTTCTCGCCCCAGGCGCCGTATGCCTCGCCGACTTTGTGGTCGGCGTCGGTGAGCAGTGGGAACTTGAGGCCGAACTTGGCCCGGAACTTCTGGTGCTTCTCCGCGCTGTCCGCCGAGATCCCGAGGACGGCGACGTCGGCCCGCGAGAAGGCCCGGAGGTTGTCGTTGAACTGGCAGGCCTCTTTGGTGCAACCGGGCGTGTCGTCGCGTGGGTAGAAGTAGACGACGACCGGCTTGCCTTTGAACTGGCGGAGGGAGACCTTGGTCTCGTCCTGATCGGGCAGGGTGAACGCAGGCGCCTTGTCGCCGGCGGTGAGCTTTCCCATCGAGCGGTCCTTTCGTCGGTTGTGAGTACGGGTCGGGGAGTTTCGGCCAACCATGGCACAAACGGGCTTCCACGGGAACGGACAGAGCGTGAGAGACTCGGCAGGCATCGAACGTGGAAGGAACCCAGCCATGACCGAACCGACGAACCAGGTCCACAACCGCCGGAAGGTCTATGTCGAGGGTGTAGGAGGGACCCGGGTGCCGTTCATCGAGGTCGCCCTTTCCGACTCCCCGGCGGGCGAGTCGAACCAACCCATCCGCCTCTACGACACCTCGGGGCCGGCGACCGACCCCGCGCACCAGGCCGACCCCACAGTCGGACTCCCGGCACTGCGTGCCCCGTGGATCGCCGAGCGCGGCGACGTCGAGGCATACGAGGGACGCCGGGTTGTGCGTCGGGACGACGGGCGGGCTGCGGTGCGCCGCGGGGACGATGACGCCCCGAACGCGATGCAGGTGCGTCCGGGTCACAAGGTGCTGCGGAGCCAGGGTACTCCGGTGACCCAACTGCACTACGCGAGGAGTGGGCAGGTCACCCGCGAGATGGAGTTCGTGGCCACCCGCGAAGGTGTCCCGGTCGAGCTGGTGCGCGACGAAATCGCCGCAGGACGCGCCATCCTCCCCGCCAACGTCAACCATCCCGAGTCCGAGCCGATGATCATCGGCGGCCGGTTCCTGGTGAAGGTCAACGCCAACATCGGCAACTCCGCAGTGTCTTCCTCGGTGGAGGAGGAGGTGGAGAAGTTGACCTGGGCGACCCGATGGGGTGCGGACACGGTGATGGACCTCTCGACGGGGCCGGACATCCACACCACCCGCGAGTGGATCATCCGCAACTCGGCGGTGCCCATCGGCACGGTTCCCATCTACCAGGCCCTGGAGAAGGTCGACGGATCGCCCGAGGAGCTGACCTGGGACCTGTACCGGGACACGCTCGTCGAGCAGGCCGAACAGGGTGTCGACTACTTCACCATCCATGCCGGCGTGTTGCTCCGCTACGTCCCGATGACCGCCCGTCGTACGACCGGCATCGTGAGCCGGGGCGGGTCGATCATGGCCGCCTGGTGCCTCGCCCACCACACCGAGAACTTCCTCTACACCCGGTTCGAAGAGATCTGCGAGATCATGGCCGCCTACGACGTGTCCTTCTCGCTCGGGGACGGACTGCGGCCCGGCTCGATCGCGGATGCAAACGACGAGGCCCAGTTCGCCGAATTGCACACCCTCGGCGAGCTCACAGAGCGCGCCTGGCGTCACGGCGTCCAGGTGATGATCGAGGGGCCGGGCCACGTGCCGCTCGACAAGATCGCCGAGAACGTCACCCTCCAGAAGCAGGTCTGCCACGAAGCGCCCTTCTACACACTCGGGCCCCTGACCGTCGACGTCGCCCCGGGGTACGACCACATCACCTCGGCGATCGGCGCCGCGGTGATCGGCATGGCCGGCACCGCGATGCTCTGCTACGTCACGCCGAAGGAGCACCTCGGGCTGCCGAACCTGGAGGACGTCAAGCAGGGGATGATTGCGTACAAGATCGCCGCCCATGCAGCCGACCTCGCCAAGGGCCACCCGGGTGCGCAGGCATGGGACGACGCCTTGTCGAAGGCCAGATTCGAGTTCCGGTGGGAGGACCAGTTCAACCTCGCGATGGATCCGGACACCGCCCGCGCCTACCACGACGAGACCCTTCCGGCCCAACCCGCCAAGACCGCCCACTTCTGCTCCATGTGTGGCCCGAAGTTCTGCTCGATGCGGATCAGCCAGGACGTTCGCGACTACGCGGCGAACAAGGAGATGGACCTGGCAACCGCGGTGGAGATCGGGCTCAAGGAGAAGGCGACCGAGTTCCGCGAGGCCGGTTCGGGGGTCTATCAGGAGGCCACGAGGACCTGAGCTCGACCCCGCTCGGAGCCCCGCGAGCACCCACCGCCGAGAGGCCTCCGCGGGTGATAGGCCTTTCCAGGGGCGATCCGGGGTAGACTTTGCCTGGTGGCGAGGTACCGCCTCCCACCGGGGTCTTCCTCATCTCACGTACTCCGGGGCCGAAGCGCGGTCCGGATCGGTGGCCCGAGGTGGGCCCGCAGGCATCCGTGACTGGCACGGCTGCCGACGGTCGGCCTCCGGCCGTCGCCGAATCGACGAGAGTGAGCATTCCACCCCAATGACAACCGTGATCGAACCGCCGGATCGCGTCCTCGATCCCTCCGACGTCGCGACCGAACCCGACGAGGGAGGTGGGTCCGGCGGCCCGACCTTTGCTTCGCTCGGCGTCGACCCCGCCCTGGTCAAGGCCCTCGCTGCTGAAGGGATCACCACCGCGTTCGCCATCCAGGCGATGACGGTGGCCGACGCACTGGCCGGCCGCGACGTGTGCGGCAAGGCAAAGACCGGCTCGGGCAAGACCCTCGCCTTCGGCATCCCGCTTCTCCAGCGGACCATGGCCTCTGTGGCCACCGCTCCCGGGCATCCTCGTGCACTGGTGCTCGTCCCCACCCGCGAGCTGGCGGTGCAGGTGAGCCAAGTCCTCCAGCCGCTGGCCAAGGAGGCCGGCCTCCGGATCGCCGCCGTCTACGGCGGGGCGGACATCGAGCGACAGGTCAAGAAGGTGCGCCGTGGTGTGGATGTGGTCATCGCGACACCGGGTCGCCTGATCGACCTCGGCGATCGGGGCGAGCTGTCCGTCGCCGACATCGAGACGCTGGTGCTCGACGAGGCGGACCGCATGGCGGACATGGGCTTCATGCCCCAGGTGGAGTGGGTGCTCCGGCGGCTCGAACGGCCGCACCAGACCCTCTTGTTCTCCGCCACCCTCGACGGCGCCGTGGACCGGCTGGTGAGCCGTTACCTCTCCGACCCGGTGCTGCACGAGGTGGCTTCACCGAGCACCACCGTCGACGCGATGGAGCACCGCTTCCTCGAGGTGCATCAGATGGACCGGGTCAAGGTGTGCGCGGCGATCTGTCGCAACTCGGAGAAGACCCTGGTCTTCGTGCGCACAAAGCGCGGCGCCGATCGGTTGGTCGAGCAGCTGCGAAAAGAGGGCGTCCGCTCCGCCGCCATCCACGGGGACCTTCGCCAGTCCAACCGTGAGCGCACCCTGCGGGAGTTCAGCCAAGGCAGGCTCCCCGCGCTGGTGGCCACCGACGTGGCGGCCCGGGGACTCGACATCGACATGGTCGATGTCGTGATCCACTTCGACCCGCCCGAGGACCACAAGGCCTACCTGCACCGGTCGGGCCGGACCGCCCGGGCCGGCGAGGCCGGCCTGGTGGTCACCCTCGTGCAGTGGAACCAGATCCTCGAGGTCGAGCGCATCCAGACCCGGATCGGCCTCAAGGTGCCCATCGTCGAGATCTTCTCCAACGACCCACGTCTGGCCGACCTGGCCGCCTGGCAACCGGCTGCCGACTGAACGCTCGGCTCGTGCCCGAGTCTCATTACCCTGTGCCGATGAAAGTCGGTCCCGGCGTCGAGGACATCGAGCGCATCCTGGTGGTGACCGCCCATCCCGACGATGTCGACTTCGGCTCGGCCGGATCGGTCGCGGTGTGGACCGATGCGGGCGTCGACGTCGCCTACTGCATCGTCACCGACGGCGATGCGGGTGGGTCGGACATGACGATCAGTCGCAAGGAGATGGCGGCCATCCGCCGCGAGGAGCAGAACGCGGCGGCCAAAGCGGTCGGGGTCACCGACGTGACCTACCTGGGGTTTTCCGACGGGCGCCTCACACCCGATCTCGATCTGCGAAAAGCGATCTCCCGGGTGATCCGACGGTTCCGTCCCGACCGGGTGGTCACCCAGTCGCCGGAACGCAACTGGTCACGGATCTACGCCAGCCACCCCGATCACCTCGCGGCCGGCGAAGCGGCGATCTGCGCCGTCTACCCCGACGCTCGCAATCCGTTCGCCTTTCCCGAGCTGCTGGACGAGGGGTTCGAACCCCACGCCGTCCCCGAGGTCTGGATCATGGCGACTGATCGGGCCGACCGTGCGGTCGACGCGACCGATCAGTTCGAACGCAAGCTGGCCGCACTCAAGTCGCACCGCAGCCAGGTCGGTGAAGGGGAGCACTTGGAGGACCTGTTGCGAGGCTGGATGTCCGGCAACGCCCTTGCAGCCGGCCTGCCCGACGGACGGCTCGCCGAGGCCTTCCACGTGGTCTCGACCGCTTAGGCCGAGCGGGCCGGTGGTCAGCCGGCCATCTGGCGCAACATGTAGGGCAGGATCCCGCCGTTTCGGTAGTACTCGGCCTCCATCGGCGTATCGATGCGCAGCCGGGCGTCGAACTCCACCAGCCGGTCCCCGTCCTCGGCCCTGACCGCAACCGTCTTCGGGGTCGACCCCTCGTTGAGGGCGTCGAGCCCATCGATGGTGAAGACCTCGTGTCCGGTCAGGCCGAGGGTGGCAGCACTCTGGCCGTCCGCGTACTGCAACGGCAGGACGCCCATTCCGATCAGGTTCGACCGGTGGATCCGTTCGTAGCTCTCGGCGATGACCGCCCGGACCCCGAGCAGCGTGGTGCCCTTGGCCGCCCAGTCGCGTGAGGAACCCGTGCCGTACTCCTTCCCTGCCAGCACCACCAGGGGGACCCCGCCGGCCGCGTACAACTCGGCGGCTTCGAAGATGCTGGTCTCCTCACCATCGGGCAGGTGGAGCGTGTAGCCGCCCTCGGTTCCCGGCGCGAGCTGGTTCCGCAGGCGGACGTTGGCGAAGGTGCCCCGCACCATCACTTCGTGGTTGCCGCGGCGGGTGCCGTAGGAGTTGAAGTCGGCGGGCGCCACCCCGTGGTCGGCCAGGTAGAGGCCGGCCGGGGTCGACGATCCGATCGAGCCGGCCGGCGAGATGTGGTCGGTGGTCACGCTGTCGCCGAGCTTGGCGAGGACGCGGGCACCGGAGACGCCGGTCACCGGGGATGGTTCCTTGGTCAGTCCCTGGAGGAAGGTGGGACGGAGTACATAGGTCGAGCTCGGATCCCAGTCGAAGGTGGCGCCGGTCGCCGTCTCCACCGCCTGCCAGCGCTCGTCGCCGTCGAAGACCGACGCGTAGCGCTGCTGGAACATCTCGGAGGTGACCGCCTGCTGGATGGTCTCGGTGACCTCCGCAGGCGACGGCCAGAGATCGGCCAGGTAGACCGGCCTTCCCTCCACGTCTTCGCCGAGCGGGTCGGAGGTGAGGTCGATGTCCATAGTGCCGGTGAGCGCATAGGCCACCACCAGCGGCGGGGATGCGAGGTAGTTCATCCTCACGTCGGGATGGATCCGTCCTTCGAAGTTCCGGTTCCCGGACAGGACCGAGGCGACCGCGAGGTCGTTGTCCCGGACCGCCTGGCTCACACCCGGCAGGAGTGGCCCCGAGTTGCCGATGCAGGTGGTGCAGCCGAAGCCGACCAGGTCGAACCCGATCCGGGCCAGGGGCTCGGTGAGACCCGCCCGATCGAGGTAGTCCATGACCACCCGCGACCCCGGGGCCAGCGAGGTCTTGACCCAGGGTTTGGGTCGGATGCCCCGCTCGACGGCGTGCTTGGCGACCAGGCCGGCCGCCACCATGACCTGCGGGTTGGAGGTATTGGTGCAGCTGGTAATCGCAGCCACCACTACCGATCCATCCGCGATCGGCGCGGTCGTCCCGTCGGACAAGTCGGCCTGGCCGCTGCGCTGGGTGCGTCCGAGGGCGGTCCGGAAGGCGGCTCCCGCTCCGGTGAGCGCGACCAGATCCTGGGGTCGTGACGGACCGGCGATGCTCGGGACCACGGTGGACAGGTCCAGCTCGACCGTCTCGGAGAACACCGGCTCGGGACCATCGGCCTGATGAAACAGCCCCTGCTCCTTTGCGTACGCCTCGACCAGGTCGACGTGGTGGTCGTCGCGCCCGGTGAGCCGCAGGTAGTCGAGGGTGACCTCGTCGATGGGGAAGATCGCGCAGGTCGCCCCGTACTCGGGCGACATGTTGCCGATGGTGGCCCGGTTCGCGAGCGGCACCGCGGCGACGCCCGGTCCGTAGAACTCGACGAAC
The DNA here is from genome assembly GCA_963839925.1 of uncultured Acidimicrobiaceae bacterium. GTDB lineage: Bacteria > Actinomycetota > Acidimicrobiia > Acidimicrobiales > RAAP-2 > Bog-756. Next base: position 276,882 of record CAWIWV010000002.1, on the reverse strand, counting down.
TTGCCCACCACCCCGTGCTGTCGCAGAAGATGGGTGATTGTGAGCACCAGGTCGGTCGCGGTCGTCCCCGGCGCCTGCTCGCCGGTGAGGCGGAACCCAACGACGGGAGGGAGCAGCATCGACAGGGGTTGGCCCAGCATGGCGGCCTCGGCTTCGATGCCGCCCACCCCCCACCCGAGCACGCCCAGTCCGTTGACCATGGTGGTGTGCGAGTCGGTTCCCACCAACGTGTCGCAGAAGGCCCTGCCGTCCTCGGTGGCGAACACCACCCGCGAGAGGTACTCGAGATTGACCTGGTGGCAGATGCCGGTGCCCGGGGGGACGACCCGGAAGCCGTCGAAGGCCTGCTGGGCCCAGCGGAGCAGCTGGTAGCGCTCGATGTTGCGCTGGTACTCGATGCCGACGTTCTCGTCGAAGGCGCTCGGGCTGCCGGACGCCTCGGCGATCACCGAGTGGTCGACGACCAGCTCGACCGGGACCAGCGGGTTGATCCTGCCGGGGTCGCCGCCGAGCTCACTGAGGGCATCGCGCATGGCCGCAAGGTCGACCACGCCGGGCACGCCGGTGAGGTCCTGCATGAGGACCCGCTCGGGGGTCAGGGCGATCTCCGATGCATCCGCGCCACCCAGCCCGTGCCGCTCGGGGTGATTGCCCCATGCCGCCACCGCCTCGATGTCGGCGGGTCGCACCGCGACGCCGTCTTCGTGGCGGAGCAGGTTCTCCAGCACCACCTTGATCGAGTACGGCAGCCTGGCGATGTCGTAGCGGTCGGCGAGCGCGTTGATCCGGAAGATCTCGTACGAGGAGCTTCCGACTGCGAGGTTCGCACGGGCGCCGAAGGAGTCGGGATGGACCTGGGTGGGGGAGGAAGGGGCCATGGCCCCCATTCTGCCCGGTCAGATTCGGGTGCGGTAGCGGTGGACCGCCAGGGGCATGAGCACGATCAGCAGGCCGACCGACCAGAGAACCGATTGGATGACCCAGCTGGCGGTCGGTCCCCCGATCATCAGGGCGCGGCAGGCACTGACGGTGACGCTGACCGGCTGGTAGGTGGCGAAGCCCTGGAGCCAGCTTGGCATCGAGGAGACGGGCACGAAGGCCGACGATGCGAAGGTGAGCGGGAACAAGAGGGGGAAGGACATGACTTGCGCCACCTCGCTGTTGGGCGCCGAGAGCCCGATGACAGCGAAGCCCCACGAGAGGGCGTAGGCGAACAGCAGGATGACCAGGATGCCGGCCAGATAGGCGAGGACTCCGGTGGTGGGGCGGAAGCCGACGATGAATCCGACCACGGTGATGATCACCACGGTGAACACATTCCGGCACAGATCCGCGGTGGTGCGTCCGGCGAGCACCGCGGAGCGGGCCATCGGCAGCGCACGGAAGCGTTCGATGATCCCTTTCTGGAGATCCTCTGCCAGTCCGATGCTGGTCTGCACCGAACCGAAGGCGACCGTCTGGACGAAGATCCCCGGCATCAGGTAGTTGACGTAGCTCGTTCCCGGGACATGGATCGCCCCGCCGAAGACGTACCGGAACAGCAGCACGAACATGATCGGCTGGACGGTCGAGAAGAACAGCGCCCCGGGGATGCGGGTGTAGCTGATGATGTTCCGTTTGGTGACGGTGAGCGCATCCGCGATCGCCCAGCGGACCCGATCGGCGACGTTGCCCGAGTGAGGGGCACCGGCAATCGTCGGTGCGACGACGGCGGTGGTCACGAGCGCCCTCCTGCTCCGGTGGCGGCAGGTGCCGATCTGCCCCGACCTCGTCGGCCCGGAGCGCCGTCCTCTCCGGCCCCGTCTTCCTCGTCTTCGGTCCGACGCCCGGTGAGCGCAAGGAACACGTCGTCGAGGCTCGGTTCGCGAAGGGCGAAGCTCGTCGGGACGATCGCCTCCTGGTCCAACGACCGGAGACTGGCCATGGCCGCCTCGGGGCCCTGGTCCACGGTGACCTCGACGACCGTTCCGGTGACCGAGGGGACGTGCGGTCCGAGCGATGAGAGCACGGCAACCGTGCGGGTGGCGTCCTCGAGGGAGCCCAGACCGACCTCGAGCACCGTGGCTCCGAGGTTGGCCTTCAACTGGGCCGGGGTTCCCTCGGCAATGACATGCCCGTGGTCCAGCACCACCAAGGTGTTCGCCAGGCGATCTGCCTCCTCGAGGTACTGGGTCGTGAGCAGGACGGTCGTCCCACCACCGACCAACTGCTCGATGACCTCCCACAGGTCGTTGCGGCTCTGCGGATCGAGACCGGTGGTCGGCTCGTCGAGAAAGAGGACGGTGGGCCGGGCGACCAGAGCCGCTGCGAGGTCGAGGCGCCTGCGCATCCCGCCCGAGTAGGTCTTGAGGCTTCGGTCGGCCGCCTCGGTGAGGTCGAATTGGGCGAGCAGCTCCGTGGCGCGCCCACCGACCGAGGACTTCCGCAGATGGTTGAGTCTGCCCACCATCTCGAGGTTCTCGCGACCGGTCAGATTCTCGTCCACCGCCGCGTACTGCCCGGCCAACCCGATGAGGCTCCTCACCAGGCCGGCCTTCTTTGCGACGTCGTGGCCGAGCACCCGGGCATGACCGCTGTCGGCCTGCAGGATGGTGGTGAGAATCCGGACCGCGGTGGTCTTCCCCGAGCCGTTCGGCCCGAGGAGCCCGAAGACGGTTCCTTCCTCCACGGCGAAGCTGACCCCGTCGAGCGCGCGGACCTCGAGCTTGCCGGTGAAGGTCTTCTTCAGTTCTTCGACTTCGATCGAGTGCGGCATGCGGTTGGAAGTCCTGTCGGGTCGGGGCCATCGGCGCGGGCCGGCGAACGGGCCGGTTGTGGAGGTGCTTCGAGAGGGGGAGCCGGGGTGTAACCCGCGCGGTCCAGTCCATGGCATCTTATGTCGGGGTCGAGACGGGATCGGCACGGCAGAGGGCGCAGCGCTAGCCTGCAACGCATGGAAAAGGGGGATCTCGCGCCGGACTTCGAGTTGTCCGACGAGGACGGCACGCCTCGCAAGTTGAGCGAGCTGGCGGCCTCGGGTCCGGTCGTCCTGTTCTTCTACCCGGCGGCGATGACCCCCGGCTGTACCGCCGAGAGCTGTCACTTCCGCGACATGAAGGCCGAGTTCGAGGCGGTCGGTGCGCAGAGGGTCGGAATCAGTGCCGACCAGGTGGAGAAGCAGAAGCGGTTCTCCGACAAGCACTCCTTCGACTATCCGCTGCTGTCCGATCCGGATGGCGCGGTCGCCACCCAGTTCGGTGTACGGCGCCGGTTCACCAAACTCTCGCCGACCAAGCGGGCGACGTTCGTCATCGGAACCGATCTCCGGGTCATCGAGGTCATCCAGAGCGAGGTGCGCATGAACGTGCACGCCGATCGCGCCCTCGACGCGCTGAAGGGCTGACGCCGACCGTCCCCACCTGCAAGGTGGCGCGATGGGAAGCTGTTCCCGATGCACAAGCGGCAGTCCGTGGTTCTCCGATGAGCCCACTCCCCGGTTCGAACCGCGCCGAGCACCTCGCCCAAGCGGTCGCCGAGCGCATCGTGAGCATGGTGATGGAGGCCATCGACATCGATGCGCTTCTGGATCGGGTCGACGTCGACGGCCTGGTCAGCCGGGTCGACGTGGACAAGCTGATCGACCGGGTGGACGTCCAGAAGATCGTCGACCGGGTGGACGTCCAAGAGATCGTCGCACGGGTGGACGTCGACGCGCTGATGGAGCGGACCGAGCTCGGGACCATCATCGCCCGATCCACCACCGGTGTTGCAACCGAGGTCCTCGACCTGATCAGGGCCCAAAGCGTCGGTCTCGACGACTTCGTCGGCCGTTGGGTCAACCGGATCCTGCGCCGCTCGCCCGAGGACCTTCCGCTCGGTCCGCCCACCTTGGTCCCGCCTCGGCAGGTGCCTGCCGGCACGGTGTCGTGACCCCCTCGCCGATCACCGCAAAGCCCATCGAGGGACGGCAGGGCCACTATGCCGGCGCGGTGAGCAGGCTGGTCGCGTTCGCCGCCGATGTCGGCGCATCCTGGGGTCTGTTCACGCTCGGCGCCGCTGCGTTGGCCTTCTTCGTCCAGCTGGTCACCGGGACCAGCTTCACCTTGCGGAACTACCAGCTGATCTCACTGATCGCGGCGGTGGTGTGGGAGTTCCTCTACTTCGCCTATCAGTGGGCGCTGAGTGGGAGGACGCTCGGGATGGCGGTTCTCGGAATTCGGGTGGTCAGTACCGACGGATCCCCGATCAGCATCCGCCAGGCGGTGATCCGGACGCTGTCGTTCCCGTTGAGCTTCCTCGTGTTCGGTCTCGGTTTCCTCGGCATCCTGATCAACCGCGACCGGCACGCGTGGCACGACCGGATCGCGCACACCGCGGTCATCTATTCGTGGGACGCGGCGGGCTGCTCGATTGCGCTGGCTCGCCAAGCAGGAGACGGTCACCGCACCCCAGAGCTGATGGACCGCCTCATCCCGCGGACTCCGTCGGTGGTGGCCCCCGGCGCGGTCCACCTCCCCCATTGGCTCGACGAGGACGAGCAGCGAACCTTGGTCGCTTCATGCCGGGGATGGGTCGACGAGGCGGGTGGGCTCCGCTCGCCGAGGATGCCGCGTGGCGGAACCATGTCGGTGGCGATCACCTGCCTCGGGTGGCACTGGTTCCCCTACCGCTACTCGCGGACGGTGGACGACGGCGACGGGCGACCGGTGGCCCCCTTCCCAAGCTGGCTCGGCGATCTCGGGCGCCGGGCGGTCGCCGCGGCGGCTTCGATCGATCAGCGGGTGCTGCTGCGCGACGACGGCTCGGAGACGACGACCGAGGGTTACCGGCCTGACGTCGCCCTGATCAACTGGTACGGGCCGGACGCGCGGATGGGGATGCACGCCGACCGCGAAGAACGGCGCGACGCCCCGGTGGTGTCACTGAGCCTCGGGAGCTCGTGCGTGTTCCGTTTCGGCAACGCGGCGAACCGGGGGAGGCCGTGGACCGACGTCCTCCTCGAATCGGGTGACCTGTTCGTGTTCGGTGGGCCCACTCGACGTGTTTTCCACGGAGTGCCGAAGGTGCTCCCGGGGACCGGGGTGCCAGGGATCGGGTTGGAGGAAGGTCGGTTCAACGTGACCCTGCGCGAGTCGGGACTCTCCGACCAGGAGCAGTGATTTCAAGAAATTTGTGGCAAATACCCCTTGCCGAAACGCGCGACCCCGATGGTACGATTTTTCAACCTAATGAAAGGGGGCAGGATGCACGACAAGCGGAAATATGAGAAGCCTGAATTGCAGCGTCTCGGACTTCTTCGCGAGCTGACCAAGTTCAGCTTCAACAACAACTGGCCTCGGTGAGCTGGGCCGATTCTCGTTGATCCGGCCGAACCGTTGACGTTGAAAGGGGCGACAAAACCGTGTTGGACCAGAACAGCGTCTTCGGTCGGCGGGATCGAGTGATCGTGCAGCAAGTGGAGGACCAAGCGGTCCTTCTCGACATCGAAAGTGGCGAGTATTTCGCGCTCAACGACGTAGGAAAGAGCGTGTGGGATCTGTGCGACGGCAGTCGCACGGTGGCGGAAGTGGCGGATGCGATCTGTTCCGGCTACGACGTGATGGAAGAGGAGGCGTTGACCGACACCTCCGCACTTCTCGAAGCACTTGCCGGAGTGGGACTTGTCGCCGCAACTTAGCGAGCTGAGCAAGCCGGCAGTCGCCGACAGACCACCGCCGATTCTCCTTCTCCGGCTGGCGACGATTGCGATGGCGACGCCCCTTCTGGTTCGCTTCGGACTGCCGAGGCTTCAGAAGTGGCTTGAACCGGCTCGGCCGCCCAGCCCGATCGACCCTGCTGAGTCGGCCCGCATCGAGGCCCAGACGGCGGCCTGGGTTGACGGGATCATCCGCCGAGGAAAGGTGGTCGTCCGCCCGGGTTGCCTGACCCGTGGGGTGACCCTCTACTACGCGCTTCGCCGCATGGGCGACGACGTGTCGCTCTGCTTCGGGGTCGGTCCGGACGGGGGCACGATGGCGGGACACTGCTGGATCGACAAGGCCGGTGAGCCGCTGGTCGAGCGTGAGGATCCTGCCTCGATGTTCACCGAGGTGGTCCGGCTCTCGCGCCACGGCGTGACCCACCCGTGACGAGACGAGAGGACCGGATGATGGAAACGGTCGTTGTCCTCGCTGGTGTTGCCATCGAAGTCCGGTGCGAGGACTCGACGGTCGCCGACCTGGTCGGATCCCGATTCCGATCGCTCGAGAGCGACCCGACCCGAACGCCCGACCTGGTGGTGGAGATACGCGGACCGGGTTGCGATCCGGGTTGGCCGCCCGCACCGGCCGGCAAGGGTCGACCGATCTACGACGCCCCGGGCGCCGAGGTCGACTACTTCGACGTCTCGGACGAGTTGTTCGTCGACTTCGAGGACCGCGCCCGTTTGCTCTGCACACTCGGGGAGCCTCGCATCGACATCGCGATCACCGGCTCCGGGCTGGGCGACCGGGTGCTCGCGACCCATCCACTGCTGACCGTCGCGCTGGTGGAGACGATGAAACGCTTCGGGCGTTTCCCGCTGCACGCGGCCGCCCTCGCTCTCGACGGCAAGGGAGTACTGGTGCCGGGAGCCAGCGGGTCCGGCAAGTCGACGACATCGGTGACCCTGCTCCGGGCCGGGTTCGATTTCCTCTCCGACGACACGGTGTTCCTGACCCGACCGGCTGACAACCTGTGGGTGGAAGGGTTCCCCGACGAGGTCGATGTGACCGACAACACCGTGGCGAGGATCCCGGAGCTCGGCCATCTCGCCGGCGCTCCGCTCCTGCCCGGACGGGACAAGCACAGCTTCCGCATCGAGGACGTCTTCGGCGTCGCTCCACTGCCGGGCTGCCGCCCGGAGTTCCTCATCGCTCCCCAGGTGGTCCGCAGTCCCACGTCGGAACTCGAGCCGCTGGCCCCGTCCGAGGCCTTCATGGGACTCGTCCCCAACGTCCTGATGACCGATCCCTCGGCCAGCCAAGCCCACCTCGACATGCTGGCCGAACTGGTGGAGTCGGTACCGTGCCTCCGCTTTCGGGTCGGCTCCGATCTCGACGACGCGGCCGCGTGCGTCGCCGCGCTGGTCTCGTGAGCGGGCGGTCCCGTCCCGGATATTCGAGCGAACAACTCGGGCGTCTACTGGTCGAGTTGACCAGGTGCCCTGACGTTCGCTCCGAAGATCCGTCGATGTTGCTCGAGCAGGTTCCGATGGACCGGCTGGTCACGCACGCCTGCCACCACCGGGTGCCCGGCGTGGTCTATCGATCACTCCGCGACCTCGGTGTGGACCGCGCAGAGCTGTCCGGACTCAGGTCCGTCTACCAGATGGCGGTGGTCTCGCATCAGCGGTGCCTGTCCGAGTTGTATTCGGTGACTTCGATGCTCGAGGGTCTGACCTGGATGGTGGTGAAAGGACCGGTCCTGACCGAGATCGGCTATGGCGACTCGGGAGCCCGCCTCTACGAGGATCTCGACATCGTGGTGGCGGCACACAGCCTGGTCCCCGCGCTGCAAGCCATCGAATCGGCCGGCGGGCACGTCGCGGATCTGAACTGGCCGATGATGGCCGAGCTTCGTCGGGCGGAGATCCCGATGATCCTGCCGGCCGGCATGCTCGCCGACCTTCACTGGGATCTGCTGGTCACCCCCAACATCCGGGCGCGCTTTTCGGTACCGATGGGCGAGGTCTTCGAACGGAGAAGAGGGGTGCGAATCGGTGGGATGGATGTGACCACCCTCGACCCGGTGGACGAGCTGCTCTATCTCAGCCTGCACGGATCGCTCTCGGGCGGGGACCAGCTGGTCTGGTTGAAGGACCTCGAGCGGATGATCGCCTGCCAGCAGATGGACTGGGACGAGCTGGTCCGGCGTGCCCGTCGCTACCGGGTGGATCTGGTCGCCGCCATGCAACTGGAGCGAGCACGAGTCGTCCTGGCAGCGGGAGTACCCGAGTTCGTGCCCGTCGAGCTGGCGCGCAACAGCATGTGGTGGCGGCGGTGGCGGGCCAGGGAGCGCAAGGTCGGTCTTGCCCGCTGGGGCGACCACGGACTGTCCGACTGCCGGTTCGTCGCGGCCACGTCGGCCGACACCGTGGCGAGTGCCACTGAGCTGGCCCGAGCGGTCGCCTCCGACATGATGGTGCACCACCTGGGCGATCGCGGATCCTCTGATCAGCAGTCCTCCGAGGAGGTGCCGGCCCTGTATCAGCCGCAGGACGAGGCGGACGCACGGGAGCGCTACCTCGAGCTGGTGGCGGCTGGTCCCTGGTCCTGACGGTCGGCTTCCCGACGGTTCGGTCACCGAGTGTTTGCCGAGGGTTCAGGCATCGATGACCGGGGGTTCAACCGACGCCGGTAGAAAGAGCGCAGAATGAGACCGCCTCCGGCGCACGCGCCGGCGTGGCGTGCGTAGTCTGACCGGCTGAGGAAGAACGAAAGGGGTTGCCGATGGCCGCTCGGTGTGAGTACCAAGTGCTTGCGACAAGGTGCCGCGACGGTTGGTTCATCGACGTGCCGTCGTTGAGCGTCCAGGCGCAGAGCAGGCGCTTGTTCGATGCCGAGGGCGCTGTGCGCAACGCCATCTCGACGACACTCGATGTCGCGGAGGACTCCTTCGACGTGGCCATCGAGTTGCAGGCCGCGGCCGATGATCCGTTCCGCGCCCGACGCTGAACGACTCGAACACCGTCTCTCTGACATGGAACCGAGCGCGAAGAACGAGCGCGGCGCGAACCGGAGTCTCTACGCTGTCGCTATGACGATCCGCCAGGATCTCGATGCCCTCGTGGACAGCATGGAGGGGGAGTACGCCGGCGCGACGTCGCCGTTGGAGCAGACGCGAGCGGTTGCGGCTGCAGCACTTTCGAGCGCCTACCTGATCGCTGATGCACTCGACGAGCTCATCGACAGGGTTGATCTCATGGACCGGCTCGAGCTGGTCGACCGGGTGGCCGCGGTGGATCCGGTCGAGGTGAGTCGCCAGCTGGTCGCCCTCAAGGAGGACGTGGGAGATCTCCAGCGCAAGCTGGAGCACCTTCGGAACACGACGAAGCGGAGTCGTCGATAGCCCTCCCGTCCGCCTGGACTGTGGCCGGCGGTTAGGAGGCCCAGCGGCTGTTCTGGTCGGAGTCGGACCAGACGAAGCTGCACGAGTGGCACTGCCAGCTCGAGCCGAACCGGTCCACCCGGGCTGATCGGACGATGAGTTTCGGAACTTCCCGCGATCCGCACTGCGGACAGATCCGAAATACCTCAGGCTCGATCATTTCGCCGACCTCCGACTAGGTGGCTTCAATTCGACTACAGGGTCATCGAAAGCGACTGTAGCGCCGGGCAGGCCCCGCGAACAGGTTCTGAAGGTTATTTTCTGGTTTCTGGCTGGTGACGGTCGCCGCCACGCTGCGTCACCGAAACACTGCCGATGCTGACGCGGTGTAACGGAAATCGTCGGTCTGCGTTTGGAGAGTCGCCATCCGACGTAGCGGCTGGAGGACGCACCTCCCCGTTACGACGCGCCCAATGAGGAGCGTCCCCGGTCCCGGGTTCCGGCCGGGGGCCTCCTCATTTCCCTTTTCGTCCCGTCTGCGGCCCGACATGTCGCGGGTCCGGGTTTCGGGAAGAATCGGCCTGTGGAGAGCGCAGGTCGATCGGGTGCTTTCACCAGGCGTGGGTTCCTCGTCGGGACCGGGTTGGGCTCTGCGTCCCTGCTGGCCTCGTCGAGGACGATGGTCGCCTCGGGCTCGTCCGGCGATTCTGCCGAAGACACTTCGCAGACTGTGCCGTTCGACGGTGTGCATCAGGCAGGCATCACGACACCCGAGCAGCGCTGCCTCGCTTTTGCCGCGTTCGACGTCGTCGGCCGAACCGGTGATGACCTGCACGACCTCCTGGCTTCGTGGACGGCTGCGGCGGCGACCCTCGCGTCGGGTGAGCAGCTGAGCGGACCGTCCGGTCCCTACGCCCCGCCCGCTGACACCGGAGAGACCCTCGGTGTCGGTCCAGCTCGTCTGACCCTCACCTTCGGGTTCGGCCCGGGACTCTTCGACGACCGGTTCGGTCTGCGCGACAAGCGGCCGAGCGCCCTGGCCGAGCTTCCACCGTTCCCAGGTGATGCGCTCGATTCGTCCCTCTCGGGGGGCGACCTCTGCATCCAGGCGTGCGCGGACGACGCTCGGGTGGCATTCCACGCGATCCACAATCTGAGTCGGCTGGCTCTGGGTGCAGCAGTCCTCCGATATGTGCACGACGGGTTCACGGCATCGGGAGTCGGAACACCCAAGCAACGCAACCTCCTCGGCTTCCAAGATGGCACCGCCAATCTCGACTCGGCCGATTCGGCGTCAATGGATCGTTTCGTCTGGGTCGGCGACGAGACCGATCAAGCTTGGATGCGCGGCGGCAGCTATCTGGTCTTCCGCCGGATCCGGATCCATCTCGAACAGTGGGATCGGATGACCCTCGAGGATCAGGAGCAGACCATCGGTCGAAAGAAGGTGAGCGGTCTGCCGCTCGGCACACTCGATGCGTCCTACATCGCCGATCTCCGTGCCGTCGGCCGCGACGGGGCGCCGGTCATTCCCGATGGTGCTCACATCCGGGTGGCCTCACCGGTGCTCAACAACGGAGCGGCGATCCTGAGAAGGGGCTACAGCTTTGCCGACGGCATCGATCCGGAGAGCGGAGAGCTCGATGCCGGCCTCCTCTTCATCTGTTTCCAATCCGACCCGACCAAACAGTTCGTTCCGATCCAGCAACGTCTCGCTGCCAATGACTCGCTGGCTGCGTTCCTCCTCCACACCGGCAGCGCGGTGTTCGCCTGCCCGCCGGGTGTACGGGGAGGCGACTCGATCGGCAGCGGCCTCTTCTCTTGAGCGACCCGTAGACTTCGAACATGGGGCCGGCGCTGCCAAAGGGAGATCCGGCGCAGCGTGACCGGGTGCTGGAGGTGTTGCTCTCCTCGGCGCTCGAGCCGATCGTGGATTTCGCCGCGTGGTCTCCGGAACCGGATGTCTACGAGATCGCCTCCGCACACGGCCACCTCCGGTTCACGAGGTCCACCGACCGACCCGCTTCCGACCGTCGGGTCTCGTGCTCCTATCCAAGCGAGCTGTTGAGTGGCGAGGACCCCGTCGCCCGGCAGGACTCGTCGTTGTTCGGAGATCTCGAACGGGAGCGTGCCGACCCGCATCCTCATCGACGTTCCAACTCGTATCCCTTTGCCTGCGAACACCTCGGCCAGCTCTTCGACCATCCTTCGGCCCCGGATCTCGTCGTCTTGCACAGTGCCTCCCACTTCTGGGGGGACCAGGGTGGACATCTGGGTGAGCACGGATCGCTCGGTGTCGTGCAGGCTCGTGCGCCGTTCATCGTGGCGGGGGCGGGCGTGCGGTCACTCGGCACCGTCGATGGGTCGTGTCGCTTGGTGGATGTGGCACCCACCATCCTGGAGCTGCTGGGCTGCCCGCCACCGCCGGGCTCTCCGCCGACCGAGCGGGTGGTCGGACAGGACGGCGAGATCGTCGGAGATGTCGTCGATCGCCCCGGTGGCGCGAGACACGTGGTCGTCTTCCTCCTCGACGGCACCAATCCCAACGTGCTCTACGACCTCGCCCGGCGTGGGGCAGCTCCGAATGTGGCGCGCCTGATGGAGATGGGTACCGCCTACGGCCACGGAGCGATCGCGTCGTTTCCGACGGTGACCCTGGCCAACCACACCACCATCCTCACCGGGCGTCACCCCGGGCACCACGGTGTCCTCCACAACGCGTGGGTCGACCGGGCGACCGGCGACCAGGTGGTGACCAACTCGCCGTCGACGTGGGCGTCGTCGATGTCGTGGCTCAGCCCCGGGGTCGAGACGCTCCACGACGCACTCCATCGGGGTTTGCCCGGATCGCTGAGTATCTCGATCAACGAGCCCTGCGATGTCGGCGCCGACTACTCCATCTTCGATCTGATGCGCAGGGGCGAACCCATCGATCGTCCGCCTCCGGCGGAGGAGCTCCCCGATGCCACCTCGCGTTTCGTCCGTCCGAGCAAGGACTATCGGTGGTCTTCGCTGATCGATCACACCGCGGTCGAGCAGTTCTGCGGGATCTGGGGAGGTCACTACCGGGGACAGGACTGGCCGCTCCCGACGTTCAGTTGGATGAACTTCACCCTGACCGACGCGGCCTTCCACGAAGGGGGGCCGTACTCGGAGATCGCGGCAGCCTCGGTGCGGGACACCGATCTGCGCATCGGCCATGCGCTCGAGGCAGTCGAACGAGCCGGGGTTTTCGACCGAACAGCCTTCGTGTTGGTCGCGGACCACGGGATGCAGCTGGCCGACCCGAACGTGACCGGCGACTGGGATGCCGCCCTTGCCGACGCCGGGCTGGCGGTGCGCGACGAGGGTTACGGGTTCCTCTACCTCGAGCCGCCTCGACTTCCGTTCGGGTGATCCCGCTAGCCTCTTGGCCACCCGAGCAGAGGAGATGTCCCCGATGCGAACCATGGCGCGTATTTCGATTCCTGTCGAGTCCGGCAACGCCGGGATCAAGAGCGGCAGCCTGCCCAAGGCCATCCAGCAGATGGTCGAACGATGGGCGCCGGAAGCGGCCTACTTCACGACCTTCGACGGGAGGCGAACCGCGTTCGTCGTCTTCGACATGCCCGATTCCTCTTCGATCCCGGGATTCGCGGAGCCCTTCTTCCAGGAGCTCAATGCAGAAGTGATCCTTGCTCCGGTGATGAACGCCGAAGACCTGCGGAAGGGTCTTTCCGAGCTCGGCTGAGCGCTCTACAGGCCAGATGCGGTGAGGTGTTGACCCAAAAACGCGAGTGAGGGCGGTTCCTGACTGGCGAAGAAGGAATCGGTGTGGCAGCCGGTCGAAATATCAACGACTGCCGTGCTGCTGAGCGATGCGACCAGCGCTTCGACGCCAGGGTGGAACGGGTCGTCGTCACCTGACGCCACTCGCACGGGAGTGTGGGCGAGCGCTGATGCGTGGGTGACCACGTCGCAGGCGGCGAAATCTGATGCCGACGCATAGGCACCGGCGTTCGCCGAGCGTGCCTCTTGATAGTTCGTCCAGATAGCAGGGCTGATCGCGGCAACCGAGCGGAAGGTGTCTGGGAACTTCTCGCCGAGCAGCAAGGCGCCGTAGCCGCCCATCGAGATGCCCATGGCGCCGATCGGGTAGGGCGGTCGCCCTGCTCCTTGCTCCTGACAGCGCGGGATCAACTCGTCCATCACCATCAGCATCGGATCGTCGCCCGGATGAGGATTCCAGTACCCGCCGCCACCGTCGACCGTGACCATCGCCATCGGAGGAAGCGGCGAGCCGCCGACCTTGAGGGCCACGGCCTGTTGAGGGGACATGCCTGCGAGCGCGTCGGTGTGGTTTCCGCCGAATCCGTGCAGCATCACGACCAGTGGCAGACCGCTGCCGGGCCCATGTCCGGGGGGAAACGCAAGGGTGTAGCCGACGGTCCGTTGCCGGTGCTTCGAGTAGAAGGTCCCAGACATCACAGGACCGAGATCGGAGAACTCGAACGCAGACGCGACCGAGCAGTCACCTTCGAGGCGGTCGAGGTCGACCTTGCCCGGGAGTACTCCGTGCGAGATCAGCTCGAATGCGATCGCCCCTCCACCCACCACGACGCCAGCTCCCACTGCAGTAGTCGCGAGGAACCGCCTGCGGGTCCACGGCCGGTCGACTTCGGTCACGTCGTGCCGGACAGCTGCGGGTCTTCCCCTCCGAGAACCCGGCGAAGTCCGACCATCGCAACCACGACAAGAGCTGCGAGCAGTGCCACCACCATCCAGCCGGTGTGGCCGGGGGCGAGTTGATCGGCATGCGCGGCCGCGATCGTCCCGCCCTCTCTGCCCGGGTGCCCGACCAGCCAGCGTCCGCATGCGGCAACCGAGACCGACATCATCGCTCCGGCTCCGGCGGCGAAGAGCAGGGTCGTCCTCCCGGGCTTGGGCGGTGGAAGTCGCAGGAGCAGGCAGAACAGGGCACTTGCCGCGGCGACCGCTGCCAGCGGCCCGATCAGCACTGCAGCCAGTTCCCCTGAGGGCATCTGCGCGAATGCGGTCGGGTGCACCCAGGCGGGCGTGACCGGTGCGACGATGCCGCGGATCCACAGGGTCGCGAACGATCCGATTCCCCGATGAGGGAGTGCGGCGGCGGCCGGGGAGTACCAGCCGGATCGTTCGGCGCCCCAACCGGCAAGGGTCAAGAGCGCGATCGATCCGAGGAAAACCAAGGCCGGACGAACCAGCAGCCGGTCGCGAAGTCCGACTGGGTTCGCCACGGCCCGGCGGTTCCGCCACACGCCGAACATCACGGACAGGGTGCCGATGAGGAGCACGACGACGACCGTCACTGCTCCGATGGCGAGCAACACATCCGAGACGCGCAACTCGGGCGGAGCGGTTGCCCTGGAGGTGTCGAGCCCCACATGAAGTTGCGACCACATCCCCATCGCCAACGCGGCGAAGGGAATCAGGGCGGCGTAGATCATCGCCAAGCCTGAACGAACTTGATCGGCCGACGTCTTCGGGATGACGCCGAACTCTCGTAGCCATTCGACCGAAGCGGCCGTGAGGACGTTGCAACGAACCCCGCGGCGCCATTCGGCGAGCTCGTCCGCGAGGACCTCCTCGAAGTCGGGAAACTGCTCTCGCCAGCGACCGGGGTAGAGCCGAACCAAGTGGGCAGCCTGGGATCGCGCGCGGTCGCTCATGTCGCGGCTCCACCGAGGCGACGCAGGCCGATCTCCGAGACACGGCGTTGTTCCGACAGCTGGGTGCGCAACGCTTCCGAACCGGTGGCCGTGATGCGATAGGGACGCCGCCGTTCGTCGTCGGAGGCGACGGGTTCGATGAGTCCTCGATCGACCAGCCGGGACAGGGCGCTGTAGAGGGTGCCCGGGGCGAGATGCACGCCGGCGAACTGCTCGATGTCCTTGGTGAGTGCGTAGCCGTGCTTCGCTCCATCGGCGAGGCTCGAGAGAATCAGCGTCGCAGGGCCTGTGTAGCGACCCAGGTCGGCGAGCTGCTCTGCCATGGGAATGGTTTATACCGTATGACGGTATACTGTCAAGCGGTATACCAGGATGAGGTCGAGGCGACGGGCAGTACTGTGCGACTCGGATGCGAGCGACGAGCGCAGGAGATTTCGACTACGAGAAGGACGGCGGTTCGTACTCGGAGCACCGCAAGACCGATCCTCGCATCGAGACCCTCGTCCACGAAGCACTCGGTGACGCCCGTCGAGTGATCAATGTCGGAGCGGGCGCGGGATCCTACGAACCGGCCGACCGCTACGTCGTGGCGATCGAGCCATCGGCTCGCATGCGCGCGCAACGACCATCCGACCGGGTGCCGGCCATCGACGCCGCGGCCGAGTCCCTTCCCTTCGACGACGGAGCCTTCGATGCGGCGATGGCGATGGTGACTCTCCATCAGTGGTCGGACGCGGTGGCAGGACTGCGCGAGCTTCGTCGAGTTGCGACCGGGCCGGTCGTGATCTTGACATTCGATCGGGAAGCGCTGACTCGGTTCTGGCTGACCGACTATGTCCCCGAGCTCATCCAGGCGGAGCGGCAGCGGTATCAACCCCTCGAATGGATCGTCGAGCAGCTCGGCGGGGTCACGACCATTGTCGAGATGGAGGTGCCGATCGACTGTAGCGACGGGTTCACTGAGGCTTTCTATGCCCGCCCCGAACGGTTCCTCGACGTGGACGTCAGGCGAAGCCAGTCCGCCTGGGGATTTGTAAACGACACCGTCGAGGCCCGGGCCGTTGCCCAGCTCGAAGCAGACCTTGCCGATGGCTCATGGCACAACCGATAT
The DNA here is from genome assembly GCA_963839925.1 of uncultured Acidimicrobiaceae bacterium. Classification (GTDB taxonomy): domain Bacteria; phylum Actinomycetota; class Acidimicrobiia; order Acidimicrobiales; family RAAP-2; genus Bog-756. The sequence goes on along the minus strand of CAWIWV010000002.1, from coordinate 261,039 downwards.
GGCCACCTCTTGTCGGAGCCGACATTCCCCAGCTCACTTCGATTGATCGTCAACAAGCCGAGAACCGAATGACCGGGCGGGGGAGTCGATCGTCAGATCAGCGAAACGCTGGGAGCTGCGCGAACGTTGTAGAAGACATGGACTGAGGGAGCGCGCCCAAAATGCGGCCGCTTAGCCGAGCCCAGGAAGGCCGATGAGAAGAACAAAGCCACTAATCACGCTCGTTGCAGCGCTCTGCGTGGGGGCAAGCACCTTGATCGGACTGCTTGCGTTGACGTCCTCCAACCAGGCGGCCGCAGCAGGCGGCACTTTTTCGATCACCACGAGTCCCGGGCTGGATCCGGCGTTCAATCCGACGATCCTCGACTATGTGACCCGATGCACCACCTCGCCGACGACTCAGGTCACGACCACTGGGGGCGGCCCCACCACTGTCGCTGGGGAAACGTTTCCGAGTCCGGTGAGCCTGAAAGTGCCTTTGGTGTCGGGACAGGAGTTGCAGATCACCCACGGAAGAACGACGTACTACGTCCGGTGCCTGCCGAGGGATTTCCCCGAGTACTCGGCCTCGGTCACCGGGAGACCTCAACAGCCGAACGGCTATCTCTTGGACCTCAACGAATACTCGGTGGTGTTCGACACCGACGGCGTGCCGGTGTGGTGGCACTCTGGCGTCTCGGCACCGCCCGGCAATGAACCGAACTTTTCTGAGTTCTTGAACCCTTCAACCATCGCAGACAGCCAATCCAACGGCTCGTTCCAGTTCGTCGGTCTCGACGGCAGGACGACAGGTTCGATCGGTGGAGGATCGGTCGTCTTCGACTCGCACGATCTTCAGTTGCTTCCCAACGGCAACTATCTCGGCATCGTGCCACAGGATCGTGATGTCGATCTCTCCTCATGGGGTCTTCCGTCCAATTCGCCGATCCTCGACGATGTCATCGTCGAGGTAACCCCGTCGAATCAGATCGTCTGGAGCTGGAGCGTCGCTGCCCACATCGATGTCGCAACGGCGAACGTCAATTGGCGGTCAACGTATCCAGACCTCATTCATATGAACTCTGTTGAATACGACGGAAATGGGGGAATCATCTTCAGTGCTCGCAACCTCGACGCGGTGTACCGCATCGACATGGCAACCGGAGCGATCACCTGGAAGTTGGGTGGTTCAGCGACGCCTCAGAGCTTGACGGTCATTGGCAATACCTACTCTCAAGTCTTCTCCGCCCAGCACGATGCGAAGATCGCGCCGGACGGTTCGCTCACGGTGTACGACGACGCGACTCTGGGAGGTGGGCTACCGAGGGCGGTTCGCTTCGACCTCGATACCACCGCCATGACCGCCACCCTGGTGGAGCAAGTGACCGACCCGAGCGCCAACTTTTCCTTCTGCTGTGGAAGTGCTCAGAAGCTGGCGACTGGGAATTGGGTGATTTCATGGGGAGGGATCGACTTCATGAGCGAGGTCAGCCCATCGGGCGTTCCTCAACTCACGATCACTTTTCCTGGGCAGTACTCGTACCGGGCCTCTCCGGTTCCCGCAAGCGTGGCCTCCCTTCGCGAGGGGATGGATGCGGCGGTGCGGCCGGTCGCGTTGACCGTGATGCAAGACAACTGGTTGGTTGCCGCCGATGGCGGGGTATTCAGTTACGGCGACGCAGCGTTCTACGGTTCGACCGGGGGAATGCACCTCAACGAGCCCATCGTCGGTATGGCGTCCACCCCCGACGGCAAGGGCTACTGGTTGGTCGCCTCTGATGGCGGAGTGTTCAGCTACGGCGACGCTGGGTTCCACGGATCAACCGGCGGCATGCATCTCAACGAGCCGGTGGTCGGCATGGCGTCCACCCCTGACGGCAAGGGCTACTCGTTGGTCGCCTCCGACGGCGGGATCTTCAGCTATGGCGACGCGGGTTTTTACGGGTCGACCGGTGCAATCCAGCTCAACAAGCCGGTGGTCGGCATGGCGTCCACCCCTGACGGCAAGGGCTACTGGTTGGTCGCCTCCGACGGTGGGATCTTCAGCTATGGCGACGCGGGGTTTTACGGCTCGGCTGGCAACATCCAGCTCCACGAACCCATCGTCGGCATGGCGTCCACACCGGACGGCCAGGGTTACTGGTTGGTCGCTTCGGACGGTGGGGTGTTCAGCTACGGCAACGCGGCCTTCTTCGGCTCGGCCGGTGGCAAGCAGCTGCCAAAACCCATGGTTGGGATTACATCAACAGCTGACGGCCGTGGCTACTGGCTGGTCGCCGCAAATGGCGAGGTGTTCAGCTACGGCGATGCCAAGGGTTTCGGACCGGGCACCAACTTGCAGTTGAATCAGCCGGTCGTGGGAACCGCCTCGACCTGGTCCATTACCTGACTCTCGGGCTCACGGGAAGGACACCGGACCGGGTACCTACCGTCCGATGTCCCCGCCACCCAACTCGCGCAGGATGTCGCAACAGCATCGACGCGGGAGCCACATCGCCGCGTAATCAGCGGTCGCGGACGCAACGCATTCCTCCTCGACAGCACCAATCCCAACGTCCTCTACGACTCCGCACAGCGTGTGGAAGCTCCGAACGTCGGGCGCCTGTTGGAGATGGGTACCGCCTGTGGCCAGCTTCTGTTGGAGCTGACAATTCCCGGCTCACTTCGATTGATCGTCAACAGGCAGACAGTCGAATGATCAGAGTAACGTCGCTAGCCGCGAGAACGTTGTGAGCGGATGGACCCAACGAGCGCGCCCAAACGAAGGCCGCTTTGCCGAGGCGAGGAAGGCCGATGAAGAAGATCAAGTCACTAATCACGCTCGTCGCAGTGCTCTGTGTGGGGGCGAGTACGTTGGTCGGACTGGTGGCATTGACGTCGTCCGACAAGGCAGGCGCAGGCACGCCCTTTTCGATCAGCACGAGTCCGGCGATCTACCCGACGTTCAATCCGAAGATCCTCGACTACGCGACCCGATGCACCGGCTCGCCGACGACTCAGGTCACAATCACCGGCGGCGGCCCCACCGCTGTTGCTGGGGCAACGTTCCCGGGCTCGGCGAGCGTGAAGGTGAATCTCGTGGCGGGGCAGGAGCTCCAGATCAGCCACGGGGGAACGACGTACTACATCCGTTGCCTTCCGAAGGACTTCCCGGACTACACGGCCTCAGTGACCGGCCACCCCCAACAACCGAACGGCTATCTGCTCAACATCGCCAACTACGCGGTGATCTTCGATACCGACGGCGTGCCCGTCTGGTGGAACTCCGACGTGGGGGCACCGGGGCTCACTCAGCCGGACTACTCAGAATTCTTGAATCCGTCGACGATTGCGTCGAGCCAGACCAACGGTTCGTTCAAGTTCATGGGTCTCGACGGCAAGACGCTCGGTTCGGTCGGTGGGGGATCGGTCTTTTTCGACTCGCATGATCTGCAGTTGCTTCCCAACGGCAACTACCTCGGTTTCATCAGAGACATCCACGATACTGATCTCACATCATGGGGTCTTCCGTCGAACGCCCCGCTCATCGACGACATCATCGTCGAAGTGACACCGGCGAACCACATCGTCTGGAGCTGGAGCGTCGCCGATCACATCGATGTCGCGACCTCGAATGTCAACTGGCACAACACGTTTCCCGATGCCATCCATGTGAACTCCGTTGAATACGACGGCAATGGTGGAGTCATTTTCAGTGCGCGGCACCTCGACGCGGTGTACCGCATCGATATGGCGACTGGAGCGATCACCTGGAAGCTGGGTGGTTCGGCGACACCGCAGAGCTTGAACGTTGTTGGCAACACCTACACACGGCTCTTCTCGGGTCAGCACGATGCTCGCATCGCTCCGGACGGTTCCCTGAGTGTGTACGACGACGCGACTGAGGGTGGCGGGATGCCGCGCGGGGTTCGCTTCGATATCGATACGACCACCAATACCGCTACCGAGGTGGAACAGGTCACCGACCCCGCTGCGCCGTATTCCTTCTGTTGCGGGAGTGCTCAGAAGCTGACGACCGGGAACTGGGTCATCTCATGGGGCGGAGTCGACTTCATGAGCGAACTCAGCCCGAGTGGCGCTCCTCAGATCACGATCACCTACCCGGGACTGTTCTCCTACCGGGCCTCTCCGGTTCTCGCGAGCGTGGCCTCCCTCCGCGAGGGGATGAACGCGGTGGTGGCGCCGGTCTCGTTGACCTCGATTCAAGGTCACTGGCTGGTCGCCGCTGACGGCGGAGTGTTCAGCTACGGCGACGCTGCATTCCATGGATCGACCGGGGGTATGCATCTCAACAAGCCGGTTGTCGGCATGGCCTCGACGCCTGACGGCCAGGGTTACTGGTTGGTCGCCTCCGACGGCGGGATCTTCAGCTACGGCGACGCCGGGTTTTACGGCTCGACTGGTGCCATGCAGCTCAACGAGCCGGTTGTGGGCATGGCGTCCACTCCTGACGGCAAGGGCTACTGGCTGGTTGCCTCCGACGGCGGGATCTTCAGCTATGGCGACGCGGGCTTTTACGGCTCGACGGGGGCCATTCAGCTCAACAAGCCGGTTGTCGGTATGGCGCCCAGCCCTGACGGACAGGGTTACTGGTTGGTCGCTTCCGACGGTGGAGTGTTCAGCTATGGCGACGCGGCGTTCCATGGATCGGCCGGCAGCGTTCAGCTCTACGAACCCATCGTCGGCATGGCGTCAACACCAGACGGCCAGGGCTACTGGCTGGTCGCTTCCGACGGTGGCGTGTTCAGCTATGGCGACGCTGGGTTCTATGGCTCAGCCGGCGGCAAGCAGCTGCCGCAGCCCATGGTTGCGATTGCGTCCACCGCTGATGGGCGCGGTTACTGGCTGGTCGCCGCCAACGGCCAGGTGTTCAGCTACGGGGATGCCAAGGGTTTCGGCCCTGGCACCAGCCTGCAGTTGAATCAGCCGGTCGTCGGAACTGCCTCGACCTGGTCCGCCACCTGACTCGCTCCCCGGCGGAGCGCGCCGGTCACAGACCTGATCAGTGGGCGATCGTCGTGGCGATCGGTGACTGAGGTGTCGAGCACTGGTACGGGCCGAAGGTGGTCCCATCCAAGAACAGGGAGAGTCGGGCCGAGCGCGTTGTTCCGACGGAGATCTTTCCGGCTTTCGTTGCCTTGAATCGTGTTGTCGAACCTTTCGCAGTGACGGTGAACGAAGCCGGCGCGGGCCTCGGGATCGTGGCTGACTTGAGCGTGTAGGTAATGGGCTGGGTCGCGGGCTGTGCTCCCTTGGCCGCCAACTTCGTCATGAGCTTGCCTCCGATCACGAACCCGGCCCCGACATGCAGAATGGTGGCATCGGTGACCGTCAAACGGAAGCCTGAGTCGGTGAGCGCGAACGTCTGTTTCACATTCACCGAGGCAGGGAACTGTCCCGTTGTCATCGCGGGCTCCGTGAGCGCTCCGAACGGGGTTTTGCAGGTGATCGAGGAGCGAGCGGTCGTTGCCCTAGCCTCACCCGCATCCGAGACGAGCACGCTGATGCAGACCCCGGTGCAGATGACGATGACGGCCAGCACGGACGCAAGAACTCTTCGCAAGCTTGACTCCGAATCAGTCAGAGGAACGCCTGGTTGACGCACGCCCGCCAACGCTAGCGGTGACCTACCGTCCGGTGTCGCCGTCGGCCAACTCGCGCAGGATATCGGCGTGACCGGCATGGCGGGCTGTTTCCTCCAGAAGGTGCATGAGCACCCAGCGCAGATTCACGGATGCTTCGTCCACAGTCCTCTGGCAGCGTTCGTCGAGATTTGAGGCTGCCTCGACAACAGCGTCGACGCGGGGCCACGTCGCCTCGTAGGCAGCGATTGCAGATGCAACCGTGTCATCGGGGCCGACCTGATCGGCGTCGAGCGGGACATCCTGACCTGCGAAGCGGTGGAGGACCCACAAGGACTCTGCTCTCGCCATGTGTTTCATCAGCCAGAGCAGGCTCGTTCCGCTTGGGAGCGGAGTCTCTCTAGCGGCCTCCTCGCCCACCCCTCGAACCTTCTTGACGAGTGAACTGCGCTGGTACCGCAAGAGCGCGTGAAGCGTCGAGCGCTCGTCCCCCTCCAGTTTGGGTGGCTTCTGATCTGCCATCCGCATCCCTCGTGCCAGAATTTTTGGCGCCCTCGGCAGGACTCGAACCTGCGCACACGGCTCCGGAGGCCGATGCTCTATCCGCTGAGCTACGAGGGCAAACGGCAGGACGGCGGTCGGGCGGTACCGATCCGCTCTGCCACGGAGATGCAACTGTAGTTCGGAGGACTGGTGGACCGACAAGGGTCGGCAGTCGATCCGCGGCGGCGTATCCTCGAACCACCATGTCAACCCGAGATCTCCTGGCCCAGGCCATCAGCAAGGCCATTGCGGTCGTCGCCGAGCGCGACTCGCTCGACCTCGCGGTCGATCCGGCGTCGGTCCATCTCGAACGCCCCGCTCGGCGGGAGCACGGCGACTGGTCCACCAACATTGCCCTGGTCACCGCCAAGGCGGCGGGTACGAACCCGCGGGCGCTCGCTACGTCGCTGGTTGAGGCCCTGCAGGAAGATCCCCCTGCCCACACCACCGCGATCGAAATCGCCGGTCCCGGTTTCATCAACTTCAGGCTGGACGACGGCTGGCTGCACGACGCTCTCGCCGCCCTCCTCGCCGCCGGGGAGTCCGGCTATGCCCGACCCGACGTCGGCCACGGTGAGCGGGTCCAGGTCGAGTTCATCTCGGCCAACCCGACTGGGCCGATCCACGTCGGCAACGGTTGGTGGGGGAGCTACGGAGATTCCCTCGCCCGGGTGCTGGCGCGAGCCGGCTACGACGTGAGCCGCGAGTACTACGTGAACGACACCGGCGGACAGATCAGGACGTTGGGTGAGAGCCTGCTCGCCCGTCGCCACGGCAAGGCGGTGCCAGAAGGTGGCTACCAGGGCGACTACGTGACCGAGCTCGCCGCGAGCTACGACGGACCCGACGACGTGACCGAGGCGGGCCGGTGGGCCGCAGCCGGCATCCTCGAGCACATCCGTGCGTCACTCGCCTCGATCGGCATCGTGTTCGACGAGTGGTACAGCCAGGCATCCATCGAGGAGAGCGGGGCGGTCGACGAGACCATCGCGCTCCTCGCCGAGAAAGGACTCGTCTTCGAAGAGAACGGCGCAACCTGGTTCCGCGCCAGTGAGCTCGGGGACAACCGCGACCGGGTGCTGCGCAAGTCCAACGGGGACGCCACCTACCTCGCCGGAGATCTTGCGTACCACCGAGACAAGTTTCTGGTGCGCGGCTTCGACCGGGTCATCGACGTGTTCGGGGCCGATCATCACGGTCAGGTTGCCAGCCTGATGGCCGGAGTCGAGGCCCTCGGGGTGGAGCCGGGTCATCTCGAGATCAAGCTCGGCCAGATGGTCTCCCTGATGGACGGGGACGAGCAGGTGAAGATGGGGAAGCGGGCAGGAAACGCGATCGAACTCGACACCCTGGTCGCCGATATCGGTCCGGATGCCACCCGCATTCTCAGCCTCATGACGTCGCTCGACCAGACCACCACCTTCGATCTCGCCAAGGTGCGAGAGCAGTCCGTCGACAATCCGGTCTTCTACGTGCAGATGGTCAGTGCCCGCATCGGCGGAGTGGGGAGGAAGGCCGCCGAGCGTGGGGTCGAGCGGGCTCCTCTCTCCGAGGTGGACCTCTCGCTGCTCACCCACGAGCGCGAGCCCGAACTGATCCGGTGCCTCGAAGAGTTGCCCGAAGTGGTCGTCGAGGCCGCGATGGATCGCGCACCGACCAAGGTGACCACCTGGGTCCGTCGACTTGCCACCTGCTTCCACGGCTTCTACCACGACTGCCCGATTCTGGCCGAGGACGTCGACCCCGGCCTCGCCCAAGCCCGCCTCTGGCTGGTCGAGGCCACCCGGATCGGTCTCTCCATCGGTCTCGGGATGCTCGGCGTCTCCGCTCCGGAGTCGATGTGAGCAGCGGCGACGTGATCCACCCCCACGATCCCGCGACCTCGGGGTCGGCCGGATGGTCGAGCCCGTCCGATCCGATCGCGCCCGGCCTGCTGCCGATGACCGCCCAGATCGGATCTTCCGGTCGGCTGTCGGTCGGTGGTGTCGACCTGCTCGAGCTGGCCGAGGAAATCGGGACGCCACTGTTCGTCTACGACGAAGCCCACCTGCGGGCACGCTGCCGGGAGGCGGTCACCGCCTGGGGCGACGGAGTGGCCTATGCCACCAAGGCCTTCTTGTGCACTGCCATGGCGCGGCTCGCCCACGAAGAGGGGATGTGTCTCGACGTGTCCACCGGTGGCGAACTGCACGTGGCGCTGAGCGCCGGGGTGCCGGCCTCGCAGCTGGTGTTGCACGGGAACAACAAATCAGAAGCGGAGCTGGCAACCGCCCTCGAGGCCGGGGTGGGGCGGATCGTCGTCGACTCCTTCGACGAGATCGACCGCCTCGAGCGTCTGTGTGCGGCAGGCTCGAGTTCTCCGCCCAAAGTCCTCGCACGGATCACCCCGGGGGTGGAGGTTCACACCCACGAGTTCGTGCGCACCGGCCAGGACGACTCGAAGTTCGGTTTCGGATTGGCCTCGGGGGCAGCTGCCGCTGCCATCGACCGACTCTCGAAGCTGGACGCCAAAGGGCTGGTCGAACTGGTCGGCGTCCATGCCCATCTCGGGAGCCAGGTGTTCGCGCTCGCTCCGTTTGCGAGGGCGATAGAAATCCAGGCCGAGTTCTTCGCGCCGCTCGGTCTCCCCGAGCTGGTGGTGGGTGGTGGGCTCGGGGTCGCCTACGTCAACGGTGAGGAGGCTCCGACCATGGCCGACTGGGCCTCATCGGTTCGGGCGGCCTGCAGAGAGGTGGGCATCGCCGACTCGGTCCGGGTGACTGCCGAGCCCGGGAGGTCCATCGTGGCAGCGGCCGGCATCACCCTCTATCGGGTCGGAACCATCAAAGACGTGGCCGGACACCGGACCTACGTGTCGGTCGATGGTGGCATGAGCGACAACCCGCGCCCGGTGCTCTACGGGAGCGGCTACGAGGCATTCCTCCCACGGGAGGCCACAGCCGAACGACCAAGGGCGGTGCGCGTCGTCGGCAAGCACTGCGAAAGTGGCGACATCGTGGTGTCCGAAGGCTTCGTGCCGGCCGATATCGAAGTGGGCGACATCTTGGCGACTCCGGTCACCGGCGCGTACGGGCACTCGATGGCCTCCAATTACAACAAGGTCCCCCGACCACCGGTCGTTTTCGTGGCCGACGGTCAGAGCCGGGTGGTGGTCCGGCGCGAGACGATGGATGATCTGATCCGTCTCGACGTCTGAACACCTTCGAACCGCGTGTTGCCCTCCGGCGAGGCGATAGCGTGAGCGGGTGGCCCAGGCATCCTCCGAACGAGTGGTCCGGGTCGCCGTCCTCGGGTGTGGGACGGTCGGATCCGCGCTGATCGGGATGCTCCAGGACCGGGCAGACGCGCTCGTCGTACAGAGCGGCGCCCGCTTGGAGGTCGGCGGCATCGCAGTCGGCGATCCGGACCGCGAGCGCGCCTCTCACATTCCTCGCGGGCTGCTCACCACTGATGCGGAGAAGCTGGTCGTGGACCCCTCGATCGATCTGGTGGTCGAGCTCATCGGTGGTCTCGAACCGACAGGGGCCTTGGTGAGAGCTGCGTTGGGTGCAGGGAAGCCTGTGGTGACTGCCAACAAGGCGCTGCTGGCCTCGCCCGAAGGCGTCGAGTTGCGTTCGTTGGCGAGGGACAAAGGGGTCGATCTCCTCTACGAGGCGGCGGTCGCCGGGGCGATCCCGCTCATCCGGGCCCTGCGCGAGTCGTTGACCGGGGAGAGGATCCGCCGGGTGATGGGGATCGTGAACGGGACCACCAACTACATCCTCACCAAGATGGGTGAACAAGGGGTCGACTTCGCGGACGTGCTGGCCGAGGCACAGGCGCTCGGTTTGGCCGAACGCGACCCGACGGCCGACGTCGAGGGATTCGATGCCGCGGCAAAGGCGGCCATCCTGGCCGGCGTCGCCTTCGGGTACGACGTGGCCGGTTCCGAGGTGCTGCGCGAGGGGATCACCGGAGTCCGCGCGATCGACGTCGAGTTCGCCGACCGGTTCGGGTACACCATCAAGCTTCTCGCCATCGTGGAACGGACCGGCGACGACGCGGTGTCGGTCCGTGTCCATCCCGCGATGGTCCCGAAGACCCATCCGCTGGCCGGAGTCCGCGATGCCTTCAACGCGGTCTTCATCGAGGGGGAAGCCGCGGGCGAGCTGATGCTCTACGGCTTGGGGGCGGGAGGACTGCCAACGGCCAGCGCGGTGCTCGGTGACATCATCGATGCGACCCGCAATCTGCTCGCAGGGACGACCGCACCGTCCCCGGACCGGACGCCCGCCCGGCTCCTGCCCCACTCCGAACTTCGGACGCCGTTCTATCTGAGCGTCGATGTCACCGATCGACCGGGGGTGCTCGCCGAGGTGAGCAAGGTCTTCGGTGACAATGGGGTGTCGATCCGTTCGATGGAACAGGCAGGACACTCTGGCGAGGCGCGACTGTCCTTCATGACCCATGCCGCATGTGAGGGAGACGTCAGTGCGACCCTCACCGCACTCGCCGAGTTGGACACGGTCGGTCGGGTCGGCGCCGCCATCCGGATCATCGAAGGTGTCCGATGACCAGATCACCCGACGGTGCATGGCGCGGGATCATCGAGGAGTACCGACCGTTCCTTCCGGTGAGCGCAGACACACCGGTGGTCACTCTGCTCGAAGGGGGCACTCCACTCCTGCCTGCGCCTCGCCTGTCGGCCAGAGTCGGTGCGCGGGTCTTCTTGAAGGTGGAAGGGGCCAACCCGACCGGATCCTTCAAAGATCGGGGGATGACGGTCGCGATCTCCAAGGCCGCCGAGGAAGGTGCGAAGGCGGTCGTGTGTGCTTCGACCGGGAACACGTCGGCATCGGCGGCAGCGTTCGCGGCACGCGCAGGGCTCACCTGCGCAGTGCTCATTCCCGAGGGTCATATCGCCTTGGGCAAGCTCGCGCAGGCGTTGATCCATGGCGCACGAGTGCTTCAGGTGCGCGGGAACTTCGACCAGTCGCTCGAGATCGTGCGCGAGCTCGGTGACCGTTACCCGGTCACCGTGGTCAACTCGGTGAACCCTTACCGGATCGAGGGCCAGAAGTCGGGGGCCTTCGAGATCGTGGACGAGCTCGGTGACGCACCCCACGTGCACTGCATCCCGGTGGGCAACGCAGGCAACATCACCGCCTACTGGAAGGGATATCTGGAGTTCAAGGAGGCAGGACGTTCCACCCGGCTCCCACGCATGTTCGGATTCCAAGCTGCCGGTGCTGCACCGATCGTTGAAGGGCATCCGATCGAACATCCCGAGACGGTGGCAACGGCAATCCGGATCGGCAACCCTGCGAGTTGGTACGGGGCAACCTCGGCAGCGTCCGAATCCGGCGGCGGGATCACCGCGGTCACCGACGATGAGATTCTCGCCGCGTACCGGTTTCTCGCGACGGAGGAATCGGTGTTCTGCGAACCGGCCTCAGCGGCATCGGTGGCAGGACTGTTGAAAACCGGCCTGCCAAGTGGGAGCGGTCCCGACACCACCGTCGTTTGTGTGCTGACCGGGCACGGTCTGAAGGACCCGGATATCGCAATCAGCCAGATTTCGGTTCCGACCGTTGTCGACGCCGACCTCGGTGCCGTCGTCGACGAGTTGGCGTTGTAGCCGCCAAGTGGTCCGTGCACCGCCCACTTGCCTGTATGGTGGTGCACAGACGCCGGTGTTGTTGCCCGGTGGGTTCTGCCGCTGTACAATGTATGCACCTTCGCTTCCACAATCTGGCCCCTCGGGCTTGTGGGCGGGGCCTTCTGGTTCGCTTGGCAGGGCGGCGACCAGCCCGTGAACGGCGTTGGGGGGAATAGCAGGCGAACGTCGACTGCGACGCTGCGATTCTCCACCCCCTTGAATCCCGGTAGCTGGAGCTGATCCACCTGCCACGAGGACATTCGAAACGAGGATGCCGATGACTGCCGAACAGCAGCTCGAGCGCTCGGTGCTGGAGGGCAAGGAGCGAGATGAGCTCCAGGCCATTGCTCGAGCACTGTCTGTGAAGATCAACACCAGGACGAAGAAGGCCGACATGATCGACGGCATTCTCAAAGCCACCGGTGTGACCGCCGACACCAACGGGTCGGGGTCCGCCGAAACCAACGGCAGCCGTCCTGAACACGACGGCGGCGATGTACCGACCAACGGCGCAGGTTCGACACGGACCGCTGCAGGCGGTCGTCAGTCGGCAAAGCGGCCGCCCGCCCAATCCTTCGGTCCGGGCGATGACGCGGAGCGGGACGCAGGCCCGGTCGATCTCGGCGACGACCTGCTGGATGCCCTGGGTGACAAAGACAGCGGGCAGGGTTCCGAGAACGGCCAGGCGTCCGATGCCGGCAGCTCGTCGGCCGTTGACGAACGACCGAGTCAATCGTCGACCCAGTTCGGATCCGACGGAGGTCGCCAGGGAGCGTCTTCCGGTGACAGTGGGCAAGGCGGCAACCGGGGCCAAGGTCAGAGCAACCAGAACCAGAACAACCGGAATCAGAACAACCGCAATCAGAACAATCGGAATCGCAATCAAGGTGGCGGCAACGACGACGTCGGCAACCGCCGGAGCAACCGCCGCCGACGCGGACGCGATCGGCAGGGCGGCGGGGCCGAAGGAGATCTCCAGGGGGCCGGCAACAATCAGGATCAGCAGTACCAGGGCGAGCTCATCCCGGTGCGGGGGCTGCTCGATCTGCGGGACGAGGGATACGGTTTTCTCCGTTGCGAGGGCTACCTTCCGTCTCCGAAGGACGTGTATGTCTCGATCAGCCAGGCGCGCCGGTTCGCGCTTCGCAAGGGAGACAGCATCGAGGGCTTCTGCCGTCCGGCAGGCAGCACCGAAAAGTATCCGGCGCTCCTTCAGATCGACACGGTCTCGTCGCTCGATCCGGAGGCGGCGCGCAACCGCCCCAAATTCGAGTCCCTGACCCCGCTCTTTCCGGACGAGAGGCTGCACCTCGAGACGACCGGGGAGAAGGAGAACCTCACCGCCCGGATCGTGGATCTGCTGGCACCGATCGGCAAGGGGCAGCGAGGACTCATCGTGTCGCCGCCGAAGGCGGGCAAGACCACGGTCATGAAGCACATTGCACACTCGATCGAGGCGAACAATCCGGACGTGCACCTGATGGTGCTGCTGGTGGACGAACGCCCCGAAGAAGTGACCGACATGCGGCGCTCGGTGAAGGGCGAAGTGGTCGCCTCCACCTTCGACCGACCGTCCGAAGAGCACACCGCGGTGGCCGAGCTGGCAATCGAACGAGCCAAGCGCCTGGTCGAATCGGGCAGGGACGTAGTGATCATCCTCGACGGGATCACCCGGCTCGCCCGTGCGTACAACCTCGCCCAGCCGGCGACGGGTCGCATCATGTCCGGTGGTGTCGACTCGGGGGCCTTGTACCCTCCGAAGCGATTCTTCGGAGCAGCCCGGAACATCGAAGAGGGCGGTTCGCTGACCATCCTGGCGACGGCTCTGGTGGAGACCGGGTCGAAGATGGACGAGGTCATCTTCGAGGAGTTCAAGGGGACCGGCAACATGGAGCTCCGCCTCGATCGGCGGCTCGCCGAACGCCGGCTCTACCCGTCGATCGACGTCAATGCCAGCTCGACCCGACACGAGGAGCTCCTGTTCGACCGCTCCCAGTTGCAGCAGGTGTGGAAGCTCCGCCGAGTGCTCAATGCCCTGGCAAACGAAGGGAGTGCCGCTGCAGGGCTCGAGCTGTTGATGGACAAGATCCGGACCACCAAGAGCAACGACGAATTCCTGGCCGAGATCGCCAAGGGGCCTGCCACCTGACGAACGGGCGCTGCGAGGGCTCCGCTACACTGCTCGCGCACCATACGAGTTCGCCCGGGTTCGAAGATGCTTTGGTCCGGACTCGTCACGACGGGAGACGACACATGAAGACCGATATCCATCCTGACTACGTCGAGGCGACGGTCCGTTGTTCGTGCGGGAATTCCTTCACCACTCGTTCCACCAAGCCGGAGATCCACCTCGAGCTGTGCAACGAGTGCCACCCGTTCTTCACCGGAAAGCAGAAGCTGGTGGACTCGGGTGGACGGGTCGAGCGCTTCCAGCGGCGCTATGCCAAGACGGGCTCCCGCAAGAAGGCTTCAGGGCGCCCCACCACCTGATCGTTTCGTCGTCATGACGGTCGAGAGCCTCTTTCTCAATGCGCCGGACCACCGGACGGTTGCTGCCGGCGAAGTGATCTATCGCGAGGGAGATGTCGGCACTCACATGTTCGGCATCGTCTCCGGATCGGTTGCACTCCAGAAGGGGTCGGTGTTGGTGGGGTCCCTCGGACCGGACGACGTCTTCGGCGAGCGTGCGCTCATCGACCGTCTGCCTCGCAACCTGACCGCGATCGCGACCAGCGAGACGACACTTGCGGAGATCGATCAAAGTCTGTTCCTCTTTCTGGTCCACGAGTCGTCGACGTTCGCGCTCGGGGTCATGAAGGCGTTGGCCACCCGCTTGCGCGACTACGACGAACTGTTCGGCGCCACCGACGGGTTCCGAGTTTCACCGTCGACGTGACACCCGCCGGCCGCCCGTCGGGCGGCTGACGCTACCCTTGGCCTGTGCTGCACCCCCAGTTGAGCGACCATCTCGCCGAGCTCGAGCAGGAGCACGAGGCGGTCCTCGCCGAGTTCAACGACCCGAACCTCTCGTCCGATCCGCGCCGTCTGCGCGAGGTCTCCCGTCGACACCGCGAGCTCCAGGAGATCGTTAGCGCCTGGCACCGGCTCAGTGCTGCCGAATCCGATCTCGAGGCCGCGCGGGAGATGGTGGACGGCGCGTCTGGCGAGGAACGCGAGCTGGCCCAGGCGGAGATGGCCGAGGCCGAGGAACAGGTGTCTCAGCTGGGCGAAGAGCTCCGCATGCTCCTGGTCCCGCGGGATCCGAACGCCGGTCGCAACGTCATCATGGAGATCCGTGGGGCCGAAGGCGGCGAGGAGGCCAACATCTTCGCCCGGGATCTCTTCGACATGTACTCGCGGTACGCAGCGGCGAGAGGATGGAAGATCGAGGTGCTCTCGTCGGATCCTTCGGAGCGGGACGGCCTGAACGAGGTCACCTTCGTGGTCAAGGGGGAGGACGCCTGGCAACGGCTCGAGCACGAAGGTGGACCCCACCGCGTGCAGCGGGTGCCGGTGACCGAATCGAGCGGACGCATCCACACCTCTTCGGCTGCGGTGACCGTTCTACCGGAAGCCGAGGAGGTCGACGTGGCCATCGACCCGAACGACCTCAAGATCGATGTCTACCGATCGACCGGGCCGGGTGGCCAGTCGGTGAACACCACCGACTCGGCGGTGCGGATCACCCACCTGCCGACCGGTTTGGTGGTGGCCATGCAGGACGAGAAGAGCCAGATCCAGAACCGGGCCAAGGCGATGATCGTCCTGCGGTCGAGACTCCTCAAGGCCGAACAGGATCGCCAGTCGGCGGAGCTCTCGCAGCAACGCCGAAATCAGGTCGGTGGCGGCGGCCGTTCCGAAAAGATCCGGACCTACAACTACAAGGACAACCGGGTCACCGATCACCGGATCAAGCTGACCCTCCACAAGTTGGATCGGGTCCTGATGGGCGACCTGGACGAGCTCACCGACGCGCTCATGGCCGACAAGCGGTACCGGCAGTTGGGCGACCGATGATCGACGACCGCCAACTGGTGGCATCGATCGCCGAGCGGGTCGGCTCGAAACAGGAGGCGAGGTGGATCGTCGACCACGCCGGCGGTGAGCACGCACTGGAGCTCGCAGAAAGGCGGAGCGCCGGTGAGCCCCTGCAGTATGTGCTCGGAGCCTGGCCGTTCCGGAACCTCGAGCTTCGGGTCGATCCGAGAGTCCTCATCCCGAGGCCAGAGACCGAACAGCTGGTGGACGCGGCACTCGAGGAGCTCGGACACCTCGGGCCATCTGCAGGCGGACGGGTCGCGGTCGATCTGGGAACCGGCTCGGGAGCGATCGCGCTGTCGCTCGCGCTCGAAGGCCAGGCGATCTGTCCCGATCTCGAAGTGTGGGGGACCGACGCGTCGCTCGACGCGTTGGAGGTGGTCCGGGAGAACCTTGCCTCGCTCGGCGGCATCGACCCCATTGCCGCTCGGCGGGTACGGGTCGTGGAGGGTTCGTGGTACGACGCCCTTCCCGTCGAGCTGACCGGGAGGGTCGACCTCCTGGTCTCCAACCCGCCCTATGTCGCGGAGTCGGAGTACCCGGACCTCGACTCGACGGTGCGGGAGTGGGAGCCGCGGGGTGCGCTCGTCGCCGGCGCAGGCGCCACAGGTGTCGATGGCATGGCCGCCATCGAGGAGATCATCGCCGGAGCCCACCGGTGGTTGGCTCGGCCGGCCGCGATGGTGATCGAGATCGCGCCGACGCTCGGAGAAGAGTGCGTCGCAGCCGCGCGACGGGCCGGCTACGAACAGGCCACGCTGAAGCGGGATCTGGCAGGGCGCGTTCGGTTCCTGGTGGTGAGAAATTGACCATGGGACCGCTCGAACGATCGGCTGAAGAGGAGGGCGGACTGGTCGCCGCCATCGAGGCACTCGGAAATGGCTCGGTGGTGGCCGTGCCCACCGACACCGTCTACGGGCTCGCCGCACTGCCCTCCTTGCCGACCGCGGTCGACCGGCTCTTCCGGCTCAAAGAGAGGCCGAAGGACGTCGCGCTGCCGGTACTGGTTGCGTCGTGGGGTGACGTCGATGCGCTTGCCGGGCCACTGGACACCGCCGCCGAACTGCTGGCAGGCCGATTCTGGCCTGGGCCTCTGACGTTGGTGATCCCACGCGAACCCGGGTTCGACGCGGACCTCGGCGGACCCCCCGCGGCCCGAAAGACGGTCGGGGTGAGGTGGCCCGAACATCCGGTGATCGAGTACCTCTGCGGCAAGCTCGGGCCGCTGGCAGTGACCAGCGCCAACCTGCACGGGTCTCCACCCGCGACCACTGCGGCCGACGTCGCTACCGCCTTTTCGGGTCTCGTTCCCGAGCTGGCACCTGGGGTCATCCTCGACGGCGGTCGCTGTGACGGTGTGCCGTCCACGGTGGTGGAGTGCCGCGGACCGGCGACCCGGTGCTTGCGCGAGGGAGCCATCCCGTGGAGCGAGATCGCCGGGTCGTGACGTGGGCCGGCCGTCGGTCGGGAGCGCTGACCGGCCTTCTGTGCGTTGCCTGGGGCGGCCATGGGGTTGACGTCCCACCCTTGGACGGGGGACACTGGAGGGCGATGAGCGCTCCGTTCGGAACCCGCACGCAGGTAATCATTATCGAGTAGGCGCATGCCCACCGGTATGTGCCTACGACCGCCCACATTGTGGGCGGTTTTTCAAATTGGTGGGACAATTCGGTTCGGAACAGACCCGCAGGTTTGCGGAGTCGGAAGAGAGAAGGATTGAGGACGATGAGCACGCACGAGGTGCACAAGGTGGCGGTCATCGGCGGCGACGGGATCGGTCCCGAGGTCGTCGACGAGGCGCTGAAGGTCGTTCGGGCCGCCGGCATCTCGCTTGAGACCACCGAGTACGACCTCGGCGCCGATCGCTATGTCCGGACGGGGGAGATCCTCTCCGA
Source organism: uncultured Acidimicrobiaceae bacterium (assembly GCA_963839925.1). Classification (GTDB taxonomy): domain Bacteria; phylum Actinomycetota; class Acidimicrobiia; order Acidimicrobiales; family RAAP-2; genus Bog-756. The sequence continues at coordinate 243,364 of CAWIWV010000002.1, read as the reverse complement.
CTCGATCCTCGACGAACTGCGGAGCCAGGACGCGATCCTCCTCGGGGCGGTCGGGCCGCCGGTCGGCAGCACCGCTGTTCCCGCCGGGGCGCTCGAGCGGGGGCTCCTCCTCCGTCTCCGTTTCGAACTGGACCTCTATGTGAACATGCGTCCGTTCAACGGAGTGCCCGGTTCGTTGGCGCCCGGCTCCGACTTCGTGGTGATCCGCGAGAACACCGAGGGCACGTACGCCGGCGAAGGGGGGTTCCTGCGCAAGGGCACGCCCTTCGAAGTGGCCACCCAAGGATCGGTCAACACCCGTCATGGGGTGGAGCGCTGCGCCAGGTTTGCATTCGAACTGGCCGCGGCACGGCCTCGTGGGCACCTGACCCTGGTCCACAAGACGAACGTGCTCGCCTTCGCCGGGGATCTCTGGCAGCGCACGGTCGATGAGGTCGCGGTCGAGTACCCAAACGTGACCCGCGATTACAACCATGTGGACGCCGCCTGCATCTACCTTGTGGAGAATGCCGCGCGGTACGACGTGATCGTGACCGACAATCTCTTCGGCGACATCCTGACCGACCTCGCGGGCGCGGTCGCCGGTGGTATCGGGTACGCAGCGTCCGCCAACCTCAACCCCGACCGCACCGGACCGTCCCTCTTCGAGCCGGTCCACGGTGCGGCACACGACATCGCGGGGACAGGAAAGGCCAACCCGGTCGCCGCCATTCGTTCGGCCGCCCTCATGCTCGATCACCTCGGGGAAAGCTCCGCCGCCCAGAAGGTGGCAGAAGCCCTCACCGATTTCATCGCTTCTCAACCCGATCCGACGCTGTCGACCGCCGCAATCGGCGACGCAATTGCAGAAAGGCTGTAACCATGCCACTGACCCCGACCGACAAGATCTGGATGGACGGAACGCTGGTCGATTGGGACGACGCGCGGGTGCACGTGCTCACCCACACCATGCACTACGGATCCGGCGTGTTCGAGGGGATTCGTGCCTACCCGACCTCGCGGGGCGTCGCGGTGTTCCGCCTACGTGAGCACATGGAGCGGCTCCTCCAGTCGGCCAAGATCTTCATGATCGATGTCCCCTACTCCCTGGACGACCTGATGGACGCCACCCGATCGGTGGTCCGGGTGAACGGGCTCGACGACGGCTGCTACATCCGCCCGCTGGTCTACCTCGACGGCGAGATGGGACTGAACCCGCTTCCGTGTGAGGTGAAGGTCTCGATCGCGGCATGGCCCTGGGGCACCTACCTCGGGGACGACGGGGTCGCCAACGGGGTGTCGGTCAAGATCAGCTCGTGGCGGCGTCACGACCCCAACGCGGTCCCGACCGCCGCCAAGGGGACCGGAATGTACGTGAACTCCTCACTCGCCAAGGTCGAGGCGTTGAACGGCGGCTACGACGAGGCGATCCTGTTGGCCCCCGACGGCAGGGTGAGCGAGTGCACGGGCGAGAACATCTTCATCGTCCGGAAGGGCCGGCTGATCACCCCGATCACCTCCGACTCGGGGGCCCTCGAAGGGATCACCCAGCAGTCGATCGAGACGATCGCCCGCGACCTCGGCTACGCGGTCTCCTTCGAATCCCTCATCCGGACCGATCTCTACACCGCGGACGAAGCGTTCCTCACCGGAACCGCCGCCGAGCTCGTGCCGATCCGCGCGGTCGACGATCGCCCGGTCGGTGACGGCAAGCCGGGTCCGATCACCAAGAAGCTGCAGCAGACCTACTTCGCGACCGTGCGCGGTGAGGTCGACCAGTACAAGGACTGGTTGGACTATGTCGAATGAAGGCCCCACACTCGCCGACGGCATGAACCACGGCCACGGCCACACCCATACCCACGGCGGCCATACCCACACCCATCCCCGTACTGCTGGGCAGCAGGCGCACGACGAGGGTAGGGAGGCTTGCCGATCCGAGCGGTCCGCCGACAAGGAAGGTGCGGCGCCGACCGGCGGCCACGACTTCGACCTGCCCAGCTTTCCGACGGCTGTCGACGTCTTCGACACCACTCTGCGGGACGGCTCGCAGCAAGAAGGCCTCTCCCTGACCGTCGACGACAAGCTCCGGGTCGCCGAACAACTCGACCATCTGGGCGTCACCTTCATCGAGGGTGGGTGGCCCGGCGCCAATCCCAAGGACGCGGAGTTCTTCGCCCGGGCACCGACCGAGCTCTCACTGGCTCGATCGACACTGGTCGCTTTCGGATCGACCCGGAGGGCCGGGGTGAAGGCCGAGGACGACGACACACTCCGGCATCTGGTCGAGGCACAGACCGAGGCCGTCTGCATCGTGGCCAAGTCGGCCGAGATGCACGTGGTCGAGACCCTTCGGACCACACTCGACGAGGCGGTTGCGATGGTGGCCGACTCGGTCGAGTTCCTGCGCGCCAACGATCTCCGGGTCTTCCTCGACGCCGAGCACTTCTTCGACGGGTACAAAGCGAATCCCAAGTTCACCGCGCGCATCCTCCGAGCGGCCGAAGAGGCGGGTGCCGAGGCGCTCGTGCTCTGTGACACCAACGGAGGCAGCCTGCCCCACGAGATCGAGCGGATCGTGGGCGAAGTCGTCGCCGGGTTCGAGACGCAGATCGGCGTCCACTTCCACAATGACAGTGGATGCGCGGTGGCCAACTCACTCGTCGCGGTCGGCAAGGGTGCCACCCACGTCCAGGGATGCGTGAACGGCTACGGAGAACGGGCCGGCAACACCGACCTGTCTGCGGCCATCCCCGATCTGACCCTCAAGCTCGGGATCGACACCGTGGGCCGTGAGCGCCTGCGACTGCTCACCCCGGTGTCCCACCACATCTCCGAGCTGGTCAACATCGCCCCGAATCCGCAGCAGCCCTACGTCGGGGCTTCGGTCTTCGCTCACAAGGCCGGCCTGCACACGTCGGCGATCGCACGGCGCTCCGATGCCTACGAACACGTCTCGCCCGAGCTGGTCGGGAACGGCACCCGCTTCGTCGTCTCCGAGATGGCCGGCCGTTCGACGCTGGCCCTGAAGGCTGCCGAGCTGGGGCTCGAGCTCGACTCGCAGGCGATGGCGTCAGTCCTCGACTCCCTCAAGCGTCTCGAACACGAGGGGTATCACTTCGAGGTGGCCGACGGGTCCCTCGAGCTGCTGCTGCGGAACGCCACCGGGTGGGAGCAGCGCTACTTCGAACTCGAGTCGTACCGGGTGATCGCCGATCACGGCAACGGCGAATCGACCGAAGCAACGGTGAAGGTGATGGTGGACAACGAGCGGGTAGTGGCGACCGCGGAAGGGAACGGCCCGGTGAATGCGTTGGACGGCGCCCTCCGCACGGCGATCGGTTCTCGCTTTCCGGCGCTCGCGGGCGTCCACCTGGTCGACTACCGGGTGCGGGTCCTCGACTCGGCGAAGGGGACCGGATCGGTTACCAGGGTGCTCATCGACTCGACCGACGGTGACCGCACCTGGACGACGATCGGGGTGTCCGAGAACATCATCGCTGCGTCGTGGCAGGCCCTCTCCGACTCGATCGTCTACGGTCTCCTCCACGCAACACCGCTGGACGCCGGCCAGCCGGGCCAAGTTCAGGGCAGACAGGAGCAGTCAGCGTGACCCAACCGAGTTTCGTTCCGATCATCGAAGCCGACCAGGTTCGCCCGGCCCACCAGTTGCGGGTTCCGAACATCTGGACCCAGTCACGCCCGTCAGAGATCCGGGGCGCCACCCAGCCGTCCGGTCCCCGCTACGGAAGCCCCGGGCCCGATCAGGGTTTCGCCCTCAAGCTCGCCCGGAGGTTCGAAGACCGACTGGAGCTGGCTGAAGGCGAGTCCGCCGAGGACGCCATCGCCGGCGCCACCGCGGTCGCCATGCGCCGGTCTGCCCGGTTCGGTCGGGCCCCCACCGTCTACGACCTCGCCTTCGGGTTCACTTTGTGGGGGTTCCTCGGAGGTGCCCCCGACGATCTGGTCTCCACTCGGGGACCCCTGTTCCGATCCGCGTCTCACCACTACGTCGCGCAGCGCGCGATCGCCGATCTGGTGACCGAAGAAGCGCTGCGGCTGACTGCGGAGGAGGTCGCGGAGCGGCTCGGCCAGTGGAGGTCCCTGGTCAGCGTGCAGCCCGGGTGAGTTTCAGCGACCCTTGCGCCACCGTCGCTTGGAGGGGGCGTGCGCAGGTGCCCCGAAACTGACACCGGTCGTCCCGAGCATGCTCGCCGCGCCGACCGGAGCTCTGGAGCCGGCGGTGATGCTGTCCACGACTCCGCCCATCTGCTCTGCAATGACGTCGTTCGGAGGTCTTGGCGCCTTGCGGCGTTCCTCGCCGTCGTACACCACCGTCACTTGGTCGGTCAGGGTGGACCCCTGGAGCGCCTTCTCGAACAGGTCGGGGAACCGCCTGCCCTCTCCGGCTGCCTGCGGGTCTGGCTGGGTTTGCACTTGACTTTGCCCCTCTATCTCACTCACAGACCTACCTCCGCTACTCTCTGTGGTAATCCACTGAGGGACAGCATAACGTGCGGCATTGCAAAATGTCAGGGGCAATTTCGCGGAGCTCTTCGAATGAAGGGTTTTCCACCAGATTCCATGGCCGATGACCTGCGAAAACGGTTGACATCGCTCGGAACGAGGGGTGCGGACCGGGCCGGTCGGCTCCCGATCCGACCGGATCCGTACGGATGCGAGGGGGGCATGGTCCCGATAGGTAGCTTGTCGGAATGGACGCGCCAACCTTCACGCTGACCGAGGCCTCACAAGAGTTCCGCGACACCCTGCGCAAATTCGCCGAGGACCGGGTCGCCCCCCATGCGGCGGAAGTGGATCGGGATGCGGTCTTCCCCCAGAAGTCGTTCGACGCCTGCGTCGAGCTCGAGCTTCCCGGACTGGGCATCCCTGTCGAATACGGAGGAGCGGGCGCCGACATGGTGACCCAGGCGATCATGGCCGAGGAGCTGGCCAGAGCCTGCGCCTCGACGTCGCTCACCCTCCTGATCTCCAAGCTCTCCATGGTGCCGGTGATCAACTGGGGTTCCGAGGAACTCAAACAGCGCTATGTGCCGAGGGTCGCCTCGGGTGAGGTGCAGGGCAGTTACTGCCTCTCCGAGGCCGATGCAGGCAGCGATGTCGCGGCGATGAAGACCCGCGCGATCCGCGACGGCGACTCCTACCTCCTCACGGGAACCAAGTACTGGATCACCAATGCGCCCGTCTCGGACCTCTTTACGGTGTTTGCGGTGACCGACCCGGCCGCGGGCCGTCGCGGGATCAGCTGCTTCCTGGTCGAGAGGGGTTGGGGCGTCGAGGTCGGAGCCCACGAAGACAAAATGGGTATGCGGGCCAGCCCGACCGCCCCGGTCTCCTTCGACGAGGTGAGAGTGCCGGCAGGCAACCTGATCGGCGAGGAGGGTGTGGGGTTCACCATCGCCATGCACACCCTCGACCGGAGCAGGCCGACCATCGGGGCCCAGGCGGTGGGTATCGCCCAGGGTGCCATCGACTGCGCGACCGGGTACATGCAGCAGCGACACGCGTTCGGAAAACCCATTGCGGACCTTCAGGGCCTGCGGTTCATGCTCGCCGACATGGCCATGCGGACCGAGGTGGCGAGGACCATGATCTACCGGGCCTGCTCGGTGATCGACTTGGGCGATCCGGAGGGGGAGCTCACCATGATCGGTGCGATGGCCAAGTGCTTCGCGTCCGACACCGCCATGTCGGTCACCACCGATGCGGTCCAGTTGCTGGGTGGTTACGGGTACGTGAAGGACTTCCCGGTCGAGCGGTTCATGCGGGACGCCAAGGTCACCCAGATCTACGAAGGCACCAATCAGATCCAACGGGTGGTCATCGCCAAGAAGCTGCTCGGCTGATTGCCGCTGGACCTTGTCTTCACGCGCCGCTGCGTCGCGGGCTGGAACACCTTGCCTCTACGATGAAGTGACGGCCTACCAGCGAACATCGCCGAGGTGGGCCTCGAGGTCAGCCAGTGTCTCTCCGAGGGAGACGAATCGGGAGCGCTTCGCCTTGCCCGACGTGGTGTGTTCATCACTGCGGGTGCCCTGACCTACGCCTAGCCATGTTGCTGGATCGTGCGGAGCTGCTCGCGGCGCCTCTTCGGCGTCGGGGACCTGAACTGAGTCAGACCAGGTCTGGCAGGCCGACCAGCTCGAGACTCCGCCGCCAGAGCTCGGTCCTGACAGCGTCGTCGTAGGCCTGGGCGTTCGCCTTGGCCTCGCGGGTCCGATCGAAGAACATCCCTGTGATGTCGGCGACGTCGGGGTCCCTGACCAGGCGGGAGGTCGCCTCGACGCCCGACTCGAGGCTGTCGATGCTGTAGCCGACCTCTGCCAGCACCATCTTGGTCGGCATGTAGGTCGCAGGATGCAGGCTGTTCACCGTGACCTCTGCGGCGGGGATCCGGCTCGCCAGGTCGAACCCGAAGATGATCTGGGCGAGCTTGCTCCGGCCGTAGGCGCGAATGCCGCTGTAGCTGCGCTCGAGCATCAGGTCGTCGAAGTCGATCGGATCCTGTCGAATCGACGCAACGTGGACGATCCGCGCCGGAGCGGAGCGCCGCAGCAGGGGGAGCAGCTCGAGGGTCAGCAGGAAGGTGGCCAGGTAGTTCACCGCGAACCGGAGCTCGTACCCATCCGCGCTCACCCTGCGGTCGCGGCCGTCCGGCTCGCCCGCACCGATCCCGGCGTTGTTGACCAGCACGTCGAGGCGGTCGGTCACGCCCCGAACCTCCGTTGCCAAGCGCCGCACCTGGGCCAGGTCGGCCAGGTCAGCGAGGACCGTTGGTGGTCGGTCGATGCCGGAGGTCCGGCCGATGCTTTCAGCAGTCCGCTCGAGCTCTTGGGGGTCCCGTCCATGCAGGATCACCGCTGCTCCCTCGCCGGCAAGCTGGTGGGCGAGCGCGCACCCCAGCCCGCTTGTCGCGCCGGTGATGAGGACGGTTCGTTCCTCGGTCATGGACGGCAACCTACTGCCCCACCCGCCCTAGGGGCGGCTATTCGTACTTGAGGACCCCGCGGATGTTCCTGCCTTCGAGCATGTCGGCATATCCCTGGTTGACGTCTTCGAGGTCGTAGGTGCGGGTGACCATGGTGTCCAGGTCGAGCTGGCCGTGGTCGTAGAGCCGCAGCAGGTGGGGGATGTCGTAGCGCATGTTTGCCGATCCGAAGATGGTTCCGACGATCTGCTTCTCCAACAAGGTCAGCCAGGTCAGCTGCAGGGTGACCTGGCTTTCGGCCATCGGGTGGATGTTGGTGACGACCACCCGCCCGTGCTTCGCGGTCATCTGCATGATCGTCTCCATGTAGCGGCCGTCGCCGACCCCCATCGTGCAGATGACCTTCTCGGCGTTCTTCCCCCAGGTCACCTCGTTCACCAGCGGCAGCGCCTCTTCGATGCTCGCCGAGGTGTGGGTGGCTCCGAACTTGGTGGCCATCTCCAGCTTGAAGGGCACCGGGTCGATGGCGAAGATCCGCTCCGCCCCGGCAAGACGAGCTCCCTGGATCGCCGAGGCGCCAAGCCCGCCGATGCCGATGACCACCACGTCGTCACCGGGCTTGACCTCGGCCGCATAGACCGCAGATCCCCAGCCGGTGGTCACACCGCAACCGACAAGGCAGGCCCTGTCCAGCGGGTAGTGGTCGAGGATCTTCACACACGACGCCTGGTTCACGACGGTGTGCTTGGCGAACGTTCCGAGACAGACCATGGTTGCCAGGTCGGTTCCGTCAGCCGCGTGGTGGCGGTGGGTGCCATCCGCCTGGGCTCCCATCATGAGCTCCGCGCCCACGTCGCAGAGGTTGGAGTGGCCCCGCGCACACGATGGGCATTTGCCGCATGCCGGGACGAAACCGAAGACCACGTGGTCGCCGGGCTCGAGCCCCTGGACCCCAGGGCCGACCTCTTCGACGACACCGGCTCCCTCGTGACCGCCGATGACCGGGTAGATGCCCCCGAGGTCGCCGGTCCTCATGTGCTCGTCGCTGTGGCACATGCCCGAGGCGGCGATTCGGACCAGGACCTCACCGGTCTTGGGAGGATCGAGCTTGATCGTCTCGACCTGCCAGTCCTGTCCCATTCCCCACAGGATCGCTGCTTGGGTTTCCATGTCTACCTCGCAGTTCTTTCGATACTTCTACGGTTCTTGCATACTCCGAGCGGCCGTCCGAGGCAAGGGGCTCAGCCTTTGGCCTTCTGGGCTGCGATGTAGCTCGCGGTGCCCGACAGGAACTTGGCGACATCTGCGGCCTTTGCCGAAACGATGTCACCGAAGTAGGCGGGCACGTAGACCTGGGCCGCGCCGGTCTCCAGTGCCTCGAAAACGTCGTGCACCAGCTCGCTCACCGGCACCATCTCGACCGAGGCCATCACCGGTTCGTTGTCCGGCAGGGTGAACAACTCGGTGTCGACCAGGCCGGGGTAGACGACGAGCACCTTGATCCCGGTCTCCCACAGGTCGATTGCCATCGACTCGCTGAACGCGGTCACCGCCGCCTTCGACGCGTCGTAGGAGGACTCACCGGGTGAACTCAAGGTGGCAGCCACCGACGAGATGTTGATGATCCGTCCGCTGTCCCGTTCGAGCATCTGCGGGAGCAGCGCCAGGGTCAGCCGCACCGGGCTGAAGTAGTTGATGTTCATCACCGACTCGACGGTTGCCTGGTCCAGACGGGTGACGTGGCGCCGCTTGGGGATGCCGGCATTGTTCACCAGCACGTCGACGCCTCCGAGCTCCTCCAGCGCAGCCGCAGCGAGCCCGTCGACCGCGGCGGGGTCGGAGAGATCGCACACCCACTTGCGCGACTCGGGAGAGTGTTCGCGGCAGCGGCTCAGCACCTCGTCGAGCCGGTCTTCCCGACGGGCGCAGATCCCGACGATCGCGCCTCTCCGGGCGAATTCCTCTGCCAGCCCTGCGCCGATGCCGGACGACGCGCCGGTCACCAGTACCCGCTGGCCCTTGAAGTCGATCGCCATTGCTGCCTCCACGCTGCATGTTAGCGGGTCCCAATAGAACGGGTTCTATACTCGGACCGACCAGACTCGATTGCCCAGGGGAAACGTGGGCAATCGTGGGCGACAGAGCCGAACTCCAAGGGGGGACCCATCATGGCCGAGCCAGTGATCGTCGAAGCAGTTCGTTCCCCGATCGGCAAGCGCAACGGCTGGCTCTCCGGATTCCACGCCGCCGAGCTGCTCGGGAATGTGCAGGTCGAGCTCGTCAAGCGAGCGGGGGTCGATCCGGGCGACATCGAGCAGATCGTCGGAGGCTGCGTGACCCAGGCGGGGGAGCAGGCCTCCAACGTCACCCGCACCGCCTGGTTGAGCCAGGGCCTCCCTTACGAGGTTGCGGCCACCACGGTGGACTGCCAGTGCGGCTCGGCACAGCAGGCGAACAACTTTGTCGCCAACCTGATCAGCGCAGACGCCATCGACGCCGGCATCGCCTGCGGGGTCGAGGCGATGAGCCGGGTCGGGCTCGGGGCCAACGCGTTCAACGGACCGGGGCGATCGAGGCCCGACGACTTCCCCTGGGACATGCCCGATCAGTTCGGCGCGGCCGAGCGCATCGCGCAGAAGTACGGGATCACCCGTGACGACGTCGACTGGCTGGGCTTCGAGTCTCAGCGCAAGGCGGCGCGGGCGGTCGCCGAAGGCCGGTTCGACCGGGAGATCGCACCGCTCGAGGCACCGGTGGTCGGTCCCGACGGACCCACCGGCGAGAAGGCACTGGTGACCAAGGACCAGGGTCCCCGCGACACGACTCGCGAGGGGTTGGCGGGCCTGAAGCCTGTCCTTCCCGACGGTATGCACACCGCAGGGAACAGCTCACAGATCTCCGACGGGGCGGCCGCAGTGCTCTGGATGTCCCAGCGCAAGGCGAGCGAAGCCGGCCTGCGGCCCCGGGCTCGCATCGTCGCCCAGACCCTGGTCGGTTCCGACCCCTACTACCACCTCGACGGCCCGATCGCCGCGACGACAGACGTGCTGCGCAAAGCGGGTATGACCATGGCCGACATCGACATCTTCGAGGTCAACGAAGCCTTCGCCTCGGTGGTCATGTCCTGGGGCAAGGTGCACGAGGTCGACTGGGACAAGGTCAACGTGAACGGCGGGGCCATCGCCCTCGGCCACCCGGTCGGGTCCACCGGGGCCAGGCTGATCACCACTGCACTGCACGAGCTGGAGCGGTCGGACAGCAACCTCGCCCTCGTCTCCATGTGCTGCGGAGGCGCACTGGCGACCGGCACCATCATCGAGCGGATCTGATCTGAAGTAGTCGGGGCGGGCGCGGTGACACTTCCCGTCGGTCCTGACCGGAGCATCGAAGGAGCAACGTGACCGGCACCGAACATCTGAAGTACGAGCAGATCGGCTCCACCGCGGTGGTGACCATGAACCGGCCTGAGGCGAAGAACTCCCTCTCGGGACCGATGTTGGTCGGCATGGCCGATGCGTGGGTCGAGATCGACACCAACGACGACATCCGGTGTGCGATCCTCACCGGCGCGGAAGGGGACTTCTGCACCGGCATGGACTTGAAGTCGATGTCCGGGCCGGGCAACGAGACGGTCAAGCAGCGGATGGCGGACGATCCCGATCTCCACTGGAAGGCGTTGCTCCGTCACTACTCGCTCAAGAAGCCGCTGATCGCCGCGGTCGAAGGGTGGGCGGTGGCCGGCGGAACCGAGATCCTCCAGGCGACCGACATCCGGGTCGCAGGCGAGGGAGCCAAGTTCGGAGTGTTCGAGGCCAAGCGAGGGCTGTTCCCGCTCGGCGGTTCGACGGTGCGGTTGCGCCGCCAGATCCCGTTCACCGTCGCCATGGACCTGCTGCTCACCGCTCGGGAGGTTTCCGCGCAGGAGGCCAAGGAGATCGGTCTGATCGGCAGGGTCGTGCCCGACGGCACCGCCCTCGAGGCGGCGATGGAGATCGCAGAGGTCATCGGCGCCAACGGACCGCTCGCCGTCGAGGCGATCAAGGCTTCGGTGAAGGCGACCGAGGGCATCCCTGAGCAGGACGCCCTCAAGATCGAGCTGGAGCTGGGCTGGCCCATCTTCGCCACCGAGGACGCAAAGGAAGGTCAGAAGGCTTTCGCCGAAAAGCGTCCACCCGTCTACAAACGCCGGTGAACGAGCAGGGGGACGAGGGCCCGTCGAGCCAGGATCCCCGGCGTCGGCTGGCCGAGTCGCTCCGTCAACTGATCACTCTGACCGTGTCGGCCGAGGTCGACGACGTCACACTTGCCGGAGCTGCTGACGCGGTCGAGGGAATCTCGTCCGGACTGGTCGCAGCAGCTGGCTCGGGCCGGTCCCCACGGCGTCCTCCCGACTTCGCTGATCCACCCCAGGAGTACTTCCCGGGGAGCCCGGCCACCGGCATGATCAACCCGATCTCACCGCCGATCCGTGTCTGGCGGGTCGAGGCGGCCGATGGAGGACTACCCGAGCTGCGCGGCGAGGTGAACTTCGATTACCAGTTCGAGGGACCGCCCGCCTGCGTGCACGGCGGGGTGATCGCCGAGACCTTCGACGAAGTGCTGGGCACCGCCAATCTGGTGGCCGGCAACCCGGCGATGACCGGGACCCTGACCATCCGCTATCGCAAGACCACGCCGTTGTGCACCGATCTTCGGATCGAGGGGCGCTGCCTCGGTCGTTCGGGACGGAAGGTCCGTACCTGGGGCGGGATCTACCACGGTGACGTGCTGACCGCCGAGGCGGAGGGGATCTTCATCATGGTCCGACCGGCCAACATGGCGGCCATCGTGGAATCCAATCCGAATGCCGCCGACGCGGGGATGCTCGAAGCGATCCAGAAGGAAATCGCCGCGACGACGAGTCCGAAGCGAGATTGACGCCCCGCTCGGGGCTCAGATCTTCTGGCGGCCCTCCCAGTACGGGTCACGCAGCTTGCGCTTGTAGAGCTTTCCGTTCGGATCCCGCGGCATCGCCTCGGTGAAGTCGATCGACTTGGGCGTCTTGAACTTCGCCAAGCGGGTACTGCAGTACTCGATGATCTCCTGGGCGAGCTCAGGTGAGGGTTCTACCCCTTCGATCGGTTCGATCACGGCTTTGATCTCTTCGCCCCAGTCCTCGTTGGGGATGCCGAAGACAGCGACGTCGGCGACCTTCGGGAATCCGAGCAGCACGTTCTCGATCTCGGCCGGGTAGATGTTGGCGCCACCCGAGATGATCATGTCGATCTTGCGGTCGCGGAGGAAGAGGTAGCCGTCCTCGTCGATCAGACCGACGTCGCCGACGGTGAAGAACTTGCCGATCCGATTGCTCTCGGTCTTCTTCTTGTCCTTGTGGTACGAGAAGTCGCCGGTCTGCATCGACATGTAGACGGTCCCGATGACGTTGGGCTCTTCGATGCGGTTTCCCGCGTCGTCGAAGATGGCGATCTCGGAGATGGGCCACGGTTTGCCGACGGTGCCCGGCTTCTTCAACCACTCCTCGGCGGTCACCAGAGTTCCGCCACCTTCGGAGGCTGCGTAGTACTCGTCGATCGCGTTGCCCCACCAGTCGATCATCTTGTGCTTGACGTCGATCGGGCACGGGGCAGCGGCGTGGATCATGTGCTCGACCGAGGACACGTCGTACTTGTTGCGGGTCTCTTCGGGCAGCGCGAGGAGACGGTGGAACTGGGTGGGGACCATGTGGGAGCTGGTCACCTTGTACTTCTCGATGAGTTGGAGCATCTCCTCGGGGATCCACTTGTCCATCAGCACCACGGTGTGGAGCAGGTGGATCGACGCTCCCGAGTATCTCAGGACCGCAGTGTGATAGAGCGGCGAGCCGACGATGTGCACGTTCTCGTCGTCGGGCTGGATTCCGAAGAGGAAGAGGATCCCGGACAGTCCGAGTGCAACGTCCTCGGGGTTCGCGCCGCTCAGCGGGCGGAAGACACCTTTGGGATTGCCGGTGGTGCCCGAGGTGTAATTCATGACGTCGCCGATGGTCCGGTCGGCAGGTTCGCTGGTGGGTTGGGCGTCCCGCATCATGGCGAAGGAGCCGAAGCCGGTGATCTCTCCAACGGCGAAGCATCGGGCGGAGGGGAGCTCGGCCTCTTCCGCAGCATCGAGCGCCACGTCGGTGAACCTTTCGTGGGCGACGAAGACCTTGGCTTCCGAGTCCTTGAGGATGTAGGCGACCTCGGGTCCGACCAGATGGTGGTTGATCGGAACCAGGTACCAGCCGGCCTGGAGTGCGGCCAGGTAGAGCTCGAACATCTCGACGCCGTTGGGCAGGAGGGTTGCCACGACATCCCCGGGCTTGAGGTTGAGTCCGCGGAGACCGTGGACCACCTGGTTGGTCCGGCCCAGCAGCTCGGCGGCGGTGTACTCGGTGCCGTCGGGTGCGACCAGAGCCAGCTTGTCCGGGTTCGCCTTTGCCCGTGCCCAGAATCCAAATTCGTCCATCGTGCTCCCCATCCCCTGCGCCGAGTACGGCAGTTCGTGTTGGATTGGGTCCGGCCACCTTGGGAGGGCGCTCGCGACCTCATGTGGCGTCGATCCGGTGGGGACGCTAGAACAGGTTCTCGTATTGGTCAACCTCCCAAGGCGCGTCGCCCGGGTGGAGAGAGAGGTAGTGGGCGATGACGGATTTCCTGAAGGGCAAGGTCGTGGCGATCACCGGCGCCGGTGGTGGGATCGGTCGTGCGGTGGCGTTGGCCTGCGCAGCTGAAGGCGCCCGAGTGGTGGTGGCGGACATCGGCGTCGCACTGGACGGTGCGGATCCGAAGAGCGAGGTCGCCGAGGCTCTGGTCGCTGAGATCGAGTCAGGCGGCGGCGAGGCGGTCGCCGTCGCCGAGAGCGTGACCACCCTCGACGGGGGCGAAAAGATCGTGGGGGCAGGCGTCGAGCGATGGGGACGGATCGATGGAGTCGTCGCGATCGCCGGCATCCTGCGTGAGCGGATGCTGTTCAACATGTCGGAGGACGAGTGGGACGCAGTCATCGAGACCCACTTGAAGGGTCACTTCACCGTCTTCCGAGCGGCCTCCGCGATCATGCGGAAGCAAGAGGGAGGCGGTTCGCTGGTCGCCTTCACCTCGGGTGCGTTCGCCGGCAGTGTGGCCCAGGCCAACTACGCCGCAGCCAAGGGCGGCATCGTCTCCCTGGTCCGTTCGGCAGCTGCGGGGTTGAACCGTTACGGGATCACCGCCAACGCGGTGGCGCCGGTGGCCCGCACCCGTATGTCGGCCAACGTCCCGATGGACCTCGCCGAGATGGGCGATCCCGAGGACGTCGCCCCCTTGGTCGTCTACCTGCTGTCGGATCAGGCCAAGCACGTGACCGGCCAGGTGTATACGTCGGTCGGGCCGAAGATCGCGGTGTGGAACCAACCCCGCGAGGTCCGTGCGATGTACGCGGAAGGCCGCTGGACACCCCAGGACATCGCCGCCCGTCTGGACTCGACGGTCGGTCAGGAGCGGATGCCCCTCCTCGACCAGCTCGAGGCCTACCGCAAGGCGGCCGAAGAAAAGGCGGCAGCGGAAGCGAAGGGTTCCTGACCGAACGGTCATCGCATCGTCACCGAGCCCAGCGGAGGGATATGTGCTCAGATGATCACGCCATAGACGCTTTGATGACGACGGTGAAGCGGGAGTACCCGATGAGTGACGCATCACAGGGCCCGGGCTGGTGGCTGGCCTCTGACGGGAAGTGGTATCCACCGCAGCCTCAGGAAGTCACCCCGGCCGAGGTCGTGGAGTCGGTGCAACCGGGTCAGACAGTTCCGGCTCCCGTAGGTGCGCCCAAACCGCAGGGTACGGGATGGTGGCAAGCGACAGACGGGCTCTGGTATCCGCCAACACCGCAACCCCGGAAGGCCACTCCACCGCTTCGGGAGGTCGCTCCAGCCGGAGCCGAAGCTGTCCCGTCCGTACAACCGAGTCAGACAATCGAGCAAGCTCCCGCAGGTGCGGCCGGTCCGCAGGGCCCTGGGTGGTGGCAGGCGTCGGACGGGAGGTGGTATTCGCCGCACCTCCATCCTGACTACACAGCCGCGGATCCACGCCCTCGTCCCCGGGTCAGCACCTCTGCGATCCCAGCCCCTTCACGAATGATCGACAAGATGAGCCCCACCTCATGGGTCATGCTTGCTGCTGGCGCGCTGGTGATCATCGGGTCCTTCGCGACCTGGGTCACTGCGAGCCTCGGGATCTTCTCTGTCAGCGAGAACGGAATATCAGGTGATGGCAAGATCACGCTGCTACTCGCGATTCTCGCGATTGGCGCAGAGCTGCTCCAACTTCAGATCACGAAACCGGCGTTGTCCGTTGCAACCCTGGTGCTCTTCGGTCTACTGACGATCATGAGCGTCTATGAGTTTTTCAACATCTCCTCGACGTCGTACTCGAGCGATGGCATCACGATCACCGCCACAGTGGGTTTCGGTGTTTACCTTTGTCTGGTCGGAAGCATCGCCGGTGTTGCAGCTTCGATCATCGAGAGACGCAGGTCCGGCCAGGTCGCCACGTAGGTCAGCCGACCGCGTTCGAATCGCCGACTGGACTCGCACAGTGGAGACACTTGAGGGCAGCTACCGGCAGGTCCTCGGAAAGACACTGAGGGCACGTCTTCGTGTCCGGCGCCGGACCGAACACGGTGGTTCCCTTCCGCTTCATGTAGGCGCGGTAGGGCACAACGAGCACGAAGTAGATGACGGCCATGAAGATGACGAAATAGACGATGGCCGAGATGAAACTGCCGAGAAGGATCCGCTGCCCGTTGATCGTCCAGCCCAAACCCGCCGCGGACCCTTTGCCGCCCTCTGCGGCATTGATCAACGGCGTGACGATCGAATCGGTGAACGCCTTGATGAGGGTGCTAAATGCGAGTGCAATGACGAGACCGACCGCGATGACGATCAAGTCCCCTTGCATGAGGAAGTTCTTGAATCCCTTCACTGCATGTCCTCCCCTAGGTAGATCGAACAGGGTCCGATTCGTAAGCTAACTCAGGGTCGGTGAGGGGCGTCTGCCGGATGAGCTGGTCGGAAGTCAGGTGCTTCCTGAAACATGAGCGGGCCGTCATGCTGCCCACGCCCACCTGCGAGTGGCTCCACGGCGAACGCGTCGTGGTCTCCCACAGCGAAGCGGGCAGAGACGACCCCGTCCAGCCAGGCCGCGCACTCTTCGAGAATCGGCGCTCCACCAAGCCCTGGGCGCCAGCGGCAGCGGCTGAATTTGTCGACACAATCTCCCGTCTCCTCGGCGAAGAGTTCCGCCAGGTCGATCTGGTCTCGACCCAGGAGATGGATGCCGAGGCCACTCGATCGCAGTGCGGCAGAGTACGTGTGGTTGTCTTTGGAAAGACACACGAGAAATCTGATCGGAGAGATACTGCACTGGGTCACGAATCCAACCAGACACCCGCTCATCTCGCCGCCGCCGCCGACGGTCACAACCGTGAGGGGATAGTCGACCTCGGAGGTATAGGCCGCGGCCGACTCGCCCTCGATCGTCGCGGTCGTCAGAATCGAGCGTTCCACGTAAGGGTCATACCCATTTGGCGGAGGATCCATGCCTCCAGGCAGGTCTCGTGAGTCCCAGATGAGCCGGACCCCAGGTAGAACGAACCGCTCAGTCGCCTTCGGAGGTCGCGAGTCCGGCAGGTCCGATAGCCCCTGGGGCTGAGGCGACGGGCAGTGAGTCCGCGCCGGCCTCGACTCCCGCATCGGTAGTGTCGACGGGCACGGGACCTGCGTCGACCTCCGTCGTTTCGCCGTTTCGCCAGCGACGGAACGGGCCGATCCGAGTGATCAACAGCACGATCCCGGACACCGCGAGGGCAACCCCGGCGATCTGCACCAGTAACGACCCCAGGTGCCCGTCCTCCCCGAGCCAGAGATGCTCGTCGAAGAAGCGCTCGATACCCCACAGGACCATGCCGACGCCGATGACGATTCCCGCCGGCGGCGGTGGAGCTTGCACGACAGCTTCGCCCTCACCCGCACCGACCACTGCGGGCTGAGGAGCGGAGTTGCGCAACCACCGCTCGACGAGCAGCAAGATCGCGAAGATCGTGAGGTCCTCGATCGCCTGGAAGATGGGAACCGGAAGCCGCTTTCCGACCTGACCTGCGTAGTACATGCCAAACCATTGATTGGTGGGGTGCCCGCCACCGGCCACCATCAGTTGCGGTCCGAGCAATCGGCCGATGCCCCAGCAGGCCATCAGCACGGGCGCCATCAGGTCGGCGAACCGCAACAGTTTCAACTCCGGACAGCGCTTGTGGGTGGTGATCAGGGCGACCGGAACCGCGAACAGCAGGCCGCCGAACGAGGAGAGCCCGCCCTGCCAGATGGCGAAGACCTGAAGCGGGTAGTGGGAGTAGTAGGAGAGATTCGAGAGGACGTGCAGTGTGCGAGCGCCGACGATGGCGGCCACCACCACCCACACGAACATCCCGGTGACCCACTGCCACGGGTAACCGGCGGCACGGACCCGGCGCTCGGTGTAGCGCAGGCCGAACCAGAAGGTGAGGGCGAGGCCGATCCCGTAGGTGTGGATCTCGAGGAACCAGACGTGGAATGCGACGGGAATCGGTCTCATGGCAGTAGAGGTCTCATCGGGATGAGGGTCTCGCGGGCACCGCAACCGGATCTCGGCCCGATCGGAGCCACCTCAGTATGCCTCAGACGTCCGGTAGGGTGACCGCGACCGGGCGGGAGCGGGCAGGCCCCGTGGGGCCCGGACTGCTCGAACGGGGAGATCGGGGGAGCAATGGGAAGGCTTGACGCCAAGGTTGCCGTTGTCACCGGCGGCGGGTCGGGGATCGGTCTGGCCAGCGTCCGTCGGCTGGCAGAGGACGGGGCGACGCTGGTCGTGGTGGATCTCGACCGCGATTCGGCCGAGAAGGCGGCCGGCGAGTTCGGTGGTCTGGCGATCCAGGCCGATGTCAGTCGGCCGGAAGCGTGGAACGGCATCGTCGACGCGGTCATCGAGCGTTTCGGCCGAGTCGACGTCGCCCATCTCAACGCGGGCGTCATGACCGGCGAGAGCGATATCACCAAGCTCACCGACGACGCCTACCGTCGGATCGTGGGCGTCAACGTGGACGGTGTCGTCTTCGGCGTCCGAGCGTTGGTGCCACCGATGTCGACCGGTGGGGGAGGCGCGATCGTCGCCACCGCGTCGCTCGCCGGGCTCATCGGCTTCTCGCCTGATCCGTTGTACTGCGTCACCAAGCACGCGGTCGTCGGCTTGGTCCGATCACTCGTCCCGCAGCTGTCCGATCGCGGCATCACCATCAACGCGGTCTGCCCGAGCATCGTGGACACGCCTCTCATCGACGACACTCGCGTGATGCTCAACGAGAGCGGCTTTCCGCTGATCGATGCTGCGGTGGTCGCCGACGCGGTGTTCGATTGCGTTGTCGGTGACGAGACCGGCAACGCAATGGTCATCCAAGCCGGCCGGGAAGCCCTTCCGTTCCGGTTCGGTCGCCCGCCCGGACCACGGGCCGGCGGGACGGTCGGTCAGATGCCACCGGAGCAGTTTGCAGCCCACGACCAAGGCTGAGCTGGAGTACCTGGCGCGGTCGTGATGATGATCTGGATCAGGTGACCCAGATCAGGTGACCCGGCCGACTCCTGCGAAGTCCGCGCCCGTGCGCACCCCGGTGATCCAGACGGAAGCGCCGGTGTAAGGAGCCTCGATCATCGAGCCGCCTCCCACGTACATGGCGACGTGCTCGTCACCGCCCGGTCCGTAGAACAGCAGGTCCCCGGGTTCGATGTCCGCCAGCGGGATGTGGGTCGTGTCGTCGTACTGGGCGCCTGAGTAGTGGGGGAGCGAGATCCCCACCTGTGCGTAGGCCCACTCGACCAGGCCTGAGCAGTCGAATCCGGCAGGGCTGGCACCACCCCACACATAGGGAACGCCGATCTCTCGCTCGGCGGCCTGGACCGCTCCGGCTGCGCCGGCTGCGAGCGGGGGTGCAGGGGCCGCCGAGTACCCCACCGAACCGCCGCCACCACCGCCTCCCGAGGTGTCCGAGGCTTGAGTTGTCGCTGCAGCAGACGCGGCCGCAGCGGCCTGCGCTTGCTGTGCTTGCTGAACCCGTGCTTCGAAGGCGGCCGTCGCAGCTGCCTTGGCGGCTGCAGCCTCTGCTTCTTGCTGCTGGGTGACGAGGCGTTGGATCGTGCTGTCGACACTGTCCAGCGTCGCCTTGTCGCGTGCTTCGAGATTGGACGCTTGGTCCTCCGACTGCTGCAGCGAGTCGCGGGTCGCGGTTGCCTGGGTCTGCTGTGCTTTGAGCGCGTTCTGTGTCTCCTGAAGGCGGCTCTGCGCGGTCTGGAGGTTGTCGACCGTGGTGGTGACATTGCCGGTGGCGATCGACGAGTACTCGGACCGGATCCCGCTCGTGTTCACGTTGGTCGAGAACATCTCGGTGACCTGGTTTGTGGTCCCGCTGCTGGTGTAGTCGGCGATTGCCTGGACCCGAAGTGTCCGCTGGTCCTTGCTCACCACGGCATGGTCGGCCGAGATCTGCCGTTGGCTCGCCTCGATCTGAGTGGACAGCTGAGCGAGCTTGTAGTCGGCAGCGGTCACCTGTCCGGTCAGCGACTGGATCTGGGCCTGGGTCGCCTGGATGGTCGCGCTGATGGAGGCGGCTTGTGCTCGCTCGGCAGCGATCTGGTCAGCAGAAGCGGGTCGTGAAGAGGTGAGGACCGCACCGGTGAAGGCCATCCCTGCAGCGACTGCGAGGGTCGCGTAGACCCTGCTGCGAGCCTTCTTCGGTCGACGAAGATGGGCGCCTGGCTCTGCCGTCGAGTACTGCTCGGCGTGAGTCATATGGCCGTACTTTCTACCCCAAACTGGGGAGGCCCACAAGGACCGGCGGGTAGAAATTGCCGATGAGCAGGGGTGATGTCGATGGATTGGGCTCCAGAACCGGAGGTGGACGAACCGCCAGAATGGCCGGGCTCCCCCGCGGGTATGGTCGCGGTTCATGGGCGAACTCATCGAATTCCCGAGCAACGGGGATACCGGAAACGGCTACCTCGCGCACCCCTCCGGCGGCACCGCCGGGACGCACGGGATCCTCGTCCTGCAGGAGTGGTGGGGGCTGGTCGACCAGATCAAGCGCACCTGCGACCGGCTGGCCGCGGAGGGGTTCACCGCCCTGGCCCCTGACCTCTACCACGGCGCCACCGTTCCCCTCACCGAGCCGGACGACGCGGCGAAGTTGATGATGGCGCTCGAGATGGAGCGGGTGGCCAAGGATCTCAGCGGATCAGTCGACGAGTTGATCCGTCGGACCGGTCGTGAGCAGATCGGCGTGCTCGGGTTCTGCATGGGCGGAGGTCTCGCGCTGGTTCTCGCCGCCCAGCGTCCCGACGCGGTCAAAGCGGTCGTGCCGGCCTACGGAGTGATTCCGTGGCCTGCCGCGCGCGTCCCGACTACTCGAAGCTCGACGCCGCGGTGCAGGCGCACGTCGCAGAACAAGACGACTTCTTCACGCCGGAAGCGGCGCGCGAACTCGAGTCCGAGTTGCAGTCGTTGGGAAAGCACGTCGAGCTCCACCTCTACGAGGGGACGGGCCATGCCTTCTTCAACGAGGACCGACCCGAGGCGTACCACGAGCCGTCGGCCGGCCAGTTGTGGGAGCGCACGATCGCGTTCTTCCGGCAGACACTGGGGTGAACCGACCCAACTGCGGGCCGTGCATCTGTCGAAGGGACACCCGTGACTGAATCGGGACTCGTCGATCAGTACCTGACACTCGGCCTTCGACTGGGTCGCCACATCGACGGTCTCGTCGACGCGTACTACGGCCCACCCGACCGACGTGCCGCTGTCGAGGCAGAACCTGTCTTGGCGCCTGAACAACTGGTGGCCGATGCGAGGCGGATGTTGGCCGCGCTCGACGCCGGCGAACTGCTCGAGTCCGACGACGCCGAGGGCTCCGGTGGTGGCGGGACTTCCAACCGTCGGCACTGGCTGGGCGCCCAGCTGCGCGGTCTGCTCACCACCGCTCGCAAGCTGTCGGGGGAGCGGATCTCCTATGCCGACGAAGTCGAATCGTGTTACGGCGTCAGACCCGTGCGGGTGGACGAATCGGTGTTCGAGTCGGCACACCGTCGCCTCGACGAGGTGCTGCCCGGTTCGGGCCCGCTGTCCGAGCGACTCGTCTCCTGGAGGGAGTCTCACGCGGTTCCCGTCGACAAGTTGCGCGCAGCGATCCTCTCGCTCGCCGACGACCTCCGCGAACGGACCCGGAACCTGTTCGGGCTTCCCGAGGGGGAGCACGTCGAGTTCGATCTGGTCTCGGACGAACCCTGGGCCGGCTTCAACTACTACCTCGGTGGTCTCCAGAGCCGGGTCGCGGTCAACACCGACCTTCCGGTGTTGTCGATCGGATTGGCGCACCTCGTCGCCCACGAGTCGTATCCGGGTCATCACACCGAGCACACCCGCAAGGAGATCGGGCTGGTTCGTAACCGCCACTGGTGGGAGGAGTCCATCTTCTTGGTGGGAACCCCGCAGTGCCTGTTGGCCGAGGGCCTCGCCGATCTGGGGCTCGAGGTGGCGATGGGCCGTCGGCCGGAGCAAGTGGTGGCCGGTCACCTCCGCCCGCTCGGGATCCACTACGACCCCGACGTGGTGGCCGAGGTCGCAGAAGCCGGTGAAGCCCTCGGCTCGGTTCGTCAGAACGCGGCGTTTCGACTCCACGAGGACGGCGCCGATCCCGATGTCGTGACCGGCGAAGTCGCACGTTGGGGCCTCTTGCCCCGGGATCGTGCGGCCAAGGCGGTCGAGTTCCTCACCCACCCGACCTGGCGGGCGTACCTCACCTGTTATGTGGAAGGGCTGCCCCTCTGCCGGAATTTCGTCCACGGAGACCCGGCTCGCTTCGACCAGCTCTTGTCCGAACAGCTGACCCCGGACATGCTCGAATCACGGATCCGAACCGACCTGGCGGGCGCCGCCGGGAGGGGGAACACCGGGCCGCAGCCGGGCTGAAGGGCGCCACGCCGGCCGCCTGGGCCCGTTGCGTTTGGGCCCGCCACGACCAGGCCGTACGATCGTGGCCATGTCCGAACGCTCACGCAACCTCCCTCGTCGTTCCTGCATGTCGTCACCCGGCTCGAACGAGCGGTTCTTGACCAAGGCGCCGACCGTGCCCGCCGACATGAGCTTCCTCGACCTCGAGGACTCGGTGGCCCCGTTGGAGAAGGAGGCCGCCCGGGCCAAAGTGGCCGATGCGGTCAAGAATCTGCCGTGGGACGAGCGGGTGCTGTGCGTCCGGATCAACGCCTGGGACACCGAGTGGACCTACGGCGACGTCATCGAGGTGGTCTCGAACGCGGGGGAGCGTCTCGACGAGCTCATGTTGCCGAAGGTGCAGACCGCCGCCGAGGTGATCGCACTCGACCTCCTCCTCACTCAA
Organism: uncultured Acidimicrobiaceae bacterium; assembly: GCA_963839925.1. Classification (GTDB taxonomy): domain Bacteria; phylum Actinomycetota; class Acidimicrobiia; order Acidimicrobiales; family RAAP-2; genus Bog-756. Next base: position 220,971 of record CAWIWV010000002.1, on the reverse strand, counting down.
GTGGAGAGGAAATGCGGGTTGCCGGTCGGGCACGTCGGCATCGAAGCCCAGATCGAGACCACCCGCGGCCTCATCAACGTCGAAGAGATCTGCGCCGCGTCGCCGCGCTTGGAGACGATCATCTTCGGTCCGGCCGACTTCGCCGCGTCGATGGAGATGCCGGTCCTGACCGGAGGGGTTGCCATCCCCGAGTACCCGGGTGACCACTTCAACTACGTGTTCTCGAAGATCTTGATGGCAGGACGGGCCAACGGGCTGCAGGTCATCGACGGTCCGTTCCTCAAGGTGCGCGAGCTCGACAGCCTGCGCGAGTTCTCGCAGCGGACTCGGGTTCTCGGGTACGACGGGAAGTGGGCGCTCACCCCGGACCAGGTGGGCGTGCTCAACGAGGTGTACTCGCCCACCCAGGAACAGTTCGACAAAGCGTGGGACATCCTGGACGCCTACCGGAAGGCGACGGAAGACGATCGTTCCGGTGCGGTGATGTTCGGCGACGAGATGATCGACGAGGCCTCCCGCAAGATGGCGATCAAGTTCGTGAGTCGCGGCGAGCGTGCCGGTCTGACCCGATCGGCCGGCTGAGAACACCGCCCGACCAAACCTCTATTCCGCAGCCTCCCCGACCCCTCGGCGTCACGGTGCCGACCAAGATCCTTGCCACCTATGCGACAGGACGACACGTCGAGTTCCTCGAGCTGACCCGGCCGACGTTCGAACGGTACGCGGAACGCCACGGGTACGAGGTTCGGGTGCCGGAGGTCGATCCCGTGCCCGATCACCGACACAAGCACTGGGGCAAGATCGCCTTCATCAACCAACTCCTCCCGGGGTGCGACGAGCTCCTCTGGATCGACGCCGATGCAGCGATCCAGGACGACTCGGTCGATATCGCGACCGTGCTGCCACCCCGACGATTCCTCGGTCTGGTCGAACATCGCTACGACGGCCAACGGGTTCCGAACACCGGCGTGATGATCGTCCGCTCCGATGCGGCCGCCCGTCGGTTCTTCGAAGCGATCTGGGGAGCCACCCAGTACCTCGAGACTCGATGGCACGACAACGCCGCCGCCCTGGAACTGCTCGGCTACGAGTTCGACATGGACGCCGAACCGTTGCACTGCCAACCGAGTCGGTCGACCCGGTGGGGACGGCGGACCGAGCTCCTCGGGAACGAGTGGAACTCGATACCCCAGGACATGGCGGATCGCCCCCGCATCGTGCACGTCACCAGTACCTTCCCGCACGAGGACCGGCTCGAACGGCTCCGTCGCAGTTGCGAGATGGCGGGCTGAGAGCGCTTCAGCGCCGGGCGCCGTCGACCAGTCTGCGAGCGATCACCTTGAGGGCCAAGGTCTCGTCCGCTCCCTCGAAGATCGAGAGCACCCGGGCGTCCACGAAGTAGCGGCTCACCGGGAACTCCTCTGCGTACCCCATACCCCCGTGGATCTGGAGCGCCTCGCGGGTGACCCACTCGGCCGCTCGGCACACGTACGCCTTGACCATCGAGGCTTCGAGACTTCCCTCACCCTTCGACATCAGTCGCGCCACCTCGTAGGAGAACTGGCGGGTGGTCTGGGTGAGCATGGCCATCCGGGCCAACTTGGCTCTGGTGAGTTGGTAGTCGATGATCGGGGACCCGAAGACGACCCGGTTGCGCGCGTACTCGAGCGCGGCCTCGTAGCTGGCCTGCATGACCCCGATCGCCCGAGCGGCCGTCTGCAGCCTCCCGTTCTCGAATCCCTGCATCTGCAAGTAGAAGCCTTGGCCGAGGCCTGCTTCGCCGCCAACGAGATTGGCATCGGGGACGAACCAGTTCTCGAACGAGACCTCGTAGGAGTGCATCCCGCGGTAGCCGAGGGTGTCGATGGCTCGACCTTCCATCCGGCCCGACGAGCCGCTCGGGCGACCGCCAACCCCTGCGGGTTGGTCGAACCGGAAACCGTGCCCGTCTGCCCGCGGCTTCTCCACCAAGAAGAGCGAAAGCCCCCGATGGGAGAGCGTGCGGTCCGGATCGGTGCGCGCCAGCAACAGCAGCACCTCGGCTCGTGCGGCGAACGTGCACCAGGTCTTCACCCCGTTGATCAACCAGCCGCCTTCGACCGGTGCGGCAGCTGTCGCCAGCCCGGCCACATCCGATCCGAAGTCGGGCTCGGTGACTGCGACCGCCCCCATCACCTCGGCGGTGGCGAGCTTCGGCAACCACTGCTGCTTCTGTGCCTCGGTTCCGCCGCGCACCAGCGCGCGGGTGAGGATCTCCGGACGGGTGATGAGTGAGCCTCCCGCTCCCAGCGAGCCCCACGAGAGCTCTTCGGTCGCCACGACCATGCCCATGTAGTCGGACTCCCCGCCGGTGGCGAATCCTCCGTACTCCTCGGGCACCGACATGCCGAAGCCGCCCATCTCGGCGATCCCCTCGATGATCTCTTCGGGAATGTCCGTGTTGGCCCGGTGGATGTGCTCCGCCCTGGGGCGGATCTGGTCCTCGGCAAAGCGGTGGAAGGTCTCTCGCACCAGCTCGAAATCCGAGTCGAGGTGGCGAGGGCCGGGCTGGTCCGCGAGCGAGGCGAGGAAGTCCGGGTCCCGGTTGGCCGAGACGAATCCCGCGACGCTGTTCATCCAGTCGGGGGCCACGCCCCAGCTGTCCCAACGGCCGGCGATCCGCGAGGTCAACTCGGCCAGCACGTCTGCGGTGAAGGCACATGCGATCTGAGCCTCGGTCGTGCCGTGCGCCCCATAGGTGAGGCCGGCTTCGGCGGTCCGCACCGCGGCAGCCGCATGGGCCACGTCGTAGGCCAGCACCTGCGAGCGATCCGCGCCCCCGGCGGCGGCAAGCGCCTCGATCCCTGCATCGACGACCGACCGGGCCACCCCGATCGCTTCACCGGCCGCGCGGAGGTCAGAGGTCAGGGGATCGCTGGTCACGAGAACAGGCTACCGAAGCGGCGGGTGTTGCTCTCCGGAGACCGTTCGTGGGGAGTTAGGAGCTCGAGGTCCCGTCGTCCCGCTGCGCAACCACGGTAACCAGCGGCGGGAGCACGACCGGATCGTCACCCGGGTCCACCTCGGTGACCAACTCGAGGTACTCGGCGACCGGACCCGGCCCGGCGCCTGCCGGCGCCTCCGCCCATGCATCGACGGTGACCAGACCAGCGGTCCGTGCGAGGGAGGGCAGCAGGGCTCCGATGTCGGGATGGCGGGCGGTGGGCATGGAGAACGGGATCCCGTCGATCCGGCCCGCAGAGGTGATCGGCTCCTGCGCGACCACCCAGCCCCCGGGGCGCACTGCTTCGGCCATCTTGGCCAGCACGACCGCCGGATCGATCACGTGCATGAGCAGGAACCGGCAGAACGCGAGATCGACCGGCTCGGGAAGCCGCAGGTCCTCACCCGCTTGGGTGATCGCCAGCACCTGACTGTGCGCAGCAGCGCGCGCGGCGACCTCGTCGCGGGACGTCGGGTCGCTGTCGACCGCGTAGACCCTGCCTTCGCGTCCGACGATCTCCGCGAGCGCGACCGTCACATCGCCCCCGCCGGCTCCGACGTCCACACATTTCCACCCTGGTCCGATGCCGAGGCGCTCGAGTGCGGTCGCCAGTGGTCTCCGGTAGACGTCGTCCCGCAGTCCCCGCAGCTCCATCGGTGCCACGTTACCGGGGTGACCTCCAGCAGCCGGTAACCTCGCCCTACGTGAAAGTAACCATGATGTTGTGCGACGCGGCCCAGGTCTCCGACGGAAAGCTCTACGTGCTCGGTGGCGGGTGGAGCATGACCGGCCCGAACCCCGTTCCCTCGGCGATCGCCCTCAAGATCGACGTCGGTTGGCACGAAGCCGAATCCCCCCATCACTGGGAGCTGTTCCTCGAGGACGCCGATGGCCGCCCGGTGCTGGTGGACACCCCCGAGGGCGACCACCCGGTCGAGGTCCGAGGTGAGTTCACCGTCGGCAGGCCACCAGGGGTTCCCGAAGGTTCTCCGATCGACGTCGCCCTGGCAGTCAACCTCGGCCCGCTGCCTCTGACCCCTGGCACCCGGTACACCTGGCGTCTCGCGATCGACGGTGACTCCCAGGACGACTGGACACTCGGGTTCACCACCCGACCGACCCTGGTCCACGAAGACTGAGCGCCCGCCTCCCGATGACCATCCACGAGCGCCCGTTCGGTCGGTACTTCGAGGACTTCGTCCCCGGCGACATCTACCGGCACTGGCCTGGCAAGACGATCACCGAGGCCGACGACCATCTGTTCTGCATGCTCACGATGAACCACCACCCGCTGCACACCAACGCGTGGTACGCAGAGCACGAGACCGTCCAGGGCAAGAACGTGGTGGTCGGAAACCTCGTCTACTCACTGGTGCTCGGCATGAGTGTTCCCGACGTGAGCGGTATGGCGATCGCCAACCTCGAAGTCGAATCCCTCGTCCATCGGGCGCCGACCTTCCACGGGGACACCATCTACGCGGAGAGCAAGGTGATCTCGAAGGTGGAGTCGAAGTCACGCGACGATCGCGGGGTGGTCACCGTCGAGACCAAGGGCTTCAATCAGCGGGGAGAAGAAGTGTGCTTCTACCGCCGCAAGGTCATGGTGTGGAAGCGGGCGGGGGCGCCGCCGCGCCTGCGTCCGTATCCGGACGACGTCTGGGAGTGAGCGTTCCAGGTTGACCGGGCGCCAGGTCGCTCCGGTGGTCGACCGAGATGCCGATCAGGTGCGGGCCATCGGGTTGGCGATCCGGACGTGGGGAACCGAGGACGGGGACGGCTCCCGGCGACCCGAGCTGCCGTGGCGCTCCACTCGCGACCCGTGGGCGGTGCTGGTGAGCGAGGTGATGACCCAGCAGACCCAGGTGAGCCGGGTGGTGCCGATCTATCACCGGTTCCTCAGGCAGTTCCCAAGCCCTTCGGCGTGTGCGGCGGCCCCTCTGGGTGCGGTGCTCCGTGCCTGGGCCGGCCTCGGCTACAACCGCCGGGCGGCCAATCTCCACCGTGCGGCCTCGGTGGTGGTCGCCGAACACGGAGGTGTTGTCCCCGGCGACCTCGGTGCACTGCTGAGGCTTCCCGGGGTCGGGTCCTACACCGCACGGGCGGTGCTGGCATTCGCCTTCGAGGAAGACGTCGGTGTGGTCGACACCAATGCAGGACGGGTGCTGTCAAGGGCGGTCGCCGGCGGGACGATCCGGACGCGTGAAGCCCAGTCGCTCGTCGACGCGATGGTTCCTGCGGGGGGCGGTTGGGAGTTCGGCCAGGCCCTGCTCGATCTCGGGGCGACGGTCTGTACCGCCGGCCCTCCTCGCTGTGAGCTCTGTCCGATCCGCCGACGATGCCGGTGGGCGGCTCGACGCAGGAGACTGCCGGATCCCGCGTCCGGATCGGCAGGTGTCTCGACCGGTCAGAGTGTGTTCCACGGTTCGGATCGCCAAGGCCGTGGACGGCTCATCGACGCGCTGCGCCTCGGCGAGGTCGGTCCCGACGATCTGGCGAGCGCAGCCGGTTGGCCGGACGATCCCGATCGGGCCTGTCGGATCGCCTCCCGGTTGGTCGAGGAAGGCCTGGCCCTGCGAGATCCGTCCGGCGCCCTCCGGCTTCCCTGAGGGCCGGAGGTTGAGCGGCGGGTGCGCTCAGCCGGTGACGAACCGGATGATCCGGTCGTTCACCTCGTCAGGTTGCTCGAGGTGGAGAAAGTGGCCGGCGCCTTCGACGACTGTGGCCTCCGAACCGGGGCCGAGGAAATCTCTCACCGGTCCGATCGTCTCGACGCCGATGCATCCGTCGCTGCCGCCGTGGAGGTAGAGCGTCGGTTGGCGCAAGATGCCGCCCCCGGCCGCCTGAGCGGCAGCCGACTCGGGATCGTCAGGCGGGCCGCCCGAGATCATCGCCCGGTAGTAGCCGATGGCCGCGGCCAGGTTCTCGGGCAAGCCGAGCGCTTGTTTCACCGTGGGGGTGTCCGAGGAGGCGTCGTAGCCGGGCGACCAGTCGGCCCAGAGTCGATCGATGAACGAGAAGTCGTTCATCGGCACCACCAGATCGGCAAACGCCGTCTGGAAGAAGAAGATGTACCAACTCCGGCGGAGCTGGTCGTAGGTGAGGAACCCCTCTGCCATCGACCCAGGGGGAGCCACCGCGGCAGCCACGACCCGCCGCCAGCGCTCGGGCTGGTAGGCGGCCGCACCGTAGGTGGCGAACGCCCCCCAGTCGTGTCCGATGATCACCGCGTCGCCGGAACCGCCCAACGCCTCGTGGAGAGCGCAGGCGTCGAGGGCGAGGGTTCCGGTGTCGTACCGGCCGTCCGGCGGCACCTCGGTCGGTGCATAGCCGCGCATGAACGGGGCGACCGCGTGGTAGCCGGCGTCGGCCAGGCGTGGGAGCAGGTGCCGCCAGGTGTGGGGCGTGTCGGGGAACCCGTGCAGGCAGAGGGCCAACGGACCGTCAGTGGGGCCCTCGCTCAGGTAGGTGAACTCGATACCGTTCGCGCTGACCCGTCGTCGATCCACGGCGCAGAGCGTAGTTTCCGACGGATTGGCGGCCCGGCTAGCCTCCAGCCTTGGTGCGACTCACCTTCTTCGGAGTCAGGGGCTCTTGTCCATGCTCGTCCGACCGGTATCGCCGCTATGGGGGCAATACGTCGTGTGTCCTGGTCGAGCTGGACGGAGAGCGTCCCCTGATCATCGATCTGGGGACGGGCCTTCGCGTCCTCGGTGAGCGCCTGGCATCGTCGCTTGCATCGTCGGGCACTCCGTTGGAGGCAACCGCCCTCCTCACCCATCTGCACTACGACCACGTTCTCGGTCTCCCCTTCTTCGCTCCGATCCGCGACCCGGGTGCGGTGCTCGAGGTCTACGGTCCCTCACAGGAGGGACGGGCACTGCAAGAGGTGTTGGTGGGGATGGTTGAGCCCCCGTTCTTTCCGGTCGCCATGGCCGACTTCCGAGGCGAGCTCCGATGCCACGATCTCGACGGGCCGACCGAGTTCGCGGTGGGCAGATTCCGGGTCAAGGCGGTGTCGGTCAGGCACATCGGTCACACGTTGGGTTTTCGGATCGAGTCTGGGTCACGCTCGCTCGCGTACATCTCGGACCACCAGGCGCCGATCGACCAGCACACCGTCGACGAACACGTCCTCGAGCTCTGCGATGGTGTCGACTTGTTGATGCATGATGCCCAGTACACCGAGTCGGAGTTCGCAACCATGTCCAGTTGGGGTCACTCGACCGAGGAGTACGCGGTGCGGGTTGCGGTCGAATCGGGGGTCCGGCGGTTGTGCCTCTTCCACCACGACCCGGCCCACTCCGACGAGCAGGTCGACGCAATGCTCGACAACGCCCGGCTGCTCGCCTCCAAACACGGGTTGGACGAAGTGTGCGCCGCAGCGGAAGGCCACTCGTTCGATCTGGCGAGCCTCTGAGGATGGGCTTCGACACCAGCCGGTTCAAGGAGGTGATGAGCCGGTTCGCGAGCGGGGTCACCGTCGTGTCGGGGATGGAGGGCGACGAGCCGGTCGGATTCACCTGCCAGGCGTTCATCTCACTGTCCGCCGAGCCTCCGTTCGTGGCGGTCGCTCCCGCGCGAACGTCCACGAGCTGGCCGCGGATCGCCCGGGCGGGCAGCTTTTGCGTGAACGTCCTCGGCGACCAGCAGGCGGAGATGGCACAAGGCTTCGCGGTCTCAGGGGGTCCCAAGTTCGACGGTGTCGACTGGCGTCCCGCGCCGATCACCGGAGCGCCGGTGATCGAGGGCAGCCTGGCCTGGGTGGACTGTCTGGTCGAGTTGGTGCACGATGCCGGCGACCACGAGTTGATCATCGGCAAGGTGCTCGAGCTCGGAACCGGTGAGGGTTCGCCACTGATCTACTACGAGAGCAAATTCGCCACGCTGGCCAAGCAAGACGTGGTGAGCGGAGAGGAGTCACGTGCCTGAGATCGAAATGTCCGACGTCATCGCCGACGTGGTCAACGTGGTGCCGAGCATCCACGGGGACGAGCGAGGGCGCTTCATCGAGACCTACCGGCGGAGCTGGTTCCCTCTCGGTCGTGAGATGGTCCAGGCCAATCGCTCCGAGAAGCAGGCGGGCGCGGTGGTCGGGCTCCATTACCACCTGCATCAGTCCGACTACTGGTACGTACTCCGGGGGACCGCCCGGGTGGTCCTCCACGATCTGCGGAAGGGTTCGCCCACCGACGGAGCGACCCTCTCGATCGATCTCAACGGCGACGAGGATCGTGGCCTGTTCATCCCGCCCGGGGTGGCTCACGGCTTTGCATCGCTCACCGATCTCACGCTTTGGTATCTGGTGGACAACTACTACAACCCGGCCGACGAGCTCGGGGTGGCCTGGGACGATCCGGCCATCGGCGCCGACTGGGGAGTGACCGACCCGGTGCTCTCACCGCGAGATCAGGCGAACCCGCTCCGATCGGAGATCGATCCCGGGGTGCAGCCGTACCTCGGTCTTCGGACGTGAGCGTGGCCTCCGGGGGCGGACCGGACCGGCTCGGCACGCCCGGCACGGGGGTGCTGGTGACCGGGGGAGGTTCGGGTATCGGCCGACAGGTTGCACTCGCCCTGTCCGAGGTCGGCAGGCCGGTCGCGATCTGGGATGTCGACGCCGACCGCGCCGAAGAGACGGCTTCGCAGTGCCGCGACCTCGGTGCGGTCGCCGGCTGGTCGGTGGTCGACGTGGCGGACACCGCGGCGCTCGAGAAGGCGATCGGGCAGACCGTCACGGAGCTCGGGTCACTCGGAGGATTCGTGCACTGTGCCGGGGTGGCCGGGGCTGCGATGGTCGACGACATCTCCGACGAGGTGTGGGACACGACGCTCAACGTGAACCTGCGGGCCGCAGCGATGATCGCCCGATTGGCGCTCGGACCGTTTCGCGATGCCGGCAAGGGCTCGGCCGCGGTGCTCGTCTCCTCGATCGAAGGCCTGTTCGGCAACACGTTCCTCACCGCCTACTGCGCGTCGAAGGGTGGGGTCATCGGGGTGATGCGTTCGATCGCCCAGCGCTATGCGTCGGAGGGCTTCCGGATCAATGCGGTGTGCCCGGGTGCTGTGGACACCCCGATGCTGGCTCCCGCGTTCGAACTTCCGGGCTTCCGCGACCAGCTGGAGAGGCAGACCCCGCTCGGGCGGGTCTCGTCCCCGGAGGAGATCGCCCGGCCGATCCGGTTCCTGCTCTCCGACGAGGCCTCCTTCATCACCGGCACCACCCTCACCATCGACGGGGGTCTCACCTCGGTGACCGCTGTCTGAACCTGCCCGACCGGCCCGATTCGACCAATCCGGGCTTCTCGTCGATCGGATCCACCCCCGAGCAGCGATGCGGTTCCGCTTCGGGTTGAATGTTCCCGATGTGGATCATCGTGGCTGCCGTGGCAGCGATCGTCGTGGTGGCGGCAACGGTCGTCCTGTTCCGGCGCCCGACCGGCAGTGATCTGAGCTCGGTGAAGCGGTATCACTCGGCCCTCGGGACGATGGAGCACCTCTCCGATCGCCCAGGCCAGACGGTGGGAAAGGTGACAGCCCCGCCCGGCGGGCCAGGCGTTCCGGTCGAGACCGGACGCTCGGTTCCACCGGTTCCGGTACGGGGGACCGACGAATTCCCCGACCCCGAGGCTCCGCTCGTCTTCGACGACTCACGCCCCCACGATCGGTACCAACCCAACGAGAGGTTCGATCCGGACCGACAGCCACGCTTTGCCCCGTCCCGCAACCGGGCCGAGCGCAACGCGCTCCAGTCGATGAACCGCCGGCCTCGGCGGTCCGCAGCGGTCATCGCCGCGGTCATCGTGGTGGCGTTGGTCGGGGTGCTCATCCTCATCGGCAGCCACAAGCCAAAACCGTCTGCGGCGCAGCGGAGCGGTGGGACCGGGTCGGGCTCGCACCATCAGACGACCGGAGGAGACCACGGCACGACCGGGGGCAAGAAGGGTCATCACACCCAGGTGACCTCGCCTCCGCCGCCCACCACCCAAGTCGTCGCACTCACCTCGACCCCATTGACGGCGACCTACCCGGCGAGTGGTTCCTCCTATCAGGTGACGGTCATCTCCACCGGACCGTGCTGGGTGCAGGCGACCTCGAACACGACCGGCTCGGTCATCTGGACAGGGACCATGCAGGCCGGGCAGACCCAGCAGATTCCGGCAACCGGGGTGATCGCAGTCGAGCTCGGGTCCGCCACATGCTCGATGAAGCTCAACAGCGTTCCGGTCGTGTTTCCGACGCCGATGGGGACGCCGTTCACCGCGACATTCCAACCGGGCGCCGCCTCGTCTGCGGGCACGACGGCGACCACCGCGCCCTCGACGTCGACGTCGACGTCGACGACATCGACCACCGTGCCATCAACGACGGGATCGACTGCTCCGTCGACCAGCGTTCCCTGAGGCCCCACGCGGGGCGGGGTCAGGGTGCAGTTCAGGCGAGGTCGAGAGCGTCCAAGATGAACGCGTAGACGAAGGCCTCGTCCCGCCATGCGTCGTAGCGCCCTGAGGGACCTCCATGGCCTGCTCCGAGCTCGGTCTTGAGGAGGACCCGGTTCTCCGGGTTGGCCGCGCGAAGTTTCGCCACCCACTTGGCCGGCTCCCAGAAGCCGACCCGCGGGTCGGAGAGGCCGGCGGTGGCGAGGATGTCGGGGTACCGGATCGGGTTCCCGTCTCCGTCGGTCGAGCGGACGTTGTCGTAGGGGGAGTACGACTTCATCACGTCGTAGATCTTCGGGTTCTCGACCGGGTTCCCCCACTCCTCCCATTCGGTGACCGTCAAGGGGAGCGACTCGTCCAAGATGGTGGTGAGGCAGTCGACGAACGGCACCTCGGCCACGATGGCCCGGAAGAGGTCGGGCGCAAGGTTTGCGACCGCTCCCATCAGCAGACCTCCCGCGCTCCCACCCCGCGCCACCAGCCGATCGGGTGACGTCCACCCCTCTGCGATCAGGGCCCGTGCGCACGCGACGAAGTCGGTGAAGGTGTTGGGCTTGGCCGCGAACTTGCCCTTCTCGTACCAGGAGCGACCCAACTCGCCGCCACCGCGGACGTGGGCGATGGCGAACACGAAGCCACGGTCGAGCAAGCTCAGACGCAGAGAGGAGAAGGTCGGGTCCATCGAGATCTCGTAAGAGCCGTAGCCGTAGAGCAGGCAGGGCGACCCGCCGAACGTCTCGCTCGGCTCGGCGCTCAGGCCCCTCACCAGATCGGGCCGGTAGACCAACGAGATCGGAACCCGGGTCCCGTCGTCGGCCTCGGCCCACAGGCGTTCGGTCCGGTAGCGAGCCGGGTCGAAGTCACCCAGCACCGGTTGGCGCTTCAGGAGTGCTGCGTCGCCGCTCCGTAGGTCGAGGTCGTAGACCGAACGCGGCGTGGTCAAGGAGGTGTACTCGTAACGGAGGGTCTCGGAGTCGTACTCGGGGTTGGCCCCTCCCCAGACGGTGGAGGGCGTCTCGGGTTGCTCGACCGGTTTGGACGTGCGATAGGTCGCGTCGATCACCCGGATCCGGGTCTCACCCCCCTCGCGCTCATAGACCACCAGGTACCCGGCGAACGGGTCGACGTTGTCGAGCCGCACACCGGGACGAGCTCCGATCACTTCCTCCCAGTGAGCACGGCCCGGAGTCTCGTCGGGAGCCTCCATCAGCCGGAAGTCCTCGGCCCCGTCGTTGGTCACGATGAGGAACCGGCTCGGGCGTTCGGGAGTGCCGTCGCCCCGGTCGTGATCGACGCTGTACTCGATTCCCTGGCGCCTGGCCTCGATGATCGAGAACGGTCCGAGCGGATCGTCGGCCCGGAGCGCCCGGACTTCCGAGGTCACCTTCGACTCGAGTCCCATGAGGATGTACCGGTCGTCCTTGGTCCGCCCCACCCCCAGGTAGTAGTGGTCGTCCGGCTCCTCGTAGACGAGGACGTCGTCGCTCGGATCAGTGCCTACCCGGTGGCGCCAGAGTTGGTGGGGGCGCATGGCTTCGTCGACTCGTACGTAGAAGACCGTCTGGTTGTCGTTCGCCCAGGCCACTCCGTACGAGGTGTCCTCGATCGACTCGGAGGTCTGATCACCGCTCTCCAAGTCGGTGAAGCGCATGGTGAACCGCTCGCCACCGGTGACGTCGGTCGAATACGCCAACCAGCGGTGATCGGGGCTGACCGCGAGGCTCCCGATCGAGAAGTACTCGTGGCCCTCGGCGAGCAGGTTCTCGTCGAGCAGGGTCCGCTCGGCTGCCTCTTCCCCGGCGGGCGTCTTCACCGCCTTGCGACAGTGGATGGCGTAGTTCCGGCCTTCCTCGGTTCGGCTGTAGTAGAGCCAGGGTCCCTTCCGGACCGGGACCGAGAGGTCGGTCTCTTCGATCCGGTCGACGATCTCCTCGAAGAGCTCGGACTGGAGAGACTCGGTGCTGGCCATTTGGGCTGCGGTATAGACATTCTCCGACTCGAGGTGGGCGATGACCTCCGGGTCGTCCTTGTCCTGCAGCCAATACCAGTCGTCGATCCGCACGTCGCCATGTGCTTCGAGCCTGACCGGACGGCGTTCGGGGGCGGGCGGGGTCGGATCGGTGGCGGGAGGCGGCGGCATCCGACCAGGATGGCACGGCCGTCTGTACGACTTTCTGCACGAGTCGGCGGCCCGACCGCCCGACCGCGCGCCAGGGGTTGTTACTATCTGTATAGGAGAAATCGACTGTCCGCCCGGACGGCCTCCGAGGAGACCCCATGACCTCCACCGACCTCGACCTCGGAAAGTACAAGCTCGGCTGGTCCGACGAGGAGGACTACGTCTTCAAGCCCAAGAAGGGCCTGAACGAGTCGATCGTCCGCGAGATGTCGGCGATGAAGAAGGAACCCGACTGGATGCGGGACTTCCGGCTCCGGGCGCTCGGACGGTTCGAGAAGCGTCCGATGGCCGAGTGGTTCGCGGTGAACATGCCCGATCTCGACTTCGACGACATCTACTACTACATCAAGCCGACGTCGGGACAGGTGGAGGACTGGAACGACCTCCCCGACGCGATCAAGAACACCTACGAGAAGTTGGGCATCCCCGAGGCGGAGCGCAAGTACCTGGCCGGGGTGACCGCCCAGTACGAGTCGGAAGTGGTGTTCCACCGCAATCGCGAGGATCTCGAGGCCCAGGGGATCATCTTCTGCGACATGGACACCGCGGTACGCGACTACCCCGATCTGGTCCGCCGCTACTTCGGGACGATCATCCCACCCAACGACAACAAGTTCGCTGCGCTCAACTCTGCGGTGTGGTCCGGAGGTTCGTTCATCTACGTCCCGCCGGGCGTCGTCGTCGACCAGCCACTGCAGGCCTACTTCCGGATCAACGCCGAAAACATGGGCCAGTTCGAGCGCACGTTGATCATCGCCGACGTCGGATCCCAGGTGCACTACATCGAAGGCTGCTCGGCTCCGGTCTACACCAGCGACTCGCTGCATTCGGCGGTCGTGGAGCTGGTGGCGCTCGAAGGCTCGCGGATCACCTACACCACCATCCAGAACTGGTCCAACAACGTGTACAACCTGGTGACCAAGCGGGCCAGGGCGGAGGCCGAGGCCCACGTCGAGTGGATCGACGGGAACATCGGCTCGCGACTGACCATGAAGTACCCGTCGGTCTACCTGATGGGCCCCAAGGCTTCGGGCGAAGTGCTCTCGGTGGCGTATGCGGGTGCCGGTCAGCATCAAGACGCCGGAGCGAAGATGATCCATGCCGCACCGGAGACCACCTCGACCATCGTGTCGAAGTCGATCTCCAAGGATGCCGGCATCACCACCTACCGGGGCCTCGTCCACGTCGACGAGGGCGCCAAGCAGGCGAAGAGCTTCGTGCGGTGTGACGCGCTCCTGCTGGACGACACCGCGGTGTCCGAGACCAAGCCCTACATGGAGGTCGCCGAACGGGATGCCCGCATCGGCCACGAGGCCACGGTGTCCAAGGTCGGAGACGACCAACTCTTCTATCTGATGAGCCGGGGCTTGTCCGAGACTCAGGCCATGGGAATGATCGTCAACGGCTTCATCGAACCGATCACTCGCACGCTTCCCATGGAGTACGCGGTCGAGTGGAGCCGGCTGATCGAGCTCCAGATGGAGGGCTCTGTCGGCTGAAGTGCTCTGTCGGCTGACAGGCGCTGTCGGCTGAGCTGCTCCGTGCACCGAGCTTTCGTGCCGGTGCGTCCCAGAGTGTCCATCGGGAAGGCAAGATGTAGTTATGCCGATGAGGGAAGAGTGCAAGCACTTCCAGAGCAGGACCTACGACTCGGGAGAGGTGGCAAGGTTCTGCGTACTCGACCTGGCTCCCGAAGCCCCGTGGAAGTGCCCGGAGGACTGCCCGTCCTACGCCCCCCGTCTCGCCGATGTGGGCTGGGCGCATGGTTCCCTCGTCGAGCCGGCCTTGGAGCCGATGCCCGACGTACCCGGTCCCGAGGCCGCCGAGCTGCTCGACCAGGCCGAGGACATCGTCAACTCGATCGGCCCGCAGGTTCTCGCGGAGGTTCGTGAGGAAGACGAGCGCGACGAGCGCAGGCAAGGACGTTGGTGGCGGCGGAAGCGCTGAGCGCCGGCCTCGGCGCGGTCCCGGTCAGCGACCGGTGAAGTTGGCGGGTCGTTTTTCTGCGAAGGCGACCATGGCCTCGGTGAGGTCATCCGAAGCGAGAAACCCGGCGTTCCAGGCGGCGACGTAGTCGAGACCTTCGGCGACCGTTTTTCCCTCTCCAGCGGCGAGCACCGCCTTGGTCCCCTGCACGGCAAGTGGTGAGTTTGCGGCAATCTCTGCGGCCATCGCCCTCGCGTCGCGCAGGACCGCGTCAGCGTTCGGACTGAGACTGTTGACCAGTCCGATCGAGAGTGCCCGCTCGGCGGTGATGTCCTTGCCGGTGAACGCGAGCTCGGCCAGCTGACCCCTCCCGATGATCGAAGGCAGTCGTTGCAGGCTCCCCAGGTCGGCGACGATGGCGACCTTGGTCTCCCGTACCGAGAGCACCGCGTCTTCACTGGCGAGCCGGATGTCGCAGGCCGCTGCCACGTCGACCCCGCCACCGATGCAGTAGCCGTGGATGGCCGCGATGACCGGGAGGTGGCAGTCGGCGACCGAGGTGACCGATGCCTGCATGCGAATGATCTCCGCCCGGGCCCGTTTGGCCCGCGCCGCCGTGGACAGGGGCGCACCGTTGTCGGAAGTCGCCGGCCCCGCCAGCCCGGACATGGCGACGAGGTCCAATCCCACGCTGAAGTGCGGCCCCTTGGCGGCCACCACCACCGCACGGAGCTCGGGCTCGGATCCGATCGCAGCCATCGCCCGCGGAAGATCGGCCCAAAAGGCCGGACCCATCGCGTTTCGCTTCTCCGGACGGTCCAGCCACAAGGTGGCCACCTGGCCCTCGACCTCCAGGGTGAGGACGTCCGAGTGGAACGAATCGATCGTGGATGCCTCGTCCGAATTCATTGGTCAAGCGTAGGCCGGACCCCGTTTCCCGTGCCTGGTCGGAGCGGGTGGGTCGGGTGGCTCACCGCCCGCTGCGGCATCGGAATCGCCGAATCGGTCGGGAGCGGGAGGCAGGTAGGATGGCGGTCGAGGCTCGACGTCGAGGCCTCGTTTTCGCGAAAGGCCACCCTCCTGTCCACCTTCACCGCTGAGCTCGCTGCTTCCTTGCCGGGCGAACCATGGCTGCAGCGACGGCGGACGGCAGCGGCCGAGGCCTTTTCGTCGGCGGTCCTCCCGAGCGAAAAGGACGAGGTCTGGCGTTACAGCAGGATCGACGAACTCCAGTTGGATCGTTTCCGTCCGGTCGGTGGCGCCGCGAACGATCCGAGCGACGCTCGAGCTCCTTCCCCGTCCGACCGGGTCCGCACTCTCATCGAGAGCCTGGGTCCGCGTGCGGGACTGGTCGTGACCATCAACGGGGTGCTGGCGACGGTGTCCTCGGCGCTGGCCGAGGACACGCTGACCATCGGTCGGGCGACCGATCGGCCAGATGCGCCACCGGTGCTCGGGTCGGTCATCTCCGATCCTCATGACTTCGTGTTGCTCAACGACGCGTTCGCGATGGACCCGCTCTTCGTGGACGTCGCACCGGAAGCGGTCATCGAGCATCCGATCGTGCTCGTGCACGTGGTCAGCGGATGTGACGGGAAGGCGGTGTTCCCGCGGACGGTGATCCACGGTGGCCCGTCGTCGGTCGCCGGAGTCGTCGAGATCGTCGTTGATGTCGACACCGGCCTGCTGGCGGGCCTCTCCCCGTCCCCGACTCCGATCGCAGCGGTGACCTCTGACCGACAGGGACCGGACTCGGAAAGCCTGGTGGTTCCGGTGACGGAGATCCGAGTCGGGGAGCACGCCTCCCTTGCCTACGTGAGCGTGCAGTCGTTGGGCCTCGACGCCTGGCAGCTCGCCCATCAGGCAAGCGCGATCGCTGCCGGCGCAACACTGAAGAGTTACGCGGTGGCCCTCGGCGGAGGCTACGCGCGCCTGAGGACAGACTCGGCGCTCGAGGGTGAGTCGGGGACCAGCAATCTTCGGGCCGCGTTCGTCGGTCGCAACGAGCAGATGCTCGACTTCCGAACACTGCAGGATCATCTCGCGCCGCGCACGACCAGCGACCTCTTGTTCAAGGGTTCAGTGGCCGACCGATCCCACTCGGTCTACAGCGGACTGATCCGGATCCGCAGGGGCGCAGAGCGCTCCGATGCCATGCAGACCAACCACAACCTGGTGCTGGACGAGGGCGCCCACGCCGACTCGGTGCCCAATCTGGACATCGAAGAGAACGACGTGAGGTGCAGTCACGGGTCGACGGTGGGTCCGGTCGACGAGGACCAGCGCTACTACCTCGAGTCCCGAGGGGTGGAACCCGACGTGGCGGAACGTCTGATCGTCGCCGGGTTCTTCGAGGACATCGCCGATCAAGTCCCTATCGAGGGCACCCGGGCGCTGATCGCACGTGCCCTGACCCGTCGCGCCGGGGCAAGCGACGCAGGTGCCGGCGATGACTGAGTCCCACGAGGCGGGCGGGCGCCGGACGATCAGGTTGTGCCGACGGGACGAACTCGGTGCCGATCAGGCCAAACGGTTCGACGTGGACGGGCTGCGGGTGGCGTTGGTTCGGATCGGTGACGATTTCTACGCCATCGGTGACCGCTGCAGCCACGAGGATTTCTCGCTGGCAGACGGAGAAGTACTCGGGCCCGAGTGCGAGATCGAGTGCGCCAAGCACGGGTCGACCTTCGACCTCCGCACCGGCGAGCCCTGCTCGCTTCCGGCCACCCGACCGGTTCCGGTCTACCAAGTCGAGATCGAAGGGGATGACGTGTGGGTGGTTGTGCCATGAGCATCGGGGAGCTGCGCATCGACGACCTCCATGCCGGGGTGCCCGGCCGGGAGATCCTTCGGGGGGTGAGCCTGACCGTCCGGAGCGGTGAAGTCCACGCGGTGATGGGTCCGAACGGATCGGGGAAGAGCACCCTCGCGCACGTGCTGATGGGCCGGCCGGGGTACGAGGTGACCGGTGGATCGGTGACCCTCGACGGCATCGACCTTCTCGCGCTTCCGACCTGGCAACGGGCACGGGCGGGGCTCTTCCTCGGAATGCAGCATCCGATCGAGGTTCCCGGGGTGTCGTTGGCCGCGTCACTTGCGGCAGCCCGGCGGGAGATCGACGGACTGCCGGGTCCGAGCGCGGACGACGTGTCCGCGCGACTGACCGTAGAGGCGGATCGGATCGGATTCGACCACCGCTTTCTCCGTCGATCCCTCAACGTCGACCTCTCGGGTGGCGAGCGGAAACGGAACGAGACGCTCCAGCTCGGCGTGCTCCGACCCCGCTTCGCCGTCCTGGACGAGATCGACTCGGGTCTCGACATCGACGCACTGGCTGCGGTGGGGCGGCGGGTGAAGGAGGGGACCCAGGAGTGGGACCTCGGCGTGCTGGCGATCACCCACTTTCGTCGGCTGCTCGACGTGCTGGGACCGGATCGGGTGCACGTGCTCTCCGGGGGGCGGATCGTGGAATCCGGAGGCCCCGACTTGGCCGAGGCCGTCGACCAGAGCGGGTACGCCGCCTACAGCTGACCTCCTGAGCGGATCAGGTCTGGTCGAGCCCTTCCAGCAGCGTGTTCCAGCTCAGGGTCGCGCACTTGATGCGGACCGGGAACTTCACCACGCCTTGCAGAGCGGCCAGCTCCCCCAGCGAGTCGATGTCGACGTACTCCGACTCGATCGGCTCCTCGTCGACATCGGTCAGAGTCGCGGCGTCGGTGGCCGAACCGTTTGGCGAGGGAAGTGTCGACTCATGAATCGACATCATGCCCTTGAAGGTCTTCACCAGCTCGCGAACCTCGGGAATCGGCTTGCCCTTCACCGCCGCTGACATCAGTGATGCCGACGACTGGCTGATCGAGCACCCGGTGCCGGCGATCCGGATGTCGGTCACGATCCCGTCGTCGACCAGAAGGGTGACGACCACCTCGTCGCCGCAGAGCGGGTTGAACCCTTCCGCCCGTCGTGCCGGAGGCGACTCCAGCTCGCCGCGGTTCCGCGGCGAGCGGTAGTGGTCGAGGATGATCTCGCGGTAGAGATCTTCGAGACCGGTCATCGGGCCACCTGCACCGTCTCAGGATACCTGTGCGCTCTCATCCGAAGAACGCTCCGACTTCGGTGAGGGCCCGGACGAGGGTGTCGACGTCGGACTCGTCGTTGTAGAGGCCGAACGAGGCGCGGGCGGTCGCATTCACGCCGAGTCGACGCATCAGCGGCTTGGCGCAGTGGTGTCCGGCTCGCACGCAGACCCCGTAGTTGTCGAGCACCTGTGAGATGTCATGGGGGTGGATGTCCCGGAAGGCGAAGGAGAGGACCCCGCCACGCTCATGGGGATCCGCGGGACCGAAGATGGTGATTCCCTCGCCGAAGTGTTCGGACAGGGTGGCCATCGCATAGGTGGTCAACGAGATCTCGTGCTCCCGGACGGACTCCATCCCGACCGCTCGGAGATAGTCGACAGCAGCTCCGAGGCCGATCGATTCGGTGATCGGCGGGGTGCCCGCTTCGAATCGCCAGGGGATGTCGTTCGGGGTGAACCCGTCCTTGCGGACGTCGAGGATCATCTCCCCCCCGCCGAGGAACGGCGGAAGCGCGGAGAGCAGCTCCTCACGGCCCCAGAGGACGCCGATGCCGGTCGGGCCGACCATCTTGTGGGCGCTGAACGCGAGGAAGTCGACCCCCAAGTCGGCCACGTTCGTCGGCAGGTGAGGCACCGACTGTGCGGCGTCGGCCACGACCACCGCGCCGGCGGCATGGGCCACCCGGGCGACCTCCTCGACCGGGTTGAGGGTGCCGAGCACGTTGGACATGCAGGTGATCCCGATCACCTTGGCGCCGTCCAACAGCTCACTCAGGTCGTCGAGGATGAGGTGTCCGTTGTCATCGACCGGTATCCAGCGGATGGTCAGGCCGAGCTCCTCGGCGAGCATGTGCCACGGGACGATGTTGGCGTGGTGCTCCATCTCGGTCAGCACGACGACATCGCCGGCATGCAGGTTCCTTCGCCCCCAGGTTTGAACGACCAGGTTGAGCCCTTCGGTTGCATTTTTGGTGAAGACGATCTCTCGCGCCGGGTTGGGCGCGCCGATGAACCGCCCCACATTGTGACGGGCAGCCTCGAAGCGGCGGGTGGCCTCCTCGGCGATCGCATACACCCCCCGGTGGACGTTGGCATGGGTGGTCTCGTCGTAGTTACGCATGGCGTCGAGGACCTGGACGGGCCGTTGCGCCGACGCGGCGGAGTCGAGGTAGGTGATCGGGTACCCGTTCACCTCGCGGGACAACAACGGAAAGTCCTTGCGCAGCGTCGCGACGTCGAGTCGGCGGGCGGAATCCTTCACGATCGCCATGGCTCGTACCCTTCCGATTCGAGCGTGCGAGCCAGCTCCGGCCCACCGGTCGCGACCACGATCCCGTCCACAAGCAGGTGGACCCGGTCGACGGTCAGTGCCTCGAGCATCCGGAGATAGTGGGTGATCACCAGCACACCGAGCTGCGGCCGCTCTTCACGCACCGTCGTCACACCGCGGGCGACGGTGCGCAGTGCGTCGACATCGAGTCCGGAGTCGGTTTCGTCCAACACCGCCAGCTCCGGTTCGAGGATGGCCATCTGGAGAATCTCGTTGCGCTTCTTCTCGCCGCCGGAGAAGCCGTCGTTGAGGTGCCGCTCGCCGAACGCGGGATCCATACCCAGCTTCGCCATCCACTCCATCATCATCAGGCGTACTTCGAGCACCGACATGTCCATGCCCCGGCGTGCCGAGAGCGCCTGTCGGAGGAACTGGATGACCGGCACCCCGGAGATCGCCTCGGGCTCTTGGAACGCAAGGAACATCCCGGCTTTGCCGCGCACGTCCGGGGCCCACGAGGTGACGTCCTCGCCCCGGAACCGGATCGATCCGGAGGTGACCTGGTAAGAGGGATCGCCGAGCAGCACTTTGGCCAGGGTGGACTTGCCCGAACCGTTGGGGCCCATGAGCGCGTGGACCTGCCCTGACCCGACTGTCAGGTCGACACCTCGTAGAACGGGCCGACCCTCGACTGCGACGTGCAGTTGCTCGATCTCGAGCAGCGGGCTCTGGTCGGTATCGCCGGGCACGCGACGAGCTTACCCCCATTGGTGATTTTCTCCTACAAGTATAGGAGGAATATGAATCTGCCCTGGTCTGGGCCGAGAATTGCACAGATCACCAGGTCGGCCGGTACGGTGACGGGGATGGCTGACCCGTTCAACTTCGCCGGGCCGGTCGCGCGACTGGATTCGAACGCTGGTGTGGTGACCCTGGTCGACGAATCGACCTTCACCATCAGCGAGAGCTCGGGCGACATGACCCCGGGTGCAGCCCAGGGCCTCTTCTTTCGGGACACCCGGGTCCTCTCCCGCCTCGAGGTGCTGGTGAACGGCGCCCGGACCGAACCGCTCGCCGCGATCACCGACGATCCGTTCTCGGCGACCTTCGTGTCGCGGTGTGCTCCCGGCGCGGGACTTGCCGACTCCACCTTGATGGTGTTCCGGTCGCGCTACGTCGGCCAGGGCATGCGCGAGGACATCGTGATCCGGAACTTTGCCGGCGAACCGGCGCTCTGCACGGTCGAGTTGTTCGTCGAGTCGGACTTCGCCGACCTCTTCGCGGTGAAGGAAGGGCGGGCGGGCAACGATCCGGGGGCCGGGGTGATCACCGCCGAGGTCGTGGCCGGTTCGCGGGCGGAGCTTGCAGCGCGCGCCAAGGGTGGGAACCAGATGGCGGGCCGACGCGAATCCGACCAGCCCATCCCGATCGACCGCCCACCTGCGATCCGCTACGCCTACCGGCGCGGAGGGGTGGTCCGCGGAGTCGAGGTCCGTTTCCAAGAGCCGGCAGACGTGAGCCGAGACCTGGTGACCTTCGAGGTGATCGTGCCTCCGAGGGGGACGTGGAGCACCTGCATCGAAGTCGCCCCCTCCATCGACGCGGCCTCCTACGACCCCCGCTACCGCTGCGGCCAGCCGATCGACCGGGCCGCTCCGTCCGAGCGTCTGGCCCAGTGGCGCAGCCGGGTGCCCCACGTCGAGACCAGCCACCCCGGCCTGAAGGAGGTCATCGCCAGAAGCAACGAGGACCTCGGCGCCCTCCGCATCTTCGATCCCGACTATCCCGAGCGGGTGGTGGTGGCGGCAGGTGCACCGTGGTTCATGACCGTGTTCGGGCGCGACTCCTTGCTGACCGCATGGATGGCCTTGTTGGTGGATCCCGATCTGGCCCGGGGCGTGCTCCAGACCCTCGCCCGCTTCCAAGGCACAGAGGTCGACCCTCGCCGCGACGAGGAACCCGGCCGCATCCTCCACGAGATGCGGTTCGGCGACGCCGCGTCGCTCTCCCTCGGGGGCGGCAGCATCTACTACGGATCCGCCGATGCAACGCCGCTCTTCGTGATGTTGTTGGGCGAGATGCGGCGTTGGGGTGTGGCACGCGAGATGGTGGACGAACTGCTCCCGAACGCGGCGCGGGCCATCGAGTGGATCGAGCAGTTCGGCGACGCCGACGGGGACGGGTACGTCGAGTACAAGCGCGCCACCGACAGAGGTCTTGCCAATCAGGGTTGGAAGGACAGCTGGGACGGCGTTCGCTACGGGGACGGCAAGGTCGCCGAGGCGCCGATCGCCCTCTGCGAGGTGCAGGCCTATACCTACGGTGCGTACCTTGCCCGCGCCCACTTCGCCTATGAGGTGGGCGACGCCGCCACTTACGACCGGTTCCGCGCCAAGGCAGCGCAACTGAAGGCCGCGTTCAACCGCGATTTCTGGTTGGAGGACAAAGGGTGGTTCGCGATCGGCCTGGATGCCGACAAGCGCCCGATCGACTCACTCACCTCCAACATCGGCCACTGCCTGTGGACCGGGATCGTCGACGAGGACAAAGCCCATCGGGTCGCCGAGGCGCTGATGTCTCCGGCGATGTTCAGCGGATGGGGCGTCCGCACCCTCTCCAGCGACTGTGGCGGTTACAACCCGATCAGCTACCACTGCGGTTCGGTGTGGCCGCACGACACGGCGATCGTGGCGTCCGGGTTGGCCCGTTACGGCTACGACGCGGCAGCCCAGAAGCTGATCTTCGGGCTCTTCGACGCCGCCGCCGCCCAGAGCGGCAGGCTCCCTGAGCTCTTCAGCGGGCTCGACCGAGATGAGTTGTCCTGGCCGGTCGGATACCCCACGTCGTGTTCGCCCCAGGCATGGGCCGCGGCTTCTCCGCTCCTGTGCCTGCGGACTCTGCTCCGGCTGGACCCCTGGATCCCCTACGGCAAGACCTGGCTGTGTCCGAACCTGCCGGACTCGATCGGGTACCTGAAGGTGGATGGGATACCGCTCGGCGGCTCCCGAGTCACCATCGAGGTGGGGACCGAGGTTCCCGGCGGTGTGCGTGTGACCGGCCTGCCGAAAGAGATCGAGCTGGTCCGCGAGCCTCGCCGACCGTCGACTGCCGTCTGACGCTGTCCGTTGCGGGTCAGCCGGCCCGGTGAATCGTCACCAGCCCCGCTCGACCCACTCGCCGAGGTGTGGAGATTCGGCCCCGATGGTGGTGCCGTCCCCGTGGCCGGGGAGGACGAGCGTGTTCGAGTCGAAGGCGGAGAACAAGCGGCCCTCGATCGACTGGATGATCGTCGCGAAGTCGGCGTTCTCGAAGCTGGTGTTGCCCGGCCCCCCCGGGAAGAGCGTGTCGCCGGAGAACAGCAACGGTGTCCCCTCGACCGCGAAGCACATCGACCCGGGGGTGTGGCCGGGGGTGGCGATCGTCGAGACCCGCAGCCTTCCGACCTTCAGAACCGACTCGTCCTCGAGGATCTGGTCGTAGGAGGGGAGCATCGCCGCGTCGGCCGAGGTGACCGCCACGTCGATCCCCGCGTCGCGGACCGCCTCGACCGCTTGGATGTGGTCCCAGTGGCCATGAGTCTCGACGACCTGGCGGACGTTGAGGGAGCGGCACAGTTCGAGCAGCTTGTCGTGCTCGTTGGCGGCGTCGATCAGCAGGGACTCGCCGGTCGACGTGCATCGCACGATGTAGACGTTGTTGTCCATGGGACCGACGACGAGGCGGTGGACCTCCACGCCCGAGTCCTGATAGTCGACGGTTGTCATGGTCTCCCAGCGTAGTTGGCCACCCCTGACCCAGCGGTCGGGGACCCGTGACCTGTTGGTGAACCAGGGGCGCTTCTGGTAGAAAACCTGGGCACGTCGCCCCGCTTCGGGGCCGACCGGTATGGGGAGCACGATGAATTTCGCCTTCAGCGAGGAACAGGAAGAGCTGCGCAAGTCCGTCCACCGATTCCTCGAGGACAAGTCACCGGAGACCGAGGTCCGCAGGTTGATGGAGACCACGGAGGGCTACGACCCGGCGGTCTGGTCCCAGATGGCGGACCAGCTCGGGCTCCAGTCCCTGATCATCCCCGAGCAGTACGGCGGCGCAGGGTTCTCCTACGTCGAGCTCATCGTCGTCCTCGAGGAGATGGGCGCAGCGCTCCTCTGCGCCCCCTTCTTCTCCACGGTCGCGCTTGCCACCAACGCCATCCTGACCTCCGGCGACCAGCAGGCACAGGAGTACCTGCTCCCTGGGATCGCCGCCGGCGACACCATCGGGACCCTGGCCTTCACCGAGGACTCCGGGCGTTGGGATGCCGAAGGCATCACCCTGTCGGCGAAGAAACAGGGGGAGGGCTGGGTCCTCGACGGCCACAAGTCGTTCGTCATCGACGGGCACGTGGCCGGGCTCATCCTGGTCGTCGGGCGGACGCCCAAGGGGCTGTCGCTGTTCGGAGTCAAAGGCGACGCCGAGGGACTCACCCGCACACCGCTCGCAACGATGGATCAGACCCGCAAGCAGGCTCGGCTCGAGTTTGCGGGGACCGACGCCTGGCTGATCGGCGAAGAGGGCGGCGCCGAAGCCGGCCTGAGCAAGACCTTGGACCTGGCAGCGGTCGCGCTCGCCGCTGAGCAGGTGGGAGGGGCACAACGGTGCCTCGACAGCTCGGTCGAGTATGCGAAGACCCGTATCCAGTTCGGCCGGCCGATCGGCAGCTTTCAGGCGATCAAGCACAAGTGCGCGGACATGCTCCTCGAGGTCGAGTCGGCGAAGTCCGCCGCCTACTACGCGGGATGGGCTGCCGCCGAGGACTCCGACGAGCTTCCGGTGGTCGCCAGCCTGGCCAAGTCCTACTGCTCCGAGGCCTACTTCCATGCGGCGGCGGAGACGATCCAGATCCACGGTGGCATCGGCTTCACCTGGGAGCACCCTGCGCACCTCTACTTCAAGCGGGCCAAGTCCTCGGAGCTGATGCTCGGCGATCCCTCCTACCATCGGGAGCTCCTCGCCCAGCGGATCGGGATCTGAACCGGGTGAGCGATCTCAGACCGACGATCAGTTGGCTGCTGGTGGCGATGGTCGGCGTGATAGGCGCAGGTGCTGCCGTGCTCGGCATCACGCAGGCGCCTTCGAATGTCTCGTTGAACAAGGCGGTTGCGAACACCCTCGCCGCCTCCAACTACAACGAGGTCGTCACCCAGACCGGACCGACGGGCACTGCGACCGACTACTTGACCTTCCACGCAAAGCCGGCGACCCTCGGCGGGTACATCGAGGAGTCCGGCCGACGAACCTACGTCTATGTGATCGGGAACACCGAGTACCAGAGCGTTCCCGTCGCGTCGGGCACCCCTCCACACGGCTTGACCTTCTACAAGCAAAAGGGTCCTGGCGCGGCGGCCGTGGATCCGGCCCGCCACTACCTGGGCTTCGCCAAGACCGGCAAGAACGTGACCCAGTCGGCGGGCACCTACTCCTTCTCACTCTCCCAGCAGGGGCAGACCGGCCACTTCGCCTACACGGTGTCCGGTCAGTACGTGTCCGGAATTCTTCTCACGGTGTCGACCGCATCGGCGACCGAATCGGTGCACGTGGTCATCGCTCAGGTCGGATCGGCTCGCCCGGTGACGTTGCCCAAGAACATCAAGATCGTCAAGGCTCCGACAACTCCGACCCCGGGCTAGCAGATTCGGTCTCGGCGATCGCTTCGTCGATGGCCTGCCGCAGTGCGCGAGCCCGCGCTTTGGGGTCCGCGGCTTGGGTGAGCCACCTGACCACCACGAAGTGCCGAGCGCCGGCCGCGGCCATTGCGGGCACAGTGGTGGGATCCACCCCGCCGGTGATCCAGACCGACCAGGGGGCAGCGCTCACCGCCTGGCGCACGTAACCGAGGCCGGTCCCCGGTCGCCCCGGTTTGGTCGGGGTCGCAGACACCGGTCCGGCCGAGATGTAGTCGATGGACGACTCGACGACTGCCGCCTGCAGGTCGTCGACCGCGTGTGTCGACAGACCGATGATCGCTTGCTCACCGAGCAACGCCCGGGCATCGGTGGTCGCCATGTCGTCCTGTCCGACGTGGACGCCGTCGGCGCCGATCGCAGCAGCAAGGTCGGGCCGATCGTTGAGGATGAACGGCACGTGGTGATCGGCACAGATCTGCTGGAGCACAGCGGCCCGCTCGAGCAATGAGCTGTCCGGAAGGTGTTTGTCGCGAAGCTGTACCACGTCGACGCCGCCGATGACGCACTGCTCCACGAATGTGTGAAGGTCGGGTCGGTCCGGGGTGCAGAGGTAGAGGCGGCGATGGGCGAGATCCCAAGCGCCTCGGCCCGACGAGTCGGTCACCCCGACTTGGACGCACCCGCCCGACGTCGCGGCGGGGCGGTCGTCGCTCCGGCTTTGGCTTTGGCTTTCGCCTTCATCCGCTGCTTGTACTCGCGCACCTTGCCGAGGGCCTCGGGGGAATCGATGTCGGCCACCGAATGGAAGGAACCCGCCTGGCCGTATGGAGTGGAGGCCTTCTCCCATCCCGGTGGCCGCACCCCGAGCTGCTTTCCGAGCAGCGCGACGAAGATGCGCGCCTTCTGCTTTCCGAATCCGGGCAGGGCCTCGACGTTGGCGAGCAGCTCCTTGCCGGTGTCGGCACTCTTCCAGATCCGAGCTGCGTCCCCGCCGTAGGTGTCGACGATGATCCGACACACTTCTTGCACCCGGCCGGCCATCGACTTCGGAAACCGGTGCAGCGCCGGCCTGGCACTGAAGACTTCTGCGAGCGCTTCAGGATCCATCGATGCCAGATCGGCCGCATCCAGCTTGCCCAGACGCTCCTTCAGGTCGAACGGCGACCGGAAGGCTCGCTCGAGCGGGACCTGCTGGTCGAGCACCATGGCGATGACCAGGGCCAGTGGCTCGTCGGAGAGGAGCTTGTCGACGGCCTTGTCGCCGGTGATGTGGAGCGGCATCACCTCAGCGTATGCGAGTTCCGTTCACCGCTCGACTTCGTCAGCCGCCCGGGCCACCAGGGTTTCGGCCCACCGTGCGGCACTGCGAGCCTTGCCGGCGGAAACCACCATGACGCCGTAGTGCGCCTCGTCTTTCAGATCAAGCAAGCGGGCAAGTGTGTTGGAGAGCTTGGCCCCGTCGGGCACGGCCTTCTTGAGGACTGCGCGGTTCGCGGGCGGCCTTGACCATGTCAGCTACACCTTCTGATTCGTCGGGGCCAGATCGCGGACGATCAAGTTGCCGCGAGATCGATCGCGTCCCGCTCGATGTCGGCTCTCAGCGCTGTATTGTGCCGCCTGTCCATCCATTCCCCCAGAGAGAGGTCCACAATCTGGAGTTGATTTCCGCTCCACCGGAGAAGATGGGCACGCAAGGTGTCGATGTTTCGTTGCCATCGCGCCGCCTCGGCGGAGGATGCGGCCACGAAAACAGTCACAAGCGCCGCCGCCGCATCGATCCAATTCGCTTTCGGAGGCAGCTTCGGATCTTCCGGGAACGGTGGGTGCACGAGGAGCAGGTCCACGTCGCTGTCAGCGTCGCCGTCGCCCCGTGCTGCTGAGCCGAAGATGCAGGCGCAGAGAGGCTGTGGCTTCCAGCCGTCGATCTCCTTGCGCATGCGACGCCAGAGTTCGAGGCGAAGATCGGCCATCGCGGTGGCGATGGGAGCTGCGACATGTTCTCTGTTGAGTTCATGAACTCGGTTCCGTCCCATCTCAGTTGATCGCACCAGTCCCTGAGCGACCAATCGGGCGAGGCATTTACGCACACCGATCTCCGAACCCCGGACGGTCTGAGCCGCGACTTCGCCGACCGTGAGAGGCCGGCCCGAACTGGCCAGGACGGCGAGAACAGGTCCGTCGAGCGTGGGCGTGATCGATCGCGTCGGGTCTCGCATGTCCATGATCGAATAGTTTAATGTTCTATCTTATTAGATAGCTACCTATCTTTTAGGAAAGTGGCGAGTCGTTGTGTCGAGGACGACCTTGGCGATGGCGACGGCAAGCGGCTCTCATGCGACCGTTACCCTTGCCCGGGTGGGCCGATCCGAGCGAGGGGGAGGAGTCGACAAGGCGACGTTGCGGCGCCTTCGTCGCCTCGAGAAGACCCTTCGTCCGAATCTCTCCGAATCCCAACGCAAGTGGTTCGACAACAACCTGGCGACCGGCCGCTACCGGGAGGCCCTCGAGTCGTTGGCCAAATGGAGTGTGGACTCGCGTCTGCCGGTGGCCGCGTCGACCAAGGACGAGCTCCTCTCGATCGCCACCACGATAGGAATCAGGGGCACGATGCTCGAGATCCTCCACAGCCGCGGCCACGCCCCTCGTCGCCGTCTCCACACCGAGGTGGACGGGAGGCCGGGCATCGATGTCCCTTTGAACCAGTTCGAGGAGCTGGTCGGGGAGGCGATCGACTCACTCCCGCAGGAGTTTCTGGAAGCGATGACCAATGTCGCGATCACCGTCGAGGAAGAGGCTGAGGGCAGAGACCTCTTCGGTCTCTACGCGGGCGTCCCGCTCACCAAGCGCTACTACGGCTCGTGGTATGCGAATCCGGACCAGATCTTCATCTACCGACGGACGATCTGTGAACACTGCCGGACCAAAGAGGAGGTCAGGAACCTGGTTCGCACCACGGTGATCCACGAGATCGGCCACCACTTCGGGATCGGCGATGCACGTCTGAAGGAGCTGGGCTGGGGGTAGGGTCAAGACGGCGGAAATTAGGGCTCAAGGCGACGACAGATCGTGCCGATAAGGAATCGAAGTCGGTCCGTGCAAAATGAGGCAGGGTAAAGGAGGGCCAGATGCGGGTGAGACACCGGATCATCGGTGCGGTGACGGTCGTTGCAGTGGGAATTGGCCTTGCGGCCTGCTCTTCGTCGTCGACCGCCAATCCCCCGGCGACGACAGGCGCGCCGGCGGCCAGCCCATCGGTCGTACTCCTGCGGGCGGTCCAGTCGACCGAGCAGCAGAACTCGGCCGACATCGGGATGGCCTTGCGAGTGGGCATCGACGGCAAGACGATCGGACTCACCGGCAGCGGTTCGATCGACCTGGACAACAACGCGATGCAACTCACGCTGAACCTGAAGGGCCTACCGATCTCGGGACTCGCCTCCGAGCTGGGCACCCTGTCGGTGATCTACGTCGATGGGACGGCCTACGTTTCGAATCCGGAGATCTCCAAGCTCGCCCCGGGGAAGAACTGGATTGCTCAGCCCGTGACCAAATCGGCGACATCGGGCCTCCAGCTCACCAACGCCTCGGACATGCTGAAGATCCTGTCTGCCAAAGGAGCGGTCGTCACCAAGGTCGGCCCCCAGACGATCGGCTCCACCCCGGTCACCGCCTACGACGTGGCACTCTCGCCGGCGGTCATCAACAGCCGGCTCTCCTCGGTCGGGATCTCCTCATCGGATGCCTCTGCGGTCAAGAAGATCTTCCAGGATGGCTTGACGTATCGCGTGTACGTCGGCTCCGACAACCGGATCCGGCGAATGAGCTTGTCCATCGCCTTGCCCGCCGGCTCGGGAGCTTCAGCCAGCCACGAGTCGATGGTCATCGACTTCACCAACTACGGAACTCCCGTGTCGATCACCGCCCCTCCCGCGAGCCAGGTGACGACGCTGCAAGAACTCGAGGGCGGCCAAACCATCGGTTGACCCCGTCGGTTCTCGGTTCGGCTCAGTCTTGGCGTTCGAGATCGGCCTGCAGTCGTTCGGGGGCGATGCGCCCGTAGAGACCGGTGAGGCACAGGCAGACCAGCCAGACCGCTATCGCGTAGAAGAAGTACACGAACGCGTAGCCGAGCAGGTGTTGCTCGGCTGAGCCGCAGAGGGCGTGGGCGATGCGGTCAGCCGGCCGTTTGAGAGGTCGGATGATGCCGAACAGGACGACGTAGGGGGCTGCGAGACACACCAGCCAGCGAAACCACGACTTGCGATGCTGCCAACGCTGTCGAAGTGAGATGGGTCGGTAGGGGAGCAGCACCGACACCAGGCTGCCGACCCCGAGCCAAAGGAAGGTGACGTAGAGGTCGAACAGGATCGCGTGGGGGATTTCCCGCCAATGGTCGAGTGCCAGCCGAACTCCGACCGACAAGGCGAAGGCGATCGGGAAGAGGAGGATCCCCAAGGCCAGGTTCTTCAGAGCCAGCTCGTGCCCGATGTGCTCACCGCGCCTGAGGGAACGGGTCACCTGGTCCTCGTCCGCTCCCAGCTGGTTGGTGTTGATGACCGAGGCCAGGACCCAGGCGACCGTTTCGGTGGCGATGCCTGCGATTCGCACCTTGTCGTGGCTGTGTGGTTGATAGTGCTTGTAGCCGACGTAGACGGCGGCGACGACAACGTTCAACCCCAGGCCGAGCAGCCATCCCTTGCGTTCGGAGAAGGTTCGGCGAAGCTCGTCGGCCACCTCGTGGAACATCCGCACCAGTGACGTCGAGTGCGGGAGCTCGCGGTCAATGGTCGCGACCTGCATCCTTCGACCATCGGCGGGCGGGTATCCGTGCTTGAGTGGATCAGGCCGACCACGGGTCGGCCGCGTCGGGGTCGATCCCGTAGCGCTCGATGGCCTCGGAGACCGCTGAAGGCGTGACGCTCCCGGCTTCAGCGAGGCTGTGGAGGACTGCGGTCACCACGTGCTCGGCATCGACCTCGAAGAACCGCCGCAGGACCGCTCGGGTGTCCGAACGGCCGAACCCGTCGGTACCGAGGGAGGTGAAGTCCCTCGGTATCCACCGCGCAACCTGGTCGGGCACCGACCGCATGAAGTCGGTGACCGCCACGATCGGCCCCTCAGAACGGTTGAGTTGTTCGGTGACGAAGGGAACTCGCTCGGTTTCCGCGGGGTGGAGGCGGTTCCAGCGCTCGACCGAGATGGCGTCCTCGCGCAGCGACTTGTACGAGGTCACCGACCAGAGATCGGCGTCGACGTTCCACTCGGCCGCGAGCATCTCCCGGGCCTTCACCGCCGCCTGCCACGCGGACCCTGAGAACAGCACGCTGACCTTCGTCATCCCATCGGAGTCGGACTTCGCCGGGTCCACGTCTCCGATGACGTCGGGCGCGAAGCGGTACATCCCCTTGATCGTGCCGAGGCGCACCGCGTGGGCTTCGTCCGCATCCGAGGGCAGCGGCGGCATCGGGTAGTTCTCGTTGTACAGCGTCAGGTACCAGAACCGGTCCTCCGGTTCCGGTCCGGTCATCCGACGGATGCCGTTCTCGACGATGGTTGCCACCTCGTAGGAGAACGCTGGGTCATAGGCGGCGACACTCGGCACCGTCGAGGCCAACAGGAGCGAGTGGCCGTCCTGGTGCTGGAGGCCCTCACCGTTCAAGGTGGTCCGACCGGCGGTGCAACCGAGGAGGAACCCGCGTCCGCGGACATCCCCGAGGGCCCAGAGGAGGTCCCCCACCCGCTGGAAGCCGAACATGGAATAGAAGAGATAGAAGGGGATGGTGGGTTCGCCCCAGGTGACATAAGAGGTGGCCGCGGCGGTGAAGGCAGCGACCGCGCCGGCTTCGGTGATTCCCTCTTGCAGCACCTGGCCCGAGGCGCTCTCGGCGTAGTGCAGGGCCAGACCGGCGTCGACCGGGGTGTAGCGCTGGCCTTCCGGCGCATAGATCTGAGCCTCGCTGATCAACGACTCGAGCCCGAACGTCCGTGCTTCGTCCGAGACGATCGGGACGATCCGTTTCCCGATCGAGGGATCGCGCACCAACGAACGCAACAGGCGGGCGAATGCCATGGTGGTCGAGACCGACTGGCGGCCCGAGCCTGCGAACAGCTCGGCGAACGCCTTCTCTCCGGGGGCCGGAAGCGGCTTCGACCGGTCGACTCGGCTCGGCAGGGGGCCACCGAGCGCGCGGCGCCGAGCGGCGAGGTAGACCGCGGCCTCCTCGCCCGGTGCCGGTCGGTAGTACGGCGGCAGGTCGGCGTCGAGGTCACGCTCGGGGATCTCGTCGTTGAGGAAGAGGCGATCCCGCAGGGCGAGCAACTGGGTCTTGGTCATCTTCTTGATCTGGTGGGTGGCGTTGCGGGCCTCGATCTCGGGTCCGAGGGTCCACCCCTTGATCGTCTTGGCGAGGATCGCGGTGGGTGCGCCGACGTGCTCGGTGGCCGCCTTGTAGGCGGCGTAGAGCTTGCGGTAGTCGTGGCCGCCACGGGGCAGTGACTGGAGCTCTTCGTCGGAGAGGTGGCTCACCAACTCCGCCAGGCGCGGGTCCGGTCCGAAGAAGTGCTCCCTGATGTAGGCCCCCGACTCGGTCGCGTACTTCTGGAACTCGCCGTCGACCGTCGAGTTCATCTTGTTCAACAGCACGCCGTCGACGTCCTTGGCGAGGAGGTCGTCCCAGGTCCGGCCCCAGATCACCTTGATCACGTTCCATCCGGCCCCACGGAAGAGTGCTTCGAACTCCTGGATGACCTTGCCGTTGCCCCGCACCGGACCGTCGAGCCGCTGGAGGTTGCAGTTGACGACGAACACCAGATTGTCGAGGTGCTCGCGGCCGGCCATGCCCAGCGCGCCGAGCGTCTCGGGTTCGTCGAACTCGCCGTCCCCGACGAAGCACCAGACCCGACTGTCCTTGGTGTCGGCGATCCCGCGGGCCTGGAGGTAACGGGCCACGTGGGCCTGCCCGATGGCGTTGAGCGGTCCGAGACCCATCGAGACCGTCGGGAACTCCCAGAACTCGGGCATGAGGCGAGGATGGGGGTAGGAGGAAAGTCCGTCGGTGCCCACCTCGAAGCGGAAGTTGTCGAGTTGCTCCTCGGAGAGCCGGCCCTCGACGAACGCCCTGGCGTAGATGCCGGGCGAGGCGTGTCCTTGGAAGTAGACCTGGTCCCCGGGGTGGCCGCCGTCCTTCCCGCGGAAGAAGTGGTTGAACCCCACCTCGTAGAGCGAGGCCGAGCTGGCGTAGGTGGAGAGGTGGCCACCGATCGCCTCCGACCGGACGTTGGCCCTGACCACCATGACCGCGGCGTTCCACCGGATGAAGGCCCGGATCCGGCGCTCGAGGTACTCGTCGCCGGGGAACTCCGGTTCCTCGTCCGAGGGGATGGTGTTCACGTAGGGCGACGAGACGGTGGCCGGGAAGTCGACCTGCTTCTGCCGGGCGCGCTCGAGGATTCTCATGAGGAGGTAGCGCGCCCGGTTCCGACCGTGCAGGTCGACGATGTCGTCGAACGCGTCCAACCACTCGGCCGTCTCGACCGGATCCGCGTCGGGAAGTTGGTGGCTCACTCCGTCGAACAGCACGCTCCCATGTTCCCACTCGCCACGCCTCGTGGGAAGGCATGCTGTGACGATGAGCGCACTGCCTCGATCCGATGAACGATCCGACGAATCCGTGACCGTCGTGTACACCGACGGTGCGTGCCGCGGGAACCCGGGTCCGGGCGGATGGGCGTGGGCGGTGGATGGTGGCAGCTCGGACAGCGGAGGAGAACCGAGCACGACCAACCAACGGATGGAGGTGACCGCGGTGCTGCGCGCCCTGCAGTCCCTCTCGGGGCCGATCCATGTGGTGAGCGACTCGACCTACGTGGTCAACTGCTTCCGCGACCGATGGTGGGAGGGCTGGCTCAAGCGCGGCTGGCGCAACACCCAGCGAAAACCCGTCGCCAACCAGGATCTCTGGCGGGACCTGCTGGACTTGGCACTCGACCCGACCCGTCAGGTCACCTTCGAATGGGTGAAGGGCCACTCGGGGGACCGGATGAACGACGAAGTGGACCGCCTGGCCACCGAGGCCGCCGACCGCCAGTGAGTGGTCCCGGTCCTGGCGGTCTTGGCGTCCGGCCACGGCTCCCGTAACCTGCCCGCATGAAGATCAACGGAAGCTCAGCAATTGTCACAGGTGGCGCCTCGGGGCTCGGCGAGGCGACCGCCCGCAAGCTCGCCGCCGAAGGGGTGCAGGTCACCGTCTTCGATCGGAACGAGGAGCGGGGCAAGGAAGTGGTGGCGGAGATCGGCTCCAACGCCACCTTCGTCGGCGGCGACGTCACCGTGCCCGCCGACTGTCAACGGGCGGTCGACCAGGCGGCCGGCGCCGGAGTCCTTCGCATCGCGGTCAACTGCGCCGGCAGCGGGTGGGTCGGCCGGGTCATCAACCGGGACGGGTCGCCGCACGATCTCGAGCCCTTCCAGTTCATCCAGAACCTGAACGTCGTCGGCACGTTCAACGTGATGACCAAGGCGGCGTCGGTGATGTCGACGACGGAACCTCTGGACAACGGCGAGCGTGGGGTCATCGTCAACACCGCGTCGGTCGCCGCGTTCGACGGTCAGATCGGTCAGCTGGCCTACTCCGCGTCGAAGGGTGCCATCGTCGGCATGACCCTGCCTGCCGCCCGCGACTTGGCGGTGGTCGGGGTCCGGGTTGTGGCCATCGCGCCGGGGCTCTTCGACACGCCGCTGCTGGCGATGCTGCCCGACGACGCCCGGAACAAGCTGGGTGAATCGGTCAACTTCCCGAAGCGCTTGGGCAATCCGGCCGAATACGCAGAGCTGGTCTCGCACATCGTGGCCAACAGTTACCTCAACGCAGAGGTGATCCGGCTGGACGGCGGGATCCGCATGCCTCCCAAGTAGTGCCGAATAGCTCGACGGGACTTCCGAAGCGGTTCGATCCGGGCGGCTGAGGCGCGGATGGCCTCGGATAGTCTCGCTCCCAGGGCCATGACTTCGACTGTCTCCAGACCGAGCTCCGACGGGGCTGCCGCTCGACCGGCGGTCATCCAGACGGTGGACCTGACCAAGGTCTACGCCGGTTCCGAACTGCGGGCGGTCGACGGGCTGAACCTGAGTGTCGAACCGGGTGAGATCTTCGGGCTGCTCGGCCCGAACGGCGCCGGCAAGACCACCACCGTGGGCATGCTCACCACCCGGGTGATCCCGACCTCGGGTCGGGCGTTCGTCGGCGGCATCGACGTGGTCGCCCACCCCGCCCTGGCCAAGCAGATCCTCGGGATCGTGAGCCAGCAGAACACGCTCGACCGGCAGCTCACCGTCTGGGAGAACCTCTACTTCCACGGCCGGCTCTTCGGCATCTCGGCCAAGGAGTCTCGGCGGACGGCGACCGAGTTGCTCGAGCAGTTCCAGCTGGACAAGTGGGCCGGCGCTTCGGTCTACGCACTCTCGGGGGGCATGGCCCAGCGCTTGATGGTCGCTCGAGCCATCTTCCACCGTCCGGCGGTGCTCTTCCTCGACGAGCCGACCGCTGGTCTCGATCCGCAGAGCCGGCTTGCCTTGTGGGAGACGCTCCGAGAGCTGAATGCGGAGGGCCAGACCATCATGCTCACCACCCACTACATGGAAGAGGCCGACCAACTCTGCGGCCGGGTGGCGATCATGGACCGCGGGAAGATCCTCGCCCTGGGCACCCCCGCCGCGCTCAAGCAGCAGACCCACGCCGACACCATCGTGACGGTCCTTTCGCCAGGCGATCCAGACGAGTTGGCCCGGGTGCTCGCCGAGGGGATCGAGGGGGTCGCCCGGTCCCGTGCGGTCGAAGGGGGCGTCGAGGTCCACGTGAAAGGCAAGGACCGTCTCTTGCCCAAGGTCGTCGAGCTGGCTGACCGGGCCGGTATTCCAGTGCTGGACCTGTCGGTCACCGAGCCCACCCTCGAGACGGTCTTCATCAACCTGACCGGAAAGGAGCTGCGGGACTGATGAGCGCCGTCGACACCCACCTCAAGGCCGAGCCCATCCATTTGCAGCCGGTCCGCTCGACGATGGATGCGGGTCGCGCCGCGTTGGGTGCATTGATGCTCCGGGACCTGGTCGTCCTCCGCAAGCACCTCATCGAATTCGTGACCAGGGTGCTGGTCCAACCGTTCCTGCTCTGCTTCGTCTTCCTGTACGTCTTTCCGAAGATCGGCCAGGGCATCGGCGGAGGTGGCGGGACGACCTCGGAGTCCGAGTTCGCCACCTTCCTGGTGCCCGGGGTGGTGGGGATCTCGATCCTGTTCCAAGGCGTCCAGTCGGTCGCCCTCATCATGTCGCAGGAGTTCGGCTTCACCCGTGAGATCGAAGACCGGGTACAGGCGCCGTGCCCGATCTGGTTGGTGGCGATGGCCAAGGTCCTGTCCGGGGCCGTCCAGGGCCTTCTTTCGGCGATCATCGTCCTGCCCATCGCCTCGGTCGTGCACGCCAAGGGTGTCGAGGCCCACCTCGACCTGCACTGGTGGATCATCGTGACCGTGGTGCCGCTGGCCTGCGTGACCATGGCGTCGCTGGGCCTTCTGCTCGGGACCAGTTTCGAGCCTCGCAACATCGGTCTGATGTTCGGGTTCATCATCCTTCCGGTCACCTTCCTCGGCGGCACCTACTACGCGTGGACCCGTCTGGCACCGGTCAAGGTGGGTGGATGGCACTGGCTGCAGACGGTCGTGCTCATCAATCCCTTGATCTACATCAACGAGGGGATGCGGGCCGCGTTCACCAACGCGCCACACATGCACCTGTACATCGTGTACCCGGTCATCGTCGGATTCCTGGCACTCTTCCTCGGTCTGGGGCTTCGGAATTTCAGGCGGCGGGTGCTCTCCTGAGGTATCCATCGGGACCGGTAGGCTGAAGCCGGATCACAAGGTCTGTGACGGGCATTCGACGGAGGTGATTTCGACGCCGACCGGAGTGGCAAAAGAGGGATCGAGCGGGCGTGGCGGCGGAGCCGATTCCGACTACGACATCGTCATCATCGGTGGTGGTCCCGGCGGATACGCCACCGCCCTCTACGGCGCCTCGGCCGGGCTGTCGATCGCCATCGTCGAGATGGACAAGGTGGGCGGTACCTGCCTGCATCGCGGCTGCGTCCCCGCAAAGGAGTTCCTCGAGACGGCAGCGGTCTATCGAACGGTGGCCGGTTCGAGTGAGTTCGGCATCGGTGGCGGGGAGGCGGGCGGCTCTCCTCCGAGCCTCGACTTCTCGGTCAGCCAGACCCGGAAACAACAGGTCGTGGACCAGCTGTTCAAGGGGCTCGCCGGACTGCTCAAAGGACGGGGTGTCGACACCTACAACGGCAGCGGGACGATGCTCGCCGATCGCAGGGTCCGGATCGCCGGCAACGACGGCACCAACACGGAGATCTCGGGCACCCACGTGGTGCTGGCGTCAGGATCGGTGCCTCGCACCATCCCCGGGTTCGATGTCGACGGCGAGCTGGTCATGACCTCCGACGAGGTCTTGGCCCTCGACGAGCTTCCCGGGACGGTCGCCGTCGTTGGCGGTGGTGCGATCGGATGCGAGTTCGCCTCGATGATGAGCGACCTCGGGACGATGGTGACTGTGTTCGAGGCGCTGCCGACCATTTTGAGCGGTTGTGACGAGGACGTGGTCAAGGCGGTCGAACGGTCGTTCCGCAAGCGGGGCATCGAGGTGAAGAGCGGCGTGCAGCTCCAGGGGCACACCCCCGACCCTTCCGGGGAGGGAACCACCCTCACCTACGGCGACGGCGAGAAGCTCAAGGTCGATGCGGTCGTCGTGTCGGTCGGACGCCGCCCACGCACCGAAGGCCTCCTTGCGACCGGGACCGGGGTGGTGGTGGACGATCGGGGCTTCGTGGTGGCCGACGAGACCATGCGCACCACGGTCGACGGGGTGTGGGCGGTGGGGGACGTGGTGGCGGGAACACCGCAACTCGCCCACGTCGGTTTCGCCGAAGGGATCCTGGTGGTGAAAGGGATTCTCGGCGAGCCGGTCGTGCCCGTGGACTACGACCGGATCCCGTGGGCGATCTACTGCCATCCCGAGGTCGCGTTCGCCGGGTTGACCGAAGCGGCGGCACGGGAGGCCGGATTCGACGTCGTGGTGAAGAAGGACCCCTTCGGCGGCAACAGCCGGGCCCGGATCATCGGGGACACCGAGGGGCTGGTCAAGGTCGTGGCCGAGCGCAACGAGGACGGCTCCGCCGGTGCGATCCTCGGGGTGCATATGGTAGGTCCGTGGGTGACCGAGCAGCTCAGTGGCGGGTACCTCGCGGTCAACTGGGAAGCCACGGTCGACGAGGTCGCCCAATTCATCCAGCCGCACCCCTCGTTGTCCGAGGCGTTCGGTGAGACAGTGCTGGCCCTGACCGGAAGGGGACTCCACGTTGGCTGACGTGACCATGCCACAGTTGGGTGAGACGGTGACCGAAGGGACCATCACCAAGTGGTACAAGGCGGTCGGGGATCAGGTGGCCCGCGACGAGCCGCTCTTCGAAGTCTCGACCGACAAGGTCGACTCGGAGGTGCCGTCCCCAGCAGCCGGGGTGCTCACC
Source organism: uncultured Acidimicrobiaceae bacterium (assembly GCA_963839925.1). Taxonomy (GTDB): domain Bacteria; phylum Actinomycetota; class Acidimicrobiia; order Acidimicrobiales; family RAAP-2; genus Bog-756. The sequence continues at coordinate 182,849 of CAWIWV010000002.1, read as the reverse complement.
GCAATCCTGGTCGAAGAGGGCGACACGGTCGACGTCGGCGCCAAGCTGGCGGTGATCGGTGACGAGGCTCCAGCCGGCGGGGACGGGGCAGAGGCCGGCGGTGCGGCTGCACCTGAGAGGGCTGCGGCCGCTGCGAGCGCTACCCCCGCTGCTGCACCTGAGAACGGGTCGGCTCCGCCTCGTGCCGAGACGGCCACCGCGGGGGATCGCGCTGGCGAGTGTCGCGGACGAACGTCCGGCATCCGACCACACCGGCGATCCTTCTCCCGAACCGACGTCCGAACCGCGGCCGGCGCCGGGTGCCGGCAGGGTCGGTGGCGGAAAGGTGCTCTCGCCGGTCGTGCGCAAGTTGCTCAACGAGCACAGCATCGACCCAACGACCGTCAACGGGACGGGGCTCGGCGGACGCATCACCCGCAGTGATGTGGAGGCGGCCATCGCCTCCCCCTCCGCACTGGCTGCACCCGTGGCTCCTGCGGCACCGGCAGTCACGACTCCCGTCCCTCCATCTCCATCGTCGGGGAGCCCGGCGCAGGTGCCGAGCATCCAAGAGGGACGGGCGAACCCGCCGGCTGCCCGGCCCGCCGAACGCGGTGCCACGGCGCCCAGGGACGAGATCCTTCCCTTCACCAATATCCGACGCCGCACCGCCGAGCACATGGTGCGTTCGAAGGCCACCTCCGCCCACACCTTGATGGTCAAGGAGATCGACTACGAGCGGGTCGAGCAGGTTCGGAGGACTCACGGTGAGCGTTTTCGGGCGGAAGAAGGGTTCGGCCTCTCGTACCTTGCCTTTGCCGCTCGCGCTGCAGTCGATGCGCTGGCCGACTTCCCCCACCTCAACTCGTCGGTGGGCGACGACGCGCTGATCATTCACCACGACATCAACCTCGGCATCGCGGTCGATCTCGACAACGAAGGGCTCATCGTGCCGGTGGTGCACAACGCGGAGGAGCTCAACCTGCGGGGGATGGCTCGCCGGATCCGTGACGTCGCCGAGCGAGCTCGCAACAAGCGACTGAGCCTCGACGACATCAGTGGTGGCACGTTCTCGATCACCAACGCGGGTCCGTTCGGCACCCTCATCACCGGAGCGATCATCAACCAACCACAGGTGGCGATCTTGTCCACGGACGGGGTCTCGCGAAAGCCGGTGGTGATCGAACTTCCCGACGGAACCGAGTCGATCGCCATCCATTCGGTGGGTCTGGTTGCGATGACCTTCGACCATCGGGCGGTCGACGGCGCGTACGTGGCGCGCTATCTGGCCCGACTGTCCGAGATCCTCAACGATCGCGACTGGGCCGGCGAGCTGTAGCTCGGTCCCGTGGACTCGACGACGCCGAGCCGTCCCTCATGAGGATCCGTTGGTTGGGGATCGTTCCCTACCGTGAGGCGTGGGATCTCCAGCGCGCGCTGAGCCGTCGATCCGGCGAGGACTTCCTGCTGCTGCTCGAGCACCAGCCCGTCTACACCCTCGGCACCAACGCGGAGATCCAGCATGTGCTCGTCGAACCCGCCTCGGTCGGCGCTGAACTGATCCAGGTCGATCGCGGGGGGGACGTGACCTACCACGGCCCCGGTCAGTTGGTCGGCTACCCAGTGTTGTCGGTGGGTCCCGGACTCCACCGTGGGGCGCAGCACGTCCGCCAGATGGAGCAGGTGGTCATCGACGCGCTCGGTGTCACTCGGACTCGATTCGAAGACGGTCGGGCGGTTGACCGGATACCCCGGGGTGTGGGTCGGGCTCGATTCGAGCGCGCCGAGGAAGATCTGCGCGATCGGGACACGGGTGGCAAGGGGTCGCACCACGCATGGGTTCGCTCTCAACGTGAACCCGGATCTCGCCATGTTCGACCACATCGTCCCGTGTGGAATCGATGACAAAGCGGTGACCTCGCTGGCCGAAGAGGGCGTGCAGGCCTCGATGGCGGAGGTTGTGGATGCCGTCATCGCATCCGCTCAGGCCGCGTGGGGGGCAGCCGCCGAGGTCCAGCGGGTGACCGACGGCCACACCCACCGACGAGCCGCCGAGCCGGTCGGCGTGTCGTTCGCTCCGACTCGCTCGAAGGGAGATGCCGTCGAGGGTGGACTCGAGGCGCGTCTCCGACGGTCGGGACTCGACCCGTCTGCGGGAGTCCCGTTGCGCTCGCCCAAGCCGCCATGGTTGCGGATCAAGGCCGAGATGGGTGAGCGGTTCCTCGGTCTCAAGCACGACCTCGACGACCTCGACCTGGTCACCGTCTGCGAGGAGGCCGGCTGTCCGAACGTCTACGAATGCTGGTCGGCTGGAACCGCAACGTTCATGATCAACGGGTCACGTTGCACCCGCGCGTGCGGGTTCTGCCAGGTGGACACCCGCCGTCCGCTTCCTGTCGACTCCCGTGAGCCCGAACGGGTCGCAGAGGCGGTGCATCGGATGGGCCTCGCCCACGCGGTGGTCACCTGCGTTGCACGAGACGACCTTGCCGACGGTGGAGCCGGCCAGTTTGCTGCGACCGTCGCATCGATCCGAGGTCGATCTCCTCGCACGAGCGTCGAGGTGCTCATCTCGGACTGCAAAGGGGACGAGGACTCACTTCGGACCATCTTCGATATGCGGCCCGACGTGCTCAATCACAACATCGAGACCGTGGCGAGACTCCAGCGTCTGGTGCGTCCGTCCGCCGGATACGCACGGAGCCTGACCGTTCTCGCCCGGGCCAAGGATGCCGATCTCACCACCAAGTCGGGTCTCGTGCTCGGTATGGGAGAACGGATGGACGAGGTGCTCGCCACCCTGGCCGATCTGCGGGCGGTCGGGACCGACATCGTCACCCTCGGGCAGTATCTGCGGCCGACCAGCCGTCACCTGCCGGTCGATCGTTGGTGGACACCCGACGAGTTCGCGGAACTCCGGGACGCGGGGATGGCGATGGGCTTCACTCACGTCCAGGCATCGCCGCTGACCAGGTCGAGCTATCACGCACGAGAAGCGGCGGAGGCGTCATCTGTCGGAGCGCCGGTGGCCGAAGCGTCGACTGTCGGATGACCGAACTGTCCCCGGCAGCCGTGGCAGCCCGACAGGGGCGAATCGCTCGGGTCCGACGCCGCATGGAGGAGATGGGAGTCGACGCGCTCCTGCTCTCTCATGGTGCGGACCTTCCCTGGTTGATCGGCTACCGGGCCATGCCGCTCGAGCGGCTCACCCTCTTGGTCCTTCTGGCGAGAGGCGACGCGGTGCTGGTCGTCCCCGGGCTGGAGGCGCCGAGGGTGGCTGCCGGCGACGGGCTCTTCTCGATTGCTCCCTGGGGTGACGGGGACGACCCGATCGATCTCGTCGCATCGGCGCTGGCTGCCGGCGAACGAGTGGAGCCGAACGGAGCGCTTCGCTTGGCCATCTCCGATCGGGCCTGGGCGACCGATCTGTTGTCGCTCCAGCGTCGGTTCGACGACGCGCACTGGCTCGAGGCCTCGAAGGTCACCTCTCCGATCCGTGCGGTGAAGGACCGGTCCGAGCTCGCAGCACTTCGTGCGGCGGGTGCTGCCGCCGACCGGGTGGCCCGTCTGTTGCAGGCGGGTGAGATCCCGCTGGTGGGCCAGTCCGAGTCTTCGGTCTCGACCCGGATCGCCGCGTACCTGCTCGAAGAAGGCCACCAGCAGGTCAACTTCGCGATCGTTGGCAGTGGACCGAACGCGGCGAGTCCCCATCACGAACCGGGGGAGCGGATCGTCGAGCGCGGTGAGACGGTGGTGTGCGACTTCGGGGGCGCGCTCTCGTTGGATGGAGACGTCGGGTATTGCTCGGACATCACCCGGACGGTGATGACCGGTCCTCCGTCACCGGAGATTGCGGAGTGCTACGAGGTGCTGCAGGCGGCGCAGCAGAAGGCGGTCGACTCGGCGAGGGCGGGGGTGACTGCCGAAGCGGTCGACCAGGTGGCCCGGCAGGTCATCGAGGAGGCCGGGTACGGCGAGTTGTTCGTCCACCGCACCGGGCACGGCATCGGGATCGAGGAGCACGAGGACCCCTACCTGGTCGCCGGCAACACCACCCTGCTCGAGCCGGGGCATGCGTTCTCAGTCGAGCCAGGGATCTACCAACCCGGAAGGTTCGGAATGAGGCTCGAGGACATCGTGGTCATCGGAGAGGACGGCGAGCCCGAGCCACTCAACACGGTCGACCACGGCTTGATCGTGGTCGGAGGGTAGGGCGCGGTGGACCTCGGGATCGAGGGAAAGGTCGCGCTGGTGGTCGCAGGGTCGCGTGGGCTGGGCCGGGCGACCGCCGAAGCCCTCGCCTGGGAAGGCGCCCGGGTGATGCTCTCGGCTCGCAGCAGCGAGTCGCTCGAGGCTGCCCGGGCTGCCATGGTCGCGAGCGGTGCTGAGGTTGCGACAAAGGTCGACGACATCGCCGACCCGGACGCACCCGCCCGACTGATCGAGGCGACCGTGCGAACCTTCGGAACCGTCGACATCGTGATCGCCAACACCGGTGGCCCGCCACCGGGTCGGGCGCTCGAGGTGGACGATGAGCAGATCGGGGCTGCACTCGACGCGATCTTGAGGTCGGCCATCCGTCTCACCCGGGAAGCCGTCCCGATCATGAGCGAGAAGGGCTGGGGACGGATCTGTTGCATCACTTCTTATTCGGTGGTGCAGCCGCTGCCTGGTCTGGCGCTCTCCAACATGGCGCGGGCCGGACTGTGGGCGTGGGCCAAGACGGCGGCGAAGGATCTGGCGGACGAGGAAACCGGCATCACCCTCAACCTGCTCTGCCCGGGTCCGCACGCAACCGACCGGATGCGGGAGCTTGGCGGGAGCGGCGCGATGGGAGATCCTTCGGATTTCGGCCGGATCGCAGCGTTTCTCTGTTCGCGTCAGGCCGGGTTCGTCAATGGCGCGGCGTTGGTTGTCGACGGCGGCGCGACCCTTGCCCTTTGACACTGCTCCCGGCGGTCGACCGGGCCGACGCGGCTGAACGAGGGGGCCATGGGGCGGCTTCGCTCGGACGCGCTCTTCTCGATCAGGGAGCTGGCCGAACCCGTCGAGGCATAGCGGGCGGCATCCGAGTCGTAAAAGCCTGAACTCGCCGCCCGTCGCACCTTCTGGTCGTGTGCACGCTTCGAGCGAAGCGCAAGGAGTAGCACCAAGACCAAACCGCCGAAGCAGATCACCCAAAGTTCGACCGACATCAGTGCATCACCGCCCCTCTCTCAAGCTGCAATTCTCTCACGCATACCTGACGCGACGAAAGAGCTGGCTTGCTCAGGCGACGAAGTATTTCGCCTGGGGGTGGTGGCAGATGATCGCTGTGGTCGACTGCTCCGGATGGAGCTGGAAGCCCTCGGACACCTCGATGCCGATGCGGTCGGCCCCGAGGAGCTCCACCACCTTCGCGTTGTCTTCGAGCTCCGGACATGCGGGGTAGCCCCACGAGTACCGACCACCCCGGTACTGCTGGCGGAACAGACCGGTCAGGGTGGGCCCGTCCTCGTCGGCAAAGCCGAGCTCCTCGCGGATCCTCCGGTGCCAGTACTCGGCCAACGCCTCGGCCATCTCGACCCCGAGCCCGTGCAGGTACAGGTAGTTCTGGTACTGGTTTTCTGCTCGGAGGCGAGCAGCCTCCTCGCTGACCCGCACTCCCATGGTGACCACCTGGAAGCTGGCCCAGTCCGGCTCTCCCGAGTCGACCGACCGGAAGAAGTCACTGATGCACAAGTAGGGCGACTCGGTCTGGCGCGGGAACGAATAGCGCATCAGCTCTGACGTGCGACTCTCATCCTTGAACAGCACCAGATCGTCGCCGTCCGCGTTTGCCGCAAAGTGACCCCAGGCGACCTGGGGCACCAGGAGCTGCCCAGCCTTGGCGGTAGCCAGCTGATCGCGCAGCAGGTTGCGCACCCGATCCTTGAAGGCGGCGTCGTCCTCGCCGGAGTCCGGTCGGTACCCCCACTGGTTTCGGAACAGGGCGGTCTCGTTGAGGTAGGTGGCGATGTCGTCGATGGGGATCCCCTTGGCCACCCGGCTCCCGAGGAACGGCGGGGGAAAGGTCGGATTGTCGGTGACCACCTCGGGCGACCGGGCGGGGAGGGTCTCCCCGCGGGCGCGGGCTTCTTCGGCGGCCTGCTTGCGCAGCTCGCTCTTGCGCGGGCCCAGGTCGCGGCCCCCGATGGCGCGCCCGAACTCGGGGTCGTCCTCGCCCGACTTGGTCAGCTCGACCAGGCGGTCCATGGTCCGGAGTCCTTCGAACGCATCCTTTCCGTAGAAGAGCCGGCCGCCATAGACCTTGCGGAGGTCGCGCTCCACGTAGGTGCGGGTGAGCGCCGCCCCACCCAGGATGACCGGGATGTGGGACAGGTTGCGGCGATTGAGCTCTTCGAGGTTCTCGCGCATGATCAGGGTCGACTTGACCAGCAGGCCGCTCATCCCGATCGCGTCGGCGCCCGCTTCTTCGAGGGCGGCGACCATCTCTGTGATCCCGACCTTGATGCCGAGGTTCTTCACCGTGTAGCCGTTGTTGGTGAGGATGATGTCCACCAGGTTCTTGCCGATGTCGTGGACATCGCCCTTGACCGTGGCGAGCACCATCACCCCCTTGCCGCCTTGGTCTGCCTTCTCCATGTACGGCTCGAGATAGGACACCGCGGTCTTCATCGTCTCGGCGGAGCCGAGGACGAAGGGGAGCTGCATCTCGCCGGAGGCGAACAGTTCACCGACGGTCTTCATGCCGGCGAGGAGGTAGTCGTTGATGATGACCAGAGGGGTGTCGCCCCGCTCCATCGCCTCGTCGAGGTCGGCCTCGATGCCGTTGCGGTCCCCGTCGACGATCCGATGTTCCAGACGGCGCTCGACCGGCCATCCCGTCCGGTCCTCGGTCGCGGTCGCCGACGAAGCGCTCTTGCCTTCGAAGATGGTCAGCAGCTCGGACAGGGGGTCGTAGTCGTCGCGACGCCGGTCGTAGACCAGGTCGAGGCAGACCTCCCGCGCCCGCTCGTCGATCTTCGACAGCGGAAGGATCTTCGACGCGTGGACGATCGCCGCGTCGAGGCCCGCCTCCACGCACTCGTGAAGGAAGACCGAGTTGAGGACCTGGCGGGCGGCCGGGTTGAGCCCGAAGGAGGCGTTCGAAAGCCCCAAGATGGTGTAGACGCCGGGCAACTCAGCCTTGATCCTGCGAATTCCTTCGATGGTCTCGATGCCGTCCTTGCGGCTCTCCTCCATCCCGGTCGAGAGAGGGAGCGCGAGCGCGTCGAACATCAGGTCCTCCGGGCGGAGGCCGTAGCGCTCGATGGCGATGTCGTGGATCGCCTTGGCCGCGCGCAGCTTCCACTCGGCGGTGCGGGCCTGACCTTCGGTGTCGATGCAGGTGCACACCACCGCGGCGCCGAACTCCTTGGCGAGTGTCAGAAACGAGTCGAGCCGGGTCCCCGGTGCGTCTCCCTCTTCGAGGTTGACCGAGTTGATGACCGCGCGCCCGCCGATCCAGGACAGCGCGGTCTCCACGACCGGTGCCTCGGTCGAGTCGACCATGAGGGGAGCTGTCGACTGGGTGGCGAACCGGGAGGCGACCTGCTCCATGTCGGAGACCCCGTCGGCGCCCGTGTAGTCGACGCAGACGTCGATGAGGTGTGACCCCTCCTTGACCTGATCGCGGGCCATCGCGACGCAGGTGTCCCAGTCGCCCTCGAGCATCGCCTCGCGGAACTTCTTCGATCCGTTGGCGTTGGTCCTTTCGCCGACGACGAGGAACGAGGTGTCCTGCTCGAAGGGAACCTGGGTGTAGATGGAGGCAGCACCGTGCTCGGGTTGGATCGTTCGGCTCGCCGGAGTGAGGTCGGCGCACGCCTCGACGACCGCGGCCAGGTGGGCCGGCGTGGTTCCACAGCAGCCACCGACCACGGTGACTCCGAGCTCGCTCACGAATTGCCGGTGGAATTCGGCCAGTTGCTCGGGGGTGAGGTCGTAGTGCATGGCGCCGTCCACCACCGAGGGGAGACCCGCGTTCGGGAGACAGCTGATCGGCATGGAGGCGTGCCCGGTGAGGTGCCGGAGCGGCTCGAACATCTCTGCCGGTCCGGTCGCGCAGTTCAGCCCGATCACGTCGACGTCCATCGCCTGGAGGGCGCAGAGCGCGGCACCGATCTCGGTGCCGGGGAGCATGGTGCCGGTCAGCTCGATGGTGACCTGCACCTGGATGGGGAGGACACGCCCGGCCGCCTTCATGGCCCGTCGCGCTCCGTTGATCGCCGCCTTGGCCTGGAGCAGGTCGAACACGGTTTCGACCAGGATGAGGTCGACACCTCCCTCGACGAGCGCAGTCACCTGTTGCTCGTACGCATCCCGGAGATCTGCGTAGCGGATCTGCCCCAGCGTGGGGAATTTGGTGCCGGGGCCGATGCTTCCGGCGACCCAGCGGGGCCGGTCCGGAGTGGAGAAGTCGTCGGCGGCTCCCCGGGCGAGTCTCGCGGCGGCCAGGTTCAGCTCGCTGACCCGATCGGACTGGCCGTACTCGGCGAGCACCGGCGCGAATGCGCCGAACGTGTCGGTCTCGACCGCGTCGCACCCCACCTCGAAGAAGGAGCGGTGGACCTTGTCGACCGCTTCCGGGCGGGTCACCACCAGCAGCTCGTTGCATCCCTCGAGCTCGGGCCCGCCGAAGTCCTCTGCGGTCAGCCCCGCCAACTGAAGGTTGGTCCCCATGGCGCCATCGAAGACGACCACCCTTTGGGAGACAGCTGCGAGGTAGCTGGAGGAGGAGGCCGATGCTTCACCCATGAGCCATCAAGGCTACCGGCGCAGGGCGCATCGGGGAGCACCCGTTCCGTTGACGTCGTTTAGCATCGTCACCGTGAGTACGCGGTGAAGGCAGATCGAGTGGTGACGAACCGGTGGTGAGGATCTATACCAAGACCGGCGACGACGGGACCACCGGACTACTCTTCGGCGACCGGGTGCGCAAGGACTCCGCGATCATGGAGATCAACGGGACGGTCGACGAAGCCCAGGCGGTCCTCGGTGTCGCCCGTGCCGAGGTGGAGCCCGGTTCCGAGCTCGACGAGCTGCTCACCTCACTCGAGCGGCAGCTCTACGTGCTCATGGCCGAGGTGGCCACCGATCCTTCGCGCCGGTCGAGGCTTGTCCCCGGGACCTCTCTGGTCACCGACGCGATGGTCGGCGAGCTCGAAGTACGTATCGATGAGCTGATCGATCGGATCGAGATGCCGAGTGACTTCGTGATCCCAGGCGCGAACCGGGTGTCCGCCGCACTCGATCTGGCCCGGACCATCGCGCGCCGGGCCGAGCGGCTGTACGTGACCGCGCCGATCGAAGGCTCGGAGGTGGGACGGTACCTGAACCGCCTGTCGGACCTGTTGTGGGCGATGGGCCGTTGGGCCGAAGGCGAGCACCATCTCCTCGCCCGGACCGCTCCGCGAAGGGCACGGACCGCTGCGGAAGACGGCAGCGCAGGAACCGACCGAGGAGAACAGACGTGATCGAGATCTTGACCGTGGACTCGCTGCCCGCCGACCTGGTCGGCGTCGGGCTTCCGGTGGTCTCGACCGACGACGGACCTCGCGTGGCCGGCGGCTCGACGCTCGTTCCGGGGGTGGTGGTACCCGAGGCTCTCGACGCGTCGTGGTGCAAGCAGCACGGGTTCTCCGCCAAGGTCGGCCAGACCCTGACCTATCGCAGTGCCGAGGGCGGTGGGTCGGGAACGGAGATCATCCTGGTGGGCATCGGATCGGCCGCGATGCTGGCGGGAGATCGCGGTCTCGAATCACTCCGCCGGGCGTCTGCGGCCTTCGTCCGGTCGGTCGGCCAGGGGGCGACGGCGGCGTTCGTGCTTCCCGAGCACAGCGATCTCGACGTCGGTCGGGCGGGGGCTGCGGTCTCGGTCGGCGCCCGGCTCGCCTCCTACAAGTACGACGGGTTCCGCACCGCCGAGCCGGGGTCGAGGTTGGCGTCGTTGGCCGTGCTCGCCGTCGACGCCTCGGCGGACGAACGGGCGGCGCTCGAGGTAGGGGTCGCCCGTGGAGCCCGGGTCGCCGAGTCGGTCGCCTTGGCCCGCGACCTGGTCAACGAGCCGCCGAGCTCGCTCACCCCCACCAGGCTCGCCGACCGTTTCGTGGATCGCTTCGCCGGTGTGGCCGGAGTGAGCATCGAGGTCTGGGACGAGGATCGGATCGCCGGCGAGCACCTGGGTGGCCTGCTCGGAGTGGCGCGGGGATCGACCCAACCGCCGCGCTTGGTGCGGGTCGAGTACGAGCCCTCCGACCCGGTCGAGGTCGACGGCAAGGTGCCCCACATCGCGCTCGTCGGGAAAGGGATCACCTTCGACTCGGGCGGTCTCTCACTCAAGACGGCGACCGGCATGGAGACCATGAAGACCGACATGGGTGGCGCCGCCGCGGTACTCAGTGCCGTGGACGCCGCAGCCGCCCTGGGGGCGCGGTTGCGGATCACCGCGCTCACCCCGCTGACCGAGAACATGCCGGGAGGCTCGGCCACCAAGCCTGGCGACGTCCTCACCGCCAGAAGCGGCAAGACCATCGAGGTTCTCAACACGGACGCCGAGGGAAGGCTGGTGCTCGCCGACGCGCTGGCACTGGCCGTCGAGGCCTCACCCGATGCAATCGTCGACCTGGCGACCCTGACCGGTGCGGCGGTCGTGGCGTTGGGCAAGGACATCGGGGGCCTGCTCGGGAACGACGAATCGCTGATGTCCGAACTTCGTACCGCAAGTGACCGGGCCGGCGAGCCGATCTGGCCGCTCCCCATGCCGGACGACTACCGGAGCCACATCGACTCGGAGATCGCCGACATGCGCAACGTCGGGCGGCCGGGCCAGGCGGGCACGATCGCTGCCGCGATGCTGCTGCGCGAGTTCGTCGGAGACGTGCCCTGGGCCCACCTGGACATCGCCGGACCGGCCCGCTCGGACGAGGACAGCCGGTACCTGACCAAGGGTGGCACCGGATTCGGGGTCCGCACCTTGGTCGAGTTGGTCACCTCCGAGGAGTTCGCGCTCGCGCTCGGGTCGCTCTCCTCATGAAGGCGTCGCTGCCGTCATGAGGATAGCGGTGCTCGGAGCAGGGTCCTGGGGCACCACCGTCGCCTCGTTGGTCGCACCGAGGCACGACACCATCCTCTGGGCACGCGATCCCGAGGTCGCCAGGGCGGTGAGCACCGACCACGTCAATCCGGCCTACCTCCCCGGCTTCCCCCTCCCACACGAACTGTCCGCGACGGCCGACCTCGAGCAGGCAGTCTGCAACGCGGACCTGCTGGTGGTCGGGGTGCCGACGTCAGGGTTCCGGAGGGTGGTCGAGCGTGCCGCGCCGATCATGCGGCCGTGGGTTCCGGTGGTGAGCCTGTCGAAGGGGCTCGAGCGGGGCACCCTCCTCCGGATGACCGAGGTGATCAGGGAGGTGGTCCCGGGCCATCCGGTGGCCGCGCTCACCGGGCCCAACCTCTCCCACGAGATCATCTCGGGAAAAGCGGCAGCGTCAGTCGTCGCCACCGAGGACATGGAAGTCGGCAGCGCGATCCAGGCCGTCTTTACCAGGGGGGTCTTCCGGGTCTACCGAAACGACGACGTCATCGGCTGCGAGATGGGTGGGGCGCTGAAGAACGTGATCGCGATCGCGGCAGGCATCGGCGAGGGCCTCGGGGTGGGCGACAACACCCGTGCCGCGGTCATGTCGCGAGGGCTTGCCGAGCTGGCAAGGCTCGGCGTGGCGCTCGGCGCCCAGGCGACCACCTTCCTCGGACTGGCCGGGATGGGCGACCTGATCGCCACCTGCATGAGTCCGCACAGCCGGAACCGGGCGGTGGGCGAGCAGCTCGGCAGGGGACACCAACTCGACGACATCTTGAGCCGGATGCACATGGTGGCCGAGGGCGTGAACACCGCGGCCGCCGCCCTCGAACTGGCCGATCGTCACGGTCTCGAGCTTCCGATCTGCACCATGATCGACGGGGTGGTGAAGGGCGAGATCGAACCGCACCGCGCCTACTGGGGGCTCACACCCGCCGGCCACGAGGCGGAGCCGGGCTGACCGCGGTTGTCGCGGGGTGGGCATCCCACTCCATGGTGACGATGTTCAGCGCACACACGTCGCGCAGGTGGTTTGCCTGTACCCACTGGCGGACCATCGGGAGGTAGGGGCTCTTGTACGGATTGGGGAACTTCCACGTCGGAGGGGCCTCCCCGCTGTAGCCGTTGATCGTCGGCAGACCCAACTGCTGCGAGATGAGCATCGCCTCGGTCCGCACCGCGACGGCAAACATCTTGGTCGGGGCCGGAGCGGTGACGTAGAAGCTTCGACAGTTGGCCGGAGCGGGCCGAACCGATGCGAGTATCGCGAGCTGTTCGTTTCGCCAGAGCTTCGACGAGAGGGTGCCCTGTGCTTGTTCGACGGCGATCAGGCACAGAAGGACGACAGCCATCGTGCGCAACCCTGACGAGTGCCTGAGGCGCGGCCAATGACGCATCGCCTCGGTCGAGAGACCGACCAGCCCGAATGCGGCAACCAGGTCTGCCGCCAGTCCGACCCGCGAGACGGCTCGGATCGCGCTCGCCCCGGGGAGGTGCCACACGATGATCCAGAGCGACCCTGCCGAGGTCTCGAGGGGCAGCACCGAGAGGACGATCGCCGTGCAACAGAGCGCCAACGTCAACCGGAGCTTCCGGGTCATCCGGGCCCGGTGGGTGAGGACGGCGTAGAGGATCACGACGACGCCTGCGACCATGGTCGCCGACAGCAGAGGAGTCAGCGCGTAGCTGGATCCCACGGCCATCGATCGGGGAGCCGGATACGGATAGTGGAAGATGTCGTCCCAGAGGACGTTCTGGTGGCCAGGACTCCAGAGCTGGCTCACCGAGGGTGCGTAGTTCTTGATCGCCAGCTCGTAGTTGCGGGTTCCGAACTGATGGACGATCGGGAGATAGGTGAGGGCAAAGGGGATGATGCCCACCCCTGCGCCGATCACCCCTCCGACCAGGGTCCGCCACCCGGTTCGAAGCGCAGCGCCACAGCTGCGGGCTGCTTCCCTCGGATTGAAGAGCACCACGAAGACGACCACGATCCCCGCGGCGAGCAGCGCCAACCACGCGGCGTAGTAGGTCGAGAACAGGAACAGCGCGTACAGCGCGCCCGCGGATGCCGCCCCCAGTACCGAGACGACCGGACGACCGAAGCGGCATCGCCACGACCAGAGGGCGAGCAGTGCGATCGGAGGTACGAAATAGATCCCGAAGATCTGCACCGAACCCGCGTGGAGCCCGATGTTGTTGGCGAAGGTGAAGACCAGAGCACCGACGATGGCGATCAACAGCGGCGCCCGGAACGTCGCCCGTGCAAGCGCGACGAAACAGGAGAATGCGACGAGGCTGAGGGCGATGAGGGTCAGCTGCTGGGCGAGGAACGGGTCGGCACCAAGTGCTCGGAAGGGGGCGAAGAAGATCTGGTAGAGGAAGAAGGTGTCGCTATACCCGAGGACGCCCTTCACCGGGTAGAAGAACGGTGGGCTCCTCCAGGGCGCCGAACCCTTCAGGACCAGATACCACTCGTCGTTGAGATAGACGGTCAGCCTGCCGTCCCCCACATTCCCGAGGACCCGGTTGAAGCCGGTCGACCATTCCGCGTAGAAGAACACGAGTGCGCCGGCGAGCCAGGCTCCGAGTACCGCCGCCGCGTCTCGTCCACGCCCCCGACGCTTCATCCGATGGGTGGGGCGTCCAATCGCCGCAGTCTCGCATGTGCGGGTTGCTCAGGCGATCATCGGGACTCGCCCACCTGGACCGGTCGAGGGCGGGTGGCATCCTCAGCAGACCGGTAGGCGACCGAGGGATGGAACTGCCACGCGCCGAGCTGCCGCTCGATCTCGGCCCGACTCTTGCCGGCAGCCGCCAGCCCCGAGGCGAGACGGTTCGCTCTGCGTCGCATCTGCTCTGCTTCGGGAAGGTGCTGCTCGGACATCCACCGGCGGTGGCTCGCCTGCAGCGCGTCGGGAAGCCGGCGGAGATGCCGGAGCGGAAGCGGTGGGATACGGGTTCGCACCGCGAGCCCGTCGGGACCGTGGGGGCGGGCGAGCTCGAAGGTGGCGAGCCGCTGCAGTGCGCGACGGAAGGGCGAGTTCTTCCCCATGCGATCCCCCAGACCGAGCGACCGTGCGGTGTCGGCGAGGTCGAGGTCGAATCCGTCGGGATGGACGTCCAACCCGTAGGAGAGTCGGCGAAGCAGCCAGGTCGTCGACGGTCCGATCACCCCCAACCAGTACAGCTCGACATAGCGGGAGCAGGGATGGACGCCGTGGGGGTCCGCCACCGGGTCGACCCAGGGCACGATGCGGAGGACCGAGCCGCCGGGGTTCGGTGGTTGGGGCAGCCGGAGGCTCCTCCAGGTTTCCGTACGGGGCGGGAGCGCTGCGATGGGGGACATAGGGGATTCTCTCCTCGGTCGATGAGCGGGCGTGTTGACGTTCCGCACACCCTGGAGGGCTCACCTGGCCGAGCACCTGCCCGCCGACCTTGCTTGATGGAGTGTTCGCGAGACCTGCCGTCGAGGAGCTGCTACCAGCGTCCGCGGTGGACGCACTCCTCGATCGTGCGGCGAGGCCGTGCCAGCGACGACGGGGGAGGATCGGGTTCGCCGGCCTCACCGAGGAGGACCGCTCCGAACCATTGGAACCGGTCGGGGACTCCGAGCGAGGCGTGCAGGTTCGCTTCGCCTCGGAAATTCCCGAGGAACGCCGCTCCCAATCCGGCATCGGCGGCACCGAGCAGCAACACCATCACCGAAAAGGCGGTGTCGGCCAACCAGTAGGGCACCACCCACTCGACGTCGGGCCCCCCGCCGTCAGCGCGTTTGTCGGGTTCGCGGTAGCGGGCGGCGTACGCGTCGGGGTCGGAGAAGGGCAGCACCACCACCGGTGCTCGAGCAAGACCTTCTGCCCGGCGCGAGCGTGAGCGCCATTGCGGGTCGGTCGTCGCATCCCAGAAGAGCGAGGTCTCCTCGGCACCCTCGAGGACGACGAGCTCCCGTCCCTGGGTGTTCCCGGCGGAGGGAGCGGTGAGCGCCTGGGTCAGCAAGCGGTCGAGGACGCCGGGGTCGAGAGGACGACCGCTGAAGCTCCGGGTCATCTTCCTCCGCCGCAGTGCCTCGTTCAGCTCCACGTGTCCTCCGGGTCCTCTGGCAGCGGGGTGACCCTATTCGAGTCGCCCCCCGGGAGGGGAATGAGAGGCGGGAATGACGTCGCCGGAACGGTAGGAATGAGGGTGAAACGGCACGGTGGGAATGTTGACTGCACTGGTAGTGTTTTAACCTGACGTCGGATCTGGTGCAGCTCACCGGCCATCACCACTGGTCGGGCGGGGTGCCCGCAACCAAGGGATCGTGATCGTTGTGCCTACTTTCAGGGAGATGCTGGCCGCGGCCAAAGCGGCCATTCGGGAGGTCGAGCCGGCAGAAGCCGAGCAGGAGATCGCCAACGGCGGGGCCGTCGTGCTCGACGTGCGCGAGCCGGACGAGTACGAGCAGGGCGCGCTGCCGGGCGCTGTGCACATTCCCCGGGGAACGCTCGAGACCTCGGTCGAGGGCAAGATCCCTGACAAGTCGAGCCATGTGGTCATCTACTGCGCCGGGGGTACTCGTTCCGCGTTTGCCGCCCAGACCATGCAGGAGCTCGGGTACACCGACGTCGCCTCGGTGATCGGCGGGTTCAACCGGTGGAAGGACGAGGGCCGCGCCTGGTCCGCTCCGGAGTCGCTGACCCCCGAGCAGCGGAATCGCTACCAGCGCCACCTGTTGTTGCCGGAAGTCGGGGAGACCGGACAGCTCAAGCTGCTCGACTCGAAGGTGCTGCTGCTGGGTGCGGGCGGGCTGGGTTCGCCGGCGGCCCTCTACCTCGCCGCCGCGGGGGTTGGGACGCTCGGGATCATCGACATGGACGTGGTCGACGCCTCCAACCTCCAGCGCCAGATCCTCCACAACACCGACCGGGTCGGTGAGCGCAAGGTCGATTCGGCCAAGAAGACGCTGACCCTCATGAACCCCGACGTCAACGTGGTTACCTACGACGTCCGGCTCGGAGCGGACAACATCCTCGAGATCATCGACGGCTACGACGTGATCGTCGACGGCACCGACAACTTCCCGACCCGCTACCTGGTCAACGACGCGTCCCTCCTCAAGCGGATTCCGGTGGTGCACGGTTCGATCTTCCGGTTCGAGGGCCAGGCCACGTTGTTCAACCCCTACGAGGGCCCGTGCTACCGCTGCATGATCCCTGAGCCACCGCCGGCAGAGCTCGCGCCGAGCTGCGCGGAGGCCGGCGTCCTCGGCGTTCTGCCGGGGATCATCGGGTCGATCCAGGCGATCGAAGCGATCAAGCTCCTGTTGGGGATCGGCGAGACCCTCCAGGGTCGGCTGCTCGCCTACGACGCGCTCGAGGAGAGCTTCCGGACCTTCAAGGTGCACCGCGACCCCGAGTGCCCGGCGTGCGGTCCCAACGCGGCGCCCATCGTGATCGCCGAGTACGACGACCTGTGCATGCCGCACGCAGTGCAGGCCCCCGCCGGAAGCTGACCGACTGAGAGTACGACTGAGGGTGGCGGCCTCTGCCAGATCGGCTGCAAACGCCGTAATCTGTGCAGATGCCAACCACCAGTCCACCTTCGAACGGCGACGGCAAGAGGTTCACCGACTCGGGCATCGAGATCCGCCCCGTCTACGGCCCCGCGGACCTCGAGGGCTGGGACCCGGAGGTGCGACTCGGCGAACCGGGGCGCTACCCCTTCGCCCGGGGGATCCGCAAGGACATGTACCGGGGCCGACTCTGGACCATGCGCCAGTACGCCGGGTTCGGCACCGCCGAGTCGACCAACGAGCGGTTCAAGTTCCTGCTCGGGGCCGGCCAGACGGGCCTGTCCTGCGCGTTCGACCTGCCCACCCAGATGGGCTACGACTCGGATCATCCGCGCTCGGAGGGCGAAGTGGGCAAGGTGGGGGTCGCCATCGACTCGCTCGCCGACATGCGGCTCCTGCTGGCGGACCTGCCGCTCGACAAGGTGACCACGTCGATGACCATCAACGCCACCGCGGCGATCCTGCTGCTCTTCTACCAACTGGTGGCCGAGGAGAACGGGGTCGATCCGGCGCTGCTCGGCGGCACCATCCAGAACGACATTCTGAAGGAGTACGTGGCCCGGGGCACCTACATCTACCCGCCCCGGCCGTCGATGCGACTGGTCACCGACACCTTCTCCTACTGCGCTGAGCACCTGCCGGCGTGGAACACCATCTCGATCTCCGGCTATCACATCCGCGAGGCCGGATCGACCGCCGTGCAGGAGATCGCCTTCACCATCGCCGACGGGATCGCCTACGTGGAGGCAGCCCTCGAGGCGGGCCTCCATGTCGACGACTTCGCTCCAAGGCTCAGCTTCTTCTGGAACGCGCACAACAACCTCTTCGAAGAGGTCGCCAAGTACCGGGCGGCGAGGAGGATCTGGGCGAAGCTCATGACCGAACGGTTCGGGGCCAAGAACGTGAAGTCCACCCTGCTCCGCTTCCACACCCAGACCGGCGGTTCGACGCTCACCGCCCAACAGCCCGAGAACAACATCGTCAGAGTCACCGTCCAAGCGATCGCCGCCGTTCTCGGCGGGACCCAGAGCCTCCATACCAACGGGTTCGACGAGGCACTCGGGCTCCCGACCGAACACGCGGCGAAGATCGCACTCCGCACCCAGCAGGTGGTCGGCTACGAGTCCGGGGTCACCGACACCGTCGATCCACTCGCAGGATCGTGGTTCGTGGAGTCGCTCACCGACGAAGTGGAGAAGGGCGCCTGGGAGTACCTCGACCGGATCGACGGCATGGGCGGTGCGGTCGAGGCCATCGAGGCCCAGTACATGCAGCACGAGATCGAACAAGCCGCCTACAGCTACGCCAAGGCGGTCGATGCCGGCGAGAAGATCGTGGTCGGTGTCAACAGGTTCGTCGACGAGGAGCCCGAGTCGACCGACGTCTTCCCGATCGACGCCGAGCTCCAACGTTCCCAGGTGGCCCGAGTGAAGCAGGTCCGAACCGAGCGGGACCAGGCCGCCGTCGACGCATCGTTGGCGGATGTCGAAGCAGCCGCCAGGGGCACCCAGAACCTTCTGGTTCCGATGAAGGTGGCGCTCTCCCGCATGGCCACCCTCGGCGAGGTGTCCGACGTGCTCCGGGGTGTGTTCGGGGAGTTCAGCCCGTCGGGCTGAGCCGGGCGAGGAGCCGGTCCCGAAGCGGACCGGGCTGGGCGGCATCGATCACCGTCCAGGCCATCGACACCGCGCCGTCGTGGACCGCGAGGTCCGCCGACGAAGTCGTGCAGGCGGCCGCGAACTCGGGCTGGTGGTTGACCGACCCTGCTGCATCGATGCCGACCAGCGGATGGATGGTCGGGACGGCCAGCGAGACGTTGGCCATGTCGGTCGACAAGGTCGGCTTGCGAGCGCCGGCGTCGTCGAGGACAAAACGCCGTCCGAGGTCCTCTGCGTTGGACCGGTAAAGGCTGACGAGGTCTTCGTCGCACTCCATCTGCGAGTAGGCAGGGGCGAGCGAGGCGTAACTCACCGACGATCCGGTGGCCACCGCCCCCGCCTCGAAGCACTGGCGCACCCGCTGCTCGAGGGTCTCCAGCCCGGCGAGCGAGAGCGAGCGGCACATGAACCGACCGGTGACCGACGCCGGAATGATGTTCGCCGCCTCACCGCCGTCGGTGACGATTCCGTGGACCTGGTCCCCCGGGACGAGCTGCTGGCGGAGCAGGCCGATCGCCACTTGGGCGACGGTCATCGCGTCTCCGGCGTTGACCCCCTTCCACGGCGCTGCCGACGCGTGGGCGGACCTGCCAGTAAAGGTCACGTCGAAATGGGACACGGCGAGGCAGGTTGCCTCGAGCCAGTCCTCGGGCCACGGGTGGATCATCATGGCCACGTGGACATCGTCGAAGACGCCCTCTTCGAGCATGACGACCTTGCCGCCGCCGCCCTCTTCGGCCGGTGTCCCGAGCACGGCCACGGTGATCCCGAGCTCCTCTGCCACCTGCCCGAGCGCGAGCCCGGCGCCCACCGCGGAAGCAGCGATGATGTTGTGCCCGCAGGCATGGCCGACACCGGGGAGCGCGTCGTATTCGGCACAGACGGCGACGACCAGCGGCCCTTCTCCCCGTTGGGCCCGGAACGCCGTCGGCAGGCCGGCGACTCCCTCGCGCACGTCGAACCCGCCGGCGGCAAGCGCTTCCGCCGTCCAGGCGCAGGCCCGGCGCTCTTCGAACGCCGTCTCGGGATGGTCGTGGATGGTATGGCTGAGCTCGACGAGTCCGGAGAGGCCCTCCTCGATCACCTGCCTGGTTGCGATCTTCAGGGCCGTCGTGTCTTTCACCGCAGGCTCCCAGGCACCCAGGTCCGACCGGCTACTCGATGACCATGACGACGTCGCCGGGGCCGACCGATTCACCGGGTTGGACCTTCACGTCCTTGACCGTGCCCGCCTTCTCGGTGATGACGTTGTTCTCCATCTTCATGGCCTCGAGGACACAGACGGTCTGTCCGGCCTCGACGGCGTCCCCCTCGGCCACCAAGACCTTGACGATGGTGCCTTGCATCGGCACCGCCACCGTCCCCGAACCACCCCCGACCGCGGCGGCCTTCGGCCGTTTGGGCCCTGCACTCCGCGCGGCGTCGGCGGCAACCACCGTCTCGCCGATATCGGGCACCCACAGCTTGACCTGGTAGCGCCGTCCGTCCACCTCCGCGGTGACGTCCCGCAGAACCCGAGGCGTCGATTCCTCGTCCACCGGAGCAGCCGCGCCTGCAGCTTCCGGGTTGGTGATGCTCGAGAGATCCAGACCGTGCTCGACCCAGTTGGTCGAGTGTTCGCCCGAGATGAAGTCGGGGTGGGAGAGGATCACCACGTCGGCGGGCAGGGTGGTCGCGACTCCTGCGATCTCGATCTCCCCGATGGCGCGGAGCATTCGCTTTCTCGCGGCCTCGCGGTCGTGTCCCCAGGTGACGAGCTTGGCGATCAGGTTGTCGTAGAACTGGCTGACCGTGTCGCCTGATGCGTAGCCGGCATCCAACCGGACTCCGGGCCCGCCCGGCGCGATGAATCGGGTGATGGTCCCGGGCGAGGGGAGGAACGCGCCCCCGGTTGCGTCCTCGGCGTTGATCCGGACCTCGATGGCGTGGCCGTCGCGCTGCACCTCGTCCTGGGTGAAGCCGAGCGGCTCACCCGATGCGACCCGCAGCTGCCATTCGACGAGGTCGAGTCCGGTGACCAGTTCGGTGACCGGGTGCTCCACCTGCAGCCGTGTGTTCATCTCCAAGAAGAAGAACTCGCCGTCCTGGTAGAGGAACTCGACCGTGCCGGCATTCACATAGCCGCAGGCTTCGGCCACCTTGACCGCCGCTTCGCCCATGGCCCGTCGGACCTCGTCCGGGAAGTTGGGAGCCGGGCTCTCCTCCACCAGCTTCTGGTGGCGACGTTGCGCCGAGCAGTCGCGCTCGCCCAGCCAGAGGGTGGAGCCGTGGGTGTCTGCGATGATCTGCATCTCGACATGGCGAGGCCATGCAAGGTAGCGCTCCACGTAGCACTCGTCGCGGCCGAAGTAGGCGAGCGACTCGCGCATGGCCGACTCGAGCGCCTCGGCAGCGGCGTCGGGCCCGCTGACCACCTTCATCCCGCGTCCCCCGCCTCCGAACGCAGCCTTGATGGCGACCGGCCAACCGAACTCGTTTCCGAAATCGACGATCTGGGTCGGGGAGGTGAGCACGTCCGAGCGCCCCGGGACCCCCGAGACGCCCGCCGCCTCGGCCGCATGACGCGAGCTGATCTTGTCGCCCATGACCTCGATCGCCTCGGGCGGCGGTCCGATGAAGGTCACTCCGTTCTCGGTGATCGCCCTGGCGAAGTCGGTGTTCTCCGAGAAGAAGCCATAGCCCGGATGGACGCCGTCGGCGCCGCTCGCCTCGATGGCGTGCAGGATCGCCGGGGTGTTCAGATAGCTTTCGGCGGCTGTCTGCCCACCCAGGGCGTGCGCCTCGTCGGCGAGTCGAACATGGAGGGCGTCGCGGTCGAGCTCGGAGTAGACGGCCACGGTGGCGACCCCCATCTCGCGGCAGGTCCGGATGATCCTGACCGCGATCTCTCCCCGATTTGCGATGAGAACCTTCTTCAGCACGCTGCGCCTTTCACAATGATCGAATTCGTCGGTACGAGTCGGCACGAGGAGGCCCTGGCCCCTCGGAGCGGCTACCACACTGTCACGGCCCGTAGGCTTTGTGCCATGCCGGAGCCCCGCTTCACCGACATCCGGCACTTCGACTCGATCGACTCGACCAACCAGTACCTCCTCGACGAGGCGCGCCTGGGAGCCCCCGACGGGGTGGTCGCGGTGGCCGAGCACCAGTCGTCGGGCAGGGGGAGGCTGGGTCGCCGGTGGGAGGCTCCCCCCGGTTCGAACCTGCTCGTCTCCGTGCTGTTGCGGCCGGATCTCCCTGCCGACCACCGTCAGCTCGCCGGTGCGGTGATGGCCCTGGCCGCGAGGGATGCGGTGGGGGAGTCGATCGGACTGGCCCTGGGGATCAAGTGGCCGAACGACCTGCTCGCTCCGGACGGTCGCAAACTCGCCGGCGTGCTCGCCGAAGCGGATCTGCACGGCGGGTCCGACCCGGTGGCACAGGCGATGCCCCGGCTGCCGATCGTGGTCGGGATCGGGATCAACGTGAACTGGCCCGCAGTTGACACCGAGCTGCCCGACGAACTGGTCGGAAGGGCGACCTCGCTGCGCGAGCAGACCGGGCATCTCGTCGACCGCTCCGGACTGCTCGCCGCCTTGCTCGCGGCGCTCGGTGCACGGGTTGCCGACCTCGAGTCAGAGGTCGGTCGGCAGCGCCAGGGCGCGGATTTCCGAGCCGGGTGCACCACGCTCGGCACTGCGGTGCGGGTGGAGTTGCCTGGGGAGGAATTCGAGGGGAAGGCCGTCGACCTGACCTCCGAGGGACACCTGGTGGTCGCCGTCGACGGTGGGCGACGGACGGTCGTCGCCGGGGACGTGGTGCACCTGAGGCCCGCGGATTAGGAAAAACACTTCAGAAGGTGCACATCGCCCGAGTATCATTTCCGGTGATGCGACTCCTCGTGACCGGCGCCGCGGGTTTCATCGGGTCCAATTTCGTCCGGTACTGGGTCGAACACCATCCAGACGACGTGGTCGTCGCGTTCGACGTGCTCACCTACGCGGGGAACCGCCCGAACCTGGCGGACGTCGAGGACCGGATCGAGTTCGTACGGGGCGACATCGGTGATCTCGAGCTGGTGTCGAAGACCTTGGCCGCCCACGACGTGGAGGTCATCGTCAACTTCGCCGCCGAGTCGCACAACAGCCTGGCGATCCTCGACCCCGGCCTCTTCTTCCGGACCAACGTGCTCGGCACCCAGGCCTTGGCCGAGGCGGCGAGACGCCACGGAGTGGCGCGCTTCCATCACATCTCCACCTGCGAGGTCTACGGCGACCTGCCCCTCGACTCGGACGAGATGTTCACAGAAGAGACGCCCTATCGCCCGCAGACTCCGTACAACGCGTCGAAGGCCGGCGCGGATCACGCGGTGCGGGCCTACCAGAAGACGTTCGGACTTCCGGCCACGATCACCAACTGCTGCAACAACTACGGCCCCTATCAATTCCCCGAGAAGGTGATCCCGTTGTTCACCTCTCAGGCGCTCGACGATCAACCGCTCACCCTCTACGCGTCCTCGCAGAACCGTCGCGAGTGGCTGCATGTGGACGACCACTGCAGAGCGGTCGAGCTCGTGCTCCAGCATGGAGAGGTCGGGGAGACCTACAACGTCGGCAGCGGGATCGAGGCGAGCGTGGAGGAGATCGCCGATGCCGTTCTGGAAGCGACCGGCAAACCGCAGTCGTTGAAGATGATCGTCCCCGATCGTCCGAGCCACGACCGGCGCTACCTCCTCGACTCCAGCAAGATCCGTCGGGAGCTGGGTTGGGAACCGAGCGTCCCCTTCGCCGGCGGGCTTGCCGACACGGTCGCTTGGTACGCGGAGAACCGGAGCTGGTGGGAGCCGCTACGCGATCGGGCGCCCGTGGTCGAAGGATCGTGGTCGCAGGGGTCAGCCGGAGCACAGGGAACAGAGTCGGGCACGGCACCTTCCACGTGAGTCCCCCGCAGCGAGTCCTGCTCACCGGCGGGCACGGCCAGCTCGGGCAGGACCTCCAGCGGGTTCTTGCCGGGGACACACCAGACGGAGGCCTCGACGGCCAGGCGATCCTGCCACGGGTGGGCGGAGACGGCTTCGAGGTCGTCGCACCGGGGAGTGACGTGCTCAGCGTCGACAACCGGACCGCCGTGCGCGAAGCGATCGAGGGATTCCGACCCCACCTCGTGTTGCACGCCGGAGCGTTCACCGCGGTCGACGCGTGCGAGTCCGATCCGGACAAGGCATTCGCAATCAACGCGATCGGTACCCGTCATGTCGCCGAAGCGGCCCACGCGGTCGGTGCGCATCTGGTGTACGTCTCGACCGACTACGTCTTCGACGGCTCCCTCGACCGTCCCTACGTCGAGTGGGACCTCCCTGCTCCGCGCTCGGTCTACGGCCGGAGCAAGCTCGGCGGGGAGCTCGAGGTCCTCCAGCTGGCCGGAGCGTCGTCCACGGTCGTCCGCACCGCGTGGGTCAGTGGCGCGCACGGAGCCAACATGGTCAAGACGGTGCTCCGTCTGGCGGCACCTGCCGGCGATGCTGCTCCCGGGCCGCTGCGGTTCGTCGACGACCAGTGTGGAACCCCGACCTTCACCGCCGACCTGGCGCCCGCGATCGTGCGACTGGCGCTCGACCGGAGACCGGGCATCTTCCACGTGACCAACCAGGGCGAGACCACCTGGTGCGGATTCGCGAAGGCCACGTTGTCCGCAGCGGGCATGGATCCCCGGCGGGTGGAGCCGATCGCCACCTCTGAGCTCGATCCTCCTCGCCCGGCCCCTCGTCCGACGAACTCGAGGCTGGACAACGCGGCACTCCGGCTTTCGGGCCTGCCCCCGCTGCCGAAGTGGCAGGAGTCCCTGGCGAGACTGGTCGAGTTCCTCGGCGCCCCGAGTTGATCGGTCATCGATGGACGTTGTCCCTCAACACGCTGGTTTCCCGCCCGAAAAATGGTCACGGATGGTGGTGGACTGCCACCATGGGTAGCGTTTCAGGCCGGGCGGGAACCGGCCGATAGCAGACGAGACCGATGCTGAGCACTCCACATCACCAAACAGGGCGCGAACCGTGACGGTGCGCGGCTCGAAGCCCTTCGAAGGGGCAGGTGACTCCGCGGCCAACGGTCGCAGGGTGGCGGTCATCGGTGTCGGCTATGTCGGCCTGCCGACCGCTGCCACCCTTGCCCATCTCGGCCATCGGGTCACCTGCGGGGACGCGGATCCGGCCAAGGTCGCAATGCTCGTCCAAGGACGGGTGCCGATCGTCGAGGACCATCTCGAGGAGTTGGTGCGCGAGGGCCAGTCCGCCGGTCGGCTGCGGTTCGTCGTCGGGGCGTCGGAAGCGGTCGAGGGAGCAGAGTTCGTGTTCCTTTGCGTCCCGACTCCCCAAGGGGAAGACGGATCCGCCGATCTGTCCTACGTCGAAGCCGTCGCCAAGGAGATCGGACCGCTGCTCAGGCCGGGAACGGTGATCGTCAACAAGTCCACCGTGCCGGTCGGATCGACGTTGGTGGTCGAGCGGGTGCTCGGCCGACGCGACGTGGCCGTCGTCTCGAACCCGGAGTTCCTTCGGGAGGGGACCGCAGTCTCTGACAGCCTTCACCCGGAACGCATCGTGGTCGGCGCGGACGACCAGTCGGCAGCGGCCAAGGTCGCCGATCTGTTCGCCGGAACCCACGCCCCGCTGTTGATCACCGACGCCGCAACGGCTGAGACCATCAAGTACGCATCCAACGCGTTTCTCGCGACGAAATTGAGCTTCGTCAATGCAGTCGCCGGCCTCTGCGAGGCGGTGGGCGCAGACGTGCGCGACGTCATCTTGGGACTCGGGTACGACCGGCGGATCGGGTTCGAGTACCTCCGTCCCGGCCCCGGCTGGGGAGGCAGCTGCCTGCCCAAGGACACCAGGGCGCTGGTGCACATCGCCGAACAGGCGGGGTACGACTTCTCGTTCCTGCGGGGAGCGATCGCCACGAACGACGAACAGTTCGTCAGGGTCGTCGACAAGGTCAACGCCGCGGTCGGTGGTCTCGACGGTGCGTCGATAGCGGTGTGGGGGCTCACCTTCAAAGCCGGAACCGACGACCTGCGCTGCTCGCCCGCGGTGGAGGTGGTGAAGCGGTTGGTCAGGGGCGGAGCGACCGTGCAGGTCTTCGACCCGACCGTCTCGGTGCCGATGGGCGAGAGGTCGGTTGCGATCGGCTCGATCATCGAGGCGGTGACCGGTGCGGACGGGCTGGATCTCGACAAGGCCGTCCGTGCCTTCCCCGACGCCTACGCCGCGTGTGAGGGAGCATCTGCCACGGTCGTGCTGACCGAGTGGGACGAGTTCCGGTGGCTCGACTTCGCCAAGGTGCGGGCGAACATGGCCACCGCGCGGGTGGTCGACGCCCGCAACCTGCTCGACCCCGCCCAGTTGCGTCGGATCGGATTCGAGTACACGGGGATCGGCCGCCGGTGAGCGGTCGGGTGGTCGTGCTCGGGGGTGCAGGGTTCCTCGGGTCCCATCTCTGTGACCACCTCATCGATCGTGGGGACGAGGTCGTCTGCGTGGACGACTTCTCGACTGGTCGGCGCTCGAACATCGCCCACTGGGATGGGCACCCCAAGTTCACGTTGGTGGAGGCCGACGTCTCGGAGTCGATCCCGGTGGAAGGCTCGATCTCCGGAGTGTTCAACATGGCCAGCCCCGCCTCGCCACCGGACTACCTGGCCCAGCCGCTCCATACCCTCGCGACCGGAAGCGAGGGAACCCGTCGGGGGCTCGAGCTCAGTCACCGCAACGGCGCGCGCTTCGTGATGGCATCGACCAGTGAGGTCTATGGCGATCCCGAGGTGCATCCGCAGTCGGAGGAGTATTGGGGTCATGTGAACCCGGTGGGTCCGCGCAGCGTCTACGACGAGGCCAAACGGTTCGCCGAGGCACTGTGCATGGCGCACCATCGAACCCTCGGCGCCGATGTCGGCATCGCCAGGATCTTCAACACCTACGGACCCCGGCTCCGACCGGGGGACGGACGGGTGGTGTCCAACTTCTTGGTCCAGGCCATGCGGCAGGAGCCGATCACCGTCTATGGCGACGGAAGCCAGACGAGGAGCCTTTGTTTCGTCGACGACGAGGTACGCGGGTTGCTCGCGCTGTTCGACTCCGATCTGACCGGCCCGATCAACATCGGCAACCCCGACGAGTACACCGTCCTCGACTTGGCGCGCACCGTCGTGAAGCTGCTCGGATCCTCTTCCGTCATCGAGCACGCGCCCCTTCCGACCGACGATCCCACGCGGCGTCGGCCGGACATCTCCCTGGCCAGAGCCGAACTAGGGTGGGAGCCCACCACCGATCTGGAGGAAGGACTGCTCCGGACCGCGGCCTATCTCGCGGATGACGCAGGCATCGCCGCACCTGTGCTGCCGTCGGTGAGCCGGCCGGGGAAGGCGACGAGGTGATGCGATGAGCCACGTAGGAGGGAACGGATCGGCCGGGGGCTCCGGTCCCTTTGAGGACGACGGCGGGCACGACGGCTACTCGCTGTTGTCGGTCATCGTGCCCGTGTTCAACGAGCGCTCGACGGTCGCCGAGGTGATCAGGCGGATCAAGGCGGTCGAGATTCCGCTGGAGGTCGAGGTCATCGTGGTCGACGACGGATCCTCGGACGGGACGGACAAGGTCCTCGCCGCGATGGGAGACTCGACGGTCCGGATCATCAACCACCACCAGAACCAGGGCAAGGGCGCAGCCATCCGCACCGGACTCGAAGCGGTGCGCGGGGACCTCGTGCTCATCCAGGACGCCGATCTCGAGTACGACCCCGCCGACTGGTCGAAGCTGCTCGACCCGATCCTGCGGGGAAAGTCCCGGGTCGTCTACGGCAGCCGGTTCACCGGCGAGCGCAAGAACATGATGCCGCTGCACTGGATCGGGAACCGGTTCCTGTCCCTCGTGACCAACCTGCTCTACTCGTCGACCCTGTCGGACATGGAGACCTGCTACAAGCTCTTCGACCGGCGAGTGCTCGAAGGGATCACCATCCAGTCGAATCGGTTCGACTTCGAACCGGAGATCACCGCGAAGGTTCTCCGCCGCGGGTACCGGATCTACGAGGTCCCGATCTCGTATGCGGGGCGGGAAGCCGACGAGGGGAAGAAGATCACCTGGCGGGACGGGTTCGGCGCGCTCAAGGCGTTGATCAAGTTCCGCTTCACCCCGCCCGACAGGTGATCGGGCGCCCGAGCGGGCTCGCGGGCGAGGGCTCCGACGGTCCCCGCGCGGTCGCACCGGAGGTCGACCAGGCGGTCGCCGCGGTGGTCGTCAACTTTCAATCGGGACCCGCGCTCGCCCACTGCGTCGCGCAGCTCCGTGAGGAATCCCCGGCCGAGTTGGTGGTGGTCGACAACGGATCGTCGGACGGCTCGCTGCGCGAGGTAGGTGACCGATTCCCCGACGTGGAGGTCGTGGCCCCGGGATCGAACCTCGGATACGGAGCGGCGGCAAACCGAGGAGCCGCTGCCACGACCGCCCCTTTCCTGCTGGTGTGCAATCCCGATCTCGACGTTCACCCGGGAACGCTCGCCGCTCTCCTCGCTTCCTTGGTCGACGATCCGGGGTGTGCCCTCGTCGGGCCGTTGATCCGCGATGCCCAGGGAAAGCGGTATCCCTCGGCTCGGCGGTTCCCCAACCTGATCCAGGCGGCGGGACACGGCCTGTTGGGAATCTTCCTCCCTGACAACCCCTTCACCCGGGCGTACCACCAGTCACACCTCGACGGCCCTGACGGCGCAGAGGGCGCGGGTGCCAAGTCCGAGACGGTCGACTGGGTCTCGGGGGCCTGCTTTCTGGTCCGGAGGTCGGCGTTCGAACAGGTCGGCGGGTTCGACGAGTCCTATTTCATGTACGCCGAGGACGTCGACCTCTGCTGGCGTCTCGGTCGTGTCGGGTGGCGGGTGTTGTACCTGCCCTCGGCGGAAGTGACCCACCTCCAGGGGGTGTCGACCGAGCACCACCCGTTCCGGATGATCGCCGAACACCACCGTTCGCTCTTCCGGTTCGCCTCCCGGTCGTCGACAGGATGGCGCCGGGTGCTCCTGCCCGTGGTCGCACTCGGCATCGGGGTTCGGGCCTGCCTGGCCTGCATCGCCAGGGTGACTCGGGGCTGAGCTGGACCGACCGAACCGCTCGATCCCAGGCTGTAGGGTGTCGTCCGATCATGGCCAAAGACTCGACGGGTAGGAACTCGACCGGCAAATGGGTCGAGCGCGCCGCCACCACCGGTGGTGGACGGACCTACCGCGGTCAGATGCCGGTCAACTGGTACGCGAGCTTGATCCTGATCTGCGTCGTGGGCCTGATCCTGATCGGATTCAGTCGGTACCAGCGCACGCACCAGACGGTCTCGTCAGCCGGTCCCCCCACCACCAGCCAGGTCTGGCACGCTGCGCTCGCAACCGACATCTGCGGCACGATCCAACCGTCTCTCCCTCCGAGTACGAACACCAAGACGACGGGTCTGACCGCCGGCCAGGACGGTGTGGTCACCATCGCACCGCAGAACAGTTCGGAGTCCGGTGCCAATGCAACCTTGGGCAAGTTCGTCTCCGGGTACAAGGGACTCGAGTTGTCCTCATCCAGCCTGAAGTACCCGGGCAAGCAGACCTGGACCAACGGAGATGTCTGTCCGAAGGGCACTCCTGATCACGGCAAGCCTGGTGTGGTCATCGTCGACAGTTGGAACAACTTCGAATCGAAGGGGAAGGGGAGCGAGACCAGCGGGGAGCCGGGCGACCTCTTGTGGAAGAACGGCCAACTCGTCACCATGGCGTTCGTGCCGGCAACCTCGACGGTTCCGAAGCCTCCCGCCTCCTCGATCACCGCCTTGTTGTCCTCCCTGTCCCAGGGTGCGTCCACCACGACGACCCTGCCCACCACGGTGCCGTCGGCCACCCCGACCACGGCACCGCCCACCGCGACGACCGTCCCCTCCAGCACCGCAACGACGACAGCAAAGAACTCCGGCGGAACCAGCAAGTGAGAGCGGTGATCCTGGTGGGTGGCGAAGGCACGCGCCTGCGCCCCCTGACGTTGACCGTCCCGAAGCAGATGCTTCCGATCGTGGAACAGCCGATGATCGAGCGAGTGGTCGGCCAGCTCGCCGGCTACGGGATCGAAGAAGCCGTCCTGTCACTCGGCTACCGCCCCGACCGGTTCATCAATGCCTACCCCGATGGCACGATCGCCGGTGTGCGGTTGGTGTACGCGGTCGAACCGGAGCCACTCGACACCGCAGGCGCCATTCGCTTCGCCGCCACCCACGGTGACATCGACGAGACGTTCCTCGTCTTGAACGGCGACGTGCTCACCGACGCGGATCTGGGCGAGCTGATCGAGTTCCACCGGATCCGCGGTGCTGAAGCCACGATCGCCCTGACCCCGGTCGAGGACCCGAGCGCCTTCGGAGTCGTTCCGACCGACGACGATGGACGAGTTCAGGCATTTATCGAAAAGCCGCCTCGCGACGAAGCGCCGACCAATCTGATCAACGCCGGCACCTACGTGCTCGAGCCGTCAGTGCTGGATCGAATCCAACCCGACATCCGGGTCTCGGTCGAACGACAGACCTTCCCGTCGATGGTCGAGGACGGCACGTTGTTCGCCAAGGGATCGGACGCGTACTGGTTGGACACCGGAACGCCGGACGCCTATCTCCGTGCTCATCGCGATCTGATCTTGGGTCGTCGGCCCGGGCCTCCCGCCCCGGGCGCGGAGCTGGACCCCTCGATCGGCCCGGGCGTCTGGCGGATCGGAGACGTCGACGTGCAGAGTGCGGCGGTCGCCCGTTCGCTTCTCGGCCGCGGCGCATCGGTTGCGGCCGGGGCGATGGTCGAGGAGTCGGTGATCGGTGCTGGTTGCGTGGTCGAGGAAGGCGCCGCGGTGATCGGCTCGGTGTTGCTGCCCGGTGCACGCGTGGCATCCACGGCCCGAGTCGAGGGTTCGGTGATCGGACCGGAGGCGATCGTCGGCCAACGGTGCGTGATCCACGCTCTTTCGGTGATCGGGGCGGGGGCCGTCACCGCTTCAGGCACCGTCATCGACGGAGAACGGATCGCGGCGGGGGTCTGAACGTGCAGGTGCTGGTGACCGGCGGGGCGGGGTTCATCGGTTCGAACCTGGTGGACCGCCTTCTGGCCGAAGGACACACCGTCGACGTCGTCGACGATCTCTCGAGTGGCACACTCGCGAACCTCGCTGACGCCCGGGGGTCGGCGGGCCACCAGCTGACGGTTCACCAAATGGACGTTCGCTCGCCCGAGGTGTCCGAGCTGATGGTGCGCCGTCGACCCGAGGTGGTGTTCCATCTTGCCGCGCAGGCAGACGTTCGGGTCTCGGTCGCCGATCCGGTGTTCGATGCCGAGGTGAACGTGCTCGGAACCCTGCGGGTGCTCGAAGGCGCCCGTCAGGCCGGGTCGAAGCGGGTGGTCTTCGCTGCGAGCGGAGGGACGCTCTACGGGGAGCCCGACCATTCGGAGATCCCGATCAAGGAGTCACAGCCGCACCACCCGCTCTCCCCGTACGGGGTGTCGAAGAAGGCGGCGATCGACTACCTGATCGCCTATCGAGAGCTCCATTCGATCGAGTTCTCGGCGCTGGCGTTGGCCAACGTCTACGGACCCCGGCAGGATCCTCACGGTGAGGCAGGTGTGGTTGCCATCTTCGCCGAGCGGCTCCTGCGGGGCGAACCGGTGACGATCTTCGGTGACGGGAAGCAGACCCGCGATTTCGTGTTCGTCGACGACGTGGTCGACGCGTTCGTCCGTGCGGCGACCAAAGGGGGCGGACTGGTCTGCAACATCGGCACCGGCAGGGAGACCTCGGTGAACGAGCTCTACGCCGAGATGGCAGTCCAGGCCGGAGTGGAAGGCCAGGTCGACCGCAAGCCGTTGCGCCCCGGGGAGCTCATGCGCAACGCGGTCGACCCCGCTCGTGCCGGAATCCACCTCGGCTGGACTTCGTGGACGGAGCTCGGAGCCGGCACTGCTGCGGTGTTGGAGTTCGTCAGGCGACGACTCGACGGCACGTCCGCCTGATCCGACAATCCCGGATCAGAGGGCAGTTCCACTTCAGTTCGGGGGTACGTGCACTCGACCTCGACGGATGGCCGAGACGAGCTGTTCGTGGTCGCGCTCGGTCTGGTCTGCGTAGCTGCGGGCGAACCGACGCATGGCCTTGGTGAACGTGGGGCCCTTGCCGATGTAGGCGTTGATCGCAACCGGGTCACCGGATCGAGCGTGGGCGCGGGCAAGCGCATGGCCGCATGCCATTGCGAACTCGGACAGCACCGGCGCGATCAGGTCGGTCGTGGGGATGATCTTCATGTCCCGGTACTGGCGCACGTAGTAGTCGCGATCGGCCAGGGAGCCCCATCCGACGAAGATGTCGGTCGCGCTCTGCACCATTCGTTTTCCGGCGATGACCCGGGCACCGTGATGCCCGTGGGTGTCGGGATAGGTGTGCGCTTCGTAGACGGAGGGGCCTGCTTGCTTGCACTGCAGGAACAGAGGGTCGGTGCCGGAGCGGCCCATGAGGAGCACCAGGTAGACGACCATGCCGACGCTGCCCACCCCGACCACTTGCCGGACGACGTCGACCGGGGTGAAGCGATCGAACAGAGCCCGCCGGTCCTCTTGGAGGGTCTGGCGGTACTCCCCGAGTAGGTGCTCGACGATGTCACCCTGCTCGAGATCATCGATCCTGACCCGCAGCGGCGGCTGGGTGGTGATGCGCGGCCGGCCGCTCGAGACCGCGGCGAGCTTGTCGTAGGCGCCCCGGTTGGTCCGACGCTTCCTTCCCCGTTCGATCTGCACGGTGACCGACCCACGGTCGGCTGTGTCGAAGAAATCGACGAAGCGATCGACCTGCATGCCGTCGTACCAGATGTCGATCTCCGCCAGCTTGGCATAGTGCCGCATGCGCGATCGGTACTCGTCGACCGCCGCCGTGACCGCGGCGTCAGAGACACCGCGCTTGAGACCGTTGTCCCGAGCTGCCACGACGATGCTCGCAGCCAGCCGCGCCACATCCCACTCGAAGGGTCCGGGCAGCGTCTCGTCGAAGTCGCGCAGGTCGAAGTTGAGGCGCCGTTCGGGCGTGGCCCAGAGGCCGAAGTTCAGAACGTGGGCGTCTCCACAGAGTTGTACCTCCAGCCGGCTGTGCGGTCGTGACGCCAGGTCCGCCGCCATCACCGCCGCTGCACCCCGGTAGAAGTTCCACGGGGAGGCGGCCATGCGCTGGTGCCGGAGGGGGACGACCTCGGCGAGGCGGATGTCGTTCTGGGCAAGCAGTGTGTCGATGGGCTCGTGGCCTCGCGACTGCTCCTCCCACTGGCCGAGACCCTCCCGAGGCGCCAGCACCCGGGCCTGACGTCCGAAGTCACGGCGTTCGTCGGCTGAGGCTGCGTTGTCGTGGCGGGCCGCCACCGGTGTGGTCGGCCCACGCCCCTCGGTGTTGGTGCTCACGGGTGATCACCTTCCACGTCGTCCAGTTTCACCCAAAATCGGGTCAACCATCCTGTCGCGGGTGATCGGCGAGCAGTTCAGCGAGCAGCGATTCGACGTGCACTTCTATCTCGTCACGAATGGATCGGACCTCGTCGAGTGACTTCCCGGCCGGGTCGGGCAGCTCCCAGTCGAGGTAGCGCTTGCCGGGGTAGACCGGACAGGCATCGCCGCAGCCCATGGTCACGATCACGTCCGCGCTCTCGCCCATCTGGTCGGTGATCCGCTTCGGCTTCTCTGTCGCGATGTCGATTCCCAACTCGGCCATTGCGGAGACCACGGCCGGATTGAGCGTTTCGCCCGGTGCGGAACCGGCCGAGTGCACGACGACACGAGCCCCCGCCTTTTCGGAGAGGAAAGCCGCGGCCATCTGTGATCTTCCCGCGTTGTGCACGCAGAGGAAGAGCACCTCGGGGCGCTCCGTCGTCACGGAACGACCTCGGACGGGTTCAAGACCCGGTCGGAGTGGGGAACGAGAATGTCGCCCGCCTCTTTGGCCGAGAGCTTGGGATAGAGAACGAGGATCGCTCCGAGGGCGAGCGCTCCGCCGACCAACTGGGCCGCAACGAAGCTCGGAGCGGACGAGGGGGCAATCCCGGCAAACGTGTTGGAGAACATTCGCCCGACCGTGATCGCCGGGTTGGCGAAGCTCGTGGACGACGTGAAGAAGTAGGCCGCCCCGATGTAGGCCCCCACCGCCGCCGGAGCGCTCCGGGATCTTCCCGATCTGGCCAGGGCGAAAATCACCAGTAACAGTCC
Source organism: uncultured Acidimicrobiaceae bacterium (assembly GCA_963839925.1). Taxonomy (GTDB): domain Bacteria; phylum Actinomycetota; class Acidimicrobiia; order Acidimicrobiales; family RAAP-2; genus Bog-756. The sequence goes on along the minus strand of CAWIWV010000002.1, from coordinate 149,296 downwards.
CAACGTCGCGACGACCTCGGAGAGGAAATGAGCCGGTGAGGCGCGGTGCTTCGTCGACAGCTCCGCAGCCGGGAGGGAGAACATCAGGTTGGCCACCACGGCGCCCGCCATGCATCCGGTCACCTGGGCGGGCAGATAGGTGAAGGCATCTCGCCAGCTCATGCCGCCGAACGAGGCATCCACGAAGGACACCAACGGGTTGAAGTGGCCACCCGAAACCGGGCCGAACATCAAGATGATGGCGAACAGGCCGGTTGCCGTGGCCGCCGCATTCTCCAAGAGTTGCAGCCCGGTGTTCCCCGGCGACAGCCGTTCGGCTGCAATCCCCGAGCCGATGACGATGGCGGCGAGGAATGCCGATCCGAGGAATTCGGCGGAGAGCCGACGCCACAGGGCTGTCTCGATCATGACGGTGTCAGCGGCAGGAGGTTGCCGTGGCGGCGACCTCGGTCTGCAGGCCGCAACAAAGACTGCTTCCATCCCCACACGACCCGGCGTCCGCCGGGGCATCCGCGAGGACGGCGTACAACTCCCAAGGGGTGGAGTCAGGGTCCTCGACCCACACCTTGTCCTGAACCGCGTAGCAGCAGGTCGTCTCTTGTTCCTCGGTTGTGGCAAGGCCCTCGCCAGACAGTCGAGTTGTGGCACGGGTGACGTCCTCGGTGCTTTCCACCTCCACGCCCAGGTGATTGAGGGCCCCACCGATGCCGCTTCCCCGGCCCAGCGGCGTCTCGATCAGGACGAGCTTCAGGGGTGGATCGGCGACGACGAAGTTGGCGTAGCCGGGACGGACCTTGGCCGGAGACGAGGCGAACAGCTTGGAGTAGAAGTCGATGGCCGCATCGATGTCGGAGACGTTCAGGGCCAGTTGGACACGGGACACGAGACCTCCTCTATAGATTGACAATTGTCGATGTGATCAGTATCGTGGACGTATCGACATCTGTCAATGGGAGGGTTGGTGCCGGCTGCCAAGACTGTGAGCAACGACCAACTCTGCTGCACGGTGCTCACCCACGATCCACTGTCCAAGCGTGAAGCCGAACGAACCGCCCCGGTTCTGGCCGCGCTGGGAGATGCGGTGCGTCTCCGTCTGCTCTCGATCGTCGCCGCCGAAGGCGAAGTCTGTAGCTGCGCCCTGGAAGGCCCCCTCGGCAAGAGCCAGCCGACCATCTCGCACCACACGCGCATCCTCGCCGACGCCGGGCTGATTGTCGGCGAGCGACGAGGCAAGTGGACGTGGTGGCAGATCGTGCCTGACCGACTCGAGGAACTTCGTCGTCTCCTTGGTGGTCACTGATCCGCACCCATGGCCCGACGACGGCCGGCTGATCAGCGGAACAGATCCTCGTCCGGCGGTCTGACGATCTCGGTGGCCACCGAGGCCGAGCGGAACCATCGGGGATCGATCCCGCGTACGACCGCAGCGGGGACGGCGCGATCCTTTCCCATCACCAGTTCTGCTGCAGCGGCAATCTCGTCGGCGACACAGATTTCGGTGACATCGAGGACGCGGCCGTTCGCGTCCGTCGTCCCGCGGAGGTCGACGATGCCGGCGATGCCCGCGATGCCGATGGCAATGTCAGTGACCCCTCGACGCCAGGCTCGTCCGAACGTGTCGGAGACGATCACCCCGACCGACACCTGGTGCCGGTGCAGGAGCCCCTCTCGAATCTTCCGCGCCGACCGGTCGGGATCGATCGGCAGCAACGCCGCGGTCCCGAGCTCGACGTTCGAAAGGTCGACGCCGGAGTTGGCGCAGACGAACCCGTGGCGAGTCTCGGTGATCACCAGGTCGCCACGGCGCCGCACGATACGGACCGCCTCACTCTCGACCACCCTGCGTTTTGCATCGGGGTCGTCGCCGATCGCGACCAGCCGCCCCTCGGCCTTGGAGACGACCTTTTGGGTGACGACGAGCACGTCGCCGTCTCGGAGCCCCCCCGGCACCACCTTCCTGCCGGGGGGATCCGCGGTGATTGCTTCGGCGAGGATGTCGCAGAGATCGTCGCCGGGATGCACCTCCCCGATTCCGGTGACCGGATAGACGGCCAGGCTCGCAGGAACCTCCGACGGGGCGACCTCCCCACCCGACGGGTTACTCGACGGCATCGAGAACGGTGCGGGACAGTCGGGCGGCCACCTCCACACTGGACATGACGGTCGGGGTGACGACACTGCGGACCCCAAGTGCTTCCACCTCGGCTGCCAGGTCGGCGTCCGCCTCGTCGATCACCAACGTGCCGACCCACGAGGCGTACCACTTGGCGACGCCGACAACCGACGACTCGAATCCCATCTCGTGGAGCAGCCGGTCGGCCGGTCCCTTGAGCGCGGCACCCGCGATGATCGGCGACACCGCGACGGTCCGATCCCGTCGGAGCGAGAGTTGATCGAGCACCCCGGGGACCGCCAACAAGGGGTCGATCGAGACGACCGGGTTTGAAGGGCAGACCACGATCACGTCGGCCGCTTCGAGAGCGTCCAGCACTCCGGGTCCGGGGCGAGCATCGCCGGCGCCGTCGAAACGGACCGCGGTCACCGGCACGTCGTGGCGGAGGCGAACGAAATACTCTTGGAAGCCGACCTCGGGTCCGCTCGCCAACTGGAGGCGGGTCCGCAGCGGCTCATCGGTCACCGGAAGGATCGTGACCTCCACGCCCCAGGCCTGGGCGAGCTCGCCGGTGACCTGACCGAGGGAAACGCCTTCGGCAAGGCGCTGGGTGCGATACAGATGCGTCCCCAGGTCCCGGTCGCCGAGATTGAACCAGGTGATCCCACCGAGGTGGGCCAGGGACTCCATCACCGTCCAGGTGTCGCCCGCGAGTCCCCACCCCGTCTCCGGATTGATCGCACCGGCGAGTGTGTAGATCACCGTGTCGATGTCCGGCGACACGTGAAGCCCGTGCAGGACGGTGTCGTCGGCGGTGTTGACGACGGCGGTGATCTCCGAAGGAGGTACGACCTCGACCATGCCCCGGAGCAGCCGGGCGGCTCCGACCCCGCCGGAAAGCGCTGCGATCATCGAGCAACCCTACCGGTCCGCCGGAGTGCATCCGCCAGGTCGGCTGTGCCCGACGTGCCTGTGCCGGTGTGCAAGGCTCGCCTGCGTGTGCAGCATGTCCGGCGTGTCGCCGGAGGGTTCAGCGAGGTCCGACGGGGACCGGCTGTCGGTCGGGCTCGATGCGACGCCGCTGCTCGGCCTCCCCACCGGAGTCGGGGTGTTCTGTGCCGGCGCGCTCAACGGCCTCGCTTCCCTCCCGCAGCTCGACGTCGCCGGGTTTGCCGTCAGCTGGCGTCGACGCCATGGGATCGAGCAGCTGGTGCCGGCAGGTGTGTCGACTCGACAGCGGGCGATGCCGGCCCGGCCGCTGCACTGGTCGTGGAGACGATTCTCGCGGCCGCCGGTCGAGTGGTTCATCGGTCGTCACGACGTCGTGCACGGCACCAACTTCGTCGTGCCTCCGACCGATCGGGCGGCGCGGGTGATGACGGTGCACGATCTGACCGTGCTGTTGTACCCGGAGCTGTGCGACCCTCCGACGCTTGCCTACCCCGAGCTCATCCGCAGGGCGGTCGGGGAGGGAGCCTGGGTCCACACACCCAGCCGGTTCGTCGCGGAGCAGGTGATCGCCGAGATGGGCGTTGATCCTGATCGAGTCCGTGCCATTCATCACGGGGTACCGGTCCTGGAGGTCGGACACCTGGATGCGCCGTCCCCGTTCACCCTGCCCGACGGGTGCCGTCGTTACGTGGTGGCCGTAGGCACCATCGAGCCCCGCAAGGACTACCCCCTGCTGATCTCGGCCTTCGGTGCGGTGTCCGCGGTGCATCCGGACGTGGCGTTGGTGATCGTCGGCAGTGAGGGCTGGGGCGCCGACCGCTACCGGGCGGCGGTCGAGGGGTCACCGTCCCGTTCGAAGGTCCTCCGAGTCGGCTACCTGAGCGGACGGGATCTGGCCGGCGCGTTCCGGAACGCTTCGGTGCTGGCCTATCCCTCCCTCTACGAGGGGTTCGGATTCCCGCCACTCCAGGCGATGGCTGCCGGGGTTCCGGTCGTGGCCACCGCTGCCGGAGCGATTCCGGAAGTGGTCGGGGATGCGGCCCTGTTGAGCGAACCCGGCGATGCCGACCGACTGGCCGAGTCGATCTCCTCGGTGTTGGACGGCGGACCGGACGTCGACGAGATGGTGCAGCGCGGACGAGAGGAGCGACCACTTCACCTGGACACGATCCGCGGAGGGCCTTGCCCGGCTCTACGCCGATGCCGCCGCCGATGCCGCCGGGTCGACCCATCATCTGCCGAGCGCTCGTGGCGGCTCGACCGACGGTCGCGGCTGAGGAGGGACGTCGTGCGCACGTTGGTGACCGCCGACCAGCTCCGGAGGACGCCCCCCGGAGGGATCGGGACCTACATCCGAGGCCTGCTCCAGGGATTCCGCGCCCTGGCCGACGAGCAGGCGCCGGCCGACGTCGCACGCACGCGCACTCCGGACGATCGACCGATCATCGAGCTCGTGGCGGGCAGAGCACCCGGCTCGCGGTCTGCTGCCGTCGACCCCCTGTCCTCCTTGGGCTATCCGCTTCACTCCTCGCGCTTGCCCGGTCGGGTTCTGACCAAGGCGTGGGACTACGGGATCGTGCGTGCCCCGACCGGCTTCGACGTGATCCACGCAACCTCCCTGTCCACGCCCGAGCCGGGATCGTCGGCGATGGTGGTGACCGTGCACGATCTGCTCTGGCGCCGGATACCGGATGCCTTCCCCTCGCACGGGCGGGCCTGGCACGAAGCGGCACTGCGTCGTGCGATGGACCGTGCAGACCGGTTCGTCGTGCCGGCCCAGATCACGGCTGACGAACTCGCAGACGCCGGTGCGCCGTCCGAGGCGATCGCGGTGATCCCGATGGGTTCCAACCATCTGCCTCCCCCCGACCTCGACGAGGCGGCGTCCCATCTCTCCCGTTTGGGCGCCGAAGGCCCGTTCCTGTTGAGCGTGGGCACACTCGAGCCACGGAAGAACCAGGCGCGGCTCGTCGAGGCCTATCGACAGATTCGGAACGTCGTTGCCCGAACCCTGGCCGCTGGTGCTGGTCGGCCCGAGTGGATGGGGAGAAAAGCTCAAGCCGGTGGCAGGGGTCATCCTCGCCGGACCGGTCTCGGCATCCGAGCTGTCCGCGCTCTACGCCATGGCTCGGCTGCTCGTCTACGTCCCCCTCGTCGAGGGGTTCGGCATTCCTCCCGTCGAGGCGATGACCCAGGGCACCCCGGTGGTGGCGAGCCCCCTTCCGAGTACGGCTGGGTCAGCCCTCGAAGTCGACCCGATGGACACCGATTCGATCGCCCAGGGGATCTTGTCGGCCGCGACCGACGAAGGACTGCGGTCGCGTCTCCAGGCCCTCGGATTGCAGCGTTCGACCGAGCTCCGGTGGGATCGGATCGCCCGTGAGCACGTGGCGGTGTGGAAGCTCGCGCTGGAGTCAGCTCGTCGGCCGGTCCGTGGCTGAGCCGATCCTCCGGGTCTCGCTGGATGTGACGGCGGTGCCGTCGAACCCGGTGGGTGCGGGCCAGTACACGATGGAGCTCGCCGAGGCACTGGCCGCGCGATCCGACCTCGACCTGGTGGCGCTCAGCCGCAGGTCGGACTCCACCCGTTGGCGTGCACTCTCCCCGAGCATCGAGGTCGATGCCGTCGCCCCGAGCCCTCGCCCGCTGCGGTTGGCGTGGGAACAGGTCGTGCTCCCGCGGGTGCTGTCGAGTCACTCGATCACCGTGCACCACGGTCCTCACTACACGATGCCCGAACATTCCTCGGTCCCGGTCGTGGTCACCATCCACGATCTGAGCTTCTTCGAGGAACCGGGTTGGCACGAACGCTCGAAGGTCCTTCTGTTTCGCCGGGCCATCAAGGTGGCTGCCCGTCGAGCGGCAGCGCTGGTGTGCCCCAGCCGGGTGACCGCCGAGCAGCTGGGACGGTGGTGCAGGGTCGACGCCGAAGTGTTCGTCGCACCCCATGGAGTCGACACTCGACGGTTCCGGCCCGACGATCCCGTTCCGGGCTCGGACGCGGAGCGCGTCGCCGCCCTCGACGACCGTCTGGTCGGTGGCCGACCTTTTCTGGTGTTCGTCGGCACGATCGAGCCGCGCAAGAACGTGCCGCAACTGGTCGAGGCGTTCTCCCGGATCGCCGGCCGGCACCCCGACGTCCTGCTGGTGTTGGCCGGGGGGGTGGGATGGGGCTCGCAAGCGGTCGACCGGGCGATCGGATCGTCACCGGCAGCGGACCGGATCGTGAGGACCGGCTACGTGTCCGACGACACGGTGCCCGCCTTGCTGCGCTCGTCAGTCGGCACGGTCTATCCGGCCCTCTACGAGGGATTCGGGCTTCCCGCCCTGGAGGCGCTGGCATGCGGCACTCCGTTGATCACCACTGCGGGAACCGCGATGGAAGAAGTCGCAGGGGACGCGGCGTTGCTGATCCGGCCGGGCGACGGCGCCGGTCTGGCCGACGCGCTGGACCAGGTGCTGACCGTTGGTCGCGACCGATCAGCGCTCGTGGAGGAGCGCCGCCAGCGGGGATTGCGCATCGTGGAGCGTCATTCGTGGGCCGAGAGCGCTTCCCGGCACGTGGCGGCCTACCGGTATGCCGCCGGGCACTCGCCACACCTCGCCCGGTAACCGCCCCAGCCGGTAGGGTGACCCGTCGTGCGCTCCCTCATCACCGGTGGCAGCGGCTTCGTCGGCACCTGGCTGGCCGGGCATCTCCGCGAACATGGCGACGAGGTCGTTTCGATCGACAAGGAAGTCGACGTGACCGATCCCGCCGCGTTGCTGGTCGCGCTCTCGGCTGCTCGCCCCGACGCCATCTATCACCTGGCAGCGCTCGCCCACGTCGGGGATTCGTGGCACGACCCCTTGAGCGTGCTCGAGGTCAACGTGCTCGGGACCGCCGCGTTGCTCGCCGCAGCGCGACAGTGCGGGACCGATCCACGGATTCTGGTCACCAGCTCGGCCGAGGTCTACGGAGCCATCACCGACCCCGGGGTTCTTCCACTGACCGAGGCGTCGCCCACCGCGCCGCTGTCCCCGTATGCGGCAAGCAAGTTGGCTGCCGAAGCGGTCGTCACCCAGGCGTTCCTCGGCAACGAACAGCAGGTCATCACCGTGCGACCCTTCAACCACATCGGGCCGGGGCAGTCCCCACAGTTCGCGGTGTCTGCGTTGGCCCGACGGATCGTGGACGCCGGTCGCCGAGGGGTGTCGACCATCCCGGTCGGGAACCTGTCGCCCAGACGTGACTTCACCGATGTGCGTGACGTGGTGCGCGCGTACCGCCTGCTCATCGAATCAGGGGAGCCGGGCGCGACCTACAACGTCTGCTCGGGGCGGGATGTCTCGATCGCCCATATCGCCGACCTTCTCATCGACCTGGCCGGCACCGAACTCGAACTCGAGACCGATCCCTCATTGGTGCGGCCGGTGGACGTCCCCGTGTTGCGGGGCGACCCGGGTCGGTTGGCTTCCGCAACAGGATGGAAGCCCGAGATCCCGCTCGAACAGACCCTGACCGATGTGCTCGCCTACTGGGACGAGCACCTCACCGACGCCGGGTGATCCGACGCCGGGAGGTTCGACCTTCTGATCAGGCCGCGACCGTCGGGATCTTCGACCGCAGCTGGGTACGGGCTCCTCGCGCCTGAACATGGGCCTGCTTGGCCAGATCACGGGCTTGGGCGGGGAGCTTGTCCTCCAGCGGTGCGACGGCATGCTCCAGTCGCTCGATGAGCTCTTCCAAGCGGTCGGCAAGGTTGACGACGGTCGAGTCCAAGCCCTCCAGGGCGGTGCTGAGGTCGGAGCGAACCGTGGTCACGCCCTTCTGGACCGTGGTGACGCCTTGGTGCACCGTGGTGACACCCTGCTCGAGGCTCGACTTGGGATCGGCGAGCAGCTTGGAAAGCTCCTGGCGGCGCACCTGAGCGCGCTGGAATCCGAGGACAGCAGCGCCGATGACCACGTAGGTGGCGTCCTTGGCGACGGCGGCGACATCCTTGACCGCCTTGGACAGGTCGGCGGGGATCTCCGGCATGAAATTCTCCTTCTGTTGCATCGATTCTGGTTCTCGATCGGTCGGGTCCTCCGATCGATCGGTGTATGCAAGTGTATCGTGGGCGTTAAACAGTTGCAAGCACTTTTCAGGCACAAACTGCCTCCGAGAAGCCACCTCTGGACGGTGGGAGCCCACTAGCCTCTGACCCCTGATGGAAACACTGGCCCCGCCGGTTGTCGCCGTCGTCGTCGCCCACGATCCAGGTCCGTGGTTTGAAGAGACGCTGGCCTCACTCAAGTCGCAGGACTACTCCGAGCTTTCTGTGCTGCTTCTGGACGCGGCCGGTGCCGAGGACCTGACGGCCCGGGTCGGGGCGGTGCTGCCGACCGCCTACGTACGTCGCTTCGAGGAGAACCGTGGGTTCGGGGCGACCGCAAACGAGGCGCTCCAGATGGTCGACGGCGCCGACTACTTCCTCTTGTGCCACGACGACGTCGCTCTCTTCCCGGACACGGTCCATCTGCTGGTCGAAGAAGCCTTCCGGTCGAACGCGGGGATCGTGTCTCCCAAGGTCGTCAGCTGGGACAATCCAGACCGCCTCGTGCACGTCGGCATGACGGTGGACAAGGGAGGCTCGGTCGTCGACCGGCTGCAGTCCGGCGAGATCGACCACGGCCAACACGATGCGGTGCGTGACGTCTTCGTCGCCCCTGGGGGCGTGACCCTGGTTCGTGCCGATCTGCTGAAAGAGCTCGGAGGCTTCGACCCGGCGATCGTCGCGATGGGCGAGGACCTCGATCTCTGCTGGCGGGCCCAGGTGGCCGGTGCCCGGATCATCGTGGCCCCGGACGCACGGGTGCGCCATCTCGAGGAGCTGGCCAGCGGCTCCCGTCCCGTCGAGCGGTCGTTGCGAGCGAGTACCCCGAGCACCGACGGCACCGACGGCACCGACGAAGCCGAACGAGCCGGCGGTGAGCGCACCCCGACCCTCCAGGAGCTCCAGCGACGTCACGAGCTCCTCGCCGTCCTCAAGTGCTACGGCCCGTCCCATCTGGCGAGGGTGCTGCCGCAGATCTTCGTCCTCGCGATCGGCGAGGTCATCGTCGCGTCGCTCGCCGGAAATCGCGCCCGGGCGCGGGCGGTGGTCGGCGCCTGGCGGTGGAACTTCGGCCGGATCGGGACGATTCGACGTCAGCGCAAGGAGCTCAAGGGTCATCGCCGGGTGAGCGACAAGGAGATCCGTCTCCTCCAGCTGGGTGGGATCGCTCGAGTGTCCGCCTACGGCCGCCGGGTGTTCCAACACGGGTTCCACGGTGCCCACGCTGACGAGATTTCTGCGGCCGAAGCCGGTCCGAACGACGAGGCCGGCCTCGTCGTGCCGATCGCTGCGAGTGTCGCAGCAGGCGTCGCCGCGCCACCCTCGATCCCGGGGGCAACGCCGGAAACCGAAGCAGGGACAGAGGCTGTCGCCGAGACCCCGGCACCTTCGATGGCCTCGGGCCGCGGTCGCCTCGACGGGACGACGAGACTCATCGCCTGGTTGGTCGCCGCATTGGTCGTGGTCATCGGCACCAGGGACGTCATCGCGGGGAGGTTGCCGGTCGTCGGGCAGTTCGTGCCGTTCCCGGGGTGGACATCCACCTTCGGGCAGTTCTTCTCGGGTTGGCATCCCTCAGGCGTCGGCACGACCGCGCCGGCCTCACCGGCCCTGGCGCTGGTGGGGATCCTCGGAACGGTCTTCATCGGTGCGATGGGACTCACCCAAAAAGTGATCATCTTCGGGTGCATCCCCCTGGGAGTCTGGGGGGTGGTCCGGATGGTCCGACCCTTCGGCTCACAGCGAGCGTCCCTCGTCGCCGGTCTCTCCTACCTTGCGATGGCGCTGCCCTACAACGCGTTGGCGCTGGGACGCCTGCAGGCCCTGGTGATCTACGCGGGAGGACCATGGGCGCTCGCCCATCTCTTCCGGGCAACACGCTCGGCGCCCTACGGCGACGAGCAGCGCGTCGGGCCGAACCCGGTGGAGCGGCGGGTGTCGTTTCGGGAGGTCCTCGCACTCGGCCTGCTCGAGGCGGTCTTGGTCTCCTTCGTCCCCGCCGCAGCCGTCGTCGTGGTCGTGGCTGCCCTCGCGCTCCTGGCCTGCTCGCCGATCTTCGGTGAGTGGCGCGCAAGCCTGCGAGCGCTCCGGTTGGCGTTCTGGTCGACACTGGTCGCGGGACTCATCTGCCTGCCGTGGCTGATCGGAGTGCTGTCCGCCGGCCGCGGAGCGCTGAACGTCTTCGGCGTGCCGATCCCCGCATCGGAGGCCGCGTCGTGGGGCTCGATCCTGCGCTTTTCGGTCGGACCCATCGGGGTGTCACCGCTCGCCTGGGGCTTCGCGGTCGCCGCCCTGGTTCCGTTGGTGCTCGGCCGCGGCCAGCGCTTCCGGTGGGCCGGTCGGTTCTGGACGGTGGCGCTGACCTTTTGGGTGCTCACCTGGATCGTCGGGCGAGGGTGGACGGGCGCACTGGCCATCGACCCGTTGGTGCTGCTCGGCCCGGCGGCGGTGTGTGTCGCAGCAGGGATCGGACTGGGCGTCGTCGCCTTCGAGGAAGACCTCCCGTCTGCCCAGTTCGGATGGCGACAGCTGGTCACCGTTGTCGCCTCGGTCGCCTTCGTGCTGGGTGTGATCCCGACCTTCGTCTCGGCGTTGCCGGGTCGATGGAACCTGCCGGTCAACGACTTCAGCCAGTCGGTGACCTGGATGTCCGCGAAAGCGAGTAGTGGAGCGTTCCGAGTGCTCTGGTTGGGAGATGCCCGTGCGCTCAACCAGGGGTCGTGGAATGCCGGTGACGGGATCGCGTATGCCACCTCGGAGAACGGCGCCCCCGACGCCAGGTGGTTGTGGAACGCCCCGGCACCGGGACCCACCGCAACGCTCGCCTCGGCGGTGAACCTGGCCCGATCCGGTCGCACCGACCGACTCGGACGAATGCTCGCACCGGCCGGTGTCCGCTACGTGGTCTTGCTCACTTCGCTGGCTCCCGAGATCGACGGCGAGCAAAATCCCCAGCAGTACCCGGCGCCGGCCGACCTGGCTCCCGCCCTTTCGCGGCAACTCGACCTGACCCCGATCGTGTCCGGTACGGGGATCACCGTCTACGGCAACGCCGCGTGGATCCCTCAGCGCGCCGAGATCGGGGGAGTGAGATCGCCGGTTCGGCCTGTCTTGCTCGGACCGCCCGCAGCGACCTCCTTCAGCGGTCCCCTCGCGACCGGCACAGTGCTGTCTGCGACCGCACCGGCGGGGAGCTGGAACCTGACCGAGCACAGCGGCGTCCAAGCGACGCGCTCGTCGTCGTTCGGCTGGGCAAGCAGATACCGGGTGACCCAGAAGGGGGTGGGCACCCTCGCCTTCGACGGCGGGCTCATCACGCCGCTCTCCGCGATCGGGTCGATCGTCTTCTGGTTGGCGGCAATCATCGTGTTGGTCCGGACCCGTCGCAGGCGTCGCGGGTCGGGTCCTTCATGGAGAGAAGCGGTGCAAGTCGGTCGTCCCCGTTCGACGTCCGGCGATCTCGTCGACTGGAGCGCAGACGATCCGTTCGACGATGACCAACGTTCGAGTTTCGTGCCGGCCAGATGAGCATGCCCGAGGAGCCGGTCGTTCCCGAGGCCGGGATGGGTCGCCGATCTGCGCAGCATGCGCACCGGGTCGGTGGTCGTTGGTCGGTGGTGATTGCGGTGGTCGTGGTGATCTTCGGCATCGGGGCACTCTCGGCGGGCCTCCATCTCCCGACACCCGCGCCGGCACCGGCGAGCTTCGACGGCATCCCGGTGCCTTCGCCGAACGCGTTCTCCTCCTCTGCGTTCTGCGCAGCGGGGATCAGTGCGTCGACGTCCGACACCATCTACCTGACCAACTCCACCACGCGCCCGGTCCGGGCCGTCATGACGACGGTGGCGCGACCCGGCCGCGGTGGTCTGGTCCCGACGGTCCACCGCAATCTCTTACTGCCCGCCTCGACGACCAGCGCGGTGAACCCGATCTCCAAGGGCATTCCCCAAGGAAGTTCGGCGTCGTCGATCTCCTTTGCCGGAGGCGGGGTGGTGGCCAGTCAGGCGGTGTCGAGCTCGCGTGGATGGAGTCTCGCTCCGTGCGCGTCCCGCACCTCGGCTCAGTGGTTCTTCGCAGGTGGGTCGACCACCTCGGGGCATCAGATGACCCTCGCCCTGTTCGATCCCGCAGCTCCCCCCACGGTCGTGAACGTCTCGTTCCTCACACCGGGTGGGCTGGTCACTCCGCAGGCCTACCAGGGGCTGGTCGTTCCCTCCGGAGGTCTCGTGCTCGAGAACGTCGGCGATTTCGTGCAGCAGGCGACCGACATCGCAACGATGGTCACCGCGGAGTCGGGATCCCTGACGGCTTCTGAGGTACAAGACGTCTCGACGAACAGTGCGACCGGACTCTCGCTGCGACTCGGTTCGCCGAGTCTCTCGACGGTCTGGCATTTCGCGCAGAGCACCAACCAGGCCGGCTCGATGGTCGATTTCCATCTGGCCAATCCGAGCACGCACACGATCGCCGCCACCGTCTCCGCCGGCCTGCAGTCGGGGTCGGTGACACCCCACCAGGTTTCGCTGCCTCCCAATTCGATCGTCCAATTCAATGCAACCGCCGTGGGTGGGCTGCCCCATCAGGTTCCCTACTCGCTGACCGTCCGCTCCTCGGCGCCGATCGTCGTCGGGCGCTCGGTGCAGGCGTCGCGCAGTGCACCTTCTCCGACATGGGGTGCCTCTGCGGGCACGGTGACCGTGGCGACCCAGTGGTTGGTCCCCGGCCCCGGAGTGCCGCTTGCGCCGCCCACCGCCAACGCCGCCATCGAGAGCCTGGCCGTCTCCGACCCTGGGTCTGCACCAGCGCTGGTGCGAGTCAGCCGGTTGGGAGCGAGGCGTCCCCTGATCGTGTTCACGGTCCCGCCGGGGCGCCCGGTCGTGCTCGGACCAAAGGTGCTGAGGGTGCTCGGGCCGTACTCGGTGGTGTCGTCGCAGCCGGTCGCCGTGGAGGAGGACGCACGCCCGGCAGGAGCGCCGGGCATCGTCTCGTCGACCGGCTTCCCGCTCGACGGCTGACCGAGGTCAGGGCCTAAAGGGTTGGTCACGCGTTGACGATGTTGTCTGCATGGAGAACAGGCAGCTTCGGTTCGATACGGACGACCCAGAGTTCGCGCGAGGATTCGAGATCGGCATCCTCTGGGAGCGCCTCAACTCCTTCGGTTCGTGCCGGATGGCCGTACAGGCGACCAATGCCGAGATGGTGATGCGGGTGGCCAAGGCAACCGGTTGCAACTTCTTCGGGCAAGAGCTCGATGACGACAGGATCTCGGTGGAGCTCTTCGAGAGCTGTTAGCGATCTGCTCGGATCGCGGTATCGAGCCTCAGCCGGTTGCGGTCTGCGCCGTTTGGGCCCGTCGTCTCATCGGCGGGAGTGTGGGCGGAGGTTGCCGCCGTGGCGGAAGTTCGGCGAGAAGGACCGTGGTCGCGTCGGCCACCGCGCGCACTGCAAGCTCGAACGCCGGCGACGTCGCGGCAGACACGGTCTGGACGCCACTGACCTTCCGGACGTACTGGCGGGCCGCCGCCTCGATCTCCTCGGTCGTGGCCCGCGGTTCGAGGCCACGCAGTGTCGTGATGTTCCTACACATCCAGCGCTACCGAGAGGTGGGCGGGGGGGGCGGGGGAGGCCACGGCGCCTGCTTCGGCCAGTGGCTCGGGGTGGGCTGGGTCGGCACCGGTGAGGGGGCGGTCGGCCAGTGCGGAGACGGCGGTGCCTGTGGCACCGGCGGGGGAGGCCACGCCGAAGGTTCGGAGGGCGTTCCTCGGTTCTCCACCTGGGTGGTCGGCTCGTCGGAGGCCTTCGATGCCCCGGCCACCTCGGGGTTCGGGTCGGTGGGTTCAGCAGAGGTGACGGCGGCCTCGCCGTTCGCCGCTGCGGTGCCGGCTGCGTCGTCGGGCGGACCGTCGACGTCGTCGGACCCGGTCGGTCCGTGCTGGGAGGCGACGAAGATAGGCGGAACGGTCTTCACGCCGTGCTCGTGCACCGGCCGTCCGTACGCGGTGTCGACCAGTTGGCCGACCATCTCCCCGTCGATGGTCTCCTCGTCGAGGAGCGCCCGAGCGACCGCGTCGAGCCCGCCCCGGTGACGGGAGAGGACCTCGATCGCCCGCTGCTCCTGCTCCCGGAGGATGAGCTCGACCTCGTCGTCGATGATCTGGCTGGTGTGCTCCGAGTAGTCGCGGGTGTGCATGAGGTCCTCGCCGAGGAACACCTGACCCTGCGACCCCCACGCCATGGGCCCGATCTTGTCGCTCATCCCCCACTCGCGGACCATCTTGCGGGCCAGCTCGGTGTTGCCGACCAGATCGTTGCTCGCCCCGGTCGAAAGGTCGCCGTAGACCAGCAGCTCGGCCGCCCGACCACCCATCCGGACGGCGAGGGAGTCCTCGATGTGCTGGCGGGGGTGGATGTGGCGCTCCTCCATGGGGAGCTGCATGGTGACACCGAGGGCCATGCCCGTCGGGAGGATGGTCACCTTGTGCACCGGATCGGCGTCGGGCAACACGTAGGCGAGCACCGCGTGACCACCTTCGTGGAAGGCGACCCGCTCTTTCTCCTGTCCGGACAGCACCAGGCTCTCGCGGCGTTGGCCCATCAGCACCCGGTCACGCGAGGCTTCGAAGTCGACGTTCTGGATCACCTTCGAACCGCGTCGCACCGCGTGCAGCGCCGCCTCGTTCACCAAGTTGGCGAGGTCTGCACCGCTCATGCCCGGCGTGCCCCGTGCGACGGTCCCGAGGTCGACCGTCGGATCGACCCGCTTGTCCTTGCAGTGCACCTGGAGGATGGGCAGGCGCTCGTCGAGGTCGGGCAGGGGCACCACGATCTGGCGGTCGAAACGGCCGGGGCGCAGGATCGCCGCATCGAGGATGTCGGGCCGGTTGGTTGCGGCCATCACCACGATGCCTTCGGTCGGGTCGAATCCGTCCATCTCCGAGAGCATCTGGTTGAGCGTCTGCTCACGCTCGTCGTGCCCACCCCCGAGTCCGGCGCCGCGCTTGCGTCCGATGGAGTCGATCTCGTCGATGAAGACGATGGCGGGAGCTTGCTTTCGTGCGGTCGCGAACAGGTCGCGCACCCGGCTGGCGCCCACGCCGACGAACATCTCCATGAAGTCCGAGCCGCTCACCGACATGAAGGGGACCCCCGCCTCACCCGCCACCGCCCGGGCCAGAAGGGTCTTGCCGGTGCCGGGAGGGCCCACCAACAGGATGCCCTTGGGGATCCGCGCGCCGATCTCCTTGAACCGGCTCGGGGTCTTCAAGAAGTCGACCACCTCACTGATCTCGAGCTTCACCCCGTCGTAGCCGGCGACGTCGTCGAAGGTGGTCGAGGGGCGTTCGGTCGAGTAGAGCTTGGCTCTGGAACGCCCGATGGACATGATGCTTCCCATTTGACCCTGCGCCTTTCGGCTGATGTAGAAGAAGATCCCCCCGATGATCGCGAAGGGAATGACCCACTCGAGGAGGATCGTGACCAGCGGGTTCGAGGTGCCGGGGGACAGGTGGTAGTTCGACCCGAGCGGCTTGAGGGCGTTGATCTCCGAATCGATGATCGGGTTGGGCCCGTTCACGGTGTAGGTCCCGCCGTTGGCCAGGTTCCCGGTGATCGTCCCGGTCGCCAGGTCGACGGTGGCGCTCGTGACCTGCTTGCTCTGGATGTCGGAGAGGAACGAGTCGTAGGTCAGCGTGTGGGCGGCCGGCTTGTGGAGCAGGCCGGGGACAAGCAGCACCGCGACGACCGCGACCGCGATGACGATGTAGACGGCCATCCGGTTCTTGTTCTGCCCGGGCATCCCCTGACCAGGTCCGCCGGTACCGGGAGGGCCGTCGGGAAGGTCAGGGCTGGGCGGAGTCACCCCAACATGCTATGCGCCAGGGCCGCCCACCGAGGCATCGGGGCAACAGGGGTTGCCCGCCCCCTGCTCGCCTGACGCGGTCGGTATCGTGGGGGGGTGATCGAGCGGTCCGAACAGGGCGCGGACCCGCCGCCGGCCCCACCGACCGTTCCGCCGGCCTCACCGAGCTTTTCGCCGCAGGCCGCGATCTCTGCGACGGCACCAGATCCGCTTCTCTCGCTCGGCTGTCAGCTCGATGCCGGGGCGGCACCGGCCGATCGATCCGCCGCGTGGATGTGGCTGCTGTTCGCCGCACTCGGGTTTCTCGGCGGGCAGGTCCTGGCGGCGGTGGTCGTCTCGATCTCTGCAGCTGTCTCGGGCAACCTGCACGATCTGACGGCGATCACCAAGCTTTCGGAACCGCCCACCTGGTACATCGTCTCGACGCTGATCGGATTGTGGGCGGGGTTCTTCGGCGCAGCCTGGATTTCGTCATTCGCCAAAGGAACCCGCAATCTGGTCAACGACCTGGGACTGCGTTTCAGGTGGATAGACCTGGTGGGGGTACCGATCGGCGTGGGGGGCCAGATTCTGGTGGCGATCGTGTATGCCCCGATCGCTCAGCACGTGAACAACTTCAACCAGCGTTTCGATGCGCCGGCTCAGCGCCTGACCGGTTCGTCACACGGCACTGGTTATGCGGTGATCGCCATCTGCACCGTGGTGGGTGCACCGTTCTTCGAGGAGTTGTTCTTTCGCGGGGTGCTCCTCCGCGCGCTGGCCCGCCTCTTCGGGAGGGTCGGCGGTTGGGTGGGTCCGGCTCTGGCCATCGTGATCACCGGCGTGCTCTTCGGCCTCGCGCACGCAGAGTCGCTCCAGCTCCTCGGCCTTGCCGTGTTCGGGATCATCCTCTCGTTCGTCTCGTACCGCACCGGGCGCCTCGGCATGAACATGGTCGCTCACGCCACCTTCAACCTCACCGCACTCACTGCGGTGGTCATGCCCGTCGCGTTCGGGGCGAGAGTGTTCTTCTGAGATGACCGCGTCCGTCGACGTGGCGCTGCCGGACCGGGAATTGGACGAACCGCACCCGGCGACCGATGAACGCCTCCCACGGCAGTGGGAGTCTCGACTGCGGCGGGTCCGGTGGTCGACGTGGGCGAACCTGGCAGCGGTTGTCGGAGTGACCTTGGTCGCACTCGCCCAACTGCACCCCTCGTTGCTCTTCGCCAACACCACCACCGACGGCGGCGACACCGGCGCCCACGTGATCCTGCCGGCGTTCATGAAATCGAACCTGCTCCCGCACGGCCAGCTGACCGGTTGGGATCCGGACTGGTACGACGGCTTTCCCCTCTACACCTTCTACTTCCCGCTGCCCGGGCTGATCACCGTCCTCTTCAACGTGCTGCTCCCCTACAACGTGGCCTTCAAGCTGGCCACCGTCCTCGGCACCCTCATCCTGCCGGTCTGCGCCTGGGCATTCGGCCGGCTCGCCGGCCTTCGTGACCCCGGCCCGGCGTGTCTGGCAGCGGCCACCCTGCCGTTCCTGTTCGAGCCCAGCTTCACCATCTACGGCGGGAACATCTTGTCCACCCTGGCGGGTGAGTTCTCGTACTCGCTGAGCCTCTCGGTCGCGCTGCTCTTCCTCGGAGTGGTGGCATCGGGCCTGCGGACCGGGCGCAACCGTGCAATCGCCGCGGTGCTCTTCGCGGCCACCTTGCTGTGCCACCTCATCCCGGCGATCTTCGCCGCAGTGGGAGCGGGGGTATGGCTGCTGCTCGACGCCGATCTGGCTCGTGGTCTGCGCCAGGGGATCCGCGGTCGGCTCGCGCGGCGACGATGGTCGAAACGGCTGGTGTGGCTGATCGTGGTCGGAGCAGTCGGGGGAGGGCTCACCGCGTTCTGGCTCATTCCTTTTGCCACCGGCCAGGCCTACACGACCAACATGGGTTGGACCAACATCGACGGCTTCCCGCACCTTCTGTTCCCGGCCTCGGCCCGATGGGTGGTGGCAAGCGCCCTGGTCGGTGTCCTCGCGATGTTCGTCCGACGCAACCGGGTCGGTCTGTTCATCGCGATCATGGGGGGACTGTCAGCCGCCGCGGTCTGTCTCGACCCCCAGGGAAAGCTCTACAACGTCCGGTTCCTGCCGCTCTGGTTTCTCTGCCTCTACCTGATGGCCGGCTACGGCCTGGGGGAGGTGGTCGCCGCAGTGGCCCGCTGGAACCGGCGCCGTCGCCTCGAGCACTGGGTGACGGCGCTCCGCAAGCGCTTGATCCAGGTGGGAGAGATCTCGTGGCGACCCGGCATGCGGATCAGTCGCTCCCGCCGGCCGACTCCGACCAACAACCCCCCCGGGGCGGTGATCGGTCCGCTGGTCGCGCTCGCGGCCGCTTGCCTGGCGGTGGTGCCTCCACTGGTCCTTCCCGCCTCCACGTTGAGCGACGTCGGGGTCACCGTGGGACCCGACCAGCCAAGTGCGTGGGCCGAGTGGAACTACTCGGGCTACGAACGCAAGCCCGACTACCCCGAGTACCACGCGGTGATCCAGATGATGGCCAAGGTTGGTCGAACCGACGGCTGCGGGCGCTCCATGTGGGAGTACGACCCGTCGGAGAACCGGTTCGGCACGACCATGTCGCTCATGCTCCTTCCCTACTGGACCAACGGCTGTGTCGACTCGATGGAGGGACTGCTCTTCGAGTCGTCGGCGACCACCCCGTTCCACTTCATCAACCAGAGCGAACTGTCGGTGAACCCGTCCGACGCGGTCGACAGCACCGCCTTCCAGTACTCGGGTCTCAACGTTCCCCTCGGCATCCGGCATCTCCAGATGCTCGGAGTCCGCTACTTCCTCGCGGCGTCGTCGACGGTGGAGGCGGCCGCGGCCGCAGATCCGAACCTGGTCCAGCTGGCCTCCTCCGGACCGTGGCACACCAGTTACAACGGCCAGTCGCTCGCCACCACCTGGAAGGTCTACGAGGTGAAGCAGTCGGCGCTGGTGACGCCGCTCCACAACCGGCCGGTCGTCTGGACCGGCGTGTCGCCCGCCCAGTCGAGTTGGCTCGGACCGGCGGCGACCTGGTACGACACTCCCGCCAAGTGGGACGTGGTCCCTGCCGCAGGCGGTCCCCCGAACTGGACCCGTGAGCCCGCCACGGACACCCGGCCGAAGGTGGTGCCCGAACCGGCGACCACCGTGTCCCACGTCGTCCAGACCGACAGCTCGGTCTCGTTCCACGTCGACCGTCCCGGCACTCCCGTCGAGGTCAGGGTCTCGTACTTTCCGAACTGGAAGGCGCACGGAGCAGAGGGGCCGTGGCGGGTGGCCCCCAACCTGATGGTGGTCGTGCCGACCAGTGACCAGGTGACCCTCACCTACGGCACCACCTCCGGCGATCGAGCTGCAGATCTGATCACCCTCGCCGCGGTGGGAGCAGTCGGTGTTCTGGGGGTCCTCGGCTGGCGGGCAAGGAGATCCGCGAGGAACGGGCGGAGGGTCACCACCCGGCACGGCCCGTCGACCGGGTGACCCGCGAGCTCGGGATGTTCCCGTTGTCGACGGTGCTGTATCCCCATGCCGGGCTCTCGCTGCACGTCTTCGAAGAGCGCTACCGGAGGTTGATGGCCGACTGCCTCGACGGAGACGGCGCCTTCGGGGTCGTGCTGATCACCCGCGGATCGGAGGTCGGCGGTGGCGACCATCGAGCCGGTGTCGGAACCGTCGCGCGGATCACCGAGGTCGCGAGGCTCGACGATGGTCGCATGCTGGTCCAGGCGCGGGGGTCGACGAGGATCGTGGTCGACGAGTGGCTCGGCGAAAGCCCCTATCCCACCGCGTCGGTGAGGGACTTTGCTCCGGACGAAGGTGCAGAACACGCGCGTCGCCGGCGAGACGTCGAAGCGGACGCGCGATCGCTCGTAGCCGCGGAGCACACGGTGCGCAGGCTGTGCTCGCTCCTCTCCGAGCTCGGCGCGGTGCCCGCGCTTCCGCACGATCTCGCGTTCGACGACGGCCCCGCCGACCAAGCCGGATGGCGGCTGTGCAGCGTGGCCCCACTCAATCTCATCGATCGGCAGCGACTGCTCGCGTGCACGGATCTGGTCGATCGGATGGACCTGTTGTGCGAGCTCAGCACCGCCATGGGTGACGACGCGGCGGGGCTGTTGGCCGGCGGGCTCGAAGCCTGACCCTCTGGCTCCCATGCCTTAGGATGGCCCGGCCATGGCCAGCCTCTCCGAAGTATTCAAGGCGTATGACATACGGGGAGTGGTGCCAGACCAGCTCGATGCGAACACCTGCCGGGCGATCGGCGTCGCGGTCGCCCGGTTCACCGGCGGACCGAAGATGCTGGTGGCTCGCGACATCCGCGAATCGGGGGTGGAGCTCGCCGCGGCGTTCTCCGACGGAGCCCGCTCCGAGGGGGTGACCGTCGTGGATCTCGGCCTCGCCTCGACGGACATGCTCTACTACGCGGCCGGCAGCCTGGACGCACCGGGGGCGATGTTCACCGCGTCGCACAATCCCGCTCGCTACAACGGGCTCAAGCTCTGTTTGTCGGGGGCGCGGCCGATCGGGCGGGACACCGGGCTGAACGAGATTCAGGCGGAAGCGGAGTCGCTGTTGGACGCGTGGGGGACCGGGGGCCCCACGTCGAGCGACCCGGGGCGATCGGCTCCGCTGGAGCAGCGTTCGGTGCTCGACGCGTATGCCTCCCACGTCCGGTCGTTCGTCGACGTCGGTGCGCTCCGCCCCCTGCGGGTGGTCGCGGACACGGCGAACGGGATGGGCGGTCTGGTGGCTCCGAAGGTCTTCGAAGGCCTTCCTTTCGACGTGTCGATCCTGTTCCCCGAGCTCGACGGGACGTTCCCCAACCATCCCGCCGACCCGATTCAACCGGAGAACCTGGTCGCGCTGAAGCAGGCGGTGCTCGATGCCGGTGCGGACATCGGACTTGCCTTCGACGGCGACGCCGATCGGGTGTTCCTGGTCGACGAGAAGTCTCAACCGGTGTCCGGTTCGCTCACCACCGCGCTGGTCGCCAGCTCCATGCTCGAGAAGCACCCGGGAGCGACCGTCCTCTACAACTGCATCTGCTCGCGGGTGGTGCCCGAGGTCATTGCGGAGCAGGGTGGCGTCGGCATCCGGACCAAGGTCGGCCACAGTTACATCAAGCAGGTGATGGCGGAGACCGGCGCGATCTTCGGCGGTGAGCATTCGGGCCACTACTACTTCCGTGACAACTATCGGGCCGACTCGGGGCTGATCGCTGCCATGGTGGTGCTGGAGTTGCTCAGCACCACCGGCAAACCGCTCTCCGAACTGCTGGAGCCGTTCCAGCGCTACTGGGACTCGGGCGAGATCAACATGGAGGTCGACGACCCGGCCGGCGCGGTCGAGCTGATGGCGGCCGAGGTCGAAGCCGCGGGAGGCGCGCGCGGCACGGCCGACCGTCTCGACGGTCTGACCGTGGACCGCGGCGACTGGTGGTTCAACCTGCGCCCGTCGAACACCGAACCACTGCTCCGGCTCAACGTCGAGGCACCGGACGAAGCGATCGGCGTGCAACGGGTCGCCGAGGTGACCGGCGACATCGAACGGATCCTGGGGGCTCGAGGATGAAGCCCGACACCAAGTGCGACAGGGAGAAGCAAATGACGAGAGGAGCACCACGATGACGCTCGATCCACTCTTGATCGAGGTGCTTGCCTGCCCGGACGACAAAGGGACGCTGCTCTACTTCGCGGAGGAGGACCTGCTCTACAACCCGCGGCTGCACCGCGTCTACGAGGTGCGTGACGGCATCCCGGTCATGCTCATCGACGAGGCTCGCTCGGTGGACGACGAGGAGCACGGGCGACTGATGGCCAAGGCGGAGTCCGGCGGGGCTCGCACCACCGGGGAGCCGACCGCGTCGTGACCCCGAGAACCGGCGGGTCGGCGACCGCGCCGTCGCCGCTCCCGGTCGACTCCCTCGACATGTGGGGCGCGACCGCTGAACTGCCCGAGCAGATCGAGGCGGCGGTGTCCGCCGCGCGGGGGGTGACCGACGTCCCCCGTCGGGAACAGATCGAGAACGTCGTCGTCCTTGGGATGGGCGGAAGCGGCTTCGCGGGGGACGTGTTGGCGGCGACTGCCACTCCGTTCATGCCGGTGCCGGTGACGGTGGTGAAGGGCTACCAGGCGCCCGACTATGTGGGCACCGCCTCCCTCGTCTTTGCGGTGTCCTTCTCGGGCAACACGGAAGAGACCATCGAGGCGGCGACCGTCGCCTTCGAGGCAGGGGCATCGTTGGTGGTGGTCGCAGCCGGTGGCGAGCTGGTCAGGCTGGCAGGAGAGTGGGGCGTCCCGGTCGTGCCGGTTGCCGAGGGCATACCCCAGCCCCGCGCGGCTGTGGGGGCGCTGGCCATACCTCCGCTCGTGCTGCTGGAGTCGATCGGGCTGTTCCCGGGCGCCTTGCAGTGGGTGGACCAGGCGGTCGACCAGCTCCGGCGGCGGCGTGACGAGCTGGTCCGGCCCGGCAGCAGGGCCGAGGAGATCGCCAAGCGGATCGGACGCACCGTGCCCCTCGTCCACAGCTCGCAGGAGCTCGGTGCAGCGGCCGCACTCCGGTGGAAGTGCCAGATCAACGAGAACGCCAAGAGCCCTGCGTTCTACAACGTCTACCCGGAGCTCTGTCACAACGAGCTGGCCGGCTGGGGACAGAACGGCGATCTCACCCGCCAGGCGATCACCCTGGTCAACCTCCGGCACGATGCCGAGCACCCCCAGGTCAGCCGCCGATTCGACCTGGTGGCGGAGGTGCTGGCCGAAGTGGTGGCCGACATCATCGAGGTGCGCGGCGCCGGCGAGGGCGACCTCGCCCAGCTCCTGGACCTGGCCATGATCGGCGACTTCGTGTCGCTGCACCTCGCAGGTGCCGAGGGAATCGACCCGGGCCCGATCCCGGTCCTCGACGAGCTCAAGGTGAACCTCGACACCGGCGATCGCTGACTCCACACGCCCGATCCCTGCCCCGGATCGTCATGTTGCCGTCCCGCGACGCCCACATGACGAACGTGTGAACTCCTGCTCGCGGCCCCTGGTAATCGGGGGGTACGGGCGTACACTTCAGAGGTGAGCTGCGTGCGGGTCTGTGGTTGCAAGTCGAAGCCAGTCGCAGGCGAAACGACCCACGTAAGGCAACTCGTGGTTGCTGAGCATGGTGCGGCTTAGGAGTAAGCCCTGCCCGTCGAGTCCCCGGCTGTCGGGGGCGGGCGGAGATGAGGTGACGCGTGCCACCACCGCCCCGAAGGGCGCACGACCGCTCGCGGTCGTTGCCGCCGGGGCCGGCGCGCAAGCCTTACTGCAGGCGAGTGTGGGGTCAAAGACCAGGTCAGCCGCACGCAGCTCACACAAGATCCGACGACCGATCAGGAGGACCGGCCGGCACGTGCAGTAGCTCCCGAAACAACCAGAACCAACCAGAACCAGGAGGGCATGGAAGTGGACGTGGTCATCGCATACGGCAGGAGAATCGTTTCTGACGAGGTGAGGGTTCTGACCAAAGAGAAGGTCGGCCGACTCGGTCATCTCTGTCCGGGGCTCGAGCGAGCAGAGGTCCACTTTTCCGAGGAGCACAATCCGAGGATCGCCGATCGGGAGTGTTGCGAAGTGATCATCGTCGGGCACGGGCAGACGGTTCGAGCCCGGGCCGCCGCCTCCGAGCCGCTGGTCTCGGTCGATCTGGTCGTCCAGAAACTCGAGCACCAGCTCGAGAAGACCAAGGGCCGCCTGGTGGGCCGGTCCCACCCTCGCAGGCGCCCGGCCAACTCGGTGTCGATCCTGCGCGAGCGGGTCCGCACCGCCTGAAGCCCCCCGACCGCCGGGCCAGGGCGAGCACCCTCCTCGAGGAGGTGGTCCGCACCTCCGACGGTAGAGTGAGTGCGTCATGAGCGTGTTCACCAAGGTTCTCCGCGCCGGCGAAGGCAAGAAGGTCCGTCGCCTGGCCGAGCTGGTGCCGCTGGTCAACGCGCTCGAGCCGGAGATGGAGGCTCGTTCCGACGACGAGCTGAGCGCGATGACCGTCGCGTTCCGCGAGCGGCTCGACAACGGGGAGAGCCTCGAGGACATCCTCGTCGAAGCGTTCGCCCTGGTGCGCGAGGCGTCGTGGCGGGTGCTCGGACAGCGACACTTCGACGTCCAGTTGATGGGAGGCATGGCCCTCCACTTCGGGTGGATCGCCGAGATGAAGACCGGCGAGGGCAAGACGCTGGTGTCCACGCTGCCCGTCTATCTCAACGCCTTGGCCGGTCGGGGCGTGCACGTGGTGACCGTCAACGACTATCTGGCCACCCGCGACTCGGAGTGGATGGGTCAGCTCCACCGGTTCCTCGGCCTCACCGTGGGCCGGGTCGGCCCCGACATCGAGGACCCCGAGGCAAAACGCCAGGCCTACCTCTCCGACGTCACCTACGGCACCAACACCGAGTTCGGTTTCGACTACCTGCGTGACAACATGGCCAAGTCGAAGGACGGGATGGTGCAGCGAGGGCACCACTTCGCGATCGTCGACGAGGTGGACTCGATCCTGATCGACGAGGCGAGGACGCCGTTGATCATCTCGGGACCCGCCGCCGAGTCCGCACAGCTGTACTACCAGTTCGCCGGCATCGTCCGCACCCTCCGGGTCGAGGACGACTACGAGGTGGACGAGGAGAAGCGCATCGTCGTCCCCACCGAGGCCGGCATCGAGAAGGTCGAGCGTCAACTCGGGGTGGGCAACCTCTACGACGCGGTCGCGGTCAACTACGTGCACCACCTGACCCAGGCGCTGCTGGCCAAGGAACTCTACCGGCGGGACAAGGACTATCTGGTGGACCAGGGCGAGGTGAAGATCGTCGACGAGTTCACCGGTCGCACCCTCGACGGGCGGCGCTGGTCGGACGGCTTGCACCAGGCGGTCGAGGCCAAGGAGCGGGTGAGGATCAAAGAGGAGAACCACACCTGGGCGACGGTCACCCTCCAGAACTACTTCCGCCTGTACGAGAAGCTGTCGGGGATGACCGGCACGGCGGAGACCGAGGCCTCGGAGTTCGCCAACACCTACGAGCTCCCGGTCGTCCCGATCCCGACCAACATGCCCCTGGTCCGGCAGGACAACCCCGACCTCATCTACAAGTCCGAGGACGCCAAGTTCGCCGCGGTGGTGGACGACATCGCCGAACGGCACGAGAACGGTCAGCCGATGCTTGTGGGCACCGCGTCGGTGTCCAAGTCGGAGCACCTCTCGCGGCTGCTCGAGAAGCGGGGCATCCCCCACGAGGTGCTCAACGCCAAGCAGCACTTCCGCGAAGCCGAGATCGTCGCCCAAGCCGGTCGGGTCGGCAGCGTGACCGTGGCCACCAACATGGCCGGGCGAGGGGTCGACATCATCCTCGGAGGAAATCCCGAGGGCCTCGCGGCACGGGAGGTGCGAGCTCGGGGCATCGACCTCGCGACCGAGGAAGGTGCCGCGGAGTTCCAGCGGATCGAGGCCGAGTTCGCCGCCGTCTGCAAGAAGGAGGGGGAGGAGGTCCGCTCCCTCGGCGGTCTCTACGTGCTCGGCAGCGAGCGGCACGAGAGCCGGCGCATCGACAATCAGCTACGGGGTCGGTCGGGCCGTCAGGGGGACCCCGGGGAGAGCCGCTTCTTCCTCTCGCTCGAGGACGATCTGATGCGGTTGTTCGCGACCGGCGCGATGAACTGGGTCATGGGCCGGGCGTTGCCCGACGACGTGCCCATCGAGGCGAAGATGGTCACCAAGGCGATCGAGCGGGCGCAGAACACGGTCGAGGGACGCAACGCCGAATCCCGCAAGGACGTGCTCAAGTACGACGACGTGATGAACGAGCAGCGCAAGGTGATCTATCGGCGCAGGAACCAGATCATCGAGGGAGAGGATCTACACGAGGACACCGTCGAGCTGCTCGAGCACACCATGACCGAGTTGGTCGCCTCGTCGTGCCCGTCGGACTACCCCGAAGAGTGGGACCTTCCCGGGCTGCTCACCGAGGTGACCCAGTACTTCCCGACCAAGTTCGTCGTCGACGACCTCGAGGGGGCCAGCACGGTCGGCCAGATCACCGAGAGCATCCTGACCGAAGCGCTCGACCTCTACACGGAACGGGACGAGACCATCGGCGAGGAGACCGCCCGTGAGCTCGAGCGCGAGATCATGCTCCAGATCATCGACCAGCGGTGGCAGGACCATCTCGCCGAGATGGACTACCTGCGCGAGGGCATCAACCTGCGCGCGATGGGGAACCAGGACCCGCTGGTCGCCTACCAGCGCGAAGGCTTCGCGATGTTCGGCAAGCTTATGGACGGGATCAACGACGACTACCTGCGTTACGTGTTCCACGTCCAGGTGCTCACCGAGCCGGCTGCCGAACCCGATCTCGGGCGGGCGAACTACATCGCCGCCGACGATCCGGTCCAGGGGGACGATGCGATCTCGGCTGCGTTCGCTGCGGCAAGCCCGGAGGAGATCGAGCAGGCTCAGCTGGGCGGGTTCGACGGGAACGGAACTTCGGGCGGTATCACCAACCAGTTCGCGGACGACGGCGAGACCCAGGTGCCCATCGTCAAGTCGGATCGCGAGAAGATCGGGCGCAACCAACCGTGCTGGTGCGGGAGCGGCAAGAAGTTCAAGCTCTGCCACGGCGCCAACTGAGATGGCCGGACAGGATGGTCCCCGTCGGGGGGCCGCAGAGCCCGAGCGCGTCGATATTCCCTCGTCGCTGGTGTCGTTGTCGGCGCGCCTGGAGGAGGCCGGTCGCTTCTTGGACACCGATCGGCTCCAGCAACGACGAGCCGAGCTCGAGAAAGCAGCCTCGGAGCCCGGGCTCTGGGACGATGCCGACCACGCCCGTGAGGTCACCACCGAGCTCGGGCGGGTCAACGAGGACATCGAGCTCCTCGCCGGGTTGACCGAACGGCTCTCCGACGCCGAGACGCTCAACCAACTCATCGACGAGGAAGGCGACGACTCGCTGCGGCCGGAGGTCGAGGAGGGAATCGCCGATCTCGACCGTCGGTTGCGAAGCCTCGAACTACGTGCGTTGTTCGCCGGCGACTACGACGACGGCGATGCGGTGGGCGAGATCCACGCGGGCGCCGGGGGAACCGACGCGCAGGACTGGGCCGAGATGATGCTCCGGATGTACTCGCGCTGGGCGGAACGGCGGGGGTTCGAGATGGAGATCGAGGAGGCAACGCCGGGCCAGGAGGCGGGCCTGTTGTCGGCGACCTTCATCGTGCGCGGGCGCTACGCGTTCGGTCTGTTGTCCGCGGAGCGCGGCGTGCACCGGCTGGTACGGATCTCGCCGTTCGACGCCCAGCACCGTCGCCAGACCAGCTTCGCCTCACTCGATGTCGTCCCGTTCCTCGAAGACGTCTCCGACGAGGTGGAGATCGACGAGAAGGACCTCCGCATCGACACCTACCGGTCTTCGGGCGCGGGAGGCCAGCACGTCAACAAGACCGACTCCGCAGTCCGGTTGACCCACCTGCCGACCGGGATCGTCGTCTCCTGTCAGAACCAGCGGAGCCAGCACCAGAACAAGGCGAAGGCGATGCAGGTGCTCGGAGCAAAACTCGCCGAGCTGCAGCGGGCCGAGCACCAGGCGACCCTCGAGCAGCTGTCGGGGGATCGCACCGACAACGCCTGGGGCAACCAGATCCGGTCCTACGTCATGGCTCCCTACCAGCTGGTGAAGGACCTGCGCAGCAACGAGGAGACCGGCAACGTCGAAGCGGTGCTCGATGGGGATCTCGACGATTTCATGGAAGCCGAACTGCGGCGCCGCGCCGCTCTCCGTCGAGCAAGCTCCTGAAGGTCCCGACCATTCGTCTTGGGAGGTCACAGGGGCTGAACCCGCGACGGGTCGGCCCGAGGTAGCATGTTCGCCAGATGGGACGCCTGTTCGCAGCTGCTCCACGTCGTGACTCCTCTCCCCTGATGATGCCTCTCTCATGATCACGTTCGAGAACGTCACTAAGACCTACAAGGGCTCGACTGTCGCGCTCCGAGACTTCTCGGTCGACATCGAAAAGGGAGAGTTCGTCTTCCTTGTCGGCCCTTCGGGCTCCGGGAAGACCACCTTCATCCGGCTGCTCCTGCGCGAAGAGATGCCCGACGCTGGCCGGATCTGGGAAGCCGGCAAGGAGATCGGCCATCTGGCCAAGTGGCGGATCCCCTATCTCCGCCGCAACATCGGCTGCGTCTTCCAGGACTTTCGCCTCCTGCCCAACAAGACGGTGTTCGAAAACGTGGCGTTCGCGCTCGAGGTCATCGGGCGGCCGAAGCACGTGATCACCTCACAGGTTCCCCAGGTTCTCGACCTGGTGGGTCTGTCCAAAAAGCGTGACAACCTCCCGCACGAGCTCTCCGGCGGCGAACAGCAGCGGGTGGCGGTGGCCCGTGCCTTCGTCAACCGGCCGTTGATCCTCCTCGCCGACGAGCCGACCGGCAACCTCGACCCGACCACCAGCCTCGGGATCATGCGGCTGCTCGACCGGATCAACCGAACCGGTACGACGGTGATCATCGCCACCCACGACTCGGGCATGGTCGACCAGATGCGGCGCCGTGTGATCGAGCTGGACCGGGGGATGTTGGTGCGAGACCAGGCGCACGGGGTGTACGGCATCGACAGCGCGACAGCTGCCGCAGGAGCCGGATCTCCGACGGCGGCGATTGCCGAGCACTTTCCGTCCAGCGAAGTCGCGGGCGGCTTCGCCACCCGTAGCTGATGCCGGTCTCCGCGGGGTACGTCTCCCGAGAGGCGGTGACCAACCTCTGGCGCAACCGCCTGATGACCGTCGCCGCCATCTTGACCGTTGCGGTGTCACTCGCGCTGGTCGGCTCGTCGCTGCTGCTCAAGCAGGGTGCGTCCAACGCCTCCCTGACCTGGCAGAACGGGGTCGATGCGGCGGTGTGGGTGAAGCCCGGCGCACCGCCTCACGTCGTGGCGGCCATCGGGAACGAGGTCAAGCAGTCCCCCTACATCAAGTCGTCGGTGTTCCGGTCGCAGGCCTACGACTACCAGCAGGCCAAGCAGATCCTGCCGGCTGACGAGTCCAGCGCGATCACCCAGGCCGGCACCCCGTCGTCGTTCCGATGTGTGCTCAACGATCCCTCGCAGGCGGCCGCGGTCTCGCAAGAGTTCGCAGGCAAGCCCGGCATCTACAACGTCACCTATCCCGCGCAGCAGATCAAGACCATGCAGAAGGTGATCCACATTCTCCAGTGGGTCTTCTTGTCGGTGGCGGTCGTGTTGCTGCTCTCTGCATCGGTGCTCATCCTCAACACCATCCGCATGGCCATCTTCGCCCGCCGCCGCGAGGTGTCGGTCATGAAGTTGGTCGGCGCCACCAACTGGTTCATCCGACTGCCGTTCATGGCGGAGGGACTGATCCAGGGCCTGCTGGGCGCGGGCCTCGCGGTGCTGGTCGTGCTCTCCCTCTACTGGGGGATCGGGTTGGACGCCACCAAGACCGCGGCGAACGACAGCAGCATCATCGCTCAGATGTCCCTCGGTGGATGGGAGGTCGCAGGGACCTGCATCCTGGTTGCGGTGGTCGGTGTGTTCGTCGGCGTGGTCGGTTCCGCGCTCGCGATCCGGCGATTCCTCGACGTCTGAGCGTTCGCGCGCCCGCGGAGGCCTGATCGGCGGATGGACCCCTTGGAGTTGGTCGCCGGCTGGCCCGTGGAGACCGCAGCAGTCGGTTTCCTGCCCGTCGAAACCGGGTCGGTGACGACACGCACGATCGGGCCGGTCGATCGTCCCTTCCCCTGGGCGTCGGTGACCAAGCTGGCAACCGCCCTCGCCGTGCTGATCGCGGTCGAGGAGGGGTCGCTCTCGCTGGATGACCCGGCGGGACCACCCGGATCGACCGTGCGCCATCTGCTGGCCCACGCCTCCGGGCTCGGGCCCGAGCCCGGACCACCGCTGGACCCACCCGGCAGGACACGGATCTACTCCAATGCCGGCTTCTTGTTGTTGGGCCAGCTGATCACCGATCGGACCGGCATCGAGTTCCCCGAGTATCTGCGGCAAGGGGTGCTCGAACCCTTGGAGATGACCGGGACCCTGCTGGATGCAGAGGGCGAGGGACGGGCTCAGGCCGAGGCGGGGGGAACCGGTGCCGCGGCGGGGCTCTCCGGCCCACTGCGCGATCTGCTCTCCCTCGGCCGCGAGCTGGCATCGCCGACGCTGATCAGCCGCGACACCGCCCGCGCCATGGTCTCGGTGCAGTTCGCCGGACTCGCCGGGGTGCTGCCGGGCTTCCAGCGCTTCGATCCGTGCGACTGGGGCCTCGGCGTGGAGATCCGCGACGGCAAACGACCCCACTGGACCGGGACGACCAACTCGGTGTCCACGTTCGGGCACTTCGGGAGGTCGGGTTCCTTCCTGTGGGTCGATCCGGAGGCCGGCATGATCTGCGGGGGGTTGAGCGACCGTCCGTTCGGGCTCTGGGCGGTCCGGTCGTGGCCGATTCTCGCCGATGCGGTGCTCGCGACCCGAGACGGAGTCCGCCACTGAGGTCGATCGGGCGCAGAAGGACCGTGGAGCGCGCGAGGGCTCGCCTAAGCTTGCGCACATGAAGGGCGTCATCCTTGCCGGGGGGACCGGTTCGCGCTTGCATCCGCTGACCCGGATCACCAACAAGCATCTTCTTCCGATCTACGACAGGCCGATGATCAGTTGGGGGATCGAGGCCTTGGTCAAGGCCGGTATCACCGAGATCATGTTGGTGACCGGCGGCACCCACGCCGGCGAGTTCTTGCGTCTGCTGGGAAACGGTCACGAGTTCGGCATCGACCGCCTCTGCTACGGGTACCAGGACAAGCCGGGTGGCATCGCCGAAGCCCTCGGCCTCGCCGCCCGCTTCGTCGACAACGATCCGGTGCTGGTCATGCTGGCCGACAACATCGTCGAACGGCCGCTCAAACCGATGGTCGACGCCTTCACCGCCAATCCGAGCGGCGCCCGCATCCTGCTCACGCCGGTCGACGACGTCGAGCACCTCCGCAATCTCGGTGTTCCCTCACTGGATGCCAACGACCGGGTTGTCGGTATCACCGAAAAGCCCGAGAATCCCGAGTCGAAGTTCGGGGTGACCGGCATCTACTGCTACGACCCCACTGTCTTCGAGGTCATCACCACCCTGGTGCCCTCCGGCAGGGGTGAGCTCGAGATCACCGACGTGAACAACCACTACATCGCCCAGGGAAAGATGGCCTACGACGTGCTCGACGGCTTCTGGGGCGATGCCGGTGAGTCGATCGACGCCTACTACAAGGTCAACGACTTCGTCCGCACCTACGGGGCGAACAAGGACTGAGCTCGGATCAGTCCAACGGGATGCCGGCCCACGCCGCCGACTCCGTCCGAATCCTCGCATAGTCGACCTTTCCCGCCGGTGACCGCCCGATGGTCTCCACGAAACGCACCCGGCGTGGAGCCTTGAACCCGGCGAGCTCCGACTTCACGTGGTCGACGACCTGTGCTTCGGTGACGGTTCCTGACGGAACCCCAGGGTCCGCCTCGACCACCGCGACCACCTCTTCGCCGAACCGCTCGTCGGGGAGACCGACGACCACCGCGTCGCGAACCCCCGGGGTGGTCTTGATGACTTCTTCGACCTCCTCGGGGAAGACCTTCTCGCCGCCCGTGTTGATGACCACCGACCCTCGGCCGAGGATATGGATGCTGCCGTCCGCTTTCACCTGCGCGAAGTCACCGGGGATCGAGTATCGGGTTCCGTCGATGGTGCGGAAGGTGGTCGTGGTCTTCTCCTCGTCCTTGTAGTAGCCGAGAGGGATCCGGCCACCGAGAGCGAGCACCCCGATCGTGTCGCTCCCCGGCCGCACGTCGTGTCCGTCGCCGTCGATCACACGGACCTCGGGTCCGAGGGTGAACTGCGCGGTCGGCGCGGCGGAGCGTCCCGACGAGACCGAGGTTCCCATCCCGATCGCCTCCGACGAGGAGAAGGCATCCACCAGCAGCAGGTTCGGTTGGTGGCGGATCAGACCCTGTTTGGTCTCCTCGCTCCACATCACCCCGGAGGAGATGATGCCGAACAGGCTGGTCAGGTCCCATCGGTCGGGCTCGGCGTCGAGGGTGGCCAGGATCGGTTTCGCGAACGCATCCCCGACGATGATCAGCCCGTTTACCTTCTCGCGCTCGACGGTGTCGAGCAACTCGACCGGGTCGAACCGGCGGGAGGTCAGGGTGACCACCCGACCGCCTTCGCTCAGACACTCCATCGAGGTGAAGCCCCCGGTTCCGTGCATGAGCGGGCACGCGGGGAGCAGGGTCATCCCGGGTCCGTTCGCCTCGAGATCGGCGCGGACCGCGTCGACCCCTCCGTCTTCGGGGTAACGCCGGAAGCCTGCACCGTTGAGCCGTGCGAAGAGATCGTCCTGCCTCCACATGACCCCCTTGGGCATGCCGGTCGTTCCACCGGTGTAGAGGATGTAGAGGTCATCGGGGCTGCGGCCCCAAGGTGCCCGCACCCTGTTCGGTCCCGCCGGGGTCGGTTCGGCTGCCGTCTCGTAAGGCTCGGCCCAGGAGGGGCACGGTCCGGTGCCGTCGTCGACCCACAGCCAGGCCCGGATCGAGGGGAGCTCGTCGCGGATCCGTTCGATGCGCTCGACGAACACCCCGTGGAACACGACCACAGCGGTGTCCGCGTTCTCCCACAGGTAGGTCAGCTCGTGGTCCGCGTACCGGTAGTTGGTGTTGATGGAGGCGAGGCCGAGCTTGAAACACGCGTAGGTGGTCTCGAGGTACTCCGAGCAGTTGTAGAGGTAGATGGCCACCTTGTCCTGTCGTCCGACCCCGAGGTCGAGCAGCCGACGAGCAAGGGTGTCGGCCCGTTGGTCCAGCTGCCGCCAGGTTCGGGTGCGGGTGCCGTGGGTGAGCGCAGGAGCATCGGGGAGCACGTCGGCGACGGTCTCCCAGACGTCTGCGAAGTTCCAGGTGCTCACGTGGCTGTTTCCAATCTTGCGGTTCTCATTCCCGGCCGGACCCCGGAGATCCCGGAGCGGTCAGCCTACGCTGGCCCGCGTGGACTTCGCGCTGGCGACCGAGGACGATCCCCGCCGGGTCGCGCTGCGTGCGTGGCTGGCCGACCACCCGACTCCCACTCCCCGGCAGTTGGCAGAACGGGGCTTGGTCGCTCCGCACTGGCCTGCGCCCTGGGGGATGGACGCCGACCCCACCCATCAGCTCATCGTGGACGACGAGTTGCGTCGAGCCGGAGTCCAGCGTCCCACCAACGTCATCGGGATCGGGTGGGCGGGCCCCACACTCGTCCACGCCGGCACGTCCGAGCAGAAGGACCGGTACCTGATGCCGCTGCTCGCCGGTGAGGAGATCTGGTGCCAACTCTTCAGTGAGCCCGACGCCGGCTCCGACCTCGCGTCGCTCACCACCAGAGCCGAGCTCGACGGCGACGAGTGGGTCATCACCGGGCAGAAGGTGTGGACCTCGTACGCCCATCAGGCCCGGTTCGGCATCCTGCTGGCTCGATCCGAGCCGGACGCGCCGGTGCATCGCGGCATCTCGTACTTCATCTGCCCGATGGACGCGCCCGGTCTGCGGGTACGACCACTGACCGACATGACCGGCACCCACACCTTCAACGAAGTGTTCCTCGACGGCGTCCGTCTCCCGGCGGGCAGCCTGGTCGGACGGCGAGGCGAAGGATGGGGGTTGGCCAAGGTGACCTTGGCCAACGAGAGGGTCTCGTTGTCGGGCGCCGGATCCCTGTGGGGGATGGGTCCCACCGCCGCCGATCTGATCGACGAGGTCCGCCGCTCGGGTGGATCGGACGACCCGCTCGATCGTCAGCGCTTGGCGAGGATCTGGATCGAAGGTGAGATCCTCCGGCTGCTCCGCCTCCGGATGGTGTCCGCCGCAGTCGCCGGCGTCCAACCCGGTCCCGAAGCGTCGGTGCGCAAGGCGCTCGCCGACGAGCACGGTCAACACGTGATGTCCCTCGCCCTCGATCTCGCCGGCGCGGGTGGGATGCTCCAGGGAGCGAAGGGGCATCCTGACGTCTGGGACTACGGGTTCTTGTTCGCACCCGCCCTCACCATCGGAGGCGGCACCGCGCAGGTGCAGCGGAACATCATCGCCGAGAAGACCCTCGGCCTTCCCCACGACGCGGCTGTCTGATCCACGCCGATCTTTTGCGGCGAGCTCAGCCCAAGATGGGCCCGGCGTCCTCGTAGCCCTGCCGCACACCCTGCCCTGAGCGACGGGACAGCTGCTCAGGTTCGTAGAGCATCCAGTAGGCGTTCCGGGCGTGCTTGCGTGCCCGGTCGACGCAGACCGCGGCAAGACGTTCGGGCTCCTCCTCTTCGGCCTCGTGGACGAAGACCTCCAAGATGTGAGTCGAGGTCAAGAGCTGCGCCTGCATGAGTCCCTGGGAGGCCTCGTGCGCACAGACCTGGTCGATCTCGGCCTTGCCCGGCATGCCGAGCGCCACGACGATCAGGCACCCTTCGGACTCGATGATGCGCTTGCATTCGACCGCAAGATCCTTGAATCCGGGGACGGTGCGGCGCACCACCTCGAAGACCGAGCCGAAGCCGGGGCACTGCTTCAGTTCGTCGATTGCCTCGGCGCCCATGTCGTAGCGGGCGAACATCGTGTCGACCACGCCGATCCGGTCCATCTACCAATTCTACCGGGCGGCGGCTCGCCCTCGGGGTGGTGGTCGACAAGACTGGTCCTCGTGCCAGCCGCTCCAAGCTCGCGACCGGACCGGATCGTGCTGGTGTGCGGGACCGGCACCGAGGTGGGGAAGACGTGGGTGTGCGCCCGACTGCTCGAGGAGCTGCGACGCCGCGGGTTGAGCGTGGCCGCCCGCAAGCCCGCCCAGTCGTACGACGTCGACTCCGAGGGGTCGGCACTCGGTGGCCCGACCGACGCCGAAGTGCTTGCCGGGGCCTCGGGTGAGGATCCGGAGCAGGTGTGTGCGAGCTTCCGCTCCTACCACCGTGCGATGGCCCCTCCGATGGCGGCCGAGGCGCTCGGACGGCCCGGCTTCACGGTGGGCGAGCTCGTCGCCGAACTGAACTGGCCAAGTGTGCAGGTCTCGGTGGGGGTGGTGGAGACCGCCGGAGGGGTCAATTCACCACAGGCATCCGACGGCGACGGATGCGACCTGCTTTCGGTGCTAGCACCCGATGCGGTGGTGCTGGTCGCGGACGCCGGCCTCGGCACCATCAACGACGTGCGCCTTTCGATGGGCGCCTTGATTTCGGTCGGCTCGACCGGGGCGGACACTCCCATCCTCGTCGTCCTCGATCGCTACGACGACCGTCACGAGATCCACCGGCGAAACCGTGAGTGGCTGGCCGAACGCGACGGCTACCGGGTGGTGACCCTGCCGGGCGAAGAGGTTGCGCTGGCCGACGCGATCGTGGGACCAGGCACGTCCACCGGTCAGCCTGACCCTCGCACACGAGCCATATAGTGCGGTGGAGGAACGTGTGGAGGGAAACGTGAGCACCCCGGGTTCAAGTTGGGAGCGCTGTCGGCGATGTTGAACGGCGTCCCAGGCATGGTCGGCGAGACGGCGGTGGTCACCAAGGTGGTGTCGGACCGGCACCAACCGGGCTCTGTCCTCGCTCGAGGTGAGGAGTGGTACGCAGTTCGCGTTGATGCCTGGCACCAAGATCAAGAAGGGCACCACGGTGGTGGTGGCGGACGTCGATCGGGGGCTGCTGGTCGTCTATCCCACCGAAGATTCCTGAGCAGGCGGCACTCCGGGCCTGCGTGACGGACGTTGACCGGGGCCGCGTACGGCGCGGCCGCCGGGTGCCTACAGTGGGTGTTAGGAGGTGGTCGGAATGATCATCGGTTCGGTGGGAACGGCGATCGGTGCGGCGGTTGCCGCGTTCATTGTCTTTGTGATTGTCGTTGCGTTCCTCAGATCGTGCCTGAAGGTCGTCCAGCAGGGTTGCGTGGGTGTGGTCAAGCGGTTCGGCGAGTTCAAGACGATCCACCAGCCGGGGCTCCACATCCTCTTGCCGCTCGCTGACCGGATGGACAAGGTGGACATCCGCGAGTTCCCCCGGACCGGCGATCAACAGGCGGTGATCACCAAGGACAACGTCTCGCTGTGGGTCAGTGCCACCATCTTCTGTCAGGTCACCGATGTGAAGCTGGCACTCTTCGAAGTCAACGACTTCGGTCTGGCGATCGACCAGATGGCCCGGACCGCCTTGCGCGCGGTGTTCGGCGAATTGACCCTCGACGAGTCGTTGTCGGAGCGGGAGACCATCAACTCCAAGATGCAGGACCACATGGCGGAGGCCACCCTCAAATGGGGCGTGCGTCTCAATCGCATCGAGATCCTCGACATCACCCCACCGGCCAACGTGCTCCAGGCGATGTCCGAGCAGAAGGAGGCCGAGCAGCACAAGCGGGCTGCCATCTTGAAGTCGGAAGGTGAGCAGCAGGCAGCGGTCAACAGCGCACAAGGTCGGAAGCAGGCAGCGGTCCTCGAGGCGGAAGGTCAGAAGCAGGCCAACATCCTCGCGGCGGAGGGTCAGATGAAGGCGTTGGAACTCCGTGCGGAGGGTGAGAAGCGCGCCACCCACTTGCGCGGCGAGGGGGAGTCGGCGGCGTTGAACGCGATCGACACCTCGGTCATCCACCCCAACACGCTGGCCATCATGCAGCTGCGTGCGCTGCAGGCGGTGGCGGCGGCTCCCAACTCGAAGTTGGTGGTTCCCTACGAGGCGGCGGGATTGCTCGGCGCCGCACGGGTGTTGGTCGACGCCTTGGGCAACGCAGGTGACCCCGACGAACCAGGGGTCGCCGGCAACGGCGTGGCGCCTCAGACGGCCAGCTGAGCTGACCGCGGGGCGAAGACGGCCTATTTCATCTCGACCTGATCGAGGTACTCGTCCGACCAGTGGGTGAAGACCTCGTCGGGCAGCTTGAGTGCATGGGTCGGCTGGAGGGCGTCGACGAACGCCCGATCGTGGCTGACCACGACGATGGTGCCCGGCCACTCGCTGAGCATGGTCCCGACTGCTTGGATGGAAGACGGATCGAGGTTGTTGGTCGGCTCGTCGAGGAGCAGTACGTTGGCCCGTCCGGCCGCCAGCATGGCGAGGCCCAGCTTCGCCCGTTCACCGCCCGAGAGGGTCTTGGGCATCTGGTAGGCCGCCTTCCCTGCAATCCCGAACGAGCCGAGGAGCGCCCGACGTTCGGTCTCACTCGCCAGGACCGAGTCGTCGATGTTGTCGAGGACCGAGACGGTGAGGTCGACCTGCTCGTGCTCCTGTGCGAAGTAGCCGAGCGAGACGTTCGCTCCGAGCACCACCTCCCCGTTGTTCGGCTCCTGCACACCTGCCAGGCAGCGGAGCAGGCTCGACTTTCCGGCACCGTTGCGCCCGATGACCACCACCCGATCACCCCTCCGGCAGTGGAAGTCGACTTTCCGGAGCACCGTCGTCGGGCCGTAGCTCACCGCGAGATCCACGGTCCGCAGAGGCACCTCGCCCGAGCGCTTCGGAGTCGGCAGCCGAAAGGTGCTCTTGCGGTCGCGCCGGTGGACTTCGGTCTTGGTCGATTCGAGCCGTTCGACCCGCTTGTCGAGCGACTTCGCGATCCTGGCCCGACGGTTGGTGCTGCCTCGCATCGAGTCGGCCAGCGTGGACAGTCGCTTGATCTCCTTCTGCTCGAGCACTGAGGCGCGTTCGCGTTGGCTTTGATCGGCCTCGGACTGGACCACGAAGGACGAGTAGTTCCCTTTGAACTCGTGGAGGCGCCCGTCGGCGAGATGGAGCACCTTGTCGATCGATCGGTCGAGGAGCTTGAGGTCGTGGGAGACCACGAGGATCGCCCCCGGGAAGCGCTCCAGCTCTTCCATCAGCCACCGTTTCGCCGGCAGGTCGAGGTGATTGGTGGGCTCGTCGAGGATCATCGTGTCGGGACCCTGGAAGAGGATCCGGATGAGATCGACCCGACGGCGTTGCCCCCCGGAGAGGCTCTCGATGTCGTCGAGCAACAACTCTTGGCGGAGACCGAGCCCGTCGGCCAGTCGGGCCATCGTCGCTTCCGCCTCGTAGCCTCCGTTCTCTCGGAACTGCTCTTCGAGGTCGGAGAAGAGCTCGATGTTCTCGGCGGTCGGGTCCTTGCCCATCTGAGTGCGCGCCTTGCCGAGCGCGTCGTCCAGCACGTCGAGCCCACGTCCCGACAGGACATGGGAGAAGCCGTTGGGCTCGAGGCCGAGGCCGTGGGGGACCGGAACCTGGGGGAGGTAGCCGAAGGTGCCCCGGATGCGCGAGTTGCCGGTGGAACGCACGTTGCGCCCGGGTTCGTCGATGATCACCGAGATGAACGTCGACTTGCCGGTGCCGTTGCGCCCGACCAGCGCCACCTTCTCTCCGGCGCCCACGACGAACGACGCGTCGTTGAGCAAGGTCCGATCACCGATCTCGATGGTGAGTGACGAGCCGACGATCACGAGTTCATCCTCCCGAGGCGAGGATGTCCCCGCCCGCCGGTGGCGTGAGGTCTTCACGGTGCTCGAGCCATCCCGCTGGGAGACGAACCGGCTTCGGGCCATTGGTGTGGCCACGGGCGATGCGCCCTGCCTCCGGGGGGAAAGGCAGGGTGGGATCCAACCCGTCGAGGAGGCCACCGACCTCGTCGAGGGAGGACGCCTGGGAGAGCGACCGGCGCACCGCCGGCCCGACCGGGTAGCCGGTCAGGTACCAGCCCGCGTGCTTGCGGAACTGGCGAACCCCGAGATCCTCACCGAACGAGTCGCAGAGGAGTCTCACGTGGGTGCGCATCATCTCGACGATCTCCCCGAGGCACGGTGGTGCCTGGAGGGATCGCCCGGCGAAGGCGTCGGCCAGGTCTCGGAAGAGCCAGGGTCGACCCAGGCAGCCCCGTCCCACCACCACGCCGTCGCAGCCGGTGGCGGCCACCATCGCCAACGCGTCGGACGCCTCCCACAGATCCCCGTTCCCGAGGACCGGTATCGAGGTGAGGTGGGCCTTGAGCGCTGCGATCGCATCCCAGTCGGCTCGGCCGGAATAGAGCTGCTCTGCGGTGCGGGCGTGCAGAGTGACGCCTGCCACCCCTTCGTCTTGGGCGATCCTTCCGGCATCGAGAAAGGTCACCAGCTCCTCGTCGACACCGATGCGCAGCTTCACGGTGACCGGAACCGATTCGGCGGCGGCGACCGCAGCAGCGACGATGGCCCGGAAGAGTCCCAGGCGGACCGGGAGGGCAGCACCTCCGCCCTGGCGGGTGACCTTTGCGGCCGGACAGCCGAAGTTCAAGTCGATGTGGTCGACGCCGATCTCGTCGATGAGCAGTCGCACCGCGGAGCCCATCACCTGCGGATCGACCCCGCAGAGCTGGATACTGCGGACCGGTTCGTCGTCGCCGAACGCGGCCATGGTCAACGTCTTGGCGTTGCCTTCGACCAGGGCCCGTGCGGTGATCATCTCGCTGACGTAGAGCCCGGCGCCGTAGGTGCGGCAGAGCCGGCGGAACGCGACGTTGGTCACCCCGGCCATCGGCGCGAGCACCACCGGTGGGTCGACCACGATCGGTCCCAGCTTCAGCGCAGGCAAGGCGGTGCTCACCGGGCCGTGCTCACTGCCCAGAGGTCGGTGACGGTGACGCCGAGCTCGCCCAGGAGGGAACGGAACAACGGGAGGGAGAGTCCGATCACATTGCTGGGATCGCCATCCACCCCGTCGACGAACGGCGCGAATCGGCCGTCGAGGGTGAACGCTCCGGCGACCGCCATGGCATCTCCAGTGGACAGGTAGGCATCGAGCTCGGCGTCGGTGGTGACACCGAAGCGAACGACCGTGCTTGCCACCCCTTCGGCCCGGCCCCCTCCGGTCAGGTCGATGAGGCAGTGGCCGGTGAACAACGTGCCGGTCCGACCACGCATGGCTCGGAGCCACCCGCCGGCCTCCTCGGCCGATGCCGGCTTTCCAAGCTGGCATCCCTCGAACTCGAGCATCGAGTCGCAGCCGAGCACCAGCACCCCTTCAGGCGAGGGTTCGGTCTGGCTCATCCGGCCTGACACCGCTGCGGCCTTCCGTGCCGCCAGCTCGGCCACCAGGGTGGCGGTGTCCTCGGCCTCGACTCCGTCCTCGTCGACACCGCTCACCTGGACCTCCGGATCGAAGCCGGCATCTCGGAGGAGCCGGAGCCGGGCCGGGGAGGAGGACGCCAGGATCAGCGTTCGTCCGGACATGGGACAAAGCGTAGGGGGTGACTCGACCAGGTCGGAACGACCGGGCAGGGGCGAAATGCGCGAATGTGTGTGGATGAGCGAATCCGGCACCTCTCTGGCCCCGACCCAGGTCGATCCCCAGCTCGACGGCGACCACGAACGGATGTCCCATATCGTGCTGGAGGGGTACAAGCCCGAAGAGGGTGACTACATCCCGGCCGGGCCGACGGTGGTCGAGAGCATGGTCAACGGCACCGCGGTCAAAGCGCTCTGCGGGAAGATCTGGGTTCCCGGGCGTGACCCCAAGCGGTATCCACTGTGTCCGACCTGCAAAGAGATTGCCGAGTCACGTGGCTGGAAGGTGCCCACCGGGTAGGGATCTCAGGGCAACTCGCCGATTCCCTTGACGACCAGATAGACCGCGAACACCACTTCGATGGTGATGCCGATCTGGCGGGAGTGCTTGGTGACGAACCGGTGGGTGGCGTCGAGCGCGGGGGCGGCTCGGCTCCCCAGGACGGTGACCGCCAACGCCGGCCCGATGACCGGCGTCAGGGTGATGACGAAGAGCATCGCGAACGCGACGGAGCGGGCGAGCACGGATGCTGTGGAGCGGGTGATCTCGTGCAGCGCCGGCAAGAACAGCACCAAGGTCGAGAAGTTGAGAACCATACCGACCGCCCCAACCCCGAAGAACCAGTAGGTCGGTGCGGTCTGCAGTCTGCTTGCCGTGCGTGAGGTGTGCTGGTCGGCCGGCATCGGCCGGTGCCGGATCGTTCTGATGGCCAGCACCACGAGAAGTCCGGCGGCGACGAACATGATCACCGCCCCGCGCAGCGAGCGATGGTGATGCTCGGCGGGATGGAGGTGGTTCAAGACGGTGAGGCCCAACAGAGAAAAGAGCGCAAGAACGACCGCCGAACCTGCGGCGAGCGCCCATGCCCTGCCCAACGGTTTCGACGGTCCGGTCAGCACCAGAAGCTGGAGGGCCAACAGGGTCGGGCTGATCGCTGCACCCACGGCCAAGGGGAGCACGGAGACCAGCAGCGCCGACATCGGGCTCAACGTACTTCGGTGGCATGTTCGTGACGCCGATGGTCACCCAGTGGCGTGAGCAGGTTCGACAACCTTGCCCTTCTCTGTCACCACCACCACTTCCTCAAGACCTACGACGGATGGCGGCTCCAACGGCAGGGCACGACTGACGAAGACCCGAGGTGGTCGTTCACTCCCCAGCCCCCTTTCGGTCAGGAGCCCGACCTCGGATTGGACCTCCCGGGCCAGAGGATGGAACTCGGGCCGTAGTGGCTTTCCAGCTACTCCGTTCCTCACCTTCGAGTGCCGGTCACTAGGTTGGCGATGCCCTGGAGCACCGAATGCGGACGTTCCCGACTCAGCCGATTGAGGGCCGACTGCATGAGTTCGATCACGTCAGAAGCGCACTTCCCAACGACCTCGGGATCGTCTGCTGCACCTGGACCGAGACCGCTCCAGTCAAGCGGTGGCAGTACCTCGACGGTTATGGATGAGGGGAGGGGAAGCGGTGGCAGAAGAGCGGTGGTGGGACCAAATGGCCCCCACATGATGGGGAAGACCTTTATTCGCAAGGCGCTCAGCCCCAGCAGCTTTGCGATCCGGTCGCCACGAGCGAGGACGATGACCGACTCGTGGCTTCCGTGAGACACAACGGGAATGACCGGCACGCCGGAGCGCAGGGCGAGCCGGACGAACCCTGTTCGTCCCCCGAAGTCGACGGTCGTCCGCTTCGTCCATGGCCGACAGGCCTCCCAATCGCCACCTGGAAAGTCGAGGACGAGGCCTCCCTCGGCCAAAGCCGCTTCGGCTTCGTCAGATCCGGCACGAATGGCACCGATCCGACGGAGGAACGTATCCACCAATGGCAACTTGAGCAGGAGGTCGTAGATGAGCACGTAGGTCGGACGTTCAGTCCCCCGACGGTCGATAATTGCTACAGCGGTGATCCAGGCATCGGGCATGTAGAAGACGGCATTGTGGTTTGCAACTAGGAGCGCCGGACCTTCGGCGGGGATGTGTTCTCGACCTCGCACTTCCGGGGAGAAATAGCCCGTGAGCTTCCGGATGGTCTCCAGTTGCCGCTCAATGAATGCGGGGTCGCGTTGGGGAACGGTCTTCCCAGCCGATTGCACCCCGAGGGCATTGTCGCTAGATGGTGAGCCGGACCCCTGGGCCTGGTCCATTCTGAGCACGCTACGACGCCTTGGCTTCCAGCACCAGCGTCCTTGGAATAGAGGATCGACTTCCACACATGAGACAGGTCGGACTTCACCCGAGAGGCCAGTTATCCACACGCCTCGTGTAAGTGCCGGTCAGGGGCACCCAATAAGGGGGCAGATTCCGGACTTGCGGGCAACCTTGCGCTGCTCTGTCATCCCATCGTGGTTGGAAGGTGCCGACCGGGTAGGTCGAAGGGGTTTTCCCAACGACGAGGTCGAACGGTTAGCTCGTCAGCTCGCTTGGAGAAATGCGACGTAGGCGGGAATGGCGGTTGTGTCTTGGAGCAAGAACCCATGACCGCCGTTGTAGCCATGCAGTTCGGCGCCACGAACGCGCGAGGCGATGTTCTTGCTGTTTTGAGGCGGTGCGATCCCGTCGTATTCGCCGTAGCCGACCAGAACGGGGCAGGTGATCGCGCTCAGTCGGTCCCAGACGTCATGGCCTTCGCGGGCATGGAGCTGGGCTGTGGAGGCAGCTGCCGCAGTTGAGTCCTTCTGGTTCTGCCCGGCGGCCGCCATCCGATCGGCAATCGCCTGATCGGCTGGGTGCTCCTGCAGCCACGTTTCGTTCCAGCGGCTGTCCGCGAGCTTGAGCTCAGCCGTCTTCCGCTCCTCTGGCGCAAGCTCGTGCAGTTTCTGCAGCGGATAAGAGGAACCGCCCTGCCCGCCTGCCGACGTGCATGCCAAAGCAAGGCGCTCGACGCGCTCGGGATAGGTGACGGCGAACTCTTGGGCCACCATGCCACCGAAGCTGATCCCGATCACCCGGCAGGATGTCCACCCGGCGATTTCCAAAAGGCCAGCGACATCGGCCGCGACATCGGCCATCGTGTATTGGTCTTTGACCGGGGCGCTGTCGCCAAAGCCGCGGTAATCCCATGCCAGCACATCGAAGCTGGCAGCGAGCACAGCAAGGAGTGGCTCGATGCCTTTCAGCGAGAGTCCTGATCCGTTGCAAAAGAGCAAGCGTGGACCACTGCCCTGCCGCTCCCAGTGCAGTCCAACTCCATTCACTTGGTCGGTCGGCAACCTGCCCCCACCCCTTGGTTCGTCCTGGTGTCCGACGCTATCGGAGGCTCGTCGGGCAGTCGACCCTAAGGTGGGAGGGTGACGGTCCGGCCCGAGATCGCCTGGTTCGGCGCTCTCTGCGACGACGACTACGAGTTCCTCGGTATTCCCGATCCTGCGCTGGCGAGCAGTTGGGAACACTGCAGAGCCATCACTGTTGCCGCCGACTCCCTCGGCTACGACAGCATCCTGCTGCCATCTGGCTACGCGCTCGGCATCGACTCGACCGTCTTCGCCGCGGCGGTTGCCACCCAGACCAGCAGGATCAATCTCCTGCTGGCGGTGCGGGTCGGTGAGCTGGTGGTCCCACAGTTGGCTCGACAGCTCGCGACCCTCGACCAGATCTCAGGCGCGCGACTGCTGGTCAACGTGATCTCGAGCGATGTTCCGGGTGAGGTTCGCAGCGGTCCAGATCGCTATCGGCGAACGTTCGAGACGATGGCTGCGCTGCGGTCGCTCCTGTCGGGGGAGTCGGTCGACGTGTCGGGATCCTTCGTCGAGTTGACCCTCGACCCACCACGGGTTGCGACTCCGTCTTCTCGGTACCTCCCGTTCTACTTCGGCGGACTGTCCGACGAAGCCAAGGCCTGCGCTGCGGCCGGCGCCGACGTGTACCTCCTCTGGCCGGACACGAGGGACGCAGTCGCCGCGGTGATCGCGGAGATGAACGAACGGGCCGCGTCCTTCGGCAGGACCCTGCGTTACGGGTGGCGTTCCCACGTGATCGTTCGGGAGACCGAGTCTGAGGCTCGCGACGCTGCCCGCGTGTTGGTGTCGAAACTCGATCCCGAGGCGGGCCGGAGCATCAGAGGCCAGTCTTTGGATGCGGGTTCGTCGGGGGTGGCCCGTCAGGCCGAGCTGCGGACCGAGGCTGACGAAGAGGGGTACGTGGACCGCCATCTCTGGACTGGCATCGGGCGGGCGCGGAGTGGCGCGGGAGCTGCAATCGTCGGTGACCCCGATCAGGTGCTCGGTGTGCTCGGGGATCTGCGTGAGGCCGGGGTGGAATCGTTCATCCTCTCGGGCTAC
Organism: uncultured Acidimicrobiaceae bacterium; assembly: GCA_963839925.1. GTDB lineage: Bacteria > Actinomycetota > Acidimicrobiia > Acidimicrobiales > RAAP-2 > Bog-756. Next base: position 104,700 of record CAWIWV010000002.1, on the reverse strand, counting down.
CCACACCTCGAGGAGTGTGATCTCTTCGCTCGTCACGTTCTTGGTCGGATGGAGCACGGACCCCTGAACATCTTCCCCCAAGTGATCGCCTCACCCTGAGATTGGTTGGCGTCGAACGTTCAGGCGCTGCTCGGAGCCGGAAGGTGTTGGCGAACGATCTGTTCGAAGGCGTCCGGATCGTCCGGGGTGACAACCGGAATCATCTGCTTCCCGACATCCACGATGAACCCGATCGACTTGTGGGGTCGCTTGCCGTCGAGATTGAGCCAGTGCTTGAGGTCCCCAGACCCCCAGATCCTCCACTTCCCCCGAGTCGCAGACAGTTCGAATCGCTCGAGGGAGCGGATCGTGGAGTAGGGAATCGTCTTGGTGCCGAACGGGAAGTAGTACCAGCTCACCCGGATGGCGGTGTCGGTACACTCGATCCTGTCGTCCCGATAGCCGTCCATCCAGGTCATTTGACCACACCCCGCGAAGATCGATGCCGCGACGGGCGGCGATGTGAACCGTCTGGCCGTTGCGGCTCATCGGAGAACAGGCCAGAATTCCGACCGTGCAACCACTCGCCGTGCATCACGTCGCTCTCAACGTCTCCGACGTGGAGGCAGCGGTAGCGTTCTACACCGACACTCTCGGTGGATCCCTCCGAGCCGACCGGCCCGACTTCGGCATCGACGGGGCATGGATCGACCTCGGCGGCCAGCAGGTCCACCTGATCGAGGCGCCGGTGCCTCGCAACTTGGGACAGCATTTCGCGATCCAATTCGCCGACCTCGACGCGGTCGTTGGTGAGCTCCGGGCGAAGGGGATCGAGGTGGCCGATCCGGTCGAGAGCGGTCTCAACCGCCAGACGTTCATCAATGACCCTTCGGGAAACCCGGTCGAGCTTCACCAGGTCGGCAGCTGATTGCGCCGCCGGTCGGAACCGGTGCGTTCAGCCGGCCCGACTCAGATCAGTCGATCTTGCCGTGGGTCTTGCACCGCGCTCGGTAGCCAGCCGGGCTGACCGCGACGGTCAACCGGCGTCCGCAGGTGGGGCAGAACCTGGGTGGGTCGAGTTCGCGGCCGCAACCTGAGCAGTCGACCCGCGGAGCACCGCACCCGGTGCAGTGGGCCGACTCGGTCGGCGTCACCTCGTGCTGCACGCTTCCCGCGCTCGACAGCACCCCGGAGAGCGCCCCGACCGGCATCCTGAGATCGGCGAGCATCTGAAGGTCTTCGTCGGCTGACCGTCCCAAGGTGGTGAGGTAGTTACCGACGATGAGCGCATTGATCCCCGAAGTCATACCCATCGACTGCAACTCGCGGAGGGTGACTTCCCGGCCACCGGCGTAGCGGAGGATCACCCCTGGGAGCCCGAGTCGGAAGAGCGCGATCCAGCGGATCGCCTCCCACGCAGCCACCGGTTCTCCGTCGCCCAGTGGGGTTCCGGGTCGGGGGTTCAAGAAGTTAAGTGGCACCTCGGTGGGGTCGAGCTCTTGGAGTTGGAGGAGTAGCTCGATCCGTTGCTCGTCGGACTCACCCATGCCGATCAACGCACCGCAGCACAGCTCCATACCGTGATCCCGCACCAGCCGGCAGGTGTCCTGACGCTCCTCCCAACTATGGGTGGAGACGACGTTGGGAAAGAACGACTTCGAGGTCTCGAGGTTGTGGTTGTAACGGTGGACGCCACCTTCTGCGAAGCGTCGAGCCTGGTCGTCGCTCAGCAGTCCGGCGCTGACCGCGACGTTGAGACCGGTCTTGTCGTGGATCATCGGCACCAGCTCGAGGATCCGGTTCATCGTGCGTTCGTCGGGGCCGCGCACCGCAAGCACGATGCAGAACTCGGTCGCACCCGATGCCTTGGTCTCCTCGGCGGCCCGCAGTACTTCGGCGGGGTCGAGAAACGGGGTCGCCTTGACCGGAGTATCGAACTGTGCGGACTGGGAGCAGAAGTGGCAGTCCTCGGGACAGCCACCGGTCTTCGCCGACAGGATCCCCTCGACCTCGACATCGGGACCACACCACTCCAACCTGACCTGGTGGGCGAGCGCGGCCAGCGACGTCACCCAGGGGTCGGGCAGCTCGGCCAGGGAGACGAGCTCCTCCCCGGTCAGCAGCCGCCGCTCGTCGAGCAATGCGGTCTCTGCCGCGGCGAGCCGGGCGCGGGCTGACGCCGAGTCGATCGACGGAAGAGTGAGGCTTACCCGTTCCCGACCTGGTTTGGTCGCCGAGAGATTGACTGCGGTCGGAGCAGGGGTCGGAGGCATGCCGTTACGGTAGTTGGCCTCGCCCTCCTGTCGAAATCAGGGGGGCTCGGACCGAGTGCAGGGAGACTGCGATGGCATGGGATTTCTCCACGGAACCGGAGTTCGAGGAGAAGCTGGCGTGGATGCGCCAGTTCGTGCACGACGAGATCTTCCCGCTCGAGGTGCTCGACCTCGATCACGACACGATGATCGAGACGATCAAGCCCCTCCAGGACGAGGTGAGGGCGCGCGGTCTGTGGGCATCTCACCTCCCTCCCGAGCTCGGAGGTGGGGGATTCGGTCAGGTCAAACTCGGGCTCATGCACGAGATCCTCGGGCAGACTCCCTACGGGCCGGTCGTCTTCGGCAACAACGCACCCGACTCGGGCAACGCCGAGCTCTTGGCTATCGGCATCGAGGCATCGGGTCGGGTCGAACAACGCGAGCGGTGGCTCCTGCCCCTGTTGGAAGGTCGCCTGCGCAGCGGGTTCTCGATGACCGAACCCGGGGCCGGCGCGGATCCGACCATGATCGCCACCACCGCAGTGCGCGACGGCGAGGAGTGGGTCATCGACGGCCACAAGTGGTTCACCACCAACGGATCGGTCGCGGATTTCCTGATCGTGATGGCGGTGACCGACCCGGACGTGCATCCGTACCAGGGGTGCTCGATGATCGTGGTGCCGGCCGATGCCCCCGGGGTCGAGATCGTCCGCGACGTGGCGACCATGGAGGACCCGGTCGAGCACTACGGGAAGTTCGGTGCCCACTCGGAGATCCTCTACCGCGAGGTGCGTGTTCCCTACGAGAACCTGGTCGGTCGAGAAGGCGAGGGCTTCGTGCTCGCACAGAAGCGCCTCGGACCCGGCCGGATCCACCACTGCATGCGCTGGTTGGGTCAGTCCCGCAGAGCCTTCGACATGCTCTGTGAGCGGGCGGTGTCCCGGACCACCCACCAGTCACTGCTCGCCGAGAAGCAGACCGTTCAGAACTGGGTGGCCGACTCGCTGGCCGAGATGACCGCGGCCCGTCTCATGACCTTGTACGCAGCTTGGAAGATGGACAACGAGGGTGCAGCCGCCGCCCGGGTCGAGATCGCGATGATCAAGTACTACGGCGCGGCGGTTCTCTACAACGTCATCGACCGGGCGATCCAGGTGCACGGATCACTCGGGTTCTCGACCGACCTCCCGCTCGAGTCGATGTACCGCGCCGCCCGGGCTGCTCGCATCTACGACGGTCCCGACGAGGTCCACAAGGTGACCGTCGCCCGCCAGACCCTGAAGCGCTATCGGCCGACCGAGGTGCCGAGCGAGCATGTGCCCACCCGCCGAGCCGAGGCCCGGGAGCGGTTCGCGGGCCTGCTCGACGTGCAGACCGCCGACCGCTGACCCGGTTGGGTCAGTAGCGGTAGGTGTCCGGCTTGTACGGACCGTCGACGGACACCCCGATGTACTCGGCCTGCTCCTTGGTCAGCGTGGTCAGGCGTACCCCGAGCGCGTCGAGGTGGAGGCGTGCGACCTTCTCGTCGAGGTGCTTCGGCAGCACGTAGACCCGGTGCTCGTACTGGTCGGCGTTGTTGTAGAGCTCCATCTGGGCCATGGTCTGGTTGGTGAAGGAGTTCGACATCACGAAGCTCGGATGACCGGTGGCGTTGCCAAGGTTGAGCAGCCTTCCCTCGGAGAGGATGATCACCGCGTGGCCGTCGGGGAAGACGAACTTGTCGACCTGCGGCTTCACGTTGACCCGCTCGATGCCGTCGATCTTCATGAGCCCGGCCATATCGATCTCGTTGTCGAAGTGGCCGATGTTGCCGACGATCGCCTGGTGCTTCATCCGTGCCATGTGGTCGGCGGTGATCACGTCCTTGTTGCCGGTGCTGGTCACGAAGATGTCGGCGATTCCCACGACGTCGTCGAGGGTGCTCACCTGGTAGCCCTCCATGGCGGCTTGCAACGCGCAGATCGGATCGATCTCGGTGACGACCACCCGCGCGCCCTGGCCCCGCAGTGAGTCCGCGCAGCCCTTGCCAACGTCGCCGAAGCCGCACACCACGGCGACCTTGCCGCCGATCAGCACGTCGGTCGCACGATTGATCCCGTCGACGAGCGAATGTCGGCAGCCGTACTTGTTGTCGAACTTGGACTTGGTGACCGCGTCGTTGACGTTGATCGCAGTGAAGAGCAGCTCTCCGGTCTGCTCCATCTCGTTCAGCCGGTGGACGCCGGTGGTGGTCTCCTCGGAGACGCCCTTGATGCCGGATGCGATCGACGTCCATCGGTTCGAATCCTCAGTCAGGCTGCGAGCGAGCAGACCGAGCACCACGGCGAACTCCTCCGAGCCGGCGGTGGATGGGTCGGGGACGGCACCCGCCTTCTCGTACTCGACGCCCTTGTGCACCAGAAGGGTCGCGTCGCCGCCGTCGTCGAGGATCATGGTCGGACCCTCGCCGGGCCAGAGCAGCGCCTGCTGGGTGCACCACCAGTACTCCTCGAGAGTCTCACCCTTCCAGGCGAAGACAGGCACCCCCTTCGGCGCGTCGACTGTCCCGTCCGGGCCGACGGCGACGGCCGCTGCGGCGTGATCCTGGGTGGAGAAGATGTTGCAGCTCGCCCACCGGACCTCGGCACCCAAGGCGACCAAGGTCTCGATGAGGACCGCGGTCTGGATGGTCATGTGCAGCGACCCGGTGATGCGGGCGCCTGCCAACGGCTGTTCCGCACCGTGCTCGGCGCGCATCGCCATCAGGCCGGGCATCTCGTGCTCGGCCAGTTGGATCTCCTTGCGTCCGAACTCGGCGAGGGAGAGGTCGGCCACCTTGAAGTCGGGGCTCTGCTGCTCGGCGGTCATCGGGCTCCTTCGCTCAGCTTTCGCTTGGGGTGCTTTCTCACGGGGCATGTCCGCGTGCTGTCGCTGCTGTTGGTGTGGGAATGCCGGAATACGATGCTAACCGAACCGGGCGCGATCTCAGCAGGCCGACGCTCGCGGTGGCTTCGGGTGCACCGGCGTGGTTCGGTGTTCTTTCGACCTGCTCACCGTTGGCGGCGACCTCCACGTCGATGAGCCGTTCCGGTCGCCCGGCAGAGACAGCGACGGACGGTCGGAACCCTCCCCGTCGTCACTTGCGTAGACCACTGCGACCGAGGCTCGGCTCGCGCCGGCAACTTCGGCTGGCGTCCGGTTGACGTCACCACGCCATCCCAGGGCGATCCGGCTCGGGATGGTGATGCCCGGTCCGTTGTGCGCGGCCGCGTCGAACGGTTGCCAGTCGAGGAGGTGGTCGGGGCGACGAGCGACACCGACCCTGACCAGGTGCCGCTCGGGTGAGCGAGCACGACGGAGTGTTCGGTGACCCGGGTCTTGCTACTACTGTAATGTTGTAATAAAGTAATCATCAGGTTCGGAGGCAGACTCATGGGACAGCGACAGAGAGAGCGGCAGGCAGAGCAGGGGACTGAGCAGGCACGAGGCCAGGTCGAGGGGTGGCTCTCGGGTCGACTGCCGGAGGACTGGTTCGAGTCCGACCCTTCGATCACCATCGACCGCGACGAGATCGTCATCGTCGGAACGGTCCGAGCCTCCGACCTGGCAAACGACGATGAGGCTGCCCGCTCGGCAGCCGAAATGGGACGGATCACACGCTTCCGTGAGCAGACCCGCGACGAGCGGATGGCCATCGACCGTGAGGCGCAGCACCTGTTCGGCCGGCGCATCGCCTGGGGTGCGGCGGTGGGTGGGACCTCCACGCTGTTCAGCAACCTGTCGGTTCCGGTCATGACCCGGCTCCGGCAGCCCGAACGGCTGGTCCTCGACACCCTGGTCGACAGCGGCGTGGCCCGGAGTCGTTCCGATGCGTTGGCATGGTGCGTGAAACTCGTCGGTGCCAATGCGGAGGAGTGGCTGCGCGAGCTGCGCAGCGCAATGGAGGCGGTCGAGTCGGTCCGCCGGCAGGGTCCGGCCGTCGCCTGACGACTCGGTGAGGGGGTGGGCCCGAATGCCACTGTCGGCCGGGGCCCACCGTCGGTAGCCTGTTGGTATGAGGGTGCATCGGTTCGTGTTGTCACGCTGGTCAGGAGCCGCAGTACTGGTCGGCCGACATCGGGGCTCGTTGATCACCGTCGGAACCGTGGCGGCAGTGTCGATCCTCGGCTTGATCGGCATCTCGTTTGCGGGTGGCGGACCGGCCGGCGCGGCCACCTCACCGTCGAATTCCGGAGGATGGACCGTGTACCACGGCAATCCGGCAGGTACCGGTGTGGCCTCGTCGGTCAGCTCGGTGACCACCTCGAAGCGGGCCTGGACCTCCCCGACGCTCGACGGTCAGCTCTACGGACAGCCGCTCGTCACACCGGGGCGCATCTACGTGGCGACGGAGAACGACACGGTCTATGCGCTCTCCGCATCCAACGGATCGATCGTCTGGTCCACCCATGTGGCGACTGCGGTGCCCGCATCGGCGCTTCCCTGCGGAGACATCGGGCCGACCGTCGGGATCACCGGTACTCCGGTGATCGACACCTCCCGCAGCGAGATCTTCGTGGTCGCCGACGAGTTCATCGGCGGCAAGCCCGCTCATTTCCTGGTGGGACTCAAGACGACCACCGGCAAGGTAGAGCTTTCCGACCGGGTCGATCCGGCCGGCTCGACCCCGGCGGCGATGCTGCAGCGCACCGGCCTCACCCTCGACGGCGGCCGGGTCATCTTCGGGTTCGGGGGCAACTCCGGGGATTGCTCCACCTATCGGGGTCGTTTGGTCTCGGTCGCCGAAACGGGTGGCGCGCTTTCGGTCTTCACGGTCGACGCAGCCTCGGGCGAGTTGCAGGGTGCGATCTGGATGGGTGGCGGCGCCCCCGCCGTCGACGTGGACGGCAACGTCTGGGCCGAGGCGGGCAACGGATCGGTGACCTCGAACAGCCACGCCTATGACGACAGCGACTCGGTGTTGAAGCTCTCCAAGTCTATGAAGCTCGAGCAATTCTACGCTCCCACCACGTGGGCTTCCGACAACGCATCCGACGCCGACCTGTCGATGGAACCTGCGCTGCTGACCGACGGTGATGTGGTGGCGGCTGGCAAGCAACAGACCGCATATCTGCTCAACGGCAAGCATCTCGGCGGCATCGGTGGGCAGCTGACCACCCTCACTTCGGTCTGCGGTGGCGATATCGACGGCGGTGTGGCGGTCGTCGGTACGACGGTCTATCTGCCCTGCCGCAACGGCCCGATCGCGATCCGGGTGACCGCGTCGCCTCCCTCCCTCCATCTGTTGTGGAGCTCGGGCGTTGGAGGTGGGCCGCCGATCGTTGCCGCGGGGAAGGTGTGGACGATCGGTCTCAACGGCACGCTGTACGGATTGAATCCCCTCACCGGCGCGACCCTTCAGCAGACGTCGATCGGTTCCCCGGCCAACCACTTCCCGACGCCGAGTATCGGTGACGGACTTCTCCTTGCCCCCTCGGCCCAACGAGTCGTCGCGTTCACCGCGAAGATGTCGTCGGGACATGCAGCCGCCGCGGCGGTCGCGACGATCAGCACCACGATCGGCCCGAAGGGTGGAGCCTCCGACCCGGCGGTGCTCTCGCCGACGTCCCCGGGGGGACACTCTGCCGCCGGGATTACCGTACTGGCGGTCGGTGGAGCAACTCTCCTCGGCGGACTCTTCTGGCTGGTGCTCTCCGCACGCCGTCGACGCTCCCTGTCGTTCCTTCCGACGTCGACCCGCACCGACGAGTAGCAGACTCAGCCCCCGCGCAGGGAGGCTGCGTCGAACTGCGTTGCTTGGTCGTCGAGTGGAAGGACCATCAACGGATTCGATCGCTGGTGACCGGACGCCGGGCGCACCACCGTTCCGTAGGCGGTGAACCCGACCGCGTGGCTTGCGAACTGCATCGGACCCTCGTCGACGTGGACTCCGATCACACCGGACCCCTCCATCTCCAGCGCCGACTCCTGCATTCGCTCCATCGCCGACTCCCTCGCCGCATACATCGCCTCGGTGAAGTTGGTCAGCTCCACGTTCTGGCTGGCCTGTTGCAGAGCAACTCCCGCTGAGCGCCTGGGGGCGTAGACGAAGCTCGCGCCGGCCGCCACGCCGACCGGCTGCCAGCCGGCGTTGTGGAGCAGCACGAAGTCGCGTCCGCTCAGATCCGAGATGAACAGGGGATCGGCGGACAACTCCTTGTTCCCCTTGCTGCCGACGGGAGCAACCGCGGTGCCCACAAGGGTCACGTCCACGTGATGGGGTCGGATGGTCACTTCCACGTGGACCCCGACCACGCCACGTCCGCCCGCATCGGTGCACTCGCGACGGGTGCGTTCGGCTGCCTCTGCGAAGGCGTGGGCGTAGGCGTCCGAGGCGTAGGTGATCTCCCCCTGACCCCAGTTCCAGGCGCCTCCGGGCACCGAGTGGATCGAAGCGCCGCAGACCAGTTGGACGGGCTCCCACCCGATCGAATGGAGAGCGATCTCCTCGTCGATCGAGAGGTCCGAGGTCCTTCCCTTTCCTCGTGTCGAGGATCGTCCGGCGCTCTGGGGACGAGCGAGTGCTTCCGCAGCGGCGCGCATCTCTGCGCTCAGGTCACCGGGTTGGTCACCCGCAGCGACTTCGCTCACGACAACCGCACCGTGGGACGTGGGCTGGGCATCGGATCGAACTCCTTGAAACGGCGAACCCGGTTCCCCCGGAAGATGCACTGGAGCTCGAGATCCCCTTGGCCGAGCTCTCGCTCGGTGGCGACCATCGAAGCCCCGCGCAACGAGTCGTCTCCTCCCAACTGCGCGCGGACCCGTTGGCGGGCGATGCGACGCACGGCCATCTGCGCGGCGGGAGGTCTGTTCGATCTCACCCACCACCGGCTGGTAACCCCAGGTCGCGGTCGAGCCCTCGCTCAGATACTCGGTCATGCAGTAGGCCCAGACACGCACCGAGGCAACCGAGGCGGCGATGGAGACCGGAGCGAACCCGGCTTCGATCGACTTGGCCAGTCGTTGGCCCGCGAGATAGGTGGTCCACGGTCGGCCGTCTGCGGGTTGGGGTCCGTCCTTCACTCTGACCGCAGTGCCCTGCACTCTGAACTCGAGCACGCCCATGTCGCCGATGTGCTCGGAGGCATCGACCAGACCGACGACCCCGTGGCCGCCGACGGCGCGGGCCTCTTCGATCATCCGCTCGTAGGCCGAATCGAATCCCTGCCGCCAGGCTTCCTCGACCCACCACTGCTCATAGTTCTGGCCCCAACTCCGGTGCTCGGCCGAGACGAAACCGTGCGGGCACTGCCACTGCTCCGAATAGCCGCGCTGCTCCATTTGGAACTGGCCGGACATCCCGAAGGCGGAACCTATCCCGTACCACTGCCACTGCATCACGCAGAAGCCCTGCACGAAGCCGACCGGTTCGAGCCCCATCTGGAGGCAGGCGGCGAAGTCGGGCACGGTGAGGCCCGAGGTGAACGCGCCCTCTGAGAGACGCCGGGCTGCCGCTTCGGGAACGTCGCCCACCGCGCCGGCGTCTGGCATCAGTTGTCGAGCGAGATGATCGTCGTCGGTTTGGGGAGGGTGACCGAGTCGGAGGTCTTGCGCACCGCGGTCCCGAGGGAGAGGAACTCGATGGTGTGGCTGCCCCACTGGTGCGTCTTCTCTTCCAGTCGGACCCCCACGATGCCTGTGGCCTCGAGACGAGTGGCCTCGTCCTGCATGCGGGTCATCGCCAGCTCTCGTGCTTCGTAGAGCGCCTGGGTGAAATTGGGAAGCTCCACATTTTGACCTGCTGATCCGAGGGTCTGTCCAAGGCCGCGGTGGGCGATGTGGTAGACGCACGTCCCCATCACCAACCCCTGCGGCTCGTAGCCGGTCTGCATGATCGTCCAGAAGTCTTGCCCGGAGAGATCGGAGGTGAATGGTTTGCCGAGTTTGTTGCGATGCGATTTTCCGTCTTCGGCCTTCACCGCGGTCCCCACCGCGATGAACTCGGCAGCGTCCTTGCCCCACTCGTAGTAGTTGACGTCGAGCCGCACGCCGACCACCCCGTCGGCTCCGAGTTCGTCGGCCTCTTCTTCCATCCGGGTCATCGCGAGCTCCCGTGCCTCGTACATGGCGCCGGTCAGCTTCTCGAGCTCTTGGCTCTGACCCCACTTTCTGGTTTGGATGCCCGTGTGATAGATCGACGACCCCATCACGAAACCGAGCGGGTGGAAGCCGACCTCTTTGATCAAGAGGAACTCGTTCACCGACAGGTCGGAGGTGAACAGCCCGTGTTCGAGTTCCTCGAGCCGGTGGCCGGCCTCTGCCGGCAGGTCCTGGGGTTGATCACTCATGTGGGACCTCCGATGACCATGTTCTCGAGTGCTTGTCGTACCGCGGAGCTGTGGGCCGCTTCTGCCTCGAGGGCGGTGAGCAGTCGGGTCAGCCAGTCGTCCACACCGACCTTCTCGCTGCGGATGCGGACGCCGCCCGACGAATGGCCGATCGTGCAGGCAAGTGCGGGCCCGTCGACCTCGGCGTCGAATTGGTCGTCGTCGATGGTGATCCGGATCGACCGCACCTCGTCCGATTTCCGAAACCGCCCACCTGCCCGCTTCACCTCGAGGCGGGACCCGAGCGCGTCTGACAGCTTGTCGGCAAGAACCTTGACCAGTACACGGACGTCGGCGCCGTCGGCCCGGAGCGACGCTGCGGCGAGCTCAAGGTCCATCGAATCGCCCGCTCCGCTCATGTTTTGCACCCTACCGCTCGACGGCCGAGTTGACCGATCGGCCTGCCGTTCAGCTCATCTTCGAGCTCATCCGTTCAGCCGGCGGCGGCCGCGTCGCGCAGGTCGACTCCGTTGCGCAGCGCCGGGATGAGGCGCTGACCGAACTCGACGACGTCCGGTAGGGGGTCGAAACCCTTGAGGATGAACGCGGAGATCCCGAGGTCGTAGTAGCGGAGCATCGACTCCGCGACCTGTTCAGGCGTTCCCACCAGTGCGGTCGAATTGCCGGCGGCGCCGGTCAGGTTGGCGATCTTCATCCAGAGGCGCTCGTCGTAGACGTCCTGATCGGCCGACATGGCGATCAAACGCTTGCGACCGACCGACGTCGTGCCCCCGGTGTCGCGGTGAACGGAGAACGTTGCGTTCTTCTGGCCTCCAAGTCCCGTGTACTCGGTCTCGTGGCCGGCCATCCGTTCCTTTGCCAGCGCGATCCGTTCCGCTGCGACGTTTGCGATCATCTCCGCCTTCTCCCAGGCCTCCTCCTCGGTCGCGCCGATGATCGGGCGCAGGGAGAGGCTGTAGCGGAGCCGGCGCCCCTGCTTCGACGCTGCCGCTTCGATCGTCGCCATTCGGGCGGCCACAGCTTCTCGAGGCTCTCCCCAGAAGGCGTAGACGTCGGCTTGGGCTGCACCGACCTCGATCGCCGGGGGCGACGTGCCGCCGAAGAAGAGCGGGATCCCCTCCGGGGTCGCAGGCTTGACCGAGCTGAAGGCACCGCCGTAGTGGAAGAACTCTCCCTCGTAGTCGAAGGGGCTGTCCTCGTTCCAGAGGCGTCGCACGATGGACATGACCTCACCGGTGCGCGGCATAGCGAGCGTCGTGAGGCACGAAGTCGCCCTCTTTCCACTGGTCGGCTTCGTCGCCACCGGTGATGCAGTGCACCGCGATCCGCCCTCCACCGGTCAGCTGATCCATGGTGGCAGCGATGCGGGCGAGGTAGGCCGGCTGCACGATGCCGGGCCGTTGGGCGACGAGCACGCCGAGGTGCTTGGTGCTGTGGAGGACCGAGCTGGCGACCGCCCATCCTTCGGGGGCTACCGACCCATAACCGACGAGGACCCGATCGAACCCTGCAACCTCGTGAGCGCGGGAAAGGTCGATGAGGTAGTCGGGGTCGACCACGGGGCCGTCCATCCAGTCGACGACCGGGCCGTCGACCAGCGGGCCCTTGATCTCCGACGCATCCCTCGTGCCCACCATTCCGATGATCTCGACCGGCATCCGTCGTCGCTCCTCAACCTCGATCTGGCCCCGGTTGTATGTCGGGGATCACTACCCACTTTCATCGTCCAAAGCAGACGGTCACTGGAATTGCATAGGCAAAGTCCCAGTTGAACGCTAGTATTGGGTAGTGGCACGGGGCATGGATGTCGCAGCTTCCCCACCCCGGCGACCGCTCGTCGCCGTCGGTTACGGACCCCGTTGCGTGCCGGTGATGCAGTTGGTAGAAGCGGCGGCGGGCCTCTGCGACCTCCTGTGGATGGTCGACCGTTCCTTGCCCGACATGGACGAGACGGCGGAGTTACTGAACCGCTTCGGGCCGGTCGTCGACATCAGTGGTCTCGGGGCCGACCAGATCGCCAAGGCGCTCTCGCCGTACGTGCCCGATGGGATCACGACCTACCTCGACGCGGGCATGGTGGCTTACGCGGAGGTCGCCGCGATCCTCGGGCTGCCGTTCCATACGCCTGCGACCGCGCGTGCGCTCGTCGACAAGGCTCGCCAGCGCGAGGCGCTCGGAGCGGGCGGAATCGTCGTTCCGCCCTGTCGGGTCATCGCCGCCGACCAGCCCACGTCCGAGCTCACGCCGACGCTCTCGGCGATCGAAGCAGAGGTGGGCTGGCCGGCCATCCTCAAGCCGATCTCCGCGCAGGGGAGTCGCTATACCTTCCTCGCTCGAGACCACGACGACCTGATCCGGCTGTTGGATGCACTCGGTCCGGCCCGCCCCGAGATGGTCCTCGAGGGCTACCTCGCAGACGACACCGGGTGGAGTGACGACGATGTCGCCGGATACGTCTCGGTTGAGAGCGTCGTCGCCGGTGGCGCGATCAGCCACCTCGCGCTCACCGGGCGCTTCCAGCTCGCGGCGAACTTCCGAGAGACCGGGTTCTTCATTCCGGCGCGGCTCTCTACTGCCGAACAGACCGAGGTGCTGAGCCTGGCGACCGCCGCCATCGAAGCACTCGGTGTCCAGGTCGGCTGCCTGCACACCGAGGTCAAGTTCACTCCGGAGGGTCTCCGGGTCATCGAGGTCAACGGCCGAGTGGGCGGCGGAGTCCCCGAGATGATCGAGCGTGCCGCAGGCGTCCATCTCCTCGAACTGACCCTTCGGTTGGCCCTCGGGGAGAGAATCCGGATCGACGGTCCGGTCGCCACCGATCGGATCGGGTTCCGCTTCTTCCTGCAGCCGCCCGCGATCTCGGCGACGGTCGCCACCATCGAGGGTTTGGACGAGGTGAGCGACCACCCGGCAGTGGATTCGATCAGCGTCCATCAAGGGCCCGGCGCGGAGCTCGACTGGAAGGACGGCTCGCGGACCCACATCCTGGCCGTCGTCGGCACCGCTGCGAACGACGATGAGCTGCAGGCGCTCTACCGACTCCTTCACGACGTGGTGACCGTCACCTACGCGGACGTGCGGGTCGAGTGACGCTGCGTACGGTCCGACCCCGGCAGAAGGACCCAGTCGACGGCGCGCAGTCTCCTCGCTGGGTCTGTGCGTTCGTCAACAACATGCCCGACGCTGCCTTCGAGGCGACCGAGCGACAGTTCCTCGGCCTGCTCGAGGCAGGATCCGGGCACGACCTCCTCGAGGTCCGTCGCTACACCATGGACGGCATTCCGAGGAATGACGAGACCGCGGCACGGATCGTTGCCGACTACCTGCCCTACGACACGATCCGGACGACTCCACTCGATCTTTTGGTGGTGACCGGTTCCAACCCGATCGAAGCGCATATCCAGGACGAGCCCTACTGGGGTGATCTCGAAGAGCTCCTGTCGTGGGGCCGCACCAACACACAATCGATGCTGCTGTCGTGTTTCTCGGCACATGCCGCACTCGAAGTCTTCGACCAGCTCGAACGAACCTCTCTCGACGCCAAGTGCACCGGCGTCTTCCCACAACGGTCACACTCTCATCCGCTGGCCGAGGGACTCGGTCCCCAGGTCGTGCTCCCGCACTCGCGCCTGAACGCGGTCGAGACCGACCGGATCGAAGCCGCGGGGTACCAGGTGGCGCTCGAGTGCGAAACGGGTGGCTGGACGATCGCCACCAAAGATGTCGGGGATGGACAAGGTTGTCGGATCGTCCTCGTCCAGGGGCACCCCGAGTACGACCCCACCAGCTTGTTGCGCGAGTACCACCGGGACGCTCGGAGGTACGTGTTCGGCGAGCGCGACGCGATTCCGCGCCTTCCGCTCGACTGCGTCGCTCCCGACGATTGGGACCAGTTGCAGGGGCTCCACGAGCGGATCGTCGGGGGCGAACGGGAGCCGGCGCTCTTCGAGTCCTTTCCCTTCGGTGAGCTGGGGGAAAGGGCGCAATGGCCCTGGCGGGATGCCGCAATTCGTCTCTATGCCAACTGGATGGCGGGTGTGAGATCGCGGCCGGAGTAAACCGATGGCCAGAGTGAGCCGATGGTGGGGGTGAGAAGAGGGAGCGACCGAGACGATGCACGACGAGACCATTGCCATCCACGGGGGCTACACCGCTGACGGCACCCGTGCGGTCGCCGTGCCGATCTACCAGACGGTCGCCCACGACTTCATCGACGCTGAGCATGCCGGAGCGGTCCTCGACCTGGAGGTGCCCGGCTTCCACTACAACCGGATCAACAACCCGACCAACGACGTGCTCGAGCGGCGAATGGCCGAGCTCGAAGGTGGGACGGCTGCGCTCGTCCTGGCATCAGGAATGGCGGCAGTCAGCTACGCGATTCTCACGGTCGCCCGCGCGGGGAAGAACTTCGTGGTCGCCCCCCAGCTCTACGGCGCGACGTTCACCTATTTCGCCCATGTCCTGCCGACCCTTGGGATCGAAGCACGTTTCGCCGCAGACGACACCGCGTCCTCGATCGGAGCGCTGATCGACGACGACACCTTTGCGGTGTTCTGCGAGACGGTCGGCAACCCGGCCGGCAACGTGGTCGATCTCGAGGCGGTGGCTGCGGTGGCCCACGCTCAGGGCGTGCCGCTCATCGTGGACAACACGGTCGCCACGCCGTTGATGCTCAAGCCGATCCGGCACGGTGCGGACGTGGTGGTGCACTCGCTGACCAAGTTCGTCGGTGGCCACGGGACCACCACCGGCGGTGCGATCGTGGACGGCGGCACCTTCCCCTGGGATGAGCACGCCGATCGCTTTCCGATGTTCAACGAACCGGACTCCGCCTTCCACGGGGTGACCTTTGCCCGCGACTTTCCCGAACGCCCCTTTGTCGTGCGAGCCCGCTCGATCCAGTTGCGCAATACCGGGGCAACCCTGTCACCGTTCGCTGCCTTCCAGTTGCTGCAGGGACTCGAGACGATGCCCGTCCGGCTCGATCGCCACGAGGCCAACGCCAGAGCAGTCGCCGCATACCTCGATGCCGATCCCCGGGTGGAGTGGGTCAGCTTCGCCGGCTTTCCCGATCACCCGCATCACGAGCTGATGCAGCGCTACCTCGGGGGCCGGGTCCCGTCCATCATCACCTTCGGAGCGATGGGCGGCTACGAGGCGGGGCTGGCCTTTTTCGACTCGCTGCAGCTGTTCAAGCGCCTGCTCAACCTCGGTGACGCGAAGTCGCTCGCCATCCATCCCGCGTCCACCACCCACCGTCAGCTTTCAAAGGACGAGCTGGTTGCTGCCGGCATCCGACCGGAGACCATCCGCCTCTCGATCGGCTTGGAGCACATCGACGACCTGATCGCCGACCTCGACCAGGCACTCGCGATCGCCACAGGGTGAACGCCGGTCGGGTCTCGGCGTCAGCTGATGATCGACTCCACGCAGTCCTCTGCGTCGAGCACCGCACGCAGGCGGCTCCGAGGGGACGGCAGGTAGTGGGTGAAGTAACGCACCCCTTCGGTGAGCACGCCGAGGAGGGAGAGGCTGGGTTGGAGCCTTCCTTCGGCATCGAAGGGATGGAAGTCCTCGCTGATCGCCACGCTGCCCACCGGGGTGTCGCCATAGCTGAGCTGGGTCAGTCGTCCCTTGGCGTAGAGGCGGCCGAGGAGCGGTGAGTTCGATCGGGCGAGCGACGGGAGGTCGAGGTGACCCCGCAGCACCGCATCGACTCGGACCGCGTTGGGTTGGTCGAGCTGGCTCGAGGCGAGCTCGGCTCCGATGCCACGCGGGGTGATCTCGGGGTCGGGCCCGAGGTCGATCCGGACGACACCGGCATCGACCAGGGCGAGGAGTTGCTGCGATCGCATCGGCGGGGGGCCGGCCTCGAGCCGGTTGATCCGACCGCGGACGTTGGACTGGAAGTCGATGTACGACTCGAGGGAGAGACCGCCGAACTCGATGACCGCGCGCAGCTGGTCGCGAAGGATGCGCAGCACCTCCTGTGCGGCCTTCACCGGACTGCCTCCATCGGCCAGTGCGTTCTCCAGATCCTCTTCGACCATGTCGTAGACCTGGTCCTGGTAGTCACTGCCCGAGGTGTAGTGGCGATCGCGGCCGGCGAAGATCTGGTCGGCAGGATCGAAGTGGCCGTAGAGCGGCTCGAGCTTGGTCACGACATCGTCGAATCGATTGTCGAGCCATGCCCCGCGGAGCAGGGTCCGTGCGGTGGAGGACTCGGCGACGCCGCCCTTCAGGTAGGCCGCATGGGTGAGGTAGCGGGCCTGCATCTCGGCCAACAGGAGGGGCAGCAGCTCGGTCCGGAAGTTGACCTGCCGGCGCATCGGCGACCCCCCGGGGTGGGTGAGCTCGGCGAACGCCTCGGGCGTACAGACCACCGGCTGGTAGTCCCCGTAGGGGTCGAGGCCATGGGCGGACTTGGCACAGTAGGGGATCCCCGAGCGGGAGTAGAGACGGACGACCGGCTCGCGACCGCTCGGCACATAGCGCTTCCTCGCTCCTGTGGTGACGTAGGTGCCGCCCCGCCCCAGGGTGAGCGTCGTGAGCATGTCGAAGGCGACAAGGCCCATCCCGGCGATCGCGACCGACGATCCGGCGGGGATGCGATCGTCGAAGTACTCGACCGGGTACGGGCGGAGGTAGTGCACGGTGTCGGGTCCGCGGTCCGGTTCTGCGTTGAACGTGTGGCCGGAGGTGAGCACGACGTGGTCGACCCTCACCGTCTCGCCGTTGTCGAGGAGGACCGCCTCGCGACCGCCGATCTGCGGTGTGATGTCGACGGCCGCCGCATAGTGCCGCACGATCTCGAGGTTCTGGGGGGCGTCGGCCACCAGTGTTTGGTAGAACCAGGCCAGGTATTCGCCCATCAATCTCCGTGGGAGATAGTCGGTCGGGCGGATCGGGTCTCCCTCCGTCCCGACCCGGCATTCGTGCCCGACCCACCGGAAGCCGCGCACCACCGCCCACTCGTAGAGCCCGACCGCATAGGGAGGGCGCTCCTCGCTCTTGGGCGAGGCGTACAACGACAGCTGCGAGCACGGATTGTTGAGCACGAGGTAGTCGGGCTGGTTCGCGGAGTACACACCGCCGCCGAGCTGCCCCGGATCGATCAGGTGCACCTTGATCCGCGAGCTCGACTGGCGCGCTCGGACCACCGTGCGCTCGAGCACACAGAGTCCCCACGCGCCCATCCCGACGATGCCGAATTCGATCATCGTTCGACGCAGCTCACCTTCATGCCAACCCTGCCCCTTCTTAGCGTGACTGCATCACCACGGTATGTGATAATTCAGCGAATGGACAAGGATGTATCGGCATTTGGCCCTCCGGTCCTAAGCTCGGGATGACCAGATGACCGCCGACATCGTGATCAAGAACGGCACCCTCGCCGACGGCTGCGGGGGCGCCCCGCGACCTGCCGACATCGCCATCGTCGGCGACCGGATCGCCGAGGTCGGCAGCGCGGTCGGGCGGGGTCTGCGGGAGATCGACGCCGAGGGCTTGCTGGTCACCCCGGGTTTCGTCGATCCCCACACCCACTACGACGGTCAGGCGACCTGGGATCCGTTGCTGGCGCCGTCCTCGCACCACGGGGTGACGACGGTCGCCATGGGGAACTGTGGGGTCGGCTTCGCACCAGTCGCCCCCGACCGTCACGAGTGGCTCATCGGCATGATGGAAGGTGTCGAGGACATCCCGGGAACCGCCCTGCACGAGGGACTTCGTTGGGACTGGGGTTCGTTTCCCGAGTATCTCGATGCGCTGGAGCGCCAGCAGCGAACGATCGACGTGGGGACCCACGTTCCGCACGCGGCACTTCGTGCCTTCGTCATGGGCGAACGCGGCGCCGACCCCACGCTCCATCCCGACCAGGACGAGCTCGACGAGATGGCTCGCCTCCTCGAGGAGGGACTCCACGCCGGAGCGCTCGGCGCCTCCACCTCTCGGACCGAGAATCACCGCACCAGCCAGGGCGAGAATCTCGGGACGCTTCGTGCGCGGGAGCCGGAGTTACTCGCGCTCGCCGCGGTCTTGCGAAAGAGCGGTGGGGTGTTCCAATTCCTTTCGGACAGCTACCGGACCACCGACGACGACTTCGCCCGTCGCGAGTTCGAGCTGGTGACCGCCTTCGCCCGGGCCAGCAGGAGCCCGGTCAGCTACACGGTGCAGCAGGACGTCGCCGCACCGGAGCGCTGGCGGGAGCTGATGGAGCTTGCTCGGGACCTTCAGGCCGAGGGTCTCGACGTGAAGGCCCAGGTGGCTCCGCGGCCGATCGGTGTGCTTCTCGGGCTCGAAGCATCGGCGAACGTTTTCACCCCCTCTCGTGCCTACCGCAAGGTCGCCGATCTCCCGATCGCCGAGCGGATCGTCGCACTCCGCGACCCCGACCTCCGGCGGCGGATCCTCGAGGGCCATGCGCAGCTCACCTCGGGTTCTGACGCGTTCGCCGGTTTCGCCTTCTTCGGGCGGTTCGACGAGATGTACGTCCTCGACGACCCGGTCGACTACAACCTCGACCCGACCCGCTCGCTCGGAGCCCTCGCGCGACAGGCAGGTGTCGATCCTGCCGAGTACGCCTACGACGTCCAGTTGCGTCGAGACGGCGCCCAACTCATCTACACCCCGTTGTTCAACTTCGTGCACCACAATCTGGCTGCGGTGCACGAGATGATCTCCTCACCGATTGCGATGTTCGGTCTCTCGGACGCCGGCGCCCACTGCGGCCAGATCTGCGACGGGAGCATGACAACCACCTACCTGTCGCTGTGGGGGCGTGACCGGCATGGCGACGAAGGAATGCCAGTCGGGTCGGTGGTGCACCAGATCACCCAGCGGCCGGCCACCCACTTCGGGTGGCTCGACCGCGGCGTCGTTGCTCCCGGGTACCTGGCCGACCTCAACGTGATCGACCTCGACCGCCTCGAATGCGCCCCACCGGAGGTCGTCACCGACCTGCCCGCGGGTGGTCGACGACTCCTGCAGAAGGCCCGTGGCTACCGATGGACCCTCAAGCGTGGGGCGGTGACGTTCGAAGACGGCACCCACACCGGAGAGCTGCCCGGCGAGTTGCTGCGAGGCGCACAGCCCGCTCCGGTCGGGGTGTGAGGTTGACCGATCGCGACGTCCTTTCCACGATCCTCGAGCATGCAGAGCGCGCGCCGGACCACCCCGCAGCGAAGGATCTCGAGACTGACCTGAACTACCGGCAGTTGCGCGAGGCGGTCGTCGCAGTCGCCGGCGGCCTGATCGATCGAGGGGTGGGTGAGGGGGATCGGGTCGCCCTCTTCCTTCCGAACTCGGTCGACTTCGTCGTCGGGGCGTTGGCCTGCCTGTGGACCGGTTCGATCTTCGTCCCGATCGCGGTGACCGATCCGCCGGCACGGCTGCAGGTGATCCTGGCCGACTGTGATCCGTCGGTGATCATCACTGCGGAGCCAGCACCGGACCAGGAGTCGCCACTCCCGGAAACGAGGGTCGACCGGGCGACGATCTCCGAGCTGCGCTCGCGCGGGGGCCCCGAGCCGGCTCGGGTCACTGCGCAGGGGGCTTACGCGATCTACACCTCGGGGACCACCGGGGTGCCCAAGGGGGTCTTGATCGGCAACCCGGCGTTTGCGGAGGCGGTCGAGGCCACGGCCCGGGCGTTGGGATACGACACCGACACCCGAGCGCTGTGCGTCTCACCGTTCCACTTCGACGGATCGTTCGGCACGCTCTTTCCGGCCCTGTGGTCGGGCGGGGCGATCGTCATCCGACCACGGGAAGCGTTGCTCTTTCCCCGCACCTTCTTCAACGCAGTGAAGAACGAGTCGATCACCGCGACCGGGTTCTCGCCGAGCTACCTGCGTCTGCTGTTGGCGGCCCCCCAGATCGGCCAGCTGGGCGGGTCCTCGTTGGGTGTGATTGCTCTCGGAGGTGAGGCCTGCTCGCCAGAGGATGTCCGCCTCCTTTGGGAGGCCGCTCCCCAGGTCAGGGTGTTCAATCGCTACGGGCCGACCGAGACCACCATCGCGGTCACCCATATGCTGGTCACCCCCGAGTCGATCGCGGACGGGACCATGCCCATCGGGACGCCGCACCAAGGCGTGTCCTTTCATCTCGTCGACACTGACGGCTCGCTGATCGACTCGGTCGGGAGCGTCGGCGAGTTGTACATCGGAGGTTCCCAGTTGATGGACGGCTACTGGGGCGCGCCCGAACTGACCACGGAAGTGATGAGGACCGATGTCGTGCCCGGTGAGACGGTCTACCGAACGGGTGACCTTGCCTACCGGACCGGTCATGGCGAGTACGTGTACGTGGATCGTGCAGACCGGGTGATCAAGCGCCACGGGGTGCGGATCTCGCTCGTCGAGCTCGCCGAGGCTCTGCGATCCGTGCCAGGGGTGTCGGCGGGGGCCTGCGTTCAGTTCGACAACGAGGGCCAACTCGGTATCGCCGCATTCGTGGTCGCCGACGGCCAGCTGTCGGAGCTTGATCTGCGGCGCGCTGCGAGCGAACTCCTGCCCCAGTCGATGCTCCCCGATCGAATCGAGTTGGTCGACGACCTGCCGCTGACCGCTTCGAGCAAGCTCGACGAGCGAAAGCTTCTCTCGGGGGCGGGGATGCTCCCCCTGTCCGGTGGTCGCGACCAAGTGCGGTCGTGACCGGAGCGGCCACTGCTCGACGAGAATATGCGGGCCCGAGCCCTTTGGATGCGTGTACCCGCCGGATAAGCTCACCCCTATGCCGATGCCCAAGCGGGCCGATGTCGACGACTACTTCGCTCAGCTGAGCGACGTGCAACGGCCGCACCTCGAAGCGTTGCGTGAGCTCAGCGTGAAGGCCGACCCGAAAGCCCGCGAAGAGCTCAAGTGGAACCTGCCGGTGTACGTGCGCGGCAAGAACACCAACCTCTGGATGCTCCAGAATTTCAAGAACCACTGCTCGCTCCGATTCGACCCACCGTTCTTCGCGACGCAAAAGGCGGCGGTCGAGGCTGCCGGGTATGACTCCGGATCAGGGTTCATCAAGCTTCCTTACGACCGGGAGCTCCCGACCAAACTTCTGAAAGCGCTCATGAAGGCACGGAGCCGCGAGTTCGAACGTTCCGAAGGCGGCGCGAGCGGCGATTGACGGGCCGAGGGCGCAACGACCCCTTGATGACAATGGCTGCAGGGTGAGCGAGGGTGATTCGCCGTTGCCGCGTGGCAACTAAAGGACGTCACCGTTTCGGACGATGCTGAGTGAGGCGCGGTGGGAGCACCGCTGGCGTTCGAGAGGTGGGAGGCACATGACGATCCAACAGGAGCAACTCGGGCAGGGATTCGATCCCTCATCGACCGTCGGCGGAGCGTCCGATCAGGGTGACCACCACTCCACCCTGAAGTCGATCGGCCGGCTGGGTCCGATGGTCCTACCGATCGTCTGGCTGGTGGCCTGGGGGCTCGCGTTGGCGGGCGTGCAGGCGTCGGGCTATCACGCGAGTCAAGGGTCTTCGGTGAACGCCCTGCGGTGGATGTTCTATCTGCCGGCCGGCTGGATGTTCATCGTCAGCGGGTTGATGCACACCAAGTACGCCGAAAAGACGGCAGCGCTCATCGGATGGAAGACCAATGGTTTCCAGTACGAGCTCGGCTTCGTCTCGTTCGGTCTCGGAGGTGCCGGGGTCTACGCCTCCATGCACGGAGTCGAGTCCTGGATCACGATGGCGATCCCCACGACGACCTTTCTCCTCTTCGCCGGCATCAACCACGTTGTCGAGATGATCCGCGACCACAACTACAACCCCGGCAACACCTTCGTGTGCATCAGCGACTTCGGGATTCCCATCTCGATCTGGGCCCTGATGCTCGCTTCGCACGCAGTGTGACCTCCATCACCTGAAGTTCACCCGCCTCGCACCCTCAAGCGAGGTCACCAGGTGGCCGATGGTGGTGCATGGCAGGACCACCATGACAACCGTGCACGACCGCACCCTGGTCGTCGAAGAGACACTCCCGACCGTCGAGTCGACGGAGCCGTTGTCTCCCGACACTCACGACACCGGGAGGACCTCGGCCGAACCCCGTCGCATGACCCGCTCGATCGGGCTGGTCGGCGCCGTCGGACTCTCGTTGGCGCTGGTCGCTCCCAGCCAGGCGGTGAACATCAATCCTCAGGCGGCAGAGCCCCTGGTGGGTCGGGGCATTCCGCTGGCATTCCTGTTGGCATTCGTCGGCGTCCTCTTCGTGGCCTACTCGGTCACCCGGCTCTGTCGGCGCATCCACGGCTCGGGATCGCTGTCGACGCTCGTCGCTCAGTCTCTGAATCCGCATGCAGGGGCAGTGACCGGGTGGTTACTCAGTGGGGCGTACATCCTGTTCGTCGCCGTCCAAGCGGTCACGTGTTCGATCTTCCTGGGAGCGTTGCTCGAGGGCCTCGGCCTGGTCAGCTCCATCGCCCCGTCGGTCTATTTCGTGGTGGCCGTGGGATTGGTCCTCATAGGAACCGCGATGGCAAGCGCGCAGGTCCGACGGGCACTTGGTGTCCTTATGTCCTTCGAGTTCGGAACGATCATCCTCATCGTTGTCGTCATGACGATCGTGGCGTGCACGGTGATCTTCAGCCATGGACCGCAGGGACAACACTTCACGTGGAGTGTCTTCAAGCCGACAGGCAGAGGGGATTTGGGCTTGGCCGCCGTGTTCGGCTTTCTTTCCTTTGCCGGGTTCGAAGGAGCCGCCGCGCTGGGAGAGGAGACGAAGAACCCCAGTCGAGACATTCCCATCGCGGTGACAGGAAACGTGCTCTTTGCCGGTCTCTTCTTCATTGGAGTCACAGCGTTCGAGGTGATGGGCTTTGGTACCACGCCATCGGGGCTGCACTCGCTCTCCAGCTCGGGTGCGCTCGTGGGTTCATTGGCCCAGCTCTACGCCACCAGCTGGGTTGCCAACCTCATTCGCCTCGGAGTGGTGGTAGGCGCGTTCTCTTCTCTGAGTGGGTGCATCCTCGGATCGTCACGCATCATGTACGCGGTGACCCGTCACGGCTTTCCTACTCTGCCGACCTCGCGCCTTCAGCGTCACGCTGTTCCGGTCGCTGGAAATCTTGTCGTCGGGTCCGCCGTCTTGGCATTCATCGCGGTGTGGTGGGGAGTGCTGCATCAGACGCCGTTCGCAACCTTTGCCGCGGCCGCGACTGCCGGAACCCTCTTGATCCTGGCCAGCTATGTCCTCACCTCGGCCGGAGCAATGCGCC
Organism: uncultured Acidimicrobiaceae bacterium; assembly: GCA_963839925.1. GTDB lineage: Bacteria > Actinomycetota > Acidimicrobiia > Acidimicrobiales > RAAP-2 > Bog-756. The sequence goes on along the minus strand of CAWIWV010000002.1, from coordinate 80,933 downwards.
AGATTCTCCGTCGGGTCGAATCGAACGTGCCGCGCTGGCAGGCGGTCATTCCGGTTGTGGCGATCGGGGTGCTGGGATTCGTCTTCTACAAGTCAGTCGTGCCATGGCCGAGCGGGGGAGAGAGGTGGGCGATCATCGTCGTTGCCGGGTGGACTGCTGTCGCCATCGGGACGTCCCTCCATCCGCCACAGCGGTTTGCGCGATTCCTCGGAATCGATGATGCCGAGGAGAACAAGGTCGGGCAGCATTAGATCGGTCTGTGTGACCGTCGTTCTGATGATCGTGTTGGAGATCATCCTGACCCCGATCGCACTTCGGGCCAACCTTCCCCATCTCATCAACCTGCAGCGCTCGATCATCGGGGCGGCAACGGCACACATGGAACCTGGGGGACTACCCACGCCGTTCGGCGGCAATGGCCCGGGCGATCAAGCCATGTCCGTCCACCTGGCGACGATTGACGCGGTGTTGGTGATCGTCGGCTGGATCGTGGTCTGGACTGGGCTCGGGGCCTGGAGGATGGCGACCCGAGATACCTGACCACCGGTTTGCTCTCCGGGTCGACCGGCTAGTTGGAGACGGTGGCCTCCACCGGATCGTGGTGGATCATCTTGGCGTCCCACTTCTCCTCGACGTTGCCGAAGTGCCACCAGAGGACTGCTGCTGCCCAGGTCGCGGCAAAGGCGCCCACGATGATAAACCCGGCCGTATTGATGTTGAAATTGGCGAAGAAGTTGAAGAACGGGTCGTTGAAGTTGAGCTCCTGCCCGATCAGGCCCACCAGCTCGATCGTCCCGATGAACAAGGCCACGAAGACCGACAGTCCGGTGATGGTCAGGTTGTAGAAGACCTTGCGGATCGGCTTGGAGAAGGCCCAGTCGTAGGCGAAGTTCATGAAGCATCCGTCGATCGTGTCGAACAAGCACATCCCAGCGGCGAAGAGCACCGGCAGGGAGAGAATGGCCCAGAACGGCAAGCCTCCGGCCACGGCGTTCCCTGCCAGAACCAACAGAGCCACCTCGGTGGCCGTGTCAAAGCCCAGGCCGAACAGGACTCCGACCGGATACATCTTCCAAGGTGTGTCGATGCGCTCGGCGTAGCCGCCGAGGAAGCGGTTCATGAACCCCCGGTTGCTGAGTTGGCGTTCGAGTTCCTCGTCGTCGAACTTGCCTCGCTTCATCTGCTGGTACACCCGGTAGATGCCGATCAGGACGATCAGGTTGAGGATGGCGATGAGATAGAGGAAGCCGCCCGAGACCGACGTTCCGATCACATTGGTGGCTTTGTGGAGGCCCGAGCTGTCGTTGCTCACCTGGCTGTCGAGGGCTCGGATGCCGAAGTTCAGGAACACGGCCAGCAAGAAGACGACGCTGGAGTGGCCGAGCGAGAAGAAGTAGCCGACACTGAGCGGACGCTTGCCATCGTTGACCAGTTTGCGGGTGGTGTTGTCGATAGCGGCGATGTGATCGGCGTCGAAGGCGTGGCGCATGCCCAGGGTGTAGGCGAGCACGCCCGTGCCAAGGCCCAGAAGCCCGGTCTTGGAGATGTGGTAGTGGTGGGTCGCGGCCGCCGAAACCAGGCCCCAACCGATGATGTTGAGTCCGACGATGGTGAGGGTCATCCCACCGATGGTCAGCCATTCCCTCTGGTTCAGTCCGTTCCGGAGCTTGGCCAGGCGGCTGGGGTAGATGGTGCCGAATGCTGCGTCTTCGCTCACCGGTTCTCCTACTCTCGGGTGGCTTCTTGATAAGGTATGGTAAATACGAAGCTGATGCAATAGTTGGATGCGCTCCTTTCTGTCGAGGGCATGAGCCGGTAGTCTTTGAGCAATGGCAAAGGCACTCCACCGAGCTGAGGAAGGGGATTTCACCTCGGTCGATTCGGTGATCGAGTACCTCAGATCCCACGGAGGTCGGGCCACTTCATCCCGACGCATTCTGCTGGAGGTCCTGTTCGCGGCCGATGGCCACATGAGTGCCGAGGAACTGGCCGATGCCGTCCAGGAAGAGGCGCCCGACGTGCACCTCTCGACCATCTATCGGAACCTGGAGGAGTTGGAGCAGCTCGGTGTGGTCTCTCATTCACACCTCGGCCACGGACCGTCGAGCTACTTGTTGGCCACCCACGCGCACGCCCATTTCATCTGTGCCGAATGCGGGGCGATGATCGAGGCTCCTGAGGCCTACTTCCGTGGCCTGGCCCGCTCCGCCAAAGCCAATCTGGGGTTCACCATCGACCCCAAGCACTTTGCCATCCTCGGTCTGTGCGCCAACTGCTCGGCAGCAGAGGCCTGACAGAGCGGCGCCTGGCAGACGGACAGCGCTGCCTAGTCGGCAGGCAGTCCCAGCCCGCGTCTCAGGGCACGAGATCCAGTCCGATGCGTTGATTCAATTCACGATGCACACGGCCAGCGCTGTCTTTGCCGTGCCGCCGGGTGTGTCAGCGGGGCGAACGGCTGGATCGGTCGATCACTGCTGTCCTGATCAGGCAGGATCAATCGCTGGTCCCGTTCCCTGAGCAGTCGATTCCCGCGCTGATAGCGTCACCTGCGATGAAGGTTCCACGAATAGCGCTGCTCGTTGGTGTGATCGTGATCGCCGTCGCCGCCTTCTTGTTCTCGAGGTCGATGGGTGCATCGGGTGCCCCCGACTCGAATTCAGGGGTCAAGACCGTCTCGCTGACGATGGCCCATGCCTACCAACCGGTGGCGGCCCCAGGCACGACCGACGACTACCACTGCACGCTGGTCAACCCTCATCTGGCTCAGGCCTCGTACATCATCTCCAGCCAGTTCATCCCGGGAAGCGCCGAGGACCATCACGCGGCTCTGTTCCTCGTCCCCCCTTCCTCCGCCGCATCGGTCGAGCGCGACAACAACGGGGGGAAAGGGTGGACCTGCTTTGGGGGACCGCTTCCGGGCACCGCACTCGTCGGGCTTGCTGCGGACCCGTTGCTCACCTTCTGGGCTCCCGGCGCGGGCACAGACCATTTTCCGAAGGGCACCGGGGTGTTCCTCGCCGCCGGGAGTCTGGTCATCATGCAGGTGCACTACAACCTGCTCGTGGGTCACGCCCCGGTGAAGAACTCGCTGGTGCTTGGCACCGTACCGACGACGACTCCACTGCTACCGCTCCATCTCAACCTGATGCTCGCGTCGCCGAACATCCCGTGCCCGACCGATGTGACCGGCCCATTGTGCAACCGAGCCACCTCACTCGCGAACCTCGGCCAGCGATTCGGGCACACGGCTGTCGAGGAGGCGAACGGCATCGAGGCGGCCTGTGGGGAGAACCCGTCGGATCCAGTCGTCGGAGACACGGCGTCGTGCACGACGTCGGTGGACAAGAGCGGCTACATCGTGAGGGTCTACGCCCACATGCACCTCCTCGGTACCGCGTTCAAGATGGTGCTCGACCCGGGAACACCCCAAGCAAGGACGGTCCTCGATGTGCCGAACTACGACTTCCACGACCAGCGGTCATACAACCTGACCGACCCGGTCCGCGTCACCGCAGGGGAGCCGGTGAGGATCACCTGTACCTACGATCCAACGCTGGAAGCGGAGCTTCCGATCCTGCGCAAGGCAGCCCCCCATTTCGTCACCTGGGGAGACGGATCAACGGACGAGATGTGCATCGGCCTGGCGTGGACCTCAAACACTCTCCCGAACACTCACGCCGCGGTCTAAGGGGCGGGAGGAGCGGGCGGGAGCCCTGCAGGACCCATGAAGGCGTAGACCTGGTTCGTACCGGCGACGAGCAGCAACCCGTCGGCGACCGACGGTGTCGGGAAGTGGTTCGCAGTGGCACCGAAGGGAATCGAAACCTCCTCGTCCCCATTGGCCGGGTTCAGCCCGTGTATCGCGTTGCCGCCGACCGTCCAGATCAGTCCACTCGAGATGATCGGTCCCGCCCCCACCCCGTCGTTGTCTGTCCAGAGTTTCTGCAGGTAGGGAGCCTTCGACGAGACCTTGACCGCGGTCACGCCATTCGGGCAGGGGATGTAGACGATCGACTCATAGATCGCGTGGCCACCGTCGGGGTTGCCGCTGCACAGTGAAAGGGAGGCGACCTCGCCTTCCTTCCCGCCGAGATGTCCAGGCCGCAGCAGATAGCCGATGTCCGACTTTCCGATCTGGAACACGAAGCCGTTGACGAGAGCGGGATCCCCGGTCCCGAGGTCCAAGTCCTCGCCGCTCAGGTTTTGCCAGTCTGCGGGATAGAAGATCGACTCGAGCTTCATCGTCGGCGTCAGCTCGAGTACAGCGTCGCTGTCGTCGTATTTTTGACCCGCACCGAGGTTGTAACCGTCCGCGCTCGCGACGTAGACGTTGTGCTTCGGGTCGATGACCGGAGAACTGCCGCCCATCCACACCGCTCCACGGTCTGTACCGCTACTGATCTGGAAGAAGTGGAGCAGGCCGCCCTTCTCCGGAATGGAGACGACGTAGCCGTGCGCGGGACCGTTGGGGCCGGGGCAGTCGCCCGCGTTCTGGCCGTAGGCGATCACGACGTCGCCGTCGTCGAGTGCCAAGCCAGGTCGCTGCAACTGCGCGAGCTGATCCTCGCCGGCACTCGGCATCGCCGCTTGATTCAGCTCGACCTTGCCGGTGTAGAGGTCCAATCCGAACAGCCGATGCGATGCCTCCACCCCGTTCGATGCGGCGGGTCCTTTGATCAGCGTGTCCGCGTCGACGAAGATCTCGTGGCGTGACACGTCGACGACCGGGGTACCGGTGATGCCAACCGTTGGCGAGATATCACCGCAGGGAAGGTCACCAGAGGGCACCGCTGTCGCGAGGTGGCGAGACCACAGGACTTTTCCGGTCCTCGCGGCCAACACGTAGACGGTGTCGTTTTCGGTCGCGGCGATGATCCTCCCATTGGCCACGAGCGGTTCCCCAAAAAGCTGCCCATCGAGGGAAGGCGAGGTCCATGCGTGGCTCGACGGCAACAACTTGGGGGACGTGGGCATGATGGCCGACGCTTCGGCATTCCCGTGGTAAGTCGGCCAGTTGGTGCCGAAGTTGGAGGCTGCAGCCGGTACCGCCTGCGACCGAGCCGTCGCGGCACTGGCCCAAGCAAGTGTCGAAGCGGTCACGGCTGCCAAGACGACGAGGAGCGCCATGAGGCGCTTTCGCGTACCGCTCGACGAAGTGCCTGGTTTCACTGGGAACCCCCGAACTCGCCCGTCATCGGCGTTTTCGCTGTTTCCGAAACACTACCGGGAGCTTCGCAAGGCGCAACAGGGTTTCGAACACCGCTCCCGTCATGACGTGACGGTGAGCACGACGAACTCAGCTGCTGGATGCGGCGTCGGTTCCAGCCTGGTCGGCCGGATCTTCGCCGAAGCTGACATATATTCTCTGGTCCTTCCGACGGCGAGCCTGCTGGGCGAGATCCGACAGGACGCGAAAGTCTGCCGCGGTCGGGTCCTCCTCTTGGAGCCCCCGTGGCCACAGATGGCGACTGATGACCGGATTGAGCTCCGCCCCGTAGAGGCTGATCTTCGCAAGCAGAAACAGGAAGCCGACGAGGCCGATCACCAGGCCGAATTGACCGTAGGTCTCCGAGCTGTGTCGAAGTTGGTGCTGCACGAGACCGGCCCCCAGGGTGATCAACAGGGTGAAGCCGACCGACGCCAAGGCGGCGCCGGGCAGATGGTTGGACCAAGGAACCGTGACCGGGGTCGTGACGTGGAACACCACGAGATAGCAGGCGAGGTTGAAGATGACCATTGCGAAGAGGGCCCACGCCCGCGCGACCAGGTCGGCTCCGGTGTGGGTGACCAAGGTTGCGAAGGCGGCATCGACCACGAAGGATCCGCCGATCACGATGAGCGCGATCAAGCTGCGGATGAGGCGGGGGAAGAAGGTCGGCGTGTCGACGTCCGCCACGTTCCAGACCCCGGCCATGGCTCGTTGCACCGTTTGAGTCACGCCTTGCGCACCGTAGATCAATCCGAGGAGGCCGACGGCCAGACCGATGCCGCTGCCTTCGAGACTCTTCGACGGGTGCTCGGGGTTGAACTGGGGCCCGACGACCGGAAACTCGTGAAGCGTCGAGACGAATCGGTGTCCCAACGAGGGCGCTCCGATGAAACCGAGAATGGTGACGACGGCGAGCACGAGCGGGTAGATGGCGACAAAGCCATACCATCCGAGTGCGACCACGTACTGGTTCGCCTTGTCGTCTCCGAACTTCTTGACGACTGCGTAGACGAGTCCAACAGTCGGGGCGCTGCGCTGTTTGCGGTCGAAGCTCGAAAGCAGCCGTCGGAAATAGCTCATCGGCCCATCGAACCATCAAGGCGGATCGACCTCAAGCAGGGGCGCGGTCAGGTCAAGCGCGCACCGGAGACTTCAAGAGCAGGCCGTACTTCTTCGACACGATGCGGTCACCCACCCGAAGGGCCGTGCCGATCTCAGTCCACGTCGCACCCGCCGCGCGAGCGACTCTGACGTCGGACAGCTCTTCGAGCTCCAAGAGCTCTCGACGGTGACTGATCGCCGCCAGATTCTCCAAGGCTATCTCCCGACATTCGCATTCCGCCGATTCGCAAAGGTTGCACAGTTCCACGAGCAAGTATCCCTCCAATCGAATAGCGCCGACGGTGGTGACCGCCACTCTCCCCGCACGTCAGCGACCGGCTCCGAAACGGAACCAATCGTCCGACACGCGGATCACGCGCCCTCTGTATCCGATCGACTCGCCCTGCCCAGCGCTGTCGGTCCGGGAACCATTGGACCATCGGTTCCTAAGCGGAACATTGACGGCCGGTAAGAAGCCACTAAATCTCGACTGTGGAACTGCGTTCGTCGGAGTCGCTCAACCGACACCGGTCGCGACATCGCCGAGGACGAAGGCCTCGTAGCGGTTCTTCCCTTGTGCTTTGGCGGCGTACATCGCCCGATCTGCGTGCTGGAGGAGTTGCTCCATCGTGCTGTCGGGCGAGCCGAACGAGATGCCGATGCTGAGGCCCACATGGACCGGCCGGCCCAAGGGGAAGGGTTCGTCGCAGGAGTGGAGAATGCGGTCCGCCAGCTCGAGGACCTCTTGATCGCTTCCAACGTCCTCGAGCAGGATTCCGAACTCGTCGCCTCCCAGCCTCGCAAGCGTGTCGACCGTGCGGATGCACCCGGCGATACGGGTCGCCATCGTCTGGAGTACGAGATCTCCGGCGTCGTGACCGAACTCGTCGTTGACCGCCTTGAAATCGTCGATATCGAGGTACAAGAGTGCAAGGTTGTTGCGTGATCGAGCGTGTCGCGACAGCGCGTGCTCCAGGCGATCCCCGAACAGTGCCCGATTTCCGACGTCCGTCAACGGATCGTGGAATGCCCTGAAGGAGAGGTCGGCCTCGATGCGTTGCTGCTCCGTGACGTCGTGGCCGGAGACGACGAATCCACGAACGGTCGGATCATCGAGCAGATTGACGAAGGCGAGCTCGAAGGGGATCTCCTTCCCATCGCCGAATCGCACGAGTGACACGGTGACCGTCACCGGTGCGGCGGTCAGAGCTCCTCGGGAGGCCCGCTCGAGCGCAGCCTGGAAGAGTGGCCGATCGCGCCCGACGACAAGGGTGGCCAGAGGCCTGCCCTCGACGAGCTCGGTGTCGTGGCCGGTGATTCGGGTGAGAGCTCCCGAACACGATTGGACCATGCCGTTCGCTGACAGAGAGATGGTCAACGCGGCAGCGTTGTGCACCAGGTTCCGCAAGGCGGCGTCGTTGTTGTAGGCCAGTTCATGACGTCGCCGATCGGTCAAATCCCTCAGACACAACAACACCGAACCGGGGGCCATCCAGGGTGCGGGTGACCCGACCACCTCCATCAATCGCCAGCCGCTGGGCGCCTTGAGACGGATTTCGATCGGGGTGCCCACCTTCTTGCCTTGGATGGTCGTCAACGACCGGAGCACGAACTCGAGATCCTCGGGATGGACGAAGTCGAGGCCGGAGAGTCCGGCTGTGTCACGCAAGGAACGACCGAAGAACTCTTCGGCCGTCCGATTTCCCCACTCCAACCGGCCCATTCCGTCGACAACGATGACGACGTCCGGAAGGTCCGTCAGGATGCGGACCAGTGTCGGCTGGTCGAGGTCGCCGGATAGGGCGGCATCTCCCTGGTCAGCGAGTGTCACCAGAAATTCATCGACCAGGCAGAACTGGCGCTTTAGGCGGGGATTCGCCCCTCTCAGAGCGTTGTGGCGCCCTCGGCGGTGGGCCGGTCGGTGGGTGTCGCTCGGTACGGCTCGAGATCGATGCCCGGATACCGGGCCGCCACACCTTCGAGTGTGGACTCGTCCCAGTACGGATCTCCGGGCCGGGGCCAGCCGAAGAGGTCGCGCTGCCGCACGCTGCACTGCGGGATGAACTTGGCCCAGCGGTCGGGGGACTGCTTTGGCCAGGCCATCTTGCCGCCCCAGGTCGTGCCGCGTACCTGGAAGTCGGCGAGGAGCGAGAACCTCGCTCTGCCGGGCACTCGGAAGTCGGACCCCCGGTGGAGAATGTCGGTTCGATACATCAGCAGCGACCCTGCTGGTCCGACGCAGCGGACTTCGCGCTCGGCAAGCTTTCCGAACGGCAAGTAGAGCGGCGAAAAGGGGACGTCCTTGCCATCGTCATAGGGGACGATCACGGTCGGGCCGTCATCCTCGGTGACATCGGACAGGTAGACGAAGGTCGTGATCTGCTGATAGCGGCTCTCGGGCCTCGGTACGACGAGGCTGTGGCTGCCGTAATCGCGGTGGAGCGGTTGGTCGTAGTTGGTCGCACCGGCGTACTTGGCCCACAGCTCGACCTTGTACAGGTGGAGTTCGGTCGTCTCCAAGTAGCGCTCGGCCGCGTCGATGAGGTCGGGGTGGACTGCCAACCCGTTCAGATCCCACGATCGGTAGGGGAACTCGAGGACCCCCGCGAACTGGCTGGCCGCAAAGGTGTCGTGGGCGCCCGGGTCGGCGAAGTACTCATCGGGCCGTGGGAAGTGGAGCCAGAGCGCTGCTTGGGCGGCGGCGAACTCGTCGGCCCCGAGGAATCCCTCCATCAGCGAGTAACCCTGAGTCCGGAGCTCATCGAGGGCGGCGTCGGGAACCCGCATCGAGCGCACCTTAGGTCAGGCGGATTCTGTGCGGGCAGGCCTCGGCCGTCGTACTCTCTGTCCGTGCGCGCCGTTGTGTTCGATTACGCCGATCCCGCCTTTCCAGCTTCCTTGTCCGAGTTGCCCGAGCCGGCACTGCCGGATCCATCGTGGGCCCGCGTCGAGGTGATGACCGGCGGGATCTGCGGCAGCGATCTGCATCTGTTCGCCCACAACACCGGCCCCTCTCCTACCCTGATGGGGATCGGAGCCTTCCCCTTCGTCCTCGGCCACGAGACGGCCGGCCGGGTCGTCGAGGCCGGTCCCGAATGCTCGGTCTCGGTGGGAACGCGGGTGGTGATCGACCCGTGCATCCCGTGCCTGCCCCGCGGCATCAATCCGCCCTGCGCGAACTGCGCGCGTGGGTGGACCTCGTCGTGCCTCAATCTCGACAGCGGAATCGTCAGCTCCGGGCGCTCACTCGGCTTCACCTGGGACCTCGGTGGGGGATGGGCCGAGATGGTGGTGGCCCACGACTCCATGCTGCATGCGCTTCCCGACGCGGTGCCCGACCGCGCTGCGAGCCTCTACGAGCCGGTGTCGATCGCCTGTCACGGACTGCTGCGCGCACCTCTGGTCGACGGGGACCCCGTGCTGATCGTGGGCGCCGGGATCATCGGACTCGCTGCACTGGCCGCGCTGCGGGGTCTCTTTCCGCAGAGCCCAGTGACCGTGCTGGCCCGCCATCCACATCAAGCATCCGCCGCCGCGGCCTGCGGAGCGACCCACGTCGTCACTTCCGATCCGGGCAACGCGCACTGGGAGGAACTGGCCTCACTGAGCGGCTCGAGGGTGGTCGGGCGCAAGGAGCACCAGATGCTCATGGGCGGGTTCCCCTACGTCGTCGAAGCTGTGGGCGCACCGCAGTCGGTCACCGAGTCGTTGCGGGCAGTTGCCCATCGCGGCACGGTCTTACTGCTCGGCGCCGCGGGCATCAGCGAAGTCGACCTCACGCCGATCTGGTACAAGGAGGCGGCGCTCGTCGGATCGATCGACCACACGGTTGATGCCGGCTCAGCGCCTGGTTTCGCCGGCGGTCCGAGCCGCCACTCGGTCGACCGTGCATTGGACGTCCTGTCAGCCGGTTACTTGCCCGACAGCGCGGTGGTCACTCACGAGTTCGACCTCGATCACTACCGCGAGGCAGTCGAGACGGCTGTCGACCGGACGACTTCACACGCCATCAAGGTGGTGTTTCGGCCCTAGCCGGGCGCCGTTGGTCACCCGGCGACACCGATCCCCACGATCGGCTTGTTCAACACGATGTGGCCGAGGGATCCGACGAACGGTGCGTCGCCGAAGTTGAAGATGCCGCCGTCCGCGGCCACCTCCCAGTAGCCACCTCCATCAGTAGTCGAGGCAATGCCGACCACCTGCTGGTTCAGGTGGTGAGCTCCCATCGATCCGTGGAATTCGGCATCACCGAAGGCGAAGATCCCACCGTCGGAGGCAACCTCCCAGTAGCCGTTGCCACTCGGGGTGGAGGCGATACCGACCACCGGCTCGTTCAAGTGGTGAGCACCCATCGATCCGTGGAACTTGGCATCACCGAAACTGAAGATGCCGCCGTCCGACGCAACTTCCCAGTAGCCGTTGCCGCTCGGTGTGGAGGCGATGCCGACCACCGGCTCGTTCAGATGCCGGTTTCCCATCGACCCGTGGAACTTGGCATCGCCGAAGCTGAAGATGCCGCCGTCCGACGCAACTTCCCAATAACCGTTGCCGCTCGGTGTGGAGGCGATGCCGACCACCGGCTCGTTCAGGTGGCGGTTCCCCATCGATCCATGAAATTCGGCATCACCGAAGGCGAAGATCCCACCGTCGGAGGCAACCTCCCAGTAGCCACCGCCGACAGGAGTCGAGGCGATGCCGACCACCGGCTTGTTCAAGCGGGTGCCTCCCATGGAGCCGTAGAAGTGGGCGCTCCCCTCTGAGAAGAGGCCACCATCCGAAGCCACCTCCCAGTAGCCGGGGGCAGGATTGGAAAATGTCTGTGCCATCCCGAGTACCGCTTCCATCGAATGCGCATAGACGCCGATGGCGACACACGGTCCGGTCAGCGGGCACGACACCCCGAGCAGGTTCGCACCCACCGCAATTCCGTTGGGTCGCTCGAGACGAGCCATCGATTCACCGGGTATTCCGAGAGCACTCACCGATTCGCCCAGTCCGGCAAGACCGGCAACCGACCCGGTCGTCGCGGACCATGTCTTTCCGGAGAGGGTCTCGACGAGAATCTGCGATCGGGGGCGGTTGTCCTCGTAGGCCCCCACCGCAAGGCAGTACTCCACCTGCGGGCAGGAGACGTCGTACAGCACGTCTTCAGAATTCTTGTTCGGTGGGGGATCCACCCCTGTCAATGGTGGAGTCGCCGAAGTCCACCGGCCCGCAGAGAGCGTCGAGATGAACGCCCGGACTCCCGAGGACGCTGTTCGATACTCTCCGATGACCACACACCACGCCGTCGACGGGCAGGACATTGAGGTGACGAATGGCTCTACGCCGGACGATTGCGACACGAGGACGGCCGGCGGGTCGATCCCGTTCAGCGACAAAGGAAGAACCGACCAGGTGCCGTTGGACAATGTCGCCGTGAACAGCCGCATATCCGAGTTGACGTCTTCGTAGTCTCCGGCTGCCACGCACGAGCCCACCTTCGGGCAGGAGACCCCTCTGAGCCACTGGTAGTGCAAGGGCCGCGGGGCCGGGTCGAAGTTCTCGAGCGACACGGTCGACGGTGTCCATCCAGCGTGGGTGAGCGTACCGATCAGCACGTCGGTGTTGTTCGACATGTCCACGTAGGAACCCACGGTGACGCACTGGCTCGCCGACGGGCAGGACACCGACCAAAGATCGACGTAGTCACCGGTGTTGGCGTCGGACGGTAGGGGCATCCTGGCGGCCGACCACGATCCGTTCGAGAGCGTCTCGATCACACCGAACGTGTCACCGCTCGAGCCTGTGGCCTCACCGACGGCCACGCACGACGTCGGTGAGGCACACGAGATGTCGTTGAAATCGACCTCGGAGTTGATCGCCCCGGACGGGACAGGAACGTTTCGCGCTGACCACGATCCATTCGAGAGCGTCTCGACCAGCGGGTGTTCGGACTCATCGTTCCCCCAGTACTCGCCCACCGCCACGCAGGACCCGGCCGTAGGGCACGAAGTCCTGATCAGCAGTGCTTCAGTGCGGGTCGCGGGTGGTGGATTCAGTCCCGACAGCGGAAGGGTGACCGGCGGGGAGGATGCAGCCTCGGCGGTCGCAGACGGCGCGGCGACGATGACGAACCCCAAGCAGAGGCAGAGGAGGGCGATGCAGGAAGAGATCCGTTTCATGAAGGCGACAGTAACGTTGGCCGCGGCGAAATCGGCGGATCTCAATGACCGTCCGGAAAGCCGACCGGAGCAAGATTGCTTCGGTTCAGGTCAGTTTCAACGTCACCATGGCGGTTACCCGGCGACGCCGATCCCCACGATCGGCTTGTTCAGGACGAGGTGACCGAGTGACCCGACGAACGGTGCGTCGCCGAAGGAGAAAATGCCGCCATCTGCGGCCACCTCCCAGTACCCGTCGCCACTGGGAGTCGAGGCGACGCCGACCACCGGCTGATTCAGAGGAGTCCCGCCCATCGACCCGTGGAACTTGGCGTCACCGAAGTTGAAGATGCCACCGTCCGAGGCGACTTCCCAGTAGCCGGCTCCACTCGGAGTGGAGGCGATGCCGACCACCGGTTGGTTCAGGTGGTGAGCTCCCATCGACCCGTGGAACTTGGCGTCACCGAAGGAGAAGATGCCACCGTCCGAGGCAACCTCCCAGTAGCCGCCTCCGTCGGGCGTCGCAGCTATGCCGACCACCGGCTCGTTGAGATGACGGTTGCCCATCGACCCGTGGAACTTGGCATCGCCGAAGGAGAAGATGCCACCGTCCGAGGCAACCTCCCAGTAGCCGTTCCCACTGGGAGTGGAGGCGATACCGACCACTGGCTCGTTCAGGTGCCGGTTCCCCATCGACCCGTGGAACTTGGCATCGCCGAAGCTGAAGATCCCACCGTCGGAGGCAACCTCCCAGTAGCCACCTCCATCGGAAGTCGAGGCGATGCCCACGACCGGCTTGTTCAAGCGGGTGCCTCCCATCGAGCCGTAGAAGTGGGCGCTCCCCGCTGAGAAGACGCCACCATCCGAGGCCACCTCCCAGTAGCCGGGGGCAGGGTTGGGAAATGTCTGTGCCATCCCGAGTACCGCTTCCATCGAATGCGCATAGATGCCGATGGCGACACACGGTCCGGTCATGGGGCACGAAATCCCGAGTCCCGCCGACTGGTTACCTTCGGGGCCGGTGACTGTTGTGGGGGACCAAGCACCCCCTGAGAGGGTCTCGACGAGCGTCTGTACACGGTCTCGATCGTCGAAGTAGGCCCCTACGGCCAGACAGTGCTCCACTTGGGAGCACGAGACGTCTTCGATCAGGCTTTCAAAATATGCTTTGGACGTCTCGACGACCCCGGTCAACGGGGCAGTGACCGATGTCCACCGGCCCTTGGAGAGGGTCGAGAAGAACGAGCGGGCTTTCGTCGGCGATGAGTCGTACGCACCCGTTACCACACACCATCCCTGTGACGGGCAGGAGATTGCGCTGACGGAAAGGTCTAGCGCCGTGGATTCCGGATCAACGGGTGGGTCGACCCCGGTGAGGGACAGAGGAAGTACCGACCAGGTCCCGTCGGACAACGTCGCAGTGAACAGCTGCCCGCGCGAGGTGACAGCTTCGTACTCTCCAGCCGCCACGCACGAGCCCACCTGTGGGCAGGAGACCGCCTCGAGTACCTGGAGGTGGAGTGGCCGGGGCGCCGGGGTGAGCTTCTCCAGAGACACCGTCGAACCCGTCCATCCACTACCCGTGCGGGTGCCGATCAGCACGTTGGTGTTGTTCGACTTGTCCACGTAGGAGCCCACCGTGACGCAGTGGTTCACCGACGGGCACGACACTGACGAGAGCACCACGTTGTCAGTGGTATTGGCGTCTGACGGCACGGGCATGCTTGTGGCCGACCACGAGCCGTCGGCAAGCGTCTCGATCACGCCCAACGCGCCGCCGCTCGATTTCGTGGCACGTCCGACGGCCACACAGGACGTCGGTGTCGCACACGACACGCCAAGCAACTCCACGTCGGTCGATCCTGCCGCCGCAGCTGGGACCGGAGCCTTGAGCGCCGTCCACGATCCGTTCGAGAGCATCTCGATCAGGCCGTGGGTGGCCTTGTCGCTTCCCTCGTAGAAACCCACCGCCACACAGGACCCGGCCGCGGCACACGAGGTCCGGAACGGCACGACTTCGGCTCGTGCGGCGGGGGGCGGATTCAGTCCCGACACCGGGAGGGTGACTGGCGTGCCAATTGCGACCGGTTGAGAGGAAGAAGCTCCAGCAGTATGCGCGGCGGAGCCGGAACTCAGTTCCGACAACGGAAATGCGACCGCTGTGCCAAGAGCGACTGGTGGGGAGGATGAGGCCCCGGCAGTACCGGAAGTTGCGGCGCCGATGGCCAACCCCATGCCGAGGGAGAAGAGGGCGATGCAGGCAGAAATCCGTTTCATGGATGCGACAGTAACGTCGGCCCCGACGAAATCGACGGATTCCGACGATCGTTTCGAAGGCCGACCATGGCGAGATCGCGACGAGGGCGATCCTTCCCCCGAGAACTTCCGACGAAGCTGACCTATCCTCTTCGACCGTGGGGGAGTTGAGTGGTCGCATCGCGGTCGTGACGGGTGGAGCGAGCGGGATCGGCGCCGGGCTGGTCGAGGCCTTGCTGGAGGAGAAGGCGACGGTCGTTGTGGCCGACATCGAGCAGCCTGTCCTCGATGAGACCGTCGGGATTCTCGCTGACAGTTTCGGCGGGGATCGCATCACCGGCATCCAGACCGACGTCTCCCGGCCAGAGTCCCTGGAAGCCTGCGCGGCCCAGGTCTACGAACGCCATGGCGCGTGCCACTATCTGTTCAACAACGCGGGCGTCGGTGGCGGGGGTGTCGCCAAACCGTGGAACTGGACACCGAACGACTGGAAGTGGTGCTTCGGCGTCAACCTCTTCGGAGTGGCCAACTCGGTGGCCGCCTTCGTGCCCCGCATGTTGGAAGGGAATGAAGAAGGCTGGGTCGTCAACACGTCCTCGAGCAACGGCGGCTACCAGCCTCTTCCCGATCTGGCCGTCTACGCGGCGTCCAAGGCCGGCCTGGGCACCTACACCGAGTGCCTGGCCAACGCGTTCGCACGCGAAGGGTCCAAGCTACGCGCCGCGATCTTCTACCCGGGCGGGGACGGACTCCTCGAGACACAGCTGTGGAACAGTGGCCGCAACCGGCCCGACGACCTCGCCCGCGAACATCCACATGTCGATCAACAGTGGGACTACCAGGAGATCAAAGCGCAGGTACTTGCCGGCGGTGGGAAAGTGGCAGACCTGGTCGAGCAAGGCCGCAGCCTGTTGCGGGGCCTGGGGGAGGGCCGGTTCATCATCGCAGCGGATGTTGCGTCGGTCGGTGAGTTGATGCGACAGCGCGCCGAACGGATCGGCCTCGGCGAGCTGCCGACGGTTGAAGAGAAAGGGGTGTTCTCGTGACCCGTTATGTGGTCATCTCGGCGGACTGTCACGCCGGACCCGACTCACCCGCCTATCGCGAGTACCTCGATCCGGCCTTTCGCGCCGACTTCGACGACGAACTGGCGGAAAGGGAGCGGCTTCTCGACACCACCCGGTTCACCGGTGACGACGAATTCCAAGAGGAGTGGTTCGGAACCGAAGAACAGAGTGAGAGTCTCCACGAGCTCGGCCTGCGCGGCGGCTGGGATGCGGCAACCCGGGACAAGGAGCTCGACAACGACGGTGTCTGTGCGGAGGTGGTGTTCCCGGGGCCCGACGCGGTCACCGGCACCATGGGGGCGCCGTTCGGCGCCGGTTTCAATCCCGTCGCCACCCGAAGCCCGGCGCACCTTCTCGCCGGGGCGAAAGCCTTCAACCGCTGGTCGGCAGGGATGTGCTCCGAAAGCCCGGCACGCCGAAGGGGCCTGATCGTGGCTCCCATCCTCGGCGATATCGAGGGTGCGATCGCCGAGATCCGCCGGGCCCACGGCGAGGGTCTCACCGGCGGAGTGATCATCCCACCCCAGTGGACGGGTTACGAGTCTTACACCAGCCACGGGTACGACCCGGTGTGGGCGGTCTGCCAAGAGCTTGCCCTGCCGGTGCACTGTCATTCGGGGCCCGCACCGAGGGAGGAGTACGGCGAGGCCCGCGGGTGGATGAGTGTCTACGGATACGAGACCATCTTCTTCACCGCCCGGCCGTTGTGGTTCATGCTGCTGACCGGCGTCTTCGAGCGCTTCCCGCGACTGAAGATGGCGATCACCGAAGCCGGGTGCTTCTGGGCGTCCGACATGCTCTGGCGCCTCGACATGATGTCCATGCGCGAGCACGGCATGCGCAAGTTGGTCGACCCCCGCGGTGTACTCACCATGCTCCCGAGCGAGTACTTCGACCGCAATTGCGCCATCGGTGCTTCCAACACCCGCCGCCGTGAGCTCGGGCGCCGCTACGAGATCGGCGTTGGCAACATCATGTGGGGAAACGACTTCCCCCACCCGGAAGGGACCTGGCCCTACACCCGCGAGTTCCTGAAGGACCGATTCTGGGACGTTCCGATCGACGAGACCGCGAAGATCCTGGGTCTCAACCAGGCCGAGTTCTACGGCTTCGACCTGGGTGAGCTCGAGCCGATCGCCGAACGGATCGGACCGACACCCGAGGAGCTGGGCCAGACCGACCCCGCCGCGTTCGAGAAGTGGAAGCCCTATAAGGAAGCCGGGCGCCCGTGGTTGACCGACCACGAGGCCTGGGACGTGACGACGAGGAGTGACCGATGATCCGCTATGCCGCTTTGCAGACCGAACCAGAGACACCGGCCGGTGAGCCGATGTGGTCGCGCAACCTGCTCGCCCTCTACGAGACCGATCGGGACGTCATCGCATCGGTGCTCCCGAAGCCGCTCGAGATGGCTGAGCCGTGGGTGCGTGCGAACTTCGCCCAGGTCGACATGCCCGACGGTCCGTTGTCCGCGGGAACCTTCGCCGTGCGCTGTTCCTACGACGGTGTCGTCGGCTCTTACGACCTGCTCATGATCATGAGCACCGAGGCCGCAGTGGTCGGCGGTCGCGAGACCTTCGGCGAGCCGAAGAAGCTCGGCACGGCCTCCATCGAGCGGGATGGGGACCAGGTGACCGCGGTCATGAGCCGCAAAGGGGTCGATCTGGTCGAGGTTCGGGGACGGGTCAGCGAGCAACTGACCCCGGGTCCCGTCGACGAGCGATTCGCTTATTACTTCAAGTTCCTGATGGATCCCTCGGGCGGTCGATTCGACGGCGATCCTTCGCTGGTGCGGGTGCGAAGGACCCAGGAGGACCGGGTCCGCGACGCGATCGAGGGGGAGATCATTCTCCGCGACTCTCCGTTCGACCCGTTGGCCGAGCTGCCGGTCCGGAAGATCGTGTCGATCACCTACACGGAGAGTCGCCAGACCCAGACCGGTGAGATCCTCCGCAGCGTCCCCGCCGAATGGATCTGGCCGTATCGCCATCAGCGCTACGACGGGATGATCGCCCGACTGCAGCCCGCATAGAGCGCATCCCGTGAACGACGACGATCGCTATACCGTTATCTCGGCGGACTGCCACGCCGGCGCCGACCTACGCGACTACAAGCCGTACCTCGAGTCCCGCTACCACGACAGCTTCGATGACTGGGCCGACGACTATGTGAACCCGTTCGAGGATCTGTCCAAGCCGGACGCCGACCGCAACTGGGACAGTGACCGCCGTCTGGGTGACCTCGAGGCGGACGGCATCGTCGCAGAGGTCATCTATCCGAACACCGTCCCGCCGTTCTTCCCCGGCGGGAACCTGACCGCGCTGGTGCCGTCTGCTGCCGACTTCGAGCTGCGTTTGGCCGGACTGCGCGCCCACAACCGGTGGTTGGCCGAGTTCTGCGCGGCAGCACCCGGCCGGCGCGCCGGGATCGGCCAGTTCTTGCTCAACGACGTGGACGAGGCGGTCCGCGACGTCCACTGGATCGCCGACAACGGATTGAAGGGTGTGCTCTTGCCCGGTGCGCCGCCCGGGGCTCCGATCGAGCCGCTCCATTCGCGTGCGTACGATCCGGTCTGGCGCGCCTGCGAGGAGCGGGGTGTCGTGATCAACACCCACGGAGGCAGCTCCTCGCCCGACTACGGCGAGTACCCGGGGTCGCAACTCTTGTGGTTGATGGAGACGACCTGGTTCTCGCACCGACCGTTCTGGACCCTGGTCCTGTCGGGTGTGTTCGATCGCTTCCCAGGTCTGCGAATGGCCTTGGCCGAACAGGGGAGTGGCTGGATTCCCGCAGCACTTCGTGCCATGGACAGCCACTACTCGAGCATGGCCGGTGGCGGGATCGGCGAACTGCAGAGCTTGGACGAGATGCGCCTCTCGCACCTCCCGAGCGAGTTCTGGCAGACCAATTGCTATGTCACCGCGAGCTTCATGCACCCCTACGACTGTGAACGACGGGCGATGATCGGAGCGGACCGGATCATGTGGGGTTCTGACTACCCGCACCTCGAAGGAACCTTCCCCTTCTCGCTCGAGTCTCTCCAGCGGACGTTCGCAGGCGTCGAACCGACCGAGGCTCAGGCGATGTTGGGGGGTACGGCGGCGGCGCTCTACGGGTTCGACATGGCCGAGCTGGCGGCGCCGGCTGCGAAATGTGGGCCTCGGGTCGGCGACGTGGCGGCCGGTCTCGAAGCGGTTCCCGAGGGAGCTCGAAGCCTCGCGTTTCGGGAGCGCCCGCCGATGAATGTCTAGCGCTCCCCGGTCGTTCGCAGGCACGACGCACTAGCCTCGATCCGATGAGCGACAGAGCCGAAGAAGCGCTGGCCGTCTACCGCGAGATGGTGGCCGTACGCGACCGGATCGAAAAGGGAGAGCTTCCCTGGTCCGCGCTCGCCTCGTACTTCACCGAGGATGCGGTCTACATCGATTCGGCTTGGGGTCGCTACGAGGGGAGGCCGGCTATCGAGCAGTTCATGATGGACAGCATGCAGGGGCTGGAGGACTGGGTGTTTCCGGAGGAGTGGACGATGGCAGACGGCGATCGAGTCGTCAGCATGTGGTGGAACCAACTGCCGGGCGGGCGGGCCGACGGCTCGCCGTACCGGGTCGCCGGCGTCTCCATCTTGCGTTATGCGGGCGACAGAAAGTTCGACTACGAGTACGACGTGTTCAACATGGAGCAGATCGCCGAGGTTATTGCCGAAAGCGGATGGAAACCGACCGGGCGGATGAACCGCCGACCGAATCCGGTCGAGCGCGACGTGACCCCACCCTGACCTGCCGGGTCAGAACATCGTGTTGTCGTTGGCGGATGTCTCCGGAACCACTTGGAGGACGTCCCAGTGCTCGACGATCCGGCCATCGTCGTCAAGGCGGAAGATGTCAATCCCCGCGTAGGTGAGATCACCTGGCCAGGTCTGACGGCAGTGCAGGATCACGTGGTCTCCGTCCGCGAAGGATCGGACGACTTCGACCGGTCCGGTCGACACTGGTCGAACATCAGGTCGTAGAAGGCCGCAACGGTTGCCAAGTTCCGCTCGAGCATCTCGTCGTCGTCCATGCTCCGGAGGGTAGTGCCCTGGATACTGCTGTGTGTATGCTCGCCCCACCTCAGGCGTTCTCCGATCGGGTGCGCAGAGACCGGATTGAAACGGAGTCCGCGTGACACAACGAATACTGGTTCTCGGAGCCGGCTTCGGCGGACTGGAGCTCAGCAGCCGGCTCTCCGAAGAGCTGGGTGACGAGGTCGAGGTGGTCCTCATCGACCAAGCCGACGGATTCGTCTTCGGTTTTTCGAAGCTCGACGTCATGTTCGGGCGCACGCCCAAGGAATGGGTGCACCACCCGTACCGCGACCTGGTGAAGCCGGGCGTTCGGTTCGTGCAAACCGCCATCCGATCGATCGACCCGGAGTCGCGAAGCGTGGAGACCGACGCCGGTCGCTTCGAGGGCGACGTGATGGTGATAGCGCTGGGTGCCGACCTCGATCCTTCGGCCACGCCCGGCCTCACCGAAGCCGGCTACGAGTTCTACACGCCAGAGGGTGCCTTCGCGCTCCGCGAGGTGCTTGCCGGTTTCGAGGGTGGGCGAGTGGTCGTCGGCGTCACGTCCACCCCCTTCAAATGCCCGCCCGCCCCGAGCGAGACGGCACTTCTGATGCACGACTATCTGGTCGGCCGTGGCCTGCGAGATCGATCGGAGATCTCCTTGGTCATGCCCTTGCCAGTGCCGATTCCCCCGTCGCCGGCCGCGTCGGAAGTTCTCCTCGGGGCCTTCTCCGAGCGGGACATTGCCTGGCATCCGGGACAGTTGATCAACGAACTCGATCCGGCGAGCAAGGTTGCCCGGTTCGCCGGAGGTGGCGAGATTGCCTTCGACCTGTTTCTCGGTGTTCCCACCCATCACGTACCGGAAGTGGTGGCCGAGTCCGGGATGACTGTCGACGGCTGGATCCCGGTAAACCCGCTGACCCTCGAGACCTCCTACCCGGGGGTGTTCGCCGTCGGAGACGTCACCAGTGTGGGGACCCCGAAGGCCGGTGTCTTCTCCGAACGCCAAGCTGCGGTGGCAGCAGAGCGGATCATCTCGCAGGCAAAGGGTGGCGCAGTCGACTCGGAGTATGACGGCATCGGAACCTGCTATCTCGAGTTCGGTGAGGAGGGAGTTGCACGCGTCGAGGTCCAGTTCGTCAGCGGACAGCCTCCCAACGGCAAATTCGAATCACCCTCCCCGATGCTGGCTGTCGACAAAGCGGAATTCGGTGCAAGCCGGATACAGCGGTGGTTCGGCCGCACCTGGACGAACCTGCCCGAGTAGCTTGGCGATCGCGATGGAGACTCGGTGTACCCCCAGGTTGCACATGGAGTTGGGCAACGGGTCGCTGAGTGATGGAGCGGACCGAGCGGCTGAGCTCGCGTCGCTTCCGGGCGTGCTCCGGGCCTCGTGGTGGAGCAACTGTGTGCCGGGACGGACAGAGCTCCCGATGCGTGTCGACGACGGGTCCGTGCTGGTCATCGCCGAGATGGAGGAGAGCGCCGAAACTCCGTCCCGCCCGCCGGCCCACACTGCGGTGGACTTTCGCCGACACCCTCGACCGAGTCAGGGCATCCTGAGCGGCCGACTGACCACCGGCCTCCTCGTGGTGTGGATCACTCCTCGTGCTCCCGACCTGGCAACGCAGCTTCGGGATTGGGGGGATTTCGTGCACATCCGCCATATCGCCGCAGCCGGGATCCCTGGATTCACCCAGATCTCCGTCTACGAGAACGAGCAGTCGGCCGATCCTCTCTTCATGCATCTCTACGAATTCGACTCGGACGATGCTGAGGCGACCTACCAGACGATGGTGGATTTCGTGGCTCCTCGCCTTGGAGGGCCAAACAGCGACGAGTTCGAGGAGTGGGCGGACTGGCGAACCGGAGGTGGGCGGATCTGGTATTGCAACACCTTCAACTTCGGTGGCGAGACCGCCGGTGTCGCCAGGTCGGCCGCCGACCGTCCGAGCGGATGAGCGGTTCACCCGAAGGGGGCGCTGCGGCGTGGTGGCGCCCGGCAGTCCTCTACCAGATCTACCCCCGCTCGTTCGCCGATTCCGACGGGGATGGCATCGGGGATCTCCAAGGAGTCATCGACCATCTCGATCACCTGGCCTGGCTCGGTATCGACGGCATCTGGCTCAGTCCCATCACGGTTTCCCCGAACGCGGACTTCGGATACGACGTCGCCGACTTCTGCGATATTTCGCCGGAGTACGGGACACTCGAGGTGTTCGGCCGTCTGGTCGCCGAAGCCGGACGCCGCAACATCAAGATCCTTCTCGATCTGGTCCCGAACCACACCAGCGATCGGCATCCCTGGTTCATCGATGCCTGCTCGTCACCCGACGCGGCCCACCGTGACTGGTACGTCTGGCGCGATCCGAAACCCGACGGGTCGTTGCCCAACAACTGGGCGAGCACGTTTGGTGGACCGGCCTGGGAGCTCGACGAGGCGAGTGGCCAGTACTACCTCCACAACTTCTTACCGGAGCAGCCCGATCTCAACTGGTGGAACGAGGACGTACGCAACGCCTTCGACGACATCCTCAGATTCTGGTGGGACCGCGGGGTCTTCGGATTCCGGATCGACGTGTGCAACATGGTGGTGAAGGATGCCGAACTGCGCGACAACCCGCCTGCCACCGAAGACGATCCGTTCATCATGCAGATGTTCGGACAGCGTTGGATCTACAACGGCAACCGACCCGAAGTCCACGACGTGCTCCGCCGCTGGCGCGGCGTGGCCGACTCCTACGATCCACCCAGGGTCCTGATCGGCGAGACGAATGTCGAAGACCTCGGGCTGTTGGCCAGCTACTACGGCGATGGCACCGACGAGCTCGACCTTGGCTTCAACTTCGTCTTCATCGAGGCCGACTTCGACGCCGGTGTGCTCCGTGATGTGGTCGAGGCGACCGAGGCCGCGCTTCCCGAGAGGGCGTGGCCGGTCTGGACCGGATCCAACCACGACGTGTCTCGATTGGCCACCCGTTGGGCCGATGGAGATCCGTCCAAGATCCGTCTCGCGCTCCTGATGCTGTTGGCATTGCGCGGTACCGCCGTCTTGTACGAGGGGGACGAGATCGGGCTGACCGATGTCCCGATCACCGAGGACCGTGTGCAGGACCCGGTCGGGGCGCGCTTCTGGCCGGCGTATGCGGGCCGGGATCCCGAGCGCAGCCCGATGCCCTGGACCGGCGCCCCGAACGGCGGTTTCACCCGTCCGGAGGCGACGCCCTGGCTCGCGCTCGGGGATCCCTGTGTCAACAATGTCGAGGAGCAGCGGAACGATCGGAATTCGATCCTGTGGTTCACCCGTGACGTCATCGATCTCCGTCGCCGGAGCTCGGACCTCTCACTCGGGGCCTACCGCTCGCTGCCCAGCCCCGCGGGAGTCTGGGCGTGGCGCCGCGGTGACTCCACCACCGTCGTGCTCAACCTGGGTGACGCCGAGGAGGTGGTCGAGACCGGAGCAGGTCGGGTTGCACTCTCGACGGACCGACGCGACGGCGAGGCCGTCGATGGCTCGTTCCACGTCAAGGCATGGCAGGGCGCGGTGATCGAAGCACCTGTGTTGTAATGAGTCATGTTCTACGTTCTGATCTTCGGTCTGCTGGCAGTCGTCCTCGTCGTTGCCTTCTTCGTGACATGGTCGCGACGGAACAACCCGAGGTATGACGGACAATCAGGCGGCAACTCCTCTTCTGCTGCCTCGGCCGGTGTCACCCACAGCACACAGGCTCATCACACGACCAGCGATGCG
Organism: uncultured Acidimicrobiaceae bacterium; assembly: GCA_963839925.1. Classification (GTDB taxonomy): domain Bacteria; phylum Actinomycetota; class Acidimicrobiia; order Acidimicrobiales; family RAAP-2; genus Bog-756. The sequence continues at coordinate 57,358 of CAWIWV010000002.1, read as the reverse complement.
GCACGCAAGAAGCGCAAGGCTGAACGCGCGCAGTCGTGCCACGATCGACGCAAGCGTCATTAGCGTTGGCGGAGGAACGGCGTCGCCATGCCGATGACCTTCGGCATCCACCTCCCTCAGTACGGTCGGGTGGCGAGCGGGGATGCGGTCATTCGGGCCGCCAGACACGCAGAGGACCTCGGCTTCGCTGATCTGTGGGTCAGCGATCACGTCGTCCATCCGGCCGAGCAGAGCTATCCCTCCCCATTCCTTCTGGATCCGTTCGCGACCCTAAGCTTCGCGGCCGCCGTGACCTCCCGAATCCGGTTGGGCACGAGCATCCTGGTCCTGCCTCAGCACAACCCGGTCTGGCTCGCCAACCACCTCGCGAGCCTCGACTACATGAGCGGGGGGCGCCTTGTCGTCGGGGCGGGTATCGGCTGGAGTGAAAGAGAGTACGAGGCACTCGGGCAGCGGTTCTCCGATCGCGGTCGCAGAATGGACGAGATCCTCGATTTCTTGCGGACTGCCTGGACCGAGGACCCGGTGACCTTCAGCGGCGACCACTACTGCGTGTCGGACATCCGCATCCTTCCGAAGCCGGCCCACCGCATCCCGATCTGGATCGGCGGGGGTGTCGAAGCATCGTTTCGCCGCGCGGTCGAGCGCGGCGACGGTTTTCACGTCGTCGGGCTGAAACCGCCGGACGTCGTCGGGATCGTGCAACGTCTGCGCAAAGATCGCCCGGAGCCCTCGTTCGTCATCTCGGCGAGAACCGGATGGGATCCTCAAGGAATGGACCCAGGTCTCATCCGGGAGGAATGCACCGCCTTCGAGGCGGCCGGAATCCAGCACATGGTCGCCGCTCCCTGGCGGAAGGACCTCGACGCGTGGCTCCGGTCCATGGACCTTCTCGCCGAGATCGTTCGCCCTTCAGGCTGATCTGGCGGACGGCTCCTACCTCGAGGTCAGAGTGGGCTCAGACCGGAACCGTTGATCTGTTCGGCAGCGTCCGACCCCGCATAGACCTGGAGCGTGTGGAGGAACGCCGAGGCGGGCAGCGTCGGGGACCACCACGGTGGCACGCCCCCTCCGTAATAGCCGCCGAAGTTGACCTGGGACACGGTGATCTTCACCGCAGTCGCCGCGACCGGGCCGACTGCCACCAACAGCTCGTGGGAGCGGAACTGACCCACCACGGTTGCAACTGTGGTCCAGCCCTTGAGCGGCTCGTCGACCGAGAGGGTGTAGTCCCGCACCCCTGCTGCGGTGCTGCCGACAGATTGGGTGTCGACGACGATCCGGTCGATGGTCGGTTGGCCCTGGAGGTCGACGGTCAGACTCGGGGAGGTATCGCCCGCCGCCGAACTCCAGCCCTGGTTGTAGCCGGTCTGCAGGCCGTCGATCGCCGACGAGGCATTTCCCGAGGTGGCGGTCGCACCCGCCCCTGCCGAGGCGAGGGCCAGATTGCTCCCATAGCTCTCGGTCGGGCCGACGGAAAGAGAGTCACCCACCGGCCAGGTCAAATAGGTCACCTGGTCGGAGATCGGCAAACGGTAGGCGCTGCCGGAGTGAACGGTGACGGTGGTGGGCTGTCCGTACTCCGAGGTGACCGTGACCGGTACGGACCCTCCGCCGGGTGCGATCACCGTCACCGACCCCGTGGTGTCCAGCCCGTCGGACCACAGCGCGGCCAACTGGTTGGCGCCGCCCGGCGCAGGTCCGAACGAGGCCTCGTAGGTCTGAGGGATGCCGGTCGACGGCATCGAGAGATAGGGGCGGTTCCCGACCTCGGTCGACGTTGCCATCGCCGCGAGTGCCGCCGGCTTCACGAAGTCGTCCGTGTTCGAGGCCTGGATCAACGAGAAGGTGACCCCGTCGTTCCCCCAGTTTCCCTCGTCGTAGTACTCGTTCCAGACCGGGATGCCGAGCACCTTCTGCCAGAGCGTCGCCCGTGCCACGATGTCGGCCTGTGCGAGGTAGTCGTAGTCGCCGTCACTCCACCACCCGACCTCGGTGAACCAGAGCGGCGTGGTCCCGAGGAGGCTCTGGAGCTGGCGGACCTGAGCCGGGATCCCATCCTCCTCGAAGGAGTCGTTGTTCCCGGTGTAGGGATGGACGCCGGCCACATTCAGGTCGGCGAGACCGCCTGCCGCGATCACCTGCTGCCACCAACCGATCGACACGCCCAGCGAAGATCCACCGATGACCGTCGAGGACGATCCGGGCAGGACGGACTTGACTGCTGCATCGAAGGGTGCGAGTACCTCGGTGACGTACTGTGCACCGTTGCTCCACCCGGTGTTGTTGGGCTCGTTCCACGCCTCCCACTTGGTGACCGCCGCGCACTGGGTGCAGCCGGAAGGAACGGTGGCGTAGTAACGCACCAGCGCGGCGACGTCGGCCTGCCACCACCCCTTGGTGACCAGCGCCATCGGCACCGAGCCGGGCCCACCCCCGCTGCCCTGGAGCCAGTAGGTCACATTGTCCTGCTCCGCGAGGTAAGCGGCTTTGAAGTAGTCGTCGGTGGCGTGTGAAAAGGTCATGGCCGACGGACCGCAGGTCGCAGCGGTCGGGTCCGAAGGCGAGCAATTCGGGAGGAATGTGCTCCAGTCGATGGTCGCCCCGCGGAAGCCGTCGAGCCGGAGTTGTGCGTTGAGGGCGACCCCGCGGGTCGGTCGGCCCACCCGATCCGATGCCGCTCGGCAGGGTGCTGAGGTTCAAGGTGTCGCCGGAGGCTCCGACGGTGTAGGGGAGGCAGGTGGTCCCGAGCAGGCGTTTCGGCGACGCATGGGTGTCGAACAGCGATGCCTGTACCAGGTACGGACCGGGCTTCCGATCTGCTGTCGGGATTTTCAGAGCGACGTGTGCGAGGCCTTTGACGGTCGTGGGGAGCCTGATCGTGGTGGGAGCAGGGACGGTCCCGGCATCGAGCGAACCGACGTTCTCCACCGAGTAGGTGAGCGCCAGGCCCGACGCCCACGAGGTCCACCAACGATCGAAGGACGCACTCACCGTGGGAGTCTTGCCAGAAGCGAAGTAGTTGCCGGTGGCAGACGAGGACAGGCCGGCTCCCCATCCGAGGGAGTCGTCCGGAACGTGGGGTGCGTCGAGAGAGGCGGTGAGGGTGGTTTGGGGGATCACCGAGATGTTGTCAGCAGCGGAGTTGAAGGGAGGCCCCCCTTGATAGAAGAAGGTGGAACCGACCAGCGCGAGGTTGCTTCCACCGAGGGCCAGATTGTCGTTCCCATTGCTGTTCTGACCCAGGGTGGTCGTGCCCTCGAGGAAGCCCTGAGGGCTGGTGGCCTCGATCGTGTTCGACGGGTCGGCGGTGTAGATGGTCCCGTCTCGACCTTGCACCGCTTGGCCCGGATAGTAGAACTGAGTACCCGAGCCAGTATGGACGCCGGCTCCCTCGGTGTGACTCGAGCCGAAAGTGGAGAACAGCTTGCCGGCGGGATTGAAGGTTGCCACGTGGCCGTTCCCGGAGAACAGCAGGTTCCCACCTGATTCCTGGGTGACGTAGTCGAAGTTGTCGAAGAGTGGGAATGATCCCTCGACCGATCCGTTGGACGGGTCGAGCAGGTCGCTACCGGACGTGTGCTGTGCGACGCTCACCGCCAACTTGAAAGTGGACCCGGATCTGAGTGAGAACAGCCCGGTCGGGTTGCCCCCTTGCGGATCGACCGACCACAGGAGTGCTCCGGTCGGCGAAAATTTGTCGACCACCTGGTCGAAGTAGCTGGCGATGTAGATGTCTCCCGATGAGTCGACGACCGGCTGCGAGATCTCGTTGCCGTGACGGTTCGCCAACTTGGCCGGAAGGCCGAACGCGCGCACCTCGCTGCCGGACAACGTGTAGGTGATGATCTGGGTCCCGGTGTTCACGTACAGGCCAGAGGAGGTGGCGCCGAAGTTGATCACCCCTCCCGGGGGAGTCACCAGGATGCTGGTCGGAGTCGCCGGCTGGCTGGATGAAGGTCCGAGGATCTTGCCAGCATTGGGGACGTCGCAGACGGGAGTGATCTCGGCTGCGGTGGGCGCGGCGACGCTGCCTCGAACTTGAGGACCTTGCGAAGCTTGTGATGCGGCGTGGGCCGCAACGAGTGAACCCCCGGGCAGTGCGCTGAAGACGGTGAATGCAGCCAATCCGACGGCGGTCTTCTTGAGGTGCTGCGGGCTCAGTCGGATACCCGACACCCTCTGCCCGATTCTCCCGCTGCCCCACCGCACAACACTCCAGTGAACCAGCGGCGCGGCCCCTCAGAGAAGCAGCAACGCCCTTCTTTTTGTGCAATACCTCGCACTGATTCAGACCTGTCACTCAGAGTGGCATCTGCCGTGGTGTCCGGACCACCGTGGATCGGTTTGACCGACCTGAGTGATTTTCCACTCAGAACTGGGTACAGAGTCGAGCATGACGGTCACCGGCAACATGATCAGATGCGATGCACGTGGCTGCCACACGAAGTCGGTGCTCCAGAGCATCTCCGTCATTTCACCCGATTACGTCCGAGTCCGATGCGCCCAGAGGGGATGGACATCGACCAGTGGTGAGAACGGGGAGGCCGACTACTGTCCCGCTCACTCTGCGACCTAGTTGTCCGTGGTTGGTTGCCTCACCACGATGGGTTGGAGTGGCCGATTGTCACCCGGTGCCTTTGAGGCTTCCGATTCCGAGTGATCCTGATCCGTGCGGGACCTTCGCTGCCTCCCTGTCGCCGGAGATCGACCCGACTTCGGGAATCGGCGGCGAAGTGAACAGGAATCGCCCCAGATTGGCATCGAGAACGGGATCTCGACGCCGGAGCCACTCGAGGAGCATGGCGGCGTGTTCCTTCTCGTCGTCTCGGTTGTAGGTCAACACGGCCGCAAGGCTTGGATCCGAGGTGGCTTTCGCCCGCTGGTCATACCAATCGATGGCCTCCAGCTCCTCGCACAGTGAGGTCATGGCTCGATGGTGGTCGACGACCGCCTCGTCGAGCTGTGAGGCCGGTTCATGGAGTCCTTCGCTGGCCATGGCTGTCCTTCCTTGAAGCGATCTGGATCAATGACTACCGCCGGTAGGTCCGATCCGAATGCCGCCATCCCGAGCGATCGGAAGCGTGTTCGGCCCAAAGCTCCTCCTCGGCCGCTTCGAGGAGATGGGCGAGGAAATCGCCATACCCTGACTTGCCGCAGCTGCAGAGGAAGCTCGAGTCTGCCGGCTCGTCTCCGGGCCGCGAAAGTAATGTGTGCTTTGCTGCCACACCGTGCTTCTACCCGTTCGACCCGCCCACAAAACAAGGCTGGCTGTCTGAGCGCGTTCCTGACGTCCCTGGCCGACGGTCAGGGGGAAGGGGGGCGGTTCCGGGCGGAGGGCGGCCGGGTACCGCGACTCTCAGCCAAACCGAGCACCTGTGCACTCGTCGAGACGCCTGCCTCTTGGTCTTCGGTCAGCGACTCCAGGCTCTGTCCCTTCGGCTCGGGCAGCATCGTGATCGTGACGACAGCTCCCAACAGTGCGATCGACCCGACGATGGCGCTGGTCTGACTGAGGCCGATCCGGGGGAGCAGACGGGTCAGCGTGTAGGTCCCTGCGAAGGCGCCGATCTTTCCCGCGGCGGCCGCGATGCCGTGGCTTGTTGTTCGCACTCGGACCGGGAAGATCTCAGCGGGATAGACGAACGTCGTCGTATTGGGACCGAACTCACTGAAGAAGTAGGTTGCTCCGAACAGGACGACAAACGGCGCGATGGTGGTCGTGGCGTTCGGAATCAGCCAGAGGCCGAAGAACGCCAGTCCGATCAACACGAAGCCACCCGTCTGCATCGTTCGGCGACCGATCCGATCGATGGTCCCCGCCGCCAACAGATAGGCCGGAAGGGCAAAGACGGAGAAGATGCCGAGGATGCAGGCCGTCTGGGTGATCAAGCTCGCATGTGGTGCCACCAGCTTGACGATGATCGGACTGGAGATCGTGTTGCCGTAGTAGACGAAGTCGAACAGCGCCCATGCGATCGAGGCACCGATCAGCCACCGAAGAAAATGGTGTTCGGCAAGGAGGCCCCGGAGGCCGGTTCGCTTGCCCTGCATTCGGGCCTTCTCGCCGGCCTCCTCGGATTCGAGCTGGGCAAGCTGAAATCGAGGCGTCTCGTTCAAACGACGCCTCATCCAGAACACGGCGAGCGCAGGGATGGCCCCGAAAGCCAGCAAGAGACGCCAGACAAGATCGTGTGACATGCCTGTGGAGAGCAGGAGAATCGCAAGAAGTGGCCCGACCACCAGACCTAGTCCTTGCATCGAGAAGACGAGTGAGACCATACGGCCCCGGTGCTTCTGGTTGGAGTACTCCGACATGATGGTGGCACTGACCGGATAGTCACCACCGATCCCGAAGCCGAGAATGGCTCGCATGCCGATGAGCCACCAAATGCCCGGCGCGAATGCAGAAGCGATCGCACCGACGGCCAGGACCAGGACCTCGTAGCCGTAGATCTTCTTTCGACCGAGCCGATCGGCGATCCGACCGAAGGCGATCGCACCTGCCGCCGAGGTCAGAAGGGCAAGTGAGCTGAGGAGTGACTTCTGGTAGCTGGCGATGTGCCACTCGGCTGTGACCAGGCTTGCGACCACTCCGATGACGAAGAGGTCGTAGGCATCGGTGAAGAATCCCATTCCGGAGATGAACAAGATCTTCCAGTGCTCTCGCGATGTCGGAGCATTGTCGAGCTGTGCGAGCAGCTCACGGCTGACCTGCCCACCAGCTTCTGGTTCGAATGCTGATCGAGTGAGAACGGTAGCGGTCGCCATAGGACCTCCTTGGCACGCAGGCCTGCTGGAATCGACCTGACATCCAAAGTCATTCCCAACCGACCACTCTCGCTAACTCAAACGAAGATGAACGTTTCGCGAAGTCGTGGAAGTGTCAACCCATGATGAGGCACTGTGGCCGCCCCAATGGATGGAGAGCCCTACGCACCAGCCAGGCCCTTTCCGTCTCTCTGTGGATCGAGCGCGACAGAGAACCACACGGTCTTCCCTGTCTCGCCGTCACATTCGATGACTCCCCACTCGTCCGAGAGTGACTCGATGATCTGAACACCTCGACCATGAGGATCGCTCGTCGGCGGGACTCTGGACTCCGGCATCCCGCCTCCGAGATCGTCTACTTCGACACGAACTTCAGAATCGGTGCGAGCAATGTGGACTCCGAACCCGGTGATGGCGTGAATGATGGCGTTCGTGGCCAACTCGGAAACCATGAGGACAGCAGCCTCTTGAACGCTCGCGGGCAGGTCGGCGAGACTCTCTCCGACAAACTTTCTGCTGGCTGCCACCGATGTCGGATCGAGGCCGTAGCCCCTTCGAAACATCACAACCGGGCACTTCTTCGATACAAGGCCATGTGCTTGCACGCCATCCACCTGTGCATAGGACTCTTCGTTCGATCAGCGTGGAATCCGATTCGATTGTCAGTCCTACCCACAGACCGACTCGCCAAAACGAAATTCGGACGACCGTCAGGTCCTTTCTGTCGCGTTGAACGCCTCCCGCAGCTTGCCCAAACTGAGGGCCAGCAGTCGTGAGACGTGCATCTGGCTGAGTCCGACTCGTTCGGCGATCTCCGATTGGGTCAGACCGTCGACAAATCGGAGCTTGAGGATGGTTTTCTCTCGTTCGGGGAGGTCGGCGAACGAGAGTGCAAGCGTCAATCGATCCTCGACTCCGTCGAGATTTCTGTCCGCTTCGCCGACCTGGCCTGAGGCACTCGCATCGTAACTTGGCGCGTCGATCGAGGGCGCCCGATAGTCCCGCCCTGCGTCCATGGCCTCCAGGACGAGCTCCTCGGTGATTCCCATCGAGCCGGCAAGTTCGCTGACCGTTGGCACTCTTCCAAGCTCGTGAGTGAGCGTCTCCGTGGTCGAGCCGAGTTCGAGGTAGAGCTCTTGAATGCGCCGGGGCGCCCGGATTGCCCACCCCCTGTCTCGAAAATGCCGCTTGAGCTCGCCGATGATGGTTGTTGTTGCGAAGGTGCTGAACTCGACGCCACGCTCAGGATCGAAGCGCTCGACTGCCTTGATGAGCGCCAGAGACGCCACCTGGACCAGATCGTCATAGGGCTCCCCTCGGCTGGCGAATCGGCGGGCGAGCTGATGAGCCAGACCGAGGCTCGATTCCACAAGTTCATTCCTGAGCTCCTCGTCCCGAGTGAGAGCAAACTGGATGAACTGTTCTCGAGTCGGCCTTCGTGCGTCCTCCACTGGGTCAGGCTCGTTGGCGGAGCTGTCGCTTCCGCAACCAGACCCGAGTTTCTGCGCCATCGAGGCGGCTGCCGTGTTGATCCACCAACGCATCGAGGATCCGCTCCGACAGACCGTCGTCTGCCGTCATTGGTGCTCGGTGATCCGGTGATCCGGGGGCGGCAGCCTGAGTGCACGAAACCTCGAGCTCATCACGTTCACGCTCGAACCGGAGCTCAAGCCTGCCGGCACCACCCAAGCGGATCATCATCACGCATAGTTCATCGACCGCCAATCTCAGGTCTTCGATCTCCTCGACATCGAAGTCTGCCTTCGCCGCCAACGTGGCAGCAGTAAACCGTGCCAGCGCCACCAGATCCGCCGTTGCGGGGAGGCTGATTTCCACGACCTCGGGCAAGGCGCTGTGATCCTCCACTCGCGCCGGCGGGTTCATTCGACCCCGGCTTCCTGTCGGGTGGATCGGATGTCGAAGGTCTCTGTGAGACCGGTGATGGTGAAGACCTTGAGAAGCCTCGGATCAGAAGCGACGATCCTCAGGGATGTCCCTCGAGATTCTGCCTCTTTCATCGTCTCGATGAGTATGCCGAGCCCTGTCGAATCGAGAAAGGTCGTCTGCAGCATGTCAACCACCAGAATGGGGAGTTCAAAGGTCATTGACTCATTCAGCTGGTCACGTAGGCCAGGCGCGGTCGCCACGTCGACTTCACCGACGACCGAGACCACGGCACAACGCTCGGTCGTGCCCACAGAAACGCTGAATGGAGTTTCAGACATTGGTCCTTGATCTCCCCTTGAAGTGGATGAGCGTGCGAGGCCCGACTGAATCGAGTGCAGGCTTCTTCTGCCTCTAGGGGAAATCGTACAGGCCGATGAAGCAAGGTGATCCCGGCTTTCGGCCTCTTCTGTGGCGCCCGAACCCGGAGTCTGTCGTCCAGAGGCTCCAGGTGCAACGCACCGATCCGACGCGTGGTGGAAGGAGTCTGTGGGGAAGCGCCGTGTCAGTGCCGGCTCGCACCCTCCGTCTCGCGCGAAACCCTGATGATGCCATTGGTTCCCGGGGTGTTGGTCGCGCGAGCTTCAGCCTGGCTTTCGTCGTCGTCTGAGTGGCCGACGTTGGCGACTCGCTCTTTGGCCAGATCTGCCAAACGGTGAGCTTCATCGTGGGCCGCGTTCCCCGCCTGGTCCAGGATGTCGCGGACCTCAGGTCGACCCTTCAGGTCACGTCCCTTTGCCGCCAGAGCGTCGTAGAAGCCGCTTCCCGACTTCGAGCCGAGAACGAATCCAATACTTGCGCCTGCGATCAACCACAGCTTCCTCATCGTGGACCTCCGAATCTTCTGTCGGCTCTGGCTATACCCGATCGAGTCGGGTTCAATCCCATCGCCTTCTCGGACACAAGAGCCTCAGTTCCTTGACTCGAGCGAATCGTCCGAGATCACGGATGAAGCTGGCCAGAGCTGGGTAGAACCGTCTCGTGACTCCGGGATCTTCGGCGATGAACAGGCGACAGAAGCAGAGCCCTGAGACTCGAATCCGCATGGGACGGCGATCGCGCATCGTCCATCGGACGGCCAGTCTTCCGATCACGAGCCGTGTGCTCTATCGAATCGAGCACTACGGCACCTACCCAGGAGTTGGGCTGGTTGTGATCGCAGTTGCCATCGGTGGGCTGGGCATAGGAGCGGTGCTTGGCTTCCCCACCGGATGGGTGAACGCGTTCGAAGTCTCCGTCTCAGCGGTGACGCTGGGGATGGTGTTCGCCATCCAGCACACTCAAGAGCGAGAACAGGCCGCTACCCAGCGCAAACTGGACGAACTCTTGCGTGCTCTGCCGGAGGCCGACGAATCCCTCATGATGCTCGAGGAGGCATCGAAGGAGGACCTCCTCGATGTTGAGGAGGTCCAGCGGGAAGTGAAGTCGACCCTGAACTAGCGCGAGGTGGTTCACGTCGTTTGGTCGACCTTCCAAGCGGGTATCGGAGTAAGTCGAAGGCCCTCTGGCGAAAGGCGAGTCATCTCGTGACACTTGCATGCAAACTCCGAGTTGCAACACCTGATTCGCCGGACGCCCTCCTTCGCGTGCAGGATGCCTTCGAGGAGACGGCAGGCGTCTGGGTCGAGCCTCAGCTCCAGGAGATCGACCGCGGCGAGCTGATTGTCGAGGTGCTCGTCTCGGACCGTCCTTTGATTCCACTGGTGACTCCGAGCACCAGGTTGGCAGCACAGGCAGTCGGTGGATCCGACGTCGACGTGAGCGTTCTGAGCGCGTGGGTCGAAGAGCGTCCGGAGTCGATTCGGACGAAACCTCTGCGCGTAACCTCCGTTGAAGACTCGGTCGGCAGATCAGATTGCGAGGCGATCGAGCGGGCAACTCAAGATGATGTGGCGACCGCTGTGTGGTGCCCGACCGCAGTCCGAGGTGGGACCGGTGATTCGGGAGTGTGGCAATTGGCGGTGCCCTTCTATGGTCCGGACTGGTCTTCTTGCGTGGCCGTCAGTGAACGATCTGGTTATCCGTACCGTTTCAGCTCCGACGACGCTCTGGGTTTTCGGACGTATCTTGAATCCACCGATGCCGTCGAGTGGCTGACCGACGAGATGTCGCGCTGAGGGCATCTTGGGCACCTGGCGTTCGCTCTCACCATTCCTCGGGCGAGCTCCCGCTGCAAGATCCTCGGGATTCTGAGCAGCGGTCTCTATCCACACCTGGTACTTTCCCTGGCGCCGGATCGCTCGTTGCGATGGGCCACCTGTTGCTCGAGCGTTGGCGACAACAGGATGTGGTTCAGATCCAGAATGTCGAGGACGCGGACTATCGCAGTGTTCCCTGACGAAAGCCACAGACGTTTCCCCCTCGCCGCCGCTACAAGTTCGTAGCGGAGGAGCACTCGGATGGCGGCCGAGTCGATGAAACTCAGGTCGGACGCGTCGATGGCGACAATGTCACCGGCATCTAGGAGCGCTTGGTCGAGTACCGCACGCAGCGCGTCGAGCCCTCCGATATCCAGTTCGCCGCTGAGCACCGCCCGCCCGGTCGGCTCAAGGCGAGCAACGAACCAGGGGAGTACGTCGTCGGGAGAGGTTTCGACTCGAGGTGTGGCGCTGAACACCGCGCTAGCTCGATCGCTGATCTCCGCAGAGAGCTCGGACTCCGCTTCCACTCTGGACGAGGGTCACGGAATTCGACCTTCACCTTTCTCGGCTACACCGCGTGCGGCCATGTCCTCGTAGTGGTCGCGCACGTCTTGGTCGACCGATTCCGCGTCGAGCGCCGCTTCCTCGTCGGGGGTCGCGGGTCTGTCGGCACCGTGGCCGCGCTGTGCCTCCTGCTCTTCTGCTTGGCGGGTCGCTTCGGAGACGTTTGTGTGCCGATCGTCTGGTGACATGGTCCTCCTCGGAGTGTTGTCTTACGCCTTCGTGAGTCCTACCCGGTCAGCCGGCGAGGAAACACATGGACGGCATCGCCGGATGGTTCAACGGCCGACGGCCCGTTCCAATTGCGCCTTTGTCATCTTGGACCGACCGGTGATGCCACGGCGACGGGCTTCTTCGTAGAGTTGACGGCGGGTCCTTCCGCCCGCCCCGCGATGCGAGCGCAGCCCGCCGCGGCGTGAGGAGGAGATGTCGTCGGTGGAGGTCCGGCTCGAAGTCTTTGTTTCACTGGCTCGTGCACGGTCTTTGTTGACGGTCCGCGCCGCAATCTCTTCGGCCACGGGCTCGGACTCACCGCGCGCTTCAAGTCCCCCCTTGATGTGCTCGTACTGGCGCTCGCGCTTGTTGCTCCAGGATCGTTGTGGCATGAGTTACCTCCAAAGAGTTGTGGGTCGAAGGTTCCTTACCACTTGTAGAACCGATGGTTCCCTGCGCTCTCTCCTCGGCCCAGGGCCACTCCGATGAGCCAGGCCACAAAGAAGATCACGGCCAAAACCCACAGAACGTGCAGAGCAAATCCAGCTCCTGCAAGCAACAACACCAAGAGAAGAAGCAAGACGATGAGCACGGTATCCCCCTGTCTGTAAGCGTTTGATCTGACCATACCCATCGATATTCGGATCAACCGCGCCAAGTTGTTCGAGAGCTACTTGGCGATGTCGAGTGCCTATCGATGTGAGCGTATGAGATCGACCAACGGGGACAGGATCTTGGCCGGATCGACGTTGACGAAACGGGACATCATGAACTCGACCGGGATCAGGCAATCTCTCTGGAGATCATGGATGACCTCCAGATCAGCGCCCGAGAGGGCCACGATCTCTGCGGCCAACTCTACGTCCACCCACTCCCACGTACCGTCCGCCGGATGTTCCGCGTCGAGTCCCGACGTTCTACGGACGAGACCCTGTGGTGACGTATGTGCAAGCCAATTGAAGTGCACCCATGGCGGTATGGCAACCGCGTCCAGACGAGCGAGTTCGAGGTAGTTGCCGTTCAGATAGGCCTCGGTCTCCTCGATCAGTCGCTGCGCCTGGGCCTCGATCTGCCCCTTCCGAAGTCGTTTGGGCCATTTCATCGGCACCCCTCGTTCCCTGGGTTCCCAGTCATCGACAGGGCTCTGGTTTCGGTCCGGACTGAGTCAGCGGTGTTCGTCGCGTCCATCTTGTGTCTCGATGCCCAATAGCCCCGAGCTTCAAACGTCGAGCGCCCTGGGGCGATCGAGGCTGCCGGGTGGCATTGTGACCGGGCGTTTCGCTCGCCCAGGGATGGGTACTGAATAAGGCGTGACTATTCCGCCATCGACTGAACCCGTGCCGGACGATCCAGGGCCTGTAGAACTGGATGCGCCCCGGTGGCCACCCGACTCGATTGACGGTGCCCCATGGATGCCGAAGGTCTCTCACATTCGGACAGGCTCGAAGCCGCAATGCAGGGGGGCCTGGCGGAACCGAAAAGGCGCTGCACCACCGACGACTCTTCGGGAGCTTCACGAGGAGGCCAAGCGACTCGACATTCCCGGCCGATCGAGGATGGGGAGGGCAGACTTGGCCAGAGCACTCGACGAACGGGGACGAGCCCTCAGCCCCGGTCCAATTTCAGGTGGGCGACCCATCAAAGCGAGATGAACATCGGGGATACGACTTCCCGGGCCTGATTGGACACACGGCTGGCTGGTCGCAGTGTGGACTGTCAGGCCGACTTCCGACTGGAGGAAGGATTCACCTCGGGGGACACCCGTCGGTCGGGTTCACTGCCGCAGAACTGGACGACCAGCAGAGCGATGTCATCCTCTCTTTCATCACCGATCAGCGTGGTGAGGAGGTTGTCGACGAGCTCATCAGGTGATCCGCTGTGCCCACCTCCAATCTCTGCCACCCGCTCCATGCCAACGTCGAGGCTCTCCCCTCGTCTTTCGATGAGCCCGTCCGTGAACGCGATCAACATCGATCCTTCGAGGAATCTTGCGGTCACCGGATCTGGTCGATCGCTTCCAGGGAGTCCAAGCGGTCGGCCGACCTCGACCGGCAGGAAGGCGGCCTGGTTTTCGTGCACCAGCAGTGGGGGACAATGGCCGGCAGATGCAACAGTGATCTCCTCCGCCGTCGTGTCTACGATGCCCACGAGAGCAGTGGCGAAGTGGGTGTCGCTGACGACTTCCAGCTCGGTACTCGCTCGAGCCAGGATCTCATTCGGCGGAATCCCTGCCGTGGCCAGTGCCCGGATGGTGTAGCGCACCGCCGCCATGATTCCGGCGGCTTCCATGTCGTGCCCGGAGACGTCTCCGACGACCACGGCAAACCGCGCGGTCGTCTATCTCGACCACGCTGTACCAGTCGCCTCCGATCTCAGCGCCTCGTGTTGCAGGCAGATAACGGGCGCTGAACTCCCACCCTGGAATCGCCGGCATCCGCTTCGGCAACAGTGAGTGCTGAAGATCCTCGGAGGTCTTCCGCTGCTCTCGATACAAGATCTCCGCCGCTTTCCGCCGATGTGCGAAGTGTTGGGTGAGGATGGCAGCACCGATCGAGAGCACGACTCCGAACACGAGGATGATCCAGGGCAGAAACTCTGCCCAAACGCCGGCCAGGGACCCCTTCGGCGAACCGATCAGCAGCAGAACGTTGTTGCCGAAAGGCACGGTCGTCGTCGCGGTCGAACCCGTCAACGGCAGACGTGCATCCGTGGTCGCGATCAGAGAGCCAGAACTGGCTGTCCGCCCGAAATAGAGGGCCAGGTTGAGTCCAGCTTCAGGCGATCCTGCTCGGACCGGAAGGTGGAAGTCCGTGGGTAGTTGCTGGGAGGTGGCGACGACAAAGATCCCCGCCGAGCTGTCGGCCGACAACAGATAGGCGAGTCGCTGGAAGTGACCGGCAACCACCCGGGTCGTGACCAGCGACGGCGATCGGGCTGACTGGAGGATGAGGCCGACGGTCGCTTTGGAGTGTGGACTGCGTACTGAGGGCAGGCCGACGTGGCTGAGCTGCTGCACCGATCCTTTATGAACCAGAGACATCGTCGCGGAGGAGAAAGGGCCCTTTGGCGAGAGCTCGTCCTTCATCGCTGTCTCGAATGTTGCCACGGGGTCGCGGCCCGCAGCGGTGAGTCCGACGATCCGACCCAGGGTTGCTTGCAACTCCGGTTGGGCGGACTGCAGGATCGACCCCGTCAGCTTTGTCTGGAGAGTCGTCAGCCGCTGTTCGTTTTCTCCATAGTCCACGACCGCAGCAGCCGTCACCGCTCCGGTGAGCAGCAAGCCCAGAAGCAAGACCAAGCCGGCTTGCCACGATCTGCGAGCAACGGGTTCCTTTGATTGAGCGGCTATCGCAACATCATGCGCATCGGAATGAGCATGAACCTATCCCTTTGTCTTCGTGAGGGAGCCGTCGACGACAAGCGCAGGGGCACCGAAAGGTTGACTCGGATGCTCGGAGCCGTGGGCTTTGACTTCATCACTCTCGCGCCTGCCCAACTGGCTGACAAGAGGGAGTGAGTGCCAAGTGGCGAGCTCGCTTGGATGAGGGACTCGTCGGGGGTGGTGTCGACATCAATCGTTCAACCGTGCACTCGAGATGAGCTCACGTTCGCGCGTCGATCCCTGTCTTTGGGGAACAGGGACCGCGCGCAAGATGTCAGGCTGGAGGGGGGACCTTTGGGACCTGACGCTGTTAGATCTACCCAGCGCATCCACTGCTCAAACCTCGGAATCCCTTTATCACCGGTGACCAGCACAAATGCTAGGGAAAACCCCAGTTCGTACGACCGGGGGAGCGCGGACATCACCTGGATCCCCCACGATCCCCCTTCTCATGAGGTCGCTGCGCGCAACGGCTCCAGAGGTGGCACCGGGACGGTGATCGCAGGAGCCTCGGTCCCTCCGTCGACCTCGAAGACCTTGCCGGTGACCCACGACGATGCGTCCGACACCAGGTAGAGCACGGCACAGGCGATGTCCTCGGGTTCACCCGGGCGACCCATGGGTGTACCTGCCAGAAACTGGCTTCGGAGGTTGTCGTCGGTCAGCACGACATCGAGCGACCTCGTCGCGACGCCGCCGACATCGATGGCGTTGACCCGGACGTGTGGCGCCAGTTCTGGTGCGAAGTTGCGGGTCATCCGGTCGAGCGCTGCCTTGGCGCTCCCGTAGGCGACGAAGGAGGTCTGGGTCATACTCGCCGACCGCGACGAGATGTTGACCACCGCGCCGCGACCGACGGTGTCGACCATCTTTCTGGCCGCGAATCGGGTCAGCAGGAACGGCGCCGTCACATTGAAGTGGAATGCGGTCTGCATGAAATGCTCACTGGTGTTCATGCCGGGTCGGGGCATGGCACCCCCCGCGGTTGTTGACGAGGATGTCCAGCCGACCCATCGCTGCCACCGTCTCGTCGACCAAGGCATCGAGTGCCGGCGTGTCCATGACGTCGGTCGGCACGATCAGGGCTCGGCGACCTCTCTCCTCGATGGCCCCGGCGACCTCTTCGAGATCCGAGCGGGTCCGAGCCGCTAGAGCCAGGTCTGCCCCCGCCTCGGCGAGACCGAGAGCGATTCCTCTTCCGATCCCCTGTCCCGCTCCCGTCACGATCGCCACCCGATCGTCGAGTCGGAACCGGTCGAGGATCACGGTGTCGTCCGGTAGCGGTGGAGATGCATCGCGGCGTGCCCGGCATAGGGCGGGATGTCCAGGTAGGTGACCAACCCAGGGGGCGCGGCACAGACCGCGGGGACGGCGTTGATGCAGTGCATCGCCGTGGCGACCACACCAGGGTTCCGTTCGAGGCCGGCCGCGATGGAGTCGGGGTGCAGCTTCTTGAAGGTGAGCTTCGTGCCGGGATCGCCGGTCACCTCGACCTCGAATCGCTCGCCTTCCGGCCCGAACCGCCAGGGCGGGTCGAGGGCGTCATCACCCATCAGCCAGTTGACCGCGGCGGTGACGACCGGCTCCCCGTCGACGGTTGCCTCCCACCGGAACCGCTGAGCAGCGACGAGGCCGGGCTCGATCGTTCCGATGGGGGACTCGATCGGCTCGGTGGCGACGGCCACCTCGTGCGTCGTGCGCAGCTCGGGGTCGAGATCGAAGCCGAGCTCGTCTGCCACCATCCGAACGGACTGCCCGAAACCGCTTCCCAGCGCGGCGACCATGATGCTCGTCTTCGCCTTCTCCGGCGTGGTCCCGAAGAGCATCCAGTCCCGGATGACATCGGGAGCTCCGTAGGTGCGGATGTCCGAGAACTCCTCGGCACGAACGTGGGTGACCGATCCCGAGAGCGCCGAGATCATGAGCGGGAAGCGCTCGGTGATGCCCCCCGGGTGGATCCCTGTGCCATGGATGGTGACTCCCGCGGCCTTGGCGGTTCCATCCCACTGCGCGTGGTCTTGCGGATCAGGGAAGAACCAGCCGAGGGGAGTGACCACGTTCTTGCCCGAGCGGAGAATCTTCTCGACCACAGCGAGGTCAGCCATCAACGGGCTGTAGATGACGCAGTCGGCATCGATGGCGAGCGCGGCGTCGAGATCTGCAGTCGCCTTCACGCCGACCGGAGCGTCCCCGATCAGCTGGCCGACATCGACTCCGTCCTTCGAGGCCGAGTGCACCCAACAGCCGGCGAGCTCCAGTTCTGGATGACCGAGCACGCCTTGGATCGCCGCCTTGCCGACCCCGCCGGTGGCCCACTGCACGACTCGGTACACCACGTGAACTCCTTCGCCTCGGTCTTCGTGTCCCGGTGCGTCGCCTCTCGCATGAGTCGAACGTGCCGATGGCCGATGGTAAGCACGAACTTCGCCGGGCGCCACCCACTTCTGTCGATTCCTCGAGCAGCTCCCGAGCTACCCCACGATCGAGGACGGCTCCCGCCGGAGCCGGCTCATGCAGGGGGCGACGTGGGAGTGCGCTCTTCCGGAATCCGGTCGATCGGCGTTCCGCTGTCCTCGGGGACCAGCGTGGGGGTCGAGCGGTTGAGCGTCTCACCTCTGAAGAAGGCAGGGCTTCCGAATCGCATGAGGAGCATGGCGACGACGCCCACGACGGCTGCTGCCAGGGAGATGAGGAACACCCCGCCCACGTCCGAATGTGGCGGGAACGGCAGGTGCCAGGAGGTGTAGCTCTGGGCCTGGATGTTGTCGAAGTTCCAATCCTCCCAGAGGCTCCAGCCCATGAAGAAGTAGAGGATCACCCCACCGAGTAGGGGCAAGATGCCTTTCATCCAGAGGTCGCGCCGGCTGCGGGTCAGCACCTTCCGGTAGTACCACGCGCAGGCGAAGCCGGTGAGGCCGTAGTAGAAGGCGATGTACACACCGATGGCGGTGACCGCGTCGGGGATCAGGTTGCCCCCGGCGAAGTGGTTGAAGGCAACGTACAAGACGATGGAGATGGCGCCCATGGTCACCGTCGAGACCGTCGGGGTGAGGTAGCGCTTGTGGATTCGGCCGAAGGCATCGGGGAGCGCCTTGTAGGTGGACATCGACAGGGTGGTCCGGGCTGTCGGCAGGATCGTCGTCTGGGTGGAGGCGGTCGCCGAGCTCAACACCATCAGAATGAGCAGGCGGGCGGCGATCGAACCGACCGTGGAGTGACCGAACACCGCGGTTCCGAGCGAGGAGAAGACGTCGCTGTAGTTGTCGGGGTTGGCCAGCCCGATCCCTGTCTTGCCCACGCCGGCGAACGCCTGCGCTCCCAGGGTGACGATGAAGTAGATGACCAGCAACAGTACGGTCGAGATGATGGCGCCCAAGCCCGGATTTCGCTCGCGGTCCGAGGTCTCCTCGTTGATGGAGACCGAGGTGTCCCACCCCCAGTAGATGAAGAGCATCAGGGTGAGTCCGGCGATGATCTTCGAGAACGAGGGCCCGTGAAAGGGATTGAACCAGCTCCAACTGAGGGCAAGGTGGCTGGCCGGCGCCGAGCCGACGGCGACGCGGACCAGGGCCACGATGGCGAAGACCGCGAGGACGACCACCTCGATCGCCAGCAGGATCTGTTGGATTCGGGCGGACAGCTCGATGCCCCGGTAACAGATGTAGGTGAGGACCACGATGAACAGCACGCCGACCAGAAGCACCCACCCGCTGGTGGGGTTCTCGCCGATCCCTTTGGCCCCGAAGAGCAAGAAGCCGTACTGCCCGCTCACCTGGGCCAGACTGGCCATGACCAGGACGTCGGAGGCGACGATTCCCCACCCGCCGAGCCAGCCGACCCAGGGTCCGAAGGTGCGCGTCCCCCAGGTGAAGGTCGTGCCGCAGTCGGGATCCGCCTTGTTGAGCTCGCTGTACCCGATGGAGACGAACAGCATGGGGATGAAGGCCAGCACCACGATGACCGGCGAGAGGACCCCGACCGCCACCACGATCAGGCCGAGAGTCGCTGCCAGGCTGTAGGCGGGAGCCGTGGAGGCAACGCCGATCACGACATTCGAGACCAGGCTCAGTGCGTCGGATTTGAGGCCCTTCTCGACCGGTGCCTCGGCGGGCCGGTCCGGGTTGGCGGTGGGCGGCAGGGTGGCGGTCACCTCAGATCGGGCTCTCGTCGAGCATCGCGTCACCGACCTTTTCGAAGCCGGCGATGTTGGCGCCGGCGACGTAGTCACCTGGCCTGTCGTACCGCTCGGCCGCCTCGAGCACGGTTTCGTGGATCTTGTGCATGATCTCCTGAAGGCGGCGGTCGACCTCTTCCGGGGACCACTGGGCGAGCTGCATGTCCTGGGCCATCTCCAGCCCTGACACGGCCACACCGCCGGCGTTCGACGCCTTGCTCGGCGCATACAACACGCCGGCTTCCGCAAACCGGTCCATTCCATCGGGGACAGTGGGCATGTTCGCTCCCTCGGCGACCAACAGGATGCCCCCTCTGACCAGGCTATCAGCGTCCTTGGCGCTGATCTCGTCCTGGGTGGCGCTCGGAAATGCGCAGTCGGCCGGCACCGCCCAGAGCCCGTTCTCTCGGCCGACCACGGCAGGGTGGTAGGTGGCCTTCGGGAACCGGTCCGCGTACTCGAGGATTCGACCCCGTCGTTCGTTCTTCAGGGCCTTCACCCACTCGAGCTTCTCGCGGTCGATGCCGTCGGGATCGTGGATGAACCCGTTCGAGTCGGACAGGGTGACGGTCCGCGCCCCGAGGTCCAGAAGCTTCTCGACGGTGAACTGGGCGACGTTCCCGCTCCCGGAGACGAGGCAGGTCTTGCCGGCCAGCTGGTCTCCTCTGGTGGCCAGCATCTCGTGGGCGAAGTAGACGACGCCGTAGCCGGTCGCCTCTTGTCGGATGTTCGACCCGCCCCACTTGATCCCCTTGCCGGTGATCGCGCCGGCGAATCGCTTGGAGATCCGTTTGTACTGGCCGAAGAGGTAGCCGATCTCCCGCTCGCCGACACCGATATCTCCTGCCGGCACATCGGTGAACTCGCCGATGTAGGGGTAGAGCTCGGTCATGAACGACTGGCAGAATCGTCTGATCTCCGATTCGCTCTTCCCTTTGGGGTCGAAGTCCGATCCCCCCTTTGCTCCACCCATCGGCAGGGTGGTCAGCGCGTTCTTGAACGTCTGTTCGAAGGCGAGGAACTTGAGCACACCCGGGCTCACCGTGGGATGGAAGCGCAACCCGCCCTTGTACGGGCCTATGGAGCTGCTCATCTGAACTCGGTAGCCGCGGTTGATGTGGATCTCCCCCTTGTCATCCACCCAGTTCACTCCGAAGCTGATCACCCGATCGGGCTCGACCAGGCGTTCGAAGATCTTGTCCTGGACGTAACGGGGATGGCGTATGAGGACCGGCTCGAGGCAACGGGCCACCTCACGGACGGCCTGATGGAAATCGATCTCGCCGGGGTTCTTTTCGACGACCTTTGCTACGACCTGGTCGAGCTGGTCTCGTGCCCGGAGTGAGGACTGCGTTGGCGAGGTGTCCACGGTTGTCATTCCCTCATGCTTTGACACCGAAGGAGTGTCCAAAAGAGTCGAAAGTCCCCAATCCGGGGCATGCGCTCCGACGTGCGGAGCGGCCTGGTTGGGAGCCCTGGTCGGGATAGGACTTTTGACCCTTGCCGCCGCGCTCCGGTGGGCGAACACTGTGGGGAGATGATTCGCACTCCGGACCGGCTGGAGGGCGCGAGCAAATGGAGGTCACGATGCGGGTACTGGTGATTGGAGCGGGGGGTGTGGGTAGCGCGGTCGCCAAGACGGCCGCCAAGTGGGGCCTCTTCGAACGTGTGGCTGTGGCCGACTTCGATGTCACCAGGGCCCAGCGAGCAGTGGCAGGGGCAGGCGACCGCTTCGCCGCCTACCAACTCGACGGCAGCGACGAGGCCGCTGTGGTCGAGTTGATCAAGAGCGAGAAGGTCGATGCCGTGCTCAACGCTCTCGACCCGCGTTTCGTGATGCCGATCTTCAGGGCGGCGTTCAGTGCCGGGGTGACCTACCTGGACATGGCGATGTCTCTGTCGCATCCCCACCCGACCGACCCTTATCGAGTGCCTGGCGTGAAGCTCGGAGACGAGCAGTTCGCCATGGATGCACAGTTGAAGGAGAAGGGGGTGCTGGCGCTGTGCGGTATGGGGGTCGAGCCTGGATTGTCCGACGTGTTTGCCCGGTACGCGGCGGACAACCTGTTCTCGTCGATCGACGAGATCGGTGTGCGGGACGGGGCGAACCTGGTCATCGAGGGCTATGAGTTCGCCCCCTCCTTCTCCATCTGGACCACCATCGAGGAGTGCCTGAACCCACCCATCGTGTGGGAGAAGGGCAAGGAGTGGTTTACGACGGAGTGCTTCAGCGAACCCGAGACCTTCAACTTCCCCGCAGGGATCGGACCGATCGAATGCGTGAACGTCGAGCACGAGGAGGTCCTCCTCGTGCCTCGATGGGTCGACGCCCAGCGGGTCACCTTCAAATACGGGTTGGGCGACGAGTTCATCGATGTCCTGTCCGTGATTCACAAGCTGGGGCTCGATTCGACCACGCCGCTCCGCGTTGGCAACGTCGAGGTCTCGCCCCGGGACGTGGTCGCCGCCGGTCTGCCCGACCCGGCTCAGCTGGGGGACCGGATGACCGGTCTGACCTGTGCCGGCACCTGGGTCACGGGAACCGGCAAGGACGGGGCACCTCGAGAGGTGTATCTCCACCACGTGGTCGACAACGCCTGGTGCATGTCCGAGTTCGACTCGCAGGCGGTGGTCTGGCAGACGGCGATGAACCCGATCGTGGCTCTCGAGCTCTTGGACTCCGGCGTCTGGTCGGGTGCGGGTGTGCTCGGCCCCGAGGCCCTGCCCGCCGACCCCTTCCTCGACCTGGTCAACAGCCACGGAGCCCCGTGGGCCTGTGACGAACGTGTGCCAAGCTCCGTTTGAAGACAAAGGAGGAATCAATGGCTGTTGACCCGTACGTAGTCCAGAACTTCGTCGGCGGAGAGTCGGCCCCGGCCAAGGACGGGCTCACCTACGACCTGGTCGACCCGGTGAACGGGGAGAAGTACGCCGAAGCTCCCCGCTCGCAGCCCGAGGACGTCGACCGGGCTTTCCAGGTGGCCGAGGAGGCATTCGCAACCTGGTCGACCACGACGCCTTCGCAGCGGAGTCTGGCCCTGCTCAGGTTCGCCGACGCCCTCGAGGCGCGCACCGACGAGTTGGTCGACATCGAGTGCCGCAACACCGGCAAGCCACGGGAACTGACCACCGCTGAGGAGATCCCGCCGATGATCGACCAGATCCGGTTCTTCGCCGGCGCCTGCCGTCTGCTCGAGGGCCGCTCGGCGGGGGAGTACATGGAGGGTTTCACCTCCTTCGTCCGTCGGGAGCCGGTGGGCGTGTGCGCCCAGATCACTCCCTGGAACTACCCGATGATGATGGCCACCTGGAAGTTCGCCCCGGCCATCGCGGCGGGCAACACCGTCGTGCTCAAACCGGCGCACACCACGCCGGCCAGCACTGCCTTCATGGCCGAGGTGGCCGGCGAGTTCTTCCCGCCCGGCGTGCTCAACGTCGTCAGTGGCCAGAACCACGAGATGGGTGCGGCACTCCTCGAAAGCCCCATTCCACGGATGGTCTCCATCACGGGAAGTGTGCGGGCCGGACGGGAGATCGCCAGAGGTGCGGCGGAGGACATCAAGCGTGTCCATCTCGAGCTGGGTGGGAAGGCGCCGGTCATCGTGTTCGATGATGCCGATGTGGAGTCGACCGCCGAAGGCATCGCCATGGCCGGGTACTTCAACGCCGGCCAGGACTGCACCGCGGCCACCCGGGTCCTCGCCGGCCCGCGGATCCATGACGACCTGGTCGCTGCACTCACCGAAGCGGCCGGTCGGCGCAAGCTGGGTGGGCCCGACGATGCCGACGCCGATGTCGGACCCCTCAACAGTGCAGTCCAGCTCGAACGGGTGAGGGGTTTCATCGAGCGTCTTCCGAATCACGCCAACCTCCAAAGAGGTGGGAAGCAGGTGGGTGATCGGGGATTCTTCTTCGAACCGACGGTTGTGACCGGGCTCTCCCAGAGCGACGAGATCATTCAAGAAGAGGTCTTCGGCCCCGTCATCACCGTCCAGCGATTCAGCGACGAGGACGAAGCTGTGCGATGGGCCAATGACGTGGAGTTCGGATTGGCATCATCGGTGTGGACCAAAGACCACGCCCGGGCGTTGCGCACGTCGGCCCGCCTGGACTTCGGCTGCGTGTGGATCAATTCCCACATCCCGCTGGTGGCCGAGATGCCCCACGGTGGGTTCAAGCACTCCGGCTACGGGAAGGATCTCTCGGTCTACGGCTTCGAGGACTACACGAGGATCAAGCACGTCATGAGCTACATCGCCCCGTAGCCAGACCCGACCGGAGAAGTGACAATGTCCAACGAAACTGTCGTCGCACCGGTTGCAGGCCGTCACCTCGCCACCGAGATACCCGGCCCCGCCTCCCGAGCCCTCTTCGAACGACGATCGGCCGCGGTGCCCCGTGGAGTCGGGACGACCCTTCCGGTCTTCGTGGCGCGCGCCGGAGCCGGCATCGTCGAGGATGTGGACGGTAATCGGCTCATCGACTTCGGATCGGGGATCTCCGTCACCAACGTGGGCAACAGCGCTCCGGCCGTTGTGCGGGCGATCGAGCAGCAGGCGGAACGGTTCACGCATACCTGCTTTCAGGTGACGCCCTACGAGGAGTACGTGGCGGTGTGCGAACGATTGAACGAGCTCACCCCCGGCGACCACGACAAGCGTTCCCTTCTGGTCAACTCCGGTGCGGAGGCGGTGGAGAACGCCGTCAAGGTGGCCCGCTACGCGACAGGTCGCAGCAAGGTGGTCGCCTTCGATCATGGATTTCACGGACGAACGCTGCTGACCATGAGCCTCACCGGAAAGGTGGCCCCTTACAAGCTCGGTTTCGGACCGTTCGCTCCCGAGATCTACAGGGCCCCCTACTCGGACCCCTTCCGGGGGACGGGGCGGCTCGAGGAAGTCATCCGACTGCTCGAGACGACGGTGGGAGCCGACACGATCGCCTGCGTGGTCGTCGAGCCCATCGCCGGCGAAGGGGGGTTCGTCGTGCCTGAACCCGGTTGGCTGCCGGGCCTGGCGTCCTGGTGCGCTGACCACGGGATCCTTCTGGTGGCAGACGAGGTCCAAAGCGGTATGGCCCGGACCGGCACATGGTTCGCCTGCGAGCACGAGCAGGTGGTGCCGGATCTGGTCACCACGGCCAAGAGCATCGGTGGGGGGCTTCCCCTGGGAGGGGTCACCGGCCGGGCCGAGGTCATGGAATCGGTCCATCAGGGCGGCCTCGGGGGGACCTTCGGAGGCAACCCGATCGCCTGTGCCGCCGCTCTGGCCGTCTTCGACATCATCGAATCCGAAGGGCTGCTGGAGAGAGCCCGGCACATTGGCGACGTGGTGCAGCCGCGGCTCGAGAAGTTGGTGGCCGCCGACGGACCGGTCGGCGAGGTGCGCGGCAGGGGCGCAATGATCGCGCTCGAGCTGGTGGGGGCCGACGGGCGGCAACCGGACGCCGCCGCCGCGCAACGGGTTGCCCGCCGCTGCCATGAACAGGGCTTGCTGATTCTGACCGCCGGGACCTACGGAAACGTCCTACGGCTGCTGCCCCCCCTGGTGATCTCCGACGATCTTCTGGACGAAGGGCTCGGGATCATCGAGAAGGCGCTGGCGGACTCCTAGACCGGTCTGATTCTTCGGTCGGAGCGAGCCCGACTGCGACAGGTCACCGGTCGCCGGCCGCCGACCCCCAGACGTCCGGGCCGTCCGACAGCAATGGACGCAGCAGGTCGCGGACGGACACCATGCCGATCACCCGGTCGTGGTGATCCATCAAGGGGAGGTGACGGACGCCGCTCTCCAGCATCAAGTACGCGGCATCATCGAGCGTGTCTCCAATCCGCACCGCGGCCAGATGGCCGGTCATGACGTCCTTCGCAGTGAGGACGTCCAGATCCTCGCCCTGGCCGATCCGGGACACCAGATCACGTTCGGAGACGATGCCCAACACCTGCCGCTCATCGCCGACCACCAACGCGCCGACGTTCTCCGACCACATCGTGCGAGCGACCTCTCCCAGCGTCTCGTCAGCACGCACGAACACCGGCTCGCGGTGGGCGATGTTCTCCACTTTTCCCCGACGGTACGAGGGCATCACACCTCAATTCGATTGCAGACCTGTGGACGACCCACTCCAGTATTCACCAGTCGTTCCTCCAAGGCTCAGACTTCCGAGATGAAGGCCGGGCCCGGAACGGCCAGTGAGTTGACGGCAGCGAGGTTCTGAACCGTGCAGAAGCGCAGCCACCCGAGCTCGATCGGAGAGAGCCGGTCACAAACCCAGTCCCAGTGGAGGGAAATCACGTCGCCGGGCCGGAGGTCTTCGGTGAAGCCGACGCCGTCGAGGCTCCGGCGCACCTGCTCGACCCGGTTCGGGCCGAGGATCAGACGTGATCCGTCGAAGGCGAGGGCTTGGCTGGTGACAGCCACCAGGTCCCCGGCCACCTCTTCGACTCGTCCCCACCGGATGCGGCACTTTTCGAGCACTTCCATGGGTGGGCCGTCCATGCCGGCGCGGAGGAGTCCCAACCAGGGGTAGACGGCGAAGACGTGGAAGCTGTGCTGGGGGATCCCGCCGGCGGGAACCGCTGAGACCAGTGCTGCGAACTGCCGCCCGGACCTCTGTTCGAAGCGGTCGCCGAGCGAGCGTGCGAGCGCGGAGGGTGGAACCTGAGCGACGAGTTCGTTCCCCACCCAGTAGGCCTCGACCACGCGCCGGTCGAGGGGATCGTCGAGGCCGTTGCAGGCAGCGATCAACTGCAGGTACGGCCATGCCCCTTCGAATCGCGCAGCCAGCTGACCGAGGTTGGCCAGATCCGTACCCTCGGCGGCCGCTCCCAGCAGTGCGGACGGGTCACCGGGTCCGCAGTACCCGAGGGAGTTGGGGGGGTAGGCGTATCTGGCGAAGAGGACCGGACCGGAAGTCATTCGACCGCCACCGTCTCCGGCCTCAGCCCGGGTTGCCGGAATCCCATCCAGACGACGATGGCGGCTCCGACCGGCGATGAGCGCCAGGCCCAGTGCCTGGGGGGCCAGCGACGTCGTGCCCGCTGCTGCCTGGAGCAGGGCGGTCACCAATGCGCTGCCGACCAGGATGGATGTCACGTCGATGGCACGTGCCCGTGCCAGTGCCGTCATCCAGGTGGCCACGTAGGCGGCCAACAACAACCCGGTGAGAAGGGCCCATCCCACCTGAGTCGCATCGAGAGCGAACAGCGCATGCAACGATCCGGTCGCCGCCAAGTAGCCGACCAAGGTGACGGCGCCGATCCCCATGCGGACGATGGAGATGGTCGCAGGAGCAATCCCGCGGAGAAGGATCTTGGCCATACCACCTCGACCGCCCACAGCATCGAAGCGGACAGGACGAGGAGCTCTCCCCGCGAGGCGGCCAGGTGACCGAGTCCGCCGGCAACGGCCACCTCGCCGACCACCAGGAGGGCGATGGCGACCATGTTCCACCAGGTGATCCGCTCGTGCAGGAAGGGCACCGCCAGCACGGCCACCCAGATGACCAGGGTGTCCCGCCAGAACGCCGCCGGGGTGGCGCTGGTGTCGGCCAGCCCGTCGAAGAACAGCACGAAGGCGAGCCCTCCGCCGACGACGCCGACGTAGGCCAACCCGAGCCACTCCGGAATCCCCCAGTCGAGTCTGCTGCGCTGCCCCGCAGGCGGGACGGTCCGTTCTCGGCGGACCGAGACGAACCGGCCGGCGGCCGACACCGGCCGCCGTCGCCGGAGGCGCAACGCAGCGAGCCCGCAGCCGACGAGGAGCACGGTTGCCACCAGGTTCTTGGCCGTGGTGTACACGGCGGGCGAAGTGACCGCGTGCACGCCGTAACTGTTGACGAAGACGGAGAGCCCGCTGATGAGGGCGGTGGTCGCCGCCACCAGCACACCGGGAAGGGCACCCCGGTCGGCGGCGATCGGCGGACGGGGTCGTTCTCTCTCTGCCGGGAGAGGCCCGGTCCCGGCGGTCACGGTGTCGCCGACCCAGCTCGCCGCAGGTCGGCGGCCACCGCCTCGGCCTCGGCCGCATCGACCCGATCGATGGCGTAGCCGCTGTGGACGACCAACCAATCCCCGACGGCGGGTACCGGTCCGTCCAGTGCCAACAACGAGACTCGATGCACGGCACCCTCCATATCTTCCACGTCGACGACACCGTCCCCTCCTCCGACCACGCGGTGCAATCTGCTCATGCACATGTCGCAACCTCCCCGATCAACTCGACGACTCGATGGACGGCAGCAGGCAGCGCTGACTCGACCGCCGGGCTCAGTCCCATCCCTCGGCCGAAGTTCTCGCCCTCGATGCCCACCACCGCCACCCGCACGGGTGCATGGCCGACGGCACGGGCCAGGCGGAGCACGCCGGCCAAGCCGATCCCGTGGGTGCTGGTCGCACTCGAACCGCCCAGGTCCGCCTCACCGTCGAGCTCGACGACGTGCACCGTGCCCGCGGGTGCCCCCGACCGCACCGCGTCGACCACCACCACGAGATCGGCTCCATCCCAGGCCCCGAGCAGGTCGAGCGGATCGGCGATCGGTCCGATGTCGCGACCGAGGCCGGCCTCATCGACGGCACGCGCCGCGACCAGGGGACCGGCGCCGTCGTCTTGCCGGTACTCGCTCCCGAGCCCTGCCACCACGACCACAGGGTCCGGCCCGCTCATGACTGCACCACCGAGACGTCGAGGAAGTGGGCGGCACAGGAGATGCAAGGGTCGTGGTTGCGCACGGCCTGTTCGCAGCGCCACTGGAGCTCGTCGTCGTCGAGGTCGAGGCCGTCTCTGGACGACACGGCGAAGGTCGGATTCGATCGTGAGCTGGTTCTGCGATGTCGGCGGCATGATGCGGGCCCGAAGGATGGTCCCGTCCTCGTCGATCGTGTAGCGATGGAGCAGAAGGCCCCGCGGAGCTTCGGTGACACCGGTGCCCACACGGTTGCCGGATTCCGCGACGCGGCCCGACGTCGTTGGCCGCAGGCTCGGGCGGCGCGTACGCCTCGACCAGTGCCAGTGCTTCGTCACAGGCGAACACCAGCTCGACGGAGCGCACCACGATGCTCTGGAACGGGTTCGAGCAGACGGGGCCCAACCCGGCCGCTGCCGCCGCCTCGGCCGCGATCGGCGGCAGCGTGTCGGCATTGAGTGCGTAGCGAGCCAGCGGGCCGGTCAGGTAGGGGTCCCGACCTCCGAGTCGCGCATGGAGGGCGGTCGAGTGGGCGACGTGCTCTTCCACGGCCAAGTCCGCGAACTCGGCCGGGCTCAAGTCCAGACCGTCCGATGAGGTCGGTCGGCCTCGCTCGATGGGATAGCGACCCCCGTCCCGCAGAGCCACGAACCGGTAGTCGCCATCAAGTTCGGGGATGTCGAATCCGGAGACCCACTCCACTGTGGCCAGCGCTGCGTCGCGGGCCCTGCGCAGCGGGTCGGCCAACGAGGCGACAGCGTCGGGTTCCGGGGCACTGTAGAAGCCCCCGACCCGGACGTTGACCGGGTGGACCGCTCGGCCTCCGACGGTCTCCATGACCAGATTTCCCGTGCGCTTGAGGGCTAAGGCCGCGCTCCACCGCTCCCCGGTCCCGGCCGGCCAGCTCGACCGCGTCAGCGCAGCCGAGGAAGTCGGGCGCGTGGAGCAGGTAGACGTGGAGGGCGTGGCTTTGGATCCATTCGCCGCAGTAGAGCAGCCGGCGCAAGGCGGCGATCCGCTCGTCGACGGTCACTCCGAAGGCGTCCTCCATGGCCGCGCAGGCACTCATCTGGTAAGCGACGGGGCAGATCCCGCAGATCCGGGCCGTGATGTCCGGGGCCTCGGTGAACTGTCTCCCCACCAACAGCGCCTCGAAGAAACGGGGCGGTTCGAAGATCTCGAGTGCCACCTCGGTGACCGTGCCGTCGTGCACCGCGACCCGCAGGGATCCCTCTCCCTCGACCCGCGAAATCCCCTCGACGCCGATGGTGCGCTGCGATCCGGATCCGTGGGTCATGGCTTCGACGCTCTGTGCCGATCCGGCGCCCGAAGGCGACCGGCACCGGACCTCCCTGGCTGGCGGACTCGACCCGGAAGGCGGGGGCATCGGCATTGAAAGTGGCGAACAGGCGGCCACCTCGAGCGGGGTCGACCCCTGCCGGCGAAGCTCGGCCGCCAGCGATGCCGTGTTGGCGGTGTCGGCCGGGCCGAAGCAGCCGAAGCAGCCACGGCCGACGGTCGGGCACAGGGCGCCACATCCGGACCGGGTCACCGGACCCAGGCAAGGAGCCTGCCCCGGTCACCAGCAGACACACCGTGCCCTTGCCCTTGCACTCCTGGCACACCGAATGCCCGGCGACCACCGGCTTGCGGCCGGCCAGCGAAGCGGTGATCACCTCGAGGAGCTGCCGACGATCGATGGGGCAGCCGTGGAGCTCGTAGTCGACCTCGACATGAGCTGCGATCGGGGTCGAGGTGTCGAGAGAGGCCAGGTATTCGGGATGGGCGTAGACGGTGGTCGCGTACGCACCCGAGGAGGCGAAGTTGCGCAGTCCTTGGATCCCCCCGGAGGTGGCGCACGCACCGATGGTGACGAGCATTCGGGAGTTGGCCCGGATCTCCACGATTCGTTCGGCGTCGACCGGAGTGGTGATGGATCCCTCGACAAGGGACACGTCGTAAGGGCCGGCCACCGTTGCTCGTGACATCTCGGTGAAATGGGCGATGTGGACGGATTCGGCCAGGTCGAGCAGCTCGTCCTCGCAGTCGAGCAGGCTGAGCTGGCATCCGTCACACGATGCGAACTTCCACACGGCCAGCGAAGGGCGGCCATCGTGGCGCTGGAGGTTCGGAGGGGCTCATCGCTCGCGTTCGTCTGAACAGCTGCGCGACGGCGCCGGCGTACGGGAGGACCGGACCGTCCCGGCACAGCAGGAACGGCCCGAGTTGGCAGTGGCCGCACCAGCCGAGTCCGCACTGCATGTTCCGTTCGAGAGACACCCGGATACGTGCCGGATCAAGACCTCGGTTGATGAGGGCCTGAGCGGTGAAACGCATCATGATCTCCGGTCCGCAGATCAGCGCGGTGGACGACACAGGGTCGAAGACGGCTTGCGTCGAGCAGGGTCGTGACCAGGCCCACATGACCGGACCAGCCAGGCGAGGCCACGTCCACGGTGACCTCGACCACGGCACCTGACCGTTCCCAGGCCTCGAGATCGTCGCCGTAGATGATCTGACCGGGCTCGCGGGCACCGGTGATGACGAAGACGCGGCCACTGTCGGCGTCTGGTCGGTGCACGAGCTCGTCGATGGCTCCGCGCAGGGGGGCGAGCCCGATGCCCCCGGCCACCACGACGACGTCTCCGGTGCGCATGAGGGCGTCGTCCACGCCCCACGGGGTACCGAAGGGGCCCCGCACACCGATGATGGTGCCGACGGGCGCCTCGCACAGGGCCCGGGTCACCGGCCCGACGTTGCGCACGGTGTGCCGGATGGGACCGCGCTCTCGTCTCGAACTGCTCACCGAGATGGCCGCTTCACCCACTCCGTAGGCGGTGAGCATGTTGAACTGCCCAGGTAGGAACTCGAGGGGAATCCCCGAGACGGGCGCCAGGGACAAGGTGGTGACGTCGCTGGTCTCGTCGCGGCGTCCCACGACCCGGTGTGGGACGGGCACCATGGGACCGGACCCGGCTGGCTGCTCCGGAGACCGCGGGTCCCCGCTCGAAGCGGTCCGGCCGGTGAGCACGTCAGTGGCCACCGTCGGCACCGTACAGGTCGAGGAGACGGATCCGGGTGGCCTGCAACCGTTCGAGGAGCACCCCGGCCATCCGGGTGACCAGCTGGTGACCGAACGCGTCGTCTGCGTCCGCCTTGGCTCGCAGACAGGTGGCGTCGACCGCAACGACGCCGACCGAGTCGATGGCCCGGGCGTCGAACTGCCAACGGTACGGGGGGAACAGCCAGCTCCAACCCACCGTCCCGCCCGGGACCCACGGTCTCCACCACGATCGCCCCCCGGTCAGGTGCATGGATCTCGATGGCGACCCGCCCGCGGTGGACGAGGAAGAGAGTGTCGGCAACGTCTCCCTCGGTCAGCACCAGTTCGCCCGGGGCATAGGCCACGTCCCGGGCGCACCCCACCACCTCCGCCAAAGCGTCATCGGGCAAACCGGCGAGCAACGGGTGCTGGGCCACGGTCTCGGCGATCGGAGTGGTCATCGGGCCCCACTTGCCGGAGTCGTCGATGATCGGACAGATCCATCGCTCGCCCGAATGGCTGCCGCTTCCTCGGTCAGGTCGATGCCGACCGGGCACCAGGCGATGCACCGTCCGCAACCGACGCATCCGGACGTGTCGAACTGGTCCCACCAGGTCGACAGCTTGTGGGTGAGCCATTGCCGGTAACGCGACGAGGTGGTGGAACGGACCGGGCCGCCGTGGAGGTAGGAGTGGTCGAGATCGAAGCACGACGCCCACGTGCGCCGGCGCTCGACGGTGCCACTCAGGTCGGTGGTGTCCGAGACGTCGCTGCAGAAGCACGTCGGGCAGACCAACGTGCAGTTCCCGCAGGCCAGGCACCGCTCGGCCACCTCGTCCCAGCGGGGATGCTCGAGATTCCGATTCAGCAGTTCAGCCAGCCCCTTCGTCTCGAGGTGGCGGTCGATGGCAGCCTCGGCGGAGGAGATGACCTGTTGTCGGGCAGCGAGATCGCGGTCCGAGGCCGGGGACACCGGTACTCGAGCGAGCACCTCCCCGCCACGTTCGGTGCCGACCCGGACGACGAAGTGGTGACCCTGTCCGTCATCGATCTCGGTCAGCGCCAGATCGAAGCCGTTCTCGGCGCCTGGTCCGCTTCCCATCGACGTGCAGAAGCAGGTGCCGGCGGGCGAGCCGCATTCGGCCACGACGACGAAGGTACCGGCACGTCGGGCCGCGTACCGGGGGTCGGGGTACGTTCCCTCGAGCAGCACCCGGTCCAACACCGCCAAGCCGGCGAGCTCGCAGGGTCGTGCACCGATGATCGCCAGGGGGGGCGCCGTCGAGTCGGGCACCGTGACGGTGGCGCCTTCGTCGTCGACGGTCGATCTCCAGAGCTCCTGGGTGGGCGGAAAGAACTCTGCCTTCCACGAACCGGGTCCGACCGCCCATCCGAACACCGCCACGTCGTCGCCCCGTTCGAGACGGTACCGGCCAGGGCTCTGGATGTCGTGGGTACCGACGGGCAGATCTGCGACACGGTGGACCGGCCCGGGCAGGATCGCTTCGTTGCGGACGGTCGGCCCCTTGGTCTCGTAGCCCAACTCGCCCAGGCTCGTGATGAGCACCTCGAGACCGTCGGAGTCGATGACCACCTCGTCACCGATGCGCATGAGGCCATGGTAAGACGCGTGGAACCCGCCGTATAGGGGCGCAAGTCATCGCCATCTATACGACGACAGAGAACTCGTCGGGGAGCACGGCCAGCACGTGATCCATGGTGCCTGGCGCCAGTTCGCTCCGGAGGACCTGCATGACCGCACGAGTGGCCGTCGCCGCCTCGGCGGAACTGTGCAGGGTGGCCTCGCGCTCGACCCGCACGATGAACTCGTCAAGCGTCAGCTTCTGCGGCGTCGAATCCGGATCCCAGCCCTCGTAGAAGGTCCCACGCACCAGCAGCGGTAGTTGGGCAGCCAGGTGGACCGAGACCTCGGGGCCGACGCGGTCGCGGAGCGCGTGGAGCACCGCGCGGAGGACCCTGAACGAGCGCTCCCGATCGTCGGTGCCCATTTCGTCGCTGAGCCTGTCGAGCCATTCGTTCGTCTTCGCGACCGTCCGTTCGATCACGCTCAACTGGGATGCCATGCAGCAATCGTCGTTGTCATCCGGTCGACGGGATAGGGCCGAAGGTCACAGGTTCAGATGTCGTGGAATTGGGCAATTCGGCCCTTCCGTGCGGCGCTGCTCCGGATCATGGTGGTGGGGTGGATGAAAAGGTGTATGCACTGCCTCCCGCACAGGAGATCGAAGGTCGCAATCCGGCGTGGCTCGCCTGGAAACGCACCGAAGTCGACGGCCGGTTGGCCTTCTACGGGGAGGCCGGCACCGGTCCTCCGGTGCTGTTCCTGCATGGGTGGGGACTCGACCACAAGGTGTACAAGCGATCGCTGTCCCGCCTGGTTGCCGCCGGCCTTCACGTGGTCGCCCCCGCACTTCCGGGGTTCGGAGGCACCGCGGCGCTCCCCGAGGACTCCACCGACTTCGCCGGCTATGCGAAGTGGGCCGGCGATTTTCTCCGCGCCGTGGGTATCTGCCGACCTGCGCTGGTGATCGGCCACTCGTTCGGCGGTGGTGTGGCCATCAAACTGGCGCACGACTACCCCGATCAGGTCCATGCCCTCGTATTGATCAATTCCGTCGGCGGCTCCGCGTGGACCGGCAAAGGACCGACACTGCGCTCCATGGCCCAGCGCCCACTTTGGGACTGGGGTCTCCATCTCCCTGCCGACCTTCTCCCGATCCGCCAGGGACGCCGCGTACTGCCGGTCATCGTCGGCGAGGCACTGCCCAATCTCCTACGCGATCCGCGGACTTTCTGGAAGGCGGCGACGCTTGCTCGCAAGGCGGACCTCACCGCCGAGCTCAATGAGCTGCGCCTCCGTGACCTCCCGGTCGTGGTGCTCTGGGGGCAGAGCGACCAGTTGATCACGCGTGATTCGTTCGATGACATGTGTACGACGCTGGGTAGTCCCGAGGTGATCACCGTGCCCGGTTCCCACAGTTGGCTGATCGCCGACCCGGTGGCCTTCGGTGAGATCATGACGAACGTCATCGACATCGTGGGCATGGGAGGCGGGACTCCATCCTCGGCGACCGGATGAACACCTCGAACCACCTCGCCGGATCCGGTCGTACGAGAAAGGGTTGCACGATGCTGATCAGAGAGTCGAAGCGCAAAGTCGCCGTGCTGGTCAGTGCCGCAGCTTGCGTTGCCCTCGTTCTCTTCATGCCGTCGACGGGGGTTGCCCAAGATGCATCGCCGCAGCCGGCTTTCTACACCTACCAGGCACCGGGCGGGGCGGCCACGGCGGGCAAACGGGTCATCGCCCTCACCTTTGACGACGGGCCCGGTCCATACACCCCGCAGGTCCTCTCGATACTCGAGCAGTACCACGTGCCGGCCACGTTCTTCGAGATCGGTGAGAACGTCGTCGAGTATCCGCAGTACACCCGGATGCTCGCCGCTGCCGGCTATCCGGTTGAGGATCACACGTGGACCCACCCTGATCTGGCCACCACCCCCGTGTCGCAATTCCCCTACGAGATCGATCAGACCCAGAACGAGATCACCTCTCTCACCGGCGAGACGCCAACCTGTGTGAGGCCGCCTTACGACGACTGGAACGCGACGGTGCTCGATCAGATCGCTCAACGCGGACTGACGACCATGAGCTATTCGGTCGATCCTCGGGACTGGAGCCTTCCCGGCGTCCAGTCCATTGTCGACAGCGTGGTGGGTTCGGCCTTTCCCGGAGCCGTCGTCGACATGCACGACGGTGGGGAAGACCGCTCCGAGACGGTCGCCGCTCTTCCCCAGATCATCACCGACCTCGAGAGCCAGGGCTACAACTTCGTCGCCATTTGCGGGGGTGCGGTGCAGGCAGTTCCCCAGGCCAGCGCCGTCTACGGCTTTGGCACAGCCCCACCGTCTGGTCCGTCGGTCACTTCGGACTCGCCACTCGTGGGTGCGGCGGTCGACCCCACGCGCGGCGGGTACTGGTTGACGGCGGCCGACGGTGGCGTCTTCGCCGTCGGGGCGGCCAGATTCGACGGCTCGTTGCCGGGCCTCGGGATCACCCCCGACCAACCGGTGGTGGGCATGGCCGCCACCCCCGACGGCAAGGGCTACTGGTTGGTGGCCGCCGACGGCGGGGTCTTCACCTTCGGCGACGCCGGTTTCCACGGCTCGATGGGAGGACGGTCACTCGACCAACCGGTGGTGGGCATGGCCGCCACCCCCGATGGCAAGGGCTACTGGTTGGTGGCCGCCGACGGTGGGATCTTCACCTTCGGCGACGCCGGTTTCCACGGCTCGATGGGAGGACGGTCACTCGACCAACCGGTGGTGGGCATGGCCGCCACCCCCGATGGCAAGGGCTACTGGTTGGTGGCCGCCGACGGTGGGATCTTCACCTTCGGCGACGCCGGTTTCTACGGCTCGATGGGAGGACGGTCACTCGACCAACCGGTGGTGGGCATGGCCGCCGATCCGCTCACTGGCGGGTACTGGTTGGTGGCCGCCGACGGCGGGGTCTTCAACTTCGATGCTCCATTTCTCGGCTCGCGGGGTGGTGAGGGCGGTGACGATCGGTTCTTCGCTCTCGGCCCGTCCGGCGGCGGCACCGGTTACCTGCTGGCCGCACAACACGCCGCACAGCCGGGATAGGGACTCGGGACCTTTGGCCCTGCTACGGGCCAACCCTTCGTCGTACGGTCATGGTGGGAGGTGGTCGGTATGGATGTTGTGGTTGCACTGGCAGAGTCGGTGAGGGACTGGACGGAGCAATCGTTTCCCGACGAGCCGCGTCTTGCACCGATGGCTGTCTCGGTGGCTGTGAGCAGCTATGTCGCTGGAGCGTCAGTGGCTGAGGCATGCGAGCAGGCCCGCGCCTTGGTCGCCAGCTGGAGCCACCATCCAGGGCACCCTCGGGGCTGGCCGACTGACGCAGTCCCCCTCGCGTCGTGAGAGCGGTGGCCACGAGGGTATCGGGCTCGCTGGGAATGGAAAAGAGAAAGAGAGAGGTGCATGGTGCCAGTCGATCCTCAAGTGGGGCGCATCGATGAGTTGGAGCGGCGAGTGAAATCGCTGGAGGATCGTCTCGTGACTCGGGATGTCCTGGACGACGAGATTCGCAGTCTCGAGAGTCGGCTGCGCGATCTCAGGGAGCTCACCGACGGTTAGATCCTGCGTGTCACCAGCCGGACGAGTTAATCAGCACCGCGGCCCCGTTCACCCGGTCGTGCGCCAGGTCTTTGAGCGCCTGAGTGGCATCTCCCAACTCGTAGGGGACGGTGGAGACCCGTAAGGGGACCCGAGCGGCCGCCTCGAGGAACTCGTTGCCGTCGCCACGGGTATTGGCGGTGACGCTGCACAAGCCGCGTTCTTCGAAGAGGTCCCGTTCGTAGTTGAGGGTAGGAATGTCGGTCAGGTGGATTCCGGCGACGGCGACGACACCCCCACGGTCGAGCGATTGGAGTGCCGGCAGGACCAGCGTGCCGACGGGGGCGAAGAGAATCGCGGCGTCCAGGGGTTCGGGTGGTGGATCGTCGGCGCCTCCGGCGCTCGCCGCACCGAGCTCGAGCGCGAGCGCACGGGCTTCGGCTGACCGCGTCATCACGTGGACCCGAGCTCCCTCGGCCATGGCGATCTGTGCGGTGAGGTGGGCAGATCCTCCGAATCCGTAGATGCCGAGCCTTCCCCCTGGCGGTAGCTGCGACCGTCGCAGGGCCCGGTAACCGATGATCCCTGCACAGAGGAGCGGCGCCGCCTCCTCATCGCTGAACGCCTCGGGTATCGGATAGGCGAACATCTCGTCCACCACCACGTACGGTGCGTATCCTCCGTCGAGATCCCAACCGGTGAACCGAGGATCGACGCACAAGTTCTCGCGCCCGGCTGCACAGAATCGACAGGTTCCACAGGTGTGGGCGAGCCAGGGAACACCAACTCGGTCACCTTCGCGAAATCGGGTGCAGCCTGCTCCCAGCCGATCGACGATTCCCACCACCTCGTGCCCAGGGGTGACCTGGTGGTGTTTGGGCGGCAGGTCGCCCTCGGCGAGATGGAGATCGGTTCGACAGACGCCACAGACACGCACATGGACCCGGACCTGCCCTCGATTGGGAAGCGGGACGGGCTTCTCGACCGCTCGAAGTGGTCCGGTGTCGGCGGGTCCGGGCGTGTCGACGACCCACGCCGACATCATCTCTGTGGTCATGGTGTCTTCCATCGTTCGTCTGTCATCTGCCACTGTACGTTCGCAGCAAGCGTGGTCTCCCGGGGATCGCGTGTCCTGGGACGCCCGCCGGGCTCACGACAACGCCGTCCGGTACAGGTGCAGCGAGATGGCGAAGAAGAACAGGAAGATCCCCACGGCCCAGAGCGTCATCTGCCAGACATAGTGAAATGCGGGGCCGCCTTCGAGAAGGGCCCGGACCGAGTCGACGGTCATGCTGAGTGGTTGGTTGCGGGCGAACGGTTGAAGCCAGCCGGGCATCGTCTGAACGGGCACGACGGCATTGCTGGCGAACATGAGGATGAAGAACGGAACGATCCCGGCGACCTGCGCCGTTTCAGGATCCTTGGTCGCGAGCCCGATCGCTGCGTACATCCAGATGAACGCATAGCCGAAGAGCAGGATGAGCAACAGGCCTGCGACGATGGCCGGAATGGAGTTGTTGAAGCGGAATCCCACGGCGAGTCCGAGCCCGATCATGACGCAGAGGGAGAGCACGCTGCGTACGAGGTCGGCGAGCGTTCTGCCTGCCAGGACTGCCGAACGGGCCATGGGGAGACTCCGGAACCGGTCGATGATGCCGCTCTTGAGATCTTGGGAGAGTCCGATCGCCGTGGTCACGCCGCCGATCAGAACGGCTTCGATGAACACCGCTGGGACCACGAAGTTCACGTATGAGAATCCGGGAATCCGGATGGCTCCGCCGAACACGTATCGGAACAGGATGAGCAGGATCACCGGCTGGAGGATGCCGATGGCCAGCAATCGCGGCGTGCGAAGAATGCGCAGCAGATTGCGTTTCGCTACCCCGCCGATGTCACGCAGCGCAGAGAGCGGAGTGAAGGCCACGAAGGGCTCGGGTTGGCTGAACGACCCCGACTGATCGGAGCCGCGGTCGGGACTCACACCGCCTCCAGCTGATCTGAGCGCATCGCCCCTGTCAGTGACAGGAAGACGTCATCGAGTGAGGGGTGGCGGATTCCAAGGTCCTCGATCTCGATTCCCTCGTCCTCGAGACGTCGAGCAACTGCCATCAAGAGAGCCGTCCCACCGTCCGTCGATACCGTTGCCAGGCGTTGATGAGCATCCGATTGAGCAGACGAACGGCTCAGATCGGCGAGAACGGCGGTAGTTCGTTCGAGATCCGAACGGTGGATGACCCGAACCTCGAGGCGGCTTCCGCCGATCTTCTCCTTGAGCTCGAGCGCGGTGCCCCTCGCGATCACACGACCGAAGTCGAGGACGACGATCGTGGATGCCAGTCTCTCGGCCTCCTCCATGTACTGGGTCGTGAGGAGCACGGTGGTCCCCTCGTCGACGAGCTCTTCCAGGAATTCCCACAGGCTGTTGCGAGTACGCGGGTCGAGTCCGGTCGTGGGCTCATCGAGAAAGAGAACCGGTGGCCGAGCAATGAGGCTCGCGCCGATATCGAGTCGACGACGCATACCTCCCGAATACGTATCGACTCTGTGATCGGCTGCCTCCGACAATCCGAGTCGCTCGAGGATGTTTCGAGCGTGTGCCCGATATTCCGCTCTCGGCAAGTGGTACCAGAGTCCGACCAGCTCGAGGTTCTCGCGACCGGTGAGCAACTCGTCGACCGCTGCATACTGCCCGGCGAGCCCGATCTGTGCTCTCAGGGGACCGGCATCGCGGACCACGTCGAGGCCTGCGACTCTGGCCCGCCCTGCGTCCGGACGAAGAAGGGTGGTGAGAATCCGAACGAGAGTGGTCTTGCCGGAACCGTTCGGACCGAGCAGGCCCAAGATCCCTCCGCGCTCGACGCTGAGGTCGATGCCGTCGAGTGCTCGGGTCTCACCGAAGAATTTCGCGATGCCCTCGACCTCGATCATGGTGGTCACTGGACGGTGAGGTACTTCTCGAACCAGCCGACCGACAGCTGTGCCACTTCTGCAAGTGCCCCGGGCTCCTCGAACAGATGGGTCGCGCCGGGCACGACTGCCAGTCGGGACTCACAACGCAGATGGCTCGCTGCCTTGCGATTGAGCTCGAGAACCTGGTGGTCCGCCCCGCCGACGATGAGCAGTGTGGGACACCGCACGAGTGGGAGACGAGCACCGGCAAGGTCGGGACGGCCACCTCGTGAGACGACGGCTCGGGCCGTGTTTCCTGCCGAACCAGCTGCCCAGAGCGCTGCCGCGGCGCCCGTGCTGGCACCGAAATAGCCGCGGGGCAGCAGACCGATCCCCTCCTGCCTGGAGAGCCAGTCGTCGGCCTCGAGCAGTCTGTCACCGAGGAGCTCGATGTCGAACACGTTTGGCCGGTGCGACGCTTCGGCGTCGGTCAGCAGGTCGAACAGCAACGTCCCGAACCCTTGGGCGTGGAAGGTTCGTGCTACTGCGACGTTTCGAGGACTGTGACGGCTGCTGCCGCTCCCATGGGCGAACAGGATCACCCCGCGGGCATCGGCCGGTGCCTGAAGGCGGCCTCCGAGCTCGGCGCCCACAACGGGGATGGTGACTTCCTGATCCAGGTCGCGATCGGTGACCTGATTCGTGGGTCCTTCGCCGTTCTGGTGGAGCAGGGTGGCGACCTCCTTGTCGGACGTCTGGTTGAAATCGCGATACCAGAACCCGACCGCCACGAAATGGGCGGGAGTGAGCACGGTGACCACCTCGTCGGCGTCGCGTTCGAGTTCACTGACGGTCTCGAGGGGGGCGACTGGAACTGCCAGAACGATGCGACGTGCACCTCGGGCTCGTGCGATGTGCACTGCTGTGCGCGCCGTCGCGCCGGTTGCGAGCCCGTCGTCGACGATGATGACGGTGCGTCCTTCGATGGCCACCGGCGCCCTGCCGTCACGGTACTGGTCCACCCTTCGGGCCAGCTCTCGTTGTTCCGCCGCCTCGACCCGGGCAATGTCGCGCTCGGTCAGTCCGAGGCGGCGTACGAGATCGACGTCGATCAGCCGCGCGCCATCTTCGCCGATGGCCCCGAACCCGAGCTCGGGCTGGAAGGGGAGCCCGAGTTTGCGCACGACGATGACATCGAGCTGGGCCCCGAGGGCTCGGGCCACCTCGGCTGCCACGGGCACGCCTCCCCGGGGGAGAGCGAGCACGACCGGGTGTTCGTCACGCAGCGGTGCCAGCAGCGGTGCAAGGCGACGACCTGCCTCGGTCCGGTCAGCAAAGGGGATTACTGCCATGCTCTGGTCGCTGCCGGCCATCAGAACCCCGTTGGGAACGTCTCAGCCGGCTCCCCCCGGTCCCACAAGGCTGTGCGTTCGAGGGGCTCGAGAGCGCGGGTCCTGTCCATGTGGATCACCGCGTCGAACTGATTGGCGAGAGAAGCCTCGAAATAGTGGCTCTGGAGCTCGGTCTCCGGACGGTAGATCACGCCGATGGCTCGCTCGAGACGGGGTCGGGCCAGAGTGCCGTTGACGGGACGGAGGGCTGTGGGCACCCAGAACTGGGGGATGCCGACTTCGTGCAGGAGCGCCTCGTGGCTGTCAGGACGCGCAGGGCGCACTCGCTTGCGTTGCGCGGCTGCCCCCCAGTCGTCCGCAGCAGTCACCCATCCGTCGAACGTGGTGAACCCGATCAGTGCCACATCACCGCCATAGTGTTGGCGCGCCAGCTGGCCCACGTTGAGCTCGCCCCGATAACCCATTGCGGTGGCGCGAGCATCCCCGATGTGCGAGTTGTGCTCCCACACGACGACCTTGGTATTGGGCGACTGGCGATCGAGATGCCTGACCAGTGCGTCGAGGGTGCCCGCCATGTGCTGGTCCCGCAGATTCCACGACGACACCTCCGCTCGGTACATCTGGGAGTAGTACTCCTCGGCATCCCGGACCAGACGCGCGTTCTGTTCGGCGTAGAACTGCTCGTCCTCGACGACCCAACCGTCTCGTCGAAGATAGAGCTCCGCTCGCCGTCGCAGCTCCACGAGCTGGGCGACGACTTCTTTCTCGCAGGGCGCGGCCCCCCTGTAGGCGACTGCGTGCCCGTAGGCCTGGCCGTCCGCGCTCACATGGTCGAAGCAGGAGTAGCGCTTCCGCGCCATCTTCGCCTCGGACGGGTCCACGACATCGAGATAGTCGATGACCGCCTCGATCGAGGTGTGCAGGCTGTACAGGTCGAGCCCGTAGAAGCGGACCTTCGCCGTCGAGTGGGTCATGGTGTCGTTGCGGGCGCGGAGCCATTGGACGAAGGACAGAACGTCACGGTTCCGCCACATCCAGGTCGGGAACCGACGGAACCCTCCGAGTGCGGCGTCGGCATTCTGGTCGGCGGACATCCCGAGGACGTACCGGTTCACGCGATAGGCATCGGGCCAGTCCCCTTCGACGGCAACCACGGTGAAGCCCAGCTCGTCGATAAGGCGTCGGGTGAGACGGGCGCGCTCCCGGTAGAACTCGTGGGTCCCGTGCGATGCTTCACCGATGAGGACGAATCGCCGGTCGCCGATCAGGTCGAGCAGCGAGTCGTAGTCGCCGCCCTCACCGGTGACCGGTCGTGCCACTTCCCTCACTGCGGCGGCCGATGCCTCGGCCATGGTTCCGGTCATGGATCCAGCTTGCGACTCCAGAGGGGGCCGCGACAGGGGCGGAAGTCCCATTCGCCGCGATCCACGCCCGACCGTGCCGGTCTGCCACTGCGCTGCCCTCGGGCCGGGCTGTCGGGACGTTCGCCTCTGTCGGAACGTGTGATGTAGGGGTAGACACAGACCCATGGGAGTGGCTTCCTCGAGTGAGGCTGCCGTCGTCGGGCGACTGGCCTTCAAACGGGACATCGTCGAGGACCTGGGCGAATCGGCGCTGTTCCTGCCCGAACTGATCAACCGGGGTCTCGAGTCCAACGACAGGGCCAAGTACCTGCTCGCCCTGATCCAGACAGCCCGTGCCCAGGCCGATCGTCCCGACCGGCCTGGTGTCTCGTTACGGGAGGAGCGGCTCGCCGCCGGAATCGTCGACGACCAGTTCGATCGCCTCGTCGGGGAGGCGCGGGCACTCGGACAGGGGTCCTATCTCGTACCCGGTATCAAGTCCGTCTATGCGGCGCTGGTGGAAGCGATTGCCGTGATGATCGTGCCGCTCGAAGTCGGGCACCCCGGCCCGCATCCGCTCTCGGTCAGGCTGCAGGCGATTCTCGACGGGAAGCCGGATCTCGGGACTGATCGAATTCTCGGGATCGACGTCGACCGGATGGTGTCGGCCGATCGGGGCTCCGGGGATTCACTGCACCTGCTGATCATGGACGCACACAAGGCGTTGAACAAGCTGCAGCTCGAGGTCGCCACCGAGAACCTCGACGGAGCGTCCGTCTACGGTCTCGCCGAGGAGGACCGCACCCTCGTCACCTCGTTCATGAACGGTGTGCAGACGACCGCACCGCTCAAGTTCGATCACCCGGGTCTGGGGACCACGGCGACGAGGACGGGGAGCCGAGTGCTGATCCAGAACGACATCGGCATGACCCAGGCGCACGTCGTCGTCATCACGATCGAAGCGTTGGACGTGACCGTCACCTACAGCGACGTCCATTTCGAGCGGCTCGTCTTCTTCGAGTCCCTGCTCGACAAGTTCAGCGTCGACTGGTCTGACGCGACGCACCGGCCAGGTCGTCGAGAGCTGGAGGAACACCATCTGGTCAGTGGCTGCTACAGCGCGCCCGATCGGCATTCGCTCGAGGAGTACCTCTGCTTCCTGGGCTCACGCCTGGTCTTCCTCATCGATTGGAATAGAGCTCGCAAGCGTCTCGGATCCTTGGTGAAGAAGCGTGAGGCGATCTCGCTGCTGCGGTGGGCGGCAGACGAAGGGTATGGGCACCGGGCGTTCCTGCAGCTGGGCGGCGAGCAGCTCCTCTACGAGGCGATCGAGCTCACCGGCCGGGTGCCCGCACGCTACGGCGAGTCACTCCGCGACGCCCTCGGCAGCGGGCCGACCCTCGATATCGTCCGGTTCGCGGTTCGCTGCGCCTCCGAGGGACTCCTGGCGGGAAAGTCACAGACCCTCATTCGCGACGAGATCCGCGTCGAATTGCTCAAGCACCTCCGTGCGGCCCATCAACAGGTCATCGACCTGGTCGCAGAACACGGGAGCCTGGTCGTGGAGACCGCACAGTCGCTGGAGGCGGCGCTCGCCCGCCTTTCGATGAAGGACGGGCAGGGATACCTGACGCGAGCTGCGGCGCGGGCGGCAGGCTGGGAGCACCAGGCGGACGAGATCCTGCGTGCGATCCGGGTTGCGGCGAGCCGGGTCGACGGAGCGGACGCGATCGTCGCTGTGGCGTCGACCCTGGACGATGCGATCGATGACCTCGAAGAGGCACTGTTCCTGCTGACCCTGCTCCAGACCGATTCCGTGGCGGTCCTGTGTCCGATTCTCGAACCACTCTCCCGCATCACCGTCTTTGCCTCGAGGGAGCACATGAAGGCGCTCGAGATCGCCCGCGGGCTGGTCGGGGGAGAGGGGGGTGAGGACCTCGAGGACTTCCTCCTCTCCGTCGATCAGGTGGCCAGGATGGAACACGAAGCGGACGCAATCGACCGGTCGGCCCGGGCCGGTCTCGTCTCCCAAGCACCCGACTTCCGGAGTCTCCACGTCGCCGATCTCATCTCCTGTGCGATGGAGAATTCCACCGATGCGCTGTCGCACGCCGCCTACCTCCTGCGGGACCACATCCTCAGGCAGGCGGCAGGGCGGTGATCCGGTCCGAGGCGGGACCGGAAGATCGAGCACTGCTCGTCGTCGGCAAGACCAGCGCTCGTGATGTGACGGTCGCAGAGGTCGGGGCCAAGGCGTTCGGTCTCATGATGATGAGCGAGGCCGGCCTTGCGACGCCGCCCGCGTTCGTGCTCGGCACGGGGTCCTGCCGACAATTCCTCGAGAAGGGAAGACTCGACGAGGCCCTCGTCGCCGACGTGTTCTCGGGGATCGACGAGATCGAGCGTCTGACCGGGCAGCGGTTCGGCGCGCGACGACGACCGCTCCTGGTGTCGATACGTTCTGGCGCCCCGATCTCCATGCCGGGGATGCTCGAGACCGTGTTGAATGTCGGGCTCTCCGACGCCACGGTCCCGGGTC
Source organism: uncultured Acidimicrobiaceae bacterium (assembly GCA_963839925.1). GTDB lineage: Bacteria > Actinomycetota > Acidimicrobiia > Acidimicrobiales > RAAP-2 > Bog-756. Next base: position 13,164 of record CAWIWV010000002.1, on the reverse strand, counting down.
TGCTCCGGGCCACGGGGAATCCGGTGTTCGTCTGGGACTCGTACCGGCGGCTGATCCAGGCCTATGCCGAAGTGGTCGACGGGTGTCCCGTGGCCCCGTTCACCCGGGTGTTGGAGGGAGTGATGCATCGTCACGGAGCACCCACCGTCGACGAGCTCGACGTCGCCGCACTGCGGGAGGTGGTCGAGGAGGAGCTGGGCCTCTACCTGTCGATCGTGGGCCGACCGTTCCCCCAGGATTCTCACGCACAGCTCCTCGGCGCAGTGGCCGCGGTCTTCAGGTCGTGGAACGCTCCGCGTGCGGTCGCCTACAGAGAGATGCAGAACCTGTCGGATCTGACCGGGACGGCGGTGACGGTGCAGTCCATGGTGTTCGGGAACACGGGAGTCGCATCTGGATCGGGCGTTGGCTTCACCCGCGACCCGGCAGTCGGAGAGAACCGCGCCTACATCGATTTCATCCTCAATGCGCAGGGTGAGGACGTCGTCTCGGGTCGCCGCGTCGCAGACGACTCCGACCGATCGATCGCTGCTGTTCCCAATCTGGCTCACGAGCTTCAGCGAGTGCGGCGGAAGCTCGAGTCAACATTCGGCGACGCCCAGGACTTCGAGTTCACGGTTCAGGAAGGAAAGCTCTGGATGCTGCAAACGCGCCCGGCCAAGCGAACGGCCTGGGCGGCTGTGCAGATCGCCTGCGACCTCGTCGACGAGGGGATCATCGACATCGACACCGCCATCGATCGCTTGGCCCCCTACGACCTCGACACCATCTGCCGGATGCGATTGGCGGACGAGAGCGGAGCGGACGAGTTCGTCCGGGGGACGCCCGGCAGCGATGGAGTCGGTAGTGGGCGGCTGGCGTTGGACGGTGTCGCCGCCCGGGAGTTCTCCGCGGGTGGGGATCCCGCAATCTTGGTTCGGGAGGAAGCATCGACCGAGGAGATCGGGGGGCTCAGCGCCTGCCGCGGGTTGGTGACCGCCACCGGTGCGCGTACTTCGCATGTCGTGGTGGTGGCCCGCCAGCTCGGCCTGGCCTGCGTGGTCGGCTGTAAGGACCTCGTCGTCGAGAGTGACCACCACACGGTCCGTGCCGGCCGCTCGGAGGTGCGCGAAGGGGAGTGGATCACGGTCGACGGTGCGACGGGAATCGTCTACCGCGGCAAGCTCGAGATGCGCGAGGAGCGTCCCAGCGAACTGGTCGGGCGAGTGGAGAATTGGAAGCGGTGCCGGCGTTTGTGACCTTCGGCTCTTCCGGTGGGGGGCATGCGAGCGCACGCTGTCCAGGTCGAGCGTGTGAGAAGGGAGCAGCCGATGTGGTTGCCGCTGGAGAGGCTGAGGGGCGGACGGGTCAAGTCCGAAGCGCATGAGCTGGTGGAGGAGAGCGAGTGCTTCCTCACCGGTCGCTATCCTTCCGCCCTGCAGTCGGGCGGGCGCCCGGTCCCCGGATGGGCCTGGCTGAGCATGCTGGCGCACGCGCCGGCCGATGTCCTGATGGCCGAGGCGGAAGGGACCCGGCGAGCCAGTTGGTGAGCGATGTCCGAGGAGCACTCGAGCGGTACCGGCGCATCGCCCAGGAACGTCAGTAGATCCGGGTCAGTACATCCAGACAGTCGTCCCGAGTGGAGCGAGGTCCGCGGACCAGGTCCAGTCGATGGCCTCGTTGCTCACGAGGCGACAGGTGTATCTCATTGTCGGACCGATCTCGGATCCGGTGGATCGGTGGGGATCAGTCGGATCCCGTCCGAGCACCCTTTGCGTCGCCGTACGGCGAGCCGTCGGTACCGGGTCCGGGCACAGCGGCGAGATCAGCTCCCCGTCGCGGAGCGGCCTGAGCCGCCAGCGTCTCTTGGGTGAGGAAGCTGCCGAGCTCTGCGATCGTGCTCATGAGCGGCGCCGGGAACACGACCGTGCTGTTCTTGTCGACGGCGATCTCGACCAGGCTCTGCAGGTTCCGAAGCTGCAATGCCAACGGATGGGCCATCATCGTGTCGGATGCCTGACCGAGCGCTGAGGCAGCCATGGCTTCGCCTTCGGCATTGATGATCTTCGCCCGCTTCTCGCGCTCTGCCTCGGCTTGCCGAGCCATGGCCCGCTGCATGCTGTCGGGGAGCTGGATGTCTTTGAGCTCGACAAGGGTGACCTCCACTCCCCAGTCGGTGGTCGTCCGATCCAGAATCTCGCGGATGTCGAGATTGATACGGTCCGTTTCCGACAACGTCTCATCGAGCGTGTGCTGACCGACGACCTTCCGTAACGTCGTCTGGGCGATCTGATCGATCGCGGCGTTGACGCTTTCGATGGCGACGACGGACTTCACGGCGTCGATGACCCTGAAGTACGCGACCGCGGACACGTCGACGCTCACGTTGTCCCGGGTGATGATTCCTTGCGATTGGATGGGCAGGGTCACGATCCGCAGCGAGACACGACGGAGGTTGTCGACGATAGGGATGATCAACCTCAGGCCCGGCTCGCGCGTCCCGACTACCCGGCCCAGGCGGAAGAGCACGCCCCGCTCGTACTGCTTGACGATCCGCACAGACAGTGCCAGACCGAGGAGGACGACTGCGACGATGACGATGGTGACGACGATGCTCATTGGATCAGCATGGTCACGGAGCTCTCGCTCCGAAAGTGCCGAAGGTCCCGATCTGGCAATGGACTTTCGACCCTGGTCCGCCCGAGTTGCCTGCGGGAGGATTCGGTACAGTCATATGGATCGAGACGCGGAGGTAATCGCAGTGACCTTGGACCTATCGGAGTCGCAGACTGAGGAGCTTCGCTCTTGCCTCGAGGGGGTAATCCGCGATATGAGCGGGGAGATCGCCGACACCGACAACCCCGGCTACCGGCGTCAATTGATGGCCCGTCGAGAGGTGCTCAGGTCGATTCACTCGCAGCTCGACGGACCGTCTGTCACCTAGCCGTTCACCGGAAGGCCCGCTCGTGACCAAGCAGGTCAACTCTCCGCCGACCGACACCAAGGGTGCTCCGACCGCCCCGCCGCCCCCGCCACGGTGGCGCCACTTCCTCTGGCCACTCGCACTGGTGATGATGGCACTACTGCTCGCTGTCCTCCCCATCGCCAAGACGCGGACGCAGGTCACGCTCGACTACTCGCAGTTCCTGAGTGACGTCTCGGCACACAAGGTCAAGACGGTGACCATCCAGATCGGCGGCAAGGCCGGCGGTACGTTGGCCGACGGGGACGACTACACGACGGTCATCCCACCACAGGCGGGGCAGTCGTTGCTCGACGAGCTGCAGAAGAACGGTGTGCAGATCACCGCGGAGACGGCTGGGACGTCGTTCGTGACCGAGCTGTTGTCCTGGCTGATCCTGTTCCTGCCCCTTCTCCTGATCGGATTCATCTGGTGGAGGCTCTCGAAGAACGCGTCTGGGAGATTCCAGGGCGCGCTCGGCGTCGGTCGCTCGAAGGCGAAGGTGTTCGACGAGGAGCGCCCCAAGACGACCTTCACAGACGTGGCGGGCTATGAGGGAGCCAAACTCGAGATCCGCGAGGTCGTCGATTTCCTGCAACAGCCGGAGCGCTATGCACGAGCCGGTGCGACGCCACCGAGGGGAATCCTGATGATCGGGCCGCCGGGAACGGGAAAGACCCTGCTCGCCCGTGCGGTGGCAGGAGAGGCAGCGGTGCCGTTCTTCTCGGTGACCGGCTCCAGTTTCGTCGAGATGTTCGTCGGTGTCGGGGCGGCCCGCGTCCGGGACCTGTTCGAAGAGGCACGCAAACGGGCGCCCGCGATCATCTTCGTCGACGAGATCGACGCCATCGGCCAGCGCCGCGGGGGCGCTGGGAGCATCGTCGCCAACGACGAGCGCGAGCAGACGCTCAACCAACTTCTGGCGGAGATGGACGGCTTCGATCCGGCCACCGGGATCGTGGTGCTTGCCGCCACCAACAGGCCCGAGGTCCTCGATCCGGCGCTTCTCCGACCCGGCCGGTTCGACCGCCAGGTCACCATTCCGCTGCCGACCCTCCATGAACGCCTCGCCATCCTCCAAGTGCACGGCCACGGGAAGCGATTCGACCCCGACGTGAGCCTCGAGGTCGTTGCCCGAGGGACGCCGGGCTTCTCCGGTGCCGATCTCGCCAATCTCGTCAACGAGGCAGCAATCGTCGCGGTCCGCGCCGATCGTGAGGTGATCGAGGCCTCGGACTTCGACGAGGCCCGCGACCGCATCATCCTCGGGCGACGGGACAGCTCCAACGTGCTGCTTCCGGACGAGAAGCACGCGGTCGCGGTCCATGAGGCCGGTCATGCCCTGGTCGCCGCCTACTCCGACAATGCGGATCCGATCGCCAAGGTCACGATCCTCCCGGCCGGGCAGGCCCTTGGCGCCACGCAGCAGCTTCCGCTCGTCGAGCAGCACCTCTACGGTGAGGACTATCTCGAGGACACGCTCGCGGTCTGCCTCGGGGGACGTGCCGGCGAACTGGTCGTGCTCGGGCAGGGTTCGACCGGTGCTGCAAACGACCTGGCAAGAGCCACCGATCTCGCCACGAAGATGGTGCGGGAGTTCGGGCTCTCCTCGGTCGTCGGGCCCGTCGGATACCCGACGGGTGGATCGGTCTTTCTGAACGGCGGGGGCGGCGAATTCTCGAGCCGACCCTTCGCCGAGCAGACGCAGGCAGCGATCGACGCCGAAGTGTCGCGGATGCTGAGCGATGCGGAGGGGCGAGCGGTCTCGCTACTCAAGGAGCACCGAGACGTGCTCGACAAGGTTGTGGAGTTGCTGATCAGAAAAGAGACGATCGACGGTTCGGAGGTCTATTCCCTCGCGGGAAGAAGCGAACCAAGGGGTGCTGGCATGACGGTGGCGCCTGATCGCGCACTGGTGGAGACAGAAGATCCGAGGACGCAGCGGACACGGCGGGCGAAGCCTGCCGGCAAGCCGAAAGGACCGTCGCCCGAAACGGTGGCCGAAGGTCACGACGCCCAGGGACCGTCTTGACCCTCACGCCGAGAGTCGTCGAGACCCACGTGTCGACGCTCTTCTTCGTAGGCGACCGGGTGTACAAGGTGCGCAAACCCGTCCAGTTCGGTTTTCTGGACTTTCGCCAACGGGCGGAGCGCCGGGCGGACTGCGAGCGCGAGGTGGCACTGAATCGTCGTCTGGCGCCCGACGTCTACCTCGGAGTCGCGGATCTCGCGATGAAGGGCCAGGCGATCGATCACCTGGTGGTGATGCGACGGTTGCCGGAGGGCCGTCGGCTGGCCGCGCTCCTACGAGACGGCGCAGACGCCGAGTCGTTGATCCAACAGATCGCCGAAACGTTGGCAGCATTCCATGCTCGAGCTGAACGGTCGGCGGCGATCTCCGACGACGCGACCGGGGAGGCTCTGCTCGCACTGTGGCAGGAGAACTTCTCCGAAACAGATCCCTTCGTCGGGACTGGGCTCGACGAAGGGATCGAGGAGGAGATCCGAACCCTTGCCACTCGATGGATCGAGGGGCGCACCGCACTGTTCGATGCCCGGATCGCTGCTGGACGGGTGTGCGACGGCCACGGAGACCTGCAATCCGATGACATCTTCTGTCTCGACGACGGGGTTCGGGTCCTCGACTGCATCGAGTTCTCGGACCGTCTCCGTCACGGTGACGTCTGCTCGGACGTGGCGTTTCTCGCCATGGACCTCGAGGCGATCGGTTGTTCCGATACAGCCGACATGTTCCTGGCTGACTACCAACTGCTGGCCGATGATGCGTTTCCAGAGACGCTCACTCATCACTACATCGCCTACCGGGCCTACATCCGGGCCAAAGTCGCCTGCCTCCGCTCACGACAGCTGGAGGGTGGCGACGATGGAAAGGCACGCCGGCTCCAGACGTTGGCCCTCGACCATCTTCGGCGGGCGCGGTTGCGGCTCGTGCTGGTCGGTGGCTCCCCGGGGTCCGGCAAGTCGACGCTGGCGGCCGGGTTGGCGAACGCCACCGGCTGGACCGTCATTCGCTCCGACGAGGTCAGGCGCGAGGGCGACCACGATCCTGAGTCGACGACTGCGGGGACACCGGGCCTTCGAGGGGATCGTTACGATCCAGTGGTGACGGCGGGCGTCTACGAGGAGATGCTACGCCGGGCTGAGCATGGGCTGAGCTTGGGACAGTCGGTCGTGCTCGATGCGTCGTGGATCGACAACTCGTGGCGGAGCGCGCGAGAGATGTCGCAGACCGCACGCGCAGCGATCTGCTCGAATGCAGGTGTGAAGCTGACCTTGCCGAGGCGGAGCGACGGATCACCCGGCGATTGGCGGAGCAGACCGACATCTCCGAGGCGACCCCGGAGATCAGCCGAATGATGAGCCGTTCGATGGATGCATGGCCCTCGGCGGTCGTTGTGGACACGTCCGCGCTGGGCCCCAAGGAGGCACTGGAGCGGGTGCTGGAAGCGCTGCGATGAGTCGGATCGGGGTCTGTCCGGCGGAAGATCGGCTCATCAGTCCCCGTGGTGCTCGAAATGTTGGATGTCGGCGTCAGAGCCGGGAAAGAAGATCCCCTCGTGGCCGTTGTCTTCCCATCGGACCAGGTAGGGGGGTCCTCCGTCCTCACCTTGCACCTCGAGCACCTCACCATCCCGGTCCGGCTCGCCTGTGTGATGCCCTTTGATGATGATCCGATCTCCAGGGCGGGCTTTCATGTTGTCCTCCTCGATGCGTCGTTCTCTCTGTCAAGGTTCGACCATTCGGACCGGAAACACCAGGGCCAGAGGTCCCAGCCGAGTCAGCGGAGCATCAGCGGCCCGGACATGGGACCTTCGGCCCTGGGAGAACGGCGACTCGACCATGAAGATGCTTCACGATGGGGCACTGGAGTCGCTCCGAGGAAGGTTTGAGGATCATGGCGTCGACGCACCGAGACGACGGGCCTCGGATGAATCGTCCAGGTGAGGAAACCTCGATGTTCGAGGGCTTCGCGTGTCCGAGGAGGTCGGGAGGAGGCCTCTCTGATTGCGATCGGAGTTGCGAGCAGCGGTTTGCATGGCGGAAGGATGTCGCTCTCGAAATATCGATCGACATCGAGCGCTCTCCTGCCGTCGTGGTTTTGGCGGGGACGCTCGACGGTGGGACGGCATCGAATCTCGTCAAGGTGGTCGGGGAGTTGATCAAAGACGGCTACAGCAGCTTCGAGCTTCAGACAGAGGCGCTGTGTGTGCCGGACGAGGGGGGCGGGAGGGCTTCCCTCGTCGCTCTGGAACAACTTGTGCAAGAGTCCGGCGGTCAGTTCATCTGGGACGGTTCAACGGCCAGCGATCGATGCGACAATCCACGGCGACCGGCGGTAAGCCCGGCTTTCGTTTGTACCGGACAGTGAACTGACGCCTGCTGGCGAGGTCGCTTGCCCCGTCAGAGGGCGGTACGTCGCCAGAGAGTTCGGTCCCGGCGGCTAGAAGGGCCCGAACCCGTGCGCTGAGATGGCCTGCAGGAGTTCCTGCCGGCCCCTCGCCGGAACCTCGAACTGCGCGGGTCCACACTCGATGCCGAGGCAGCGGGCGAGTCGGATAAGGGCAACGTCGTAGGCGATCTGGTCGCTCAGGGCATCTGGCGCCGACCCGGGCTCATCCGTCGGTGTGCCCGTCGTGGCCCCGACCCGTGTTTCGGTGACCTCCCGCGACACCTCGCTCAGAACTGGCTGGCCTGCGCGGTCGCGCTCATTGAGGGCTGCCCAGAGGAGGCCACTGTAGAGAGTCCCGGATTGGGCGCCGGGGCTCCGGTTCTTCATGGTGCACGGCATGGCGGAATCTCGACCACCGGGTGACCTATGAGCGACCCCGGCGCACCACGGCATCGGCGGAGTCGTAGACACCACGGAGATCGCGTAGCACTCGATCGAGGGTGTGTCTGAGGTCATCGAGACCGGCTTCGGCATCTTCGCGAACTTGGCCGAGCCGATTTTTTGTGGCCAGACAAACGTTGACTGCCGTGTCGAGCTGCTGACGAACGCGCTCGACGATGTCGAGGTCGGCGAGCGCAATTTGTAGCTTGACCTCATCCATGTGGGCGTGGAGCCCTTGGCGCTCACCCGATCCGCGATCCTCGCTGCCCGTGCCGGACTGGTCGGACTCGACTGGTCGGTCGTTCGTCGCGGGAACCTCGTTACCCTGGTCCATGACTGCCTCCTTCTCTCCGCCTTCGATGCCGATCGTCTCAAGCATGCGCCTCCGCTTCGCGAGGCAGTAGGGCCGAAAGGCCCATGGCCTGACGGCCGCCCGCCGAGTGGTCGGCCTAGCAGCGCTGGGGTCTGTCGAGAACGATCAAGCAGCCTTTGCGGTAATCCAGTCGAACTCGGATGTGATCCGGATCCCGACATCCCGATCGCAGAACGGCGAGATGACCTCCCGCAACGCTTCGCAGAATGGTTCGTAGCCGACCGCTTCGATCGCCGGGACGGACGGACCAGCTGCCGCGAGCGCTCGAACCGCTGTTGACGTGTCGGGCCATTCGTTGACCACGTGCACGGTCCCGCGTTCGATGGCCGCAAGACCGACAGCTCCGATCATGTCCTCGACCACGTTCTGGGTGTCGCCCTGTTCCGTGGTTGCCGTGCCGTGGCTGGGTGGAGATAACTCGATGACCTTGAGGAAGTAGGGCATCAGACCCAAACGGTCGAACCGGCCCCAAAAGGTGAGGCCCAGCCGGCCTTCAGGGACGAGCACGCGCTTGGCCTCTTCGAGGGCACCCTCGCACCCCTTCCAGATCCCGTTGAAACTGGTGGCCAGATCGAAGCTGGCGTCGGGGTAGGGGAGAGCAAACATATCTCCGGCCTGAAAACTTCCGTGAGGCGTCCGCGCCGCTGCAATCGCGGCGAGTTGTTCTGACGCATCGATCCCCGTGACCACGGCCCCCCTTCGAGCGGCCACCGAGGCAGCAAAGCCGGAGCCGCACGCGATGTCCAGGAGGCGAATTCCGGTGTCGACGCCGAGTCTGTCGAAGATGACCTCATTGGCGGGAAGCGCATACGGTTCCCAGAGGTAGGCCCATTCCGTTGCTCGCGTTCCCCAGCCCCGACCGGCCTCTTTCCAGTTCACAGCACTCATCGACCCTCCCCTTAGACGCACGACCGTACAACCATTTTAAACGGTCGTTCGTCTAAGATGCAAGGGCGCCAGTCGAGTGAGGAGTCCCCGATGGCCGAGGTGGAGACCCAGAAGAAGCGAACTCGGGCGCCGGGGGAGCGCGCACGTGCCCGCGTAGTGGAACAGGCAGCGCAGCTGGCATCCATCGAAGGAATCGAAGGGATCTCGATCGGGCGGTTGGCCGAAGCCACCGGCATCGCCAAGAGCAGTGTCTACGCCTTGTTCGGCTCCAAGGAGGAACTCCAGCTGGCGACCATCAACGTGGCGCGAGACAGCTTCATCATCGAGGTCGTCACTCCGGCGTTCGATGCGACCGAGCCCGGGCGCGAACGCCTCCTCGCTCTTTGTGAGGGCTACCTCTCCTACATCGAGCGGCGCGTCTTCCCGGGTGGTTGTTTCTTCGTCTCCGCGTCTGCCGAAGTCGGCGGTCGCCCAGGGCGCGTTCATGATGAGGTCGCTCGCATCCAACAGCAGTGGCGTGACGTGCTCAGTCTCGAGGCCGGCGTGGCCGGTGACCGTGGCGAGTTGCCCGCTGACACGGATCCCCAGCAGCTGGCCTTTGAGCTCGGTGTGATTCTGGCTGGAACGAACATCGTCAGCGTGCTTCACGACGATTTGGGTGTAATCGACCGCGCCCGATCAGCCATCAAGAGTCGGCTGTTCAAATGACGTCACAGTGGACCCAACCGAGCATCCAGGAGAAGCTGTTTCCTGACCTCACCTCATCTCAGGAACAGACTCTCGGCTCAGCTCTTGATGAAATCGCCGACCTGGCCATTGAAGTAGACTTCCAGGGGATCGCGATGGGTCGCGCCGGGGCCGAGGTCGGTGTCGGGGCTCGGCCCGAGATCGGTTGAGAGGGTCTGCCAGTCCGCCAGCAGGGCGGCGCGCAACTGTGGCGTGGCCGCGGTCGCCCGCGAGACCACCTGCATCTGCGCGATCGTCCGGCGGACGAGCTGGGTCCCGCCCGGTACGTCGGTGACGTATTGATCCAGCGGAGCGCGCCTCCGGGCCACCTGGGCCGGAGACTCGCGGAACGAGCCGTTGACCACGTCCGGCAGGTAGAGGTTGCCCAGCAGCGGCGTCACCGGATGGAGGCCGCCGGACTGGATCGCCTGGTCGAGGGCCGTCTCGTCCTGGGCGAGCGTGTCGACCTGCACCTGCGTCACGTGCGAGTGGCTCTCGGCCTTCGCCAGGTCGTTCTGGAACTGGGCGAAAGCCGTGGGATTGAGGGCATTCAGGTCGGCCGCGGCAGTCGCCACCACCGACGCCGGCAGCGACGACGAGAGCGCGGCCGGTACCGTGGCCACGGTCGAGAGGAGCAGTCGGCCATCGAGCGACTCGCACGCCGGCCTCATGCTCCGCGTATTCCGCCCGCGGGCGTCTCGCCCCCGGCCGGAGTCACGCCGCGCCTCGTCGCCTTTCCGTCGTGAAAGACCCATCGTCCGACCTCCATGTCTGTCGTTCGCCGACTCCGTGCCCGCTGTCATAGTCCCCGGCCGCGGCCTTGCCAATCCAGGTTTTCGGAATCCGCCGGCCCCGACATCCCCGTTCCGGATCGGCCGGAGCGGCACCAGCCATCTCAACCCGATGCCGCGAAGGGAATTCCGACAGGATTCCTCCGGCCCAGCGGTCCTCACGCCGGAGGACCGCACCTCGTACGGGATCTCATACGAAGACACATGGGGGTTTGGTTCGAATCGGACCCGCTCCTCCGCGAACGCCCCGCGGTCGAGCTTCGATGATCCCTCGGCGTCGTGCGGCTCAAGGGTTGCCCTTGGCCACCGCCATCGCCCGGCCGATGTACTCCATGACGCCCCGGGGGTCGTAACGGCTGTCGTGCTGGGCGGCGATGGTGTCGCCTTGCTCCTTCCAGAGGCGGCCCAGCGAGCGCTCGATCCCCGGGTCACCGCCGGTGAACGCATTGACCAGGGCCATCCATCGCCGCGCCATCGCCTGGACCTCCGGGGCCGTCGGGTCGGTCCCCTTCTCCTTCTCGGCGCGGACCTCGGCGATCAGCTCGGCCCATTCCTCCTGCGACTGCTGGATCCGCTCCGGCGCCGAGCTGCTCGCCGCGCGTCTTGATGGTCGTCCAACTGCTCGGGCGTGTAATAGCTCTCGATCATGGTCATCTCCTCGATCGTCCGGATGAACTCGTCGGCGGAGACCTCCTCCGCCGCCCCGAGTCGCGCGGCGACGGCCTCGAGCCGCTCGCAGAGCCTCTGCTGCATCGCGATCCGTTCCCGCAGCCGCGCGACGTGCAGGCGGATCACCTCCAGCGGCGAGAAGCCGGGCCGGTCCAGGCAGTCGCGGATCTCCTCCAGCGCAGAAGCCGAGCTGCCGGAGCGAGAGCACCTGCTGGAGCCGCGCGATGTCGGCGGCCGTGTAGAGCCGGTGCCCCGACTCGGTGTGCAGCGACGGCCTCAGCAGGCCGATCTCGTCGTAATGGTGCAGCGTGCGGACGGTCAACCCCGTCCGCTTCGCCAGCTCGCCGACCTTCAACGCCTGAACCGCATGACGATCGCCCTCCTGCCGGCCAGCCCGGGATCCGTGGCCACGACGGTATGCTACGGCCTCACGTGACGTGAGGATCAAGGGGCGAAATGCCAGAAACGATGAAGTTCACAAAGGACGCTCAAGGCGACCGAGCCTCATCCTCGGAAGAATCCCCGGGTCCACCATTGCAATCAACCCAAGACGGCGGGTATCGGATTGACTAGGATAGTTGAGATAGGGTGACGAAGGATCCCCATTCGGTGACGGAATCGTGCGACCACGCGGGCGTGGTCCATCGGTCGGTCGTGCTCGGCGGCGAAGTCGTCCAGAGAGAAGAGGCGCTGATGATGTCGCAGGGTCGCACTCCGCCTTATTTCGATCGGTCGCCGGAAGGACCCGTTCAGCACCTGGCGAGCGAAGGGGAACGTGGGCCGATGGGCCGGGGCGGCGGGGCCGGGCGCGAGGATCGGGCGATCGGCGAGGATCGACGACCGGAGAGCTCCGGGACTGGACCGAGGCGCCGAGCTGGAGCGAGCGGCAGGCCCGCCAGTTGGCCGACACGATGCCCCATATCGTCTGGACGGCCAACGGCGAAGGCGAGGTCGATTACTTCAACGGTCGATGGTACGAGTACACCGGGTTGTCGCCCGAGGAGACGCTCACGGCGATGGGATGGCGGTCGGCGGTCCACCCCGACGACATGGGGCGGCTGCTGGGCCTGCGCGACCCGGCGGTCGAGGAGGGGCAGGCCGTTCCAGGCCGATGTCCGGCTGCGCGACCGCGACGGCCATTACCGCTGGCACATCGTCCGCTCGGTGCCGGTCTGCGACGACTCGGGACGCGTGATCCGCCGGTTCGGGACGGCGACCGACATCGATGACCGCCGGCGGGCCGAGGAGGCGTTGCGGCCGGCGAGCAGCGGTTCCGGTTCCTGGCCGAGTCGATCCCGCACCTGGTCTGGACCTGCCGGCCCGACGGCGTCGTGGACTACGCCAGCCCCCGCCTGCTGGAATACCTCGGCATCGCGCCCGAGGAGCCGCTCATGCCCGCCTGGACCGAGGCGCTCCACCCGGAGGATCGCGACGGGCCGCTCGACGCCTGGCGGCGACGCCGCTGTCGGCGAGGGGACCGAGTATCCATGTCGAGTACCGCCTCCGCGGCAGCGACGGGGCTTACCGCTGGTTCCTGGGCCACGCCCTGCCCCAGCGCGACGAATCGGGCCGGGTGGTCGGCTGGTACGGCACCTGCACCGACATCGACTCGCGATGGCGGGCCCGCCAGGAAATCGTGCGGCTCAACCGCGACCTCACGGGCCCGGGTCGACGAGCTGGAGACCCTCTTCGAGACGATCCCGATCGGCATCGCGCATCGAGCGAGGACAGCCGCGTGCGCCCGGATCCGGGCCAACCCGGTGCTCGAGCGGCTGCTGGAGACGGCCCCCGGATCGAACACGTCGCTCACCGCGCCGGAGGACCAGCGGCCCGGGCACTTCCACTTCCGCCGCGACGGGCGGGAAATCGCCCCCGATGACCTGCCGATGCAGGTCGCCGCCCGCGAGGGACGCCCGGTCATCGG
>CAWIWV010000001.1:0-2339704 GCA_963839925.1 uncultured Acidimicrobiaceae bacterium | reverse complement strand
ACGGCGAGATGACCTCCCGCAACGCTTCGCAGAATGGTTCGTAGCCGACCGCTTCGATCGCCGGGACGGACGGACCAGCTGCCGCGAGCGCTCGAACCGCTGTTGACGTGTCGGGCCATTCGTTGACCACGTGCACGGTCCCGCGTTCGATGGCCGCAAGACCGACAGCTCCGATCATGTCCTCGACCACGTTCTGGGTGTCGCCCTGTTCCGTGGTTGCCGTGCCGTGGCTGGGTGGAGATAACTCGATGACCTTGAGGAAGTAGGGCATCAGACCCAAACGGTCGAACCGGCCCCAAAAGGTGAGGCCCAGCCGGCCTTCAGGGACGAGCACGCGCTTGGCCTCTTCGAGGGCACCCTCGCACCCCTTCCAGATCCCGTTGAAACTGGTGGCCAGATCGAAGCTGGCGTCGGGGTAGGGGAGAGCAAACATATCTCCGGCCTGAAAACTTCCGTGAGGCGTCCGCGCCGCTGCAATCGCGGCGAGTTGTTCTGACGCATCGATCCCCGTGACCACGGCCCCCCTTCGAGCGGCCACCGAGGCAGCAAAGCCGGAGCCGCACGCGATGTCCAGGAGGCGAATTCCGGTGTCGACGCCGAGTCTGTCGAAGATGACCTCATTGGCGGGAAGCGCATACGGTTCCCAGAGGTAGGCCCATTCCGTTGCTCGCGTTCCCCAGCCCCGACCGGCCTCTTTCCAGTTCACAGCACTCATCGACCCTCCCCTTAGACGCACGACCGTACAACCATTTTAAACGGTCGTTCGTCTAAGATGCAAGGGCGCCAGTCGAGTGAGGAGTCCCCGATGGCCGAGGTGGAGACCCAGAAGAAGCGAACTCGGGCGCCGGGGGAGCGCGCACGTGCCCGCGTAGTGGAACAGGCAGCGCAGCTGGCATCCATCGAAGGAATCGAAGGGATCTCGATCGGGCGGTTGGCCGAAGCCACCGGCATCGCCAAGAGCAGTGTCTACGCCTTGTTCGGCTCCAAGGAGGAACTCCAGCTGGCGACCATCAACGCGGCGCGAGACAGCTTCATCATCGAGGTCGTCACTCCGGCGTTCGATGCGACCGAGCCCGGGCGCGAACGCCTCCTCGCTCTTTGTGAGGGCTACCTCTCCTACATCGAGCGGCGCGTCTTCCCGGGTGGTTGTTTCTTCGTCTCCGCGTCTGCCGAAGTCGGCGGTCGCCCAGGGCGCGTTCATGATGAGGTCGCTCGCATCCAACAGCAGTGGCGTGACGTGCTCAGTCTCGAGGCCGGCGTGGCCGGTGACCGTGGCGAGTTGCCCGCTGACACGGATCCCCAGCAGCTGGCCTTTGAGCTCGGTGTGATTCTGGCTGGAACGAACATCGTCAGCGTGCTTCACGACGATTTGGGTGTAATCGACCGCGCCCGATCAGCCATCAAGAGTCGGCTGTTCAAATGACGTCACAGTGGACCCAACCGAGCATCCAGGAGAAGCTGTTTCCTGACCTCACCTGCTTCGGGTGCGGGCATGCCAATCCCGACGGATTCCACCTCCGCAGCTATCGGGACGGCGATCTCACCGTGGCGACGTTCACGCCGCGACCTGAGCACGACAACGGTTTCGGGTTCCTCAACGGCGGAATCATCACCACGGTGCTCGATTGCCACACAGCCGCCGTTGTCATGTGGGAAGCGGATCAGCGCGGCTGGAAGGCCGGAACGGGCGCACCTGTGCCGTTCATCACGGCCGGTCTCGAGGTGAAGTTCCTCAGACCGACCCCATTAGGTCCCGCCTTGTCGTTGCGAGCCGCACCAGAGAAGGTCTCCGAATCCGAAGTCGTGGTCAATGCCGAACTCTTCTTCGAAGAAAAACCACGGGCGACGTTGCGCGCACAGTGGTTGCGTTTTCGTCCTCGCTGACTCGCCTCGACCGAGTCTCCTCGTGGAGACCGAACTCGGTTACTTGGCTGCTCCGAGTTCTTTCTCTTCTCGAGCTGCCGGACGATCATGTGGCAACTCTCTGGTGAAGGCGAGTGAGACGAGCGCGAGCAGGCCCGCCGCGAGGAGTCCCGCTTTGAGCGAGCGGAGCTGCGCGGCCTCGTAGTCCTCGACGAGCGCGGTCGCGGTGGCGGTGTCGAGTCCCGCGTCGGTGGCGGCCTTCTCGATCTCGTTGGCCGCAACGAAGTTGGTGTTGTTGGCGGCGGCCACGCTCACCTGGGCAGTGATCTCCGACGAGATCCGCGTGTCCTTTTGGATATTCGAGACAAAGATGCTCATGAGGCCGATGAGCACGATGGCGCCGATGAGGGCGACTCCGAGTGACGATCCGAGTTGCTGCCCGGTGTATTGCAAGCCCCCGGCCTCACTGCGTCCCGAATCCTCGACAGAAGACTGCACCACGTTGCCCAACTGAGAGACCATCATCCCCATCCCGATTCCGAGGACGCCCATGCCCAAGGCGAAACCGGCGTTCGAGAGAGTGGGTCTGATCGTGGCGAGCAGTATCAACGTTCCGGCGATGGTCACGAGGAGCCCGGTTCGTACGATGGTACGCACGGTGAATCGATTGGAGAGCCGCGAACCGATCGCCGAAGTGAGGAACATAGTGATCGAGACAGGCAGCATCTTGATCCCCGTCTCGAGAGCGCTCAGGCCGAGGACCAGCTGAAGGTAGAGCGGAATTACGAAGAAGACACCCATGAGGATCAGGTTCTGGGTGAAGAGCCCGATCAGTCCCGACCGCACGGTCGGGACACGGGCCAGAGACAGATGGACGAGCGGGTCGCGCTGCACCGCTTCACGATGGCGCTGCCAGGTCACGAACCCCCAAATCAGAACGCCGCCGGCCCCGATGACGAAAAGCGTCAGCGAGAATCCAAAGATCGTGATGGGTGAGTTCTTGGGTTTCACCCACCCCCAAGTGCTCGACTGGAGGACTCCGAGGACGAGGACTCCGAGCCCGGTCGCTGAGAGCACTGCACCGAAGTAGTCGAGTTTCGGCGCCGGACCCGGGCGTGGGGCATCGCCGACCTTCGGGGTCATGATCAGGATGAACGCGACCAGGATCACCTCCCCGAGGAAGACGATCCGCCAGGTGACATTGGTGGTCGCCCAACCGCCGAGGATCGGGCCGATCGCGATTCCCGCCCCGGCGACGCCTCCGATGATCGCGTAGGCGACCTTGCGGCGGGCACCTTCGAAGTTCCCTGCGATGAGCGCGGCCAGTGCGGGAAGTACGAGCGCGGCGCCGATCCCTTCGAGGATCGACCAGCCGAGAGCCAGAGCGAAGACCGATTGCGAGACCGCGGTCACTGCGGATCCGCAGGCATAGATGATCAGCCCGATCACGAACGACCGGCGTCGACCGATGATGTCACCGACCTTGGCTCCGGTCATCATGAGCATGGCCATGACCAGGCAGTAGAGCGTGATGACTGCCTGGATGGTCGTCACCGTGGTGTTGAAGTCTTTGACCAAGGAACTGATCGAGACGTTCATCACCGACTGGTCGAGCACCATCACGAACTGCGCCGTGGCCAGCGCCACCAGAGCAAGCCACCCCTTCTTCGCTGCTGGGGCACTCGCCGCCCGGGTCAACTCGGCGTTGGTCACCTCATTCTCCTCCCAAGCAATCGCGGTCGGACGGGTCGACCGCGACGCGGGCCCTGTGACGCAACGCCTCCGGCGTGACGGCTCTTGGAACGATTACCGAACTCTAATCACCGCCATCGCCAACGAGGGAGGTATGGGACACCCGCGAGCCGGTCAGCGGATCGATGCCCCGAGCGATGGACACCAGGTCGCGGACGGAGACGTCGCGGGCCCGACGCCGCTCGGCATTGGTCAGGTTTCCCTTCGGAACCAGCAATTTGAGGCCACCGGGATGGATCTGGAACTCCAGCGGTGTCGGGAGCTCCAGTGCTTCTCCGTCAACACCTGCGTAGGCCTTGCCAGACCTCGAGCGAACCTCGAAGCTGGTGCAGGAGAACTCGTGCCAGTACCGACTTCGGCGGCGTTGTCCCAACAGGGAAAGGGTGAACACCTCGGCTGCATCGCCCCCTGATCTCGCCGAGATGGCGACGACCCCGAGGGTTCCAGTGTCCATCTGTCGCCGCTGCGACGCATCGAGGGTTACTCCGAGTGCATAGGGATTGTTCGACACCTGGATCAAGAAGGCCCCATCGATCTCGACCCCGTCACCATCCGTGAACTGGAGGTCGAAGGGTTCCTGAGTCTGCCCAAGCATCTCGGGCAGCATCGCCTTCGTCGTTTCCGCCTTTGCGTCTCGATAGCCTTCGCTTTGGACGATCGTCGCATAGATGCCGAGCGACACGTTGTTGACGAAGAGACGTTCGCCCACGGTGGCATAGTCGATTCGACGCTCGATTCCATCGGTGAATGCGTCGAGGCTGAGACGAGGATCTACGCGATCGATTCCAAGGTCCAGGGCAAAGTGATTTCGTGTTCCTGCCGACACGCAGACGAACGGCATGTCGTGCTCGACGGCGATGGAGGCGACAAGGGCCTGGGAGCCGTCCCCTCCAGCCATGCCCAAGCAGTCGGCACCGTCGGCAACCGCGGTCCGAGCCAGTCGCTCCAAGTCGAGACCGTGGTCCAGCATGATCACGTCGACCCCCCGATCCTTCGCCAACTCGGCGAGACCGAAGTGTGCGACTTTTCCGCCGCCCGACCAGGGGTTGCAGATGAGAACCGGATGCCTCGGGGGTCTCACCGTCACGGGACGGCGAACGTCGCGCTCATGCAGGCCCGGTCCGATCGCAGCCCGTCCGAACGCCACCGAAGCGCCGAACAACGCGATCGAAACCACAAGGCGGATCAACGGCCGATCGGAGCTCGGCGTCGAGTGGAAGAGGGCCAGAACGAGGATCGCCGCGCCGACGATGCTCACAACGACCCCGACCCCTCGACGAACACCCCGCTCGGTGGCGACCCACCACAGTCCAGCGATTGCGATGGCAACACCGGCCAACGCGAGCACCAAAGACCCGAGATTGTGAAGGCAGAACACGATGACCACCGCGACAAGCGCGAGAGCGGAGCCGAGCGAGCACAGTGCGAGGAATCGTTCGCGACCTGTCAGCCATCGACGAGGAGCGCTTTGGCCATCCCGAGCGCTCATCCGATGGTTCTCACTCGCAAGCGTGTTTCCCTGACCCACACTCTGGGGAAGCTACGACGATCGCCAAAACGCCGCAACGGCTGACTCGATGGTCGGGAAGCAGTCGTATCGTCGCCCGTCGTTGGCTCAGCAGGCACGACGATCCGGGTCGTAAGGCACCTGATGCGCGAATGAGTAGGAAGGCAATTCAGGAAGATTCAACGTAAGTAACTGTTTGTGAATTAGCTCACATGCATTGTGAGTCAATTCACATGATAACCGAAACTGAGTGCTCAAGAAATGCTTGTTGGTCAGAGAAAAATGGGCGAGACTCGGCGTCGCTGCGATGCCGATGGTATCGATTGGCATTCATGAAGTAACTGAGCAGGAGGCAAAAGAATGGATCAGCGTGGTGACGGTTGGATTGTCTTTGCCGGAGTGGTCCTGATCTGGGGCGGGATCATGAAAGTCTTCGACGCAATTTGGGCATTTCGATATCACGGCGTTCTGCCCTCGAACCTTGAAGCCGCTGTCTTCGGTCGCAGCCTCAAGACCTACGGGTGGATCGACCTGATTGTTGCTGCGATCTTGATCATCTGCGCACTGATGGTCTTTAGTGGGTCCAACGTCGGTCGATGGGTCGGCATCTTCGCCGGGGTGTTGGCAGGTGTCAGTGCCATCTGGTGGATGCCGTTCTATCCCGTATGGAGCCTCGTCTACATCTTCATTGCGGCGCTCGTCGTCTATGCGCTCGCTGCCTACGGAGGCGATAGGGAGGGTGCGCAAACTCTCTGACGGTTGCGGCGTGAGTAGGGTCGGAGTCGCAACGCCGGCTCTACTCACGCCTTGGCGTCGGCCAGTGCCGCCCTTTCGTTGTCAGATGCAGATCCAAGGGCACGGAGAGCCCATCGATCAAGGGCCGTGAAAGCAGCGGCGGTCCCTGCAAAGAACAAGGCCTCCACACCTCCGATCGATGGCCAACTGAGAAGGGCGACGCCTGCGTCGAGGGTGTCGCTGCCAAGTCCTGCAAAGAGCCAACGACGACTGTCCTCATCGGAGGCGGATGTCGATGCGGCAACCGTTCCCGCTCCGATCGCCAGGTCCCGAATCCCCTTCGTGCGCATCATGAAGACCGCGGTGCCGGGGAGGTCGGGCGAGGTGAGTGAAAGCAGTCTCCTCGGGGTCATCAAAAAGCCCAACCCGACAGCGCACCGCACCAGTCCCGCAAGGCGGGTCTCAGGAGAGGACATCGTCGAAATCGTAGCGGCGAATCGGGGACGAAGCCCCAGCGGCTCCGTCCCGCGACCCGCTTGATCAGCGCAACGAGTTCAACGTGTTGGACCCGTCATCCACGAAGTAGAGCCCCTTCCCATCAGGGGTGAGGGACGCCTGTCGGACCGACGACGAGGGCCGCTGGATCGTTCCGCTCGGGCAGGCCGTTCGCGATCACCGTCTCGGAGTCAACCCGATGAGCGCTCGCCGATCGAGCACCCGAACTTCAGGCGTGACACCATGTCCCAGGTGGGAACGAACAGGGCTACGACCAGGGCCTTGATCCTCGGAAGCGAAACGCAGATCCGCGAGGAGCCCCGCAGTTCTCTGCTCGTTGCGTCATGAACGACGACCTCCAACTGGCCTTGCACCTGGCTGATCGGGCGGCTGAACTGTCGCTTCCGTCTTTCGAGGATCGGAATTTCGAGGTCGAGCGCAAACCTGACTCGAGTCTCGTCACCAGCTGTGACAAGGCGATCGAGATCGCGCTGCGAGAGGTGATCGCTCGTGAGCGGCCGCAGGACGATGTCGTGGGAGAGGAGTTCGGTGGTCAACCGACGGACGGCCGATGCTGGTACCTCGATCCGATCGACGGCACGAGCGGCTTTGTCGAGGGGATCGACCGCTGGGGGACCCTGATTGCACTCGCAGAGGAGGGTTCGGTCACGGCTGCCGTCGTTGATCTTCCGATCCAAGGGCGCCGATGCTGGGCAGCACGCGGTGAGGGTGTGTATGCCGACGGGTCTCCGCTGAGAGTCTCGACGGTGGCAAGGCTCTCGGAAGCAACCGTCTGCGATGACTATCGACGCAATATCGAGCGTCGGACGCCAGGACACCTGCTGGTCCAACTGGCCGAGAGGAGCCGGCGTGTGCACCCCAACGACGACTATCCCTCCCTGACCGTTGCCGGGGGTCGTGCCGACGTATGCCTGTCCTCAGAGGGCGGACCATGGGACTGGGCCCCGTTCGTGCTCCTGGTCGAAGAGGCCGGGGGCAGAGTGACCGACCTCGAGGGACGGCGTCGCTTCGACCGGGCCCCGATCTTGGCCACCAACGGTTTCGTCCACGACGAATGCCTTGCCGCCATCCGGGAGAGTGGCTCTTAGGCGACCGTGCCCCCAGCCAGAAGGGAAGACCACTCGGCATCCCCGACTCCGGCCAAGTCGCGCAAGACTTCTTTCGTATGCTCGCCCAGGTTGGGTCCGACGTCCACGATGTCCCCGGGCGTGCGGGAGAACTTGGGCACGACTCCCGGCATCGGGACTTCGTAGCCGGCGTGTGATGCGGCCCGGACCACCATGGAGCGGGCCGCATAGTGGGGGTCGATCAGCATGTCAGGGGCGGTGTAGACGCGTCCGGCCGGCACCCCGTTCGCCGAGAGAAGCTCGAGCAGCTCGGGTGTCTGCTTGGTGCGCGTCCACTCGGCGATGATGCGGTCGAGCTCCTCCATGTTGTTGCCTCGGGCTGCATGGTCGGCGAAGCGGACGTCTGCGGTCAGCTCCGGCTGTCCCATGGCCGCGCACAACCGCTCGAAGACCGAGTCTGCGTTGCCGGCGATGAGCACGTCGGACCCGTCCTCCGTCGGGTACGCGTTGGAAGGGGCAACTCCCGGAAGGACCCCACCGCTGCGGCGTCTGGTGATGCCGGCCACCTCGTAGTCCGCCAAGGTGGACTCCATCAGGGCGGCGACCGCCTCGTAGATCGCAACGTCGACCTCCTGGCCCTGACCGCTCTTGTTGCGTTCGGCGAGAGCGGCCAACGTTCCGACCACTGCGAACAGTCCGGCGAGGGCGTCTCCCAAGCTGATCCCGCAGCGCGCTGGAGGCCGATCGAGGTCGCCGGTCGTGGCCCTGATGCCTCCCATCGCCTCGCCGATCGACCCGAATCCTGCATCGGGGGAGCGTGGGCCGGTCTGACCGAATCCCGACACGTGGACCACGATGAGTCCGGGGTTGCGGAGTCGGAGGCTGTCGTAGCCGAGGCCCCACTCGTCGAGCCGACCTGGTCGGAAGTTCTCGAGGACCACGTCGACTCGGGCCGCCAGGCGCCCGATCAGGTCCCGCCCCGCCGCGTGTCGGAGATCGATGGCCACCGAGCGCTTGTTGCGGGCGATCGCCGGCCAGAACAAGCCTTGGCCATGGTGGGTGGTTCCCCAGCCGCGCATGGGGTCGCCCTGGCCTGGGGTCTCTACTTTGATGACCTCGGCGCCGTAGTCGCCGAGTAGCTGTCCAGCGAACGGTCCGGCGATGAAATTGCCCAGTTCCAACACCCGCAATCCAGCCAGGGGACCTGTCCGACCTGTCGTGACCATGACGGCGAGTGTAGGGACCCTCGGCATCCTTCTGGCCGAGGACGACGGTTCTCGGAAAGAACGGATACCGTGGACGTGGTCGGTTCGTTGCTGTCGGCAACCACCCGGGATTCGAAGGGGGAGTGGACGATGACCGAGGGACGGAGGGTGGACGAGGGATTTTCCTTTGGCGGCATCAATCACCTGGCGCTGGTATGCAGCGACATGGCCCGGACCGTGGACTTCTACTCCAACGTGTTGGGAATGCCGCTGATCAAGACCATCGAGCTTCCGGCCGGTATGGGTCAGCACTTCTTCTTCGACTGTGGCGGCGGTGATGCCCTCGCCTTCTTCTGGTTCCCCGATGCTCCTCCTCCAGCTCCGGGAATCGCCGCCCCGATCGGCCGCCCCGACCAGGGCAGTCTCACCAGCGCGATGGGATCGATGAACCACGTGGCGTTCGCCGTCCCACCCGATCGCATCGAGGAGTACCGCGATCGATTGCGCGCAGCGGGTGTGGATTGCACCGAAGTCGCCAACCACGATGACAGTGAATGGGGCATCAGCGACGAGCTGCATCCCGGGGTGTTCGTCCGGTCGGTGTACTTCCAGGATCCCGACGGCATCCTCCTCGAGTTCGCCTGCTGGACGCGCGAGCTGACCCCCGGGGACGTCGCCCACGAACCGGCCCGGGCTGTAGACCGAGCCACGGCCTGAGCAACCTCGTGCCCCGTCTGCGTCAGGTACCCAAGGCAGAGGCTGAAGCTCCGATTGTCCAGGTCATGTACGAGCACCTCTTCGAGGGGCGTGACCCGGTGACAGAACCGGGCACCGCCACGGGATCGACCGGCGACTGGTGGACGGTCTTCGCGCTGGTGCCCGATGTGCTCGAACACGCGGTCCAGGGGTTCGGCCTCTATCAGAGTCCGAAACGGATCCTCGATCCGACGCTGCGTGAGCTGGCGCAAGCACGGGCAGGCTGGGCGGCGGGTAGCCAGTTCGTCTTCTCCCAACACTGCAAATCGCTTCGAGCCCTCGATGTCGACGAGGAGATCATCGAAGGGATTCCGCACTGGACAGCGGCATCTTGCTACGACGAACTGCAGCGTTTGGTCTTGGCCTACACCGACTGCCTCGTGCTCGACCGAGGCCGGGTTCCCGACGGGCTGTTCAACGCGCTCCGCTCCCGATTGGGGGACGAGGAGATCCTCGAGCTCACCTATATCGCCTCCCTGTATCTGCAGCACGCGGTCATGTCGCGGGCGCTGCGCACCGAGTTCGACGACCGTCCCGAGCCGGTGGTCGAAGTGATGGCCGGCAGCGAGGTGGCACGGGACGTCGGCCTCGACATCAGTCTCCCCGGCGCGTGAAGACCGCAGACAAGGCTGCCGGCGCCAGGTCGGTGGAGCTCGTCGAGGTGTCGCCTCGCGATGGTCTCCAGGATGAGCCGGTCCACCTGTCCACCGAGGACAAGGTGGCTCTCATCGAGCGGGCACTCGACGCAGGAGTCACCCGGGTCGAAGCGGTCAGCTTCGTCCGACCCGATCGGGTGCCCGCCATGGCCGATGCCGAGGCGGTGATGGCCGGAGTCTCGCGCCGGTCGGGTTGCCGTCTTTCGGGGCTGGTGTTCAACGAACGCGGTCTCGAGCGAGCCTTGTCGGCAGGTGTCGACGAGATCAACGTGGTCGTGCTGGTGAGCGAGACATTCTCCCGCCGCAACCAAGGTATGGGTGTGGACGATGCCGCGGCCGTGTGGTCCCGGGTAGCGTCGGAGGCGGCAAAGGCCGGAGTCGGTGCATCAGTCATGCTCTCCGCCGCCTTCGGCTGCCCGTACGAGGGAGTGGTCGATCCGAACCGGGTCCGAGAGCTGGCACGGCGGGTGGCCGAAAGCGGCCCATTCGAAATCGGACTGGCCGACACCATCGGTTGCGCCGTCCCGCCCGAGGTCGAGCACCTGGTACGGGGAGTCGCGGCCGACACGGGAGTGTCGGTGAGAGTCCATCTTCACAACAGTCGAAATACCGGGTTCGCAAACGCCGTGGCCGCGGTGGAAGCCGGGGCCACGACGCTGGATGCGAGTATCGGAGGGATCGGCGGCTGCCCGTTCGCTCCCGGTGCGACCGGAAACATCGCCACGGAGGATCTTGTGCACCTCCTCGACCGGATGGGCGTTGCCACTGGGGTCGAGCTGGATGGATGCCTCGAGACGTCGCGGTGGCTGGCGGTCACGTTGGGCCACCCGTTGCCCGGACAAGTCGTCCGCTCCGGACCCTTTCCGATCCAGACAGCGCCCGAGGCCGACATCAACGGGGTCTCCCGGGCTGCACTCGACACCGACGACGCTCGACGGTGACCACGGGCGCCCTCCCGTTTCGATCAGCGGCCACGGTGACGCCCGTTGACCTCGAGCGCACCCTGCGCGACTGCGGTTCCCTCACCAGAGGTCGAATCCGCGAGGTGGAGGCGACCCCGATCGGGACAGGCCAGATGGCCCAGTCGGTGCGCCTGACCATCGAGTACGACGGTCCGTCGGACGGTCCTGTCTCGCTGGTCGCGAAGTTCCCTTCGACTGATGAGAACAGTCGATCGATCGGCCGTTCGCTTCGGGCCTATGAGATCGAGGCCGGCTTCTATCGGGAGTTGGCCGCAACGGTCGCGGTCCGCGCGCCCGTGTGCCACCTTGTGGCGTTCGATCCCGAGACGCACGACTTCGTCTTGCTTCTCGAGGACCTCGCTCCGGCCGAGGCCGGTGATCAGATCGAGGGCTGCAGCCCGGATTTGGCCGCCGACGTGCTCTCGGAAGCGGTCAAGTTCCACGCGCCTCGCTGGAACGACCCAGCCCTCGAGGGCATCGGCTGGCTCAACCGATCCTCGCCCCGGGCGGCATCGAACATGGCGGGGATGGTGCGATCACTGTTACCGGGATTTCTCGAGCGTTTCGGCTCCAGTATCGACGCCCCGACGGTGGAGGGACTCCAACGTGGCATCGAACACATCGAGCCATGGTGGCAAGGTCCAGTCGGACCACGCACGCTCTTCCATGGCGATCTGCGCCTCGACAATCTGCTCATCGATGCGGAGAGCGGGCTGATCGGTGTTGTCGACTGGCAGACCTTGGTGCTCGGCAGTGGTGTGGCAGACGTCAGCTACTTCATCGGGGGAAACCTGCTGCCCGACGAACGGCGAGCTGCCGAAGTCGATCTGGTCCGTGGTTACCACGAGAAGCTGCACGCCGCGGGCGTCGAGAGCTTGTCGTGGGAGGACTGCTGGCG
This sequence comes from uncultured Acidimicrobiaceae bacterium, assembly GCA_963839925.1. Lineage (GTDB taxonomy): Bacteria > Actinomycetota > Acidimicrobiia > Acidimicrobiales > RAAP-2 > Bog-756. The sequence goes on along the minus strand of CAWIWV010000001.1, from coordinate 2,327,787 downwards.
CCTCTACCGCCACGGCTCCTGGTACGGGGCCTTTCTGGCGGTCGGCGCCTCCATGCTGGTGGAGCAGACCGATCGTGGCGACCAGATGTTCATCACCAGCGTCACCCGTCATGTGAATCATGCGATGGACCTCGATGCGGTTGAGGTGATCGAAGTCCCCTGAGGGACGGCGTAACCTCCACCATGAGCTTGGATGAAGCGGTCGATAGTGTCGGAGGCCGGATAGGAGGAGTGCGGTGGGACCAGATTCGACGGATGTCGCCTTCCCAGGGATTTCGGATCCGAGGGGTGCGATCTTCATCGACCCCGTGGCCTATGTCGATCAGAAGAGATGGCACGAGGTCGCCGCCGATCTCCGGAAGAACGATCCGGTGCTGCGCATCGAAGCGGAGGGCTACACGCCTTTTTGGGCGGTGACCCGCCACGAGGACGTTTTCACCGTCTCGCGGCACAACGACCAGTTTCTCAACACCGGCAACTCGGTCCTCGGGCCCGATATCCAAGTCGAGATGCTTACTGCGATGGGTATCGAGCCGAAGACCTTGATCCACATGGACGGCGCCGAACACAGCGCTCATCGGGGTCTTACGAACGACTGGTTCCGCCCGCGTGCCGTCGCCCGAAGGCAAGATCAGATCGACGCCATCGCAGACGAGTTCGTCGCCAAGTTCCGCGAGCTCGACGGACGGTGTGACTTCGCTCAGGACATCGCGGTTCCCTACACCCTCAGAGTCATCATGGGCATCTTCGGAATCCCTGAGGAGGATGAGGCGACGATGTTGCGACTCACGCAGGGCATCTTCGGTGCCGCTGATCCCGAATACCTCGGTGACCTCTCCGACCCTTTCGAGATGATCACCGGAACGATCGGCGAGTTCGAGGACTACTTCAACGAACTGGCGGCTGATCGCCGTGCCAATCCGAAGGACGATCTGGCGACGGTCATCGCCAACGGCGTCATCGATGGATGCCCGATGGACCGCCATGCCACCCTGTGGTACTTCACCATCGTCGCCACGGCCGGCCATGACACCACTTCGTTCGGACTCGCCGGCGGCCTCGAGGCGCTGCTTCGTCGTCCCGATCAGTTTCGGCGTCTGCAGGCCGATCCCTCACTGATCGTGACCGCCACCGACGAGATGATCCGTTGGACCTCTCCGGTTCGCCACTTTCTCCGGTACCTCACGGCTCCCGCGATCCTCTCGGGCGTGGAGATCCCCGAGGGCGACCGACTGCTGCTCTCGTATCCGTCGGCCAATCGCGACGAGCGTGTGTTCGAGGATCCGATGGCCTTGGATGTCGGACGGAAGAATGCCAGTCAACTCATCGCATTCGGCGGAGGATCCCACTTCTGCCTGGGCGCGACCTTTGCTCGCCGGGAGATCCGGACGATCGTGCCGAAGCTGCTTGCAGCGGTCGACGACATGGCCCTCGATGGGGAACCCGAATTCGCGCAGGCGAACTTCGTCGGGGGTGTGAAACACCTGCCTGTGACCGCGACCTTCCGGTAGGTCGCGTGGATCACCCGTTCGAGAGAGGAGGCGAGTGTGTCGTACGTAGACGTTGACGGAGTCCGCATTCACTACGAGGTCACTGGAGAAGGTCGTCCAGTGCTCCTGTTGCACGGCTTCCCCGATACCGGGCGTCTGTGGCGCCACCAGATCCCCGTGCTCGCCGAGGCGGGCTTCAAGGTGATCGTCCCGGACCTCCGCGGCTACGGCGAGTCGGACAAGCCGGACTCTGTCGAGGCGTACGCCCTCCCGTTCCTCGCCGGCGACATGCTCGGCGTGCTAGCCGATGCCGGAGAGTCGCAAGCTCACGTCGTAGGGCACGATTGGGGAGCGACCCTTGCGTGGGTGCTCGGGTCCCTGGCGCCGGACAGTGTGGACCATCTTGCGGTGCTCTCAGTCGGGTTCCCCTCGGGATTCCTCAGCACTCTCGAACAGCTCGAAAAGTCTTGGTACATGCTCCTGTTCCAGTTTCCGGGCGTTGCCGAGCGCTGGTTGAGCGAGAACGATTGGCGCAATTTCAAGTGGTGGTCGCGGCACCCGGAAGCCGATGCGGCAATCGCCGACCTGGAGGCCAATGGGTCGCTCACCCCAGGGTTGAACTACTACCGGGCAAACATCACGCCCGAGTCGTGGGTTGGCCCGTCTCCGGAGATCCCTCAGGTGCAGGCTCCCACCATGGGTCTCTGGAGCAGCAACGACATGGCATTGATGGAGACACAGATGATCGACTCCGCCAAGAGCGTCTCAGGTCCGTGGCGCTACGAGCGGCTGGACGGTCCTGGTCACTGGATGCAGCTCGAGGCACCAGGCCGGGTCAACCAACTGTTGCTCGACTTCCTCCCGAACTGAGGCGGCGAGGTGGTGGTCCCCGGCTTGCTCAGGTAATTTTCTCGGACGATGAAGATCGCAATAGTCGGAACGGGTGCGATGGGCTCGGTCTATGCCGGACTTTTTGGCAAGGCCGGCCACGAAGTGTGGGCCATCGATACGAGAAAAGACCATCTCGACGCGATCGTGGCTTCCGGTCTCACCGTGTCCGGGGCCAGCGGTACCTACGTGGTGGACGGGATCCATGTCGGCCAGTCTCCTGAAGATGCGGGCGCCTGCGATCTCTGGGTCATCGCAACGAAAGCGGCTGCCGTCCAAGAAGTGGCGGCAGCGATCGCACCGCTGCTCCGACCCGACGACGTGGTGATGGCCTTCCAGAACGGACTCGGCGCAGGTGAGCGGGTGGCGACGCAAATCGCCGAGGAGCACATTCTCATCGGAATCGCCGAGGGATTCGGATCGTCGATTCCCCAGCCTGGGTACGTCCACCACGAGGGAATGCGGTTGGTCCGTATCGGCGAGATGAACGGAGGGCTCTCCACGCGCCTGCAGAACCTCGAGCAAGCGTGGGGAGATGCCGGTTTCAACGTTCGAGCCTTCGAGGACATCACCCTGATGATCTGGGAGAAATTCCTCTGCAACGTGACCCTCAGCGCGCCTTGCGCCGTCTTTGATGTCACCGTCGGTGAGTTGATGGACGACTCCGAAGCTTGGGACGTTGCTCAGGGTTGCACGGGAGAGGCCTATCGGCTGGCGCTCGCCAAAGGGGTCCGATTCTCGTTCGACGACCCGTTGCAGTACGTCTCCGAGTTCGCCGCGACGATCCCGAATGCCAGTCCCTCCATGCGCCTCGATCACCTCGCCCGACGGCGATCGGAAGTTGACGTCATCAACGGCCAGGTGGTCGAGATGAGTCGGGAGCTCGAATTGTCGGCACCGTACAACCAGGCACTTTGTGCTGTCCTCCGCCGGCGCGAGTTGCACTTCGACTGATCTCATTCGCCTCCAGCGTTGGCTGATCACACGCTCTGCGGCGAGTCGTCACCAGATCCGATGACTGCTTGTGGCGCCATCGTCGGATTTCTCTGTTTTCTTGTTTAGAGGTCCCAGAAGTGGGTAATGGACGACCGTGGAGAACCACTCTGCGCGGTTATACCATCACTGTTCGACGGATATGGGTGGGCGCTGAGCCAGCTCAAGAGGAGGCTGAGTCAATGGATGAGATTCGCAGGCTGCTGCCGCGACAGTTCACCGACTGGAACGGCCAGTACATCTTCGAGGATGACCCGGAGCAGCAGTGGCATCCCTGTCGGGTGATCGACGTCTCTTCGGCCGGTGCTGGCCTTGAGCTTGCCGATCTGGAAGCCGTCGACAAGAAGGGGAGCAGTTTGCTCCTCTCCGTTCAGCTTCGTTGCGAGGTTCGGAACATCAGTCCTGGGAGAGAACAGGCCCTGCGGGTGGGGGTCGAGTTCACCGACCTCCCGGAAGAGGAGCGGTCGTATCTCGAGTCGCTTGCACAACTGAACGTGGCCTGGTGACAGATCCGCGGTTCTGAGAGCACGTTTGAAACCCCTGAGGAGCGGGCATTCACTGAACCTATGGTTTCCACCCAATCATGCCTTTCCTTCCGCATCCCCGCCTCGACGGTCATCGTGGAACTCTGGCAACGTGAAGATGAGTGGTCGCTGGCCTATCTCGGGTTGACCTCCGAAGGACTCGAGGTCGTTGATGATGCACCCGTGAACCCTGGCGAAGGGGTTACCGACGTCGGGCTTTTCGAGATTGTCGAGGCGAGACTGCGGGCGGTTGGTCGATCTCCGATGCGGATCAAATCTGAACTGGTGCCGCCACTGATGGCCTCTTGGAAGATCTGAGTCACCTCAGTCGTCACCAAGAATTTGATGCGCGAGTAGTACCTGTCGAACGAGCTACTGACTCCAGCACGCAGGCTGTGGGATCACTCAATCGTGGTGATGTAGGCCCCGACCAGTTGGGCGGTCTGTTGGTCGACTCCGCCTTTGCGTCGGGTGTCGTGTCCGTCTTGGAAATGGGCGAAGGCGGGGGTCGACGAGATGGGGTTCGTCTCATCGTCTCCATGGTCGTGGAACGAAATGTGAACGAACGAGTCGTCCGCCAGTCTCAAGACGATATAGCTGACGTCGTCCGGCTTGGTCTCATCGAGAGTGGCGAACACGCCCTCGATCCTCCGCTGGTTCTCGTCGGCGTCGGTGGCCGACTTGGTGGCATAGCGGGTGACGAGTCTCTTCTTCATTTGGGTCTGCCTTTCGATGGTGTTCGGCGACCTTGTTCGGCACACAGGCAGCGCTCTGGATCACCCGAGGTTATTGATGCACGTCCCGCCGTCGTCGTCGCTATTGGACCCGTCTGGACAAGTCGTGTCCGCGAACGTAGCTGAGACCAGCTCGTCTTGGGTGAGCTCGGCACCTGTGAGGTTGGCTCCGCTGAGGTTGGCATTTGCCAGTGTTGTTCCGATGAGATTGGCACCTGCCAGGTCGACGCCGGACAGATCTGCGCCAGAGAGCGTCTCATCAGCCAGCCACGCCTCCGGTCCGATCAAATACCCCTCAACGAGGGCCCAGTTTTCGGGCAGCGTGCGCGGCGTGCCGGTTATTCCGTAAGACATCACCGACGCGAGATCGTCTCCGGAGAGGTCGGCACCGGAGAGATTTGCGTCTTGGATCACGGAGTCAGTCATGTTGGTGTTTGTGAGATCGGTATCGACGAGCTTGGTACCGCTGAGTGTCGACGAACTCAGATTCGCACCCGCCAGATCGTCGGACGTGAGGTCGTCGCCATAGAAGTTGGCGTATTGAAGATCCGTGCCCACCATCTTCGTACCGGCCAGATCGGCGCCAAGGAAATTGGCGCGGGCATCGTCATTGGAGAGGTCGGCACCGGCCAGGTCAGCTGCTGCAAGGTTGGCGCCTTGGAGGTCAACGCCAACGAGGTCCGCGCTTGTCAGGTCGACTCCGACAAGGTCTGCCGACGAGAGGTTTGCGTATGGACCTACCAGATATCCACCGAGAACAGCCCAGTTGGACGGGAGGGCGTTCGGCGAACCGACAATCTCTCCTGAGTTCGCATTCGTGAGGACCGCACCAGACAAGTCTGCGCCCGAGAGCGTGTTCGCAGTGAGTTGGTCGTTCGTCAGATCAGCACCAATCAGGGTTGTATTCGTAAGATTGTCCCCGGCAATCTCCGCGTTCTCAGCGGAAACGCCATCCAGGTTGGCTCCGGTCAAGTTGCTCCCACTCACCAGAGCGCCACTCAGGGTCGCATTCGCGAGAGTCGCGTATTGAAGCGACGCGCCGGTATCGATCTGGAGGTCGGTCAAATCGGATCCCGTCAGATTCGCTCCATCCAGATCAGCGAAGTTGAGGAAGGCGTTTTTGAGGTTGGTGCCTGACAGATCCGCGGCGTGGAGATTTGCTGAACTGAGGTTGGAGTTGATGAGCACTGCTCCTTGCAGATCCGCTTGCGAGAGGTTGGCGCTCGACAAATTCGCTCCGGAAAGGTTCGCTCCGCTCAAGTCACACCCTTGGAGATCGGCGCTCGGACCGAACGAAAAGCACCGGGCGGGTTCGGTGTTTTCCCACATCGTCGTTGTCTTCTTCACGGCCCCGACACTCGACTTCGCGGTCAAGGTGAAGAGGAGCTTGATCCGGTTGCTCGTCGCGTTCGCTCCGATACGAATCGCGATCGAGAGGGTTCCACTCGAACAGGAGACAGTCCGTGGCATCCCATGCAGTGACCCGCTCGCACTGACGGTGCATGAACGAGCGCCTGAGACGGTTGCCTTGATGTCGACCAGCCCTCCCTCCGATCCCACGCTCGCCGGCGTTGACCGTAAGGTTTTGATGATCGGAGGTCGCTTTGTTGCGGCCGCAACGGGTGACGCACTGGTGATGGCGATTACCAGGGCGAAACCGGCGATGATGGCCACGACGACCTTTAAGGCTTTGGCCACTCGCAGTTCCAGTCGTTCGTCGGTTCGCCGCCGCTCACCGGCCGCCTCATTCCAGAATGGCATTTTGGCACCTTTGATCGACGAGGGACAGGCGCATCCGACTTCCCGTCAGATGGGGAGCTGCCCCCCTGAGAACAGTGGGCGGCCGATGCGCAGACAGTCATGGACGTCGTCGGATCGGAATCGGCGGTGTTGTGCGCGCTTGCCGATTCCGTTCCTGCGGCCATCCTCTTTGCCGGAACGCATCCCTCGCGTACGGCCGGATTGGTCCTCATGAACGGCGAGGCCAGGTTCGTTGGAACTCGGGATGAACTGGCGCCCGCGTTCAGTTCGTAAGCGACGGCTGGGGTGGGCCAGGCCTGGGCGAGATGGTTGGCCCTGACCTCGTGAAGCGTGACCCGACCTTCGCTCCCTGGTTCGAGAGGGCCCAACGCTTGGCCATGACTCCGACCGTGGCGGCCCGGGCGTTCTCCCACACGTTTGATGTGAGCAGCACCTTGCCCCTAGTGCAGGCTCCGACCCTCGTGTGGTACACCGAGGAATACCAGTTATCGCCCGTAGAAGGTGTGCGTTACCTCGCTGAGCACATTGCTGGAGCGCGGCTCGCGATCCTTCCCGGCATCGACGCCTTCCCGTTCGTCGAACCCAGCAGGGACCTTCTCTTCCGCGAGATCGAGGGGTTCCTGGCCGGACTGAACACACCTGTCGTTCCCGACCGGGCGCTCGCGACCATTCTGTTCACCGACATCGTCGGTTCGACCCAGCAGGCGTCGAGCTTGGTGACCGTGCGTGGCAGAATCCCTTGGAGACCCATGACGCCATCTCCCGGACCTTGATCGACCAGCACCAGGGACGAATCTTGAAATCGACGGGTGACGGCGTTCTCGCTACGTTCGACGGTCCCGGTCGAGCCATTCGCTGCGCCGAAGCTCTGGGCGATGCTCTTCGACCTCTCGGCATCGCCATTCGGGAGGGTCTGCAAACCGGGGAAGTAGAGATCAGGGAATCGGACATCGCTGGGATCGGCGTGCACATCGCGGCGCGCGTTCTCGCGGCGGCCTCACCCGGCGAAGTATGGGTGTCTGCCGCTGTCCCCATTCTCGTCGCCGGGTCGGGGCTCGACTTCGACGACCGGGGCGAACACGCCCTGAAGGGCGTGCCCGGGGGTTGGAGGCTCTTCTCGGTACGGAGTTGAACGCTTCGAAACGCCGACATAGGTCCGACGCGGATCATCTGCGAAAGGGGTCGCAACGGAGCACCCTCTCTTGTGTCCCTGAAGGATGACGCTGACTTGACGTCCACCGCTGGACCGCCGATCACCTTCTCGATCCCGTCAGCTCGCGCCGAGCCGCCTTGAACACTACGTTCCGGTCGGGGACCCGAGCCGTCGGAGCCAGCCATCGAGCTCCTTGGAGTCAACCGCTCCGATGGTGTGCCCGATCACCGTACCGTTGGCCCCCAGGTAGAAGGTCTGAGGCAGCCCGTTCAACCCGTAGAGTCCACTGGACACCCGCAGAGTGGGGTCCACCCCCACCGGATAGGTCACCCCGGCACGGGCCACGAAGGCGGTGGCGGCTGTGGGAGGGTCGTTGACGTCGATGCCGACGAAGCGGACCGACCCGCCCCGAGCCGCCTCTTCCCGGGCCGCCGCCGCCAGCAGCGGTGTCTCCTTCTGGCACGGGAAGCACCACGAAGCGAAGAAGTTGAGCACAACCGGATGGTGAGCGTCCCGGCCGATGGCGTCGAGATTCACGGGGTTGCGTCCCGCCAGTCGCGGGACAGAGAAAGAGGGGGCCTGGCTCCCGACCGGCACTAGGGGGCCGGCGCCGTGCGGCCCACCCCGCGGGCGCAGTCCCACGAGGACCACGACGGCCACGACCGCCACCACCACGGCGGCGGTGGCCCCGGCCCGGATCCTCCAGTGGCGGCGCGTCTCCGGTGCGCCCTCCGATCCCTGCCCCCTGCCCACAGCGCCCGGCTCAGTGACCGATCAGGACGTCAACCGCCATCAGGACGAATAGGAGAGCCAGGTACGTGATCGAGTATCTGAACAGCTGCATGGCCGCCAGGCGGGTTTGGCGCACCAACAACCGAATGGCCATGGCTATGAACACCACCCCGAGGAGGACCGTCCGCCACCACGTAGACCGGGCCCAGGTCGGCCACCGGGGCCAGGACCACTGAGACGGCCACGAGGGCCACGCTGTAGGCCAGGATCTGCAAGGCCGTGCGGGTGAAGGTGGCAACGGACGGCAGCATGGGCACGTTGGCCGCCCGGTAGTCGTCCTGGTACTTGACGGCCAGGGCCCAGAAGTGGGGCGGGGTCCAGACGAAGATGACCCCGAACATGACGAGCGGAGCCCACGACAGGCTGCCGGTCACGGCGGCCCAGCCCACCAGTACCGGGACGGCCCCGGCAGCCCCGCCGATGACGATGTTCTGGCTGGTCGTGCGTTTGAGCCACAGGGTGTAGACGAACACGTAGAAGAGGGTGGCGGACACAGCCAACACGGCCGAGAGCGCGTTGACCAACGCCCACAGCTCGACGAAGGCGACCACTTCCAGGGCCACGGCGAAGGTCGAGGGCGGCGCGGGGGGTGATCGCTCCGGTGACCAGGGGCCGCTTCGCCGTCCGGTGCATCAGCCGGTCGATGTCCCGGTCGACGTACATGTTGATGGCGTTGGCTCCCCCGGCGGCCAGTGCGCCACCGATCACCGTGGCCACCATCAACCACACGGGCGGCAGTCCCCGCTGTGCCACGACCATCGTGGGCAGTGTCGTGATCAGAAGCAGCTCGATGATGCGCGGCTTGGTCAGGGCCACATAGGCAGCCAACCGGGCCCCGACGGGCGCCCGTTCGACGACCGGTACGGAGGAGATGGCCACGGGCCTGTTCAGGAGCGGAGCGCGGCGGCCGGTGGCGGGCGGTCCGTCATGCGAACAACACCATGACCAGCGCCAGGATGCAGGTGGAGATGGCGATCCAGACCGCGAAGATCCGGTTGACTCGCACCTGGTACCAGTGACCCCCGTCGTACTTCCCGCGCCGGGCCCGGTTCCACAGGGCGAAGAGCAGGAAGGTGAGGAGGAGCAGATGACCCAGGGTCGATCCCATGAAGAAGGTGAAGGCCGAAGCGTAGGAGCCGTCGATCGTGGTGAAGGGCAGGTGGCCGAACTGCAGGCACTGAACGACCACGGCGGCTACCACGAAGACCAGGGCCGCGGCCGCGTTCCCGCCGATGGCGGCCCGGCTCCGCTGGCGCTGGGAGGCCACCTCGGTGGCCCGACACGAACAGAGCGGCGATGATCGTCAGCCCGGCAATGGTCAGCGTCCATGCCGGATCGGCCTTTGCAATCTCGGCGGTGATGGGGTTCCCCAGACCGTCCGTGCAGGGGTTCGCCTTGGTGCAGTCGGCTCCGCGCCACATCCCATTGGTGTTGAGAGCCCTGAGATAAAACCAGAAGAACAGCTCCATGAGGAGGAAGACGAGGTCACCGGCGATGAAGAGCCAGACGGCGAGACGCTCCTTGAAATGCCGTTGCTCCCGAGTCTCGTGGTGTCCGGCCACCGCCTCGATGCTGCGTCCGTCATCCTGGGGATCGTCGGACGGCGTGGCCTGATCGGATGTCGTGAGCGTCACAGCACCTCACCTCCGGTCACCGGACGGTCGCTCGACAGGGTTGGCACCAGTTCCGCGATCCGGAGTCTCGTCACCGGCTCGCGGTTCCGGTTCCCCGTAGCCGTAGGGGTCGGCGGTCACCACCGGGTCCACCACGAAGTTGACCAGGGGTACCGGGGTCGGCACCTTCCATTCGAGCGATTTGGCGTGCCATGGATTGGCCGGGGCCGGTCGGCCGCTACGCCACCCGTTGATGATGCAGTAGAGCAGCACCAGAAACCCGAACATCAACAGGTAGCCGCCGACGCTGGTCATCTGGTTGGCGCGCAGGAAGATGGGGTCGTAGTAGGCGACCCGACGGGGCATGCCTTGGAACCCTTCCCAGAACTGGCCGAAGTAGGTGATCTGGATGGCCACGGCGATGATCCAGAAGGCGGTCTTCCCGATCCGCTCGTTGAGCATCCTTCCCGTGATCTTTGGGAACCAGTAGATCAACCCGGCCACCGCCGCGATCATGGCCCCGCCCAGCAAGGTGTAGTGGAAGTGGGCGGTGACGAACATGTCGCCGTGGAAGAAGTTGTCGGCTGGTACGTCCGACAGGTAGATGCCGGTGACTCCCCCGATGATGAAGTTCCACAGGAACAGGTATACGAAGTACATGGGCAATCGGGTCCAGATGCTGCCCTTCCAGATGGTCCCGATGATGCACAGGAAGATGATCCCGGTCGGGATCGAGATCAGTTCGGTGGTGACCATGAAGGGTCCGGCCAGGTCGGGCGCCCACCCCGTGGTGAACATGTGGTGGGCCCACACCATGACCGACAGGCCGGCCACTGCCGTGAAGGCGGCGATGGTCACCTTGTAGCCGAACAGCGGCTTGCGGGCAAAGGTGGAGGCCACCTCGAGCATGGCCCCCACCGGCGGGATGAGGATGATGTAGACCTCGGGGTGGCCGAAGATCCAAAAGGCGTTCTCCCACAACCAGCCCGTGCCCCCCTGGGCCGCCACGAAGAACGAGGTGCCCACCACCCGGTCGGTGATCATGGCCGTGAACGCGATCAACAGGGCCGGCATCGCGTAGATGCTGAGGGTGGCACCGACCAGGGAGGCCCAGGTGAAGATGGGGAGCCGCCCGAGTGTCATGCCCCGGGCTCGCATGGTCACCAGGGTCACGATGGTATTGATCCCGGCCACGGTGACCGACACCACGAACGTGATCATGGTCATACAGAAGGCGTCCATGGCCGCAGGAGCCTGGACCGAAAGGGGTGCGTAGGTCGTCCAGCCGGCGTCGACCCCTCCGAGGAAGAACGTGGCCAGCAACGGCGGCACTGCGGAGACCACCACCCAGAAGCTCATGGCGTTGAACCGGGGGAAGGCCATGTCCTTGGCCCCGATCATGATGGGCATGATGAAGTTGGTGAAGGGCCCCGTCACCATGATGATGGTGGCGATGATCATGCACATGCCGTGCACGGAGACGACGGCGTTGTAGGTGTTCGGAGACAGGAAGCTGGAGTGGGGCGTGATCAGCTGGGTGCGGATCATCATGGCCAGGATGCCGCCGACGCCGAACAGCACCATCACCAGCACCAGGTACTGGGTGCCGACAACCTTGTGGTCCGTGCAGAACTTCCAGTAGCGGGACTTCCCCTGCGTCACCCCCGCCGCGTAGAGCTCGTCCTCGTAGCTCTGGTCGTGGCCGAGCATCCATCGGATCGGCGCGTTGAACGTCCCCACCCCGATGTTGAAACCGATTACCCAGGCCACCATGGTCACCGTGACCACCATGTCGGAGCCCCAGTTCGAACCCTGCAGTGTCTGGTGGGCCACGATCCAGCCGACGAAGCCGAGCACGACCCCGGCGATCAGACCGGTCAGGGCGTTCTGCCTCCGGTAGAAGCCGCCGGCGCGGCTGGAGAGGGGGGTGTCCTCCAAGAGAGTGGGAGGCACGGCGGCGACGGTCACGAGGTTCCCCTTTCCCTGTGTCCTCGAAGCCGGGTGGCTGTGGTGAGCGCGACCGGTTCGGGGGGTGGTGGCGCCAGGTTCCGGTGGCTCACTGCGGACTCCCCAGCGAACGGGAACTGTCGAGGTCGGCCTCCTGGGAAGCCTTGGCCGCCGTGGCCCCATGGGCGTGCAACCAGGTGGCGAACGCCCGTGGCGTCACGACAGCACCGGAGGCATACATGAAGGAGTGGTACATGCCACACAGCTGACTGCACCGCACCGTGAAACCCCCGAGCTTGTCCGGCGTGGCTTGGATGACCGTCACCGTGTTGGGGTTGGCGTCGACCTGGACGCCGAGGGCGGCCGGCCAGAACCCGTGGGTCACGTCGACGGAGGCGACGTTGAACTGCACGTTGCGATTGATGGGGAGGACGAGCGACCGTGTCTCCACGTTGCCGGCATCGGGATAGGAGAAGGTCCACAGCCACTGCTGCCCCGTCACGTTGACCTCGAGGGTGTCGGGATGACCCACCGTCTCGGCCTGGAAGAAGCCCAGTCCCCACACCAGGAGCACGATGACCAGGACGGCGGAGGTACCCACCCACAGGGCGGTGACCGGGGCGTCCCCCCGCAACGGGGGCCCGTCCGGCGGGGCGTCGTCGCTCTTGGCGAACCCCCGGGCCCGCCAGGCCACCAGGCTGTAGAAGCCGATGCCGTAGACCACCGCTGCCACCGGGGCGGCCAGGACCGTGAAGAAGACAATGGTCTGGAAGACCTTGGTCCCCTGGTCCGAGAGCATGGTCGGCAGCAGGTGGTGGGGTGCGTAGAAGCCGATCAGGACCCCGACCGTCGTCATGGCCAGCCAGATGATGAAGATCTTGCCGCCGGGACGGGAGAAGAACGGCTTCAGCTCGGGCGACGGATCCGGACCCTCGTCCTCCCCTCCGTGGCCATCGGACGACGTCGACGGTTCAGACGACATGGATGAACCCCGACATGAAGCCGAAGGCCGACATCGGCCCTCCGAAGCTGGCGATCTGGGTGCCGCAGGGGAACTCGCAGTTCCAGGCGTAGGTGCCCTTGGAGCCGGAGATGAAGCTGAAGACGATCGTCTCGTACTGGCCGTTGTCCGTCTGGTTGTTCCCCGGGACGGCTGGGAGTGGCACGCTCAAGAAGAAGCCGGGGTCGGTTCCCGGCACCCCTCGCACGGTGAAGGTGTGGCCGGTGTTGTTGGGGTCGATCGAGTGGACGGCCTTCCCGTTGACGAGGGCCACGTTGCCCACGGTGCCCCGCACGGTGGCGAACCACGGGTTGTTGAGGGAACCGCCCGAGTCGTACTGCCGTACCGTCACCGTCACCAGGGCGTGGGCTGGGATCTGGAATTGGTTGGTGGGTCCGTAGGCCGGCCACGCCGGGTTTCCACCCGGATGGATGGGCAGGCCGTTGACCATGCCCGTCGAGTCTGGGTAGGTATTGAAGGCAAGAGTCACATGGGGGATGGTCTTGCCGGCGACCCGGGCCGTCCCCGCCGGCGTGGCCACTAGGGTTCCAGCCGGGGACTTGTAGGCCTGCTGGTGGAACAGGAAGGCCACGACACCGATGGCTACCGCGGCGATCAGGATGGTGACGACCAGCCCGATCGGTCGGGGACGATGCTCGGCGGCAGTCTCCCCGCTCCCGGCACTACCTGATCCCTGCGCCTCTTCTGTCACCGCATCGTTTCCAGCCTTCACATCGCTTCCCCCGGAAACTCTTCCGCCTCGAAGCGTCGATCGGAAACGTAGCGCCGATCGAATCAGCTGTCACGCCTCTTTTTCGAGCCAAGCAATCACCTGGCCCCGGGCGCGACCGTGCCCGGTCCGTGGCCGGGGCCAGGCGGTACCGTGGGTCCATGGGTTCCTCTGACGTCGACCCGCCCGCGGAGCGGCGTCCCGTCCCCGGACTCTGGTTCGAGAAGCGGGCCGAGGGATTCCCGGTGGTGCCCGTGGCCTGGCAGGGCCGGGCCTCCGCCGTCCTCTACGCCTTCCTGGTGCTGGTGGCCGTCATCACCTACAACCAGTTGCTGCTGACCGTGTTCGTGATCGGCTTCTACACCGTGGTCTTCGGACTGGTGTTGGCGTACAAGTCGGACCTGCTCGAGCACTGGCCGCCAGGGGAGTGATCCCTGTACCCCCGGCAGCTCGTATCACCGCGGCCGCGGTCGGACCTACTCGTCGGACTGGGCGAACGTGAACCCGGCGACGCACCCCGACACCCACTGGTCCACGTCGTCCCCGCGGGGGATCTGGCCCGGCTCGCTGCCCCGGTCCCGACAGGCCTGCTGGGCGGTGAGGCTGGCGTCCTCAAAGGAGGTGTAGACCGAATCACCGACGGCGTACCCGTCGCGATAGGACTGACTCTCGCCGGCGAGGGAGGCGAACAGGAGGGCGGCCACCGCTATCGCGGCCACGGCCGCCACCGCCACGGTTCCGAGGACCAGTCGTCGCCGCTGACGGGGATCGGACCACAGCCGACGGAACCACTCGGTCGCCCCGGCGCCGAGGTGATCGCCGGTCCACAGTCGGCCTGACGGCTGGTCCGCCCGGTCACGGTCAACCACCATCGCGTCCTCCGGCCTCCACCCTGATCGGTTGGTCATGGTACCAACGGCCACGGTGGCGCTCCCCATCGGCCCGTCAACAGAGGCCTCCCCAGTGGGAGGGCGCTCGCTCCCCGCCATCGGGCGCGACCGGGTAGCGGTACCGTGAGGGCGTGGAACCGGTCCCTCCCGACCCGGGGCAGCCGGTCGGTCGCCAGCCCGTCCGACTGACCGGCAAGGACGCCTTCTGGCTCCACGTCACCCTGGCAGCGGGGCTGACCCTCTGCTGCGGCGCCTTCGCCTTCGAATTGCTGGCGCGCGTTGGACGGTCACAGCTTCAGTTGGATCTACGTCTTCGAGTGGCCGTTGTTCGCCGCATTCGCCCTGTACATGTGGTGGAACCTCCTCCACGGGACCGACCGTGTCCGGATGCCGTCGACGCGGCAGCGGGTGGAGTCGGCTCGGGCGTCGACACCGGCCACGTCCACCTCCCCGGACGAGGACCTGGCCGCGTGGAACCGCTACGTGCGGCGACTCGAGGCCGCGGACGAGTCCGGACGGGAACAGCCGGTCTGACTCCGACCCGCCGACGTCACGCGCGCCCGAGGGCCCGCTCAAGTTGGGCCGACACGCCCCCGCTCCGTCCGTACAACCTGTAACCGACCAGGACCAGCGCCGGGATCGCCCAGAAGTCCCCACAGATCCAGAGGATCCCGGCGGCGAAGCGCTGGTCCCGGAGGGCACCGGCCGGACCCTCCATCAGGATGTTCATGGAGTACCAGGGGGACTTGGTGAAGATGGACAGGGCCATCGCCAGCACCAGCATCTCGAACGCCGTGACCACGATGGCCCCGATCTGGACCCGGGTCGACCCCCGGGGGGGCCACGGATGCGAGGGGAGGATGATGCGCCAGAACAGCAGACCCACCACCACGAAGCTCGGGGCCATCAGCCAGTCCATCACCCAGCCACGGTACGACGCCCAGTCGAACACCCGGGGGATGTGCCACAGCACCATCACGCCGTTGAACAGCACCACGGCCACAAGGGGTTGAGAAACACTGCTCCACAGACGGCGAATTCCCCAGCGTCGGCGGGGGTCGTAGTACCACCGCAGCAGACGCCGGCGGGGTCCGACCGGGAGGGCGAAGAGGAATCCGACCCAGGGCGCCCCGAGGATCAGCAACGGTGGCAGGTAGAACATTTCCACCACGTGCAGGACCATGTGGGCCCGGAGCGATCCCATCGCCCACCGTTCCATCGGACCCGATACCGCCAGCAGCAGTCCGGCCAGGCCGGCGTAGAGAACCCAGGTCCGTCGCCGGCTGGCCCGGCGGTGCTCCGGCGTCTGGCGAACGGCCAACCGCCGCAGGCCGAGTTCGTGGACCGCTCCCAGCACGACGGCCACCACGGCGATCGGCGTCACGTGCCAGTACGGCGGAAGCTGCATCGCACCATCCTCGCCTGACGGGAGGCGACAGCCCCTCCTCGTCCGACGCGGCCGACATTACCCTGGGACTGCCGGCCGGGTCGGCAGTAGAATCGCGGTGTGAGCGCGACCGCCTCGGCGGGTCCCTACGGCTGGGACCTCCACGGGGTCACCTGGCTGATCCTGGGCCTGGGCGTCGCCGTCGTCGTGACGGCTCACCGACACCTGCGGACCGACGAGGCTCCGGTGGCCTGGACCCGCCACCAGATCCTGCTGTTCGTCGGGGCGCTGACCAGCCTGGTCCTGGCGCTGACCTGGCCCGTCGCCGATCTGGCTGCCCACTGGTCGCTGACTGTCCTGATGGTGCAACGCCTGCTCCTGGTCCTCGGGGCGGCCCCCCTGCTCATCCTGGGGCTGCCCTACGACGTCCTCGAGCGCCTGACCCGCCCGGCCCTGGTCGACGCGGCGCTCGTGCGATTGCGGCGGCCGGCGGTGGCCATCGCCACCGTCACCGTCTTGCTGGTGGGGTCCACCCTCCCGTTCGTCGTGCGGGCCCAAGCTTCTTCCCCCGCCCTCCGGGCCGGCCTCGACAGCGCCGTGCTGGTGGCTGGGTTCGTGCTCTGGCTTCCAGTCCTCGGGCGGGTTCCCGGCCTCCCCCGACTGAAACCGATCCTCCGCCTCGGCTACCTCGGCGGCCAGGGGGTGATCCCTGCCTTCTTGTCGTTCGCCCTCATCCTCGCCCCCCATCCCCTCTACCCGACCTTCAGGAGCTCCCGGATGGCCATCGGACTCCCTCCGCTCAACGACCAGCAGATCGGGGGGTTCGTCTCGAAGCTCACCATGATCATCGTGCTCCTGACGGTGGGCACGGTCATGCTGCTCCGGGCCGACGAGCACGCCGAGGCCGAGGACCCATTGGTGTGGGCCGACGTCCAGCGCCACTTCGAACGGGCCGACCGTGGTGACGGCGCCGACGCTCCGCTGGGTTGGACCGCCCTTCCCACCGCCCCGCCGTCCGGGCCGCCCGCCCAACGGGCCGGCGGCCGTCAATCGGAGGAACCGTAGGGGATGGGGACGTGGAGCGTCTGGACGGTGTGCCACGCTCCACCGAACAGGCCGAACACCGACAGGACCGACCCCGAAGGTGCGAGCGCCTGATAACTTCCCGACGGGGTGGGGACCACCGACGCCGTCCCCCGAGGCGGGCGGGGTAGGAACCCCCACCCGGCCGTCCGTGTCACCGTGGCGGACCGGGGGCCGCCGCCCTGAGGGCGCAGGGTCACCACAACCGCGCCAGAGGCGGACACCCCGGTGGAGAGGAGCGTGCTCCCACCCAGTGGGAGGCCGGTCGAGGTTACCCACGAGTTGTTCACCCCCTTGCTCCAGCTGACGAACACGCGGGCCGATGGCCCCGTGCCGTCCGTGGATACCACCGTGACCCCACCCTCGGTCGCTTCGATCCGCAGGACCTGGGTTGGGGCACCCCGACCCAGGTCGAGGTCGACGGCCTTCCAACCGGTGGGTGTCGACTCGACCAGCCCCGGTCCGGATCCCGGACAGGCCCCTCCGAGCAGTGTGCCCCCACCGGGTTCGATGGCGATGGCGGTGAGGGTGAGTGACCGGCAGGCGCCCACCGCGGCGCTCCGCCGCAGCAACCTGGCACTGGTGACCGGCGACCACGAGGTCAGGGAGCCCGAGGTGGCGACCACGGAACCGCCGGCGCCGTCGGCCAGGACCGCCGCCGACCCTCCGCTTCCGGTGGTGAGGGCGTCCGGTGCCCGCACCAGGGCCGCCGGCAGAACACCCGGTTGCCAGCCGGCACCTCCGTTCGTGGTGACGGCCACCGGGGAGAAGCGAAGGTCCTGGGACGGGCCGAACCCGGCCAGGACCGACGTGGCCGTCACCGCCGCCGCCAGGCCCCCGTTGCTGGCCACGCCGGGCGGGGTAGCCACCCGCCACCTCGACGAGCCGAAGGCCAGCAGCTGCCAAAAGGTGTTGAGAGGGTCGTCCAGGTGGCCCATGCCCAGGGTGGCCCAGGTCGTCGCGCCGGCCGTCGACGAACTGGTCAGCGGCACCGGCGGGGGCCCGCTGCCGGTCGTCGTTCCGCTCGGTGTCGACCCGCAGGCGGCCACCGTGGCGCTGATCAGGGCGGCGGCGACCACCGCCCCCCACCGGCCGGGCCGGGCCGGTTGCCGTTTCGAAGTGGCCGGGATCACCGGCGGGCGACGTCGGCGATCTGTTGGGTCAGCTGCTGGATGAATGACGAACCCTGGGCGCTCCCGTCCCCGGGGTCGGCGTTGAGGATGACACGGGTGTGTCCGAGACGGTTGATCAGGTAGACGATGTCGCTGTGGGCCACCATGCCCCCCGCCGGGGATAACTCAGAAGGGACGCCGTAGGCGTTCCACACCTCCTCGAGTTGTGTCCGGTTGCCGGTCAGGTACGTCCAGTTGGCCGCGTCGTTCAGTCCCTCCTCGCGGTCGAACGCGGCCGTGAAGGCGATTCCCGTGTAGAGGGGGTTGGCGTTCACCGCCACCAGCTCCACCCCGCCAGTGGTCGCCCCCAACTGGCGGTCGGCGACCCGGAGATCCTGGGCGATCACCGGGCAGTCCGAGGTGCACACGGGATCGAGGAAGGTCAGGACAACCGTTCGGCCGCGAAGTGATGCCAACGACACGGCCCGCCCCCGGGTGTCGGTCAGGGTGAAAGGGGGAGCGGGAGCGTCGACGTACGTCGGTTGTCCGTTCACCGCCTCGATCAGGAGGGGATCGGCGTTGGGATCGGTGGCGGCCGCCACCATGGGTGCGGCCCCGATCAGGATCACGGCGGCGGCCCCGGCGGCCAGCAGGGACCGCAGGGGGACGTTGAGGTCGAGAGCGGCCAGGCGCTCCCGCACGGGACGAGAGCGGGGACCGTCGGCCGCAGCACGACCGACGGGGTCGGCTGCGGTGCTCACCGTTGTCGCCCCGGCGGTCACGTCCGACGGCGCGCGCTCCTCCCGCGCGGCGGGTCGGACCACAGCCAGATAGGCGCCCGACGCCAGCAGCGCCATCGGGATCATGGAGTTGGGATCGGTGCCGAGCCCGCCGAGGACCCCGAAGTCCTGGACCAGGACCCAGCTGGCGGCGCAGAAGATCCAGCCGACGACGAGCCCGGCCCGGTTCACCCGGACGTCATCACTCAGCCAGGCCACCCCCACGCCGACCAGGAGGACGACCACC
This sequence comes from uncultured Acidimicrobiaceae bacterium, assembly GCA_963839925.1. Classification (GTDB taxonomy): domain Bacteria; phylum Actinomycetota; class Acidimicrobiia; order Acidimicrobiales; family RAAP-2; genus Bog-756. Next base: position 2,308,664 of record CAWIWV010000001.1, on the reverse strand, counting down.
ACCAGGTTGACCAGCCATCCGTGACCGGCCTGGAACGAGCCGACGGCCCGCATCATGGCGGCGGTGACCGACGGTTGGGACATGTGGGCCATCTGCGACAGGTAGGTGGTCAGCGGGCTGGCCGCCGACGCCGCCGTCCCCCCACTGGACCACGATCCTCTCCCCGGCCAGGCCTGCAGCACCCCGAAGGCCACGAACATGGCCCCCATGGTCCGCAGCACCCAACGCCCCAGCCGGGCCCCCTCCCACCACCGGTCGGGTAGGGCCACCAGGGTGCCGGCCACCGCGTAGAACAGGACGGATCCCGGGGCTCCGTACAACCAACTGACCCCGGGGCCCAACACGCCTCCGAGGGCCTCGCCGAAGACCCACACGAGCAGACCCCATCCGGCACTGATCGCCCCGGCGGCCCGAGACCAGGTCCCGTGTCGGGTCACGAGCAGGAAGAAGCCGATCCCAACCTGGATCCAGACGGTGGCCGCCGCGGCCGTGACCGGGTGGTTGGACCAGATGCCGGCACCCGATGCCACCAGGTGGCGTAGCCAAGACGGCGACGAAGCGGCGGCCGGTGTCAGCACGCCGTCGGGGAGCCCCAAGGGCATGGACCACTGGATCTGGAGAAGGCCGTCGATCACCCACAAGAGGCCGAAGGTGATGCGCAGGAAGCGGCGGGCGGGCGGCTCGACGCCGGCCCACGAACCCGGGGTGCCGGCCCAGCGGCTGCCGGTGGCGGTGGCCCGGCGGTAGGACACGGTCCGACCAATGTTCCAGAGCACGCCGAGGACCACACCGACGAGGACCACCACAAGAAACTGGTGCAACAGGGCAGTCCGGAAGGCGCCGACGATGATCGGATTTTCCGTCCGCAGGCCAGCTCCCATCCCGCTCCTCTCGTCGCCGGTGACCCGACCCGACCCCGACCGCTGGCCTTCTCCGGGTCAGCGGCGCAGGCGGGCCTCAGCTCCCCAGGTTCGACCGGGAATGTTACGTGCGACGGACGGCGAGGTCCGATCGACTCTCGTATGCGGCGCGCTGCTCCGGTTACTGACGCCTGCGGTGCGATCTGGACATACGAGCCATCGCCAATGACGGAGAACTACTTCGACGACTGACCCTCGATCCCTCGGTCGACTACCAGGGCATCGCGCGAACTACCGGCTGAGGGTTCATCTGTCCCAGAAATCCCGAGACATCACAGAGTGGACCGGAGTGGACATTGCTCGAACACCGATCTACCAGGGGAAACGCTCTCGAGTCGCTTGCATATCCTCGTTGCCGAGTTGTCGAATCCTCTTGTTAGGAACCTCATTTTGAGCCTTCGCAGCGCCAACCATCGCTGATGGCTCAGGCCCACAGTGAGATGGGCCCTGCCTCATTCAACGGAAGAGCGCCCTGATCGGCACTTACACGAGTGGCCCACGAGCATTCACCTGCTCGCCGCTTGATATTCGACGACACTGATCTGGTGCTTGCACGGCGGATCGTCGACTCTTGTCTGCTTCATCTTGGGACTTGGTGCGGTGACTGCGGCCTGTAGTCCAGGTCGTAGGACACAGCAGTTATGCGCCGCGTCAGGGGGCCGGCCAGCGTACGCGGGCGGCCCATCCTCGTCGTTCGAAGAGCTTGATGAGCCATGCTGATGGATCGACCATGCCCCGATGCGCCCCGTGCCGAGCCCAGCTGGGGTGGGCGTGGTGCACGTTGTGCCAGTTGTCCCCGAGCGAGAGCACGGCGAGCGGCCAGAGGTTGGTGCTCTTGTCGCTTGTACCTTCGCTGCGTCGACCGAATGTGTGACACAGGGAATTCACGGACCACGTCACATGGTGGAGCACCGCCATTCGTACCAGTCCGGCCCATACGAGCGCCATAATCGCTCCGACCCACGAACCAGACAGGGCGTAGCCAATCCCAAACGGAATGGACAACGATGCAAGAGCAAGTAACGGGAAGAGTTTTCCAATCCGCCGGAGGTCTCTGTCGTGCTGCATGTCAGGCGCATAGCGTTCTACATCGGAGGCATCCGAGGTAAACAACCAACCAACGTGCGAAAAGGCCAATCCCCGCAAGAGGGCCGTCCCGTGATCTCCGTAGCGGTGAGGGGAGTGAGGGTCCCCGTTGCGGTCACTGAACATGTGGTGACGTCGATGGGTAGCGACCCAACTGGTGACTGAACCCTCGACAGCCAATGAGCCGGCAATCGCGAGGGCAATCTTGAGACCTCGTCTCGGGGCGAATCCGCGGTGGGTGAAAAGGCGGTGGAAGCCGACGGTGATGCCAAATCCAGTCATGAGGTAGAAGGCCAAGGCCATGGCGACATCGGTCACATTGAGGGCGGCACCCCACAGCCACCACACAACCAGTGCGAGCGCGACGGCAGGACCTCCAACGATGGCCGCCGTGACGACCTTCTGGTAGGGGCTGACTTGAATGGATGGGCCGGCACCCGAGGGATCCGAGGCAGTCATGGCCTGGATGGCGGTGCTTGTCGAACTCATGGGACCTCCGTTGGCGCCGATGGCAGCTGGGACACGGTCGATCCGGGAGGCTGAGCGTCGTTCAGGACGGTAGTGCCCTCGTGGCTCGGCGTCTAGTCACCTATCTCCCCGGCCGAGCGCGACCTTCATCGGGCTCCGATGGACGCGTTTCGTGAAAGTGATCGTCGGTCGTATCGGCTTCTGTCCCAAGGATCGCAAGGTTGCCTCCCTCATCGCGGGTCAACAACGGGTGTGAGATGTGGGACATGTGACGGCGCAAGAGCCATACTTCGGGCAGAATTTCGTTGACCAGCCGACCCCTCGAATAGACGCGAACGATCGAGCTCTCGGACACAACGATGGCTATCGCTCCTGTCGCCGCCGAGATCGAAGCAGCGGCAATGTGCCTACTCCCCAAGCCCAGTGGTTGTTTGACCGCCGGCAGATGCGCTTCGAAATAGCGGCATGCCGAGAGGAAGTCACCTTGTCCGCTTACTACGAATCCACCGTCGAGTTGGGCGAGCTCCTTGGCTGTTTCCCGTAGGTCCGGATCATGGATCGAGCAACTCTCCACCGGATGCCCCGCCAAGGGATCGAGAATCAGGGTTTCGCTGCGCCGGAGTACCTCCTTTTCGGCGCCCACTGTGAATATGGTGCCGACTCGTCGCCCCTCTCGACCTTCTCGCGCGATCTCGATCGCAAGTTCGGTCACCGCAACCAAGACCTCCGGGTCGGCTCCGGACGCAGCAAGGTCGATTTCGCCAAGAGCCGACTGAAGCGGCGTCGACGACACAGTGCTCATGCGAAGCCGAGGATCAGCACGCGAACGAGGGCACTCGCTCCCTCCGCTGAAGATGGTCTGTTTCGGGGTGTCCGAGGAGGAGATCCGACGGATCATCCTGTGGTCGCGCAGGCTGAGTGACGAATGGAGGGAGAGCCGCGCTCGACACCCGGGTGCCGGGTACACGCGAGTCCAATGGCACTGCCGAAGGAAGGCGTTCCAGTGGAGTCGCGTGCACGGACACGACCGATGCGGATGGGTGCAGCACCTCTGTAAGCCTCCCGCAGAGCCCGATCACCGCAGACTCCGGTTCCTGCCCGGCCAGTTCCACGTCGCGGATGTGCGAGGTGGTCGCCAGAAGGCTGGTTCCCCAGCTCGGGTCGTACGCAGCCAACAAGACGGTCGTTCCCACCGGCATTTCCACCGAGGCGGCGCGGGGTTCCCCTTCAAGCGGCACCTCCATCGGCCTCGCATCGCCCGCGGTGAGAAGTAAGGCGGAGATGCCCTCTCCGCGAGCGACGAACCTCACTTCGCGGTTGTGAGGCTCCACAGACAGATACGCCACATCGAGATCCAAGGCTCGGTTGCTTTCTGACCGCTGCAACTCGGACAAGACCGCATCACTGATGTCTTCGCCGCCGAGCAGCCGCCCCCAGATCTGTTCACGGATGCCGATCGGGTCCACTTCAGAATCGCGCCGCGCGAGAACTCGACCCACCCCGGCAATAACTCGATCTCCAACAACTGTTGTCAGCTCGTGCCAGCTGGAGGCGCGGCCCGCGGGTGGCACTGATGTCTTGGCCGTCGCGAACAGTCCCGCCACCCTCAGTTGCATATCGGTTCCCGGCGGCGGTTTCTGAAATTCCGTCTCGCGAGCGTCGGAATGGGGAATCGTTGTCATCGTCACCTCTCTTCTCAAGTGTCACTTGCGGCGTCGGGCGATGCGACGGGACCCGGCCCCGGGGGGCGACGGCGAGTTAGTCCTCGGAGGCGTTCGTCGTAACAGCTGGGTCCCGGGATCTTCGTTTCGATCTCCATGCATCGGAGCACGGCCCTCACGCATGCCAGGGCTGAACGAAGGTCAACAACTCGTTGTAGGCGCCGAACTCATGCTCCCGGAGAGGGCGCCCTCGGCACCCGCAATCAGACGGCCGAAGCCGAAAGTTGTTGCTTGTCCGATCCGACGCTGACTTCAATCCGCCGCGGCTTGGCCTGTTCGGCCACGGGGATTGCCACCGTGAGGACACCAGACTCGTAGTTCGCTTCGATGCGCTCTGCGTCCAGGGTCTTACCGAGCACAATTTGTCGGGTGAACGTCCCGAAACTTCGTTCGGCGATCACCGATTCGACGTTGTCACCCTTTGCGGGTACTGGGCGTTCGGCCGAAATGGTCAGAACGTTCTCCTCGACCGTCAGCTCGATCGAATCGGGCGTGACGCCAGGCAAGTCCAGCTGGAGCAGGAACGAGTCGTCCTTGCGATACGCATCCATCGGCATGGCCATCGAGCGGGGTCCGCTCTGTTGGGCCGTCCAGAGTTGCTGCAGGAGACGGTCAACGTCCCGAAACGGATCACTTCGCACAAGAGCCATCGCAATTCCTCCTTTGCTCATAACGCTTTCTCTTGCGCCGCGAACAAGCGGTGATACACGAAGTTTAGCACTCTCATGATGAGAGTGCTAGATCTTCCGGGACAGTAATCCCGTCAGCCGACGAAGAGAGGGGACGGTGTTCCGGGCTGGCTGGTAGCCTTGCTTTGGCACCAGTCTCGGTTGGTGTGGCCCGTTCGAGCATTCGCGAGTTGGCCCGATTCGAACGGAGCCACCATCACTCAGATCGAAGCCCCTCGTGGAATCATTTGCGGTGTCGTAGCCGGTGCTCAACCGCTGCAGGGCTGGACATCGCTGCGCCTGACCGGTCGTCTTCGGGACGTCCCGTGAGCAGCTCGCTCGGCAAGCGCCAGCGGGAGCAACAGAAGATTGAACGCGCCCGCGCCAAAACAGAAAGAAGAGCCGCTCGTCAGCTGAGCGAAGCGGAGCTCATTCATGAGGCCTCACCTCGAAGCGAGGCTGAGCTCGTCGAGGATCTCGGGGCACTCCATCGGGAATTCGAAGCCGGCGACGTGTCGCTCGAGGACCTTGAAGCGCGCCGGGATGGGATCCAGGCGCAGCTGGAACGACTCCTACGTTGAGGGCCAGCTGCGACCCCATTCGGTGCGTGATCCTCCATGCCTAGGCGAACGCACCCGAGGACATCCCAGAGTCGGGCGAAGACCCTGCAGCCGTCCGGGACGTCGAAGAGGCAGCGGACGCCCAATCGCAACTTGGATACGGAGGTACTCGCTCTGCGCGAGCAAGGCGAGTCCTTCTCGGCTATTGCCCGGACGCTGGAGCTCGGGCGGGCGATCGAAGCTCATCGACGCCTCGTCCATGCCCTCAGCGCTTACAAGGGCGCCGAGCGACAGCGACTCGTCGCACGTGAGGAGGTACGCCTTGACGAGCTGGAGCAGCGTATTCGTGACAGGGATGCCGCAGAGCCAGACAAGATCGAGCGTCGGATCCTGGCAGTGGACAAGTACCGTGAGGACATCCGGCATATGACAGCCGAAGCAACGCACCCTGGCTGCACCCTGTGCGATGAGCCTTCGGCGGGCACGATCGAGCCATCACGCCGCACGCTCACCCGAGGGCTGGATCCAGACGATGAGTCGTGCTCCGTCACCGTCATCCTTCCCGACGTCCCACTCTGCACTGTGCATACCCTCGAGGTCCACCAAGGAGACGTGCTCATCGGATGGTGCGATGACGAGGTTTGCCGGAAATACGGCGAAGTCGGCGAGCCTTCATCGTGCGGGGACCCGTATCACGAAGTGGGATCGAGCAATCGGCCCTGAACCGATCGTTCCAGATTGGGCCACACGGGTATCACCAAACATTGACCTGCCCGGGTTTCGTTTGAAAATTCCTGTTGCGTCAGACGGGTGCTCCGCCTGGCAGCCGGCCCAGGGTCAGCTGCACTCGTTCAAGAGATCGTGGAGATCCCCTTGTGCCTTGGGGTGCCGCAGCTTCGACATGGCACGGGCTTCTATCTGGCGGATCCGTTCGCGGGTGAGGCCGAAGCAGACGCCGACCTCCTCGAGGGTTTGTGGCTCGCAGCGGTCCAGTCCGAACCTGAGCCGGATGATCTCTCGCTCCCGATCATTGAGGGTCACGAGCATCTTTGCCACTTCTCCGGGCAGCAGAGCGGCGGCCGCCGCCTCCGACGGAGAGACCGCCGCTCGGTCTTCCAGAAGATCCCCCTGCTCGGCGTCGCCGTCATGGCCCAATGGCTCAGAGAGCGAGCCGGGCTTGCACGCGTGACGGAGGACGTCGGCGACTCTCTCAGTGCTGACTTCGAGGTCAGCTGCCAACTCGGAAACACTCGGTCGCCGGCCCAGCCGGGCTTCAAGACGAGCCCGGCTCTTGAGCGTCTGGTTGAGGAGCTCGCTCGCGTGCATGGGCAGCCGGATGGTGCGGCTGTTGGCGATCCCCCGGGAGATCGCCTGGCGGATCCACCAGGTGGCATAGGTCGAGAACTTGAAGCCCTTTCGCCAGTCGAACTTCTCGACGGCGCGGATCAAGCCGAGGTTGCCTTCCTGGACCAGGTCGAGCAGGGGCAAATCAGCGCCTTGGTACCTCTTGGCGATCGACACCACCAGTCGGAGGTTGCAGTTGATGAAGGCCTCTACTGCAGCATCCCCCCTCCGCGCGGTTCGAAGCAGTTCACGGGCACGGTCTGGGCCGCAGGCCCCATCCGCAGTCAGCTCGGCAGAGCGCTCGCGTCCCGCTTCCGCTTCTTGGGCCAACCGAGCCTCGTCGTCTTTCGTGAGCAGCGGATAACGCGCGACGTCAGTCAGGTACAACCGGACGAGGTCCTCGTCGGGCATCTGTGCTGGTCGCGTGCTGGGCATTCGGCCTCATCTCCAGGAAGCCCGGCGGATCGGTGCGAGAGACGTTTTCACCAGCGGATCCGGGATGTCGCCGACGCAGCGCGCTGTGCCACACTAGCCGAGCGCGGGTCGGTACCACTCGAGGCGGCACGACTCGGCTATGCTTCTGATCGATAACGCTTGGGCGTACCCAATGCGGCGGTTGGCCAGACTGGTGCCAGCCGGGCCCACGAGACACCACATCGAGTCGGCCATCTTCCTTCTCGATCGACTGGAGTCTCATGAACGCATCTGCCCCTACCTCTGCATCCGCACGCTTTTCGGACCTCGGGGTTCCCCTTGCGCTGGCGGCAGCCTTGGAGCAGCGGGGGATCTCCTCCGCCTTCCCGATCCAGGCGGCAACGTTGCCCGACTCCCTTGCCGGGCGCGACGTGTGCGGCAAGGCGCCAACCGGCGCTGGAAAGACGCTCGCGTTCGGATTGGCGGTTCTTTCCCGGCTGGAGGCGCGTCGCACCTGCCGGGCAAAGTCGGCGCCGTCCTGTGGCACGATCCTCGTTCCCACTCGCGAGCTCGCTTCGCAGATCGAAGAGGTCATGGCCCCTCTGGCCAAGGTCATCGGTGCCCGGGTGGCCTCGATCTACGGCGGTGTTGGCTATGGGAAACAAGTGGCCGCCCTGCGGCGCGGGGTCGACGTGCTTGTCGCCTGCCCTGGACGGCTCACCGACCTGGTCGAACGAGGCTCTGTCGCACTGTCGCACGTGGATATGGTGGTTATCGACGAGGCTGACCGGATGGCCGATATGGGCTTCCTTCCTGTGGTGCGCCGCCTTATCGACAGGACCAGCGCTTCGCGCCAGACACTTCTGTTCTCGGCCACGTTGGAGGGCCCGGTCGACAAGCTGATCCGTGATTACCAGCGTGATCCGGTACGCCACGACGTCGCGCCGGCCGATGCCGATCGGGGAGAGGTTTCTCATCACTTCTGGCGCGTGGAATCCCACAATCGGATCGCGGTGACGACCGAGGTTGTTGCGGCGAACGGCCCGGCACTCGTGTTCTGCCGCACCAAGCGTGGGGCGGATCGCTTGTCGGACCGACTGGCCCACTCAGGCCTGGCGTCCGCGGCCATCCATGGGAACCGCAGCCAAGCCCAGCGCGAGCGGGCCCTGGCGCAGTTCCGCGCAGGCCAGCTCGATGTGCTGGTCGCCACCGATGTCGCCGCGCGGGGATCCACGTCGATGCCGTGCCGCTGGTGGTCCACTTCGATCCGGCGACCGACGCTACCGACTACGTCCACCGATCGGGCCGAACCGGCCGAGCTGGCGCCGATGGGACCGTCGTTTCCCTGATCGGAACAGAGCACATGGCAGCGACGCGCGTCATACAACGAAGGCTGGGGCTCTTGAATGGCCTGTCCTCTCCGGAGGTCTCTTCCCTTGCCGTTCACGGCACTGGCGGCCGCTCTCGTGCGGTTCTCCACCGGCCAAAGCGGGTTGCTCAGTCCGGTAAAACAGCGCAGCGCACGCGAGATTCGTCGGGTGACACCCCCACGAGGTCGAGGCGCGCTTCCCGACGGCGTCGGCAGCTGGCAAACCGGCGTTGACATCCGCGCATGCCAGCAGATTCTCGGGTGATGAACTCGAAGATCTGCCGTCGTCACCCCGGGCGCCCCTGTCCCCTCCGGCTGTTATGCGTCGATCAGATGGACAGGCGAGCTGTCGATGAAGCCGTGCGATCGGTCTACGAGGCTCGTCAAGCTCCTGCATGCGATTATTCCTGGGGCGGTCAACGGCATACTGTTCGACGGGCTCACCTAACGAAACAGGCGTAGCCTGGACCCGTGCCGAGCGGTGAAGGCCAGGAACCAGCTGACGAAGCAGTGAAAGGCGCGCTCAGGACTCTCAGGGATCGTACTGCTGCGATCAATCAGTTCATTGGCCCGATGGTCGATACAGACACGCCCCTCACGGAAGATCGCCTGGAAGAGGTGAAGGTGGCCCTGAACGATTACGAGAAGGCCAAGCACGACTACCACGACGCGCTCGAGGACAGCCGGCCGAACACCTCCGCATCAGAGAGCCTGAACAGGCCTCGTCAACACGTCGCGCCGCCGCCTGTTCGCACTGCGGAGGCATTACCGTCGGCCAGCTCCCACCCTCAGTCGGTCACCGAACAACCGAGTAGTCACGAAACCCGGGGTGGCTCGGATCCCTGATGGCTCTGGCAGATAGCTCGTCGGGGCACCGCCGAAGGTGGCGATGGCGACCCACCGTCATGAGGTGCCACCAAGACATCCCGTTTGAGCGCATGCTCCAACTGAGCGACCTGATCGGTCTGAGCATCCTGAGGAATGGTGCAGCGCGAGTCCGACCTGTTTCACTTGCTGAATGTCCAGCGTCGGTGTGACTGTTTACGGAGTCTGCGCCCTCACTTTCATGATGGGTATGTACGCCCTGGAATCGCGAGGCCGCAGATTCGTCCTGGCCTTCGCAGCCGGTTGCCTGCTCTCCAGTGCCTACGGCTTTCTGTCAGGGGCTTGGCCGTTCGGGGTGGTCGAGCTGATCTGGTCCACGATCGTGTTGAGGCGCTGGAGAACTTCCGATTCGGCCTGAGCGAAACCTCCTGGGCCGGCGGTGAGCACGAAAGCGATGCCCCTCTATCGGTTGTCGACAGGTTCGACCGCGCCGTCTTGCGTGAACGCCCAGCTGGCGAGGAGGTTCAGGGCCTCTTGCGCAGGAGAGCCCGGTTCGGCGGTGTAGGCCAAGATCCGCTGTCCGGAGTCTCCGGGCAGCTCGAGAGCCTCGTAGGCAAGGGCGAGGTCGCCAACGACTGGGTGATGGAGCCGCTTTGCTCCCGTTCGGTGGAACTTGACGTTGTGCGCGGCCCAGCGGACACGGAACTCTTCGCTACGTGTGGACAACTCGCCGACGAGGCCGGAGAGTCGCTTGTCATACGGGTCACGTCCGGCTTCGGCCCGGAGAATCGCCACGGCGTCACTGGCGACGTCGTCCCAGTCCCCGAAGAACTCGGTCGCCTTGGGGTTCAAGAAGATGAAGCGGGCCATGTTCGGTGGCCCGGCGGGATCCTCGAGGACCGGCGCATAGAGAACGGAACCGAGACGGTTGGCGGCGAGGATGTCGAGGCGGCCATTGCGCACATAGGCAGGGACACCGACCATGGCATCGAGGATGCGCTGGACCGTTGGCCGAACCCGATCCTGGGTGGGCCGGGTCCGAGTGGGTCGCGAGCGATTGGCGGCACGGACAAGGTCGAAGAGGTGGGTCCGCTCGGCCTCGTCGAGCTGGAGCGCCCGAACGATGCCTTCGAGGACTTCCTCTGAGGCGCCGCTCGTCATGCCACGTTCGAGCCGGGTGTAGTACTCGACGCTGATGCCAGCCAGCATGGCCGCCTCTTCGCGGCGCAGGCCCTGGACGCGGCGGTTGGAGCCGTAGACGGGTAAGCCAGCCTGGTCAGGGGTGATCTTGGCTCGCCGAGAGACCAAGAACTCCCTGATGTCGTTGCTCCGCTCCATGGAACAACCCTACGAGCGCCCGCCAGTTCGTGGGAGGTCCTGGCAGTACCCCTCACAGCCAGGCCTCCCTCGAGCAACCGGTTCGTGTTTCGCTTGACGGTAGGGCATCCACCGCCTTCAGCAAGGAGTCGCAGAATGCGTGCAGCAATCTTTACCGGTCCGGGCGCGATCGAAGTCGGCGAGCGGCCAGATCCGATCATCCAACAGCCGACCGACGCCATTGTCCGGGTCTTCTTGGCCTGCGTGTGCGGGTCGGACCTCTGGTACTGGCGAGGAGTCTCGTCCCACGCGGTCGGCTCCATCGGCCACGAGTTCATCGGCGTCGTCGAAGCCGTCGGCACCAAAGTCGAGGGGGTCGTCGTCGGTGACTTCGTGATCGCCCCTTTCATCTTCAGCGACATGTCCTGTCCCCACTGCCTGAACGGATCGACGCTCAGCTGCGTGCAGGGTGGGAACTTCGGGGACGGCGAGATCGACGGCGGCCAAGGAGAAATCGTACGGGTCCCGCTGGCCGGCACCACCTTGGTCCCCGTTCGCGGCTCGGGCCATTCCGACGACATGCTCAAGTCGCTGCTGACCCTGTCGGACGTCATGGCGACCGGTCACCACGCAGCGGTGAGTGGCAATGTCAAGAGGGGCGACACGGTGGCGGTCGTCGGCGACGGTGCGGTGGGGCTGTGCGCGATTTTGGCCTCTCGGCGCCTCGGGGCCGAACGGATCATCGCCCTCAGCCGACACCCGGAGCGCCAGAAGCTCGCCCTCGAGTTCGGCGCAACCGACGTGGTCGAGGAGCGGGGGGAAGCTGCCACCCAGGCCGTCCTCGAACTCACCGAGGGCATCGGCGCCGATGCCGCCCTCGAATGCGTCGGCACTGCTCAGTCGATCGCCACGGCCGGCGCCATCGCTCGGCCCGGATCCACGATCGGCATCGTGGGCGTGCCCCACGGCGAGGTGCCGTTCGCCGACACCTTCTTCCGCAATGTCGGATGGTCTGGCGGTCCGGCTCCCGCCCGGATCTACATCCCCGACCTCCTGACCGACGTGCTGTCCGGATCGATCAACCCCGGCTTGGTCTTCAACTACGAAACCGACCTCGGACACATCGCCGACGCCTATGAAGCGATGGATGAGCGCCGTGCCATCAAGTCGCTGATCCGGATGGGCTCGTGACACAGCGATCCACCGAACGCCAGAGCGGCGCGATGACGTGGACGGTCGCGGACCTCGACCGCATCGGCCAAGCTGAGGAGCTGGGCCTTGCCCCACGACGCCCCGATGGGACATTGCACTCCTTCACGACCATGTGGGTCGTCTGTGCCAACGGTGATCTCTATGTGCGCTCGGCGGGTGGCCCGAAGCGTCCGTGGTTCCGCCGTGCTCAGGCCACAGGCAACGGTCGGATCCTCGCCGGAGGTGTCGAGGCCGACGTGCAGTTCGCCGAGGCCAGAGAGGATGCGCAGCCGGCCATCGACGCTGCCTACCACAAGAAGTACGACCGATACGGAGCCTCCATTGTCGGACACGTCACCGGTCCGGATGCCTACCCCGTCACCGTCCGGCTCATCCCGGTCACGCAAGAGAGGAGCTCGACATGAACGAAGTCACCGTGGTCATCGGCGCCGGACAGATCGGCCAGGCCATCGCCCGCCGCACCAGCGCAGGCAAGCACGTGCTGCTCGCCGACCTGCGACAGGAGAACGCCGAGGCGGCGGCCGACGTCTTCGCCAACGCTGGCTTCGACGTCACCACTGCGATGGTCGATGTCTCCTCTCGTGAGTCAGTGCATGCACTGGCCAAGACCGCCGACGCCTTAGGCGATGTCACGGGCGTGATCCACGCTGCGGGGGTCTCTCCCAGCCAGGCATCGGTGAAGACGATTCTCGCAGTCGACCTCTACGGCACGGCGCTGGTGCTCGAGGAGTTCGGAAACGTCATCGCCGCCGGGGGCGCCGGGGTGGTGATCGCTTCTCAGTCCGGACACCGTCTGCCTGCCCTGACGGCCGAAGAAGATGCCGCCCTCGCCACCACTGGCACCGACGAGCTGCTCGGTCTTCCTCTGTTGCAGCCCGACCAGGTCAAGGACACCCTCCATGCCTATCAGTTGGCAAAGCGAGGGAACTCTCTGCGGGTCATGGCCGAGGCAGTTCGCTGGGGCAGGCGCGGGGCCCGAGTCAACACCATCAGCCCCGGCATCATCATCACGCCTCTTGCCCGGGACGAACTGACTGGACCGCGGGGCGAAGGCTACCGGCGCATGCTCGAGTTGGCACCAGCCGGGCGCGCCGGCACCCCCGACGAAGTGGGAACGGTGGGCGCATTGCTCATGGGCCCTGATGGTGCCTTCATCACCGGAAGCGACTTCCTCGTGGATGGTGGAGTGACGGCTTCGTACTTCTACGGCGAGCTCGCCGACTGACGAGAGGAAAGAGCATGGAACACGGAACGAAGCGATCAACTGCCAAGGGCCCGTCGGACTGGTTCACCGGCGACGTCTACGTCGATGCCGTCGCCGAGGGGCATGGTGCCTCACCGACCATGGTTGCATTCGTGCACTTCACGCCCGGTGCACGTACCGCGTGGCACAGTCACTCCATTGGTCAGAGCCTCTACGTCACCGAGGGCGAAGGCCGTATTCAGACACGGGGGGAACAAATCGTCACCCTGCGGCCAGGCGACACTGTCTTCGCAGCGGGGGGAGAGTGGCACTGGCACGGTGCGGCACCCGATCACCTCATGACCCATCTTGCCGTCAGCGAAGGCGAGCCCGAGTGGGGCAGTCACGTCACTGATCAGGAATACCGAGGAGAGGTCTGAGGCCGAAAGAGGATCCTCAACGGCCGATCGCAATGGCGCTCGAAGCTCAAGGAGCTCAGGTTCGGGGCCGATGGGAAACAGTGGTCATTGGACGAGCGGTTACCGGGTCGCTTGGCAGTCCACCGGCGCAGAATGCCGGGGCGGTCGACGACGGAGTGCATGCCGTGCTGCGCAGACTCCTCAACAACCCCGTCATGGGCTTCGCCCCGTGGATCATCTTCTCGGTCATCGAAGGGCCGGGTCGTTTTGCCGCCGCTGCAGGCGCCGCGTTCGGAGCCGCTCTCCTGACTCTCCTCTTGGGGGCCACTATCGGCATCGGAGCCAAGCTGCTCGATCTCGCAGCGATCGCCTTCTTCGCCATTCTTCTCGCGTTGGGGCTGACCGTCGGACATGATGCCCACACATGGCTCGAAGTGTGGTCCGGGGAGATTTCGAACGTCATCATCGTGCTGGTGGCCCTCGGCTCCGTGGCGGCTCGTCGACCGTTCACCCTCCAGTACGCCCGCGAGATGACCGACCGGAACTACTGGGACTCCCCGCTCTTCCTCCACATCAACTATGTGCTCACCTGGGTGTGGATCGGCTCCTTCTTCGTGACCGCGGCGGTGGGCTGGTACGGAGACGGACCACTGCACGAGCCGGACAACATCTGGACCAACTGGATCGTGTCCATCGCGGTCCTCATCTTCGCCATCCGGTTCACCGAGTGGTACCCCGCCCGGGCCAAGTCGGCGGCCCTGCGGATGGCCGATCTGGCCGACGATACCGACCCCGGATCGATCACCATGGCCGCCCTGTTCCTACCCTTGGCCGCCTACCTCGTGCCGATCGGCATCGTCTTCCTCGTCTTCAACACCGCACCCTGGTGGATCGCGGTATCTCTCATCGTCATCGGTGGAGCGGTGAGCCAGCATCTCAAGCAGGCCGAAAGGCTTGTTGCCTGAGACCGACTCTCTCCAACCCCAGGGGGCCAGAGACCACACCAGACGATCCGACCGACACCGGAGGTTCCTCGCACCATGCAACGCTTCTACGACGACGAGGGCATGAACTTCGCCGTGCTCCTCAGCCTGGGGTTCGCGTACGCGAATCTGGCCGACGTGGGCGAAACCCTTGCCACGATCGAGCGCATCCCCGAGGGGGACGGAGAGGCCTGGATCACCGAGTGGTCGGCAACCGCCGACCGGCTCGCATCTCATGCAGAGGATGCACTGGTTGCCAACCACCGCGTCACCGCCCGGTCCCAGTTCCTGCGCGCCTCCACCTACTACGACCTCGCATCTTCAATGTCGCCGGGGAGCAAGGACCCATCGAGGTTCACGGAGCTCTGGAATCGTCATCGCTCATGCTGGGACCAGGCGGTCGACCTTTTCGAGACGCCGGTCGAAAGGGTCGAGATCCCCTATGAGAGCACCACTCTCGCGGGCTACCTCTTCCGACCCGACGCGAGCGGGCCTCGCCCCACCGTCATCCTCAACAACGGCTCGGACGGACCGGTGAGCTCGCAGTGGAGCCTCGGTGGGCGCGCCGCGGTGGCGCGGGGATGGAACGCCATCACCTTCGACGGGCCGGGCCAGGGTGCCGCGCTCCACCGCCAACATCTCTACTTCCGCGCCGACTGGGAGCACGTCATCACCCCGGTCATCGACTTCCTGATCAAGCGTGACGACGTGCTCGACGACAAGATCGCCCTTCAGGGGATCAGCCAGGGGGGGTACTGGGTCCCGCGTGCCGCAGCCTTCGAACACCGGCTTGCCGCGCTCGTGGCCGACCCTGGCGTCATGAGTGTCGCATCGTCGTGGGAGAGGCACCTCCCGCCCGAGATGACCGAGATGCTGGACCAAGGCAACAAGAAGGACTTCGACGCCCTGATGGGTGCCGATCCCGACCCCAATCGCCGGGCCATGCTGGCGTGGCGGATGGCCCCCTACGGGTTGACGTCACTGTTCGACACCTACCTGGCCGCCCGGAAGATGACCCTCGACGCTCGAACGGTGGCGCAGATCGAATGTCCGACCTTGGTGCTCGATCCTGACAACGAGCAGTTCTGGCCAGGGCAGTCCCAGGAGCTCTACGACGCCCTCACCTGCCGCAAGGAGCTGGCACGGTTCACGATCGCCGAGGGTGCCGACTGGCACTGCGAGCCCGCCGCCCAGAGTCTTCGCGACGAGCGCGTGTTCGATTTCCTCGAGGATGTTTTCGACTGATTGACGGCGTCGATGCCTCGCGGATGTCCGGTGACCGACAGCGGCTTAGGTCCTCGCCAACTTCATCGAACGGGTTCCGCGGTCACCAAAACATCTCGAACTGTTCGATGACCTCCAAGATCGCTTTCTCCGAGTCAGAGAGATCGACGAACTGAAGTCCCAATCGCGTCCGACCCTCCGAAGGGCTTCTCTGGTGCACGACGGTGCCGAGAATCTGAAGACGCACCGACTTGCCCGCCGGAGACTCGACGTGCACGTCGAGGAAGCGTCCCTCGACAGGGCCGATCTGCCCCTTTTCGATCTCAACACTCACCCCCAGGAGTGAAATATCCACGACTCGGCAATCCATCCATTCCCGGAGCAACCCGCCGTCGGCGAAGTCATCGAACCGGCACCGACCCGGCCAGTCAGTAGGGATTCGGGGCGCTCTGCGACGAAGCTCCACGATGACTCGTTCCTCCTTCGGGCAGGGTAGGAAATCCGCCTCACCTTGGAGAGTAAGGGCCCAGGCAATGCCCCCTGCATAGACAAAGATCCCGATCTCATAGACACCTATCATTCGTGTGCGGGAATCGGAGGCTTCTATGGGTGACGACCTGAACGAGATCATCGCGTCGCTCAAGGAATTGCCGGTCCCAGCCGCTCTCACCGATCTGGAGAGCGGTCGCGTCGTGGCGACGAACGATCCAATGGTCGAGCTCCTCGGACCTCCCGTTCAGAAACCCACCGGCTTTGCCGCCATTGCTCGCATCCCTGAGGAAGAGCATGCAGCAGCGCTGGCGGGAATGAAGGCGCTGGCAGACCGGGCGGTCGATGGCTTTCTCGTGAGCCGGTCGTTTATCACTGCAAGCGGGAATGAAGTGACAATGGAGGTGTGGGGTAGACGGGTTGAGCACAAAGGCAAGACCTACGGGGCATGGATACTTCTTCCAGAGAAGTACGCGGCAGGACTCGACCCGTCTTCGGTGGTCCTCGCCATGACCGACCATGACTGGGTCATCCAGTACATGAGCGCTGACGCAGACTTGCTGGGCTCAAAGGGATCGGACCTGCGGGGGTTTCCACTCTTGGGCCTGGTGCATCCGTCCGGAGCGGCGGACTTCCTCGAAGCGGCGCGCCAAGTATCCGAGGAGAACCTCACCGTCACCTTCTGTAGTCGCGTGCGAATTGATGGCGAAGGGTGGGTCGAACGGCAGTGCCTGCTCACCCGGATGTGTGATCACAAGCCCCCACGGCTCGGATTTGTCATCACACCCAGGACGACGGAGGGTCGAGGCCAGCTCGCCGACGAGCTTCATCACTGCGCCTTGGAGTCGAGGCGAACGCACACCCTGGCTACCTTGCCCGCTCTCTCGCTGCTCCCGAACGGCAGCGAACTTTCGGCCCGACAGACGGAGATCGTCTCGCAACTTCTCGAGGGCAAGAGCGCCTCGGATATCGCACGTCAGGTACACCTAAGCCCTAGCACCATCAGGAACCACCTGGCCGCGATCTACCGGAAGTTCGGTGTCCACTCTCAGGCAGAGCTGCTTGCAGTCTTGCTGCGAGAAACGGCGTCGATGGTCCAGTGAGACGCACAGGCAGAGATCGTCCAAGGCCCTAAGGCGGTCGGATGTCGAGTGCCCGCGACGGCACATTCAGGCGTGTGGATAGCCACGAGTCCGGGCTGAGTGGTGCGAGACTGTGCCGTGGCCCCGTATAGCGCCTTGGCTTGGCATGAGTTCTTCGTCGGGACGATCGGAGCGGCAGCTGCTCTGACGGGGCTGCTGTTCGTCGCGATTTCGATAAACCTCGAACAGATTCTCAAGTACCCTCAGCTACCGGGGAGGGCAGCCGCGACGCTCGGGATATTGGTGAGTGCTCTGGTCGTCTCCGGATTCGGACTGGCACCAGGGCAAAGCAAAAGCGCCCTTGGTCTCGAAATCGCTGCGGTCGCTGCGGTCGCTGCCGCCCAGGCCGTGGGGGTATCCCTCGGAAAGCAATCACCCGGTGGACCATCGTCTTGGCAGATCGAGCACCTGGCCACTCTGTTGCTTCCGAGCATTGCCTCGATAGTGGGAGGCGTGAGTCTGGTCGCAGGCGCGGGTGGGGGGCTCTACTGGGTAATGGCTGCCATCCTGCTCACCTTCGTTTCGGCATCGATCAACGCGTGGGTTCTGCTCGTCGAGATCAAGCGATAGGGATGGGGCTGCCCCAGATCTATGACACTGTCTTGAGGGTCCACCGCTTCGCCACTGTGAGCGGGCCCCGATGAATGGTTCAGTCGCTATCAGGCTGTCGAAGCGCACGAAGGTGCTGCGGAACCGCTCATGCAACGTCGCGAATCCTCACGTCGAAACCCGCGACAAGACTTGGCGCACGTCGCGAGCGATCTGGAGATCCTCGCGAGCCGCGATCACGAACGTCCGGACGGGGCCACTTCCGGCCGTGATCTCGGCGTCGGGTATTGCAACCTCGTTGCCCCCCTTGTCGATGGCGACGCCGAGAAAGGTGAGGCTGGCTGCCGCCCGGGCCCGGATCGCCGACGCGTGCTCGCCGATCCCCCCGGTGAAGACCAGGACATCCAGCCCCTCCAGCGCCGCGGCCATCGCCGCAATCCCGGCACGGAGACGATGGAGGTAGATCGCCACGGCGATCCGCGCCCGGTCGTCCCCGCTGGCTTCGGAAGCGAGGACGTCACGCATGTCCGAACTGCCCGAAAGACCCAGTAGCCCCGACCGGTGCTCGAGGGTCGAGGCGAGCTCGGCAGGTGGTAGCCCGGCGTGCTCCTCGAGCCAGAGGACGAGACCGGGATCGACTGTCCCCGAACGCGTGCTCATCACGAGGCCCTCGAGCGGCGTGAAACCCATCGTTGTGTCGAGCGACCGGCCGTCCCTGACCGCCGCGAGCGACGCTCCCGAGCCCAGATGGCAAGTCACCACGCGCAAGTGCGCTCGAGTTTCTCCACAGAGCTCGACGGCGCGCGCCGACGCGTACGCGTGCGAGAGCCCGTGGAACCCGTAGCGGCGCAGGGCCCATCGCTTGCGCCACTCGGCGGGTAGTGCGTACGTGATGGCCTCCTCGGGCATCCCGGCGTGAAATGCGGTGTCGAAGCAGGCGATCTGCGGGACGCCGGGGACAAGTCGGCTCAGCGCGTCGAGGCCGGCCAACGAGCCGGGGAGATGGAGTGGCGCCAGATCGAGGAGCGCCTCAAGCCGGCCTCTCACCGTCGCGTCGACGAGCACGGGTTCGGTGAACTCGCTCCCACCATGCACGATGCGGTGACCGACGGCGTCGAGTGGAGCATGCGCGTCGATCACCCGCACAATCGCTTCTTCGTCGATCCGTCCCTCCGTGGTCGAGAACTCATACCTGTTGGTCAGGTTGTCGTCATCGAGCGCCGAGAGTTTCACGCTGCTCGAACCCACGTTGACGGTGAGGACACGCATTGCTAACGCGGCCATGTCCAGTCGCGAATTTCCGGCGGGTCCTCCCCTTGGGCGCGGGTGAACGCCCGTACCGAAACGCGCCGGTCCTCCATCTCCTGGCGTAGCGCCGCGGCTTTGGACCCGAGTCCCGGAACCCGGTCGATGACGTCCATGACGAGATGAAACCGATCGAGATCGTTGAGCATGACCATGTCGAAGGGCGTCGTCGTCGTTCCCTCTTCCTTGTAGCCACGGACGTGGAAGTTCACGTGGTTCGCGCGCCGATACGTAAGACGGTGGATGAGCCAGGGATAGCCGTGGTAGGCGAAGATCACCGGCTTGTCGATCGTGAAGAGCGTGTCGAACTCCCGATCCGGGAGACCGTGCGGATGTTCAGTATCGGGCTCGAGGCGCATGAGGTCGACGACGTTGACGAAGCGGACCTTGAGTTCTGGGAGGTGGGTTCGAAGAAGATCGAGGGCGGCCAAGCCCTCGAGCGTTGGGATGTCCCCACAGCAAGCCATGACGACATCGGGGTCGCCCTCGTCGTTTGACGCCCATTCCCAGATCCCAAGACCGCGTGTGCAGTGCAGGACGGCCTCTTCGATCGTCAGGTAGTTGAGCGAGGGCTGCTTGCCGGCGACAACGACGTTCACGTAGTCGCGACTGCACAGGCAATGGTCCATCACCGAGAGCAGACAGTTCGCGTCCGGAGGCAGGTAGACGCGTATGACTTCCGCCTTCTTATTCACGACATGGTCGATGAATCCGGGATCCTGATGGGAGAAGCCGTTGTGGTCCTGGCGCCAGACGTGACTCGAGAGCAGGTAGTTGAGCGATGCAATCGGCCGCCGCCAGCCGATCTGATTGGCTTCCTTCAGCCATTTGGCGTGCTGGTTGAACATGGCGTCCACGATGTGGATGAATGCCTCGTAACAGTTGAAGAGCCCATGGCGCCCGGTGAGCAGGTATCCCTCGAGCCATCCTTGGCACTGGTGTTCTGAGAGCATCTCCATCACCCGGCCTGCCGGTGCAAGGTGCTCGTCGGTCGGGAGCATCTCGGCGTCCCACTGCCGGTCAGTCACCTCGAAAACCGCTTGAAGACGGTTTGACACTGTCTCGTCGGGGCCGAACACACGGAAACGCTTAGGGTTCATCGTGATCACATCGCGGAGGAAGGTTCCGAGCACCCGGGTCGACTCCGAGAGCCCGGTGCCCGGGAGGCCGACATCGACGCCGTACTCGCGAAAGTCGGGCAGTGCGAGCTCCTCGAGGAGGAGGCCGCCATTGGCGTGCGGGTTCGCGCTCATCCGTTTACCGGCTTTGGGAGGAAGATTCGCCAGTTCGGCTCTCAGCCCACCCTGCTCGTCGAACAGATCTTCGGGCCGGTAGCTCCGCATCCAGGACTCGAGGGCGCCGAGGTGACCGGGATTCGTCCGAACCTCACTGAGCGGCACCTGATGCGAGCGCCACGTTCCCTCGCTCGGCAATCCGTCGACGGTCTTCGGACCCGTCCAGCCCTTCGGACTCTTGAAGACGATCATGGGCCAGCGTGGCCGGCTCGTCTGCCCGCCCTCTCGCGCCCGCCGCTGGATCGTCGTGATCTCCCCGATGACCTCGTCGAGCGTCGTCGCCATCAGCTGATGCATCGACAGAGGATCGTCGCCCGACACCCAGTGCACCGAGTGGCCATAGCCTTCGAGCAGCGATGTGAGCTCTTCGTCGCCGATGCGGGCAAGGACACTCGGGTTCGCGATCTTGTAGCCGTTCAGGTGCAAGATCGGCAGCACGGCACCGTCTGTGGCGGCATTGAGGAACTTGTTCGAGTGCCAGCTGGTAGCGAGCGGGCCCGTTTCGGCCTCGCCGTCCCCGACCACGCAACAGGCGAGCAGGTTCGGATTGTCGAAGACGGCCCCGTAGGCATGGCTGAGTGCATAGCCGAGCTCGCCCCCTTCGTGGATCGAGCCCGGAGTCTGTGGAGCGACGTGGCTCGGGATGCCGCCTGGAAAGGAGAACTGCCTGAACAGTCGATTGAGGCCCGCTTCGTCGCGGCTGACGTGGGGATAAACCTCGGTGTAGGTCCCTTCGAGGTATGCGTTGGCCACCGCGGCTGGTCCGCCGTGACCGGGGCCGAACACGTAAATCGCGTCAAGACCCCAATTGCGAATGACGCGGTTCATGTGCGCATAGATAAAATTGAGGCCGGGCGTCGTTCCCCAGTGGCCGAGCAGTCGAGGTTTGACGTGGTCGGGGCGGAGTGGCTCTTTGAGGAGAGCATTATCGAGCAGGTAGATCTGGCCTACGGACAGGTAGTTCGCGGCTCGCCAGTAAGCGTCGAGCAACTCGGCCTCGCTGTTGCTCAGAGCTTCGGTCACGACGCGATCCCCGTGAGCCCTGACTTGACCTCTGTCTTCATCCCGTCAAACTAGCTAGTCAGGGAGCAAACGATCGCAGCTTGCAACCCGGGACCTCCTGCCCGACAAATCTGCACAGCATCCAGGGGCTACCGAGCGGCGGGGCGTAGGAGAGGTCGAGCTCGCTCATGTCGTCGACCATCGACAGCACGGAATATCACGGTCGCGGGCCCGTGCGAAACTTCGAGCATGGAACGCTTCCACGACAAGATCGCGATCGTCACCGGCGCAGGCTCGGGAATCGGGCGCGCGACCGCCCGCCGCCTCGCGGCCGAAGGTGCCGCAGTGACCGTCGCCGACATCGACGAGGCCGCTGCCGGCGCGACCGTCGAGTTGATCCGCACCGACGGAGGCACCGTCCGCGCACAAGTCACCGATGTCGCCGAACCCGATTCAGTCGAACGCATGGTCGCCGACACCCTCACCGCGTACGGCGGACTCGACTTCCTCCACAACAACGCGGCCGCGATCAAGCTCAACCTCACCGACCAAGACGTCGTCACCATGCCCCTCGACACCTGGCACACCGCGATGCGCGTCAACCTCGACGGCGTCATGCTCGGCTGCCGCTTCGCCATTCCCGCCATGCTGGAACGCGGCGGCGGCGCGATCGTCAACACCGCGTCCGTCGCCGCAACCTACGGCAGCCGCTCCCTTGCTGCTTACGGCACCAGCAAGGCCGGGGTCGTCGCACTCACGCGCTACGTGGCCACCGCTTACGCCGACCGCAACATTCGCGTGAACGCCGTCGCGCCTGGCGTCGTCGTCGACCGTGATCTCCAGGAAAGGCTCGGCGGCCCACTCGGCGACACCCTGGCACCGATCACCGCAGGTCACCTCGTCGGCCGGCTCGGGTACCCCGAGGAGATCGCCACGGCCGTCGCCTACCTCCTGTCCGACGACGCCGCTTTCGTCACCGGCCAGACGTTCACCATCGATGGTGGATACACCGCGCACCGCTGAACCGGAGCCATGATCTCACCTGAACTGTGGCCCCACCTGATGGTGGCCGCGAGCATCGCGTCGGTGAGTGGAGTGAGCCGTCGTAGTCGATGCGACCGGCGAGCGGATCGAGGTTTGTCTGACGTCGGCACATCGGTGGCACACGCACCCGCGCAGAATCCGGCACCATCGGACGGGCGCCGAATGCGGATTCAGTAGCCTTTGCCGCTCCGTCACCCCGCGAGGCTGCCTCCAACCCCGTTCGTCGACCCGTGGCTCTCGTGGTGAATGAACCTGAACGCTCGACGCCGAATACGGCGTTCCAGCCGTTCGGCGTGAGTAGAAACGATTCGGGGGGTCTTGGCGTGGGGCGCCCGATAGAAGCGGCTCTTCGCCAGCTCGACGACGAACAGGTAGACGACCACCATCCCGAACAGGATGAGGAAGAACTGCGCAGGTAGCGGCGTGAAACCCAGCAGGTTGGCCAGTCCCGTGTACGGAAGGATCGCACCGACCACGGCCGCCCCAGTCGGCACGAGAAGCATGGGCAGGCTGGGCCGGCTCCTGAGGAACGGGACCCGCCGGGTCCGGATCACGTAGACGACGAGGGTCTGGGTGGCGATCGACTCGACGAACCAACCAGTCCTGAACTCGACATGACCGGCGTGGAGCACTGAGAGCATCACCCAGAATGTGATGAAGTCGAAGACAGAGCTCACGGGACCGAATACGGTCATGAATTTGCGGATGAACTTCATGTCCCATGCCGCTGGCCGGGCGAGAGCTTCGGGGTCCACTCGGTCGGTCGGGATCACTAGCTGACCGGCGTTGTAGAGCAAGTTGTTGAGGAGGATCTGCGACGGCAACATGGGCAGGAATGTCAGGAACACAGAGGCACCGGCCGCACTGAACATGTTGCCAAAGTTCGAGGACGTGGCCATCAGGACGTACTTCATAGTGTTGGCGAAGATACGGCGGCCCTCCATCACGCCTTCGGCCAGCACACCGAGATCCTTCTCGAGTAGCACCACGTCAGCGGCGTCCTTGGCCACGTCGGTTCCTGAGTCCACCGAGATGCCGACATCGGCATGGTGCAACGCCACCGCATCGTTGACGCCGTCGCCGAGGAACGCGACATCCTTTCCGGTGCGACGGGCCACCTTGATGATCCGCGACTTCTGATCGGGGCTGATCCGGGCGAACACCGTTGTGGTCAGGATTGCCGCTTCGAGGTGGTCGTCATCAAGTGACTCGACCTCCGAGCCAGTGAGCACCCCCGCGCAGCCGACCCCGATGTCTGAACACACCTTGGCCGCCACCAAGCCGTTGTCCCCGGTGATGATCTTCACCTCTACCCCCAGCCGTTCGAGTTTGGCGATGGCGGAGCCAGCGTCTGCCTTGGGACGATCGGCGAATGTCAAGAAGCCTTCCAGCGTCAGCCCCTGCTCGTCCTCAGCGGTGAGCGCCTTGATGTCCTCGGCGGGGCGGGTGGCCACGGCCACCACCCGGGCTCCCTCAGAGAACAGAGCCTCAAGCGCCGATCGAGCGCCGTCGGGGACGACCGCGCATCGATCCAGCACCACCTCGGGAGCACCTTTGGTGATCATGAGTGGCTGACCGTCAGCATCGCTTACCAGCACCGAGGCCAGCTGCCGCTCGTGGTCGAAGGGCAGAAGGCCGAGCCTCTTGAAGGCAGCGGCGCTCGTGGCAACCTCTTGTCCGGAAGCCGCATCGGGGGTCGACCAACATGCCTGGTCTAGTGCGTTCCCTCCGACCGGCTTTCCGTCGGTGACGGTCGCTTCGTTGCACACCAGCCCGAGAAGTAGCGGCCGATTGCTCGCGCTCCCATGGGTGTCCAATGCCCGCTGGAAGGTAATGGCCCCTTCGGTGAGGGTGCCCGTCTTGTCGGTGAAAAGGATCTCGATATTGCCCAGGTCCTCGATCGCAACGAGCCGCTTCACGAGCACCTTCTTCGCCGCAAGCGCGCTCGAACCGGCGGAAAGGCTCACCGTAACGATGGCTGGCATCATTTCGGGGGCGATACCCACGGCGATGGCCAGCGAGAAGAGCAGTGCCTCGATGAGGGGCCGGTGTAGCAGCACGTTGGCTATGAAGATGAACGCGGTCAGGATGGCCGCCACCTCGAACAAGAAGCGCGAGAAGCGCGACAAGCCCGCTTCGAATGCAGTCCGGCCCTGCTTCTCGGACAGGCCAGCAGCGATTTGCCCGAAGGCGGTGCCGGCTCCGGTCCGCACCACCACCCCGAGGGCCGATCCCTGATGGACGATGGTCCCCATGAGGGCACACCCCGGCTGGTCCAGCGGCTGGCGGCCGGTGACGGGCGCCACCGACTTGGCCACTGGCATCGACTCGCCGGTCAACACGCCTTCGTCGCACTCGAGTTCGTCGATCTTCAGTAAACGGATGTCGGCCGGTACCAGAAAGCCAATGCGGAGCGCTACGACATCACCGGGCACGAGGTTCGTGACTTCAACTCGGCTCTCCCGTCCATCCCTGCGAACCTCGGCTTCCTGTCGGATTTTGGCTCGGAGAGAAGCCATCGCCACCTCTGCCCGGTACTCATTGAAGAAGCCCAAGCCCACACTCAAGGCGACGATCACGGCGATGATCACCGCGTTTGTACCGCCTCCGGTCAGCCCCGATATCAAAGCGGCAATCAGCAGCAGGATCAGGATCGGGTTTCGGAGCTGGCTGAACAGGACGGTGGTCGCGCGGACCCGATGGGTGCCCAGCGCGTTTGGCCCAAACTGTCGTAGCCGCTCGGCGGCTTCGTCGGAGGACAGACCGTCAGGGCCGCTCCCAAGACGCGACAGCACCTCCTCGGGCGCCAGGCCAGCGGCATCGACGAGGTCTAGCTCCCCGACGGGGACGCGCGGGACCACAACCACAGACCAAATCTGACTGCCTGAACTCAAGGCAGCTAGAGCCGTTGGTCACATCCGGCCCCCAGGGGAGCGGAAACCGGCGTCCCGACCAAACCAGACCGATGTGGTGGGCGCACCGACGAACAGCCACGGCATGCATCCGAGAGGAAATCTCGCCCCTCGCGCAGGGGGAGGGTCCGGTCACGCCCGAATAAGGTGAACCGGCAGCCATTAGGTTCTTGCCGCTCGCGATTCTGACAAGCTCGCTACGTGCGGCGTATGTCGGCAGCAACAGTTGCAGTGCTCGGTGCGTTCGCCATTGGACTGGCAGGTTGTTCGACTACGTCGGTGTCGGTCGGGCCCACAAAGGGCGCCGAGTCATCGTTCTCGTCGCCGATTTCGACATCCGGGCGCTGAGCGAAGAGGGCGAACTACTCCGCCATCTGACACTCGACCCGAACAAGGACTACCAGCCGATCACCCCGTGATCAGCCACCTTGCATAGGTTCGTCTGTCCCAGAAATCCCGAAACATCACAGAGTGGAGGCGATGGGACTCGAACCCACGAACCTCTTGACTGCCAGGACAGTTCAGCCCATGACAGCCCGTTCCGTCGCGTGTCGTCGCCCCCTGAGGCGTCGTGAGAATGGCGGCCGATTGCAAAGTTCGTGATGGCTAGTGAGGTCACGTATCGGGCCGATCGGTTGCAGAGATGGTTGCAGTCGTCGTGGCCAACCTCTTGCCCTGACTTGAAGCGCGGCATTCATGGGTTCGTCGCGCGGATCAGGTCCATGGGTACTCACCTGCGCAACACAATTGCAGAGATCGGACGCACGATCCTCAACGATCCACAAGCCTTCGACTGGTGCTACCACGGCGCAGACCGCTGACCGGACTGTGCCTCCAATTTGGCGCCGGCAAGTGGAACCTCGGCAACGGCCCGGATTCCAAGCCGCGTTCAGACTGATCGCTCTGAACGCCGCGGCATGCCCAGGTGAACGGGGAGCTCATCGAGGCCGCGAAGTACGAGCCCGTCGCCGTGGGTCCAGCTCAGCTCGCGGCGGTCAACGGCGAGTTCGAGATCCGGGAAACGGTCCAGCAACGCGCCAAACCCAATGCGTGCCTCGAGCCGGGCAAGGGGTGCGCCCAGACAGAAGTGGATGCCGTGCCCAAACCCGAGATGTGGACGCGGTTCACGGCCGATGTCGAGCACCGCGGGGGCACGGTAGAAGTTCGGATCGCGATTGGCCGCGCCAAGGCAAATCAGTACCTGCTCGTGTGCTGGGATCTCCACACCCGCCAGCGTCATGGCCTCTGTCGTGACGCGGAACGTCGCATGCGGAACGGGCGCAGAGAATCGGATCAGCTCCTCGATCGCTGCGGGCAGACGAGAGGAGTCCTGACACACCATTTGCCACTGGCTCGGATGCTCGAGTAGGTCGACAATCCCATTGCCGATCAGGCTCGTGGTCGTGTCGTGACCAGCGACGATCAGCTGGAACAGACTGGAAAGCAGCTCCTGCTCGGTCAAAGTGTCGTCATCGTCACTGGCAGTCACCAGTACACCAACGAGATCGTCCTGGGGATGCTGCCGATGGGCCGCGACGAGGCGCTCAAGCGACGCGACGATCACGCCGGAGGCTGCCACCGCTTCGGGAGGCGGTGAGCCGCTCCACGGCTGGAACAGCGTGCGGAACGCCTCGCGCAGAGGGGAGCGATCCTCGTCCGGGACACCGAGCAGCTCGCAGATCACCCGGAAGGGCAGTGGGTAGGCGAATCGGGCAACAAGGTCCACCACTGAATCCGGTTCCACCTTTTCGAGCTCGTCGAGCAACTCGTCGGCGATGAGCTCGATCGACGGTTGGAGCGCGGCGATCCGTGTGGGCATGAACGCCCGCGACACGAGGCGGCGCAGGCGTTCGTGGTCGGGGGGATCGAGGTTCATCATGTGGCGAGCGAGGGCAGGGCCCGGAAGCCCGGGGTCAGCGACGCCGGGATCATCCTCGAGTGCAGCGACAATGTTCTTCGACAGCCGGGTCTCTTTCAGGGCTTGGTGCGCCGCCTCATGGCTGAGGACGAGCCATGCAGCGTGACCATCGGCCAGCCGGACCTGACGGACCGGGCACTTGGCCCGCATCGATTCGAACAATGGATACGGATCGTTCCGGGTGGCCTTGTCCCAGTCACCCCAGGTGATGATCGGCTCAGTCATCAAGGTTCTCCTTGCAGAAGACACTCGAGCCCGCTCAAGTCGATTGGCGCTATTCGCTCTGTCTCGGCAGGGTGACCGCCAACACGTGAGAGGCGCCGCGATGTGCGAGGGTCGTAGCTCAGTGCCGAGTGGCGACGACTTCGAGGTATTCGGAGTCGATGGTGAGTGCGTCGTTCTCGTTGCGGTTGAGGTCTTCGGCGAGCCCAACGAGTTGATCGCGGAGTGAAGCTCGCCCACTTTCGTCCAGAGCGGCCAGCGCCTTGACGATCGGTCCGTAGAACGCTCCGAAGGTCTCGAAGAAGTCGTGGGCTGAGCGGTAGCGGAACGTGAAGCTTCGCCGAGTTGTCTCGACATCGCACTCGGCGCCCAGGAGTGTGTCGACCCCGGCCTCGGTGCCCCATTGCAGAGGAGATGGCACGCCGGCGGGAGGTGGAACATGCCCGCCGATGATCTTGAACATCTGACCTACGAACCCTTCGGGGGTCCAGTTGGCGAGTCCGATGTGACCACCGGGGCGGACAACGCGTGTCAGCTGGTCCGCGGCGCGTCGAGGATTGGGTGTGAACATGACGCCGACGGTGGACAGCACGGCATCGAAGGTGCCGTCAGCGAAGGGGAGATCCTCGGCATCGGCCACCTTCGTCGTGATGGCCAATCCGTCTGCTTCCGCTCGGCGTCCAGCCCGGTCGAGCAGGCCTTCAACGTAGTCGGTGGCGACGACCTCGCAGCCGCGGCGAGCGGCGGCCAGCGCCGCGTTGCCATTGCCGGCGGCGATATCGAGGACCTTCCAGCCGGCGGACAGGTCGATCGCCTCGCACAGCTGCTCTCCCATCAGCTGCAGCGTGGTGCCGATCACCGCGTAGTCGCCCGAGGACCAGGTGGCGTGCTGCTTCTCCTTCACCGCGGTCAGGGCCTCGAGGGTCAGGGTGTCGCTCATGGTCTCCTCCTTTTGTCTGCCCCGCTCGGCGGCCTCACGGTCGCGCCCAGTTCGGATGAGCTCGGCCACGTCGCAAGGTCCATCAGCGGGATCCATGGCATCATCATGAAGAAGTGTCACGCTGCTGTCGTCGGTCAGGTACCTCATTTCCGCGGGTCCCACTGCCGGCTTCGATGGGGCGAACGCCCCATCCTCATTTCCTGGTGATCTCAGGAGTGGTGTAGGCGTTCGATGCCGGCCTCCGGGCGCTGACTAGCATCGTCACATGGCCGAGGCAGCGCCCCGGTGAGCGGCAACGATCCGCTCGAGTCTGTCCACGACGCACTGCGTCGCTCCGACTGGCAGGCTGCGTTGGACGCAGCCCACGTGGCTCGCGTGGACGCCCCTGGCCTTGAGGCGGACCGGCTCGACTCTGTGGCCGAGGCCGCGTGGTGGCTCGGCCGGCTCGACGAATGCATCGCCGCCCGCGAGGCGGCTTACCGGATCTACGACGAGCAGGACGACCGCCGCCGGGCGGGGCAGTGCGCTGTATGGCTCTGGGAACACCACGCCATCTGTGCACGACGAGCCGCAGCCAGTGGCTGGCTTCGGCGGGCGCGGCGAGCTCTCGACGGCGACACCGAGAACGTCGCCTATGGAAATCTGCTCCTGCGCGAGGCGGAAATGGCCCACGGAGCCGGTGACCTCGACGGGGCACGCCTGCTTGCCACGACAGCGCTGGACCTCGGGCAGCGGCTGCGGTCCACAGATCTCGAAGCCGAGGCGCTGCAGACCCAAGGGCGCATCCTCATCGACCAAGGCAAGATCGATGAGGGCATGGCTCACCTGGACGAAGCCATGCTGTTCGCCGTCGAAGGGCGACTCGGGCCCTTCGCGACGGGCAAAGTGTACTGCAGCCTCATCGCTGCGTGTGAGGAAATTGGCGACTTCGACAGGGCGGCGGAATGGACCGATGCAACGCTGCGCTGGGCCCAGCAACACCCCTTTGCGATCTTCCCTGGCATCTGCCGGCTGCACCGGGCCATAGTGCTCAAACGGCGGGGCGTGCTGGACACCGCCGAAGAGGAAGCGGCCCGAGCCTGCGAGGAGCTCCGGGAGAGCCACGTCGCCAACAGTGCAGTGGCGTGGGCCGAAGTCGGTGACATCAGGCGCCGGCTCGGCCAACTTGATCAGGCTGAGGGCGCCTTTGCCCAATCACAGGAGGTAAGTGGCGCGCCTTGTGGTGGACTCGCACTCCTCCGCCTGGTCCAGGGTCGCACGGAGGAGGCCATGACGATCATTACGGGCTGCGTGGCCCAGCAATCGAATCCCCTCGGTCGCGCCGGACTGTTGGCGATGCTGGTGCAGATCGCCATAGGTGCCGGCGACCTCGACGCCGCGCACCGTGCCCTGGCCGAGCTTGAAATGACGGTCGCCTCCTTCGGAACACCTTCGCTCGTTGCCACCGAGCAGTCGACCCGCGGCCGGTTGATGTTGGCCGATGGTGACCCTGCCGCCACCGTGACCTTGCGGCAGGCAGTCGAGTCGTGGCACGGGCTAGGCGTCCCGTACGAGGAAGCCACGGCTCGCACCCTTCTCGGCCAGGCGCTGCGTGCGGCAGGAGACGAGGCAGGTGCCACCGCATCCTTCGATGCCGCCACTCGCTTGTTCGACCAGATCGGCGCACGGCTTGATGTCCGTGAGGCACTCGGTGACAGCAAGCCGACCTTGCCCGCCGGTCTCACGGAGCGAGAAGCGGAGGTGCTCCGGCTTGTCGCCGCCGGGCTCACGAACAACGAGATCGCCACCGAGCTCTTCCTCAGCCCCAAAACTGTGTCGCGACATCTGTCGAACATCTTCACCAAGATCGGCGTGTCGTCACGTGCGAGCGCCACGGCGTTCGCTGTCGAGCACCACCTCCTCGCTCGAAGCAGCGACAGGTAGGGGTAACGCCAGCACCTCACTGCGCCACGGGTCCAGGGCCGACCGTTGCATCATGTTGACCCTGTGCGACGGCTCGTCCTGGACCCGACCAAGGGCTATCAGAGGAAGCCCCGATCAGGCCGGTCTACGAGGTCTCGCGACAAAGGTGCTTCTATCGCGCGACATCGCAAAATGTGGAGGTTGTGGGACTATGTTCGAACCCCTCTCGGCCCTTCTGACCAGGGGTTATGTGGAGCATCAGTGTGAATATCGGCCGATTTTGGGCTGGTCGAGGTGCGCCGCGAGGCCGGCACGAAAAGTGATGGGACTACGTTCGAACCCCATTCTGAGGCGCCGGAGAAGTTGAGCGGTCCTGGCGACGACCAGAACGGGGGAGCGGCTGCCGAGGCAGCTAGTCTGGACAAGATCTGAGAACCCGGTTGGCATCTGAGAACCCGGAGGGCGTCCGAGCTCGCGAAGATTACCTGCCAACTATCGGCACGTGGGGGATAGGTCCGATCGGTGTCCCATCGCGATCGCCAGACGGTCGAGCCACCGTTGCAGGGTGTCAGGGCAGCTTCGACCCTGCATCGCCAGGCCAACCGGGGGACCCGAATCCGAAGACCAAGGTCCGCACCTGGCGGATGTTCCCGTCGAGGAGGTCGATCGCCGCTTTGATCCTCTCCGCCACTTGGTTGTCGCTCACGAACTGCAACGCGCTTGCCAGGATCAGTGCCGCCTCGAAGCTGCCGCGAATGACCGACGTGTTCAACTCGTCGGCGATCCGTCCGAGGACAGGGACGAGGGAATCTGCCATCTCGGTGGCGATAGGGCGTGCCTTGGCCAAGGGATCGATACTGGGTGCGCCGATCTCAACTGGCGGAAGGTCCACCGACATCTCAGCGGACTGAGGGTTCCACGCCGCATTCAGTCCGTCGACAAGGGCGATAGCCACGTTGACATGGCCCAAAGCAGTGTCCCGTGCAATGCCTTCGAGCACATTCCCGTCGGCGTCCAGCTCCGGACTTTGCCCCACGCACAACTGGGCGAGTGATCCCGGCTCTATGCCGTCAATAGCAACAGTGGCACGGTGGAGGGAACGGCTGACCTCGATAAGGCGCATCGCCAATTCGCCGTCGAGACCGGCAGAGATTGAACTGCATCGGACTGCGGAAGGCGTCTGATCCCTTCCGGTGCCAGGGTTCAAGTCATCGGGTGTTCCGACGCTGGCGTTAGATACCATGACCTGCTCCTCGCTTAGCGGGGGCCGGTCGACAACGTGGCTAGCAACGTGGGTTCTGAAACCGTCGGGAGTCGCTTTGCCGATCTGCGCTGGGCAAAAACCTATCACTTGAACGTAGATGCCGCTACGACGGGCTTGAAGGCTGCGAAACCGGCAATGACCTTTCCTCGCAGTCTGAAGGCTGGCACGCCGTAAGACATCCCATCTTCGGCTTCGGGCACAGCATCGAGGGTCGTTCCGCGCAGATGCTGAAGGGTGGATCGTTTCGGCTCCTCGACTTCAGCGAGATACTTGTCGATCTCGGCACTGGACATGCATCCGATTGTTGGCCCTCGTCCGGACGGGGTCAAGGGTGGCGGTGGCGCGCCCGCCCCAGAATACGGGCCTTTTTTGAGGCGTTATCCAGGCTGCCATGCTTGCTGATCGCGAACGGACACGCACCGACAGCTTGGGGTCGCGGTGCGCATCCAGCACGTTGCGATCGGTTCCGCAAAATCGGCGAGTGGTCCAGCAATGACGACGGTCCTGCCGGTTCGGGGCGATCGAGCCCCGGTGTAGTTGCCTCCAAAGGGGTGGACAAGTGGGATGCTGAACGGTCACTCGACGAGGAGAGTGAGATGATTGATAGCCAATTACCGAGACCAGTCAAGACACGACGCCACATTGGTCAGGCGATCAGTATTCGTGGGCTTCGAGCTGATGTTGCAAAGGCAGACGGAATCAACGCGAAGATTGCTGTGTTCCTCACCAACGTTGTTGGATCAATGTGGTGCGCCTATGTTTTCGCCTGCATTGCCCTCATCGGATTGCCAGCAGCACTAAGGCCCGGCGGCGAAGGCATCATCGCGTGGATTGCGCAAACATTCCTCCAACTGGTGTTGTTGTCCGTCATCATGGTTGGACAGAATGTGCAGAGCATGGCGAGCGATGTCCGGTCTCAGCACACGTACGAGGACACGGTGCTAATCCTGGACCGGCTCGACGTACACACGGCGGGCGGGCTCAAGGACCTGGCTGATCGAATCGACGAATTAGAAGCGAGGATCAGCGGGAAATAAGTCACGATCGCTGGGAGCGGGGCGCCCCGCGAACTGCCACGCTCCGGATCATGTGGGCGCGTGGATAGCAGCCTGCGGGGCCAGAGGCTGCACTCGACAGACTCGGCCGTTTCCGGGAGCCGTCGCACGGTGAAGGGTTCTCCCCCTCGGTGGGCCGGAGCAAACCGGGGTGTACCGTCATGGTGGCTCATTGAGAGCACCAGCGTCTCCGCTTACGGCGACAGAATGAGAGTCCCGATGGGACCCAGCAACAAGGTCCGAGCTCCGGAATCAGCCGACGTAGGACCCACTGGGGGGACAGGGAGCTTGCAACCGCACGCTGGCCAACGACCCTCTCCCTCAGAAAAGGCAGCAACTCGTCAGTGTGGCCGGTGCAGGCAGTACTTCCCCGCTGACCCTTCTGCATTTCCGCAACCGAAATGGTGGGCATGTACTCCCTGCCGTCACAAACTGTTTGGCACCGAATAATGACCGGGGCGTATGACACCGGTATGGACCTTCTCATCGAAGCCGCCGACGCACTAGATCTGGCTGGGAACGCGTGTGACAAGCAGCAGGATGCCACACACTTCACGTCTGTGGCAGATCGAATCCGCAGCTACTTGGCTACAAGTCGTCCGAGCACCACCCTTGGAATGCCCCGGATCCCGTCTGACGAGAATCGCCTGACGGAGGAGAGCGTGATTCACCGGTCAAGAGCAAACCAGTCCTCCCACCTACGCATCATTTCAGACTGAGCGCGGGGCGATCGCACATTTCACAGTCATTCCGATTTGTCGCGATGGCGTCATGGGCCAGGATGAACAGGCCTGTGAAACCTGGGGACGTCGACTGGTACCCCAGAGGCACCTTGATCATCGCCGAACTCCGCTCGGATCCTCATCCGGGCCACGCCACCGCAACTCGGACAGTCAGTTCTATCGGTCGTCGTCTGACCCTTAGGTTTCCTCTGACCAGTCCAATTGGCAATCCGAACAATGGCATTTCCATGCGGCGGCATCTCCTGAGCCGTCTGATCTACGGAATGATGTTGCAATCTCGGCGCTCCCGCACTGGGGACACGAGTCATGCTCGGGCTGAGCCGCGACCTGGAAGGTAGGCCCGGCACCCTTTGCCGGCTCAGGGGTCATTCCGACGCCTATCCACCCGGACTTCTAGCGCGTTCTGCATGTGCTGCCTCCTTGACTCTGCGAGCAGCCACTGACCAATGCGAGTCATTTGACGCTCGGAGGGCATGTGGTACCTCCCGGTCGGGCAATCCGTCTGGGAGCCGCATCGTCGACAGACGGACATGCGCCCGTTTGTCTCCGGCGAATGATCCTGATCCAGCTGGCTGCCCAGGTGATTCTGTACGTCTGGAGGCATCGCACTCCGATCGACCAGGCGGACGGTTCGGGTCGGCGCCCGACTCAGACGAATCTGAACGGCACCTGACTGGCGCCGCCTCGTCCTTCAGGCACCCTACGCCTTACTCGTCGTTGCTTGAACGACGAGAGAATCTCATGTCTCTGCCGAAAGCAGATGACGGCGGTGCGAAGCATGCTGGATGCGCCTTCCAAAACGGCGTTGCCCGCGTGTCGTACCCTGAGGCGACTAGGCGGATTCAGGCAACATCATCGAGGTGACCCCTACCGCCGGCCTGGGGTGCCTTATTGATCGTCGTGTGTTTGCCTCCAGCTAACCGCCCTCGCGCCGGCACCTATGAGCGAGTGGACAACCCCCCGTTGGCACCTTGATCATCGCCGAGCAAGGCGACGTCCGCTTTCCGTGTCGATTGGCGTGTAGTTCATCTCGAAGTGGTGATAGAGCGTGGACTCGTCCGCCTGGGATAGCTCCTCACCGTGTATCTCGATGTCGGGTGCTGTTCGGACCTGGTCCTTGGTCACCTGAACCCGAAGGTCGTCCGGACCGATCCGAACGCCTCCCAGAGGCACGAACGTCAGGTGACGACCGATGAGACCCTCTTTCACGGTGGCGAACTGGGGCTCATCGGTCTCGACATCGACATAGACCTCCTGCAGCTTGCCGATCTTCTCGCCGTCGCAGTCGATGAGCATCTTCCCGTGCCACTCGGAGACATTCCACCTGGCCTGGTCTGCATCCTTTTCTTCACCCTGATCATAAATGTTGTCGCTCATCCCAATCTCCCGGTTCTCGGTGTTCCAGATAGCGAGCAGCCTCCCAGCAGGCTAACGACTGGGCCACCCTCATGCCGCAGCTCAAGTCCTACTGCGTGCGGTGACCTTCCTCATCGGCAGGGGCTTTGACTCTTCCGGATTCATCGGGTCTGGCGGTTTTCAGACACGGTGTCCGATCGACTCATGATCCATGACCACTACGGTGGAGTTGCTGAGTCCATCGAGCAGAGGTCCCGCCGCCTGTGCTCCGGATCTGGCGCCCTGGCCCCTCTAGGGGGGTGAGGGGCCGGGGGCATCGGCTCACAACCAGACGTCGTTCGCTGATGCGGCGCAATCTCTCGGTCACGAGGAATCAATCGGGACTGTCCTGCACAGTTCCTCTAGCGCCCGCCGTCTGAACCTAGGGTTCCTCTGACCACTTCAATCGGCAATCCGAACAATGACATTCCCATGCGGCCACCCCTGAGCTGTCGGACCTACGGAACGAGGTGCCAATCTCAGCGCCGCCGCACTGAGGACACGAGTCATGCTCGGGTTGTGCCACGACCTGAACGCTATGAGCGTCACCTTTCGCAGGCTCTGAGGTCACTACGCGCTTATGCTCCTCGGGCTTCTAGAGCGCGCTTGATGTGCTGCTTCTTTGACTCTGCGACGAGCCACTCACGGATGCGGGGCATCTGACGCTCGGACGGCATGTGATTCCTCCCGATCGGGCCATCGGTCTGGGATCCACATCGTCGACAGACAGGCATGCGGCCGTTTGTCTCCGGCGAATGATCCTGATCGAGTTGACTGCCCGTGTGATTCTCCCCCTCTGGAGGCATAGGACTCCCATCGACCAGCGAGACGGCTCAGGGTCGGCGACTAACTCAGACGAATCTGGACGGCACCCGATTGGCGCTGCTTCGTTCTTCAGCCACCCTACGCCTTCTTCATCGTTGCTCGGGCGGCCGGACCCCTTGGTCGCCCTGATCGCCGGGCTGGAGGCGTTATCCAGGCAGCGATGCTTGCCAGTCGCGAATTGCCTTCGACCGGCACTTTGATGACGGTCGTCGAACATGGCTAAGGAGAGCGTGAGGTGATGGTTCTGGCGGATCAGTCATCCCTGGCAAGCTTGTGCGATGGCAAGCTCAGCCGAACCGCGTCAGGTTGCTGCAAAGGTTCTCGAAGCGGCGGGATTCTGGTCACAACTTCCAGTGGACCAACAGAGGGGTCGGGAGCAAGAGTTCATCGACGGCACGCCTCCGGATCTCACTGTCGAGGAACTGGGCTGGTGGGCCGACGGGGAAAATCTCGCCGAGGGTGACGTGGAAACCCTGCTCTCAGAGATGACCGAAGCGCTCAGCGCCAGGGGTGTGACACTTGAGGTTGAGACGATCGAGGGTCCACACGACCTCGATTCCAACGGGTACAGCATCCGGATCAATGGTGTCGGTTTAGATCTCTATCGGTATGACCCAGCCAGCGAACTGCTGCCTCTTAGTGAGGATCCCTGGAAGGATTGCACGGCCTTTCCGCTCGCCCGTGTCAACGAACTCTTGGAAGGCGCGGGCAGCTCCGATCGAGTTGTTGCGTTCCGCCCTGGAGGTAACGACGCCTTCGTTCTTCTACTGGATCAAGCTCTCATCGCCGCAGTTGAGGACAACCGGATTTGGTTCGATGACTTCATTGTTCCGAGCTAACACGTCCACTGTCCCCGAACATTCGCTCAGCCACCGCCAGCAGGCGTTCCAGTTCGCCGGATCAGCCGGACGATATTGGCCGTAGCTGATCGGCGCTTCGCGGTTAGAGCCCATCAGCGCCAGCTCGTCTGACAAGTTG
Organism: uncultured Acidimicrobiaceae bacterium; assembly: GCA_963839925.1. Taxonomy (GTDB): domain Bacteria; phylum Actinomycetota; class Acidimicrobiia; order Acidimicrobiales; family RAAP-2; genus Bog-756. The sequence continues at coordinate 2,271,971 of CAWIWV010000001.1, read as the reverse complement.
TCGATCTGACCCCTTGCCGGGCGCTCCGGTCGGATACACCGATGGCGCCGCTCAATCGACTTCGAATGGGCCGCCACAGCCGACGGCTCGCAGATGGCGCGCCACGTCCCGGTAGGCGCGCCACAGGCTGTGCTCGGCGTATGGGATCCCGTGCTGTGCGCAGAACGGGCGTACCACGTTACGTGCTCGGCGGAGATTCGCCCGTGGCATCGTCGGGAACAGATGGTGTTCGATCTGACTGTCCAACCCGCCGAAGACAAATCCAACGAAGGAGGGCCCCGACAGGTTGCGCGACGTCAACACCTGGCGGCGTAGGAATCCCAGCCTGTCGCTGCCGACCACGGTTGGCATCCCCACATGGTTGGTGAGGAAGCTTGCGCCCAGGTAGAAGCCGAACAGCGCCTGCATGACCAAGATGAAGGCCGTTGCTCGCACTGGCGAGAGGATGAGAAACGGTCCAACGAAGAAGACGCATCCGTGGATGACAAGCAGCACGAGCTCGATAAGCGCGGCCCGATCCCTTCGCCGGGCAAGTGCCCTCATGCTGGCAACATGCAGGTTGAGCGCCTCTAGGAACAAGAGGGGCACCAACAAATACTGTTGAATTCGGGAGAATCGCCGACCGAAACGCCCTCGCCTTCCGTTCTGAGCGGGCGTGTACACCAGTGCACCGGCGGCGATGTCCGGATCCTTGCCTTCGGAGTTCGTATGGGCATGGTGCCTGGTGTGCTTGGTCTGCCACCAATCGAAGCTGAACCCGCTCAACAGGTTGGCCAGAATGACGCCGATGACGTCGTTGCCTCGGCGGCGAGTCCAGACTTGACGGTGCCCGGCGTCATGGCCGATGAAGCCGATCTGAGCCAACACGAATGCGATACCGGCAGCAAACGTCAGGTTCCACCAGCTATCACCGAGCATCGCAGCTAGTACTGCCAATGCAGCTAGAACAGCGACCGATGCCGTGATCTTCACCGTGTAGTAGCCACGCCGGCGGAGGAACAGTCCCTCTTGCCGGACCTTCCGAGACAGCTCGGCGAAGTCGTCATGATTTGATGCCCGGATGAGGGGAGCCTCGAACTGGGTCATCGTGCTTCTGTCGGCCACTGCCAACAGGCGACCGTGACCAATTTCGGCTCTGGTGCCTGCTGCTGATCCCGAAATCGACGGCTACTCTCTGGCCTCCGCTGCAAGGTGCCGGCCAATCTTCAACCTCTTCAGTCGAATAGCCAGCTCATCGGGACGGGGCGCTCCTCCGTACTGCTGCTTGCGCATCATGCTACTGGTCGCGACGCTGCCTTCCGATCTGCTTGCCCACAGCATTTTGGGCCAAGACCATTGGGAAGACATCACGTACTCGTCCAGGGTGACGGTGGTTGTCCGAGGTCGTCCCTCCGTCGCCGGGCTTCCTCCCGTCATAGGTGAACAACAGCCTGGGCCTAGTTCAATGGAAGGGTGCCCCTGATCATCTCCCGGGCCGGTCACGGGTAGGTCACGACGATCTTGACCGATGGCACCAAGGCGAGGGTGTCGACACCAGTCGCCTTCACCACCCCTACGTAGCAGCGCACCGCAGTTGGTCCTACGCGGGTGTCGTCAGGGCAGATCTCGGCCTTGAACCTTGTCCGGAATCGACCAAGGGCATTGGTCGTCACGTTCTGTGCGTTGTTGGTGTTGCAGGGACTCTGCGGAACGATCCAATTGGTCTCGCGACACTCGGTGAGATGGACCTTCGCCCCGGGAGCGAAGTTCTTGCCGATCAGGACCGTGTCGGTGTTGACCATGAGGTTGTTCGGATTGGCGGTGATTGATGGCGGCTCGGGCGTGACCGCCGAAGCTGAAGAGGCAAGGCTCCCCAGCGGCAAAGCGAGCATCAACGCCGCCGAAGCACTGAGCAAGGACTTACGGACATATCGAGCTTGCATGCGGTCCTCCGATCGCTCGCTACCCCTCTGTCGGCCAGGCCACGTCTGGGTTACGTCATGTACAATCGAACGACCTGCCCGAACAAACCGTTACTGCCGCCAGATAGTCACTCCTGGTGCCCGAAGGTCCAAGGATGCGCAACCGGCGATCTCGACAGTGGTGTGCGGCACCAAGATCCCAAATGTTCCGGGGTATCTCTCGCCGAACCGATGTTCTCGATCCAACCGTTCGCCATGATCTTGGTCTCATAGGTTCGAGTAAGGAACATTCGTTGACTAATCGACGGACACGCTTCTGCCTTCTGACCAGGTTGAACGTTGTCATTACGACAACAGTGGAGGCGATGGGACTCGAACCCACGAACCTCTTGACTGCCAGTCAAGCGCTCTACCAGCTGAGCTACGCCCCCGTAGCTGCTCAGAGGCACACTTTCCTCCGAGCGATTCCGACCACGTAGGCACCTGTACCAGCAACTGCGAATCGGTTCCTACAGCGGAGAGGTAATGGTAGCCGAGGTCAGCCTCCCTTCTCCGCAGCGACCTGGGGCGCCCGACGCCCAGCCCGATCGACCCCAAAAATGGCTGGAACCAAGCTTCTCGCCCGTTCTCTGTAGTACGTGTGGACTGCCTGATGGGCAAGGGCACCGAGGTAGATGACAGCGATGCCGATCCGCTGCTCGCCCGTATCCGGACTTCACTGGCTGGATCTCTCCTTAGAGTGAAACACCTCCCCCTCGGAGCTGATGGAATACGCGAATGCTGTTTGGGGTGCTCGTGGGATCTCTTGAGAGAAGGCCTGGATCGTGATTACCGACGAGAGAAAGCACGAGTACCGGCGGATCAAGCACTCTGTCTTCGCCTGGTCCGGTGACCAACCGGACATCGAGGGGATCGCCATCGTCGGTCCTTGGGCCCGCAGAGCCGCCGACATGGATTCACATCTCGACCTGTTGGTTCTGACCAGCGACAGGAAACGCTACGTCCAGTCCGAGATGTGGATCCCGCACGCGCTGCGGAGCGCCGGAGAGGTCGTGAGGACCGAGGCGTCGGGGTCGATGACCGAGCGTCAGGTCCGGCTTCCGTCGGGTCTTGTCGTCGAATTCGGCTTCACATCGCCGTCGTGGGCCTCTGTCGATCCCGTTGATCCGGTCAGTGCACGAGTCGCGCGCGACGGCTGCATTCCCCTGGTGGACACATACAGGCTTTTCGAAAGGTTCTTGGGGACCCTCTGAGCAAACGCTCCGAAATCAGCCACGCGGGACCCTGGTTCGCCCCCGGTACGATCGTGTCCCATGGCACGTGCCTACGACGTCATCGAAGTCGAGAAGAAATGGCAGCAGCGCTGGGCCGACGAAGGCACCTATGAGGTAGACGCCGACGACCCCCGTCCGCCCTGGTACGTGCTGACCATGTACCCCTACCCGTCAGGGCCGGCGCACATGGGCCACGTACGGAACTACACCTTTGGTGACCTGCTGGTTCGGCACCGGACGATGCTGGGCTACGCCGTGCTCTCGCCCTTCGGGTTCGACTCCTTCGGCCTGCCCGCCGAGAACGCGGCGATCCGCACCGGAACCCATCCTCGAATCTTCACCGATGCCCGGATCGCCGAGCTCAAGGAGTCGATCACTTCGCTGGGCGCCGTCTACGACTGGCGGCGTGAGATCCGCAGTCATGATCCGGAGTACATCCGCTGGAACCAGGTCATCTTCGAGAAGCTCTTGGCGGCCGGCCTGGCCTACCGGGCCAATGCTCCGGTCAACTGGTGTCCCGGGTGCCAGACGGTTCTGGCCAACGAACAGGTCCTCAGTGACGGCACCTGCGAGCGGTCCGGCGACCTGGTGATCAAGCGCGATCTCGAGCAGTGGTTCTTCGGCATCACCCAGTACGCAGACGAGCTGCTCGCCGATCTCGAGGCACTCGAATGGCCCGAGCGGGTCAAGACCATGCAGCGCAACTGGATCGGCCGGTCCGAGGGGGCTGAGTTCGACCTCGTCGTCGAGGGCCGCGACGGCTCTGACGGCCGAGGACGGCTTGCGTTGCGGGTGTTCACGACCCGCCCCGATACCTCCTTCGGCATGACGTACGCGGTGGTCGCCCCCGAGCACCCGCTGGTCGACGAGCTCACCACCCCCGAGCACGAGCTCGAGGTCGAAGAGCTCCGGGCCCGTGCGGCAACCACCAGCGATGTCGATCGCATGTCGGAGAGCGGCGCGGTGAGCCTCGCCAAACGGGGCGCATTCACCGGATCCTCGGTGATCAACCCCTTCACCGGTCGTCCGGTTCCCGTCTACGTGGCCGATTACGTGTTGATGGGGTACGGGACCGGAGCCATCATGGCCGTCCCCGCCGAGGATCACCGCGACTGGGATTTTGCCCAGGCCTATGGACTGCCATTTGTGAGGACGGTTCGGCCACCCGAGGGCTGGGACGAGCCGGGTGGACACGGTGGCGCCTACACCGGCGACGGCGAGAAGATCAACAGCGAGTGGCTCGACGGTCTGGACATCCCGACGGCGAAGGCCCGTGCGATCGAATGGCTGGAGGCGGAAGGTCTGGGTGTCCGGACCGTCAACTACCGGCTGCGCGACTGGTTGGTGTCCCGCCAACGCTTCTGGGGTTGCCCGATTCCGATCGTCTACTGTCCGGAACACGGGATCGTCCCGGTCCCCGATGCCGAGCTGCCGGTCCTCGCACCGGACGACGTCGAGTTCCTTCCGACCGGCCAATCGCCTCTGGCCACCAACGAGGAGTTCCTCAACACCACCTGTCCGATCTGTGGTGGACCCGCGACCCGCGAGACCGACACCATGGACACCTTCGTCGACTCGTCGTGGTACTTCCTTCGCTTCACCGACCCGTGGACGCCGGACAAACCCTTCGATCCGGATACCGCCCGTCACTGGATGCCGGTCGATCAGTACATCGGGGGAATCGAGCATGCGATCCTCCACCTGCTCTACGCGCGGTTCTTCACCAAAGCACTGGCCGATGTCGGCATCGCTCCGAAGGAGCTGCGGGAACCGTTCACCCGCTACTACGCCCAGGGAATGATCCGGATGGACGGGACCAAGATGTCCAAGTCCAAGGGCAACCTGGTCGCCCCGTCTCAGTATCTGACCACCGTCGGAGCCGATGCGCTCCGTCTGTTCCACCTCTTTGTAGGTCCGCCGGGGGACGACATGGACTGGAGCGAACAGACCGACAGTGTGATCGAGGGGATGGCCCGCTATCTCGATCGTGTCTGGCGCTTGGCCGTGCCTTCAGATGATCGGTCGATGGAACGTCGGACAGGCTCCCTCACGGACGAGGACTTGGGTGTGCGACGCGCGAGCCATCGACTGATCGATCGGGTCAATCGAGACTTCGAGCGATGGTCGTACAACACGGCGGCGGCCGCATGCATGGAGTTCGTGAATCTTGTGCAGCCGTACATCCGCGACGGCGGCCATGCGGATGTGGTCGACGAAGCAGTCGACACGCTGTTGTTGCTGCTCGCTCCGATGACTCCTCACATTGCCGCGGAGGCATGGGAGTGCCGTCACGGCGACCAGGTTCATCTCCACGCGTGGCCGGTTGCCGATCCTGCACTGCTGGTCGAAGAGTTGGTGACCATGGTCGTCCAGGTGAACGGCAAGGTCCGCGATCGCATCGAGGTGGCTCCGGACATCAGTGAGGAAGAAGCAACGCGACTCGCCCTCGCCACTGAGGCGGTGGTGTCGGCGTTGGCGGATGCTGAACCGAAGCGGGTCATCGCCCGACCACCCAAGCTGGTCAACGTCGTCGTCTGACCGCCGGGTGGCGGAGTCAGCTCTTCGGAGCAACCAGGGTGACCGATACCGGCGACGGCGCCGGAGTCGAGGCTGGCAGACCCGAAGTCACGACCTTGGTGGTGTACCGCCCGACCGGGAGCGACGGAGTTCCTTCAGCGGTGCATGGTGGGTTGTTTACCGTCGTCGGTGTGCCACCACACGACTGGAATCTGGTGCTTACCTTGATCGGGAACCCGTTCACCCCGGGGTGTAGGTGCACTGTGGGCAGGCACGCGACCGAAGGGCTCGCCGGATTGTAGGCAATGGTCTTGTTGGCCAGCCCTACGTCGAGCCATCCGTCCAGAGCACAGTCCTCGACCGTGATCGATTTCGAGGTGTTGTTGGTGATGACTGCGAACCCTTTGATGGTCTGACCTGTCGTCACCCGGGTCTGGCTGAGCAGTATCCGGATCGAGAGCGGAACTTTGGGCGATGCATTCGATGACCCCGACGGCATGAGGACCAAGAGAGCGCAGGTGGCCACCACCAAGAGGAGCAGGGCTCGAGCAGCGCTTCCTTCGGAGAACCTTCTCATTTCAACCACCGCCTTTCGCCTGCTCCGTATCGTAACTACTTGAAGCCGGCCAGAAGCCGCGCCCACCGCTCGGTATCAATCGCGTAGGGGGCGTAGAAGTTGAACCGGTCGACCAGCCCTTCGTAGCGCTGCTTCACCAGGCCGGCGATGTCGTCGATCTCACCCACCACGGCAAAGGTGTTGAGCATCTCGTCGTCGATGAGATCCGCCATCTCGTCCCACCTGCCTCGTTTCGACAGCCGGTTGAGCTCGGTCTCGAGCTCGCCCCACCCGTGCAGATCCAACACGGGACGGTACGCGGGAGTCGACCCGTAGAAGGCGAGTTGGGTCTTGGCTGCCTTCACCGCGGCGGCAAACCCGGCCTCGTCTTTTGCGGTGACCACCATCCCCGGGTACGAGATCTCGACGTCTGCTCGAACACGTCCACTCGAGGACAACCCACGTTCGAGCGCAGGCACGGTCACCTCTCGTAAGTAGCGCTCGGTGGTGAAACCGTGAGCCAGCAGCCCGTCGGCGACCTCGCCGGCCGTCTCGGCCATCTTCTCTCCGACCGCGGCGACGAAGATGCGCGGGTTGCCGTACGGGTTGGGCCCCGGGTCGAACATCGGGGTCATCAAGGTGTGCCGGTAGAAGTCGCCTCGGAATGCCAATCGACTGCCATCGGCCCAGCTCGTCCAGATCGCGCGGATGGCCGAGATCATCTCGCCCATCCGAGCGGCGGGGTGGGACCAGGGCATCGAGAACCTCTTCTCGATGTGCGGCTTGATCTGCGAGCCGAGTCCGAGCATGAAGCGACCCTTGGACTGGGTCTGGAGGTCGCTCGCAACCATCGCGAGGTTCATCGGATTGCGTGCGAACGCCACCGCAATGCCGGTGCCGAGCATCAGGTGCTCGGTGTGCTCCGCGGCCAGCGCCAAGGGGAGGAATGGATCGTGGTTGACCTCCGCCGACCAGAGGCCGTCGTAGCCGACCTTCTCGGCCAGTTCGGCCTTTTGAATGACCCCTTCCGGATCGAATCCGATGTTGCTGTCGACCTTCATGCCAGGGGACGCTACCGCCCAGTTGGCCGGGACGAGGGTACTCGTAATAGTCATTGTTATGAACGTAAGACTTCAAATATCAGTTAATAACCATATTTCTATCTGAGGTTGGCCTCGATGGTGGGTAGCCAGGCGCTCTAGTAGTCACTATAATGGATACAAGAGGAGGTTGAAGAGTGCAGCGAGACGGGTTGGAGGCGGCCATCGGTGGACACATCCGCAATCTTCGGATCGCTCAGGGCCTGACTCAGGTGGAGGTTGCCGAGCGTTCGAACGTCTCGCTCGGGGCACTCAAGCACCTCGAGAGCGGAGCGGGAGCGACTGTTCGCACCTTGGTCAAGGTGCTCCGCTCGCTCGGCCACGAGGACTGGATCGATCTACTCGAACCAACGAGCGGGGGGTTCAACCCACTCGACCTCCTGGCCGCTCATGAGCACAAGGGTCGAGAGGAGCGACCGCGCCGCGCCCCACGCCGCAAGTCGGTCACGAAGTGAGCTACCAACCCACCGACGTCATCGAGGTACTCGCCTGGGGTCGGCGAGTGGGCGCCGTCGCGCTTGATCCGGCGACGGGATGGTACGCGTTCGCGTACGCCAAGGAATGGGTCGAGACGGGCGTCGAGCTTGCCCCACTGCACATGGCCTTGCGCGAGCAACCCTACGAGTTCCCTTCGCTGCGGCGCGAAACCTTCTACGGGCTCCCACCCCTTCTTGCCGACGCATTGCCCGACAAGTTCGGCAACGCACTCGTCGACGCCTGGATGGCCGAACATGGCGTGGCGATCGGAGAGATCACGCCACTGGACCGCCTGGCGTATGCAGCCGAGCGCGCCATGGGGGCGCTCGAGTTCAGGCCGCCGGCACGCTCCAACGCCAACGACCCTCCGACAGCGGTTCAACTGGCCGATCTGGTGCTCGCCGCGCGTCTCATGGTGCGCGGTGAATTGGCGAGCGACCAGACTGCGCACGCCGCTCTTCAGCAGCTGATCCAGGTGGGAACCAGTGCGGGGGGAGCACGTGCCAAGGCTGTCGTGGCATTCAACCCCGAAACGTCGCAGGTTCGCTCGGCCTACGACGACCATCTGGATGGCTTCGAACAGTGGCTGATCAAGCTGGACGGAGTGAGCGGTTCCGGCATGGACGGCCACGGTGACGGGCTGGGAGAAAGCGCGGCGTATGGGCGCATCGAGTTCGCCTACAGCGAGATGGCCAAGGCGGCCGGCATCGACATGATGCCCTGCCAGCTTCTCGCCGAAGGTCCGCGCCGACACTTCATGACCAAGCGCTTCGACCGAGGCGGGGCTGGAGATCGTTTGCACGTGATCTCGCTCTGCGCGCTCGCACACCTCGACTACAACCTCGTGGCAACCCACAGCTACGACCAGTACCTCCAGTGCGTCACAGCTCTTGGACTCCCTCCGGACCGGCTCGCACAGGCGTACCGTCGGATGGTCTTCAACGTCATGGGGGCCAATCACGACGACCACGCCAAGAACTTCGCATTCCTGCGCTCAGACGTTTCGGGTTGGGATCTGACGCCGGCGTACGACGTCACCCATGCCTACAACCCGACCAGCCAGTGGACGAGTCGGCATCTCCTGGCCGTGAACGGGAGGTATGAGGGGATCAGACTCGAGGACCTCTACGTCGTGGGCGAGCGAAATCGCGTGCCCGGCTATCGGCGAATCGTGCGCGAGGTGGGCGAAGCCGTCTCGGAATGGACGAACTTCGCCGCTGGAGCCGAGCTCGACGAGGAGACCACCAAGGACATCGCAACCGACCTCGAGGCGTTCGCCCCCCGATGATTTTTGGGGAAGGGTTGCGAAGGCACCCTGTCGAGAACACAATTTGTCTGTGAGTGATGACGCGGCCGACGGTCGCCCCTGGCCCGTGGACCCGATCGGGGCGGCTCCCGGCGCAGGCCGGCCTCATTTCGAGCAGGAGTTGGACGACGCCGCCAAGGCCTTGGCACAGTTCGCAGACTCGGTGGAACGGACGGGGGCGGGCGGTTCAGGGGCAGACGGAAGGGCGAAGGATCCCCGCGCCCTCGACGCTGCAGAGACGGACGAGATCACCGACAAGGATCGCCACGTGTTCGGGGCCTTGCTCGATCGAGCTGCCGAGCGAGGACTGCTCAACCCGCACGAGTACCAACTCAGACTGGGCGAGCTCGCAAACGCCACCAGCCTCGAGCAGATGCGCGAGATCGTGACCGATTTCCCCCTGCCCTCGACCGCACCGTCTGCTGCGGCGGTCAAGAAGCGGTCGAAGTCCACCCGGGGTTCGTCAGCCGGGGACGCGATGTTGGCGATGCAGGGCCTCGACCCGATGCGGTCGAGGCGTCAGACCAAGGAGCGGAACAGTCCCTGGCTCCTGCTCACGGTCGTGCTCGTGGTGTTCGTGGTGGTGATGGTGCTCTTCTCGATCTATGCCGAGCACGTGCTGCACACCCACCCCGCCGGAACGATCAACGGCCATTTGACCGCGAGGATCCTCTCGCCGACGCAGCAGTTGGTCAGTCGCTCTCGCCTCTGAGGAACCGCTCGAGCTCTGCAGCGATCTCGTCCCCGCTCGGGACGTGGGTGTCGAATCCCATCGGGTTGCCCTCCTCGGAGTCGAGGGCTTCCTCGAGCCGGCGCACCATCTCGAGATGGTCCGGATTGGCTCCGATCAGCTCGTCCACCTGACGGCGCGACGCCTCGCCGGCCGCCCGCAACAGCGAGCTGTCCAACACGGTTCCGGTCACCGCCGAGAGTCCCTCGATGAGTGCTGCGCTCGCCTCCGGATAGGGCATGGCGGACACATAGTGAGGAACCCGCGCCCAAAGTCCGATCGTCGGGATGTTGGCAAGCCCCGCAGAAACCTCGAGCGCCGCTTGGACGCCGGCCGGAACCTCGAGTGTCCCTCGCACCGTTCCGACCCGACCCGCGAGGTCCGCGGACTGAGGAGGGACGGTGGAGGCCAGCCGCACAGGTCGGGTGTGCGGGGTCGGTGCCGGAAAGGCCCCGAGGCCGACGACGATCCGAACGCCCAGCCAGCGGGCGAGCGACACGACGGCGTCGATGAAGGTCGGCCAACGGAAGTCCGGCTCGGGACCGGTGAGGTAGAGCATGTCGGCGCCGATCCGGTCCTTGCCGGCCACGATCTGGATGGAGGGCCAGGTGAGCTCGGTGGTGACCCCGTCCTCCAGACGGGCGATCGGTCTGCGAGCCCGCTGGTCGACCAGCAGTTCGGTGTCGAAGGTGGCGACGAGCGTCGTCGGTCCTGCTCCGAGGAGCTCGGCGACGGCCGCCGACGCGCCCAACCCGGCGTCCACCCAACCTTCGAGCGCTACCACCAATACAGGCCGGTGGAGCCGATCACCGACCGGTTCTTGCCAACCGCCATCGATCTCGTACAGGGCCGACGGCTCGCGCTCGTTCACAGTGACTCCACTTCGGTCAGAGCCCGCTCTCCCAAGAGGCTCACTTGCGCGGCAAACGCGTCAGCGCCGGAGCGATCTCCGGCAGCCGCACCGCCCGCGTACCGCGCATGCACTCCCTGCAGGATGCAGGCCAATTTCCAGAACCCGAACGCCCGGTAGTACCCGATCTGCGAGACGTCCCGCCCCGAAAGGCTCGCGTAGCGCTCCAGCAGGTCCGAACGTCGTGCGAAACCCGGGAGGGCGGTGGGGGCGACACCGGCCAGCGCGTGGTGGCCGTCTTCCGGTTCGGCCCAGTACACGAGCAGGAGGCCCAGATCGGCGAGTGGATCGCCGAGGGTGCAGATCTCCCAGTCCAGGATGGCCAGCACGTTGCCTTGGTCGTCGAGGACGGTGTTGTCCAGCCGGTAGTCGCCGTGCACGATCGCGACGCCTTGTTGTTCGGGGACCCTCGCGGCCAACAGCTCGTGCACTCTGTCGATGACCGCCGGCCCCGGTCGACCGTCGACGGTGGACTGGGTGAACTGCCCGTGCCACCGTTTGAGCTGCCGCTCGATGTAGCCGGTCCGGCGAGCGAAGTCGCCGAGGCCGATCGCGTCGATGTCGACGTCATGGAGCGCCGCCAGCGTCTCGATGAGCGATTCGCCGGCGCGGGCCCGACTGTCCAGGTCGAGTTCTGCCGCGGCACGCTCGTCCCGGAGGACGTGGCCTTCGACGAAGGACATGACGAAGAACGGCGCCCCGTTCACCGATTCGTCGACGCAGAGGCCGAGCGCGCGGGGCACCGGAACCCCGGTCCCGCCGAGCGCGCTGATTACCGTGTACTCACGCTTCATGTCGTGTGCGGTGGGCAGGACATGGCTCACCGGGGGCCGTCGCAGTGCGAACGAACGGCCCGATCGATCAGTGACCCGGTAGGTCAGATTCGATCGCCCGCCCGCGATCAGTTCGAAGATGAACGGCGGGCTGGAGCCGGCGATGTTCGTCGTCATCCAGTCGGTGACCCCGCGGCGGTCGATCCCCTCCACCTCGAGGCCGGTGTCGTCCTCGAGGCCCGTGTCGATGCCCGGTGACCCTGCCTGCATCTCTATGACGCTACCCGCGGCTCGAACCGTTCCCAGCACATGCTCAGCGGCTGGTCCAGAGGCCACGACAGGTATCCTCGACAGGCATGGTCGACGTCAGCGATGCCACGTTCGAGGAGGAAGTGCTCCGCCGTTCCGCGGAGGTGCCGGTGGTGGTCGATCTCTGGGCGCCCTGGTGTGGCCCGTGCCAGACCCTGGGGCCGATTCTCGAACGAGTCGTCGAGGCGACGGACGGCGCGGTCGCCCTTGCGAAGGTCAATGTGGACGAGAATCCGTCGATCTCGGCGAGCTTTCGGGTGCAGTCGATCCCTGCCGTCTTCGCCCTCAAAGACGGGAAGGTCGTCGACTCGTTCATCGGGGCACTTCCGGAGAACGCCGTCGCCGAGTTCGTCTCCCGGCTTGCGCCGGCTCCGAGCGAAGCAGACCTGCTGGTCGACGAAGGGGTGCGTTCGGGGACCGAGGAGCCGCTCCGCAAGGCACTCGAGTTGCAGCACGATCATCCCGATGCGATCAACGCGCTCGCCGGCATGATGATCGCCCGAGGAGACTCCGAGGGTGCCATCGCGCTGCTCGGGCGCATCCCCGAGACACCGGAGACACGGCTGCTGTTGGCCGCGGCGCGACTCGCCTCCCAGCAGGTGGACGTCGACAGCGTCGACGTCGGGGAACTGTTGGACGGTCTGCTCGACCGGGTGCGCAATGACGAAGCGGCGCATCAAGAATTTCTGGACCTGCTCGAGACCCTTGGTCCGGACGATCCTCGGTCCACCGACTACCGCAAGGCCCTGGCCGCGCGCCTGTTCTGACTCTGTCGGATCGATCGACTCTGTGACCGAGGAGCCCGGGCGCTCCACCCGCGGATAACGTCGCCGTGGTGCCTGCGACCGTCCTCACCCTCGGCGACCGGACCTTCGACATCACCGACCGGGCGCTGGTGATGGGAATCCTCAACCGCACGCCCGACTCCTTCTACGACAAAGGCGCCACCTACGCCTTGGACGATCTGCTGCGCAGCGCCGAGCGCCTGGTGCACGAGGGCGCCGACCTGCTCGACGTCGGCGGGGTCAAGGCCGGGCCCGGCCCGGAGGTCACGGTGGACGAAGAGCTCGACCGGGTCATTCCCGCAATCGTTGCGCTGCATGCACGCTTCGACGTCCCGCTCTCGGTCGACACCTGGAAGGCCACCGTCGCCGTCGAGGCGTATGAGGCAGGGGCGGTGGTGGGCAACGACATCAGCGGGTTCGCCGATCCCGACTACCTGCCGGCTGCGGCGGCGGCAGGAGCCACGGTGGTCGCGACCCACATTCGACTGGGGCCGCGCATCCCCGACCCCGAGCCGGTCTACGACGATGTCGTCGAGGCGGTCGCCGACTTTCTGACCGAACGAGGGTCACGGGCCGAGGCCTGCGGGATAACCCCCGACCGGATCATCGTGGACGCCGGCCTCGATCTCGGGAAGACGGCCGAGCAGTCGCTCACCCTCCTTCGTGGCTCCGATCGACTCGCGGAGCTCGGCTATCCCTTGCTGCTCTCCGCCTCGAACAAGACCTTCCTCGGCAAGGTCCTCGACCTCGAGATCGACCAACGCCGTGACGCGTCGCTCGCCGCCACCGCGCTGGGTGGAGCGCTCGGGTGCAGGATCATGCGGGTGCACGATGTCGCCGCCAACCGTCAGGTCTGCGCCGCGCTCGCCGGCATCAATGCCGCCCGACGGGTCTCGACAGGTCCGACGGCCCGTGAACCGATCGCCCACCGATGAGCGCGGCGAGTCCTCCGGCTCTGGCGGATCCGCCCGTCTACCTGGTGAAGGGTGACGATCCCTCGCTGATCGACCAGGCGGCGCACGCCCTCATCGAGCGGTTGGTCGCAGACGGTGATCCGTCCCTGATGGTCGAGGAGTTCGGAGGTGCGGGATCGGACTTCGAAGTGGGAGCTGTGATCGATGCCTGTACCACTCCCTCCTTTCTGGTCCCACGCAGGATCGTGGTCCTGCGCGACGTCGGCCAGCTGTCCGCGGCAGCTGCCAAGCGCTTGGTGTCCTGTCTCGACGACCCGCTCCCTTCGACGACCTTGGTACTGGTCGGGGGTGGGGGAGCGGTGTCCCCGGCGCTGTCCAAGGCGGTCGGGGCGGTTGGTGGAGTGGTCGATGCGGCGGTCGGGCGAGGTGGAAAGGCACGGTCCGAATGGTTGACGGGGCAGCTCGCCGGCGCGTCGGTGCGGCTCGACGGTGCCGCCCGGTCGCGACTCTCGGACCATCTGGGTGACGATGTCGGTCGGCTGCAGGGTCTGCTGGACACGCTGGCCTCCGCATACGGCAGTGGAGCGACGGTGTCGGTGGCCGAGCTGGAGCCGTTCCTCGGAGAAGCGGGTTCGTCAGCCCCGTGGGACCTCACCGATGCGATCGATGCCGGAGCGACCGCAAGGGCCCTCTCGGTGCTCCATCGCATGCTCGGGGCGGGCGACTCCCATCCGCTGGTGGTGATGGCCCAGCTTTCCCGGCACTATCGCCAGATTCTGCGGCTGGACGGCACGGGCGGTATCTCCCCGGAACAGGCGGCGCAGATCCTCGACATCAAGAGCACCTACCCCGCCAAGAAGGCACTCGGGCAGGCCCGTTCGTTGGGGACCGCCCGAATCGCGCGGGCGGTCCGACTTCTGGCCGAGGCCGATCTGGATCTGAGGGGCGAGACCTCGTTGCCGGGTGAGACGGTGCTGGAGGTGCTGGTCGCCCGCCTCAGCCGGTTGACACCACGGACCGGCTGACCGCGGTCAGCCGCTCAACGACATCCGGTTCACGATGCGGTACTGGACCAGCTGACCGAGTCCGTCGTGTCTCTCGCCTTCTCGCCGTCGTCGGCCACGTTTTCGGTCCACCCGGACCCGTCCCAGTAGCGGAACTGGTGGCGTCCGGTCGGATCGGCTTTCCATCCGGCCGGTACGGTTGACCGTCCTTCGGTTCTCTCGCCGCCCTGTCGCAGGTGGGTCCGCTGTCTGGGCCGGTAGCTGCGGGGCGCACTCGTGCTGAAGAAGGTGCCGCTCACCTCCATCGGGCCGGGGATCTCGGTGGGAGTGGGCTCGAGCAGCACGACTTCACCGTCGATGACCGCAGTGGCGCCGATGGGGACCACGTTCGGCGCGCCGCTCTCGGCGAACCGTCGTCCGGTGTCCCCCGGGCCGGCCGCGTCGAAGGTGGCGGCGAACGTGGCGACACCGGTGGGAACGGCGGTTCGAACCGGCCGCACCTCGTCGGGCTGTGCCGATTCCTGTGCGCCCCGCCTTCCACCCCTGCGCTTGCGTTGGCCGTGCTGCGGGCGGTGGGCCCCTGCGCTTCGCTGGGCGTCGTCGCCGAAGCGTTCGAAGGGGAGGCTCGCCGCCTTGCCTGCTTTGGTGATCGGGGCCACTTTGGGTCGTGCGGAGTGGAGGTACATCCCGAGACCGACCAGCGGCAGGAGGAGGACCAACAGGAGATTTTTGATCTTGCTCTCCTCGGCACGTTTCCAAGCCCAACCGGGCTGCCGGATGACGTCGACGGAGCCGGCGATCATCGAGACTCCGATGATCACGCCGACCAATTCGAGCGAGAACGTGCTTGGGCCTGCGATTCCGGTCATACTCTGGTCCCCTTCCCCTGCTACTTAAAGTGTTTACTACACCACTCAACGTAGTCAAGCGGTTCACCGGAAATCTCGCGACGAAGGGAGTGGCCCGAGTTCGAGGGGCTCGAACCGTTCGGCCACCACGGTCATCGAGCCTTCGGAACGCTCGATCCGGCCGCGCACCACGAGGGCCGGAGACCTCCGAGCCACCGGTCGCCATCGCACCCAGGCGCCGCGCGAGCAGACCACGTTGACCATGCCGGTCTCGTCCTCGATGTTGAGGAACACCGCGCCGTGTGCACTCTCCGGTTGTTGGCGATGGGTCACGACGCCCCCCACGGTGATCCGCTCGCCGCTTTCCCTCGACTGGAGCGAGACCGCGGGAAGCACTCCCCGTTGGCTCAAGCGGTCCCGTGCCAACTCCATGGCCGTGGTGTCCGGCGCCATCCCGAGCGACCACAGGTCGTCGGCGACCTCTTCCCACTCGGTGGGGTCGGGGAGCAGGGGGGGATCGGATCCGGTGACCACACCCGGGAGTCGGTCCGGGCTGGCCTGGGAAGCCGCACCCGCTCCCCACACCAGGGATCGACGGTTCGGGGTCCGCTTTGCTCGCCCCGTCCTGCCGCGCTGCTCGCGCTGCTCGCGGTCGTCGAGCTGCTCGAGGTCGTCGAGTGCACCGGCGGTGGCCAAGGCCTCCAGCTGGGCTCTGGTGACGCCCGCTCGGCGCACCAGGTCCTCCATGCCCGACCACGGGCGGCCCTCCTCGATCCTCGCGGCGGTTTCTTTTCCGATGCCGCGCACCGAGGTCAGCCCGAGCCGGACGGCGGCTGGACCGGACGAGTCGTCGGCCGGATCGGTTGAGCCGGGCGAGCCGGACTCGTCGGTCTCTTCCAGCTGTGCGTCCGCCGCACCGGCGTTCACGTCGGGCCGCAGGACGACCACCCCGTGGCGCTTGGCGTCGGCCACCAAGCTCTGGGGAGACCAGAACCCCATCGGCTGTGCGTTCAACAATCCCGCGGTGAACGCCGCCGGGTAGTGCACCTTGCACCAGGCGGTCGAGTACACCAGGTGGGCGAAGGCCACCGAATGACTTTCGGGGAAGCCGAAGTTGGCGAACGCGGCCAATGCCTCGAAGACCTTCTCGGCGACCTCCTCCGACACTTGTCGAGCAGCCATCCCGTCGAACAGCCGGCCGCGCAGACGTTCCATCCGCTCACCCGATCGCTTGGCGCTCATCGCCTGGCGCAGCTCGTCTGCTTCGGTCGGCGTGAAGCCGGCGACATCGATGGCGATCTGCATCAGCTGCTCCTGGAAGAGGGGCACCCCGAGCGTTCGCTCCAGGGCGGGTTGCAGGAGTGGATGCAGATAGGTCACCGGTTCGGTTCCGTTGCGCCGCCGGATGTAGGGGTGCACGGCGTGACCCTGGATCGGGCCGGGGCGGATGAGCGCGATCTCGATGGCCAGGTCGTAGAAGCACCGGGGCTCCACCCGCGGAAGGGTGTTCATCTGGGCCCGTGACTCCACCTGGAACACCCCGACGGTGTCGGCACGGCACAACAGTTCGTAGACCTCGGGTTCCTGTTCGAGCCGGGCCAGGTCGATCTCGGTGTGGTGGAAGTCGCGGACCAGGTCGACCATGTAGTGCAGCGCGGTCAACATGCCGAGACCGAGCAGATCGAACTTGACCAGTCCGGCCGCAGCACAGTCGTCCTTGTCCCACTGGAGCACGCTCCGGCCGGGCATCCTGCCCCACTCCACCGGGCAGACCTCGACGACCGGACGATCACAGATGACCATCCCCCCTGAGTGGATACCGAGATGGCGTGGGAAGTCGAGCAGTTCCGTCGCCAGGTTCCGCACCAGCGGGGGGAGGTCGTCCCGGTGAGCGATCGGCTCCCCGCGTTCGACCGACTTCGACCAGGTGTCCACTTCCTCGAGCGTGTGCCCGAGGGCCTTGCCCATGTCGCGGCAGGGCCGACCGGGATCGATAGGTGATCACATTGGCGACTTGGGCGGCATGCAGCCGGCCGTACCGTTCGTAGACGTACTGGATGACCTCTTCACGCCGGCCCGACTCGATGTCGACGTCGATGTCCGGCGGTCCGTCACGAGCCGGTGAGAGGAAGCGTTCGAACAACAGACCGAGGTCGACCGCGTCGACGTTGGTGATGCCGAGGGCGTAACAGACCGCTGAGGTGGCAGCAGATCCCCGACCTTGGCAGAAGATGTCCTGTTCCTTGCAGAACCGGACGATGTCCCAGACGGTGAGGAAGTAGCCGGGGAACCCGAGTGCGTCGATGATGGCGAGCTCGCGGTCGAGCTGGGCCCATGCTCCTGGTACCCGCTCGGCCTCCCGCGATCCGTACCGCTCGGTCGCGCCCCGACGGACCAGCTCGACCAGCCAGGTCTGCTCGGTGTGTCCGGCGGGCACCGGAAAGTCGGGGAGTCGCGGGGCGACCAGGTGCAGATCGAAGGCGCATCTCGCGGCGATCTCCGCCGTCCGTTCGACCGCTCCCGGCCACCGGGCGAACCGCCGCCGCTGTTCCGCCTCGCCCCGCAAGCAGGCGGTGGCCGAGGAGGGGAGCCACCCCTCGAGGTCGGCGAGAGTCTGCCGGGCCCGCACCGCGGCCAGCGTTGTCGCCAGGGGGAACCGGGCCGGGGTGGCGTAGTGCACGTTGTTGGTGGCGACCAGGTCCACGCCCCGTTCTGCGGCCAGCAGGGCGAGTGCGTCGTTGCGGGAGGCATCGATCGGGTTGCCGTGGTCCCAGAGCTCGACCGCCAGGTGCTCGCGACCGAACCGTCCGATCAGATGGTCGAGGGTCCTGGCCGCCGCGGCCGGACCCTCGGCGGTGAGGGCGTTGGCCAACGCCCCTTTCCTGCATCCGGTGAGGATCTGCCAGTGCCCGCCGTGATGGTCGGACAGGGCGTCGAGGGTGATGATCGGCGCCCCCTTCTCTCCGCCGGCCAGGTGGGCTTCGGCGATCGTTCGGCTGAGGCGCGCGTACCCCTCGGGATCGTGGGCCAGCACGACCAGGTGGGTGCCGTCCGGGTCGGGCACCCCGGTGCGGAGGGCACGGGCTCTGCTTGCGGTCGGCTCGGTGATGCCGGAGATGGTGAGCTCGGCGCCGAAGACGGTGGGCAGACCGAGGGCCCGGGCAGCCTCGGCGAAGCGGACCACACCGTAGAGACCGTTGTGGTCGGTCACGGCCAGCGCGGCGAGTCCCAGCTGGGTGGCAACGGCTGCCAGCTCCTCGGGGTGGCTGGCTCCGTCGAGGAAGGAGAAGTTGGAGTGGGCGTGCAGCTCGGCGTAGGGCATCGTGGAAGAACCCGGTCATCCGTAGGTCGCTTCGACCCACCACCGGCCTCGCTCGACCAGGAGTAGGTGGGCTTCCGTGCCGGCCACCGCCTGCATGCGGGCGCTTCTCCGGCGGCTCCTCGACCACCACCGTTCGTCGGAGGGCCAGGGGCCGGCCCAGGCGGCCACTGCAGACCACGGGCTCTTCTCCACCGACAGCCGGCACGGAACCGCGGTGAGCAGGCCCCGTCCCGAGACCGACACCGGGCGCTCGTCGGCGTCGATGACTTCGGCAGGGAGGGGCAAAGGGTGCACGACCATCGGTGCCGGCGGAGGGATCTGGCCGGGCCACGGCGCGCCGAGCGGTGGGCCC
This sequence comes from uncultured Acidimicrobiaceae bacterium, assembly GCA_963839925.1. Lineage (GTDB taxonomy): Bacteria > Actinomycetota > Acidimicrobiia > Acidimicrobiales > RAAP-2 > Bog-756. Next base: position 2,252,893 of record CAWIWV010000001.1, on the reverse strand, counting down.
GAATCGATCGCCCCCTGACGTTCGTGGGCGTTCCACGGGACGAAGCGGGCGCGTTGGGCAGGCCCCCGACCCCCTTGGAGGCGGGGGGACAGCACCCCGTCCGGACCGAGGAGGTCCTGCACGACGCTCAGCGCTTGGCCGGCCCGTGTATCGATCTCGCTCGTTCCACCCCAGAACTGGGGATCGCCGACCACGCCATCGGGCCGGGGGCCGCGCCGGGGTCCCTGGCGGGGTCCCTGGCGGAGTAACTCGATCCGCCGCTCGATCGACGTCTGGCGAAGATCGCCGAGCTCGCCGGTCCTGCCGCCTGCCACCTGATGGCAGAGGACACCGTCGGATCCGAACCGGCCGAGCACGTGGGACTCGGGAAGGGCAGAGAGGTCACCCAGGGTGCGGATGCCCAACCGGTTCAGCAGATCGGTCAGCTCGGGGCGGCCGAGGATCTCCACCGGGAACGGAGACAGGAAATCGGGCGTCCCGTCCGCGGGGACGATCACGTTGCCGCGCGCGGCGAGGACGGCGGCGAACAATCCGTCGGCGACTCCGACCTCGGCGGGAGTGATGCGAGAGACGGTGTCGACGACCTGTCGGACCAGAGGTCCTTCGCCTCCGAAGTAGCGCGCCGGTCCGCGGGCAGGGAGCGAGCAGATTCCGGATCGCACCGCGGTGACCCACGGACAGAAGGCCTCCACCGCGTCGATCACTTCGATGAACGCACGGAGTGTGCTCCCGCCCTCGTCCTCGTCGAGGAGGTGGGGGCAACGCACGACCAGGAGGCGGTTCATGCTCATGTCGGCACCGGTGTCGACGGTGTCGCTGTCGAGGCCAGAGCCACCGTTCCGTCCAGGGACGGGAGCCACAGATCGCACTGGCGGGGGAGCGCCGACGACCGACGACCCGTGGCGGCCACCGTCATCCGCCGGCGGCGCAGGTGCCCCACGCCGTCACCGATCCCGTCCCAGTGCAGATCGCCGATGTTCAGGCGGACATCGGGAGGCTCCGGCCATCCGCGTCCGGGCGCTTCACCCCGACCGGCCGCCCCGGTCACGACCACCAGCACCGACCGGCGTTCTTTGACCCTGGCAACCAACCGTCGGGCCATGACCGGTCGGGGAGGGAACGGGGGTCGGAGGACCACGAGGTCGATGCCGTCGATCAACGCGGCGGTGACCTCGGCCCAGGCGGCACCCGGTCGGGGGACCACCGCCAATCGGGTCAGGTCGATGCCGAGGTCGTGGGCGGCGACAGCGCCGAGCTCCGCGATACCCACGAGCGCGCACCAACAACCTGTCCCCGATGCCGCGGCCAGAAGGGCCAGTGCCAGGCTGACGTCGCCACTGCCGTGCGCGGTCGAGGCATCGACGACCACAGTCGTTCCCCGACGGAGGCTCCCATCGGGGAACAAGTCGACCAACGGTGGGATCACCGGAAGGAGTTGGGTCTGGCTCGATGAGATGGGCCGTGCGCGCTCGGCCAGGACCGCGAGCGCTTCGCGTCCCCTGCCGGCCGTGTGCTCCTCGCCGGCCGTGTCCCTGCCGGCCGTGTCCCTGCCGGACCGAGATCCGGCACCCCTCAGCTCTACGAACATATGTTCGTAGAGTAACCCTCGAGATCATATGTGGCCAGTGGCTCTCGCTGGTGGACTGGCGGGCGATCAGCCCCCCTGCCGTTCCCCCGATCGACTCGATCTGGCCACTAGAATGTTGCCTACCAGAGAGAGGAGGTGGTCCAACTGAGTAGTCAACGATTTGGGACCCTGGAGGTGGCTGGCCGCTGAGGCGGCTCGCTGTACCACCTGGCGAATCCCAGCCAGACACCCACCGGGCGACCTAGCCGGACCATGGTCCCATCCGGCGCCTCACGGGAATCTCGGTGCTGATTACAGCATCAACTCTTATCTGCAGGGCGTCTCTTCGGAGGCGCCCTGCAGCATGTTCCGGCAAGCCCGCCGAGTAGGGCTCAGCTACTCCTCTTCGGGCTCGGAGCTGAGCGACCTCTCGATGTCCCAGTGATGGTGGAACGCGTCGTGCGCGTTGGCGAGGACCACATCGACGAGCAACTGCTCACCCTGTTCGGGGTGGATGAGTACGACCCCACTCCGTTGGGTCTGGCGAACCGCGTACTGCCAACCGGCAACGGAACGGGACAAGGACCACAGTGCCGCCTCGAGCGGGATCCGGTCGTAGTGGCGAGCCTGAGCCAACTCGTCTTGGTCGTAGCTGCCCACTTCGGGCGACGCGCCGGCTGCGATTCCGGCGAGCCGCTCTGCCCAGATCCGTAGGTTGTCGGCCACGTGACTCACATATCCCGACACCGACCACAGAAGATCGGGGTGCCGCTCAGTTCCGCTCGCCCCCACCAAGGTGCGCGAGTAGGTGCTCGGGACCTCGGCCACGATCACGATCGCGTCCCCGACCGTGACCTTCCACGAGAAGCCACACGCCCGACATGGCTCGCCGTAGACCGACGTTCCCCACTCGCTCATCTCCCGATTGTGCCAAAGAGCGGCACCGCGATTCAGTCAGCGAGGTCGTACGCCGTTTCGTGTCTCGGTTGGTAGAGCCCGATCTCACCCGCACCGGGAACAGACAGCCGCACCAGGAGGCCGAATCCTTGGTTCTCCACCTCTGAAGTGAACTCGACGCCTTTCGAGGTGAGCTCGGCCACCGTCGCTTCGATGTCGTCGCACATCAAGTACAGCTCGTGATGCCCATTCTGGGCTGCTTCGGCGTTGTCGGGGCCCGCTGCCGGATGGATGCCGAGCTCGGCCGGCGGGAGCTTGAAGATGAGCCAGCCGTCGTGGGCGTCCACCCAGGCGAGTCCGAGAACGTCCCGAAAGAAGGCTCTGGCCCGCTCTGCGTCCTCGGCATAGATGATGGCGTGGGTTCCCGTGATCATCGGATCAGAATTGCATGAAGATGGAGCAATGACCACTGCTGCCGATCCCATCGACCCGATCGACTCCCTCGCCCATCTCTGGGAGTGGATGGCAGAGGAGAACCTGAAGGGTTACTCGCCGATCTACGAGCGGATCGCCCGGTCGGTCGTCGATGACCGCGACATGCTCACGCTCATCGCTTCGCTTCCTCCCGAGGCACACCTTCCCCTGTCGTTGTTCGCGGCGGTCCACTATCTGGCCCTCGACGGAGAGGCACCCGAACTCGCAGAGATCTATGCCGGCCGTTCCGATGCCGATCCGGCGCCGTTCTTCAAGGAGGCGAGCCGCTCCCATTGGGAGAAGATCCGGACACTCCTCGCGTTCCGTCACGTGCAGACGAATGACTGCGGTCGCAGCGCGCTGATCGGACCCGGTCTGAGTTGGTTGGCCCCCAAGCTGGGTGCGCCACCGGCGTTGGTCGACGTGGGGACGAGCGCCGGACTCGCGCTGCTGTGTGATCGCTACCGTCTCGACTACGGCGTGCGCGGCGCCACCGGGCCGGCGGACTCGCAGGTCGTCGCCAAGTGCGAGATCCTCGGAGGGAACCCGCCCATCCAAGAATGTCTGCCTGAGCTCTCTTCCCGACTCGGGATCGACCGGTCCCCGCTCGATGTGTCCAAGCCCGAAGACGCTCGATGGTTGCTCGCCTGCGTCTGGCCTGACACCGGTCGACTCGAGCGCACCGCTGCTTCGATCGACCTGGCACGAAGCAACCTCCCGACTCTCGTCAAAGGCGACGCCAACGAAGTACTTCCGGGGGTACTGGCCGATCTTCCCGAGGGGACCCCGGCCGTCGTGTTGACCACCTGGGCGCTTGGTTACTTCTCGCTCGAGCAACGCGCGCGCTTCGTGGAGATCCTCGAGGAAGCCTCGAGGGATCGACTCGTGGCGTGGATGAGCCTCGAAGGGATCGGGGTCGTCGAGGCGTTCGCCGACGTGCCCGAGGAGAAGCACGACGGGATCGCCGGCAACCCGCAGGGCGCGATCATCTTCGATCGCGGCACGCAACAGCCGGAACTGCTCGCGCTGTCGCATCCCCACGGACTCTGGATCGACTGGCGGGCCTGAGACCTCATTGTGCAGGTCAGCGAACAAAAGCTGCCTGCATGCATAAATCGTCCGCCGGATGGGTATAGAGCGGCTTCATGGGGGAATCGAGCGGATTGGGGAGGGGGCCTCTCTCTGTCCTGTCGGCAGTTGGGACGCTCACACTCGCAATGCTGGCAACGCTGGTCTTCGTGCCATCGGCCTATGCGTCGGTCACCGTGCCCGCAGCGCCAACACGAATTGTCGCGACCCCGGGCAATACGTCAGCAGTCGTCAAGTGGACAGCTCCGGCCAACCAGGGCGGGACCGCCATTACCGGCTACGCCGTTGTGTCGAGCCCGGGATCCAAGACCTGCAGGACGAAGGGAACCAAGACCTCCTGCATCATCTACCGGCTCACGAACGGCGTCAGGTACTCCGTGAAGGTGAGGGCTCGCAACAGAGTGGGCTTGGGTGCGGTTTCAGCATCGGTCAAGGTCACGCCAGGTGTTCCCTCGGCGCCGACCTCCGTGAGAGCAGTAGCTCAAAATGGTCAGGCGACGGTCACCTGGACCGCTCCACCCAACAACGGGAGCAAGATCACCAAGTACGCAGTGTTGAGTCCCGAATTCAAGACGTGCACACAGTCCATCACCAGCTGCACGGTGAAGGGACTGACGAACGGAACTCACTACCGGTTCGAGGTGACCGCAACCAACGCGAGGGGAACTGGACCCGCGTCGGCTTTCTCCAACACCATCACACCGCGCCCGCTGCCAACGCTCACGATCACCGCGTCGAATGCCTCGCAAAGCTTCGGGAATTTGGTGCCCGCCATCTCGCCCGAGTACTCGGGCTTCGTCAACGGCAACACCGCGGCAAACCTCACCACGCTTCCCACTTGCGTCGCGGGTACCAGCAGCTCGTCCTCGGTCGGCACGTATGCCAGCTCCTGCTCGGGGGCGGTCGACCCCAAGTACTCGATCGTCTACGTCGATGGCACGACCACGGTTCATCCGGCAACGCTCACGATCACTGCGTCGAATGCCGCCCAGATCCTCGGCGACTCGGCACCCACCATCTCGCCCGAGTACTCGGGCTTCGTTGACGGCAACACCGCGGCAGACCTCTCCACGCTGCCGAAGTGCGTCTCCGGTACCAGCAGCTCGTCCCTGGTCGGCACGTACGCCAGCTCCTGCTCGGGGGCGGCCGACCCGAACTACAGCATCGTCTATCTCGATGGCACGGTGCAGGTCGATGCCACGACGATCCCGCCAACGCTCACGATCACCGCATCGAACGCGAATCAGAACCTCGGTGACTCGGCACCCACCATCTCGCCCGATTACTCGGGTTTCGTCGATGGTGACAACGCGGGGGATCTCACCACGCCACCCACCTGCGTTTCGGGCACCAGTGGCTCGTCTCCGGTGGGCACCTACAGCAGCTCGTGCTCGGGTGCAGCAGACCCCAACTACACCATCGTCTACGTCAATGGCACGACCACGGTGAACCCGGCGACACTCACCATCACCGCGTCGAACGCGACCCAGAACTTCGGTGACCCGGCACCCACCACCTCGCCGGAGTACTCGGGCTTCGTCGGCGGCGACACCGCTGCAGACCTCACGACGCTGCCGACCTGCGTCTCGGGCACCACCAGCTCGTCCTTGGTCGGCACCTACAGCAGCTCCTGCTCGGGTGCGGTCGACCCCAACTACACGATCAGCTACGTCGACGGGACGACGACGGTGAATCCGGCAACGCTCACGATCACTGCTTCGAGTGGGATCGGGACCTTCGGTGGTTCCTTGCCCACCATCTCGCCCGAGTACTCGGGCTTCGTCGACGGCAACACCGCGGCGGATCTGAACTCGCAGCCTGTTTGCATTTCGGGCACCACCAGCTCGTCCGTGGTCGGCACCTATGCAAGCGCGTGCAGCGGGGCGGTCGACCCGAACTACTCCATCGGCTACGTCGACGGAACGACGACCGTGAACCCGGCAACGCTCTTGATCACCGCGTCGAACGCGACCCAGACCTTCGGCGGTCTGGTGCCCACCATCTCGCCCGAGTATTCGGGCTTCGTCAACGGCAACACGGCGGCGAACCTGACCACGCTCCCGACCTGTCTCTCGGGCACCTCCATCTCATCCTTGGTCGGTACCTACGGCAGTTCCTGTTCAGGGGCGGTCGACCCGAACTACTCGATCTCGTACCTCCCTGGCACGACGACCGTGAACCCGGCAACGCTCTTGATCACCGCGTCGAACGCGACCCAGACCTTCGGCGGTCTGGTGCCCACCATCTCGCCCGAGTACTCGGGCTTCGTCAACGGCAACACCGCGGCGAACCTCACCGCGCTGCCTAGTTGCATCTCGGGCACCACCAGCTCTTCATTGGTCGGTAGCTTCTCGAGCTCATGTTCAGGGGCGGTTGACCCGAACTACGCGATCTCCTACCTCGACGGCACGACCTCGGTGAACCCGGCGACGCTCCTGATCACCGCATCGAACGCAGCCCAGACCTACGGCGGTCTGGTGCCCACCATCTCGCCCGAGTATTCGGGCTTCGTCAACGGCAACACCGCGGCGAATCTCACCCCCCACCCCACTTGCGTATCGGGCACCACGACCTCTTCGCCGGTCGTCGGGAGCTACACAAGCTCGTGCTCGGGGGCGGTCGACCCGAACTACACCATCACCTACGCCGCTGGCACAACCACGGTGAATCCGGCAACGCTCACCATCACCGCGTCGAGCGCGACCCAGATCCTCGATGTTCTGGTGCCCACCATCTCGCCGGAGTACTCAGGCTTTGTCAACAACGACACCGCGTCGAACCTCACCACGCACCCCACCTGCGTGTCAGGCACCATCCTCTCGTCCTTGGTCGGCACCTATCCCAGCTCGTGTTCGGGTGCGGTCGACCCGAACTACACCATGAACTACGTCGATGGCATCACCACGGTGAAGCTTTAACCGAGTAGACCGGAACCTGACCTTGTGTTGGACGTGCCCTGACGAAGAATGAGTTAGGCCCTGAAGCCGATCGGTCGTCGCCCGAGGCGCGGGTTGCGCGATGCTTGCTCCTGATGTCAGACGAAGAGTTGCCTCGCGAGACACCCTTGCTTCCACTGCCGGCGCAGGGGGAAGACGTCCCTTGGCCGACGACCGAGTGGCCCCTCGCGCCCCTCCCGGATGGCGTCGAGCTGGATGATCTGATCGCCGCAGCCTTCGACAGTGAGGGCCCTCTACACGAGACCTACGCCGTCGTCATCGTCCATCGCGGTCGTCTGGTCTTCGAGCGCTACGGCGGGCTGCTGCCTCAGTGGGACAAACCCGGGAAGCCGGTCGTGCAGGAGACGCCGCTGCTGTCGTGGTCGATGGCCAAGTCGATGCTCCATGCCGTTGTCGGGATGTTGGTGGAGGAAGGAACGTTGTCGCTCGACGATCCCGCCCCGGTCGCCCTCTGGGCGGACACGGACGATCCTCGTCACGCAATCACCCTGCAACAACTGCTGGAAATGCGCGACGGGCTCGACTTCCTCGAGGAGTACGAGGACCCTGAGCACTCCGACATCCTGCAGATGCTGTTCGGGACCGGACAGAAGGACATGGCGACGTTCGCCGCCGATCGGCCGCTGGCCGCTCCCCCGGGCACCAGGTTCAACTATTCGAGCGGCACCAGCCTGGTGATCTCGGGCATCGTGGGCGACGCGGTGGGCCGTGGAGATGCCTACCGAGCACTTTTGACCGACAGGTTGTTCGGTCCCTTGGGAATGACGACTGCCACAGTCACACTCGACGACGCGGGCACCTGGGTGGGGGCCTCCTACGTCTATGCCATGGCGCGGGACTTCGCTCGGTTCGGTCTGCTCTATCTCCGGGACGGGGTGTGGGAAGGCCGACGGCTCCTCCCGCAAGGTTGGGTGGATCACGGACGTCGTCCGCGATCGGTCGACCCTGACGATGGGGACTACTACGGATCACACTGGTGGAGCCGCGAGGGCACGCACGGAACGTTCTGGGCCGCCGGCCACGAGGGGCAGTACATCGACATCTGCCCGGACCTCGATCTCATCCTGGTCCGGATGGGTCGGACGGACGCCGACCACTCCGAGGATGTCAAGCAGTGGCGGACCCGGGTGATCGAAGCCTTCGCCGACACCTGAGGCCTACGCCCCGGGAACCTCCCACAGCCCGACCGGGGCCTGGCCGACCCGGTAGTGCCCGGGCTGGCGCTCACCGGACGCGGCCTTCTCCAGTCGCTTCTGCATTCCAGGGGTGAGCGCATTGGCCTTGATCATCTCGAAGTAGGTGGCGGTGGCGTTCCCCACGTCGAAGAAGTCACGCTGCCAGCTCCACTTGAAATCACCCGCATAGCGGAACCAGCTCCCCCCGAGACCGGCGATCTCATAGTGGGTTCCATCCGCTCGAGTCGCGTCCGCGATCTGTTTCCAGAGCCCGAGGATCTGCCCCTGAGCGTCGTCGATGAGCACCGACTGGTAGGGGTAGACCCATCCGCCGAGCCCTTCCATCTCGAGCCCCAGCGCGATCTCGCGGATCTCGTTGCGCCCGACCGCCATGAACTCGTCGTTCGGTCCGACGTTCCACCCGTAGGTTGCGTCCTCGGTGTACATGTCGGCCATCGGCGTCCAGTCGAGCTGTTCCTCGCAGCGCTTGTTGATGTCCATCCAGCGCTGCATCATCTCTTCGAGCTCGCTGCGTGGGAAGTTCGGCATGTTGATTACTCCTCCTCGGTGATGCGAAGTGCGGATGTCGGGCAGAAACGGACAGCGGCCTCGACTGCGGTGCGCAGTGTCTCATCGGGGCTGGCGGTCAGGACGGTCACCTTGGGGTTCTTGCCGAGCTCGAACACCGTTGGCGCCTCGGATTCGCAGACCCCGTGTCCCTGGCAGAGGTCGATGTCCACCGACACCCGCATCACTGCGGTTGGCGGGTCGGCTGGGGCTGCCGGGCCGGCGAACCGAACCGTGCGTTGGGCTTGCGACGGTAACGGACTACGCACGGTTGCTGCAGCTGGACCACCATCTTCGAATGATCGTTCCGGTAGGTGTCCGGCGGTTGGGCCAGCTCGAACTCCCAGTCGAGAAGTAGGACCGAGAAGATCGCCTTGAGCTGCATCATGGCGAAGGCGGCCCCGACACAACGGTGGCGTCCGGCGCCGAAGGGGATCCAGGTCCACGGATTGGTCCGGTCCTCTTCACGCGGGGAGAGGTAGCGCGCCGGCTGGAACTCATCAGCGTCCGGGAAGTCCTCGGGGATCCGATTGGACACCGCGGGACTGGCGCCGACCATCTGGCCCTGGGTGATGGTGTACTCACCGACCTCGACATCCTCCTTGGCGACCCGCAACAAGAGGATGAGCGGCGGGTGCAATCGCAGCGCTTCTTTGATCGCCGATTCGAGATGGGGGATCTCGCGCAACGCTTGGTAGCTGACCTCACTCCCGTCCGAGTAGAGCTCGGTGAGCTCGCGCTGCACACTGTCGAGCTCCTCGGGATGGCGGAGCAACTCGATGAGCGTCCAGGCGGCGGTGCCCGACGTCGTGTGGTGGCCGGCGAACATCATCGAGATGAACATGCCGGTGACCTCGTCGGCCAAGAACCGCGGCGACCCGTCCTCGTTGGTGATCGACATGAGCACGTCGAGGAGATCCCGCTCGTCATCTGCAGGCGGGGGAGCGGCCTTGCGCCGTTCCATGATCCCTTCGACCAGCTGGACCAGTCCGGCTCGAGCGGCGTCCCGTCGGCGGAAGCTCTCGATTGGCGCGTATGGATCGACGTACGCGATGGCGTCGGTGCCCCGCTCGAGGTCGTGGTACAGCTCGGCGAACTGCTTGTCCAACTCCTGGCGGAATCGCTTCCCGACCAGGCAGGCCGACGAGGTGTAGATGGTCAACTCGGCGAACCAGTCGAGCAGGTCGACCTCCCCTTCGTCCGCCCATCCCGCCACCATCTGTTCGACCTCCTCCGCGATGGTCGCAGCGTGGCCCCGCATGAACTTGTCCCGGAGGGCCTGGTTGTGGAGCATCTCTCTCCTGCGCTCGGGCGGCGCGTCGAAGACGACTCCCTCACCGAACACCGGGGTCATGAACGGATAGGCCTCGGCTTGGTCGAGAACTTCCTCCGGAGCGCGGAAGAAGAGCTCGTTGGCCTCCGCTCCGGTGAGCAACACCACGTCCCGCTGCGCGAGGCGGAAGATTCCGACGTCCCCGCACTCGTCCCTGACCCGCTTCATCAGTGCGATCGGATCGACCCGGAGCTCTTCGAGGTGGCCGTTCTCCTCTTCGCCACCCGAGACCCGCGGTGGTTGTCCTCGGTCAAGCATCGTGGTCATGGTCGTACCTCGTTCAGTTCTCAGTCGTTCAGTTCGTTGTTGAGTTCGTCGAGCAGATCGTCACGGATCGGTGCCTCCGGTTGTACTTCCATGACCGTGGCGTGGACGCCCCGGGGAAGGTTTACGACGGCCACGATGGCCTGGGCCACCCCATCGGGCCGCATGAAATGCGAGTGACGAGCAAATCCCCACTCCGCCCACTGCTCGATGACCTGGCCGGTGATCTCGGGGTCCCAGTCCATGCCCATGCCGGTCATCGTCGGGCCGGGCCGGACGATGCCGGCGCGGACCCCGGTTCCTTCGAGCTCCATCTGGAGCGACCGCACGTACCCCTCCAGCCCCCACTTCGAGGTGACGTACGCGGCCATCGACGGACGCGGTCGCTCGGCGACGTCGGAGGTGACGAACACGATGTCGCCCCGTTGCCGAAAGGTCATCGCGGGAAGCAAGGCGCGAATGAGTCGGTGGGTACCGGAAAGGTTGACTCGGAGCACCTCGTCGAACTTGCTCGGCTCTGTATCCAACACCGCTCCGGGAACGTTCTGCGCCGCATTCGAAACCAGAATCTCGACAGCGCCCACCGCCTTCGTGGCGGCCGCCGCAAACTGCTCGACGGAATCGCCGTCGGCAAGATCGAGGTGGATCGCGATCGCCTCGCCTCCGTCCGTCCGGATGGCCGCCGCGGTCTCCTCGCACTGGCTGACCCGCCGCGCGCCGAGGATCACCGGGTGCCCGAGGGCAGCCAAGGCTCGTGCAGTTGCCTGTCCGATGCCCGACGACGCACCGGTCACGACGGTCGGCCGTCGTTCCGGATTGGCTTCGAAGCGGGGCATCAGCGCAGCCGGACTTCTGTCGGCACGGCGGCGAGCCCACGGACGTTGACCGAGTGGACCCGCTCGATGCCATCGGGATCGATGTCGTAGGTGGCGACTCGTTTGACCAGTTCGGAGAGACCCACCCGAGCCTCGAGCCGGGCAAGCGGTGCGCCCATGCAGAAATGGCGTCCGCTGCCGAAGCTGACCAGACGGCTGGTGTCGCGATCGAGGTCGTAGCGATCCCCGTCGGGGAAGACCGATTCGTCGCGGTTCGCCGACCCGACCAGCAGGAGCACCCGGCTGCCCTCGGGCATCGAGGTGCCGTGCAGCTCCATCGGAGCTCGAGTCACCCGAAGCAGCATCTGACTCGAGGTGTCGTAGCGGAGGGTCTCTTCGATCCAGTGCGGGATCCGACCCGGGTCGTCGAACGGCTTGCGCCGTTGGTCAGGGTTGCGCCATCCCCAGTACCACGCGTTACCGAGAAGCTTGGTGGTGGTCTCGTTGCCCGCAACCACCATCAAGAAGAGGAAGGCGATGATCTCGTCGTCGGTGAGCCTGTCCCCGTCGATCTCCGCGTCGAGGAGCGCCGAGGTCAAGTCGTCGCTGCGCGACTTCCGTCGCTCGTCGACCATGTTCTGGTAGTAGCCGACCAGCGTCATCGCTGCCTCGAGCCCCGCCGGCGGGACGTCGAACAACCCGCTCTCCCGGTGGACGACCACGTCGGCCAGCCGGCGGATCTCCGCCCGATCGGAGCGGGGAACCCCGACCAGTTCCGAGATCACGTCCATCGGCAACTTGCCGGCGAAGTCTGCAATGAAGTCGAACGATCCGCGCTCGAGTGCCGGTTCGAGATGCTCGAGGGCGATGGCACGGATGTTCGCTTCCATCGCAGCGACTTTGGTCGGGGTGAACCCCTTGCCGACCAGCGAGCGCATTCGGGTGTGACGAGGTGGGTCGAGCGCGAGAAAGGACATGAACTTGTGCGCATCGGGTCCGAACGCGCTCGGTTCGATCGACACGCCGTAGGAGTTGGAGAAGCCGTCGACGTTGCGGAAGGCGGTCAGGACGTCTTCGTGGCGGGAGAGTGCCCAGAAGTCGAGCTCGTCGTTGCGGTACACGGGCGCTTCGGCCCGCATCCGCGCATAGATCGGATACGGATCCTCGTGGATCTCGTAGGCGTAGGGGCTGTAGGTGAGCGGTGTTTTGGTGACCGTCATCAGGATCCCCGACTCGTCGCGACCCGGAGTGCGATCTGCGACCCGATCATCAGTTCCGCTGCATCGGCGATGAACTCGGGGATGTCCATCGAGGACATGTGGCCGGTGCCGGCGGTAATCAGTGCTCCGGCAAAGGAGGTCTCGAGAACCCGGACCACCATCGGATCCACGTCGGGCCCGACTGCCGCGGTGAGCCTCGTGCGAATCTGACGGCCGATCCGGTCGCGCAGATGCTTCACATCCGGATTGCTGCTCACCAGAGCCTGCGTGGAAGCGTCGACCAAGGCCACGCTTTCGGTGGCCAACAGGACCATCGCCCGAACCGCTTCGCTGACCCGGTCGTGAATCGAGCGCCTCGGATCGGTATCCACGGCCGGCAGAGACTCCATGCCCCGCCAAAGCACCTCGGCCAACAGGTGGTCCTTCGAGCTGAAATAGGTGTACGCGGTTGCGGGAGCTAGGCCCGCGCGCCGGGCGACATTGCGCACGGTCAGTCCCTCGTAGCCGACCTCTTCGACCTCGTCGACAGCAGCCTGGACCAGTTGCGCGACGGCTTCTGCCTGACGGGGGGAGAGTCGTCGCCGGGTGGCCTCGGTTCCGCGGATCCCATCGGGGAACACCGCGACGTTCGCGCTCACCTCGCCGACCTCCTAGTCGGACGCGACATCGAACGTTGCCGGCACATGGGGTGTCCCGTCCCGCATCGGTGGGAACTGGAAGGTGGCCGCCGTCGTGATCTTGGTGACCGCGGTGATGTCCGCCTCGGGGAGCGTCTCGTTGTCGTCGTCGATGACCACTTCCCACCGGCAGTGGGGCGAGCGGTCCGAGGGCACCCGTGGAGGACGATGCACGTGCCGGACGTGCGCCTTGGGGTTGATGGCTTGTGCGGTCACGTCGAACGTTCCGTCCTCGATGTGGTGGCACATGCCGGTCACCATCTTGTCGCCCCACGGTTCGGCGTCCATCAGCGCGCCGCAGTAGTGCAACTCGAAGTAGCCGTGTTTCTCGTCGACCACTTCGTAGTGGACGTCCAGATAGTGGTGGGGGAACCCGGGGTCGAGTTGGAGCACCTTGAAGATCGCCTCGACATCGTCGCCCTCTATCCCCATGATCCGACGGAGCCGCTCCCCGTAGACCGGGCTCGCCCCACGCCACTCCTCTATGGCCAGCCGTTCCATCTCCGCCATGCCGTGGCTCATGCCGATGGCGGCACACATCGACCGGTCGAGGATGTGGACTGCTTGGGCGTACTCACGCACAAGGCGGACGAGCGCCTCCCGTGAGAGGTCCTCGTAGCGGAAGTCGGCACGGAATTCGCCCGAGTAGTCGGCCATCCCGAGTTCACTCGAGTCGGAATCAGAGCCGGAGATTGGCGGGGGGTTGATCTCCTCCATTGAGTCTGGACTATAGTCCAGACAGCTGTCCAAGTACAGGGAGTCCAGGCGTGTCACGCCGGTGCCACGCCGACCACCAGGGGGGGGACCTGAGTGCCGAACAACCAGCCCTCACCCGGGGCAGAAACAGGCGATCGACCGACCGTCGGGGTCATCGGTCTCGGGGCCATCGGCGACGGTGTGGCGACGTCCCTGTTGCGTGAGGGCTTCCCCTTGGTCGTCTGCGACGTGCGAGACGAGGCAACCGGACGGTACGAGGAGAAGGCGTCGGTGGCGACCTCCCCGGCTGACCTGGCTGCTCGTTCTGCCATCGTGGTGGTGGCGGTGGTGAACGACGACCAGGTGCGCGACGTCCTGATGGGTCCCGACGGCGCTATGGCCGCGGCGGCGAAGGGCACCACCTTTCTCGTCATGAGCACCATCTCTGCGTCTTGCGTTCGTGAGGTCGGTGCCGAGGCCGAGGCCCGGGGGGTGGTCGCGCTCGATTGTGGGGTGACCGGCGGTCCGGCGGCTGCCGCCAGCGGCGACATGGTCTGCATGGTGGGAGGGGATCCGGAAGTGATCGAGCGGCTCGAGCCGTTCTTCGGTGCGATCAGTTCGCTGTCGGTCACCATGGGTCCATTCGGCGCAGGCCTCGCCGCGAAGTTGGCCAGGAACCTGATCACCTACGGTTCGTGGCTTGCCGCCTACGAAAGTCAGCTACTCGCCGAGGCCGCCGGGATCTCCCTCCCGAAGCTGGCCGAGGTGGTGCGAGCGAGCGATGTGCACATCGGGGGTGCGTCCCGGCTGATGTTCCGAACGACCGCGGCACCCTTCGCCGACAGCGACGACAAGGGGCTCGTCGATGCCATGCGTGCAGGAGCATCTCTGGCCCACAAGGACATACGAGCAGCGTTGGAGCTCGCCGAGTCGCTCGACGTCGAGCTTCCCCTGGCGATCATGGCGGAGGATCGATGTGACGACGTGTTCGGGCTACGTGTCGTGGGTCCGGCAGACGGTGCGGGCGTTGCCGGTGCGACGGCCAGAACCGACGAAGGAAGGTGACCAAGTGAGCGAAGAAGAGCCACAAGAGCCGGATCGATCTGCAGGGAAGAAGAGTGCCGAGCGCGACCCACAGTCGGCACGGGCGCGCGGCATCGCAAAAATGGTCGAGGTCTATGGATTCTCGGTCGACCCCGATGAGATCGAGGGCCCGTACGTAGACGTCACCGTCGACCATCTCTTCGGGGAGATCTGGACCAGGCCGGAGCTCGAGATCCGGGATCGTCGGTTGCTCACCATCGGGGCGCTGGCCGCCTTGGGCCAGCCCAAGCTGTTGGAGATCCAGTTCCGGTCCGCACTGGAACGTGGCGAGATGACCGAGGAGCAGGTTCGTGAGATCGTGCTCCACCTCACCCACTACATCGGCTGGCCGCTCTCGACCGAGATGAACTCAACAGCGGAACAGGTCATCGCGAAACGCAAGAAAGGGAACCGAGGGGAGAGCAAGTGAGCGACCCCGCAGGCCCACCGCAGCCGACCGTCACGTTCGATTTCACGGGCAAGGTCGCGATCGTCACCGGCTCCGGTGGTGGGATCGGGCGCGCCTATGCCGAGGCACTTGCTGATGCCGGCGCGTCGGTGGTGGTCGCTGACATCGAGGAGGCGAACGCCGTCGCGGTCGCCGAAGCGATCCGCGCTGGTGGCGGCGCGGCGGAGGCCGTGCGGGTAGATGTCGCCGATCCCGCATCCGGTACAGCCATGGCGGAACAGGCCGTCGATCGTTTCGGTGGGATCGACTTCCTGGTCAACAACGCAGCCATCTTCGGTGGGATGAAGCTCGACTTGCTGCTCACCGTGGACTGGGAGTACCTCAACCGATTTCTGTCCGTCAATCTCCTCGGCGCGCTGAACTGCACCCGTGCCTGCTACCCGGCGATCAAAGCTCGGGGAGGGGGCGCGATCGTCAACCAGTCATCGACCGCCGCCTACCTGTACGCCAACTTCTACGGATTGGCGAAGGCCGGGCTCAACTCCTTGACCCACCAGCTGGCACACGAGCTCGGGGGTGAGGGGATTCGGATCAACGCCATCGCACCCGGCCCGATCGACACCGAGGCGTCGCGGACTGTGGTCCCCGATGCCTTCATGCAACCGATCCTCGCCTCCTTGGCGCTCAAACGGCAGGGTCAGCCCTCGGACCTGGTGGGGATGTGCCTGTTCCTCCTCTCGGACGAGGCTTCTTGGATCACCGGCCACGTCTTCAACGTCGACGGCGGCCAAGTGGTCCGCCCGTGAGCTGGCCTGTGATCGGCCTGTGATCGGCCGGTGAGTCGGTGACCGAACACCGGATCGAGGTCGAGGACGGTGACGGGGTCCGCCTGATCGCGTTCGATCGGCCCGACGTCCGAAACGCGTTCGACGCGGCGATGTACGAGGCGGTGTCCTCTGCGCTCTCCGACGCGTTGGTCGACGACGGGATCCGCTCGGTAGTGCTCACCGGTCGGGGCAAGGCGTTCACCGCGGGTCAGGACCTCCGGGAGATGGCGGACCTGGCGGCGGGGAAGGGTGGGCCCGAGGCGGGCTCGGGCTTCCGAAGACTGATGGAGGTCGTCGTCGGCTTCGACAAGCCCTTGCTGGCGGCAGTGCACGGGGTGGGCGTCGGACTCGGGTGCACCCTGCTCGCGCACGTGGACCTGGTGTTGCTCGACGAGAGCGCCCGCCTCAAAGTCCCCTTCGCAGAGCTCGGGGTGCCCCCCGAGGCGGCGAGCAGCTGGCTGCTCCCCGAACGGATGGGTTGGCAGCGTGCTGCAGCACTGCTCTTGGCGTCGGAGTGGATCGACGCCCGCGAGGCGGTCGCTGCCGGACTCGCGCTCCGTGTGTGTCCGGAGGGGACGGTGCTTGCCGAGACCATGGAGCTGGCCAAGCGGATTGCTTCGTTCCCCGCGCACGTGACCCGCGAAGATCAAACGGTTGATGATGGCGCCGCGCGCCGGAGAGATCGGTGCCGCCAGGGCTCGTGAGGAATCCGCGTTCGCCGCGCTCTTCGCGGACCCCGAGCACAATCCGGGGAGCCAGCTCTCGGCCGGTCTGGATCGCTGAGGTCTCGTGCGCCTCGGCATCACCGCATTCCTCACCGACCTTGCGATGGCGCCATCCGAGCTCGCGAGGGAGGCCGAGGATCGCGGTTTTCACTCGCTCTACCTCCCCGAGCACACCCATCTGCCGGTACGGGCCGACCAGCCCCCGCGCTGGTCGAAGGAGTGGCGATCGACGACTACCGGCGCAGCCTCGATCCGATGGTTGCGCTCGCCGCAGCGGCTTCGGTCACCGAAAAGATCCTCCTTGGGACCGGCGTCCTCCTTGTCGCCCAGCACGATCCGATCGTGCTGGCCAAGCAGCTCGCCACGCTCGACCACCTGAGTGACGGCAGGGTGGTGCTCGGCATCGGCTTCGGGTGGAATCGCGAGGAGGCAGCCGACCACGGGGTGGCCTTCGAGTCACGGCGGGCGGTCGCCCGCGAGCACATGCTCTGCATGCAGTCGCTCTGGTCGGAGGACCAGGGCGAGTTCCACGGCGAGTTCGTCTCCCTCGATCCGTGCTGGAGCTGGCCCAAGCCGGTGCAGCAACCGGGGATCACCACCTTGGTCGGCGGTGGTCCGAACCGGTCGGTGTTCGACGCTGTCGCCGAGTACGCAGATGGCTGGATGCCCATCGGAGGGTCGGGCCTGGTCGATGCCCTGCCCAGGCTCCGCCAGGCCGTCGAGGAGCACGGTCGCGACCCGGAGGAGGTGCGAGTGGTTCCCTTCGGAACGGTGCTCTCCGAAGAAAAGCTGACCCACTACCAGGATTTGGGTATTGAAGAGGTGGTCCTGCGAGTTCCCTCCGGAGATGCCGGAGCGATGTTGCAGGTGCTCGACGCCCATGCAGGCTTTCTCGAACGTTTCGGAGATGACGATGGCAACGGATGAACCCGAGGTCGGCGACTCGGGGCCGAGTTCTGTGCCGACCTCGAAGCCGTGGGCGAGCGACGGGAGGGAGGAGTTGGCAGACGCTGTCCGACGCCTCACCGCCGGGACCGTCACCTCTCTGGCGTCCTCCGACCTGCTGGCCGATGTGGCCCGCCGTGCCAGATCGCTCGCCGACGAGCTCGAGCAGTTCGTTCCCGAGGCGGGTCCCGAGCCGATCACCCGGTTCGCAGAGCAAGGGGCGGGACCCGACGGTCCCGAGGGCATGGCAGCGGCGATGCCCTTCGACGTGGTCATCGGTTCGTGCAATCCGCTCGCGCAACCGATCGTGATCGAGTTCGATCCGCCCAAGGCCATCGGCCGGGCCGAGTTCGGCGCCCCCTACGAAGGCGCCCCGGGCTGCGTACACGGAGCCGTCATCGCGGGTGCGTTCGACATCGTGCTGACCGCGGCCAACATCCTCGCCAACGGAGCAGGTCCGACGGTCAACCTGTCGATCAAGTACCGCAAGCCCACGCTCGTCGGGCAGGAGTCGTTGTTCGAGGCTTGGGTCGTCTCCCAAGATGCTCGCCGCACACACAGCCGCGGTCACCTCATCCAGAACGGCGTGGTCTGCGTCGAGGCGGTCGGTGAGTTCGCTCGGATGCAACGGCCGTCGATCTCGGCGATGCACAAGAGAGACGAGCGACTGGGAAGGAAAGGGTCTGCGAGTTGATGCCCTTGCTCCTTGCGCTGACAACGGGCCGAGGTGCCGAGCATCGACGTCCAGCACTCTCTAGAGTCCTAATCATCGGGTCGCCGGAGGGAGCGGATCGAACATCCGTCGGTGACTCGCCAGACAGGGGGAGGAATCACCGATGCGATCGAGCAAGGTGAACACAACGGCGCCTGTTGTTCCGTCTGCGGAGCGAACGGAACGTCCGACGACAGTCCGGTTCCGAAGAGGACGGAGCGTCGTGGTCGCTCTCACCTCGGTGGTCCTGGTGTCGACGCTCGCCGCCTGCTCGTCGACGACGAGCAATGCGAACCCGCCTGGCAACACGACGAACTCGACGAAGTCGACCATTCCGAAGGCGGCGTTCAGCGACCGCACCGGAATCACCGCCACAACCGTGTCGATCGGCAACGTCTCGACCCTGTTGGACGGGATCTTCAAGGGGGCAGCCGTCGGCACCGAGGCCTACGCCGACTACGTGAACTCCGCCGGAGGCGTCAACGGTCGCCGGATCATCGTGGACAGTAGCGACGACGGGTACTCCGGAGCGCCCAACAGGCAGGAGACCCAACAGGACATCGGAAGGGACTTCGCCATGGTCGGCAGCTTCTCGCTGTTCGACAGCTTCGGCGGAGCGGTTCTCGCGGCCAACCCTCAGGTCCCCAACGTGACGGTGACCCTCGATCCCACGACCGCCGCCTACCCCAACTCGTTCAGTCCGGCACCGACGCCCAACGGCTGGATCCTCGGGCCGCTCGCCTTCTTCAAGAAGAAGTTTCCCAACACCATTGACGCTGCGGGGGCGTTGATCGTGGACGAGCCGTCGGCGAACGACAAGTGGGTCGCCGAAAAGGCGGCCATGGAGCATCTCGGGTACCGGGTGGTCTTCGACCCGAGCTTCGACATCTCCACGACCGACTTCAACCAGTACGTCGTCGAGATGAAGAACGCCGGGGTCAAGATCCTCTTCCTCGAGCAGATGCCCGAGAACTATGCGGCCGCGGTCGTCCAGGCTCTCAACCAGCAGGACTTCCACCCGGTGCTGGTGCTCGGTGGCTCCACCTACAGCGAGAAGCTCGTGCCGGCCTCAGGTGGCCCGGCCGCCATCGACGGCGCCTTCATGGAACAGAACGCAGCCCTCTACCTCGGGGAGGATTCGCCAGGCATTCCGGCGGTCAGCACCTTTCTCCACTGGGTGCAGCAGGCGTCCCCCGGATTCCACGCGGACCTCTACACCTTGTACGGCTGGCTGTCGGCCCAGCTGTTCGCGCAGGCACTGAAGGCAGCCGGTCGTAATCCGACCAGAGGCTCGGAGCTCGAGGCACTCCGGCACATCACCTCGTTCTCCGGCGGCTATCTCACCGGCCCGGCAAATCCCGCCGACAAGGTGCCGACCAACTGTTACATCATCGCGACCATCAAAGACGGGAAGTATCAGCGTCTGGACGACCCACCGGTGAACGGCCCGACCCACGGGTACCGATGTGACCAGCCGTTCTTCTACGCGAAGGGTTAGGTGTTGCTGCGAGTAGGCGGCCGCCGGTCCCTGCCGTCCACGAGAGTGAGCAGATGGCTCTCGTGCGGCGCGGTGCTCGCGCTGGGTCTGGCGTTGAGCAGTTGCAGTTCGTCCTCCTCCTCCACGTCGACGGCCACTCCGGGATCGTCACCCTCGGCGGAGAGCGCAGCTGACGGTCCGGTTGGTCCGTTGCGGGCTCCGGGAGGACCATGGCTGGTGGACCAGCGCGGCCGCACCGTCCTGCTCCACGGTGTCGACCTGGTTTACAAGATCCCGCCTTACGAGGTCGAGGTGAACGGCACCGGACGAAACATACTCACGCCCCCGGAGGCGCAGCGCATGGCCCAGTTGGGGTTCACCGTCGTCCGGCTCGGGATCGTCTGGAAGGGCCTGGAGCCGGGGACCGACCCGATCAACGATCCTGCCGTCTGTACGCCTGGTGCTCCTCACCCGACGACGACGGGACAGTTCGACGCAAAGGTCTTCGACGCCTATGTGTCTCGGCTGAAGGCGACGGTGGCCTTGCTCGCCAAGTACGGAATCTCCTCACTCGTCGACATGCACCAAGACGTGTACAACGAGGCCTTCGGGGGAGAAGGGGCGCCCAACTGGGCGGTGTGCACCAACGGCATCGCGCCCGAGCCTGTCTTGCATGTTCCCAACTGGAGCGTGAACTACAAGGGCCCCGGAGTGGCGCAGGCCTACGATCACTTCTGGGACAACGACGTCGTCGGGAACCTTCAGGGCGAGTTCGACTCGGTCTGGGCGAAGGTCGCCTCCCAACTCCGCGGCAACCCGTGGGTGGTCGGGTACGACCCGTTCAACGAGCCCTATGGTTCCGGCCTGGACGCCCAACCCAACAATCCGGCCTTCGACGCCCTTCTCGAATGCATGTACACCGGCCGCGCTCATTCCGGTCTTGATCAGAACGGGAATCGTGTCGGCTGCCCCGCCGATGACCCGGAGGAGGGACTGATCCCTCAGATCGAAGCCGCCGATCCCACCCATCTGGTCGCGTACGAGGGGAACTACGGCACCGACTCAGGTGTGCCGAACCACATCGGTTCCATGGACTATCCCCGCCTGGTCCTCAACTTCCACGACTACTGCTTCCTCCATGTCCCGAACGGTCCGGAGCCTCCTCACTTCGCTTCGATCTGTGATCCCCTCGAGCGCTACGTCTTCGCGCAACATTCATCGGAGCGGATCAACGACTCGAGCCAGGCCCAGCCGGGTGGTCCGGGCTGGCTCCTGACAGAATTCGGTGCGACGACCGATACCGCGGACTTGGCTCGGATCACGCAGGACGCCGACTCGAGCCTCGTCGGCTGGATCTACTGGCAGTGGATCAACTACGACGATCCGACCGGGTCGCACTCGTCGGCGCTCTGGCCGCCGCGTGCCGCGACCGCGTCGCAACTCGACGTCTTGGCCCAGACCTATCCGTCGGCGACGGCGGGAACCCCGCTCACACTCCGGTTCGACCCGACGACCGGTGCTTTCCAGTACGTCTACCGGCCCAACCCGAAGATCACTTCCCCGACCGTCATCGTGGTGCCGGTGTCGACCCACTATCCGCACGGGTACTGCGCTCGGGCATCCGGAGCGAGGGTCACCTCCCGCCCCGGGGCGGACCGGGTCGACATCACCAACGATCCAGCGGCGACCAGTGTGAGCGTGTCGATCACCGCCGGCCGGTGTTGAGCGAGCTGCTCTCAGACGGCGAGCACGGCGAGCGAAGCGAGCGACCGCATCGTGGCGACACAGGCCCGCGTCGCCTCTCGACCTTTGAGGTCGAAGTGGGATGCGAAAAAGCTCAAGTGCTGTTCGTGCTCGTGAAAATGGTGCGGGGTGAGCACCGCCGAGATGACCGGGACGTCGACATCGAGCTGCACCCGCATCAGGCCGTTGATCACCGCGTCGGCAACGAACTCGTGGCGGTAGATGCCCCCGTCCACCACCAGCCCGGCGGCCACCACGGCGCCGTAGTTGCCGCTCAGCGCGAGTTGTTTGGCATGGAGTGGGAGCTCGAACGACCCGGGTACCCGGTAGAAGTCGACCTGCTCCGCCGAAAGCCCGAGCTGGACGATCTCGTCGGTGAAGGCCACCCGACATCGATCCACGATCTCCTCGTGCCACGTCGACTGGACGAATGCGATCCTTTGACCCGTCAGAGTGCTCATCGTGCAACCTCCCGGATCAATACTAGAACAGGTTCTAGTTTCTGCCAAGGGTTCTTCGACAGCGCTGGGGCGGCCGTGCATACTCGGTCGGATGAAGCGGATCGGGATGCGGTTCAACCACATGGAGCTGACCTTCGCCCGCGGTTCGCTGGACGAGGCGATGCGCTCGGACATCGAAAGGTTCTACGGCGACCTGCTGGGGTGGCGGTGCGCGCCCTACGAGCTGTTCGGTCAACTCGGCCATTTGCTGCTTCCCGACGACGGCCAGTTCATTTTGTTGATGGAGGCCGACGAACCGATGTCTTCACCTGGTGTGGATCACCTCGGGCTGTTGCTCGAGAGCCGATCGGACGTGGATTCGCTCCACGATGCGTGTATCACCTTCGCCAAGGAGGACGATCGATTCCAGATCATGGAGTTCGAGGATCTGGTCAACCCGCGGGTGACCCAGCGGCTCTTCTACTTCCGTTACTTGCTTCCGCTGTGGTTCGACGTCCACGCCCTCGAGTATCCGAAAGGCGGCGAACCTGCCGACCGGTGGGTCTACGCGCCTCGCTGAATGATCGGCGCGAGCTGATCAGGCGTCGTCGCCGGCGACCTCGTCGCCAGAAGCTGCAGCAGCGGCGTGTGCCGCCCTTTTCATCAGGCGCGACTTGCGGTTCGCTGCCTGGTTCTTGTGGATGACGCCCTTGGCCGCTGCCTTGTCGATCCGCTTGATCGCAAGCCGCAGCGACTCCTCGGTGTCCTCCGCCCCGGTGTCGATGTCCGAGATGGCCCGCTTGGTGCGGGTCCGCAGCTCGGAGCGGACCGCCTTGTTGCGCGCATGGCGCTTGATGGTCTGGCGGTTCCTCTTGATCTGGCTCTTGATGTTTGCCACGGGGGTCCTAGCGGGGTCGGGTGCCGGGTGATCGCCGGCTCAGTTGCGGAAGTCTGAAAGGCTAGCAGCCGCGGCCGACCCGG
The DNA here is from genome assembly GCA_963839925.1 of uncultured Acidimicrobiaceae bacterium. Classification (GTDB taxonomy): domain Bacteria; phylum Actinomycetota; class Acidimicrobiia; order Acidimicrobiales; family RAAP-2; genus Bog-756. The sequence goes on along the minus strand of CAWIWV010000001.1, from coordinate 2,229,820 downwards.
TGGCAGCCGGACGATCACCAGGTCCGGTTGGGTACGCTGACCATTCCGTGCTCCCCGTCGACCGCATCCGCAACTTCTCGATCATCAGCCACGTCGATCACGGCAAATCGACCCTGTCGGATCGCATTCTCGAGCTGACCGGGGCGGTGGATCCGCGCCTCATGCGGGAGCAGTACCTCGACTCGATGGACATCGAGCGAGAGCGCGGCATCACCATCAAGGCCCAGAACGTGCGGGTGCCCTGGAGGGAGTTCACCCTCCACCTCATCGACACGCCCGGTCACGTGGACTTCGGCTACGAGGTCAGCCGCTCGCTGGCAGCCTGCGAGGGAGCGGTCCTGCTGGTCGACGCCTCTCAGGGCATCCAGGCCCAGACCCTGGCGAACTGTTATCAGGCCCTCGAAAACGACCTCGAGATCGTGGCGGTGCTCAACAAGATCGACCTCCCCGCAGCCGACCCCGAGCGCTGCGCCGCCGAGATCGAGCAGGTGCTGGGCCTCGAGGCGGCCGGGATCCTGCGCATCTCGGCCAAGACCGGGGAGGGGGTCCCCGAGCTTCTCGATGCCATCGTCGAGCGGGTTCCTCCACCCAGCGGCGATCCCACCGCACCGCTCCGGGCGCTCATCTTCGACTCCGCCTACGACCAGTACCGAGGGGTGGTCAGCTCGATCAGGGTGATGGACGGGACGATCGCGCGGACCGATCGGCTCCGGTTCATGCATGCGGCGAAGAACCACGAGATCGAAGAGATCGGCATCCGGACCCCGGTCAACGTTCCGGTCGAGGAGCTCGGCCCCGGCGAGGTCGGCTACCTGATTGCAGGCATCAAGGACGTGGGCGGTGCTCGCTCGGGTGAGACGGTCACCACCACCGACCATCAGGCCAAGGAGCCGCTGGCCGGCTACCGCGATCCGAAGCCCATGGTCTTTTGTGGGCTCTTCCCGATCGACGGTGACGAGCTGCCCAACCTTCGGGACGCGTTGGAGAAGCTCCGGCTCAACGACGCCAGCTTCACCTACGAACCGGAGTCCTCACGAGCGCTGGGCTTCGGGTTTCGGTGCGGGTTCCTCGGGTTGTTGCACATGGAGATCGTCCGTGAGCGTCTCGAGCGCGAGTTCGACCTCTCGCTCATCGCCACCGCTCCGTCCGTCGCGTACCTCGCCTATCTCGACGACGGCAGTGAGGTCAGCGTGGACAACCCGAGTGACCTGCCCGATCCCAGCTCCCTCGACCACGTCGACGAGCCGATCTTGCGGGCGACCATCCTCACCCCTGCCGAGTACACCGGAACGGTCATGGAGCTGTGCCAGAACCGGCGGGCCGAAATGATCGAAATGGAGTACCTGTCGCCCGAGCGGGTCGAGTTCGTCTATGCGGTGCCGCTCGCCGAAGTGGTGGTGAACTTCTTCGACCAGCTGAAGAGCCGCACCAAGGGTTACGCCAGCCTCGACTACGAGCCCGACGGGTATCTGACCGCCGATCTGGTCAAGGTCGACCTGTTGATCAATCACACCCCGGTCGATGCCTTCTCGACGATCGTCCATCGCTCCCAGGCCGAGTTCTACGGGCGTCGGATGACCGAGAAGCTGCGCGAGCTGATTCCCCGCCAGATGTTCGACGTCCCCATCCAGGCCGCCATCGGTGGCCGGGTGTTGGCTCGAGAGACGGTGAAGGCTCGTCGCAAGGACGTGCTCGCCAAGTGTTACGGCGGCGACATCACCCGCAAGCGCAAGCTCCTCGAGAAGCAGAAGGAGGGGAAGAAGAAGATGAAGAACATCGGACGGGTGGAAGTGCCCCAAGAGGCCTTCGTCTCCGCGCTCAAGCTGGGGGACTGAACGGTCGATTCTGAAAGGAACCATTTCCTGCCCGAACGAGGTCTTCCAGGTGGCCCAGGTGGTCGAACAACTGACGTCTAACGTGGTGACGGTGCCGAAGGCCCCGTCTATCCGTGTGTCGGGCCTCTCCAAGACCTATCGGATCTACACCCGCGAGGACCAGAACAGAACCGCCGCGGAAGCAGTCATCAACAAGGTCCGCCAGTCGAGAGGGAAGAAGAAGCTCGAGCATTTCGAAGCGCTCCACGACGTGAGTTTCGAGGTGCCTTGGGGTGAAGTGGTCGGGATCATCGGCCGCAACGGTGCGGGCAAGAGCACACTGCTCAAGATCATCAACCGGATCACCGCGCCGACCGGCGGGCGGATCGAGCTCGGCGGCAGAGTGGGAAGCCTGCTCGAGGTGGGAACCGGGTTCCACCCGGAGTTGACGGGTCGGGAGAACGTCTACCTCAACGGAACCCTGCTCGGGATGCGGCGCAAGGAGATCAAGGAACGCTTCGACGCGATCGTCGACTTCGCCGGGACCGAGAAGTTCCTCGACACCCAAGTCAAGCGGTACTCGACGGGGATGTACATCCGTCTCGCGTTCGCGGTGGCCGCACACCTCGACAGCGAGATCCTGGTCGTGGACGAAGTGCTCGCGGTGGGCGACTCGGACTTTCAGGCGAAGTGCCTCCGCAAGATGCGGGAGGTGGCCCGGGACGGCCGAACCGTGCTGCTGGTGAGCCACCAACTCCAGACCGTGTCCGACCTGTGCAACTCGGCGCTCTATCTCGACAGCGGCCACCTCGTGCTCCACGGCACCGTCGAGGAGGCGATGGAGGAGTACAAACGCAGCTTCGCCCGGCAGGCCCCGGTCCTCAAGGAGGCGAACTTCCGCCCGGGTAGTGGCGAGCTCCGTTTCTCCGAGGTGAGCGTGGGCCAGGACATCGCAAAACCCGGCGACGACGTAGTGGTCGAGTTTGTGGTCGGGGCGAACCCGTCGTTCGGGAACCGCTATCACATTGCCTGTTTCCTGAACAACGAGGACGGGATGACCATCGCCCAGTGCGACTCCCGGGTCGTCGACTTCTGGCTCGACCCGGCCACCGACAACCAAGCCCGGTTGGCTCTGCGAACCCCGTGGCTCAAGCCCGGTGCCTACACCGTCGACATGATGATCCACGCCGGTGGGCACCCGACCGACATCTGGGAGCAGGCCTGCCACTTCCAAGTCCTGCCGGTTACTCCCTATCCCCACCCGACCACCCCGGACGCGACCGACCGGGGCGTCGTCTATCCCGACTTCGACTTCTCCCAGAGCTGAGACCCATGCCCACCATCGTCATCACTCCGCCGAGGAAGTTCGCCGTCCCCAAGGTCTCCGAGCTCTGGGAAGCGCGCGAGGTGCTCTACCGTTTCGGTGCACGCGACGTGACCCTGCGTTATCGGCAGACCCTCCTCGGCGTCATATGGGTGGTGCTCCAGCCGCTGCTCACCGCTCTGGTCTTCGTCCTCGTGTTCGACAAGGTGGCCCACCTCAACTACGGAGGCGCGTCGCCGATCGTCTTCATCTTCGTCGGGGTGACGGCCTGGAACCTGTTCAGCGGGATCATCAATCGGGCACAGATTTCGCTGATCTCCAACCGGGACCTGGTGTCGAAGGTCTTCTTCCCGAGGATGTTGGTGCCGCTCGCCTCCGTCTACTCGTGCTTGGTCGACTTTGCGGTCTCGTTCGGGTTCTTGATCATCCTCATGATCATCCACGGAACGAACCCGGGGGCGCCGGTCCTGCTGGCTCCTGTGTGGGTGGTCATGGTCGTCCTGCTCGCCAGCGGGATCGGTCTGGTGACCTCGGCGCTGACCGTTCGCTACCGGGACGTCAACTACTTCGTCCCGTTCATGCTGCAGTTCCTTCTCTATGCGAGCCCGATCGCCTACTCCATCCTGAATGTGCCGCAGAAGTACCGGGTCTTCTACGAGCTGAACCCTCTGACCTGGCTGCTCCAGCTGTTTCAGTGGTCGTTCGTACGTGCCCCCGCCCCCCACCTCTGGGAGACCGTGCTGGCGATCGTCGTGCCGATCGTCGCCTTCGTCGGTGGTGCGATCCTCTTCGAGCAGATGGAGCGTGGGTTCGCCGACGCCATCTGAACCGGGCGCCGGTCAGGGTGCGTAGGACCGCCACAGCTCTGCGTGCCCGGCAGTCGAGGCCTCCCAGGTGAAACTCCGAGCCCGTCGTCCTCCTCGCTCGATCATCGCGTCGACGGCCGCACCCCCGGCCAGCGCTGCTTCGATCCCCTCGGCCAAACCACCAGCGTCGGGTTCGACGAGTAACGCCGCATCGCCGCACACCTCGGGGAGCGAACCGCGAGCGGCCGCCACGACCGGCACGCCGACCGCCATCCCTTCGAGCGCGGGGAGACCGAATCCTTCGTAGATCGACGGGACGACCACCGCCGCAGCCGCGGCCATCAACCCGAGGAGGGTGGCATCGTCCACCCGACCGACCCGCACCGTCCCGGGGAGGGGACCGAACAGCTGCTCGCGCCGCTGATCCTCGGGGCCGGCCAGCACCAGCGTGGTGTCGGGCCGGGTCGATCGAAGGAGGGACCATGCGCCGCTCAGTCCCTCGAGGTTCTTTCGTTGCGTGCAACCGCCGGCGTGGAGGACGAACGGACGTCTGATCCCGAGTGCGCGCAAGGCTTCTTCTTCCAAAGGGACCGCTCCGAAGAACCGTTGGTCCACGCCGTTGTGCACGACGACCGGTGCGGTGATCCCCAGCGCCGATGCAGCCTCGTCTGCCGCAAACTGCGAGGGGCACACCACCACTGCCGCACGCTGTGCGGACGACGCGGCGTCTGCCGGCAGCCGGCCCTCGTCCGGGAAGCGTAAGGGGGCCATGTCCAGCACGGTCAGTACCTCTGGAGCGGGGGCCGGGGGAAGTCGGAGATCCAGGCGGTGGACGACGTCCTGATTGCGATAGATGACCCTCCCGACAGCCCGCCGGAGCGCCGGTGAGGCGTCGCCGAGCAGGTGCGAAGGGAGCCGCACCGTGCCCGGCAGCGGCGAACGGAGGGACCTCACCACGACCTCGTGCACCGACCACTGCGGCCCGAGCTCCGTCGCTGCTCCTCGAACCAGCTCACGCTCGTAGACCTGCTGACCCATCGGGAGGCCGGAGGCGACCGTGGCCAGCGCGAGACGCGTGGTCATGAGGTCTCAACGACAGTCATCGACAGTAGCGTTGCAGAGGTGGGCAGCAACCGTGACGACCAGTCCGCGGTCGAGACGGTCGTCGGTGCAGTGCTGGTGGTGTTGGTCGCACTGGCGGGGTTGCACTTCGCCCACCGATCGACGGCAGGCACGATCGACCGGTGGATGCAGGATCTGGTGCCCGCCGACAAGGGAGTCGTGGTCCTCTGGGTGACCTGGTTGCGGTATCCGCCGCTGATCGTGATCGGCTCGGTCATCGCCGGCGTTGTGGCCTTCCGCCGCGACCGGCCACGTGGGATCGCTTGTCTGATCGGCCCAACCGTGGCGCTCGTCGCCTGCGAGCTGCTGTTCAAGCCCGCCACCGGGCGGACCCTCGGTGGGGTGTATTCGTACCCGTCGGGTTCGACGGTCGGTGCAGCCGCGCTCGCCACCGCAGCCCTACTCGCCGCCTCCCCCCGCCGGCGGATGCTCGTGGGTGTCGTGGGAGGCGTTCTGTCCTTGTGGATGTCGATCTCGGTGGTTGCGCTCCGATGGCACTACCCGAGCGACGCGATCGCCGGGCTGGCACTCGGGATCGGGGTGGTGCTGCTTGCCGACGGGCTGGCGTGGAAGGCATGGAAGGTCGCGGCAGGCCTCAGGTCGACTGGGCAGGCGGCGCAGGAGGCTCCGCACCGCCAGGCCGACGGATGATCGCCACGGTGTCGGCGGGACTCTCCGGGTCGAAGTGGAGATCGAACGGCTTGTCTGGATCCTCGGGTTCTCCCGGCGCCTCGATGACGAAAGGGATCTCCTCCCGCTTCGGCTGCAGGGCCTCTTTGAGTCCGAAGGCGACACCGGTCAGGACCGCACCGGTGGCGGATCGCTTCATCCAGTTGCTGAAGCGAAGTGGATCCCTGCCGTCGTCGTCGCCGGTCCCGTTGCCGGTGCTCTCGCCGGTGGTCTCGTCCTCGGTCTCCGCCGCCCTGGCCCCCGCCCTGGCCCCCGCCCCGGTTGCCTCCGTCGAGCTGCCGGTCGAGCCGCCGCTCGGGTCAGGGTTCGGGTCCGACTCCACGCTTCCACCGTACCGCCCGCCCTCTTCGCCCGAACCGGAGACGGCGCCGACCTCGTAGGATCGGCGGCATGCAGGACCCCTTCCACCCACCGGTCGAGGAATACCTCGAGACCATCTTCGCCCTCGAGGAAGAGGGCATCCCGGTGATCCAGGCGCGGGTGGCCGAGCGGCTGGGCAAGGCGGCCCCCTCCGTCTCGGAGATGCTCGACCGGCTGGAGGCGGACGATCTGATCGTGCGCAGCTCGCGCCAGATCGCGATGACCCCGAAGGGGGCGAGCGTCGCCCAAGGGGTCGTCCGCAAGCACCGGCTGGCCGAGCGCCTGCTGGTGGACGTCATCGGCCTCGACTGGGACAAGGCGCACCACGAAGCGGGCCGGTGGGAGCACGTGATCTCCGACGACGTCGAAGACCGGCTGGTGGTGCTCCTCGGCAACCCGACCACCTGCCCGCACGGCAACCCCATCCCCGGCGCCCAACCCGACGGTCCCGAGCAGCGGCGGTTGGCCGACGCGCAAGCCGGTGACCAGATCCGGCTCGAACGGGTAACCGAAAGTGTCGAGCACGACGCGGCATCGCTCTCCTACCTGAGCGACCACGGGCTCACCCCGGGAACGACCGCGCTCATCCAGGCCCGCGCCCCCGACGGGACCCTCACCCTCGAGGTGGAGGGCGCGACCATCGCGCTCGGACCTGCCATGACCCAACGGATGTTCATCGCCAGCTCCTGAACGTCGTTCGGATCACGGTGGATCGTCGTCCCTGGTCATGACCACACACCCGGCTCCGGCGGGCGAGTGCCAGTCCACGATGGGTCAGCACTCACTAGAGTGGAGTGCCAGAGGCACACCTCCCTGATCCCGATGCCGACCACCGCACACAAACACGAAGCAGCTGCCGCCGATGCGGGTGATCTCGACGTCCGAAAGGCGGCCATCCTCAACGCGGTCGTCGACCGAGTACATCGCCTCCGCGCAACCGGTCGGCTCCCAGCACGTGGTGGATTCGGCGGGTGTGAGCGTCTCGTCGGCCACGGTCCGCTCGGACATGGCGGCACTCGAACGCGACGGCTATCTCGCCCAGCCCCACACCAGCGCCGGGCGGATCCCCACCGACAAGGGATACCGGTTCTTCGTCGACCATCTGGCCGGCACCGGTTCGCTCGATCCGACCGGGCGGCAGCAGGTGCGGCAGTTCTTCAAGCACGCCCACGGCGAGATCGAGAAGATGTTGGAACGGACCTCCGGCCTGCTCGCCGACCTCACCGACTGCACGGCCATCGTGGTCGGCCCGTCGCACGAGTCGGCACCGGTCCGCTCGGTCCAGCTGGTCGGCTTGGGGTCGCGGGTGGCGTTGCTCGTCGTGGTCCTCTCCAACGGAACCGTCCTGAAGCAGTCCGTCGATTTCGACTTCGAGGTGGACGACGCCCTCCTTTCCGCGGCGGCGCCAGGCCTGGCCGCCCACTCGCTCGGCCTGCCCCTGGCCCAGGTGACCACGGCGGCAAAGCCCACTGGTGACCCCTCGATCGACGCGGTCCTCGCCGCAGGCCTGGGGGTCCTCCGGGAGCTCGGCAAGCCCGACGGGAGCGATCAGCTCTTCGTCGGCGGCTCGTCGCGAATGGTCGAGGCGTTCGATGCGGTCGAGACCGTGCGCTCCGTGCTGAGCATTCTCGAACAGCAGCTGGTGGTGGTCACCCTGCTTCGTGACATCCTCGACACCGGGCTGTCGGTGGCCATCGGCACCGAGCACGGGATGGAGCCGTTGGCGTCGTGCGCGATCGTGGTGATGCCGGTTCCGGTCGACGGGAAGCAAGGGGGCACGATCGGCCTCCTCGGTCCCACCCGGATGAACTACCCGCTCGCGCTTGCCGCCGCCCGTGTGGTCGGCGACCGGTTGAGCGAACGGCTGAGCGATCCGAGTCGATGACCGAGCGAAAGACGACCAGGTGACCGACGCAAACCTCTACGAGGTGCTCGGCGTGCGCAGTGACGCTTCCGACGAGGAGCTCAAGCGCGCCTACCGGGCGAAGGCCCGTGAGCTCCACCCCGACGCGAATCAGGACGACGCCGACAGTGCGGAGCGGTTCAAGGAAGTCAGCCTCGCGTATGAGGTCCTGAAGGATCCCGAGCGCAGAGCCCGCTACGACCGCTACGGGTCCGAGGGTGTGTTCGGTGCCGCCAACGGGGGCGCCGGCGATCCGTTCGGCAGCAGCCTCGGGGATCTCTTCGACGCTTTCTTCGGCGGCGTGGGTGGCCCGGGGGCCGGGGCACGGGGCCGTCGGAGTGGTCCCATACCGGGACCTGACGCAGAGATCGTGGTGAACCTTCCGTTCCGGGAGGCGGTCTTCGGAGTCGCCCGCGCGGTCGAGGTGGTGACCCCGGTCCATTGCGACGCGTGCGAGGGATCGGGTGCCCGCCCGGGCACCGCCGCGGTCCGGTGTCCCGAGTGCCAGGGGGCAGGGGAGCTCCGCCGCATGCGCCAGTCCATCCTCGGCCAGGTCATCACCGCAGTCCCCTGCCAACACTGTCAGGGGACAGGGCAGTTCATCCAGACCCCGTGCGAAGAGTGCGGCGGGGAAGGACGCCACAACCAACAGCGGACCTTGACCGTCGACATCCCTGCCGGCGTGGACGAGGGCTCGACCCTTCGCCTGGCCGGCCATGGGCCGGCAGGGTTTCGGGGTGGGCCGAACGGCGCCCTGTTCGTGCACATCTCGGTCACTCCGGACCCGGCCTTCGAGCGAAACGGCGCCGACCTCCATGCTGCGGTGCATGTTCCGATGAGCCTGGCCGCCCTCGGGGGAAGCATTCCCTTCGAAACGCTCGATGACTCCCGCGACCTCTCCATCGGGGCGGGAACCCAGTCCGGTGTGGTCATCCCTCTCAGGGGTCTGGGCGTACCGAAGTTGCGGGGCAGGGGCCGGGGAGACCTGCTCGTGCACGTCCAGGTCGACACACCGACCGACCTCGACGAACAGCAACGGGAGCTTCTCGGCGCGCTGGCCGAGGCGCGGGGCGAGGAGCTCGGCACCGCACCCCAGCACTCGGGGATCTTCTCGAAGTTGCGTTCGGCGCTGAGCTGACCGGGGCGCTCACCATGGTGGCCGGGGCTCGCTCGAGTGACGGCGGCGTCGCCGGCGTGCAGCCCGACCCGACGCTGGTGTCGGCCAAGGCGATGGTCTTCGTCGAGGACCTGTCCTCGCCCGTCCCCACCCCCGAGGACTCCCGGCATCTCCTCGACGTGTTGCGCCTGCGGCCCGGCGAGTCGGTGATCGCAGGTGACGGGGCAGGCTCGTGGGTGCCGTGCCGGGTTTCGGGGACCCAGCTGTCGGTCGACGGTGAGCGGCGGTTCGAGCAGCGAGCGGCGCCCGAGCTCGTCGTCGGGTTCGTCCCGGTCAAGGGAGACCGCCCCGAGTGGGTGGTCCAGAAGCTCACCGAGGTCGGGGTGGACCGGATCGTGCCGGTTCGCTCGAAACGGTCGGTGGTGCGATGGGAGGGCGACCGTGCGACGCGGGCTGTCGAGCGCCTCCGTCGGGTGGCTCGGGAGGCCTCGGCCCAGTGCCGACGCCCGTGGCTGCCCGAGGTGGGTGGGTTGTGCTCCCTGGAGGAGCTCGGGGAGCGGGCTGGGCAGGCACCCTACCTGGCACATCCCGGCGGCGAAACCCTCTCGCTGTCCCATCCGGTGGTCGTCGTCGGACCCGAGGGGGGCTGGGACGCTGACGAGCTGGCCGCTTCGGCAGGGACGGTGGGACTCGGTCCGACCGTCCTCCGTTCGGAGACCGCAGCGGTCGTGACAGGGGCCATTTTGTGCGCCCTCCGTAGCGGTGTGACTTGACCTCTTGCGCCTACCACGCTGCGTGGGCAAAACTACTACTGAGAGAGGCAGGGGCTCTGTGGAGGAGGGCGACCGTGCGCCGCCTGCGCGTACGGATCGATCCGATTCGCGACATGTGCCTTCGTCCGACTTACAAAACCGGAGCTGAGGGGCGACCGGTACATTTCACCGGAGGTGCGCATGACGGTTATCGACAGGAGTGTCAACGAGCTGGAGGACGACGAGCAGGAAGAGGCTGCTCGCATCGCATACGCCCAGGCAGTGGGTGCCCGACTCCGGGCAATGCGCAAGCAGATGCGGCTCTCGCTGCAGGCGGTCGAGGCGATGTCGGAGCAAGAGTTCAAGGCGTCGGTGCTCGGCGCTTACGAACGGGGAGAGCGAGCCATCTCGGTGCCTCGCCTGCAGCGCCTTGCCAAGCTCTACGACGTCCCGGTGGACCAGCTCCTTCCGCCGGACGACGTGGTCGCCACCCGGTGGGGGGCCGCCTCCTCGGCGAAGGAGGTCGCTCCGCTGAGCGCCCGTCGGGCGATTCAGGCCGGATCGGGCGCCGAAAAGATCGCCATCGACCTCACCAAGCTCCACACGGTGAGCGGTCCCGAGCGCGATCTGCTCCGCCGGTTCCTCAGCATGATCCAGGTCCATCGCCAGGACTTCAACGGCCGGATGATCACCATTCGTGCCGAGGACGTGCGGGCCATCGCCTGCCTGTTCGGAGTGACTCCCGACAGCATGGGTTCGCGCTTGGACGAGCTCGGACTGCTCGTCAACGTGTGAGGGTCGGCCGGTCTTGACCGAACCGATTCGCTGGCTGAGCACCAGGGAAGCCTCCGAGCGACTCGGCGTCACCCTGAGGAGCCTGTACCGGTTCATCGACGAGGGTGAAGTCGCCGCCTACCGCTTCGGACGGGTCATCCGACTGCAGGAGGCGGACGTGGACCGGTTCATCGAGGCGAGCCGGATCGCCCCGGGGACGCTCGAGCACCTCTACCCGGAGCTGAAGGGTGACGTGCGCGCCGTTTCCGGCGCCGGCAATCGGAACGGTGACGAAGGCCTGAGCGCCCGGACCGCCCGCAACGGGGCCGGGTGAGCACCCGGGTGGCCGACTGCCTGTTCTGCTCGATCGTCGCGGGTGACGTCCCCGCGGACATCGTGCGCACCGACGAGCTCACCGTCGCCTTCCGGGACATCAGCCCGGAGGCGCCCGTCCACGTGCTGGTGGTGCCGAAGCGTCACATCACCAACGCCGCCGACATCGACGAGTCCCATGCGGACGAGATGGCTGCACTGCTGATCGCAGCTCGGAAGGTGGCCGAGGCCGAAGGTATCGCCGGCGAGGACCGGGGTTACCGGTTGGTGTTCAACGTGGGTCCCGACGCGCTGAACTCGGTGCCCCACCTCCACTTGCACGTGCTGGGTGGGCGCACGTTCGGGTGGCCACCCGGCTGACCCCGAGCGCGCACGATCGGGTCGTTCGCAGCCCCCGCGCTGGTAGGGTCGGGCCCAGAGCTCACGTGGCAAGCACCAAGGTCAAGATCCTCGTCCCCGGTAACCACCTCATGGCCGGCCTGCTGGGCCAGCGCGACGAGCTGTTGCGGTTGGTGGAGGGGGCGTTCGACGGGGTCCGCATCGCGGTCCGCGGCAATGAGATCTCCATCGAGGGAGAAGGTGCCGAGCGGGTCGGCGCGCTGTTCGAGGAGCTGATCATCCTGCTCGAGTCGGGCCAGGGGCTCGACGCGGTGCAGGTGAACCGAACCATCGACATGATGGACGGGGACATCCGGCCGTCCGAGGTGCTCACCTCGGAGCTGCTCCGCTCGGCTCGCGGACGAACGGTTCGTCCGAAGACCGGCGGGCAGAAGGGCTACGCGGACGCAATCGCCTCGAACATCGTCACCTTCGGGATCGGCCCCGCAGGCACCGGAAAGTCCTATCTGGCCGTGGCCCTGGCGGTCCAGGCGCTGCAGGCGCACCAGGTCAACCGGATCATCCTGACCCGTCCCGCGGTCGAGGCCGGGGAGCGCCTGGGGTTTCTTCCGGGCGACATGATGGCGAAGGTCGATCCCTATCTGCGGCCGCTCTACGACGCGCTCAACGACCTGTTGGATCCCGAAGGCGCCCAGCGGCTCATCGAGCGGGGGACGGTCGAGGTCGCCCCACTCGCCTTCATGCGCGGTCGCACCCTCAACAACAGTTTCATCATTCTCGACGAGGCTCAGAACACCAGCCCCGAGCAGATGAAGATGTTCCTCACCCGCATCGGCTTCGGGTCGAAGGCGGTGATCACCGGTGACATCACCCAGGTCGATGTGCCTGGCGGACGCTCGGGTCTGGTCGGACTCGAGGCGATCCTTTCGGGAGTACCCGATCTGGCCTTCGTCCACCTCAGCCACCGCGACGTCGTGCGCCATCGCATCGTCGCCGACATCGTCGCCGCGTACGAGGGAGGGCGACCCGCCGACAGATCAGCCGACAGCCTCGAGGCCGCTCTTGAGCCTTGACGTCTACGCGGCAGACGAGCAGTCCGACCATCCGGTCGCGGTCGATCGATGGGCACAACTTGCCCGCGAGGTGCTCACCGCCGAAGGGATCGTGCACGAGACCGAGGTGTCCTTGCTGTTCGTGGACGAAGCCACCATCGCCTCGCTGAACGAGCGCTTCCTCGACAAACAGGGTCCGACCGACGTGCTCTCGTTCCCCATCGAGGACGAGGAGGACCAGAGCGGGAGGTCGCCCGACGTCGGAGGGTCCGGCCCGGGCTCCTACGAGGTCGAGGACATGCGGGTGCGCCTGCTCGGTGACGTGGTGATCTGTCCCGCGGTGGCTGCCCACAACGCCGTCGAGCACGGGGTCACGTTCGACGACGAGATCGCGCTGCTCGTCGTCCACGGGATTCTGCATCTTCTGGGAATGGACCACGAGGTCGACGCAGAAGCGGAGCGAATGGAGCAGCGCGAGCAACAGCTTCTGGCCCGGTTCTATCGGGTGGCCCCGTGACCGTGGTCGCGGACCCTCCACTCCCGATCGCCGCCTCGTTCACTGCGAGCGACGCCATCCTGCTCGCCGTCGTGATCGTGCTGCTCGCGGTGTCGGCGCTGCTTGCCCTCGCCGAGACCAGCCTGGTTCGCACCAGCCGGGCCAAGGCGATGGCGCTGGTCGAGGACGGCCGCCGCGGCGCCAAGGTGCTCGCTCGGCTGGCCGAGAACCCGCAGGGGTTCCTCAACCCGGTGTTGCTGATGGTGCTGATCTGCCAGCTGGTCGTGGCGACCCTGGTCGGGATCGTGGCCCACAGCTGGTTCGGCGCCTGGGGAGTGGTCGCGGCCACCGTGTTCGAGATCGTGGTGATCTTCGTCCTCGGCGAGGCGGTCCCGAAGAACTGGGCGGTCCAACACCCCGAGCGGGCTGCTCTGTTCAGTGCCCCGTTCGTCTCGGCAGTGGTCGGGTTCTGGCCGGTCCGGGTGATATCGGGGGCCCTGATCGGTCTCGCCAACCTGCTGATCGGTGAGCACGGGCAGCACTCCGCGGTGACCGAGTCCGAGCTCCTGGCGATGGCCGACGTGGCTGTCGAGGGCGATGTGATCGAGACCGAGGAGCGGGCCTTCATCCGCTCGATCATCGAGTTCGGCGACACCGTGGTGCGCGAGGTCATGGTCCCCCGGACCGACATGGTGACCATCGGAGCGAACGAGACGGTGGAGTTGGCGCTCGATCGTGCGCTCGAAGCCGGCTTCAGCCGGGTGCCCGCCGTCGAGCCGCAGGTCGACGACGTGGTCGGCATTGCGTACACCAAAGACATGGTCCGAACCGTGCGTTCGGGAGGGGGAGCCGACCCGGTCCGGTCGCACATCCGCGGCGCCCACTTCGTGCCGGAGACCAAACGTGTTTCCGATCTGATGCGCGAGATGCAGGCCGAGAGCTACCACCAGGCGGTGGTGGTCGACGAGTACGGAGGCACGGCCGGCCTGGTCACCCTCGAGGATCTGATCGAGGAGCTGGTGGGGGAGATCGTCGATGAGTTCGACGTCGAGGAGGTGCCATACGAGCGGCTGAGCTCGGGCGAGCTGCGGGTGAGTGCGCGGCTCCCCATCGACGAGGTGAACGAGCTTGTCGACGGCGATCTTCCCGAGGGCGCCTGGGACACCGTCGGAGGGCTGCTCTTCGACCTGCTCGGCCACATTCCTGTTCCCGGCGAGTCCGTGTCGGTGGACGGGATGCGGTTGGTGGCCGACCGGGTGAACGGAAGGCGTATCGAGCGGGTGAGGATCGTCCCCACCCGAGCGACCCCTGCCGACGGCGAAGACCAAGCCGTTGGGGAACCTTCGGGGTGAGCTCGTTCCGATCGGGGTTCGCAGCGGTCGTCGGCCGGCCCAACGTGGGGAAGTCCACGTTGGTCAACGCGATGGTGGGCACCAAGGTGTCCATCACCTCGCCCCGACCGAACACCACCAGGGCGCAGGTGCGCGGGGTGCTCAACCGTCCCGGCGCGCAAGTGGTCTTCGTGGACACGCCGGGACTGCACAAGCCGCGCACCGCGCTGGGCGAGCGGATGAACGAGCGGGCCACGTCGTCATTGGACGACGTGGACGTCGTGATCGCGGTGGTCGAGGCGAGCGGGGCGGTCGGCCCCGGGGACCGGATGGTCCTCGGCCAGTCGGCGCACCGGGTCCGGTCGATGGCCAGTGCCGCCGCTCTCGAATCGAGCCTCAGGGCTGATCGGTCCGAGACCTCTACGGCCGAGACCTCCGAGACCGGGAGCGATGCAGGTGACCCCGCGCTGCTGGTGGTGGTCAACAAGATCGACCTGGTCGGTCCGAATGGCGTGCTGAGCCATCTGGCCGCCGTCTCGGAAGTGTTGGCGGGTTTCGACGAAGAGGCGGGTGGACCGCCGACTCCGGTCGAGTTCTTCCCGGTGTCGGCTGTGTCCGGCGAAGGATTGGAGGCCCTCGTCGACTCCACGGTCAGCCGGATGCCGGCGGGACCGCGCTACTACCCCGAGGGGATGGTCACCGACGTCGCAGAGGCATTCTGGGTGGCGGACCTGGTGCGAGAGGAACTGCTCAAACGGGTGGAGGACGAGCTCCCCCACAGCGTCGCCTGCCGGGTCACCGAGTGGGAGTGGCCGAGGGTCCGGTGCGAGATCCTCGTCGAACGGGACTCGCAGAAGGGGATCGTGATCGGGAAGGGGGGCGTCAACCTGAAAGAGGTCGGCTCCGCCGTGCGGGCCCAGATGGAACCGGGGGCCTATCTCGAGCTGTTCGTCCGAGTCGAGAAGCGTTGGCAGCACCGCGAGGACGCGCTCGACCGGCTCGGCTTCTGACGGGACACGCGGTCGGAATCGTTCAGGCGACGCCGCTGAACGCGCGGGTCGCCACGTCGCGGTCCAAGAAGGTGCCCGACGAGATCACGCCGGAGCCGAGGAGGTCCTGGGCGGCCTCGTACATGGCGCCGTAGGCGATCCGGGCGAGGTTGCTCCCGACGGACAGCCGACGCACGCCGATCGCAGCCAACTCGTCGCGGGAGGGACCTCCGGCAAGCAGGAGGACGTTCACCGGACCTCCCACCTCATCGACGACCCTGGCGATCGCTGACAGATCGGTCAAGCCCGGGGCATAGACGACGTCTGCTCCTGCATCCCGATACGCGGTGAGTCTCGAAATCGTGTCGTCCAGATCGTCGTGTCCCCGAAGGTGATTCTCTGCCCGGGCGGTCAGGAGCAGACCCTCTTCTGTCGCCACGGCAGCCGCCTTTGCAACCTGCTCAACCGCGTGGTCGACGGTCTCGATCACTCCTCGGTGTGGATCCCAGTCCTCGATCGAGCACCCGGATGCGCCCGCCTGCGCGAGCAGTCGAACGGTGGACGCCACACCCCCTTCGTCATCGGGAAAGCACTGTTCGGCATCCGCGTTGATCGGCAGGTCGGTCACGGTGCGCAGCGATGCCACGTGGTCGACCAACTGGTCACGATCCACCGTCATGTCCAACCGGCCCCGGGTTGCAGCGAAGCCGCCGCTGGTGGTCGCAAGTGCCGGAAATCCCAGATCGACAAGCAGCCGAGCAGACCCGAGGTCGAACGGATTCGGCATCAGGAACGTTCCCTGCTCGTGAAGGGAGTGGAACCGCGAGCGGATGTCTTCGATGTCCATGGAATGAGGCTGACCGAGCGCGGTCGGCGATGCAAGCGGAATTGCGCCATCACCATCCGGGAAGCGTTGGAGTTCGACGACTGCCGCGACTCCTGTCGACAGGTACGATCGGCTCCGTGGAGCGATGGAAGCCGAGCCGCCCGGTCTTGATGGTTCTGGTGGTGCTCCACCTCGTCATGACGGCGATCACACTGCGAGATCTCAACCGGCTCAGTGAGGCCGAGGTGCGGGGGCCGCGCTGGTTCTGGCGGGTGTTCACCCCGCTCAATACAGGAAACTCAGTGCTCTACTGGCTCATCGGCCGCAAGAGCACATCCCTGGTCGACCCGCAGCCATCGACCCGTTCCTGATCGCCCCATTCGGCGGCTACGGGGGTCCGTTCGGCGAGTACTGCCCGTACCACCGGTAGTCGCCATTGGGTGCGTTGGTCGTGACCGTCCCGAAGAAGTTGCCGGCCACCTGGCCACCGATCCCATGAGCGACACAGTTGAAGGTGGATCCGGTGATCCAGCGAGCGGGCAGCTGGCAGCTGACAGCGGTCACCCCGGTGGCATTGAACTCGCCGGGGCCCGAACCGGTGATCTGACGTTGGACGCCGGCGTTCAGGGTCTGGAGCGACGGGCCCGAATGGGTGACGCCGAGGAACACGGGAATGGCGATCGCAAACAAGAGCAGAGCCACCCAGGCGAATCCAACGATGATCGCGGCAAGGGCCAGTCCTGAACCCTTGAGCATGCCGCCGCTCTTCGCGATCCGGGATCTCGCGACGAAGGCCAGTGGAATGCCGACCAGCGCGCCGATCGCTCCGAGCACGATGACGAGTACGAGCGACCAAATTGCCATGGGGCTCGTCTTTGCGGGTGGCCCCGCGGACCACTGCGCGTAGGGGGGCGGGTACCAGGCTCCAGGAGGCAAGGTCGGCGGGAACCCGGCAGGAGCGGGCCCCGAGAACGCGCCAGATCCGGGCGTTGGAAACCCGCCAGGCTGGTCCGCTCTGGGAGGCATGGTGCCGAACGCCGGGAAGGTGGGCAACCGAGGTGACGGAGGAGGCACACTCGGCGCGACAGACGGGGGAGCGGGTGGCACCACCGGAGGAGGCGCTGCCAGCTCTGGTGGATACCACCGTCCGTCGGAGGCCAGCCACCACCCCTCCCCGGGGCTCGTTTCGCTCATCGGGCCCATCCTGTACGGCGGAGCAAGCCGCACTCTTCGCTCCGAACTTTGGACACGTCTACGTATCGGTTTTGGGCGACATTCGCTTTAAGTAGAGCACCCGTGAGGAGCACGATGTCGCTTCCCGCCGAGTTTCCCCTAGTCCGGCCGGTCGACCTGCTCGACTCGCAAACCGCATTCGACGAGTGCAGAGACAATGGCATCGCGATTCCAGCTGAAAGGCCTGAAGCTGGCGGTCCTGCCGTCCACCCGGCCGAACAGGAGCCGGTGCCCGCTGGCGTTCACCCAGGCGATCTCGTCGAGGGGCGAGAACCACTCCGATCGGAGGGGAAAGGTCGAGAGGAGATCCACTCCGATCTCCCCGATCGAGATTTTGGCAAACGGCCAACCGGTGGTGATGTCACCGAACGCCGTCGGAACCGAGAGGTGGACTCCGGTGAAGCGGCGCTGGGTCATCAGGAGTCGGCGGTGATCTCTCTGAGGAATTCGACCACCTCTCGCCGATCGACCGAGCGCTTCATCGGAGGCACCCTGGCGAGGAGGGCCTGCCGGTAGCGAGCGGTCGCGAGGCGACTGTCGAGGACGGCCACGACCCCCCGGTCCTGCGCGCTTCGGATCAGTCTGCCGGCTCCCTGGGCGAGCAAGGTCCCCGCTCGGGGGAGGTCGACCGTGTTGAAGGCGCCGGCGCCCGCACGGTCGCGCCGGGCCTGGAGGACCGGCTCGTCGGGCCGGGGAAAGGGGATCCTGTCGATGGTGACCAGGCTGAGCGTCCGACCGGGGACGTCCACGCCTTGCCAGAATCCGAGGGTGGCGAAGAGGCAGGTCGGCTCGTCTCTGGAGAACGCTGCGATCAACGCCGGTTTCGGCAGGTCGGACTGGGCGAGGATCGGCACCGTCAGCCGTTCGCGGAGCGCCTCCACTGCGACGTTCATCGACCGCCAGCTCGTGAACAGGGCGAGCGTCCGACCACCGGCCGCCTCGATCAACGCTTCGAGCTCGTCGTGGAGGGCCGGCTCGGCCTCGGGCCGCCGCCGGTCCGGTAGCTGGCGGGCGACGTAGAGCATCGCATGATCGCGGTAGTCGAACGGGCTGCCGACATCGATCTCCTCGGTCGACTCAGGTGCGAGTCCGAGACGCTCGCCCAGCCCGATCGGTACGGTCGCAGAGGTGAGGACACCGGTCACCGTGCCCCACAACCGCTCGGCGAGCAGCGGCGCCACGTCGATGGGGGAGATCCTCAGACTCGGCGATCTCGCTCCTCCGTCCACCCATGCCACCTCGTCTCCGGTGAGCGCGAGGACTCGGGAGAGGTCGTCGACGAGATGTCCAGCGGCGAGCAGCGCACGGTCCCGACGCGACGACGTCGTCGCCGACTCACTGTCTCGAGACTCGCGTTCCGAGAGGCGCAACGACTCGACGAGCCGGCCGAGCCTGCCGGTTGCCAGATTGACGACCTGGGCGAGGCGAGCCTCTCCGTCGAGCGGCTCCGCTGCGTGTGATTCGCGAAGACCGCCTTCCGCGCCTGGCGTGCGTTTCGACCTCTTTTCGACCCGCTCGGGGAGGTCGGGGAGTCCGAGCTCGAGTCCGAGTGGCTCAGCCCGCGGCGGTTCGGGTTCTTCGGGCGGATTGGAATCCCCGAGGCCTTCCGTATCGGCATTCGTCCCGTCCTCGATCGTCCCCACGATGTGGTGCCGGGAGATGCGTTGTCCGGCGAGCGGCGAGATCGCCTTTTGGAACAGATCTGCGACTTCGGCGACCGCATCGACCGCGTTGAGCGCGCCGGGCCGACTGGGGTCGAGCAGCGGTCGGGCCGCTGCTGCAAGCGCCCGGAACCGACCAGGCCCGATCTCGACCCCGAGACTGTCGGTCATCACCTCTTCGACCTCGTGTGCCTCGTCGAACACGACCACCTCGTGGGGCGGCAGCACTGCTCCGCCGCTCGCCAGGTGGGCACCGTAGAGGTGGGTGTTGACCACGACGACGTCGGCGGCCGCCGCCCGGGCCCGGGCGTCTTCGGCGAAACAGTCGCGACCCGACGGGCAGCGGAACGCTCCCGGGCACTCCCGGGCGGTAGTCGACACGGCGGCCCAGGCTCGAAAGTGCGGCTCGAACTCGAGGTCCGCCCGATCGCCGGTGGTGGTGACCTCTGCCCACTCGAGGAGCTGCCGAACCTGTTCTCCGAGGCGACCGATCTCTCCGGCATCGCCGGCGTCGCCGGTGCCTGTGGTGCCGGGGGAGGCGGAACCGGGGTCGGCGTCGGCCTCGACATCTTCGGAGCTCGTATCTGCGCTCGAGAGGGTGAGCTGCTCACCCCGCCCGCCGATCTCGGAGACACGCTCGCGGCAGAGGTAGTTGCCCCGACCCTTGAGCACCGCGAACGAGACCTCTCTCCCGACGGCGTCGGCGACCAGTGGCAGGTCGTTTCCGGCAAGCTGGTCCTGCAGTGCTTTTGTCGCGGTGGCGACCACCACCTTCTCCCCGGACAGGACAGCGGGAATCAGATACGCCAGGGACTTTCCGGTGCCCGTCCCCGCCTGGACGACCAGATGGCGCCTTCCCGAGATGGATCGCGCCACCGCCTCAGCCATCTGTTGCTGCCCCGCACGGGATTCACCTCCGCCCGGCAGGGCGGCGGCCACCGATGCCAGGGTGGTGAGGACCTCGTCGGACACCTGGGCGACCCTATCGGCGGTTCGCGCCAGGCCACGTCAGCCCCTACGTGCTCCGCCTATGGACCCTCGTCCCAGCCCTCTGTGGCCCCGATCATGCCCGCCGGTCGGCGGCCAGTGACCGCTCGCCGTGGGCCGACCAAGTCGGTGGCTGAAGGCTCAGGCGGCCAAACCCATGAGCGCGAACATGTTCTCGCCCATGATCTTGGCGATGTCGGCGTCCGGCAAGCCGACCTCGTCGCGGATGTAGACGGCGTACTCGTTCGGGTCGGCGATTCCTTCGGGATGCGGCCAGTCGGAATTGAAGAGGATATGGTCGAACCCGATTGCTTCGGCGAGTGGTTCGAGCGGGTCCTCCCAGTATGGGGCGACGTAGAGCGCGCGCTTCAGCACGTCGAGGGGGTGTTCCGCGAACAGCTGTGGCGTCTTCCCGTACTGGATCTTCATGGTCTCGACCACCTCTGTGATCCAGCGACTGCCGCACTCGATACTCGCGATCCGAACCTTCGGGAAGCGCGAGAGCATCCCGTGGCCGACCGCCGAGAAGATCGTGTCCATGATCGGGCGATGAGCCTGGGACATCGACTCGAATACGTTGTACTCGAACGGACGCATCTCCCGGTCCGCGTTGGTCCAGTCGTTGGCGTACTTCGAATAACCGGAGTCCGAGGCGTGGAACATGACCGGGATACCGGCTTCTTGGATCCGAGCCCAGAACGGGTCGAGCTCAGGAAGGAAGGGAGATCTCGAACCCCGGTACCCGGCCACGGGTGCCGGGCGGACGAGCACGGTCTTGGCGCCACGTTCGAGCGCCCACTCGAGCTCTCTCACCGCACCTTCGGCCGTCGCGAGGTTCATGACCGGGGTGGAGAAGATACGGCCGCAGAAGTCGAAACCCCAGTCGTCGTACATCCACTCGTTGAAGGCGTGAATCAGAACTTGGGTGGCGACAGGGTCATCCATGAAGTTGACCTCGATCGTCGAGGCAAGGGTGGGGAAGTTCACGATCGCCCGGATGTGCATTCGGTCGAGCAGCGCCATCCTTGCGTCGCGGCTCGGTGAATTCGGGGATGGCCCTCATCGGCTTCACGATCTCGCGGAAGCTCTTGCCCTGCGAGTTGCGGCCACTGAAGTACTCGAATCCCGAGCCTGGTGCAGCCACCACCTCGAACGTGGGGTTGGGAATGTAGTCGGACACCCGCCCCCGCACGATCATCTTCGTGCGTCCGTCGACGTTCGCCAGACGCAACAGTCCTGAGTACTCCTTGGGCAGGTAGCGGGTGAAGGAATCGCCGGTTTCGTAGAAGTGGAAGTCACAGTCGAAAACCGGGTGGCCGATGTCGGTGAACTCCATGTCGGAGCTGTATGGGGTGAACTCCACGGTGCCGGATCCTCTCGCATGTCGTGCCGGCGCTTCGTCGTGCGCCATGTCCAGTTGCATTGTGAGACCGGTGAACGGGGAATTCGCTAGGGGCTTTGGTCCCTACGTGCAGTCGGTCAGGCGAGAAATGGACCTTCGACCCTATGGCACCAGCTCGGATCGGGTCACAGTGGGCGCGGATGGGGAGAAACGTCAGGACGAATGGGGGGTGCTCATGATCTCAGCAACTCGCGCTGGCCGAGGCGACGCCGAAGGTGACGGCAACAGAGGTTCGATCGACCGTGTCATCGATCTGGGATCAATCGAACAGGACCTGCCCGAGCTCCGAACCGCATACCTCGAGGCCTCGCCGTTCCCTCATATCGCCCTCGACGGGTTCCTCCTGCCCGAGGCGGCCCGCGCCGCTGAGGCGGAGTTTCCCAAGCCCGGCAGCGGTCATTGGGTGAACTACGTCCACGCGAACGAGCGGAAGTTTGCCAATACCGATCCCACCAGTTGGGGGCCGACCCTGCAGGCGATCTGGCGGGAGTTGACGTCTGAGCGTTTCATCGCGCTCTTGAGTGAGCTCACCGGCATCGAGGGTCTGGTGACCGACGACTCGCTGGAGGGCGCAGGGCTTCACCAGACGACGACCGGCGGGTTTCTCAACATCCACGCCGACTTCACGGTTCATCCCCACAAGAGGCATTTGCACCGTCGGGTCAACTTGTTGGTCTACCTGAACGAGGACTGGCCCGAGGAGTTCGGAGGTGATCTGGAGCTGTGGAGCCGCGACATGAAGACTCGCGAAGCGTTGATCGCTCCCGTCGGCAACCGCGCGGTGGTCTTCACGACCGGCGCGGACACCTGGCACGGTCATCCTGAACCGTTGCGATGCCCACCCGACAGGGCCCGGCAGTCCCTCGCCATCTACTTCTACACGGTCGAGGATGCGCCGGTGGCCCGATCCACCGAGTACCGGGCACGTCCCGGCGACGGCGCCAAGTCGATTCTGATCTATCTCGACAAGGAACTGGTCAGACTCTACGACTGGCTCAAGCGGCGGGCCGGGCTCTCGGACGACCGCACGAGCAGGTTCCTTCCGGGCCGCAAGCCAAAGGAGCCCACGTGACCGAACACGACGTACGGATGATCGTCTTGTCGACTGATGATCTCGACGAATCAATCCGCTTCTACACCGAGGCGCTCGGCATGGCGCTCAAATTCCGCGACGGAGCCCACTTCGCGGCCCTCGACGGGGGATCGGTCACCTTGGCCTTGGCGACTGCGGTGGACCACCCGATGCCGGGGAGGGTCGTCGTCGGCATCAAGACCGCCGATGTCGACGCCGCAGCGAGGTCCGTCGAGGAACACGGCGGTGCGGTCGTGAAGGGACCTTACGACGATGCACACGAGCGCCGTGCCGTCGTCTACGACCACCAGGGGAACGGCTTGGTCTTCTACAGCCCTTTGGCCTGACGAGTCCCGTCTGGTCAGTGCCAAGCCACGGCGAGTGCGATGGCGACCGCAAACCCGACGGTGACGATGATCCACCGCAACACTGGGGCGGGAAGGCGACGGCCGTACCGGCCACCGACCTGGCCGCCGATGATCGACCCGGCAGCGATGAGGCCGGCGACCGACCACGAGATGTGGGTGGCGGCGATGAAGAAGATGCCGGCCACCGCGTTGACGATGAGTGCGAGCGCGTTCTTGGTTCCGTTGAGGCGCTGGAGGTCGTCGTCGACGAACACGGCGAGCAGGGCGATGAGGATCACTCCCTGGGCCGCCCCGAAGTACCCGCCGTAGATGCCGGTCAGAAACACCCCTGCGATCAACACCGGGCCCGCTTCTCGCGCCCCCTGGCGGTGTTGCTCGAGCCGTGCGGTCAGACGCGGCTGGACCATCATGAGCAGGGCGGCCAAGGCGATGAGCGCGGGGACCGCCGCCTCGAACACCTTGTGCGGGAGCCCGAGTAGGAGGACTGCTCCGATCACCCCTCCGAGCAGCGATGCGGAGCCGAGGACCACCAGGCGCTGTCGCTGGCCGACCAGTTCGCGCCGGTACGCCACGTTCGCGCTCACGTTGCCGGGGACCAACCCCACGTTGTTCGAGACGTTGGCGAGCACCGGCGGGTAGCCGAGGGCGAGCAGGGTGGGGAAGGTGATCAGCGAGCCGGAGCCGACGATGACGTTGACGGTTCCCGCGGCCAGGCCGGCGGCGAAGATGGCGAGGGCGGCCTGCGGGGACATGGAGAGAGGGTCTAGCCGCCGAGGTCCACGGCACTCAACAGGTGAGCTCCACAACAGCTCACCTCGATCACTTTCGGCGATGGTGCTGCCCGGCTCGTGGTACGGCCCTTCGCCTGCGAGACGATAGGTTCGCAGCGTGGAACCCCAACCGGACGCCGCCGGAACCGGACCGATCGAGCAGCCGACGCTCACTGTCGCCGATCTCGCCGGTGGCCCGATACCCACCCACGTGGCCTGCGTCATGGACGGCAACGGCCGATGGGCTGCTCGCAGGGGACTTCCACGTACCGAGGGGCATGCGGCGGGCGAGGCGGCACTGCTCGACGCGGTCGAGGGGGCGCTCGAGCTCGGAATTCCCTGGATCACCATGTATGCGTTCTCCACCGAGAACTGGCGGCGTCCTCCCGACGAAGTGCGCTACCTGATGGGATTCAACGAGAGCCTGCTGGTCCGCCGGCGCGACGAGCTCCACGAAAAAGGCGTGCGGATCCGCTTCGCTGGACGTCGCGGCTGGCGGGTTCCGAAGCGGGTCCTGCGCCGCATGGACGAGTCCATCGCGCTGACCGCCGCGAACCGGCGCTGCACGCTGACCATGGCGTTCAACTATGGGGGACGGGCCGAGATCGTCGATGCGGTCAAGCGGTTGGTCGCCGACGGTGTGCCGGCCGACAAGGTCGACGAGAAGGCCATCCGTGCGCGTCTCTACTTTCCCGACCAGCCCGATCCGGATCTGGTGATCCGGACTTCGGGTGAGCACAGGATCTCCAACTTCCTCCTCTGGCAGCTGGCCTACAGCGAGCTGGTCTTCGACGAGGTGTTGTGGCCGGATTTCCGCCGCACCCACCTGTTCGAAGCGGTTCGAGAGTTCCAACAGCGCCAGCGTCGCTTCGGGGGCGTCACCTGATGGATCGCCCTGACGACGCCGGCGGGGTCTGGATCATCACCGGCATCGTGCTCGGCCTCTTCGTCTACGCGGGGATCGTGCTGATGGACATTGCAGGCTTTACGGTGGTCGCGCCGCTGGTGGTCATCCCGCCGGTGCTGCTCGGGCTCATCTGGGCGAACACCCTGCTGGGTGGGCGTCGCCGCCGCCGCGGGGAGCCACCGGGTTCGAGATGACCCTCTTCCGCGATCGCGGGGTGGTGCTGCGCACCCTCCGTCTCGGTGAGGCGGACCGGATCGTCACCTTGATGACCGAACAGCACGGCAAGGTGCGTGCGGTCGCCAAAGGAGTGCGACGAACCACGTCCAAGTTCGGGTCCCGGCTCGAGCCGCTCAGTCATGTGGCCCTGCTGGGTTGGCAAGGCCGTGGCGACCTGGACACGATCAACCAGGTCGAGGTGATCGACACCTTCCGGGTCGTACGCGAGGACCTCGATCGGATGAGTGCCGCGATGTCGATGCTCGAGGTGGTCGACCAGATCGGCCAGGAGCGGCATGGCAATCCCCGTCTCTACGAGATGCTGGTCGGGGCCATCGCCGCGTTGGCGACGCAGAGCTCGCCGATGGTGGCTCCCGCCTTCTTCCTCAAGGTGCTGGCCCTCGAGGGATCGGCTCCGGTGCTCGAAGCGTGCGTCTCGTGCGGTGAGGAGGACCCGGGCGCGTTGGTCGCCTTCGACCTGATGGAAGGAGGTGTGCTCTGCCGGAACTGCCGTCGCGGTCGTGCGCTCTCTCCCGAAGGCCTCTCGCTGCTCCGGCGGACCCTCGGTGGTGGTCTGGCCGGGGTCCTGGCGGAGCCGCGGTCACCCGCGATCGACGAGGTTGCCTCGTTGGCCACCGAAGCGATGGAGGCCCACCTCGACCGCCGTTTGCGATCCGTCCGGTCAGGACAGGTCCGATGACCGAACAGCACACTGCGATGACCGATCCGGAGGAGTTCGGCGTCTACGTGCACATCCCGTTCTGCCGTGCCCGCTGCGACTACTGCGCGTTCGCCACCTACACCGACCGCGATCATCTGATGGAGGAGTACGCCTGGGCCTGCGTGCGGGAGATCGAGAAGGCCCGAGAGAACGGGGAGCTCCCGAAGGCCACGTCGGTGTTCTTCGGTGGTGGCACCCCTTCGAGGCTGGGGGCCGAGCTGCTGGTGTCGGTGCTCGACGCCGTCGAACGTGCGCCTGGTGCCGAGGTGACCGTCGAGTGCAACCCCGAAGACGTGACCCCCGAGCGGCTCGCCGCCTACCGTCTGGGAGGGGTCACCCGGCTTTCGCTCGGCGTGCAGTCAACCGTTCCCCACGTGCTCACCTCACTCGGTCGGCGCCACGGGGTGGAGCAGGTCACCGAGGCGGCGACCGCGGTCGCCGGTGCCGGATTCCGCTCGTGGAACATGGACCTCATCTTCGGCGGTGCGGGCGAAGACGACCTCGATTGGGAACGCGCGTTGGCCGAGGTGCTCGCTCTGACCGACCCGCCTCCCCACATCAGCGCGTACGCGCTCACCGTCGAGCCCGGGACCCCTCTGGCGCGACATCCCGACCGACACCCGGACGACGACACGCAGGCGAGGCGATACGAACGGGCGGATGCCCTTTTGGAGCAGGCCGGCTACCGCTGGGAGGAGATCTCCAACTGGGCTCGACCCGGCCACGAGTGTCGGCACAACCGCCTCTACTGGCGTCAAGGCGACTACCGGGGAATCGGCTCGGCCGCGCACTCACACCGAGACGGTCGGCGGTGGTGGAACGTCCGGACCCCCGACCGCTACGTGAGCCTGATCAAGGCCGGCCGGTCGGTCACCGCGGCGGAGGAGGTGCTCACCGAGTCCGAGCGACGGTTCGAGGGGCTGTCCCTCGCGCTGCGCACCCGGACCGGAGTCCCCTCGGACTCGCTGCCCGACGAGGAGGATCTCGAAGGACTGGTCGAACGAGCCGGTGGGCGCGCCGTGCTGACCGTCCGCGGCCGGCTGTTGGCCAATGCGGTCTCCGCCCGGCTGGACACCGGGCCCACGGCAGGCCGGCCGGGTGTCGCAGGTGCGATCCGCACCGCTTCTGTGGGGGATCGCGAACCGACCCCAGCCGGTACCATGCGCACCTATGTCTGAACCGGAAGTGTCGTCTGACGCGCGCGGCGATCTCATGGAGAAGGTGGTCGGGCTGTGCAAACGGCGCGGCTTCATCTACCAGTCGGCCGAGATCTACGGCGGCTTCCGGTCCACCTATGACTACGGCCCGCTCGGGGTCAACCTGCTGCGCAACGTGAAGAATGCCTGGTGGGAGGCCATGGTCCAACGACGCGACGACGTCGTGGGTCTCGATGCCGCGATCCTCTCCCCACCGGCGGTCTGGGAGGCCTCGGGTCACCTGTCCAACTTCACCGACCCGCTCGTCGACTGCCTCAACTGCCACCAGCGCTGGCGTGAGGACAAGATCGACGGGGTGTGCCCGTCGTGCGGGTCGACCGAGTTCACTCCTGCCCGGGCCTTCAACCTCATGTTCAAGACGCACGCCGGTCCGCTCGAGGACGAGGGCGCGGTGGCCTACCTGCGGCCCGAAACGGCCCAGGGCATGTTCACCAACTTCGCGAACGTCCTGCAGACCACCCGCAAGAAGCCACCCTTCGGGATCGCACAGGTCGGGAAGTCGTTCCGCAACGAGATCACCCCGCAGAACTTCGTGTTCCGCACCCGTGAGTTCGAGCAGATGGAGATGGAGTTCTTCGTGCCACCCGCCGAGGCCGACGAGTGGTTCCGGTACTGGCTCGACGAGCGCTTCCGTTGGTACACCGGGCTGGGGATCCCCGAATCCGAGCTCAGGCTGCGCCATCACGATCGCGACGAACTCTCCCACTACTCGACGGCCACCGCAGACGTGGAGTTCTTCTTCCCCTGGGGTTGGGACGAACTGGAAGGCATCGCGAACCGCACCGACTTCGATCTCAAGGCCCACGGCGAGGCGTCGGGGGAGCGGCTCGAGTATTTCGACCAGACGAGCGGTGAGCGCTATGTGCCCTACGTCATCGAACCGGCGGCAGGGGCCACTCGCACGATGATGGCCTTCCTCCTCTCCGCCTACCACGAGGACGAGATCGGCGGGGAGGCCCGCACCGTGCTCCGGCTGCACCCTCGACTGGCGCCGTACCAGGTTGCCGTGCTCCCGTTGTCGAAGAAGGAGACCCTCGAGCCGTTGGCTCGGGAGGTCCTGACCTCGCTGCAGCCGCACTTCATGTGCGACTACGACGTGACCCAGTCCATCGGTCGGCGCTACCGGAGGCAGGACGAGGTCGGGACGCCGTGGTGCGTGACCGTCGACTTCGACTCGTTGGAAGACGGTGCGGTGACGGTTCGGGACCGCGACACCACCGAACAGCTCCGGCTGCCGATCCAGGGTCTGGTGGACGAGCTGCGCCAGAGGATCGACCGCCGCTGACCCCAGAGACGCCGGGTAGGCTCGCGAGCTGCGGCTGTGTGCCGGTTCCGCTCCGGTACCTGACCCTGATCGCCACCCCACTTCGATAACACCCCAGGAGTCCCTTGCCCGATGCCGTACGTCTTCGACTTCGACCACGCCCACCGCAAGCCCCCGATGGACATGAAGGACCTCCTCGGAGGCAAGGGCGCAAACCTGGCGGAGATGACCTCGGTCCTCCGGCTGCCGGTGCCGCCGGGGTTCACCATCGGGACCACCGCGTGCCGTGACTACATGGAGGACGGCTGGCCGGACGGACTGACCGGCGAGGTGTCCAAGGCTCGGGTCCGGCTCGAAAAGAAGATGGGAAAACGGATCGGGGACCCGGTTGATCCGCTTCTGGTATCGGTGCGGTCGGGCGCGAAGTTCTCCATGCCCGGCATGATGGACACCGTCCTCAACCTCGGTCTCAACGATCAGTCGGTGGAGGGTCTGGCGAAGCAGACCGACGACGAGCGGTTCGCCTACGACTCCTACCGCCGCTTCGTCGCGATGTACGGCCGGATCGTCCTCGGCATTCCGGCAGCGGAGTTCGACGACCTGCTCGACGCAGCCAAAGAGCTCGCCGGTACCACTTCTGATGCCGGTGTTCCGATCGAGCTGCTCCGGTACCTGGTGGATGCCTACCAGCAGATCGTTGAGCGCCACACCGGCCGTCCCTTCCCGCAGGACCCCGACGAGCAGCTGCGAGGGGCGATCGAGGCGGTGTTCGCCTCGTGGAACGGCCCGCGGGCGATCGCCTACCGGGTGCGGGAGCGGATCTCCCACGACTTGGGAACCGCGGTGAACGTGCAGGCGATGGTGTTCGGCAACCGCGACGACGACTCGGGGACCGGGGTCGGTTTCACCCGGGACCCGGCGACCGGAGCCACCGGCGAGTACGGCGACTTCCTGGTCAACGCGCAGGGTGAGGACGTGGTCGCGGGGATTCGGAACACCGAACCGCTCTCGGCGCTGAAGGACCGGTTCCCGAAGGTGCACGCCGAGCTGCTCTCGATCTTCGCCCGTCTCGAGGGTCACTACCGCGACATGTGTGACACCGAGTTCACCATCGAACGGGGCAAGTTGTGGATGCTCCAGACCCGGGTCGGCAAGCGAACCGGTCGTGCGGCGCTCAAGATGGCCGTCGACATGGTGCAGGAGAAGGCGATTCGCCTCACCAAGGAAGAGGCGGTCGGTCGCATCACCGGTGACCATCTCGACCAGGTGTTGCACCCGCAGTTCGCGGGGAGCGGCTACGAGGTGCTCACCAAGGGGTTGGGCGCATCCCCCGGCGCCGCTGTCGGCCAGGTGTACCTGACCGCCGACGACGCGCAAGCCGCCGCCGAGCGGGGCGAGAAGGTCGTCCTGGTCCGCAGCGAGACCTCTCCCGAGGACGTGCACGGGATGCTGGCCGCCGAAGGGATCCTCACCGCCAGAGGAGGACTGGTCAGCCACGCCGCCGTCGTCGCTCGAGGGTGGGGGAAGCCGGCGGTCGTCGGGGCCGAGGCCGTGCGGGTCGGGCCGTCGTCCTTCACGGTCGGGGACACCGTGGTCAACGAGGGTGACTGGATCTCGGTCGACGGCACCAGCGGGACCGTCGTGCTCGGCCAGGTTCCGGTGGTCGAAGGGCAGACGCCTCCCGAGTTCGACACCATCCTGTCGTGGGCCGACGCGATCCGTGCCGGCCAGCTCGGGGTGCGGGCCAACGCCGACAACGGGCCCGACGCCGCGGTCGCACGCGCACATGGGGCCGAGGGGATCGGGCTGTGCCGGACCGAGCACATGTTCCTCGCCGAGGACCGCCTGCCGATCGTGCGCCGGATGATCCTGGCCTCCACGCCCAAGGAGGAGGAGTCCGCGCTCGAGGAGCTGCGGGTCGCCCAGCGGGCCGATTTCGAAGAGATCCTGGAGGCGATGGACTCCCTGCCGGTGACGATTCGTCTCCTCGATCCCCCCCTCCACGAGTTCCTTCCCGACACGGGTGAGCTGGCCATCAAGGAGGCCACGACCGGCTTGAACGCCGAAGAGAAGCGGCTCTTCGAGGCGGCGAAGGTGTGGCACGAGTTCAACCCGATGCTGGGCACCCGTGGGGTGCGGCTCGGGGTGATCAAACCGGGGCTCTACGCGATGCAGGTGCGGGCCCTGATGGAGGCCGCCCTCGATCGGGTCGCCGACGGCGGGCATCCGATCGTGGAGATCATGATCCCCCTGACCATCTCGCGTGAGGAGATGGCCCTCGCCAGGAGCTGGGTCGAGGCGGCCATCGCCGAAGCCCGGGCTGCGGCCTCGGTCCCCGGTCCCGGGTCACGGTCAGCGGCCAAGGCAGGAGCCAAGGGAGGTCGATCGAAGTCGGCGGGCACGGTCGAGGTGCTCATCGGGACGATGATCGAGACACCCCGCGCCGCGCTGCGAGCAGGCGAGATCGCCGAGGAGGCCGAGTTCTTCTCCTTCGGGACGAACGACCTGACCCAGATGACCTTCGGCTTCAGCCGCGACGATGTCGAGGGCCGGATGATGTCCGCCTACCTCGAGCAGGGGCTCTTGAAGAACAATCCCTTCGAGGTGGTCGACCCCGATGCCGTCGGTGAGCTGGTCAGACTCGGTGTCGAACGGGGGAGGGCGACCCGCCCTTCGTTGAAGATCGGGGTGTGCGGCGAGCACGGAGGCGATCCCGAGTCGATCGCCACGTTCGCGAAGGCCGGCCTCGACTATGTGAGCTGCTCGCCGTTCCGGGTGCCCATTGCCCGATTGGCATCGGCCCAGGCGGTCCTTGCCGGGCACACCGGGGGAACGGGCAAGGCGACCAAGACGGCAGCCAAGGCTGGGTCCCGCACCCGGTCGGGTTCCAAGGCGAACGCGCAGAAGTAGCGGCGAGGTACCGTCGTCCTCCATGGGCATCCCTGATGAGGACGTCGCCAGGGTAAGGGACGCCACGGACATCGTGGCCCTCATCGGGGAGCACGCGGCGTTGAAGCGACAGGGGCGGCGGTGGGTCGGGCTCTGCCCATTCCATGGGGAGAAGACCCCCTCGTTCAGCGTCAACGCCGAGGAGGGCTTCTACTACTGCTTCGGCTGCCAGGCCAAGGGCGATGTGATCAGCTTCGTCCGGGCGATCGAGCATCTGGACTTCGTCGACGCGGTGCGCCGCTTGGCAGACAAGGCGGGCATCACCATTCGGGAGGACGTCGGATCCGGCAGGGACTCCCAGCGCCGCAAGATCTACTTCGACGCCATGGAGCGGGCAACCGAGTGGTATCACGATCGCCTGCTGGCCGGGGCCGATGCCGGCCAGGCTCGCGACTACCTCCGCAGTCGCGGCTACGACGGCTCGGTCGTCCGGCGTTTCCGACTCGGCTGGGCCCCGGATGGTTGGGACGAGCTGTGCGTCGGGCTGAAACTCTCCAACGACGTCGCCACCGGTTCGGGTCTCGGGTTCGTCAATCGGCGTGGTCGCCTGCAGGACGCATTTCGCTCTCGCATCCTGTTCCCGATCTGCGACCCGTCCGGTCATCCGGTCGCGCTCGGCGGACGGATCCTTCCGGGAAGCTCCGATCCTGCCAAGTACAAGAACTCGACCGAGACGCCGATCTATTCGAAGCGTCGCACGCTCTACGCGCTGAACTGGGCCAAGCAGGACATCATCAAGTCCGAAGAGGTGGTGGTCTGTGAGGGGTACACCGACGTGATCGGTCTGTTCGAGGTCGGGGTGGAACGCGCGGTGGCCACGTGTGGAACGGCACTTGCCGAGGAGCACGTGAAGCTCCTGCGCGGTTTCGCGTCGCGGGTCGTGCTCGCATTCGACGCAGACGGGGCGGGACAGTCGGCCGCCGGCCGGTTCTACGAATGGGAGCAGCGATTCTCGATGGACGTCGCAGTGGCCGACCTGCCGTCGGGCTCGGACCCAGGGGAGATGGCCAGGTCCGACCCGGACGGCCTGCGAGCTGCGATCGAAGGAGCGAAACCCTTCCTGCAGTTCCGGGTGGAACGGATCCTCGACGCCGCAGACTTCTCGACACCGGAAGGACGGGCCAGGGCGGCGGACGCCGCGCTCGGCGCGGTTGCAGAGCATCCGAACGATCTGGTGCGCGACCAGTACGTGATGCAGATCGCAGAACGCTGCCGGCTCGAGCCGCTGTCGGTGCGCGAGCGGTTGGAGAAGCGACGTCGCGAGCCGCGCAGCGAACCGCGTCGTGATCCTCGTGGCGATCCGGGCGAGTCGTTCGTCAGGGAACCTGATGACGACGGGTGGGCCGAGGAAGAGTTCGACGGAGGAAGTGTGGTGGGGGCGGGGATCGGTGGGCGATCGGATCACGGCGGGCCTGGGGGGCAGGGACGCGGAGGCTCGGGTCTGGCGACGGCACGGAAGCCGCCTCGGCAAGCCGACGAGTTCCCCCCGGGTCTCGAAGCGCTCCGCTTGGCGATCCACCGCCCTGATGACGTCGGTCACCAGCTGGAGGCGGCTCTGTTCCGCGACGGGCTCCAGCGCTCTGCCTTCGAGACGCTTGCCCACGCCGATCCCGACGCCACACTGCACCAAGTCATCGAATCGTCGACTCCGGAGGTCCGATCACTGCTGGTGCGACTGTGCGTGGAAGAGCCGATGAGTGAGCCCGAGGAGGTGGTTCTCCAGCTGGTTCGCGATGCAACCCGCCGCGAGCTCCGGGTGATCGCCGGAGAGGCGCGGACGTCACGAGAGGCCCGCGCAGAGGGTGCTGCGGCCGCCGGGTGGGTGCAGGAGCTGGACGATCCTGTCTCCTCGGCGGAAGCGACGTCCAGATTGGTAGCCTGGCTAACGGTGAGGGCGCAGAAGCAGACTTCGGGCCAAGGGTCGTGATGGGGCAGCGGTTGTGACCGGTGAGCATGGTGCGCCGTCGGTGACGGTTGCGCCCAGGCCGATCGAAGAACCGCCTTCCGAGTCGTTGGCCGCTTCGACTGCCATCGATGCGTTGCCCCCCGACGAGCTCGAGGCGATGATCCGATTGGGCCGCGCTCGCGGTGGCCTCACGCAAGACGATCTGATGACCGTGTTGCGCGCCGTCGAGTTGAATGCCGATCTGATCTCCGAGGTTGTCGAGACGATCCGGAGCGCGGGTATCGAGTTCACCTATGACACCGGCGAGTCGACCGTGGTGCCGATCACCGGCCCGGTGAGCACTACCGGTGGGGTCGTCGCAACGCCGGAACCGCTGGATCCGTCGAGTGGCATGAAAGCGTCCGCGGCGCCGGCAGCGACTCCGGCTCCGGCAAAGAAGACGAGGGCGACACGGCGCAACGCCGAGGCAGCGGAAGGGTATGCCGACGGCGAGGGATTCCGGGGATCCGCACCCGATCCGGTGCACATGTATTTGAAGGAGATCGGCAAGGTCAAGCTGCTCGACGGAACCCTCGAGGTCGAGTTGGCCGAACGGATCCTGATCGGTGAAGAGGCGGCCAAGCGGCTGGCAGCCTTCGAGGGAGAGCCCGGGGACGCCTACCCCAGCCGAGCCTCCGACCGGGTGCTGGTGCGGCGCGGTCAACAGGCGAAGGAGGCGTTGATCGAGGCGAACCTCCGACTCGTCGTGTCGATCGCCAAGCGCTACCGCAATCGGGGACTCGCCTTCCTCGACCTCATTCAAGAGGGAAACCTCGGCTTGATGCGGGCGGTGGAGAAGTTCGACCACACCAAAGGCTTCAAGTTCTCGACGTATGCCACGTGGTGGATCCGCCAGGCGATCACCCGGGCGATCGCCGATCAGGCCCGAACCATCCGCATTCCGGTGCACATGGTGGAAACCATCAACAAGGTTGTCTGGGCTCAGCGACAGCTCCTTCAGGAGCTCGGTCGCGAACCGAGCGCCGAGGAGGTGGCCGCAAGGGTCGACTTCTCGATCGAACGGGTTCGCGAGATCCAGCGGATCAATCAGGACACCGTCTCACTCGAGCAACCCATGGGGGACGAAGACGACTTCAGCCTCTCCGACCTGATCGAGGATCGCGAGGCGGTCGTTCCCGATGACGCGGCGGCGCGGATGATGCTCGACGATGCGGTGCGAGAAGCGCTCGGTCACCTCTCTCCGCGTGAACAGGATGTCGTACGGCTTCGTTTCGGTCTCGAGGACGGGAAGATCCGCACACTCGAAGAGGTCGGAAAGGCGTTCGGGGTCACCCGCGAGAGGATTCGCCAGATCGAGGCGAAGACGTTGGCAAAACTGCGCCGGCCGGAGTCCGCACAGCTCCTGCGCGACTACCTCGACGAAGCCTGAGCGGTTCGCTCGGTCCGCCGGAGTCCGGCGGCGGGCCGCTGTTCGCGCCGGTCAGTGCCGGTGGCCGTTGAGGGCGTCGGCAAGCTCCTCGGCGAGATCGAGCGCGAGAGCATCGGCCGCCTGGTCCCCGTCCCGCCACCCGAGCCGCACCCCGATGGTGTCGCGCAGGCGTTCGACCCCGAGATTCGCCGCCGCCTTGGTCTTCTCCTTCAACAGGCTGGTCGTCCCCGAGACCGGTGGCGACTGGCCGATCCCGTTGGCGAGACGCACCAGCTGTTCGTAGCGCTCACGACCGGCCCTCGAACCCAGTGCGTAGCCGACGCCGAAGGCGACGATGGTGACGGCGCGAAGCTTCACCGGCCCATTGTGCCCGGCGATCGCAGATCGTGCACCTCCGCCCGTGAGGCCCCTGCGCAGCGGCTAGTCTCCTCACTCGCGTGACAACGGTGCAGCAGTGTTGTCAGCATTCCGGGGTAGCTCAATCGGCAGAGCGAGCGGCTGTTAACCGCTAGGTTGAGAGTTCGAGTCTCTCCCCCGGAGCCGGCGACACCCTAAAGGGCCCAACCAGCTCTCAGGTGGTCGATATCGACGCCTCGCCTCGAGAGTTTCGTCGTGTAGATGCTCTCGGTGCTGAGGTGCTTGGCAAGTGCCGTTGCGACCCCTACCACCAGTAGGGCCGGAAGAATCAAGGAGTAGTTCCCCGTCATCTCCACCGCGCTGGCTGTGGCCGTCAACGGGGCTTGGGCTGCGGCACCGAACACGCCTCCCATGGCCACGACCGCAAAGATCGCTGGAGATCCGACCGTCGGCCCGAAGGCACGTTCAGCAAGGGACCCATACGCCGTCCCTGCCATCGCGCCGATGAAGAGCGATGGTGCGAACACGCCTCCCGACCCGCCGATCGAGAGCGTCAAACTGGTTGCGACGATCTTGGCGACGAGAAGGACCAACAGGAACCAGAGCACGTACTGGCCGGTGATCGCCCGTTCCATCACCGGGTAGCCGACGCCGTACATCTCGGGGACGGCGAGGAGGACCGCCCCCAAAGCCAAGCCGCCGACCGCGGGCCGTGCCCACTCAGGTCGTCCTCTCCAGAGCGCGTCGACCGCGTCCTCCATTCGATAGAGCACCGACTTGAATATCCAGCCCAGCAGGCCGGCAATCAGACCGAGGACAGCCAGGAGCAGGAAGATCGCTGGTCGTTGAACCACCAATCCGTGCGGGAGGGTCGCAAAGAAGGGCTGTGACCCGAAGAAGGCCCGACTCACGAGGTCGGCAGCCACCGCAGAGAGGATGGTGGCGAACAGCGCGTCGATGGAGAAGACGCGGAGGATGATTTCGAAACCGAAGAACACGCCTGTCAGGGGTGCGTTGAAGGTCGCTGCGATTGCCCCTGCCGCTCCACAGGCCACAAGCACGCGAAGTTTGCTCCCCGGCACCTTGAAGACTTGCCCGAGGGTCGAGGCAGCGGCAGATCCGATCTGGACGATAGGACCCTCCCGACCGACTGAGCCACCTGTACCGATGCACAGAGCCGAGGCCAGCGCCTTGACGACCGTGACTGGAGGCCGGATGCGCCCTTCGTTCTCAGCCACCGCCAGCATGACTTCGGGCACGCCGTGGCCCCGCGCCTCCGGTGCAAACCGCTGGATGAGTGGACCGTAGAGAAGACCACCGACGACGGGGACGACGAGGAGGAACCACACGCCAAGGCCCGGAACGTGCAGGCTGCCGACCCGCCCCTGCTGTCCGAACTCGCCGTACCCGGTCGCGAGCCAGGTGATGCCGAGAATCAACCCTCGGAAGAGCACCGCACCGAGACCGGAGAGCACTCCGACTGCCAGCGCCAGCCCGAGGAGTCCGAGCTGGTTTGAGCGGACCGTGCGCGCCATTGCGTCGAGGAAACGATGCAAGGGGTCCATCACAGGTCCCAACTCCGTTGCCAGTCCTCCTCGGGGATCTCGCCGGCTGCCTTGCCGAAGACCTCGAAGGCACGCACCAGGTTCGACCGCTCTGAGACCGGAACGGCGCGCAAGATCCGGTCAATCTCCTCTCGTCTGCGCTGAGTGACACTGTCGACGAGTCGGTTCCCCTTCGGCGTCAGATCGAGACGGACCTCGCGCCGGTCGGCTCCAGCGTGTCGGCGTGAAATCAGCCGTTTTCGAGCGAGCCGGTCGCAGAGCCGAGTTGCCGTCGACGGATCAACACCCAGCGCTGCGGCGAGGTCACGCGGTCGCTGAGGTCCTCGCGACGCAAGGACGATCAGGGCTCGATACTGCTGCAAAGAAACCTCTTCCTCGTGGTCTGTCAGTGACCGGGCCGCGACTGCGACGAGGACCCGACTGGCCGTCATGACCGCGTCAGTCAGATGTCGTCGGCCGTGGGCGGATGCCGAGGAAGATGGTGAGGATAAGGTACTGATGCAGATAGTGTATCAGTGCAACTAAATCTGACTGTTATCGACGTGCCGGTTGCCTGGCCCTCGTCGAGCGGTCAGCCGGACTGCCGTCCGAGGGGGTCGATCGGGCTGCGCAGCGAGAGCCCCCCGTCGCTGACGAGGACGTGACCGGTGACCCAGTGGGTGTCATGGAGGGCGAGAATCGCCTCGGCGATGTCGTCCGGACGACCCAACCGCCCGAGCGCGGTGCGTTCGGCGATGCCGCCCAACCATGCACCGTCGCGCGGGACCGGACCGAGCATCGGGGTGTCGGTGACCCCGGGAGCGACTCCGTTGACCCGAATGCCGGGCGCCCACTCCAAAGCGGCCACCTTGATCACCATCTCGAGGGCGGCCTTCGAGACGCAGTAGAGGGCCATCCCCTTGTCCGCCAGGCGGGCGCTGACGCTGCTGGCGACGACGATGGAGCCACCCGACCCGGCCAGCATCGGTTTCGCCAAACTCCGGATGGCCAGCCAGGCCCCCTTGGCGTTGGTGCCCACGACCCGATCCCACTCGTCTGGGTCGGCGTCCAAGAGTGTTGACGAATGGCCGATGCCGGCGGTCACCGTCACCATCTCCGGGACACCGATGCGCTCGACGGTTGCCGTTGCGGCGGCCTCGATCTGTTCGGGATCGGCGATATTGCAGCGGATGTCGGCCGACTCGTCGATGTCCCAGACCACCACCTGGTCGCCCCGGGCTCGCTGTCGTTCGACGACGCTTGCCCCGATGCCCGACGCACCACCGACTACGACCGAGCTCGTCATGCAGAAACTCCCTGCGACTGGACTGGGACGCCGAGTATAGATTCACAATCCAAATGCCAACGGTCCATCATTCCGCCATCTGCGTGCGTGACATCGACGAGAGCCTGAGGTTCTGGCGCGACGGCTTGGGATTCTCCGTCCTCCTCGATGAGCGGTTCCAAGGTGACTGGCCGACCCTCCTGCGGGCCCCCTCGAATTCGTTGCGATCCGTGTTCCTCGGGGATCCTGGCCGCCCGGATGCCGGGCAACTCGAGCTGGTCGACCTCGGACCCGTCGAGTCCGGAGTGGGGGCGGTTGCAGGCGCGCAGGCCTCATCGGGATTCCTTCTGCTTTCGGTGATGATCGAGGTCGATGCAGTGCTGGAGAGGCTTCGAGCTCTCGGGCTGGGTGGCGAGCCCCGGCGAATTGAGGTGAGCGGCGTGGCCATGGCTGTGGTGGCTGATCCGGACGGGGTACTCGTGGAGCTGATCGATACCGCGGCGCTACCCAATTTGACGAAGCTGGCCGCCGACGGAGACGACGGATGACGGAGCGGTTCGAGGTAGGCGTCCTCGGTGCCGGCTTCGGCGGACTCGCCCTGGCGCACCGTCTCGCACAGGATGGGGTCGACGATCTTGTGTTGTTCGAGCGCGGCGATGGTGTCGGTGGAACGTGGCGGGTCAACACCTATCCCGGAGCCGCGTGCGACGTTCCCTCCCACCTCTACAGTCTCTCGTTCGCCCCGAATCCGCTCTGGTCGCGCGCTTATGCCTCCCAACCCGAGATCCTCGACTACCTCGAGGGTTGTTTCGATCGGTTCGATGTCCGCCGGAAGGTGCGCTCGTCGACCGAGATCGTGTCCGCGGTGTGGTCCGACGGCGACAGATGCTGGACGCTGAGCGATAGTGCCGGCAGCAACTACGAGGCATCGGTGCTGGTGTCAGCCACCGGCATGTTCCACAGTCCGACGATCCCCGACATTCCGGGTCTGGACGAATTCGAAGGCACGGTGTTCCACTCTGCGCGATGGGATCACGACCACGATCTCAACGGAGCGAGGGTGGCGGTGATCGGCACGGGGGCAAGTGCCATCCAGATCGTCCCGGCGATCGTCGACCGCGTGGCGCACCTGGATCTCTACCAGCGCCGGCCGCCCTGGATCCTTCCCCGCAACGATCCCGCCTATGCGCCCGAGCAACAACGCACGTTCGCCGAACGACCCGACGAGATCGCACGGCACCGTCAGGAACTTCATGACTTGTTCGAGCAGACCACCGCGTTCCTCGCCGGAGATCCGTCAGTGGAGGCCATTGCCGCGGTCGCCAGCGACTATCTCCAGCGCAAGGTGCGCGATCCCGAGTTGAGGGCGAAACTCACCCCCGATTACCCCTTCGGCTGCACTCGTACGCTCGTGTCCAGTGACTTCTTTCCGGCCGTTCAGCAAGATCAGGTCGAGTTGGTCGTGGCCGGCATCGAGCGAATCACTCCGAGCGGGGTCCGGGCGCACGACGGGAGCGAGAGGCAGGTCGAGACCATCATCATGTGCACCGGGTTCCGAGCCGCTGACTACCTGCGTGGCATCGAGGTGATCGGTCGGGAGGGCATCGGTCTCCACGATCATTGGGCGGGGACCCCACGCGCCTACCACGGCATGGTCGTGCCCGACTTTCCCAACTTCTTCATGCTGTACGGACCCAACACCAACCAGGGTGGAAACTCGATCCTCCTGATCCTCGAGGCGCAGGCCCAGTTCGTCGCCAGTGCTCTCGCACACATGCGCAGCCTCGACGCACCTTCGATCGAGGTGACCGCGACCGCCATGGCCCGCTATGAGCGGGAGCTCGTGCAGGATCTGGACCGAACGGTCTGGTCGCAAGGGTGCGGCTCGTACTTCCAGAACGCTGCAGGCTCCATCGTGACCCAGCTTCCGCACACCTCCGGCTGGTATCGGGAGGCAACCCGGCAGATCGAACCGGACGACTTCGTGTTCAGAGGGGTGGCCTGCGCCGGTCGGTGAGCCGGTGGTATCGCTCGATTCGGCATCTCCCGAAGTAGTTTGAATGGACGTGACGGATCGATTCGAGAACGTGGGGTGGCGAGGGTGACTCGAGGTGGGAAGGACAAGGAGCGTCGTGCGGGCGACCCCGATCCGCTCGTCCTCTCGGTGTTTCTCCGTGATCACCAGTGTGCGATCGATCAGCCCGGGGGTACGGTCATCGGTACCGGGTACAAGCCGTATCTGGACGAGGATCGGACGGTGGAGCTCGTTGAGGACGACCGTGCTCCGGTACTCCCCGGCGTGTTCTTCACCCAGGTGATGGGCGCTGACTTTCACGACGACGTCATCCGTCTTCCCCACTTCGGGGCGGGGAAGACGGTGGAGATCAGGCACGACCCGATGAACGCAACCGACAGGAGCGCGTTGGCCGTCTTCGGAGGTGGTCAGAGGGTGGGATATCTCCCCGGTGCGATTGCCGAGGTGCTCGCCCCCCCGGGGACGAGGGCGGGACGCGGGATCGTCGTCATGGAATGGTCGACCGACGGGGCGAGGAGCGGAATCTCCGTGCTCGGCTCTCTGCAGGTGGTGCTCGCGGTGTCGATGGAGGAGTGAGCCGGTCGCCGATGGTCGGTCGGTCGCAGACCCGGGGCAGTAGCTCAGTGGTCAGAGCAGGGGACTCATAATCCCTCGGTCGCAGGTTCGATCCCTGCCTGCCCCACCAGTTCAAAATTTTTTGTCAAGTTGCGACGAGCGTTGCCGGATCTGTTGGGGAGTGGACGTGGTTGCGCTGGGACGGTGGAGAGGGGGCGAACTACTTCTTCGGGAGGGCGATTGCCTTCTGAAGAACGCCTTCTAGGAAGAGTGAGTATCCAACCGTTACATGGTTCTGCCAGTAGACCTCGTCGTTTCCAATGACCTCACTACAAACGGAGGTGCAAAACCAAGGCACGACGTTGACATATTTCGCGCCCACCGCCTTGGCTGCTCTCTTCTCGGCCTTGTTGAGTGCCACGAAGTTAAGTCGAGGGTGGGAGGAACACGTTTGGACGTTGTCTGTGTGGCGTCCTAGGCAGTCGGGCCCGCTCGAACCAGATGCGACGAGATTCCCCAAGACAATTGTCTTCTTGGTGTTTTGCGTTGACAGCATTGCGAGTGTGGTGTCGAGGGAGCGTTGCCACTGACTCGGGTAATAGCGACTGCCATCCGGTCTGACGTACAACTCGGCTTGCGAAACGATGAGCACCTCTGGATCGATCGACCTGATACGGCCAACGACGAACTTGTGCCATTGGTTGCACCGCTCGTTGACGACGCCTTGTCTCTCGACAGGAACGAGGGATGCAGGACATCCATCCTTATAGAGGAGGACGAGCTTCCAGTGCTTGCGGATGGCGATTCCGTTCAGTGCCTGGAACCACATCGCGGCATGAGAATCACCAAGGAGGACGATGGTTCGGCTTG
Source organism: uncultured Acidimicrobiaceae bacterium (assembly GCA_963839925.1). GTDB lineage: Bacteria > Actinomycetota > Acidimicrobiia > Acidimicrobiales > RAAP-2 > Bog-756. Next base: position 2,189,044 of record CAWIWV010000001.1, on the reverse strand, counting down.
CCTTTGGATCACCGAAGGCGCACTCTCCCACTGTGTATTGCGATGGATCTGAAGCACAGGCCTTTCCGCGCGTTCCGGTGGGATGGCCCAAGAATTTTCCAGGATTCGCGATGAATGTCTGAAGTGGCGGATCTAAATTTGATGGCAGTTTCTCGATGTGCCTGGATGCTGCGACAGCCGCTTTCACTGTCCTGAGAGAGACCGAAGGACCTTGGGCAAGGGCGGCCACTCGTCCGTTGGTGCCAACGGAACTGTTTCCGATGGCCGACACCACCGCGACGCTCGCAAAGGTCAGGGCAACCAGCCCGACCCCGAGGCCAATACTGGCCCAGCGGATGCGGCGGAATACTGGAGCATGGCGAATGGGGTTCTCGACCAGCCGGTAGGTGAGCATGGCCGCAGCCAGTGCCACCAGGTCCCACCCGAGGTTGTCCTTCACCGGGAGAGTGGTCTTGCCCGCGTACTCGGCAGCGATGATCAGGATGGGCCAGTGCCACAGATAGAGCGAGTACGACCGTTGCCCGAGCCAGCGGAAAGGAGCCAGGTTCAAGAGGGCCTCGGCGCCGGCGGCATGGGCATTCATCCCCCCGGCGATGACGAGGGCCGCGCCGACAACCGGGATGGCGACCAGTGAGCCTGGATAGGCAGTCTGGCCTGTGAATGCGCAGGCGCCCACCAAGATGGCTCCAAGGCCGACCCAGGTGGCAGAAGCGGCAATTTGGGCCGGGATGCGCAACAGCCGGGGAGTGCACACTGCTACCAGAGCACCCAGGGCCAGCTCCCAGGCTCTGGTGAAGGGCGAGAAGTAGGCATTGACCGGGTCGGCATGGGTGTTGCTGACTGAGTAGGCGAACGAAACAACGATGACCACGGTCAGCACGAGGGCCAAGCGCGCCCGGAGGGTGAGGCGCTTCAGCCCAGCCACCACCAGGAAGATGGTGGGATAGACGAGATAGAACTGCTCCTCCACGGCCAGAGACCAAAAGTTCTGGAGAGGGGACGGGGGCTGCTGCGAGCTCAAGTAGTTGGTGCCGGTGGAGATGAAGTGGAAGTTGGCCAAGAACACTGCCGCCCACCGTGCATCGGTGGCTGCGGGAGCACCCCCACCGATGCCGAGGAACCAGTAGGCCAAGATGACGGTCGCGATGATGACGAGGGTGGCGGCAGGGATAATCCGTCGTGCTCGGCGCCCGTAGAAGGCGAGAATGGAGGTCCTTCCGGTCGAGGTTCGTTCCCGGAGCAGGACGCCGGTGATCACAAATCCCGAGATCACGAAGAACACGTCCACCCCGACATAGCCACCGGACACCCATGAGACACCCGAATGAAACAGAACAACGAGGAGCACGGCAACGGCCCGCAGGCCTTCGACATCGGGACGGAACGGGCGGTCGCCTGGGGCAGTCCCTGCCTCGTCGCCTGACGGCAAGGTGCGGTCGGTCGCTAAGTACGTTTCGATTTGGACTGGCTCAAAGCTCAGCTCTGCCATATGCCCCCAACCTCGATCGGCTCCACTGAAGGCGCCGAACGGTCAGCCCGAAAACGAATGGCGTGCCAGTTTATTCCAAAGGCTGAGAGGGCCAGAGGGCTGATTCATTCGCCTGGCCACGACTTTCCCGACCAAGCAATTCGAGAGTTTCTGTCAAGTTGGAGCGAGCGTCGCTGATTCGAGTGGGGGTTGGATCGCGAGATTGTCATCCCCACCAAACACAAACTCGGCCACGGCGATGATCGCCCAGATCGCCATGATCCAGTAGGCCTGGAGCTGCGCGAACATCATGATCCGCGAGATAGAAGTGTGGATCCATTCCTCGACGCTGCCGGGCCCAACGACATATGCAAACAGCACCACGAGTACTCCTGCGCACAGCGCGGCCCACGACCAGACGTCATTGCCGAGCCCTGTTCTTCGACGCAGGCCCCGCAAGAAGAACGCGCTGACGACGGCAACAACGATGGCCACGGCGACGATGTGCGTCTCACTCCACAGCGCGAATGCTGAGGTGTGGAGACGGGAGAGGTCACTGCCTTGGCGTGCACCTCCGACAGGTCTGTCCGGCCGGGCACTGAGGAGCCGGATGACCAGCGGCCAGATGCCGATCACCAGCCACGCGCCGAATGCGACGGCACCGGCGTGCATCCACGCTCGGGCCCGGCCGGACGAGAGTTCCCGTGCCAGCAAGCGCGCCGCAATGAGGCCGACGATGATTGCGGCTGTCACAGAACCTTCGAGCTTGGTGGTCCCCGCAACCGTGGCCAGGATGACTGCCGCTCCGGTATTGGCCGGCTCGCACGGAAGGACCAGTCCGAACACCACAGCTCCAACCGCTGCGGCGGACCACAGCGCGTCTGCGTAGCCGTCCAGTATGAACACTCCCGAAACGCCGAACGCCACGAGCACCATGAGGCCGGTCGCGAGGACTCCGGTCCCGAGGACGACGGTCCGCCGTACTGACTCGTCGGAGTTCCCGGCAAGCTTGCGGGCAACCTCCACCAACGCGCTGGCTGCCGCCACCACCGCGAGCGTTCCGAGGAGCGCCATCATCACCACGCCCAGCCAGTCGGTGTGAAGGCCGGACACGAACCACGTCACCGCCACTGCTCCTCCAACGAGCGGCGGGTAGGGGGCATGCGAGAACTCGAGGGCGACATTGCGGAGAGCTGCGACGCTCGTCGCATGGCCGCCCAGGTACCAGGCAGGGTGGACCATCCAAGTCGTTCGGGCGTCGTAACCGATGGTTCGCCCTTTGAGACCTCTGAGGCCCAACGCGGCGGCGATGGCCGCGAGGCCCAAGGCGGCACCGCAGAGTCCTCGTGCCGGCGTCCGCCCGCCTTCGGTAGCCCAAGGGCGCGTCGCGGGGTGGCGCCACCACCAGACGACGACCGCTGCGGCGGCAAGCAGCGAGAGGATGACGAACCACTCCATGATCCCGCCTCCGATTCCGGTCATGGCGGTGACCGCCAGGCCCGCCAGCACGGCACCGCTCAGCGGGATGAGTGGGAAGACCACCACGCGACCTCGCGCGAGTGCGACAGCAGGGAGCGCTCCGGCTCCGGAAAGGACCAGAAGCCCAAGGGCAGCACCGGCGGCGGTATTCATCGTTGATCGGGGGGAAGGTCCTTGGTGGAGCCGACGAGTGAGCCGGATCCGAAACGAACGGTGCCGTCAGGTGACTCTGCCTTCACCCTCATGCCGAGGCAGCTTCCTTTCGTGCCGCGCGCTCCGACGAGGGTGAGCTTGACGACACCGGTCGACTGATACGCAACCGGTGCATACGGAGCGACAACCTTCTTCAAGCTCATGTTCTTGTGTCCGTCTGGATCATGGGTACTGACCCAGACCCGCTCTCTCGACGAAACGAGACTCTTCACCTGATGGCTGAGACACTGGTAATAGGCGTACTGGAGATTCTGACTTGCGACGTATCCGGACGAGGTCAGGCGGTTTGTTTCGGCGACGCTGGATCGAACCTCGACAACGATGGCCGAGGCCACCACCAATGCGACGAATGCCGCGACGATGCGTCTGACGTTGGCCCCACGCGACGGCGTAGGACCCGCGCTCACCCTGATCGCCGTTCGGGCACCTCCGCCCGCCGAGTCCAACAGCTGTTGTACGGGGTCTCGTAGGCGAAGAGGCGGAGACGAGGGTTCTTCACCTCACGCCAAATGTAGAAGAGTCTCGAGAGGATGTACTCCGCGACGAATCTGACCCGATAAGCATATGGGAACCCAAATGAAGGGTTGGCAATCGAAGATGTGGGCCGCCGATTCTGTTCCTGCACGTATCCGCTCCTCGCCGAGCAAGTCCTGCCCTATCGCCTCGAAGACATACTCCCACACAGTCCAGCTGCACGCTGGGTGGTACCGGTCGGATGAGACATCGCGCGCGGTGCGAAACAGACTGTTCATTGTTTCTTTCTTGCCACGACGCTATTCACCCTCGACAATCTGAACACGAGAAGAACCGTACGGACTGAGGCAGGAAGTCGGACCCAGATGACGGTCGATGCTGAGAAGGATTTCCGTTCCACTGGCCTGAAGTGCGTTGCCGTTCTTGGAGACAGCAGTGCCGCGGGATTCGGCACCGGAGGGCGCGGTTTCCCGGTGCTGGCCGGCGAGGGCTTGGGTGCACTCCGGTTAGAGAATCTTTCGCAATTCAGCCGAACGACCAAGCTGATGGTCGAAGAGGATGTGTCTCGAATCGACGAAATCCGACCCGATGTCGTCATTGTGTCGATCGGGATGGCTGATTCGCTTCTGTCATCTCAGTGGAGATCGACCAACACCTCGACAGATGGGCCGACCATCACGACGATCACTGCCATTGGAAGGCTGCGGGGCATGCGACCGTCGCACAGGAAATACTCCGAGCACTCGATCGGATGGAATTGACGCCAGAGCGCACGGACTGGGCCGCAGCCCCCCGAAGAGTGTCAAGGCCCGGAGCTCAGGCGGCGGAACCTGGCTCAACGGACCTGACGCCGGAAAAGCTACCACCGAGAAGCCTATTTTCACAACCCGTGAGTTTCGTTTAGCGACCCCCGATATATCTCTGAATCGCGGCGATCGTCGCGTCACCAGTACCTCGACCGGCATCTCGGCGCGGCTGGGCTAGTTTCGACCCGACACAGGAGACCCCATGGACATCGAGCAGTTCTACAGCGCCGACGAGAGACGTCGACAATCCGCCGAAGTCGAGTTCGGAACCAACTGGTTCGACGCGAAGGGAAGCAGATACGAGCTCAGCTGGGTGGAGGACACCGGAGAGCTCTACACGATGCTCGAAGTCGTGCCTGAGTTCGACTCATGGACACCGTTCGGGGACACCGAGGTGGAGGAGATCCCGGCAGACCGGGTCCTTGTCATGGTGGTGGGCCTCATTCCGACCCTCGAGCAGGTCGAGAGCGTGCTGGCCGGTTGGCCCCAGCACATGGCCGAACCCGACGGGATCTCGTGGGTGGCCGAACGGTTGCGAAGTTTCGGCGTCCAAACAGCGCCCGCCGGCTGAGCCGAATGCTCCGACCGCGCCGGGGGACAAGGATCCGATAGCGGTGGAGCTCGTCGTCGACCTCTCCACCGGGGACGTCTCTCTCCAGAACGTCCACCAGATGAACCGCTTTTGCGTGCACGGTCTGATGACAGAGGGCGGGACCCACAGCGCGCAGAGCGCTCTCGAGGCAGCACTGCGAGCACAGAACGTCGGCACCGTGGAACCCGATGGCGAGGTACTCGTTCGGCCGGACGTGGTCAGGCGATTGGCGGATCAGGGCGCGGTCGGTCGGAATGATTCGATCGGGGACGAGTGGGAATCGGGATTTGCCGCAATGCTGGACTATGCCGCAACCAAGGGATGGATTGCCGACGACGGCTCCATCCGCTTGCACGTCGAATGGGGGATTGCATCGTGAGGTTCTCGTACGCAGAGTCGATGGTCGATCCATCCTTCTACCCGGAGCTGGCCCGGGCCGCCGAGGACGCCGGCTACGACGGCATGGTCATCCCCGACAGCATCTGCTACCCGCTCGAGTCCGACTCGCTCTATCCATTCTCACCGGACCACACCCGCGAGTTCCTCGACGACAAGCCCTTCATCGAACCCTTTTCGCTCATCCCCGCATTGGGGGCGGTGACCGAGCGGCTCCGGTTCATCACGTTCGTGCTCAAGCTGCCCATCCGGCATCCGCTGCTGGTCGCCAAACAGGCGACGTCGGTCGCGGTGATGACCGACAACCGGTTGGTGCTCGGAGTCGGAGTGAGCCCTTGGCCGGAGGACTACCAGCTGTGCGACGTTCCCTGGGAAGGGAGAGGTCGCCGAATGGACGAAGCGGTCGATATCGTCCGCGGGCTCTCTGCCGGGGGCTACTTCGAGTACCACGGCGAAGTCTTCGACCTGCCTCCGATCAAGATCACCCCGACTCCGACCGAGCGACTGCCGATCATGGTCGGTGGCCACGCGCCGGCTGCCCTCCGGCGGGCCGCTCGCTCCGAAGGCTGGCTGCACGGTGGTGGGGATCCAGCGGACCTTCCCGGCCTTCTCGAGCGTCTCGCCCAGATGCGTGAAGAGGAAGGCACCGCCGACCGCGAGTTCGAGGTCCACGTGATCTCGCTCGAGGCCTATTCGATCGACGGGATCCGCCGGCTCGAGGAACAGGGGGTCACCGATGTGATCGTCGGGTTCCGGTGGCCCTATGCGGAGGGTCCGGACACCGAGCCGCTCCAGACCAAACTCGACAACCTCCGACGGTTCGCCGACGACATCATCGGGAAGGTGCGCTCGTGACCACCACGGCTCGAGACCTGGGCCGAGCTTCGATGGCCGCGGTGGAATCCGGCGATCGACAGGCTTGGTTGGATCTGTTCGAAGAAGACGCCATCGTCGAGGATCCGATCGGTCCTTCCGCGTTCGACCCCGAGGGGAAGGGCCACCGCGGGATCGCGGCCATCGGCGCGTTCTACGACAACGTGATCGGAGTCAACCAGTCCATCCGATTCACCATCGAGACCTCGTTCCTCTGCGGTGACGAGGCGGCGAACGTCGGCGTGATCCGTATCCAGCTCGACGCGGACACCGCGGTCGAGGTGAACGGGGTCTATATCTATCGCCGTTCTCCCGGGGGCAAGATCGCCTCCCTCAGGGCCTTCTGGGAACCGGATTCCGTCCGACCGGTGGAGTGAAAGGCCGCACCCGGCAACTCGACCCGGCCCGACTCAGTCCCAGCCGGTGAACCCGTACTGCTGGTGAGGGCCCATCACCGCGCATTCGAACATTCCGTAGCCGACGTGGTCCTCGTAGGTGAACCGTGCGGCGTACTCGGTCAGTCCCCACGAGTGGTACGACGGATCCGGGTGAGGGATCTGCTGGCCCTGGGTGACCAGCTCCCCTTGGTACATGCCGTGCTTCCAGTCGGGTTCCATCCCGTATCCGGTGCCCAGCAACAAGGGGAAGGCGAGCAGCGTCTCGACTTCGACCTCCGCGGTCTTTCGCCCATGGGGGCCGAAGTAGCTGAGCGTGGCCCCGGTCACCCGCCGGGTACCCGGGGCGAATCGGAGTTCGTGCTCGGGTCGACCGGCCCAGATCGTCTCCCCACCCGAACCGATCGGTGCGATCCGGTGCGCGTCCTGCATGATCCGTTCCCCATCGGGGCGCTCCTGGATGATGGTGACCATCGCGTGGTCCTCGAACCGGACCGGGGCGTAGATCCAGAAGAACCCTCCCGCGGTGTCGGTGGCCCGGATGCCCGGAGGCTCGGACTCGCCGACCGGGCGAATGCCCCACGACCGGTCACGGGAACCCCAGAAACGGTCTGGGGTGAGCGCGAGCTCACGATCGCCAAGTTTGAGCGTGCCCGTCCACGAGCCGACCTGGGCAAAGCGGGTGGAGTCGAAGGTGACCCGGCCGAACTGACGGTCGAAGTGCCGTGACTCGAGATAGGCCTCCGAAAAACCGTCGTAGACGGCGTCGAGCTCGATGCCCCACTCGTTGGGCTCGACGACGACCCGCAGCTCCTCGAGCCCCTTCCTGACCTCCACCCGGATCGGCCCGACCGAGGGATCCATCCGGTCGGGGCCCATGGTCTTCGACGAGCGCAGCACCCGGTGGTCGTCTCCCCACATCACCGAGATGAAGGCGTCGGCCACGCTCAGGTTCGGGTACTGGCCCACCCCGATGACTGCGAACAGCTCGTCCTCGGTCCCGTGGACCTCACCGGTCCCGTGGATGTTGAAGTAGTAGCGGTCGTAGAAGTTGCGGTCCGAGGTACCGACGAAGCGCATGGGCTCGGAGATCTGGTGGATCGGGTAGTCGTCCAAGGGCGAGAGCATGGGGATCCTCGTTCTTCAGGGTCGCTGTTCTGGGTGACCGGTCGGAGGCTACGATCGTACCGGTCGAAAAAGGGAGGGCTCATGAAGTCGTACGATCGCCTGTTCATCGGAGGGGAGTGGGTCGCGCCCTCTTCCTCGTCCACATTCGAGGTGGTCTCTCCCACCACCGAGGAGCTGGTCGGTCGGGTTCCCGAGGCGCAGACCGCCGACGTCGATGCCGCAGTGGCGGTCGCCCGTTCCGCCTTCGACCACGGGCCCTGGCCCCGGATGACACCCGCCGAGCGGGGCGCGGTGCTGTCAAAGGTGGCCGAGGCGATCCGCAACGACATGCAGGGCATCTCCGAGCTCATCTCCAACGAGATGGGTTCGCCGGTTTCGTGGGGCACCATGGCCCAGGTTCTCGCCCCGACGATGATCCTCGACTACTACGCCGGTCTGGGTTCGACCTTCGCCTTCGACACGGTGAAGGACGGCCTGCTCGGTCCGGTGATGGTCTCGAAGGAGCCGGTCGGGGTGGTCGCTGCGATCACACCGTGGAACGTGCCCTTGTTCCTCGCGTGCGCCAAGCTGTCGCCGGCGCTGCTCTCGGGCAGCACCGTGGTGTTCAAGCCTGCGCCGGAGACGCCACTCGACGCCAACGTGTTGGCCCAGCTGTTCGCCGACGCCGGTCTTCCCGAGGGCGTGCTGAGCGTCGTGCCCGCAGGACGCGAAGTCGGCGAGTATCTGGTCAACCATCCGGGTGTGGACAAGGTCTCCTTCACCGGATCGACCGCCGCCGGTCGCAAGATCGGGGCGGCCTGTGGCGCGAACCTCAAGCGGGTGAGCCTCGAGCTCGGAGGGAAGTCGGCGGCGATCCTCCTCGACGACGTGGACCTCGGCACCTCGTTGCCGCTCATGATGCCCAACGCCATCATGAACAACGGCGAAGCGTGCATCTCGCTCACCCGGATCCTCGCTCCGAGGGATCGGTACACCGAGGTGACCGAGGCGCTGGTGGAGCAGGTGCGGGCCCTGAAGGTCGGCGATGCACTCGACCCGGCGACCGAGGTCGGTCCTCTGGTGGCCGAGCGCCAGCGCGATCGGGTCGAGAACTACATCCGCATCGGTCAAGAGGAAGGGGCCAAGGTCGCGGTCGGTGGTGGTCGTCCTGACGGCTTGGACACCGGCTGGTTCGTCGAGCCGACCGTCTTCGTCGACGTGGACAACAGCATGCGGATCGCCCAAGAGGAGATCTTCGGTCCGGTCCTGTCGGTGATCCCGTACGACGACGACGCGGATGCCGTGCGTATCGCCAACGACTCCGAGTACGGGTTGTGCGGTGCGGTGTTCTCCGGGGACGACGACCGCGGGGTCGCGGTGGCCCGGCAGGTGCGCACGGGAACCTACATGGTCAACTCGAACATCCCGATCGACTTCTCCTCTCCGTTCGGCGGTTACAAGGCCTCCGGTCTCGGGCGTGAGTTCGGCGAGGACGGCCTCGAACTGTTCCTCGAGAAGAAGACCATCAATCTCCCCGCGGGGTACACCCCCAAGGCCTGATCGCCGGCGGCGTTGCCGCCGTGGAGGCGGAGCCAGTCGCATGGAGACGTCGGGACCGTCGAAAGGGAACCGCCGGTGACACCGGACGAAGTCGGTGGGAGGCCGATCCGCTTCGGCTTCGTGCCCGGGCTCGACGGCCTGCGGGCCATCGCAGTGCTCGGCGTGATGCTGTACCACTTCGGCACGCCCTTGGTCGGGGGCGGGTTCATGGGGGTCAACGTCTTCTTCGTCCTCTCGGGCTTTCTGATCACCTCATTGCTGCTCGGTGAGTGGGCCAAGCGTCTGACCATCCACCTCGGCCAGTTCTGGGCGCGGCGGGCCCGAAGGCTGCTCCCCGCGCTGTTGCTGATGCTGCTCGGCGTGGCGATCTACGTGAAACTGCTGGCCGCTCCCGGCGAGTTCTCCGGCTTCCGCCTCGATGCACTCTCGTCGCTGTTCTACGTGGCCAACTGGCACTTCATCGTCGGGGGGAGCAACTACTTCGCCCAGACCTCGCAGCCCTCGCCGGTCTTTCCGATGTGGTCGCTGGCGATCGAAGAGCAGTTCTACCTCGTCTGGCCTCCGCTGGTGCTGTTGGTGCTCCACCTGAGTCGTCGCTTGCGGCCCTCGAGGCAGCTCTGGCCGCTGCTCGCCACCGCGGTGTTCGGCGCGATCGCATCGGCGATCGACATGAGGGTCCTCTACTTCCGTCATTCCTCGCTGACCCGTCTGTACGAGGGGACCGACACTCGCTGTCAGGACGTCTTGGTCGGAGCATCCCTTGCGATCGCGATGGCGATCTGGGCACGGCGGCGTCCTCCGGTGGTCGAGCGTGCGGGCCATCTCCGCAAGAGGCGCAAGGGTCGGTTCGCCCCCGAGATCACCCCGATCAGCGCGTGGGAGATCAGCCCGGGGTTGGGCCGGGCGGCCCTTCAGCTCCTCGGGTGGTCGGCACTGATCGGATGCCTCTTCCTCTGGTCGCGGGTCGACGGGTCGAACCCCGTGCTGTTCGAAGGCGGCTACTTCGCATTCGCGATCGGGGTGGCCGCGGTGATCTTCTGCACGATCACGGCACAGGCGGCGTCTCTGTCGAGGGCGCTCGGGAATGTCGTCTTCCGTTACATCGGGAAGATCTCCTACGGCGCCTATCTCTGGCACATCCCGATCTTCATCTATCTCGATGCCTCGCGTGTCCATCTCTACGGGCTTCCGCTCGTCGCTGTGCGGGTCGGCGCGACCCTTTTGATCGCGACCGCCTCCTTCTACCTGGTCGAACAGCCGATCCGTCGGGGCAGGATGAGGTCGATCACCGAGTGGAAGGCTTGGTTGGTGAGCAGCGCGGCGGTGCTCGGCGTCGTCGGGGTGACCATCGCGGCAACCGTGCCCGCGGCGGTGAGCGCAGGTGCGGCGAGCTCCATCCCGGTCCCGACTGGGCCGCAGTACAAAGGACCACCCGTTGTGGCGTCCATGTTCGGGGATTCCCTGGCGTTCACCGCGGGCTGGGCGTTGGCAACCAACAACGCCCAGGTTCCCTACGACGTCACGTTCCACAGCGAAGGGATACTCGGCTGCGGGGTGATGATCGTCTCCGATCAGATCACCCATGGCACCGAGAACCCGGCCGCAGCGCCGTGCCTCGCCTCCGCTCCGGCCTCCCAGCAGTGGCCCGCGGTGTGGACGGGCTTGCTCGACGCCGAGCGCCCCAACGTCGTGATGGTGCTCGCCGGCCGTTGGGAGGACTCCGACCAGGTGATCGACGGCCGGGACATGCACATCGGCGAGGCCTCCTACGACGCGATCCTGAAGGAGGATCTGGAACGGGCTGTCGAGGTCGCCTCGTCGAACGGCGCCTACGTCATGCTGCTCACGACACCGTGCAACGACTCGGGGGAGCAGCCGAATGGCCAGCCTTGGCCGGAGGACTCGACGGCGAGACGTCTCCGCTACGACCAGCTGCTCGGAGAGGTTGCTGCGGACCATCCGAAGAACGTCGAAGTCTTCGACTTCGGTGGTGAGGTCTGCCCCGGGGGGAACTTCGAGTCGACCGTCGACGGAGTCAGGATCCGCCTCGGTGACGGGGTGCATTTCCCCTACCAGGCCGGTACGGGAATCTCGATCGTGGCCACGGCCAAGTGGCTGGCGTGGAAGCTGCTCCCTGAGGCGGTCCGGGTCGGTCGTCTCCAGATGAGTGGAATGCCCCTCCGATGAACCGCGGAGCACACTCGGTCCGCCCGACACTGCCGGCTCACCGGAGGCCTGTCGTCCGCGGTCGAACCATCACCTTCGGGTTCGTGCCCGCGCTCGACGGACTGCGTGCGATAGCTGTGATCGGAGTCATGCTGTACCACGGGGGAGCGCCGTTCATGCGAGGCGGCTTTCTGACCATCGACGTCTTCTTCGTTCTGTCGGGCTTCCTGATCACCTCGTTGCTGCTCGGGGAGTGGGCAAAGCGGTTCACCATCCTGTTGGGGCAGTTCTGGGCGCGTCGTGCCCGCCGCCTGTTGCCCGCGCTGTTGGTGATGCTCCTCGGGGTCGCACTCTTCACCAAGATCTTCGCGACGCCCGGCCAGTTCGCCGACCTCCGGCTCGACTCACTGTCGACCCTCTTCTACATCTCCAACTGGCACTTCATCGTCGGCGGTGGCAACTACTTCGCATTGACCGCGCAACCGTCGCCTCTGGCGCATATGTGGTCGCTCTCGATCGAAGAGCAGTTCTACATCGTGTGGCCACTGGTCGTCCTCGCGATGCTCCACCTGGGTCGGCGTCTCCGACCGTCGAGGCGACTCTGGCCGCTCCTTGCCACTGCGATACTCGGTGCAATTGCGTCTGCCGTCGACATGCGTCTGCTCTATACGGGTCCGAGCTCGGTGATGAGGGTCTACGAGGGGACCGACACCCGGTGTCAGGATGTCCTGGTCGGTGCTGCCCTCGCCGTCGGCATGGCGATCTGGGCGCAGCATCGACGAGTCGAACGGACCGTGTCGCCCAACGCACTCGTACCCGGTCGGTCCGGTCGGGCCCATCCGTCGACCGGCCTGGCGGGGGCCATCCCTCCCGGTCCTCGGCGCGATCTCCATCGGCGGCGCGGACGCAGTCTGCAGAGGATCGATGCGTGGGAGATCGCGTCGCCCCGCGGTCGGTTCGCTCTCCAGGTCCTGGGGTGGTCGGCAGTGCTCGGCGCAGTATTTCTTTGGAGCCAGGTGAGCGCCCCGAGCGCTTTCCTGTTCAGGGGCGGGTACCTGTTGGTCGCCCTCGGCGCCGCAACGATGATCTTCTGCTCGGTCACCGCGCAAACCGGTTCGCTTGCAGTGGCGCTCGGCAATCCGGTGTTTCGTTATGTGGGCAAGATCTCCTACGGGCTCTATCTCTGGCAGCTCCCCATCTTCTTCCTCTTCGACAGCGAACGGTCCCACCTCTACGGCTACCCGCTCCTGGCGCTCCGATTCGGCGCCACCCTTGTCGTGGCGAGCGCCTCCTTCTATCTGGTCGAGGAGCCGATCCGTCGAGGGAGGATGCGTTCGCTCACCGAATGGAGGGCGTGGCTCGCCACCAGCACGGCATGCCTCGGGGTGGTCGCGGTCACCGTCGCCGCCACCCTTCCATCGACCGCAGGAGCCGCCGGCGCGGTCGGTCCGACACAGAGCCCGCACACGCTCGGTGCCGACGCCGCAGGTCCGCCGGTCCGGGTCGCCATCTTCGGCGATTCGGTCGCCTGGCGTCTCGGGTTCGCCATGTTGGCCAGCCAACCGCAGGACGCATACGACGTCGACATCGACAACAGCGCCATCATCGGCTGCGGGGTGCTGCGCGGATCCCAGTACATGGCGCACGGGGTTCCGGGTCCGATGGCGCCGGCGTGCAACTCCTCGACACCACCGTCCGGACAGTGGCCCGCACAGTGGGAGGGTGACCTCCACCAGTTCCGACCGAACGTCGTCGTTCTGCTCGCCGGACGGTGGGAGGTGTCGGATCGACAGCTGGACGGTCGGTGGATGCACATCGGCGAGCCCGCTTTCGACCGCGACCTCGAGGCGTCCCTCGAACAGGCGGTGCGGGTCGGGACCTCGGGCGGGGCGCTGATGGTGCTGATGACCTCACCGTGTTTTGACAGTGGTGAGCAACCGAACGGGCAGCCCTGGCCGGAAGACTCGGCGACCCGACTAGCCGAGTACAACGCCATTGTCCGAAAGGTGGCGGCGCGGCATCCGGCCACCGTGCAGCTGGACGACTTCGGCGCACAGCTGTGCCCGGGCGGCACGTTCACTTCCTCGTTCGACGGCGTCCAGATCCGTGACGGTGACGGGATCCATATCGTCCCCACCGCGGCGGCCGGTCAGTGGCTCGACGAGCGGGTGCTTCCCGACGTGATTCGGATCGGTCGCCTCCAGATGGGGGGAGGACAGCTGATCGACGGCGGAGTGTCGAGGTCACCCCTGCGGCCGGTGTCGGGCACCTCTCAGACCGAAGTGCGAGGGCTCTGAGGCCGAGCCGGTCGGGCGTCGTTCAGGGCGAGGAACTTGTCGTTGAAGTCCCGGACGACACGGGTGGGAGCGAATCCGGCGGGGGTGCACCCTGCTGCCCGAAGACGGTGGTGTCCGCTGCAGCGCACTGTTGCCGGAGAGCGCTCACCAGCATGGATTCGGGAACTCGGTTGCTCTCGGACACGGTGGTCATCAGGGCTTGCCACTGCCCGTCGTCGTAGGCGGCTTCGGCGGTGATGGGTAGGGCGTCCCGGAGCTGGTTGTAGGCCTCCAACTTGAGCTTCGCTGCTTCCTGAGGATCGGTGTGACCTTCCGATTGCTTCAGGAAGGTGATGGACCGGTTGATGTGGGTACAGGCCTGTTGGGCGAGGTCGGTCCCCGAGTTCCCACAGGCACTCAGCGAGATTCCGATCCCGACGACGAGTGCGGCGGCAGTGTGCTTCAGTGTCCAGCGAGCGAGGAGGGAGGTCACCCCATCCAGCTGCCGGCAGAGTCGAGCAGGTAGCGACTGACTGCAAGGCAGCGATCGAACACGCCACACATCATCTCCTCGCCGGCCAGGATCCTGGTGAGGGAGACGGGGGAGCGAGCCACGATGGTGAGCCGGCGCTCGGCGGCATCGGTAGCCGAGGCGTAGGAGTCGATGGCGGACACCTCGAGGGGAAGCTCGATACCGCCGACCCCGGCCAGGTCGATCGCGAGGCGGAGCAGGTCCGGCCCGTGGGGCAGCGGCGGGAGTGCCCAGGTGAAGGTCAGCGGGAAGTGGAACTCGTCGGGTGGCTCTTGGTCTTCGGGGAGGCCGAAGACCGCGTCTTCGAACGACAGCAGGGTCCTCGGATCGACTTCGAGCGCCAAGTGCAGGTCGAGCGGGCCGCCACATCCATCCTCGGGATGGAGCTCCACCTCCCAGACCTGCCGGAGCGAGTAGGTCTCGACGAAATGTCGTTCGTCGTGCACGTGGAAGCCATGGTCAACGGAATGATCCTTGAGGTCGGCCACGTACCCGGCCACATCGATGACTGCCACAGGCAGCCCAGCCTACCGGCCCTCCGGCGACTCCGGTATCGTCAGCCCATGGACGACCAGTCGTTGCTGGAGGTACTCCACGCGACCGCGTCGGCGGTCGCGGTCGCGCTCGACGGTTTGGGCGACTGGGGCTTGGCGGGGACTCGAGACTGGCAGTACCGGTCCGATCTGGTTGCGGACGAGGCGGCGCTCAGCGTGCTCGATCGGGCGGGCCTCGGGGTGCTCTCCGAAGAGTCGGGTGGTCACGGGTTGGACCGGCCGGTCGTGGTGGTGGTCGATCCTGTCGACGGGTCGACCAATGCAGCGCGAGGGGTTCCCTGGTTTGCAACCAGCCTCTGTGCGGTGGATGCGGACGGTCCCCGGGCGGCAGTGGTGGTCAATCAAGCGTCGGGGATCCGCTTCGAAGCGGCACGGGGTGGTGGAGCCCGCAAGGACGGCGAGCCGATCCGACCAACCGGTTGCGACACCTTGGACCAAGCCATCGTCGCCTTCTCCGGCTATCCACCCCGGTACCTCGGATGGTCCCAGTATCGAAGCCTGGGTGCGGCCGCACTCGACCTCTGCGCGGTCGCCGAGGGCGTGCTCGACGGCTATGCGACGGTGGGTGGATCGCAGCTCGGCAGCTGGGACTACCTCGGAGGACTGTTGATCTGCAAGGAGTCAGGGGCAGTGATCGCCGACACACAAGGACGGGACCTGGTCACCCTCGATCACGCCGAACGCCGGACGCCGGTCGCCGCATCGACCGAACCGTTGTTGGAAGAGCTGCGCGGTCAGATCCTCGTCTGAGGCCGGGTTGCTACCCTGGTCCGGCTCAATTGCATTCCTCTGCGGGCGTTTAGCTCAGTTGGTCAGAGCAGCTGGCTTACAACCAGCAGGTCGTCGGTTCGAGTCCGACAGCGCCCACTGGTGTATGAGACAACCAGGCGAAGGAGCGACACATGACGTTGCAAAGACTCGACCCGACGATCGCCGAAGCGGTATCGCTGCTCGATATCGGGGACCTCACGTCCGAGAAGCTCAGCGGACTGCGTGTCGAGTTCTCGCAGCCGATCCCTGACTCGATCGACTGGTCCGACATCTCGATCCCTGGGGATCCCGAGCTGATCGTCCGGGTGTTTCGATCCAAGGATGCATCCGACTCGGGTGCCGCTCCCTGCGTCTACTCGATCCATGGTGGGGGATACGTGATCGGCTCGCGAGAGCTCGACAATGCACTCTTCACAACGCTCTGCCCATCCCTCGGGATTGTCGGGGTGTCGGTCGAATATCGGCTCGCGCCGGAGCACCCCTATCCGATTCCGTTGGAGGATTGCTACCGCGGTCTGGCATGGTGCTTCGAGAATGCCGACGAGCTCGGTATCGACCGGGAGCGCATCGGGGTTGCAGGTGTGAGTGCCGGTGGCGGGTTGGCTGCGGCCCTTGCGTTGCTTGCCCGCGATCGAGGCGAGCTACCGCTCCTCTTTCAGCTGCTCGATTGTCCGATGCTCGATGACCGTCAGTCGACAGCGTCCAGCCAGATGGAGGGATTGCCGGTCTGGACCCGCCGCTCCAACGAGTTCGGGTGGCGGTCGTACCTTGGCGAGCTCTATGGGCGGGACGACATCCCAGCAACGGCCGCGCCGGCTCGTGCAGAGGATCTGTCAGGACTGCCGCCCGCATTCGTCTCCGTCGGCACGGTCGACGGATTCCGTGACGAGGACATCATGTACGCGCTTCGTCTCAACGAGGCCGGCATACCGACCGAGCTGCACGTGTATCCGGGGCTCTGCCACGGCTACCAACTGGCACAGGATGCTCCGATCGTGCGGCAGACCCGTGCCGACATCGAGCGCTGGTTGCGTCGCCAGATCACCGAGTGACCCGGGTGGCGTTTTTCCCGAGTTCGACACTGGCTTCGCGGGGCACGCCGTCGTCGAAATCCAAGGTGACCTCGACACGCTGAGGTACCATCCGGCAAGCGACCCGGGCGGAGGAGGACGAACATGACACTCGATGGCGTGACGGTCAAGAACCACAACCATGAGGGTTCCAAACCGGTGGGGCGTCCGGTCCGTCGATCGACCACGACAGGGATTCTCGGCTTCGCCGCACTGATCACCGTGGGGTCGCTTCTCGCTGCGTGTTCGAGCAGTTCGACCACGTCGACCACCTCCACGACCGCCGCGAGCACCTCCACGACCGCAAAGAGCATGTCCACGACGGCGGTCAAGGCGCTGCAAACGGGCCTCGCAAAGGTGGGGTGCTACACCGGTCCGATCGACGGAGTACTGGGGACGCTCACCACCAACGCAGTGAAGGACTTCCAGATGTCGGCCAAGTTGGCGGTTGATGGTGTCGACGGCCCCAAGACGGCGGCCAAACTCGCCGTCGACGTTGCGACTGGAACCAAGGTGTGCACCACGTCGTCGACAACGACCACCTCCTCGACGACTTCAGGCTCGACCACGACGACGACCGGGTCCGGATCCACCGTCCCAGCGGCTGCGACCAGCGCGATCAACTCCTACGAGGCCGCCAACGGTCCCGCCGCCGGCACCTGGGTGCTCGTCTCGTCGTCACTGTCAACGGTCGATCCCACCTACGTCTACTTCCGGATCGGTCCGGCCGCGGGTCACGAGAACACGGTGCAGGGCGGGTACGGATTCGCCCACAGCACGGGTGGGTCATGGAGTGTGATCGGGTTCGGGAGCGCGGCAGTTGGCTGCCCGCCAGGGGCCGCGAGCAACCAAGTGGTGCCCGCCAACGTGCTGGCCGGGTTCGGGACGAGCTGCCCGACCACTTGACCGGCCTGCCCTCAGGCAGAGCGACCTACTGGCGGTACCCCTCGACGGTTCCTTCGGGACGGGTCTCAGCTTCTTCCGGATCACGGCCCGCACTGCGGAGAGCCCTTCGTTGGCGGAGAAGGTCCCAGAGTTGATCGAGGGTGACCTCGATGGTTCGCAGTCTCGCCTGCTCTTCGGGCGAGATGCCATCGCCGACGTGCATCTCTTCGAGACGCCGCTCCTCGTCGGCCAGGTTTCCGATCCGGGTGATGATCTCGTCGTCTTCCACCCTGACTCCTTTCGGTCGACATCCGTCGAGGCTCGAAGTGCTCAGATTATTCCCGACCCAGACACCCTCGAACTCGCCGGTAACTTGTCGGAGTGGCCGGCATGAACATCCGCTCCGCCCTGGTGGCTCTGGTAGCGGTCGGTTCGATGGCGACCGTCGCTTCGGGGTGCAGCCAGGTCGCGTCGGGATCGCCGGGTCGCAACGGCGCGCCACAGGACGTCGGAAGCACCAGGCTGATCGTGCCTCTGAACGTGACCCCGTCACTGACCCAGGTTCCCCCGACGACCACCTCCACTTCGACGGTTCCGCCGACGACCACCCCGAGCACCACTCCGACAACCACCCTTGCCGGGTCGTCTCCACCGACCTCGACCCTCGCCAGCCACGGTCCGATCACCTCGCCGCCCCTTCCGGCCCCCGGAGCTGGTTTCGACGAGGGTCAGGTCACCGCGGTCGGCGACTCGGTGATGATCGACTACGAGGGCGTGTTGCAACAGGCGATCCCCGGCATCAACGTGCAAGCGGTGGTGGGCGAGCAGTGGTCGACAGGCGAGGCCGAACTGCAACAGCTCAAGTCCGAGGGACAGCTGGGCGCGGTCGTCGTGGTCGGTCTCTCCACCAACGGACCCATCTCGAGCGCGGACTTCGCCGACATGATGAACATCCTTTCGGGAGCCTCGCGGGTGGTCTTCGTGAGTGTCCATGTCGACCGACCGTGGCAGGATCCGAACAACGCGGTGCTTGCCGCAGGGGTGGCGCACTACCCCGACGCCGTGTTGGCCGATTGGAACGGCCTTGCGGACCAGAACCCGGGATGGCTGTACTCGGACGGCACCCACCTGCCGATCGACGGACCTGGCGCGACCGCGCTTGCCGGCTTGGTCGCTGCAAAGGTCTGACCGGACTTCGTCAGACGAAGATCGTCAGGCGAGCCCCTGCAATGCCCTGAACGTGGTCTTTGCCGCCTTCGCCGCCGCCGCCGAGCTGTCTCGGCCCAGTCGCACGAGCCCGGGAATCCGCCCTGGTTTGGTCACCATCAGCCGGAGAGCGGCCCAAGGGTCTGCCGTGCCGTCGGGCCGAAGCGTATCCATCACCGAGTCGTCGGCGAACCCGTCGTCGGGCCGGTCGCTGATCACTCGGACCACGCTCCACGGAACGCTGCGCTCATCACAGACAGATCCGACTCCCGACGCCTCCATCTCGAGCGCGTCGATCCCCTGGTCGACCAAACTCGCAATGCGGGATGGATCGACGATGAGTTCGTCGACCGTTCCGACCCTGCCGGCCTTCCCCGTATCTCCGAGGCGCGAGGGTCGCAGTTCCTTGCCGCTGCTCACCTCGACGACGACGTCAGGGACGATCACCGTGCCGATGGCGGACGACGGATGGATCCCGCCGGCGATGCCACTCAGGATCACCCGCTCCACATCGAATCGGTCGAGCAACTGCTCGGTGGAGGTTGCAGCCACTGAAGGCCCCACGCCGATCTGGGAGACGACGACGTCGAGCGGACCGCACTGTCCGCTGAAGAACTTGGTGCCCTCCGACTCCGAGGGGCGCGCACCGAGGAGCTTGACGATGGGCTTGAGCTCCATGGTCATGGGAGCGAGCACCAAAACCTGGCGGGCGGAAGGCATGTCCAGATCATGCCCTCTCCTGCGAAACGGCGCTTGCTCATCGCACCGTTCCGAACCCGATCACTCTCCCGATTAGTGTGTAGGGGAGGATCCACGGGTGGGAACGGCGCCCAGAAGGGGACGACGATGCGACGAAGGATGTTGAACGGCAAGATCCACCGCGCACGGGTCACCGACGCCGATCTCAACTACGTCGGTTCGATCTCGATCGACCCGGTTCTGATGAAGGCGGCGGACATCGTTCCGAACGAGCAGGTTGCGGTGTACAACCTGATGAACGGTGCCCGGTTCGAGACCTATGCGATCGAAGGAACTGACGGTCAGATCTGCCTCAACGGTGCTGCGGCGAGACTCGCCCATGTCGGTGACCTGGTGATCATCGCGAGCTTCGTGGACATCGAGGATGCCGAAGTCGCGGTCCATCAGCCTTCTGTGGTGCAGGTTGACGAGGAGAACCAGCTCACCGGCCCCAAGTGACCCAGTAGGAGTGCCCTGAAGGCCTGACCAGGCCTCGGAAACTCCCGAGAAATCGGTCAAGCCGACCTTCTGGAAAGCCGATCCCCGGGTTATACTTGCGGTGCTGGTGGGTTGGGTTGTCCTGTCGGATGGGAAGCGTTGGGCCGCCGGGGACCAGCCGGAGCGAGGCGATCGTGTCGGGAGTTTGAGGGCCGGCGTTCTGACGAAGGGGCCAAGTAGATGAAGAAGTGGATACGAGGACTGAAGCAGTGGTCTCAGTGGCTCGTAGGCGAAGGGGGGAAGCCGGACCGGCAAGCGGGGATCGCGCTTGCTACGACGGTGGCGTTGGTCGTCGTACTCGGAGCGGGCGCGGACTTTGCACTTCAGAATTCAAAGCCCTCCGGACACCACAAGTCGGCCTCCGCAGCCGAGCGGGAACGGTACCGCAAGGCATTGGCGTTGCACGCGGTGCAGGAGGGGAAGAAGGGCAAGGGCTCTTCGAAATCGAAATCGAAATCGAAATCGAAGAAGAAGAAGGCCTCCCACAACCCGTACAACTCGGCGGCGTACAAGAAGGCACTCGGATTGGCGCTTGCCAACCGGAAGTCGATCGACGGTACGAAATCGGGGAGTGCAACCAATCGCAAACTCACTCCCGCTGAGCGACGGGCCCAACTTCGACGCGAGCGTCACCTGAAGAAGGTGGCCGGACAGCACGGACGGAGCGCGGGCACTCTCAAGAGTAGTGGCGTCAATGGGTCGTCGTTTGCGCTCGGTGCTCCGACAGGCAGTTCCAATTCCTCGTCCTCCTCCGGCAGTTCCAACTCGACCTCCTCGTCGTCGAGCAGCTCCAACAACACACCATTGATCCAACCCTTGATTGCATCGGGAGATCCCGCCCCCGTCCAATCGCAGAGCGGACCGCTGAGTGCCCCCTCGATCGTCGCGGCACCCCGGAACCTCGGAGTCGAGATCGCCTGGCCCGCCGGCGCCGGTGGATCTTCGGTGACCGGGTACAACGTGTATGCGGGAACCCTCCCGGGTGCGGAGTACCCGGTGCCGGTCAACGGGCACCGCCTGATCACCGGGACCAGTTATCTGGCGACCCATCTGGTTCCGGGTACGACCTACTACTTCACCGTCGTAGCGGTCAGCGGTAGCTCGCAGTCGGCGCCCTCGAACGAGGTGTCCGCCGCCCCGACGATTGGATTTCAACCGGTCGGACCGTTGCTCCCTCCGGTTGTGGCCATGGCCTCGAACTCCGGCGGATCGGGCTACTGGCTGGTGAACTCGCAGGGATACATCTCGACCCAGGGATCGGTCCTCGACTACGGATCGACCGCGGGCATCGCGCTCAACGCTCCGATCATCAAGATCGTGTCCACGCCGGACGGGCAGGGGTACTGGGAGGTCGCCAGCGACGGTGGGGTGTTCGCCTATGGCGATGCCCAGTTCTACGGATCGATGGGCGGGGACCCGCTCGACGCGCCGATTGTCGGATTCGTGTCCACCCCCGACGGCCGGGGTTACTGGGAGTTCGCCAGTGACGGCGGGGTGTTCGCGTTCGGCGACGCCCAGTTCCACGGATCGACGGGCGGCCAGAAGGTCAACGCACCCGTCGTGGGTATGGCGTTCGACGCCCAGACCGGCGGCTACTGGGAAGTGACCAGCGGCGGTCAGGTCTTCGGGTTCGGTGGGGCCCAATCGCTCGGTGCGCCTTCCAAGTCGCAACTGAACGGTTCCGTGGTCGGGATCGAGTCAGCCCCCGGTGGCGGTGGGTACTGGGTAGTCACCAGCGGTGGCAGCGTCTTCGCCTACGGCTCGGCCGGCTTCAAGGGGTCTCTCGCCTCGACGACGCTCAACGCTCCGGTCGGTGGTCTGTCGCCCGACCAGGCAACCGGCGGGTACTGGATGTTCTCGTTGGACGGTGGGACCTTCGCCTTCGGGGCTCCCTTCTTCGGCGCCGTCTGAACCAACGAACGGGGCGACCGGCGGTCATGCCTCCTCTTGCGAGGGGATCAGGCGCGCATCTGATTCCAGGCCTCGGTCAGCACTGATCGCAGCACCGAGGCCATGACCTCGAACTCCTCCTCACCGCAGATGAGCGGCGGCGCGAGCTGGATCACCGGATCACCGCGGTCGTCGGCCCGGCAGATCAGTCCGGCATCGTAGAGCGCACCCGAAAGGAAGCCGCGCAGCAGGCGTTCGGACTCGTCGTCGTCGAAGGTCTCCCGGGTGTCCTTGTCCTTGACCAGCTCGATCCCGTAGAAGTAGCCCGCTCCCCTGACGTCACCGACGATCGGCAGCTCGCGGAGGGTCTCGAGCGACGCCTTGAACAGCCCTTCGTTCTTCCGGACATGCTCGAGCAGGTCCTCCTTCTCGAAAATGTCGAGGTTGGCCAGCGCCACTGCAGTGCTGACCGGGTGCCCACCGAAAGTGATCCCGTGCAGAAAGCTGTCCCCGGTCAGGAATGGTTCCACCAGACGGTCGCTGACCGCCATGGCGCCGAGTGGGGAGTAGCCGCTGGTCAGTCCCTTGGCCATGGTCACGATGTCGGGCCGGTAGTCGTAGCGATCGGCTCCGAACCAATGGCCGAGCCGGCCGAACGCGCAGATGACCTCGTCGGAAACGAGAAGCACGCCGTAGCGGTCACAGATCTCTCTCACCCTCTGGAAGTAGCCGGGCGGCGGGGGGAAGCAGCCTCCCGAGTTCTGGACGGGTTCGAGGAACACCGCCGCGACCGTCTCGGGTCCTTCGAAGAGGATGGTCTGCTCGATTGCGTCAGCGGCCCACTGTCCGAAGGCGTCAAGGTCGTCGGCGAAGTACTCGGCTCGGTAGAAGTTGGTGTTCGGCACTCGGAGCGCACCTGGCACGAGGGGTTCGAACGGCCTCTTGATCGCCGCCAGACCGGTGACCGACAGGGCGCCCATCGTGGTCCCGTGATACGCGAGATTCCGGCTGATCACCTTCCGCCGATCGGGTGCACCGGTCGCGCGGTTGTACTGGATTGCCAGCTTCCACGCCGACTCGACCGCCTCGGAGCCGCCGGTGGTGAAGAAGATCCTGTTGCAATCACCGGGGGTCAGCTCGGCGAGCCTGTTGGCGAGTGCGACGGCCGATGGGTGCGCGTAGCTCCACAGCGGGAAGTACGCGAGTGTCCTCGCCTGAGCTGCCGCAGCTTCGGCCAACTCGGTCCGGCCATGGCCGACCTGGCTGGTGAAGAGTCCGGACAGACCGTCGAGATACCGCTTCCCGTGATCGTCGTAGACCCAAACGCCTTCGCCCCGGACGATGACCGGGACATCTGCCGACGCCGACATTCGAGTGAAGTGCATCCAGAGGTGGCGTCGGGCACTCTCCTCGATCTTGCTCGTCTCGCCTTCGAACGTGCTCATCGGGTCCCCCAGGCGTAGGTCTGCTTGGCCAGCTTCAAGTACATGAACATCTCGGTGTCGCGCACGCCGGGGGTCTGGCGGATGACCTCGTTGAGCAGTTGGAGAATTGAGTCCTCGTCTTCACAGACCAGCTCGACCAAGATGTCGAAGGAGCCCGCGCACAAGACCACATAGTCGATGTTGTTGACCGCCGCCAGGCGGTCGGCGACAACTCGCGCGTCGCCGTCGGTGCGGATGCCGACCATGGCCTGACTTCGGAATCCCACCTGCAGCGGATCGGTGACCGCAACGATCTGCATGATCCCCGCATCGCGCAGCTTCTGCACTCGCTGGCGGACGGCCGCCTCGGAGAGCCCGACGGCTTCACCGATCGATCCGTACGTCTGACGCCCGTCCTGTTGAAGCTGGTCGATGATCGCCTTGTTGACTGCGTCGAGCATCCCGTTTCCGGGTGGCGTCTGCATCGAAGCCATGGTCAGGTGCCCGGTGCTCTGGCGGGCAGGCTGATCCACTGCTCGAGTCGTCGATCCCCTCGAACCCTCATCCTGCGACCTTTTATAGCAGTTTGGAGCGAATACGCGTCGAGAATCGATAGGAATCGTTGGAACTTGCTCTTGTTTCCAAAGAAACACTTGTCTTGGTGTCCGATGGTCATCCACTATGTCCGGTAGTGATCGTCGGAGTACCGAAGGAATTGAAAGCTGACGAGTACCGGGTGGCGATCACCCCTGCCGGAGTGCGGGAACTCACCGCGGCCGGCCACCAGGTATGGGTCGAAGCGAGCGCGGGAGTGGGGTCGGCGATCTCGGACTCTGACTACGTCGCGACGGGCGCCACGGTCGTCGACGATCCCGACGAGATCTGGGCCGGATCGGAGATGGTCCTCGGGGTGAAGGAGCCCGTCCCGGTGGAGTACCCGCGCCTCGGTCTCCGCAAGGATCAGGTGCTGTTCACCTACCTGCACCTCGCCGCGTCGCGTGCGTGCACCGAGGCGCTCATCGCCGCAGGCAACACCGCCATCGCCTACGAGACCGTCCGGCTCGCCGACGGCTCGCTCCCGCTGCTCACCCCGATGAGCGAGGTGGCCGGTCGGATGGCGCCGTTGATGGGCGCCCACTACTTGATGAGCCCCGGCGGCGGTCGAGGGGTGTTGGTCTCCGGGGTGCCCGGGGTCCGCTCCGCCAAGCTGGTCATCCTGGGAGCGGGCGTGGCTGGGATGGCCGCGGCGACCCTGGCGGTCGGCCTCCACTCCGAAGTCTTCATTCTCGATCGCAACCTCGAACGCCTCCGCCGGATGGACCACCACTTCCGTGGTGCGATCGAGACGATCGCGTCGAGCGCGCACGCCATCGAGGAGTGCTGCATCGACGCCGACATCGTCATCGGAGCGGTCTTGGTCGTCGGCGCCAGGGCCCCCATGCTGATCCCGGACGAGCTCGTGGCAAAGATGCGGGAGGGGTCGGTGCTGGTCGATCTCTCGGTCGACCAGGGCGGTTGTTTCGAGTCGAGCAAGCCGACCACCCACTCCGATCCGGTCTTCGAGTCGAACGGCTCCTTGTTCTACTGCGTCGCGAACATGCCCGGCGCGGTGCCTCACTCCTCGACCCATGCGTTGGCCAACGCCACGCTGCCCTACGTGCTCGAGATCGCGGATCACGGATGGCGGGCTGCGGCGAGGAGGGACCGAGCGCTCGCAGAAGGCATCAACGTGGCGGAGGGAAACGTCGTCTACGGGCCGGTGGCCGAGGCACACCGCATCACACCGGTTCCCCTCGACGGTTTCCTCGACTGAGCGAGGTCGGCCTGGTCGCGACGGGTTGCGGAGGTCGATAGTCTGCCGTTCATGCCCTCCCCCCGCATAGCCGTCGGTCCCTTTCCTTCCCCATTCGCCACCGACGCGGTCACCGCCGGGGGCGGAACCTTGGTCGAGATAGCAGACCACCCCGAGGCGCTGGTCTGGCTGGATCCGAAAGACGTGAAGGGCCTTGCCGATCAACTGGACTCCGCCCCCGATCTCCGGTGGGTGCAACTTCCCTTCGCCGGCGTCGAACCGATGCTGTCGTACGGCCTGCTCGATCACGAGCGCATCTGGACCTGCGCCAAAGGCTCCTACGCGGAGCCGGTCGCCGAGCACGCGCTCATGCTCGCCCTCGCCGGCCTTCGTCATATGCGGATACGGTGCGAGGCCCGATCCTGGGGAGTGCCCGCGGGGCTCAGTCTGTACGACCAGAAGGTGACCATCCTGGGAGGCGGCGGCATCACCACCAAACTGCTCGAGCAGCTTGCCCCGTTCAGGGTGGAGGCGACGGTTGTCCGTCGGCAGCCGGATCCGGTGCCCGGAGCCGCCCGGACCGTTTCGACGTCCGCTCTGCACGACGTGCTGGCGGGGTCGCTGGTCGTGTTCGTCGCCCTGGCACTCACCCCGGAGACGACCGGGATCATCGGTGCGCCCGAGCTCGAGCTGATGGATCAGAACGCGTGGCTGGTGAACGTGGCACGCGGACCCCACGTGGACACCGACGCGCTGGTCGCCGCGTTGCGGTCCGAATCGATCGCGGGCGCTGCGCTGGACGTGACCGATCCCGAGCCGCTGCCCGACGGCCATCCCCTCTGGGAGTTACCCAACTGCATCATCACTCCCCACACCGCGGACACCATCGAGATGGTCATGCCCCTCCTGGCGCAGCGCATCCGCACCAACGTCGAGCGCTTCGCTGCCGGCGAGGAGCTGGTCGGTCTGGTGGATCCGGACGCGGGGTACTGAACGGGGCGTTCGGTTGCGGGGACAGGTGGCGGCCCCGGAGCAGAGTCGGCGGAAACCCCGCTCGACGGGGCCGCCGGCCGAAAGGCTACAGGCACGAGAAGGCCTCATCGGTCCATCCCCTGTCTGCGCGCGCAATCTGAGAATTGCCTAGAATTACATGTGAAACGGCGCCTGTAGACGCGTCCCTGTCCGGCGCTCAGAAGTAGTTCAAGAGCTCGGGACGGGGGACCGCGGCGAGGAACGCAAGGTCGTCGTCGAGTCCTTCGTCGGCGAGGCCACTCTCGACCAGGATCGCCGGCGACGCCGTGCCACAGACCAACGCGCCGAGGCCCTCGATGTGCAACGCCGGTGCGCAGTCGGATGCAGCTCGCTCCATGCTGGCGCGCCCGTCGGCGATCTCCAACCTCCAGGTGCCCGCATTCCAGGCTGCCAACTCGTCGACGAGGGTGAAGGTGGCCTTGACGCGCACCGGTTCTGGCCACGCCTGATTGGCGATCAACGCGGGCGCGTCGATGGGACGGAACATCCACCAGTCGGTTCGATGGGGCCGTGACGCCTCCAGGGGGAGTTCGCGGGGAGCGATACCCGACGGAACGCCGATGAACCGGGCGGTCGGAGCGACCGGCCGCCAGCTCGCCAGCACCCCGAGCAAGGCCCGGGCCGCATCGGTGCTCGTCGCGAGGAAGTCGTCGACTCGCAGGATGGCGTCTGCCTGGTAGCCGCTCTCCCGTCCCCAGGTTGCCGCGGCGACCGGTCGCGTGTCGTCTTCGACAACGGTGAGCCCGGCGATGCCCTCTGGGAAGGTATCCGGTTCGCGCGCAAAGAGCCGACCGGTCCGGGTGAGGAGGCCGTTCCTCGACTCCGCGATCCGCTCGTAGAGATCGTCGACGACGGTCAGCTCAGCCGGATCTGCCGGGCGGACGGTGAGGTGTTCCGCACGGTGGCGACCGGCCAACAAGGCGGTCGGGATGTCGAAGCCTCGTCGAGCTCCGGCCATGGTCCATCCGGCCGATCGGTACACCGCAGCAACCGTGGGAAAGAGCGCGCTGACCATTGCTCCGCGTTCTCGGGCTTGTTCGAGTAGGTGACGGAGCAGCGCGCGGGCGATGCCCCGGCCCCTCGCCTCCGGCCGAACGGCCACCCCCGCAATGTCTGCCGCCGCGATCTCTCGACCGCTCCACCACTGCTCATGGTGGAGGTCGTTCAGTTTGCCGACCAGCCTCCCGCGTGCATCGAAGGCGCCGTAGTGGGTGAGGTCGGGGCGAATCTCAGGAGCCGCGGCGGGTGGTGAGAACCGGGTCTGCCCGAAGGTCACCGCGCCGAGCTCGAACGCATCGGTCAACTCCTCTGCGGCCATCTCCCGCACCACGACATCGTCGGTCACTGTCTCAGCGGGCGGGCACCCAGAGGAACTCCCAGCGATGTCCCTCCGGATCGGCCACGATGCACGATCGACCTCCCCACGATTGGTCGGTCGGCGGGACCAGCAGCTCGCCCCCGGCGTCAGCCGCGGTGCGGTAGGCCGCATCGAGTTGATCGGCCGACGAGAAAGGGATGACCAGCGTCGTGTGCGACGAACCGACGGAGCCCGTCGCGTCGGCGATGTGGGGGTCCGAGTAGAGGGTGAGGACGACCGCTCCCAACTGGAACCGGCACAGCTGGTCGGTGCCCCCCGCCTGCTCGGACCAGCCGAGCGCACGATAGAAGCCGCGGAGTGCCGGCACGTCACGGGTCGAGAGCACCACCATCGAGAGCTCGGCCGGAACAGACGAATGATCGGTGGTGATGACTGCCTCCTCTTCCCGGCCTGCTTCGTGGACGGCCGTCGCAGGCTATCTCGCTCGTCGTCCGGCAGGGAGCGTCACACCCCCGGGTCATCATGTCCAAGTGATGGATCCGATCATCGGTTCGTCGGAGCGAATCGATCAGCCGAGCCGAGGAGAACCAACCATGCCACTCGCTTCACTCTCTGTGCCGGTGCCGGTGCCGATGCCGCAGGCAAAACCCCACACCGGAGCAGTGTCGGAGGGGTTCACCATCGACTGTGCCGACTGCATCCATCGCAACACCAGCGTGTGCGACGACTGTGTGGTCAGCTTCATCGTCGACCGCCAGCCCGACGATGCGGTGGTGATCGACGCGTCGGTCGCTCGTGCGGTTCGCCTCCTCGAACAGGGTGGTCTGGTCCCCGGGGTCCGGCACGCACGCCAGGTGAGCTGAACTCTTCACGCTGAATGCACCGACCCTGACGAGGAGTCACCGGTCGGCGTGCGACGATGGTGCGTGCTTCCGCCCCCGACCGCGACGCCCTGTCGTTCGGCATCCGGTCGCAACGAGGCGGACCTCGAGCTTGCGCTCCTCGACATCGGGTGCGACGCGGGTCTCTGTGCAGTAGGCATCGCCTCCGCCGAGGTGTTCGAAGAGACCCGGGACGATCTGCGGGAGCGAAAGCGGCAAGGGCTCAGCGGATCCATGCAGTTCACCTATCGCAACCCCGAACGCTCCACCGATCCGGACCGGATCGTCGCCGGAGCCCGAGCGTTGGTGGTCGGCGCCTGGAGTTACCGCAGTGAAGAGCCCGCTGATGCTGACCTCTCCGGTTGCCGTCACGGCGAGGTCTCCCTCCTCCCCACTCGCGCGGCCGGCAGCGTCGCCCGGTACGCCCGAAGGGACCACTACCGAGCGCTCCGTGGGGCGTTGGCGCCGATCGCCGATGCACTGCGGGAACGTGGATGGAAGGCCACGGTGGTCTGCGACGACAACGCGCTGGTCGATCGGGCGGCTGCACACCGGGCGGGTCTGGGCTGGTTCGGGAAGAACTCGCTCCTATTGATCCCGGGGCTCGGTTCGTGGTCGGTGCTCGGCTCGGTGGTGACCGACGCCCCGCTGCGACCGACCTCGCCCGAGGGTCCTCTTTCCCACGGGCAAGGTTGTGGGAGCTGCTCGCGCTGCATCGGATCCTGCCCGACCGGAGCGATCGTCGCACCGGGGGCCATCGATGCGCGTCGGTGTCTTGCGTGGTTGCTCCAAGCCCCGGGTTCGTTTCCCGAGGAGCACCGGCATGCGCTCGGGGGCCGCATCTACGGCTGTGACGAGTGCCAGCAGGTCTGTCCGATCAATCGAGTGGCCGACCGGCGCCGTCCGCCACCACCGCCTGACCGAGCCGGCGAGCGGTGGGTGGATCTGGTCGAGCTTCTCGAGCGTTCCGACGACGAGCTCCTGGCTGTCCACGGAAGGTGGTACATCGCGGGACGCGATCCTCGGTACCTCCGCCGCAACGCGCTGGTCGCCCTCGGCAACGTCGGTCACGGCGGTGATCCGGCGACCGAGCGGGTGTTGCAGCGCTGGTTGGCCTCTGACGACGAGATGTTGGTCGAGCACGCCGGCTGGGCGTGCAAGCGGCTGGGGCGAGACGATCTGGCTGGGGACCGATGACCCACCTGTTGGTCACCAACGACTTCCCGCCCAAGGTCGGAGGCATTCAGGCCTACCTGTGGGAGTTGTGGCGCCGGCTCGATCCGGACTCGTTCGCCGTGCTCACCGCCAGCTCCCATCCCGATGCCCGCTCGTTCGATCGGGAGCAGGCAGACTCGGGGATCCGCATCGAGCGGGTGCCGGGCCCGGTGCTGGTGCCGGGCCCGGGGCTGGTCCGCCGGATCAGGAGCTCCGCCCGACGGATCGGCGCGGACTCGGTCGTGATCGATCCGGTCTTCCCACTCGGGCTGATCGGACCTCGGCTCGGGATCCCCTATGCGGTGCTCCTGCACGGCGCCGAAGTGGCCATCCCGGCACGGCTGCCGGCCGCTCGCGAGTTGGTGGCCCATGTGCTGCGCCACAGCGCCCTCGCCATTTCGGCGGGCGGTTATCCGGCAGCCGAGGCGCGTCGGGCGATGCGCCGGAGGGGAGGTTTTCCACCGATGGTGGAGATTCCCCCCGGGGTCGACCTCGAGCGGTTCGCGCCGCTCACGCCCGAGCAGCGCCGCTCGGCGCGCGCGTGGACCTCGGACTCCCGACCGACGGTCCGCTGGTGGTCAGCGTGAGCCGCCTGGTGCCCCGCAAGGGGATGGACGTCCTCATCGACGCGGCAGTCCGCCTGGTGGGTGACGTGCCCGATCTGACCGTCGCCATCGCCGGTCGGGGCCGGGACTCCGATCGGCTGGCAGGCAGGATCGCCGAGCACGGCGCGCCGGTGCGACTGCTCGGCGGCATCCCCGACGAGCAACTGCCACTGCTGGTCGGTGCGGCCGACCTCTTTGCGATGCTCTGCCGGAACCGGTGGGCCGGCCTCGAACAAGAGGGATTCGGCATCGTCTTTCTCGAGGCCGCTGCGGCGGGCGTGCCCCAGGTGGCGGGGGCATCCGGCGGGGCCGACGAAGCGGTGGCCGACCACGAGACGGGCCTCGTCGTGCAACGGCCGACCGACGTCGGGACGGTGGCCCGCTCCATCGGTCGGCTGCTCGGCGATCCGGCCCTTCGCGAGAAGATGGGTATTGCCTCGCGACGCAGGGCCGAGGCATCCTTCGACTACGACGAGCTCGCCCCTAGGCTGGCCGAATCCCTGAACAACATGGCAGGCTGAGGCGCCCAAATGGTCCCGGCAGTCGAATCGAGGAGGAGGGCCCACCGTGGCGGAGCTAGCCACTGAGCGAATGGTCGTGGCGGCGACGCCTGAGCGGTGTTTCGATGTCAGCTCCGACATCGATGCCTATCCGCAGTGGGCGGGTGACATCAAGGACGTCAGCGTCGAGGAGCGCGACGAGCAGGGCCGCCCCAAGGTGGTGAACTTTCGTGCCGCCGCCTTCGGGCGCAGCACCAGCTACACCTTGGCCTACGACTTCAGCCAGGCGCCCCGGGTCCTCTCGTGGGTGCAGACCCGTGGCGACATCACCTCCAAACTCGATGGCCGCTACGAGTTCGCCCCCGACGGCTCGGGCGGCACCGAGGTCACCTACCACCTCGAGGTGGAGATGAAGGTGCCGCTTCCCGGGTTCATCAAGATGCGAGCCCAGAGCCGCATCATGTCGATCGCCCTCCGTGAGCTGAAGGCCCGGGTCGAGTCGACCCCGTGACCGGCTCCGCCGGGCCGAGGGGCACGAGGTGTCGGGGAGCGCGGAGAGCATGAAGATCGGGGTCACCCTTCCCCAGTTCGTGGACGATGCCGGTCCGGCGATCGAGGCCGCTCGTCGCGCTGAGGAACTGGGACTGGACGGGGTCTTCTGTTTCGATCATCTCTGGCCGATGGGTCAGCCCGACCGGCCCGCCCTCTCGTCGGCCCCGTTGCTCGGTGCGGTCTCGGGGGCCACCTCGTCGATCGCGTTCGGAACACTCGTCGCCCGGATCGAGCTGGTCCCCGACGACGTTCTGCTGGCGGTGCTCTCGAGTCTCTCCCTGATCAGCGGCGGTCGGATGATCGCCGGCATCGGACCCGGCGACCGGTTGACCCGAGACGAGAACGAGGCCTTCGGCATCCCCTTCGAGTCGGCCGACGTGCGACGCGCCCGAGTGGCTGCCGTCGGCTCGGCCATGCAGCAATGGGGGATTCCCGTGTGGATCGGCGGCGGAAGCGACAAGACGGTCCAGGTCGCCCGCGACCTCGGGGCGGCGGTGAACCTCTGGGAGGGTGAGCCGCAACGGCTGGCCGAGCTGTCCGAGTCCGGGCTCGAGGTCACCTGGGGTGGACCGCTCCCCGGTTCGGTCGACGAAGCAGTACCGCGCCTGTCCGAGCTTGCCATGTCCGGTGCCACCTGGGCGGTCTGGGCCTGGCCGGGTTCGCTCGACACGGTGGCCGAAGCGGCGGATCTGGTGCGCGGGGGTGGGGGGTAGCGGCAGTAACCTCGTTGCATGGAGTTCCGCCGGATCAATGGGCTGCCCCCTTACGTCTTTGCCACCATCAACGACCTGAAGGCAGTGGCACGGCGCGAGGGTCGCGACGTGATCGACCTCGGGTTCGGGAACCCAGACCTCCCCTCGCCCGACGTGGCGGTCGAGAAGCTCGCCGAGGCCGTGCACAACCCCCGCAACCACCGGTACTCCGCGAGCAGAGGAATTCCGAAGATCCGTCAAGCCATCGCGGACCTGTATCTGCGGAAGTTCGAGGTCGGGCTCGATCCGGATACCGAGGTGGTGACCACCATCGGTGCAAAGGAAGGTCTCTCCCACCTGATGTGGGTGTTGGTCGGACCGGGGGACACCGCGCTCGTGCCTTCGCCGTCGTATCCGATTCACATCTATGCCCCGCTCTTCGCGGGAGCCGACGTCCGTCATGTCCGCCTCGACGACCCCAAAGCCGGAGCCGTCGACGGTGCGAGCTCGGGCGGGCCCTTCTTCGACAACCTGATGGAGGCCTGGGAGTCGGCGTGGCCCAAGCCCCGGGTGGTGGTGCTCTCCTTTCCCCACAACCCGACCACCGAATGCGTCGACCTTTCGTGGATGACCCGCCTGGTCGAGTTCGCCCGTGAGCGCGAGATCGTGCTGGTGCACGACTTCGCCTACGCCGACATCGCCTTCGACGGCTACTCCCCGCCCTCGATCCTGCAGGTCCCTGGAGCGAAGGACGTCGCGGTCGAGCTGTACACGATGACCAAGTCGTTCTCCATGGCGGGGTGGCGGGTCGGATTCTTGGTGGGGAACGCCGCCATCGTCCAGGCGCTCACCAAGCTGAAGAGCTACCTCGACTACGGGACCTTCCAACCGATCCAGATCGCGGCGATCGTGGCGATGAACGAAGCCCCCGACTATCCGAAAGTGATCAACGAGACCTATCAGGCTCGGCGCGACGCGCTGTGCGAGGGGTTGAACCGGATCGGGTGGGAGATCACCCCGCCGAAGGGGACCATGTTCGTGTGGGCCCGGATCCCCGAACCCTACGCAGACATGGGATCGCTCGAGTTCGCCAAGTTCCTCGTCGAGCACGCCGATGTCGCGACGTCACCGGGGGTCGGTTTCGGACCCGGCGGTGACGGCCACGTTCGCTTTGCGCTCATCGAGAACGAGCAGCGGATCGGCCAGGGCGTGCGCAGTCTGCGCCGGGCACTCACCCGGCTGCACTGAGCTCTCAGGTCGTCAGGGGAGTCCCGCCCCCGGGACGTCGACCCGGGCCCGCTCGATCCGCCCGGTCCGATCGACGCTCACGATCGACTCGGTACTGGTCGGCGCGGTCATCGCGAACAGCGTGCGCCGGTCCTCACCCCCGAGCATGCACGCGAAGCTGTTCAACGAGGTCTTGACCCGGTCGATCACCTCACCCCCCTCTGCGACCAGGATGCACTCGGTGGTCATGGCGTTGGCGACCCACACGTGGCCCTCGGCGTCGAGGCAGATGCCGTCGGGCGCGCACCAGGGAAGCGTGGCCCAGACCCGGCGCCCGGTGAGCTCGCCGTCGTCTCCCACGTCGAACGCGGTGAGCTGTCCCGCCAAGGTCTCCGCCAAGATCAGGGTGCGACCGTCCGGGGTGATGACCGTTCCGTTCGGGAACGAGAGATCGGTTGCCGCGACATGGGCGGAGCCGTCCGGGTCGATCCGGATCACTGCGGTGGTCGGGGGGCCGGAGGGCTCGACCAGCGCAGCGAGACCTTCCTCTTCGATGAACCGGTCGAGGTCGAACCCGAAGTTCCCGACATAGGCGCGCCCGACCGCGTCGACGACCATGTCGTTCCCGTAGAACGTGGCGGTCGGCTTGAGGTCGCCGTGGTGGACGAGCCGACCGTCGGGCTCGACCCGCAGCACGGTGCGCGGCTTGCGGGTCACCACCAGCAATCGGCCGTCGGGCAGCCAACCGATGCCCGCGGGCTCGCCCTCGACCGTGGTCTCGATCCGCACGTCGCCGGCCTCGCCGACCGACTGCACGGTGTTGTCGTAGAAGTCGGCGTACCAGAGCCGGCCGTCGTGCCAGCGGGGTGACTCCCCGAAGTGGAGTCCTTCGACGAACGGTGAAGCTTCCTTTTCGGCTACCTGGGTCACGCAGTCCTCCGTCGGTTCAGGGCGACCTGACGCTACGGTCCGACCCCGTCCGGGTCAACTGACGCCGAGGCCCGCGTCGAAGCAGGATCGAGTGCATCCGGTTTTTGCCGGGGATACCGTTGGCCGGTGGCCTACTGGGTACTGAAGGTGCTGCTCACCCCCGTGTTCTATGTCTTGTGGCGGGTCAAGGTCGAGGGCCGCGAGCACCTTCCGACCCATGGCGCGGCGGTGCTGGCGGCAAACCATCAGTCGTTCTGCGATTCCTTCTTCCTTCCCTTGGTGGTGCGTCGCCGGCTCACCTACGTCGCAAAGGCGGAGTACTTCGAGCGCTGGCGCACCAGCTGGTTCTTCCGGGCGGCCGGGCAGATCCCGATCCAGCGAAGCGGAGGAGACGCCTCGCAACGGGCACTCACCACCGCGATGGGCGTCCTCGAACGGGGAGGTCTGCTCGGTATCTACCCCGAAGGAACCCGCGCCCCCGATCTCCGGCTGCACAAAGGCCACACCGGCGCGGCACGCCTCTCCATGCACTGTGGTGTGCCGATCATCCCGGTGGGGATCTCGGGGACCCGGGTGGTGCAGCCGCCGGGGAGCAGGTTCATGCGCCCCTTCCACACCGTGACCGTTCGCTTCGGCCCACCCTTGACCCCCGAGAGCAACAGTCGGCTGGGGACCGAGCGCTGTGCGGATGACGGTGCCGAACAGAAGGCGCTGCGCGAGTTCACCGATGCCCTGATGTCGGAGATCGCCCGGCTTTCCGGCCAGGAGTACGTGGACCGCTACGCCGAGCGCAGGAAGGGTGGCCCCCGCGCCAGGTCGGGTGGATCGGGGAGCGAGGCCGGAGGAGCTGGGGCGGGATAAGCGGTGGGACGAGGGCGGGAGCATTCGGCCCAAGCTCGCAACCTGTCCGAAACAGCCCGTACACAGTGACGGCCTAGCCTGTCCCCGTGTTCAACTACCTGATCAGGGTGAAGCTCCCCGATCGGCCGGGTGCACTCGGGGCGGTGGCCAGCCGGATCGGCTCGGTGGGCGGAGACGTGGTCTCGATCGACATTCTCGAGCGTGACAACGGGATCGTCGTCGACGAGCTGGGCGTCGGCCTCGCCGCCCGAAATCTGCTCGGCCTGGTGCGCGAAGAGATCCTCGAGGTGGACGGTGTCTCGATCGAATCGGTCCGGCCCTTGGAAGGGGCAATTCCGGATCGGCAGGCCGAGCTGCTGGACGTTGCTGCCGAGCTGTTCAAGCAGCGGTCACCAACAGAGCTGCTCGAGCATCTTGCGTCGAGGGTGCGTCGGAGTCTCGCTTCGGACTTCTGCGCGGTGCTCGAAGCAGACGGCTCTGATGTTGTCGTCTGCGAGGGGGAGCGTCTCGGCGAGGAGGTGATCGATCTCTGTGCAACTCGCGTCTCGGAGGCGATGGATCGGAGCGATCTCGCGGTCGCCCCGATGGTCCATGCAGGAAAGCTGGTGATCGTCGGTCGGGGCGTTCCGGTGATCCGCGCCGGCGAACGACGATGGATCTCGACGATGGCGGATCTCGCGGACTACGGGTGGCAGGACTTGCACTGAACCAGTCGCCGACTACTCCTCGGTGACCCAGCTCCGCGATCGATCGAGGGCCCGCAGCCAGGCCTGGTGCGCGGGCTCGGTGAGGTCGGGCGGCAGGGCGGGCCCGACTTCGACGTCACGCACCCAGAGGTGGGCAAGCTCGTCGAGTGATCCCCACAACCCCTCGGCGAACCCGGCCAGGGTCGCCGCACCGATCGCGGTGGTCTCCGTCGAGCGGGGCCTGACCACCGGCAGTCGGGTCTGGTCGGCGATCGTCTGGAGCAACAGGGTCATCGCGGCGGCACCGCCGTCGACTCGCAGGACCGTCGACGGAGTCCCGGTCGCACTCAGGGCGTCCACCACGTCGCGGATCTGGAAGCCGATCGCCTCGACCATCGCCCGAGCCAGGTGGGCCCGACCGATGCCTCGACTGAGCCCGACGATGGTGCCCCGAGCGCCGGCATCCCAGAAAGGACTGCCGAGCCCGGTGAACGCAGGGACGATGACCACGCCCTCGCTGCTCTCGACAGTGAGGGCGAGAGGCTCGAGGTCGCGGGCCTCGTCGATGAGGCCGAGGCCGTCACGCAGCCACTGCACACCCGCACCCGAAACGAACACCGATCCCTCGAGCGCGTAGCTGACCGCTCCTTTGTCGCCCAGGTCCCACGCCAAGGTGGTGAGCAGTCCGTCCGCCGGATCCGGCACATCCTCCCCGGCGTTCATGAGGACGAAGCTCCCGGTTCCGATGGTCACCTTGGTCATCCCTGCCTCGAAGCAGGCCTGTCCGAAGAGTGCTGCGTGCTGGTCGCCGGCAATCCCGCTGATCGGGACCCCGGCGAGGGGGGAGTCCTCTCCGAGGGCGGATCCCGCCACGGCGCCGAACCGCCCACACGAGGGGCGGACCTCGGGCAGCGCCGTTGCCGGGATGCCGAACAGGTCGCAGAGCTCGGCCGACCACTCCTGCTCCACGATGTCGAAGAGCAGGGTGCGCGAGGCATTGGTGGCGTCGGTTGCGAGCACCCCGCCGTCGACACCGCCGGTCAGGTTCCAGAGCACCCACGAGTCGACGGTTCCGAAGGTCAGGCCGGGAGTCGGTTCGAGGCCTCCCTCGTCGAGGAGCCAGCGCATCTTGGTGGCCGAGAAGTACGGATCGAGGACGAGGCCGGTCCGCCGCCTGATCGTCGGGAGATGGCCGGCGTCGATCATCGCCCGACAGATCGTGGCGCTCCGACGGTCCTGCCAGACGACCGCTCGTGCCAACGGCTCGCCGGTGCCCCGGTCCCAGGGCACCACCGTCTCCCGTTGGTTGGTGATCCCGATCGCCTGCACGGATCGGCCCTCGCCGACCAGTCGGTCGCCGACCTCCCCGAGGGTGGTGCGCACCGCGTCCCAGATCTCCACCGGGTCGTGCTCGACCCAGCCCGGTCGGGGATAGTGCTGGGTCAGCTCCCGGTAGGCCAGGTCGACGACCTTGGCCTGCTCGTCCACGACCAACGCTCGAACCCCGGTGGTTCCGGCATCGACCGCGACGATCACAGCGGATTTCTCGGGGGTGGCTGGCACGGCTCGACTGTAGTGATCGACTCCACCGAGAGCCTTGGAGGAGGCGTCTCAAGGGCTCATGCTGGGACTTTGGCGGCGGCCCCGACCGAACCGGGCGAAGCCTCCGAGAAGAGTTGACATGGTGTAACTACACTGCTGTAATAGACCCACTATCTCGTACCCGGGGGGGGACTAAGTACTACATATTGTGTCTCTGCACCGTTTTACCTGTTTGAGATAGTTGAAGGAGGCGGTCGGTTGGCCGCATCCGACACGGCCTCAGCGCCGTGAGAACCCACCAGCGACCACCCAGCGAGCCAGCCAGAAAGAGGCCCACGTATGACCATCGCCCCGCAGAGCACCGGCATCGGCATCCGCCGTCACTTCACCACTCCGGAGGTCCATCCTTATGACGCGATCGTCTGGGAGCGTCGTGATGCTCGGATCACCAACTTTCGGGACGGCACTGTGGCCTTCGAGCAGTTGGACGTCGAGGTGCCTGAGGGGTGGAGTCTGAACGCCACCAACATCCTCGCCCAGAAGTACTTCCGTGGAACTCCGGGGACCCCCGAGCGCGAGTGGTCCCTGCGGCAGGTGGCCGATCGAGTGGTGGACACGATCACGACGTGGGGCATCAAGGACGGTTATTTCGTCGACGACGAGGAGGCAGAGACCTTCCGCTCGGAGCTCAAGCACCTGATCGTGCATCAGATGGCCGCCTTCAACTCGCCGGTGTGGTTCAACATCGGGGTTGCCGGTGTCCCGCAGCAGGGTTCGGCGTGCTTCATCCTCGCGGTGGAGGACACGATGGACTCGATCCTCAACTGGTACACCGAGGAGGGAGTCATCTTCAAGGGTGGATCGGGGGCCGGGGTCAACCTCTCCCGTATCCGCTCCTCGCACGAGTTGTTGAAGGGCGGAGGTACTGCCTCGGGTCCGGTCAGCTTCATGCGAGGTGCGGACTCGTCGGCGGGCACCATCAAGTCGGGTGGCAAGACCAGGCGTGCGGCGAAGATGGTGATCCTCGACACCGACCACCCCGACATCGAGGACTTCATCTGGTGCAAGGCGATCGAAGAGCGCAAGGCGCGGGTGTTGCGCGACGCCGGGTTCGACATGGACCTCGACGGCAAGGACTCGATCAGCCTTCAGTACCAGAACGCGAACAACTCGGTGCGGGTGACCGACGAGTTCATGGAGGCAGTGGTGGCGGACAGGGACTGGGCGCTCACAACCCGTGGGACGACCGAGCCGGTCCGCTGGGTACGCGCCCGTGATCTGTTCCGCCAGATCGCACAGGCGGCGTGGGAGTGCGCCGATCCCGGTCTCCAGTTCGACTCGACGATCAACCGGTGGCACACCGCGGCCAACACCGGACGCATCAACGGGTCCAATCCGTGCTCGGAGTACATGCACCTCGACAACTCGGCCTGCAACCTGGCCAGCCTCAACCTGATGAAGTTCTTGTCGGACGACTCCTCGTTCGACGTCGACGGCTTCCGTTCGGCCGTCGAAGTGATCTTCACCGCGCAGGAGATCATCGTCGGCAACGCCGACTACCCGACGGAGAAGATCGCCGAGAACTCCCGACGTTTTCGCCAGCTCGGGATCGGGTACGCGAACATCGGCGCGCTCCTGATGGCGCAGGGACTGCCGTACGACTCCGACGAGGGACGGGCATGGGCGGGGGCGATCACCGCGCTGATGACCGGGCATGCCTACGCCACCTCGGCGAAGACCGCGGCTCGGATGGGCCCGTTCGCCGGCTTCCACGACAACGTTGACCCGATGATCGACGTGCTGCGGATGCACCGCGACGCGGTTGCGGCCATCGACGAAGAAGCGGTTCCCACCGAGCTGTTGTCCGCGGCGCAAGAGGCGTGGGACTCGGCGGTCGAGCTGGGTGAGGAGTTCGGGGTTCGCAACTCCCAGGCCAGCGTGCTTGCGCCGACCGGGACCATCGGCTTGCTGATGGACTGCGACACCACCGGCGTCGAGCCGGACCTCGGTCTGGTCAAGACCAAGAAGCTGGTGGGCGGAGGGACGATGTCGATCGTCAACCAGACCGTGCCCCGGGCGTTGGTTCGGCTCGGGTACTCGCCGCACCAGGTCGACGAGATCGTCACCTACATCGACGAGCACAAGACGATCGTGGGCGCGCCCGGCCTGTCGGCCGAGCACCTCGCCGTCTTCGCGTGCTCGATGGGCGACAACACCATTCACTACCTCGGACACGTGCGCATGATGAGCGCGGTCCAGCCGTTCATCTCGGGGGCGATCTCCAAGACGGTGAACCTGCCCGAGGACGTGACGGTGGAGGACGTCGAGCAACTGCACATCGACGCGTGGCGGATGGGCATCAAGGCGGTCGCCATCTACCGCGACAACTGCAAGGTGGCCCAGCCGCTGTCGACCACAAAGAAGGCGGATGCCGACTCGGAAGTGCCGGCCGCGTCCGAAGCCGAGGCCCACGCCCGCGAGCTCAACGAGAAGATCGCCGGGTTGGAGGCGGCCTTGGCCCACGAGCAGGCCAGGGCATCGGAGACCGTCGTGGTCGGTGCCGTCCGTGAACGTCTGCCCCGGCGCCGGAAGTCCTCCACCTTCGCCTTCCGGGTGGCCGACTGCGAGGGCTACGTCACCGTGGGCGAGTACGAGGACGGGCGTCCGGGTGAGGTGTTCATGAAGGTGTCCAAGCAGGGGTCGACGCTTGCGGGGATCATGGACGCGTTCTCGATCTCGGTGAGCCTCGGCCTCCAGCACGGGGTCCCGCTGGCGACCTACGTTCGCAAGTACACCAACATGCGGTTCGAGCCGGCGGGGATCACCGACGATGCCGATCTGCGCATCGCCACCAGTCTGGTCGACTACATCTTCCGGCGGTTGGCGGTCGACTACCTGTCCGTCGAGGAGCGGACCGAGCTCGGCGTGCTGTCGAGCTCGGAGCGGATGCAGCCGACCCTGCCCGGGGTGGAGGAGACGGCAACGACCTCGACCGGGGTGGTGGAAGTCGACCCGGTGATCGCGACGATCCTCGAGGGGACCGTCGAGGCTCCTCCAGGGGAGAACTTTCAGGAGACCATGTTCGGATCGTCAGGAGCGGGGACAGCACCGGCGTCCCAGCCGTTGGCCCGGGCGGAGCAGCGGGATGCCCCGTACTGCTACCAGTGCGGCAATGCGATGCAGCGAGCGGGATCCTGTTACGTCTGCGGGAGCTGCGGCGCCACCAGCGGCTGTTCGTGATGTGACATTGCATCAGGTGACACGCCGAATTGGCAGCTAATGACACGTTCGCTTGGAGCAGATTACATGGCCCGTGAGGATGATCGCTGGCACGTCGGGAGTCGCTGCAATGCCGGAACGTGGGCCGAGGGGGCGGAACGATCCTCCTCGGCTTCGTACAACGACACGCATAACGTGCTCGCATGTCGGAAACCGACTTGGTCTTCCGTCTCCGCCTTCCTGGATGCGCAGCGTTAGGGGTTGTTGACCGCGACTTTCGGTGGGCCGTCGCCCACCCGGGGGTCTTGGCGTCGGAGAGGTCACACTTCAGTCCTCTCGATCGTCAGACTTATGGCGACCCAACCGAGAGGCAACCTGCGTGGTGGAGAACCCAGACCTTGACGAGCGGCTTCGACGTTTCGAGGCAGACCGCCCTCGCCTGAGGGCACTGGCTCACCGGATGCTGGGCGACGGGGGGGAGGCCGAGGATGTCGTGCAGGAGGCGTGGCTCAAACTCGCAACCAGCAGCCCGAGCGACCTCGTCAACCTCGAGGGCTGGCTCACCACCGTTACCTCACGTCTGTGTCTCGATCGGCTTCGATGGCATCGGGTGCGCGCCGACGAGTTGACCGAGCACGAGGTGGAGTCCGGGACTGGACCCACAGATGAGCAGCATGGTCCAGAACAAGGCGTGTTAGTGGCCGAGGCCGTCGGCGCCGCGATGCTGGTGGTCCTGGACGAACTCGCCCCCGCCGAGCGGTTGACCTTCATCCTCCACGACATCTTCGACCTCCCGTTCGAGGAGATCGCCCGCATCCTCGAGCGGTCGCCGAGCGCGACGCGCCAGCTGGCCAGCAGGGCACGACGCCGTGTTCGTGGTGGGTCAGGGCAGGGAGCGATCGACGTGGCGGAACACCGACGGGTCGTGGAGCAGTTCTTGGCTGCCGCCCGCACCGGCGACCTGGCCGGTCTGTTGGAGATACTCGACCCGGCGGCAGAACTACGACCTGACGAGGTGGCCCGATCGCTGGGGGCGCTGAAGCCGACCCGAGGAGCGCACGCCGTTGCGGCAACCTTGGTCGCCGGGGCCAACAGCGTCCAGGGTTGCCTGGTCGAAGGTGTCGCGGCCGTGGTCTGGGCACCTGGCGGACGCATCCGTGGCGTCATCGACCTAACCGTCGTCAATGGGCGAATCACGGTCCTCACCGCGGTGGCCAATCCCGCGCACCTGGGTCGGCTCGAGGTGGTCATCGACGGCTGACTCGTCACAACAGTCCGGTCTCGATCGTCAAGAGAAGTAGCAACTTCGGCCACCAAAAGGAGAAAGATGCAATATGTATTCGTGATATATCAAGGCTTCTCACCTATTCCGACAGACGAACAAGCCTGGGCGACTCTCACCGGCGACGAACAGAAGCAGATCTACGCCGACTACGGAAGTCTCAACCGAGAGCCGAACCTCACACCTGGCCTACCACTAGGACTGCCGAAGGATGCCACCACTATCCGAGTGCGAGAAGGAGTGACGATCACGGCTGATGGAGCATTCTTGGGTGTTCACGGTGCGATCGCCGGGACGATGGTCTGTGAGGCGGACAACCTCGACTCCGCTATCGCGCTGGCAGAGCGCATCCCAGCGGCGCGGCTCGGCGGGGCCATCGAGATTCGACCGGTGGGGACGTACTGGTGAGCCCGAGCATTGAGGTGGTCATCCAGAAGGGGAGGAGGGGTTTGGACCGAGGTGTTACCGTCTCCAGCAATCGATAGGAGGTGGCCCCGTGAACGCAGCACCGAACGCGGGTGCCCTCACCTGTCGGGAATCGAGC
Source organism: uncultured Acidimicrobiaceae bacterium (assembly GCA_963839925.1). Lineage (GTDB taxonomy): Bacteria > Actinomycetota > Acidimicrobiia > Acidimicrobiales > RAAP-2 > Bog-756. The sequence goes on along the minus strand of CAWIWV010000001.1, from coordinate 2,146,793 downwards.
GACTGAAAGAGTCGTCCCCGGGGAGTGCCCAGCATGCATCTTGTGAAAGGCGACTTCCCTGAGTACGGCACCTCTTCCGGCTTCGTTTTCTCCTCCCACCAGGACCTACCGCCGGCCACGGTCCGAGCGGGTTCAGCCGCAGAACTACAGTCCGGAGCAGAGCCGCGCGGAACACGGGCGGGGGTTGGTTCTCCACGGTGGTGGCTCCGCGGGGAATGCGTGGGAGATCGGCGTCATCGCCGGATTGTTCAACGCAGGCGTGGAGGTCACCGAGGCTGATCTGATCATCGGGACGTCCGCCGGGGCGACAGCCGCGGCCCAGGTCACGAACGCTTCTCCGGCCGACCTGCTCACAGCGATCCTCGATGCGCCCTCCCCACGTCAGGGAAGTACTGGCCGCCCGAGCGGCGGACCACCCCCCGTGGCCCCCGTCGTCGACCATATGGAGAGAACGAACCGAATCATCGCGGCCTCGAAGAACGCGGCAGACATGCGTCGAAGGATGGGTGCGGCTGCGCTCGAACTGGACGCGGCCTCAGATGGATCTGGACAAGACCGCTGGCGTAGCGTGGTCGCCGCCCGGCTTCCTAGTCACCGATGGTCGGAACGAGCGATCCTCATCACTGCGGTCGACGCGAACACCGGCGAGCCGGTGGTCTTTGACCGCCTCAGCGGAGTTGACCTGGTCGACGCCGTCGCTGCCAGCACAGCTAACGGCTTCGGTGTACCTCCGTTCGGCATCGGCGACGACCGGTTCATCGACGGCGGTTATCGACGCAACGAGAACGCCGATCTGGCAATCGGATATGAGCGGGTACTCGTTCTGTCGCCTTTCGGCGGCAGGTCACGGCATCCGGACGAATGGCGAATGCAGCTTGCCGCCCAGGTTGACGAGCTTCGCTCCGGCGGCAGCGCCGTCGAGACGGTCTTCCCCGATGACAACTCCCTAGAAGCATTCGGGTCGAACATGATGGACCCCTCGAGGCGCCCACCATCCGCACTAGCCGGCTACGAGCAGGGGATGGCCCACGGAGAGCGGCTCGCTGAATTCTGGCGGTGACGGCAACGGGATTGCTATCTGCAACGCGAGATCCACCCCGAGGTCTCCTTCGCCGACGCCTACGAGAACCCCCTCGAATGATCCAAGTCGAACAGGGTGCACCACACCGGCGAGAGCCAGGACGATGAGGACCGCCGTAGTCGCTAGGAACCCCCACCCGAATCCATGTCATTCACTAATGCGGCTCACTGGGCCTCGAGAATTACCGGCCATGAGTTGCACCACCGGCACTGACGCTACGCCGTCGGAAACCAGAACTGAACAGGCACTACTCTGCAGGCGCGTTCGTCTCGGGAGCGGTGAGAGCCGCTAGCGGGTCGGGAGCGGTGGGAGCCGCTAGCGGGAGCAAGCAATAGGAACCAAATGACACAAACGCAATGTCCCGGTGACAGTCCACGCAATGTCACACGTGACCGCGACCAGGCCGCGGAGTGACGGAGCCCATTTCGCCCGAACGGTCCGAGCCGGAAGGCGTTCATCCGAGGCAGTGGCTCGCCGACTATGTCTACGGCAGCATCTCGACCTTGGTGGCCATCGCGGGTCTGACCTTCGAAACCCACCCCCAGCCGCTCACGTCGGGGGCGGTGGTGGTGGTCGGGGCGGTGGCCATCTGGTTGGCACATGCCGTCTCGCGGTTGGTCATGACCCGTTCGTGGCAGCAGCTCACCTTCAGCGCAAGGGACCTGCTCGACCAACTGGTGGGCACCTGGTCGATCCTGGCTGCGGCCATCCCTGGCACCGCCATCTTCGGGCTGGCTGCTGCGGGACTCTGGAGCGTGAAGACCGCCTTCGCACTTGCGGAGGTCGTGGGAGCGCTCTCGCTCGCGGTGGTCGGGTTCGGGACCGCCGGCGGGCGGGATCTCCCGCTGGGCCGACGCCTCTTCTATGCGGCCGGCCTGACGACGGTCGGGGTCGCCATCGTCGCCCTCGAGCTGGTGGTCCACATTCTCTAGTGCGTCCTGAGCGGGCCTCGCAGGGGACGACGCTGCCGAATCTGGCGACACCTCGACCGGTAGGGTGGCAGAGGTGGAACCGGACGCCGCAGGAGCCGAATCGGGCACGATTGGGTTGAGCGAAGCCGAGCTGGCCGAGCTCGCGATGGCTGCCGACCCTGACGCTCCGATCCCTCACGACGCCGTTCCACTCTCGGTATACCTGGGCCAGGGTCCGGGGCTGCTTCCGACCTGGTACATGCCGTCCCCGATGATCCGTCACGGCGGGAGATGGCGCACCCCGGTGGTGATTGCGATCGTCGCGGCCTTCTTGGTCATCGAGGCGTTCGGCCTCTGCAGCACCTTCGGGCAGCTGGTCCCGGCTTGAGTGGCCGGAGGCAGAGTACGACCCTTCCGCTGATTTTCTCACGGATTGTGGCAGGCTAACCATCTTGGGTGTCAGTTCGGTCGGAATGGGACGCTATTCGTTGCGAGACGTACAAATTCACCGGCAAACTGGTTTGCGAAACGAGCCGTCGGCAGCAGTCGGCGGGGTTTGCGAGGGGTACGCAGGAACGGTTTCCTGCGGAAGGAAGGGCAACCATTATGTGGGCAAGACGATTGTTGATCGGCTCGGGCTTCGCGTTGGCATCGGTGATCGCGGTTCCGTCGGTCGCTGGTGCGACCACCGGCTGCGGTTCGATGTCGGGGCCGACCTGTTCGGTCACCCCGACGGCCAACGCCACGTCGACCGTGCCGCCGGCGTCACCGACTGTGTCGCCGACCGCGAGCGTGACCAGCGCCTCCAGTTCGAGTCTGCCGTTCACGGGCGCAGACGTCGAACAGATTGCCGGCGTGGGCCTCGGAGCAGTGCTCCTCGGGAGCATCTTGATCCGTCGCCGCCGTCGTCCGATCGCGGACTGAGCAACCGGCACAGCGCTCGGGCGGCCGCCTGCCGCCTGGCGCACACCGGGCCGGTTCTCCCATGGGTACGTGGGTCGAACGGCCGCGCCTTGTCGAGGGCGGCGATCAGTAGCTCGCGGGCAGGAGCGGAGCCGCGGCCTGAAAGAAGCAGAAGACCACGACCAGCCAGGCGAGGATGCCGCCGACTGCCACTGCGACCCGCCTGCCTCCGTGGCAACGCCGCTCCCAAGCCCACACGACGATGGTGAGTGCAGTGACCGCGATCCCCCAGAGGATCGCAGCCGTCCAGTCGTGCGCCGGTGTGGTCGGGGCCGGGGCTGGGGCGGGGGCACTCGGATGAGGTTTCGTCGTCTTTGCCGCCACCACCGGCTTCGGCTGTGGCTTGGTGGTTGCGAGAATGCTCGCCACCAACAACGCATGGACCACCAACCGCTGGCTGGCGCTGTAGCGAGGGTTACAGGTGGTCAAGGTCAACGTCGGCCGCCTGGTCGGGCGTACGACCGCCACGTCGGTGGGAAGCACGGCCTGGCTGCTGATCACGTCGTACTGGAAGATGCCCTGCACGGTGATGATGGTGATCGGGTCGCCCGGCACCAGCTCGTTCAGGTTGTAGAAGGGATGGAGGTAGGTGGTCCGGTGGCCGGCGATCGCCGAGTTCCCGCGCTCACCAGGCAGCGGCGTCCCCGCATAGTGGCCTGGTCCCTGCTGGAGCTGCGCGGTTCCGGTGCCTTCGACCACGACCATCGAGAGGCCGATCTTCGGAATGTTGATCGTTCCCACCGGACCCCCGACCGGCGGAGCCGGAATACGGGGTGCGGTGAGCAAGGTGGCGGTCTGGTGCAGCGGTTGGTTTGGAGTCGTCGTCGGGGGCGAGACGTCCGCTCGACGGACTGCGTTGCTGAACTCGGTCCGGAGCGCGGCTTGGCTCTGAGCCGTCTTCAGTCCGGTACCCCACAGAAGGTAGGGGACGAACAAGAGGATCAGGACACCGGCGGCCAACACGATTCGCCCGACTGTCATACGGATGATCGTGAATGACACGCAGGGATGCTAGCGGCATCATCCGTCAATTCCGGGGCACCCGGAGCACTTGGAGTAGCTGTCGTTGAGTGATCGTCGGAGACGTCGTCGACGCCGGTGGATCATCGGCGCTGCGCTGATCGCGTTGTTGTTGGTCTGGGGGCTGTTCGTCGGCCTGAAGACGCTTTCGGCGTACCACCACGACAAGAACGGTCTGGCCGATCTCCAGAAGGTGAAGGCGAACTCGTCCCCCGGCGACCTCACCTCGTCGGAGACCAAGCAGTTGCTCAATCAGGCTCACGCCGATTTCATCGCCGCAAAGTCCGATCTCTCCTCGCCACTCTTCGGCCCGATCTCCATCGTGCCGGTCATCGGACGCCAGTACACCTCGGTTCGAGATCTGAGTTCCGCAGCGGCCACGGTCTCGGACGTCGGCTCGTCCTTCCTGACGCAGGTGCACGCGGTGCTGGATCTACCCCACAGTGCCGGGCCCGAGCGGGTCGCGTCGGTGCAGAAACTCGGCGCGCTGTCGCTCGCCGCGGAACATCAGCTGTCGGGTGTCAACCCTGGACCCGCGCAGGGGTTGTTCTCGCCGCTTGCCACCAAGTACAACAAGTTCGTCACCCAGCTCGACGATGTGCGGGTGCGGTTGACCAAGGCCGCTTCGGTCAGCGCGGTGGTCGCCACCATCCTCCAGGGACCGCAGAACTATCTGGTGCTGGCGGCGAACAACGGGGAGATGCGAGCCGGCTCGGGCGCGTTCCTCGATGTCGGGTCGGCGGCAACCTCTGACGGCACCGTCAAGTTGGAGGGATTCGTGCATTCGGGTGACCACATCCTGCCGCTGGGCGCGGTGAACCCGACCGGCGACTTCGCCCGCAACTGGGGTTGGTTGCAACCGGGGGTCGACTTTCGGAATCTCGGATTGACCCCCCAGTTCGACGTCACCGCGCCGCTGGCGGCCCGCATGTGGACGTCCCTGACCGGTGAGAAGGTCGATGGGGTGATGGCGCTCGACGTCGCCGGCCTCAAGCAGCTGATGCAGGCGACCGGGCCGGTCACCGCGGGCGGAATGACGATCAGCGCGAGCAACGTCGAGCAGTACCTTCTGCACGACGAATACGCGAATGCGACCGACTCTTCGGACTCGGCCAGTCGCCTGGACGCGCTCGGCGATCTGACCGCGGGAGTTCTCCACCAACTGGAACAGTCCACCGACCTGCGCGCGCTGGCCGAGTCGGTGTCGAGTGCGGTCGCAGGGCGAAATCTGATGATGTGGTCGAGCAATCCGATCGCCCAGACGGCCTGGCAGGTGAGCGGGGTCAGCGGACAGCTCGCAGCCGATTCGGTCGACGTGTCCCTCATCAACCGCGGAGGGAACAAGCTCGACCAATACATGCCGGTCGACGTGGGGGTCACCACCGAGCCGAGCGGCCAGAACACCAAGGTCACCATGACCACCACGCTGGACAACCAGACCCCGCCGGGGCAGTCGCAGTTCATTGCCGGGCCATACCCGGGCGTGCCGGTCAGCTACGGCGGCTACTTCGGGCTGATCGCGGTGAACCTGCCGAGTGCCGCGCGCCACATCACGATGACCGGCGCCGGTCCGTTGGCCGTCGATGGAGGTGAAGGTCCGACCTGGGTGCTCGCCGCCCCGTTCACCCTCGCCGACGGGGCGAGCAACAAGGTGGTCGTCCAGTTCGAGATGCCCGGGCACCATGGCTCGATGACTGTGGTCCCTTCGGCTCGGATTCCCGCCGAGCGGTGGACCGCCGGAAAGCACACGTTCGAGGACACCGCGCCCACGAACATCAGCTGGTAACCGCCGCTACTTCTTCGACTTCACCTTCTTCTTTATGGATTCAGTGGGTGACGTGCTTCTTCGCGTGCTTCTTCGCTGGTGCGTGTCGCTTCTGACGGATGGGTCGGCGGTGGTGTCGAACCACCGGCTTCTTCGGCTTGGTCGGTCGGTGGCGCGCCGGCATCGCGGTGATGATCGCCGGTGGATGGGTGGTGGTCGTGATCACGGCCGGCGGGGAGGTCGAGTCGTCGGCGACCAGCGGGGTCATACCGGAACCGTCGACCTGTGTGGTCGTCGCCGACCCACCGAAGACCTCGAGCGCGTGGAGGAATGCGACTCCGGGAGTGCTCGATGACCACCACGGTGGGACGCCACCACCGAAGTAGCCGCCGAAGTCGATCTCCGAGACGGTGATCCTGACCGCGGTCGCCTGCACCGGACTGAACGCGATCAACAGTTGATGGGTGCGGAACTGGCCCACCACGTCGGCGACGGTCGACCAGGCCCCCGACACCCCTTCCACCGACAGGGTGTAGTCACGGACGCCGGGCGCGGTGCTGCCGACCGACTGGGTGTCGACGATGATCCGGTCGATGGTCGGTTGGCCCGCCAGCTCGACGGTGAGGCTCGGAGTGGTATCGCCGACGCCCGAGCTCCAGCCCTGGTCATAGCCGACCGGCAGCCCGTCGATCGCCGCCGAGGCGTTTCCGGACGTGGCGCCCGCCGTCGCCCCGTCCGAGGAGAGGGCCAGATCGGGCCCGTAGCTCTCGGTCGGTCCGACCGAGAGGGTGTCGCCCACCGGGTAGGAGAGGTAGGTCACCTGGCCGGAGATCGACAAGGCGTAAGGGGTGCCCGATGCGGCGGCCACCGAGGTGCTCTGCCCGTACTCGGAGGTGACCGTGAGGGGAACCGACCCGCCGCCCGGCGCGGTCACCACGACCGACCCGGTGGTGTCCAGCCCGTCGGACCACACGGCTGCAAGGTTGCTGCCGCCTCCGGACGTGGGTCCGAACGCCGCCTCGTAGGTCTGGGGGATTCCAGTGGACGGCATCGAGCGGTAGGGGCGGCCCGCGAGCTCCGATGCGGCGGCCATCGAGGAGAGCGCTGCCGGCTTGACGAAGTCGTCGGTGTTCGAGGCCTGGATCAACGAGAACGACACGCCGTCGTTGCCCCAGTTCCCTTCGTCGTAGAAGTAGCTCCACACCGGGATGTCGAGCACTTTCTGCCAGAGCAACGCACGAGCCACCATGTCGGCCTGGTCGAGATAGTTGTAATCGCCGTCGCTCCACCATCCCGCCTCGGTGAACCACAGCGGCGTCGCTCCGAGCAGACTCTCGAGTTGTTCGACTTGGGCGGGGATCCCGTCCTCTTCGAACGAATCGTTGTTGCCCGTGTAGGGATGGACGGCGGCCACGTCGAGGTCGTGGAGCCCTCCCGCCGCGATCAGCTGTTGCCACCATCCGATCGACACCTCGAGCGACGAGCCGCCGATGACCGTCGAGCTCGACCCGGGCAGGACCGACTTCACCGCGGTATCGAAGGGCGCAAGGACCCGTGACACGTACTGCGCGCCGCTGTTCCATCCGGTGTTGTTCGGTTCGTTCCACGCTTCCCACTTGGTGACCGGCGCGCACTTCTGACAGCCGGCGGGCACTGTGGCGAAGTACCGGACCAGCGCGGCGACGTCTGCCTCCCACCATCCGTGGGTGACCAGTGCCATGGGCACCGAACCTCCGGCGCCTCCGCTTGCCAGGAGCCAGTAGGTGACGTTGTCCTGTGCGGCGAGGTAGGCGGCCTTGAAGTAGTCGTCGGTTGCGTTGCCGAAACTCATCGCCGAGGGGCCACAGGTCGCCGCGGTCGGGTTCGAGACCGAGCAGTCCGGGAGGAAAGCGCTCCAGTCGATGGTCGCGCCCCGGAACCCGTCGAGTCCGAGCTGGGCATTGAGGGCAACGCCTCGTGGATCACTCGGCCCGCCCGCCCCGATCCCGCTCGGGAGGCTTCCGAGGTCGAGGCCGCCTCCCGGTGCGCCGACGGTGTACGGAAGACAGGTGGTGCCGAGCAGGTTCGGCGGGGACGTGCTCGTGTCGAGGAGTGACGCCTGGACGAGGTAGGGCCCGGGCTGTTCATCGAGCGCCGGAATGGCGAGCGGGATCTCGGCCAGTCCGGATGTGGAGGTGGGGAGGGGGACGGTCGTCGGCGCCGGAGTGGTCTCGGCATCGAGCGACCCGGTGTTCTCGACCGAGTAGGACAGCTCGAGATGGGATGCCTGGGAGGACCACCAGGGATCGAAGGACGCGCTGACCGCCGGGGTGGTCCCCGATGCGAAGTAGTTGCCGGCGGCAGCGGTGGACAGGCCGGCACCCCACCCGAGGGAGTCGTCCGGAACGTGGGGGGAGTCAAGGTAGGCCTGGAGGGTCGACAGGGAGACGATCGAGATGTTGTCGGCGGCGGTGTTGAACGGGGCCCCGCCTTGGAAGAAGAAGGTGGAGCCGATCAGGTAGAAGTTCCAGCCGCCCATGTTCAGGTTGCCGTCGAGGGTCGTGGTGCCTTCGAGGAAGCCTGCCGGACTGGTGGCCTCGATGGTGTGGAGCGGGTCCGCCGTATAGATGGTTCCGTCGCTCCCGACGGCTGCTTGGGCCGGGTAGTAGAACTGGGTTCCCGAGCCGGTGTGGACGCCGACCCCCTCGGTTTGGTCGGAGCCGAAGGTGGAGAGCACCTCGCCGGTCGGCCCGACGGTCTGGACGTGGCCGCTTCCCGAGACCAGCAGATCTCCGTTCGGTTCCTGGGTGACGTAGTCGAAGTCGTCGTCGAGTGGGAACGACCGGGAGATGGCCCCGGTCGAGAGGTCGATGAGCGCACTCGACGAGCTGTTCTGCACGACGCTCACCGCCAGTTCGAAGCTCGCGCCGGTACCGACCGAGAACAACCCGGTGGGGTTGCCCGATTCCGGGTCCACCGACCACAGGAGCTGCCCCGAGGGGGAGAACTTGTCGAGCACCCGGTCGTAGTAGCTCGCAATGTAGATGTTGCCCGACGGATCGACGACGGGTTGGGAGATCTCGTTCCCGTGCCGATCGGCCAGGTTGGCCGGGAGATCGAACGAGCTGCCCTGGTTGCCGGTCAACGTGTCGGTGAGGATCACCGTGCCGGTGTCGATGTAGAGACCGGTGGTCGTGGCGGTGAAGTTCACCACCCCTCCGGAGGGCGTGACCAAGGTGCCGGTCGGATCGGAAGGCAGATTCGACGAAGGACCGAGGACGGCGGCGGGATCGGGGGCGTCGCAGATCGGGGAGGCCTCGGCCGGCCCCGGAGCCGCAACGCTTCCGGTGACCTGAGGGGTCGGCGACACGGTCTGAGCCGTTGCAGGGGACGTGATGAGACCCGACGCGATGACCGCCGAGCCGATCAAGGCGATGACGGTCGTCCTGACACCGAACTGCGCGGGCCGGGGCCCTGCTCCCCTCTCCACAACTCCCCATCGACGCTGTGCCGCCCTTCTTGAGCGAATTGCCGACGGACACCGCCGATTGCCTTTCGGAGTGGGGATTCCGGCCACGCTGCGTGAGATCGGCGGTGGATCCCGGAGAGACCGTCGGAAGAGAGTCTCGGGTCCTCCCCCGGTACGATGCGGCCGGTGAGAGGGTCCCTCCGACGCGATCGTGCCGCCGATCAGCGCGATGGGCGAGGCGGGCTTCGGGTGCTCCGCATCTCCAAGAGCGGGGTCGTCACCGCCTGGCGAGAGCGGGAGCGTCAGCTGCGGTCGCTCGGGGTCGACCTCACGTTGGTGTCCGCGGCCCGTTGGGAGGAGGGCGGCTCGATGGTCGAGTTCACGCCTGCAGACGACGATTTCGCGGTGCCGGTGCGGACGATCGGTCGGCACCCGAACCTGTTCCTCTACGACCCCCGGCCGCTCTGGAAGCTGCTCGGAGGCGAGCAGTGGGATCTGATCGACCTGCACGAGGAGCCGTTCGGGTTGGCTGTTGCCGAAGTCCTGTTCCTTCGTTGGTTACTCGCCCCTCGGGTTCCCTTCGTCTTCTCGTCGGCCCAGAACATCGAGAAGCGGTATCCGCCACCGTTCCGGTGGTTCGAACGGGTCGCGTTGCGACACGCGGCTGGTGCGTACACCTGCAACACGGAGGCCGGCGACATCCTCCGGAGAAAGGGGCTCCGCGGTCGGTGGACGCTGCTTCCCCTCGGCGTGGATGTCGGGCGGTTCAAGCCGGTGGACCGGGAGCCGCCGGAGGGCTCCTTGTCGGTCGGCTTCGTGGGCAGGCTGATCCGCCACAAGGGGGTCGACGTGCTCCTCGAGGCGGTGGCAGACGACCGACGCCTTTCCGTCGAGGTGTTCGGTGCCGGTCCCGAGCTCGAGCGGTTGACCGCGCTCGTCGAGACCCTCGGCATGGGCGAGCGGGTCCGTTTCCACGGATACGTCGACGAGGCGAAGTTGCCGGACCTCTATCCGACGGTGGACGTGCTCGCCGTTCCTTCGATTCCTCTCCCCGGTTGGATCGAGCAGTTCGGCAGGGTGGTGGTCGAGGCACAAGCATCCGGGGTTCCGGTGGTGGCGAGCGCGAGTGGCGCGCTTCCCGATGTCGTCGGCGAGGCCGGTCTCCTGGTGGCACCGGGTGATCCGGTCGCACTCCACGCGGCGCTCTCCCGATTCCTCGAGGAGCCGGGCCTCTGGGACCGGCTCCGTGAAGCCGGTCTGGCGGCGGCAAACCGTTACTCGTGGGAGAGCGTGTCAGCCAGCCAGTTGGCGCTCTACCGGTCGGTGACCTCGTCGTAGATCGCTTCGAGCCCGTCGAGGTGACCAACGAGTGCGAACCGCTGTTGTTGGCGTTGGCGAAGCTGCGCGCCGACCTGGCGGCGGAGGTCGAGATCTGAGGACAACCGGGTCAACGCCGCCGCCCCGGCGTCGGTGTCGCCGGGAGCAAAGAGCAGGCTGTCGTCACCGACCGTTTCGACGTGAGCCCCTCCCCGTGCGGCGACCACCGGGACACCCTGGGCCATGGCCTCGACCACCGAGAGACCGAAAGGCTCTTCCGGAGCGGTCGCAAGGAGGACCGAAGAGCGGCCGAGCAGCTGGTCGGTGTCGGCGATCTGGCCGGCGAAGTCGACGCTGGCTGCGACCCCGAGGTCGCCGGCGAGCCGGCGCAGTGCAGTCTCACGGTCACCCCGACCGGCGATCACCAGTCGCCACCCCGCGGGTCCGAGCCCACTCGCCGCCCAGATCCTGAGTCCGACCTCGGGCTGCTTCTCGGCGTTCAACCGTTGGAGCATCACGACGACCGGTGCTTCGAGATCCGCCTGTGGCATGTCGGGGACTCCGTTGTAGAGGAGGACGGTCGGGCCGTCGATACTTCGCGCGACGAACTCGCTGATTGCGATGTCGCGGGTGATAACCCTGGCGACGGTGTGTGCGAGCGTGCGGTTCAATCGACCGCTGCCCCGTTCGTCGGCGAAATGGCGTGTCGCCACGACGGGCGCGCGGAGGAACGGTTTCGCCAACCACGCGGCGCCTTCCGCCGCCGTCATGTGGACGTGCACCACGTCGACGTGCCGTTCGACGACGAGGGCCCGGGCCGCTTGGAGGACGGTCGCCGCCGGGCGGAACTCGATCGCGGGATGCAGCTCGGACTGGACGCGGGACGGATCGCCGCCGATGACCGTCACCTGGTGGCCCCGCGCGGCCAAGCCGTTCGACACCTGGCAGATGTACCGCTCGACCCCGGCGAACCCGTCGCTCCGCACCACCTGGGCGACCGAGACCGGCGCGGCTGTCGAAGCGGACTTGTCCATGGGGCCCATCTCCTATCATGCCCCGGTGGTCGCGAGCCGATGAACGGCCCAGAGGTTGCCGTCGTCTTCCCCCAGCTCCACCGAAGAGGGGGCATCGAGCGAGTCTGTTGGGATCTGCTCGAGTACCTCGGGCCGAGGCACTCGACCGTCTTCGTGGGGGCCGACACGCCCGAAGGCGCACCCGAGGGCGTCCGGATCGCGAGGGTTCCTCCTCGTTCCTCCCGTGGACCGATCGGCATGTGGCGGCAGCGGGCAGGGACCGGGCGGGTGGTGGCGTCGTTGCACGCACAGACCACGGTGACCATGGGATCGGTGGTCCCACCGGGCGATGTCTTGTGGGTACCGAGCGTGCACCGGGCATGGTTGGAAGCGGCCAGGACGGTGCAAACCGGGCGTGTCGCACTTCCGGCCGAAGTTCGTTTTCTGATGCCCAGGCACCTCGCGCTGCTGGCCTCGGAGTCGCAGTACTTCCGAAAGGGGAACCCGCGCCGCATCCTGTGCTCCTCGCAGCGGGACGTCGACGATCTGGCCCGCCTCTACGAGGTCGATCCCGCCCTCACCACCATCGTGCCGCTGCCCTTCGATCCGGAGCGGTTCAACATCGAGCGCCGGAGGAGGGACCGTGACGAAGCTCGGCGGATCCTCGGGATCGAAGAGGGGGAGCTGGCCGCAATGATGGTCGCCAACGAGCTCCATCGAAAAGGCCTCGGCGTGACCCTGCAGGCGATGGCCCTCGACGGGGACCCTCACATGACCCTGCACGTCGTCGGCAGGGCCGGCCTGGACCCCTACCAGGCCACCATCCACCGCCTCGGCCTGGACGGCAGGGTTCGCTATCACGGGCCGTCCGGGGATGTCGGCTGGCACCTGGCCGCCGCGGACCTCATGGTGCTGCCGACCCAGTACGAGCCGTTCGGGCTGGTGATCATCGAGGCGCTGGCAAGCGGGGTCCCGGTCATCACCAGCCGCCTCGCCGGCGCTTCGGACGCCGTCTCTCCGGGCAGGACCGGGTTACTCCTCGAGGATCCCTACGACCCTGAGGAGCTGGCTGCCCTGTTCGTGAGCGCCCGGGCTGCCGACCTCGAGATGTGGGGACGGGAGGCAGCGTCGTCGGTCTCGTCGTTCCGTCGCGACGAGGTGATGGCGTTGGTCGACCAGCTCATCTTTTCGTGAGAGCGGGGTCACCCAGCGGTGAGAGTCAGGGCCGACTCGGACCGGATCGGTCCGTTGAGATAGAGGCGGAATCTGGCTGCCGACTCGTGACCTCGATCACCGCGTAGGACGAGCGCGCGCACGAGGGCGCCGGCCATCGCCCCGCAACGGAAGATCCACCAACCGATCGCGCCGTGATGTTTGCGCACGTAGCGCTCGAGGGACGCATGGAAGTGGGTCTCGCGCTTCGATCGGTCCCCTCCGGTGCCCCCTCCGACGTGGACCGCCACCGCGTCCCGGCAAAGCTCGACTCTCCACCCGAGCTCACTGGCCCGTCGCTGCCAGTCGGTCTCTTCTGCGTAGAGGAAGAACTCGGTGTCGAAGGCTCCGACCTGTGCGAGCGCCGCCTGGCGTACGAGGAGGACCGATCCGATCAGAAAGTCGATGCGCGTCCTCAGGACGCCCAATCCGAGCGCTTCGATCCACGCCCCGACCGGCGTCGGGAACGGCCAACCGACCCGGGCCTGCTCACCCGCCTGGTCGACTTGGATCGGCGCCACACAGGCGACGTCGGCGGAGTGGTGGAGCTGCTCGTGTAAACGGAGGACGTCGTCGGGGTCGATCGTCGCGTCGGGGTTGAGCAGCAGCACGTCGTCCGTGCCCTGCCGCCGCGCCAGTCCGAGGTTGACGCCGGCAGCGAAGCCCAGGTTGCTTCCGGGGTCGATGTAGGTCGCGCCGTTCTTCTCGACGACGGCTCTGACCGACGCGTCGGACGAGTTGTCGACCACCACGACCGGGAACCGTCGATCCAGCCGGGCCAGACAGGAGGCCAGCAGGTCGGGAGCTCCGAACGCGACCACCACGACGTCGGGTCCCGGCGCCGCCGGGCCGGTCATTGCCGGTAGGCGTAGGACTGATAGGAGTCGGTCGTCAGATGCTTCACCCGGTTGAGGGCGATTCCGAGCACCCGGCAGTGGGTGATCTCGAGCCGGCGGATGGTGCGCTCGAGATCGTTGCGATCCGTCTTTCCTTCGGCCGCCACGATGATCGCTCCTCTGGTCAACCGACCGAGGACGGCGGTGTCCGGCGCGGCGAGCACCGGCGGGGTGTCCAACAAGACGACATCGGCGAGCGTCTGCAGCTGGTCGAGGACCGGCTGCATCCCCGGGCTTCCGAAGAGCTCGCTCGGGTTTTCGATCTGGGTTCCCGCCGGGAGGACCAGGAGGTCGGGGACCGGGGTCTCGATCAGCATCGACGACAGGGAGAGCTCCGCGGGGGCTGAGGGCTGATCGGTCCGCGACCGCGCCGTTCGCAGACGCTCGGAGGTGGCGCCGCGCCGCCCCGACCGCGCCGACGCAGAGGTTCCTCGTCGAATCGAGGCGGAACGGTCCGACGGATCGGGCTGGTCAGCCTCGTCGGCGTCGGCCTGACCCGAGTTGTCCGGGTGCTCGGCGTCGCGGTTCTTCCATGCGGACCTGATGAGATCGGACAGTCCCGGTTGCCCGGCTACTTCGATCCCGAAGATCTCCTCTATCCTCGGGCGCCGGAAGTCGGCCGAGGCGACGATCACCTTGCTCCCTCGCATCGCCCAGGCGGCTGCCAGATTCGCGGTGACGAACGACTTGCCGTCGCCCATGTCCGGGCTGGTGACCACCAGGACGGGGAGAGGGGTGTCTTCGAGGATCACTCGCAGGCTGGTCCGCAGCTCGCGGATCGACTCGGCCATCAGTGACTGCGGAGCTTGGAGCATGGCAATGGAGACCTTGCCCGATCGCACCTCGTTGTCCTCGGGAAGCTCGGCAAGGATCGGGGCTTCGGTGACCGATGCGATGTCCGGCGTGGCCCGGACCCTGGTGTCGAACTCCTCCCAGACCAGGGCGATCCCGCATCCGACGAGCAGACCGGCGAGGAAGCCGATGGCAAGCAGGGTGGTCTTGCCCAATCCGGTCGGGGAGGTCGGTAGCTGAGGAGCAACCTCGATCGATGCGTAGGGCTCCCCGAGGCTGATGTTCTCTTGCTCGGTCTGGAGCGAGCTCACCGTCTGTTCCAAGGATCCGACCTGGGGATTGGTCGTGCCGACGGCGGTGTGGAGCTCGAGATAGGCGATCTGGGACTGCAGCCCGGTGATCGCGTTGGTGATCTTCTGGCTCTGGCTGTTGACGACCGATTGGATGTCGGCGAGGAAGGCCTGCGAGTAGGCCTTTGCGACCGCCTGGGCGTTCTCCGGCTTGGTACTCGTTGCGGTGATCGTGAGGCTGCCGGTCGTCGGGTCGACCGTGCCGGAGACCTGTGAAGCGACCGCTGCGACATCGCCGTCGCCGACGAGGTGCGCGGCCTTCTGCTCGACGCTGGTGCTGTTGAGCGTCTGTATCGGGTCCGGCAGGGTCACCGGGCTGGTGGACTGGCCACTGGAGTTCGTCGTGGAGCTGATCTGGATAGTGGCCGTCGACTGGTATTTCGGAGTGTGCACCTTCGAGTAGCCGAATGCGGCCGCGACGGCAACGACGATGCTGACCACGACGATCAGCTTCCTGCGCCAGAGGATCGAGAGGAAATCGGAGAAAGTCAGTGGTGGCTCGCTTTCAGACAGCCCTCGGTGTCGTGTCGAGGATAGGGCGTGGTCGCCGCCAGGAGCTGCATCCTCATCGGGATCGCCGTTCGCTGCGGGCACGATCGATCAACGCGGACATCGCTTGCGCCCGGTCGTGCCAGGTCGGGATCGGTGAGGCCTGCGGTCCCGCGGGCTGCCCGGTGGCGCCGGCCGACGACAGGGCGGTCAGCGTCGCCTCGACGAAGTGGTCCCGGTCGGCGACGACGATCGGCGGGCCGAGGTCGCGGAATCCGGCAACCGGTGTGGCGACCGTCGGGCGACCCGCGGCGAGGCACTCGTACGCCTTGATCGGGTCGAGGCTCTCGGTGAAGGCATCGACCAGGTGAGGGATGATCACCGCGTCGGCGTGCTGGAGGTACGCGGGAACCTGATCGTAGGGACGAGGTCCGAGGACATGGATGTTCGGGATACCCTCGAGTTGCTCGGTCACCTCCCCGGGAAGGCTGTTGGGCCCGACCAGTACGACCTGCACGCCCGGTGCCTTCTCTGCCAGAGCAAGCACCAGGGGGACGTCGATGCGCCAGGTGTGGAGCGTCCCGACATAGAGCGCCACGGGAGCCGACGGGAGGTCCGGAGGTCGTGGACGAGCCTCGCGGAACAAGTCGATGTCAACGCCGTTCGGAATCAGTTCGACCTCCCGGTTCGCGCCCTTGGTGCGCGCCAGATCGGGAGAGCAGACGACGACTTCGTCGCTGCGGGCCAACAGCAGGTCCTCGTCGGCCATCAGCCGGTGCCGCTGCCGCGGGGCGAGTGGCGCGAGGAGCCAGTCGTCGGTGATGTCGTAGATGCTCGGCCACCCCGTGCGGGTGGTCAGGGAGGCATAGGAGGCGTCGTTGATCCACAACAGCGGGTTCTGGAGTCCCAGCGCGCTGACCGTGTGGAGGACCTGGCGCTCGAGGGATCGGTCGGCGAACGGTCCGACCATCCGTGGAAGCCACTTGCGTGGGGTGAGGACGTGGACACGGGGATGCACCTGGACGAGTGCTTGGGACGCCCTGTCGGCTCTCCTGCCATTACGGAGTTCGTGGAGGACATCGAGCGCGGGGCTCACGAAGAGCACCTCGAGCGAAGGGTCGAGCTCGACCAGTTCGTCCACGAGGATCCGGATCCGTCTGCGCACCTCGCTCCACGACTCGAGCGAGCAGACGACCAGGGATGTCGCTTGTACTGCCGGATCCATGTCGATGGTCACGCTGTCGAGCGGGTTGTTCGTCATCCCTGTTCCTTGTTACCAGCCGGATGATCCTCCGACCACGCGCCTCGGTCGGCGGTGAACCGCCGGTGGGATGGGGCTCCTAGATAGCGTCGACACCGGCCGGTGCGACCTTGAGATGCAATTGTGGCTCGGTCCGAGAGGTGGCGGGGAGTACGCTTTCCGACACGATGAGCCGCATGACCAAGCGGGTGCTGGTCAACCGCCCACACGAGAGGCTGGTCACTGCGACAGCGTGGATCGCGACCGCGGTGGTGGCCGGAGCGGTCGGTCTGGTCGCTGTCGGCAACAAGAAGATCGGACTGGTGCTGGCCGGACTGGTCTTCGTCTTCGGGATCTTCGTCGCCGACCCGCTCCTGTTGGTGGTCTTGGCTCTCCCGGGCTCGTTGCTCATTCAACGAGTGGGCGGCAACGCGGCAAATCTCAGTACCGCCGACCTCCTGGTTGCGGTCGCCGGGGTGGTGGCGTTGTTCCATGTCCGCTGGAACGAAGCCCCTTCCCTCCGCCGTTTCATGAGGGGCATCGTCTGGATGCAGGCCGTCTTGATCCTGGTGGTCATCGCGCATCCCTTCCGCGACGACATCATCGAGTGGTTCCATCGATGGTCGTATCTTGCAGGAAGTGTGCTGGCCGGTTGGGTGATCGCCAGGTACGGCCGCCAGCGGCAGGCCTTCCGTCTGTTCCTCGCGGGTTCGTCGATCCTTGCACTCATCGCAATGGAGCACGCGCTGTCCAGTCATTTCCAACCGGCGCAATGGGGCGTGTACCAAAAGAACGGCATCGGCGCCATCATGTGGATCGCGGTGGTGGTCGCCCAGCTGAACCCCCCGTGGACGGGGGTCGGCAAGACCGAGGCCCGGGTCAACAAGTATCTCTGCATCGGCGGACTGCTTGCCTCCCAAAGCCGGCAGTCGATCATTCTTCTCTTGATGGCGATCGCGCTCGCCGCACTGCTCAACCCCGACTCGCGGCGCCAGGCCAAGGTTGCGTTGCTCGCCGCAATCCCCGTGGTCGTTGCCCTCTACTACAGCTTCTCCATCAATGCGCGGATCAATCCGCGCTTCAACTCGGTCTCGACCCGGGTCGACCAGCTCTCGGCCGCCCTCCACGTCTGGCACCTCAGCCCGATCCTCGGCGAGGGCATGCGTTTCTACAACCTGCCCCAGTATCTGACGGTCACCGCCCCGCCGAACGTGCTCATCGACAACCTCGCCTCCACCGGCATCATCGGCTCGCTTGCGTTCCTCTTTCTGGTCTGTGTGACCGTGCGGACCCTGTTCAAGTTGCCGAACACCTTCGGGACGCTCGGTCTGGTCATCTTGGTCGGTCACTACGTCGACGGGCTCTTCGACATCTTCTGGATCGGTGCCTCCACCATCGCCCCCTTCGTCATCGCCGGGATCTCCCTCGGGATGTCCGATGCCGACCAAGCCGCTCCCGCCGCGACCGAGGGTGCCGGCGAGAACGCACCGGACCTCGCCCGGGCCCCGTGATCCTCTCCTCGCGTTGAGCCCTTCACCGGGCTCGTCCGTGCGACCTCGGATCGTCTGCAACGCGCTGCCCCTCGATCCGCGAGGTGGCGGTGTGAGTACCTACGTCCGCGAGCTCCTCCCCGCCCTGGTCGACGAGATCGGTGCCAGCACCGAGCTGGTGGCCGCGGTCCGACCGGTGGGAGCCACCGAGCTTCCCGCCGGCGTCGAGCCACTGATCAAGAAGGACACCAGCGGGATCCGGCGGGCAGTGACCGGCTTGTTGGGATTCGGGCACGCCGATCTCGTCCACGGGATGGACGTCGACCTGCCGCTCAAGTCTTTTGGTCCGGCGGTCTCCACGGTGCACGATCTCGCCGTCTTCGACGTGCCGTGGGCCTTCCCTCGACATCGGGTCGCCGGGGAGCGGTTGCTGGTTCGGCGCTCGCTCCGGCGTGCGGATGCGATCATCGCGGTCTCGTCGTTCACGGCGGAGCGGATCCATGCACTGTTCGGGCTCGAGGCCACCGTCACTCACCTGGCGCCGAGCCGCGAGATGCACCGTCCTGCTCCGGCGGAGATCGACCGGGTGCGAAGCCACTACCGACTCCCTGAGGTGTTCGTCCTCCATGTCGGCAACGTCGAGCCGAGAAAGGACCTCGCGACACTCGCTGAGGCGTGTCGGCGTGCCCCGATTCCCCTGATCCTCACCGGCCACAGCTTGTGGGGGAGCCGTCCTCCGGAAGGGGCCGTCGAGATCGGTCATGTCCCCGGCTCCGACCTCCCCGCCCTCTATGGAGCGGCAACCGTGGTCGGATACTCCTCCCGCTACGAGGGCTTCGGGCTTCCCCCGATCGAAGCCATGGCCTGCGGAGCCCCGGTTGTCAGCACGCCGGTCCCCTCCATCGTCGAGGTGGTCGGCGACGGGGCCGAGGTTTTCCGTCCCGGCGACGTCGACGCGCTGACGAAGACCTTGCGCCGGTTGGCGAGCGATGAGGCGATGCGATCCGACCTCGCAGCTCGGGGACGGGCGCGGGTCGAGACGATGAGTTGGGCCCGATGTGCCGAGGGCACCGCCGGCGTGTACCGGTCCTGCGGTCTCCGGCTCTGAGGTCGTCCTCGGAATATCACTTCAGTCGCGCCCTCGACCTGCCGATGGGGAAGCGTGGGATTGGTTCTGAGGGGTGGGCGACGAGCCCGTGGGGCGCGGTCGCCCTCGTCCGAGATGACCCTGCAGGACCTGTTGGCCGGAGACGGCCAACCGGTCGACCGAGGCGACGTCTACGTTCCCCGCGCACTGGTCGCCGACCTCTACGACCATCCGGTCATCATCACCCCCGAGTACATCGGAAGGGACCGCCGCATCTCGTCCGGCACAGAGGGGACGGGGCGCGCGACCCAGCTGGTCACGATCGACCGGCGGGCGGCCGTCGTTCCCTCCGTGAGCGCGAGCGTCCAGCACGAGGATCTCGGAGGCCCTGGCAGCTCGAGGTCACTCGGGGCCTTGGAAGCCTTGATCATCATCGTGTCGACGCTTGCCCTGGCGGTGCCCCTGACCCTGATGGCGGCGGGTGGAAAGGCGTCTGCCATCACCGGCACCCCCACTTCTCCGCGTGTCGTGCCGGTCACTGCCGGCTCGAGCGGGCTCGGAACCGCCGCCCGCCAGCAGGCTCCTGACCGCGCGGTCCGCCATGCCGATCGAGCGGCAGCGAGGGCGCGTGCTACCCGGTCGCGCTCGCTGAGAAGGGCGGCAACCGCCCGGCGCGAAGCGGCGCTCCGGCTCCAACACCGGCGCGAGGTCGCGCTGCGTCGAGCACAGGCCGAGCGCAAACACCGGCTCCTCGCGAGTGAGCGGGCCGCAAGCAGGCAACGGGCGTTGCAGCAACACCGAGCCCGGAGGTACTGACCAGCGACGTTGCGCGCTTCAGCTTGCCTCGCAACCTGCCGAAAAAAGGAGCGATGGTTGCGAGCCTGACCCACCCTGACCCCACGACCGGGGTCGAGCTGTCGAGCGAGGTCGCGCTCTCGACCGGAGTCGAGCCGTCCGGGGTCGAACACTTCGAGGGAACCGAGCTGGAGACC
The DNA here is from genome assembly GCA_963839925.1 of uncultured Acidimicrobiaceae bacterium. GTDB lineage: Bacteria > Actinomycetota > Acidimicrobiia > Acidimicrobiales > RAAP-2 > Bog-756. The sequence goes on along the minus strand of CAWIWV010000001.1, from coordinate 2,126,727 downwards.
GCCTTTCGGCGTCAACTCGACGATCCGGCCCTGGTCCTGTCTTCCGATTATGTCGGTCGCGATCGGAGGCGCACCGGGTTCCTCCCTCGACTCTCGCGGACCATGTTCGGGACCCGTCGGGCCCTGTTGCGCTTCGAGGTGACCCTCCTGATCGTCGTGGCGTTGTCGGGCACCATCGCGGGCCTGTTGGTCGCCCCGGGTGGACCGGCCTCGGCAAAGACCACCAAGGCTGCGACCGACGATCGAGCCGGCGATCGCTCGAGCTCCGCAACGCCGCACCATGCAGCCACGCCCGCCGCCCGTGTGACACCGTCGGCGGCCTCCGCACCGAAGGCCCAGCCGGTGGCAGCGCCACCCGCGACCCAGCCCCCTCCGCCGGCTGTCCAAGCCACGCCGGCCGCCGCCGTTCCACCCGCAGACCCGACTCCCGACCAGATGGGTGCTGAGGCACTCGCGCTCGTCCGGTATCCGTGGCAGCGGATACCCGGGTACTCGATTCAGTTCGAGCCCATTGCCGACGCGCCGTCACCCAGCTTCTACGGCAACACGACGTTCACCTGGGGTCAGACCGGAGGCACCTCGGTGCTCTACGTGTATCCGGGGGAGACGGTCGACCGTCTCGCCGGGATCATCGCGTTCGAGATCGGTCACGAGGTCGACGCAGCCGCGGTCGAACCACAAGGCGGTGAAACGGCCATCGAGAACACCTTGGGAATTCACCCGGCCAGCTGGGCCCCCGACTGTGACTGCGCTGAGCAGGGCTTCCTGTCGGGCTGGTACGCATCGGCCTTCTCCAACTACTGGTCGCCAGGGGTTGGTAACTGGAGCCAGATCGCCCCCGAGCCGACGGGAGCTGTGCTGGCCGCGATCGAGCCCTGGCTGAACCCCACCATCTCGTCATGACCCGCATCGCCCTCCTCCCCAGTTCGTACCTGCCCGCCCTCGGCGGGGTGGAAGAGCTCACCCGCCATCTCGCCCTTTCTCTGGTGGACGCCGGTGATCGGGTCGAGGTGTGGACCGGGCACCCCGACGATTCGACGCCGGAGACGGCCGAGGTGCTCGACGGCCTGGTGGTTCGCCGCCTGCCACTCCCGTTGCCGGCTACCAACCTTCCCGCGGTCCGACGATCGGCGAGCACCGGAACCCGAAGTCTCTTCTCGTTGCGGTGTGCAGTCGCTGCGTTCCGTCCCGACGTCCTCCATGTGCAGTGCTTCGGTCCGAACGGCGCCTACGCGCAGGTTCTTTCGCGGATGACCGGGCTTCCTCTGGTGGTCACGTTGCAGGGGGAGACGGTGATGGACGACACCGACATCTTCGAGATCTCCCGGGTGCTCCGCTCCTCGCTCCGCCGGGGCCTGCGGACGGCCGCAGCGGTCACCGCTTGCTCGGCATTCACCCTCGCCGATGCCGAGGCGCGTTTCGGACTGGAACCGGGGCGCGGCGTGGTCATCCCCAACGGGGTCGACCTCAGGACGGGCGCGGGCGACGGTGGGTCCCTGCGCGACTCCCGAGGTCACTTCACCGCGGCAGAAGGCCGGCCCGACCGTCCCTACCTGTTCGCCCTCGGGCGCCTGGTCGAGAAGAAGGGGTTCGATCTTCTGCTCGCGGCCTACGCGGCGATCCCCGAGCGGAATCGCACCGCAGATCTGGTGATCGCCGGACAGGGGGAGGCCCTCGAGGGGCTTCGCCACACCGCCGCCGTGCTCGGCGTCACCGAGCAGGTTCATTTCGTCGGTCGGCTCTCCCGTCAGGCGGTCGCCGAGGCGATGGCCGGCGCCTCGCTGTTCGTGATGCCGAGCCGGCTCGAACCGTTCGGGATCGTGGTGCTCGAGGCGTGGAGGGCCGGAGTGCCGGTGGTGGCAACCAACATCGGGGGTCCACCGGAGTTCGTGCGTGACGGGAACGACGGTCTGCTGGTCAATCCCTTCGACACGACCTCGTTCGCGCACACGCTCGAGGACCTGCTTCTCGATCCCGACAGGCGGAAGCGGATGGGCGAGGCGGGACGGATTCGAGTCAGGGAGTTCGACTGGGTCACCATCGCGCAGCGGTATCGAGAGGTCTACCGTTCGGTCACCGAATCGACGCAAGGGAGCGCCGATCGGCACGTCGCCGACGATCCGGAACGGGTGTGCTCGCAAGGATCGGCACGATGAGCGCGCCTTCGCTGCGGGTCGGGATCGATCTCACGTCGGTGTTCGAGGTCGCCGCGTCGGTCGAGCGGTTCGGTGACCACTATGTGAAAAGGATCTTCACCCCGCACGAGATCGCTTGTTGCCAGGCGACGGGTGAGTCGTGCGAATCCACTGGCCGCTACTCCTACGAGTCTCTCGCTGCCCGGTTCGCAGCCAAGGAGGCAGTGGTGAAGGTGTTGCAACCGGTGGGAGCGCGTCCGGCCTGGCGAGACATCGAGGTGCGTCGGGCGCCGGGTGGCCGACCGGAGATCCGGTTGTCGGGCAGGGCCGCGGCGATGGCCGACCGGGTCGGGATCGAAGACCTTGCGGTCAGCATGACCCACGAACAGTCCGCCGCCGCAGCAATCGTCGTCGGATTCTGCGGAAACGGTCAGGAAGAGCAGGAGTGAGCATGGAGGACACCCTCAACATGGAAGACAGCATCCGACTCGTCCTCGCCGAGCACGGCCGACTGGTTGCCGATCCAGGCTCGATCGACGAGAACGCCGACCTCTTCGACGTGGGGATGACCTCGCATGCGAGCGTCAACGTGATGTTGGCACTTGAGGAGTTGTTCGACTTCGAGTTCCCCGAAAGCATGCTCAAACGGTCGACCTTCGAGTCGATCGCCGCGATCCGCCGAGGCGTGCTCGACGCGACGGCCGCCTGATCAGCGGCTGGTCGATTCCGCAGATGGAAGCCCCGATGTGCTCCGTGACCCGTTGTATTGGGCGCGCGTGCAGCAGTAGAATTCAGTGTCGCCGGTGGGCGTGTTTGCAGCGACGAAGAGCTTCATCGGCGGGCCAGGGGAAGGGAAGACCAGCGCAGGAAAGGGCAGGGCTGCTGGGATGGCCATAGTCGAACCAGACGCGCGGCGCGTCCTCGATCAGGCGATCGGGCGGACGCTGTCGTTGCGCGGCCCCGGCGACGTCGAACGGGACGATCCGGCAACGCTCAAGGTCGCGCAACGACACCGACTGCGCCGGTTGGTTGTCGCCGACATCTTGGGGCTGTGTGCCGCAGCGGTCATCGGCCCGATGCTCGGGTGGGCACTCGCCGATGAGCAGATCGGCGCGGCGGCCCGGAGTGGGCGGGTCATCCTCGTCGACCTGGCCGCCATCCCGGTGTTCATCGCGATGTTCGCCCTTTACGGTTCGTATCGAGGAGTCGTTCGACGCATCTCGATCAGCGTGCTGTCCGATCTTCGTCACATCTGGCACGCGCTTCTGGTCGGCGGTGTCCTCTTCGCCGCAGCGGTCTACGCCGCGCGGGGAGAGCCGACTTTGCTGCGATGAACATCGGGACTGTGATCGCCATGTGTCTGGTGGCGGCCGTCACCGTCCCGGCGGCGAGGATGGTGGTCTCGGTCACCTCCCGCGGTGCGTCGGCAGGATCGGTGCCGGTCATCGTGGTCGGGACCGGCAAACTCGCCCAGACCGTCGCCAGTCACCTGCGCGCCCACTCCAGCGTGAACTTCGTCGGATTCGTCGACGACAATCCGTTGGGGCGCAAGGACGTCCTCGGCGAGCTCGACGAGCTTCCCGAGCTGTGCCGCCGCTACTCGGTGGCAAGAGTGGTGGTCTGCTTCTCGCGTACCCATCCCGAGCGGACGACCAGGATGCTGAAGAGCTTGGCCGGACAGGTCGGCGTGTCGATCGTCCCGCGCTACTACGAACTGATCACCGCCCGGACCAACGTCGAGGACCTCTCGGGGCTGCCGATGTTGGACATCGCTCCGTCGTCGTTGAGTCTCGGGTCTCGCTTCCTGAAGCGCACCTTCGACGTCATCGTTTCCTCGGCAGTCCTGCTCGTCTGCGCTCCCTTCTTTGCAGCTGTCGCGATCACGATCAAGGCGACGAGTGAGGGATCGGTCTTCTTCCGCCAGACTCGCACCGGTCGCGACGAAGAGTCCTTCTCGATGATGAAGTTCAGGACGATGTACCGCGACGCCGAAGCCCGGCGCCACGAGGTCGCGCATCTGAACGAGATGGACGGTCCTCTGTTCAAGATCCAGAACGATCCGCGGGTGACCCGGGTCGGTCGGTTCCTCCGGAAGACCAGCCTCGACGAGCTGCCCCAGCTGATCAACGTCTGGAAGGGCGACATGTCCCTCGTCGGTCCACGACCGTTCGTGGTCGACGAGGCCGCCGAGATCGAGGGGTGGGCGCGCAAGCGCTTCGAGGTTCGTCCGGGGATGACCGGCCTGTGGCAGGTCTCGGGACGCAACGAGCTCTCCCACCTCGAACTGTGCCGGCTCGACTACCTCTACGTCGCGTCGTGGTCGTTCGGGTGGGACCTGCAGATTCTGTGGCAGACCCCGGCCACCATCTTCGGCGGTCGCGGCGCTTCCTGATCCGGGGCTCTCGACAAAGGAGTCTTGCTTACAGGTGGGTCTGCTCTTCGGCGACCACCGCGAGCATGCGCTCGGCGAATCGCGCTGCGGAGAACCTGTCCGCATGGTCGCGCAGCACCCGCTCGTCCCACTTCGTCTGGGCCATCCGGCCGACCGCCTCGGCGATCAGGCCGGGGCGAGGGTGGTCGAAGAAGACTCCGGTGCTCCCGTCCACGATGGTGTCGAGGAAGCCCCCCCACCGCAGGGCCGCGGTCGGGCTGCCGAACGACGCCGCTTCCACCGGGGTCAATCCGAAGTCCTCGTAGGAGGCTGCAACCAGTCCGGCCGACGACGCGTAGAGCCATCGCAGACCGGCGTCGGTGACCTCGCCGAGCACGGTCGCGTTGGGAGGACGGGTCTCGGCGATCCGATTGGCCAACGGCCCGCTCCCCACGACCACCAGCTGGTGCTGGGGGAGTAGCTCGAACGCTGCGGTGACCGCTTCGACGTTCTTGTAGGAAAGCAGTCTCGAGACGCAGAGGAAGAACCCCGGCTCGATGCCGGGGATCGCCTCGGTCGCGCCTGAGGGATCGACGTCGACCGGCGGTGGGACGACCTCGGCATCGATGCCGTACAGATCGGCGACCCGTTGCCGGACCGCGTTCGAGTTGACCAGATAGCGGTCCGCGGATGCTGCAGCCCGCTGGTCCCATCGACGCAGTGACGGGGAGAGCAACGAGAGGAGGACCGAGGACGCTTTCGACTGCCCGGCGAGGTACCGGTCCGACTGATAGAGCCACCGAGCCGGCGTGTGGCAGTAGACGATCTTTCGCCCCGTGACCGATGCTCCGTGTGCCCAGCCGCTCGAGGAACAGATGGCGACCTCGGCGTCGATGCGGAGCCTCGAGAAGGCAGGTGCAAGAAGGGGGAGCGCCAGTCGGTGGTGTGACCGGAGGAGCGCCACCCGGTCGAGAGGAAGCGTCGAGACTTCCAGGTCGGAGAAGTCCGGAAAGGTGCCGGCCGGATCGTAGAGCGAGGTGAAGAGCGGCGCCCCTGCAAAGGTCTCGGTGAGCGCGAGCACCACTCGCTCCGCACCACCCCGTTGGGTCAGGTAGTCGTGGACGAGCGCGATCGATGCCCGATCCATGGACCTGAGCGTACGCGTGTCGTGTGGGCAGCACGCGGTGGGTCGCATTTGTCGCGTGATTGGCACGCCGAACGCAGGGGCCCGAGTACTATCTGGCGGTCCAGTTCCTGTTCGTCTGCACCGCCAACATCTGCCGTTCGCCAATGGCGGCTGCCTTCTTTGCGGCCGGAACCCAGGGTGTCGCCGACTCGGTCGAGGTGACCTCCGCTGGACTCCCCTCCGAAGGGGAGCCGATGCCGACCCAGTGCCCACCCGAGGTGCTCGAGGCCATGGCGACTTACGGGATCGACCTCAGCGGCCATCGCAGCCGCGAACTGACCGAGTCCTTGTTGAGTGATTCGGATCTCATCATCGGCATGGGCACTCGCCACGTGCAGGAAGCGGTCCTTCTCGAACCCTCGTGCTGGAAACGAACCTTCAAGATCAAAGAGCTCGTCCGTCGAGGGGAGGCGGTCGGTCCGCGTCGTCCGGATGAGGGAGTGCCGGAGTGGATCGAGCGGACGCACGGGGACCGGACCCGCGCCTCGCTGGTGGGTCGGTCGTCCGCCGAAGAGGTTGCCGACCCCTACGGCGGACCTCCCGAGCGGTATCGGTCCACGGCGATCGAGCTGGGCGAGCTGGTGGTCCGACTCACCCAACTGCTCTGGCCCGACGGGTCCGCGACGCCCGACCGATGAGCCGACCTCGATCGGCGCCAGTCGGTTGGCGTCGCCGTGCAGTACACCCACGGAAGTGCGATCATGGTTCGGTGGCAGACGGACTCCTGATTCGAGAGCTGCCCGATGGCGGGAAGGAGTTCCTGCTCGAGGAGCCGACGCTCTCCTATATCCGCATCGACGAGCAGTCGCGCCTCCAGTTCGGGGCGACCGAGGTGGTGATCGGGATCCCCTTCACCTTGGAGGTGAACGGCGACCTCCACCATCTCAATCCGCACCATGCGGACGCGCTCGGACCGTTCGTTGCGCTGTACCCGTCGAGAATGCGCTGGTTGTGGACCTCGGCCGAGGGCGAACTGACCGCGGTGTTCGAGGGTGGGGCGACCGTGCGGGTCACCCCCGATTCGATGGCCAAGGCCTGGTCGGTCGGGGATGTCTACTGCATGCCGGGGGCGGCAACCGAACCCCGCTGAGTCTGGGGCCGGGCCGGGATCTGGCTACGCAGGATCCGGTCAGCGGTTGAGGAGTTCCGGATGTCGGGCCGCGACCATGCGTCGCATCCCGTCCCGCCAGTCGACCGTGGTCGTCCCGACCAGTTCGTGCATGCGGGTCAGGTCGATCTCGACGCTGTCGATGGTGTCCTCGGTGGGATTGAACCTGACCGGAGTTCCGGCGAGCTCCGAAAGGAAACCGCACCACTCCTCGATGCTCACCGCCTGATCGCCTCCCCAGTTGACCGTGACGGCAGGGACCGAGGCGGCCCCGATGAGGTTGGGGATCATGCCGATGATGTCGTCCTCGTGCAGCGGGTGGTAGACGCTCGGTGCGTCGACGTGCACCGGGATGTCGACACCGTTGAGCATCATCTCGAGGTGGATCGACGGCCATCCACCGTGGTCACCGTAGGGGACGGACAGTCGGGCGATGGTGGTCGGGAGCTCGAAGCGGCTCGCCGCCCATCGGGCCGTTGCCTCTGCTGCGATCTTGGCGATGCTGTAGGTGCGCAGGAAGGGCCAGACCCCGTGATTGTCCCCGAGCTCGTCTTCCTCTTTGAAGACATGGTGGCCGAGGGGCTTGTAGACGCCGGTGGTCGAGCAGTGGACGAACCCGGCGGCGCCCTGATGGTGCTCCATCAGCGCCGCGAGTCCACCGCTGTTGGCTTGCAGATCCCGCTCCCAATCGTTGGTCTTGGAGACGGCGAAGTTGACCACGTAGTCGGCATCGGTCGGCAGACCCGCCACGTCGCCGGAGAGGAGATCGATCGGGACGCAGCGCACCCCTGCCTCCTCGAGATGCTGGCGGGCGGCCGCGTCCTTGAATCGTGCGGCGCCGACCACTCGGTTCTCCTTGGCCAGGGAGATGGCGACCGGCTGGGCCACCTGGCCGGTGACTCCGGTGACCACGATGGTCTTGTCTCGAAGCGGTGCGACGGGCATCGAACACTCCTCGGTAGGGCACGATCGTGCGATGGCTTCGACACGCACTCGTGGGTTCGGGCGGGGGATGAGACGCCGGGTGATCCTAATCGGGATGTGGACATCCCTACCCTGCCTGGGGCATACTGTCTGTTCCGCGACTTTTCGCCGGAAGGCCGCATAATCCCAGGTCACCGGCGTTTATGTGGAGCGGTTCAACCAGTGACCCCCAAAGAGTAATTAGGAAGTGACGTTCCCATGAGTGCCACCTGGCGCAAGCACGCAGCCTGCCGGGGCATCGATCCGGATGTGTTCTACCCGGTCTCCGACGAGGAGGCAGGGGAGGCAAAGTCGATCTGCGACCAGTGCGCAGTGCGAGAGGCCTGTCTCGAGCATGCCCTGGCAAATCGCGAGCGTGAGGGCATCTGGGGTGGGACGACCGAGCGTGAGCGTCGCCGGATCCACCGTCAGCGCCGCAAGTCCGCCTGAGCCGGGCACCGGGCCCCGCGCCTGAGGACGGAGTGGCCGCACCAGGCGTCGAGTCCCTTCGTCAGGAGCTGCGAAGCCACCGCGCCGCCGACGAGCGGGAGGCGTTGTCGATCAACCTCTTCGTGACAGAGCTGGACCGGCTCGAGGACCCACTGGACCGCCATGCCGATCCGACCCATGTGACCGCGTCGGGGATCGTGGTGGGTGATCGCGGGGTGGTCCTCCACCGGCACCGCCGTCTTCACCGCTGGATGCAGCCGGGGGGCCACCTCGACGCCGGCGAGACGCCGGCGGAGGCGATGGTCCGCGAGTGTGCCGAGGAGACCGGTCTGTCCGTCCACCATCCACCGGATGGACCGACCCTCATTCACGTGGACGTCCACCCTGCCGCCAACGGACACGTCCATCTGGACCTGCGTTACCTTGTGTGGGCACCGGACGAGGAGCCCGTCCCCGGTCCTGGCGAGAGTCAAGAGGTGGCGTGGTTCGGCTGGGAGGAGGCCATCGCGGTGGCCGACGAGGCATTGGTGGGCGCGCTCCGTTCGGCGCACCGGCTCGGCGATGATCGTCGGAGACCGTCCGCCCAGGACGAGTGAGAGGAGGTCCGATGGCTGAACCGTTCGACACCTTGATGGAAGTCCAGGGGCACGACATCGCAATCGATCAGCTGCGTCATCAGATCGACGCGTTGCCCGAGCGGTCCGAGCTCGCCGAGGTGAGAAGGCGTCAGGCGTCGCTCGGCGCGGTCTTGTCCGAACTCGGCGCGCAGGTGGAGGACCTGGCCGCCCGGCAGGAGAGGCTCGAGGCGCAGATCGCCGGGGCGGCCGCGCGACGTCACGAGATCGAGGCGCGCATGGAGACCGGAGAGATCTCCGCTTCCCGCGATCTTCAGGCCATGGATCGGGAAGTGCATCAGCTGGCCTCCCGGCAGGCTGAGTTCGAGGAGGAAGAGATCGCCCTGCTGGAGGAGGAGGAGCCACTCGACCAGGCGCTCGCCGAGCGCCGGGCCGAATCCTCGACGCTGGAGGGCGAGGTGGATCGCTTGGTCGCTGCGATCGGCGAGGCGGAACAATCGATTGCGCTCGCACTGCGCGAAGAGGAGTCTGCGCGAGCCGAAGACGCAGCCCGCCTCCCCGCGGACCTGGCCGAACGCTACGAGCTTCTCCGGGCGCGCCTCGGGGGAGTGGGCGCCGCCCGGTTGGTCGGCGACCGGTGCGACGGCTGCCACCTGACCCTGCCCTCGGTCGAGGTCGAGCGCATCCGACACCTTCCGCCGGACCAGTTCGCGACCTGCGACCAGTGCGACCGCATCCTGGTCCACTGAGCGCGACGTCGCCGCTCGCTTCGAGAACCGCGATCGAATGCTGATCCTGGTTCGCCATGGCGAGTCGACCGGCAATGCCGAGGGCCTCCTACTCGGACGCCGGGACGCTGCCCCTGACCGAACGTGGCATTGCCCAGGCGCGGTCGCTCCGACCCTGGATCTCCGGTGCGACCCGTCTGATCTCCAGCCCGTTGGCCCGAGCCCAGGCCACCGCCGAAGAACTGGGGACCGGGCTGCCGATCGAGATCGACGATCGATGGATCGAGGTGGACTACGGCGACCTCGATGGCCGGACCCTCGGATCGGTGCCGCCCGAGACCTGGGCGGAGTGGAGGTCGGATCCCGACTTTCGACCGCCGGGCGGGGAGTCTCACTCCGAGATTGGTATCCGGGTCCGCGGCGGCGTGCGAGGAACTGTTCGCAGAGCACGGTGGTGACGCCCGCTCGGACGGATCGGTGGTGGTGGTGACCCACATGTCGCCGATCAAGGCGGCGACCTGTTGGGCCCTCGGGCTCGGCGAGTTGGGGTCGTGGCGTCTCTACCTGGCGACCGCCTCGATCACCCGAATCGGGTGGGGAGCAGACGGGCCGGTGCTCCGCCGCTTCAACGAGACGCCGTGGGAGCAACCGGCCTGATCGTTTCGCTCGCACCACACCACAGCTCACTCGAGCACGTTGAGAAGATTGTGGATCATGATCTTCTCGGCCGTCGTCGCGGGGTATCCGGCGTCGGATCGGAGCGCTTCCCAGCTCTTCCATCCGCTCGCCAGCAGGAGCTCCTCCATCAGCAGGGGACCACTCGCCCCTCGGGAGGAGATCTCCGGATGGAGGGTCCGGGCCAACTGTTCGCGCAGCAGTGATCGCAGATCGGTGAGGAGCGCGGCGACGTTCGGCGCGGACGCCCTGGCGTGGGCCGCCACCAACATCGGACCGAGTTCCTCGAACAACAGGGCGCGTTGCCGACAGATCGTCTTGACCCTGGTGCCGATGGGACCCTTCGGCGGAAGCGGGACGATCTTCCCGAGGTGCTGCTGGAAGGTCCGCGAGAGCGCTGTCTCAACGACGACCTCGACGTGGGGGTAGTGGTAGAAGAGCGAACCGACCGAGACGCCGGCGCGCTCAGCGATCTGCCCACTGGTCGGATGGGGATTGCCTCGGCTGATCAGCTCGATGGTCGAGCCGAGGATCCGCTCGCGAGAGTCCCGTCCGCGTCGGGTTCGCCCGTCCACCGAATTCGTGTCCGGCCGCGTCCCACTGCCCTCGCGCCTGCCCCTCATACGTTCGAGGCAAGGCGCAATCCTTGCCCGATGTTCCCGATTGACGTGAAGTCACCCGCGAATCACCTCCTCGTGCGAGCAGGTGACCGACTCGGTTGCGTCAGGGGTGGACGACCACCTTGATCGCGTCGGCCGTCCGGTCGCCGGCAACCCGGAACGCTTCGGCAACGTCGTCGAGACCGAAGTGGTGGGTGATGATCGCTTCGGGCAGCTCCGGGTTGGTTGCGAGTATGCCGACCGAGTCCTCGAACTCGCACACCCCGTGGTGGTGGCCGTAGGTGAACGCGGGAATCAAGTTGGCTTCCTTGAACTGGAACAAGGACCCGAGGCTGACCGGTTCCCAGAAGGTGCCGAGTAGGACGATGCTGCCACCGGGCCGAAGCAGTTCGAGCGCCTTCTCCATCGAGGATTGAGTCCCTGCCGCATCGAACACGATGTCGTAGTTGCTGAGCAGAGACGTCGACGCGCCCAGACGCTCACCGGCCTCCAGCCGGCGGGTGTGCCTGGCCACCAGATCGACGTCGGCGCCGAGACTGCGGGCTGCGGCGATGGTGCACAGCCCGATCGGTCCCGCTCCGATGACCGCCACCCGCGCCCCGGATTCGACCCCGACGAGGTTGATCCCGTGGAGAGCCACCGCCAGTGGTTCGACGAGACAGGCGTGCTCGAGCGTGTCGGCCGGGACGGGCTTGGCGCAGGTCGGATCGACCCACACCTCGTCGGCCATGCCACCGTCGAGGCTGACCCCGTACATCGAGCTGATCGCCGTGGTGCAGTGCTGCTCGAGTCCGCCGACGCAGAACTCGCAGGACCCACAGTGGACCACCGGCAGGATTGCCACCGGCGTCCCGTCGTCGAGCTTGCCGCTGAACTCGTGGCCGAGGGTCACCCTCGAAGGGCCGAAGGTGACCAGGTGAAGGTCGGTTCCACAGATGCCCGAACTGACCACGGATACCCGCACGCCGCCGTTCGGCTCAGGGTCGGTGCTGACCAGCTGGAGTCCGTCCGTTGTCCATCTGGCCCCGCGCATCGACCCGAACTGTACTCGGTACTACGTTGTGCCCGATGGCTGCGTTCGGTCTCCAGTTTCCAAATTTTTCCGGCTTCGCTCAGGACGATCTGTTCGAGCAGGTCGCCGCGGTGAGCGTCGCCGCCGACGAGTCGGGGTTCGACTCGATCTGGGTGATGGACCACTTCTTCCAACTGCCCGCGCTCGGGGGACCGGATCAACCGATGATGGAGGCCTACACCCTCCTCGGGGCGTTGGCGGCGCGGACCAAGCAGATCAAGCTCGGCACGCTGGTCACCGGGGTCACCTACCGGAACCCCGGCATTCTGGCCAAGATCGTGACGACGTTGGACGTCATCTCGAGGGGACGGGCGATCCTCGGGATCGGCGGCGCCTGGTACGACGTCGAACACCAAGGGTTCGGCATCGCCTTCCGGCGGGACGGGATCCGGCTGGACATGCTCGAAGAGGCGGTCCAGATCTGCCGTGCGATGTTCAGCGGCGACGACGTGAGCTTCGAGGGAACCTTCTTCCACCTCGACCACGCCCGCAACCTGCCCCGTCCTGTGCAGCCGGGGGGCCCGAAGATCCTGATCGGGGGTGGCGGAGAGAAGCGCACGCTGCGCCTGGTCGCTCAGTACGCAGACAAGTGCAACATCACCGGGGACGTGGCGACTGTCGCCCGCAAGGTCGAAGTCCTCCACCGTCACTGCGCCGAGGTCGGGCGAGACCCGTCGGAGATCAGCGTCACCTGGTTGACCCCGTTGATCCTCACCAGTTCGGAGGAGAACACCGCCGAGGTGCACGGGATGCTGGCCGGCAGTGCCCCTCCCGAGGAAACCGCCGGGTTCACGGTCGGGCAACCGGATCAGATCGCTGACCTGGTGGCCGGCCACCTCGAGGCCGGAGTGGACGAAGTGATCTTCGGTTCGGTCGCGCTCGACCCGGCCGCGATCGCAGCGCTGGGCAAAGCCCTCGGCCTCTCGCGGTGATCCCGGCCGGGTGCCTGCACCTCGGCCCCACCAGGTGAGTCCCGGGTCAGTCCGCCGAACTCGCATCACCCGCGCCGCAGTCGCGCCGGTCGTCGCGCTTGCCGGATGGTGCCTCTTCGCCGAGTACCTTCTCGCCCAGGCACTCGGTGGACCGCCACTCGTCTGGAACGACACGGCCGTCTACGTCCATATGGCGTCGGCGTCGATCTGGAGCCGCCGGTTCTGGACCGGTCAACGGCCACCGCTGACCGCGTTGCTGATCAAGCTGGTCGGCTCCGCCGACGGATTTCTGATCGCCCAGGCCGTGCTTGCCGGGCTCTGTTGGGGTTTCCTCGCATTCACTGTCGGCCGGCTGGCCGAACCCGGCTGGCGACGGGTCGCGGCCATCTGGGCGGTCCTCGCGGTCGCAACCGCGTTTCCGATCACCCTGTGGAATCGCTCGGTCCTCTCCGAGTCGCTCTCGATGAGCTTGTTGGCCTTGCTCTTTGCCACCCTGATCTGGACCGCGCGCCGGTGGACCTGGCCGCGGGTTGCCGGCGTCCTTGCGGTGTGCCTGTGCTACGCCGCAACCAGGGACGCGGCAGATCTGGACGGTCGCGTTCTTGGTGGTCGCGATCGGAGCAAGGGCGGTTGTGGCGGTCGTCAACCGCCACCGCGACGTCGCCCTGCGAGCCGGCGCTCTGTCGGCTTGCCTGCTCGGGTTGGTCGCACTCACCGGATGGGGAGCCGTCTCGTCGCACCGGACCCGAGAGAACGTGGCGGACGTGTTCTACGTCCGGGTCTTCCCGTTCCCCGAGCGAGTTGCTTGGTTCGCCGCGCACGGGATGCCCGAGGCGAGCCAGCTGGACCAGCTGGCCCTGGCGACGGAAGCGCAGCCGGACACCGCGAAGATCGTCTATGTCTCCCCATCCGACCCTGCGTTCAAGCAGCTCGACGGCTGGCTCGCCAGCAGGGGCTCGAGTACCTACTTCCTCTGGCTTCTCACCCACCCCGGGTACGTGATCACCGAGCCATTGGCGTGCCCGGAGCGAGCGTTCAACTCCGCCAAGGGAGATCTGCTGTTCTATGCGGCCCAGACCAACCGCATGGAATCACCGCTGAACGCTCTGGTGTGGCCTCCGCTGATCGGCTTGCTGGTCGTGGCCGCCGTGGCGGCGACGGTCAGCGTGACCTCGCGGGGATGGCGTCAGCCGGTGTGGCGGATGGTCGTGGTGCTGACGGTGATCGGCCTGTCCTCCATGCTCGTCGCGTGGCACGGCGACGGACAGGAGGTGACTCGGCACACCATCGAGGGATTCGCGCAGCTGCGGCTCGGATTGTGGATCGTGATCATCCTGGGGCTCCTCGGCTCCACCCGACTTGTGCCGGGGGACGGTGTTGATGGTATAGTTTGAGCAATCGCTCAAAACCGAGGAGCGCCTGAAGAAGCCCAGGTGGCTCGCCCGATGAAGGAGGCCGATGGCAAAGTCAGGAGCTCCGAGCAGGGTCGCCGAGCAGGGCGGGAGCCGCTCGGAAGGAACCCGTCGCCTCCTGATCGAGGCGGCCGTCGAGACGTTGAAAGAGGTGGGCTTTGCGGGGGCCAGCGCGCGGGCCATCGCAGAGCGCGCCGAGTCCAACCAAGCGTTGATCTTCTACCACTTCGGTTCCGTCGGCAATCTTCTGTTGGCCGCCCTCGACGCGGTCAGCGAGGAGCGGATGAGTGCCTACCGCGAAGTGGTCGACGAGGCACACTCGGCCCGACAGCTGGCGGGCGCCGCCAAGACCATCTTCGCCAAGGATCTCGATGCCGGGTACATCACGGTGCTCGTCGAGATGATCGCGGGAGCTTCTTCCACCCCCGGGCTCGGCGACCAAGTCTTGTCCCGCATCGGGCCTTGGAAGGAGTTCGCCCAGACTGCGATCGAGGGAACGTTCGGCGACTCTCCACTCGGTTCGCTCGTGCCGTCAGAGGATCTGGCCTACGCGGTGGTTGCTCTCTATCTCGGGCTCGAGATGCTCAGTCATCTCGGTGGCGACAGAAAGCCCGCGCTCGACCTCTTTGCCCATGCCGAGAGGCTCGCCGACCTGTTCGAAGCCATGACCGGCAGCAAACCAAAGGAGCGAACATGACGTCACTGATGACCGCAAGGGAACCGAGCGCAGTGGGAGACACGGGTCTTGACGTCGTCACCGGTGCGTTCAGCTATTCGGGAAGGGCCATCGCTCGAGCGTTGACGGATAGTGGTCGGCAGGTCCGGACGATCACCGGTCACCCGAACCGCGCTGGTGGAGACACATCCATCGAGGTGCGACCGATGGACTTCGACGACCCGCTGGGCCTCGCACACTCTCTTGAGGGTGCGACGACTCTCTACAACACCTATTGGGTTCGCTTTCCCCACGGGCAGATCGACCATGAGCGTGCCGTCGTCAACTCACGCACCTTGTTTCACGCGGCGAAGCGCGCCGGAGTGCAGCGAATTGTCCACGTGAGCATCACCAACCCGAGCATCGAGTCCCGCTATCCCTACTTCCGTGGGAAGGCGATGGTCGAAAGGGCGCTGGCCGAGACGGGGGTCTCCTTCGGAGTGGTGCGTCCGGCCATCTTGTTCGGCGGAGACGGGGTGCTCATCAACAACATCGCCTGGTTGCTGCGACATCTCCCCGTTTTCGCCATCGGTGGCCGTGGCGACTACCGGATACGAGGCATCCACATCGACGATCTCGCGCAACTCTGCGTGCAGAAGGGGAGCGAGCGCGACGACAGTGTGACCGATGCGGTCGGCCCCGAACGCCCGACGTTCGACGAGCTGGTGCGTACGATCCGCGGCGCGGTGGGAGGCAGGGCTGCAGTCATCCACGTGCCGGGGGCGGCAGTTCCGCTGCTCTCGCGCATGTTGGGCCTTGTACTACGGGACGTGCTTCTCACCTCGGAGGAGTACTGGGCGATGGCTGAAGGCTTGGCAGACTCAGAGGCTCCCTCGACGGGATCGATCTCCATCTCCGAATGGATCGAGGACTGCGGAGACCGGCTCGGATCGCAGTATGCGAACGAGGTCGAACGCCACTTCACCTGATCGGCCACTGAGTGGCAGCATCCTTCGGCAAGAGTTGGAGACTGGAGGGAGATAGGGACTCGAACGTCAGGGCGCTGCGTAGGTCGCGCCCAGATTGACCACATAGGACTCGCAGCTTCGACGACCAGCTGTCTTGTAATGTCAGTGGCATAGTTCTACTATGACTAGGACCATGATCTCTGTCAACATCGACCGTTCCGAACCGATCGCCCTCCATGATCAAGTGGCAGCCGAGATTCGACGGGCCATCGCGGAAGGCGAAGCCGGACCCGGAGATCGGCTGCCCTTGGCCAAAGATCTCGCCGCCATCCTCGGCGTCAACAAGAACACGGTGCTTCGTGCACTGCACATCCTCCGTGAAGAGGGACTGCTCGACTTCACCCGCGGTCGAGGTGTCACCGTTGCCGGCACGCCCGAGAGGAGCGCCGTTCTTCGACAGGTCCGAGAACTGGTCGACTTCGCTCGGCGTCACGGATACAAGCGGGAAGAGGTGATCGGGATGATCGAGGCCTTGCCGTGAATGATTCAAGAGGATCGGCCCCAAGCGCGGTGAGAGAACTCCCCGGGGCGGGAGAGTCGTCGCAGGATCCCCTGGCCACTGAAGCGTCGTTCGATGACGCCGAGGCGCTTTTCAAGGAGGCGAAGCAGCGGCGGCGGAGGAGGCGGGCTTGGTTGATCGCTGGGATTGTCTTGGTTCTTGCCGTGGCCGCCATTGCGCTGGGCACTGCCGGCAATCACCCAGCGAGCCCTCCGAGCGTTCCGGTTCATCGAGTCGGAGGTTCACGGACATTGCGGGGGACTCCGAGTCCCGCCAATCCCGGGGTGAGTGGCACCCTTGTCTACACACCCATGCAGGTGGCCGGGCTGGCCGACAACGACATTGGTTGGGCTGCCAATGGCGTCGGCGTCTATCTGACAACAGACCAGGGACGGAGCTGGCGCACGATCACCCCTTCGAACCTCCTGCACGAGGACGTGTCCCAGCGCATCGGCTCACTCGATGCAGTAGGACAAAACGACCTCTGGTTGGCCCTCGAGGATGTCCCCGGGCTGGTGCCCTATTCGCTGTCGACAGACGGATCCGATCGGGGTGAAGGAATCGACCGATCGGTCGACGGGGGACGAACCTGGACCTTCACTGCATTGCCGGGTTGCCTGCAGGCTTGTGGTTCGAACCTGTCTCTGAGCTTCGTCAGTCCCGAGGATGGCTTCGCTTCGACTGGGCCGGGATCGACCGGTTCGACCATGTTGTTCTCGACCGTTGACGGTGGTGCGACCTGGACCTCGCTCGGAGCCAAGCCTCTGCTCGGAGGTGGTGCGCAGGTTGTCTTCACCAGCCCGAACGAAGGTTGGGCCGTCAGCACACCGAACTACGGAGACCTTGACCCGCAGGAAGCTTCGATCGGGAACCTCTATCGCACGACAGACGGTGGCGCCTCGTGGGTGCCTGTTCCCGGCCTCCCACCGAATGAGCAGTATGCGCTCCCGACGTTCTTCGGCGCGACAACAGGTGTCGTGATGGGCAATCCTGAAGGCCTCCCAGGCCAGTCGACCTCGATATTCGTCACGGACGACGGAGGGGGGACCTGGACTGCTCGCTCTCTTCCGAGCATCGCTGGGCTTGCGACGCTCAAGCCGCGCGGTCTCGGGTCCCGTTTTGCCGCGATCACACCAACCGTCTGGAGAATTGATATCGGTTCTGTCCTTTACAGCACGGCGGACGGTGGTCTCACTTGGACATCGTTGGTGCCGACTCCGAAGACGGCGGCCGGTAACGTCTCATCGGTTGTGTTCTCGTCGCGGCGAGACGGGATGGCGATCTCACTCCAGCCACACTGTGCGAGTCCTTACTCCGCTCCTCTCGAGTCCTCGTGCTTCCCGAGCCTCGTTGTCAGCTCCGATGGTGGAGCTTCGTGGGTGCCAGTGAAGCCATAGCTACACAATCCTGCCGCGGTGACGTGAACCTCGGCTGCGGTGCGGGGGTCCGTTCCCTGGTTTAATCGGTGAGATGACCAACGTCCCACTCTCGGATCTGCCCGACGACGAGAAGAGTCAGCGGGCATCCAGCTTCGGCGGGGTCGCTGAGAACTACGACAGCTTTCGCCCCGCCCCAGCCGACGCAGCGATCGATTGGATCCTCGGGGGTCGGAGGCTGGGCGCGGCGATCGACCTCGGAGCTGGGACTGGAGCCTGCACCCGTTTGCTGTTGGCTCACGCCGACCAGGTGACCGCCGTCGAGCCAGACGCACGAATGCGAGAGATCCTGCGCCAGGAGGTTCGGGGGGCAACGGTGTTGGAGGGTCGAGGGGAGTCGATACCACTCCCAGATGCCAGCGTCGACGCCGTCTTCGCTTCGTCGTCGTGGCACTGGATGGAGCCGGGACAGACGCTGTCGGAAGTCGCAAGGGTCCTGCGACCCGGAGGTCAGCTCGGAGTGCTCTGGTCCGGCCCAGATCTCGAGAGTCCGTTCATGGTCCAAGCCCGCAGCCTCATGGAGGCACAGCCATTGGACGCCTATCCCGCTACGGACGACGGCGGTTCCAACGGTGCGGATGAAACACTCGCCAACTCGGTGCTCGTTGAGGCAGATCGTCCGTCATCCACACTGGTGATTCCGGCCAGCCGGTCTTCCTTGTTCGCCGAACCGGAGTTGGCCGAGTTCCGGCAAGACCTGCCGTTGACCGCGGATCAGCTGATCGGACTCATGGGGACGATGTCGTTGTTCATTCTGATGCCAGAGGATCGACGGCTCCGGATATTCGGCGAAGCGAGACGACTCCTGAAGGAGGCGCTCGGTGTTGAAGGCCCGGTGACGGTTGACGTGACCTTCAAGACCGAGGCCTGGCGATCAAAGGCTATCTAGTTGGCCTTCCTGGTACGCCGCCAACAATGGGCTCCCGCAAGGGGCTCAGGGGGTGCTCAGGACGCTGACTCTCGTAGCGCCGCATCCCACGTCGAGTGCCAGTGGCCGATCAGCGATTCTCCTGTGCCGCCGACGAGTGTGCGGGCACCGGCATTGAAGCCGCGCTGGCACGCCTCCACGGCGACGTAGTCCTCCTGATCCAGAATCTGAAGGTTCACTTCCATGACGTCGTCGCAGGCCCTGCGGGCATCGGCGTCCATGGGACCGCCCCTCCCTTCGATCATGTGCAAGAAGCTCTCTCCCGGCTGCGCGCCTGGGGAGACACGGTGCATCGATCCTCCCTCCATGTGGTCGATCAGGACCGTTGCAGGGAAGATGCAGGTGACCATGATGGTGTCCAACCGTATTGGCCACTCGGTCTCGGGTACGTCGGCAAACCGCTCCAGTCCCTTGAACGGCACGCACATTCGACTGTGGGGTCCGAAGGTGTCGACGGTGCAATGGTCGCCGAGGAACGGAAGGAGGCTGTCTCGATGCAAGAACGGGACGTGGTATGCCTCGTTGTTGAGATCGATCATCAACTTCCAGTTGGCCTTCTTGTGGATCAGTCGTTCTGATCCACTGCGGTAGCGGTCGTAGCCGAGCCAGTCGTATTCGTCGCCGAGGTCGTCGAGGAAGCCGTCGACGACGACGTCCGGTCGCAGGCCCACGACGACGAGTCCCTTTTGGGCTGACACGGGCAGCCTCGGGAGACCGAGCTGGTCAACGTCGAGACCCGGGAATCGGTCTCGGTTCGGCAACCCGACGAGGCGACCACTGAGGTCGTAGTTCCAGCCGTGGTAGGGGCAGGTGAGTCGCCTGGTGTTGTCGGCGCCATCACAGAGAACCATCCCGCGGTGCGAACAGGCGTTAAGGAAGGCATTGAGCCCGCCGTCGTGATCGCGGGTGACAACGACCGGGACACCGGCAACATCGCGGGCGACCACATCACCGGCATCTGCGACCTCGCCTGCCCACGCGATGATCTGTGGAGTTCGTCGGAAGAGCACCTCGCGTTCGCGGCTCGAACCGATCCTGATCGGTGAAGACTCCTCCCTCGCCCATGTAGGTCGAGCCACGGACGTCGGTCGTGTCAGCAACGATGTTCGCGATCATGCGGCGGCCGATCTGGACCATCTGGTCTGACGCTGCAGGTTGCTTCGACAGCAGAGGGCGGCTGTCGACAGGCTGATCTGCGCTTGGATTGTCACTCACCAGGACATCCTCGCACGGGCGACTATGGAGCGCTTGTGCCCGCCCGCCCGTAGTTGTCCACGAGTCTGACAACATCATCGAGTTGCGGGGTGGACACTTCGAGCACGTCGGCGTCCTCGATCGCCTCGATTGTGTGAACGGAGCCCGGGAGGTTCCGCCAAGCGTGACCCTCGGCCACCACGGTCTCGTTCAAGGTGTCCGCGGAATCGCCCTCGACGAGCAGCAACTTTCCAGACAGCAGATAGCAGCTCTCGTCCTTTTCGTGATGAAACTGCAAGGAAAGTCTTTGACCGGCATCGACGTGCAGGATCTTCCCCGCGTAGTGCTCGGTGTGCGCCCACCAGATTTCGTAGCCCCAGGGCTTGTCGACACGGCGCGGCAGTTCGTCGCTCACATGGACAAAGCTAATCCGGAGGTGCTCGTTAGCTGAGTCATACTCCTGGAAATCACGGTCTGGCCTGTGGCGGTTTCAGGTCGAGAGAGATCCCCGGCTCGAAGCGCGTCGGCGGCGTGCCACCCCGACGACGCCGAGGCTTATCAGTCCGCAGGCGCTGATTGCTGCCAGCACGATCCCGACGGTGAAGCTGACCGGCCAGTACTGCACCTCGATCGTGTGGGCGCCTGCCGGGATCTTGGCCTGGAGCATCACACCCTCGAAGGACTGCAACACCAAAGGACGGCCGTCGATCGAGGCATGCCACCCAGGAACGTCGCTGAGCCGAAGTCGGAGGACGGACGGGCGCGCCGGATCGACGGCGATCCTCAAGGAGCTTGGGTCCGAACCCGTCGGGGCGACCAAGGTGCCCGGTGCGTCCACCGGCGGCAGTCGGTCCGACGGCAGTGGGACGACCGTAGCCTCCCCGGAACCTGGTATTCGATAGAGGTCCTCGCCCCCGATCCTCTTCACAAAGATCGAGCCTGTAGGCCCACGTGCTCCGCGGAACTCGAGCACGAACGAGACCCCGTACCTCCTCGCAACGACGGCCGAAGTGACCGCAGGGCAATAGTGAGAGGTGGCCGGATGGCCTGCCGAGCTCCCGTTGTACCTGCTCCACGAGAAGTAGAAGTCCTTGGGCAACACCGGGTCGTAGACCGCCAGCTCCCGCGTCCCATACGCGATGTTCGCGTTGACCGGAATGCCCAGCACGGGTGGCGATACACATGCCGTGCTCCCGAAGCCGACGAGTGACGAGCCCACGGTCTTTGCAAGCAGCTGTTCTGCTGCAGTCGGATGAAACGGGCGAGAGGTGGACGACAGTTGATTCCCTCCCGTCACCAACAGAAAGGCGCCCTGATAGACCACCAGGAGGATTCCCGCCACGAGTGCAAGGATCCCCCCGGTTCGGGCCAGCGCCAGACGCTGGAGGGAAGCGTCTGTTTTCTGCCGGTCGGCGCGACCTTCTCGTCGTCGGGCCAAAGCAAGCACTCCGGTAACCATCAGACCGAGTACCGCTCCACCGAACGCCCAGGCGAGGTTCCGATGCCTGGTCGGATCCCCTTGGGGATGGATTGCCCAGATCAGCGCGACGACCAACGCTGCCAGGGAGAAGGCGCCCACCGCCAAACGCAGCACGTCGCGCTTTGGTGACCACCTGGTCAACGCGTCCATTCCCACCCCAGCGAGAACAGCGACCGCGAACTCCAAGAAAGAGGTCGACCGGGTCCACCGCACCACCCCAATTGCCGGAAGGTCATCGAGCACCGACGAGACGACCGGGGTAAAGCAGACCACGCCCGCCACGATTGCCACCGCACCTATCGCGAGGACCTGGGGGCGCCGCCGACCGACGATCAGTCCGACTAGCGCCAAGATCACGGCCAGCATGCCGATGTAGCTCCGATTCCACCCAACTGGGAATCCGTTCAGGCCGGGGATGGCGACGACCACGAGCTTCTGGAGGGGTAGGGCATGTTGACCGAGGAGCGCTCCTCCGACGTCGCGGCTCGATATCGACAGAAGCTGGGTTCCCGGCAAGAGCAATGGAGCCGCGAGACCGAGACCGGCGAGGACGGCCACCAGCAGATCTCCCGCGCGACGGAGGCGATTGGCTCCCGGCCCCGCCTCCGCGGCGAGGAGGATGACGACGAATACCGAGAGGAAGCAGCCCATGAGAAAGAGCGTGTCCGGCTGTCCGGCGTAAACAGCGAGCGCTGCGGCGACGGCGAGCAGGACGATCGACCGCGCCCTGTGACGTCCGCGTACGACGAGGAGCGCTGCGCCGAACAGCCATCCGGACCACGACATCACCGATGCCACCGGCCACCCGAGCCACCCGATGAAAGACCCGCTGAGCTCGAACACCATCCCGGCGAAGACGCAACCCAGAAGGTTGAGACGCATGATCCGAGTCAGGAAATAGACCCCGGTTCCACCGATTGCCAAAGTGACGAGGACCTGGGTCGTGTACGCGACTGCGAGCGGAACCAGATACCCGACGACCGCCGGGAGGCTGAACGTGGCCGACTGCCAGTTGAAGGCGAGCGGTGTGCCCGACGCATTGAACGGGTTCCACAGTGGAAGGAACCCGTGATGGACCTGCTTCCACGCGAGCGACGCCCACGGGAGCATCTGGGTGACCAGATCTCCACCGAACGGATTGTTCGTGCCGGTTCTGTGTTGTCGCAGCAGTCCGTCCTGGGCCAGGACGCTGAACGGACCGAACGACGATCCGTGAATGAGCACCGGAACCATGACCGCAATTCCTGCAGCGAGCACGCATCCGACGCCGACGACATCCAACCACCACGGAACGGACGATGCGGAGAGGACCGACGAGAGCGTCGACGGTCCTGTGATCGAGTCGCCGTCGCGTTTCACTCCACCGCCTCAATCCATCGATAGAAGTTGGAGACTATTGAACCAGCCGGTGGGGCGCCGGTTGTGCGGACGTCCGGCTTCGTCGTGGTAGCAGCGACCTACTGCAACCTGTATGGCCGAGCAGTAGCCGATCGATTCGTCGACCTTTGGCTGCATCGGGCACGACCCGGCCCACGTATTCCGACATTGGATCCACTCTGAAGGAAGAACGCCCTTTGGGATTCCACCGTTACAGCCACAAAGCCATAGTCGGGTGGGGGAGGAGGGGCTTTCGTCAGGCATCGCTGGGACTTCAGACCTGGCAAGCGCATCGCGTCCGAGCGATCGATGTACATCCTCGTGACACACCCCTCGAGAAAGGCGCGACTGTCATCGTGACCCTTGGTCTCCCATGGATTGCCCTTGCTGCTCCCTGTCGAATTGTCGGTGAGATCGATGAACCCGACTGCTGGGGATTCGCTTACGGGACACTTCCTGGTCATCCGGAGCAGGGCGAGGAGGCGTTCGTTGTTACCCTCCGCGGTAACGAGGCTGTCACCTTGCGAGTCACGCGTTTTCCCGACCTGGGGAGAGCGTGACTCGGCTCGCTGGACCCGTCGGTCGAGCAGCGCAAAGAGGGCTGGAACGAAGGGCTATTTCAAGGCATTGAGACGGTTCGTGAACCAGGTCCGAACCCGCATGGCCAAGCCCGCACTGACTTAGTCGGAATCTCGTGGACGAATCCTCATGCTCAGTCGATCGAACCCCTTGCCACAACCCACTGAGCTGGCTGTCCGGTTACGTCAGCGATCATGTCGACATCGGCGTCGTAGTGCAGGACGATGAGACCACGTTCTTCAGCAGCGGCGGCGATCAGCAGGTCCGGCACCCTTCGCCCTCGGAGCCGGCGTTCCGCAAGCATCCGCTGCACCTGATGTGACCGGGTGACATGTGTGGCGGTCAACTCGACGAGTTCGAAGACGGCCAGAGCAGACATCAGGCTGTCCCACTCGGTGGCGTCACGGGCAGAGAAGCCGATTTCGAGGTCTGTGATTCCCACCCTGGCGACGGTGCCGACGTTTACGAGTGGCTCGAGCTCTTCGCGAACTGGCGCCGAGCTCAACCGCGTGAGAACGCTGGTGTCGACGAGGTGTGTCAGCGCCACGCGTCCGCTCGGTCCGCGAGCTCGGCCGTTGCCAGGACTCCGAGGGCCGCATCGACATCGTCCGCACGCTGTGAACCAGCCCGTCGCAAGGCCTCGTTGACAGTCGCTTTGATCGTCGCCGTTCCCAACTCCGCCTGCGCCGCCTCGAGGGCCGCGTCGTCGATGTCCACGAGGCGCTTGCTCATGTCGTCAGTATATATATCTCAGACCTGAATATATACGCCCGCAACTGAGGGCGAGTCGGCGTGTGACCAGCATCTCCTTCAGCAAACCCAGTTGATATAGACAATCAGTAATAGGGTTGTTTGCGTGGACGCTCCACAGTCACCAACCGCCGGCACTCTCCTCCGCGAGGCCCGGCAGAACTCCAGGCTCACTCAGACAGAGCTTGCCCAGCGCGCGGGAGTCGCCCAGAGCGTGATCAGTGCCTACGAGTCCGACCGACGCGACCCGGCACTCTCCACGTTGATCCGGCTGATCGCTGCCACTGGCAACGAGTTGACACTTGCCTTGGAGCGACAACCGTCGGCAGAGCTCGGCTTGCCCGACAGCCCGCTCGGACGTCGCCTGCGTCGGCACCGCTCAGCCATTCGAACTTGTGTCGGGCGAAGAGGGGGAGAGAACCTTCGGGTGTTCGGGAGCGTGGCCCGTGGCGAGGAGAAGGACACGAGTGACATCGACCTTCTGGTCGATCTCCCAGCGGACATCACCCTTATAACTCTTGAACAGCTCCGGTACGAGCTGGAGCAGATCCTCGGCGCTCGAGTCGACCTCGCCACGCTCGACAGCCTCCGACCCAAGGCGCGGGTCGAGGCCGAGCGCGACGCCATCGCCGTGTGAGCCGCCACGACAGACAACGCGGGTGACCGGCTGGCGCTAACGAGAGAGTGTGACGGTGAGTCGGCCTGTAGGCGGGATTCTGTCCACCCTCTGACGAGGGTTGGGTGGCCATCCATCTGAGCGGTCCACCTGGGGGTGGTGACCACGAGGGTGCACCGGACGGGCAGCCCGTCCCCCTTCTCGACCTTGCTCCGGGTGGGGTTTACCGAGCCGATCGAGTCGCCCCGATCGCTGGTGCGCTCTTACCGCACCGTTTCACCCTTACCTGTGCGCTGCCCAGAAGGCTTTGCCATCGGCGGTCTGTTCTCTGTGGCACTTTCCTGCAGGTCACCCCGACTGGCCGTTAGCCAGCACCCTGCCCTGTGGAGTCCCGACCTTCCTCGATCCTCCCCGGTGAGGACAACGCCCCACCTGGACGGACCGCGGCCACCCGGCCGACTCACCGTCGCATCCATCGTCCCACACAATGGGTTCGCCATGGGCCTTCCGGTCACAAGGGATGTCTAACCTGGCGTCGTGCCCAGTGGCCCACTCCCCGCGAGAAGCGGACCCGCTGTAGCCGAAGCCGGCAGTGCGGACGCCCTCTCCATCACCGAGCTCTACAGCCGGGTCGACCGGGTGCTTCGCATGGCCTTCTCGCAGGAGGTTTGGATCACCGGCGAGATCCGAACCATCAAGGTCCTCCCGAGGGGTCACTGCTTCATCGATCTGGTCGACCCCACCAATGCTCGGGATGCCTCAGCCCCGACACTGAACGTCAAATGCTGGTCGACCAGGTGGCGTGCTGTGCGGTCCACCCTGGACTCCCTCGGGATCGCTCTCGACGCCGGCATGATCGTGCGCGTCCGAGGTCGGGTCGAGTTCTACAAAGCCCGGGGAACGGTCGACTTCATCCTCTCCGACCTCGACACCGACGCACTCCTCGGCAAGGTTGCCGCAGACGCGTGCCCGACTGATCAAGGCGCTGGTCGACGAAGGCCTCTTCGACCGCCAACGCATGTTGCCGGCCCCCGTCCTCCCACTCCGACTGGGCCTCGTCGCGAGCCCACGCACCGAAGGCTTCAGTGATTTCATGGGCGGCCTGGTCGGATCGGGATTGGCCTATGAGGTGAAGGTGATCCCGACCGTCGTCCAAGGAAGGCAAGCCGCATCCAAAGTCGCCGGGGCGATCTCGAAATTCCAGTTTGAACCGCTCGACCTCATCATCGTCGTCCGTGGCGGAGGGTCCAAGGCCGACCTTGCCTCCTTCGATCACGAGCGGGTGGCTCGGGCCATCGCCAGCTCTGCAATCCCGGTTTGGACCGGTATCGGCCACACCGGAGACCAATCGGTTGCGGACGAGGTCGCCAACCGTTCCTTCATAACACCGACCGAATGCGGACAAGAGGTGGCGCGCCTCGGTCTCGGGTACTGGAGGGAGATCGAAGACTCGAGTGCCCAACTTGTTCGACTGGCTCGAGAACAGATGGCCACGGCCGATCGCCATCTGGTTTCCCGCCAGCGCGCCGCAGCGATCGGTGCGCGCTCGCAACTCCACCGGCACAGCGACCGCCTCACCCATCGTGCACGTACGTTGCGAGGCGTGTCCCGCAATCAGATCGACAGCCAAGCACTCCGGTTGGCCGCCCGGGGCGGCGCCTTGGTCGCAGCGTCACGGCGGGTACTTCGGGCCGAGGAGGATGCAGTGATCGGTCGAGCACAACGTTTGACTACAGCACCCGAACGGGAGCTTGTCGCCGAGGACCGACGTATCGAGCAATGGCGCAGACTGCTCGGGGCCTACGACTATCGGCGGCAGCTCGAACGTGGCTACTCGGTGACCCGCGATGAACATGGACGGGTGGTGCGGTCGGTCGCATCGGTCAGCACCGGCTCACGGCTGCTCACCCGGCTGAGCGACGGAGAAGTGGCATCGTTGGTCGAGCAGACCGACGTCGCAGGACCCACACAACAGGATGAAGGGAACCGGTAATGGCAACACCCCGCAAAGGAGCAACACCGGCGAGCGCGTCGGACGAGAACGGCATCCTCGTCGCTGACCTCAGCTACGCCGATGCCGGCGCCGAGCTCGACGCCATCATCGAAGAGTTCGAGACCGGGGTGATCGACGTCGATCGCCTGGTGGATCAGCTCCAGCGGGCCACCGATATCGTCGACGAGCTCGATCGGAGGCTTCGACGCACACGGATCCAGGTGGAAGAGCTGGTTCCTCGGCTCGAAGCAATCGGACAGGAAGACGCCGGCTCGGTGGAGATGTTCGAGGTCGACGAGGACGAGCTGGATCTCGGCGAAGAAGCGCCGCCGCGAGTCGACGACACGACACCCGGTCTGTTCTGATCCGTCTGTGCGGGGTTGCGTCACCCACCTCGTAAGGTGTGATCCGTGACCGCTGAGCAAGATCGCTTGTACTTCCGTCAACTGCTGGCAGGACGCGACTTCGCTGTCGACGATCAGGTCGCCCGGCAGATGGTCAACTTCGTCTATCTGGTCGGGGACCGCGAGACCGGCGAGGCGGTGATCGTCGACCCCGCCTACGGGGTGGACGAGCTGCTCGATCTGCTCCGTGCGGACGGCATGGAGTGCGTGGGTGCATTGGCGACCCACTACCACCCCGACCACATCGGTGGAGACATGATGGGCTGGGGAATCGAGGGAATCGCTCGTCTGCTCGAGCTCGCCTCCGTCCCGGTGCACGTCCAAGCGGACGAAGTGCCGTGGGTGACCCGCTCATCCGGTGTCGGCGCCGGGCAGCTCGCCGCCCACGGAAGCGGGGACGTGGTCCAGGTGGGCGAGGTGCCGATCACGTTGGTGCACACGCCCGGCCATACCCCTGGCAGCCAGTGCTTTCTGGTGGACGGCCGCCTCGTCGCCGGTGACACGCTCTTCCTCGACGGCTGCGGTCGGACCGACCTGCCGGGTGGCGACCCGGCGGCCCTCTACGAGTCGTTGACCACCCGTCTCGCCCGCGTGCCGGACGACACGGTGCTCTACCCCGGCCATCTCTACTCGGCGGATCCCTCGGCGACCATGGGCTACACCCGTGAGCACAACTTCGTCTTCCGACTCCGTTCCCCCGAACAGTGGATGACGATGTTCGGAAACTGAGCCCTGCTCAGGAACGGGGACCGGTCCACGGGACCTACGATGGCGATCCCATGAGCGACCCTCTCTCAAGCGATGCGACCATCCTGGTGGTCGGAGCCTCGTTGGCCGGCCTGCGCGCCGCCGAGGAGGTTCGCCACGAGGGCCACAGCGGCCCGGTGATCATCGTCGGGGACGAGATCCACGCCCCGTACGACCGACCGCCCTTGTCCAAGCAGGTGCTCGCCGGCGACTGGGACGTGGAGCGCATCCACCACCACACTCCGGAGAAACTCGACGAGCTCGGGTTGGAGTTCCGTCTCGGCCGACGTGCCGCATCCCTCGACACCGAGGCCCGGACCCTCGTGTGCAATGACGGGGAGCAGGTGCGCTACGACGGACTCGTCGTCGCCACCGGGGCACGGCCCCGCCGGCTCGCCGGCACCGAGGGCCTGGCGGGGGTGCACTGCCTGCGCACCCTCGACGACTGCCTGGCGATCCGGGCCGACATCGAGTCGGCGGGACCTGGCGCGCGGGTCGTCGTGATCGGCGCGGGATTCATCGGCGCCGAAGTCGCTGCCACCTGCCACGGGCTCGGCGCCAGGGTCACGGTCGTCGAAGCATTGCCCACCCCGCTGGCGGGGGTACTCGGTGAACAGATGGGGGAGGCCTGTGCTGGGCTGCACCGTGCCGCAGGGGTGACCCTCCTCACCGGCGTCGGGGTCGATCGAATTGCCTCCGATGCGGTCGGTTCGTCGCGGTTGGTCGTGAACCTGGCCGACGGGACCGAGGTGGAGGCCGACCTGGTGGTGGTCGGGATCGGCGTGATCCCTGCGACCGAGTGGTTGGAGGACTCGGGTGTGAGCACCGACAACGGCGTGCTCTGTTCCGAGACGCTGTTCGCCGCGGAGCACGTCGTCGCCGCAGGTGACGTCGCTCGATGGCGGAGGCCCGGTACCGGCGTGCTGCAGCGGGTCGAACACTGGACCAATGCGGCGGAGAGTGGTGCAGCGGCGGCGCGCAACCTGCTCGCGGGATCCTCGAACGCCGAGCCGTATGATCCTGTGCCCTTCTTCTGGTCGGATCAGTACAAGACGAAGATCCAGATGATCGGTCTGCCGGGCCGCGACGACGAGGTCGTCGTGGTCGACGGTTCGGTCGAGGAAGGGAAGTTGGTGGCCCTCTACCGACGCGGCGACCGCCTCCAGTCAGTGTTGGCCTTCAGTCGACCGCGCCAGCTGATGGCCTACCGGCCGCTGCTCGCTGCCGGTGCCTCGTTCGACGAGGCGTTGGCGGTGACCCGCTCCTGACCGATCCGGTTCGCGGTGCGCCGTCGCCGACGCTTCGAGCGCCGGTAGCCACGGCTGAACGCCACGGCGTCGGCGATCTCATCGGCTGAAGGCTCGATTCCCGCGTAGGAGTAGCGCTCGACCAACCGGGTCGCGGCGATGAGCCGCTCGCGATTCCCGTAGAGCGGGTCGTCGTTGCCGAGACGCCGTGCGTAGCCGGAGAGCGTCTCGCCGGTTCGTCGGCGCCTGCCGTGTCGAGCCCCTCCGCGCTCGAGATCGGACGCAATCCGGTGCGCCCAGGTGCGCGGCCGACGGATCCTCATCCGAACGATCGCGTAGATCGCGGCGAGGAGCACCAGTGCGATGCCGATCGGCATCCAGGGAAGATGGGCGAGCGTGCGGCCCGCTGCCGAGGTGAGGACCGAACCTGGTGATGGATTCGCGAGGGGCACGTCCGCGGTCGGGTCGAAGTTCTGCCAACCGAATCCCGGGAACCAGACCTGCACCCAGGCGTGGGCGTCCTTGGCCTGGACGTCGTAGAGGTCGGTGATCGGGTCGTAGGAGCCGGGCACGTAGCCGACCGTCTCCCGCGCCGGAATGCCGAGGCTTCGCAGCATGACCACGGTGGCGGTGGAGATCTGCTCGCAGTACCCGAGTCGAGAGCCGAACAGGAAGCTGCTGACCGCGTCGGCACCCGGTGTGAGCGCAGGGATGTCGGTGGTGTAGTGGATGTGGCTCGACATCCACGACTCGATGGCTTCGACCTTGTCGTAGGTGGAGGGATCGGGGTGCGCGGGGGACATGGTCGAGGTGATCGCCCGGGCCAACGCTTCCACCCGGGGATAGGGGTGGGGAAGTTGGAGGTACCGCTCGAGTTGTCCTTGGCTGAGTGACGGGGCTTCGGGGTACCTCGCCGCGAGCGAGCCGGCGGCACGAAGCTGCTCGGGGCTTGCGGTGTTGTCCACCGAGATCACCGTGTAGATGGTCCCCGACCCCATCGAGTTTGCCGAGACGATCGTGCCGTCCCCGGTGAGGTACAAGGAAGGCGACTGGATGTACACCCGTTGGGCGTTGTCGGCGTGGAACACCAGGTTCGGCCCCGACTCGGCGAGGTAGAAGGTCTGCACGTTGGTGTCTCCGGACGAGCGCACGCCCAGGTCGTCCTGGAACGCCGGGATTTCGAATGGCGATCCGCCTTCGAGTTTGGTGACTCCTTTGCCCTTGCCCGGTCCCGACTCGAGCCAGCTCTGGCCGTTCCAGGTGTCGTAGGTCTGGCCCACCCAGAAGCTCGGACGGCTGGCCCGAACCCGCATCACGACCTGGTTGCCCAGGTTCGCCCGCACCCCGGTGTCCAACGACTTGGCGAATCCGAGGAAGCCCCCGACCCTGGTCGGGCCGCTCGGGTTGGCGGCATGGGCGGGAAGGTTGGCGGAACCGTCGGTGAGGTTGTTCGGGGTGTCGACCGGCGACGAGTTGGCCCCCGAAGACGGGAACAGCAGCGATGTCGAGACCTTCGGGGCGGGGAGGACGATCACCAGCACCGCCGAAAGTACCAACAAGACGGTGCCTGCAATGCCGACTGCGAGCCAGGGAACCCCCTTGGTGCCCGACATCGACTGCCACATGGCGACGAGCGCCCAGACGCCGAGCACCAACCACATCGCGACGTAGATGCCGAAGGCGAGGTCGACCGACTGTGCCGCGGCCACCGCCATCAGACCCGCTGACCCCGCCAACGAGTAGGCGACGTCGCGCCGCGCCGGCACATCGAAGGAGTGGGTGCTGAGCACCCAGGCGAACAAGACGGCGAGTGGGCTCTCGACCGTGGAGATGTCCCCGGGGGTGGCGGTGGCGTTGACCGTGACGATGAACCATGCGAAGCCGGCGATGGCGACAATGGCGAGAACCGGCTTCACCGCCGGCCACGGCCGACTCCTTCGCCAGTAGGAGACGATGTTGCCGACCACGGTTGCCGCAATGGCGAACACGGTGACCGCCGGGCTCAGTTCGCCCTGACTCCGACAGGCGAGCACACCGACGATCACCGTGCCGGCGGAGGCCACCCTGAACGACACGGAGTGTTCGGGCGGGCCGGGTCTGTTTGCCTGGACGACCCGTTGCCAGATGCTCACACGGGCTCCCGGGTCCGGTCGGTGTCGTTGCCGGGCGACGCGACCGCCCGAGCGAGCCGCCTGCCGAGGTCGATCCGGTCGCGCACCACCCGCACGACCCGCCCGTCCGCCTCGCGGGTTCCGAGCACGATCGGACGCCCCTGCATCAGCGCCTGTGCGAGTGAGCCCATCACCCGCTCGCACTCGGTCTCTGCGGCCGAGGGATCCGCGGGGAGCCGGAGCTCGAAGACGATCGGGTTGTCGGTCTCGCGCTCTTTCTCGCGCACCATGAGGGAGCCCACGTGCGACGTCGCGGGCCAGTGAATCGATCGGCGCGTGTCGCCCGACTGGTAGGGCCGGACACTCCGGGGTTCGCCGATCCCGGAGGGGATCTTGAGCGGGGCGTCCCCGACCGAGCTTTCGTGCACGGTCTCCAGTGGGCCGGGCTGGCCGATCCTCGGTGCGACGTGGATGGGCCGAGGCAGCGCCACCTCCATCTCGCGTGCCCACCACAGCAGCCCGAACGGCGCACTGCTGGCCAGCTCGACGACCAGGTGCTCGAGCACCCCCCGGTTGGCAGGGGTGAACACCACGACCGCCGTCCGTCGCCCACGAGGCGATCCACTCGCGGGACCTCGGGGCCGGGCGGAACGCGTGGCACGATCCGGATCGGACCGCTCGCTTCGAAGGTCACCTCCACGGTCCTGCCGACCCGTGCATCCGGCGGACAGCTGAGGCAGCTGGCCGATGCACCGCGGACCGCGAAGGCGGGAGCGATCATTCCGGTGAGCAGCGCCGCCGCCAGGACCGCTCCGATCGCTTGGACCCAGCCCGATCCGCTCGAGTGAGCGACCGCGGCCCACGCGAGGACGGCGAAGATGCTTCCGATCACCGGCCCGAACCAGGCCTTGGGGTGCACGCGGCCCCGCAAGGGACGATCCGCACCGAATCGAGCCGCTCTTCCACGAGCTGACCGGTGTGCGAAGACCACCCACGACGCGATCGCCCCGGTCATCATCGCGGCCAGACCGATCAGTGCCCCGGCGACGACGACGGTCGGGCCCAGCACCGCGCGGACGACGACCACCGCGCCCGACCCCGCCCCGAGTCCGATGATCGCTGCGTTGACCGTGCGCCAGATCAGTGGACGGCCGCCACTGGTCGGGGGGGTCATAGGGTGGGAGCTGGCGTCTCTTCGATGATGCGGCGCACGACGGCCGGACCATCACCCTCGCCTCCGTCTGCGATGAGACGGTGGGCAAGGCAGCTCACGGCAACCGACTGGATGTCGTCCGGCGTGACGTAGGACCGGCCGGACAGCACCGCAGAGGCTTGGGCGCCGCGGATCAACGAGATGCCCGCCCGGGGACTCGCCCCCAGTCGGACGGTTCCGGCAGAGCGGGTGGCGCGGACCAGGGCCACCGCGTACTCGGCAACCGCAGTGACCACCTGCACCGACGCGGTGGCGCTCACGACCCGCGCCCACTGGGCCGGGTCGGCGACCGGCGTCAAGGTGTCCAGTGCGAAGCGCCCTCCGTTCTGGAGTACCAACCTCGTCTCGACCTCGGCATCGGGGTAGCCGATGGAGGTGGAGATCCCGAACCGGTCGAGCTGGCTCTCCACCAACGGGTAGGTGCCGAGCTGGCCGATGGGGTTCTGGGTGCCGATGACCAGGTGCGGGCGGGGGAGTGGCCACGACTCCCCGTCGATCGACACCTGCTGCTCCTCCATCGCCTCGAGCAGCGCGGACTGTGTGCGCGGTGGGGTGCGGTTGAGTTCGTCGAGGAGGACCACGTGTCCGAAGACGGGTCCGGGACGGAACTCCCAACTCCCGGTGTCCGGGGAGAAGACGGTGACCCCGGTGATGTCCGAGGGGAGCAGATCCGGGTTGCCCTGCACGCGGGAGAGCTCGACGCCGAGCGCGGTGGCGAGCGCGCGGGCCAGCACGGTCTTTCCGACCCCGGGGACGTCCTCGATGAGGAGATGATTTCCCGAGAGTGCCGCCACGACGACCGCATCCACCGCCTTCGGCGTCCCGAGGAGCACCTCGGAGAGGGCCGCATGCAAGCGGGACGCGGTCTCTTTCGCTTCGTCGATCGAAGGGCCCACCGCGACGCCGGAGGGTGTGGCCTTACTTCCGGACGAGGTCGGGTCGAGACTCAGCGCCGTCCCGGTCCTCATGCTCATCCCGTTCCCTGCCTCTCGTGGCTCACCCGTGTTCGCAGACATCGGCGCAGAGGGTGGCTGTCCAACCACCCTAGGCTCGGCTGGTGCACCTCATCAATGGCGCCCCTCGGGTTCAAAAGTCGAGCGCCGACAGCTCCGGGATGGTGGCCTCCGACCTCGAGCGGGCTTGCAGCCAGCGGTCCCGCTGTGCGGTGCGCTCCTCATCGGTCCATGCCGGGTCCACCACGCTGCTCGGTTCCCACGCTGCCGCCACGTCTTCTTCGTCCGACCAGGTGCCGACCGCCATGCCGGCCAGGTAGGCGGCGCCGAGGGTGGTCGCCTCGAGCACCGGGGAGATCTCCACCTGCTTTCCGCTGGCGTTCGCCAGTGCTTCAGTGAAGACCGGGTTGGCGGACATCCCGCCGTCGATCCGCAGGGATTCGATCGGCAGTCCCGAGTCGGACGCCGCAGCCTCGAGGAGATCCGCACCCCGGTGCGCCACCCCTTCGAGCACCGCCCGGACCAGCTCCGGTCTTCCGCTTCCTCTGGTCAGCCCGGCGAAGGTGCCCCTCGCACCGAAGTCCCAGACGGGTGTCCCGAGTCCGAGCAGGGCGGGGACGAACCACACGTCGCCGGTGTCGGCGCAGCGCCGTGCGACCTCTGCCGATCCGGCGGTGGAATCGATGATCCCGAGGTCGTCACGTAGCCACTCGACACAGGTACCGGCCGAGAGCATGATCGCCTCCACCCCCCAGGTCACCTTTCTGCCACGCCGCCAGGCGATGATCGGAAACGTGCCCTGCGGGCCCCTGGTCTTGGCGATCGGTCGGGCGGGTCCGACGCACTGGTCGAGCATGCCCCCGGTGCCGAAGGTGGCCTTGGCCAGCCCCGGCTTCGTGCATCCCTGCCCGATGAGGGAGGCCTGCTGATCCCCGGCGATTCCCGCGATCGGCGGGGCGCCGGCGAGGGCGCTCGCCGGTCCGACCACTCCCGAAGAGTCAACGATCGCCGGCATGAGCGACGCATCGATGCGGAGCTCGTCGAGCACCGAGGCGTCCCATCCCGATCCGTCGGAGTGGATCAACCCGGTCACCCCGGCGTTCGATGCATCCGTGACGTGCAGCTCCCCGCCGGAGAGTGTCCAGGCGATCCAAGTGTCGACGGTTCCGAAGGCCAGCTCGCCCTTCCCCGACCGCGCCCGGTCAGGGTCCGCCATGTCGAGGATGGCTGCGAGTTTGGTCGCCGATGCGTTGGGCGCGACCCGGATCCCCTTGGCCTGGAGCTCGAGGCAGGTCCCGACCGTACGAAGGTCCTGCCACCCGATCCCGGGGGCGACCGGCACGCCGGTGGCACGATCCCAGACGATGCTCGAGGCCCGCTGATCGGCGATGCCGACCGCGTCGACCGGACCCCCCTCGGAAAGGCAGGACACCGCGATCCCGAGCGCGGCGTCGGCCATCGCGACCGGGTCGAACTCGACCAGCCCGGGGAACGGGGTGTCCGGGAGGATGGGCAGATGACGATCGCACTCGATCGTTCCGTCGGCGCGGATGATCGCCCCGCGCACGCCCGACGTCCCCACGTCGACGACGAGGATGCTCATGGCCAGGGCACCGCGCCGAACGGGCTCGCCAACCCGAGCTTGCCCGGGTTCAGGATGCCGTTCGGATCGAGGGCGGTCTTCATCGAGGCCAGCACGTCGAAGCCGCTTCCGAGCGCTTCGGCCATGAAGCGTCCCCGGTTGATGCCGATGCCGTGGTGGTGGCTGATCGCACCGCCGGCCGCGATGGTCGCTCGAGTCACCTCGTCCCATGCTCGGCGGTAGTAGTCGGCCACCCAGCGCTTTCGCTCCTCGGGCGCCAGCTCGCCGTCGGGGCGCCCGGCAAAGGTGAAGTAGAGACACGCGCCGTCGGTGTAGGCGTGCGACTGGTGGGACGAGGCGACCAACGTTCCCTCCACACCGGCGAGGGCGGCGAGTACCGAGTCGTAGAGCTCGGGAAGCGCACCCGACCGCGCCGCGACCTCGGCGGTGTCGACGACGACACCTCCCCGCCAGAGGGGGGCGAGCGCGGACACGTCGTTGCGGTGATCGAGCCAGCGCGCCACGAGATCCGTCGCCAGCGTGTCTGCGCCCGCGCACTCTTGTTGCACGACGGACATCGTCGCCTCGACCAGTGCAGGGTCCGCCTCGTCGAGGACGATGAGCACGTTGGTCTCCGGCTGTTCGAAGGAGCGGCCCGACTCGGTTCGGTCGTAGAGACGGAGGACCGCAGGCGTGGCGCCGCGGCGCAGGATCCGACGGCAGGCGTCGAGGCCGTCTGCGAAGGTCGAGAACCCGAAGACCCGCCGTTCTTCGGCTGCGGGCACCGGGTGCACCCGGAAACGACCTGCGGTGATCACCCCGAGGGTGCCCTCGCTACCCACGAAGAGCTGGGTCAGATCCGGACCGGTCGCCGAGCGCGGCCCGCGCCCCCGGTCTGGACGACTCGACCGTCCGCCAGCACGACCTCGAGACCGATGACCATGTCCTCGATCTTCCCGTACCGGTTGGAGAACTGGCCCGCTCCCCGGCAGGCCAGCCATCCGCCCACCGTCGAGAGATCCATCGACTGCGGCCAGTGGCCGAGGGTCAGTCCGAACCCCGAGCGGAGGCTCGATTCGACATCGGGTCCGAAGGTGCCGGCTTTGAGGTCGGCCACCAGTGAGTCCGAATCGACATCGGCGATTCCTTCGATCCCACAGAGATCGAGCGCGACACCGCCGAACAGCGGGACCGATCCTCCGCAGACCCCACTCCGCCCACCGATCGGAGTGACCGGTACCCGAGCTTCGTTGCAGAGCGCGAGCACACCGGCCACCTGACTGGTGTCGGTAGGTCTGGCGATGACCGAGGGGCGTGAAGGCACCTCGCCGTCGGCGGCCCATCCGATCGCCAACGGCCACCAGTCGCGGCCGGCATCGTCGAGCTCGGAACCATCGGTGACCACTGCGCAGATCTCGCCCAGCCGTCGGGCCAGCGCATCGTCGAGACCGACCCGCGCGCCGCCGAAGTGCTCGCGCACGCCGTCTGGTCCGGCATCGATCGGGGTGACCGGAGTGGGGCGGGTCATCTCGGCTCGGTCTCGCTCGCCACCGCGCGGTGATACGGACCGGAGCGGGGATCGAGCCCGGCGCGGGCGAGCTGCTCACGGATCTCCGAGGCGTAGGCGTCGGCTTCACGCTCCGCCCGTTGACTGTCCCACCCGAGGAGCGGAGCGATCAGGGAGGCGACCGAGACGGCCGATTCGGCGGTTCCCCACGCGTCGCGCAACGAAGCCCGGGTCCGACGGTCGAGCACATCGGACAGCGTGCAGGCCATCTCCTCTTTGACGGCATAGACCGCCTCGACGCCCAGGTAGTGGAGGCCGGGCACCAGCGGGTCGAGCAGCTCGGGCCGACCGTCCGACATCGCCAGCACGGCCGGTGTCTCGGAGCCGTAGCGGGTCGCCAGGTGGGCCGCGATTGCACCCGCTCCCGCAGTGCCACCCGTCAGGGGTTGCGCGGTCGTGCCGGACCGCGGCGCCGAGTCGGCACCCAACAACTTGAGCTTCTTGGTGACACACCGCCCTGCCTCGCGACCGAGCACAACGAGCGCGGCGTCGACGGTGTCTTCGGCCATCTTTCGGTAGGTGGTGAGCTTTCCTCCGGTGACCGTCACCAGTCCGTCGGCGGAGGTGCGCACGGTATGTCGACGGGAGAGGTCCGCGGTCCGTTCGCTCGGCGCACGCCTTCCCTCCTGGGGAAGAAGCAGCGGTCGGAGCCCGGCCCAGATGCCGGTGATGTCCTCTCGGCCGATCGGCTTGGTGGTCACCGCGTTGGCCGCTTCGAGGATGTAGTCGACATCCTCCGGCAGGCAGCTCGGATCGTCGAGCGGACCGTCCCACTCGGTGTCGGTCGTCCCGAGGTAGACCTGGTCGCCCCACGACACTGCGAAGATCGAGCGCTTGTCCTTGGCGACCGGGATCACCGACGCGATGTCGCAAGGGAAGGCGCTCTCGGGAACGGTGATATGGATCCCCTTGGCCGGTCGGATCGAGTGGGGGTTGTGCCCTTGTTCGAGAGCCTCCACCGCGTCGGCCCAGACGCCGCCTGCGTTGACCACCACCGATGCCCGGATTTCGAAGGGTTGCCCGCCGTCGGGAAGGACGGTGGCACCGTTCACCCGGCCGCCTGGCCCGGTGGTGAGTGCGGTCACCCGCGTGTGGTTGGCGGCGACCGCTCCGTGCCCGAGCACCGCGGTCCGGAGCACCGTCAGGGTGAGCCGGGCATCGTCGGTCCGAGCGTCCCAGTAGAGGAACCCCGCCACGAGCCGGTCGGCCCGGAGGTTGGGCATATGGGCGAGGGCTTCCTCGGGGGTCACCCGCTGATGGCGCTTGCCGATGCGGATCCCACCGGTGAGGTCGTAGAGCCAGAGGGCGGTCCGGTACACCCGGGCGACACTGCGGTTGAGCACACCGTCGCGTCCGAAGAGGGGGATGAGGAAGGGGAGAGGCGACACCAGGTGGGGGGCGTTGTCGAGGAGGCGCTGGCGCTCGGCCAGGTTCTCGTAGACCAACCGGTACTCGTTCTGTTGGAGGTAGCGGAGACCGCCGTGCACCAGCTTCGACGACTTGGAGGAGGTGCCCGAGGCGAAGTCGTCCTTTTCGACCAGCGCGGTCTTGAGGCCCCGGCTCGCCGCGTCGAGGGCGACCCCGGCTCCGGTGATGCCACCGCCGATGACCAGGACGTCGAAGGACTCCGACGCCAGCCGCTCGAGCGCCCGATCACGCCGGAACCCGCTCGTCGACTGCTCGGGGGCTCCGGCGGATTCGGCCATCGCCAAAGCCTGCCACAGCCCGCTCGTGACCCGATCGGCCAGGTGATGTCGGTCCTCTCCGGCGCTCGAAGGACGAGCTCAAACCCTCAATATCAACAATGATTGTTGAAAAACAACGATTGGTGATATGTTCGCACCGGTGAAGACGCCCGACGAGTTGACCGAGCTGTTCCGGTCCACCGGCAGAAAGGTGACGGCACAGCGCCAGTGCATCTTCCGGCTGCTCCAGGGCGACGAGACCCACCCGTCGGCCGAGGCAGTGCACGCCGAGGCCAGTCGCGAGATGGAGACGATCTCCTTGAAGACCGTGTACCAGACCTTGCACGACCTGGTCGACCTCGGCGAGATCGCTTCACTGGACCTCGGAACGGGTATGACGAGGTTCGACCCCAATGTGGACCGTCCCCACCACCACCTCGTCTGCAACCGGTGTGGGCGGGTGCGCGACGTCGAAGCAGACTTCCCGCACATCAGCATTCCGAAGGGGGCCGATCTCGGGTTCGAGGTCGGCGCAGCGGAGATCATCTTCCGCGGTCTCTGCCCCGAGTGCCGGCCCGAGAGATCCGTCCGTCGACGCCGGCCCGCGGCTAAGACAGCAGCAGCCTGACTACCAACCAGAGCCCGATCCCCCAAGAAAGGAACAAGCATGACAGCACTGAAGGATTCGCAGACCGAGGCCAACTTGAAGACGGCCTTCGCCGGTGAGAGCCAGGCAAACCGGCGCTACCTCTATTTCGCACAGAAAGCAGACGTCGAGGGCTACCCGGATGTCGCCGCGCTGTTCCGTTCGGTCGCAGAGGGTGAGACCGGCCATGCCTTCGGCCACTTCGACTTCCTGCGCGAGGTGGGCGATCCGGTGACCGGTGTCCCGGTGGGGCCGACCGCGGACAACCTTAAGTCCGCCATCGAGGGCGAGACCTACGAGTACTCGGAGATGTACCCCGGCTTCGCACGCACCGCCCGCGACGAGGGATTCGTCGAGATCGCCGAATGGCTGGAGACCCTTGCCCGGGCCGAGAAGAGCCACGCCGGACGCTTCAACGAGGGTCTGTCGTCGCTGTCCTCTTGAGCCCTCGGGCGTCACGAGCATCACGATGAGCACGGCCGGGCCCCTCACCCTCGAGGACATCGCCGACCAGCGCGCCTACGAGCGCGAGCGGGACGAGTTCCGCTCCAAGGTCATTGCGGCGAAGCAACTCCGAAGGGTGTCGGTGGGCCCGGTCGTGACCCTCGTCTTCGAGAACCGGCTGACCATCCGCTTCCAGGTCCAGGAGATGGCCCGGGCGGAGAAAATGGTCACCGATCAACAGATCC
The DNA here is from genome assembly GCA_963839925.1 of uncultured Acidimicrobiaceae bacterium. Taxonomy (GTDB): domain Bacteria; phylum Actinomycetota; class Acidimicrobiia; order Acidimicrobiales; family RAAP-2; genus Bog-756. The sequence goes on along the minus strand of CAWIWV010000001.1, from coordinate 2,087,121 downwards.
AGCACGAGCTGGACGTGTACAACCGGCTCTTGCCGGCCCCCGGGGAGCTCTCGGCGACCCTGTTCATCGAGCTCACCAGCGAGGAGGACCTCCGGACCTGGCTCCCGAGGTTGGTCGGGATCGAGCGCTCCTGTGAGATCCGGGTCGGAAGCGCGGACGATCCGACTTCGGTCGTCCACTCGGTGCCCGAGTCCTCCCACGAGGCGAACCTCACCCGTGAGGAGACGACCTCCGCGGTGCACTACGTGCGTTTCGCCTTCACCGACCAGCAGGTTGCGCAGTTCGCGGCCGGTCCCGCGTTCTTGAGCGTCAGTCATCCCGAGTACCCGCAGGGTCTGCCCGGCACAGAGCTCGGCGATGCGGTCCGGGCCGAGCTGGTTCGTGATCTTCGGGGGAGCCCGGACTCCGGCTCCTGAGCCACCAGTTGAGCGGTCAGTTCCGGTCGCGCTCAGGTGTGGCTGAGGTGCACCGCGGCTTCAGGGGTGTTCACCCGGAACGACACACTCTCCTCGATGAAGAGGTCGACCGAGTTGGCGTCGTCGGACCGGTAGCCCAGTGAGAAGTCCTGACCGACGGTCAGCTCGAAATCACCGCCGCGCTGGCTGAGGACGACCGCGCCGTCGACCGCGGGCGCCCACACCACCGGTCCGTCGAGAATGTGCTGGAGGTGCTCGAACACCGGGTAGCCGCCGTGTTCGGTGGTCTCGATGACCCCGGTGTAGCAGCGGGACCCGAGGGCGATGGCATACGGCCCGGCGATCCCGGTGGTGCGCAACAGCGCGACCGCTTTCGCCACGTGCGAGGGGTAGCGGCCGTAGTCGTCGCTGATGGTGACCGGCTGGTGGGGCGAGGCCGCGATCATCCCGGTCACCACGCCTTGTACGTGCCCGTTGAAGACCAGGTGGTCCTCGGCGAGCGCGGCCACCCGGGCCGCCGCGATCACCGGGTCGAGCGCGAGGTCCTTCGCCCCGCGGTCGGCATCGGCCAACTCGGACCTCGACAGGGCGAACGGAGACCGGAGCTCGATGAGGGGCTGCACCTTGCGCAGCGCGGCCTCGACCGGTCCGAGGGGACCGCTGTCCAGATGGTCGACCCGGCCGGCATCGATTCCCGACCGGTCCCAACCCAGCGGGCCGGTGAAGTCGACCAGCTTCCGAGCGGCCAAGAAGTGCTTGAGCGACCGGGTGGCCTCCGCATCGATCTGGTTCCACGCCTCCTCCGAGATCGGGGCGAGATCTCGCATCAGGTGGTTCATGCCAGTGACCTGCTTTCCTGTCGTAGGGTGCCGATCCCGAGGCTTCCGTCGGGAAACGGGTCGATGTCGATTGCGGAAGACGCCACTGCGGCCAGAGGGTTCGGGGTCGGTGCTCCGATGCGTCGCAGCGTGTTGCGGTCGAGATGTGAGAAGGGTTCCGTCCGACCCGGAATGTCCAGCACGCCCTCTTCCTCGTAGGACCAGACATCGTCGGGGTGGACGGTGATCTTCATCCGGTAGCTGAGGGTCCGGAACGAGCGGTCGAGGAAGGGATTGGAGAGAATCCCGTACTGCTCGGAGCCGACTTCCGCCCGAACTTCGAACTCGGTGGCGTCCGGTTCCGCGCTGCCGCCCGCGAGTAGCACCTGGCCCCGCGGAATCCCGAGGGTGAGGACCACGGTGTTGGCCGCCGGTTCCCACAGCCAGTACCCGACCTGATCGTGGAAGGTCTCGACCTCGCCCGGCTTCACGATGTGGAGGTGGTAGCGCAGGCCGTAGAAGAGCTGTGGTCCGTTGGTCTGGGGATCGATGGGTTGGAGTTCGTAGGTCTCGAGGTACGCGTCGTGCTCTTCACCCTTCACGACCGGATGTTGATCGGTCCCGCCGTCCCCCTGCCAGACGCCTGCGAGGGGCGCCAGCGGACCGAGGTTCGACAAGGTGTCCGGATCGGCTGACGGCTCGGTGTAGATGTCGTCGCCGTAGATGTCCTGCACCCGTTCAGTGTAGGTCGGCGGCAATTGCAAGGTCCGCAGCCAGCTCGACATCGAGCTCCCGAGCAAGGTGCCTCTCCGATCATGCACCCGACAGCAACCGACACACCCAACATCACGAACACCAACCGAGACCACACCGACACTGAACGAGAGAGAACTCTCAGAAAAGGGGAACACCAAATGAGCCCGACAGCATCGAGCACCACCGTGATCGGAAATCTGACCCGCGATCCCGAGATCCGCTACACCCGCGACGGGCAAGCCACGACCACTCTCGGGGTGGCGGTCAACCGGCGGTGGCAGAACAGGGAGTCCAACGAGTGGGAAGAGTCGACTTCTTTCTTCGACGTCGTCACCTGGCGTGACCTCGCCGAAAATGTGGCCTTGAGTCTCACCAAGGGCATGCGGGTGGTGGTGACCGGACGTCTCGAACAGCGCAGCTGGGAGACCGAGGAGGGCGACCGCAGGTTCAAGGTCGAGATCGTCGCTGACGAGGTGGGTGCCAGCATGCGGTTCGCCACCGTCGACGTGCACAAGGTCGAGCGCCAGCAGGGGCTGACCGGAGACGAGCTGCTCGACTCGGGCGAGTCCGTCTCCGACTCTTTGTCGAGCGCCGAGGTCACCCCTGCCGGAGCCGGAAGCTGACCCCGGTGCTCTTTGCACCTTCGGTGCGCCTGAGCAAGACCGAAGTCTTCGGTGCCTGCCAGGTGCTCGCCGACGCCGCCCGCTCCCTGGTTCGCTCAGGAGCACTGCGCGAGGCCGATGCACTCGTCGACCTCTTCGAACTGCTCGAGGAACGCCTCGCCGTCGACGACCTTGCCGTCGACGGCAGGCGCCGGCCTCAGTTGGCGGCGGATTTCGCGTCCCCGGTGCTGTCGTCGGCCGGCTCGAAGTCGATGGACAGCGAGTTGACGCAGTAGCGCTGACCGGTCGGGGCCGGACCGTCGGGGAACACATGGCCGAGGTGCCCGCCGCAACGGGCGCAGGTGATCTCGGTCCGAGTCATCCCGAAACTCCGGTCGGCGTGCTCCTTGATGACCCCGTCGTCGAGTGCCCGGTAGAAGCTCGGCCATCCCGAACCCGAATCGAACTTGGTGTCGCTCGGAAAGAGCGCCGCTCCGCATCCGGCACAGGTGAACATCCCATCCCCGTCCACGTGGAGCAACTCACCGGACCAGGCCGGCTCGGTGCCCTTCTGCCGGAGGACCGAGTAGCGCTCGGGGGAGAGTCGCTCCCTCCACTGCTCGTCGGTCAGCTCCACCGCAGCCGACTCGGCGGTCGTGTCCGGGTTCGCGCTGGGTTCAGTCATTCGTTTCTCCTTTCGGCATCGCTCGGGCCTCGCCCTCAGGGTGGCGATCCAGCACCCACGAAGCAACACCATGGAAAACACGGCGATGTCACCAAGTGTTCCCGACCTCACCTACCCGGATCGGAGGAGCTCGAAACCGGTTTGCTAGGTTCACGCCAGAGCCATGGACCTTCGAGACCGACCCGAGGACGAGGCCTTCCGCGCCGAGATCCGGGGGTGGCTGGACGCACACGTCGTGGGGGAATTCGCAGCCCTCGGCGGCCGCGGGGGGTCGGGGGACGAGACCTTCGGATTCGAGACCCGCCTCGAATGGGAACGGGTGCTGGCAGAGGACCGCTGGACCTGCATCGGCTGGCCGGTCGAGTACGGAGGGCGGGGCGCGTCCATCGCCCACCAGGTCATCTTCAACGAGGAGTACGTGAAGGCCAAGGCCCCCGGTCGGGTCAGCATCCTCGGCGAAGGACTGATCGGGCCGACGATCATCCACTACGGCACCGACGCGCAGAAAGCGCGCTTCCTGCCGCCCATCGTGGCCGGCACAGAGCTCTGGTGCCAGGGCTACTCCGAACCGGGTGCGGGCAGCGACCTGGCGAACGTCCAGACCAAAGCGGTCCTCGACGGAGACGAGTGGGTGGTGACCGGCCAGAAGGTGTGGACCTCTTTGGCCCACCAGTCCGACTGGTGTTTCGTGGTCTGTCGCACCGACCCCGAGTCTGCCCGCCACCGGGGCCTCTCCTATCTACTCGTGCCCATGGACCAGCCAGGCATCGAGGTCCGTCCCATCACCCAGCTCACCCGGACCTCCGAGTTCAACGAAGTGTTCTTCGACGGTGCGCGCACCGCGGCCGACAACGTGGTCGGGGAGGTCGGCGACGGCTGGCGGGTGGCGCTGGCCACCCTCGCCTTCGAACGAGGTGTCGGTCTGCTCGGCCACCAACTCTCGTTCCGTCGCGAGCTCGACCACCTGATGAGGGTGGCGAAGACCAACGGATCGACGGCAGAGCCGGTGATGCGACAACGTCTCGCCCGCTCCTTCGCCGAGCTCGAGATCCTCCGTTACAACACGCTCCGGAGCCTTGCGGGCGTCGACGGCCCGGTGGCCCCGCCCGAAGCGTCGATCAGCAAGCTCTACTGGGCCAGCTGGCACCAGCGGTTCGGTGAGTTGGCCATCGACGTGCTCGGCCTCGAAGGGGTGGTCGCCGAAGGCTTCCCCTACGAGCTCGGCGACTTCCAGCGGACCTTCCTGTTCAGTCGATCGGAGACGATCTACGGCGGGTCGAACGAGATCCAGAAGAACATCATCGGCGAACGGGTGCTCGGCCTGCCGCCCGAACCGAAGGGAGCGCTGCGATGACCGACCACGACCAAACGTCTCGTCAGGCCGGGAGTCCGCCTCCCGGCCACGGACTCCTCGAGGGCAAGGTGGTGGTGGTCACCGCCGCAGCCGGGACCGGCATCGGATTCGCGACCGCCAAGCGGTGCGTCGAGGAAGGGGCGACGGTGGTGATCTCGGACACCCACGAACGCCGACTCGAGGAAGCCGCCGACACCCTGGCCGAGCTGGCCGGCTCCCGCCCGATGGCGGTGGTCTGCAACGTGACCCAGGAGTCGGAGGTGGTCAACCTCTACGAAGCGGCCGCCGAACGCCACGGCCGCTTCGACGTCGCCATCAACAACGCGGGGCTCGGCGGCAAGGTCGACCTGGTGGACATGACCGACGAACAGTGGTCGCTCGTGCTCGACGTGACCCTCACCGGCACCTTCCGGTGCACCCGGGCCGCCCTGCGCCATTTCTACGGGTGGGGCAGGGGAGGGGTCATCGTCAACAACGCGTCGGTGCTCGGATGGCGCGCCCAGGCCGGCCAGGCGCACTATGCCGCGGCGAAGGCAGGGGTGATGGCCCTCACCCGGTGCAGCGCGGTGGAGGCGGTCTCGCACGGGGTGCGGGTCAACGCCGTCTCGCCGAGCCTCGCCGTTCATCCTTTCCTCAACAAGGTGATGCCCGACGATGAGTTGGAGGAGCTGAGCCGGCGGGAGGTGTTCGGCCGGGGCGCCGAGGTGTGGGAGGTGGCCAACGTGATCGCCTTCCTCGCCAGCGACTACGCCACCTTCATGACCGGCGAGGTGGTCTCGGTGAGCAGCCAGCATCCCTGATCAGGAGGGCGCCTGATCGGGCTACCCTGACGGCGTGTCAGATGTGATCGATCCCCGCGGGGATCTCCAGTGGGGGACCATCCCCGGGCTGGTGGAGGACGCCGCGGCCCGATTCGGCGAGCTCGAGGCGATCGTCGACGTCCACGGCCCGAACGGCTCGACCGTCCGTCTGACCTTCGACCAGCTGGCGGACGAGGTCGCCTCCGCCACCCGGGCGATCGTGGCCAACGGGATCGAGCGTGGCGACCGGGTGGCGATCTGGGCGCCGAACTGTGCGGAGTGGGTGGTCGCAGCTCTCGGAGCGGTGGGGGCGGGAGCGCTCCTGGTTCCCCTCAACACCCGATTCAAGGGAGCCGAGGCGGCATACATCCTGGCTCGGTCGGGAGCGAGGATCCTCTTTGCGGTCGACGGGTTCCTCGGCAACGACTACGCGCGGATGCTCGACGAGGCGGTGGCCGACGGGGCCAAGGTTCCCGACCTCGAACGGGTGGTGATTCTGCGGCGGGGCGATTCGACCGAGCCGCCGTCGACGTCGAAGGGGGATCCAGTCGTCGACTGGTCGGTCTTCCTGCAAGAAGGCGGCACCTGTTCGGCCGACGTGGCGGCGGGCCGGACCGCGTCGATCACCTCGGGGGACCTCTCCGACCTGGTGTTCACTTCGGGGACCACCGGCCACCCCAAGGGGGCGATGTCCACCCACGGCCAGACCCTGCGCACCTTCGCCACCTGGTCCGAGGTGGTCGGGCTCCGACAGGGGGACCGCTACCTGATCGTGAACCCCTTCTTCCATACCTTTGGGTACAAGGCCGGGATCCTGGCTTGCCTCATGTCCGGCAGCACCATGGTTCCCGAACCGGTCTTCGACGTGGACCGGGTCATGGCGCGGATCGAGGCGGAGCACATCACCGTGCTGCCCGGCCCACCCACCATCTTCCAGTCGATCCTCGACCATCCCGAGCGCAAGAAGTTCGACCTCTCGTCGCTGCGTCTGGTGGTGACCGGCGCCGCCGCGGTGCCGGTCGAACTGGTGACCGCGCTGTGGTCCGACGTCGGCATCGAAACGGTCCTCACCGCCTACGGGCTCACCGAGGCGACCGGAACCGTCACCATGTGCCGTCGCGGGGATGCCGTCGAAGTGATCTCGGGCACATCAGGCCGGGCCATCCCCGACGTCGAGGTCCGCATCGTCGACGCCGACGGGGGCGAGCTGCCCACCGGGGAGGCTGGCGAGATCGTCGTGCGGGGCTACAACGTGATGAAGGGGTACTTCGACGATCCGGAGGCGACCGACGAGGCGATCGAACCGGACGGCTGGCTTCACACCGGAGACATCGGGGTCATGGACGACGAAGGGAACGTCAGCATCACCGACCGGCTGAAGGACATGTACGTGACCGGCGGCTTCAACGTCTACCCGGCCGAAGTGGAGGCAACCCTCCGGCTCCACCCCGGGGTGGGGCAGGTGGCGGTCGTCGGCGTCCCCGACCACCGGATGGGTGAGGTCGGCTTGGCGGTGGTGGTGCCCGCGGAGTCGTTCGGGGATGTGGCGGTACCGGACCTCGAGGCCGAGCTGATCCCGTGGGCCCGCGAGCGCTTGGCCAATTACAAGGTGCCGAGGCGGGTGGTGATCGCCGAAGTGTTGCCGGTCAATGCGAGCGGCAAGGTGCTCAAACGCGAGCTTCGCGACGTGCACGCAGTGGAACCTGCGCACTCGTCCGAGGCTTGAGCCGACCCAGAACTCAGTCAGATCCGAAGCAGGAAGCAGGAAAGGGAGCGATCATGCGAGGCATCGTGTACACCGGGGACGGCGTCGAGATCACCGACGATTTGGGCATCGTGAATCCCGGGCCGACCGAGGTGCGGGTCGGCATCGGCGCAGCCGGGGTCTGCCACAGCGACCTTTCGGTGATCAACGGGACCATCCCGTGGAAGGCGCCGTCGGTCCTCGGTCACGAGGGAGCCGGCGTCGTCGAGGCGATCGGGTCCGAGGTGAGCACGGTGAAGGTCGGTGACCACGTGGTGATCGCGACCCTCCAGAGCTGCGGGAAGTGCCGGGCGTGCGCCACCGGCCATCCCACCTGGTGTGTGAAGACACTCGGCAACGTCTCCCAACCGTTCGTCTTCAACGGCGAACCCGCGTCGAACTTCGCCGGCACCTCGGTGTTCACCGAGTCGACCATCGTGAAGGAGGTCCAGGCAGTCAAGATCTCCAAGGAGGTCCCGATGACCTCGGCCTGCCTCATCGGTTGCGGTGTGTTGACCGGGGTTGGGTCGGTGCTGAACCGTGCCAAGGTGCAGGCCGGTGAGACGGCGGCCGTTTTCGGAGTCGGAGGCGTCGGACTCAACGTGATCCAGGGGCTGCGGCTGGCGGGCGCCAGCCGGATCATCGCGGTCGACACGCTGGCATCGAAGGAAGGTCTGGCCCGCCAGTTCGGGGCCACCCACTTCGTCGACGCGTCGTCCACCGATGCGGTGAAGGCGATCCGCGAGCTGGTGCCGCCCGGGCCGGACAAGGTGACCGGTGCACTCGGATGGACCGGCGGGGTCAACTGGTCGTTCGACTGTGTCGGCCATCCCGCGGTGTTGCGGAACGCGCTCGACGTGCTCGACTGGGGCGGGAACGCCCTCGCCATCGGCATCCCTCCCCAGGGGACCGAGGTGTCGGTGGACGTGAACGCCCTGGCCTATGTCGACCGTGGCCTGTTGGGGTGCCGCTACGGATCGGCTCGTCCCCATCACGACATCCCGCTGATGGTGGAGCTGTACCTGTCTGGCAAGTTGATGCTCGACGAGCTGGTCACCGAAGAGCGCCCGCTCGAGGGGTTCCGCGAGATCGTGGAGGACATGGAGGCCGGCAAGCTGGCCAGAGGCGTCCTCACCTTCTGATGCCCGGTACCCGGCTGGCGACCCGGGGCCAGACCGTCGTCGACGCGCTGGCGGAGGCAGCGGTCGTCAACCCCGACGTCGAGGCGTATGTCGAACCTCGCACGGAGACCGCTCCCCGCCGGCAGCTGACGTTCGCCCAGTGGGAGCGGGCGGCCGACGGGGTGGCCGGGTTGTTCGCCGCCCACGGAGTGGGGCCCGGCTCGGTGGTCTGCCTCATGCTGCCGAGCTCGATCGATTACATGGTCTGCTACGCGGCGGTCACCAGGCTGGGCGCGATCGCCTCGGGGATCAACCTCCGCCTCGGCGAGGCGGAGGTCCACTCGATCCTGGAGCGGACTGCGCCCACGGTGACCGTGGTGGAGGACGGTGCGTCGCTTCTCGATGAGTCGATCCGCGAGCTGGCGAGCGACCTACTCGTGCGATCGGACGTGCTCGCCGCATACGACGGTCCGCCTGCGACCTCGTTGCCCGAGCTCTCACCCACCGATCCGGTCGCAGTCGTCTGGACGAGCGGCACCACCGGGCTGCCCAAGGGTGCGGTGTTCGATCACGCCGCACTGGCCGCAGTGGCTGCCGGCACCGACGTGTTGTCCGAACCGGGCGACCGCCGTCTCTCGCCGCTCCCGTTCGCGCACGTGGGATCGATGACCCGCACCTGGGACGAGATCGCCAACGCGGTCACGACCGTGATCACACCCACTCCGTGGCGGGCCGCCGACATGATCCGGATCATCGAGGAGGAGCGGATCACCGTCGCCCAAGGGGTGCCGACCCAGTGGGCGTTGGTGCTCGCTCATCCCGATCTCGAACGGGCAGATGTGTCGTCGCTGCGGATCGCCGGTACCGGCGCGTCCCGGGTCCCTCCGGAGCTGGTCGCAGCGATGCGCGAGCACCTCGGGGTCCCGGTCGTCGTCCGCTACACCTCGACCGAGGCTTCGCTCGGGACGGGGACGGTTCCGGGGGACTCCGACGAAGTGGTTGCGACCTCTGTCGGCAGGCCGGTTCCAGGAGTCGAGCTCTCGATCGTCGAAGACGGCGACGCTGACGATGCGCACGATCGCGGGACCGTCCAACCGCTCGCCGACGGTGAGATCGGACGGGTGCGACTGCGCTCGGCAGCGGTCATGCGCGGCTACTGGGGCGGACCACCGGTGGGGCCCGGTGCCGGGGGAGTGGTCTATGACACAGAGACCACCCGGTCGGTGCTGGCCGTCGACGGGTGGTTGACCACCGGCGACTTCGGATTCATCGGCGACGACGGTTGCCTCCACTTGGTCGGCCGGGCCAACGAGCTCTACATCCGCGGTGGCTACAACGTGTACCCGGCCGAGGTCGAGGCGGTGCTCGGCCTCCATCCGGCGGTGGAGCAGGTGGCGGTGGTCGGCGCGCCCGACCCGGTCCTCGGAGAGATCGGGGTGGCGTTCGTGGTCGTCACAGCAGAGGCCGTGCCGGTGACCGAGGACGCGCTGCTCGCCGAACTGCGGGCGGCGGCGAGCGGGTCCCTGGCCGATTACAAGGCACCGGACCGGGTGGTCGTCGTCGACACACTCCCCCTGACGTCGATGATGAAGGTAGACAAGAGAGCACTGACCGAGCTGGTCACCAACCTGGCAACGAATGGAGCACACCAACGATGACCGGAACATCCACCCCCGCCCAGGGCGGCGTGACCGACGATCCGATTCGGATCGGGACCATGCTGTACACCCTGGTCGAGCCCCATCGTGGTCATGAGGTGGCGTACAACCGCTGGTACGAGCGAGACCACTTCTATGCCGGTTGCCAGATCGGCGCCTACAACTTCGCCGGCGCGCGGTTCGTGTCGACCGCGCCGTTGAAGGGCCTCCGGTACCCGCAGGGCGACGACGCCCTGGTCGCCGATCCCCAGATCGGCAGCTACCTCGGTCTCTACTACGTGCTCGACGGCCATCACGACGAGTGGAACCGATGGGCTGTCGACCAGGTGAACGTGCTCCATGCGGCCGGGCGGATGTTCACCGATCGAGACCACATCCACACCGGGCTCTACCGCTTCGAGTGGGAACACCGTCGGGACGAAGACGGCGTGCCGGCCGAACTCACCCTCGATCACCGCTTTCCGGGGATGGTCTCGGTGTTCGCGGAGGCCGGACCCGGCACCTCGCCCGAGCAGGTGAGCGAGTGGTATCGCAACGACTACCTGCCCTCGGTGCTCCCCGGGTCGCCGGTCGCGACCGTGCTCGGCTTCAGTCCGCTGCCGTTGCTCGCGGATGCCCCCGGGGACGTGCCCCGCGACGACGCCGCCGGACAACGAGTGATGATGCTCTGGTTCCTCGACGAGGCGCCGGCGGCATCGTGGAAGAAAGTCTTCGCAGGCCTTGGGGACGCACTTGCTGCAACCGGGCTCGGTCGAGTGCTCTGGGCCTCCCCGTTCATCGGAACGGTTCCCGGCACCGATACCTACACAGACCAGCTCTGGTAAGGAGCTCTGTGTGATGGCAGATTTCATCGACCAACTACTCGAGCGCACCGCCGCCAGGGGATGGATCGGGGCGCCGAGTCTGTGGGAGCTCATCGAACGGCGAGCGGCGGTGACTCCCGACGCGGTGATCGCGCAGGAGGACACCGGGACCGAGCTCACCTTTGCCGGGTACCGCGACGCGTGCCTGCGCACCGCCGCCGGTCTGTTCTCCGAACATGGCGCAGGGAGCGGGACCAGCATCAGTTGGGAGCTCCCGACCCGGGTCGAGTCGTTGGTGCTGGTCGGTGCGCTGGCCCGGCTCGGCGTCCGCCAGAACCCGCTCATACCGATCTACCGCGGCCGCGAGGTCGGATTCATCACCGAGCAGAGCAAGGCCTCGCTCCTCGTCGTCCCGAGTGTCTTCCGCGGTTTCGACTTCGAGGCGATGGCGAGGGAGATCGCGGCGGACCGGCCGGAGCTGTCGGTGTTGGTGGTCGACCGTTCCCTGCCCGACGCAGATCCTGCCGTCCTGCCCGATGTCGATCCGCCGCCCCGCACTGCAGCGGAGGCTCCCATTCGGTGGCTCTTCTATACCTCGGGAACCACCGCCGACCCCAAGGGCGCCCAGCACAGCGACCTGACGGTGATGGCCTCGGCACTGGCGATGTCCGAGTGTCTCGACATCGGACCCGACGACGTCTCGGCGCTGGTCTTCCCGTTCACCCACATCGGTGGGATCGGATGGCTGATCGCTGCGCTGTTCACCGGGTGCCGCCTCTTGATCACCGAGACGTTCGACCCGGTCGCCACTCCGGCATTTCTCGCTGCGAGTGGGGTGACCCTGGCCGGCTCGGGGACCTCGTTCCATTTGGCATACCTGGCTGCACAACGCGCCGCCGTGCAGGAGTCCGCCGGGTCCGGGCCCATCTTTCCGGCGATCCGTTCCTATCCGGGCGGGGGTGCTCCGAAGCCGCCGCAGCTTCACTACGACATCAAGCGCGAGATCGGTGGGGTGGGCATCGTCTCCGGCTACGGCCTGACCGAGGCACCCATCGTGGTCATGGCAAACACAGATGATCCCGACGACAAGCTTGCGACCACTGAAGGTCGGCCGACACCCGGCGTCGAGCTCATTGTCGTCGGGCTCGACGGTCGACGGGTAGGTCCGGGCGAGGAGGGCGAAATCAGGCTCAAGGGACCGCAGGTCATCAGCGGCTATCTCGACCCCTCCCTCGATGCCGACGCCTACGACGAGGACGGGTTCTTCCGGAGCGGCGATCTCGGGATCGTCGACGAGGACGGATACGTCACCATCACCGGACGTCTGAAGGATGTGATCATCCGCCACGGCGAGAACATCTCGGCCAAGGAGGTGGAAGACCTACTGTATGAGCACCCGGCGGTGGCAGACGTGGCGGTGATCGGCCTGCCCGATCCGGTGTCGGGTGAGCGGGCCTGCGCGGTGGTGGCGGTGAAGGAGGGCCAGTCCTTGGGATTCGACGAGATGGCTGTCTACCTGAAGGACAGCGGGTTGCGGATCCAGGCGGTGCCCGAGCAACTCGAGCTGGTCGCGGTGGTCCCTCGCAATCCAGCTGGCAAGATCTTGAAGCATTCGTTGCGCGAGACCTACTCGAGCTCGACACGAACGACGGGAAGCTCGACGACGAGCTCGTCGAGGAAGGGGAGCTGATGAGCCCGATCAAACGGGTAACCATGGGCAAGGGCGGAGCCGAACACGACGCGGCAGATGAGACGATCACCACTCACACCGGTCGTCGCTTCACCGAAGACGTCGCGGTGGTGACCGGCGCGGGTTCGGGGATCGGCCGTGCGGTCGCCCTTCGACTCGCCCGGGAGGGCGCCCAGGTGGCTGCACTCGACGTCGCCGCCGACAACGTGGCGGAGACTGTCGATTCGGTGACCGCAAAGGGAGGAACCGCGATCGGCTACACCTGCGACGTCACCTCCGAGGCGTCGGTGTCCGAAACGGTGGCCTCGTTGGTCGACGGGCTCGGCCCCCCGACTGTGGTGTGCAACGTCGCCGGCATCGGCGGCTTCTACGAGACGGCGGAGATGCCGCTCGAGCGCTGGGAGAAGATTCTGGCGGTCAATCTCACCGGACCGTTTCTGGTGTGCCGCGCCACGCTTCCGTATCTGGTCGAGCACGGAGGCGCGATCGTCAACGTGGCCTCCAACACCGCCCTGATGGGACAGACCTACTCTGCCGCGTACTGCGCATCCAAGGCAGGGCTGCTGATGTTCTCGAAGGCCCTGGCCGCCGAGTACCTGTCCCGGGGCGTGCGGGTGAACGTCGTGGCCCCCGGGGGCACCGACACCCCGTTGCTCGGTGCGTTCGAGCTGCCCGAAGGAGCCGACATGGGCGAGCTGTCCAAGATCATGTCGCCCATGGGTTTCTCCACGCCGGCGGAGATCGCCGCCTCGATCGCATTCCTTGCCTCCGCCGAGTCGTCGTACACGACTGGCGCTGTCTTGTCGGTGGACGGGGGCTTGACCATATGACCGATCCTGCTCCCGTCACCGACTGGAGTACGGACTTCGACGTGTTGGATCCGGCCTACGTCGCCGACCCGTTCGCCATCTGGGACCAACTGCGGGAGACCTGTCCGGTCGCCCACACCGATCGCCGGGGGAGCACCTGGCTGCCCACCCGCTATGACGACGTGGTGGAACTGGCCCACGACATCGGACATTTCAGCTCGGCAGAGATCACGGTGATCCCCTTCCCCGAGGGCACCGGGGAGGAGCGGGACCAGGTACTCGCCTACGGGGTGCCTCCGATCTCGGCCGATCCTCCGTTGCACACCTGGACGAGGCGCCTCCTGCTTCCCTGGTTCTCCCACCGGAGGGTGGAGAGCTACGAGGCGATGACCCGCGAACTGTGCTCGGGGCTGGTCGACGGCTTCGTCAGCAAGGGCGCCACCGATGCGGCCGGGGACTACGCGCAGCAGATTCCGGTCCGGGTGATCGCTGCCATCCTCGGGGTCCCCACCTCGCTCTCGGACACCTTCACCGAGTGGGTGCGCGACGTGCTCGAGTTCGCCGACGACTTCGAGATCAGGCGACGCGGCATCGAAGGCCTCCTCGGGTACTTCATCGAAGAGGTCGGCCGGCGCAAGCTCGAACCGCGTGACGACCTGCTGAGTTACCTGCTCCACTCCGAGGTCGAGGGCGAACCGGTCGAAGACAGCCTGGTGCTCGGGGTGGCCGCCCTGGTGCTGATCGCCGGCGTCGACACCACCTGGAGCGCGATCGGGTCGTCCCTCTGGCACCTGGCCACCCATCCCGACGATCGCCGGCGGATGGTGGAGGAACCGGAGATCATGGGTCTGGCCATCGAAGAACTGCTCCGCGCCTACTCACCGGTGACCATGGCGCGGGTGGTGACCGAAGACGTCGAGTTCGAGGGCTGCCCGATGAAGGCGGGCGACAAGGTGCTCATGAACTTTCCGGCGGCCAACCGCGATCCCGAGGTGTTCGAGGATCCCGATCAGGTCCTATTGGGACGCGAGCTGAATCGCCATCTGGCATTCGGTTCCGGTATCCATCGTTGTGCCGGTTCTAACCTGGCTCGCATGGAGCTTCGGGTCGCGTTGGAGGAGTGGTTTCGGCGCATTCCCGAGTTCCGCCTCGCAGACGGGGCCGAGGTGACCTGGGCAGGTGGTCAGGTCCGCGGACCACGGCAGCTGCCGGTGGTCTTCGGATGAGGGCGCGCCGCGCTCCCACAAAGTTCATGGGTCGAGTTCGCATCAAAGAGATCGCATCAGAAAGGTTGGGTTCCGATGAAGATCCGGGTTGATCCGGAGCGGTGCCAGGGACACGCTCGTTGCTACGGGCTCGCGCCCGAGCTGTTCGACGTGGACGACTACGGGCTGTCCACGGTCGTGGGTGACGGCACGGTGCCCCCCGAGCTCGAGGACAAGGCGCGGCTGGCCATCGCCAACTGCCCCGAATATGCGATCTCGGAGATCCCCGACTGAGACCTGTCGTTCAGGACAAGGGCTTCGTCAGGAGAGCCGCTCGACGATCATCGCCATGCCCTGTCCGCCCCCGACACACATCGACTCGAGCCCGATGGTCTTGCCGGTGTCCTCCAGCGCGTTGAGCAACGTCGTCATGATGCGCGCACCGGTCTGACCGAACGGGTGGCCGAGGGCGATCGCACCGCCCCTGACGTTGAGCTTGTCGTAGCTGATGCCCAGCTCTTTGGCTGAGGGGACCACCTGGGCGGCGAAGGCTTCGTTGATCTCGACCAGATCGATGTCGTCGATGGTCATGTTTGCCCGTGCCAACGTCTGACGGATCGCATCGACAGGGCCGAGGCCCATGATCTCGGGGTTGAGACCGCTGACTCCGCTTGCCACGATCCGGGCCAGAGGGGTGATGCCGAGTTCGCGTGCCTTGGTGTCGCTCATCACGACGACCGCGGCAGCCCCGTCGTTGAGCGGGCATGCATTGCCCGCGGTGACCGTCCCGCCCTCGCGGAACACCGGCTTCAGCTGGGTGAGTCCCTCGAGGGTGGTCCCCGGACGAGGTCCGTCATCCTTGGTGACCACAGTCCCGTCCGGGGTGGTCACCGGAATGATCTCACGCTCGAAGAAGCCCGACTCTTGGGCGGCGACGGCGCGGGTCTGCGACTGGAGTGCGAACTCGTCCTGCTCCTCGCGGCTGACCTTCTTGTACTCGGCCACGTTCTCGGCGGTCTGACCCATCGCGATGTAGACGTCGGGCAGTCCCTGCGGCGGGCTCCATGGCTCGCCGGCAGCGGGAGCTCGCTTCACGGTGCGGGCTTCGGCGTCCGCAAAGAGAGGGTTGTGCGGCCCGGTGTCTGCGGCACCGTGCGCATACCGGCTGACCGTCTCCACACCGGCGGCGACGAAGACGTCACCTTCGCCGGCGCGGATGGCGTGCGCTGCCATCCGGATCGTCTGGAGGGATGAGGAGCAGTACCGGTTGACGGTAACCCCGGGGACGTCCGGCAGGCCGGCGAGCAGTGCGGCGACTCGCCCGACGTTGTAGCCCGCTTCGCCACCCGGCTGGCCGGAGCCCATGATGACGTCTTCAACCGATTGGGGATCGAGCTGAGGAACCTGGGCGAGGACCTCACGGATGACCAGTGCGGCAAGATCGTCCGGTCGACACTCGACCAGCGAGCCCTTGTTGGCCCGACCGATCGGGGTCCTTCCGGTGGCGACGATGACGGCTTCAGGCATGTGGTGCTCCTCTTCCTGTTTCCTGTGTGCTTCAGTTTCGTTCGGGTTCGGGTGGCTGGCTGTCGGGGCAACTTACCGCCTGGTAACCCTAGCGGTGTCCGCCGGATCGGATTGCACACGCTCGAGGGTGCTAGCACGAGGTCGCCATAGAGGGATACCCACCTTGGCCTGGTCGAGGTGTGGAGACAGACTGCAGGAGACGCCGGTTGCTGCGGCAGGGCGAGGAATGCCGGGCGCTCTGATGAGAGGAGGAAAGCGGCTTGACTCTGTCGGTGCGGTTGGCCGCATACCGATTCCGTGCCACCTTTTCCCAGTGGTGGGCCGGCTATCTCACCTTGATCGTGCTGATCGGCCTCCTTGGTGGCGTCGCGCTGGGATCGCTCGCCGGCTCCCGTCGCACCCAGTCCTCGTACGCGGACTACCTGGCCAGCACGAATCCGTCCGACCTCGGCGTCTTCACTGGCTTTGCCAATCAGGCGTTGGGATCGGCGCTCGGGTACCACCCGTCTGCCGCCGTCCAACTCCTCCGCGTTCCTGGGGTGCGGAGCCAACAGACGGTGGTCGGATTCGACGGAAACATCGCCTTCGTCTCTGGAGTTCACGAGAGCGTCGGTCCCGGCGCCAAACCACCGTCCCTCGAGGGTGCACTTGGAGGCGAGTACACGACCCAGGATCGCGCCTATGTAGTCCACGGTCGCCTGGCCGATCCGTCCAATCCAGGGGAGGCGATCATGAACGCCCAGGCGGCGACCGAGCTTGGTGTGCATGTTGGGTCTGTCCTCACCTTCGGCCTCAACTCCGATGCTCAGGAGGTCGAGATCAACTCGCCAAGTGGCCCGAGCAGCCTGCCGGCAACCAAGGTGGCCAAGATCAAGTTGGTGGGACTGGTTGTGTTCCCCAGGGACGTCGGCGACGACGACTACAGCAGTTTGGGCTCGGCGGAGGTACTCCTGACCCCGGCGCTGACACGAGAACTGGCTGGCTGTTGTGCGTCTTACTCGTACAGCGAGATGAAGCTCGACGGAGGAACGACTCACCTCGGGAAGGTGGAGGCCAAGCTATCCCGCAGCATCGCGGAATACTCCGGCGTCGGCGGGTTGCAGACCAACGGTCCTGCGATCGCGGCTGCAAACCGTGCGATCGAACCAGTGTCGGTCTCGCTGGCTGTCTTCGGTGGCCTCGTCGTGTTGGCGCTTCTGGTTGTCGCGTTGCAGATCGTCGGTCGTCAACTCCGTTCCCGCAGGAGCGAGAGCGTCACACTCAGTGCCCTCGGGGCCACCCGCGGGATGACCGCCACCGAGTCGGTGCTCGGCATCGTCGTGGCGATCTTCCTCGGGTGTGCACTCGCCGCGGGCGTGGCGGTGGGGCTCTCGTTGCTCTTTCCCCTGGGTCCGGTCCGAGCGGTGACTCCGATTTCCGCGAATCTCGACTGGACGGTGCTCGGACTCGGCACGGCAGGACTGTTCATTCTCATTGTCGCGGGTTCTCTGCTGATGGCCTATGACCAAGTTCCGACAGCGGCGCGCGCTCAACGCGACCTGCAGGTGCATCGTCCCTCGGCAATCACCACAAGAGCCTCGACTTCCGGGCTGCCGGTTTCCGCCGTGACCGGGGTTCGCTTTGCGCTGGAGTCGGGCGCCACCCCCGATCCGGTTCCTGTCCGGTCAGCCCTGCTCGGCTCGGTCCTCGCCGTGCTTGTCGTCGTGACCGCCGTCGTGTTCGGATCGAGCCTCAACAACCTGGTGTCCCACCCAGCGCTCTACGGCTGGAGTTGGAACTACGCGCTTGTCTCCGGGTTTGCAGGCGACGAGGACCTCCCCGGTCCGCAGGTGGCACAGCTCTTGGCCCATGACCACTACGTGGCCGCATCATCAGGCGTCTACTTCACGGACCTCTCGATCGATGGACAGGACTTCCCGGTCGTCGGAAGCACGTCCGACGCACGAGTGGGTCCACCCGTGCTGAGTGGACATGGGTTGCTCGCTCAAAACCAGATCGTGCTCGGAGCGGAGACCATGTCCATGCTCCATGAGCACATCGGAGGGGTCGTCCGGGTGGGTGGCGGCCACCATGGGGGGAAGACGGTGCCACTGACCATCGTCGGCACGGCCACCTTGCCGGCGCTGGTTGGGCCGGGGATGGGCGTCGGGGCCATCATCGACTATCGCCTGATCCCTCCTGCGGTACGCAACACGCAGGGAAACGTCGTCGCCGGTCCGAATGCATACCTGATCAAGACGACAATCAGTCGCCAGCCGCCCTGCACTCTTTGAACAGGATCGTCCAGACCATCAACCTCCCCAGTTCGCCGAGCCCCGGGTCAGCCGGCGGGGTGATCAGGGTATTGCGGCCAGAGGAGATCGTGGACTCCCACTCCGTCGAGGCGATTGCCGCGATCCTCGGTGGCACCCTCGCGGCCGGTGCAGTGCTGGCCTTGGGCTTCACATTGGTTGCGTCGGTACAGCGTCGTCGGCGCGACTTCGCCGTCCTCAAAACCCTGGGACTGACCGGCCGACAGCTCGCGGCCATCGTCTCCTGGCAGTCAAGCGTCACGGTCATCGTCGGGACGCTCATCGGTGTCCCTCTCGGGCTCATCCTCGGACGGATTCTCTGGAATGCGTTCGCAGGGGCTATCTACGCTGTGCCGGTACCCACCAGTCCGGCGGCCGTCGTCGCTCTCATCGCCCTTGGGGCCCTCGTGTTGGCGAACATCGTCGCGGCGGTCCCGGCCCGGCTGGCCGCACGTACGCGAACTGCGCTCTTGCTCCGCACCGAGTAGGCGGACCGATTCGCCGGACATAGCTTGTGGGGAACACTCGGCATCGTGCGACCGTTCACCTTGTATCGGTCGTGTTCCATTCTGCGAGTTCGATCGTGACATCTCCGGGTCCGACCAGGAATACGAGGCGACGGTCGTGAAATTCCATGACCTCGTTGCGGGTGTGGACGCCACCAGCTCGAAGTCTGCCGAGTGTGCCATCCAGATCGTCGACGGCGAAGCAGACGTGGTTGAACCCCAAGCGAGCCAGATTGGATTCGGTGGGGTTGGCGGGCAGTTCCGGATGGTGAAACCGGAGGAGTTGCACTTCCTGGTGAACCGAGCTTCCAGACAGGGTCAAGGTGACGTGATCAGCTTCCCAGTCAGGGATCCCCATGTATCGGGACATTTCCTCACCGCTCACCACGGTTGTCTTGGTCTCCTCGAAGCCGAGCATGCCGAAGAACTCGACTGCCTCAGCCAGATCGGTCACGGCGATGGTCACGTGGTCGAAACCTCTGTGCGCGGCCGAGTTCACCGATTCAGCGTATGCGACGGCGGCATGACGCCCCGCCGAAGGAGGCAGCATTCAGAATCGGTGGGAGCTGCTCACGGGACGAGCACGACGCGGCCGAACGCCTCGCGACCTTCGGCCCGAGCGTGCGCATCCGCGGCATCCGCGAGAGGAAAAACCGAATCGATCACCACTCGCAAGGAACCCTCGGCAACCTCTTGGAGCAGTTGGGAGACGATGCCGTAGGCCCGACCGTCCATGAACAACTCGCCGCCCAGGAAGTAGCCCGCAAGCATCTGATTGTTGACACCCATCGTGGAGACGTCAATAGGCATGGGCTCCGAACGACCGGCATTCCCGAGGGAGACGCAGCGGCCCCGATAGGCCAGCACCCGGATGCTCTCTTGGAGGTTCGGCCCTCCAACGGAGTCGAGCACGACATCGACGCCGCGGCCATCAGTGAGACGTCGGGCCTCGACGCCGAACTGATGAGTTCTGTAGTTGATCCCGTGGTCCAGGCCGAAATCAAACAAGCGCTCGAGCTTTCCGTCGTTGGATGCCGTCGCCAACACCGTCGCACCCGCTCGCTTGGCCATCTGGATGGCGGCGATGCCCACCCCGCCGGCTCCGGCGTGGACGAGTGCCGTTTCGCCCTGTTGCAGGCGACCTACATGAAAGAGACAGTCGTGCGCGGTGGCAAAGGCGATCGGGACACATGCCGCCTCTTCGAATCCCAGCCCCTCGGGGATCTTCCACGCAAAGTTCTCCGGCACTGCCCGTCGTTCGGCGTGAGACCCCTCCAATCCCACCACGACCACCCGATCGCCGACCGAGAAGCTGGCGACGTCCGCGCCGCAAGTCGAGACCAGTCCGGCGCACTGATAGCCGACGATGTGTGGCACCTGGATGAGCTCGCCTCCGGCCCGGTTCAAGGTGTCGCCGCCCTCGATTCCGATCGCCTTGACGTCGACCAGGATCTCATTGGCCGCGGGAACGGGATCAGGCACGTCCTCGTAACGGAAGACGTCTGGCGCCCCAGTGCTGTAGTAGACGGCTGCCCTCATCGAAAACACTCCTCTTCGTGCGGCTCAGCCTCCGCCCCAGGTGGCGGTCGGGATAGGCCGAATGTAACGTGTTTCAGTCATCTGCCGCGGGCACAGAGGGCCCGACGAACAGGCGAGACGGAGGGGGAGGACCGAATGGAGATCGGCTACACCGAAGAGCAAGAGGCCCTTCGGGACCGCCTTCGTGAGTACTACGCGAACCTGCTCACTCCCGAAGTCGAAGCCACGCTGGCCGACAGTCACGGCATCGGCGAGGACATGCGGCGGGTGGTCAGGCAGATGGCCAAGGACGGCTGGCTCGGCATCGGATGGCCGACCGAGTACGGCGGTCAGGGCCGCTCGGCCATCGAGCAGTACATCTTCTTCGACGAGTCGATGCGGGCGGGTGCCCCGGTCCCGATGCTGACCATCAACACGGTAGGTCCGACCATCATGCAGTACGGATCGGACGAGCAGAAGGAGTTCTTCCTGCCGAAGATTCTGGCGGGGGAGATCCACTTCTCCATCGGGTACACCGAGCCGCAGTCGGGGACCGACCTCGCCTCCTTGCAAACCCGGGCGGTGCGCGACGGCGACGAGTACGTCATCAACGGCCAGAAGATCTACACCTCCCTGGCGGGTGGCACCGACTACATCTGGCTGGCAACCCGCACCAACCCGGATGTGGCGAAGCACAAGGGCATCTCGCTGTTCATCGTGCCGATGGACACCCCGGGGATCAAGGTCGTCCCGATGCAGCTGCTCGGCGACCACAACATCAACTACACGTTCTACGAGGATGTGCGGGTGCCGGCGACCGCTCTGGTCGGCGGTGAGAACAACGGCTGGTCGCTCATCACCAACCAGCTCAACCACGAGCGGGTGACCCTGTGCTCGGCAGGGATCATCGAGCGGGCGCTGAACGACACCACCGCGTGGGCCCAGGCCACCAAGCTCGCCGACGGTCGCAGGGTGATCGATCAGGAGTGGGTGCAGGTGCACCTCGCCCGGATCTACGCCCGTCTCGAATTCCTCAAGCTGATCAACTGGAAGGTCGCCTGGACCGCGACCCAGGGCCACCTCGACGTGGCCGATGCGTCGACCACCAAGGTCTTCGGTACCGAGTTCTACATGGAGGCGTTCCGGCTGATGCTGGAGGTGGTCGGGCAGGCCGGCTATCTCACCCGGGGAACCCTGGAGGCGGTCTTGGCAGGCCGTCTCGAGATGTACGCCCGCAGCCTGGTCATCCTGACCTTCGGTGGGGGCACCAACGAGATCCAACGTGACCTCATCGCGATCTTCGGAATGGGACTGCCCCGGTCGCTCCGTTAGGAGCCCAGGAACAAACCCATCGCCACCGCTGAGACAACCTGAGACGAAGAGGCAGAACAAACATGGACTTCTCCTTCAGTGAAGAGCAAGAGGCCGTTCGCGACCTGGCCGGAAGGATCTTCACCGACCTTGCCACCCACGAGCGTTTGCGCGAGATCGAATCGGAGCCCGACGGCGACCGGTTCGACCGCAAGCTCTGGGCAGAGTTGGCGGCAGCCGGCCTGCTCGGGATCGCGCTGCCCGAGGACGTGGGCGGTGCGGGTCTCGGTTTCGTCGAGACGGCACTGTTGGCCGAAGCACTCGGACGAAGCGCCGCCTACCTACCGGTCATCGAGACGTTGGCCGCTGCTGCGCCGGCGATCTCACAGTTCGGCAACGAGAGCCAGCGCCAACGGTGGCTCCCGGGTGTGGTGGCCGGCGACGTGGTGGTCACCACCGCCCTCGCAGAGCTGGGCGGAACTCCGGAGGCACCTTCGGTTATGGCTGCGCGCGACGGTGAGGGCTGGACCCTCTCGGGGTCCAAGTCCTTCGTTCCGTCGGGGATGATCGCCGACGCGGTGCTGGTGCCCGCCAGGGTCGACCCCGAGTCGGTGGCGGTGTTCATCGTCGAGACCAACGCCTCCGAGGTGAGTCGTGAACGCCAGGTCACCAACACCGGCCAACCCGAGGCGATTCTGACCTTCTCGGCGACGCGGGTCGGTGCTGATGGGCTGCTGGGGTCCATCGAAGAAGGCCCCGCGATCATCGAGTGGCTGGTGCAGCGGACCACCGCAGCGCTGGCGCTCGCTCAGGCGGGAGCTGCAGAAGCATCGATCGCCTTGGTCGCCGAATACACCAAGACACGGGAGCAGTTCGGAAAGCCGATCGCCACGTTCCAGGCAGTGGGCCAACGGGCCGCGGATGCCTACGTCGACACCGAAGCGATCCGACTCACTGCATGGCAAGCCGCCTGGAGGATCGCCGAGGGTCTCCCCGCGGACAAAGAGGTTGCGATCGCCAAGTTCTGGGCGGCCGACGGAGGGCAGCGAGTCGTGCATGCCGCGGTGCACCTCCACGGTGGGGTCGGGGTCGACCGCGACTACCCGCTGCACCGCTACTTCTTGATGACCAAGCATCTGGAGCTGACCCTGGGTGGCGCGACCGAGCAGCTCCTCCAACTCGGGGCCATCTTGGCCGACGAACCGGTCTGAACGGTCGGTCTGCACCGACCGGGTTTGTCGAGGGGTCGTCCGCCATGGTGATGGGTCGCCGACCGGGGGTGCAACGCTCGTCCTGGCCGATCACCGCGACCGACCTCATGGGTTTGGCCGGTCAGCTGTCGACCGCGATGGTTCGGGTGCCATTCCGCAAACCGTGGTCGGGAACCTCGAGCGTCCCGCACAACATGGCGGTCGCCGTGACCCGGGAGACCCTTCGTTCGTTCATGGGGTACTCGTCGGCGCTCCCGATCGCCGAGTGGCGATCGGTCGAGGTCGTGCTGGACGACCTGTGCCAGGTGATCATGCCGCCGCTGGTGCGCTCGGCAGACATCGTCTCCCAAGCGGACACGGTCGCCGGGGTACCGGGGATCTGGTATCGCCCGAGGAACGGCAGGGCCCGGGGCACGGTGCTCTACCTCCATGGGGGAGGGTACGTCGGTACCTCGCCGCGCATGTACGGGCTGTTCGTCGCGTGGCTCAGCCGACTCACCCGCTGTGAGGTGTTCGTCGCCGATCTCCGGTTGGCTCCTGAGTTCCCCTTCCCGGCCGACCTCGAAGACGCGGTGCTCGTCCTCGAAGGATTGCTCGCCGGCGGTGTCGACGCCTCCCGGTTGTTCGTCGCCGGTGACTCGAGTGGAGGAGGGTTGGTCTCGTCACTCGTCTATGCAATGACCTCGACCCGCCACCGCCCTGTTGCCGGCGTCATCCTCTTCTCGCCCGAGCTGGATCTCGTCCTCGACGAACCCTCGATCACCCAGAACGCCGACCGGGACATCCTTCCGTGGAACATCCCGACCGCTCCCTACCTGCATGGCCGCGATCCGGGGTCCGGCTCGGTGTCCGCGATCGACCAGGACGTGATCGGCTGGCCGCCCACGTTCGTCTCGTTCGGCACGGACGAGATGTTTCGGGATTCGGTCCGCCGCTTCGTTGCCAAGTTGGAGGCGGCAGGTGTGGAGACGGTTGCGTCAGAGGAGCCGGGGATGTTCCACGTCTTCCCCATCCTCATGCCCTGGGCCGAGGCGAGTCGCCGGGTCTACCGAGGGGTTGCCGACTTCGTCGGCGCCCGCCTCGATGCTGCGGAGAAATCCGAGGACGAGATCGAGATCGCCTGCGAAGGGCTGTGAACCGGTGTCGCTGAACTTCTCCCACCTCGGTATCTGCGTCTCTGACATCGAGCGATCGGTGCGGTTCTACTGCGAGGGTCTGGGGTTCGAACAGGTGGCGGCACACCACGTGGGCCCGGAATTCGCGGCTCTCATGGAGTTGGAGGGCGTCGAGCTGGAGTCCCGCATGTTGGCCCGCGACGGTGTGACCATCGAGCTCCTCGGCTACGTGTCGCCTTCGCACACCGGTGAGGCCAAGCGCCGTCCGATGAACCAACTCGGGCTGACCCACCTTTCGCTGCGTGTCGACGATGTCGACCAGGTGGCCTCCGCCATCGCGTCGCTGGGAGGCGCGGTCGTCCGCGACACACGCACCAAGATGGGCGACATCCTCGACTTCCTCTACTGCACCGACCCCGATGGAGTTCGTATCGAGCTCATGCGACTGCCGGGGTGACACCGGCGGCCTGACTCGTCTCCACACCCGAAGGAGCTGACACTCGGGCGGCTTCCACTACGGTGATGCGATGCCTGACGAGTCCCAAGCCGTTGCGGAAGTCGGTCCCACCGAGGCGCGCCGCCTCGTCGGGGAGGGTGGGTTCCTGCTCGACGTGCGGGAAGTGGAGGAGTGGGGCGCGGGCCATGCGCCGGAGGCGACACACCTGCCGATGGGGGAAGTTGCAGACCGGATTGACGAGCTTCCGAGGGATCGGGTGGTGGTCTGCATGTGCCGGGTTGGAGGACGGTCGGGTGCGGTTGCGGCGGCCCTGGCCGATGCGGGCTTCGAGGTCCGGAATGCCGGCGGCGGGATGCTGGCTTGGGAGGCGGAGGGTCTGCCGGTGGTGACCGATGCCGGTGCTACCGGGCGGATCATCTGAGCACCGTGAACGCCGCGACCCGCGACGCGTCCTCGCATTCGTGACCGTCTACCTGGACGACTGGCGCCAGCCGGCCACCTTGGGACCGGTCACCGACCGCTGGTCCCATCTGCTGGCGGACTGCGACGACGAGCTCCACGCGTTCGCCGCACGGTTGGGGCTCCGGCGCGGCTGGTTCCAGTGCCGCGACGACCGTCGCCACCACGCGCACTACGACCTGCCTGAGCGGTCGCGGAGCGATGCCGTGGCCCTCGGAGCGGTCGAGGTGACCTGGCGTGAGGTCGGCATGATGATGCGTGAGCGGCGCCGGACACAGCGACGGGCGACGCCCGGCCTGGTCGGCGCGACTGCAACCTCATCGCCGAGGTGAGCGCCCCGACCGCAGGCGCAACCGGTTCGGGCTCGCTCGATCCGAGGACGCCGGTGCTGGTGGGGGTCGGAGTCGACTCGGAGCACGCGGAGGCGTCCGACCTGATGGTCGGCGCCCTCGAAGCCGCCGTTTCGGATGCCGGCGTGTCGACATTGGCGACGATGATCGATCGGTTGGCCGTCCCCCAGGGGAGTTGGAACTACCCCGACCCTGCGCGCCTGGTCGCCGAACGGGTCGGTGCGACCGGAGCCAGAACCCACCTCTACGAACTGGGCATCCCGCAACAGACGGCTATCAACGACGCGCTGCATGCGATCATGACCGGTGAGTCCGAGGTTGCGGTCGTCGCCGGGGGAGAGGCGAAGCTCTGGGCGCGGGACCTCGAGCGTGCCGGCGGCTCCGCCGCGGAGACGGTTCAGGACGGTGCCGTGCCCGATGTGGTCCATCGGAGACCTGGCCCGTTGCTCGAGCCGGTCGAGGTCGCCCACCGCCTGTGGGACCCGGTGCAGCAGTATGCGCTGATCGAGAACGCCCTTCGGGTGGCCGAGGGTCGGACCCAGACCGAGCACCGGAGGACGATCGCCCAACTGTGGGAACGTTTCAACCAGGTGGCACGGAGCAACCCTCGAGCTGCCTTTCCCGCGCCGATGGACGCCGACCTGCTGGACCAGCCGTCCAAGACGAACCGACCGCTCGCGTTCCCCTACAGCAAGTGGCACTCGACCCAATGGACGGTCAACCAGGCCGCGGCTCTGGTCTTCTGTTCGGTCGAGACCGCGACCCGGGTCGGGGTGCCGACCGATCGGTGGGTGTTCCCGTTGGCGGGGGTCGACTCCAGTCACGCCGTGTCGCTGTTGCGGAGGCGGGAACCGAACGCGTGGCCTGCGATGGGTGTCCTCGGTCGAGCGGTGAGCGATCGCATCGGCCGGCCCCTCTCCGAGGTGGAGATCCTCGAGGTCTACAGCTGTTTCCCCGCCGCGGTCCGGGTGCAGCAGCGAGAGCTGGGGCTGGATCCCCGCAGCACGCCGACGGTCACCGGGGGAATGGCCTTTGCCGGTGGGCCGTTCAACAACTTCGTGCTCCAGAGCATGGTCGACGTCGTGGAAAAGCTGCGCGCCGATCCGGGCGCCCTTGGCGCGGTCACCACGGTCAGCGGTTTGCTGACCAAGCCGGGCATCGGGGTGTGGTCGGGCCATCCCGACGGCCTCCCTCCGCTGGTCGCCGATCTGGGCGCCGCCGCAGAGAAGGAGACCGCCACCGTCGGGGTGATCGAGTCACTCGACGGGTATGCGGGCGACGCCACCGTCGTCACGTACACCGTGACGTTCGACGGTATGGATCCCGTTCGCACCGTGGTGTTGTGTGAGACGCCCAGTCGCATCCGCTGCGTGGCGATCAGCGACGACTCCGATCTGGCGGAACGAGCGATCATCCACGAGCTGATTGGCGCTCGGGTGCGGGTCGCCGCAGGTCGGTTCGACCTCGTCTGATCCGAGAGGGATCCTGTCGCGATCCTCTCCGGACGAATGATCAAGGCTAGGTTCTGCCCATGGTTCTCGAACATGCCCTCATCACGATCAAGCCGGGGGCCGCGGCGGAATTCGAAAGCGCGATGTTCCACGCCCGACGGGTGATCGCAAGTTCCCGCGGTTTCATATCCATGGAACTCCATCGCGGGGTGGAGGAACCCGATCGGTATCTCCTCCTCGTCGAGTGGGAGAGCCTCGACGACCACATGGTGGGCTTCCGCGAGTCGGAGGCGTTCGTCGAATGGCGTTCGCTGATCGGCCCCTTCTTCGAGTCTCCTCCGGTGGTCGACCACTGCACGACGGTCGATTTGGACTGAGCCTGAGCAGACAGAGAGCCAGTCAGATCTTCAGAGGGAAGCACGATTCGAGCGGACGAGTGCTTCGCCCAAGGCACGCAGCTCATCGCGCAGCTCCCTGGGTTCGAGAATCCGTACCGTGTCGCCAAACGGGGCCAAGCTCGCGGCGGCAGCCCCAACATGAGGGAAGGTGGCGGTGATCCGCCGCCAACCCGCTTCGGTGTCGCCGCTCGGGTCGTCGTGCTCTTCTGCGCTGGCCCAGCCGCGCACCGCCGCCGACAACCGGAGGACCGCATGGTCGGCAACCTCGAGCTCGACCTGCACGACGCGCATTCGCTCGGCGAAATCACGTTGACTCTCGTCCCACTCGTTCGCAAGGTCGAAATCTGGAGGCAGCTCGACCGGGGCTTCGGTGCGACTGACCGCGTGGATGCGCGAGAGCCGGAAGGTGCGACGCCCCGCGTCGGTACCACCGAGCAGATACCAGACTCCCCGTTTGGTCACCAGACCGTAGGGGTGCACCCGACGCCGCTCGGGGCCACCTCCGGGCTTGGCGTATTCGAGGTCGACTTGTCGGCGGTCGAGCACGGCGGCTTGCAGTTCTGCAAGATGTGGTGATGTCTCCGTCGGGTGCCCCCAGCCCGAAGAGTCCACGACCACCGCCCCCTCCGCTGCGCTCGCCTCGTGACGGAGTGGCTCGGGTAGTGCGGCAAGCAGTTTGCGAAGTGCCGATTGCAGCTCGCCTGATTTGGGCTCCGCGTTGGCACCTTCAGCGGTGTTCGTCGGAGGGCGGGCACCCGCGACCAAGAACAAAGCCCGGGCTTCGTCCACGGTGAACCCCGAAAGATTGAGGTGATGCCCACCGAGCAGGGTCCACCCTCCGCCGCGGCCCCGCAACGAGTAGAGGGGAACGCCGGACACGAGTAGGGCGTCGAGGTCGCGGCGGATGGTGCGTTCCGATGTCTCGAGCATCTCAGCCAAGGCACCAGCGGTCAGTTGGCCGTGGGTTTGGAGCAGCAAGACGATTGCCACGAGCCGGTCAGCGCGCACCCCGAAATCATATTCTCAAAAACCGGCCACTAGATGTCCTATTTAGCCGTTTAAGGTTCGGAGCAGTGACAGAAACCCACCCTGACAGGAGGACGATCTCCATGCCCGATCCCACCCAGCCGACCGCCGACGACCTCACCCAACTGCTCGAGCGCACCTTCGACCAGTCGACCCGAGTGCTCGAGCGGGTCACCTCCGACGAGTGTGCGCGACCCACCCCGTGTGCCAGCTTCGACGTCGCCACGCTTGCCGGCCACATGCTCTTCGCAGCCGAGCGGGTCAGTGCGGCCGGACAGGGTCTTCCCATCCCAGAACCGGACACCGCAGTGAGTGGCGTGGATCCGGCGGAGATCGCGTCCGCGTTTGGCAAGACGGCCGCAGTGGCTCTCACTGCCTGGAAATCCCCGGGAGCTTTCGACGGCGAGATCGCACTGCCGTTCGGGACATTCCCTGCAGCGGTCGTAGCTGAGATCTACGTGATCGAACAGGCGACGCACGCCTGGGACCTCGCAGTCGCCCTCGGGGCCCGGCAGATGCTCGACGAGAGCCTCGCCGAATCGGTGCTTCCGATCGCCCGTTTGGCGATTCAGCCCGAGTATCGGGGGGACGAGCCGATGCCGTTCGGCAGTGAGGTCGCGACCAGCGCAGGTCTTTCTCCGTATGACCGTCTGGCCGCCTTCATGGGGCGGACTCCCCCGACGACCGGGAGCGCGCCGACCTGGTCGCCTCCCTGCGCAGCCACCGCGCCTTCCTGCTCCAGACCGTCACGGGCATCACCGACGAGCAGGCCTCGTTGCGCACGACGGTGAGCGAGCTTTCGCTCGGTGGTCTCATCAAGCACGTGACAGCGGTGGAGGAAGGATGGGCAAACTTCATCGTGCGGGGCGCAAGTTCGATGGAACCCTCGGAATCCGCCTATGAGGCCCACGCTGAGGGATTTCGATTCGATGCCGACGACTCCCTCGCATCTCTGCTCGAGCAGTATGAAGACGTCGCCAGGCATACCGACGAGCTCGTGGCCTCCCTTCCCTCGCTCGACGTCTCGCATCCATTGCCGGCGAGGCCGTGGTTCCCACCCGGTGCAGCGTGGTCAGCCCGTTACGTGGTGCTGCACATCCTCGCCGAGACCGCACAGCATGCCGGTCACGCCGACATCATCCGGGAGGCGCTCGACGGGTCGAAGACCATGGGCTGAGATCAAGCCTCACCGGTTGCGATCTCCGCCGCAGCGACCAGATGGTTGGTGAGCTCGTCGAGCGAGGTGCGGGCGTTGAGGCCGCTCGTCGAGGGCATCACGTAGGCAGGCCTTCCACCGATGGGTTCGGTCTGCAGTCCCGCTTTCGCGTGCCGATTCACTGCTGCCCTCCACCCCGACAGACCGACGAAGCAGACTGCCCCGGGCCGTAGCCACTCGACGAGGCGCTCGACCCGTTCATACCCCTGCCGGAACTCGTCCGCTGTCACCTCCGCCGCGGTCCGGGTCGCTCGCTTGGCGAAATCGGTCATCCCCATCCCATGGTTGATCAGCGCGTCGATCGGATCGCGATCCTTGCGCACGATGCCCGCGGCAAGCGCTGCGCTCCAGAACCGGTTGCCGGGCCGGGCGTAGCCGATCCCGGCGTCGGCGGAGTACATCGACGGATTCACCCCGCAGATCAGCAGCCGCATACCGTTGGACACGGTGTCGGCCAAGGTGCGTGCCCGCACCGCCCGGAGCCGCACCTCGTCGCCCGAGACGGTGAGTGACCCGGCTTCGACGTCGAAGCCGGCTCCGACGACCTGGTCGACCAGGCGATCGGGCGTCCACGAGGAGAAGAACCGACCGCCGACATCGTCCCCGGGGAGGTCAGAACCCTCGTAGGTGCCTTCGAGAACCTGGAGCTCGAACGGGGCGCCGACCGATAAGACCCGATGGAGGTCCCACAGGGACAGCGGCAGTCGGTGGCTGGGAACGTGGAGGTGGGTCATCCAGGACCAGGCGCCACCGATCGAGTGACGGGCAAACGGCAGGTGCTCCACGTCAGCACGCAGATAGAGGGCATCCGGTGTCTGCGAACGACATGCGTCGAGCATGACCGTCGAGGCATCGAGGCCGATCACCGGATTCCCCAGATACGGCAGGTAGCGCCCGGCACCGCACCCCACGTCCAGGCGGAGCGAACCTTTCTCCACCCGCTCCGCGAATGCTTCCGCCTCGACCCGTCGCCCGGCTTTGGAGTGGGAGGAGGCCCACTGGAGACCACGGTCCTCGTAGATGTCGACCGTCGCCCGTTCCATCGGGCCACGATCCTACGGCGAACCCTCCGTGACCCTGTCGCCGACGGGTTCGGCCGGTTCGAGGTCGGAGATGCGGATCACCATCGTGCAGCCACCACCCGGTGTGTCCTCCACCTCCAGCTCTGCTCCGGTCGCCTCTACGAATCCCCGGGCGACGGCCAAACCGAGCCCTGCGCCACCGAGCTGGTCCGGATCCCCTCGACGATGAAAGGGTCGAAAGATTCGTTCGCGGTCTTCGGGCCGGATCCCCGGACCGCGGTCGACCACCCGGATGACGACCCTGCGGGCCACCAGGCCCGCCTCGACCCGCAGCGCCGCTCCTTGGGCATGGACGAGGGCGTTGTCGATGAGGTTGGCGAGCGCCCGCTCGAGCAGGACCGGGTCGGTGTGGATCCGGGGAAGGGGATGTTCGATGTCGACCACCACTCGGGTGCTACGCGTGCCCACGCTGTCGAGTGCGGTCGCGACCAGCGCGTCGACGTCGGTGCTTTGACGGAGCACTTCCATCGCACCGGTCTGGAGCCGGCTGATGTCCAACAGGTTCTCCACCAGAGCGTTCAGACGATCGGCCTGATCGTCGATGGTCTCGAGGAGCAGATGGTTCTCCTGTGGGTCCAACCGGAGTTCTTCGGAGAGGAGGGTCGACGCCGATGCCTTGATCGAGGCCAACGGTGTACGCAGGTCGTGACTCACCGCGGCGAGCAGGGTCGAGCGGAGTTGGTCGGTCCGTGCAAGAGAGTCGGCCTGTGCTGCTTCTGCGTGCAGGCGATCGCTCTCCAGCGCAGCGGCGAGCTGCGCTGCGAACGCGACAAGGATCTCGCGGTCCTCGGCGGTGAGTCCGGGCCCTTTGAGTGCAAGGGTCTCCACCTCGGAGAGTGGCACCACGACGGTCGCCTCCTCCGGTCGCTGCGGGGGATCCTCACCGGCCCGCGCGACCGTCGACCACGTCCCGGACCCCGACCGCTCGGTCGGTCCCGGTTCCGCAGGCCCATCTGCCCCGTCGGGCCGCAGCACGGCTGCCGACTGGATCCTGAAGGCCACCAACAGCTCCTCGAGGAGGGCAGGGAGGGGATTGCCCTCCGGGGCGACCATCCGTCCTGCGATGCGTGCCAAGGTCTGCGCATCGGTTCGGGCCTGGATCGCGGTGGCTGTACGGCGAGCAGAGAGGTCAACCAGCACACTCACCACTCCCGCGGTG
The DNA here is from genome assembly GCA_963839925.1 of uncultured Acidimicrobiaceae bacterium. Taxonomy (GTDB): domain Bacteria; phylum Actinomycetota; class Acidimicrobiia; order Acidimicrobiales; family RAAP-2; genus Bog-756. The sequence continues at coordinate 2,055,583 of CAWIWV010000001.1, read as the reverse complement.
ACCAGAAACATGGCAAGCGCTGCAACTGAGTCGGTGTTGGCGATGGTGAAGGTGTGGATGGGCGGGGCGAAGTAGTAGTTCGACAGGAGGAATCCTGCGACGGCGGCGAGGACTGCCGGCCAGACACCGCCCGTGGCGGCCACGATGACCACCAGCACCAGATAGGCACTGAGCGCGGTGGCGAGGCTCTGCCCGCCTCGCCAGTTGGTCAGCACCAGCGTCAGGAGCGGAAATCCGACCAGGCAGATGACCACTGCCGCAATCCTCCGGCGGATGGAGAGCGGCGAGAGCAGGCTCGGCTGATACCGGCCGAACTTCTCCTGTCGTGGGCGCTCTGGCGGTGGAGCCTCGTCGGAGCTCGCCGCATCCGAGCCGTCTTCGGGCGAGCCGGTGCGTATCTCGTCTTTGGTGGCGATCACGTGGATGTCGAGAGAGCCCCCGGCGGCCCGGATGACCGAGTTGATGACCGAACCACGGACGAACTCGGTGAGCCGGCTGCGGTGGGTTGCCCCCATGACCAGCTGAGTCGCATTCTCGGCTCGTGCCACCTGCACCAGGGCGGGCGCGACATCGGCACCAACCACTTCGACGAAGCGTCCTCCCAGGTCGTCGAGCAGCGCCCGGTTGGCGACCAGTCCTTGGGACCCGGCCCCGGTCAAGCTGTCGTCCGTGCGCACGTGGACGCCGACCAGCTCCGCCTTGGTGCGCATCGCCATGCGGGCGGCCCGCCGGATCAGCACCGCGCTCCCGCGCGAACCGGTGAGCGAGACGACCACCCGTTCCTTGGTCTCCCACGCTCCAGCGATGTTGTGCCGTTCCCGGTAGTCGTGGAGTTCTTCGTCGACCCGGTCGGCCACCCACAAGAGGGCGAGCTCGCGTAGGGCGGTCAGGTTGCCCGGGCGGAAGTAGTTGGCCAGGGCGGCATCGATCCGCTCAGCCGGGTAGACGTTGCCGTGGGCGAGCCTTCGGCGCAATGCTTCGGGCGCCATGTCGACCAGCTCGACCTGATCAGCCGCTCGGACCACCGGGTCGGGAACCGTCTCGTGCTGGGTGACGCCGGTGATCCCCTCGACGACGTCGTTGAGCGACTCGAGATGTTGGAGGTTGATCGTCGAGATGACATTGATCCCGGCGTCCAACAGTTCCTCGACGTCCTGCCAACGTTTGGCGTTCTTCAAGCCGGGCGCGTTGGTATGGGCCAACTCGTCCACCAGGACCAGGTCGGGCTTGCGTGCCAACAGGCCGTCGAGATCCATCTCCTCGAGGCGTTGGCCGCGGTACTCGACGGTCTGGCGCGGGAAGATCTCGAGGTCGCGGATCTGTGCGTCGGTGTGGGGTCGTCCGTGGTTCTCGACCCAGCCGATCACGACGTCGGTGCCGCGCTCCTTCCGCCTCCAGCCCTCGTTGAGCATCGCGTAGGTCTTCCCGACCCCCGGGGCCGCTCCGAGGTAGAGCCGAAGTTTTCCGCGTGCCATTTGCTGCCCGGCCTCCTGACCTAGCTCTGGACCGAGGTCACGGGGTCAGGGTCGAGGCTGTACCCGACGCCGGGGATGGTGCGGATCAACGCGCCCTGCCCGTCTCCGAGCTTCTGGCGCAACCGGTGCACGTACGCGTGGAGGTATTGGGCTTCGGTTCCGTAACCCGATCCCCATACCGAACCGAGGATCATCTGGTGGGTGCAGGTCTTGCCCGAGTGGCGCGAGAAAGGACAGGACTTCGAACTCTTTTGCGGTCAGATCCACTGCGGCTCCCCGAAGGGAGGCCTGGTGATGGAGCAGGTCGATCTCGAGGGGACCGACCGTGATCGACGATGGCAGCTCGGGAACGTCATCCTTGCGATGTCGGAGGGCGGTACGGATCCTCGCCTCGAGCTCTGCCATGCCGAACGGCTTGGTCACGTAGTCGTCCGCACCGCTGTCCAGGGCGGCCACCTTGCGGTCCTCGGCACCACTCGCGGAGAGGATGATGATCGGGACCTCGCTCCACTGCCGGATCCGCTTGCAGACGGTCTGGCCGTCGATGTCGGGCAGGCCGAGGTCGAGCACGACCACATCCGGAGCGGCAAGTGCCACCTGGGAGATGCCCTGTTCGCCGTTGACCGCCGTGGTCACGTCGTGCCCCCCGGCTTTCAGGCCGATGCGCAGCGCGCGCAGCAACGACGGGTCGTCGTCGATGACCAGGACCTTGGCCACGGCTCTAGCTCGCCGCGCTCGACGGCACCGCCGCGCCGAGGGTCGTCGCGACCGGGAGGGTGAAGGTGAACCTCGCACCCCCGCCCGGTTCCTCCTCCACCCAGATGTCGCCGCCGTGGGCCTCGACGAACGTCTTGGCGATGGTGAGCCCGAGCCCGGCACGACCGCCCGTGTCGAACCGCACGAACCGGTCGAACACCGCTTCGCGCTCGTCGGAGGGAACGCCGGGCCCCCGGTCGATGACGGACAGGGTGACTTGATCGTTTCGAACGCCGGCTGCCACCGTGATCAGGCTGTTCGCCGGCGCGTGGCGCTTCGCATTGTCCAAGAGGTTAGCCAGCACCTGGGTGATCAACAGCTTGTCGACGTCCACGTCGGGCAGGTCGGCGGGGATCGAGGTCTCGATGGTCTGACCATGGAGGGCCCGACCGGACGCGCTGACCGCATCCTCGACGAGTTCGGCGACCGAGCCGGCGCATTGCCTCACCTCCAGCACGCCGGCGTCGATTCTGGTCATGTCGAGCAGGCTGGTGACCAGGCGGGTGAGGCGGTCGGTCTCGACTTCGATCAGCTCGTGGAGCTCCTCGACGTCGGCTTCCGACAGCGGGACGGCGGGTCGCAGCAACGTCGATGCGGCCACCTTCATCGTCGCCAGCGGAGTACGGAGGTCGTGCGAGACCGCTCCTATCAGCGCATGCCGCAGTCGGTCGATCTCCTCCAACAGCTCCGAGCGCATGGCCTGCTCGCGGAGTTGGGCGCGCTCGAGCGCGAGCGCAGCGTGGTTGGCGAAGGTGCGGAGCAAGGAGCGGTCGGCCTCGGAAGCAGGAAGCCCGCGCATGGCCAGGATTCCGACCGGTCGCCCCGCGGCTGACAGCGCGACGGTCTGCATTCCTTCGGTGCCGCCCGGCGTGGTTCCGAGGCTGACCGGCACACCCGAGCGAGAGTCGAGCCGGTGCAGTTCGTCCGGCGAGAGCGGCTCGCCCGACGAGGCGGCGATCTCGAGGCGATCCGCAGCCGGGACCAGCAAGGAAACACCAGACACATCGAACATGGTCTCCACCGCGCCCACGATCGACTTCAACAGATCGTCGACCGACCGTTCCTCCACCAGGAGCTCGGAGAGCTCGAAGAGACGGCGCGCCTCGGTCGTTCTGCTCTGGATCTCCGACCGCGCCGTCTCGAGGTTCGACACCACCCAGGACAGGAACAGCATCACCACCGCGTAGACGGCCAGCACCAGCCAGTCAGCTGAGCTGTCCACCGCCAACGTGCCGTACGGCTTGATGAACCAGTAGTCGTAGACGAGGAATCCGGCAAGGACGCTCGTCGTACCTCCGGTCACGCCACCGATGATCACGCCGGCCAAGATCGGGAAGATCAGCAGGAGCGCAACGGCGGCCCCGTTCAGATGCGCTCGCACGGGGAGCATGGCTGCGCCGATGCCGACCGCGAGGGCGATCCCCGCCGCCGACCCGAGGAGCTGTTTGCGCATCACACCATTCTCGTACGGATCCGCGCTGCCGAGTCCCGTCTTTCGGTCCCGGAGGGCGTTTGTTGAGAACTTATTCAGACTCTCTCTCGTTTGTTGAGGCCCTGTTCAGACCCCCCGGCGCATACTCGACTTCATGGCAGATTTTCTCGTAGTACTCGGCATCATCGGCTTTGCGCTGGCGATGCTCGGACTCATCTGGGCTCTGGACCGGGTATGACGATCACCCAGGGCATCCTCCTCGGCATCGCCACGCTGATGTTCATCTATCTCGGCGTCGCCATGTTCAAGCCCGAGAAGTTCTGATATGGGCTTCACGTGGACCATCATCATCCTGGTCATCGCCCTGGGTCTTACCTGGCGGTACCTGGGGTCGTACATGGCGGCCGTCTTCGACGGCCGCGTGCACTTCCTGCGGTGGGCCGAACGTCCCTTCTACCGACTTCTCGGGACCGGTTCCGAGCCAGAGCACGAGCAGAACTGGAAGCGGTACGCCGGAGCAGCCGTGATCTTCTCCGCCGCGTTCATCGCCGTCGGCTACTTCCTGCTGAGGATCCAGGGGTCGCTACCGCTCAACCCGCAGCACTTCGGGGCGGTGGGATCGGCGCTCAGCTTCAACACCTCCACCTCGTTCGTCACCAACACCAACTGGCAGAACTACGGCGGCGAGACGGCGATGTCCTACTTCTCGCAGATCGGTGTACTGACCGTGCAGCAGTTCGTGAGTGCAGCCGTAGGGATCGCTGTGGCGATCGCCGTGGTGCGGGGTTTCTCCCGTCGGAACTCTCCCACGATCGGTAACTTCTGGGTCGACATCACCCGTTGCATGCTTTATATCCTCCTGCCGGTCGCATTCCTCACCGGCTTGATCACCGTCGGTCAGGGCGCAGTGCAGACTCTGGCCGGACCGGTCTCGATCCATGACTCACTCAACGGCGTCACGCAGACCATCGCCCGCGGCCCCGCCGGCTTCATGGGCCCCATCATGCAACTCGGGACCAACGGAGGCGGGTTCTTCAACGTCGATCTGGCCCATCCCCTCGAGAACCCGACCGGATTGACAAACCTGCTCTACATCTGGCTCACACTCTCCATCCCGTTCGCGCTCACCTACACCTTCGGGAAGATGGTGAAGAGCATCCGCCACGGTGCCGCCCTGCTCGCCGCCATGGTGATCATCTTCGCCGTCTGGGTGGGATTCACCAGCTATGCCGAGCACGGGCAGAACCCCGCCGTCGCCGCGGCCGGCATCCACTCGACCGTCGGGAACACAGAAGGCAAGGAGGTGCGCTTCGGTGACACGAGCAGCGCGCTCTTCAACGTCTCGATGACCCAGACCTCCGACGGTGCCGTGGACAGCGCAACAGACTCCTACAACCCGATCGGAGGTATGGGCCCGATGACCGGCATGATGCTGGGCGAGGTCACGCCGGGCGGGACCGGAAGCGGGATCTACACGATCCTCATCTATGCCATCATCGCCGTGTTCATCGGCGGCCTCATGATCGGGCGAACGCCGGAGTACTTGGGCAAGAAGATACAGGCCCGAGAGGTGAAACTTGCGGGCCTCGGCGCCCTGGTCATGCCCATCATCGTGCTCATCCTCACGGCGGTCGCCGTGTCCATCCACGCCGGCCGGGCCGGCCCCCTGAACGCCGGTCCCCACGGGTTCTCAGAGATCCTTTACGGGCTGACCTCACAGGGAAACAACAACGGTTCCGCCATGGCGGGTCTGACCGGCAACACCTCGTTCTACAACATTGTCGGTGGCATCGACATGCTCATCGGTCGGTTCGGCATCATGATCCCGGCCCTCGCCCTCGCGGGTTCTCTCGCCGCCAAGAACGTGGTCCCCGAGTCGCTCGGGACCTTCCGCACCGACAACGGGATGTTCGTCGGCCTCACCATTGGAGTGATTGTGATCATCGGTGGTCTCACCTTCTTCCCCGCCGTCGCCCTCGGCCCGATCGTCGAGCAGCTCAGCCACGGGAAGTTCTTCTGATGACAATGACCGCTACCCAACCGGGTCAACCGGGCCCGGCAACCGATGCCCACGGCGTCGCCGAGGCCCGCAGTCTCTTCGACGGCGAGATCCTCCGGCAGGCCTTGGTCGACTCGTTCAAGAAGCTGAACCCGGCGATCCAGGTCAGGAACCCGGTCATGTTCGTGGTCCTGGTGGGCACCGTGATCACCTTCATCGAGGCCATCGCCCACCCCAGCACCTTCACCTGGTCGATCACCATCTGGCTCTTCCTGACGGTCATCTTCGCCAACTTCGCCGAGGCGATGGCCGAAGGCAGGGGCAAGGCGCAGGCCGACACACTCCGCAGGATGCGGTCCGAGACCGAGGCCCGCCGGCTGAACGCCGACGGGACCGAGGAGCTGGTACCGGCCGCGGAGCTGGGCAAGGGAGACATGGTGGTCTGCGAGGCCGGCGACCTCATCCCCTCCGACGGGGAAATCACCGAGGGGATCGCCTCTGTCGACGAGTCGGCCATCACCGGCGAGTCGGCACCGGTCATCCGCGAGTCGGGGGGTGACCGCTCGGCGGTCACCGGCGGAACCAAGGTGCTGTCCGACCGCATCGTGATCCGGATCACGGCCGAGCGGGGTCACACCTTCCTCGACCGGATGATCACCCTGGTCGAGGGGGCCAACCGCCAGAAGACCCCCAACGAGATCGCCCTCACCATTCTGTTGGCGGTCCTCACCATCGTCTTCCTGCCGGTGGTGGTGACCCTCCAGGCCTTCGGCCACTACTCCGGGGCCGCGGTGTCGGTGGTCGTCCTGGTGTCGCTGCTGGTCTGCCTCATCCCGACCACCATCGGGGCCTTGTTGTCGGCCATCGGGATCGCCGGTATGGATCGCCTGGTCCAGCGCAACGTACTGGCGATGAGCGGTCGGGCGGTCGAAGCCGCCGGCGACGTGCAGACACTCCTGCTGGACAAGACCGGGACCATCACCCTCGGCAACCGGATGGCGTCCGACTTCTATCCGGTCGGAGGCCACACCGAGCAGGACGTTGCCGACGTCGCGCAACTCGCTTCGCTGGCTGACGAGACGCCCGAGGGACGCTCCATCGTGGTACTGGCCAAGGACCGTTTCAACATCCGCGAGCGTGAACTGGAGGGCGAGCACGAGTTCGTGCCCTTCACGGCCCAGACCCGGATGTCCGGCCTCGACATGGGCCCGCGCCAGATCAAGAAGGGTGCCGCCGACTCGGTCAAGCGCTGGGTGACCGAGCAGGGCGGGACCGTGCCGGCCGACCTCGATGGCATCGTGGAGCGCGTCTCGCGAGCCGGGTCCACTCCGCTGGTGGTGGCCGACGGTCCGGACATTCTCGGTGTCATCGAGCTGAAGGACGTGGTCAAGCAGGGCATCCGGGAGAAGTTCGACGAGATGCGCCAGATGGGCATCCGCACCGTCATGATCACCGGTGACAACCCGCTCACCGCGGCGGCGATCGCCCAGGAGGCGGGTGTCGACGACTTCCTGGCCGAGGCCACCCCTGAGGCCAAGATGGCCCTCATCAAGTCCGAGCAGGAGGGCGGGAAGCTGATCGCCATGACCGGCGACGGGACGAATGACGCCCCGGCCCTGGCCCAGGCAGACGTGGGAGTGGCCATGAACACGGGGACCACCGCGGCCAAAGAGGCCGGCAACATGGTCGACCTCGACTCCAACCCGACCAAGCTCATCGACGTGGTCGAGATCGGAAAGCAGCTTCTCATCACCCGGGGCTCGCTCACCACCTTCTCCATCGCCAACGATGTGGCCAAGTACTTCGCCATCATCCCGGCTCTGTTCCTCGCCACCTATCCGCAGCTCGAGCCGCTCAATATCATGAAGTTGCACAGCCCGGAGAGTGCGGTCCTGTCGGCGGTCATCTTCAATGCGCTGGTGATCGTGGCGCTGATCCCGCTGGCACTTCGCGGGGTGAGGTTCCGCGCCGCAGGCTCAGCGGCCATCCTCCGCCGAAACGTTTTCATCTATGGAGTGGGCGGGATCATTGCTCCGTTCATCTTCATCAAGCTCATCGATCTCATCCTCGTCGCATTGCACGCCTACTGATGGAGTCTCTCTGATGCTCGCCCATCTCCGTCGCTCGATCATCTCTATCGTGATGATCACGATCTTCTTCGGGTTCGTCTACGCGTTTGTCGGAACCGGCGTCGCCCAGGTGCTCTTCAAGCACCAGGCGGACGGCTCGATCACCGCGAACGGCTCGACCCTCGTCGGCCAGAACTGGTCACAGACGAAGTGTCCGGGTCACCCGCTCGGGAGCTGCGTGTTCCAGGGTCGGCCCGACGCACTCGGCCCCTATGCCGGCTCGTTGAACCCGGCGGCCGGTGGGGGGGACAACCCGCTCGAGGCAAACAACATCCCTGGGAAGCCCGGAGTCTCGAACTCCGGCGAGTCCGGGGCAAGCAACCTCGGTCCTCGGTCCAAGGTCCTGTTGAGCAACACCCAGGAACTCGTCGCCTACTGGCACCAGCGAGGAGTCAATCCCACTCCCGATCTCGTCACGACCTCGGGTAGCGGCATCGATCCCGACATCACGTCGGCCGACGCACTGGCCCAGATACCCATGGTCGCCAAGGCCACCGGCATCGCTCCCGCCACCCTGCGGGCTCTCATCGCCCGCGAGAACAACGGCGAGCAGTTGGGATTCCTCGGCAGCAGCTACATCAATGTGCTCCAGTTGAACGAGGCGCTTGCCAAGCTGCGATGAGGTGACTCAGTCGTCTGCGGCCGAGCCCTCCGGGTCGGGCGAGACAGGGCAGGCGGGTGCCGGTCGAAGTACCGGGGCAGCCGCCGGTGCACCGGACCGGCCGAAGGTCGAGGCCATCGGCCGCTTTCGGATCTACCTCGGTGCGGCGCCGGGCGTCGGCAAGACCTACGCCATGTTGAGCGAGGGCCACCGCCGAAAGCAACGGGGGGCAGACGTTGTCATCGGATTCATCGAATGCCACGGCCGCGGCCGCACCGAGGAGCTGATCGAGGGCCTCGAGGTGGTCCCCCGTCGGAGGGTCGACTACCGGGGATCGCAGTTCGAGGAGATGGACCTCGACGCGGTACTCGACCGCCATCCCCAAGTGGCGTTGGTCGATGAGCTTGCTCATACCAACGTCCCAGGATCAGGGAGTCACGAGAAGCGTTGGCAGGATGTGATGTCCTTGTTGAGCGCAGACATCGACGTCGTGACCACCGTCAACATCCAGCACCTCGAGAGCATCGCCGACGCGGTGGAGCAGATCCTCGAGGTGCAGATCCGCGAGCGGGTTCCCGATTGGGTGGTGCGCAAGGCCGACCAGATCGAGTTGGTCGACTCCTCGCCCGAACAGCTCCGGCGTCGGATGCTCCACGGCAACATCTATTCGTCCGAGCGTGTTCCCAGCGCGCTTTCGAACTATTTCCGCACTGACAACCTGACTGCGCTTCGGGAGCTCGCGCTCCGCTTCCTGGCGGACGAGACCGAGGAGCAGCTGCTCGACTACCTCCACACCCAGAGAAAGAACGTGGTCTGGGACACCCACGAGCGCATCCTCGTCGGGGTAACCACAGCCCCGGGGACCGACGGCATCGTGCGTCGGGCCGCCCGCATGGCATCCCGGATCAAGGCCGACCTGCAGGTCGTGCATGTCCTTGCGCCCAAAGCAGTCGGTCGGTTTCCCGACGACCAGCTCGTGGCACTCCGCCAGGTCACTGCCGATGTCGGTGCCGAATGGAACGAAGTGCGGAACGACGACCCAGCGCAGGCGCTCATCGACTTCGCGAGATCGGGGCACTTCACCCAGATCGTCGTCGGTTCGAGCGCCCGATCCCGTCTGCAGGAGATGCTCGGCGGGGGATCGATCGTCCAGAAGCTCACCCGGTTGGCCGCTCCGGCGGCGATCGACGTGCACGTCATCGCGCGAAGGGACATCTCCCACGATCCGAATGTCCTCATCGAGGCCGTGCATGAGTCATGACGGCGAGTTCGGAGCAGGAGACCAGCCCGCCGCTCAGTAGGTGTCGACGGGCTCGACCGTGAACTGGCTCACCTTCCACGTTCCGTGGGATGCCATGCAGCCGGACTCTCGCCAGCCCTTGGTCACCCCAGTGCGTTCTTCAACACGTGGTGCTCCGGCCCCTCAGGATTCCGGATCATCCGGGACGTGTGCAGACCCATTGGGCGACTCTTCTGCGGCGAGCGCGGCTCCAACCTGATCGGCGATCGCCACCGCGACCAGCAGCCGTTCGGGAGAGATCGGTTTGCCGGGGGTCGGTGTGAGCAGGAAATGTCCGAGCAGCCACCCGCCGCTCCTCACCGGAAGATCGACGTTTCGTGGCAGCCCCAGGTCCTCGGTCGACCAGGTCCTGTTACCCACGTTGACCTGCCCGTCGGGGGTCACCCGTGCGCTGTCCGGTCCGGGATGGCGCTCGGTGAATCGGCACTCGCGCAGCGCGAGAAGCTCGGACAGCTCGTGGAGAGCGGCTTCGATGACGGTCTCGCGGTCTTTGCCTGTGGCGGCCAACTCGGTGACTGAATGGAGCATCGCCATCTGGCGCCTGCCCTCCGAGGCGGCCGCGCGGTGGTGTTGTCCGCGGGCGGCGATCTGGCCGACTGCCAGGCCCACGACCAGCAACAAGATCTCGGTGATGAAATCGGAGTGCCGGGTGATCCGAAACGACTCGTAGGGGTGGGTGAGGAAGTAGTCGAACGCGAGGCCCGACACGATCGCAGCGACGAAGCCGGCAACCCTGTGGCCAGTACTTGCGATTGCGACGATCACCAGCACGAGGAACAGCGCGTTGTCCGACGCATCGAGCTGGCTACGCCACGGGATCAGCGCGACCGAGACGACGATCGGCGAGACGACGGCCGCCGCCATGATCCAGACGCCGGAGAGGGTCCACCAGGGCGGGCTCGGTGACGGATCGCCGACGGTCTCCGGCCGCCTCCATCGTTCGGGCCTTGTCACCGTACCCACCGCCCTACTCTGGCACGCCGGCGGCCCCACCCCGGCATTTCCGATGGTTGACTGATGGGATGAGCGTGTGCCCGACGTTGACCACCGAGCGACTGGTGCTCCGGCCGCTGGAAGAGTCCGACCTCGATGCGCTGGTCGAGATCATGACGCAGCCCGAGGTGCGCCATTCGCTCCGTCTGTCCGACACCTACTCGCGGAGGGAGGTCTGGCAGAGCATGGCCCAGTGGAGGGGTCAATGGGAGTTGCGTGGGTCGGGCCAGTGGGCGGTCGCCGAACGGTCGAGCGGCAAGGTGGTCGGCAGAGCGGGTCTGCATCACCCGGAAGCTCCCGACTGGCCTGGCGTGGAGGTGGGGTGGGCGTTCCATCCCGACGCCTGGGGGAAGGGGTACGCGACCGAAGCGGGACGGCGGTCGATGTCCTACGCGTTCGAGATGTTGTCGGTGGACGAGGTGTTCAGCGTGATCCTTCCGGACAACGCCCGCTCACAGGCGGTCGCCGCACGCCTCGGTCTTTCGCTGGTGGAGCAACGGGTGTTGTCCACGTTCCCTCAAGAAGCGCACGGGATCTGGAGGATCGGTCGCGATCGATGGGAGGAGCTCAGCGGAGGCTGAGCCCACCGTCGATCAACACGACGTCGCCGGTCACATACGTCGACCGGGCCAGCCCGAGGATCACCTCGGCGACGTCCTCGGGAGTCGCGCTGCGCTGCAGTGGAGTCTGTGCCCGGACGAACTCTCGCACCAGGTCCCAGTCGGCCGTCCACGGGGTGTCGACCAGGCCGGGGGCGACCGCGTTCACCCGCACCGCGGGACCGAGCACGTTGGCGAGCAGCCTGGTCATATGACTGACCGCCGCTTTCGAACACGCGTAGGGAATCGAACTCCCGGTCGGGCGCTCGCCGGCGACCGAGGAGACGTTGACTACCTGACCTTTTCCCGATGCACGGAGGTGATCGACTGCCGCGACGGTGACCTGCCAGGTGCCGATGACGTTGACTTCGAAGATCCTTCGCCACACGTCAGGGGAGGCTGCCTCGAGGTCGGCGTGGGAGATCACCTCGGTGGTGCCGGCGTTGTTGACCAGCACATCGAGGCGGCCGTGCCGGGCCACCGATTCTTGGATGAGGTGTGTGGCCTGTGCGGCGTCCGACACGTCGGCCTGGATGTAGCTGGCGCTCGGCAACTCGTCGGCCAAGGCCATCCCCGCCTCGACCGAGCTCGACGAGTTGATCACCACGGTTGCGCCTGATGCGGCGAACAGCCGCGCTGTGGCCTCGCCGATCCCCGACGAGGAGCCGGTGACGAGCACCGTCTGACCCTCGAAGGCCGGCTCGCGTGCAGTGAGGGAGGTCGGAGTCGAATCGGGCATGGCTGGAGTGTAAGCCCGCGCGACTCGATCGGGCGGCCGCAGTAGGTTCACTCGGGTGCGACTGGTGAGCATGTTCGACGGGACCCAGAAGACGGGTCTGCTGGTGGGTGACGAGGTCATCGATCTCACCGACTCGTCGGTCGGTTTGCCCGGCGACATGATCTCGCTGCTCGCCCTTGGTGCGGATGGGATGGCAGTGGCCGGTCAGGCCCTCGACAGCCCGGCACGGCGGATCGCCCTCGCCGAGACGCAGCTGACCGCCCCGGTGAGACACCCCCCGTCGTTCCTCGCCATCGCCCGCAACTACGCGGCCCACATCGCAGAGCTGGGCCACGAGCGGCCCGAGTTCCAGACCTGGTTCTCCAAGCAGCCGACCTGTGTGGTCGGACCCGGGCAAGCCATCGAAGTCCCCCGGGTCTGTCCGACCGTCGACTACGAGGGGGAGCTCGGGGTGCTCATCGGCCGGAGGTGCCGGCACGTGCCTGCGGATCGGGCGATGGAGGTGGTGGCCGGCGTCACCGTGGTCAACGACGTGAGCGTGAGGGAGTGGCAGTGGCAGACCCCGACGATGATGATGGGGAAGGGTTTCGACACCCACGGTCCGACCGGACCGGCCATCGTGACCCTCGACGAGGTGGGTGACCTCCAGAACCTCTCTCTGCAGACCTTGGTGAACGGCGACATCCGTCAGGACGGCACCACCGCCGACATGATCTTCACCTGCGCTCAGATGATCGAGCACCTGTCGACGGCGTTCACCCTCGAGGTGGGCATGCTGATCACGACGGGGACACCCGCCGGCGTCGCTGCCGGCGAGGATCCTCCCCGGTGGCTCGCTGCGGGCGACTCGGTCACCGTGCGAATCGAGGGAGTGGGCGAGCTGAGCAACCCGGTCATCGACGAGCCGGATCCAGAGGATGCCACCCGCGACGCCCGGCAGCCCCGATGACCGATGAGGTCATCGATCGTGTCGAGGTCAACTCGACCCTGTCGATCCCGTTGTCCGAGCTCAAATTCCGGTTCGGTCCCAGCGGGGGACCGGGAGGCCAACACGCCAACAAAGTGAGCACCCGGGTGGAGTTGCGCTTCGACATCGCCGGGTCTCCGACGCTCCGGCACATGCAACGGGAAACCCTTCAGCGTCGCTTCGGGCCGGAGTTGCGCATCTCCGTGGACGACGAGCGGTCTCAGACCCGCAACCGTCAACTCGCGGTGGAGCGGTTCCGCGCCCGGATGGCCGACGCACTGCGGGTCCGGACGCCAAGGCGTCCGACAAGACCCTCAAAGGGTGCCAAGGAGCGACGGCTTCAAGAGAAGCGGCAGCTGTCAGAACGGAAGAGGAACCGGCGACCGGACCTCGACGAGTGACCGGCTGACCTCAGCCGACTTGTCGGTCGGACGCCGGCGGTTGGGCCCACACCTCGTCGAGGAAGCTTGCGATCTCTGCGGTGAGCCGCTCGGGGCGGAACCGAAGTTCGAGAATCGAGTTCGCCTCCACGAGTCGTCCCTTCGGCAGGCGCTTGGCGAGCTGTTCCGCGTCGTGGAACGGGTGGATGCGGTCGACCCGGTGACCGATCACCAGTGCGGGGACGTCCATGGCCTCACGTTGCCCGACGGTCGGGGCGATCGGGCCGGCGAGGATGCCGTGCAGGACGGCGGCCGTCTCGGTCGGGTCGTTCGAGAACGAGCCCAAGACGCTGTCGAGTGGTCCGATCCCGGTCCGGGGGAGTCGCTTGAAGAGTGACGCTGTCTGCCTGACCAGCGGTCGGGCGAAATGGACAGCGAGCAACAGGGGCACGAAGGTGATGGCGGCGGCGGGGACCGCCCATTCGAGGACCGGCATCTCGAGGACCATCCCCTCGATCCGGTCCGGTGACTGGGCAGCCGCGAGCAGGCTGACGTTGGCACCCAGAGAAACACCACCGACCACCGCACGTTCGATCCCGAGGTGATCGAGGAGTTTCACCATCTGTCGCGCGTAGGTGTCCATCCGATGGAACGAGGCCCGCGTCGGCTTGTCCGAACGACCATGGCCGGGCAGGTCGAGCAGGATGACCCGATGACCCTGTGCGGCCAGATCAGTGGCCAGTCTGTGGTTCATCTGCGAGTCCATCAGGATTCCATGCATGAACACGAGGACACGCGGGCCATGTCCGTGGATCTCGTAGTACAGCTCCGGACCGAAGCCGTCGAGCACACCCACCTCGAAGGGTGGTATCGGCGATGCCTTCCCACTTGCTCCGTCGACATCGTCGGTGCCGGATGATCCCTTCGTGGCCCAAGGCCACATCCCCCCTCGTTTCGTCATCCGCTCAAAGGTACGCCCCACCGGGTCGAATCGCCAGCATTCGGCGCGATGCACGACTCCGAGCTGTCACAATGACCGCACACCCGAGTCCCCGACTCGGGACGGTCGACAGATGAAGCGAGTGCCGTGTCCTTCGAAGACTCAGACGTCGTTCGTAGTGCGATCCGGGTCGAGGGATTCCGCGACGACGAGTTCGACTACCAGCTGATCCGGACGATGGGCGTGGCCGACTACGGAGGCTCGACCGTCGGCGAATGCCTGGCCGTCGTCTCGGAGATCACCGACGGGAGCCCACGGAGCTGGGCGCATGCCTTCGAGCGTCTTGCTCGTCGGGTCGAGTCGCGGGGAAGGGAGTGTCTCCAGAACGGTCACCGGGTCAGCGCCCGCGACCATTTGCTGCGTGCCTCGACCTACTACCGCACGGCCGAGTACTACACGGGCGGTGAAGACGGTGGATCCACCCAGATGGGAGAGCGGAGTCAATCGTGCTTCGCCGACGGCGCAGCACTGGGGGACCCTCCGGTCGAACGGATCGACGTCCCCTACGAGGACGGCGCGCTCCCCGGGTACCTGATCCGACCGTCGGGATCCGGTCAAGGAGAGAGCGGCCGCTTGCCCTTGCTGATCGGAGTCGGTGGGTTCGATTCGAGCGCCGAGGAGCTCTACTTCCACCTCGGTGCTCCCGGGGCCGCGCGCGGCTGGAACGTCTTCGTGTTCGACGGACCCGGCCAACCGGGGTGCATGCGGATCAACCCGCGGTTGACCTTTCGCCCGGACTACGAGGTGCCGATCGGCGCGGTGATCGACCACCTCGTCGGAGTGCTCGACGTCGATTCGGATTCGGTCGCGCTGGCCGGCCAGAGCTTCGGCTCGTACTTTGCCGCCCGTTCGGCCGCCACCGATGTGCGGGTCAGGGCCCTGATCGCCAATCCACCGATGGTCGACATGAGCCGGTACATGGAGGCGTGGGTCGGTCCCGATGTCTACCGGATGTCCCGCGACTTCCGTCCCGAGGACGTGATCGGTGTCCCCGAAGATCTGATGCCCCGCCAGATGCAGTGGGGGATCGCCGCGATCTGTTCTCGGTTCGGCGTGCCTTCGTTCCACGCGTGGCGCGATGCCATGGGCTCCTACCGGCTCGAGGACATTGCTGCGGTGGGTTGCCCGGTGCTGGCTCTGGTCGGTGATCGTGAAGGTCCTGAGCCGCTCGCCCAGTTCGACGAGTTCGTGAACGGCGTCGGCGGACCGGTGACTCCGGTCGTCTTCACGGCAGAAGATGGTGCCTCCACCCACTGCCAGGTGGACAACATCCGTTTGTCCGCACAGGTCACCTTCGACTGGTTGGACGATCTGTTCCGGTGACGACCTAGCCGCGTCGATACGTCGCGAGCGCCGCATCGAGGAGAGAGCGGCCCTGCTCCGACACGTCCTCCCGTACCCCGTGCAAGGGGGTGAGGGTCGCCCAACCCTCGGCGATCAATGCCGCATCGGATCCGGGTTCCATCTCGGCCCGCTCGGCGATCCGGTCGGAAGCCACGCCCATCCCGCGCAGTGCGAGGACGATCGATCTCGAAGTCGGATCGAGCGCGGGGCCGCTCTCCGGCGAGACCGCATGGGGACGGACTGCCCGGATCAGGCCGACGGTTCCGAGGGTCCCGTGGCAGAGTCCCCTCAACATGTCCGGCGGGACGGCGGGGGCATTGAGGTTGAGCACCGTCCCAGGAGGCATCTCGGCCAGTTCCGGGACGATTCCCGCGGCCAGACAGAGTGGCGTTTCCCAGGGCACCGGATCCTCGCCCCAGGCGATACTGGTCGCCAACCCCCGCACTCCGAACTGGGCGGCGGTCAGTGCGGCGCCGACCGTGCCCGAATGGAGGGCGGATCGTCCGGCGTTGACCCCGTGATTGATCCCAGACACCACCACATCGGGACGAGGGCCGAAGCCTTCGATGCAGGCCAGGATCACTGCCAGCGCCGGAGGTCCCTCGATGCCGAAGGTCGGGACGGCGGCGAGCCCAGGGATCTCGACCTCCTCGTAGGGGATCGATTCTCGTTCGTAGACCGGTCCGACCGCGGCCCCGGCTCCGCTGTGGTCGACCAGGGGGGCGACGACGACGATCTCGTGTTCGTCGCCGAAGGATGCGTGCAACCCACGCGCCAGTGCGGCGATGCCGGGAGCGAACACCCCGTCGTCGTTGGTGATCAGGATGCGCATGAGCCCCTTTGGCCTACCATACCGAGCGACGGAGCCGCCCCCGTGCGGCCGGCGAGGAACCCTATCCCACCATGTGCCCGCGACCATCTGCCGACGACCAGCGTCCGGCCGAGACGACTCCGGGTACCGGAGACCAGTGGGTCATCGGCCACGGGCATCAACGAGTGGTGATCACCGAGATCGGTGCGACCCTCCGGTCCTTCACTGTCGGTGATCGAGTCGTCATCGACGGATTCGGAGCCGATGGATGGAGCCAGGGCGGACGGGGCCAGGTGCTCGCCCCTTGGCCGAACCGATTGGGGGACGGTCGCTACACCTTCGAGGATGTCGACATCCAAGCCCCGATCAATGAGGTCTCCTCCAATAACGCGATCCACGGACTGGTCCGATGGATGCCATGGCGGATGGTCGGCCGAGCACAGAACCAGGTCAGCATGGAACTCGAGCTCCGACCGTCGCCGGGCTATCCCTTCTCCGTCGGGTTGGCCGTCGAATATCGGCTGGGTCGCGACGGTCTGACCGTGGTGATCGAGGCAGAGAACATCGGGACGATCGATCTGCCATTCGGTTGTGGCTTCCACCCCTACCTGACCGTGGGGACGCCGACGGTCGACCAGATCCGGTTGGTGATTCCCTCGCACCGAAGGTTGTTCACCGACGCCAGAGGCCTTCCGACCGGCAGCGGTCCGATCGAAGGAACCGAGTTCGACTTCGACCGGGGCCGACTGATCGGCACGACCAGATTGGATACGGCCTTCACCGAGTTGCGGAGAGGCGCTGACGGCCGGGCCTGCGTCGAGCTCGATCCGCCCCAGGGAACCAACGGATCGGACGGGACCGGCGGTGTGACGTTGTGGGTGGACGAACAGTTCGGCTACTTGATGGTCTTCACCGGCGACACGCTCGGTGAGGATTCGCGGCGTCGGTCGCTGGCCGTGGAACCCATGAGTTGTCCACCAGACGCCTTCCGCTCGGGAGACAGTCTCGTGGTGCTCCGACCAGGTGGCCGGTGGACCGGATCCTGGGGCATCACCCCGCGCTGATGTCGAACACGCGTAGCGCAGCTCCTTTTCCCAAGATCGAGCTGCACGTCCACCTCGAGGCGACGGTCCCTCCGAACATGCTCTTCGAGATGGCCCAGCGCAACGGGTACGTGCTGCCGGCCGAAGATGAAGAAGAGCTCGCTCGCCTCTATCAGTACAAAGACTTCGAGCACTTTCTCGAACTCTGGATGATGACCACTCCCGCCATCCAGACGGAGGCGGACTTCAGACGGGTCGTCGTCTCCTACGCAGAAGAGGCTGCGAGACAGGGCGCGGTCTACATCGAAGGGATCTTCACACCGGCAGAGCGAGTCACTGGTGGTGCGTCGTGGGACCAGGTCTACTCCGGCTTTTGCGACGGAGCAGCTGAAGCGACGGAGCGGTTCGGAGTCGACATCAGGCTGACGCCGGACATTCCACGAATCCTCGGACTCGACGCCGCCATCATGACGGCCGAATACGCCGTCAAGTACAAAGACCGAGGGATCGTCGGCCTCGGGTTGGGTGGCCCCGAGGCGACCTTCCCACCGGAGCCGTTCGAGCGGGCATTCCTGCTGGCAAAAGAGGGTGGTCTCGGATCGGTGCCGCACGCGGGGGAAGCGGCCGGTCCTGCTTCGATCCGAGGATCGCTCGATGTGCTGAAGGCGGACCGGCTCCGGCACGGCATCCGGGCGGTCGAGGATCCGGCATTGATGGAGGAGCTTGTTGGGCGATCGATCGTCTGCGACGTGTGCCCGGTTTCGAACGTGCGCACCGGCGTTGTCGAGTCACTGGCAGACCACCCGCTTCCGGAGATGGTCGCCGCGGGAGTGTTGTGTTCGATCAGTACGGACGATCCGGTGATGTTCGACACGGATCTGATCCGCGACTACGAGGCCGCCGTGCAACTCGGGTGCACTCCGGAGCGCGCCTTCGAGGCCGGCGTGACCGGTGCACTCTGTGACGAGGAGACCCGATCGAGGCTCCGAAGCCTCTACGAGGAATTCTCCTGGGGCGATTCCACCGGAGGGTTGCATCCATGACCTCCGACACCCCACAGCGCGTCATCGATGGACAGCGCGGCCAGCGCTACGGCGAGGTCCTCGCCGCCTACGTGACCGATGAAGGCGTCCAGGCTCACGTGTACGGAACGCAAATGCTCAATGACTGCCCTCAGGAGCTCTGGGAGCAGCTCGACGCCGACGCCATCGCCAAGGAGATGGAGGCCGTGCTGGTCAAGCTCAATGGCCCTCGTTACTGGGTGATCGACGGGCTCGGCCTGAAGGCACAGCCCATCGAACCGGTGATGCGGGAGTTCGGTGGAATCCTGATGCGCCGCATTGCCGTGGTCAATCTGGGGGACGACCCGGCGCAGACCCCCTACAAGACCCTCTCCGTCGACCGCCGAGTCGCGTTTTTCTTCGACGCCGGAAGGCGCGTCTTCGAGTTGGTCGACGCGGAGGGGTTCGTCCACGTCATGCAGGCCCGCTGCGTCGGTGTCGACCCAGAGATGAGCGAGGAGGCCCTCGTGACGCTTGGTGACCGTCTGGCGCTTCCGAAAGGCTGGAGCTTCCGAACCCGCGTCCTCGACAAGGAGCTGGTGGTGGATACGTCCGACCACCTGGCTTCCGTGATCCAGGACGAGTTCGAGAACACCTACTCGCTGCTCGACTGAGGAACGATCCGGTGGAGCCGCACCGGACCCCGAACGGATCACCCGGATGCAGTGCGCCCCCTGGGACTTGAACCCAGAACCTGCGGATTAAGAGTCCGTTGCTCTGCCAATTGAGCTAGAGGCGCTTGTGTTGTGTATCACCCCTTGGCGTCGAGCGCGTCGGCTCTTTGCCTCGGGTTCTGAGGGTGACCGACGGGGCTCGAACCCGCGACCTCCGGGGCCACATCCCGGCGCTCTGCCAACTGAGCTACGGCCACCAAGGAGCCTCTAGTGTGGCACAAGCCGACGGAGGTCCTGGCTAGCCACGCGACCTCCCACGACCAGCCCCTGTAGCTCAACTGGATAGAGCAGGTGGTTTCTACCCATCAGGTTCCGGGTTCGACTCCTGGCGGGGGCGCTCGGTCGGATGGGCCGACACCAGAAGGGAAGCAGGAACACCTAGTCTCGGCCCATCGGACTTCTCCACTTCGGCTGGCGAAGCGAGCGTCGGCAGCGATGAGCCAGGGAGGGCGTACCCGCGAGCACGGCGCCCTGGCGGGACGAGTTCCCGTCGTCGCGCTGCCTGCGCTTGTGCTCCTGTCCGCCTCGGTGTTGTTTGTCCCGGCTCCCGCTCCGGCGGGTGCAGCGACCAAAGTGCAAGCTGATCGGGGCATCGTCCCGTCACCCCGATCGTCGAGCTTCAAGGAGACCTGGACGACGGGTCCACTCCCGGACTCGGGACAGCCGATCGCCCTGTCCTCTCCGATTCCCGCCGATCTGGACGGCCAGCGGGACCTGGTGATCGGTGACCGACGCGGATACCTCTACGCCGTCCACCTGGCCGACGGGAGGTCGGTTGCCGGATGGCCCACCACCAACGGCAGTGGGCCCATCGATTCGACCCCCTCGATCGACCCGCAATCCGCTCGGCCGAACGTGCTGGTCGGGTCCGGCAACGATGCGGATGCGACCACCGGCGGCTACACCGCCTACGGCCCGACCGGAGGGCAGCAGTGGTTCACCAGGGTGGTCAACCCTCCCAGCGATTCCGCGCCGGCGACCGGGGTGCAGGCCGGCATCACCCTCGGGAACCTGCACGGGAAGTTCGGGGCCGTTGCCGGTTCGCTCGGCCAGGTCTCCTATGCGCTCGACGCCCACAATGGTGCGCCACTGGTCGGTTGGCCCTTCTTCAACTCCGACAGCACCCACTCCACCGCCGCCCTCGCCGACCTCTACGGCACCGGACAGAACGAGATCATCGTCGGAGGTGACCAATCGACCGGGCAGGGCAGGGGCCAGACCTATACCGACGGAGGTCATCTCCGGATCCTCACCCCCACCGGTGACCAGATCTGCCGTGCGGACACGAACCAGGTGGTCGATTCCTCCCCTGCAGTGGGTGGGTTTCTCGCTGGGAAGGCATTTGGAATCGTGGTCGGAACGGGAGCCTTCTTTTCTGGAGCGTCGGACACGAACACCGTCAAGGCGTTCAACGGGCGCTGCCAGCTCCAGTGGTCGTCCACGGTCGACGGAAGCACCTATTCGTCTCCCTCTCTCTCAGACGTGCTCGGCAACGGCGCGCTTCAGGTGGTGCAAGGAACCGACCAAGGGATCGGGAAGTCCGGATCGGTCTGGGTCCTGAACGGCGCGACGGGTGCCCCGATCTGGGTGGACCACAACGTCGGCCGGATCATCGGTTCGGTCGTCACCGCCGACCTGTCTGGAGACGGCTACGACGACGTGATCGCACCGACGATCGAGGGTGCGATCGTCCTGGACGGCAGGACCGGTGCGGAGATCGCCCACCTGAGCCCTTACCTCGGGCTGCAGAACTCGCCTCTCGTCACCGCCGACCCGAACGGGACCATCGGGATCACCCTGGCCGGTTACGTGCCCTCGACGTTGGCGCCTGGGGGCGTCGGCGAGATCGACCACTACGAGATCCCCGGTTCGAACGGCGCCAAGGCGGTCGGCGACGGGGCGTGGCCGATGTTCCATCACGACCCCCAGCTGACCGGTGATGCCGGCGGGTCCGTCGCGGACGTGCCGCCGTGCTCGGTGCCGGCCGCCGCGTACAGCGGTTACCGCTTGGCTGCATCGGACGGGGGCGTGTTCTCGTTCGGTGGGGTTCCGTTCTGCGGCTCGACCGGCAACATCCGCCTCAACGCGCCGGTCGTCGGGATGGCCCAGGCTCCGGTCGCCGGCGGCTATTGGGAGGTCGCCTCCGACGGTGGGATCTTCGCGTTCGGCGGTGCCCGCTTCTACGGTTCGATGGGAGGGCGACACCTGAACGAGCCGATCGTCGGAATGGCGGCGACGCCGGACGGGAAGGGCTATTGGGAGGTCGCCTCGGACGGTGGAATCTTCGCGTTCGGAGATGCGCAGTTCTACGGATCGATGGGCGGGCAGCGCCTCAATCAGCCGATCGTCGGGATAACCGCGACCACCGAGGGGAACGGCTACCGATTGGTGGCCGCCGACGGCGGGGTCTTCACGTTCAACGCACCCTTCCTCGGGTCGATGGGAGGCCAGACGCTCAATGCGCCGGTCGTGGCGATGGTCAACGACACCAATACGGGCGGCTATTGGGAGGTCGCCTCCGACGGAGGGATCTTCTCGTTCGGGGGGGCGCCCTTCTTCGGTTCGACCGGTGGTTTGCGACTGAACGCACCGATCGTCGGCATGGCCGAGACCTCCGACGGGAGCGGCTACCGGTTGGTGGGAACCGACGGAGGCGTCTTCAGCTTCGCCGCTCCGTTCTTCGGCTCGATGGGTGGGCACCATCTGAACCGTCCGATCGTGGGAATGGCGGGATTCTGAGCCTGGCAGCATCCCATCGGCACAGGCGTAGACTCCGGGCGTGACCGACGTGGTGGCGGTGGCCAACCAGAAGGGTGGCGTGGCCAAGACGACCACGGTGCACTCCCTCGGGGTCGCCGCTGCGGAACTCGGGCGGCGCACCCTGGTCGTGGACCTCGACCCCCAGGCCTGCCTGACGTTCTCCCTCGGATTCGACCCGGACGGTCTGGACAAGTCCTTGCACGACGTCTTCGTTCGCCGCGCGACCGTCGCCGACGTCTCCTTGCCGGTGCCGGGTGTCGGGCTTCTCGACCTGCTCCCTGCGTCGATCGATCTTGCCGGATCCGAAGTGCACCTCCTGACCCGCACCGGTCGCGAACACGTGCTCGAACGGGCGCTCCAGCCCGTCCTCGAACGCTACGACCTCGTCCTGATCGACTGCCCCCCGTCGTTGGGTGTGCTCACGATCAACGGCCTCACCGCGGCGAACTCCGTGCTGATCCCTCTGCAGTGCGAGGCGCTGTCCCATCGTGGCGTCGGCCAGCTCCTCGAGACCATCGAGGACGTGCGGGCGTTCGCCAACAGTGACATCTCCGTGCGAGGGATCGTCGCAACCATGTACGACGACCGCACCAAGCACTCTCGCCACATCATCGAAGAGGTCGAGTCCCGATACGGGATCCCGGTGTTGCAGCCTCCGGTTCGCAAGTCGATCCGGTTCGCCGAAGCTCCTGCGCGGGGAAAGTCGATCATCCAACATGCTCCGGCCTCACCCGGCGCACAGGCGTATCGCCAGTTGGCTCGGACGCTCCTCGACGCGCCGGTCCCCGCCGGCACCGCCCACTAGTGGGCAACGGCCCGGACCCCCTCGGCAAACGAGCGCTCTTCTGGTTGCCTGTCGAAGAAGAGGCGGTGGTGATCGACCCGGACCCGCTCGCCGGCCGGTCGGTCGGAACCTCGGGACGAACGACGACCGCTCCTCACCCGCGCCCGGCGGGAAGCGGGCGCTCTACTCCGAGGCCACCCCTGACGACGAGCCGTTGGCCAGCTCGACCGTCATCGCGGACGATCCGATTCCACCCCGAGGCCGGTTGGCAGTGGAGTGTTCGTCGTGCGGATCGGTCACGAGCGTTCGTCTCGTCGACTTCGTGCTCCTCCACCTACCGTTGGGGGCTTGGGTGCCCTTCCGTGCCTTCGACCGCTGGATGCGGTGTCCCGCCTGCCGGAGGCGGACGTGGACCAGCGTGACCCTGTCAGGTTGGTCCTGAGCGCTCCGCTTGTCGCTGCGTGAGTGACGTGCACAACGGATCGATGGTGGCTGCTGCGCTCTTCGGTCGTGCCGCCTCGGCCGCCACCTCGGATTCTGGCAGTGGGATTTCGAATTGGCTGCTGCACTTCCACGGTGCGACCGCTTACGCGGTCATCGGCGCATTGGTCTTCGCAGAAGCAGCGTTGATGGTCGGGTTCTTCATCCCGGGCGAGACGGCAGCCGTCGTCGGTGGAGTCCTGGCCGGACTCGGTCGGGTCGATCTCGCGTTGATGTGCGTCGTCGTCGTTCTGTGCGCGATCGCCGGGGACTCGGTGGGCTTCGAGGTGGGGAGGCGTTTCGGACCGTGGTTGCTGGTTCGACGACCGCTTGCCGGCAGGTCCGCCGTCCAGCGCACCATGGACCTCCTCGAGCGCTACGGCGGTCCGGGCGTGTTCCTCGGGCGGTTCGTCGCCTTCGCCCGCGCGATCATCCCGGCGCTGGCAGGAATGAGCGGTCTGCGGTATCCCGTCTTCCTGTTCTTCAACGCCTCCGGAGGCCTCATCTGGGGTGTGGGCTACACCTTGCTCGGGTACGTCGTCGGCGTCTCGTTCGGGCACGTCCTCAAGACCGTGGGACTGTGGTCGCTCGCGGTGGTCGGAATCGTCGTGGCCGCAGCGCTCGGCGTCCGGTTCTTGCTCAAACGGCGTCGTCGCAAGGAGGTCTCGCCGCAGTAGTCGACGTTCGCCGAGTGTCTCTCAGTTGGCGGTCGGAAAGAACCTGGCGGGCTGGGCCCCTTCGCGCCGAACTCGGCCTTGCAGCTCCAACAACACGCAGTGGGCGAGGGTCTCGCCGTTCGCCTGGCGTTGCATGAAGGTCAAGATCTCGTCCCACGGCCGCGACCAGTGCAGCCGCAGTGTGATCTCCCAAGCGGTCGAACCCGGATGTTCGATCAGAATCTGCTCGATCTCGTCGAGCCGATCGTTGTGGTGCTCGATGATGTCGGTCACCCTGGACGCGAGACCTGAGAAGCGGTACTCGTGACCCGGTAGCACCTCTTCGACCTCGATGTCTCGCACCTTCAACAGCGATTCGATGTAGTCGCCCAAGGGATTGTTGATCTGCTGCGAGTGGACCGAGATGTTCGGTGTGATCCGCGGAAGCACGTGGTCGCCGGAGACGAGCAGGTTCTGTTCCTCGCTGAGGAAACAGACGTGCCCGGGGGAGTGCCCGGGCGTCCAGATGGTCCGCAACGGCCACCCGGGAAGGTCGATCGTCTTCCCGTCTTCGAAGAGGACGTCGGGCGGCGCCATCGTCACCAGAGACTTGACCGCCATCGAGGCGAGTGCCAAGTCGGGGAGCTTGTCTTCGGGCACCCCTGAATCCGAGAGCAGACTGAACATCTTCGCCACCAGCTCGTCGGTGTCGCCATAACGCGATTCGAGCATGACCGCATCGGAAGGATGGAGACCGATCCACCCTCCGGAAACCTCTCGAACCCTGCCCGCGAGTCCGTAGTGATCGGGGTGGATGTGGGTCACCAGCACCGCGCTGACGTCGGAGATGCTGCCGCCGGCCGCCGCCAGCCCCTCGTTCAGTGCGGTCCAGGCCTCGTCTGTGTTCCAGCCGGCGTCGATGAGGGCGACCCCGCCACCGCGGAGCTCGAAGGCGTAGACGAGCACGTAGCGGAGCGGGTTGTCGGGGATGGGGACGGGGATCGACCAGAGACCCGGACGGACCTGCTCGACCGGGGGCAGGACGTTGCGGCTCCACGCATCCTTCTGTACCTCCCCGGTGACCACGACCATCCCCGGCACGGTACACGTCGACGAGATCAGGGCATGCGCCCGAAATCCTTGAAGCCCCTGGGCTCGGTGCCTACCATGGCCCCACGGTGCCTTCCCCCTGTCGCCCAGTGCTGTGCTGTCGTCTTCCAGCGCGCTCGTCCCTATCCCGACACGAGCGCCATGGTCGTTGACCTCTTCGGATTCTCCGGTCCGGCGAGCGCGGAGCTGTCCCGTTGGCGACGCCGGTGGATGCAACTCATCGCTCAATGTCCCGGCCCGTTTCTCGAGGTCGACGCTCAGGGAGTGATCACCGAGTGGAACCCGCGGGCCGAGGAGGCGTTCGGCTGGGAACGAAGTGAGGTGCTGGGTCGGTCCGTCTTTGACACCCTCCTCCCGCCCGGATCGCTGGTCTCGCCGTTCGACGCCACCCGCATTTCCCGAAGGGACTCGACGGGACAGGTGGTCGAGACGGCGGGGCAACCGTCAGAGGTCGAGCTGCTCCACCGGGACGGCCGCCGTGTCGTCACCAGGTGCCTTCTCTTCGACATCGGTTGTGGATTCGAACAAGCGGTCGCCGCGTTCATCGAGGACCCCGAGATCGCTGCGGAGCTTGTTGGGCCGAACGACATCGGGACCGAGGGCGAACCGCGGACGATGGAGGACCGCACCGATCCGGTCTCGTCCGATCGTCTCGAGTTCGATCGTTGGATGGCAGATGCCGCGGCCAGAGCGGAGGGCCGTCCCGGCACGGTCGCGGTCGTGCTCCTCGATCTCGACCGATTCCAAGCGATCAACAACAGCCTCGGACGCCAGACGGGAGACCGGATCCTCGAATCGGTCGCCCGCAGGCTGCAGTGCGTGGTCGGGAGTGGCGTGCCGATTGCACGATTCGGTGGGGATGGCTTCCTGGTCATGTTCGAGAACCCCGCAGGCGACGCACACGCCTACGCCTCCGCATTCATCGATCGGGCCCGCACCAAGTTGCGCGAACCACTCGACGTCGACGGGGTCGAGGTCTTCCTGGAAGCGTCGGTGGGGGTTGCCGTCAACACCCGGGGAGCGTTCGACGGATCCACGCTGTTGGCCGATGCCGAGGCGGCCATGTACCGGGCGAAGCGACGAGGCGGATCGAGCGTCGAGACGTTCGGTGAATCCATGCGGGTCGAACTCCAGGACCGGATGGCCACCGAGCATTCCCTGCACCGTGCCCTCGAGCGCCGCGAGATCATGCTGCACTACCAACCGGTGGTCGAGATCGACGGGAAGACGTCCGTCGGTGTCGAGGCGCTGATCCGCTGGCATCATCCCGATCGGGGCATGCTGTCGCCCTATCGCTTCATTCCGGTCGCCGAGGAGACCGGGCTCATCGTCCCCATCGGCGCGTGGGTGCTCGAGCAGGCCTGCCGACAACTTCGTGACTGGAACCTCGAAGGCAAGGGAGGCCCGCAGGGCTCCATCGAGGTCAATCTCTCCGCTCGCCAGATCGACGATCCCCGGATCGTCCAGACCGTCGAGGAGGTGCTCGCTCGCACCGGAATTCCCCCGGAGCTCTTGACCCTCGAGATCACCGAAAGTGCGCTGATGGAAGATGCCGCCTCGGCGCTGAAGGTGCTCCGGGCACTGAAACAACTCGGCGTCCTGCTGGCCATCGACGACTTCGGCACCGGCTACTCGTCTCTCGGCTATCTGCAGCGCTTCCCGTTGGACATCTTGAAGATCGATCGACTGTTCGTCGAGGCACTTGGCAGCGACCACGAGGGAGAAGAGATCGTCTCTGCGGTGATCAACCTGGCGCACGCGCTCGGACTCGAAGTCATCGCAGAAGGAGTCGAGACGCTCGAACAGCTGGAGATCCTCCGGGCCCTCGGGTGCGACCTTGCCCAGGGATTCCTGTTCTCGAGGCCGCAGCCGGCCTCCGAGCTCGCCGCAGGGTTCGGGCTTCCGGTCAGCGCCTGAGCCCTCGGATCCCGCACAGGCGTGACCGTGCTCGGATCCGAAGGAGGCGGGAGCCGGTCAAGCCCAGTCTGGTCGGGAAGGCGGGATTTGAACCCGCGACCTCCTGCTCCCAAAGCAGGCGCGCTAACCAAGCTGCGCTACTTCCCGGTGCGGACCCGACGCTAGCTCAGCTCGCGCGATTCTCCAGGCTGGCATGCCCCTTTTCGGCATTGACAGGGGTTAGCGTCATCCCGTGCCGACCGTTCGCGTGGCCGTCTTCGATCTGGGGAGCAGTTCGTTCCACCTGATGGTCGTCGACGTCACCCGAGACGGCAGTTTGATACCGGTCCTGCGACGTCGATCGTTCCTGCACCTCGGCACCGAGGTGGCAAAGACCGGGGGAGTGCCTCCCGATCGAGCCGCTTCGGCGGTGCGGACCGTGCGACGGCTGACCGCGGCCTGCGAAGAGGCCGGTGTCGACTTGGTGGTTGCCCTCGCCACCGCGGCACTACGGGATGCGGACAACGGGACTCGGCTGATCGGCCGCCTCGAACAGGTCCTCGGTACCAACATCACGCTGTTGAGCGGCGAGGAGGAGGCCCGGCTCTGCTTCCTGGGTCAACGAGCGGGGGTCTGGATGGGCACCGATCCCGTCCTAGGTCTGGATCTCGGAGGGGGGAGCCTGGAGGCGGCGATCGGGACCATCGACGAGGTCGTCGCGGTGGCCAGTGTCGCGTTGGGGACGGCAAGGCTGCGCGGGGAGATCGGGACCGGGGAGCTGCTCACCCTCCACGACCGTGCGGTCATCACCGAGGTCACTCTGGAACGGGCCGAACCCATCCGAGCGATGCTCGAACGGAATCCGAGTGCCGGCACCAGGGTCATCGCCAGCGGGGGGACGGTCCGGGCGCTCGCCCGGTTGGCACTGGGCCTTCACCGACCCCACTCCCCGGGGTCGGTGGCGTCGATCCAGGTCAACCAGGTCGAGATTCCCGCCGGCCAGCTGCTCGACCTGGCCGATCGCCTTGCCACGCTCGATCTGGACGCCCGACTCGCCTTACCGGGCATCCACGTTCGACGGGCGCCGTTGTTGCCGGTCGGCGCGGTGGTGCTCTCCACCCTGGTCGAGAGCCTCGGCCTGCAGCGCCTCGTCGTCAGCGAATGGGGGTTGCGAGAGGGGGCGGTCATCGGGGCCCTCTCGCTGCGTCCGGACCTACCCTTCGGAACCGAACGGGCTGGCCGGACCGACCTGCTCGCTCACCCGGGCCGACTCATCGAAGCGGACCGCGGCCAGACTGCGGTCTAGATCGGAAGCTCAGGCGTTCTTCCCCAGGATCCGGTTCATCCCGGTCCCGCAGACCGGGCAACTGCCCTTCGCCGAGCGCCGGCCGTTCGCCATTTCGACTATTTCGCCCTCGAACTCACGCTTTTCACGACACTTCACGCAGTATCCCTCGTATGACGCCATGTCTCCTCCTCATCCATCGGATGCGCCCATCCGTGATCGGACGGACCGACCGAAGGTATCGGCCGGCGTGCACGGAAGGGGGGATGGAGCGCCTGAGTGCTTGCAATAGTGGTGTGTATCCCTTGACTGTATAAGGCCAGGCAGTTACAATATCTGTATGGCACCTGGAAACCGCAAAACTCCCCGCAACGCTGTGACCTCGGCTTCTACGTACATGCTCGCGGAGTTCGATCGGGACTTCCCCGACGACGAATCCTGCCTGGTTTGGCTCTGGAACACCCGCTACGCCATCGACGGGGGCGATTCCGCTTTCTGCGAGCGGTGCGAGCAGGTGCGCGTCTTCAAGCGGTACACGGCCAAGCAACAGCGCCAGGACTGGACCTGCACCGGTTGTGGGCTTCACGTGCATCCGACAGCGAGCACGATCTTTCACAAGTCGTCCACGTCGCTCCGGTTGTGGTTCTACGCGATGTATCTGATGACGAGCACTCGTTCGGGTATCTCGGCCAAGCAACTTGAGCGGGAGCTTGGCGTGACCTACAAGACCGCTTACAGAATCTTCAAACTCATCCGCACCGAACTGATGGCCCAGGACGACGACGAGCCTTTGCAGGGCACCGTTGAGATGGACGAGATGTTCGTCGGTGGAAAGCCTCGCCAGTCCGATCGTGCCAAGTGGGCGGACTTGCCGAAGCAGGCGCGCATGTCGGCAGGAGTGAAGTGGTCGAAGGAACACCGCACTCCGGTGTTCGGCATGGTCGAGCGCGAAGGGGACGTGCGAGCGTTCGTCGTGGACAGCGTGCAAGCGAACACTCTGCTCCCGCACGTAACCGCGAACGTGAAGTCCGGCACTCGGATCATGACCGACGAGTGGGGTTCGTATCGGACGCTCGACCGCATGGGGTACGAGCACGACACGATCATGCACCAGGCGAAGGTCTACGTAAGCGGAGATGTCCACACGCAGACGATCGAAGGATTCTGGTCGCTGGTGAAGCGTGGGATTTGGGGAGTCCATCATTCGGTCTCCCGCCGACACTTGCAGATGTACCTGAACGAGTACGTCTGGAGGTTCAATCGCCGCAACTCTGGCGAGCGAACGTTCTTCTCGCTAATCCTCCGAGCTGCTGTCCCGATCCGCTGAGGGCTTCCGTGGCCTTGCCACCTTGCGCAGGTCACGGAAGACCTCGCTCTTGCTCGGGATGGGAATCTCGATCGGGTCCCCTTCTTCGGGGTGCGTCTCCTGCGTCGGCTCGTGACCGTTGCTCTTGGCCATCTCTCTCCCAGGGTAGTAGTTAGTGAGCGGATCACTCGAAGCTCCGATTGCGAAGCTGCGCCGGGCAGTCCACCACTACCGAACTCTCAAAGCACTCCACTGGGGCGTGGACCACAAGCGAAGGCCCGTCTCTTGCAAGGCGCAGGTCGATGGCCTCAAGTACGAGTTCTGCGTCGGAGAGGTTGAATCGCTCAACCCAGACGTTCCCTTGATCCTCGGAGACGCCTACCACAACCTCCGGGCGGCGCTCGATGGGCTCGTGTTCCAATTGCATGTTCGTCGCTACCGCGGTCGCGTCCCTCCCGACATAGTTAGCAACTCGGCCTTTCCCATCCGGACGAAGGAGTGGCACTACAAATCCGGAAAGCTCAAGGGCCTGCCGGTCCCGACTGACAAATGGAAGGAAATCGGCACCTTGGGGGCGCGTGAACGGACAACCATTGAGTGGTTGCAGCCTTACAAGGGATGGGACACCCGCCACCCGCGCCCCACGTCGCTTGTCGGCCAACTTCGTGCTGGGTTGGCAGACATCCACAGATTCGACATCATCGACAAGCACCAACAGCCGTACCTCGTAGAAGCCCACCTTCGGGCGGTAGCGCAACCGCGATTTCCTTCGCGCCCTGATTTCGGATTCCGCCAACACCCTCGCTTTGCGATCCCGGTCGAATCCAACACACACGTCGACACATGGACGTTCAGGAGCCGACCGCCAGCCGAATACATGAACATGCACCCCGGTGTCCTCACGGCAATAGTCATGGAGCCAACACCGGGTGACAGGATCGACGTGATTCCCAACCTTGGGGGCAGCATTTGGGCAGTCGCTCTCGTGTTCGGGCGATTCAAGCGCTTCCCGCCGATCACCACTCCGCCGATAGACCTGCGTGAGGTCACTTTGACCGCGGACAGTTGATTCCCTCATCGGGCGTCACAGCCCGCGACACTCACTCCGTTGCGGGTGAGTCTCCAGTGGCGATCGTGTTGTCTGGTGTCGTTCCGGCCTGCACCCGGAGAACGTAGTTTTGAGCCTTTGCAAGCTCCACGTGGAGTTCCTTCTCTCGGTGTTCTGACTTCCGCAGATCCTCTTCCAGCCGCTCGTTTGATCGCTCCAGCTTCTCCACCTCGTCTGTAGCGGTCTCTACCCTTTCCCTCTCCTTTCGCCACATGTCGACAACTGCCACCAGCAAGAAGAGAAGCGACACAGCAATGAGCCAGGGGGCCAATCCGTGGTGATGGTGGATTGCGTCGCGAATGGCAGTCACGACGCCCACCACCCCAAAAATCCCGCCCACCACCCATGCCATGGTCCGGCTGAAAAGGCCGCCGAAGAACGCCCGGACGGCACCCCTCCCCGGTGTTTTCATCGGCAACGTCTGGACGACGGGCTTGCGAGAACGAGGGGGCGCACCTATGAACTCCCGCCAACCCATCAGCTTTGGCCTTCCACCCACGGCCTTCTGCCAACCAGCGCGCCCACGAAATCGTAATGACAGTCTGACCAGGGGTTTTGTAGTCGCCCTGCGTAGAAATCTCTACTTTACCAGGGCTTATACAGAGAAGGGGCACACACCGCAATAGTTAGCACCCACCTCTGGGGCGATCGGGTCGCTCGGCCGTGGCGGCACCCTCTTCCGCTCCGCATCAGGAGGAGACCGGCAGCTCGTGATGCGGGTACGTTGCGAATCGATTGGGGCCGATCCGCTTGGCCCTGTCCTTCGCGTTTTCGGCCTGACGGATCATCGTGTCGACACCGTCGCCGTTCGCCGGTGCGACGGCGATCCCGATGGACGCCCTGGTGACGACCTCCTTGCCCAGGATCACAAAGGACTTGGAGATCGCGTCCATCGAGCGCTGCGCAAGCTGGTCGATGGCCAGCTGCTCGGAGAGCCCGGGCAACAGGACGGCCAACTCGCTGTGACCCACCCGGGCAACCGTGTCCTGTCGGCGGACCGAGTCCACCAACCGTTCGGCCGCCTGCCGCATCAGATCGACCCCCGCGGCACTCCCCTCGTCCTCTTCGAGCGACGTCACACCGTCCACGTCGATCAGGAACAGGCATGCCGCGTCACCGGCGCGCCGTGATCTGGCCAGCTCCCCTTCGACCCGCTCTTCGAAGAGACGTCGATTGGGGAGACCTGTCCAGGGGTCGTACCAGGTGAGCTCGGTCTCGACGCACTCCGGTTCGGGCTGGACCCGGGTGACCACCGTCAGCAGATCGAGCGCTGCAGCGCAGCGCTGTGCAAACACCTCGAGTGCCCCGTTCCTGTCCGCCCGCTTCCCGTTGCCCGAAGGTCCCAGCAGCTCGATCAGTCGGCCGTACCAGCAGTTCGGTGTCGCGATGTCCACGAGCCGGAACGAGCCGTCGTCCTGGCCGGGGGCTTCGTCCCAGAGCTCTCGCGCCAGGATCTGTGCCTCCCGTTGGGCGAGGTTTCGGTAGTAGAGCTGGAAGGGCTCTTCAGGTCGTGCTCTGAGGACGAGCAGGAAGCGATCCGATCGGATCAGCTCGGCGGCCTGGGTGGCGATCCGCGACAGGACCCGATCGGCCTCGGCGCTCGAGAGATCCGCAAGGAGGCCGGTGAACCAGTCTGTCGTCCCCGCGACTGGCCGGTCGGGACTCTCCGTTCCCTCGTCGTGCTCCGCCTCACCGTCGTGTTGTGTTCCGGGGTCGGGTTCCGGGTACCCATCCCATTCGAGGTCGATCTGGTCGTCCCGTTCGGGAGGCGACGGGGACCGGCCGGGTGCGTGCTCCTCCCAGGTGAGTGCGTACAGACAGTTGCGGCCTCCCCGTGCAGCGCACTCGGCCTCGGTGACCAGCGCCGGTGGTCCGCCGAAGAGGGCGGGCAACCGGGAGAGCAAACCGCGGCTCATCTCACAGAGATGAGCATGACGGCGCTCGGTCGAGACGGGACGGATCCGGACCAGCGCATGATCGCTCGCCACCTCGAGAGCGACCGCTTCGCAGGCGGCGTCGTAGTGACGGACGATGGGCTGGATGTGCTTGAACGCGTCCTCTGGTCCGTCGAGACCGTGGAGGCGATCGACGAAACCGCTGCCATCCTGAGTCTCCAGGAGTTGTTCGCCGACGTGGAGCCCGATCGCAGGGTCCCCGGTCACCAGGGCGACGGCGTTGAACAGCGCAACCGCCTCCTCGAGGGAGCTCCAGACACCGACGTCTCCGAGCGTGGTGAACGAGCGACCCTCTCCGGCCAGGGCCAAGGCCCGGGCCACCCCTCCTTCACCGCCGTGTTCGTGGGCGAGACTGATCAGGACGTGAACGACGACGCCGGACACTTCGCCCCGGCGACCGATGGCACCACCTTCCTCATCGACCTCGACCGACATCGTTCGTCATTCAACCCTTCGGCCCCACTGTGCGTGTCCTCCGGAACTCGTGCCCTCGTGATTCATCGACCAGAGGGGAGCGTTCCTTTAAGACGGCCACCAGGGCGTCCAGCGCCCACCAGGACCTCTACACTGAGCGTCATGAGCATCTACGACCCCTCCCTGCATGCACTGAACGGTGATCCGGCATCGGTCGGCGACTACCGCGGCAAGACGCTCCTCCTGGTCAACGTGGCCTCGAAATGCGGTCTCACCCCCCAGTACGAAGGCCTGGAACGTCTGCAGCAGACCTACGGCGACAAGGGGTTCACCGTGCTCGGCTTCCCGTGCAACCAGTTCGGAGCCCAGGAGCCCGGTTCCGCCGAGGAGATCAGCACCTTCTGCTCGACGACCTACGGGGTGAGCTTCCCGATGTTCGAGAAGATCGAGGTCAACGGCGACGGCCGTCACCCCGTCTACGACGAGCTGGTCACCTTTCCCGACGCGGACGGTGAGGCGGGGGACATCCAGTGGAACTTCGAGAAGTTTCTGGTCTCACCGACCGGCGAGATCGTGCAACGGTTTCGACCGATGGTCGACCCGGAAGCGCCTGAGGTGATCGACGCCATCGAGGCGAACCTCCCCGGCTGACCCCCGGCCTCGTTCAGCACATGCCCAGTCCTTCGGCCAACAACGAGGCGGTGGTCGACCATCTGACCCAGGTCTGGATGTCGTTGATCGGGGCCTGCGAGGAGATGCGCCCTCCCCAGTGGGATCTCGAGACCGACTGTCCGGGGTGGACGGTGAGGGACCAGCTCTCTCACCTGATCGGCGTCGAACGCCTGCTGCTCGGAGATCCGGCGCCGCCTCCGCTCGAGTCGTATCCCGACCACGTCACCAACCCCTTCGGGGAGCTGAACGAAGCGTGGGTCGATGCCCGTCGTTCGACTCCGGGCATCGAGGTGCTGGAGGAGTTCATCGAGACGACCAACCGCAGGTCCGATGCGCTCCGAGCGATGCCGAAGGAGAAGTTCGACGAAGTGGGCTGGAGCCCCATCGGCCAGGTGCCCTATCGCGAGTTCATGGAGACCCGGGTGCTCGACGCCTGGGCACACGAGCAGGACGTCCGCCGGGCGTTGGGGCGGCCGGGTGGCCGCAACGGAGCCGGAGAGGCGACGACGCTCGATCGCTGTGAACGTTCCATGCCCTTTGTCGTGGGGAAGCGGGTCGCCCCGGCCGACGGCACCACGGTGCTGTTCGCGGTGGCGGGTGTCCTCGGCCGGAAGGTGGGTGTGAAGGTCGAGGGGGGCCGGGCTTCGTTGTACGAGCTGGCACCGGACGAGGAGCCCGCGGTCACCCTCAAGATGGACCAACAAACGTTCTGGCGGCTCAGCTTTGGGCGGGTCGAGCCGAGTCGTGTGCTCGCTACCGGCGAAGTCCAGATCGACGGCGACATCGCCCTCGGCCACAAGGTGGTCGAGTCGATGGCATTCATGTTCTGACGAATCACCGACCCCGCTACCGGTACACTCGGCAATTCGTATGCGAGCCACCGCAGCGCCCGAAGAGGGCAACAAGGTCCGTCTCTCCATCGAGATCGAGGAAGAGGAGATGGACCAGGCGCTCGACGACGTCCTTCGCAGACTCTCTCGCGAGGTCCGCGTTCCGGGCTTCCGCCCCGGCAAGGTTCCGCGCAGGGTGATCGAGGCGCGCCTGGGTGGTGCGGCGGCGATGCGCGAGGAAGCAATTCGTGAAGCGCTCCCCACCTACTACGCGCAGGCGGTCACCGACACCGAGATCGATCCCATCGACCAACCGGAGATCGACATCACCTCCGGAAACGAATCGGGTCCGGTGTCGTTCGACGCGGTGGTGTTGGTTCGCCCGACGGTGGCCATCCCCGGTTACCAGGGTTTGGTGGTGACACTGCCGAGCCTCGACGTCGATGACGAAGTGGTGCAGTCCCAGGTGGACCGCATGCGGGCCACCTCCGGGGAACTGGCCGAGGTCGATCGACCGGCGATCGACGGGGATCGAGTGACCATCGACATCAGTGGCACTCGAACCCAGCGACTGACCGAAGGGGACGACGGCGATCTCTCCATCGACGACTACCTCTACGAAGTCGGCAGTGGCTCCCTGGTCCCCGAGCTCGACGACCAGCTACGAGGGGCGAAGGTCGGTGACATCTTCGTCTTCGACTCCGACGTCGAGGAGGGGCAGACCATCTCGTTCCGGGTGCTGGTCAAAGACGTCAAGGAGCTGGTGCTTCCCGATGCCGACGATGCGTGGGCGGCTGAGGCCTCGGAATTCGAGACGATGGACGAGCTCAGATCGGACATCGCCGAACGGATCCGCCAACGGCAGCTCGCCGTCGCGCGCATGGCGCTGCGCGAGAAGGCGGCCGACGCGCTGGCGGAGCTGGTCACCGAAGATGTTCCCGATCAGCTGGTGGCAGCCGAGGTGCGCGAACGGATCCACGATCTCAACCACCGGTTGGAAGGCCAGGGCATGACCCTCAGCCAGTTCCTTGCCGCGACCGGTCGCGGCGAGCAGGAGTTCCTCGACGAGCTGCGTGCGGGAGCGCTCCAGACTGTCAAGGTGGATCTCGCGCTTCGAACGCTGATCGAGGAAGAGGGCATCGAGGTCAGCGACGAGGAGCTCGACGAGGAGCTGGCCGCCATGGGCGAGCGACTCGAAATGGACCCCGACGAGGTACGGGACCGGTTGGAACAGGCCGGAAGGCTTCCGGCGGTACGCTCGGATCGACGCAAGGCCAAGGCCCTGCTCTGGCTGACCGACAACGTCGAGTTGGTCGACGAAGAAGGAAACCCGATATCACGCGACGAACTGAAGACCCAGGGCGAGGAGGACTCGGAATGAGTTGGAGAGCACCCGGTTGGACAGAGGGAACCGGGCAGATCGAAGCGCAGGCCTACAGCGTGCCGTGGGTGGTCGAATCGACGAGTCGCGGTGAGCGGAACTACGACCTCTACTCCCGCCTGCTGCGCGAGCGAATCATCTTTTTGGGGACGCCGATCAACGACACCGTCGCCAACCTGGTCTGCGCGCAGCTGTTGTTCCTCGAGTCGGAGGAGGCGGACAAGGACATCCACCTCTACATCAACTCGCCGGGCGGGGACATCACCGCGCTGTTCGCGATCTACGACACGATGAAGTACATCAAGCCGGACATGTCCACGTTCTGCTTCGGACAGGCGGCGTCTGCGGCCGCGGTGTTGCTCGGTGCGGGAACCAGAGGCAAGCGGTTCGCGCTCCCACACGCCCGGATCCTGTTGCACCAACCGTTCGGCGGAGTGGAGGGTCAAGCGAGCGACATCGAGCTCCAGGCGAAAGAGATCCTCCGGATGCGCGACCTGTTGAACGGCATGCTGTCCAACGACACCGGCCAGACGATGGAACGAGTGTCGAAGGACACCGACCGGGACTTCATCATGACCGCCGACGAAGCGGTTGCCTATGGATTGATCGACGAGGTCATCACCGCAAGGGACACGGTGCCCATCGAAGCAGTTGGGGCTGCGTAGCCCGCAGGGACGAGACGAGGGTCGTGGTGCTGCCGCCCCAGCCGCTAGGGTTGAGTTCCGGGTTTCGGGGGGCTTTGCACAAGCCGGGACGGACGCACACAGCAGTACCGATGAGCAACAGGGTCCGCTGACAGAAGGGTAGAGGAACCGACGTGGCCAAGTTCGGAGATGGTGGCGATCTGGTGAAGTGCAGCTTCTGCGGGAAGTCGCAGAAGCAGGTGAAGAAGTTGATCGCCGGGCCGGGCGTGTACATCTGCGACGAGTGCATCGAGCTGTGTAACGACATCATCGCCGAGGAGCTCGCCGACACCACCGAGCTCTCGTTCGAGGAGCTGCCCAAGCCCAAGGAGATCTACGAGTTCCTGAACGACTACGTGATCGGTCAGGAGTACGCGAAGAAGATCCTGTCGGTTGCCGTCTACAACCACTACAAGCGGGTCCAGGCGGGGAACAACGGCCCGCACGACAGCGACGTGGAACTGGCCAAGTCGAACATCTTGTTGCTCGGTCCGACCGGCTGCGGCAAGACACTGCTGGCCCAGACCCTCGCCCGCATGCTCAACGTCCCCTTCGCCATCGCCGACGCCACCGCGCTGACCGAGGCCGGCTACGTGGGCGAGGACGTCGAGAACATCTTGTTGAAGCTCATCCAGGCCGCCGACTACGACGTGAAGCGTGCCGAGACCGGCATCATCTACATCGACGAGATCGACAAGATCGCTCGCAAGTCCGAGAACCCGTCGATCACCCGGGACGTGTCCGGTGAAGGCGTCCAACAGGCCCTCTTGAAGATCCTCGAGGGGACCACCGCCTCAGTGCCACCCCAAGGTGGCCGCAAGCACCCCCATCAAGAGTTCATCCAGATCGACACCACGAACATCTTGTTCATCTGTGGTGGCGCGTTCGCCGGCGTCGACTCCATCATCGAGAACCGCATCGGCCGCAAGGGCATGGGATTCCGGGCCGAGGTGCGCAAAGCCTCGGAGCGGGACGACTCCGAACTGCTCCGCCACGTACTGCCCGAGGATCTGATGAAGTTCGGGCTGATCCCCGAGTTCATCGGACGTCTCCCGGTGGTCGGCGCCGTCTCCCATCTCTACAAGGATGCACTGATCCGCATTCTGGTCGAGCCGAAGAACGCGCTGACCAAGCAGTACCAGCGGACCTTCGAACTGGATCACATCGAGCTCGAGCTGACCGACGATGCGCTCGAGGCCGTCGCCGAGCAGGCCCTGCTGCGCGGGACCGGTGCACGCGGACTGCGGGCGATCCTCGAGGAGGTCTTGCTCGAGGTCATGTACGACCTCCCCAGTCGAAACGACATCTCCAAGTGCGTGGTCGACCGGGCGGTCGTCCTCGACAAGGTGCACCCGACGCTGGTTCCCCTGCAGCGCCCTCCGGCCAAGTCGACCCGGAGTCGCAGGGCCGCGTCCTGATCTTCGCCGCAACCACCCCGTAGCGCCCGCCGGTGGCCGTGAGCTTCGACGACCTGCCAGAGGCCTTGTCCTGGCTCGACGCACACGTCGACTTCGAGTCGAAGATGCCCACCCGGCGATCGGTGCCCACACTCGAGCGGATGCGGTCCCTCGCCCATCTGCTGGGGGATCCGCAGAGGGCCTATCCGTCCGTGCACATCACCGGGACGAACGGCAAGGGATCCACCGCCGCCATGGTCACCGCGCTGCTCGGCGCGCAGGGCCTCGTCGTCGGCACCTACACCAGTCCGAACCTCCAACGGGTCAACGAACGGCTGTCGCGCAACGGCGAACCCATCGACGACGAGGTCTTTCTGGATCTGCTCGAGTCGCTCGCCCGGATCGAGCAGATGATGGACGAACGGCCCACCCGATTCGAGCTGTTGACCGCCGCCGCGCTGACCTGGTTCGCCGACGAGGCGGTGGACGCGGCGGTTATCGAAGTCGGTCTCGGCGGGCGGTGGGACTGCACCAACGTGGTCGACGGCGTGGTGTCCGTGGTAACCAACATCAGCTTCGACCACACCGAGGTGCTCGGTCCGACCCTCGAGGACATCGCCCGCGACAAGTCGGGCATCTTCAAAGAGGGTGGCCGAGTCGTCATCGGCGAGACCGACCCGATGCTCGTCGAACTGTTCCGGGGGGCAGCCGAGGGTGTGGGCGCCACCGAGTTCTGGGTGCGGGGAGAGGACTTTGCATGTACCGCGAACAGGCTCGCCGTCGGAGGCCGGTTGATCGACGTGCGGACGCCTGGCGCCGCCTATGGGGAGCTGCTGGTTCCCCTGCACGGCGCGCATCAAGGGGAGAACGCATCGTGCGCGCTCGCGGCGGCGGAGGCGTTCTTCGGCACACCACTGCACGAGGAAGTCGTCGAGCAGGCCTTTGCGGCGGTGAGGGCTCCGGGCCGGCTCGAAGTGATCGGACACCAACCGTTGATCGTGGTCGACGGTGCCCACAACGTGGCTGGGATGTTCGCGCTCGCCCGCTCGTTGGTCGAGGAGTTCACCGTCGAGGGTGAGCTGTCTGCAGTTGTCGGAATGCTCTCCGGACGCGATCCGACGTCCATGCTCGAACCGTTGACGACCGCGGGGGTCCGGTCAGTGGTGCTCTGTGCGCCTGACTCGCCTCGCGCGCTCAGCCCGGTCGTGGTTGCCGAGGCGGCGACCGGCCTGGGAATGGACGTGACGGTTGCCGGCACGCCGACCGAAGCGGTCGAACTGGCGATCGGTCGGGCCGGCGTCGAGGACGGGATCGTGGTGTGCGGTTCCCTGTACACCGTGGCCGAGGCGACCTC
Organism: uncultured Acidimicrobiaceae bacterium; assembly: GCA_963839925.1. Classification (GTDB taxonomy): domain Bacteria; phylum Actinomycetota; class Acidimicrobiia; order Acidimicrobiales; family RAAP-2; genus Bog-756. Next base: position 2,016,209 of record CAWIWV010000001.1, on the reverse strand, counting down.
TGTCCTGCGTGGCGTCGGCTAGCCTCACACGCTCGTGGGACGAACACTTGTCATCTGCAAACCCGATGCCGTCGAGCGCGGACTGGTCGGGGAGATCACCGCCAGGCTGGAGCGCAAGGGCCTCCGCCTGGTGGCGGCCGAGCTCCGGTCGATCACGAAGGAGACCGCAGCCCTCCACTATGCAGAGCATGCCGGAAAGCCCTTCTACGACAACCTGGTCGTCTTCATCACCCGGTCTCCGGCGATGGTGATGGTGGTCGAGGGTCCAGACGACGCCTATGCGGTGGTGAGGGCGCTGATGGGGGTCACCAATCCGGCCGAGGCTGCCCCGGGGACGATCCGGGGCGATCTGGCGCTCGAGATGAGTGAAAACCTGATTCACGGGTCGGACTCGGCAGAGTCGGCCGCCCGCGAGATCGAGATCTTCTTCCCCGGCTTGGCCTGAGACGGGCTGATGGCCCTGCGTGGGCCGGATCCGGCCCCTGCACGGCCGGGGCATCCCGACCTTGTTTCGCAACGCCGGTTCCCGTAGCCTGATGGGGCAGATGAAGCAGATGTCGCCGGTCATGGAGTTACGAGGGCAGCGGCGCACAGGTGCTCTCACATGTACTGACCAAGCCCCGACCGATCCTGACGGAGGAGTGCATCTCTGATGCGCGACAACAGTTTCTCACTTCTTGGCCGTGACATGGCCGTCGACCTCGGTACTGCAAACACATTGGTCTACGTGCGCGGACGAGGCATCGTGTTGAACGAGCCGTCGGTGGTCGCGGTCAACGTCAAGGACGGTCGGCCCTTGGCCGTCGGTGCCGAAGCCAAGCGGATGATCGGCCGGACCCCGAGTCACATCCAGGCCATCCGGCCGCTGAAGGACGGAGTGATCGCGGATTTCGAGATCTGCGAGAAGATGCTCCGATACTTCATCCACCGGGTGCATCAGCGTCGGTTCGCCAAGCCGCGCATGGTCATCTGCGTGCCGTCGGGCATCACCGGTGTGGAACAACGCGCGGTGATGGAGGCAGCCGAGTACGCGGGCGCTCGGAAGGCCTACATCATCGAGGAGCCGATGGCGGCGGCAATCGGCGCCGGTCTCCCGGTCCACGAACCGACCGGCAACATGGTGGTCGACATCGGAGGCGGAACGACCGAAGTCGCGGTCATCTCGCTCGGTGGGATCGTGACCAGCCAGTCGATCCGCATCGGCGGCGACGAACTGGACGAGGCGATCGTCTCGTTCGTGAAGAAGGAGTACAGCCTTGCGCTCGGCGAGCGCACCGCTGAGGAGATCAAGATCGCCCTCGGCTCCGCCTATGAGCTCGAAGAGGAGCTGCACGCGGAGATCCGTGGACGCGATCTGGTCACCGGACTGCCCAAGACCGTGGTCATCTCGACGCAGGAGATCCGAAAGGCGATCGACGAGCCGGTGGCGGCGATCGTGGACGCGGTGAAGGTGACCCTCGACCGCACCCCACCTGAACTCGCCGCCGACATCATGGAACAGGGGATCGTCCTCACCGGGGGCGGCGCCTTGCTGCACGGCCTGGACAGCCGGCTCACCCAGGAGACCGGCATGCCGATCGTGGTTGCACGCGATCCGCTGAACTGCGTTGCCATCGGCAGCGGGCAGTGCCTCGAGGAATTCGAGGCCCTCAAGCAGGTCCTCATCACCTCATCCGCTCGCTGAGGGGCAAGAGGATCCTTTAGTCGTGGCGAAGGCGCGGCGGTCTCGCCGCCCTCGTACCACCCTGTTGATCTTGTTGTTGGCGTCGGTGAGCATCATCACCCTGGACGCCCGTGGCGACTTCCACAAGATCACCTCAGGGGTGAAGTCGGCGGCGTCGGACGCCTTCGCACCGGTCCGTTCGGGGGTCGACGACATCGTCGAGCCGATCGGGAGTTTCCTCGCCGGTGCGGTGCACTACGGCGCGGTGCGCGAGCAGAACCAGAAGCTCCAACAAGAGATCGGCAAACTGCAGGAGCAGCAGACTTCCGAACAGGACGAGGACGCATCGCTCCAACAGCTCAACGCACTGTTCGATCTGCCGTTCGTGGGCAATCTGCAGACGGTGCCGGCCGTGGTCACCGACTTCAACTCGAGCAACTACGCATCGACCATCGACATCAGCGTTGGTCGGGACCAGGGCGTGCAGCTCGGCATGCCGGTGGTCGGCGCGCAGGGACTGGTCGGACAGGTGGTCCAGGCCAACCACACCACCTCTACCGTCCGACTGATCACCGACGGTCAGTCCGCCGTCGGGGCCCGGTTCGGTCCGGCCGACAACTCGTCACTCGCGGTGCTCGACGGCCAGGGCGCGGGCAAACCGCTCAGCGCCGATCTGGTCCTCAACAGCGCCCACCTCACCCCTGGGGAGGTGTTCACCACCAGCGGCTTGGAAGGAGCCGTCTTTCCCGCCGGTATCCCGGTCGCGACGGTCGTGGCCTCCAAGTCCGGCGTGGCCTCGTCGACTCAATCGGTCTCCCTCCAGCCGGTGGTCGACCTCGGCCGTCTCCGGTATGTGTCGGTGATTCTGTGGGGTCCGGGATGACCGTCCGTGAAGGATCCCGGGTGGTGCTGGTCGTCGTGCTGTTCCTCGTCGTGCAGAACACACTGATGCTCGACCTCCGAATCGGAGGGGTGCACCCGAACATCATGATCCTCCTGCCGATTGTGGCCGGCATCGCCGGAGGGCCGGCACGGGGCGCCACCATGGGCTTCGGCGCAGGGTTGGCCGCCGACCTGCTGCTCCCGACCCCGTTCGGACTGTCCGCGCTCGTCGGCTGTCTGGTCGGGTTCGGGGTGGGCGTCCTCACGGTTTCCGTGGATCGCTCGGCGTTCTGGTTGGCGCCGGTTGTTGCGGCCGGTGCGAGTGCGGTCTACGAGGCGCTCTACGCCGTGCTCGGGTCGGTCATCGGCCAGCCCCAGATGCTCCACGTCGACCTGGTCCGGATCATCGTGGTGGTGAGCGTCACCAACGCCCTCCTCGCGATTCCCGCGTTCCGCCTGGTGACCTGGGCTTTGCCGGCCGTTTCTCTCGAAGGGGTCCCCACCTCGACGTTGTCGGCGCGATCACGGTGACCGCTCGAGCCGGCCGCGTGCTCCATCCGGAGAACTCTTGGGATACTGAGCCCCGGTGAACCGATCGTTCCGCCACCCGTTCCGTGGCTCGCGCCTCTTCGCTCCCCCCGAGAGCGAGCGCAAGGCTCGCTCCAAGCAGAAGAGCCCCCGACAGCCGAAGATGCGCCAGAAGGGGCGGATCTCGGTCGAGACGATCCTCGACGCCCCCGACACTTCCGCCTCCCGCCCCGGACTCAGGATCCGGGTGATCGCGCTGGTGGTCATCGGCCTGTTCGCCCTGCTCGGGCTCCGGCTGTGGGCGCTCACCGTCCTCCAGGCGCCGGCGGCGGCCCAGGCGGTCAACGCCGACAGGATCCGGACCGTCGAGGTGGCCCCGACCCGGGGGATGATCCTCGACCGCTATGGCAACCCGCTGGTGAACAACGTGGTGACCGAGCAGATCACCTTGTCCCGGGTTGCCGCCCTCCAACAGCCAGAGGTGGTGGGCCGTCTGGCCTCGCTGATCGGGGAGACCTCCGCCCAGGTCGAGGCCGCCATCAAGAATCAGCAGTACAGCCAGTACAAACCGGTGCCCGTCCTGTCCAACGCCCCGCTCAGCGACGTGCTCTACATCAACGAACACCAGAGCGAGTTCCCCGGGGTCACCGCGGTCGCGACGACCCAACGCAACTACCCCCAGACCGAGATCCCCGGTCCTGCCTCGTCGGGATACCCGGCATCCCAGACCCTCGGCTACGTCGGTCAGATCAGCAGTTCGGAGCTCGCGTCGAGGACCTCCCAGGGGTACCAGGCGGGCGACGCCTTCGGGCAGACCGGTCTCGAGTACCAGTACGAGCGCTCTCTCCACGGCACCCCCGGTCAACAGGAGCTCGAGGTCAACCCTCAGGGCCAGGTGCGTGGAACCCTCAAGACGACCGCGGCGAAGGCCGGGGACAACCTGGTCACCAACATCGACACCGGGCTCCAGCAGGTGGCCGACAACGCTCTCGCCACCCAGATCCTCTCCCTCCGTCAGACCTTCGATCCGAAGTGCAACAACAACGGCGGCTGCTATCCCGCGGCGGTCAACGGGGCGGTGGTGGTGATGGACCCGCAAAGTGGAGCCATCTATGCCCTCTCCTCGTATCCCTCGTACAACCCGGCGGTGTGGGTCGGGGGCATCTCGAACGCGAACTACCAGGACCTTCAGGTGTCCGGCGCGCAGAACAACTACGCGATCGAGGGGCAGTACACGCCGGGGTCGACCTTCAAGCTCAACACGGCGACTGCGGCACTCGACACCGGACTGTGGAGCCCCGGGGAGTACTACGACGACACGGGATCGTTCAAGGTTCCCGGGTGCCAGTACAACTCGACCTCGTGCAATCTGCACAACGCGCCCGGTGACGGTGCGCAGGGCGAGATCAACGTCTCGACGGCGCTCACCGTCTCCGACGACGACTTCTTCTACAACCTCGGTGCGATGTTCTGGGACGACCGGGGGCAGTACGGGGACACCCCGATCCAGAACCAGGCCGCGCAGTACAGCCTCGGCGAGCTCACCGGCATCGATCTGCCGGGCGAAAGCACCGGTCGGATCGACGGTCAGTTGGAGCGGCTCAAGCTCCACTCCGAGGCTCCCGCGGCGTTCCCAAACACCACCTGGTACACGGGGGACAACGTGGAGATGGCATTCGGGCAGGGCGCGACCACCATCACTCCCATCGAGCAGGCGGTGGCCTACTCCACCTTCGTCAACGGCGGCACCCGGTACGCCCCACAGGTTGCCGCAGCCTTGGTCTCGCCCAATGACAAGAAGGTCATCAAGCGGTTCACCCCCAAGGTGACCGGGCACGTCAACCTGCCGTCGTCGACCTACGCCGCGTTGATGACCGGATTCGAAGGCGTCGTCCAGAATCCGAGTGGGACCGCCTACGGGTCCTTTCAGGGTCTCAACTTCCCCGGCGGCATCGGCGGCAAGACCGGGACCGCCGACACCGAGATCGGCAAGGAGCCGACCGCGTGGTTCGTGGGGTTCGGCCCGACGGTCAATCCTCAGTACGTGGTGGTCTGCGTCATCGACCAGGCCGGCTACGGGGCCACGGCCGCGGCGCCGGTCGTCCGGTCGATCTTCGACTACCTCGCGACCAACCCGGTGACCGCTCCGGGAATTCCGCCCCTGCCGAGCATCGTCGAATCGACCCAACCGCTCGCGCCGCCGACCAGCACGACCACGACGACCACCACCATCCCGCCGGCCGGTTCCGGGACCACCAACTCCGGTACCACGGGTTCCGGCACGACCGGATCCGGCAACGGGGGAGCGGCGACCACCTCCACCACCCAGACCCAGTCCGCCGGCTGAACCGTCGAGTCCTGCCCCGGGCCCCGATCGGGCCGCCCTAAGCTGGTGCAGAAGATGCAGTCCCTCTGGCCACGAGTGGAGCCACTTCTCTCCCGCGTCGAGAAGCCGGCGCGCTACATCGGCGGCGAGCTCGGAGCCCAAAGCCCCGCGCACGACGGTTCCGTCGTCGCGTGGTTGCTCGTGTACCCCGACACCTACGAGATCGGTCTGCCCAACCAGGGTTTGCAGATCCTCTACGAGATCCTCAACGAACGCGAGGACGCGGCGGCCGAGCGGGCCTATGCCCCCTGGGTGGACATGGAAGCGGTGATGCGAGAGGCGGGGGTCCCCCTCTTCTCGCTGGAGAACCACCTGGCGGCGGGCTCCTTCGACGTGCTGGCCTTCAACTTGTCGGCGGAGCTGGTCTACACCAACGTCCTCAACCTGATCGATCTGGCCGGGGTGCCGGTCCGCTCCGCAGACCGCACCTCGGACCACCCCCTGGTGGTGGCCGGCGGCCACTGCGCCTTCAACCCCGAGCCACTCGCCGACTTCGTCGACTGTTTCGTCCTCGGCGACGGGGAGGAGGTCGTGGGAGAGGTCAACGACGTGCTGGCCGCCTCGCTCGCCGGGGAGCACACCGGGGACGGCTCGAGGGAGTCGATCCTTCGCTCGCTCGCCCGGATCCCCGGCGTCTACGTGCCGGCCTGTTACGAGGTGTCCTACGAGGAATCCCCGGCCGGTGCACACCGGTTGGACGGGATCACCCCGCGGTTCGCCGACACCCCCGAGCGGGTGGAGAAGCGCACCATCTCCGACCTCGCCGACTGGCCCTATCCGCGCCGGCAGCTGGTGCCGCTGATCGAAGTCGTCCACGACCGGCTCAACGTCGAGCTGTTCCGCGGCTGCACCCGAGGCTGCCGGTTCTGCCAGGCGGGAATGATCACCCGCCCGGTGCGGGAGCGCCCCGCAGAGCAGGCCCGGACCATGGTCGCCACCGGGCTCGCCCGCACCGGCTACGACGAGGTCGCCCTGACCTCACTCTCCAGTGCCGACTACTCCGGCATCGAGCAGACGGTCACCTCGATCATCGAGGACCCCGCCTGTTCGGGCCAGGTGTCGGTCAGCCTCCCGAGCCTGCGTGTGGATGCGTTCACTGTCGGCACCGCCGCCCAGATCCAGCGGGTGCGGAGGACCGGGCTCACCTTCGCGCCAGAGGCCGGCACCTGGCGGATGCGCCAGGTCATCAACAAGCTGATCCGGGAAGAGGACCTCTACGCGGCGGTCGACGCCGCGTTCAGTCAGGGCTGGAAGCGGGTCAAGCTCTACTTTCTCATCGGGTTGCCGACCGAGACCGACGAGGACACCCTGGGGATCGTCACCCTTGCCAAGCAGTGCGTCGCCATCGGCCGGCGGTACCACAAGGGGGTCACCGTCACCGCCTCGGTCGGCGGGTTCGTGCCGAAGGTGCAGACCCCGTTCCAGTGGTTCGGCCAGAACACCATCGAAGAGCTCACCCGCAAGGTCCATCTCCTGCGCGACGCGGCCCGACCGGTGCGTGGCCTCACCATCCGCTGGCACGACCCCGAGGCCACCGCGATCGAAGGCGCGATGAGCCGTGGCGACCGGCGGATGGGTCCGGTCATCGAGCAGGTCTGGCGCGAGGGCGGCACCTTTCAGGAGTGGACCGAGCACTTCGACCTCCGGCGATGGACCGACGCGCTGGCGGACCACGGTCTGTCGCTCGAAGACGTGGTCTACCGCCACCGGACCGAGGACGAGGTCCTGCCCTGGGACCACCTCTCCGCCGGCCTCCACCGGGACTTCCTCTGGCAGGACTGGGTCGACGCTCTCGCCGCCCACGGCCTCGAGGACTGCCGGTGGACGCCGTGTTACGACTGCGGGGCCTGCACCGGCTTCGGCATCGAACATGTGGTCGCTTCTGCGGTCCCACCTGCAGGTGGGAGCCAGGGTACGGGGCAGGATCTCTCAACAGGAGGCCAAGTACCGGTACGATTTCTGACCACGGCGCCGTCCGGCGCCGGTTCGGCCTCCGGGCCGAGCGTGCCCGCCGCGATCCCGGCCCGAGGAGGAAGTGACTGAGATGCGTATCCGCCTTCGCTTCACCAAGCTGGGCAAGATCCGCTTCACCAGTCAACGGGACGTGGCTCGGATGTGGGAGCGAGCCCTGCGCCGGGCCGAACTTCCGCTGGCCTACTCGGAGGGTTTCTCCCCCCGGCCCCAGCTCAGCTTCGGACTCGCCTTGCCCACCGGGTGCGAGTCGCTGGCCGAGTACCTCGACGTCGTGCTGGACGAGGACCGTGCTCGGTCCGCCGGCATCGTGGTCGAGACTCTTCCCGCCCTGCTCACCGGGCTGTTGCCCGAAGGGATCGAAGTGGAAGAGGCGATGGTGGTCGATCGGAAGGTGGGCTCGTTGCAGCAGCTGGTCACCTCGTGCTCGTGGGTGATCGGGATCGCCGGGGTCTCCCGGGCGGATCTCGAACGTCGGGTGGATGGGCTCCTCGCCTCGACGTCGGCGCCGATCATGAGGGAGCGAAAAGGCAGGGAAGAGTTGGACGACCTCCGTCCGTCGATCATCTCGTTGACGGTGCCCGAGCGGGAGGAGCCGGCAGCCGGAGCAGAGGAGTCGACCTCGGTCTCCCTCGTCGCGGAACTTGCCACCCAGCCACGGGGGGTGCGCCCGCGGGAGCTGGTGCTCGCACTGGCCGGGGTCGAGGCGTCCGAGGCGGAGCAGCAGAACGGCGAGATGGCGGGAGCACCGGTGCTCGACCGGGCTTGCAGAACCCAACAATGGATCGAGCGCGATCGCGTCCGGAGCGAGCCCATCGGGCTCGGCTGGGATGCCGTGACTGGCGATCGCGCCGCGCACGCCCTGGGGCGCGCGTCATGAGCAGTTTCGAAAGGGAAATCGATGTCAGAAGGAACAACCGGCCAACCGGTCGAGGTTCCCGCGGAGTCTTCCGCACCTCAGACCGCGTCACCGGCCGGATCGGGCGGGAGTGTCGGTCCGTCGCAGGCGGACGAACGTCGGGAGAAGAGCCCGGTCGCTGACCTGGCGGTCTCGGGCGGCGACCTCGGCGGAGGTGCCGGGGGAAACGACGGACGAGGGGGCTCGGGCGGCGAAGAGCGTTCGAACGGAAACGGGGAACGACCCGCGGCCCGCCGTCGGCGCGGCTCGCGTGGAGGGCGGGGCCGGTCGGGCGGGGCCGGCCAGGGCACGCCCAGCGAGACGGGGGCAGCGGTGACCGAGGGCGCACCCCCTGCCCCACCGAAAGTGGGAGAAACTCCGGCAGCCGTGCCGCCCGTGGTGCGATCCGAACCCGCCGAGCGGCCGAAGATCGGCGACACACGACCGGCTCGACCCGTGGTGAGTGCCCCCGCCCAGCCCAACGGCAACGGAGCCGGCTCCCCCGCCTCGAGGGTCGGTGCTCAGGGGAACGGCAACAACCAGGGCACCGGAAACGGCGGTGCCAATGGGAGCGGCAACGGCGCCGATGCGTCACGTCGAAGTGGGTCGGGCTCTGGTCGAGGTGGACGCGGACGGGGAGGGGGACGGTCACGCCAGCGTCCGGCCGGTCCCGTCGAAGGTGGTGCGGTACCGACCGGTCGGGCCGCGGCTGATCCGGGCCCGAACCCCGAAGGGCGACGGGGCGGGCGGGAACGCCGTGGCAAGGCGCTCGGGCGGTACATGATCTGCGTCCACGTGCGCCCCGAGTCCACCCAGATCTCACTCCTCGAGGGTCGGACCCTGGTCGAGCACTACATCTCCCGGGCAGCCGACGATGCAACACAGATCGACGGGAACATCTACCGGGGCCGGGTCCAGAACGTGCTTCCGGGGATGGAAGCTGCCTTTATCGATATCGGGACGCCGAAGAACGCGGTGCTGTACCACGGCGACGTCCGCTACGACACCGACGACGTGGAGTCCGGCGGTTCTCCGGGCCAGCCCCGCATCGAGCAGCTGCTCAAACCCGGCCAGACCATCCTCTGCCAGGTCACCAAAAATCCGATCGGCGCAAAAGGGGCCCGGCTGACCCAAGAGGTGTCGATTCCCGGGCGCTTCGTGGTCCTGGTCCCGAACAGCACCGCCTACGGAATCTCGAAGCGGCTCGACGACACCGAACGCAAGCGGCTGCGCCGAATCGTCGAGTCGGTCCGCCCCGAAGGCCACGGTCTGATCGTGCGGACGGCGGCTGCGGGTGCGAGCGCCGACGAACTGCGCAACGACGTGGAGCTCCTGGTCGAACAGTGGAACGCCATCGCGTCCGACGCCACCAGGGGACAGGGTCCCGCGCTGCTCTACCGGGAGCCGGCGATCGCGGTCCGGGTCATCCGCGAGGAGCTCAACCGTGACTACCGGGCGGTGGTCATCGACGACCTCGCCCTGTACGAACAGGTGCGTGACTATGTCGGTGCGGTCAACCCCGAGCTGGCCGACCGGGTGGAGTACTTCGATCCCGCGGTGGAGCCGCTGCCGATCTTCGAGCGCTACCACGTGCACGAACAGCTCCATAAAGCGCTCGACCGCAAGGTGTACCTCCCCTCGGGGGGATCGCTTGTGATCGACCGGACCGAGGCCCTCACCGTGATCGACGTAAACACCGGCAAGAACGTCGGGACCACCAATCTCGAGGAGACCGTGTACCGGAACAACCTGGAGGCGGCCGAGGAGGTGGCCAGACAGCTGCGGCTGCGGGACATCGGCGGGATCATCGTCATCGACTTCATCGACATGGAGATCCGTGAGAACCGGGGGAAGGTCGGGAGCGCGCTCCGTTCGGCCCTTGCGAGGGACAAGACCCGTACCCAGGTCTTCGACATCTCCGAACTGGGACTGGTGGAGATGACCCGCAAACGGGTGTCCGAAGGCCTGATCGAGTCGATGTCCACCACCTGCGAGGTGTGTGGCGGCCGAGGGATCCTGATCGAAGACCCGGAGCTCTAGGCCTCCCGAAGGGTCGCGACGTCCGACCAGGCTGCCGCCTGCAGACGGACCGAGTCCGGCGCTGTAGTAGAGTCGCACGCCTATGTATGCCGTGATCAAGACCGGAGGAAAGCAGGAGCGGGTGACCCCTGGGCAGACGCTGCGGGTGGAGCTCCTGGGCGAGTCCCCTGGGGCGGAGGTGACCTTCTCCCCGGTGCTCCTGGTCGACGGGGAGACCGTGTTGGCGACGCCGACCCAGCTCGAGGGTTCGTCGGTCGTCGCCAAGGTGATCGGCGAAGAGCTCGGACCGAAGATCCGGGGCTTCACCTACAAGAACAAGTCCAACCAGAGCACCCGATGGGGACACCGTCAGCGCTACTCGACGATCGAGATCACCTCGATCAGCGCGGCGAGCTGATCGCCGGACAGCGCGACAACCGGACAAGGAGTAGCAGAAGATGTCAAAGACCAAGGGCGGCGGTTCGACTCGCAACGGTCGCGACTCGAATGCACAACGGCTCGGAGTGAAGGCGTACGGCGGTACGACGGTGCAAGCAGGCGCCATCCTGGTCCGCCAGCGCGGCACCCGGTTCCACCCCGGCCAGAACGTCGGCCTCGGTGGCGACGACACGCTGTTCGCCCTGTCGGGCGGCACGGTCCAGTTCAGCAGCCGCAAGGGCCGCAAGCTGGTCGACGTGATCGCCGCTCCGGCGGACTGAACTCTGCCCAGACTTTCGGACTGCACCCTCGGTCCGGGCGCCGGAAGCGACCGGGGGAGGGCACGGTACGATCCGGTCCATGCCAGCGACAGGTACCGTCCCGCCGCACTCTGACCCGGCTGACAACCCCGAGTTCTCGCGGACGCTCGAATTCGACGGGTGTGTGAACTTCCGTGACCTCGGCGGCTATCGCAACCGAGAAGGTCGTCAGATCGAATGGAGGCGCCTGTTCCGGGCCGACGGTCTGCACCGGCTGAGCGAGGACGACCATCGCCGCCTACGTGAGCTCGGCGTGTCGACGGTGATCGATCTCAGGACGGTCGACGAGGCCGAGCAGCGTGGCCGGTTCCCGGTCGACCAGGTACCGGTCCGCTACGTCGATCTCCCGCTCACCGACGTGCTCCCTCCGACCGAAGAGCTTCCTGCGTGGAAGGAAGCGTCGTTCGTCGCGACCCGGTATGCCGAGATGGTCGCCAACGGTGCTCCTGCACTGACCGGCGCGTTCGAAGTGCTCGGTTCCGGGGGATCGCTGCCGGCCGTGTTCCACTGCAGCGCCGGCAAGGACAGAACCGGCGTGCTCTCGGCCCTCATCCTGGGGTTCCTCGGGGTTCCCGACGAGGTGATCGTCGAGGACTATGCACTGAGCGCGGCGGCGATGGTCCGCCTGCTCGAGCTCCTGTTGGCCGAGTATCCCGAGGCCGCCGAGGAAGTGCAGCGACATGCCCCGGCGGTCCTCCAGGTCATGCCCGAGACGATGGAGGAGTTCCTCGTCTCGTTGCGTGACCGCTACGGGAACTTCGACGAACTGGCCGAATGGCTGGGCGTGGCCGACGCGGTGGCAACGCTCCGCGACTCGGTGTTGTCCGAGGCCTGAGGGGTCGACCCCTCTGGGTCGAGGTGCGCCGTCGGTAACATCGGGGGATGTCCGGCTTCGTCGACGAGGCACAACTGCACGTGAAGGCCGGTGACGGGGGCGCGGGCGCGGTGGCGTTCCGCCGCGAGGCCCATGTCGACCGCGGAGGACCCGACGGTGGCGACGGGGGACGCGGAGGCGATGTGTGGCTCGTCGCCACCACCAATCAGTCGTCGCTGTTGAGCTTCCGCGATCATCCCCATCGGCGGGGTGGGGACGGTGGGCACGGAGGTGGGAAGAAGAAGCACGGGGCACGGGGTGCGGACCTCGAGGTCTTGGTCCCGGTCGGCACCCGAATCAAGGGCCGGGACGGCTCGTTCCTCGCCGACCTGGTCCAAGCCGGTGACCGCTGGCTGGCAGGCCCGGGCGGGCGGGGTGGTCGGGGGAACGCGAGCTTTCTCAGCAACCGCAGACGGGCCCCCGGCTTTGCCGAGCAAGGGGAGAAGGGCACGGAAGAGTGGTACGACCTGGAGCTTGCACTGGTCGCCGACGCGGCACTGGTCGGGTTCCCCAACGTCGGCAAGAGCACTCTGATCTCCCGCATCTCGGCGGCCAAGCCTAAGATCGCCGACTACCCGTTCACCACGCTCGAGCCTCATCTCGGAGTGGTGCGGGTCGACGACGGTTCCGATTTCACCGTGGCAGACATCCCCGGCCTGGTCGAGGGTGCAGCTTCGGGCCGTGGGCTCGGCCACCGATTCCTCCGCCACATCACCCGATCCCGGGTGCTGGTGGTGATGGTCGACCTCGATCCGTTGTCCGAGGTCTCGCCGGCGGACCAGTACCGGATCCTCCTCGACGAGCTGGACCGCTACCAGCCGGACCTGCTCGACCGGCCGAGGCTGGTGGTCGGCTCCAAGGCCGACACGGCGGAGAACACGGCGGAGAACACGGCAGGAGACACTGCGGACGACGGGTTCGTTCCGGAGGTGACCGTCTCTGCGGTCACCGGGCAGGGGATCGACCGGTTGGTGGGGAGGCTCACCTTGCTCGTCGCAGAGGCCCGCTCCAACGAGCCCGAGGTGAATGGGGCAGTCGTCGTCCACCGGCCGCTCCCCGAGGGCTTCACCGTCGAACGCGTCGGGGAAGGGACGTTCCGGGTGGCGGGCAAAGTGGTCGAGCGGGCGGTCGCCCTCAACGACATCACCACCGACGAGGCGGCCGACTACATCCAGGGCCGGCTGCGCCGGATCGGGGTGGACCGGGCGCTCGCCCGGGCAGGCGCCCGTGACGGCGATGTGGTGCACATCGGCGAGCTCTCCTTCGAGTGGTACCGCGATCAACCCGAGTTCATCGGGGACTCCGGCTCCCGGCGTCGCCGGTCGTGACCACCACGCCCGACCGAACCGCCGCCGCAGCGTCGCGCACGGTGGTGGTCAAGATCGGCTCTTCGTCGGTCACCACCACTGCCGGCCGCGTGGACACCGACGCCATCGCCAAGCTCGGCGCCGAGGTGGCCGAGGCGTGTGCCACGGGTGTCCGCGTGGTCGTGGTGACCTCGGGTGCGATCGCCGCGGGATGGACCAGCCTTGCGCCCGACCGACCCCGGCCCACCGACCTCGCCACCCTCCAGGCTGCCGCCGCGGTCGGTCAACACCGCCTGATGCAGGTGTGGAGTGACACCCTGGGCCAACTCGGCCTCACCGCAGGCCAAGTGCTGCTCGCCCCGCTCGACTTCGTGCACCGCAGCCAGTACCTGCATGCGCGCCAGACCTTGACCCGACTGCTCGACCTCGGGGTGGTCCCGGTCGTCAACGAGAACGACGCGGTGGCCGACGAGGAGATCCGATTCGGCGACAACGACCGGCTGGCGGCACTGGTCGCCCACCTGGTCGGCGCCGAGCTGCTGGTGCTGTTGACCGACACGGCGGGCCTGTTCACCGAGGATCCCCGGATCACCGATCGTGGTTCGCTCATCGAAGAAGTGGTGGAGATCGACCACGAGCTCGAGCGGATCGCTGGCGGCCCGGGCACCGAGGTCGGCAGCGGGGGGATGGGTTCGAAGTTGGCCGCGGCGAAGATCGCGGTGTGGTCGGGGGTCGAAGCGGCGATCGCCGACGCCTCCCGTCCCGGGGTCCTCGCGGCGGTGATCGGGTCGAGGCCCGGGGTCGGGACCCGGTTCCGGCCCCACGCCCGACGGTTGCCGGCCCGCAAGCTGTGGATCGCCTTCGCCATCGGCGCCTCGGGGACCGTGGTCGTCGACGCCGGGGCACGGGCAGCCCTGGTCGAGCGAGGCCGCTCACTCCTCCCCGCCGGCGTGATCTCGGTGCGGGGTGCGTTCAACGCCGACGATGCGGTGGAGATCGCCGGTCCCGACGGTGCGGTGTTCGCCAAGGGCCTGGTGCGCCAAGACGCGGCGACCGTTGCCGAGTGGGCGGGGAAGCGATCCGACGAGCTGCCCGAAGACGCCTCCCGTGAAGTCGTCCACCGTGACGACCTGGTCGTGCTCGCCTGATCGGCACCACTCGACGTTCGAGATTTCTTGCGAAATTCCTCGGGGCAGTACGCTGAGATGGTGCCGTCGAGCCCAACTTCTGACCTGATCGATCTCGCACGCCGCTCGCGCTCCGCGAGCAGGAAGCTTGCGAGCGCTTCCTCTGGCGCCCGGGACGACTTCTTGGCGTGGTCCGCCGATCTGCTGGAAGAGCGGGTTGACCAGGTCCTCGCTGCGAATGCGGCCGATGTCGAGCGGGCCGAGCAGTCCGGTGCCGACGCGACGTCGCTCGACCGGCTCCGGCTCGGTGGGAGTCGGGTCACCGCCATGGCGGCAGGGCTGCGGAAGGTCGCCGCCCTTCCCGACCCGGTCGGCAAGGTCGTCGACGGCTGGGTCCGCCCCAACGGTCTGCGGGTCGAACGGGTCCGGGTTCCCCTCGGGGTGATCGGGATCATCTACGAGAACCGGCCCAACGTGACCAGCGACGCTGCCGGCCTCTGTATCAAGTCCGCCAACGCGGTGCTCCTCCGGGGCTCGTCGTCATCGATCACCTCGAACCTGGCCATCGCCTCGATCCTGAAGGAAGGCCTCGACAAGGCCGGACTCCCGGTCGACGCGGTCGGGCTGGTGGAGGACACCAGCCGCGAGTCGGCGGTCGAGTTCATGAAGCTCGACGGCTTCATCGACTGCCTCATCCCACGAGGTGGGCCCTCGCTCATCGCGTCGATCCTCGAACACGCAACCGTGCCCTATGTGATGGACGGCGAAGGGAACTGTCACGTCTACGTGGACAGGGCCGCCGATCTCTCGATGGCCGAGTCGATCGTGGTCAACTCGAAGACCCAGCGGCCGGGGGTCTGCAACGCCGCCGAATCACTGCTGGTCCACCGCGACGTGGCCGACTCGTTCCTGCCCCGGGTCGCCACCGCCCTCTCGGGGGTGACCCTGCTCGGTGATGCGGCCACCCGGGCGATCCTTCCGGATGTGGGGGTCGCCACCGAAAAGGAGTTCGGCACCGAGTTCTTGGGCATGACCCTGTCGATCGCAGTGGTCGACGACCTCGACGGGGCGATCGACCACATCGCCCGGTACGGGTCGGGGCACTCCGAGGCCATCGTCACCGACGACCTGGCGACGGCGTCGCGGTTCACCGGCGAAGTGGACGCGGCGGCGGTGCTGGTGAACGCGTCCACCCGGTTCATCGACGGCGAAGAGCTCGGGCTCGGTGCGGAGATCGGCATCTCCACCCAGAAGCTCCACGCCCGGGGTCCGATGGGGTTGGAGGAGCTCACCTCGGCCCGGTACGTGGTCACCGGCAGCGGGCAGGTGCGATCGTGAGCGGAGTGGAGATCTCTTCGGGGTTCCCACTTGCGGGTCCCCCACGATTCGACTCGATCACCGATGTCCGCGAGGGCCTGGCCGGCGTGCAGTATCTCGCCGACGAGGGCATCTCGGGCGTGGTCTTCCTGGCCGATCGCCTGGCAAAGCCCGTGCTCGTCGAGGGCCCCGCCGGCACCGGTAAGACCGAGTTGGCCAAGTCGGTGGCCCGGCTGACCGGGAGCAGGCTGATCCGCCTCCAGTGCTACGAGGGTCTGGACGAGTCCAAGGCCCTCTACGAGTGGAACTACAAGAAGCAGCTCCTGCGGATCCAGGCGGACTCCGGCCAGACCTGGCAGGAGCTCGAAGAGGACATCTTCTCCGAGGAGTTCCTGTTGACCCGGCCGCTGCTCGAGGCGATCCGAGCTTCCGAGCCGGTGGTGCTGCTCATCGACGAGGTGGACCGGGTGGAGCTGGAGACCGAGGCGCTCCTGCTCGAGATCCTCTCCGAGTACCAGGTGTCCATCCCCGAGCTGGGCACTGTCCGGGCGACCCAGATCCCCTTGGTCTTCCTCACCTCCAACAACACCCGTGAGCTGTCCGAAGCGCTGAAGCGCCGCTGCCTCTACCTGCATATCGACTATCCGCAGCTGGACCGCGAGCGCGCGATCATCGAGACCCGGGTGCCTGGCATCAGCCAGGCGCTGGCCGACCAGGTCGCCCGCATCGTCCGTTCGATCCGGACACTCGAGCTGAAGAAGGACCCGTCGGTCTCCGAGACCCTCGACTGGGCGCGAACCCTGGTGCTTCTCGGGGTCGAGTCGATCGACGTCGAACAGGCGCGGGACACGTTGCACATCCTGTTGAAGTACCAGTCGGACATCGACCGGGCTGCAAAGGAGTTGGCCGGGGTGGAGACCCCGGACTGAGCGCGGGAGGCTCCGTGCTCGATCTCCTCACCGGCTTCGTCGCCGAGCTCCGGGCGGCGGGCATCCCGGTGTCGCTCACCGAGCACCTCGACGCGGCCGAAGTGCTGACCCACGTGCCGCTGGAGGATCGCGAGGCGATCAAGTACACACTCGGTGCGAGCCTGGTCAAGTCGTCGTCCCACTGGAGAGCGTACGAGACCGCGTTCGAGATCTACTTCTCGCTGCGCGGCCCCGAGTACGGGATCGACGGCCAGGACGGTGGCGAGCTGAACGGGGAGAGCCAGTCCGAGATGGACGGACTCGCCGGCTCTGGTGAGCGGCGGGGCCGAGGCCGGGGTGGGGGAGGCGGCGGACAACAGGACATGACTCCCGAGGAGCTCGCCGACCTGCTGTTCAAGGCGCTGCTCGGCGCCAACGACGCCATGGTCGCGGCAGTCGCCCGCCAGGCGGTGTCCCGGTACGCGGGGATGGAGGCGGGCCGCCCGGTGGGCGGGACCTACTACCTCTACCGGACGTTGCGGAACCTCGATCTCGACGGGGTTCTCGAACGGCTGGTGGAGGCAGCCCGTGCGGAGACCTCGTCGCTCGACCGCGACACCCAGCTCGACCTGGTGGAGCCTCCGGCCACCCTCACCTCGCTCGAAGAGCGGCTGCTGCGAGACGAGTACCGCTCGCGCATCGATCAGCTGCGTCGCGAGATCGAAGACGAGATTCGGCGACGGTTGGTCGCCGACCGGGGGAGTGAGGCACTGGCCAAATCGCTGCGCAAGCCGCTCCCCGAGGACATCGACGTCATGCATGCCAGCCGCGACGAACTGGTGGCGTTGCGGAAGTCGTTGCAACCGCTCTCTCGCAAGCTGGCGGTTCGTCTCGCCCGCAAGCGGCGGCACGGCCGCAAGGGGCCGCTCGACTTCCGCTCCACCGTGCGCCACTCGCTCTCCACCGGGGGCGTGCCGGTCGATCCGAAGTTCCGATATCCGCGCCCGTCGAAACCCGAGATCGTGGTGATCGCCGACATCTCCGGTTCGGTGGCCTCCTTCGCACGCTTCACCCTCCACCTGGTCCACGCCATCAGCACCCAGTTCTCCAAGGTGCGCAGCTTCGTGTTCATCGACGGGATCGACGAGGTGAGCTCCTTCTTCGAGGGAGCCGACGATCCGGCCGACGCGGTGCACCGGATCAACACCGAGGCCGACGTCGTCTGGGTCGACGGCCACTCGGACTACGGCCACGCGTTCACCGTCTTCTGGGAGCGGTGGGGAGAGGAGATCACCCCGCGCACCAGCGTGCTGCTGCTCGGGGACGCCCGCAACAACTATCACGCGTCGCATGCGTGGGTGGTCAAGGAGCTGCAGGCCCGGGCCCGCCACGTCTACTGGCTCAACCCCGAACCCCGCACCTACTGGAACTCGGGCGACTCGATCGTCGGGGAGTATGCGGTCCACTGCGACGACGTGGTCGAGTGCCGGACCCTCCGCCAGCTCGAGAAGTTCGTCGGGGAGCTCGCGTGAGCGCCGCGCCGGTGGGATTCGACGCACTGTCGGGAGCAGACGCCGGCGCCGGCGGGAGCCGGCTCACCGGGGTCGCACCTCCTGCAGGCGTTCGGACGACGGGCCTGCCATCGCCGACTGCGACCCGGATGGTGCTGATCCGTCACGGCGAGGCGGTGTGCAACGTATCTGGTGTCTGTGGCGGGCCGATCGGCTGTGAAGGGTTGACCGATCGAGGCCGCGCTCAGATCGAGCAGTTGCGTGCCCGACTGTTGGAGACCGGGGAGTTGGAAGGCGCCGACGTGCTCTATGCGAGCACGCTCCCTCGAGCGATCGAGACCGCTGAGCTGGTGGCGCCCAGCTTGCTCGGGACGGCGGTGGACCCACTGCGGGTCGTGACGGATCGCGGGCTCTGCGAGCTGCACCCCGGTGAGGCCGACGGGCTCTCGTGGCCGGAGTTCACCGAGAAGTTCGGCACCCTCGATTGGGACAACGACCCCGGGCAACCGATCGCACCCGGTGGCGAGAGCTGGACCGGGTTCGTCAACCGGGTCGCCGAGACCCTGGACCGACTGTCGTCGGCTCACCCCGGAGCGCTGGTCGTCGTCGCCTGCCACGCAGGGGTGATCGAGGCATCATTGCTGGCCAAAATTCCGGTCGACGGTGGATTGGCCGGGGCCCGCCTGAAGCTCCGCACCGAGCACGGCTCGCTCACCACCTGGGAGATCGATGACGGTCGGTGGCGGCTCCTCGGCTACAACGACGTGGCCCACTTCCGGTCGAACCCGTAGGGGACCGTCAACAGGCGTAGTCGTCGTCGAAGGCGGTGCTCATCCCGCCGGCGGGGTAGGGGAAGCTCGGCGAACTGTACTGCACGACCTGGACCGGACCGCGGGGAAGCCCCCGGTACAGCGACTTGACGTTGGAGCAGGTGACCGCCGGGGCGATGTCCCAGTCGGCAGCCCAGTAGGGAACTGCAGGCGAGTACCCGGAGCCGACGATCCCCGTCCAGGATCCGGGGCTGGCATAGATGCCGACGCCGTTCAACCCCTCGAAGTGGAGTCCGTCGATGGCCCCCTGCACGAGCGCCGCGTTGGCTGCGAGGTCAGAGGACCATGCGGGAGTACCCGGAGGAGCGGGCTCGATGTCGAGCCACCAGCTCACCGAGGTGTCAATCCTGGCGGCAGTGGCCTTGGAGAACGCGTCGAGCGCGGCATCGAAGCCGAAGTTGCAGGCAGTCGGCGAGGCACTGGTTTGGCAGGCCGGGTCGTTGCTGCTCGAAGCCACTCCGTAGGTCAGATAGACGTAGAGGTTGAGCCCCGCGCCTGCCCAGGCCGCCTCTGCTCCGAGGCAAGGATTGGTGCTGCCCATCGAGACGCCCACCACTTGCACCAAGCCGACGGTGTGGGGAGACGGGGGCAGGTTCCCGCACTGGTAGTTCGAGATGTCGTATCCGTAGCTTCCCGACGGGTACGCGGAGCCGGTGAAGTGCCCGGTGGCGTCGGCTTCTGCCATGCCCACCACCGGCTCGTTGAGCACCTGCGGTGCCGAGCCCCAGTAGACGGCGCCGCCGTAGGCGGTGACCGCGCCGTTCTGATTGGTGAACCAGTAGCCGTTGCCCTGTCGGTCGGCGGCCATCGCGACGATGGGCCGGCTTTGGGGTACGTCGCCGAGGGAGCCGTAGAAGGGCGCCTGCCCGAAGGCGAACACCCCGCCGTCGGCGGCGGTGAACCAGTAGCCCTTGCCGCCCGGTGCGGTGGTCATCCCGACGATGGGTTGGTTGAGGTGGATGTTGCCGGTCGATCCGAAGAACCTCGCATCGCCGAAGGCGAAGATGCCTCCGTCGGCCGCCACCAACCAGTAGCCCTTCCCGTCGGGCGTTGCCGCCATCCCGACTACGGGTTGATTGAGATGGTGCGCACCCATCGATCCGTAGAACGGGGCGCTGCCGAAGGAGAAGATGCCGCCGTCAGAGGCGACCATCCAGTACCCCTTGCCGTTGGGGTTGGCCGCCATCCCGACCACCGGTTTGTTGAGCCGCGTCCCGCCCATCGACCCGTAGAACGCGGCGTCACCGAAGGCGAAGATCCCGCCGTCCGAAGCGACCAGCCAGTAGCCCAGGCTGTCGGACGTGCCGGCCATGCCGACGATCGGCTTGTTGAGGTGCATGCCGCCTGTCGAGCCGTAGAAACCTGCTCCGCCAAAGGAGAACACCCCTCCGTCCGAGGCGACGAGCCAGTACGCGGAGACCTTGGCGGTGCGGGCGGTCGCCGGCTTGGTCGCGGTGGTTGCCTGCGTCGGCGCCGCGCCAGAGGTGGTGGCTCCGACCACGGTCACCGTGGCGACCAACACGGCCAGCACGACCAAGCGGGCGAGTGTGGATCGGACCTCGTTGCTGGCGAGCATTCTCTGGGTCAGCCTCGCAGTAGCTCGGCGAGGTCGAACGCCAAGTCGAGGGACTGGCGCGCGTTGAGCCTCGGGTCGCAGGTGGTCGTGTAGCGCTGGTGCAGCTGATCCTCGCCGATGTCCTCGACCCCGCCGAGGCACTCGGTCACGTCGTCGCCGGTCAGCTCCACGTGCACACCGCCGGGCCAGGTTCCGACCTCGCGGTGACACCGAAAAAAGCTTTCGAGCTCGCCGACGATGTCGTCGAACCGCCGGGTTTTCTTCCCCCCGTCGGCGGTGAAGGTGTTGCCATGCATCGGATCACAGACCCACAACACCGGGTGCCCTTCGTCGCGCACCGCGCGCAGCAGCGGGGGGAGGGCTGTTTCGATCGCGTCGACCCCCATCCGGGTGATCAGCGTGAGCCGGCCGGGGATCCGGTCGGGGTTGAGCCGCTCGCAGAGGCCGATCACCTCATCGGGGGCAGCGCCGGAACCGACCTTGGATGCCACCGGATTGTCGATACCCGAGAGGAACTCGCAGTGCGCACCGTCAAGCTGGCGGGTGCGCTCGCCCACCCAGAGCATGTGCGCCGAGCAGTCGTACCACTTCTCCGTCAACGAGTCGCGCCGGGTGAGCGCTTCCTCGTAATCGAGGATGAGCGCCTCGTGGCTGGTCCAGAAGTCGACCTCGTGCAACGAGCCCTCGGCGGTCAGGTTGATCCCGCAGGCAGCCATGAACCGGAGGGCCCGGTCGATGCCGTCGGCCATCCCCTCGAATCGCTGTCCTTCGTTGGACGACGCCACGAACTGCTGATTCCACGCATGGACCTGGGTCAGGCTCGCGAACCCACCCTTGGTGAAGGCCCGGAGCAGGTTGAGCGTCGACACCGACTGTTGGTACGCGGTGATCAGCCGTTTCGGATCGGGAACCCGGGCTGCCGCTTCGGGCAGATCGTCGTTGACCATGTGGCCTCGGAAGGAATCGATCACCTGGTCCCCGACGAGCTCGGTGGGTGAGCTTCGGGGCTTGGCGAACTGCCCGGCGATGCGACCGACCTTGATCACCGGCACGCCGGCCCCGTAGGTCAGCACGACCGCCATCTGCAGGATCACCTTCAGCTTGTCGCGGATCGAGTCGGCGTTGAACTCGGAGAACGACTCGGCGCAGTCGCCCGCCTGGAGCAAGAAGGCGCGTCCGCCGGCCGCCTCCCCGAGCGCGTGGGTGAGATGTCGGGCTTCGCCGGCGAAGACGAGTGGGGGAAGGCTGCTCAGGTGGGTGTGGACCGACTTGAGCTCGGCATCGTCCGGCCACGCCGGCTGCTGGCCGGCAGGCTTGGAGCGCCAGCTGTCAGGTGCCCATGCACCGGGGTCGGGTCGGGGAGCCACCGCAACAGCGTAAAGCCTTCGGGCCTAGGCTCCGGACATGCACCCCTTTCGATTCGGCGTCCAGCTGTCCCGATCCGAAAACGCTGCAGGATGGCGCTCGACGGCCCAGAAGGTCGAGAGCCTCGGATACTCGACGCTGTTCATCCCCGATCACTTCGAAGACCAGTTCGGACCCCTGGTGGCGCTCACCGTCGCCGCCGAGGCGACCTCGACGTTGCGGGTGGGATCGCTCGTGTTCGGCAACGACTACCGCCACCCGGTGGTGTTGGCCAAGGAGATCGCCACCCTCGACCTGTTCTCCGAGGGTCGGGTCGAATTCGGACTCGGTGCCGGCTGGATGACCAGTGACTACGACCAATCGGGCATCCGCGAGGACGCTGCCGGAATCCGCATCTCCCGCATGGCCGAGAGCCTGGCGATCATGAAGTCACTGTGGTCGAACGGCGAGACCACCTTCAAGGGCGAGCACTACCAGATCACCGATGCGGTCGGGACGCCGACCCCGGCACAGCGACCCCATCCGCGGATCATCATCGGTGGAGGCGGACAGCGGGTCCTCACGATTGCCGCCCGCGAGGCCGACATCGTCGGGGTCAACCCGAGCCTCGCCGCCGGCTACATCGGCCCCGAGGTCCTCGAGACCACGAAAGCCGAGTACTACCACCGCCGGGTCGGGTGGATCCGCGAGGCGGCGGGCAGCCGGTTCGACGACCTCGAACTGCAGTGCCTGACCTTCATCGTCCAGATCGTTCCCAACCGGGAGGAGGCCATCGCCGGACTGGCATCGGCCCTGTCGGTCTCGCCCGAGGACGTCGCCGAGTCGCCCCTGGTGATGGTCGGGTCGGTCGATCAGATCGCCGAATCGCTGCGCGAGCGTCGGGAGCTCTTCGGCTTCTCCTACGTGGTGGTGCACGAGGCCGAGCTCGAGACGTTCGCGCCGGTGGTGAGCGCGCTGGCCGGGACCTGAGGGTGGGGGAGCGCCCCCCTCGGATCGGTATCTTCGGAGGGACCTTCGACCCGGTCCACGCCGCACATCTCGAGGTGGCCGACGCAGTGCGAACCTGCTTGGGTCTCGACCGGATGTTGTTGGTCGTCGCCAACCAGCCCTGGCAGAAGGAGGACGACCGGGCACTCACCCCTGCCGAGGACCGTTTTGCGATGGTCGAGGCGGCAGCGTCGGCCCGGCCGGGCCTCGAGCCCTCGAGGATGGAGATCGATCGCGGGGGACCCACCTACTCCATCGACACCATCCGCGAGCTCCAACGGGACAACCCGGGGGCAGCGTTGTTCCTGGTGGTGGGTTCGGACGTGGTGGGCGGGCTCACCACCTGGCACGAGGAGCCCGCACTTCGCGCACTTGTCACCTTGGCCGTGGTGGGCAGGCCGGGGGCCCCGCCGGTCCCGATCCCGGCCGGCTGGCACGCGGTCACCGTCCCGGTCGCCCCCTTCGACGTCTCGAGCACCGAGCTGCGGGAGAGGCTCGAAGCTGGACTTCCCGTCGACCGGTGGATCCCCGAGGGGGTGATCCGCTGCATTCGCCGGCGGGGTCTGTACGCTACGAGGAGATGAGTGTCGGGATAGGGGTCTCCGAGCGGTACGAGCCCGATCTTCATCCTGCGCACGCCGGGCCCGAAGTCCTGTCAGACCCGGTGTCCCCCGCGGAAGGCCGGCGCGAGCTGCGTGTCGCCCGCAGGCGACGGCGGCGCATTACGGTTGCCTGCGCCCTGTTGGTGGCCGCGTGCACCGCGGTCACCCTGTTGCTGGTGGCCCTGGCACGTTGACCATGACGTCGGCCCGTTGAGCCTCCGCCGCACCCTTCCGAGCCGACACTCCGCCCCTTCGACCGCAACACCTCAGTTCGCTGATCCAAACCCTTGCTCCATCGATTCTCGGCGCGCGCCCGCGCCCCAAGGAGGTCACCGTTGACAACGATCAGTACCATGCCAGTCATCGAGGACGCTGAGCCCATGACGGTCGAACCGTGCATCGTCGCGGCCCGCGCCGCAGACGCCAAGCTGGGCGAGGACACCACCATCCTCGCGATGGGCGAGCTGCTCGGGGTCACCGACGCCTTCGTCGTGACCAGCGGCCGCAACGTTCGTCAGGTCAGGGCCATCGTCGACGAGGTCGAGCTCCAGGTCAAGGCCGTCGGCGTTGCACCGATCCGGGTGGAGGGACTCGATGACGCACGCTGGGTGCTGATGGACTACGGGGACTTTCTGGTGCACGTCTTTCTGGACGAGGCCCGAACGTTCTACGACCTCGAACACCTCTGGCTCGATGCGCCCCGCATCGAATGGAGGTCCCCGGCGGAGCCGGACCGGTAGCGCTCAGGGTCGACCGATCAGATCTTGGGAGCCTGGGGCTGGTAGTCGGCGCGGGTCACCGGGCCGGGTACCTGGGCGCCGTTGGCGGTCGGCACTTCGATGGACTTGCCGTTGATCTCGAATCGCACGCCGGTCACGCCGGGTTGCTCGGTGGCAGTGAAGACCACCTGGGCGATCGCCACCGTCTGATCGGGACCCACGACCTGGAGCGGGTTGGCAGAGAAGAAGTCCACGGTGGCGATTCCCTTGGTGACGTCGGCAGCCACCTTGGTCGAGCTTCCCGACAGGAAGGTCTGGAGTCCGAACCTCGACTCGAGTGTCGTGGGACCGTCCAGCAGGGTGGCGAGCACCTCGGTGAGCGTGACCGGGGTGCGCACCCGTCGCTCGACGGGCACCACCTGATTGCCCGAGGAGACCAGGTAGATCCTCTCCAGCTGGGTCGGAACCTGCTCGACGACGTGCGGTGTCGTGGTGGACGGGGCTGGATTGAGCAGGTGGAAGGGCACGTCCGCCTTGGCGATCGCCGTCGGGGTCCCGTTGGAGGGGATCCCACACGCGGCGGTGACCCCGATCGCAAGGAGGCAGCCGAGGCAGCCCAGGCGGGCCCGGCTCAGGCGGAGGCGGTCCACACGGGTCAGCCTCACACCGTCCTCCCGGTCCCGTCCGCCGGGGCGAAGGGGAGTTCCACGATGAATCGGGACCCGCCCCCCGGGGCATCTTCGATCGAGACCGTCCCACCGTGGAGGCGCACGTGCTCGGCGACCAGCGACAGTCCGAGGCCGGTGCCGTCGCTCGATGCCCGTTGCCCCGCCCTGCTTCCGCGGTAGAACCGCTCGAAGAGGTGCGCGCGCTCGTGGCGCGGAATCCCCGGACCATGGTCCTCCACGACGATCCGGATGTACCCGGGGTTGTGGGTGCCATCGGGCTCGGGCCGGCCCTCGACGACGACCCGGGTCACCCCTCCGGCGTAGAGCGCGGCATTGTCGAACAGGTTCGCCATCACCCGCTCGAAGCGGCGCTTGTCCACCCGGAGTCGGAGGCCCTCGACCTCCTTCGAGACCACCACCGGGATGGGCACCTCGCTCGAACCCCTGACGCCGTTGCCGTGGACGGAGGACGCCACGGCGCGGCGAACCAGTTCGGCAAGGTCGACCTCGTCGAGGGAGAGCTCGGCGGAACCGGCATCGAAGCGCGAGATCTCCAAGAGGTCGTCGACCATCCGGGTGAACCGTTTGAGGTCGCCGTCGAGCAGGTCGAGGGCGCTCGCAGCGCGGGGGTCGAGCTCGTCCCGGTGGGCTTCGAGCACACCGACCGTGGCTGACAGGGTGGTGAGCGGCGACCGGAGCTCATGGCTGACGTCGGAGGTGAACCGGGCTTCGCGTTCGATCCGGTCCTGGAGATTGGCGGTCATCTGGTTGAACGCCGCTGCGAGCTCTTGGAGATCGACGTCGTCACCGGCGTCCACCCGGGTGTCCAGCTCGCCTCCGGCGATGGCGACGGCCGCGTCGGTGACACCGGTGAGCGGGCGAAGGGCCCTGCCGCTCGCCCACCGTCCGACCGCGGCGCCGGCGAGCGTGGTGACCAGGGCTGCCGCCCCCAGGGCGATGGCCAGTGCATGGAGGGTGCCCTCCAGCTCGGCGAGCGAGAACACCTCGTAGTACGCGGCGTGGACGGCCGGGAGTGGGAGGCCGATCACCAGCTGCGGTGTGCCGTTGATCGAGAAGAGCTGGGTGGCCGGTGTCCCCGAGAGCACGAGCGTGCGCTCCTGGTCGGGGATGGCACTCCGCCCCACCGAGATCGACGTTGCATACCACTGTCCTCCGGAACGGAGCACCGAGCGCGACCCGGGGAGGGTGTCGGCCTGTTCGAGCAGCTGGTCGACATCGACACCTGGGGACCGCAACGAGTTCTGGATCAGTGACGCATTGGCGAACGCCTGACGCTGGTCGGTGGTCGTCCGTTCGTTGAGGAGCGTCTGGCGTGCGGTGAAGTAGGTGACGCCGGTCATGATCGCGGCCATGGCGAAGGCACCGATCGCAAACGTCGCAGTCACCCGGGCCCGGAGGCCGAGGCCCCCGGAGAGGCGGGTTCGGAGGGGCCGCTTGGAGCCCACCGGTCAGACCACCAGCTTGTAGCCCATACCCCGGACGGTGAGGATGTGGCGGGGGTTGGCGGGGTCCGGCTCGACCTTGGTGCGGAGCCGGCGGACGTGCACATCCACCAGGCGGCCGTCGCCGAAGTAGTCGTAGCCCCAGACCCGTTCGAGGAGGTGCTCTCGGCTGAGCACCTTGCCGGGGTGGTCGGCCAGCTCGCAGAGGAGCCGGAACTCGGTCCGGGTGCAGTGCACCTCTTCCTCGCGCCGGCGCACCACTCCCGCGTCGGGCTCGATCTCGACGTCGCCGAACGCGAGCCTCGAATCTTCTGCGTCGACCGGGCGGCTCCGGCGGAGCAGGGCGCGGATCCGGGCGGCCAGCTCCTTTGCCACGAACGGCTTGGTGACGTAGTCGTCCGCTCCTGCCTCCAGCCCGGCGACGACGTCGTGGGTGTCCGATCGCGCGGTCACCATGATCACCGGGACCGTGCTCTGGCGCCGCAGGTCTCGGCAGGTCTCGAAGCCGTCGATACCGGGAAGCATCAGGTCGATCAGGACCAGCTCGAACGGTTCGTCGGCAAATCTGCCGAGCGCGTCCTCGCCGCTCGCGACGTCCTCGACGCTGTATCCCTCGTCCTCCAACGCGAGCCGCATGGAGGAGCGGATCCGCTCGTCGTCCTCGACCACCAGGATGCGGCTCACCACTCGATCATGGCACGGCCGATGTGGTCATCCTGGTGCGCCCGGGCCGCAGAGGTCGGCCAGGCGCTCACGATTGCAAGCCCGACGCCGCGAGGTGCGGCGCCCGACCGGTCAGGAGTTGAGCCAGATCTGGGTCGGCCAGATCGCCCCCCCGATCAGGGAGAAGGCCTTGCCTCCGGCCGGAGTGGTCGGATTGTTGAAGTTCTGCACTTTGGGATTCGCACCGACCGACCACACCGTCCGGTCGTACCAGACGTAGGGGATGTCCTGCGCCAACAGCCTTCCCACCTCCTGGTAGGCGGCCGTGCGGTCCGCCTGGTTGGGCGACTCCCGCCCCTTGATCAGCGCGGTCTGCATGTTCGGGTTGGTGTTGCGGGCCATGTTGATGGCGATCGGGGGGTTGGCGTTGGTCGGGCTCCAGAAGATGTAGTTGAGGTCGGGATCGACGGCGCCGAACTGCCGCCAGGTCTGCGCCTCGAAGTTGCCGAGCAGTGCGGTGCTGATGATCTCGGCCTGGAGGACCGAGGCGAGGGTCACCGTCATGCCCACCGCTTGGAGCTTCTGCTGGAGGTAGGTGGCGATCTTGGTGTTCTGCGCGTCGGAGGTGTGGTTGAGGGTCACCGCCACCTTGCCCGTCTCGCTGCGCACCTCGTTCACCAGCTGGGTTGCCTTGGCCGGGTTGTACTCGGGATAGCCGGCGTCGGCGACGTAGTAGGGGGAGCCGGGGGTGAACGGTCCGTTCGAGGTGGGGTTCACCCCGTTGTCGATCACCTGCACGTACTGGGCGGAACTGATCGCGTAGGCGGCGGCCTGTCGGAGCTTGAGGTTGTCGAACGGCGGCTTCGAGAGGTTGAGGATGAGACACCCCATGTCCGGTTCGCCGGCCACCGCCCCCGAGTCGTCGAAGTAGGCCAGTGACGTGTCGGCCCGGAGCTGCTGGGTGACGATCGAGGTATCGGTGTGCATGATGTCGACCCCGCCGGACTGGAGGGTCTGGAACAGCGAGGTGGGGTCGGGGATCGGCCGGTAGGTGATGCTGTCGAGGTAGGGCATCCCCGGGCGCCAGTAGTGGGGGTTCTTGGTGGCGGTGAAGTGGTCGTTCTGTACCCATTCCTGGTAGACGAACGGGCCGGTCCCGATCGGGTTGCTGGTGCCGCTCGGATTGCTCGGGCTGGTCGTCTTGAGCCAGTTCGGCTCGGCGACGTAGGCGACCTGGCCGCCGATCCCCCCGGTCAGGTAGTAGTCGAACGGCACCCAGGGAGCCTTCATGGTCACGTCGACCGCGAGGTCGCTGGTGGCGACTGCGGTGTCGATGTTGGTGATCGCGGGCCCGGTGAGCCCCGAGGCCTGGTGAGCTTGGATGTTGGCGACCACGGCCGCGGCGTTGCACGGGGCTCCGTTGTGGAAGACCAGGTTCGGGCGGAGGGTGATGGTCCAGACTGTGTAGTCAGGGTTGTGGGTGACCGACTGTGCCAGGTAGGGCTGCGGCGTGCCGTCGGCCGCGATGATCATGAGCGGGTCGAAGACCGTGCGCGCGTAGAGCACTCCCACCTCGTCGAACGTGCCCTGGGTCGGTGAGAAGCCCTTCTCCTCGGCGTCCACCCCGAAGATCAGCTGCCCACCCTTCTTCGGCGTGGCGGTGCTGATCCCGTCGGGGTGCTTGCCGGTTGTCGTCGATGAGGAACCCGAGCTCGAACCACAGGCTTCGAGGAGTCCACCGGTTGCGCCGATGGCGGCGATGCCCACCCCGGTTGCGGCTCCCCGGGCCAAAAACGAGCGACGATCGATTCGGTCTGGCATGTTCCCCCTTTGGCTGTGACCCGGACGTGCCCCCAAGCGGCCGGGTCTGGGTTGTTGTCTTCACCGCGCTCTTCGCCGACCGTTCAACCGTCGGACCGCGCATTTTTCAATGTTCTACCAGCTTGATCGGCCAGTCTGCTGGACGCACCGATGCAAGTTACTGAACGGTATGTGACGGGCAGACGATAGCCCTTTCGCTCCTCGGACGCCGGGGTACCCGATCCGGGCGTCCGGCGTAGCTACTGTTTCCGAGTGGGTTGGGAGATCGAATCGTTCCGCAGGTCGGTCGGCGGCCTGTCGCAGGCGTCGGTGAGGGCCTACGCGTCGGACGTCGAGCGCTTCGCCGAATGGTCGGGCCGGAGCGGGGCCGACGGTCCCCATGACGTGGACCGGATCCTCTTGCGTCGCTATCTCGCCTTTCTGGCGACCCGCCGCTACTCCCGGGCGACGATCGCCCGCACCGCCGCTTCGCTGCGGTCCTACTTCCAGTGGTGCGCGAAGCGTGGGCTCGTCGACCACGATCCGTCGGTGCGGCTGTCTGCTCCCTCCCCCGACTCCCGGCTGCCCCGGGTGCTCGGGTCGGTGGAGCTCGGGGAGCTGATGGAACCGTCCAACCCGGCCGGTGCGGCCGCGTCCCCGGACATCGATCGTCGTGACGACGCGGTCTTGGAGCTGCTCTACGGCGGCGGGTTGCGGGTCGCCGAGCTCTGCGGGCTCGACGTGGACGATCTCGATCTGGCACGGCGGGTGGTCCTGGTCACCGGAAAGGGCTCGAAG
Organism: uncultured Acidimicrobiaceae bacterium; assembly: GCA_963839925.1. Classification (GTDB taxonomy): domain Bacteria; phylum Actinomycetota; class Acidimicrobiia; order Acidimicrobiales; family RAAP-2; genus Bog-756. Next base: position 1,986,589 of record CAWIWV010000001.1, on the reverse strand, counting down.
GAGCGCCAGGTGCTGATCCACCACCGCTGCGCAGAGGCGATCCGGAGCTGGCTGGACGGACCGAGGTCCGCCATGGCCCGCGAGGGAAGCCCCACCGGCGCCCTCTTCTACAACGCGAGGGGCAACCGGCTCGGCCCGAGGGACGTGAGACGCCTGCTCGACCGCCGCTCACCGGTGCCGACCCACCCGCACGCCCTCCGCCACAGCTTCGCCACCCACCTGCTGGACGGTGGAGCGGACCTCCGGGTTGTCCAGGAGCTTCTCGGACATGCCAGTTTGCAGACCACGCAGGTCTACACTCATGTGAGTAAAGAGCGTTTGATGACGGTGTATTCGGGAACCCATCCGCGGGCCTAAAAGGGGAAAATTGCCGACTCGACGAGACGCAGTGACACACGGCATCGACGCCTTGTGGGCCGAGTACAAGAAAACCGGCGAGCGTCAACTGCGGGACCAGCTCATCGTCCACTACGCCCCGGTGGTCAAGTACGTCGCAGGCCGGGTGTCGGTGGGTCTGCCCCGCCATGTCGACGAGGCAGACCTCGCAAGCTACGGAATCATCGGCCTGATCGACGCCATCGAGCGGTTCGAACCGGCGCGCAACATCAAGTTCGAGACCTATGCCATCCCGCGGATCAAGGGTGCGATCATCGACGAGCTCCGCTCCATCGACTGGGTGCCGCGATCGGTGCGGGCCAAGGCCAGGGCGGTGGAGCAGTCGTACTCGAAGCTCGAGGCGACCTTGCACCGCACGCCGACCGACGCCGAGGTGGCAGCGGACCTCGAGATGACCGACGCCGAGTTCCAGACGGCCCTGCGCAAGATCTCCTTCGTGGGTGTGGTGGCGCTGGACGAGGTGTTCCGCGGCGGTGACCGCTCCGATCGTTCGTCCCTCGGCGAGACGCTTCCCGACAGCAACGCCGGCCCGATGGACACCTTCGAGGTCAAAGAGACCAAGGAGGCGCTGATCCAGGCGGTCAGCCAGATGGCCGAGCGTGAGAAGAAGGTCCTCACCCTCTACTACTACGAAGGTCTCACCCTGGCGGAGATCGGCGACATCCTCGGGGTGACCGAGTCCCGGGTCTGCCAGATCCATACCAAGGCGGTCCTGCAGCTCCGGGCCAAGTTGGCCGATCGGCCCGAGGGGACCGGCCGGCGACCGACCGACTCGGGCCCCACCGCCTCCGCGGGTCCGACCGTCTCGGGCTCGAAGCGGGTGGCACGAGCCGCCGGTTGAGCTGATCGGGCCCGGGGCGACGTCCCCGGGGTGGAGTGTTCGAGCAGCCGGCACTACGATGGCACTGCTCCGTCGTCCGACGGGGTGCACGATCCAGTTCAGAGTTCAAGCCGACCGCGTCCACGGTCGCCCCGAAGGGGTGTGTGGTCGGTTCACGACAACCGTCGCAAGGAGCAGTCTCATGGCCGTCGTCACGATGAAGCAACTGTTGGGCGCGGGCGTCCACTTCGGACACCAGACCCGACGTTGGAATCCCAAGATGCGCCGGTTCATTCTCGGCGAACGCAACGGGATCTACCTGATCGACCTTCGTCAGACGATGAAGGGAATCGAGGAGTCCTACAGCTACATCCGCGACCTGGTCGCCGGAGGCGGCACGATCCTGTTCGTCGGCACGAAGAAGCAGACCCAGGGCCCGGTGGCGACCTATGCGGAGGCCTGCGGGATGCCCTTCGTGAACGAGCGGTGGTTGGGCGGCATGCTCACCAACTTCCAGACCGTCTCGACCCGGGTCAAGCGGATGAAGGAATTCGAGGCGATGCAGCGAGCCGGCGACTTCGATGCGATGCCGAAGAAGGAAGCCCTGCGCCACACTCGAGAGCTGGAGAAGCTCCAGCGGAACCTCGGGGGCATCCGAGGTCTCGACAAGCTTCCCGACGCCATCTTCGTGATCGACACGAAGAAGGAGCACATCGCGGTGACCGAGGCGAACAAACTCGGGCTCCCGGTGGTCGCCGTCGTCGATACCAACTGTGATCCGGACGTGATCACCCATGTCATCCCCGGCAACGACGACGCGATCCGTTCCGGTGCGCTTCTGTGCCGGGTGGTTGCGGACGCAGTGGTGGAGGGCCGGTTCATCGCCGAGCAGCGACCGACTCCGCCGCCGGCCGCGGCCCCGTCCTCCGGTCCGGGTCCGACCACGCCTCCTGCACCTGCACCGGTCAGCGCCGAGGCGCCCGCCGATCCTTCCGGAGAGTCCCCGGCGCTCGCCACGGTGGGCGCCACCGCGACCGCGACCGCACCGGCACCGGCACCTGCACCTGCACCGGCACCGGCACCGGCACCGGCACCGGCACCTGCACCTGCACCTGCAGAGGCGAGTGCGCCTGAACCCGCGCCGGCGGATGCCACCGCAGCGCCGGCCACAGCAGAGGGGCCCGCCGACGCCGCACCGACCCCGCCCACCGAGGAGACCTGATCGTGCCGAATTTCACCGCCAAGGACGTCCAGCAGCTCCGTCAACGGACGGGTGTGGGCATGCTCGACGCAAAGGGGGCGCTCGACGAGGCCGACGGGGACATGGACCGTGCGGTCAAGCTCCTGCGCGAGCAGGGCAAGGCCAGCCAGGCCAAGCGGGCTGACCGGGACGCGTCGGAGGGCGCAGTCGCCATCGGCCGGGCCGACGGGGTGGCATCCATCGTCCAGCTCAAGTCCGAGACCGACTTCGTCGCCAAGTCCGATCAGTTCGTGGCCATGGTCAACTCGCTCGCCGACCTGGTCGCCGCCAAGGGAGAGGACGCGCTCGAAGAGCGCGCCGAGGAGATCGACACCCTCAAGATCACCCTGAAGGAGAACATCTCCATCGGCACGGTGGTCCGGGTGGAGGCGGCCGCCGGTGGGGTCGTCGACTCCTATCTGCACACCCAGGCCGGTCGTGGGGTGAACGCGGTGGTGGTCGCGCTCGAGGGAGGTACCGCCGAACTGGCACACGACATCGCGGCGCACATCGCCTTTGCCCGCCCCACCTACATCTCGCGCGAAGAGGTCCCCGAGGCGGACGTCGCCGCCGAGCGCGAGACGGTGGAGAACATCGCCCGCAACGAAGGAAAGCCCGAGGCTGCACTGGCCAAGATCGTCGAAGGCCGACTCGGAGGCTGGTACAAGGAGCGGGTTCTGCTCGACCAGGCCTACGTGAAGGACGAGAAACAGACCATCGCCAAGCTCCTCGGATCGGCCAAGGTGACTCAGTTCGCCCAGGTCGTCGTCGGCGACTGAACCAGCGGTGGGGGATCGGAGCCGCATCGTCCTGAAGATGTCCGGGGAGGCCTTGGCCTCCTCGGCGTCGGACGAGACCATCGACGCCACGGTCGTCGAGCGTCTCGCTCTCGAGATCGCCCATACCCGCGACGAGTGCGATCTCGAGCTGGCGGTGATGGTGGGTGGCGGGAACATCTGGAGAGGAACCACCGGAGCCGGTGCGGGCATGGACCGGGCCACCTCGGACACGATGGGGATGTTGGGAACGGTCATCAACGCCCTCGCCCTGCAGGATGCGCTCGAGCACCATGGACAACCGACCCGGGTGCTCACCGCGGTGCAGATGGCCGAGGTCGCGGAGCCCTATATCCGGCGACGTGCACTCCGCCACCTCGAGAAGGGAAGGGTGGTGGTGTTCGCGGCCGGCATGGGGAACCCGTACTTCACCACCGACACCTCCGCTGCGCTCCGCGCCGCCGAAATCGAGGCGAGCCTGCTGTGCAAGGGCACCCATGGCGGCGTGGACGGCGTGTACTCCGCCGACCCTCGCCTCGATCCGTCCGCGACCCGCTACGACGAGATCTCCTTCATGGACGTGGTGGCAAAGGACCTGCGGGTGATGGACCTCACCGCCATCACCTTCTGCATGGACAACGGGCTCCCGATCCGGGTCTTCGACCTGATGGAGCCGGGCAACATCCACAAGGCGCTGTGCGGCGATCCCATTGGCACGCTGGTTCGGTGAATTCGCAGGTGACCGCCGCTTGTGGGCGGCCCCGGCAGTGATGACTACGCTGGTCCGCTGATGGATGACGAGTTGATCGCGCTGGTGGTGGACGACGCGAAGGAGCACATGGCGAAAGCCGCCGACCATGTCCAGTCCGAGTTCGGAGCCATCCGCACCGGTCGCGCCACGCCGGCTCTGGTCGAGCACCTGAAGGTCGACTACTACGGCGCGGAGACCGAGCTACGCCAGATCGCCGGGTTCAGCGTTCCCGAGGCAAGGACCCTGGTCGTCTCGCCCTACGACAAGGGATCGCTGCCCGCCATCGAGAAGGCGCTGCAGGGATCCGATCTCGGTATCACCCCGAGCAACGACGGCACGGTCATCCGTCTGACCTTCCCGGTTCCGACCGAGCAGCGTCGCAAAGAGCTGGTGAAGGTCGTCAAGGGGAAGGCCGAGGATGGCAGGGTCGCCGTCCGCAATCCGCGGCGAGCCGCCCGGCATCAGTTGGACACCATGGAAAAGGCAGGAGACCTCTCCAGCGACGAGCTCGAACGGGTGGAAAAGGATCTCGACAAGATCACCCACGAGCAGGTGGCAGCCATCGACAAGCTGCTGACCCACAAGGAGCAGGAGCTCCTCGAGATCTGACTTCCGGGCCGGCGACGGCCTGGTCGATGGGAGGAAACAGTCGACGTGGACGACGTCCGTAACCGGCCTGAAGACGATGTGGTGAGGCCCGAGGCCGACCCGGCTGGGACGCGTCCCGAACCGGAGTCGACCGGTCCGATCACCGATCGGGTGCGGATCGTCGGCGCCGAGCCGGCAGGCGGGAGTACGGGTGACGAACCGGGTGAGGAGGGTGACGACGACCTCGGACCGCCGATGGTTCGACTCCTCGAAGAGCCCGGAAGCTCGGACCCGAACGCTGCTGCCGTGCATCCGATCGACTCGGGTCAGACGGCTGTGCCGAACAGCGGCGCGCCGACCGAGCTTCCCCACTGGACCGATCCTCCGACCGGCCAGGTTCCCGCGGTGCTGGCGCGGGAAGGGAGTGACGAGGGGTCCGGATCCGGTCTCGGGGCGCCGACCTGGCGCGAGGACGACGCTGACTGGGTTGCCCACGAAGAGGAATTCGAGCCGTCCATGTTCGGCGACGACGATGTCGCGGTCGGCTCGCTCGACGAGACGGACAGTACGGACATCGACCGGCGGCCGTGGGAGTTCGATCTCGACTCGGTCCGGCCCGGCGCGCCGAGCCCCAATCGGGCGCCGATCGGGCAGAGCCCGCTCGACGAACCGGTCGAGACGGTGACGCCGATCACCGAGCCCACCATGGTGGTCCGGCCGGTCTCGGGGGAGGAGGACCGGCGGGAGAGCGCCTCGGTGGAGCGCCCGCTGTTCGACGATGCTGCACCGACGTCGATGATCTCGGCGACCGCGGGTCTCGGATCGGCTCTGGGCGATCGGACCGGCGCGGAAGGGTCGGACCTGACCGGGTCGGGAGACCGCGAAGATGACGAGGTGGTGGGCACTGGACAGAGGCCCCGCCCCACCGGCTCGACCAGAAGCGGCCGTGAGCGTCGGAGTGGACTCCGCTCGGCACGGGTGCGGGCGAAGCGTCCGAGAGAGGAAGACCTGGCGACCGCGGGTCCCCTCGCAGCGGAGCCCCCCGGAGCGTCGGTGACCGATGTCCCGGGTGTGGGTCTCAAGCGTGGAGGCTACGCGGGACTTGCGGCAGCAGACCGCAGCGCCCAGCGCGAGACGGGTGCCTCTGCCGGCGAGGCCACCGACCAACCTCCGAAGGTCACGATCTCTTCCGCTGCCGGCGCAGAGGCCGGCGCGGCCGTGGTGGCCGACGAAGCGAGGCGTCGGGGTGGGCTGTGGTCCTCGTCGAGCGCCCATCGGGTCGGGAATGGCGCGGGAGCTGCTGGGCGCGGGGGTGGACCGCCGCCGCGGGAGCAGGGGCGTGCGCCCCGCTCGGGCGGAGCCGACGCGGCGGACCCGTCGCTCGGTCCCGACAGCTCGATCGGCATCAGAATCGGGACGGGCATCGCGGTCGCGGTGATCGCACTCCTCGCGTTCAAGCTCGGCACCGTCACTTCCCTCATCCTCTGCCTGATCGTGGTCACCTTCGCCGCGGGCGAACTGTTCAGCGTGCTCCGAGGCGCGGGGTACCGACCCGCCACTCTGCTCGGCCTGGTCGGAACTCTCGCGTTGATGATCGGCGCGTACGACAAGGGTGTCGCGGCGGTGCCGGTCATCCTGGTGCTCATCACCGTGTTCACACTGATCTGGTACCTGGCGGGGATCGAGCAGGGCTCCCCGGTTTCGGGAACCGCGGCCACCTTGATGACCGTGGGGTGGGTCTCGCTCCTCGGCGCCTACGCCGGCTTGCTGCTGTCGCCATCGCTGTTCCCGCACCGACACGGCATCGCTTTCCTGCTCGGCGCGATCATCACCACGGTGGCCAACGATGTCGGCGCTCTGGCCATCGGCAGAGGGTTGGGCCGCCACCCGCTGGCTCCCTCGATCAGCCCGAACAAGACCTGGGAGGGCCTCTTCGGCGGGGCGGCCTTCTCCATCCTCGCCGGCGCGGTGATCGTCGGCAGCATCCATCCGTGGTCGGCTGCCAACGGCGCACTCCTCGGGTTGGTCGTGGCGGTCGTGGCGCCGATCGGCGACCTCTGCGAATCGCTGATCAAGCGGGATCTCCAGCTGAAGGACATGGGGAACCTTCTCCCTGGTCACGGAGGTGTCCTCGACCGGGTGGACGCCCTCTTGCTGGTGCTTCCCGCCACCTACTACCTGGTGCGCGCTCTCAACATCGGCTGATTTTCGGGCAGGCTATTGGGTATGGAGGGCGCAACGGTTGCTCCGATCGCCTCGGAGCCGGTCTCGGTCAGCGTGGTCGGATCCACCGGCTCGATCGGCACCCAGACGCTCGAGGTCGTCGAAGCCCTTCCCGACCGGTTCCGGGTACGGGCCCTCGGAGCGGGCCGCTCGGTCGATGTCCTGGTCGACCAGGTCCGTCGCTTCCATCCCGAGGTGGTGGCGATCGGAGATCCCGCCTTGGCGGTCGAGCTCGCACGCTCGCTGCCATCCGGAGTCGAGGTGTTGGTCGGAGACGAAGGGCTCGCGACCATCGCCACGCTGGCCGACGTCGTGGTCAACGGCGTCGTGGGCTTCGCAGGATTGAGCGTCACCATCGCCGCGCTCGAAGCGGGGCGGCGGTTGGCGCTCGCCAACAAGGAGTCGATCATCGCCGGCGCACCGGTGGTCCAGCGGGCCCGGCTCACTCCGGGCGCCGAGGTCATTCCGGTCGACTCGGAGCACTCCGCGATCCACCAGTGCCTTCGTGCAGGCGATCGGGGAGAGGTCTCGCGCCTCTGGCTGACCGCATCCGGCGGGCCGTTCCGGGGCTGGACCGGTGACCGGCTCGCCTCGGTCGGCGTGGAAGATGCCCTGGCCCATCCCACCTGGTCGATGGGGCCGAAGATCACGGTGGACTGCTCGACCTTGATGAACAAGGGACTCGAGGTGATCGAGGCCCACGAACTGTTCGGCGTCCCCTACGACTCGATCGGGGTGTTGGTCCATCCCCAATCGATCGTCCATTCGATGGTCGAGTTCACCGATGGCGCGGTTGTCGCACAGCTCTCGTCGCCCGACATGCGACTGCCCATCGGCTACACGCTCGCCTACCCCGAGCGACTCGGCACCCCCTTCGGTGCGATCGACTGGGCAAAGGCCTCGGTCCTTCAGTTCGAGGAGCCCGACCGCAACCTCTTTCGCTGCCTCGACCTGGCCTACCGGGCCGGACGCTGCGGCGACCTCGCCACCGCCTGGCTCAACGCGGCCAACGAAGTGGCGGTCGCAGCCTTCCTCGACGGTCGGATCGCGTGGGCGTCCATCGCCGATGTGGTCGAAGAGGCACTCGACCGCTATGCGCCAGAGGGGGGCTCCGGAGCGGCAGCGCCGCTGCGCTCGATCGAGGACGTGCTCGAGGCGGATGCCGCGGCGCGCAGGGTCGCAGAGCTGGTCGTGCACGCACGGGAGGCGGCGTGAGCACGCTTGACACCGGACCTCCGCCGGGCGAGCTCGCCCCGAGTCCGGACCCGGGGCGTTCGCCGATCGACCTCCAGGCCCCTGGTCCCGCACCCGGGACCGGCACCGGCCCGACCAAGTCACCGACGCGACTGACCGTCGAACTGCTCGTCGCGCTCGCAGTCATCACCTTGCTTGCGGTCGCGACCGGCTACACCGACCTGCTCATCGCCGTCGCCTGCCTCGTCGCGATCGTGATGGTCCACGAGCTCGGCCACTTCCTGACCGCCAAGCACGCCGGGATGAAGGTGACCGAGTACTTCGTCGGCTTCGGTCCGCGACTCTGGTCGTTCCGCCGGGGGGAGACCGAGTACGGGATCAAGGCCCTGCCGCTCGGCGGGTACGTGAAGATCCCGGGGATGACCAACCTCGAAGAGGTGGACCCCGCAGACGCCGGCAGGGTCTATCGGGACAAACCGTTCCACTCGCGCCTCGCGGTCGCGCTCGCAGGTTCGACCATGCACCTGGTGATGGCGTTCCTGTTGTTGATGGCCCTTTTCACCCTCGTCGGCGTGCCCAACGGAAACCGGCTGCAGATAGGCCAAGTGAACGCGTTGGGCGGGAAACCCGGCCCGGCGGTCGCCGGTGGGGTCCGGGCCGGCGATGTGATCTTGTCGGTGGACGGCAAGCAGATCAACGGCGATGTCGCCGTGTTCACCAAGGCGGTCCAGGCCAATCCCGGGGTGCCGATACGTCTGGTGGTCGAGCGCGGTGGCCAGCAGCAGACCCTCACGGTCACCCCGGCCAACGGGAGGGTCGACCACGAGGCGGGTCTGGTCCCCCCGAAGGGTCATGCCCCGTTCGGGGCGATCGGGGTGACCCTCACCTCTCCGCTCGAGACCTCGGGCTTCGTCAGCGCTCTGGGGTCGACGAGCAGCAACATCGCTCACCTGAGCTGGGCGTCGGTCACCGGAATCGGGCACCTCTTCTCGCCCGGCGGGATCGACAGTCGCTTCCACGATCTGAGCAGCGCTTCCGCGTCCGCCCAGGCCACGGCCAACGGAACCAGGCCCGAATCCATCGTCGCCGTCGGGGAGGTGGCGACCGACGCCGTGCACTCCGGGGTCGGCGACTTCTTGTACTTCCTGGTGGCGATCAACATCTTCTTCGCCATCTTCAATCTCTTCCCGATGCTCCCCCTCGACGGTGGTCATGTCGCGATTGCCGTCTACGAGAAGATCCGCACCGGGCGGAAGAAGGTGATGTACCACGCCGACGTGGCCAAGCTGATGCCGTTCACCTGGCTGTTCATCATGCTGCTCGGGATCGTGATCGTGCCCGCACTTCTCAACGACATCATCCACCCGGTCACCAACCCGTTCAACTGACGGCAGCCCGTAGCAACGCCTCCGGTGGGCCCTAGCATGGGGGCTATGGCACGAGCCCATCGATCCCTGGCGGATCGGCGGCAGACCCGACAGATCCATGTCGGCGAGGTGGCGGTCGGGGGAGGGGCTCCGGTCACCGTGCAGTCGATGACCACCACCAAGACGGCCGATGTCGAGGCCACGCTCTCGCAGATCTACGCCCTTGCGTCCGCCGGAGCCGACCTGGTCCGTTGTACCTGCAACGAGGAAGCCGCAGCGGAAGGTCTGGCCCGGATCGTGCCGCGCTCGCCGGTGCCGATCATCGCCGACATCCATTTCCATCACGAGATGGCCCTCGCCGCGCTGGAGGCGGGGGTCCAGGGACTGCGGCTCAACCCGGGCAATCTCCGCAAGGAGGTCGAGATCAAGCAGGTCGCCAGTGAAGCGAAGGCCAGAGGAGTGCCCATCCGGATCGGCGTCAACGCCGGATCGCTGCACCCCGATCTCTACAAGCGCTTCGGAGGTGCCACCCCCGAAGCCTTGGTCGAGTCGGCCCGTATGGAGCTCGAGTACTTCGCCGAGGTGGGTTTCGACGACGTCAAGATCTCGGTCAAGGCCTCGTCGGTCCCCCTGATGATCGAGGCCTACCGGTTGGCTTCCGAAACCTTCGATCATCCCCTCCACCTCGGGGTCACCGAGGCCGGCCCGCCGCCGGCCGGCCTCCTCAAGGGAACGGCCGGCATCGGCACCCTCCTCGCCGAGGGGATCGGCGACACCATCCGCTACTCGTTGACCGCCGACCCGGTCGAAGAGGCGAGGGCCGGGAGGCAGTTGCTCGAAGTGCTCGGCCTGCGGGAGCGAAAAGGACTCGACCTGATCGCGTGTCCGAGCTGCGGCCGGGCTGAGATCGACGTGATCGCGGTGGCCGGGGCCGCCCAGGCCGCGCTCGAGGACCGTCGCCTTCCCATCCAGGTGGCGGTGATGGGTTGCGTGGTGAACGGCCCCGGCGAGGCCCGCGAGGCAGATCTCGGGATCGCGGCCGGCAAGCGCCGCGGCCACCTGTTCATCAAGGGGAAGATCGTCCGGGTGGTGCCCGAGGCGGAGATGGTCGACGCGCTGGTGGCCGAGGCGGAGCGTCTGGTGGCCGAAGGAGTCGAAGCGCGGCTCGCGGCAGCGGACTCGACTGCCGAGGCCGAAGCCGAGGCCGACCGCAGGGCCCTCCTCGACGCGAAGGGCGACGATGCCAACGCGTCGGAGACGAAGGTGGAGTTGATCCGCAAGCTGTACGGGGGAGGGGACTCCGTCTCGTAGGCTCTGCCTCCATGCGCATGTCGAAGCTTCTCGTCCGAACCTTGCGGGAGGCGCCGGCCGATGCGGAGGTGGCCAGCCACCAACTGTTGGTCAGAGGGGGCTACATCCGGCGACTCGCGTCGGGCGTGTACACCTTCTTGCCACTCGGGCTCCGGGTGCTCCACAAGGTCGAGCAGGTGATCCGCGAGGAGCTCGACGCGGCCGGATGCCAGGAGTTGTTGCTTCCTGCCCTCCACCCGATCGAGCTGTGGGAGCAGTCGGGAAGGGCTGCGCTGTTCGGGAACGATGCACTGCCGGCGATGACCGTCGAGGCCCGCGGCGGAACTTTCGTGCTCGGGCCCACCCACGAGGAAGTGGTTACGGTGACGGTCGGGGCCGAGGTGGAGTCCTACCGGCAACTCCCGGTCACCGTGTACCAGGTCCAGGTCAAGTTCCGTGACGAGGCCCGGCCTCGTTTCGGGCTGCTCCGGACCCGCGAGCTGATCATGGCCGACGCCTATTCGTTCGACGCAGACCGAAAGGCGATGCAGGAGTCGTACCAGATCGTCTTCGACGCCTATCTGCGGATCTTCGGCCGGCTCGCACTCGACGTCGTGCCGGTGGAGGCCTCGTCCGGGGCGATCGGAGGCGACGTCAACCACGAGTTCATGGTCCCCTCGGTTGTCGGGGAGGACCACTTCGTCTCGTGCTCGAGCTGCGGATACGCCGCGAACGTCGAGGCCGCCACCCGATCGGTCACAGGAGCAGGACCTACCGACGTGCCGGCCTCCCGCGGGTCCCATCCCGCCGGGGCCGAGCCGGTCGTCGAGCATCACACCCCGGGCCGCCCCGGCATCGCCGAGGTGGTCGAGTACTTCGCGGACCTCGGTTCCGGCCCGTCGACCGCATCGGACTTCTTGAAGAGCATGGCGGTCTTCGACGACGAGGGTCGACCCACCCTGGTGCTGCTGCCGGGTGATCGGGAGGCGCGGCTTCCGGGAGGATGGCGGCTCTTCGAAGACGCCGACTTCGAGGCGCACCCGTTTCTCGTCAAGGGGTACGTCGGCCCGGGCGGCCAACAAGAGCACGGCGTGCGGGTGGTCGCCGACCTCGCGATCGCCGGCGATCGATCATGGGTCGTGGGTGCGAATCGCGCCGATCACCATCTGTCCAACGCGATGCTCGACCGTGACTTCACCGTGGACGAGTGGGGCTCGTTCGTCGAGGTGGTGGAAGGTGACTGCTGCCCCAAATGCGGGCACCCGGTCGAGTTGGTGCGGTCGGTCGAAGCTGCGCACACGTTCCAGCTGGGGTCGAAGTACTCGGCGCTCATGCCGGGAGCGAACTTCGTCGCCGAGGACGGCGAGGACGCGATCTTCTCGATGGGCTGCTACGGGCTGGGGGTCAGCCGGCTCCTGTCGGTGCTCGCCGAGGCGCACCACGACGAGGCCGGGCTCAGCTGGCCGTCCGAGGCGGCGCCCTTCCAGGTCCATCTGTGCGCGCTGGGGGCGGGCCGCTCGCCAGAGGTGGCCGAAGCGGCGGACCGGCTGCACCAACGCCTCGAAGACGCCGGGGTCGAGGTGCTCTACGACGATCGCGATGTCTCGCCCGGAGTCAAGTTCGCGGACGCCGACCTCTTGGGGATGCCGGTTCGTCTGCTGGTGGGTGCGAAAGGACTCGCACGGGGGGTGGTGGAGTGGCGCTCGAGGGCCTCCGGCGAAGAGCGCGAGATGCCGCTGGATGGCCCTGTGGAGAACCTGGTGGACGGGGTCTGATCGCACGTCACACCGTGTACAGACCGGACCGGCCGCTGCTATACTCTATCCCCTGCCGTTCGGTTGGGTTCAGTTGACGCTGCTGGAAAGCGTGGGCGGACAGCCCACGCTTTTGTTTTGGTCAGGGTTGGTTCGACCGAGGACAGACAAGGCATCAGAGAAGGTGAAATCACACGACGTTCACCGTCAGCGACAGCACGGACCACACGAAGGAGGCAGCGCACATGATCGATCTCATCGCCGCCCTTCGACCGGTTGTCGACAGTGCCGATCTCGAGCTGGTCGACGTCGAATTTCGTTCGGGGGTCCTCCTCGTCACGGTTGATCGTCCCGGCGGTGTGGACCTCCAGGCGCTGACCGATGCCAATCGGGTGGTCTCGAAAGTGCTCGACGAGCTGGACCCGTTCCCAGGCACCTACTCGCTCGAGGTGTCGAGCCCGGGTGTGGAACGGCCGCTCCGCACGCAGGAGCACTTCGCCAAGGCAGTCGGCGAGATGGTCTCGATCAAGGTCCGGCCCCAGGTCGAAGGTGAGCGGAGGCTGCGCGCCCGACTGCTGGCAGCGGACGACGAGGGGATCGAGCTACAGATCGAGGGGACGGCCGGCACGGCGGAGGATGGAGTGGCCGGAGTGGCTGGGCGGCGGCTGTCCTACAGCGACATCGACCGGGCGCGCACCGTCTTTGTGTGGGGCCCCGCGGAACACGACAACCGGAGCCGGAAGGGCTCCGCGTCGGACCGCGGGTCGAAGACGCAGACGCGACAAGTGAAGGAGAAGAGGAAGCAGGTCGTGACCCCATGAGCAAGCCGAACTTCGAATTCCTCGACGCGCTCGGCCAGATCGCTCGAGACAAGGGCATCTCGGTGGAGACCCTCCTGGACGCGCTTGCCAACGCGCTCGTCGCTGCGTACAAGCGCCGACCCGACGCGGCCGAAGAAGCGGTCGTCACCATCGACCCCGAGTCTGGGGAGATCCGTGTCTACGGTCAAGAGCTCGACGAGGACGGCAACGTCCTGCGCGAGTGGGACGACACCCCCGACGACTTCGGCCGGATCGCGGCACAGACTGCGAAGCAGGTGATCCTGCAGCGGATCCGTGAGGTCGAACGGGATCTCAAGTACGAGGAGTACGCAGGCCGCGAAGGGGACATCGTCACCGGCATCGTGCAGCAGACCGACAACCGTTACACCTTGCTCGACCTGGGCAAGGTCGAAGCGCTCCTGCCGCAGGCCGAACAGGTCTCCTACGAGCGCTACGAACACGGAGCCCGGCTCAAGGCCTACATCGTCGAGGTCCGCAAGACGACCAAGGGCCCCCAGATCGTGGTCAGCCGGAGCCATCCGGGGTTGATCAAGCGTCTCTTCGAGCTCGAGGTGCCAGAGATCTCCTCGGGGGCAGTGGAGATCAAGGCCGCTGCGCGCGAGCCCGGTCACCGCACGAAGATCGCGGTCTGGTCGAACGACCCGAACGTCGATCCGGTCGGCGCCTGCGTGGGTGCTCGAGGTTCGCGGGTCCGGATGGTGACCAATGAGTTGCGAGGCGAGCGGGTCGACGTGGTGCCGTTCTCCGACGATCCGGTCGAGCTCATCCAGTCGGCCCTCGCCCCTGCACGGGTGCGCGAGGTGCGCCTCGACGACGAGACCGGAACCGCGACGGTGATCGTCAGCGACTACCAACTCTCTCTGGCCATCGGCAAGGAGGGCCAGAACGCCCGCCTCGCCGCGCGGTTGACCGGGTGGAGGATCGACATCAAGAGCGAGTCCCAGCTCGCCGAGGAGGAGTCCGGCGAGTACTGGGCCGAGGGTGAGTGGATCGAGAACGAAGCCGGGGAGATGGTCTGGCAGCCGGCCGAAGGAGGGACCGCAGTCTCGGCGACGGAATGGTCGCAGGGCGCTGAGGGCGCGGAGGGTGGAGAGGTCGTCGAGGCCGTCGAGGCAGTGGAAGCCGTCGAAGGTGAGCCCGCCGCGGTGTCGGAGGACCCGACTCCGGTCGTCGAGGTGTCCGGTTCCGCGGAAGTGGAGGGGCAAATCTCCGGGGGGAGCGAGGAGGGACCGGCATAGCCCCGATCCGGACCTGCATCGGCTGTCGAACGGCCGGTGCAGCCGAGGACATGGTTCGGGTCGTGGTCACGGCTGGGGGTTCGCTGGTCGTAGGCACCACGTCGCAGGGTCGAGGGGCCTGGCTGTGCCGGGACTCGCCCCGCTGTTTCGAGCAGGCGGCCAGGCGCAACGCTTTCGACCGCGCCCTACGGCGCGAGGTGGGGCCGACCGAGGTCGCCCGATTGAAGATGACCCTCGGCGAGGAGAGATCGGCCGAGGAGCAGGCCGGACCGGGCTCGGGGGGATCGGGCCGGTGATGTGCGAGGATAGAGGGTCGCGCTTGCATCGAGCATGGACGACATGAAGGAAGGGCAGTAACAACCGTTGCCGAAGAAGATCCGGGTCTACGAGCTCGCCCACGAGCTCGGTCTGACGAACAAAGAGGCGCTCGAGCTGTGCCTGTCCCTGGGGATGGGCGTGAAGAGCCACTCGTCGTCCATCGAGGACGCGCAAGCCGACCGCGCCCGGCGCAAGGCGGATCGTGAAGGGCTGCGCCGTCCGGTGCAACCCGAAGAGCCTGCGGCGCCCCAAAAGGCGGCCGCGACGAAGAAGGCGGCTGCAAAGGCCGCGGCCCCGGCGGCCGGAGCAACCGGCGAGACCGATCGAGCGACAGCCGTCGCTGCCGCGCCTGATCTGACCGGTTCGGGCCGGTCGGAGGGCTCGGGACAGCCCGCGGCACCCGTCGTGCGCTCCGGATCACGGTTGATCACCAGTCGGCCTGCTTCCGAGCAGACCTTGCCGGCCACGGCCCCTCGTCCCGCTGCACCGGCCGCTCCTGCGGCGTCCGCTCCACCCGCACCCGCACCGGCCGCCCCGGCACCTGCACCTCGAGCTGCGGCAGCTCCACCTGCATCTGCTGCCCCGGCAGCTCCGCCTGCCGCGACCGCCTGCTGCCGGCTCGCCGCAATCCGGAACCAGCGCTCCTCCGTCGGCGCCCCGGGCACCGTCACCGTCCCAGCCGCGACCACCCGCAGCTCCTCGCCCGCAGACCGGTGCTCCAGCCGACCGGGGCCCCGCATCGCCGTCGCCCGCAGCTCCCCGTCCGCCGACCAGCGCGACCGGGCGCCCGATCCCACCGCCGCCTGGTGGGCCACCGCGTTCGGTGACCGGGAAGCCGATTCCCCCCCGCCGGGGAGCGGGGGAAGGCGACCGCCCCCGGGTGCGGCGCGCCCTGGCGGCTCAGCGGGTTACGCAGGTCGTTCCGGACCTCCGAGCTCCGGTGGGGCTCCTCGTCAGGGCGGTCCGGGCGGTCGGACCGGCGGAGGCGGTGCCGGCGGGGGCTACAGCTCCCGACCAGGAGGATCGAGTGGTGGATACGGCGGTCGTCCAGGTGGGGGTCCCGGTGGCGGACCTGGCGGTCCGGGCGGAGGTCCTGGTGGTCGTGGCGGGCCGGGTGTCGGTCGCGGTCGCCCCAATCAGCGTCGGCCCCGCCGCCGCCGCCGCAATCTCGAAGAGCTCGAGCCGACCCAGCTGACCGCCTACGCCCCGTCGACGGCGCCGGTGCCGGAGACCGAAGTCATCGTCGAGCGCGGTTCGACCGCGCGGGACCTGGGTCCGAAGCTGAACCGCTCTGCGGGCGACGTCATCCGCTTCCTCTTGCTCCAGGGCGAGATGGTCACCGCCACCCAGTCGTTGAGCGACGACATGATCGAGCTGTTCGCCGCCGAGCTCGGCGCGAACGTGCGATTGGTGGATCCGGGGGAAGAGCGCGAAGCCGAGCTGATGGCGAGGTACTTCGACGAGGACGACGAGGAGGAGAACGAAGAGGACCTCCGGCCGCGGCCCCCGGTGGTCACCGTCATGGGCCACGTCGACCACGGCAAGACCCTGCTCCTCGACAAGATTCGCTCGGCCAACGTGGTGGCCGGTGAGGCCGGTGGGATCACCCAGCACATCGGTGCCTACCAGGTGGACTGGCAGGGTCATCCGATCACCTTCATCGACACGCCGGGCCACGAGGCCTTTACCGCGATGCGTGCCCGGGGCGCCGAGGTCACCGACATCGTGGTGCTGGTGGTCGCTGCCGACGACGGGGTCATGCCCCAGACCATCGAGGCGATCGACCACGCCAAGGCGGCGGAGGTGCCGATCGTGGTGGCGGTCAACAAGATCGACCGGGAAGAGGCCGACCCGAACCGGGTGCTCCAGCAGCTCTCCGAGCACGGTTTGGTTCCCGAGGCGTGGGGGGGCGACACCATCACCGTCGAGGTCTCCGCGCTGCAGGGGCTCGGCATCGACGACCTGCTCGAGCAGATCATCCTGGTCGCAGAAGTGGAGGAGCTCGTCGCCAGTCCCGAGGGCCGTGCGCGCGGCGTCGTGCTCGAGGCCGAGCTCGAGATCGGCCGGGGTCCGGTGGCCTCGGTCATCGTGGAGCGGGGGACCTTGCGGGTCGGTGATCCGATCGTGGCCGGTGCTGCTTGGGGCAAGGTGAAGGCGCTGGTCGACGACCACGGCGAGCACATCAAAGAAGCGCCGCCGTCGACCCCTGTCCAGGTCCTCGGCTTCTCGGAGCCGCCGGATGCGGGTGACGCCTTCCGGGTCACCGTCGAGCTCGCCCAGGCCCGGACCATCGGTGAGGTCAGGGCCCATCGCTACCGCGTGGCGGGTCACGTGCCCGCCGCGACCTCGGCGCTCGGTGGGGCAAAGTTGGAAGACCTGTTCGAGCAGATCCAACGCGGCGAGACCGCAACACTCAATCTGATTCTCAAGGCCGACGTCCGTGGCTCGCTCGAGGCGGTGACCGACAGCCTGCGCAAGCTCGAGCGGGAGGATGTGAAGCTCAGCTTCGTGCACCGGGGTGTCGGAGGGATCACCGAGTCCGACGTCGAGCTCGCCCAAGCGTCGACCGCCACCATCATCGGCTTCAACGTGCGACCCGACCGCCGGGCGAGGGAGATGGCCGCCAAGGCCAATGTCGAGATTCGTCTCTACGAGATCATCTACAAGCTCCTCGAGGATCTGGAGGCCGCGATGCTCGGCCTGCTCTCGCCGGTCTACGAAGAGGTCGTCACCGGCGAAGCCGAGGTGCGCCAGATCTTCCGGGTGCCGCGGATCGGGGCGATCGCAGGTTGCTACGTGCGTGAAGGAGTGATCACCCGGGGATCGAAGGTCCGGTTCCTGCGCGAAGGCGTGGTCATCTGGAAGGGTGCGATCAACTCACTGCGTCGATTCAAGGATGACGCCCGTGAAGTGCAGGCCGGCTTCGAGTGTGGGATCGGACTCTCCGACTTCCAGGACCTGAAGGTCGGGGACGTCATCGAAACCTACGACGAGCGGGAGATCCCGCGCACCTAGGCAGCGTTGGTGCGGGGCCGTCCCGGTTGCTGGTGGACCGGCTCGCCTCCGATCGGAGTGGAGGTACCTGATGCCAGGCCGTCGGCGATACGACAACCGAGGGGCGGCTCCCTACCCGAGGGCGTTGCGGGTCAACCAGGTGCTCCGCCAGGTGCTCGCCGAGGAGCTCGAGCGCCTCGCCGACGCGGACGAGCGGCTGCGCCTGGTCACGGTCACCTCGGTCGACACGTCCCCGGATCTTCGCACCGCCACCGTCTATCTGAGCTCCCTCTCGGAGGAGGCGGCGGACGCCCTCGCCGAGCGCCGGCCGCAGCTGCAGGGAGCCGTCGGTCGCCAGACCCGGATGAAACGCACGCCGCTGCTGACCTTCTCCGCTGATCCCGCGGTGATCGAGGGGACCCGGGTGGAGGAGGCACTGGCGAGGATCCGCGAGGAGCAGTCCGAGCCGGGTGCTCCCGACACGTCGACGTCTGCAGGGTGAGCGGGCGAACCGGACCGGGGCTGGCCCGGCGCGCCGGTTCCGAGCCGGCGTCGGGGTTGGTGGTCGTCGACAAGGAGGCCGGCTGGACGTCCCACGACGTCGTGGCACGCTGCCGGCGGATCTTCGGCCAACGAAGAGTCGGTCACGCCGGGACGCTCGATCCCGATGCGACCGGGGTGCTCCTCGTCGGCCTCGGGCGGGCGACCCGTCTCCTGCGGTTTCTGACCGCGTTGCCGAAGACCTACGAGGCAGAGGTGGTCCTCGGGACGTCGACCTCCACCCTCGACGCCTCCGGTGAGGTCACCGGAACCTGGGAGATGGAAGACGTCTCGCTGGAAGCGGTGCGGGCCGCGGCGGAATCGCTCACCGGACAGATCCTGCAGGTGCCTCCGATGGTGTCCGCGGTGAAGGTCGGCGGTCAGCGCCTGCACGCACTGGCCCGCGCCGGTGTCGAGGTGGAGCGAGAGCCACGACCGGTCACCGTCCATCGATTCGAGGTCGACCCGGGTGAGTCTCCGGACGTGTTCCGGATTCTGGTCGAGTGCTCCTCGGGAACCTACATCCGGGTGCTGGCAGCCGACCTCGGGTCCGCTCTCGGGGGTGGGGCCCACCTGCGGAACCTGAGACGCACCCGCATCGGATCGTTCAGCGCCGAGGATGCAACGCTGATCGACGATCTGACCCCGGCGATGCTGCTGACGCCGGCCCAGGCACTGCGGGACCTCGACCAGGTGGTCGTGACCGACGACATCAAGGCGTTGGTGGCTCGTGGCCTTGCACTCGACAGGGTGCCGCTCGGGATCACCGGAGGGGGGCCGTGGGGACTGGTCGACGCGCATCAGCGGCTGCTCGCGGTCTACGAGGCCACCGAGACGGACCGGATCAAGCCGGCCGTGGTGCTCGAGTCGGCAGGTTGAGGCCGCGAGGGGGGGGATCACTCCGCCCGATCTCACCGGGCACGGCAGTAACCTTCCCCGGTGATGGAAATCGTCCGCGACTTGGCCAGCTCTCCGCCTCCAGCTGGTGGGAGCGCGGTGACCATCGGCGCGTACGATGGCGTGCATCTCGGTCATCGCTCGCTGCTCGATGCGCTGCAGGCGCGGGCGCGCGCTGACGGTCTCACCACGACGGTGGTCACCTTCGACCGCCATCCGGCGACCGTGGTTCGTCCCGATTCGGCGCCAAAGCTCCTGTGCGATCTCGACCAGAAGCTCGAGTTGCTCGAAGCGGCCGGAGTGGACCGGACGGTGGTCGTCGCGTTCGACGAGGAGCGGGCCAACGAGACGGCCGAAGCGTTCGTCGAAGAGGTACTGGTCGACGGACTGGACGCGCGCTTCGTCGTGGTGGGCGAGGACTTCCACTTCGGTCACGGACGGAAGGGAAATGTGGCCCTTCTGCGCGAGATGGGGGGCGCGGCCGGTTTCGAAGTCGAGGGGTATTCGCTGCGGGTCGACGGCGGCGCACGATCGGGAGGCGAGCCCATCTCGTCTACCCGCATCCGCAACCTGGTCGGTGCCGGTCGGGTCGAGGAGGCCGCTGCGTTGTTGGGCCGGCCCCACCAAGTACGGGGCAAGGTCGTCCACGGCGACCGCCGAGGTGGGACCGAGCTGGGATTCCCGACTGCGAACGTGGACGTCCCATCCAGCATCTGCCTGCCCGGTGTGGGGATCTACGCCGGCTGGTACGAGCGCCCTGACCAATCGATCCATCAGGCGGCCGTCTCGGTCGGCCACCGCCCGACGTTCTACGGCAACGACGGCGAACTGCTGGTGGAGGGGTTCCTGCTCGACTTCTCGGACGATCTCTACGACGAGGAGGCCCGGGTGTCGTTCGTCTCCCATCTCCGTGACGAGGTGGCCTTCGACAGCGTGGAGGAACTGGTCGCACAGATGGAGCGCGACGTCGCGGTCACCCGGGAGCGACTCGCCGCCCCGGGCTGAGCGAACCGTCGAGACTCAGATCGACGAGGCGTCCCCGAGGAGCTCCCGCCGCAGCTCGCGCTTGAGTGCTTTCCCCGCCGGATTGCGAGGCAGCGGATCGGCCCGGTACCAGTACCGCGACGGCACGTTGAAGGCCGCAAGTCGCTCGCCGACGAATCGGGCCAGCTCGTCGCTCCCCACCTCCTCGCCGGGACGGAGCACGATGACCGCTCCCACCTCCTCCCCGAGGACCGGGTGGGGGACTCCGATCACGGCACAGTCGGCGATCGTGTGGTGCTCGAACAGTGCGGCCTCCACCTCGACGGAGTAGACGTTCTCACCTCCGCGGATGATCACGTCCTTGGCGCGGTCGACGATGTGGATGAAGCCCTCCTCGTCGATGCGGGCGACGTCTCCGGTGTGCAGCCATCCCCGGGTGAAGACCGCCGCGGTCTCTTCGGGCCGGTTCCAGTAGCCGCGCACCACATTCGGTCCTCGTATCCAGAGCTCTCCGGTGCGTTCAGGATCGGGTGACTGGTCGGGGGGAGGTTCGTCGCCGTCGAACTCCTCGGGGACCACCGCCACCTCACACACCGGCGCCGGCGGTCCGACGCTGTCGGGTTTGCGCACATAGTCGTCGCCCGAGTTCATCGACGTCATCGCCGAGGTCTCGGTGAGGCCGTACCCTTGGCCAGGCGCCCCGGTCGGGAAGTGCTGCTTGATCCTGCGGACCAGATCCGGCGGACAGGGTGCACCACCGTAGGAGATCGACTGGACCGACGAGGTGTCCCGCTTGGCGAAGTCCGGCGAGTCGATCACCTGCATCACCATCGTCGGAACCCCGCCGAAGATGGTGATGCGCTCACGCTCGATCAACTCCAGCGCACGTTCGGGGTCGAAGTGGTGCATCATGACCAACTTGCCTCCGGCCGCAGTGTTGGTCGCCAGAATCGCGTGGCAGCCGGTCGCGTGGAAGAGAGGGACCGACAAGAGGTTGGCGTTCTGGACCCCGGCACTGTGGGCGTCGCTCGGCGGCCGCCGCTTGGTACCGCAGGTGGCGACGAAGAACAGGTTCATCAGATTCGAGGCGCTGTTGCGATGGGTACCGACCGCACCCTTGGGTCGGCCGGTGGTTCCCGACGTGTAGAAGATGGTGGCGTCGTCGTCCGGATCGATCGCCACCTCGGGAAGCGTCGCATCGTCAGCTGACCCGCTCACCACTTCGGAGAACGTGATGATCGGAAGCGGCGCCGAACCTGTTCGGTCGACGACTGAGCCTTCCGCGGAACGGCGGGTCCCGTCGGGGCCGTGATGCTCACTGCACACGACTGCCGCGGCCAGTGCGGGGACCTCGTCGAGGTGGGGGAGCAGCCGCTCTCGACGCTCCTCGTCGCAGAAGAGCACCGACGTTCCCGAGTCGCTGAGCCCATAGGAGAGCTCGGGGCCGGTCCACCAGGCGTTGAGGGGAACGACCACTGCGCCCACCGCGATGGACGCCCAGAAGGCGATGACCCATTCGGGCAGGTTGCGCATCGCGATGGCGACCCGATCTCCCTTCTTGATGCCGAACCGGTCGACGAGGGTATGGGCGAGAGTCGCCACCTTTGCGTAGTGCTCGCTGAACGAGATCCGCTCGTCTTCGTAGACGAGGAAGTCCTGGTCTCCATGGCCGACCGACAGCTCGAGCACCGCACGCAGGGTGGGGGGCGCACTCTTCCAGGTTCGAGTCGGCACCCCACGGATCTCCAGCTCCTCCATCTCGAAGAGCTGTCCGGGCGCGGTGAGCTCCGCGGTGACCTCGGCGAGCGACGACATCGGCGTCGGATCGTCGGTCACGGGAGTGGGTCTCCGGCGTTGCTCGGCGTGCCGGATGAACGCTCACCAGGGTCGCAGAAGATCGCGGTGCGGTAGTAGGCGAGCTCGGCGACGCTCTCGCGTATGTCGTCCATGGCCCGGTGACCTCCTGCTTTTGCCGGTGCGGCCTTCATCGCCTCGGGGTACCAGCGGCGCGGCGAGTTCTTTGATCGTCGAGACGTCCACCGACCGGTAGTGCAGGTACTCCTCGATCTCGGGGAGGTAGATCGCCAGAAAGCGGCGATCGGTCCCGATCGAGTTGCCGGCCAGAGGAACGGTACGCGCGGTCGGGACGTGGTTGCGGATGAAGTCGAGGGTGGCTGCTCCGGCTTGCTCGAGGGAGATGGTCGACGCAGCGATGTCGGCGAGGAGGCCACTTTTCGTGTGCATGGTCTTCACGAAGTCGTCCATCATCTCCAGACGTTCGGGCGGGGTGGAGACCACCAGATCCGGTCCCTCCGCCACGATCTTCAGGTCGTCGTCGGTGACCAGGGTTGCTATCTCCACAATCGTGTCGCGAGAGGGGTCGAGCCCGGTCATCTCGAGGTCCATCCACACCAGCACCGGAGAGACGCTACTGGTTGGAGGGCCGGTCTCCAAGATGCGACGCGAGCATGCCGGCAGGTCCGTCGGATGCCGGGTTCGCAGGGGTCGGACGGCGGAGGTAGCGTCCCTGCGGGGAGAAGCGGAGGAGTTGGGTGGTCCCACCAATCCAGATCGGCGGGGCCGGCACCGAGGCCGGCGTCGATTGGGATGTCACAGGGCTCCAGATAAAGGTCGTCCGGCTCGACCCCGAGCTCCCGCTGCCCTCGTACGCTCGAATCGGGGATGCCGGGGCTGATCTGGTGGCGCGCACCGAGGTGACACTGGCGGCGAACGGAGGCCGCGCAGCGATTCCGACCGGAGTGGCGCTAGCCATTCCGTTTGGCTTCGCCGGCTTCGTCCAACCTCGCAGCGGCCTTGCGCTCCGGCACGGAGTGACCTGCCTCAACACGCCCGGGCTCATCGACTCTGGCTATCGGGACGAGCTGGCCGTCCTGCTGATCAACACCGATCCGGAGACCGACTACGAGGTGCACCGGGGAGACCGGATCGCCCAACTGGTTATCCAGCGGGTCGAGACAGCGGCCTTCACCGAGGTCGACCAGGTGAGCGACCTCGGTGACAGCGAACGAGGCCTCGGCGGCTTCGGCTCGACGGGTCGTTAGGGCTCGAGTGGGAATGGAACACCTGACAGGGCTCGACGGAGCATTCCTGTCGCTGGAGTCCTCGACGACCCATCTTCAGATTCTCGGGGCGTTGGTCTTCGACCCGAGCGCGGTCGCCGGAGGGCTGAGCTTCGAGCGGATCCGTGACACGGTCGCCGAGCGAGTGCCGCTCGTTCCGCCGTTCCGACAACGACTGGTCGACGCGCCGTTCGGTCTCCAGCAGGCGTGGTTGGTCGACGATCCGGACTTCGACATCGAGTACCACGTCCGAAGGATGGGACTGCCGGCGCCCGGTGGGAGGGCCGAGCTGGAGGAGGTGGTCGCTGACCTCGCCTCGCGTCCACTCGACCGTCGACGCCCTTTGTGGGAGTTCCATGTCGTCGAAGGGCTCGCCGAAGGGCGGATTGCCATCGTTCCCAAGGTGCACCACGCGATCATCGACGGTGTCTCGGGTGCAGAAGTGATGGCGGCCTTCTTCGATCTCTCTGCAGACCCGACGCCACGCCCCTTGTTCGGTTCGCCCGAGAAGAAGCCGGAATGGGAGCCGAGTGCCCCGACGGACTCCGAATGGGATCCTGACCGGTTGCCCAACGAAGTGGACGTGTTGCGGGAACTCGTGACGTCCTTGCCCGGTCATGTCGAGGTGGTCGCACGCACGCTGGGTCGCACGCTCCGAGCGTTTCGCGAGCTGAGTGACCGCAACCGCGCGATCGAGGGAAGCCTTCCGCCGTCCCCGTTCGAGGCGCCTCGCACGTCGATCAACCGAGCCATCTCGGCACGCCGTCGGGTTGCCTTCGTGGAGCTCCCACTTCCGGATGTTCGACGGGTTCGGGAGGTGCTCGGTGGCACGGCCAACGATGTCGTGCTGACGGTGACTGCCGGAGCACTGCGTCAGTTCTTTGCTCGGAGGGACGAGCAGCCGGAGAGTTCGCTCGTGGCCTTCGTGCCGGTGTCGGTGCGAACCGAGGACGAGCGGGGCGCGCTCGGGAACCGGGTGTCGGCAATGCTGGTATCGCTGGATGATGGGATCGACGATCCGGTCACTCGACTCGAGCACATCAAGGATGGCTCGGTGTCGGCCAAGGAGCAGAACCGGATGATCGGGTCAGAGCTCTTTGCCGACTGGGCTCAGGCGGCTGTCCCCGCGGTTGCTCGCCGCTTGTCGCGTCTGGTCACCGACGTGGGGCTCTTCGATCGAGTGGCGCCCATGTTCAACCTGATCGTTTCCAACGTTCCGGGGCCCGAGTTCCCGCTGTATCTAGCCGGGGCACGGATGGTCGCCATGTTCCCGGTGGGCCCGATCGTCGAGGGCGTCGGTGTCAACGTGACCGTGTTTTCGTATCGGGACACCATGTACGTCGGGGTCGGCGGTTGTTGGGATCTTGTTCCCGACATCGACGTGATTGCCCGCGGGATGGAGGAGTCGCTCGGGGAGTTGCTGGCGGAAGCGGAACGCCGGGACCGACCGGTTCCGTGGTGGCACGCCGAGTTGCCTGCGTAGGCTGACGTAGAACGAAGCCGAGGTGCTGTTGGATTAGCGTTTTGGGCTGTGCGGAACCTCAGGGCTCAGCGGACCATTCTCGTGGTCGCGCTCGGAGTTGGAATGATCGCCCTCGGGTCCTACTCGCAGGGCGGAGGCGTGGGATCTGGATGGATTGCCTATGCTCCCCTCAGCAATTCTGCCGATGGGCCGGGCTGGCGGAACTGGCATGACCCCGCACTTTGGCTGATCCTTATTGCGGTTTGGGTCGTCGTGTCGATCGTGATTCTCAGGTCTCGGCGATCCGACCCGTCTGCCTAGGCCATCACTGATTCCTCGCTCGGACAGTGGGGTGTGGAGGGCGGACTGCTAAAGTGACTTGCTCACGCGGACGTGGCTCAGTTGGTAGAGCATCACCTTGCCAAGGTGAGGGTCGCGGGTTCGAATCCCGTCGTCCGCTCTCGTGTGGGTTCAGAAGCTAGTTTCTGGTCTTCTCTGCAAGATTCAGTAAGCAGCCGGTCTTCGGTGGTGATAACGGTTGCGTGGTTCGCGTCTTCTTGCGGTTGTTGGTTCAGCGGCGTTCATGGCTTTGGCCGGTTGTGGATCATCGGCGGCACAGCCCGCCCAGATTCGATCGGCGTGCTCGTTGCTTTCCGCAAAGGCCGTGACTCAGGCCGTCGGTCGTCCGGCCGAGAGAGCCAAAATAGGTTTCTCGGTCGATGGCATTCAAACCTCGTGTCAATACGGAGTGAAGGGGTCTGAGTGGTCATCCTTGGATGTCGGTCTCTCTTGGAACCACGAGGCGCTTGTCGATTTCCGCGACGTACACGGGGCGGACCCGCACGTGCCCCCTGATGCGCACGCCAGGGGTCGAAGCATTTCGATGCAGAAGTACACGGAGGTGCGAGTCGGTGGCGTTTTGTCCTACTGATTGATTATTGGTCCTCTTCCATCGGGAAGAGAGGATCCGGTGCAGATACTCGACGAACTTTCTGCAACGAAGGGTGGCTACGTCGTGTCGGTGGCTTCGACAAACATCTCCGAATCCCAGGACGCGGCATGTACTAGCGGCAGCACTGAACCGCATCTGACGCCAGCTAGGTGTTCTGACCAACCTTCAGCCGTGTCAACAACCTGGTGCAGGAACAGCTAGACAGCGACACCCTCCGGAGTAACGTCGATATGGAAGGTGATACCGAGGCAGGTCGCCAGGCGGCTTAGGGTGTCCAGCGACGGAGTGACATCTCCGGATTCAAGTCGGGCGACCGCTGGCTGCTTCATCCCCAGCTGACGTGCGAGTGCTGTCTGGGTCAACTGATGTTCGACCCGGTACCCGATGACGCGGAGTGCAACCGCTTCTGCGAACGCCGTTCGGCCCCACTCGGCGCGAAACTCCGGGTCGTTGAGAGACTGTTGCCTGACTGCTTCAGCGGTCTTCATCTCGCCGACCTTCATAGTTACTCCTCAATTTCAGCGAATCGGTTTGCAGCCGTGTCGTCGGATAGCGGCCCGATCTCAGCCTTGACGCCGTCGGCCTTTCACGCCGGCTCTCAAGGAGAGCTCGGCGGGTTCGGGGCGGATCACGAGGAGCCGATCTCGTTCGCTCTCTTGCGGAGCTCGGTCCGGAAATCAGGATGGGCGATCTCGACGAGCGCATGTGCTCGCTCCCTCACCGTGAGCCCGCTGAGCTCCGCAGCTCCGTACTCCGTAACGACGACTCCTGTGTGGTGGCGCGGTGTGGACACGACCGAACCTTCCGGGAGGACGCCCACCACACGTGAACGGAAGGCCCCGTCGACAGTGGCTGTGGATCGCATGCAGATGAGCGAATGGGCGTCGGTGTGCAGCTCTGCAGCGGCGACGAAGTCTTCCTGGCCTCCCACTCCGGAGATCTGTCGCCCGTCGATGGCGTCGGACACGATCTGGCCGTAGAGGTCGACGCTGAGCGCACTGTTGATCGAGACAAAATTGGTGTTGCGACTGATGGTGTGCGGGTCGTTGAGTACGCCGACGTCGATGAAGGCAACCTCGTCGTTGTCGTCCAGCCATTCGTAGAGCTCGGCAGTCCCGAGGGCAAAGGTGGTCGTCGAATGACTGGAGAAGATCCCCTTGTGGGCATTGGTGACCTTGCCTGCCTGATGCAACCGCATCATCCCGGTGGTGAACATCTCGGAGTGGATGCCGAACTCTCCGAGCGACCCTCTGGCAAGTTGCTCGGCCACTCTGTCGGGTACTGCCCCGATGCCGATCTGCAGCGTGGACCTGTCCTTGATGTAAGCCAGGGTGTTGGTGGCGATCGTGGCGTCGATATCGTCGCCCTCTGTGTCGGGGAGGACGAACGGGTCGCTCTCGGCTTCGATGAGCACGTCCGCAGCCTCGACGGGAATGGTGTTGTCGAACTCGGGGAGAAGGCTTCGGGTTCGTGGGAGTTTGGGATTCACTTCCACGATCAGGAGCCGGTCGGGATCCGCCCCGGCCCGGAGCAACTCGGGTTTCGTGGCTCCATAGTGCAGCGAGAGATTGATGCGCCCATCGCTGTCGGGTGGCGCCCCTTGGACGACCATGACTCGTGGGGCGAATCGTTCCAAGATCGGCGCGAACTGCCGGAATCCGCCCGGCACATGTTCGACACGGTGACCTTGGGCGGCCAGAAATCTCTCTGCCGGACCGAAGAAGCCGGACCGGTAGGACACGACCGGTTGGGTCAGCACCTCGTACAGGTTGAGCAATAACGCCCCGCCGAGGACGAGGTCCTTCCAGTCATGTCGAGTGCCCAGCGCGGTCAGGAAGTTGTCCGGATTTGCCGGGCCCAGACCCATGCCGATGGTGTCTATCGGGCGCAGGAACTCGGCCACTGCTGCCTCTGGTGAGCGGATGACGGGACTGTTGGGCACGAACTGACTCTAGGTACGTCGAGCGGGCCGCGCCCCGGACGCAGTCAGAAGCGAGTGGGATCCCGTTGAGGTCAGCTCCTTGTCGGCTGAGCCCGGTGGAGCGCTGGGACCGGGTAAATGTGACTCCGACGTAGTAGACGATCGGAACGACCCGTAGATGATCAGGCTCACCGTCGGCCGCCGGTGCCAGGCTCCGCAGAGCGAGGAGCCTGTGCCGTGATGTTCTGGAGACGCACCTCGCCGTGGGCGACGAGACGTCCGGAGTCCTCGGTGATGTCGACTCGCCACAGCTGCTGGGAACGACCTTGGTTGAGCGGCAGCGCGACGACCTGCACCCGTCCGGCCGACAGTGAGCGCAAGAAATGTGTCGTGTTGGTGATCCCGACCGCGACCTGTCCGAGGTGCTGCACCGCGGCGCACGCTCCGATACTCGCGGCGCTTTCGATCGCGGTGGCGTACACCCCGCCG
This sequence comes from uncultured Acidimicrobiaceae bacterium, assembly GCA_963839925.1. Lineage (GTDB taxonomy): Bacteria > Actinomycetota > Acidimicrobiia > Acidimicrobiales > RAAP-2 > Bog-756. Next base: position 1,958,473 of record CAWIWV010000001.1, on the reverse strand, counting down.
TGCACCACTCCCCAGGGAGTGTGGTGCTCGGCGTCGAGCTCGATGTACCCGGTGACCTCAGAACCGCTCGCCTCGAGGACGACGAGGCCGGCAGCTCGGACAAACGCGCCTGTCTGATCCAGTGATGGTTCCGAAGTTGGTGCCGCCTTGGTCGCCTTTACCGACCCACCCAGGGCAGTTAGTTCTGTCATGGAATGTAAGCTAGAGATTGGGTTTCATAATGCAACGTTCTCCGATCCGGCTGCTGTGCTCGGACGGATCCGGGCACTGGCACGGGCCGAGACCCACCTCCAACTCCGCTCCAATTTGGATCCAAGGACTAGAGTGGTCTGCCAAAACGTGCTTCGAGAACCCAGGGGCAGCGGATGAAGTTCCGACTTCTCGGAACCATGGAAGTCGAGGGTCCATCGGGGCTGATCGCTCTCCGCGGCACCAAACGGCGCGCGATCGTCATCCGACTGGCGGTCAACCCGAACTTGCAGGTTTCGGCAGACGCCCTGCTCCACGACGTCTGGTTCGAATCCGCTTCCGGGGCGGACCCATCGACACTGACCAGCCACATCTCCAACGTGAGAAAGCTGTTGGGTGCGAGCTGCATCGAACAAGGTGCCGGCGGTTACCGGCTCATCGTCGATCCCGGAGAGCTCGACACTTCGGTGTTCGAGGCAGAGCTCGATCTCGGCCAACAGGCACTGCACGTTCAAGAACTGGCAACCGGTCTGGCGCACTTCGAGCGTGCGCTGGCCCTGTGGCGCGGACCTGCACTGGCTGATGTGCGGGACGCACCCTGGGCACGAGGTGAGGTCGCCCGACTGGAGGAGCTTCGACTCGCAACCGAAGAGCGAGTCCTCGAGGTCCGACTTCGTTTGGGCCAGCACCACGACCTCATCGCCGAGGCGGAGAAGGCGGTCGAGTCCGAGCCGCTGCGTGAGCAGCGCTGGGCCATGCTCATGCTCGCCCTGTACCGCTCAGGGCGGCAGGCGGATGCACTTCGCTCGTACCAGCGGCTTCGACGCCATCTCGATGAGCTGGGCGTCGAGCCTTCACCCCCGGTGTCCGACCTCGAGCAGGCGATCATCCTCCAGAGTCCCGAGCTCCGTTGGTGTTCTCCATCGCCTGCTTCGTCCGAAGGAGATCTGATCCGGAGGACCCCCGAGCGCGCACTGGCTCCGGCACCCAGGCCACGAATCATCGAGGAACTCGCTGTTCCACGAGCCACCTTCGTGGGCAGGACCCGAGAGCTCGACCAACTGGAGAGGGCTCGCTCCGATCCGCGCGAACGACGTGCCGTCATCATGGTCGGAGGTGAGCCCGGAGTCGGCAAGTCGGCGTTGGCCGCCACGTTCGCCCAGAGCGTGTTGGGCAAGGGTGGCGACGTCTTGGTGGGACGGTGTTTCGAAGACTCCGGCATTCCGTACCAACCCTTCGTCGAGGCGTTGGGTCGGTATGTGGAACGGGCCGATCCCGAGCTCCTCGAACGGTATGTGGACGAACATGGGGGCGATCTGTCGCGCCTCCTTCCGACCTTCGCTCGGAGGTTCCCGAAGGCCGGACCCCACTCGAGCTCAGATGCAGACACCGAGCGCTATCTGATGTTCGCCGCGGCGACCAGCCTGTTGGAGAGCGCGGACCAGAACCGACCACTGCTCTTCGTCCTGGAGGATCTCCACTGGGCGGATCCTTCGACGCTTCAGCTCTTCAGGCATCTCATCGCCTATGTGCGCCATCCGGCCCTGACGGTTCTGGGCACGTTCCGATCCAACGAGGTCGTCACCGAGAGCCCCCTCGGATCGTTGCTCGCCGAGTGCCGACGAGACCCGGACGCGACACGCCTGGAGCTCAACGGTCTCGCACAATCCGAGGTACAGGAGCTTTGCGTCGCCTTCGGCCCGAGCGAGGTTGACCAGGCCACGTTGTTCGAGGTGTCCCGAGGTCTCACGGAAGAGACCGATGGGAATCCACTGTTCGTCACGGAAGTACTTCGACACTGGGCCGAGCTGACGACTTCGGATCTCCACCCGGTCTCCGCCCCTGATCAGGTTCCCCCCAGCTTGCAAGAGGTGATCGGCCACCGGGTCGCAGCTCTCGGCGCAAAGTCGGCTCGGATCCTCACCCTGGGGTCAGTCATCGGAGTCGAGTTCGATCTACAAACCCTGGGCGCTGTCGCGGATGTCGAGCAGGATGATCTCCTCGATATCGCCGAACATGCAGTGAAGTCGGCCCTCGTTCGCACCGGCAGTGGTCATGAGATGCGCTTTGCTCATGCTCTCGTCCAGAAGACCCTCTACCAGGGGTTGCTGCCGGCAAGACGGCGCCAGCTGCACGGCAAGGTGGCGCACGTGCTCGAGGCCCAGGCAGAGAGTCCTTCGATCGTCGCCCGCCACTACCTGGCCGCCGGAGAACAAGAGCCAGCCCTTCGTTGGCTCGAACGGGCGGGGTACGAAGCCGCCGCGCGAGTCGCCCCTGACGAAGCGGTTCAGTGTTTCGAGACGGCGTGCAGGCTCGTCGAACGGCTCCATCCGGACGAGGTCCTGCGGCGATGCGATCTCTTGGTGCAGTTGGGCACGGCCCTCTTCCTGACCGGCCAATCGAACTTTCGAGAAGTCCTACTCGAAGCTGGAGCGTTGGCGGAGAAGGCCGGCGATGGACGCCGCATGGCCGAGGTCGCCTTGGCCAACACGCGGGGCTGGTACAGCGTCGCCGGGCGCACCGACTACGAGCGAGTTGGAGCATTGCAAGAGGCTCTCGATGCGCTGGGAGAGGGCGACGGCGAGCTTCGGGCGCGGCTCACCGCGGCCATCTGCAGTGAGGCGACCTTCGGAACGCCGCTCGCCGAGCGCCGCTCGCTGGCCAACAGAGCCCGATCCGAGGCCCGGGCGCTGGGTGACGCGCGGACGATTGTCGATGTGCACAATCTGGTGATCGAGGCCTTGCGCTTTCCGACGGAACTGCCCCAGCGGCTCGAGGACACGGCTGTCGCGCTTCACCACGCCGACGAATGTCAGGACCCTGCTGCACTCTTCTGGGCAGTGAGCCATCGCATGCGCACCCTGATGGAGTCGGGTCGGGTGGACGAAGCGACGAGCCAGTTCGATCGCATGGTCGCCATCTCCGATCAGGTCGGGCAGCCGGTGATGCGCTGGATGACCACCTTCTCCCGAGCCCAATGGTTCTTCCTCCACGGGAACACCGACGAGGGCGAGCGGCTGACCGAAGAGGCCTTTGCCTTAGGTGAGAGTTCCGGTCAGCCCGATGCACTCAACTACTACGCCACGCAGCTGGTACACGCCCGCTGGCAACAAGGTCGGCTCGAAGAAGTGATCCCCTTCATCGAGCAAAGCGCCAGTGACAATCCGGGCATCCCCGGTTACCGGTCAGCGCTGGCTCGGGCACTATGTCAAGCCGGCGATGTCTCCGCGGCGGCACGCCTGCTGGAGGATGCCCTGGTTGATCGTTTCGCCCACCTCCCTCAAGATCTCCTCTGGACCTACGGGATGGTGTTCTTCGCAGAGGTGGCCATCCGGATCGAACATGCCGACGCGGCGGCCGCCCTCTACGAGCACCTCGCACCCTTTGCCGGCCAGGTGGCCTTCCTCGGCACCACCTGTGAGGGCCCGATCTCTCACTACCTGGGCGGCCTGGCGACCGTGCTCGGCCGTTTCGACGAGGCACGCGAGCACTTCGATACTGCACTGGTCTTTGCCCAATCGGCCGACTCCCCGTACTTTCAGGCACGCATCGCCATCGAAGCCGGCTGGCTGGCCCACCGGTCCGGAGACACCAGCGTCGCCCGTCATCTCGTCATGAACGGTCGGTCGATGGCCCAGCAGGCTTCCTTCGTGGGGGAGATGCAACGAGCCGACAAGATCCTTTCGGCACTTCCACACTGATCAGACGCTTACCGGTTCCCCGGGCTAGGCGTTGACCCGCTGCAGATGCTCGACCACCGAAGGAAAGGTGTCCTTGAAAGCGCGGGCTCCGTTGAAGACGTCCTGGTGTCCGTAGTCCTCGTACACGAACCGGCGATAGAGCCCCGGCCCGAACCGGTCGACCAGGACGTCGAACGTCCGCTTCGTCGATGCGGGAAGCCACACCAGATTGCGGTCTCCTGAGGCCAAGCTGATCGGGAGCTGCAGGCGGTCGAGATGGGCGAGATAGTCGATCGTTCCTGTCGCCGGTTGGATCTCTTCGGCCCGAGCCATGGCCGAGAGGTGATCCATCATGGTCAGGTTGGTCGGCCCGAAGAGCTCGTGGAGCGCCGCGTGGGTCGCGGGATTGAGGTTGACGTGGTGCACCCCGTTTCCGTAGATGAAGGACACCCTGCGGCAAACCGCCTGGTCGCACTGCTCCTCGGCCGGGATGGGATAGAGGCGCAGTTCCTGGTCGAACAACCATTCCAGAAACCGCTCGTTGGTGGTCGAGCTGGTGGTGAGCAGCTGCACACCGAATCGGTGGAGGATCTCGCCCAGGTGCATCCCCACCTTCAGGCGGGTGAGGGTCGGGGCGATCGGGTGGGCACCGACCGCCGAACAGAAGAGCGAGGACGGCTCGACGTTCCCGGCAAGCGTTGACATCAGCCAGGTGATCGATCCGACGCAGTGGGCGACCACGTGGAGATCGCTCGTGCCACAGATATCGGCAACGGTCGCTGCTGCAGACGGGTGGTCGAACTCGGCGACCTGGTCGCCGTTGAACTGGGTCCGCGACGTGGGGAGCAGGGTGGACGAGCGCCACTCCTGGAGCCAGACGTCGTAGCCGTGGGCCACGAGGAACTCCACCATGCTGACCTCGACCGTGTCGAGCGACCAGGTCAGAGGGTTGCCCATCCCGTGACTGAGCAGCACCGGATCGGACGGCCCACCTCGGTAACGGGTGAGGCGAAGGCTGAGCCCGTCAGGTGTCCGGTAGCCGTGAAACTCTGGAGGCGGAACCCGGAGTGCCCGATGCCTGCGGGCGGGTGCTGCCGGATTGAACGAGGTCGTCCGGTGGATGACCGAGCCGTAGTCGTGGGCGAGAGGACCGGCGAATGCGAGCGCGAACTCGGCTTCGATCGCGAGACGCCGCTCCATCCCGATCGGTCCGGTTGCCTCGATGGTTCGGAGTTGGCGGACGAAGTCCCGTCGCCCGAGATGGAGCACTCCCCGGCCGATGATCGGACCGGAGGAGTCTTCCTTCCTGAGGGTCACGTAGAGCGTGGTCGTCGCGCTCCACAACTCGCCGATCGCTCCCGGTGCGACGGTCTTGAACCCGTCGAGGAAGTAGCGTTCGCCCGAGGTGGCCACGAGCGGTAGGTGGTAGCGCATGTGGCGAACCGCCGAGTCGGGGTCGTCGGCGACCAGAAGCCGGAAGCGCCCACCTTCGACGGTCAGCGGATCCGGCGACAGGCGGGGAGCGGTCACCGTTCCGACTGCCTCGAGCGGTGTGTCGAGTTGGCTGAGGAGGAGCTCGATGTCGTCGCTGATGAGAGTCAGAACGAACCCGAGATGGCTGCCGGCGCTGTATCGGCCACGAGACTCGGCGGCCAGGAACGGCGCCACAGACCCGCAATCGGGAGAGGATTCCTCAGCCCACCATCCGGACATCCTCTCGCTGAGCCGGAGGCCCGGTTTCGTCTGGTCGTTGTTCGGTGACGCGGGCCGATGCACCGGTGCGGCCTTCCGAGGCCTCTCGGCCCAGCCCTTCTCCGCGCACAGGATGCCCATCGATCGCTCGGCGAGCGCTGAGATCGTCAGGAGAGGATTGACTCCGAGGGGCATGGGTACGATCGAACCGTCGGCGACGACGAGGTTCTCGTACACGGTGTTCCCCCGTTGGGAGGAGAACACCCGACCCCGGTGATCGACGACCCCGCGCTGCGCGTCGTCAGCCATCACGCAACCGCCGAGAGGGTGCACGGTGATCAGTCTGTTGTGGAGCAGGTGCGAGGAGAGCGGGTCCGGGATGTAGGTGCCGTCTCCTTCTCCGGCCAATCCGGCCAGAACGCCGTCTGCTCGCCGATAGAAGTCGCTGCTGCCCACCCCGGGCCACTCGATGCGTACCTGATCGTCCTGCAGAACGAGCCGCCCTTCGCCGTCGTCATGACCCATCAGCAGAAACGTCTGGAGATGCTCGGTCGCACCCTCCCTCCCACCTCGGAGAAGGCTGACGGATGCGGCCGACCCCTGTTCGACGCGCTGGGGAATCGACTCGTCGCGGGCGCCGAACTGGGTCACCAGCTCCGCCGCGACAACCTCGGCGAGCAGCCCGGGGATGACCGCGTCCTCGATGATCACTCCCTCCTCGACCGGACCCTCGCGACGATCGATGAAGGCGGTGATGCACGGCCCTGCCGGTGTCTTCGGATCTGGTGGGTGGTGTCCGGTGCCGATGCCTCGGACCACGGTGTGGGGTCGCTGCGCGAAGCCGAGGACGTCCCCGTTCCCGGTGAAGTGATGGCCCACTTGGTCCGACAGGGACAATCCCTGCGCCCGGGAGCGGAGCAGGATGTCGGTCGACCCGACGGTTCCCGCTGCCAGAATGACCAGACCGGCCGAAACGGTGAGTGGCGGGGCATCGAACCTCTCGTCCCTTCCGAAGCCGAGCGGCTGGACGTGGACGATCCAACCCTCTCCTTCGGTATCGAGCTCGATCGAACGCACGTCCACCTCGGTGAAGATCGACGCGCCGTTTGCGGCCGCGTCGGGGAGGTAGTTCATCAAGACGGTGTTCTTCGCTCCGAAGTTGCAGCCGGTCACGCAGTCGCCGCAGCCGACACAGGCGGGTTGGTCGATCCCGACCACGTTCGGTCCGGCATCGAAGGTGACGTTGATCGGCGTCGGTTTGATCGGACTGCCACCGGCCGCGACCCGAAGGGCGTCGATCTTGGCCAGATGTGGCGAGGCGGCCGGGTAGTGACGCGGGACCAGCATGCGCTCTGCGGCGCGGTAGCCGTCGGCAAGGGACGTCTCCACATCACCTCTGAGTCCGGCCGGCCATCGTTCGTCCACGAAGACTCGGGGGTCGGGTCGGAGGGAAACGCCGGCATTGACCAGCGAGGTTCCTCCAAGCCCGCAACCCGAGAAGACGTTCATCGACGCACCGGAATGGAACCAGTAGAGATTTCGGCGGTCTCCCATCTGCTCGCTCGGATCGAGGCCGGGGCCGGTCACCTGAATGTGCGAGGCCGCCTCGGCAATCCGCGACGGGTACTCCCCGGGGTGCATCTCGCGTCCACGCTCCAACAGGGCGACCGATCGACCGGCCCGGCTGAGTCGACAGGCGGCGATCGCACCCCCATAGCCCGAACCAACCACCACGATCTCGTACTGGGAGGCGAGCTCCGCCACATCCTTCGACAATCGATCCACCGAGTCCGCCTCTCATCATGCTTGTGCAGACTTCACCTCCCGAAGGGCCCGACTCTGGCCGGGGTCGCCGTTCGGATCCGCCATTCATCAGCACCGCTCAGCACCGCCACTGCATGACGAGCCCGCTCCACAGCTCACAGGCTGCTTCCGCCGGCCGCCGGCGACCAGGGAAACACTGATGCCTGTACCTGTCAAGTTCGTCCGCTGCAGACGCTCATGCCACGAGGTAGGTCTCGTAGATCACCCTGCCGGGGAGGCGACCGCCGACGCTGACGAACACGCCCTTGTTCAGCCAGTCCAGTTGGGGAGCAGCCGCCTCGATCTGAGTGGAAGTCCGGAAGGTGTACTCGTCGGCCCCGACGTCCTCGCCCTCCTTGAGGCGAGCCAGAACCTCCGGCGGTCCGTGGCGCACCCCGTGTGACTGGACGAAGAGCAAGGCGCCGTCGGTTGTCTCCAGCGTGTACCGGATGTCGACCAGCGCGGTCCCGTCGGGCAACACCCGCTGCCAGTCGGCGCTCGTGCCCGGGAGCAGCCTTCCGGAGAGCTGTGGGCCGGCGAACGTCCCGCCGGTCTGAGGCACGATCCTGCGTTCGGACCCTGCCGTGGCCCCGAAGGCGATCGGCTCGCCGAGGTCCGCCTCCAGCCGGTACACCAGGCTGAGCTGTGGCTCGGGGAGGCGACCGCCGGAAGCGGGTTTCTGGTCTGGCGTCACGGCGGCTCCTCGGTCGACTCTGGGAACGCGCGCCGCTAGGGCTTCAGCGCGTTGGTGCCGGTGGGTTCCCGTCCAGCGCCTTGGCGAGCAAGGTCTGCAGCTGGACTCGTTCGTCAGTGGTCAACGATGCGAGCACGTCGTCTTCGACGCTCTCGATTCCCTTTTCCGCGTTCTCGAAGGCGCGCAACCCTTCTTCGGTGATCTCGACCAGATGTCGACGCCGGTCGGACGGATCGCGACGTCGGAACGCGAACTCCTTCATTTCGAGATCGTTGAGCAGGATCACCAAGTTGTTGGCGTCGATGCACATCATCTCGCCGAGCTCCTGCTGCGCGATCGGGTTGTGCTCGCGGAGATGGGCGAGGATCGCGAACTCTTTCATCCGCATCCCGAGCAGCTCCTCGGGAGTCCGCCGGTAGACGAGTCGGGAGAGCTGGGTCAGCAGGACCGTCACCCCCGGTGTCGTATTGGTCGTCACGACGTCGAGTGTAGCGGGATTATAACAGACTTCGCCATTATCAGTAGATTCTTGACACTCACTAGGATAGTGACTATCATCAAATGGGCGAGGAACCTGGCGTGCCATCGGCTGCGAGCAGTGTCCGCAGTGTTTCCGCCCCCGTACGAACGCCGACCTCCCCCAGCTAGACCGGACGAACGTCGCACAACACAAGGAGAATCCGATCCCTCAATCACTCCGTGGCCTTCTCCATGACAACCGCAGGTGGATCGCGTCTGATTGTCGTCTGCTTCGCGATGTTGATGAACATCCTGGACCAGACGATCGTCAACGTCGCGCTGCCCACCATCCAGCACGACTTGCACTTCTCGCAGGCCTCGCTGGCCTGGGTGATCGACGCCTACCTGATCACCTTTGCCGGATCGCTGCTGTTGGCCGGTCGTCTCGGCGACCTCATCGGTCGCAAGAAGGTCTTCTTGGTGGGTGTCGTTCTCTTTACCGTGGCTTCTGCCGCTTGCGGCGCCGCCAACAGCCAGGCCCTGCTCATCGGGGCACGGTTCGTCCAGGGTCTCGGGGCGGCCCTCTCCTCGTCGGTGATCCTGGCGATCATCGTCGCCGACTTCCCCCGTCCCGCGGAACGGGCGAGAGCGATGAGCGCGTACATCATCGTCGCCGTCGGTGGTGGATCGCTCGGTCTGTTGATCGGCGGCTATGTCACCCAGGCGTTGAGCTGGCACTGGATCTTCTTCATCAACGTGCCGATCGGTGTTGTCACCCTGTTGGCCGGCGCTGCACTGATCGACGAGAACTCCGGCCTCGGCATCCGCGCGGGACTGGACATCGGGGGTGCGATCCTGAGCACCCTCGGTTTGGTGCTCGGGGTCTTTGCGATCGTCGACTCGAGCCGGTACGGCTGGGGCTCCTCGCACACCCTCGGCCTCGGCGCGGCCGCGCTGGTGGTCCTCGCCATGTTCGTCGTGCTCGAGGGCCGGCTGAAGACCCCGATGATGCCCATCAACGTGCTGCGATCTCCAGGCCTGATCTCCTCGAGCTTGGTGCGGGGGTTGATGGTGGTGGGCATGTACAGCACCTTCTTCATCGGCGTGCTCTATTTCCAGCACGTGCTCGGCTTCGACCCGATCCACACCGGACTCGCGTTCCTGCCCCAGACCCTCTCGGTGGCCCTGATGTCGGCCGGGGTGACCGCCCGGATCATGGAGCGCCTGGGACCGAAGATGACCGCGCTCGCCGGCCTGATCGTGCTCGGTGGGGGACTCGGAATCTTCATCAGCTCCGGCACCGGGACGGTGTACTTCCCGACTCTTTTCGCGGCCCTGTTGCTGATCGGTCTCGGAGCTGCAACCGCCTTCACCCCACTGCTGACCATGGCGATCGCCGAGGTCCCGGCCAAGGACGCCGGGATCGGTTCCGGAATCGTGAACGTCTCCCAGCAAGTGGCCGCGGCGCTGTCGGTGGCGATCCTCGGGACCGTCTCGACAAACAAGACGGCCTCGCTGCTCGCTGCCGGCAAGTCGACCGTCGACGCACTGGACGGCGGCTATCGACTGGCCTTCACCATCGCATTGGGCAGTGTGGTCGCGGCGGTCATCCTCGGGATCGCGGTGCTGCGGAACACCACGACGGCGCAGACTTCCCACGAAGCCGACGAGCTGGGAGAGCCGATCGCCGAGACGATGATCGCCGAAGTGATGTGACTCAGCTCACCCGTCGCTCTCGGGACGCTCCCGGGTGACCTCGGCCGGGTCCTTGTCGTCGCGTAGCCCGAGGAAGCGAGGCTGTCGCAGGCGGCCGTCGGTGGTCCACTCGGCGAAGGCGATCTCGGCAACCAGCTCGGGTTTCGTCCAGTGGGTTCCCGGGGGTACCGGTCGGGCATCGACGAAGGCCGGCTCGGTCGTCTCCATGGCTCGCAAGCGGCTGCCCAGTGCACGGAGCACCGCGGCGCTGAAGCCGGTGCCGACCTTCCCCGCGTAGCGAAGGGACCCACCTTCGTAGTACCCGACCAGCAATGCGCCGAAGTCCGTCCTGGCACCGGCCGGATCGGTGTAGCCGGCGATCACCAGCTCCTGTTCTCCGAGGCACTTGAGTTTCAGCCAGTTCTTCGAGCGGCCGGCGACGTAGGTCGACTCCGCCCGTTTGGCGATCAGCCCCTCCCAGCCGGATCGGCAGGCTTCGTTGAACCGCCGCTCGGAGTCGCCCGACCACGCCTCGCTCAGCTGGAGGACCCCACCGGTCGGGACCGCATCGGTCAGCCGGGTCCGGCGCGCGACCAGTGATGCACGGGTGAGGTCGTCCCCGTCGGCCTCCAAGAGGTCGAAGACGCAGTAGACGACCGGGTAACGGGCCACCAGGTTCGGAGACGGGTTTCCGACCCCGAGGCGCTGCTGGAGTCGGGTGAAGGATGTCTGGTCGCCGTCGAAGGCGACCACTTCGCCGTCGAGGAGAAGACTGGACGAGCCGAGAGCGCCGACCGCGGCGCTCACCTCCGGGTAGGTGCGGGTGAGGACCTTGCCGGTCCGAGACTCGAGTCGCACCGTGTCGCCGTCCTTGCGTGCGACGCAGCGCTCCCCGTCGAATTTGCGTTCGAGCAGCCAGTCGTCACCGAAGTCGCGACGGTCGGTCAGGGTGGCGAGCATCAGCGCCAGAGCCATCACCTGACCCTCCGACTAGGGGAGCGCAGGGAGCACCTCCCGCTCGAACATACGCAGGCTCGACCAGGCCAGGTCGATCGGCATGCCGCCACAGAGCGGGTGAAAGAGGACGAAGGAGAAAGGCAGTCCTTGTTGCTCTTCGATCAATGCTCCGGGGGTGAGCACCTGGTACTGGCCGGTCTCCCGCAGCTCCTCGAGATCGGAGACCGTGTGGAAGGGATTGACCAGGTTGTCCTGGGCCTGCCATTCGCCGTAGGCGTTCATCTCGTGGAGGAAGTAGGGCGCCATCTCCTTCCAACCCCGTTCGGGATCCTCGGCCAGCGCCACCGTCCTGCTGGTCCCGATCGGGCAGGGACCCGGATCGGGCCGGCCGAGCACTTGGACCTCGTCCCGGTAGAACTCCCAGACCCCCGGGTCGGTGGGGATGAAGCCGTCCCCGAGGCGTGCGGCCCGTCGGGCGGCCGGCTCACTGCTCCCGCCGAGCAGGATGGGTGGCCCCGCCGAATAGGGCGCGGGGGTGATGTGCACCGACCGCCCCCGGTACTCGAACGGCTCCCCGGTGTAGGCGCTCCGGAGCGTCTGGACCACTTCGGTGACCCGCGCCGCCCGTTCGGAGCTCGGCACGTCGAACATGGCGAACTCCTCGTGGACGTAGCCACCGGCCACGACCAGGTCGACCCGTCCTTTGCTGAGGTTGTCGAGCACGATCACGTCCTCGGCCAGGCGGAGCGGGTCGTAGAAGGGGGCGATGAGCGCGGCGACCGTGAACCGGACGTTGGTGGTCCGCGCCGCCATCGCCGCCACCATCGGGATCGGACTCGGGAGGTAGCCGTCCGCCGATCCGTGATGCTCGGAGATGGCGATGCTCACACAGCCCAGCTCGTCGGCCCACTCGGCCATGTCCAGTGCGGCCGCGTACCGGTCGGCCATGGCGGTGCCCGCGAGCTCGGGATTGCGGAAGTCGAAGCGAAGACCGAAGAACATGGACGCAGGATAGGACCACCATCGAGCCCGGAGCTCCAGGCCGTGCAGCCCGACCGGCCCAAGCAGCCCGACCGGCCCGATCCGACCGATCTTGCTCCACTACTACAAGCCGTAGTAGTAACAGGCCACGAAAGTGAGGTAGCCGATGACCACTGCCCGAGTCGACGGGCCCGCCACTCGGTCAGGACGAGTCCTCGTGGGGCAGGCCAGCATGGCCGAGGCACGACCCGAGCGGGATCTGCAACGGACATTCCGGCTGGTGCTTGCCACCGCCTGGTTGCTCGACGCTGCGTTGCAGCTCCAGCCGTTCATGTTCACCCGGGGATCGAACGGCTTCAGCGGCATGTTGCACGGGCTGTCGGCCGGCAACCCCGGATTCCTGGCTCACTCGATCACCTGGAACGCCTCGAACGTCTACCACCAGCCGATCCTGAGCAATACCGTCTTCGCCTCCATCCAGTTCCTCATCGCGTTCGGGATCGTCTACGAGCGGACCTGCAAACCGGCGCTCACCCTCTCGGTCGTGTGGGCCTTCGCGATGTGGTGGTTCGGCGAGGGCGCGGGCGGGATCTTCCTCGGAACCGCGACCCCGCTCGGTGGTGGCCCGGGAGGCGTGCTCTTCTACGCGGTCCTCGCCGTCCTGCTCTGGCCGAGCACGAGCCGAGGCGAGCCGTTCGTCGCAGCTCGGACGGTGGGGACCCGAGCGGCCAAAGCGATCTGGGTGGTGATCTGGGGTCTGCTCGCCGTGCTCTCGCTGGTCGGGTCCGGTCGTTCGCCCTCGGCGCTCCAGCAGCTGGTGCTCAACTTGGACTCCGGTCAGCCTGGCTGGCTCGCCCGCATCGACCGCGCCTCGGCGTCGCTCCTTCTCCACCACGGGACCACCGTCTCGGTCCTGTTCGCAATCGTGTGCGTGGTCGTCGCCGGGGGAGCGTTCGCACCGGCCAGGATCACCCAGATCACCCTGGTGCTCGCGATGGCCACCTTCGCACTGGTCTGGGTCGGGGTGCAGGACTTCGGCGGGATCCTCGCCGGCGGTGCGACGGACCCGAACTCGGCGCCGCTGGTCATCCTGCTCGCGTTGATCTACTGGCCCTTGGCGCAGGGGGACACGAGTCGGGACGCCGGCGCTCTCGGCAACAGGCCAGACGCCCTTCGCGCCGGGGTGGTGTGACCGGTGCAACTCGGACCACCCGCCTGGCTCTACTACCTGTTCGCAGTGCTGATGCTCGCTGTCGCGGCCTACTGTCTCACCCTGCTCACCCTCTCGATCGCGACCCGGCGGCCCGCCGGGAGGGACGTCGAGATCTCCCATCTCTTCATGGGCATTGCCATGGCCGGCATGTTCGTCGGTGCCTGGTCGTTCGGCCCGAGTGGGGTGTGGGAGCTCATCTTCGGCGCACTGTTGATCTGGTTCGTGGTGGAGAGCGTCCAATCGATCAGGAGGTACGGCCCCCACCTGCCGCATGCGTCGATCCACGCGGTGATGAACTTCGCGATGCTGCTCATGTACTGGTTCCCGATGGGGTCGTCGACCACCGGGGAGGTGGCCATGTCGATGTCGGGACCGGGGGGCTCGAAGCTCGACCCCGGGCTCGCGCTCCTCGTCGCGGTCGTGCTGTTCGCCTCGGCGATCTTCACCTTGGCATCACCGAACAAGGGCGCCTCCCACTTCGGCAGCCACGCGCCCGCCTCGCTGGTCGCGAGCTTCGCCGGACTTCCTGCGTCGAACGGTCAGCCCGACAGCGGACCAGGACCCATCGACCACGTCGAAGGAATCGTCGCGACTCCCTGGCTGGTCGACCTCAGCCACGTGACGATGTGCGTCGCCATGGGATTCATGCTCCTGCTGATGACCTGATCACCGCCCACGCCGGCTCCGCTGCCGGCACCGGATCCGAGTTCAGAGCTCCGTCTCGTGTTCGAGCCCGTCCAGCGAACGGCGCAGGATGGCTGCCTCCGAGGGCGACAGGTACTCCGCGAACTGGACGAGGGACGAGGCCCGGTCGCTGCTGACCGCGAGGGCATCGCGCATGAGGACCGCGGTGTGGGTGGCCTCGGTTCCGATCGCCGAGAAACGGATCGTCCGGCTGTCCAGCCGTCGATGCACCAGACCTTTGTGGACCAGACGATCGAGGACGGTGGCGACGGTGGTGTAGGCGTAGCCGTCGAGGGCATCTGCGACCGCGCGCCCGGTCACCTCGCTGCCCGCCTGGCTCCACAGGATCTCCATCACCTGTCGTTCGAGCTCGCCGAGTCTCGCCGCTCCGCAGGTGCAGACTTCGCAGGAGCACGGATTGCAGGAGCACAGCGGATTGGTGCATCGGGTGGTGCTGCCCACCCCGTCAGGCTACTGCGACCCTCGTTCTTCGCGATCCGGTTCGACCTCGTAACCGGTCGGGCTCAGCTCGTCGGATCCAAGGGCTGCAAGGTCGAGCTGTCGATCGATCTCGGCGGCCCGCTGCTCCTCGTAACGCATCCACTGGATCGCGCAGGGGATCATCGCGATGAGCATGAGGGTGTCGCCTGCGACCCACATGATCGCCCCACCCGCGTGGAGATCGGTGATGAGCGACGGCCCCCAGGTCCGGTGGATGGTCAGGTACGCGGGGAACAGCTCGTTGGTGGCCGACGCCAAGGTGAGGCCGGTGAAGGTGTCCACTGGCACCGCGAGCGCGAGATAGATGAGCCGGAGGGGGGAGAGAGCGGGTGGCGGGACGGCTCGATCGCGACCACATGGCGCCAGAAGAGGTAGCCGATGGCGAGGAACAGCAGGTGCTCGAGATCGTTGACGGCCGAGTGGGTGAGGGAGTCGTTGTAGAAGCTGGTGAGGTGCGCGATCGGCACCAGTACCGCGTAGAGGACGAAGTCCACCACCGGGTGGGCGACCGCCTCGGCGATCCTCGAGCCGAGCCCGCGCTCCACGATCTGCTGCACCTGTCCGGTCGTCGCACGTTCGAGCAGCTCGACCGGTGCACCCATCGCCAGCAGCGGTGCGGCGATCATGATCAACATGAGGTGCTGGATCATGTGGTCGTAGAAGAGGATCTGGTCGTAGACGCCGATCACGCTCTCGAGCGCGACGAAGGCCACCAGCAACCCTGCGTAGAACGCCACGATGCGTCGCCTTGACCAGGGTGCGTCCGGACGCCGGCGTCCGAACCGTCGCACGCCGATCGCGTAGAGGACCCCGGCCGCGACGATGAGCACGCTGAACACGTCGATCCGGGTGCTCCCGAACCGCCGCCAGCCGAGCGGGGGAGTATCGACGATCGCGAGCAGGTGGGCGGCGGCCCAGCCGGTCAACGCTCAGCCCCCGCCGGATTCGTTTGGACCAGCGTCACGCGGGGAGCCGCTCGGGCTCCAACGTCCGGGCGGGTTCCGACCGGGCCGGCTCGGTCGATTCGGTCGACGGAGCGACCGGTGATCCCGAGCCTGTTCGGAAAGGCGTCACCGGACGTCGCCCGACGTGCCGGATCCGCGAGCTGTTCCAGACCACGAAGCCCGAGGACAGCGCCATCGCTGCGGCGGCGATCAGCGGGTTGAGCAGTCCACAGGCGGCGAGCGGAATCGCCGCCAGGTTGTAGGCGAAGGCCCACACCAGGTTCCCCCGGATCGTTCTGATGGTTCGGCGAGCCAGGGTGATCGCGGCCGGCACCACACGCAGGTCTTCCCGGAGGATGACCAGGTCGGCAGCGTTGATCGCCACATCGGTCCCCGATCCCACCGCCAACCCCAGGTCGGCAACCGAGAGTGCGGGCCCGTCGTTCACTCCGTCCCCGACCATCGCAACCGTATGCCCCTCGTGCTGCAGCGCTTCGATGACCGCCACCTTGTCGGCGGGGAGCGCGCCGGCGATGACCTCGTCGACGCCGATCGACCGACCGACGAAACGAGCGGTGGCTTCGTTGTCGCCGGTGACGAGGACGGTGCGCAGGCCGAGCTCGGCGAGCTGTTCCACCGCGGCACGGGCGGTCGGGCGCACTGCGTCGGCCAAGGCGATCGCACCGACCACTTCGTCGTTCCGACCGATCAGCACGGTCGTCCGCCCGGCCGACTCCCACTCGCCACAGCGAGCCGACACCCGTTCGGGGATCACCGCTGCCGCACCGAACAGCTCGGCCCGCCCGATCGAGAACAGGTCGCCGTCGACGACGCCGCGGGCTCCCAGTCCCGGGAGCGAGACGAAGTCTTCGACCGGCGGCAGGTCGCCCACCTCGCCTCTCGCGTGTGCGGTGATCGCATGGGCGATCGAGTGCTCTGACCCTTGTTCGAGTGCGCCGGCGACCCGCACGACCGACTCGCGTGCACACCCGGCGACCGCCGCCACACCGACGACCTCCATCTTCCCGGAGGTCATCGTTCCGGTCTTGTCGAGCAGCACCGTGTCGATGTCGCGGGAGGTCTCGAAGGAGTGATAGCCCTTGAAGAAGATGCCGAGGAGCGCTCCCTGACCCGAGGCCACGTGGAGCGCGGCCGGCGTTGCGAGGCCGAGGGCGCAGGGGCAGGCGATGATCAGTACGGAGAGAGCGGCGTTCCAGGCCTGCTGAGCGGATCCACCGAAGAGCAGCCAACCTCCGAGGGTCAACAACGAGATGGCGATGACCGAGGGGACGAAGATGCCGGCCAGGCGGTCGGCCAACCGTTGGACGCCGGCCTTCTGGTTCTGCGCCTCCTCCACCAGCCGCACCATCTGGGCGAGCTGTGTCTGCGCGCCGACCTTTGTGGCCTCGACCTCGAGGAAACCGTCGACGGTGATCGTGCCACCGACTACCGGATCCCCCGCCACGAGATGCACCGGAGTCGACTCGCCGGTCATCATGCTCGCGTCGACGGCCGATCGGCCCGAACGGACTGTGCCGTCGGTGGCGATGGTCTCACCCGGGCGCACCACGAACCGGTCGCCGACTTGGAGTGTGGCGGCAGGGACCCGCTGCTCGACCCCGTCCGACCCGACCAGCGAGGCCTCCTTTGCCCCCCGCGCTGCCAGCGAGCGCAGTGCGCGTCCGGTCCTCCGCCTCGACACCGCCTCGAAGTACCTGCCGGCAAGGAGGAACAAGGTGACGCCCGCGGCGACGTCGAGGTAGATGGCGCCACCCGACCGGTGGGCGACCATGAAGAACAACGACCGGTCGGTGTGTTCGGCGTCCCGCCAGAACATCGCGTAGATGGACCAGACGGTGGACGCAACGATGCCCAACGAGACCAGGGTGTCCATGGTCGCCGTTCCGTGGCGCGCGTTGCGGACCGCGGCGCGGTAGAAGGGCCAGGCCGCCCAGGTCACCACCGGAGCCGCCAGCGCCAACAGCAAGAGCTGCCAGCCGGGGAAGCGGAGCGAGGGCACCAGCCAGAAGGCGATCGAGCAGTCGCACAACGGCATGAACAACAGCGCGGTGACCGCCAGGCGGCGACCGAGTGCTCGGACGCGCCGGTCGTCCTCGGCCTGGGTCCCCTCGTTGCCCGGAAGGTCTGCGTCCTCGGGACGGCGCGCGGTGAAGCCGATCGCCTCCACCTGGTCGATGAGCTGTTCCGGTGAGATATCGGCGGGGGCGGTGATCGTCGCCCGCTCGGACGCCAGATTCACTTGGGCGGTGACCCGGTCGAGACCGTTGAGCTTCCGTTCGATCCGGGCGGCGCAAGCGCTACAGGTCATCCCTCCGACCACGAGGGTGATCTCCGACGGGGCCGTGGGAGCCGCGCCCGAGTCGGGCGGAGAGGCCGGCACGACGGTGCTCACCAGGCACAACGTACTACGTGGTCAATCGTGCTCCCCAAACAGTCGGCGCGGATTCGCCGCCAACCGGGCAATCGGCTGGCCGAAGACGTCGCCGTTGCGGAGCACCGACACCGGACCGTCCTCGCTGACCGCGATGACGGTCGCGAGGGGATCGTCGTAGCTGTAGCGCCGACCGGAGGTGTGGCGGGTCCCTCCGAGCGGTTCCACCGTCGCTTCGGCCGCCTTGCTCGGGATGAGGCGCACCCCGAGTTTTTGCAGTTCACCCGCCGCGTCGAAGATCGCTGCGCCGTCGACTTGGGCGAGGGCGTGCCGGAGCGGCGCGAGGTGGGCGGCCTTACGGATCCGGAGCGGCAACGGGACGGGAAGCCGTTCTTCGACGACGGGTCCTTCGCCTTGGCCAGGACGGTAGACGAGCAGCGAGCCGATGCCTCTGGATCCGAGGTCGTGGACAGCGAACTCGAGGACCGCCCGGAGCACCTTCGGGTCGCCGTGGTCGGCGGAGGGGGTGATCACCTCCATCCACTTGGCCACCGGAGGTTCGAGATGCCAGTCCAGACCGTTCCAGCGGAGGACCCCGAAGTCCCCGACCACCCGCACCGAGCCGGTCGGATGTCGCTGGACGATCGTGGCGCCGAGCACACCGGCCAGGACGACCAGATCGCGTTCCGAGCCCGCGGGCCTGTCGAAGACCAGCCACTCGGTGACGCCGCCCGGGCTCCGCAGCAACCAGCTGGAGAGTCCGTCGGTGAACCGGCGAGCCGCGCCGAGTGGTTGCCGGTCGAGCTGCCGGCGACCGATCTCGAGCTCGGCCTCGGCCTCCCAGGTGGACGGGTCGGTGGTCGGATCGAGGATGGTCCCGCTGCTCACCACCCGTCGCTCGTGGACGTCGGGGCGGAGTGCGCGATCGATCTCCTCGAGCAGCATCTCGAAGGAAGAACGGCTGCCCTGCATGGCCAGGCCGTTCTCCTCCAGCTCCTCGGCGAGCCGTCGCAGTCGTCCGGAGGCGAGCTCAGCCATCGGTGGGGACGCTACCGTCTGCAGCGGGTTTCTTGTCAGGAAACGCGTGTTCCTGAGATGCGCGGGCTGTTAACATGTTGGAAACAATCAGAAAGAGCCGCCCGCGAGGGCGACCGATCGAGGGGCCGCCCAACGGGGCGACCGGAGAGAGGCGCTCATGTTCAAAAGGATCCTGCTGGCAGTCGATGGGACCGAGGCGGACGAGGTGGCGACCAGTTTCGTCACCGGATTGGCCCGACAGACGTCGGCCACCGTTCGTGTCCTCCACGTCAACGAGTACCTCGCCGGAGGGCGAGGCTTCGCGAGGTCGACCGAAAAAGAGGCGCGCGCCATCGTGGACCGGGTCGCGCGTTCGCTGGTCGTCGCCGGGGTGCCGGCGGATGGCGAGGTCCGGCTGGCGTACTCCTTCGACATGCCCACCCGCATCGCAGAGGCCGCAGCCGACTGGTCGGCCGACGTGATCGTGGTGGGATCCCGCCGCCGCGGTCGTCGTTGGTTCTCCGGTCAGGGCATGCGGGAGAGGGTCACCGCTCTCACCGCCCTGCCGGTGCTGACCGTGCCCGCTCCGCTGCGACTCGGTCGTGGCCATCGCCTGGAACTGGAGAAGCTGCTGCCCGGCCAGCCTGTCCAGTCGGAGATGTCCACGATGGAACCCGGGCTTCCCGACGATCCGTTCACGTCGGGACCGGACCGGCCCAGCCGATCTGCTCCTCCAGGTAGGGGCCGATGAACTTCGATCGGTAGCCGTCCCGGCGCCAGGTGATCGGGAAGAACGACTCGTCCATCGATTCGTCACCGAATCGCTTGTACCGGCTGTAGAGGTAGCCGGTGAACTCGGGGTGGAAGCGGGCCTCCGAGGACATGCAGTGGGCGACCAACGAGCGTCTCGGTGCCGAGCTCCGGTTCGCCGGCGATCCGTGCCATGTCCATCCGGTGTGGAAGGCCCCTCCTCCCGCGGGCACCTCGACCGGCACGATGTCGGGTTCGACACCGTGTGCCTCGGCGGCCACCCGCAGGTCGGCGTGGGGATCGTCGGGCCCGTGGAACTGTTCGATCATCCCCGAGTGGCCCCAGCGGTGGGAGCCCCGCACGTACTCGACGGTTCCCTGGGACGCGGTGGTGTCCTCGAGCGCGATCCAGCAGCTGACCCAGTCCGGTGGCACCGCCCACTGTTCGTAGCTCGAGTCCTGATGGAACCCGAGCGCCTTGCCGCCCGGTGGCTTCCAGAGCACGTTGTCCTGGCTGAGCCGGGCGCCCGGCCATCCCCCCAGTCGGGCACACGCGCGACCGACATCGGGTCGGAGGACGACCCGGGCCACCTCACGGTCGGACTTCCAGGCGTTGCAGATCTGACGGGTCAGGTCTGGCGGGCTCTGTCCGGAGCGCCAGTTCCATTCGTCGGGATACAGGCCGGTCTCGAAGCGCCCATAGAACAGGTCCTCGTACCGGTCGAGCGCACGCCGTGCCAGGTCGGGATCGATGATCCGGTCGACGATGACGAAGCCGTCGTCGGCGAAGCACGCCGCCTGCTCGTCGGAGAGCTCGAACCCATCGGACTCGGCGCCATCCATCTCACGCATGGGCGAGGTAACGGTCTCGCTCCTGGTCCGAGACGAATCGATGACAGGCGTCCGCTTCGGCCATGCCGGTCTCGGCGAGATGGTCGACGAAGGCGTCTCCGAACAGCTCACGACCGGCAGTGCTCGCAGACAGGCGAACGGAAGCCTCGACCAGGTCGCGAGGGAAGCGGGGCCCACTCGCACGCACCCTTCCGTCGTTCGCTCCGTCGACCGGTGGTGGCGGATCGAGGTCGTGCTCGATGCCCCACACCGCCGCCCCGAGCAGCATCGCGAGAGCGTGATGCGGGGAGATGTCTGCGCCCCCGGCGCGCAGTTCGAGGCGAGAGGTGTCAGGGTCGTCGACCACCACTCGGAGCGAGCAGCTGTAGTTCCCCATGCCCCAGGTCGGCGTCGTCGGAGCCCAGTTGCCCGGCCCGAAACGGCGATACGAGTTCGGTGTCGGCGCGACCATGGCCAGCAGGTCGGGCAGGAGTTCGACCACGCCGGCGATCGCGGCTCGTCCGACCTTGGAGAGTACGCCCGGTTCGTCGGTGAGCATCGGCCTGCCGTCGATGGTCGAGTGAAGGGAGAGGCTCGGGTGTCCTCCGAGGCCGGGGAATCCCTCGCCGAGCTGGGCCATGAAGGTGGCCCGTTCGCCCCGGACCGCGTAATGGGCTCGGGTGTAGATCTTCATCAGCGCCGCCGAATCTGCCGAGCGCAGTGCCGCTTGCGGACCGAGAGCGATCTCGAGGCAGCCCGGCCCGAGCTCGGCGCAGATGTGGTCGACCGGGACCTCACCCGCTTCGAGCGTGTCGATGAGCTCGAGGATCCGATCTGCCTCCGTCGCCATGGTGCTGGCGGACCAGCACCGGTTGTCGCGCATCGTGGGGCGCATCTCCTCTTCGAGGACGATGCATTCGAACTCCCATCCCACTCGGGCGTCCAGTCCGAGCTCGGCGGCTCGTTCGATCATGCAATCGACCTGGTGACGTGCGGAGAGTTGGTTGAGTGGCTCGGCGAACTCGGCAAGGAAGAGCGCCGAACGATCCGGTCCGAAGGGGTAGTTCCTGCCGCTGGCCAGGTCGACTACGGCCGGGTGGCTCGTCGCGCCCGGGTTGGCGCCTGGATACAGTCGATCGTCCGGTCCCCACCACTGGATCGCGTCGATGAAGCTCCAGCCGCGCTCGAAGGCTCGAGCCGCGGCGGAGGTGGTGAGCATTTTCTCGCGCAACACACCGGACGCGTCGATCACCCCGAGGTGGACGATGCGGGTCCCCAACTCATCGAACCACTCGGCAACGTCCCGGCGGGCGACCGCACCCTCGGCGTCGCCGGCGCACAACGATCGGGTCACCGGGCGAGCTCCTCCCGACTCCCGATGCCGGCGCGAATCCGGGTGAGCAGGGTGCTGCTCAACGTGGCGCAGGCCGAGGCCATTGCGTCTTCGTTGGCGAGCATCGCTCGATACATCCATCCGGGGTCGCCGTCGCCGGTGGCCGCCAGTGCCGAGCGGTACTCAGGAACGTCACTCCACTCGGCGACGACCGAGGGTGACGCCTCGATGTGGAACTGCATCCCCCATGCCGCACTGCCCACCCGCAGGGCCTGGACCGCGCAGTGAGAGTTGTGTGCGAGCACCACTGCGCCGGCCGGGGGCCGCAGCACCTGCGCGCCGTGCCATTGGAGTGCCGGAAAGCCGGGAGCGAGGTCGGCGACGAGTGGATCGGACCGACCCTCCTCGGTGACGCGGATCTCCATCACCCCGATCTCCGGTTCGGGCATCGGACCGACTTCGCCACCGAGCGAGTCCGCCAGCAGCTGGTGACCGAGGCAGACTCCGAGGAAGGGACGATCGAGCTCCTCGACCCAGCATCGGATCGCCTGCTTTTCGGCCACCAACCACGGGTGGAGCTCCTCCTGCCAGACGTCCATCGGTCCGCCCATCACGACCAGTGCGTCGTAGTCGCCCAGCACGGGGATCGGCTGGCCGTGGTCCAGCTCGACCACCGACAGCTCCAAGCCGGACGCCACCAGGTGATGCCCGACCGACCCCGGGGTCTCGACTGGCAGGTGTTGGAAGACCAGCACCCGTGCGCCCTCGAGTTCGTCGTTGCCTGGCGTGTCGGTGGTCGGTGTGGTCATCGTCGGGTGGTCGATCCTCGTCGGGCGGTGGCTCCGGGGTGGGTACAGGGCGCGCGGGTCACGGGAGGATGTCCAAGTACTCCTTCACGTCCCAATCGCTCACCGAACCGATGAACCGCTCCCACTCGTCCCGTTTGTATGCCATGAACACTCCGAACATCTCGCCCGGCAAGGCCTGTCGGACCACCGGGTCGGCCTCCAGGGCGTCGAGCGCCTCTCCCAAGGTGGAGGGAATCCGATCGACCTGTTTGCCGGCGCCGATCGCCTCGTAGATGTTGCCCTCTTCGGGCGGACCGGGGTCGAGGCTCTGGTCGAGCCCGTCGCGCATGGTCACCAACAGTGCGGCGAGCGAGAGGTAGGGGTTGACCGCCGAGTCGACCGAGCGGTACTCGAAGCGTCCTGGTGCACTGACCCGCAGCGCAGTGGTCCGGTTCTGGAAGCCCCAGTCCGAGAACACCGGCGCCCAGAACCCTGCGTCCGCGAACCTGCGGTAGGAGTTGACCGTCGGCGCGGTGATCGCGGTCAGTGCTCGAAGATGGGCGAGCACACCGCCGATGGCGTGCAGCCCGGTCTTGCCGGGCAGCCGGGGGTCCTCGCCGTCGGGGAGGAACATGTTGGTCTCTCCCTGCCAGAGCGAGATGTTGTGGTGACAGCCGTTGGCCGACACCCCCATGAACGGCTTGGGCATGAAGCAGGGGAAGAGCCCGAACTCGCGGCCGACCTGGCGGCAGATCTGCCGGTAGGTGGTCAGGCGGTCGGCGGTCGCCTCCGCGGGCCCGAAGGCGAAGTTGAGCTCGAGCTGTCCCGGTGCGTCCTCGTGGTCCCCCTGGATCATGTCGAGGCCCATCAGCGACCCGTACTCGACGACCCGGTGGATGACCGGTTGTAACTCGGCGAATTGGTCGATGTGGTAGCAGTACGGCTTGGTGACCCCTTCGACCGACGGGGTGCCGTCCGGGTTGGTCTTCAGCCACATCATCTCCGGCTCGCATCCGGCATGGAGGGTGAGACCGGTCTCTTCGCGGAACTGATGGTGGATCCGGTGGAGGTTGCCCCTGCAGTCCGAGGTGAGGAAGCTGCCGGGGTCGTCGATCTCCTCGCGACCACGGAACAGCGTGCAGAAGACCCGGGCGACTTTGGGATCCCAGGGAAGCGGACAGAAGGTGTCGACGTCAGGGAGACCGACCAGCTCCGATGCCTCGGGGCCGTAGCCGAGGTAGTGCCCGTGACGGTCGATGAACAAATTGGCAGTGGCGCCGTAGACCAGCTGGAAGCCTTTGGTGGCGGTGGTTCGCCAGTGCTGCGCGGGAATGCCCTTGCCCATCACCCGTCCGGTGACCGACACGAACTGGAAGTAGACGTAGGTGATGCCCTCGGCTTCGATTCGACGGGCGACCCCTTCGATGCCTTCGGCTCGGCCCTCTTGTTCGAGGAATTCTTCGAGATCGGTCGGCACGCCGTCCCCTCGCATTCGCTAGAAACTCTGTTCACCAATAGTAAACAGGGGACGTTTTCAGCTGGATGTCGCCAGCATGTCCATCATGTGAATTGTGGGGAGGGTAGGGGAGCTGACGCGAGCGTGACCCGCTGCTCAGCGGTCGCCGGTGTAGATGGTGATCGACAGGAAGCGGATCGGCAGCTTGACCAGCTTGGTCGGTCCGTGCGGGATGTCGCCTTCGAACTGGAGGGTGTCGCCGCGCTTCATCAGATACCGCTCCCGCCCGTACCCGTACTCCATCACCCCGGTGAGCATGTAGAGGATCTCGACCCCGGCGTGTTGAAAGAGCGGGAAGACCTCGGTTCGCTCGTCGAGGGACACCAGCAGTGGCTCCACCCGTTTGTACGGTCCACGAAGGCTCCCCAGCAACTCGTAGGTGTGACCCGATCGGGTTCCCTTGCGCACAATCTCGGGTCCGGTGCCCGCCTTCACGAAGACCGCGTCCCGCTCCTCGGCCAGGCCGCGGAAGAGCGAGGTGACCGGCATGTCGAGCGCAGCCGCCAACCTTTCGACCGTCGAGAGGCTGGGTGAGGTCTGCGCGTTCTCGATCTTCGAGAGCATCCCTTTGGAGATGCCGGTCCGCTCGGCGAGCTGACCCACGGTGAGCCCGATCTCCAGACGTCTGCTCCGCACATGGTTGGCGATGACTTGACCGAGCTGACCGCCGGCACCTTCGGCGGCATCGGGGTCGGACCCGTTCGCCGCGATCGCCGGGCGCTGAGATGGGGTCACGACGGAGGAATCTATACCCGTCCCCACCAATCCGGCCCCTTCAAGCGAAGGACAGCGCCTGCAGCCTGTCGTCCTCGATCAGCATGTCTTCGAAGAACGCCCCGAACGGGCGGTCGGGGTGGCGAATCTGGATTTCCAGGACCCACAGGCCCGAGGCCGGTCGGAAACCGACGTCGGAGAGGAGGCCCTCGTAGTGGGCGTCGTGCGGGAAGTCGGAGAGACGGTGACCGGTCAGTTCGAGGTTCAACCTCCATCCCATCTCGGTCGCCATCGTGTCGGCGTACTCGTAAAGATCGATGCCGTTGAGCCCATCTTTCAGCCACGCGTCCCGGACCCGCCTCCACAGGGTCACGACGTCGACGGAGGCGGCCTTCATCTCTGAGTCGTCGCCCACGACGACCGTGGTACCGGCGTCACCCTCGACACCTTCGGAGATTGGTCCGATGTCGACGAAGAAGATGTCGTCATCACCCAGGACGACACCCGGCTCAGATGGCTCTTCGAAGTTCTTGATCGTGTTGATCCCGAATCGGATGAGGATCTTGTGCCAGCCCTTGCGGAGGCCGGCGTCGTTCAGCACGGACGCGGCGATTTTGCGAGCCGCCTCTTCGGAGAGGCCTGGCTTGATCTGAGACGCGATCTCGTTGGCCGCCTGCCGAGTCTTCGCTCTGACTTCGAGCATCGCGTCGAGGGAGTACTTGGCGCCGACCCCTTCGAGCAGCTCACGATCCTGTACGTCTGACATGGAGTCCACTCCTCTCACTTGGGCTCTCTCTAGGACCCGTAGCGACCGACGAGGTCGGCCACTCGTCCGAGGTACTCCTCCCGCCTGAAGGCCTCGAAGTTCTCCCACGTCGACAGGGTCGTGCGATCCGTCAGCCGGTCGACGAAGAGCACGCCGTCCAGATGGTCGCATTCGTGTTGGTAGGTACCGGCCGAGAGCCCCACAACCGTGAAGTCCATCGCTTTCGCGTCTCGGTCGAGAGCATGCACCCGTATCTCGGTGAAGCGCTCGACGTCCCCACGCATGCCCGGCACCGAAAGACACCCTTCGTTGTTGACGAACAGCTCATCGGTGACGTTGGTCCAGCGGGGGTTGACCAGGACGGTGAGCGGGATCTGTGGCTTGTAGGGATAGCGGGGGTTGTCCCCGACCTCGATCACACAGATCTGAAGTGCAACGCCGATCTGCGTCGCGGCAAGGCCCGCTCCGTTGGCCGCCCGCATCGTGCAGATGAGATCGTCGATGATCGACTGGATCTCCTCGCTCGCAATGTCGGCGGGATCCACCGGTTCCGCCCTTCGGCGAAGTTCGGGGTCACCGACCTGAAGAATTCGCTTCGGTTCCCGAGTTCCGGTGTTGCATGCAGAGAAACTCATGTGAATAGAATACAACTGTGTCCGGGGCCTCCGCACTGATCATTGGTGGTGGAGTCGAAGGTCTCGCCGTGGCCCGAGCCCTCGGAGCACGCGGGCTCGGTGGAGTCCTCGTCGTCGAACGCGATGTCATCGGCGCCGGATTCACCGGCAAGTCGAGCGGGATCATCCGGTGCCACTACGGATCCCCTTCGTTGGCCGCGATGGCCTGGCGCTCCCTGCCGGTCCTCGAGGATGCGGATCGCGCACTCGGTGACATTGGTTTCCATCGGACCGGCTACCTGGTGGGCGTCGGTCCGGAAAACGCGGTGGCGCTGAAGGCGAACGTCGCCATGCAACAGGCGATCGGGATCGACGTCTCCCTGATCAGTCCAGGGGAGGCGGGCGCAATGTTGCCGGCGATGCAGGTCGACGACTTCGACCTCTTCGCCTACGAGCCGCGGGGTGGATACGCCGACGCTTACCAGACGGCGGCAGCGTTCGCTCAGCAGGCGCGCGGACTGGGAGCCGAGGTGCGCCAGGGCTGTGAGATCGCTCATCTCACCGCGGCCGGAAGCAGAGTGAGCGGGGCTGTGACGACGACCGGAGAGAGGATCGAGGCGACGGCGGTCGTCGTGGCGGCGGGTCCGTGGTCGACCGGACTGGTCTCGGATCTCGGAGTGGTGTTGCCTATCAAGACCCAACGTGAGCAGATGATGATCGTCGATCCGGGGCAGCCTCTCGGCGACGTGCCGGTGATGTCGGATCTGGTAACCCTCCAGTACCTGAGGGCGGAGCGCTCGGATCTCCTGTTGGGCAATTCGGACCACTGCAAGCCGGAGTGGTCGGACCCCGACGGGTACGAGAACACCTTGGACGACGACTACTTGGGGACGGCGATCGACAAGTTCATGCACCGCTTCCCGAGCCTGACCGGGGCGAGCCTTTCGTCCAGCTACGCCGGGTGTTACGACGTGACGCCGGACTACAACCCGGTGATCGGGCCGACCTTGGTCGATGGTCTGTTCGTGTGTGCCGGTTTCAGCGGGCACGGCTACAAGATCTCCCCGGCGGTCGGCGAATTGGTGGCCGACCTTCTGATCGATGGCGCGAGCCGCGACCCGTTGATCGACGGGAACGACTTCCGGCTCAGCCGTTTCGACGAGGGGTGTCCGTTGGTGAGCCAAAACCCTTACGCGGGTGCGCCCGAGATGCGATAGGGGTCCAGCTCCCTCAAGCTGTCCGGACCGTCACTCATGACGTCCAACCTGGGATCCACGAGGTGCCGGCGAGCGGAAGCCTGGCCATAGCCGCGGCCTCCACGGTGAGGGCCACCAGGTCCTCCGGTTCGAGGTGGTGGACGTTGGACTTCCCACATGCCCGGGTGAGTGCGGTGACCTCCAAGGTCAGCGCCCGCAGATAGTTGGCCAACGATTCAGCCGCCCGGTCGACGTCGAGACGCGCCTCGAGCTCTGGGTCCTGGGTGGCGATCCCCACCGGGCAGCGTCCGATGTGGCAGTGCGCGCAGTGACCGGCCCGGGTGCCGATCGAAACGTAGTCGGCCGCAACGTCGACGCTGGTCCCCGCGGGGGTGAGGTAGTGGTCGCGGTTGCACCCGATGGCCATCAGCGCGGCCGCCCCGATCGACACCGCGTCCGCTCCGAGTGCGAGCGCTTTCGCCACGTCGGCCCCCGATCGGATCCCGCCCGAGACGATGAGCTGGACCTCCCCTCGCTTGCCGATCTCCTCGAGTGCGGTCGCAGCCATGCGCACTGCCGGAAGAGTGGGGATCCCGGTGTGCTCGATGAACACGTCCTGGGTCGCTGCTGTTCCACCCTGCATGCCGTCCACCACCACCACGTCGGCTCCGGCCGCCACCGCGAGCTTCACGTCGTGGTCGACCCGGGTCGCTCCCACTTTCACGTAGACAGGGATCGACCAGTCGGTGGCCTCGCGGAGCTCCTCGATCTTGATCCGCATGTCGTCGGGTCCCATCCAGTCGGGATGGCGGCTCGCCGATCGCTGGTCGATGCCCGGCGGCAGGGTCCGCATCGCGGCGACCCGGTCGTTCACCTTCTGGCCCAGCAGCATGCCGCCACCGCCCGGCTTCGCCCCCTGCCCGACGACGATCTCCGCAGCGTCGGCTTGGCGAAGGTCGGCGGGGTCGAAGCCGTAGCGGGAGGGAAGGACTTGGTAGACGAGCATTGAGGAGGCCTTGCGTTCTTCGGGGGTCATCCCACCGTCTCCAGTGGTCGTCGAGGTGCCCACCGACGTCGCCGCCTGGCCGATGGCCTGTTTGGCCGTGGCGGAGAGCGCGCCGAAGCTCATGCCGGCGATCGTGATCGGTATCGCCAACTCGATCGGCGTGGCGCCGTGGCGCGCACCGAGGGCGGTGGTGGTCTCGCAGCGTTCCCGGTACCCCTCGATCGGGTAGCGCGAGACCGACGCAGTGAGGAAGGTGAGGTCGTCGAACGTGGGGAGCTTGCGGCGTGCTCCGAGGCCCCGGATCGGGTAGTTCCCGTCGTCGGCCATCTCGTGGATGCGTCCGATGACCTCGGGCGGGAAGCTCTGATTGGTCGGCTCTGCCTCGGGAACGGACATCAGTAAGAACCGTGGTTGTGGGTGGAGAAGTGGTACAGCTGGCGGGACGAGGCCACCCGGGTCACCCCGGCGGGGTCGATGTGGTCGAACCCGCTCTCTTCGACCAGCCGTTTGACCGCCAACACGTCCTCGTCGGTCATCTCCTCGACGACCGCGTCGGTCCCGAGGGAGGCGATGGATCCTGCGACGTAGATCACCGCTTCGTAGAGAGAGTCTCCGAGCCCATGCCCTGCGTTCCCGCCGATGAGG
Source organism: uncultured Acidimicrobiaceae bacterium (assembly GCA_963839925.1). GTDB lineage: Bacteria > Actinomycetota > Acidimicrobiia > Acidimicrobiales > RAAP-2 > Bog-756. The sequence goes on along the minus strand of CAWIWV010000001.1, from coordinate 1,929,414 downwards.
ATGGTGCCGGCCTGGGCCATGAACCCGGTCATCGCACCTGCATCGCCGGCGATGGCGAGAACCCCACCCTTCAACGAGACACCCGCTCGAAGCGACGCGTCGCCCTCGATGAAGATGTGTCCGCCCCGGGCGCTCGAACCGGCGCTCTGCGAGGCACTGCCGCGGACTCGGATGGTGCCGCCCATCAAGTTCTCGCCGACCGACCAGCCCACGAACCCGTCGACCACGATGTCTGGTCCGGTTCCGGCACCACCGCTCAGACCGCCCAAGAAGTACCCCGCGTTGCCCGCGATCTCGATGCGGACCCGGTCGGTCAGGCCGACCGCGAGGTTGTGCCGGCCACGAGGGCGGAGCAGTTCGACCTCACTGCCCTCCGGGAGAGATCGGAGTGCCTGATTCACCCCGCGGGTCCCCAGCTCGTCGCAGTTCAGCGACTCCACGTGTAGACCTCCTCCGGTTGAGGCTCGAAGATCCGAGCCGATCCGATGTCGGGCAGCTCGGCAAGGGCCCGGTACTCCGACGCCACCGCCACATACCCTTCGGTCTCGGCGACGACGGCCGGCTTACCGGCGAACGCGTCGCGCACGACGGACATGCCGGTTGCCGAGGCGATGACCAGGGTGAAGAAACCGTCCATCTCCTTCATCACCCAACCGGTGGCTTCGGCGAGGTCGTCGCCCGACTCGAGTCGTGAGGCCAGATACCGGGCGGCGACCTCGGAGTCGTTGTCCGACTGGAACGCGACGCCTTCGGCCTGCAGGCGCCGGCGCACGGTTGCGTGGTTGGAGAACGATCCGTTGTGGACGACACAGAGGTCGCGGATCGGGACGAACGGGTGCGAGTGCAGCACGGTTACCGCAGACTCGGTGGCCATCCGGGTATGGGCCAGCGCGAGATATCCCTCCCACTGCTCGATCCCATAGCGGGCGCAGGTGTCGGTGGGCCAGCCGGTGTCCTTCAGCACGGACAGGTTGCGTCCGACGCCCAACACCCGCACGTCGGGCCACCGATCACCCAGCCACTCCAACAGCTGGGTCTGGCGTCGGTCGGGGAGTTGGATGACGATTCCGCCCCCGAACCGATCGATCCGGACCGGCTCACCGAGGTCCAACGCAGCACCGAGCCCGTCCCAGTCCACTCCGTAGTCGCTTCCGAGGGAGACCCGCACGGTGTTCGCCGCCGGCACGGTCATCGGAGGGCCTCCACCCTCGACAGCACCGTCGGCATAGAGGGCGATCCCCGAGGAGTCGGGTCCGCGTTCGGCAAGGGCGCCGATCATCGGGACCAGGATCGAGCCGAGGGACGGCTCGAGGGTCGGATCGCGCAGCAGCAGCCCTACGACGCCGCACATGGTTGGTGCCTCACGTTCCCTCAGTTCCTTGGAGATGGTTCAGGGCACCAGCCCGAGGGCCGGGCGCCGGTACGGGGACAGGTTCGACGGCGTCTCCAGCGGGTGCCGAAGCTGGGGATCTGGAACCGCGGACTCGAAGCGCGAGGTGATGGGAACCACTCCCGCCCACACCGGCAGGTCGTAGTCCTCTTCCTCGTCGAGCGGCCAACCTGTACGCACCTTTGCCGAGGACTCCTCGATCGGGAGCGACAGCAGCATCGTCGCCCGCAGTTCCTTTTCCGTCGGCGACCGAGCGTCGCCGCTCCGGCCGGGGATGATGTGGTCGACCAACCCGTCGAGCCCCACCCGCTTCTCGTCCAGGTCCTTGACCTCGCTCGCGCTGCCGAGGATCACCACCGACCGGTAGTTGATGTCGGTGTTGTAGGTGGACCGGGCGACCACCAGTCCGTCCACCAGGGTGACGGTCATGCAGATCTCCACCTCGTCCTTGCGTGCTCCCCGGAAGAGCCGACTGGCAGCCGACCCATGCAGGTAGACCGTGTCACCGACCCGTCCGTAGGCGAGCGGGATGACCACGGGGAAGCCTTGATCGGTCACTAGTCCGACGTGACAGACGAGGCCCTCGTCGAGGATGGCGTCGATGGTCTCCCTGCTGTAGTCGGCGCGGTGCGCATAGCGGTGGAGCGAGGTGCGTTCGGAAACGGGGGTGCTCACCGCCGGACCTCCGTTATCGTCGACGGTTCCCTGCACTCACGCCGACGGTTGCCAACGACGGACATGGGTCCATTATGACCCCCAGAGGTTGCCTGTCAAGAAACAAAGTAGATCAAAGGGCAACTCAGCCGGCTCCTGCCCACCTGTTCATTCGCACGAAACATTGCTGAGCCCCACAGGCCTACCTCCCCTTCGGGCCTGCAGGTCTTGTTAACCCGCAGGCAACATTTCGCAACAAAACGGAAACCCACTGTGGTTTCCCAAGGTGCAACATCGTTAACAACGGGGCGAGTATCGGATGGCTCCCCGTCCCGGGCCGTGAACGAAGGGATTGCAGACGCCATGGATAGCGCAGGCGAGCAGGCCATCACCACCAGCGAGGATCTCCGAGCCGCGACCGAGCGGGACGGGGTCGAGTTCCTGTTTGCCATGTTCGTCGACATGCACGGCAAACCCTGCGCGAAGTTGGTGCCGGTCTCCGCGCTCGATGGTCTGCTGGAGGACGGAGCAGGTTTCGCCGGGTTCGCCGCCGGACCGATGGGCCAGACCCCGTCGTCGCCCGACATCCTGGCCATGCCCGATCTCAGTTCGTACATGCCGGCTCCGTGGAAGCCCGGCCTCGGCATCATCCAGTGCGACCCCTACGTGCTCGGGGAGCCGTGGCCCTTCGCACCCCGGGTGATCCTGAAACGCCAGCTCGAACGGCTCGCGGCGTCCGGCTACACCCTCAAGGTCGGCGCCGAAGCGGAGTACTTCCTGGTCCGCCGATCCGAGGCGGGTGGGATCGAGGTCGCAGACCCCCAGGACCAGGCGAAGGCGCCCTGTTACGACGCGCGTGCCCTGACCCGCATGTACGACCACCTCACTACCGTGTCCCGACACCTCAACGCGCTGGGATGGGCCAACTACGCCAACGATCACGAGGATGCGAATGGCCAGTTCGAGCAGAACTTCAAGTTCACCGACGCGCTGACCACCGCCGACCGGGTGATCGTCTTCCGCTACATGGTCCACTCGTTGGCGGCCGAAGCGGGCATGCTCGCCACCTTCATGCCCAAGCCCTTCACCCATCTCACGGGGAACGGGTTGCACATGCACCTGAGTCTCTGGAGTGATGACGGAGAGGAACTCTTTGCTGATGGCTCGGACCAGAGGGGTCTCGGGATGTCGGAGCTCGGCTACGCGTTCGTAGCCGGCCTGCTCGAGCATTCGCGGGCGTTGGCGGCCATCGCCTGCCCGACCGTCAACTCGTACAAGCGGTTGGCCAGCGCACCCACCGACTCGGGCGCGGCCTGGTCGCCCGCGTACGCCACCTACGGCGGCAACGACCGGACCCACATGCTGAGGATCCCCGATCCGGGGCGCATCGAGGATCGCTGCATCGACGGAGCCGCCAATCCGTACCTCACCATCACGGCGCTCGCCGCGGCCGGCCTCGACGGGATCGAGCGGGGTCTCGACCCCGGCGACCCCTGCGAGCTCAACCTGCTCGGACTGAGCGAGGAGGAGGCGATCGACCGCGGACTGGTCGCGATGCCCGTGTCGCTGTTGCACGCGCTCGAGTATCTCGACGCCGACGAGGTCCTGCGCGAAGGACTCGGCAAGACACCCGGAGGCGAGTACCTCGATTACTACGTGACGACCAAGCGGAACGAGGTGCGCGCGTCGACTCGGGACGTCACGCCATGGGAGATCGAGCAGTACCTGAGTGCGGTCTAGTCGACCCGACCAAACAGTGGAACAGCAGTCCAGTAGTGGAACAGCAACTTCAAGCAGCAGGGAAGATCCGAATGACAGCCAATGAGGAGACAGGAAGATGAGTGAATCCGGCAGTACCGTGAGCAGTTCCCCGGCAGAAGTCTCGACCTCCCTCCATCGGGGTACCAACTGGTGGGGAGCGTTTGTGATCGGCTTGGCCGGGACCATTTTGGTGACCGGCATCGTTCCCTTCGCCGTGCAGTCGATGGGTGCAGCGGCGATCCCCGCCATTGCACTGGTGGTGGTCATCGGGATGATCGTCTGCCTCTGTATGGGCGAGCTCGCGGCCCTCCTGCCCCATCGGACCGGTGGCATGCCCTCCTACGCGTTCGAGAGCTTCCGGCCGCTCGGACATCGAACAGCCAAACACATCGGCGGGCTGTCCGGCTGGGGCTACTGGCTCGGGTGGTTTCCGGTAGCGCCGATCAACATGCTGCTCGCCGCGGGTTACATCGCCGTGCTGTTCCACGTTCCCCTCGGGCACACCTTCTCTCCCTTGGGCACCCTGGGCACCCCGGTCTCCATCGGGGTCCTCGCGATCACGTTCTTCGGCCTGATCGGGCTTTTCATCCCCTGCTACTTGGGCATCCGGTTGGGTGCCACCTTCGCCACCATCCTCGGGATCTTGGCGATGGTCCCGCTCACCCTGCTGGTGCTGCTTCCCGTCTTCAAGCCGAGCTCTTTCCACTGGTCGAACATCTCGGGCTTCCACTATGCCGATCCGAAGACTGCCGGCACGATCTTCTTCCTGTCGTGGATCTTCGTCATCTCATGGAACGCGATCGCGATGGAAGCAGCGGCCTGCTACATCGGTGAGTGTCGCGATCCCGCTCGGGACGCAAAGATCGCGTTGACCGCAGAAGGGCTTTACGGGGTCTTCATCTACATCGCCACGGCGGTGGTCTTCGTCGGTGTCCTCGGCGCCTCGCTGAGTTCCGCCGACCCGCTGACCCTGTACACCAGCTTCTGCGACCACATCTTCGGGAACGCGGGATGGGTGAAGTACCTGATCGGCATCCCGTTGATCATGGCCCTGCTGCTGTCGGTGCTGAACGCGATCATGGGCGTGGCCCGGTCGCTGTTCCAGGCCTCCGAGGATCGCCTTCTGCCCAGGTTCTTCGAGCACAAGAACAAGCACCATGTGCCGGATCGCGCCATGATCTTCAACGTCGTGTGTTCGATGGCGGTCGCGCTGTTCGGCTCACCGGTGCGCATCTACATCTTCTCCAACGTCGGCTACATCGTGGCGGTGGCCGGGTCCCTCTTCGGGTACTTCATCCTGCGGCAGATGCGGCCGGAGATGAAGAGCCCGTTCCGAATGCCCGACTTCTTCAAGTGGATCGCATTGGCGTGTGCGCTGTTCCTGACCTTCGACTACTTCGTCGGCGGATGGAATTCGCCCAACATCGTGGTCGGACCGGGTCAGGGCCACACCTTGTACATCTTGGGACTGGTCATCGTGGCTGCGTACTTCCCCCTCTACTACTGGCGCAAGGTCACCGACCAGCGCCGGGGCATCGCGCCGGTCGACGAAGTGCCCTTGGTGGTCGGTTCCCCCGGCGGCATTGATCTCGACGGCGCCGGCGAACCGGTGGTCCTCGAGGTTCCCCCGGTCATGGATGCAGGCGTCCTGCCGACCGCCTCGGCCATGAAGTCCGAGGCCGAGCTGTGACGATGACCGAGGCAGGCCCGGCCACCGGGCCGGCCGGACGGTCCCACGGCCCGATCCGGAGGAAGTTCGGGCGCCGCAAGTTCGACGAGCAACCGACCCAACAGACACCGGTGCTCATCGCCACCAACGGACTTCCGGTTCCGGCCACCGTCCTCCGGCGTGCCAAGTCGTTGAGCGAGGGTGCTCCGGTGGCGGTGGTCACCATCGCCCGCATCTACGGCTCGTCGCTCGGCCTCCCGAATCCCGGCCTGATGCCGACGAAGAAGGAGATGGCCGAGCAGCGGGTCATCGTCGAGCGAGCACTCGGTGCGCTCGAGCGGAAGGGGATCGAGTCGTGGGGCCAGGTCGCAGCTTCGAGGCGGCCTGCCAAGACGATTGCCGAGGTTGCAACCGCCCGGGGAGCGAAGCACGTGCTGGTGGTCCGCCCGGAGCAGAGCCAACTGCGACGGATCGTCGAAGGCGATCTCGCCGCCGAAGTGGCCCGAAAGCTCGGGCCGAAGGTGTCCGTCGAGGGGCTCAGTCCCTAGGTGGTGGACTTCCCCGGTCGTTCGTCAGCATCCGTCCGTCCCGAGTCAGGTCGAAATCAAGCAGGAGGAACAGTGGGTATCTATCTCAGCATGCAGCGCGTTCGGTTCTCCAGCCCGGACGCCTACGACAAATTTCGCACGGTGTTCAGCGATGTCCGGCACCACCTGAAGACCAAACCGGGCTTCATCCACCTGACCTGGTGGGAGCATCCCGACGAGCCGGGTTGGTACAACGAGGTCAGCATGTGGGCGAGCAAGGAGGCGGTCGACGACTGGCACATGGACACGTATCACAAGCACGCGAAGGAGTGGGCGGCCAACGGCGCCATCATGGAGGACATCATCTCGAACTTCGAGCTGGTGGGCACCAGGTTGCTGCGCATCTGTCCGACGTGCGGGCTCCTGCAGGACAAGCCCTACGAACTCTCAGCTGAGCTCAAAGTGCTGGCAGAACCATGCCCGACCTGCGGCTTCAACTTTCCGGTCGCCCAGGAGACCGAGAACAGCACCGCGGTCTTCAAGGATCTGACCTGACCGGCTGGAAGGGTCGCACGTAGGAGAAGCGCGGCCACACGGAGCCTCAGGCGGGCTTCTGTGCCCACGCCGACACCATCGGGGAGGTGGCGAGGTCGAGGCGGCCGGACGCGACGTTCGAGAGGTGCTCTTCGATCTCGTCTTCGGTGGCCAGTCCCTTCGAGATCAGCAGCTCGCGGATCTGCTCGACGGTCGCCCGTTCGAGCTCGTCGCAAGCCGGTCCGCTTATAGGGAAGTACGCATCGGACTGGACGTGGACCATCCCGGCTGATCGCAGCAGCCTCGGAATCGTCCGCCCGAAGGCGAGGTCGACGCCCCGCTCGGACATCAAGGAACGAAAGGCGAGCTTGAGCCTGTTGGCGAGTCGTTGCTCGTCCCCGAACTCGTCCGGACAGACGAGTTGCTGGAGGCCCGGGTCCGCCTCCTCGAGGAGCAACCAACCGCCGGGACGGAGTGCGGCGACCATCGTGGCGAGCGCCTCGGCCCGCCTCGTCACATGGACCAGCACCAGGCGGGCATGGACCAGATCGAACAAACCTTCTGGAGCGGGGTCGGTTCCGATGTCGTGTTGTCGGACCTCGTAGCCAGCGCTGTCTGGTTCGAGCCATGAGGTGTCGATGTCGGTCGCAAGCACCTCACCACCGGTCCGCTCGGCGATCCAAGAAGGCACGCTCGTACCTCCGGCTCCAACCTCCCACACCCGCCAGCCAGGGGAGAGTCCGATCGTTTCCATGTGCCGGAACGTCGTCGGGTTGAAGAGCTCCGACAGCGCGTCGAAGCGCTGACCTGCCTCAGCCTGCTGGTTGTCGAGGAGGTAGTCCGAGGAGGCCATGCTCCGATCTTAGGGAGCGTGATTCGCGACGTAGTCGTCGACGGCCGCGAGGTGGATCGCTTTTTCGTCGGGGGAGAGGAACGAGGCGACGAAGGAGTTCCGGGCGAGCTGAACCTGGCGCTCCCGGGCGAGGTCGAGCGCGGCGAAGTTCTCGGCGATGTACCCCCCGAAGTAGGCCGGATCGTCCGAGTTGGCCGTCGCCAGCAGACCCTGGTCGAGGAGCTCGGACAAATTGTGGTCCTCGATGGACGGGAAGACACCGAGTTTCACGTTGGATATCGGGCACACGGTGAGAGGGACCCGGTCGGTCCGGAGTCGGTCGACCAGCTTCGGATCCTCGAGACAGCGCACCCCGTGGTCGATGCGGGACACCCCGAGCAGGTCGAGCGCCTCCCAGATGTAGCTCGGCGGGCCCTCCTCTCCGGCGTGAGCGACGCAGTCCAGCCCTTCGTCGCGTGCGGCACGGAACACCGACCGGAATTTGGAAGGCGGATGCCCGATTTCGGAGGAGTCGAGGCCCACCGCGGTGATCCAGGAGCGAAACTCCAGCGCCTCCTGCAAGGTGGCCATCGCGCTCTTCTCGCTCAGATGACGCAGGAAACAGGGGATCAGTCGCCACGAGATTCCGAACCGCTCCTGCCCCTCGACGAGTGCGCGACGGATTCCACCGATGACCGTCGGGAAGGAGACCCCTCGCTCCGTGTGGGTCTGGGGGTCGAAGAAGATCTCGGCATGCACGACCCCCTGTGCCGCCACCCGTTCCAGGTACGCGGTGGTGAGGTCGAAGAAGTCCTGTTCGCCGAGGAGCACCGCGCAACCCTGGTAGTACAGGTCGAGGAAGGACTGGAGGTCGTCGAAGACGAAGGCGGCCCGCGCGCTAGCCGCATCCTGGTAGGGCAAGGGAATGTCGTTGCGCGCAGCCAGTTCGAACAGCAGCTCCGGTTCGAGCGTCCCCTCGATGTGGATGTGGAGCTCGGCCTTTGGCAGGTCTCGGGTGAACGGATCCACCGGAGCGCCGGCCGGCCGAGCGGGGGTCATGTCCCCGGGGTCCCCGCGGGTGGGGTGACCGGCACCGGATTCTTCACGCTTGCTCCGAGGCAGATGAAGACCTGTTTCCCTTTGCCGAACACCGGTTGATAGACGGTCCCGTGGATCTGCATGAACGCCGTGCATTGCGGGAAGTTCGGCCCGTGTGTGCTCAACTGACCAGTCCACCGGCGCAGAGAGCCCTCCGGCGGTGAAGTTGGTGATCTTGTTGGTCGCGGCGACGACGCTCTGCTGAGTGACGTTGTTTCCCACCGCCTTGATGCCCGCCGCGATCAGGGCGGCTGATTGCCATCCTTGGAACGCCACTCCGTTGTAGGTGTCCGGCGGTTCGTACTTCTTCATGGTGGCGATGTAGTTCTGCATGGCCGAGTAGGTCGTGCCGTACTGGCCGGATCCGCAGCCTGGAACGGCACGCTGCCCTGGTTGTCCAGGTAGACGTTTTCCATCAGGTTGCTGTACTGGTTGAGGAGCGACTGGTTGTAGCCGTTGAGCCAGAACTGCTTGATCTTGAGTCCGTACTGCTGGATGTCTCGTGCCAGCGTGATGTTGTCGGATGCCTGCATGCAGGTGACCAGCAGATCGGCACCGGCTTGCTGCAGCTTCTGGGCGTCCGAGTTGTAGCTACCTCCGACCTGCGCACTGACATCGGCGAGGCTGACGTTGAAGCCCGCCTGCTTCATGCCTTTGGCATAGGAGCTGCAGGCGTCGTAGGAGCTGGCGATCGACGGTCCGTAACTGATGAAGGCGATCGACTTGGCCTTCACCTTCTTGATGAAGTAGGCGAAGGTCGAGTAGCCCGCCGAGTAGATCTGGGTCGAACCGCCCACCGCGAAGAGGTTCGGTGCGTTCTGCCAGTTGGCGCTCACGTTGTAGCCGTAGGTGGGGGTGTGGGTGGACACGAAGTAGTTCGGGGTGAACCAGGCCGACGCCACCCCGATGGCGAAGACGTGGTCCTGGTCGATCAAGGTGTGGGCGTCCTGGACGAACTGGGTCGGTGATCCGCCGTCATCGAGCGAGTTGGTGAGCACGATCTTGCGCCCGTTGACCCCGCCGTGTGCATTGAGCTGGGTGAAGTATGCGATCATCCCGGCGGCGATCCCACCGAAATACCCGGCGAGCGGGCCGGTCAGAGTCGAGATGGCGCCGATATTGACCTGGGTCTTCGACACCCCGGGCGCCGAGCCGGCGCCGGACGAACTGGTCGATGCTGTTGACGACGACGATTGGGTGGTGGTGGTCGAGTTCGTGGACGGGCTGGACGAGCATCCGGCTGCCATCGCGATCACTCCCACGGCCAGCACGGCTCCCCATGCCATCAACTGTCGACGATTCCTCATCAAACCCCCTTGAAGGTGTGCGAACGATCCCCCGATCGTTGCCGGCCTCGCGGGCAAGTCCACTCCGGCCCGCTTGGCGGGCCTCACCCTAATGGGTCTCCCTGAGGCGAGGTGGGAGCCCGTTCGCTGGCACTGCTCAGTCCCCGCCGGCGCGCCTCGAACCGGCGCCCCTTCGGCGAGCGGTGGGCGGGATCACCACCTCGGGGCGGCTCTGCTCGAGAAGGGTCGGTTTGCGCTGGGGGGGTCGGCGAGGTGCCACCACACCCGAGCGGAGATGTCGGCGGGGTCCGGACCACGGTGCCGGGGGAGCGGTGATCCTGTCGCACAGCCTGTAGGCGACCGATTCGTAGTTCACCCTCCAGCCCCGGAAATCGGCCCAGCCCTCTTCGGCGGAGCGTTCCATCGGGAAGCCGACCTGTTCGAGCATGGCAACCGCCTGTTCGAACTCTTCGAAGGTGAGATCGATGGGACCTTCCGGATTCGGGTCGGGATCCACTTCCCATCCGAGCACCTTGGCGATCCTGTTGAGCGCGGTGAACCCCATGCGCAGGCAGAGGCGGGACCGCGAGGAGGCGGTGCCAGGGGCAAGGGCGAGATGCATGGCGGCACCGTCGAGCACCGCGAGGAGCCCGACCAACCACGAGAACCACGGGTCGGGCGAGCGGAAGAGCAGCATGACCGGGTAGGTGGTGTGGCTCTCGGCCAGATCGGCCGACCACTGCTCCCATGCCCCGTAGAAGTCGGGGAGGGTGTCGATGATCCCGACCAACTGGTGGCGAGCGAGGAGCTCCGGACCCCAGGCGGGGACGCCCGCCCGACTCTCCAGCATCGCGACCAAGCTCTCCCGCCGGTTGAAGGCTTGGTAGAGCGCGGGAAGATACGCGATCTGGAGCGCCACGATGATCACCCAGGTGGACCCGGCGGCGATGTCCAACGCGGCATTACGAGGTCCGCTGAGGTCGATGGCCCCGACGGTGAACACGGCGCCCGCTGATTGCGCCAGCGCCTCGGGCAGGCTGTGGGTGGTGCTGTACAGCATCAACGTGTAGCCGAGCGTGAAGGAGGCGGCCCAAAAGGTGAGCTGGGCGATGAGGGCCACCGGCGCGGTGGGTGCGAGCAGGGCGTCCTTCTCCTCGTAGGTGCGGCCGAGGCGGGACAGCCCGACGAAGATGATCCGGACCGCCTGGTTGACCAGCAAGACGACCCGGTCGAATCCCTTCGGCTCCCTCGGGAGGACGATGGTGAACAGCACGCTCGCCGCGGTGAAGAGGACGAGGACCAGCCCCACGATGAACAGCAGGACGTTCATCGGGCCCTGCGTTCGACCGGGGCCCGTCCGGGTCGGTTGCCCATGTGCTGTTAGTCGGTCCGCGGGGGGAGAAGGGTGAAGGAGATGGTGCTCACTGCGGCCAGCCGATCGGTCGCAAGGTCACGCACGTCGACGTGGATGACCACCGAGCGACGTCCGCGCCGCAGAACCTTCCCTTCGGCGCGAGCCGGACCTTGCACGATCGGCGCCAGGTAGTGGATGTTCATGTCATTGGTGGCAGAGCTGTGCCCGGCTTCGACACCGTGCATCGCCAATCGGCCGGCGACCACGTCGATCAGGGTGGCGATCAGCCCTCCTTGGAGGGCCCCTCGGCTGTTCGCCAAACGGGGTCCGACCTCCATTGCGATCGCGAGGTCCGCCCCTTCCACCTCCACGTCCTCCATGCCGAGTGAGGAAAAAATGTGCTCACCGGACTGGAACGCCTCCTTGACGGCGGGGACCATCTGGCGCGGCGCTTCTTGCACGCCGGTCACGTTACTGCGGGTGTTCTGGCTCGAAGTTCGGTGTCGGAGGCGTGTCGAAGGCCACCTGCGAAGCCGTTTGGTGCTTGTTGGACTGAGGTTGGACAGAGATTGGACACCGTTCCGTCACCATGTGGGTTACGAGGCGTCGGCCGGAGGGATCCATCGGCGGATGTCCAGGAGCGGCGGAACCCGGAGGCAGCCGGCTCGACCTTAGTCGAGTCGGCTGCCGTGCATTTCGGGCGAAGTCGGCCGGGTCGGAGCTCAGAGTTCAGGACCCGAGAGTCCGAGCATCTCGGTGACCCCGTGATCGCGCCCGGCGGTGAACCCGCCGTCCACCGGCAGGGCGTGCCCGGTGATGAAGGATGCGTCGTCTGACAGGAGGAAGGCACACGCCGCTGCGACCTCGCCCGGACGGCCGAGTCTCCGGATCTTGTGCTCGCCGATCACTTCTGCTCGAGCCTCTTCCATCCCCGGTCCGAAGACGCTGTCGGTGAGGGGCGTGTCGATGAAGCCGGGGCACACCGAGTTCACCCGGATTCCTCTGCCCGCGTAGTCGATCGCCATGTTCTTGGTGAGCAGCACCACACCGCCTTTCGACGCGCTGTACACACTGCCGCCTGCGGTGCCCTCGAGACCTTCGATACTGGAGATGGTGACGACCGAGCCCCGCGACTCTCCGATCGCGGGCTGGGCCAGCATCGCTGCGATCGCGTACTTGGCCACGAGAAAGGTGCCGGTGAGATTGACACCGATGACCCGGTCCCACTCCTCCTTGGGGAGCATGTGGACGGGGCCTCCGCCGGCGACCCCTGCCGCATGCACCACGCCGTCGATCCGTCCGCCGAAGCGGACCGTCGACTCCACCACCTCTGAGACGGATTGTTCGTCGGCGACGTCGGTCAGGCGGAAGTCCCACTGCTCAGACGGGGCGGGTCTTCCCGACGGGTCCTCGGGTCGACCTGGATACTCGACCAGGTCGGCGCCAACGACCCGAGCGCCCTCACCGAGCAACCGGGACACACAGGCGAGACCGATGCCCGACGACGCCCCGGTGACCAATATGCACTTTCCGTTCAACCCGTTCATGGTTCCCCGACCCGTTCCTGACCGCTGCTCGCGGTCCTCGTCTCGTCGGTCAGGGTAACCATCTCGTGGGAGCCGGCGCGGAGCCCGACGCACATCAGGGCGAATCAGTGGGTGACGATTCTGGTCGACCGGAACCCGATGACCGCAACGGTCACCGCGGCCACACCGAGCAACCCGATGGCCACGCGCGAACCCGGTTCCCTGGGCGACCCAACCGACCACCGCCGGCCCCATGATCAGACCGAGATAGCCCACAGCGGAAACGGCCCCGACCACCGCACCCGCTCGGGATCGACCGGCACTTGCCTCGGAGACCAGCAGCGGCCAGCACATGGAGATCCCACCTGCAGCAACCACCAAGCCGAGTGCGGCCGGCAGTGCCGAGTTGGCCGAGGACAGCAGGGCAATCCCGGCAGCGGCCGATCCGGCGCCGATCACCACACCCCGAGCCGCCCCCCTCGCACCGATCGCCGGGCCGAGGGTGATCCACGCGAAGGCGGCCACCGAGTAGCCGAGCACCGCGCCGCCGGCGCCGATGAGGATGCCTGACGCGAGATGGGTCCGGAGGAAGAGGACGCCCCACAGCTCGATCCCGCCTTCCACCAGAGCGGCGAGGGCGAATGCCACCGCCACCAGCACCAAGTGCTCTCTGCGGAGGAGGGCGAAGGTGCCGCCGAGCGGTGATCGTTCTCCGGGATCCCCGGCAGGGAGCTGCTCTCGGCGACAGACGACGGACAGAACGAACGCGACGACGGCCACCCCGACCCACATCCAACGCCAGGATGCACCGGCACCGAGCACCACCCCGGTCAGTGCCGCTCCGGCAGCGGCGCCGAGGTTGAAACGGCCGTGAAATCTGACGAGCCGCCCCGGCTGACTGCCCAGTGCCGCGGTGGCGGCCACATTGATCGCGATGTCGACCAGCCCGGCGGTGGCCACCATGGCGATGATCACCAGCTCCATCGCCCACGCTTCGCGGACGAGCGATCCGAGGAGGAGGAAGGCTGACCAGACGACAAGTGCGACGGCGAGCACCCGCCCGGTCCCGTGTCGCTCGCACAGGGTCCCACCCACTGCGTTCGAGGCGCCGGCACCGATCAACGCCAGGGAGAGCAGCAGCCCGAACCCGCCGTTGTCGAGCCGGAGCGCCCGCTCGATGTCGACGGCCGCGACCGCCCAACCGCCCCAGAACAGTCCGAAGAGCACGAACACCCAACCGACGGGTCTGAGATTCACTGCACCGGCCGTGGTCATCGTCTCGTCCCCCAATCCAAGCCTAACGAGCTCCCCGAGCGTCGGATCGTGCGAGTCACCGGGCGGTAACCTGATCCGGACCATCGAAAAGGAGCGCGCCATGTCACTGTTCCAACGGGCCCATGACATCGTGGAGGCCAAGGCCAACAAAGCGCTCGACGCGGCTGAAAAGCCCGACGAGATGCTCGACCTCTCCTATCAGCAGATGCTGGACCAGATCACCCAGGTCCGTCGGGCACTCGTGGATATCGCAGCCTCCCGCAAGCAGATCGAGCTGCAAGAACAGCAGCTCCAGCACTCGGTCGACCACCTTCAGGATCAGGCGAAGGCGGCGCTGTCCCAGGGCAAGGAGGATCTGGCCAAGGAAGCGTTGTCTCGCAAGGCTGCCGCCCAGGCCCAGATCGACGGGATGGAGCCCCAGCACCAACAGCTGACCGAGCAGGAGCAGAAGCTCGAACAGACCCTGACCGCCCTCCAGAAGAGGGTCAACGACTTCCGCACCCAGAAGGAAGTGATGAAGGCGCAGTACACCGCCGCCAAGGCGGTCAGCTCGGTGGACGAGAGCACCGCGGGAATCTCCAAGACGTTCAGCGACTCGGGAGCCGCGCTCGCAGCGCGCGCAGGACAAGATCGCGAACATGCAGGCCCACGCCGGAGCGATGGACGAGCTGCTCGAGTCCGGTGTCCTCGAGGACGTGGGGGGTTCGACCGACGACATCCAAAAGGAGCTCGACGAGGCGGGCTCCGCTGCCGAAGTGGACAAGGAGCTCGATGCGCTCAAGGCGGAGATCGGCACGGGCAGCGCGACCCCGCCCGCGCCGTCCGAACTGACCGGAGGCTGACCGTGCGATGGGTTCGGACCGGAGGCTGACCGCGGGCCGACGATGGTGGTGAGCGCGGAGGGACCATCAGCTGCACCGCTGTTCGACGCCGAGACCGATGACGCCCGGTTTCCCGTGCTCGATGCGACGGCGCTCGACGAGCTGGCCGAGTTCGGCACCGCGCAGGAGCTCGAAGCCGGTGAGGTCCTCTATCGGGCCGGCACCGAACTGTGGAGCTTCTATGTCGTCCTGGATGGGCAGATCGAGGTCGCCCGAGATGACGACTCGGGACAGGTGGTCGTCAGGTACAAGGCCGGCCAGTTCATCGGCGAACTGGGTCTCCTCACCGGTCAGCGGACCTATCTCACCGCCCGGGCGGTGACTGCGGCTCGGGCGCTCGTCCTTCCTCCAGAGGAGTTCCGTCGGATGATGGCGACCAGGCCGACGATTGCGGACGTGATCTTCGGCGCGCTGGTCGGGCGCCGGGAAAACCTCCGCGGCAGCGCCGTCGCGGACGCGATCAAGATCATCGGGTCGCGCTACTCGTCAGAGGCAACCGCCCTTCGGAGTTTCGCCGACCGAAACCGTCTCGTGTACTCGTGGATCGATCTGGAGGAGGCCGAAGACGTCGACGCCGCCCTTACCAGCAGGGGCTTCAGGCCGGTCGACACCCCAGTCGTCATCACCCCGTCGGCGGTGTTGCGTTCGGCGACCCCGGGCGAGTTCGCCGACTTGCTCGGCCTCGCCTACCGCCCGGTGCCCGGGCGCACCTTCGACCTCGTGGTCGTGGGGACCGGGCCTGCGGGGTTGGCCGCCTCGGTCTACGGCGCATCCGAAGGTCTGGACACCGTCTCCCTGGACGGAACGGCTCCGGGGGGACAGGCTGGCGCGAGTTCACGCATCGAGAACTACGCAGGCTTTCCGAACGGGGTCTCCGGAGGCGATCTGGTCGCCAGGACGGCCATCCAGGCACAGCGGCTCGGTCCGCGGTTGGCCAGCCCGTGCGAGGTCGGCGGCATCCGCCACGAGGCGACCTTTCATGTCGTGACCCTTGTCGACGGCAGCGAGATCCCATGCCGCTCGGTCATCGTGGCGACCGGAGCGAGCTACCGGCGACTGGACGTCCCGAATCTCGAGCAGTTCGAAGGCAGCGGGGTCTTCTACGCCGCCACCGATCTCGAGGCCCGATCGTGCGGGAGCCGGCCGGTGATCGTGGTCGGGGGTGGCAACTCGGCTGGGCAGGCGGCGATCTTTCTCAGCCAGGGGGGCTGCAAGGTCTCGGTGGTCATCCGCAAGAAGGACCTCTCCGCCAGCATGTCTCGCTACCTGGTCGACCGCATCAGCGCCGATCCGAACATCGACATCGTCACCGAAACGGAGGTGCGGGCGCTGGATGGAGAGACCCACCTCACCGGCGTGACCCTGGAGTCGCGCGCAGAACGGTGAGCGCAAGGACGTCGAGTGCGCGGGTCTCTTCTGCTTCATCGGCGCGGTGCCTGCAACGTCGTTGGTGGCAGAGGCCGTCGCCCTCGACGAGAAGGGGTTCATCCTCACCGACCGGTCACTCGACGGAGACGTGCTCACCGATCCTCTGTTCGACCGGAGGGATCCGTTACCGTTCGAGACCTCGGTTCCCGGGGTGTTCGCCGTGGGCGACGTTCGCTCGGGCTCGATGAAACGGGTGGCCTCAGCGGTCGGCGAGGGATCGAGTGCGGTGCGGTCCGTGCACGACTATCTGTCGCTGCACTCCTGAACAGCGGGGCTCAGACCGGAGCGCGGGTGAGGCCCAGATCCCGTGCCGCGTTGCGAAGCTCGTCGCGTGACCGCGGGTCGGCGGTCTGCTCGATCAAGAGCCGCGCCTGGGCCATCCGACTGCGACCGAAGATTTCGGCGCACCCGTGCTCGGTGACCACCACCGAATGCTGGAAGGTGCAGACCGGAGACTGGATCGTCGGCACGATGGTGGAGGTCGCGCTCTTCTCGTGCCAGGAGCGGAGCGCGATCACCGCATGCCCCCCGTCCGAGTGCAGGGCTCCCACCACGAAATCCGGTTGGCCGCCGAAACCGGAGTAGACGACGGCACCGATCTGACTGGCGTTCGCCTGGGCGAAGAGGTCAACCTGGAGGGCGGTGTTCACCGACAGCATGGAGTGAAATCCGGCGATGCGTGCAGGATCGTTGATTTCTTCGGTGCGGCGCATCAGCAAGCGATCGTTGTCGTCGGCCCACTCGTAGAAGTCCTTCGAGCCGAAGAGGAACGAGGCACATACCGGCCGATCGATGTCGAGCGCGCCGGACCTCTCGAGGGCGAGAACCCCGTCGCTCACCATCTCGGACCAGATCGCGAGCCCCCGCTTGCTTCGGAGCTCGGACGCGGCAGCGTCGGGAACCTGGCCGATGCCCAGTTGGATGGTTCCTCCGTCCGTGGCGTACCTGGCGACCAGCTCACCGATCGCGGTCGCTGTCGCGTCAGGAAGCGGCTGGGGGGGGGAGGGGAGCGGGGTGTCCACCTCGAGTGCGAGATCGATCTGGTCGACTGGGATCTCGGCATCACCTCGGGTGTAGGGCATCTGGGGGTTCACCTGCGCGATGACCAGACCGCCTCGCCGACGCACCCGTTCGATCGCGGCGGGAAGGATGTTGACTTCGATGCCGAGAGACACCATCCCCTGACGAGGGGTCGAGGTGTGGACGAGCACCACATCCGGCGGACGGAGCGAGTCGAACAACCGGGGGACCAAGGAGAGACGCATCGGGATGTAGTCGAGCCGGGGATCTCGTCGAGCCCCCGGGCCGACGAACGGGGTTTCGGTGATGAACCCCTCGCGGCAGGGCCAGCCGAGCTGCGGGTTGAGCACGAACGCGCGGCACTCGGGTAGTGACGAGTCGAACAGCCGCAGCAACTCCCACGGGGTTGCAAAGTTGCCCGAGACGACAGCCCTGGGGATCGGTCCCTTCAGGGCAGCCATCCGGTCTGCCACGACCTGGTCGGAGACGGTTCGCATGGGAAGTGGATCTTGCCTCAGATGGAGCGGGAGGTTCGACGTTGCCGGATCGGCGGTGGGGTTCGACCCGGCTGTTCGGGAGCTGCGGCCGGGCTGCGATGGGAGGGATCCGCGGACTCCAGCAGTAGCCGCCACTCAGCGGTTGCGATGCTGTCCCGCACCGCCGCAACCGCGTCGGGATTCACTGACACCGACGTGATCCCTTGGCGGACCAGGAACTCCGCGAAGTCAGGGTGATTGGAGGGGGCCTGGCCGCACAGCGAGGAGGTGATGCCTGTCGCTCGACACTCGGCGATGATCGAACCGATGGCGTCGAGCACGGCGGCATCGGACTCGTCGAAGAGGTCGGCACAGATTTGGGAGTCACGGTCGACGCCGAGCATCAGCTGAGTGAGGTCGTTGCTCCCGATCGAGACCCCGCTGATTCCCATCGCCGCGTACTCGGGGATTCGGTAGACGACCGAGGGCACCTCGGCCATGACCCAAATTGGAAGGGCGCCTGCCACAGGACTGGATTCGATCACCTCGAGGCAGGCCTCGAGCTCCCAGCGGGTACGCACGAACGGAATCATCAGCTGGAGGTTCGGCGTCTCCTGCAGGACTCTGTCAAGCACCGCCAGTTCGAGGCGGAACAGGTCCGGCTCCCGGACGTAGCGATAACAGCCTCGGTAGCCGATCATGGGATTGTCCTCGGTCGGCTCGAACTGCTTGCCTCCTTCGAGGTTGGAGAACTCGTTCGTGCGGAAGTCGATGCTGCGGTAGACAACCGGTCGCGGCGCAAAGGCGCGGGTGATCCGTCGCAAGGAGGCGGACATGGCTTCGACGAACTTCTCCGTCTCGCCGTGCTCCAGGAGGAGGCGGGGGTGGATGCCCCCGAGCGCGTCGGTCACCATGAACTCCGCTCGGAGGAGCCCCACGCCGTCGACGTCGAGTGCGGCGACCTCTTCGGCGTGGTCGGCGAACGCGAGGTTGGCGTACAACCGTGTGGCCAGTGGCGTGCGCCCAACCGGGGTGTCGCCCCCTGCCTGAGCCGAGAGCGACGAGGTTGGCTGAGCCGGGGTCGCGACCCGCCGTGTTCGCACAAGTTGATCGCCTTCGAGGACAACACCCTGTCCGCCGTCCACGGTGACAAGTTCGCCTGTCCTGAGCACAGAAGTCGCGTTGCGGGCACCCACCACGCAAGGGACGCCCAGTTCGCGCGAGACGATCGCAGCGTGACAGGTCATCCCTCCTCCGTCGGTGACCAAGGCCGAAGCGCGCCGCATGGTTGGCACCCAGTCCGGGCTGGTCATGGACGTGACCAGGATCTCGCCGGCCAACAACCGGTCACCCTGATCGATGGAGTCGAGCACCCGCACGACTCCCGCCGCGGAGCCCGTCGACGCCGCGAGCCCCTTGACCAGCGTCTGACCGACGGGGGCCTCGAGCTCTCGGCCGGGGTGGTCGGAGGAAGCCGCACCGAGCGTGGTGATGGGCCGCGACTGCACGAGGTAGGTGCTCCCTCCCGCCATGGCCCACTCGGTGTCCTGGGGGGAGCCGTAATGAGCTTCGACTGCCATGCCCAGTTTCGCGAGTTCGATCACCTCTTCGCCGGCGAGAACCTGCCGGCTCCCTTCGTCCGGCGTGAAGTCAATCCTCTGGTCGAGCCCGTCCGCTCCACGCACGATTTGGTAGGCCTTGGCTCCGATCCGCACGTTGAGCAGTGTCGGTCCCGCCTTCGCAACCACATAGGTGTCGGGCTCGACAGAACCGCTCACGACGACTTCGCCCTGACCAAATGCGGCCTCTATGACGATGCTGTTGGTGTCGCCGGTGGATGGGTCGGCGGTGAACATCACCCCGGAGCGCTCGGACGGGACCATCCGCTGGATCACCACCCCGAGCGCGGGCTCCTGGTCCACTGACTGGCTCGCCCGGTAGGAGATGACCCGCGCGCCGTACAGTGAGGCCCAGCAGTCGACGACCCGGGCGAGTACCTGCTCGTCGCCCTGCACGTTCGTGAAGGTGGCGTTCATCCCTGCGAAGGAAGCGTCGGAGCTGTCCTCCGCAGTTCCCGACGACCGGACCGCGACGATCGCTTCCTTGCCGAGCTGGTGGTAGGCCTCGAGGAGGGCGGAGGACAGGTCTGCGGGCAGGGTGACCTTTTCGAGGAGCTCCCGGGCCGCATCGGCCGCGCGGTCGAGGCTCTCTGGTTGCTCCGGATGGGCCTTGGCGATCACCGACGCGAGATTCTCTGTGACCTGGGACGCGGACAGGGCGTAGCGGTAGGCGTCGGCGGTCACCACGAATCCCGGGGGCACGGGAAGGCCGGCTGCGCACAACTCCCCGAGGTTGGCTCCCTTGCCCCCGACAAGTGCCGCGTCGCCGAGCCGGATGCGATCGAACCAGCGAATGAATTCCAACGCGACTCCTTGTGGTGGACCTAGCCTTGCGGTCGTCAACCTGGCTGCTCGTACCGTGACCCTCCTCACTCTGCTCTTCCTGCCCCGATCCCGGTAGGGCCGTAGGTCCTGTGTCCACCGGCTGCTGTGCTCGGGAGGAGCGCAGGACCCGCAGCAACCTACGATCCCGTTGCTGCAGACCGGGCGGTGTCGCACCTACGGCGAGCCGGGCGACAAGGGCTACTGCCCGTCCACGTAGCGCGCGCAGTGGCCGTCTTGGTCGAACGGTTCGAAGGAGTGCGACCGGAACGGGTCTCTTCATCCCGGAGAAACTCGTCGAAGGATGGGTGGGGGATCGCACCTGCGAATCTCGCAGTCGGCTCGCCGGTGCAGCACACCGACCACAGGGACCGCCGTCCCTGTAGCCGGGGGCTTCCGATTCCCGCCTGGGAGTCCCAGCCTAACGATCGTTCGTCCTTATTCGCAACTGGGAGTCGCAACGTGGACGCACAACGTCCCCTGACCTGGGAAGCCATCCGCTCCGGATGCGCGCCGTCCCGGCACCTCGGAGGTTAGCCTGAGGGATCCCGGGCATGGAATCCGGCGTGACGGATGACGAGGAGAGGGAGAAGCACATGATTGCCGGCCTCATCGGTCTGATCTACATCGTTCTCTTGATCACGCTCGGCGTCATGTCCATCCGCAAGGGCCATTGGGTGATGTTCCTGATCGGACTGTTCCTCCCGATCTTCTGGCTCATCGGGGCGTTGTTGCCTCGAAGAGAGGGCTGACACGGCGCCATTCCTGCGCGTCGGATCGGGGGCGGGACGTTGGGTCCTGGTTGCGACGGTGCTCGGGTCGGCGATGGCAACCATCGACTCGACAGTCGTCAGCATCGCGCTCCCGACGATCGGGCGCGAGTTCCACTCGTCGTTCGGTGCTCTGCAGTGGGTGGTGACCGGCTACACCCTGACGCTGTCGTCACTCCTTCTTTTCGGCGGATCGCTCGGGGACCACTTCGGGCGCCGCAGGACGTTCACCATCGGGGTGGTCTGGTTCACGGTCGCCTCCGGTTTGTGTGCCGTGATGCCGGGGACCACCGCGCTGATCGGCGCCCGCATGCTCCAAGGGATCGGAGCGGCTTTGTTGACCCCGGGAAGCTTGGCGATCCTGCAGGCCTCTTTTGTGCCCGACGACCGGGGGCGTGCCATCGGCGCCTGGTCCGGGCTGGGCGGCGTTGCTGCCGCGGCCGGCCCGTTGATCGGTGGGTACCTGATCGCGGTCACTTCCTGGCGATCCATCTTCTTGGTGAACGTGCCCATCGGAGTGGTCGTGCTCGTGCTCTCGATCAGACACGTTCCCGAGTCGCGTAATCCGACCGCTGACGGGCGCGTCGACCTGCCGGGTGCGCTTCTTGCGACGCTGGCTCTCGCCGGTGTCACCTTCTTCCTGATCGAAGGCCCAACCCTCGGTTGGTCAGCGACAACCGTGGTGGCTGCACTGTCACTCGGTGTCCTCGCCGGGGTCGCGTTCGTGTGGGTCGAGCGGAGCTCGTCCGCGCCGATGCTCCCGCTCGGCCTGCTCCGAGTCCGGCAGTTCACGATCACCAACGCGGTGACCTTCATCGTCTACGCCGGATTGGGAGGAGCGCTCTTCCTGCTGCCGGTCGAGCTCCAAGTAGCGGGGGGCTACTCGCCCCTCGAGTCAGGCCTCGCGCTCCTGCCGTTGACCGTGGTGATGCTGGCGCTTTCGGCACGGTCGGGCCGCTTGGCGACCAAGATCGGTCCCCGTTTTCAGATGAGCGTCGGACCAGTGATCGTCGGCGTCGGGCTCGGCCTTCTGGCGAGGGTGTCGACCGACACCTCCTACTGGTCGGGAGTGCTCCCTGCAGTGCTCGTCTTCGCGTTCGGCCTTGCGATCACCGTCGCGCCCCTCACTGCAACCGCACTCGGAGCGTTGCCCGACGAACACTCTGGGCTTGCATCGGCGTTCAACAACGACGTGGCTCGAATCGGAAGCCTGATCGCCGTCGCGGTGCTTCCCGCGATCGCGGGCATTACCGGCACCAGCTACCTCCACCCGTCCGAGCTGTCGAACGGGTTCCGAACCGCAGTCCTCATCGCCGGCGCGCTGTGCGTTGCGGCCGGTGTCCTCTCGGCTATCGGCATCCGCAACCCACCTCGGGTGCGGCCTCCTTCAGAAGGCGGACGGCCGGTCGAGGTGCGTCAGTGCTTCCACTGTGCCCTTGATGCCGCTCCACTCGCCGTCGGTGCGGGGTCGACCGAATCCGATCGGTCGGCCTGAGAGACGCCGGAACGTCAGGCAGCTTCGTCCAAGCTGGTCGCCCGGGCGACGGAGGCACTGCGAACCTTGCTGGCCACCGAGGGGGCGATGTGAAGGATCGACTTGAACTCGCCGGCGGAGCTGACGAAGACCCCGAGGTCGGTCGAGGCGGTCACCGTGGCCGTGCGTGGTCCATTGCTCAGGAGTCCCATCTCGCCGATGAACTCACCGCTTCCGACTTCGGCGACCGTCGTCGTGCCCCACTCGGTCTCCTTCGAGATCCGAGCGGTGCCACTGCCGATGATGATGAACTCCTTCGCGGGCGCTCCCTCTTGCATGAGGACCCGATTCCGCTCCAGCTCGACATAGGTGGTGAGCGACGCGATCTGGCGAAGCTGGTCTCTGCTGCAGTCGGCGAACAGCTCGAGATCGGACAGTTGGACAACCGGGACTCTCTCCATCGTGCTGGCTCGGTGATCCATGGTGATCGCTCCTTTGACTCGGTCGGGCAGGTCTCCTCGACGCCCCCAGTATAGGGCATCTCATCTCTAAAAAGTATCAATATCTCAGATTCGATCGTCTGAACAGATATTTAGGATCACACGGTCCCTCCTTCGGCCTTGGCTTTGGAATTACACTGAGTGACGCCGCTCTCACTGTGTGGGTTCTTGTACCCCTGCCCTGGGACTGGCGCCCCCGGAAAGTTGCCCCTTTCACCGGGGGTGCCCGAGTCGGGTCGCTCTGTCACCGTCTCGACCGGTCCGCGTAGGATCGACGTGGATCGAGGGTGAGGAGTTCGCATGGCTGACGACAAGGTCGCCCAACCCACAGGCGACGAGTCTCACATCCGGCAGGACGAGGGCGTCGACGAGGTCGGGAGGGAGTCGTTCCCGGCCAGCGATCCCCCTTCGAGCTGGTCCGGTGAGGATCCGCGGGACATGGACGGGCAGGGGTCGGAGACCTCGCGGGCGTCGGGCTAGAGCCTCACGGCAGACGACATGGGGCATGACCGTTTCCATGACGATGGGGATGCGGTGACATCGGCAGCCGACCGCCCCGATCTGGGCGGGATGGACGACGAGCATCCCGGACTCGGTTGGTGGGTGGGCTCGGACGGGGCCTGGCACGCTCCGGAAGAGGACTTCCACCGCGACGTCCCGAGGCGGAACCATCCGGTGCGCCGGGTCTTCGTCGTGGTCCTCGCAGTGGCGTTGGTCGGGGCGACCACGGTCGGCGCCTGGCTGGGGATCACCTCACCGACGACGACCACACCCGATGGTCCCTCGTTGAGCGCGCTGAACGCAGAGGTCGAACAGATCCTCACCGGGACCGGGGCCGACCAGTTCGGGATCAGCAGGGTGAGTGACGTGAGCTGCAACCAGGTGGCCAGCTGGAGTCCGGGATCCACGTTCGAGTGCTCGGTCTATGCCGCTCCTCGGCGGCAGATCGGCGTCTACCGGGGGACCGTCTTGGCGACCACCTCGTCGGGTGCCTGGCGTTGGACCGGAACTTGGTACCCGGTGTTCCGTCCGTCGGGGTCCGAGCAGCAGGCGTAAGCCCGGTGACGGTTTCTCAGTTGGCGGTGCGTTCGATGCCGACGATGGGGGCGTTCAGCCGCGAGTGGCCCATCGAGCCGTCGAAGGTCGCATCACCGAACGAGAAGATTCCGCCGTCGGAGGCGACCTCCCAATAGCCGCCCCCGTCCGCGGTCGGTGCAATCCCGACGATCGGTCTGTTCAAGTGCGAGTGGCCCATCGAGCCGTCGAAACTCGCATCACCGAACGAGAAGATTCCGCCGTCGGAGGCGACCTCCCAATAGCCGCCCCCGTCCGCGGTCGGTGCAATCCCGACGATCGGTCTGTTCAAGTGCGAGTGGCCCATCGAGCCGTCGAAACTCGCATCACCGAACGAGAAGATTCCGCCGTCGGAGGCGACCTCCCAATAGCCACCGCCGAGTGGATCGGCCGCGATGCCGACGATCGGGCTGTTCAGGTGCGAGCCGCCCATCGAGCCGTAGAAGGTCGCGTCACCGAACGCGAAGATCCCTCCGTCGGAGGCAATCTCCCAGTACCCCTTGCCGTCGGCTGTCGCTGCAATCCCGACGATGGGGGCGTTCAAGGATCGGCCACCCATCGAGCCATAGAAGCCGGCGTCACCGAACGCGAAGATCCCTCCGTCGGAGGCAATCTCCCAGTAGCCCTTGCCGTCGGGGGTCGCGGCAGTTCCCACGACAGGACTGTTCAGCGATCGGCCGCCCATCGAGCCGTCGAAGGTTGCGTCACCGAACGAGAAGATCCCACCGTCGGATGAGACCATCTGGTAGCCGGCGGGGAGTCGCGTCGGGCACCTGGGATCCAACGGCTGCGTGTTCGCCGTGGGTCCGAGGAGGACCGGGGTCGCACCGACCATGCAGAGGGGATCGATTCGGAGACTGCGAGCACCTCGCGGATACCCGACCGCCCCCACGGTCCAGGCGGCATAGGCCATCCAGGTCGTGCCGGCGGTGTCGGTGAAGATCGACGCCGCCCCCGGTCCTTTGGCCGCCCCCGAGGAGCCGAAGACAGGGCCGACGTGCGGGTCCACGCATGGCCCGGAAGGTCCCTGGCAGTAGGCGTCGGCAATCGCGTAACCACTCGTCTTCCACGAGCCGCCGGAGAAGAACAGCATCCATCGGCCGCCGAGCTGCACCATCTCCGGCTGCTCGATGGTGGTCTCCCACGGCTGGCTCTGGGTGAGCAGCGCGGTCGTCGGCCCGACCACTGCGGCGCCGTCAGCGTCGAAGTCGACCGGCGATGCCCATAACGTCGCCGGCACCGTCGATCCGTAGCCGTCGTTGTTCTTCCACGCGAGGTAGTAGGTACCGGACGAACCCTGGTAGACGTCGGGGTCGATCGACCCACCCTGCTGAGGTTGGCACACGACCGGTTGGGCAGAACGGTCGATGTAGGGCCCCATCGGATCGGTGCTCTCGGCCACGCCGACGCAGTAGTGGCTCGCCGTCGGATCCCACGCCGCGTAGAAGAGGTAGTACTCGGAACCGACCTCGATCATCGACGGAGACCACGGCGCACCGTTCTGCGGGGTGCGAGTTCCCCAATTGCTCAGCTGGCAGGTCCCCGCTTCGACACTCCCACTCCTGCACGGCAGTGCGTCGGACACGTCATGGTCGAGCATCAGCTCCTTCGGCCACGATGAAAGATCGGTGGTCTTCATCACCGGGATGTTGTCGAACCCGTCTCCGGTCGAGAAGGCGTAGTAGGTGGTGCCCAAGCGGACCACATCGGGGTCTGGGGTGTCGAGCGTGGAGACCGGGTTCCGGTAGGAGCCGGGGAGTCCGGCCGAGGCCGGAACGGTTCCGAGCGGAATCAGCACGCCGATCATCACCAGCATGGCGCCCACCACCCTCCGCGCACGAGAGGTGACTGACCGCTTGGAAATCGCCCGTCCGTCCATTGTCCGCTGGTCTCCGCACCCCGCCTGACGCTTGCGGGTCAATGTAGCGGTCGATCTGCTCGTCGCCAGGTCAGGGGACCTTTGAGCAGCTCGGGGGTCCTTTTCTTGCTGGGGGAGCCGCCCCGAGCAAGGTTGTGGCCATCTCGCTACGCTTTGTGGCCAACGAGGCTCGAGTTGGGGCAGAAGGGTGGTAACCAATGCCATCGGATGAGGACCCAGGACACGCCGAGAATGCTGGCGCCAAGGCGCGCGAAGCGGTGAGGCTCGGCACGACGCTCGACGCCGACCACCTTTCCGACCCGGGTGCGGTGCGTTCGATCGGGACCTGCATGGTCTGCGGCATCCTGAGTTACCAGGCAGGTGACGGGTCGTGGAAACACGTTCCCGCGATCGAGGAGTGCGACGGGGTGGATCGATGGATCCAACAGCACCAGGGGATGGCCGTCGCCAGCAGCTCTTCCAAACCCTGAGGCAGCCCAGCGCCCACCTGATCTGCTCTCCGGGGCGTTACGATGACCGCAACGCCGAAAAGGAGTGCCGATGAGTGACCTTCGACAGCTCAAGAGGCAATCCCGAGCTCTGCTCAGCGAGTTGGGGTCCTCTCCCGATGAAGTCTCCCAATCGCTCGAAGTGGCCGGCGTCCGAGGGGTCCCGCGGAGCAACCGAGGCTGCGCGATCGCCCTCTACCTGAGCGCCCTGATGGGATCGGACCCCAGGGTCCGCGCGGTGCGGGTCGGGCACTGCGCCGTGCTGATCGACATCGCCACCGGTCCGGCCCTGCGGCCGAGTGGGCGCCTGATGGTGCAGCTTCCGAAACCGGTGCGCCAGTTCGTCGCGGCATTCGACGCGCTCGAGTACCCGACCGTGGTCCGCCCGTGCCCCGGTGACACTCTGCCGGCCGTCGTGATATCGACGTCCCCTTGCTCCAACTGAGGCCCGGAAGCACCGTGTGATTCCGGACTGACCGCGCCGGAGCCGTCCTCGTCCAGGACGATCGGCGTTTCGTCGTGCCCACCGCGGTCGTCTCTCATGCAAGTCTGACATCTTCGCTGGTCACGGTCGTGAGCCGCGCTCGAATTGCGTTCAAGTAGAACCCCGAATCGGTCGAAAGGAGGAGGTAACCGAAAGGCGGGGAAACCGAATGCCGGACAATTCAGAGGCGAATCACCTCGAGGTGACCCTCCCCTGGAGCGACGTCCCGAAGACCGAGGAAGAGCAGGTGAGCAAGCGGTGGCGCCTGGGCCCCGAGCTGCTCGCCTACCTCGTGGGTCCTCCGGCATGCGTGTTCATCCTCATCCTGATGCGATTCGATCTGATCGCGCACGAGTCGGCCTGGTTGTGGCTCGGCGTGTTCATCGCGATTCCGGCCTTCAGCAGCATCGTCGACCACGCCTACCGGGCCCGTCCTTCGATGCTCAGGCTGCAAATCAGGGTCGCAGTGCACGCTGCGGCGGTGACCACGGTGATCTACCTGACCGGTTGGGGTCCGGCGCTCTCGGTCGCCTTCGCATTCATTGCGATCGAGAACGTCGCGCACGGGGGTTCGCGGGTCTGGAAGATCACTGCGGGCTGGAGCCTGGCTGGAATACTCGTCGGTCAGACTGCGATCACCTTGGGATGGGCCCCGTCCGAACTGCCGGTGCACGAGGCGAACGGACTGGCCGCCATGGGAGCGTTTCTGATGATCGTCATCATCCGGATGGTCGGCGCGACCATGGAGCAGAAAGAAAACGCCGAGGCCTCGACCCGCCTGAGCGAAGATCGCTTCCGGTCGTTGATCCAGAACTCGTCGGACGTCACCCTGGTGATCCTCCCCGGCGGGAACTGCGCCTATGTGAGTCCGGCGGTGACCGAGCTCACCGGTTACCAGCCTGAGGACCTGGTGGGGACGACCGTGCAGGAGCTGGTGCACCCCGACGAGCAGGAGTGGGTCTTCGAGCGGCTCGGGTCGCAGTTGCTGAACGTGAGCGAGACCGCACCGGTCCAGTTCCGGTTGCGGGGAGCGGACGGCGGGTGGCGGGACGTGGAGGCAGTCGTCACCGACCAGCGCGACCGCCCTTCGGTCGGCGGATTCGTGGTGAACCTACGCGACATCACCGAACGGAAGGAGTTCGAGCAGCTACTGGCCTACCGGGCGCTGCACGATCCTTTGACCGGACTCGCCAACCGCCAGTTGATCCTCGATCGCGCCGAGCAGATGCTCGCCCGTACCCGACGGACGTTCGAACCGATCGCCGCCTACTTCATCGATCTCGACAACTTCAAGGACACCAACGACTCACTCGGCCACGAGGCCGGCGACAAGCTCCTGGAGGCGGTCGCCGCCAGGTTCGTCGGACTGTTCCGCGCCGGCGACACGGTCGGTCGCTTGGGTGGAGACGAGTTCTTGGTCCTGGTGGACGGAGCGACCATCAAGGACGGGCCGTTGATCGTCGCCGAGCGGATCCACGCGTCTTTGCACGAGCCGATCATCATCCCGGGATTCGAGGATCTTCCGATCTCGATCACCGCGAGCATCGGGATCGCTACCGGCGACCGATCCTCGGCCCACGACCTCCTGCGAGACGCGGATCTCGCGATGTACCGGGCGAAGGCACAGGGACGGGACGGGTGGGTGTTGTTCGACCCGGACATGCAATCTGCTGCGGTCGCTCGGATCGAGCTCCGGTCGGACCTCGACTCGGCGCTCGCGGGTGGTCAATTCTTCCTCGTCTATCAGCCGATCTTCGATCTGGCCAACGGAGCGGTTCGGGGAGTGGAAGCGCTCATCCGCTGGCGACACCGCGATCGTGGGGTCCTCGGTCCGAACGACTTCATCCCGATCCTCGAAGAGAGCGGGATGATCGTCGACGTCGGACGGTGGGTGCTGGAGCAAGCCTGCGCGCAAGCTGCAACGTGGGAGTCGCTCGGTCATTCGATCTCGATGTCGGTCAACGTCTCCTTGCGCCAGCTTGCGAGCGAGCAGTTCGTCTACGATGTCCGCCGAGCCCTCGCGTCGAGCACGCTCGATGCGGGGTCCTTGCTCATCGAGGTCACCGAGTCGACCGTCATGCAGGAGGTCGACGCCACCCCCGCACGCCTCGGGCGCTTGAAAGATCTCGGAGTGCAGATCGCGATCGACGATTTCGGCACGGGCTACTCCTCGCTCGCCCATCTCCGTCAACTGCCGGTCGACGTGCTCAAGATCGACAGGTCCTTCGTGGCCGGCATCGACGGGAGGGCGGACTCGCTGGCGCTCATCCACACGGTGATCGAACTCGGGCGAACCCTCGGCTTGATCAGCTGTGCGGAAGGGGTCGAGGAGTACTCGCAACTCGACGCGCTACGAAACGAACGGTGTGACCGGGCGCAGGGATTCCTTTTCTCACAACCCGTTCCTCCCGAGCAGATCGAGGCGTTGCTTGCTCGAGCGGTCGACGGGCGGGTGTTCGGCCTGCCGAGCCGATTGGGAGCCTGATCGGGCTTGATCGCCGGGGATCCGATCCCGACTGAAGCTGGGGTGACCTGCCCTACGCCATGATGGTGGGCCGCGGCCCGGGCTCGAAGCGGGGCTGAGCGATCCGACCCGAAGGAGGCCTCATGGTCCCCCAGTTCGACACCCACGAGGTCTTCAACCAGGCCCCACCACTCGAGGGATACGACGTCTTCTCCACCGACCGGGTGCTCGCAGAAGCGGTCGAACGGGAAGGGGCAGGCTGGGCCCGCCCGGAGCTGGAGACGCTCGGCGCGCTCGCCGGGAACGCGGCGACTCAGGAACTCGGGCGGCTCGCCAACGAATACCGACCGCTGCTTCGGACCCATGACAGGTTCGGACATCGGGTGGATGTCGTCGAGTACCACCCCGCCTACCACGAGCTGATGCGGACGTCGGTAGGCCACGGTCTTCATGCAGGCCCCTGGTCGGAGCCCCGTCCGGGCGCCCACGTGGCACGGGCGGCCAAGGTGATCGTCTGGTACCAGGTCGACGCGGGTCACATCTGCCCGATATCGATGACCTACGCGGTCGTTCCTGCCCTCCGGCACCAACCCGATCTGGCAGCGACCTGGGAGCCGATGATCTGTTCGTCCACCTACGACCCCGCCGATCGGCCGGTAGGGCAGAAATCCGGAGTGACCTGCGGGATGGCTCTCACCGAGAAGCAAGGAGGTTCGGACGTTCGCGCGAACACCACTCGAGCGGTTCCGGCTGACGGGCCGGCCGGGACCTATCGACTCAGAGGGCACAAGTGGTTCTGTTCTGCGCCGATGTCAGACGCCTTCTTGATGCTGGCGCAAGCCGAAGACGGCATCAGCTGCTTCCTCGTTCCGCGCTGGATGCCGGACGGCTCGCGAAATCCCATACGGATCCAGCGCCTCAAGGACAAGTTGGGTGATCGATCGAACGCATCGAGCGAGATCGAGTTGGAGGACGTGACCGGCCAGTTGGTCGGCGAGGAAGGTCGGGGTGTGCGCACCATCATCGAGATGGTCAACCACACGAGACTCGATTGCATCCTCGGTTCCGCCTCGATCATGCGACAGGGGACCGCCCAGGCGACCTGGCACGCTGCGCACCGGATGTCGTTTGGAAGGCTGCTTTCCGAGCAGCCACTGATGGCGACCGTGTTGGCCGACCTCGCTGTCGAGTCAGAGGCGGCAACCGTGTCCGCACTTCGACTGGCCCGAGCCTTCGATTCGGCGCCGGTCGATCGGCATGAGGCGCTGCTCCAGCGCCTGTTGACCCCCGTCATCAAGTACTGGACCTGCAAGCGGGCTCCCCAACACGCGGCCGAGTCACTCGAATGCCTCGGCGGGAACGGGTTCGTCGAGGAGTCGGTCCTGCCAAGGTTGTTCCGGCAGAGTCCGGTCAACGGTGTGTGGGAAGGCTCGGGCAACGTAATCTGCCTCGACGTGCTGCGGGCAATTGCCCGTGAGCCGGAGTGCCTCGAGGCCTTCTGGTCGGAGGTCGCGGATTCGGCCGGCGACGACAGGCGGTTGTCTCGGGCGATCGACGATCTCCACGTCGATCTCGATGAGGTTGGAGCGGACGAGGGCCGCGCCCGTTCGGCGGTTGAGCGGATGGCGTTGGTGTTTCAGGCCTCCCTTCTGGTCAGGTTCGCGCCGAAGGCTGTTTCCGAGGCCTTCTGTGGTTCACGACTGAACGGGGCCGGAGCGGGCACCTTCGGAACCCTTCCGGTAGGCACCGACACCGATGCCATTGTTCGACGTCACACTCCTGTCTGATCCCGTGCGATCGGGATCCTCTCGATCACCTCATAGGTCGCGCCTCCTGCCTCCAGTGACGATGCGAAGACTGCCAGCTCGGTCACGGTGAACCGGCAGGCGATCGGGATCCCGGCGAGCTCCGCCGGCCCCGGGGCCCGCCCGCCGACACGGGCGAGCGTGACATGGCCCGTGAAGCCCTGCCCTGTGTCCGCTGCCCAGCGTGCGGTGGACCGCCGCACCGGGTCTGCGAGCGACTCGAGTCCGGCGACGGGAACGTAGAGCACGGTCCGGGCCGGGAACCATCGGGTCACCGGGCCCAACGCTGCTTCGATCGCGCCGCTCCCGATGTCGTCCACGGCGGCGTGCACCGCATCGACCACCTCGGAGGTCCGATCCACCTCGCCCAGAAAGCGCAGGGTCACGTGCCACTGCTCCGGAGTCGTCCAACGCAAGTGAGGGACGTCCGGACGGGGCAGCGCCTCGAGGAGCTCCACGATGGGTGGCGGAAGGCCGATGCCGACGAAGAGGCGCACCGCAGAATTGTGGCCGCCGATGCAAGTACCGCGCACGACGGAGCCGCCTACGCTCGGCGGTGTCCAGTGACGGGAGGGTCGAGAATGAAGCTCCACAAGGCGGTCGTCGAAGAGCTCATGGTCCACCCCGGCGACCCGGCTCGGTTGGCTCGCCGCTCGACCGATTCGACCGACGCCCAATGGATCGACTCGACGACTTCGATGAAGGAGATGGCCGAAGCAGAGCTCCGGTCCTTCGTTGACGAGTTGAAGGACACCCAAGAGCTGCTGTGGGCCAGCGATTCGCACGCCCTACTCCTCGTCATCCAAGGCATGGACGCCGCGGGGAAGGACGGAACCATCAAGCACGTCATGTCGGGGGTCAACCCCCAGGGCTGCGAGGTCGTCTCCTTCAAGGTCCCCTCGGCGGAGGAGCTCCAGCACGACTTCTTCTGGCGCTCTGCGAAGGCGCTGCCCGAGCGGGGTCGCATCGGGATATTCAACCGCTCGTACTACGAAGAGGTGCTGGTGGTACACGTGCACCCCGAGCTCGCCCGGTCAGAGGGGCAGGGTCCGCTGGACACCCGACAGGCGGCCGGCAGGTGGGCGGAACGATTCGAGGACATCAACGGGTTCGAGCAGCATCTCCATCGAAGCGGAACCCGGATCGTGAAGATCTTCCTGCACATCTCCAAAGAACAACAGAAGAAGCGTCTGCTCGAGCGCCTGGACGACCCGGCGAAGCGTTGGAAGTTCTCTGCCGCTGACGTCGTCGAGCGGACCTACTGGAAGGACTACCGAACAGCATACGAGGAGGCGATCACCGCGACGTCGACGCCGTGGGCGCCTTGGTACGTGGTCCCTGCCGATCACAAGTACGCGGCGCGTGCCCTGGTGGGAGGCATCCTGGTCCACTGCATCGACAGTCTGGACCTGCGCCGGCCGACCCTGGATCAAGAGCAGCTGGCGTCGCTCGAGCGGGCAAGGGCCCAGCTGCTGGCCGAATGAAGGTCAGGTTCCGCTCAGCTTGGAGACCACCGGCCCCAGGGTCTCCCAGCTGTCCGCCTCGATCGACCAGTAGGAGATGCCGTACTCCTCGCGTCGCCACTGCAGTTCCTCGGCCATCTCGTCCAGTGTCCCGAGCAGGGCGAGTGGGATGTGAAGGGCGTCGCTCGGGTCGATGCCGAAGTGGGGCGCCATGGCTTCGGCGACCCCGGAAGCGTCATCGGTGATCATGATGAACCCGATGAGCGCGTTCAACTCGAGATCGTCGAACCGGGCACCGGCGGCCTCCTTCACCCACCTCACCTTCTCGCGGGTGTGCTCGGGCGAGGCGTTCGGGGCGGTTTCCGGTCCGCCGGTGCCGTCCCGGAGGTTCACATTGATGCTGACGATGTCTGCGTGCTGTGCGGCGAAGGTGAGCACCCGCTTGCCGCCACCGCCGATGATCAGCGGTGGTCCCGGTTGCTGCACCGGGCGTGGCAAGAGGTTGTGCTCGCGCACCTGGTAGTAGTGACCGTCGAAGGAGAACGGTCCGTCGGTACGCAGCAGCCCCTGGATCACCTGGACCGCTTCTTCGAAACGGTCCACCCTGACCTTGGGCGTGTCATAGGTCAGGCCCCCCTCCTCGTAATCACTACGCATCCAACCGGCGCCCAGACTCATCTCGAAGCGCCCGTCGCTCAAGACGTCGAGGGTGGCAGCTTCCTTTGCCAGGTTGAACGGATGGCGGTAGTCGTTGCCGAACACGAGCGACCCCATTCGAAGGGTGGTCGTGGCGGCGGCCACCGCGGCAAGTGCGGGCACCGGGGCCAACTGGTCGCCGAAGTGATCCGGCATGAAGAGGGTGGAGTACCCGAGGTCCTCGGCCCGGCGAGCTTGATCGGCCCAGGAGCTGGCCGTTCCCTCCGGTGCCTTGCTCAGCTGTGCGGCGAATCGGAACTTGCGGTCGTGTGCCATGGCCTCATCCTGCACCATCGGCTCGGCGCAGTGCCCTTCGTCGTTCTCGCGTCGACTGAGTACGATCCCAGCTGTGCGCATCGGAGTGCTGACCGGCGGGGGTGACTGCCCGGGCCTCAACGCGGTGATCCGGGCCATCGTCCGCAAGGGGATCGAGGTCCACGGCGACGAGATCGTCGGGTTTCGGGACGGCTGGCGGGGAGCGATGGAGGGTGACGCCGCGCCGTTGACGGTCACCGACGTCCGCGGGATCTTGCCCTTGGGTGGGACCATCCTCGGATCCAGCAGAACCAACCCCTATGCGACCGACGACGGCGAACAGCGGGTTCTGGACACGCTGAGCAGGTTGGAAGTCGATGCGCTCGTCGCCATCGGAGGCGAGGACACCCTGGGGGTTGCCGCCAAGCTCGCCGCGGCGGGCCTCCGGATCGTCGGCGTGCCGAAGACCATCGACAACGATCTCGGGGGGACTGACTACACGTTCGGGTTCGACACCGCGGTCACCATTGCGACCGAGGCGATCGACCGGCTCCACACCACCGCGGAGAGCCATCACCGGGTGCTGATCGTCGAGGTCATGGGCCGCCACGCAGGTTGGATCGCATGGCACGCGGGGGTGGCCGGGGGAGCCAATGTGATCCTCGTGCCGGAACGCCCCTTCGACATCGACGAGGTCTGCGCGTTCATCGAGCATCGCTTCGCCACCCACCATGCGCCGATCGTGGTCGCGGCCGAGGGAGCGGTACCGAAGGAGGGAACGTTGCCGGCACGTGAGGGTGAGGTCGACCAGTTCGGCCACGTCCGTCTCACCGGCATCGGGGCGCTGCTCGAAGCGGAGATCGGTCACCGGACCGGCAAGGAGGCCCGGGCCACCGTGCTCGGTCACGTCCAGCGCGGCGGCACCCCCACCGCGTTCGACCGGGTGCTCGCGACCCGGTTCGGGCTGCACGCCGTGGATGCACTGCACGCAGGTGTCACCGGTCAGATGGTGGCGCTGCAGGCCACCGCCATCGAGCTGGTGCCACTCCAGGATGCGGTGGCAAGTCTCAAGTTGCTCCCGCCCGAGCTGTACGCAGAGGCCGAGGTCTTCTTCGGTTGAGATCGGACAGCTGAACCGTGGCGACGCTCGACGAGGTGAACGCAGTGGCCACGGCTCTTCCGGGAGTGACCGAGGCAGAGCGCCACGGCAACCGGACCTGGTTCGTCGCCTCGAAGGCGTTCGCCTGGGAGCGACCGTTCTCCAAAGCGGACGTCAAGCGCTTCGGCGATACGACGCCACCGGTAGGCCCGATCCTCGCCGTCCGGGTCGGGGATCTCATGGAGAAGGAAGCCGTCCTTGCCGCCCTGCCCGAGGCGTTCTTCACCATTCCCCACTTCGACGGCTATTCGGCGGTGCTCGTCCAGCTGCGCAAGGTGACCAAGAAAGCGCTGCGCGACGCGATCGTCGACGGGTGGTTGGCGTGTGCCCCTTCCCGTCTCGTCGACGAGTACCTGAAGGAACAGTGAGGCGGGTCCGTCGGACGTTCATTCTCGCCATCGGGCTCCTGGTCGGTGTGGTGACGTTGCTGTTCTTCCTCTTCGATTCCGAACCCGCCGGCGTCGTCCAGGCCGTGAGAAGAGCCAGCCGTCCAACCCACATCGCGGCAGCATCGACAATCTTTCGTCCACCCGAAATGCACACTGGAGGCATCTATGCAGGGCCACCGGTGAAGCTGCTCCTGCTGGGGGATTCGACGGCCTTCACCCTCGGAATCGGCCTCTCCGCGTACCAGAAGGATTACAAGATCGAGGAGTTCAACGGCGGCATTTTCGGCTGTGGCGTCGCAGAAGGTGCCAGCTTCCAGCTCCAGGGAGTTGAGTACGCGGTGAACAGTCACTGCTCGGGCAACGATGACACGGAGCAGTGGCCGCAGGTGTGGCGCGACGAGATCCAGACGATCCATCCGAGCGTCGTGATGATCCTGGCAGGGCGCCTGGAAGTGATGAATCGCACCTATGAGGGCGGATGGACCGACATCTTGGAACCGGGTTACTCCGCCTATGTGGCGCAGCAGCTGACACTGGCGGTAGACATGGCCGGTTCCGGTGGAGCGCATGTCGTCTTGCTCACAGCCCCTTGCTATGACACGGGGAAGCAGCCGGACGGTCAGCCTTGGCCAGAAGACTCTCCCCAGAGGCTGGCGAAGTACAACCGGATCGTAAGAAGCGTCGCTGCCGCAACAAGGTCCTCTCTTGTCGATTTCGGCGCACTTGCCTGTCCCGACGGCCGTTATCAGTCGCTGATCGACGGATTCGACGCCCGCTACGACGGGGTGCACTTCACCCTCGGAGGAGGGGTCGTCTTCGAACCGGAACTCTTCCCGATTGCCGAGAAGCTCGGTCGGGGGGACGTGCACGAGCGCCAAGGGATTCCCAGATGATTCCCAGCTAGGTCCCAGCCGCTAGCCTCTTGACGAAGAACATCGGTGGCCAGCGGGATTGTCAAGAGACACCGACGTCAGAGCGCACGGCCGTCCAGGCCAAGCGATTACCCTGATGGCGCGAGGGGTGCCCGCCGGTTCGAGGTTTGAGCGAGGCAAGATGGTCGTATCCCGCAGAGGCAATGGGGTGGCGCCCGGTCGGGTGAGACCGTCAGTTTGTGACTACCTTCACAAGGCGGGAGTCGCGGGCTGATGGTCTATCTCCTGGCGACGTTCAGTGCACTGGCGAACGCGCTCACCAGCATCTTGCAGCGGATGGGCGTGGAGGACGCACCCGAGGACTCGACGCTCCACCTGAGCCTCTTGGCCCACGCGATCAAGCGCGGGGTGTGGCTCCTCGGATTCGTGGTGCTGATCGGTTCGTTTCTGTCACAGGCGGTCGCGCTGCATCTCGGGGATCTCACCCAGGTCCAGCCCATTCTGACGACGGAGCTTCTCTTCCTCGTGCTGATCCTTGCCACCTGGTTCCGGTTCCGGATCGGGTTGCGTGAGTGGCTTGCCTGTCTGGCCGCGGCCGGCGGCTTGGCCGGATTCCTCGCCTTCGCCCAGCCCGGGGGTGGCAATCAGGTGCCGACCAATGCCGGCTGGTTGTTCGTCGGCTCGATCTGCGGCGCAGTGGTCTTCGTCTGCGTGCTCCTCGCTCTGCGAGGACCACGGTGGTGGAGAGCCGCGATGTTCGGAGCGGCAGGCGCGGTCGGGTTCGCGTTCACTGCGGCGCTCATCAAGATGGTCGGCGACTACGTGGCGACCGACTGGACCCACATGTTCGTCCACTGGCAGACCTACGGACTCATCCTCTGCGGGGTGGGATCGCTCTTCTTGGCTCAGAACGCGTTCCACGCGGGGCCGATCGCGGCATCACAGACTTCGCTCGTCCTCGTCGACCCGCTTGCCAGCATTGCGATCGGGATCGGGTTGTTCGGTGACAACCTCCGAACGGCGGGTGCCTACGGTCCGCTCGAGGCGGTGTCGCTGCTGATCATGTTCGTCGGCGCAGTCTCGATTGCACAGTCGCCGTTGATCTCGGGCATGAAGGGTGAGGATGAAAAGGCCGCCGAGCTCCTTTCGCCCAGGTCCCGGTCCGCGCGGTCTGGTGGCACACGTGCAGGATCAGGTCCCTCCGGAGATGTTGGAGCAGGTCACCTCCAAGTGAGCGGTGGTTCGGCCACCCGACCCTTGGGGAGTGAGGTCACTCCAGGTAGGGGCGGTTGACGAACCTTCCGGCCCGTGGCGAGAAGAACCAACGGGATCCGGCGTAGGTGCCTCCGTCCACCGGCAGGTTGTGGCCGGTCACGTAGCTGGACAGGTCCGACGCGAGAAAGAGGGCGACCCGCGCTTGGTCCTCCGGCCAACCGACCCGCCCGAGTGGCGCCCACGAGGACCAGAGGTCTTCACGCTCCGACGGTCCGCTCAGATAGTCCACTTGGGGAGTCTGGGTCAGATCGGGCCCGATCCCGTTGACCCGCACGCCGGATCGGCCCACCGCGACCGCGAGGGACGCGGTGAACTCGGCGACTCCTGCTTTCATCGCTGCATAGACCGGGTCCCCCGGGAAGCCGCGCAGCCCTTCGACCGAGTGCAGGTTGACGATGGATCCGCGTCCTGCTGCGGTCATGCTTCCGAGAAAGGCGCGGGTGGTCGCGAAGACATGGAGAAGATTGATGTCGTACATGGCTTTCCACGATTCGGCCGTCGATTCGCCGAAACGGACCGACGGTCGATAGTCGCCGACGTTGTTGACCAGCACGTCGACCCGACCATGCTCGGACAGCACGTCGTCTGCCAGCCGATCGATGTCGGTCTGCACGGTGACGTCGACGATGTGCGCCCGAGCGGTGCCGCCCGCCTCCTCGATGCTCTGGCGGGTCCGCGCCGCGCGTGCGCTGTCCACCTCGGCGATCTCGACCAGTGCACCGTGTCGGGCGAAGAGCGTCGAGATGGCGCCACCGATGCCGTCGCCGCCCCCGGTGATCACCGCCACCCGACCGTCGAGCAGTCGATTGAAGTCGTCGATGGCCGGCACGTCATCCGGTTGTTGCGGACTCACCCGGGCTCCACGAAGGTGACCGGCGCCTCGAACGCGGCGCGACGTGCCGCCCGCCGAAAGGTGTTCAGCATGGCCCGTCCGAGAACCATGACGAAGACGAAGTTGGTGACCGCCCGCCCGGTGTCCCAGCCGAGCGAGGTGGTGGCGTCGAAGGCCAGATACCGATGCAAGTTGATCGCGAACGGCGCGCCCGGCAGGTAGGCGAGGGTGCTCGAGGGATCGACATAGAAGGGCCAGAACGACAGATTGAGCAGGAAACCGAAGAGGTATCCCGAGAACGACGCGTAGGCCGCGAGCATGAACACCTCACGACGTCCCGACATCGGTGGAAGCAGTCCGGCGAGGAGCCCCACCCAGGCGCAGCCGAACATCTGGTAGGGCATCCAGGGGCCGACGCCACCGGTGATGAGCGCCGAGGCGAACAGGGTCGTGCAGCCGAGGGTGAAGCCGAACCCGGGGCCGAACACCCTTCCCGCGATGACCAAGGCGAAGAAGATGGTCTCCACACCTGCGGTGCCCGCGCCGAGCGGACGGAGGGCCGCGCCGACCGCCGAGAGCACTCCCAGCATGGCGATCGCCTTCGCATCGATCCCGCCGTCGGCCACTTCGGCGATCATGACCGCCAACACCAGGGCCAGCAGCGCTCCGAACAGCAGCGGTGCCATCGTCGCGTCACCGAAGGTTCCCGGCGCCACGACGAACGGCCAGAAGAAGGCAACGAACCCGATGAACGATGCCATGACCATCACGATCCGGGTGCGGGGGCCGGTCCGTACGGCCACCGGGTCGGGGCGCATGCGGGCGACGAGCTTGTTCACGAGACCACCACCGCAAGGGCACTGCGCACCTGGTCGATCGTGAGGTACTCGAGAGGGGCGAGGATCTTCGCCACCTGGGGAGCAAACGAAGGAGACGCCACCATGATGTCGGCGACCGATCCGTCGGCCACGATGTCACCCTCTGCCATCACCACCACCCGGTCGGCGGCAATCGCAGCGAACTCGACGTCGTGGGTCGACACCACCAGCGATCGACCGGCGGCAGCCAGGTGGTCGAGCACGGCGGCCAAGGATCGCTTCGCCGGATAGTCCAGTCCGCGGGTGGGCTCGTCGAGCAGGACGATGTCGGGTGCCGCGGCAAGTTGCAGGGCGAGGACGAGCGAGAGCCGCTGTCCCTCGGAGAGATCTCTCGGATGCATGTCGGGAGGGATGCCCGGGGCGAGCCGGTCGAGGAGCTCCCTCGTCGCGCCCGGCACCTCGTTCCCCGACTCTCGATCGGCTTGCTCGCACTCTTGCTCGACGCTTTCGAGGTACAGAAGGTCGGCAGGGGACTGCGGCACCAACCCGACCAGCTTGCGAGCTTGTGCGGGCGTCAGTGAGGCGGGGTCGACGCCGGCCACCGTCACCGTTCCCGCCTGCCGAGGCCCTGATCCTTGCAGCGCCCACAGCAGGGATGACTTCCCCGAGCCGTTGCGCCCCATCAAGGCGGTCACCTCGCCGGCGACCAGGTCGACGTCGACTTCTCGCACTGCGACGACCGGACCGTAACGGACGACCAGTCGACGGGCAGTCAACGCGACCGGTCCGGGCGTCCTGGATTCCGTGGATCGAAGCGGTGGAACCGGTCGTGACTCGAGTGACGACCGGAGTGGACCGGCCACCCGGCGCGCATCGCGCACCGACAGAGGCAGCGGATCCCATTGGGCCAAGCGGCCGAGCTCGACCACCGGAGGAGCGGGTTCGGTCGTAGCGAGCACCTCGACGGGAAGGCCCTCGCGGACGGTGCGGTCGCCTCTGACCTCGATCACCCGGTCGGCATACTGGACGACGCGCTCCAGCCGGTGCTCGGCGAGCACAACGGTCACCCCGAGGTCGTGGACGAGTCGGGTGATCGCGGCCAGCACCTCCTCGGCGGCGTTCGGGTCGAGTGCCGAGGTGGGCTCGTCGAGGACGAGGACCCGGGGGTGGGCGGTCAGGACGGAACCGATGGCGACCCGCTGTTGTTGGCCTCCGGAGAGTTTGGCGAGCGGTCGGTCCCGAAGGTCGGCGATGCCCAGCAGATCGAGGGTTTCCTCGACCCGCTTGCGCATGACGTCGGCGGGGACGGCGAGCTGTTCCATGCCGTAAGCGAGCTCTTCTTCGACCGTGTCGGTGACGAATCCTGACAGCGGATCCTGCCCGACGACGCCGACGACGTCGGCGAGCTCGCGGGGAGGGTGGGTGGCGGTGGTGCGTCCGTCCACCGTCACCACCCCCGAGAGGGTTCCACCGGTGAAGTGGGGAACCAACCCGTTGATCGCACCGAGGAGGGTGGACTTGCCGGAGCCGGTGCGACCGACCACCAACGCGAGCTCACCCTCGTCGATGCGCAGGTTCACCTCTCTGATCGTCGGTTGCGACGAGCCGGAGTAGGTCACCGACACCCGGTCGAACTCGATCACACCGGCACGTCGATCTTGTCCGCGGTCGCATCGGCTGCGATCGGGTCGCCCGGGCGAGGCACAGCGTGACGCGAGCGGGAAGTCCGCGTGTCGAGCGTCGCGGACGCCCGGAGTGGAGGCGGCGCGGCGACCGCCGGGATCATGGCCACCAGCACCGCCAGAGTCGGGAGCAACGGCAAGGTGGGCCAGACCAACGGATCTGTCGAGGGGTTGAGGCTGCCGGCATGCACGCCAAGGCCTCCTGCAAAGACGACGGCGGGAACGATGCCGGAGACTGCGACGATCCACTCCGGAGCTCGCCAGGGATCGGGTCGGTACCGGCTGGTGCCGACCCGCCGGCTCCCGATCGCGAGCCCGACCAGGCAGAGCACCGAGCCACCGACGAGTGCGGGGAGTCCGAGCGGCCCGGGAATCGAGCTGTCGAGGAGCCCGTAGGCGCCGATGCAGAGCCCGCACATTCCGGCGAGCAACAGTGCTCCGGTCGCTCGTCGAGTGCGACGAGAGGCGGTTCCTGTTCGTCCGTAGCCGCGCGAGTCCATCGCCGCGGCGAGTCGCAACGAACGCTCCAGTGCATCCTCCATGACCGGAATTGCGATGTTGCGCAGCGCGTGCAGCCCACCGCCCGTCGCCCCCCGGAGCTTCCGGGCACGACGCACACGCTGGATGCTCTCGATCAGTTGTGGGGCGACGGAGAGCGCGATGACGACGGCAACTCCGAGCTCGTAGAGGGCTCCCGGCAACACACGGAGCGCACGCTTCGGATTGGCCAACGCATTGGCCGCGCCCACACAGCAGAGCAGGCAACCGAGCTGCAACCCGTTGTAGAGGGCGGCCGCAGTCCCTTCGACCGTGATCGGACCGCCGAGCTGGATCCCGGCCGCCCACGACGGCAGTGGCACTTGAGGGAGGTTGAAGAGCACGTGCGCTTGAGCACTGTCGACATCCCCTCCGAACACCGATCGGAGGACCACCCGGATCGCGATCACCACGAGCGCGAGGTAGAGGTAGTACTTGAAGGCACGGGCCCACGGGGCGTCGCTCCGTCTGAGGGCCACCACGACTCCGAGGACGGTGACCACCAGCAGAAGGAGAAGGGGGTTGGTGGTCATGGTGGCCGCGGTGGCCAGTCCGATCGCCCAGATCCACCACGCGATCGGGTGGAGCGCGCGAGGGAGCCGCCGCGTGGTGTGCGGGCGCCTCTGCGCGGCCGGGATCGCCTTGTCCACTCGGGACGTCACCCTTCCTCGG
The DNA here is from genome assembly GCA_963839925.1 of uncultured Acidimicrobiaceae bacterium. Lineage (GTDB taxonomy): Bacteria > Actinomycetota > Acidimicrobiia > Acidimicrobiales > RAAP-2 > Bog-756. The sequence continues at coordinate 1,887,674 of CAWIWV010000001.1, read as the reverse complement.
TCTGGCGCCGTCGCCGGGAGATGACCCAAGCGGTCACCCCGATTCCCGACATGACCGCGGCGCCGATCACGGCCGGGAGGGGCGAGCCGGCATGCGACCGATCCGCGACCGCGGGGGCACCATGGACGATTCCGGTGGCGGTCTTCTTCGGGTCAATCTCCTTGGCCGTCTCCTTGGGTACGGGGTGGAGGTGGGGAGTCACCTTCGGTCGGGCGAGCGTGGTTGTCGTCGGTCGCTTCTTGGCCGGCTTCTTCTTGGGGGGCCTGGTTGTCGTGGAGCTCGGCGTGAGCCTCGTGATCGGAGCGGTGGTCGTCGGCGAGGTCGTCGTCGTCGGCGGCGTGGTGGTCGTTGTCGGAGGTGTCGTGGTCGTGGACGAGGAGGTGGTCGTCGTCGACGTCGGAGGGACGGCCGATCGGATCGCGTTCGGTAACGGGAGCGCCGGCGGCGGCGTGGTGCCGGTGTCCGTACCGAAGAACCACCCCTCGACGCTTCCCGCGGTGGGCTTCAGGCTCTGTGCGCCGAGCGGGCTGTAGGTCCACTGGTTCTGGCCGGCATTGGCGTACCAGAACGACCAGTACGCACCCGTCGGCGTCGTCTGGCAGGGGTCGTGGAGTGGGTAACCACCGATCGTGCAGATGAAGGACAGCCCTGGGTAAGCGGCGACCCCCACCGGGTTGAACTTGGCTTTCACCAGCGCCTCGGCGGCGTTCTGCGGCAGAGGGGTGGCACAGACCACGTTCACCTTTCCCTTGAAGGCGGCGAAGTCGACGGCGACGATGACCCCATTGGCGCAGTTGGCAACGGTCGCGGCGTTCGCCGAAGGAGCAGCCAAGGCCGGCACGAGCAGCCCACCGATTCCGAGCGAAGCGATCCCGCCGATCGCGGCCAAGGCGGTCGCCACGATGCGATGTGCGATGCCTTTCCGGATCATGGCCTTTCGCTTCCCGGTCCAGACCCGGATGGCCCGCCACTCCGACCTGGGCGGACGACCTCCGAGCCCCGGTCCATGTGTCTCGACAGTCGGAGCCCGCTCGCTGCTCAGGAACCCCGGCTCGTGGTGGCTCGTCGGAACCACCACCTACGGTTGCGGACCAGCGCCGGCATTCGACCGGCTTCCCCTTCGCGGCGGCATGTGTGATGTGTGGGCCACGGTACCACGGGGCGAACGCCCGATCTCGGCCTCACCGTGGCTGCACGAGTGGTGCGAAGAGGTCGCCCAGCCTGTCCACCCGGTCTAGGACAGCCGGCCCGGTGAAGATGAGCAGCTCGGGGTCGGACACCTCCGCGCACCTGGCCACTTCCTCCCACGAGACTGGAGTCGACGCCGTCGGTTCGGCACGGGCGCGCAACGAGTAGGCGACGACGGTCGTCTTGGCGGGGTGGTTCTGGCTCCAATCGATGAACACCTTCCCTGCCCGGAGCGCCTTGCGCATGGTCGAGAGCACCAGCGCGGGGTGGTCCCGCTCCAGCTGTTCTGCGATCTGGTGGGCGTCCTGGCGGACTGTCTCCCAGGTCGCCTCTCCGGCAGTCGGGACGTAGAGGTGGAGCCCCTTGGATCCGCTCGTCTTGGGAAAGGACCGAAGTCCTCGTTCACCGAGCAGCTCGGCGATGAGGAGCGCCACCTGACAGCACTCGACCAGCGTGGTGCCCTCACCCGGGTCGAGATCGAAGACCATGTAGTCGGGGGGGCCGGGAGGGCCGACCGCACCGCCTGCTCGCCACAGAGGCACATGGAGCTCGATGGTCGCGAGGTTCGCCGCCCAGACCAGACCCGCGATGCCGTTGAGCATGCCGTACTCGATCGACGTCCCCTCCGGCGAGATCGGAACCTTCACCCGCTCGAGCCAGTCCGGTGCATGGACGGGTACCCGTTTCTCGAAGAACGTCTGACCATCCACCCCGTTGGGGTACCGCTTCATGGTGAGCGGGCGGTCGTGCAGGTGCGGCAGGATCGCAGGGGCGATCCGGGTGTAGTAGTCGATCACCTCTCCTTTGGTGAACCCGCTCTGCGGGTACATCACCTTGTCGAGGTTCGAGATCGAGAGCTCGCGGCCCCCGACGGAGACCTTCACGGACGTCGATCGATCGGGTGCCACCAACCGCCAATCCTCGCGCGCCCGGGTCACCAGGCCGACGGGCAGTTGACCGGGGGTCCGGAGCGGCCCACACTGGCGGTTCAGTCCACCCGGTCACAGGAGGGAGCTGGTCATGGGGAAGTGGAGCAGGGAAGAGATCGAGGACGCGTTCGCGACCTATCAGCGCAAGGCGGCCGAAGCCGGAAAGAGCGGGGATTGGTCGGTCTGGTCCGAGCAGTTCACCGACGACGCCACCTACATCGAGCACCACTACGGGACCTTCCACGGCCGGAAGGCCATCCACGATTGGATCAGCGGTTGCATGTCGGAGTACCCGGGCAGCGACATGCCCGAGTTCCCCATCGAGTGGTACGTCATCGACGAGGATCGGGGTTGGGTGGTGTGCCAGGTCTGGAACCGGATGAGGGACCCCGGGGATGGCTCCATCCATCAGGAGTACAACTTCACCCTCCTCAAGTACGCCGGGGAGGGCCGATGGTCCTACGAAGAGGACATCTACAACCCTCTGCGCTTCGGCGCCATGGTGGGGCAGTGGGAGGCGGCGAAGCGGGCAGCAGCTGGAGGCTAATCGGGCCCGATCAGGCCAACTGCCGGCGCCGTTCCTCGGCGATCGCACCCAGCTGATCCGTCCCCGGCCCACCGGACGTCTGGGGCTCGCTCTCCACCGGGGCTCCGACCAGGGCGCCAAGGGTCGCGGCGACCGACGTCCGCAGTGCCTCGAGTTGGTAGCCGCCTTCGAGGAAGAGAATCGTTCGGCCGGGGGCAGGCGCATACCCGGCGACCACGGTGGCCAAGGCTGCGAAATCACCGGCTGAGAGGGCGAGATCGGCGAGCGGGTCGGCGCGGTGGGCGTCGAACCCGGCCGAGACCAGCACCCACGACGGATCGAACTCCGACACGATCGGACCGACGAGGCGATCGAAGGCGTGCCGGAGGACGTCGCCGGTGGCGCCTGGCGGGAGCGGCACGTTGACCGTCGACCCGGTGGCCGAGTCGCCGCCGACCTCCGAGGCCCGACCTGAGCCCGGGTAGCAGGGCCACTGGTGGGTCGAGACGTACAGCACATTGGGCTCGTCCCAGAACAAGGCCTGTGTCCCGTTGCCGTGGTGGACGTCCCAGTCCACGATCAGCACCCGCTCGCCGGAGGCGACTAACGAAGCAGCAGTGACAGCGACGTTGTTGAGCAGGCAGAAGCCCATCGACCGGTCTGACAGCGCATGGTGGCCGGGTGGCCGGGTGACCACGAAGGCAGCCCCTGTCCCGGCCTTGGTCAATGCGTCGATGGCGACCAGGCCGGCACCCGCAGCGAGCCGGGCCGCCGCCCAGGAGGCCGCGGTGGCATAGGTGTCCGGATCGAGGTTGCCGCCGCCACTCAGACAGAACCGCTCCAACTCGGCGAGATAGTCGGCCGAGTGCACACGCTTCAGGTCGACCGAGCCCGCGCTCCGCGGCGGAAGCAAGACCAGGTCGCTTCCGAGGTGGAGATCCTCGACACCGCGCATGGCCGCCGCCACCCGATCCGGCCGTTCGGGATGGCCCGATCGAAGATGGCCGTCGCTCTCGACCGGTCCGATCACCATCAACACGGCACCGATTCTGGTCCACGGCGACACCGATCTCCAACTGCGATCTGCGTTGGGGGTGGGCCTAAGGTGGTGCGATGTCGGCACGGCGATCGGGCGGGCCAGCGTGACGAGCACGACGGTCGAGACGCTGGTGCTGATCGCTGTCGCTGCGGTGCTGGCGCCGATCCTGTCCGAGCTGTCGGGTCGGTTCTACATCCCCGAGATCGTCTTCCAGATCGGGCTGGGCATCGTGCTCGGTCCCTACGTGCTCAACCTCGCCCATGTCGACAGCCTGGTCAAAGGACTTTCGGACCTGGGGCTGACCTTCTTGATCTTCTTGGCGGGTTACGAGCTCGACATCCAGCGGGTGCGCGGCAAGCCCCTCGAGTTGGCGACCGCGGGTTGGGGCGTGTCGCTGCTGATCGGACTGTCCACTGCGTTCGCGCTGGTGTCGGCCGGCCTCGTGCGCAACACCGTGGTGGTCGGATTGGCCTTGACCACGACCGCGATGGGCACGCTGGTTCCGATCCTGCGCGATGCAGGCATCACCGACACCAAGTTCGGATCGGAGATCACCGCGATCGGCACCGTCGGTGAGTTCGGGCCGGTCGTCGCGGTGGCACTCCTTCTGACCAACAAGGACCCGGAGATCACTTCCCTGCTGCTGGCTGCGTTCATCGCGGTCGCCGTGGTCACCGTGTTGATCGCTGCCGGGATCAACCTCCGCCCGTGGTCTCCCTCCTCAACCGCCACCTCGAGTCGAGCGCGCAGCTTCCGGTCCGGGTGTCGCTGCTGTTCATCGTGCTGCTGGTTCTACTGGCCGAAACCCTGGGCCTGGACGTACTGCTCGGAGCGTTCGCCGCTGGCATCGTGGTCCGGCTGTTCACGTCGAGCGGAGAGACGGCTGCGATCGCAGGGAAGCTCGAGGCGATCGGGTTCGGATTCCTCATCCCCGTGTTCTTCGTGGTGAGCGGCATCACCTTCGACCTCCACGTCTTCATCGAGGATCCAGCGCACCTGTGGAGGATCGGGTTCTTCCTGATCCTCATGCTGGTCGCCCGCGGCGCGCCGGTCTACCTTCTCTATCGGAAGGTGCTCGCCCGGCAGGAACGGGCGCCGATGGCGCTGTTCTCGGCGACCGGCCTTCCCCTGATCGTGGTGATCACGAGCATCGGTCTGGCCGAGGGCCGGATGACCGAGATCAATGCCGCTTCACTGGTGGCCGCAGGCATGCTGTCGGTGATGTTGTTTCCGGCGATGGGTCTGCAGCGCATGCGCGCTTCGGGCTTCTTGCCGAGGACCGACGCTGAGGGGTCCGGCGAAATGGAGCGATCGCCCTAAGGGGTTTCGCGCTGGACCGATTCCCAGTCGCGGGCCGCAAGGTATGGGGTGAAAGCGGTCGCGATGGCCTCGATGTCCTCCTTGCGCTTCGGCCGCTGCACCTCGTAGAGGTTGGGGAACTCGAGCCAGCCGGTGACCTGCTCCCACAACCGCACCGCGTCCGACCCGGTCGGTGGATTGATCAGAACAGGGCCGAACAGCGCCTGACCGTCGTCGAAGACGAGCGTGGGGACGCCGAATCCTCCTTTGGAGAGCACCACGTCGTGTTCGGCCCGAACTTCGTCGCCCGTCGACGGATCGTCGATGGCGGCCCGCACGATCGCCGGGTTGAGGCCCATCTCGCGCAACAGCTCCTCGGCCACATCGGGCCGGTGAGGCTTGCGCCCGTCGACGTGCAGAGCCTTCCCCGCTGTCATGTACCAGTCGTCCAGCAGCTCCATGCTCTGGCGACGGAGGAGGGCACCGATCCTCATCATCGACCAGCCGTACGACCACTCCCGCTCCCATGGGTGCTTCTTCCCCTCGCCCCGGTTGACCTCTTCGAGGCTGAAGAAGCGCCAACCCACCTCGATGCCGGCCGTCTCTCGTACGTCGCGGATCCAGAGCGAGGTCTGGTAGGCGTAGGGGCACATGATGTCGAAGTGGAAGTCGACGGCCTTCGGTCGGTCCATGTCCCAGCCTCCTGCGGGAAGTGTGAATGCTACGAATGCACCGTACCCGGAGGCGCCCCGCCTCCCGGCACCGAATCGAGCGACATCGACGATCTCCGAGAACGGAAGAAGGGGTCCGGCTGGGCCGGACCCCTTCTCGATGGCGCCTCGAGGGCGCTCCGTACTACTGATACTGCGTACTACCGGTACTGCGGACCGTCAGTTCTTGGCGGTGCAGTAGCCCGCGTGCCCACCACTCTGGTTGGTGTTGGAGGCCGGGTAGTAGGTGCCCATCGACGGGACGTTGATGATCGAAGGCGTCGTGAAGGTGTCCGACTGGGTGGTGTCCAGCGGGAAGAACCCTTCACTGGTGATCGCATTCTCGATCTCGGTCCGGTAGGTCGCACCGCTGGTCGAGTTGGGATCCACCTCCGTCCGCATGTCCGTACGGCACAGGAAGCCACCGGCGCCGATGAAGTTCAGCGTGGCGGGGCTGGCCGGGTTGGGAGCAGTGGAGTTGGGATAGGCGTTGTACAGCACCCGGGGATCCGGGAAGGTGATACCGCTGTCGTCACCGGTGCCCTGGATGGTGGTCTTGTCAGCGAGGATCCCGTTGATCGAGCCGTACTGGGTGATGCTGTTCGCAGCCTGGCCGATGCAGGTTCCCTGGATCTGAGCAGAACCGCTCAGCGCAACGTTGCTCGTGCAGGTCTGGACGAACTTCCCGTAGGAGAAGAAGTAGATGGCGTTGGCCGCATCCGAAGCGTGGTCAACGACGGCCATCTGGTTCTCGGTCAGGTTGTTGTGGTCCGTGGTGACGTTCGCATCACCGGTGTCACCTTGCTCGTTGGCTGCACTCGAGCAGGGCGGGTTCACGTTCTTGGTGAATCCGATGAATCCCTGCCAGGTGGAGTAGGTGCCCGAAGCGGTCTGCGTGGTGTAGCAGTCGATCGGATCAGCGCTTCCACCGACGGTGACGCCGGAGTCCTGCTGCAGACAGCGCCAGTCCATGGTCACCGTGCTGGCTCCGACGGTGCAGCTGAGGGTGCCTTCCCAGATTGCCTGGAGGTCGGCCTTGGAGATGTCCACGACGTTGGCGTGCGCGGTCGGGGTACCTGCGACCTGAGCCTCGGAGACCCACGACACACCGTCGGTCGCATAGCCCACGTAGTTGAGCTCGGAGTTGGCCGAGTACGACGACGACCGGGCGAAGCTGGTGTTGAACGCACCGATGCCGGCCGGACCACCGAGGAGAACCGGGGTGGCAGACGTCACCTGGCTGCGGCCGTTCCCCGAACCGGTGCCCGGAGCGTTGGCGTAGTAGTCATCGAGCGGGTTCACATTGCCCACCGGAAGACCGGCCTCGCCGCCAGTGGTGCCTGCGACATCGGACACACTCGACGAACCGGTGGCGGTGCTGCACTGCAGCGCCAGCTGGTTGACGGTCGTGTTGGTGAGGTCACAGCCAGGCGACTGCTCGAAGATGGTGCCGAGGTCCCGCATTACGTCGTAGGTGGTCTGCGAACCCGAGCCGATGATCAGCGACGCCGGCGGCAGGTACGAGGACCCCTCATAGGTGAAGGTGTCCGCTGAGCTGGTGGCCGAGGTCTCGGTCGAAGGCGAAGCGCCCGACACGGTGTTGATGACGGTGATGTTCACCGAACCGGGGGTGCTGGCGGCGAGGCCGGCAGCCGTCGAGGACGGTGCGGTGGCCTTCAGCTCAGTACCCGAGACGACGGTCGGGGTGATGGCACTGCTGGTGCCGAACTTCACCGTCGAGTCGGATCCGAAGTTGCCACCGGTGATGGTCACCGAGACGCCACCGGAGAGGCCGCTTCCAGCCTGTCCGTCACCACCGGTGCTCACACCGGTGACCGAAGGCGTCGTGGGAGAAGTCGGAGGCGTCGTGTAGGTGAGGGTCTTCGCAGCCGAGGTCTTGGTGGTCTCACCCGACTTGGCCAGAACCACCTTCACGCTCTCGCTGTGAACGCTCGAGAACTCAGCAGGCGATGCGAACTTGACCGTGGTGGCGGTCTTCGAGGTCGGAGTCAAGGTGAGGCTCCCGACGATGACCGTGGTGGTCGCGCCGCTCGAAGTCAGGTTCTTTCCGGTAATCGTCACCGACGTGCTCGACGCGGTGGACACCGACGTCGGTGCAAGCTTGGTGATCGACGGAGTCGGCAACGTCGCCGCTCCTGCGACCGTGGAAGTCGCCGCGACTGTCAACGACAGCGAGGCGAGGCCGATCGAGCTCGCGCATACGGCGCGACCCGCTCGGCTCGTGAGCATTTTTCGCAACATGTTTCTCCTCTTGATTGGTGATTGGTTGCGAGGGAGCCGTTCCGTTCCGATCTGCCGAATCCCTCATAAGGGAATCTAAGAAAGCCAGGTAATCTGACCGTCACCGATTGGTGCAGATGGAATGAACAGTCGATGTCGTTCCTCCCGGCGGGATCGGTCTGTCACGTCGGTACCGACAGGGTCCTCTCGTGACGTGACACTTCGGGATGCGTGGGGTCGAAGCGTTGCAGGCGGGCGAATCGCCTGTCAGCAGCGGTCCCGCGAGATCGCCACCGTCGAAATCGGCGAGGAATCACCGGTGAGACGACTGCGAGACGCCTCCAAGATGCGGGTGTCAGGTGAACCTTTGGTTTCTTGAAGTGGGGTTTGGTGGCAGAAGTAACAATCTGTCGTTCGTCTCCGTTGAATCGGGTGACGGGCCATTCGGGATCCTCCGCGTGGCCCCGCGTGGTCGAAACAAGTTCGAAATTGTTCACCTTGGTGACACGCGAGGGGTCGCGACCCTGGCCTCTCGTTGCTGTGTCACGATGCCCCGAGGGAGAGATCATGGACTACTGCTCGTTGCGACGCCTCTCATCATCATGACGCGGGAACGTGCGATCGCACTCACCTTGGAAGAGGTGTCGGTCGACTCCGGATTTCGGTATGCCCCGGTTGCATCGTTTCCCGAGCTCGCGCTCTCGCCCGAAGCGCGTCAAACGGTGATCGACAAAGTGGAATCCGTGTCGACAGTGCTGCGCGAGGCCGCGGAGATCGGCGTCGGCACCTACGTTCAGTGAACACAGATCACACGGAACGTGAATCTGTTGAGCCTTCGATTGCACAGCTCGGTCGCATCGTCGATCTTCGACCACCCGGATCGTTTCTTGTTCTGAGTCGTCAATATGGTCGATCGGATCGCGACATCATCGACGAGGTGATCGGTCAGGCGTACGCGTTGGGCGCGCAGATGGCGTTCGTCGAATACGAACAACCTGTACCTGACGAGCGACGCGGCCGGCTGACCAAAGAGGCTCGCTTTCAACCGGTCGCCGGAGCTCATCGCATTCATTTCTTCCTCGAGCCGCCGTCTGGTCATTGTGCCGAAGTCGGGACGATCGAGGACCTCGGCAGTCTGACCTACCTGGGGTGTGTCGTGATGCGACTCGATGCCGCAGCCACAATCGACCAAACTCTGCTACCTCCGCGCCCCGATCTTCTGGACGCGGTGTCGTGCACGACTGAGTGCGACGTCAATGTGTTCGGGTACCGATTGTCGACCCGAGCCTCTCCCTTCATCTCGGTCGATCCTCAAGCGGGCGGCCGCGTCGAGGCCTCGATGTGGATGTGTGCGAGCTTGCATGCACCGCGGCGCGATCAACGGCGCCTCCTACCGGGGGACATCGCAGAAGTCCTTCCCTCAGGACTCGGAATCGGCTATTCGATCACCCAGATCGCCGAAGCCAGTCGAGCGCTCGGCCTCCCCGCTCTCATCTACAACTGTCAGAAGCTGCCGCCCAACGAAACGATCGCAAGCATCGCTGCCCGCTACTTGCACTCTGGCATGCCACTCATGGTGGTGACGCAGGCACGATCCCTCTTCGTCCTGATCGGATACTTGCATTGTGACGACGCGTCCGACAGCGAGCCGACTCACTACGTGCTGCACAGCAGCGAAGTCGGTCCGTATCAAATCGCCACGTCGACCGAATTCGATGGTCCACAGTCATGGGAGTACCTGATCATTCCTTGTCCTGAGGAAGTATTGCTGACGGGAGCCGTCGGGGAAGAAGTTGGAAGGACTTGGCTCCGTCAAGCGCTCGAGTCCAGACAGAACTTGCTGTCTGGGGAGCACATCGATCACACCGACGTGCGGCTCGATGCGCTTGCGTTCCGCTCGACACTCGTGCTTTCGGACGAGTTCAAGGATCGGATCAGCTCGAGAGGCGCTTCGTCGTTGCTCGGGTCGTTGTATCGGAGTCTGCCGATGCCACGATGGGTCTGGGTGGTCGAGGCGCTGGACCTCCGCTCGGACACAGAACCCTCGGTCGTCGCGGACGTGTTGATCGATGCGACCGTCCGCACCCGCGACATGAGATTTGTGGCGATGCGGCTACCCGGGGAGCTATGGAGTTGGTTGCCAGGGACCGACAACGCCGCCATCCGAGCGATCCCATCGGATATTTCGCTGACCAGCGTTGCGCAGGTTCCAACTCGGCGTGGGAACGCGGGGAACCCGAACGTGTCGCCAATCGTCTCGTGAGTGTCAGGGCCGCGCCGTGAACATTGCTGAAGCCGACGAACTGCTGGTGGAGAAGCTCGCCATCGGCGACCAGTTGGCCGCGCCGATACTGATCAGCATTCATGGCGATGAGCTGCTCGGTCTGGTCCGTTCGACGGCACCCAGATTGTCGGGCTCGGCATGCGAGTCGGTTCTCGAGAGGGCGGTTGTCGAAGGGATCAACTCGTTTGGCTCTTTCGAGTCTGGGAGTGGTGACGTGCTGGACTGGTTCGCGGATCAGATTCGGACTCAGGTTCTCGAGTGGATGCAAACGCACTCGGACGCGAGCACTGCTGAGGGCGGTGCCGGATCGTTGCAGCCGGTTGGGGTGTCTGAAGAGTTGGCGGTGGCTGACCTCGCTGTCGCCCTCGGTTCTCTGGCGTCCGGCGATCGCCTCATGCTTGCCCTGCGCAACTGGCAGGGACTGACGTACTCCACCATCGGAGAGCTCTTGGGACTCAAAGAGTTGACCGCGCGCCAAAAGACCAAACGGGCACTCGACAAACTCGAACTCGCCATCGGCAAAGAAGGAATGCTCCGCATCGACGGTTCTCAGCCTCCGGACGCTTCAGACCACAGGCCCCGCAGTCGCCAAATGAGCAGTTCTCCTCTGAAGACCGCACTGTGGACGAGGGGATTGGAGATTTTCGACAACGCGACCTTTCGGAGGGTCACCGAGCTTCTCGGCGACGATGAACAGATTTCGCCGCACGCTCGACGACGACTCATTGTGGCGGCGCGGCGGGCTCTCGCCGCTTGAGTCCAGCCCAGACCTCGCGAGAGACTTGGCGCCGAGAATGAGAACGGAAAGAGGGTTTTCTTGATGCAGCGATAAGCTTTACCTATGGATTCGCGCAGGCTGCAGCAGTTCGTGGCCGTCGCGGACCATGGCGGGTTTACTGCTGCATCCAAGGCGACGTTCATCTCCCAGCCCGCGCTCTCCCTGGCGGTGAAAGAGCTCGAAGCCGAACTCGGCACACCCCTCTTCGACCGGATCGGCAAGCGGATCCAGCTTACCGTCGCCGGGACGGCTCTCCTTGGTCCCGCCCGCCAGGTGCTCCGCGACCTCGAAACGGGGAGAGCCGCGGTCACCGCCGTGCTCGGGTTGGAGTCGGGCGTTCTGTCCTTGGCGAGCCTGCCCACCCTCGCTGCCGACCCGACGGCCGCACTGGTCGGTCGATTCCGCCTTCTTCACCCTGGCGTCCGCGTCGACCTTGCTGCGCCCGAGGACACGCGTGACCTGTTCGATCTGGTCGAAAGCGGTGCGGCAGAGCTCGGCCTGACCGACGCGCTCGGCGTTCCTGAGTCGTTGCAGTGGACCGGGCTCGGGTCACAGGTGCTCGTGTTCATCCTCCCTCCGGGATCCGCCGCCGGTGGCTCAACTTCGGCAACGCCGATTGACTTCGAGGACACCTTGTTCGTGGCGTCTCCGGCCGGGACCTCGAGCAGGCGCCTTCTCGAGGAGCGACTCGAGGCGGTGGGCTTCGAACCGAAGCTCGCGGTGGTCACGGCCCAGCGGGACGCCATTCTTCCTTTGGTTCTGGCCGGCGCAGGCGCTGCTCTCGTACCCGAGTCGATGGCCCTTGTCGCCGAGCAACTCGGGGCGGTGATCGCTCGGCTCGACCCACCGGCCTTGCGTGAACTGGCTCTCGTGTTCCGCCCGGGCCCTCAGTCTCCTGCTGCGGCTCGATTCGTCGAGTTGGCCGCGGTGCCGTAGAGCGGGGCGACCCGAAGGCCCTGCCAGGGCCCGTTCTCCTATTCGCAAAACTTATCAGATATATCAATTACATTTATTAGACTTCTAGGTTGACGGCAACGAAGATGGTTGTCGGTGACCTCTGTCGAGCAAGAACAGCACGGTGGATGGAATCGGCTGATCGTCGAGCCAAGGCGACCAACGGCGATCCGGAACCTCCCGAACAGCTCGCTTCTCGCGGTCGCCGCGGTGTGTATCGGCGCCTTCATGGGTCAGTTGGACGCCAGCATCGTCACACTGGCTCTCCCCGAGCTCGAACGTACCTTCCACGCGGGAGTGGGCGACGTGAGTTGGGTGGGTCTGACCTACCTGTTGGTGTTGGTCGGCACCGTCGCGGCCGTGGGTCGTTTCGCCGACATGGTCGGCCGCAAGCTCCTCTATGTCTACGGATTCCTGATCTTCATCGCCGGGTCGGCACTCTGCGCGAGCGCGTCGAGCCTCGGCACATTGGACGCGTACCGGGTGACCCAGGCCGTCGGTGCCGCGATGCTCCAGGCCAACAGCGTGGCGATCATCGCCCTGGCCGTGCCGCGTGCAAGGCTCGGGCGGGCATTGGGAGTCCAAGGTGCTGCCCAGGCGGTTGGGCTCGCGCTCGGCCCGTCGATCGGCGGGTTGCTGTTGACCGTCGGAAGTTGGCGACTTCTCTTCTTGGTCAACGTTCCGGCGGGACTGATCGGCGTCGCGGCGGCGCTCCTGTTCATCCCGCGGAGCACCCACCTCCAGAAGCGGGTCCGGTTCGACTGGCTCGGTCTCGCGGTCTTCTTCCCTGCAGTGAGCCTCTTCTTGTTTGCGTTGTCAGAGGGCGACCGCCACGGATGGTCCTCGATGGTCATCGTGGGCGCGATCGGGCTGTCCATCGTCCTCGGAATCGGGTTCGTGCTGTGGGAGCGACGGTGCCCGTCGCCGATGGTGGACCTCTCGATGTTCTCGCGGGTCCGCTTTTCCTCGGGGATCACCGGCGGCCTTCTGGCATTCGCTGTGCTGTTCGGCCTGATGGCGGTGACGCCGTTCTTTCTCGAACGCGGCGCGGGTGCGGGCACCGTCCGAACCGGTCTCGAGTTGATGGTGATGCCGATCGCGCTCGGGTTGGTCGCTCCGGTCGCGGGTCGATTGGCCGATCGATTCGGTGTGCGACCCCCGGTCGTGGCAGGGATGGCGCTCGTGTTCGCGGGTCTGGTCGCGATGGCCTACTGGCACCCGACCGGCGGTGGACTGGTCGCGCTGCTCGCGATCGTCGGGGCGGGCCTCGGGCTCTTCAACTCGCCGAACAACGCCGGGGTCATGGCTTCGGTGCCGGCCGAACAGTCGGGGTCGGCATCGGGCCTTCTGAACATGAGCAGGGGACTCGGAACTGCGCTCGGCCTCGCCATTGCTGTGGCCGTCTTCGTCGGACTCGGAGGAGATGGTGGTGTCGCAGAGAGTGTCCGGCACGCCTTCTCCGCAACCGTTGCCGTGCTTGCGGGGTTGGCCCTCCTTGCGGGGTTGATCACCGGGTTGGGGAGTACCGCCGATCCGCTGAGCGGGGGAGTGGCTCGCGAGTGACCTCAGAAGTGGCCGAGCACCGGGTGGGGCACGTAGGGCTCCTCGAGACGGGCCGCTTCTTCGTCGGTGAGTTCGAGCTGTTCGGCTGCCAGGGCGTCCGCAAGGTGCTCCGGTTTCGTTGCTCCGATGATCGGCGCGGTGACCCCCGGCTGTCGTAGTAGCCATGCCAACGCGACTTGGGCGGGCGAGACCTGCCGCTCTCCTGCCACCTCGGCAACCCGTTCGACGACGTCGAAGTCGGTGGGCTGGCTGTAGAGGTAGTCGGTGAAGTTGTCGGTGTCCGACCGGGTGGTCCGGTGCTCGCCGTCGCGGGTCCGGTTGCCGGCAAGCACGCCGCGGGCGAGCGGGCTCCATGGGATGATTCCCACGCCCTGATCGATGCAGAACGGGATCATCTCCCGCTCCTCCTCGCGATAGATCAGGTTGTAGTGCGGCTGCATCGACACGAAACGGGTCCAGTGGTGGAGGTCGGCGGCGTGCTGTGCCTTGGCCAGCTGCCACGAGAACATGCTGCTGGCGCCGATATAGCGCGCCTTCCCCGAACGCACGACATCGTGGAGCGCTTCCATGGTCTCTTCGATCGGCGTGCGGGGATCCCATCGGTGGATCTGGTAGAGATCGACGTACTCCATGTCGAGCCGGGACAAGGAAGCGTCGATCGCCGCCATGATGTGCTTGCGGGAGAGGCCGCCCCCGTTCTCGCCCGGCGTCATCGGCATGAACACCTTGGTGGCGACGACCGTCTCTTCGCGACTGAGGTACTTCGGAAGCAGACGTCCCGTCGCCTCTTCGCTGGCGCCTTTCGAGTAGGTGTCGGCGGTGTCGAAGAAGGTGATCCCACCTTCCACCGCGGCCCGGATGATCGGCTCGGCGTGGTCTTCGTCGAGCGCCCAGGGACGTTCGCTGTTGTTCCCGAAGCTCATCATCCCGAGACAGATCCTCGACACCCTCAGTCCAGTTCGACCGAGATTGACGTACTCCACTGGCACACCTCCGCTGACGTTCAGCTCCGCCGGGGCGACAGAGCATGGTCGATGTGAACCCGACCCTAGTGGGAGCAGCCCTCGGGCTGGCCGGCGGAGAAGAACGCTTCTGAACAGGGGGTTCTTCGGGAGTGGACGTCTCGTCGGGCAGTCACGGCCCTCGATCGCCGGCCCTGCATTCTTCGCAGTCTCCAAGGTTTCTCTTAGGGTGCTCACAGGTTTGCCCCGCAGACTTCGGAACATGCACGACATGTCTGACCGCCGTCCGCGCCGCCTCCGCAGCCTCGCTCGACCCACTGCAGTGCTCATGCTGGGTGGGTTGGCGATCCTCTTCACGGCATGTGGTGGGAGCGGGTCGGCCGCACCCACCACGTCCAGTTCCGGTTCCTCGAGCACGTCGGGGTCTTCGAGCAACTCCGGGTCCTCGGGAACGTCTGGGAAGTCCGGATCGTCGGCGTTCACCGCCTACCGGAACTGTCTCTCCCAGCACGGGGTGACATTGCCGAACTTCCCACGTGGAAACGGTGCTCGACGCGGTTCGGGCGGCTTCCCGGGTGAGGGAGCTCCAGGAGGAGGCGCGCCCGGGGGAACCGGAACCGGCACTCCTCCCCGCGGAGGTGGCTTCGGTGGCTTCGCGAACAATCCCAAGTACCAGGCCGCGGCAAAGGCGTGTGCGAGCCTCCGGCCGAAGGGTGGATTCGGGGGAGGATTCGGTCGTGGCGGCGGGTTCAACAGCCCCGCGGACGCCGCCTACCGAAACTGCCTCAAGCTGCACGGAGTGACGCTTCCCACCGGCTCCTCTTCGAGCACGCCTCCGAGCACGATCTCGAGCTCGACGTTCCGGGCCGCTGCCACCGCCTGTGCAGCATTGCGTCCCACCCCGACAACGACCCCGTCGGCGGCGGGCTGACCGCTCCGTCGCTCGAGTTCGTTCCGACCAGTCACGCGAAAGGGACCGTCAAGGGATGCCACGACGTACGCGAAGTTCTCGGAGGAAGGTGATCGGTTACGCGGCGCTGGTCGTGGTGTTGGCCGCGGTCGCGACGATCGCCTTCTATTCGATCTACGGTTCCTCGTCTTCCGCATCGACCACCGACGCGCGAACGGTCACCGTGCAGACGGGTACCGTGCAGTCGAGTGTCTCCGCGTCGGGGAACGTGTCGGCGGCCACCTCGGCGAGCGAGAACTTCAACACGAGCGGGACCCTCGCCTCGCTCAACGTGGCCGTCGGGGACAAGGTGAAAGCCGGCCAGCTCCTCGCCACCATCGATCCGGCCCAGGCCTCCGCAAACCTCGAGGCCGCTCGCGCCGCGCTCGCAGCGTCGCAGACCACACTGGCCGATGCCGAAGCGGGTGGCACCCCTGCCCAGCAGGCCCAGAACCAGGCCTCGCTGATCACTGCCCAGCAACAGCTCACCGCCGACCAGAATCAGCTGACCTCGGACCAGACCACGCTGCAGGATGCCCAGGCGGCGTACACCGCGAGCCAGGCGCTCGGCTGCCCCGCGGCGACCTCTAGTGGGTCCGGAAGCAGTGGAAGCGCCACTTCGAGCTCCGCTACCTCCAGCTCCGGGGGGTCCGGCTCTTCTGGGTCGACCGGGAGCGGGGGTTCGGGAACGGCTGGGAGCTCGGCAGTCACGAACTTCCAACCCACCACCACGACGACAACAGTTGTGGTCTCGACACCCGCAGCCACGACCGGATCTGCAACGGGGGTCGGTACCACTTCGGCGAACCTCAGCGGATCGGTGGTCCCCAACGGCGCGACCACCACCTACTCCTTCGAGTACGGCACCTCGACGGCCCTGGGGTCGGCGACCGCCGCCGCCACAGCCCCCGGCTCCGGGTCGACCCCGGTGTCGGTGACCGCGACCGTGACCGGACTTGCTCCCGACACCACCTATCTGTTCGAGCTGGTCGCAACCAACTCCGCCGGATCGGCGACCGGCGTGCCGGTGGTGTTCTCGACCGCACAGAGCTCGTGCGTCACCGACCAGCAGGCGATCACCACCGCCCAGCAGACCGTGGCGCACGACCAGGCAACCGTGGCGTCCCAACAACTCGCCGTCTCGGCGGCCCAAGCGAATCTGACGGTCACGCCGTCCACCGTCTCGGAAGACCAGGCGACCGTCGTCCAGAACCAGGTGACCGTCAACACCGACGAAAAAGCACTCGCGGACACCAAACTCGTCGCGACGATCAGCGGCACCGTGACTTCGGTCAGTGGCACGGTGGGTCAAGCGGTCAGCGGGTCAGGTTCTACGACCTCCTCCTCGTCGTCATCCTCCTCGAGCTCGACCGGTTCGGGGAGCACCGGTAGTGGCAGCAGCGGGAGTGGCAGCAGCGGCAGTGGGGGGAGTGGCTCGGGCAGCAGCGGCACGGGCAGCAGCGGCAGCACGGGATCTTCGGGTTCGAGCTCCTCCTCGTCGTCCGCCCTTGTCACCATCCAGAGCCTCGGGAGTCTCGAGGTCGTCTCCGACTACGCCGAGGCCGACGCCTCCAAGATCGCGGTCGGGCAACCTGCCACGATCACCCTCGCCGCCTTGCCCGACACCAATCTCACCGGCGAGGTGACCTCGGTCTCACCGACCGCGACGGTGGTCAGCAACGTCGTGACCTATCCGGTGACGGTCGCGTTGGAAGACGTCCCCTCTGATGTGAAAGAAGGAATGACGGCAACCGTGGACGTCATCGTCCAGACCGCCAACAACGTGCTCGAACTGCCGAGTTCCGCGATCACCACACTCGGGTCCCTCTCGACGGTCACCGTGCTCTCCGGCGACGTGCGCACGGTCAAGACGGTCACCGTCGGACTCGTCGGTACGTCCAACACCGAGATCCTGAGCGGGGTCACCGAAGGCGAGAAGGTGGTGGAGCCGACGGCCAGCGTGTCCGCCTCGACCGGAACCACCACCGGGAGCACCGGCACGGGCGGCTTCGGGGGCGGCGGCTTCGGAGGCGGCGGCGGAGGCTTTGGTGGGGGCGGCTTCGGCGGAGGTGGCTTCGGGTGACCGTCGTCGGCACCGGAGCGGCGCTGGCCGACGCTCGCGCCGACACCGAGCAGCACAACGGCCCGTGGCCGGTGATCGCTCTGAAGGACGTCGTGAAGCGGTACCCGATGGGGGCCAACGACGTGCTTGCCGTCCGAGGAGTCTCGATGTTGGTCGAGCCCGGCGAGTTCGTGGCGATCATGGGTGCATCGGGTTCGGGCAAGTCGACCCTCATGAACATCATCGGTTGCCTCGACGTGCCGACCAGCGGTCACTACCGACTGGACGGCGTCAACATCCGAGATCTGGACGATCGCGAGCTCTCCCGTGTCCGGAACCGCAAGATCGGGTTCGTCTTCCAGAGCTTCAACCTCCTTGCCCGGATGTCCGCCCTCCAGAACGTCGAGCTCCCGCTCGTGTACGCCGGGGTGAAGTCGAAGAAGCGTCGGACGTTCGCGGAGGCAGCGCTCGAGTCGGTCGGGCTCGCCGAACGCATGGACCACTATCCGAGTGAGATGTCCGGTGGGCAGCAACAGCGGGTCGCCGTCGCGCGTGCCATCGTCACCAATCCCGCCCTCGTCCTCGCCGACGAGCCGACCGGCAACCTCGACACCACCTCGAGTATCGATGTGATGAGCGTGTTCGCCAACCTGCATGCACAAGGGCGCACCGTGGTCATGATCACCCATGAAGAGGACATCGCCGCCTACGCAACGCGGGTGATCCGATTGCGCGACGGCCAGATCGTCGACGACCGTCGCCAGAGCGCCGGTCAGGCCCAACGAGTGCACCTCGAGCACGCTCGGGCGCAGGCAGCACCTGCGAGCGACGGAGGCGTTGCCGAGTGAGCATTCGAGCGAACCTGGCCATGGCGCTTCGGGGCATCAGCTCCAACTGGTTGCGGTCCTTGCTCACCATGCTCGGCGTCCTCATCGGCGTGGCCGCAGTGATCGTCCTTCTGGCGGTCGGCACCGGCTCGTCCAAGGCGGTCGAGTCGCGCATCGATCAGCTGGGGACCAACACCCTGACCGTCTTCAGCTCTGGACGGTTCGGCCGCGGGACCGCTCAAACGGGCACCCAGAGCCAGAACGCCTCACTGACCCTGAACGATGTGCATCTGATCTCCGATCCGAACAACGCCCCCGACGTGCAGTCGGTGTCACCGGTGGTGTCGACCAGTGAAACGGCCACTTACAACGGGGCGACCTATTCGACATCGGTGATCGGTTCGACGCCGTCGTACCTGGCCGCGTCGAACTACACGGTGTCGGCCGGGCGTGCGATCACTGTCACCGACGTCTCCCGCCATGCCCAGGTCGTCGACATCGGCGCCGACGTCGCCAGCAACCTGTTCCCAACCGGCTCGAACCCGATCGGGCAGGAGATCCAACTCGGCTCCTCGCAGTTCCAGGTGGTCGGGCTGCTCGCCTCCAAGGGAAGCAGTGGGATCACCAATCAGGACGCGGTGGTGATCGCTCCCTACACGGCGGTGCAGGATGAGCTGACCGGTGAGTCGCAATCGTTCACCGAGCTCCTGGTTCAGGGAAAGTCGTCCGCGACGCTCACCCTCGCCCAAAGCGAAGTGGAGAGCGTCCTCGCCGCCCAGAACGACACGACGGTCGCCGACCTCCCCTTCCGCGTACTCAACGAGGCAAGTCTGCTGAGCACCGCGACCTCCACCACCAATACCTTCACCGCGTTGCTCGGCTGGGTCGCCGCGGTGTCGTTGCTGGTCGGGGCCATCGGGGTGATGAACATCATGTTGGTGACCGTCACCGAACGCACCCGCGAGATCGGTCTTCGCAAAGCCATCGGCGCGCCGCGATCGATCGTGCTCAGCCAGTTCCTCATCGAGGCGGTGGTCATCTCACTTCTCGGAGGGGTCGTGGGGGTGTTGGCCGGACTGGTGGTGGCACGGTTCAAGATCGACGGGGTCCAGCCGGTCATCGCTGCCTACTCGATCCCTCTGGCTTTCGGCGTCGCCCTGTTGGTGGGCATCGTGGCCGGGCTCTACCCGGCCTATCGAGCCAGTTCGCTGCGTCCGATCGACGCGCTGCGGTACGAGTGAGAGAGGGACGGACCGCCATGCCTGAATCCGAGATCGGAGACGCCGTCACCGATGGCCCCCCGACCGAACAAGTGCGTATCAACGACACCGCTTCGGTTCCGGTCGTCGCTTCGACCGAGCTGGACACCCTCTTCCCCGACGAAGTGGACGAGTGGCCGGCGCACGGCCCGAAGAAGGGCTTCCGGGTGACCTGGCCGGTTGCGGCCCTGCTCGTCCTGGTCGTTGCCGCGGCAGGGATCTGGGGCGGCGCCTACATGCAACGGCACCACTCGTCCTCCACGTCGGCGTCCTCGCTGTTCGGATCGTTCCGGCGAGGTGCCGGTGGAACCGGCTCGTTCGGCGGGGCTGCCGCCGCAGCGGCGTCGAACCTGACCGCCGGGACGGTCACCGACGTCATCGGAGACACCCTCTACGTGACCACCTCCAGCGGAAGCCTTGTCGAGGTGAAGATCGGATCGAGCACGACCATCAACCGGAATGCCAAGTCGAGCCTCTCCGCGCTCAAGCCGGGAGACACGGTCACCGTGCAGGGAAGCAAGTCCGCGAACGGCTCGGTGGCGGCATCGACGGTGTCGGCGACTGCGGCCGGTGTGACCAGTACCTTCGGAGGATTCGGGGGCGGAGGCTCGGGAGGATTCGGCGGTTTCTCCAGAGCGGCAGCCGAATCGGCAGGCGGCTAACACCCCATCCGCCTGCCCGCCATGGCAGCATCGTGTCATGGCGCTCCTGGTGGTACGTCACGCCCCCGCGGGACGGCGGGGCTCCTACGACGGCGACGACCGCCTTCGCCCGCTCTCGGCTCGGGGTCGGGCCAGAGCGAATGACCTGGTACCGGTTCTTGTTCCGTTCCGTCCCAAGAGGATCCTGAGCAGCCCTTTCGTGCGCTGCTTCCAGACGGTCCGGCCTCTCGCCGAGGAGCTCGACGTGCCGGTGGAGTCGATCGACGAGCTCGCCGAAGGCAACGGGCAAGCCGCCGTCTCGCTCCTGCGGAGGATGGCAGGGGAGTCCGCGGTGCTCTGCACCCATGGGGACGTCGCAACCGAGATGCTCGAGTTTCTTGTTCCTGACGGATCCAAGTCCAGTCGCAGCTCCTTGAAACTCCAGAAAGGGGAGGTCTGGGTGCTCGGGTCTACAGGGTCGACGCTCACCATCGTCGAAAGGATCTCCAGGTCTGCGGTGGGGGGCCGTTCGTCGTAAACGGACCGGACCGCCACTACGCTGTCGGCGCGATGAACGACCCCGACCGGTTCGATCCGGCGTCCGTTGGCGTCTTTCGGGTGGTCGATCGATCCTTCGAGATGGAGTCCCGGACGGTCACCCTCCGCTATGCGTTCGACGACGAGCACGTCTTCGTCGAGACGGTCACCTTCGAGACACCCGCGCCGCTCCATGTGACGGAGCTGCCGCCGGGTCTGGAGCGCGCCTTGCTTCACCTGCATGTCGCGGCCGGTACCAGCTATTACAAGGCCGCCGCGCCCCGTGTCGTCTCGGTGGAAGGAGCTGCGCTCGAGCGCGGAGGAGCTCGAGTACCACCACCACCTCTACGACGACGGGCTGCGGGAGTTCGCGGTGACCAACCGCATGGAGGTGCCCCGACCCGTCCTCATCCGATCCGACGGCGGGGGATCGGACCCTGTCGCCACCCGGGGTTCCTTCGATCGGCCGGGAGGGATTGTGGTGCCGATCGGGGGCGGCAAGGACTCGATGGTGCTCATCGAGGCGCTGCGGGAGCTCCACCCCTTGCTCTTCGCCGTCAACCCCCACCCCCGGGTCATCGAGTTGGCGAGCAAGGCCGGTCTCGAGTTGGTGGTGGTGCGCCGGCAGCTCTCCCCGCATCTGGACGAGCTCAACCGGTCGGGAGCGTTGAACGGGCACGTCCCGATCACCGCGATCATCTCGCTGATCGCCGTCGTCGGGAGCTTCCTGTATGGCTACGACACGATTGCCATGGCGGTGGAGCGATCGGCCAGCGAGGAGACGGTGATCGTCGATGGTGTGCCGGTGAACCACCAATACTCGAAGAGTCTCGACTTCGAGCTGGCGACCCGCGATCTGATCGCCGGGTCCATCGATCCCGACCTCACCTACGGCTCCGGTCTGCGCCCGTATTCGGAGCTGGCCATCGCCCGTGCGTTCGCGAGGCTCACCGACTACCACGCGGATTTCTGCAGCTGCAATCGGATCTTCCGCCGGGGTGCCGACGAGAAGGAGAGCTGGTGCGGCGAGTGCCCGAAATGCCGGTTCGTGACGCTGATGCTGGCGCCGTTCCTCGAGGTGGATGCGCTCGACGCGATCATCGGCCGTGACCTGCTCGACGACCGATCGCAGCTCACCGGGTTCGCCGCGCTGATGAGCGACGAGGGGAAGCCGTTCGAGTGTGTCGGCGAGCGGCGCGAGTCGGCGGCAGCGCTGAGGATGCTCTCCGAGCTGCCTCGCTGGCAGGACTCGGCGGTGGTCAGCGCTCTGGCCGACGAGGCACGGAGGATGGTCTCGGACGCGGAGGTCACCGCCCTGCTGCGTTCCCAACCCGAGTTCGCTTTTCCTGACCCGGTGGTGGCGGCCCGCGTCGAGGCGATGATGGCGGAGGTGACGTGACCCTCGCGGAGGTCTGTGCCTCACGGGTCGGCCTTTGGGGGATCGGGGTGGAGGGCATCGCGATGGCCGAGTTGCTCACCGAACGGGGTGCAGAGCCGATCCTCATCGATGACCTGCCCGAGCGGGCGAGCGCACGCTTCGAGGCAGCCACCGGCAACACCCGGTCGGTGGTCCGGCCCGACGAGGAAGTCTTGCGAGATCTCGACGTCGTGGTTCGGGCCCCGGGGGTGAGCCGCTACCGCCCCGAGCTTGTCGCGGCCGAACGCGCCGGGGTGAACGTGACCACCCCGATGGCCATCTGGCTGGAGGACTTCGTCGCCGCGCCGGTGTTGGCGATCACCGGTACCAAAGGAAAGAGCACCACCGCTGCCTTGGCCGCCGCGATCTTGCGTGAGACGGGTCGCGAGGTCGCCCTCATCGGAAACATCGGCGTGCCGGTCACCGACATGTACCGGCGCGCGCCGGCCGACGCCTACGTGGTGGAGGTGTCCTCCTATCAAGCGGTGGACGTGACGGTCACACCAGGTGTCTGTGTCCTGACCAGCCTGGCGCCGGACCATCTCGACTGGCATGGTGGAACCGAGGCCTACTACCGGGACAAGCTCCGACTCATCGACGCCGGCCCTCCCGGCGCACTCGCGGTCAACGCGGCGAGCGACGAGGCAGTGCGCCGGACCGCCCATCGAGGCGATCGGATCCTGTTCGGCCCCTCCGGCCGGGTGCACGCGACCGATTCCGGGTTGCTGGTGGTCGACGGCGCGCCACTCGGCGAACTGCCGGTGCTGCAGGTTCCGGGGATGCACAACCTCTGGAATCTGTGTGGCGCGATCACCGGTGTGCTGCTCTTGGACGGTGCGTGTCCGTCGATCGATGCGATACGTGCCGGCGCCGAAGGCTTCGCAGGTCTTCCCTCTCGCTGCAATCGGATCGGT
This sequence comes from uncultured Acidimicrobiaceae bacterium, assembly GCA_963839925.1. Taxonomy (GTDB): domain Bacteria; phylum Actinomycetota; class Acidimicrobiia; order Acidimicrobiales; family RAAP-2; genus Bog-756. Next base: position 1,864,595 of record CAWIWV010000001.1, on the reverse strand, counting down.
GAACGAGACGGGATCACCTTCGTCGACGACGCGCTGGCCTCCAATCCGTTCGCCACCGTTGCCTCCCTCGACGCGTTCCCCGGCCGCGAGTTGACCGTCATCTTGGGGGGTGCCGACCGTGGGGTCGACCCGTCGGATCTGGCCGAGGCGATCGCCACGCGGCGGCCGGTCCCGCGGGTCGTGGTGCTCCCGCCGGTTCCCGATCGACTGCTCGGAGCGCTGGTGGGCACCGCGAACGTCGCGGCCGACATCGAAGAGGCGGTCAGGATCGCGACGTCGGTCACGCCGGCCGGTGGAGTGGTCATCTTCTCCCCGGCGGCTCCGACCCCCGACGGCGAGGGTGGCTATGCAGAACGGAGCCGCCAGTTTGTCGAGGCGTCGGGATTCTGAACAGGTGGCTCGGCCCTCGGGGCGGCGGCCGAACCTGTGGTCGTTGGTAGGTTTTGCGAATGATCCGTTACGACGTCGGTGAAGACAGTGTCGCCCGCCTGGTCCTCGATCGCCCCGAGGCGAAGAACGCCCTGACTCCCGCGATGCGCGACGACATCGTCGATCGGGTGCGCGAGGCGCGCGCCGATCCTGCTGTGCGAGCACTGCTGATCACCGGCGTCGGTGACGCGTTCTGTTCGGGCATGGACCTGCGCGAGTCGACCGTCGCAGGAGCCGGGAGCGCGGGGTTCAATCCCCGCAACACCAGCGAGACGTTGCGCAACGGTGTCCAGGCGTTCATCCGTGAGCTCTGGGAGCTCGACAAGCCGACGGTGGCCGCGGTCAACGGGACCGCGGTCGGTCCCGGGGCGCACCTGGCGTTGGCCTGTGACTTCGTCCTCGTGCACGAGCAGACCCGTTTCGTCTGGTCCTTCGCGCGCTGGGGACTGGTCGTCGATGCCGGTGGCGCCTACCTGCTGCCCCGGCTGGTCGGACTGCCCCGGGCGAAGGCGATGGTGTTGCTCGGCGATGGAGCCAAGGGCGACGAGGCGGTCTCGCTCGGCCTCGCCTACCGATGCCTCGCCTCGGCCGAGGAACTCGAGGGGGAGGCGGTCGCACTCGCCGCACGTCTGGCGGCCGGTCCGATCCGTTCGATGGGCCTTTCCAAGCAGCTGCTCAACGCCACGTTCGAGAGCGGCCTCGTCCAGTCGCTCGATCGAGAAGCCCAGGCCCAGGCCATGGCAGCGGTCTCCGCCGAGATGGCCGAGGGCATGGCCGCCTTCGCCGAGAAGAGGAGCCCGGACTTCCGCGCAGTGCAGTGAACGAAACAGTGCAGTGAACGAAACAGTGCAGTGAACGAAACAGTGCAGTGAACGAAACAGTGCAGTGAACGAAACAGTGCTGTGCGACGCCACCCCGGGTGTGGGTTAACCTGCTGAAAAGGCAATTCTCACCCAGGCGACCCGACCAGCCGGCGCCGGTGGGACCGAACTCGCGGGGGTTAGGCATGGCATACGACGACATCGCCGAGGGGTTCATGGATGAAGCGGTGGCCGCCAATCCGCAGCCTTTCTACCGCGAGGCTCGGGCAGCGGGTGCGGTGGTGTCCGGCACCTTCGGTCCGAACGTGGTGCGCCGCAGTGCCGTCGAGTACGCGCTGACCCATCCCGAGGAGTTCTCCTCCGGCATGGAGGCAGTCGACCTCGGCCAGTCGGTGCCCCTGATCCCGCTCCAGGTGGACCCACCGGACCACCGCAAGTACCGACGCCTTCTCGACCCGCTGTTCGCGCCGAGGAAGATGAACGTCCTCGAGCCGCAGATCACCCGCATGGTCAACGAGTTGATCGACGGCTTCATCGACTCCGGAAAGTGTGAGTTCGCTGCCGACTTCGCGGTCCCCCTTCCCTCCTCGGTGTTCCTCGCCCTGGTCGGCCTGCCGCTCTCCGAGCTGGACTCGTTCCTCGCCATGAAGGACGGGATCCTCCGCCCGACCGGCAACGACCTCGACGAGATCAAAGAGAGCCAGAAGGTCTCCGCCCGCCGGATCGAGGACTACTTCGCCGAGGCGCTGAAGGACCGCAAGAAGAACCCGCGGGAGGACCTTCTGAGCATGTTCCTCGAGGCCGAGGTCGGCGATGACCGTTTGACCGAAGAGGAGATCCTCGGCATCTGCTTCCTGTTCATCCTCGCTGGGCTCGACACGGTCACCGACTCGCTGGAGTGCTTCATGGCCCGTCTCGCTCAGCATCCCGAGGAGCGGCGTCAGATCGTCGACGATCCCGCGATCATCCCTTCGGCCGTCGAGGAGCTCCTGCGGTGGGAAACTCCGGTCACCACCGTCGCCCGCGTGGCCACCCGCGACATGGAGCTCGAGGGTTGTCCGATCCACAAGGGGGAGAGCATCTCGGTGGTGATCGGATCGGCCAACACCGACGAAGAGGCGACCCCTGGGGCAGACCACGTGGACCTGGCCCGGACTGAGAATCGGCACCTCGCGTTCGGCGGCGGCGTCCACCGCTGCCTCGGCTCCAACCTGGCCAGGCTCGAGCTTCGAGTCGCCCTGCGCGAGTGGCACCGTCGCATCCCCGACTACTCGATCGCGCCGGACACCAACCTCGTCTACATGATGGGATTGCGTCAGATCGACGAGTTGCCGTTACTCTTCAACGGCCACTCATAACGGTCGGGAGTCCCCGACCGCGTAGATCGCCGGAGGCGCTGGGGTGCAGTTCGACTTATCCGATGACCAACGGTTGTTCCGCGAGACGACCGCAAAATTCCTCGAGGCGACGTGTCCGCTCAATGAGGTTCGTCGTCTCGCAGAAGCCGAGCCGGCGGGATTCGACCGCGACTGGTGGCGGCGGGGCGCGGAGCTCGGCTGGACTTCGATGCTCGTCGCCGAAGAGCACGGGGGTGGTTGCATCTCGGGCTATCCGCTCGCCGACCTGCAGCTGGTCGCCGAAGAGGTCGGACGGCTTGTCTCCCCGGGACCGCTGATTCCCACCAACGTGGTCGCCGCCGCGATCTCGAGGGCCGGCACGCCCGCCCAACTCGAGCGTCTGGCCGGCCTGCTCAGTGGAGCGTCGGTCGCCACCTGGTGCCCGCATGGCGTTCCGGGCGGCCCGGTACCGGTCGGTGGGGTGCGGGCGACCGCCGACGGTGACGGGTTCATCCTCGACGGAACGACGGTGCCGGTCGAAGCGGCGGGCGAAGCCGATCTGCTACTGGTGACAGCACGGAGGGACGGAGCGCCGGGAGAGGTGGTCCAAGTGCTCGTCCCCGCAGACATGCCGGGGATGACCGCGACCCGCGCCGAGAGTCTCGATCTGGTGCGTCGCTTCGCCACCGTCGGGTTCGACCGGGTCGAGGTCAGCGCCGATATGGTGCTCGGCGAGCCGGGATCGGCGGGAGACGACGTCGAACGTCAGCTCCAGGACGCGGTGGCACTCCAGTGCGCGGAGATGGTCGGCGCGGTGGACCGGGCGCTCGAGTTCACCATCGAGTACGCACAGGACCGCTACTCGTTCGGTCGCCCGCTGGCGTCCTATCAAGCGCTGAAGCACCGATTCGCCGACATGAAGACCTGGCTCGAGGCATCTGCTGCGAGTGCGGACGCGGCGGCCCGGGCGGTGGACTCTGGGTCGGAGCACGTCGCAGAGCTGGTCAGCGTCGCCAAGTCCTACATCGGCGATCGCGCCCCGTTCATGCTGTCGGAGTGCGTGCAGTTGCACGGCGGGATCGGGGTCACCTGGGACCACGACCTTCACCTCTACACCCGGCGGGTCGTCCAGGACCGGACCCAGTTCGGCACGCCACAGGACCACCGCGAACGGGTGGCCACGGCGATGGGGATCTGAGGGGAGCAGGAGAGTGGAAGACACCGTCGAGGATCCGATCATGGACGCCGAGGTCTCCGAGGAGGAGCTCAACGCGTTCCGCCTTCGAGCTCGCGAATGGCTCGCAGCCAACATGCCTCTGCTGCCCCCGGGTACCAACAATCAGGAGCTCTTCCTGGCGGACGAGACCTCCGAGCACTCCCGCGGGCTGCAGCGGAAGCTGTTCGACGGGGGGTTCGCCGGCATCTGCTATCCGACCGAGTACGGCGGCCAGGGACTGACCCGGGCGCACCAGCGCGCGTTCACCCAGGAATCACTTCCGTACCAGATGCCGGTCATGTTCAACGTCCCGACCCTCTCGATCCTCACGCCGACCCTGCTCGACTTCGGGACCGAGGAGCAGAAGCAGCGGCACATTCCGGCCGTTCTCCGGGGCGACGAGCTTTGGGTGCAGTTCCTCTCCGAGCCGAGTGGGGGATCGGACCTGGCCGGCCTTGTCACCCAGGCCACTCGGGACGGCGATGTGTTCGTGCTCAACGGATCGAAGATCTGGAGCACCGGGGCGTACAAGTGCGACTACGCGATGTGCCTGGCCCGCACCGACTCCCATGTCCCGAAACACCAGGGCCTCACCATGTTCATCCTCAAGATCCACCAGCCGGGGATCGAGGTGCAGAAGATCGCGATGGCCAACGGGGTGGCCGAGTTCTGTCAGGAGTTCTTCGACGACGTCGCGATTCCGGCGGCTGACGTGATCGGACGGGTGAACGACGGATGGACGGTCGCGTCTCGCCTCCTCTACCACGAGCGCAACGCGGTGGGTCGAGGTTCGCCCTACATCAGCGGGGTGGGCGTCGGGAACGCCGAAAAAGGCGGGCAGCGGTCGGAGCTGATCGACCTGGCTCGTGCCACCGGGCAGCTCGACGATCCCCGGGTACGCCAGCTTCTGGCGGAAGCCCGGGTCAACGATCGGGTCATGCAACAGCTCACCGACCGGGTGACCGTGGGGATCAGGACCGGGGGTCTGCCGACGCCGGCCGGGGCGATTCCGAGGCTATTCGCCGGGACGAACTCCGAACGCTTTACCGATATCGGTCTGGAGATCGCCGGGTCGGGCGCGGGAGCGTGGACAGAGGGTGACCCGGCCGGGGGGTGGGGGACCGGCTACCTGATCCGCCAGAACGGCAGCCTCGGTGGAGGCAGCACCGAGATGCAACGCAACATCATCAGCGAGCGGGTGCTCGGCATGCCGCGCGAGCACGCGCCGGACCGCGGTCGGCCCTTCGACGAGGTGCGCCACAACCGCTCGCCCGAGAAGAAGGGCTGAGCGGGCTGGATCAGGCGGCGTACCCCATCAGCTGGTTCAGGTTGCCACCCATGATCTTCTTGACGTCGTCGTCGGGGAGCCCCTTCAGGTCGTCGACGAAGCCCAACGGGTCGGCCATGCCTTCGGGGTGCGGGTAGTCGGATCCGAACAGCACCCGATCCGCTCCGAGGATCTCGACCAGGCCGATCGGGTCCTCCTCGTGGAACGGATGGACGTAGATGTTCCGCTTGAACACCTCGACCGGATGCTCGTCGAACACATTTGGGGCTGCCGTGTAGGCGTGCTCCATGTCCTGCAGGAGAGGCCGCACCCAGCCGCTCCCGTTCTCGACCGGCGCGAACCGCAGGTCGGGGAAGCGTGAGCACAGCCCATGACCGATGAGCGACGCGATGGTGTCGGTGATCGCCCGCCCACCGTGGCCGATGATCGCCTGGAAGCCCGAGCCACCCTTGAACGGGGTCATCTCGTCGGCGATGCCTTCCCATTCGTTGATGTACCGCTGGTAGCCGCTGTCCGACGCGTGCATGCCCACCAGGATGCGAGCATCGGAGACGACCTTCCAGAACGGGTCGAATTCGGGAAGGGCGGGGGAGCGAGGCCCCATGAACCCGTCGACCGGTGCCGGGCGCACCAGGATGATCCGGGCACCACGCTCGAGCACCCACTCGAGCTCCTCGATGGCCTTGTCGACCACGCCGAGGTGGATGACCGGCGTCGGGAAGATCCGGTCCTCGAAGTTGAACGTCCACTGCTCGTGCATCCACTGGTTGAGTGCGTGCACCACCGCGTGGACGGCCGGCGGGTCACCGCGCAGGCGTTCCTCGAGCAGGCTGGCCAAGGTCGGCCACATGAGCGCCCGGTCCAGCCCGAGCTCGTCCATCAGTTGGAGACGGGGACCGGGCTCGAAGAACGCGGGAAGCGCACGGATCGGCTTCCCCATGATCTCGCGGCGGGACTTCCCTTCCGGGTTCCCCTTCTTGAAGTACTCCTCCTGTGCGCCGGGAGCCGCCACCACCTCGAAGGTCGGGTTGGGGATGTAGTCGCTGATCTTGTTCTTCACCGCGATCTTGGTGCGGCCGTTGACCTCGACGTACTTGATGAGTCCGTCGTACTCCGGGGCGAGGAATTTCGTGAACGCCTCGGTGGTCTCGTACATGTGGTTGTCGGCGTCGAAGACCGGAAAGTCGAGCGCTCGCTTCGCCATGGTGTTCCTCCGTTCAGCCCTTCGCTGGGTGCGTCGGCCCCAACGCTAACACCAGTGGGCGCCGAATGAAAACCCCGTTTGCGCTCCGGTCGCAGAGCGGGGTCGGCCGGCCCGAACAGGTCGTCGGAACCAGCCGGACGGGCCGGGTTTTCGCAGGGCCCGGCCCAGACGTGGTGTGATGAGGGAGTGAGCACGGCACCCGAGAAAGGCATCGTCGACGACCGGGACCTGGTCCCCTACGGAACCCGGCTCGGCCAGGTCGCTGCTGCCGGCGGTGCAGCGACTGCGGTGACCTTCGTCGAGGAGGGAGGGGCCGAGACGACGATCAGCTGGGACGAGCTCGAGACCCGGTCGACCCAACTGGCCCACCTCTTCGGTGAGCGGGGGCTCGGGGTCGGCGATCGGCTGGCGGTGTGCCTCCGCAACTCGCCCGCTCACCTGCTCTCGTGCTTCGCCGGCTGGAAGGTCGGGGCGACGGTGGTCCCGGTTCGCTGGGATCTGCCCGAGTGGGAGTCGAGCCGGCTCCTCGCGGTGCTGGAGCCCGATCTGGTGGTCGACGCCGACCAGGCCGAGCTGGTCGAGAAGAGCCGCGACTACCCGACCGAGACCCTCCCCGAGGTGACCGCTCCGACCGGTTGGGGGGTGTGCAGCTCGGGGTCGACCGGGACTCCCAAGGTCATCCTGCAGAAGGGCCCGGCGCTCTTCGACCTGACCACCAACTTCACTTCGTCGGTAGTCGAGTCCTACGGGCCGATGTCCAAGCCGCAGCTGGTGCTCTGCCCTGCGCCGCTGTACCACACCAACGGTTTCACCGCCTTCCGCACTCTGCTGGGCGGCGATCCGATCGTGCTGCTCGAGAAGTTCAAGGCCCCCCTCGTCGTGGATCTGATCGAGAAGCACCGGATCACCGGCTTCATCGCCGCCACCCCGATGCTCCAGCGTCTGGCTCAGGTCGAGGGGATCGAAGACCGCGATCTCTCCAGCCTCCAATGGGTACAGCAAGGCGCTTCCCCCTTGCCCCTCTGGCTCGGCAGGTGGTGGATCGACCGGGTCGGGGCCGAGCGCTTCTACATGTCCTACGGCGCGTCCGAGGGGTTCGGCATCGTGACCTGTCGGGGCGACCAGTGGTTGGAGCACCCCGGCACCCTGGGCCTCGGCATGGGAGGGACCACCGAGATGCGGGTGCTCGGTCCCGACCGTGAGGAGCTCCCCCCCGGCGAGGTCGGCGAGATCTTTCTCCGGACCCCGACCGGTCCGATGGCCTCCTACGTCGGGAACCAGGTCAGCCAGTTGGAGTCCACGCCTGACGGGTTCACCTCGGTGGGCGACCTGGGCTGGCTCGACGAGGACGGCTTCCTCTTCATGGCCGATCGTCGCTCCGACATGATCGTGAGCGGCGGGGTGAACGTGTTTCCCGCCGAGGTGGAGGCCGCACTCAGCGAGCACCCTCAGATTCACGATGTCGTGGCCATCGGACTCGCGGACGAGACCTGGGGTCGCCGGGTGCACGCGATCGTCGTGTCGACAGACGGCTCGCTCGATGCCGACGGTGTGATCGGATTCGCCAAGGACCGCTTGGCCGCCTACAAGGTGCCCAAGACGGTCGAATTCGTCGAGGCCATCCCCCGCACCGAGGCGATGAAGTTCAACCGCTCCGCCCTGGTCGCCGAGCGTGAGGGTGGAGGTCAGCCGTCGGGAGAGCAGGTTCCGCCGGTATAGCGTTGCGGCGACCAAAGAGAGCGTCACCGCGACCAAAGACAGAGACGAGGAGCACGGGCGACATGGCCGACACCAAAACGGACGGCAGGTACATCAGCTACGAGGAGCTGGAGGGGGGCACCATCGCCCGCATCCTTCTCAACCGGCCCAAGACCCGGAACGCGCAGAACCGCGGCCTGCTCGTCGAACTCGACGAGGCATTTCAGCGTGCCGAGGAGAACGACACGGTCCGGGTGGTGATCCTGGGCGGCGTCGGCCCGCTGTTCTCCTCCGGTCACGACATGGGCTCCAAGGAGGCGATCGCCGAGCGCGCAGGCGGTGACGACGAGCACCGGACGGTGACCATCAACGGCGGCACTCGCAAGGGAGCCGAGGCCCGGATGCTGCAGGAGTGGAACTACTACTTCCAGAACACCCTTCGCTGGCGCAACCTCCGCAAGATCACCATCGCTCAGGTCCAGGGCACCGTCTACGCGGCCGGCCTGATGCTCATGTGGGCATGCGATCTCATCGTCGCCGCGGACGACGTGTTGTTCGCCGACGTCGTCGGAACCCGGCTCGGGATGTGCGGCGTCGAGTACTTCGGACATCCGTGGGAATTCGGACCGAGGCGCACCAAGGAGCTCATGCTGACGGGTGACGCGATCGATGTCGACGAGGCGCACCGGCTGGGCATGGTCAGCAAGATCTTCCCGAGGGCTGAGCTCGAGGACCGCACGCTCGCCTACGCGAAGCGCATCGCCCAGCTGCCCACCATGACCGCGCTCTTGATCAAGGAGTCGGTCAACCAGACCGTCGACAACATGGGCTTCTACAACTCACTCCAGGCGTGCTTCACCCTCCATCAACTCAACCACTCCCACTGGGCCGAGATCCACGAGTCCAAGTGGCCGGTCGCCGAGGAAGCGGACGGCATCGCGAGCTGGCGCGATGCACCACCGGTCCGCCTGGCGGCAAAGGACGCGGTGGAAGGTCCGGTCCCCGCGAGCTGACGTCAGCTCGGGCCGTACCGCTCCCCATCAGCCCGGATCGCGCTGCATGAGACTCGCGAGCACCTACCGACAGCCCCGCGCGGCCGCCTACCGGTCGCCCGGCGGCGCCTGGGACGTCCCCACCCTCGATTTCCTGCTGTCCTCCCCGAGGGATCCCGCGGGGCTGGCCGTCGTCGACGGGGACACCATTCTTTCCTCCGCCGAGCTCGAGTCGCTGGTCGGGTCGGTCGCCGGCGCGATGCGCCGCCGCGGGGTTCGCCGGGGGTCGATCGTGACCTGGCAGCTCCCGAACTGGTGGGAGGCGATCGTTCTCTTCCGGGCCTGCTGGCGGATCGGAGCAGTCGCCGCCCCGATCCACCATCAGGTGGGCGCGGCAGAAGTCGGGCGGGTACTCACCGACCTCCAGCCGGCCCTGGTGTTCGCGACACCGGGGCTTCCTCTCGCCGACCTGAGCGAGTCGGTGGTGGTGCGGGGCCAGAACCCCGACTTCGACGACCTGGTCGGGGCCTCGCCGGTCGGGGTCGGGGCTGCCGGTGGAGTTCGCGGATCGGACATCGGAGTGGTGTTGTTCACCTCCGGCTCGACCGGTCAACCCAAGGCGGTGTTCCACACCCACCGGGGGCTGTCCTACAAGGCGTCGTCGATGACCCGCGCCCATGGTCTGGGCAACCGTGACGTGGCGCTGATGCCCTCGCCGCTCGCCCACGTGTCGGGTCTGCTCAACGCGGTGCTCGTGCCCGGCACCGCCGCGATGACCGCGGTGCTGATGGAGAAGTGGGACGCCGAGCGAGGCGTCGCACTTGCCGGCGCCCATCGGGTGAGTTTCATGATCGGTCCACCGACCCTGTTCGTCGGCATGATGGACATCCCGGGGTACAAGGAGAAGGTCGCCGACCTCCGGGTCGTCTCCTGCGGGTCGATGGGGGTCACCCCCGAGTTCATCGACAACGCACGCGAGGGGCTCGGAGCGATGGTCAAACGCACCTACGGATCCACCGAGGCCCCGACGGTCACCACCTGCACCTGGGACGATCCCCCGGACAGGGCTCGCGACACCGACGGCCGCTCGGTCGGCGATGCGGAGATTCGGGTGGTGGTCCCCGGAACCGGCCGGGCGGTCAAAGCAGGCAAGCCGGGCGAGGTGCTGGTGCGCGGTCCCGAGCTGTTCGTCGGGTACGGCGAACGGTCCCAGACCGACGAAGCGGTGCGGCGCGGCTGGTTCGCCACCGGCGACCTGGGCACCCTCGATGACGGCTGGCTGACCATCACCGGGCGGCTGAAGGAGCTGATCATCCGCGGGGGAGAGAACGTTGCCTCGGCCGAGGTGGAACGGGTGCTCGAACGCCATCCGGACGTGCGCCAGGCGGTCGTCGTCGGAAGCCCCGACCACCGGCTCGGCGAACGCATCGCCGCATTCGTGGTCGGGAGCTCGGCGGTCGACGTGGAGGAGTGCCGCCGCTGGTTCGCGGCCGAGGGTGTCGCCCGGTTCAAGACCCCCGAGATCGTGGTGCACGTCGACGAGATCCCGTTGCTCGGGGTGGGCAAGCCCGACCGGCCGGCCCTGCGGAAGCGAGCGGAGTCGTTGAGCGTTGAGCCCTGAGCCGGCTCAAACCTGAACCAACCTGATCAACCTGAACCAACCAGAAGCAGCCAGACGAGAGCGAACGAGAGAGAGGATGCCGTCAGTGGGAGCGGGAATCGTGTCGTGGGGTGTCTACTTTCCCTATTGGCGCCTACAGCGCAAGGTCATCGGCGAGGCGTTCGGCACCGCCCCGGGGCGTGGTCGGCGTGCCGTCGCCTCCTACGACGAGGACACCTCTTCGATGGCGGTCGAGGCCGGACGTCGGGCACTCGCAGAGGGAGGAGTACCCGCGCCGAGCGACCTCTACTTCTCGACGCCTGCTCCTTCCTATCTCGACAAGACCAACGCCGCCACCATCCACGCGGCGTTGGGGATGTCCAAGGGCACCGGCGCCTACGACCTCGGTGGATCGGTGCGTTCGGGGTGGGCGACCCTCCGACTCGCCCACCTCGCGGGGGAGCGGGCACCGGTGCTGGCGGTGCTCTCCGATCTGCGCACCGGACTTCCCGGGAGCACCGACGAATCCCAAGGTGGTGACGGTGCGGTCGGGTTCGTCTTCGCCCCCGAGGGGGGCGTCGCCGAACTCGTCGGTCACGCAGCAGTCACCGACGAGTTCCTCGAGCGGTGGCGAGTCCCGGGTGAGACCGGTTCGAGGCAGTGGGAGGATCGCTTCGGCGAGGAGGCGCTCATCCCCTTGGCCCGTTCCGCGTTCGACCAAGCGCTCGCCGGCGCGGGGCTCGCCGGGACGGATGTCGACCACCTCGTCGTGACCGGCCTCCACGCCCGAGCGGTCGCCTCGGCCAAGAAGGCCCTCGGCGTTCCCGCCGACCGGCTCGCGCCCGACCTCGGCGACCTGGTCGGGAACCTCGGTGTCGCGCAGGCGGGGGTCGCGCTCGCCGACGTGCTCGAGCGTGCCACCGAGGGTCAGGTGATCGCACTGGTCGAGATCGCAGACGGAGCCGACGTGGTGCTCCTGCGCACGACCGGCGCATTAGCCGGGGTGCAGGCCGCCCGACGTGAAGCAGGGCTCCGCACGGTCGCCCAACTCGCCGAGGAAGGGCGATCCGACCTCTCCTACGCGGTCTTCCTGTCCTGGCGGGGCATGCTCACTCGTGAGCCTCCACGCCGACCGGATCCCGAGCGGCCCGACGCTCCGGCCTCTCGCCGGACCGAAGGATGGAAGTTCGGGTTCAATGCCAGCAAGTGCCTCGCCTGTGGCTTCCGACACCTGCCGCCCACCCGGGTCTGTGTCTCGTGCCAAGCGGTCGACCAGATGGAGCCCGAACGGATGGCCGACGTGCGGGGCACCGTCGCCACCTACACCATCGACCGACTTGCGTTCAGCCTGTCACCCCCGATGGTCGGAGCGGTGATCGACTTCGACGGCGGTGGCCGCTACCGGGGCGAGATGACCGACGTCGATCCCGACGCGGTGGCGGTGGGAACCAGGGTGGAGATGACCTTTCGGCGTCTCTACAGCGCAGAGGGTGTACACAATTACTTCTGGAAGGCACGGCCAATCACCGATGGAATCGATGGTGGGACCGGCGACAAAGGAGAGGGCAGATGACCAGCAGCGGGATCCGTGACCGGGTTGCCATCGTCGGCATGGGGTGCACCCCGTTCGGTGAGCTCTGGGACAAGGGGACGAACGACCTTCTGACCGACGCTGTCGTCGAGTGCGTGGGCTCGGCCGGTGTCCGCCTGGACGACATCGACGCGTTCTGGCTCGGCACCTTGGGCTCAGGATCGTCCGGCCTCACCCTCTCCAAGCCGTTGAAGATCGGGTACAAGCCGGTGACCCGGGTGGAGAATTTCTGTGCGACAGGGTCGGAGGCCTTCCGCAATGCCTGTTACGCCGTGGCCTCGGGCGCCTACGAGCTGGCGATGGCAGTCGGCGTCGAAAAGCTGAAGGACTCGGGGTACTCGGGCCTGACCGGGATCCACAAGGTGGGGGACGGGACCAACCCCCAACTGAGCTCGCCTGCTGCGTTCTCGTTTCTGGTCCCCGCCTACTGCCACAAGTACGGAGTCGACCCGGAAGAGATGGGCGCGGTGCTCAACCGCATCGCCTGGAAGAACCACAGGAACGGCGCGGTCAACTCGAGGGCGCAGTTCCGCAAGGAGGTCTCGCTCGAGAAGATCGCCGCGTCGCCCCGGGTAGCCGGCCAGCTCGGAGTCTTCGACTGCAGCGGGGTGAGTGACGGGTCGGCCGCCGCATTGATCTGTCGTGCGGAGGACGCCCACCGCTATACTGACAACCCGCTCTACGTGAAGGGTCTCAGTCTTGTGGCCGGTCCTGCGGCCGGGGCGATCGACCCCGACTACGACTACACGAGCTTCGAAGAGGTGGTCCGTTCTGCCGCCGACGCCTACGCCCAGGCAGGGGTCACCGACCCTCGGTCGGAGCTGGCGATGGCCGAGGTCCACGACTGCTTCACCCCGACCGAGCTGGTGCTCATGGAGGACCTCGGGTTCGCCGACCGGGGCACCGCGTGGAAAGAGGAGCTCGCCGGCACCTTCGATCGGGATGGCGAGCTGCCGGTGAACCCCGACGGTGGGTTGAAGAGCTTCGGGCACCCGATCGGTGCCACCGGACTCCGGATGCTGTTCGAGTGCTGGCTCCAGCTGCGCCGCCAGGCGCCTCCCGAGCGGCAGATCGCCACGGTGACCGAAGGTGGCCGCACCCTCGGCCTCACCCACAACCTCGGCGGCGCGCCGGGGGAGTGCGTGAGCTTCGTCGGCATCGTCGGCACGGAACCGTCGGCCTGACCCGGCTGTTGGCGACGGAGACGTGACCACCACCGAGCCCGCGAATCCTTTCGAAGAGAACGAGGACCAGACCGCTCTTCGCCAACTCGCACGCGAGGTGGCGGCCCGGGAGGTCGGCCCGCGCGCGGCTGCACACGACGAGAGCGGCGAGGTCCCCGCGATGCCATCGCTGCGATGGCGGCCGCCGACCTGTTCCGCGTCACGATCGGTGAGAAGTGGGGCGGGCTCGGGATGGGCGACGTCGAAGCGGCCATCGTGCTCGAAGAGATCGCCCGCCACGACGTCTCCACCGCCATCTGCTGCCAGCTCGCATTCAACGGCCCGCCACGCGGCATCGAGCACCTCGGCTCCGACGCGCTGAAGGATCGCTGGCTCCCCTTGGTGGCCGACGGAAAGGCGATCATCAGCATCGGGATCACCGAACCCGATGCTGGATCGGCGGTCCAGAGCATGCGCACCGCCCTCAAGCCCGACGGCGCCGGCTGGCGGCTGGACGGGTACAAGAATTACTCGACGCTCGGCCACGCCGCGTCGGGCGTCCTGGTCTGGTGCCGGTGGCCCGACGGTGAGGGTGCCCGCGGGATCGGCGCGGTGATCGTGCCCATGGACCGCCCCGGCGTCTCGCTGACCGGTCGGCACAAAGGGATGGGTATCCATGCCGCAACCGAGTCGGAGATCGCGTTCGACGGTGTCGAGATCACCCCGGACGACGTATTGGTGGCCGGCGATCCGTCGTCGTCCGAGCCGTTCAAAGTGCTCCTGTCCCATCTCAACCACGAACGCTGCGGCAACGCGGCGATGTGCATCGGTGCTGCCCAAGGCGCCCTCGAGCGCTCCGTCGGCTACATGACCGAGCGGGTGGTCGGGGGGCGGCCGATCGCCGATCTCCAGGGTCTCCAGTGGAAGGTGGCCGACATGGCGATCGCCATCGAAGGAGCAAGGTTGCTGTTGGGACGTGCAGTGCGGCTCGCCGGTCCAGGCGGCACGCCGCCCGCCATGGAGACGGCGATGGCGAAGACGGCCGCCAACCTGGCCGCGAAGTTCGTCTGCGACGAAGCCATCCAGATCCACGGCGGCTACGGCTACAGCCGCGAGTACCCACTCGAGCGTGCCTACCGGGACATCCGGGGGTTGTGCATCGGCGCGGGCACCATCGAAGCTCAGCGCAACTACATCGGCTCGAGCGTGGTGCACGGTCGCACGTCGGTCTCGCCCGGTTGGGTCGCACCGGCATGAAGTTCGGCATCGCTCTCGGATCGGTCCGCTCCCGCCAGTGGACCGAGGTGACCGAACTGGCGGACCGCCTCGGCTACGACTCTGTCTGGATGCCCGAGCATCTGGTGCTTCCAGTGGACATGGGTGGCAGTCCGTTCGAAGGAGCGGCCCACCCTCCGGTGCCGCCCAACATTCCGGTCTTCGACGTGTTCACCTATCTCGGTTTTCTTGCGGCGCGCACCGAGCGGATCAGGTTCTCGACCCACGTCTACAACATCGGGCTGCGGCATCCCTTCGTCGTCGCCCGGGCGGTGACCACACTCGACGTGATCTCCGGCGGGCGGGCCGAGTTCGGGGTGGGGGCGAGTTGGCTGGAGGCGGAGTGGGCTGCTGTCGGGCTTGACTTCAAAACGCGGGGCCGACGGGTCGACGAGGCGCTAGCGGTCTGCCAGAAGCTCTGGACCGAGGACGTGATCGAGCACCACGGGGAGTTCTTCGACTTCGACCCGGTCATGTTCCAGCCCAAGCCGACCCAGAAGCCGTGGCCCCCGATCAACATCGGCGGCGACGGCCCGGCAGCCTTGCGTCGGGCTGCCACGGTCGGCGACGGATGGATCCCGATGAACCACTCGGTCGACGACATCGGGCCGGCCACCGAGCGGCTCCAGCAGTTGCGCAGCGACGCCGGGCGACCCGGTCGCACGACGGTCACCTTCGGTGCGACTCCCGACTACGACGAGGCGCGGCGCCTGGCCGATCTGGGCATCGACCGGGTGCTGGTCCGTCCGTGGGGGGAGGCCGAGGAGCCGGCAGAGGGGCTCCAGCGGTACGCCGAAGAGGTCGTCCACCGGGTCCCGGGCTAGGTTGCCCCCGGCGCGACGGAGCAGGCCGGGTAGTCTGGCTGTTGTGTCAGGGGTGGCCGACTCCAGTGGCGTGCTGGAGCAGGGGAACGGCGCCCAAGCCGCGGTGAGAACGGCCGGAGCCGCCGACCCCGCCTCAGAACGAGGGCGGCTGATGGACTCCGCGCTGCACGTGATGAGCACCAACGGGTATCAGGGGGCGAGCGTGCAGGACATCCTGGATCACGCCGGCCTCTCGACCCGGGCGTTCTATCGCCAGTTCCGCTCCAAGGACGATCTGTTGATGGCCATGTTCCGGACCGCTTCGGAGCCTGACGTGGCCCAGGTGGTGACCGCCGTCGAGGCCGAGTCGACGCCGCTGGGCGCGGTGCGGATCTGGGTCGACGAGATGGTGGCCATGGCCCTCGATGCGAAACGGGTCCGTCGACTGGTGATCTGCAATCCGACCGCCCGCCAGACCGACGGGTTCGAGAAGGAAGAGGCCGACCTCCGGGCTCGTCTGACCGCACCACTCCTGGTGGCACTGGAGCGAGGCGCTGAGGACGGGTCGTTTCCCGAGACCGAGCCGAAACCCGACGCCGATATCTTCTTCGACCTGGTCTGGAGCGTCGCCCGCCCGTTGCGGGGATCGACCTCCGGATCGACGGAACGCGAGCGGGCAACCGACCAGATGCTCCGGTTCTGCCTGCCGGCCCTCGGGGTCGGGATCAGGCTCGCGAGTGGTGGTCACCAGGGGCCTCGGGACGGCGGACCGAGCTGAAAACGACATTGTCGTAGTCGTAGGGCCGTGGTGTACGTTAAGGCGCCACGACGGGGGAGGTCGTGACTGACGATCACGACCGACGAGCAGGGAGTTCACGTGGAGATCGATGATTCGGGGACGAGCTCCGTCCACGATTTCCGGCGCGAGTTGGAGGAGTGGCTCGAAGCCAACCTGACGGCGGAGGTCGCGGCGGCCGGGCGGCAGATGCTCGAGGACGAACACTCCTTCGAACTGCTCCGGAGTTGGAACCGGACCCTCGCCGATGCAGGTTGGGCCGCACCCACCTGGCCCGCCGAGTACGGGGGGCGCAACGCGACGGTCGACCAGCAGCTCGCCTACTTCGAGGCGATGGCCGCGGTCGACGCACCCGGGCCGGTCAACGTCATCGGTGTGGCCAACATCGCCCCCGCCATCCTCGAAGCGGGCACCCAGGAGCAGAAGGATCGATTTCTCGGGCCGATGCTGCGCGGCGACGAGATCTGGTGCCAGGGGATGTCGGAACCGGACGCCGGTTCCGACCTCGGCTCGCTGCGGACCTCGGCGGTCCTCGACGGCGACGAGTTCGTGATCAACGGGCAGAAGACCTGGAACAGCCTCGGGCAGTTCGCCGACTGGTGCCAGCTGTACGTGCGCACCGATCCGTCCGCGGCGAAGCATGCGGGCATCAGCTGCCTGCTGGTGGACATGCGGTTGCCCGGTATCGAGGTACGTCCGCTCCGCACGATGACCGGTGAGGTGATGTTCTCGGAGCTGTACTTCACCGACGTCCGGGTGCCGGCGACCGCGCTGCTCGGCACGCTCGACGCAGGTTGGAAGGTGGCGATGGCCACCCTCAGCTACGAACGGGCAGGCGTGGCCAAGCTCCACCTCGGGCTGTCGGCCCGGTTCGACGAACTGGTGGAGGAGACTCGACGAAGCGGGATCGAGATGACCCCGGTGCACCGCGACCGGCTCATCCAGCTCTACTGCAGGATCGCCTGTCTGCGATGGTCGACCAGTCGCGAGCTCGAAGCCGTCGGTCGGGGCGGCCGGCCGTCACCGGCGATGGGGAGTCTGACCAAGCTCATGTGGGCCGAGGCATCGCAGGAGTTGTCAGGGGTTGCCCTCGGGCTGCTCGGGCAAAGTGCTCTCGGAGGACCCTGGGGCAGGGGCCTGCTCGGAACCCGCGGTAACTCGATTGCCGGGGGCACGACCGAGATCAACCGGAATATCGTTGCTGAACACGGCCTGGGGCTACCCCGTTGAGAGCCCTGGACCTTGATCGCAGTAGGGAGCGCACGTGACGTCGATGAACAGCTACGAGGGTCGCCGCGCCGTCGTCTGCGGAGGGGGCGGTGCGGGGATGGGCGCCGCGGTGGTGCGCCAGCTCCAACCGCTCGGTGCGGAGATCCATGTGATCGACCTGAAGGAGCCGCCGGTCGACGTGGCCGGCTACCACGCGACCGACCTGCGAGACCCCGATGCGATCGCCGCTGCGGTCGACGCGATCGGCGGCAAGGTCGACGTGTTGTTCAACTGCGCGGGGCTGCCGGGCGGGCGCTTCTCGGATCTCGACACCATGCTGGTGAACTTCGTCGGCCAGCGTCATCTGACCGACCTGGTGGTCGAGCGGATGGGCGAGGGCGGGGCGATCGCGAGCATCTCGTCGGGTGCAGGGGCCAGCTGGCTGGCCAACGTGGAGAAGTGGAAGCCGCTGGTCACGACCGAGGGGTTCGCTGCGGGCAAGCAGTGGCTGGAGGACCACCCCGAGGAGATCGCGAGCGGCTACGCCCCCTCCAAAGAGGTCATCATCGTCTGGACGGTCTGGAAGTCGCTCGAGCTGGCAGGACGCGGGATCCGGATCAACTGCACACTTCCGGGTCCGACCGATACGCCGATGATGCCCGACTTCGAGGACCAGATGGGCAAGCAGTTCATGGACAACTACCCGATCCCGCTCGGTCACCGCCAGACACCTGACGAACAGGCCGCACCGCTGATCTTCCTCAACTCGCCGGCCGCCTCGGCGATCACCGGTGAAGCGATCCTGACCGACGGCGGGACCATGGCGGCCCTGTCGGTCGGGACACTCGACGTCTCGGCCTTCGGGTTCTGATCGGAAGGGCGACCAGCGAATGACCGATACCGCGGCAAGAGATCTTCCCCACGAGGCCTTCCGGCTCGAGCGGGTCGGTGAGGGCCGGTTCACCGCCGGCAACGTCGGCGACCCGTCCGTGCAGGATGTCGTCTACGGCGGGCAGCTGCTCGCCCAGATGATCCTCGCCTCCGACCAGACTGCCGAGACCAAGGAGGTGGCGTCGATCCATGCCATCTTCGCCCGGGCGGGCAAGGTCAGCGTTCCGGTCGAGCTCGACGTCGATGTCGTCCACGACGGGCGCACGATGGGCACCCACCTGGTCAAGGTGGCCCAGGGGGACCGGGTCTGCGCAGAGGGGTTGATCCTCCGCCGGGCCGACGGACCCGACCTGATGAGGCACCAGCCCGAGATGCCGGACGTCGACGGACCCGCCGAGTCGGTGCCGGCGAAACAACCAGGGCTGGCTGCCCCCGGGTCGGAGCTCCGGGTGGTCGGGGGAGTGGACACCGGGGACCCCGACGCGGTCGGGCCGGCCGAGCTGTACGTGTGGGTGAAGTTGCCCGGCGAGCCCGGCGGCACTGACCTCGCCCTCGCCCAGGGGCTCCTCGCCTATGGCACCGACGGTCTGCTGATCGGGACCGCGATGCGGCCACACGCAGGCATCGGTCAGAGCATGGCCCACCGCAACATCGCGACCGGGGTGGTCTCCCACACCCTCACCTTCCACGAACGGGTGGAGACCGGAACCTGGTTGCTGATGGCCCACGAGAGCCCCTATGCGGGTCGGGGCATGAGCTACGGGCGGGCGCAGGTCTTTTCGCAGGACGGGCGACTCGTCGCCTCGTTCGTGCAGGAGAACATGATTCGAGACGCTGGACAAGCCAACGGCTGAGGAGGATCACACCATGACCACGACTGACGAGAGCACCGCTGTTGTCGGTGAGCCTCGGATGCTCATCGACGGAAAGCTCGACGAGGCGATCTCCGGCGATCGGTTCGAGAACATCAACCCGGCGACCGAAGAGGTGCTCGGGACGACCGCCAACGCCGGCCACGAGGACATGGAGCGCGCGATCGCAGCGGCTCGGCGTGCCTTCGACGAGACGGATTGGGCGACCAACAAGGAGCTGCGCAAGCGCTGCCTGCACCAGCTCCACGATGCGTTGCTGGAAGAGGCCGAGCTGCTGCGGGCCGAGTTGGTGGCCGAAGTGGGCACCCCGGTCCTTCTGACCTACGGTCCTCAGCTCGACGCACCGCTCTCGGAGGGCCTGACCTGGCCGGCCGACTTCATCGACGAGTTCCAGTGGGAGCGCGATCTTCCGGAGGGCCACGCCTTCGGGTCGCGCAGCTGGCGCAAGGTGGTCAAGGAGGCGGTCGGGGTGGTCGCGGCGATCGTGCCGTGGAATTACCCCTTCGAGGTGGCGATCAACAAGATCGGTCAATCGTTGGCGGCCGGCAACACGGTCATCTTGAAGCCCGCTCCCGACACGCCGTGGAACGCCACCCGTATCGGTCGGCTGGTCGCAGAGCGCACCGACTTCCCGGCCGGCGTGTTCCAGGTGGTCCCCACCACCGACAACCAGGTGGCCGAGGACCTGGTGACCGATCCGCGTGTCGATCTCATCTCGTTCACCGGCTCGACCGCGGTCGGGCGGCGGATCATGGAGAAGGGCGCCCCGACCCTCAAGCGGCTCTTCCTCGAGCTGGGCGGCAAGTCGGCCGACATCATCCTCGACGACACCGACATGGCGGCCAAGCTCTCCTCTGCGTGGACGGTCTGCGTCCACGGCGGACAGGGCTGCGTGATGAACACCCGGATGCTGCTCCCTCGTTCGCACTACGAGGAGGGGGTCGCGATCATCGAGGAGGGGTTCCGCAACGTGCCCTACGGAGATCCCACCGAACCCTCGAACTTCCAGGGGCCTCAGATCAACGCCAGCCAGCGCGACAAGATCCTCCGGTACATCCAGCAGGGGGCGGAGCAAGGAGCCCGGGTGGTGGTCGGCGGTGGACGTCCGTCCCATCTGCCCAAGGGGTTCTTCGTCGAGCCCACGTTGATTGCCGACGTGGACAACTCGATGAACATCGCGCAGGAAGAGATCTTCGGTCCGGTGCTCGTCGTGATCCCCTTCGAGGACGACGACGATGCGGTCCGCATCGCCAACGACAGCATCTACGGTCTGGGCTGCGGGGTGACCTCGGGGTCCGAGGAGCGAGCGGTCGCGGTCGCACGCCGGATCCGAGCGGGGACCGCCACCATCAACGGAGGCGTCTGGTACGGGGCGGATGCTCCCTTCGGTGGCTACAAGGCAAGCGGCATCGGCCGACAGAACGGCATCGAAGGCTTCGAGCAGTACACCGAAACCAAGACGATTGCCGGGGGGCTGCCGCCTCTGGGCTGACCGCCTCGCTGGGGGTGATTCCAGCGGGCGTCCTCACGTCACGATCGGACGAGGCGCCGTGTTGTCAGGCTACCGTGGTGGGCTCGAGCGGATCTGAGGCAAAACGGCAATGGGGGGAATGGTGGCAGGAGCGTCGCGCTCATGGAAGAGGGTGCTCGGCATTTGCTTCGCCGTCTGCACGGTCATGCTGACGGTCTATGCGTCTGTCCCTGCGGCCGACGCATCAGTGGTCCTTCCTGGGAAGCCCACGGGAGTGTCCGCGACGCCGGGCAATGCGTCAGCGGTCGTGAAATGGACTGCTCCGCGACATGGAGTTGCTGTCAATAGCTACACCGCGACGGCAACCCCCGGAGCGAAGGCCTGCACCACTTCGGGCCTGAAGTGCACGATTCATGGTCTCGTCAACGGCACCAAGTACACAGTCTCGGTCAAGGCTCACAACACGAGAGGTTTTGGAGTTGCTTCAGCTCGAGCGACCGTAACAGTTGGTGTGCCACTAGCGCCGACTGGAATCAGCGCAACTGGAGGAGAGGACAAAGCGGCAGTGAGGTGGAGTGCGCCTGCAAACAACGGGCACAAGATCACTGGCTATACAGTGACATCGACGGAGGGGTCCAAAGTCTGCAGGTCGAGTACCACAACCTGCACTGTCAGTGGCCTATCCAACGGGACTGCCTACGCCTTCACCGTCACTGCTACCAACGCAAAGGGTAGGGGAGCACCGTCGGCAATGTCCGGATCGGTTACCCCACCCGTCGTGCGGACTATCCCCGATCTTGCCTATGCGTTCGCCGTCTCATCGGATGCCTCCCACGTATGGGTAGGGAGTAACTTCCACCCAACCGTCACCGAACTGGACACCTCGACCGGCTCTGTGGTCCGAACGATCACGATTTCCTCTCCCGCGTCTGACATCTCTTCTGACGGAACAGACGTCTGGGTGGCAGATGGCAAGAGTGTCACCGAAATCGACGCAACGACGGGCTCTGTTGCACAGACGATTCCTATGACTGGTGCAGCTATCGCTATCTCCTCAGATGGCACTCACGTTTGGGCGGCCATGAGTAGCGGTGTGGTGGCAGAAATCGACGCCTTGACAGGTGCACTTGACCAGACAATCCCCTTGGGCAACTCCCCCTCTGACACCCCATCTGGCATCTCCTCGGACGGCACTCACGTATGGGTGGCGGATGGTGGTTTCATCGCTGAGCTTGATGCACCAACAGGGTCTGTCCTTCAGACGATCCCGACTAGCGACGCCTTCGGCATCTCGTCCGACGGCATCAACGTCTGGGCGACTGACAACGGTGGCAATAGCGTCACCGAACTCGACGCCTCGACAGGGTCGGTCGTGCGGACCATTCCTGTGGGAGGTGCCCCTTGGGGCGTCTCCTCAAACGGTACAAGCGTCTGGGTCGTGAATAGTGCAGACAGCAACGTAACCGAAATCGCTGCCTCGACTGGAACTGTTCTTCAAACTGTCCCCGTTGGACTCGTCCCTTCGGATGTCTCGTCGGATAACGCAGACGTCTGGGTGCCGAGTGTCGGTAGCCAGGAAGTGACCGAGATAGCTGCGGTTCCGACTCCTTCTCCACCACCGCCGCCGCCACCCCCACCTCCGCCGCCCGTACTTCCGGCGCTTTCTGGCGTTCGGTCGGTCGTGGGAGAGAACACGAGCGGTTGCGCCCTTCTGACTTCCGGAGGGGTGGATTGTTGGGGGAACAATGTCGACGGCCAGCTCGGCAACGGGACTACCGGAGGGGCGGATAACCGCGGTTACGACACTGCCCAACCGGTTGCCGGCATTACTGACGCCACCACGCTGACCGATCTCGCGTATGACGGTCACTACAGCTACTGCTCCGTGCTTGCTACGGGCGTTGTGGACTGTTGGGGTGACAATGACTATGGCCAGCTCGGCAACGGCACCACTGGAGGACCGGATGGCCCAGGCGGTGTGAACGGCTATGACTTCCCGCAAGCAGTCACTGGCATCACCAATGCGAGTGCAGTCGTCAGCAACGGCGATGCTTTTTGTGCACTCCTGACCACGGGTGCGGTGGATTGTTGGGGAGACAACGGCTACGGCCAGCTCGGCAACGGCACACGAGCCGGCCCCGACCTATGCCTTGGAGCTGATTCTTGTTACGACACCCCCCAACCAGTGACCGCGATCAACGACGCTGCCTCGGTCGTGGGCACGGACGACAACACAGCAGGCGGCTTTTGCGCGGTCCTCACCTCAGGCGGGGTGGACTGTTGGGGCGACAACAACTATGGACAGCTCAGCAATGGGACTGTTGGTGGCCCGATCGCCGAAGGTCCCGCTGACTACGACACCCCTCAACCGGTCATCGGCATCACCAACGCCGTCTCGGTCGCTGCTGGCATAGGCGGCTACTGCGCCGTCCTCACCTCAGGGGGAGTGGAATGCTGGGGGGACTCTAGCTCCGGCCAACTCGGCAACGGGACCACCTTCGGTGATGACGGTGCCTATGGCTTCGACACTCCCCAAACCGCAATCGGTATCACCGACGCCACCTCGATCGTCAACAGCAGCGACGCCTATTGCGCACTCCTTGCCACCGGTGGGGTCGATTGTTGGGGAGACAATGCCGACGGCCAGCTCGGCAACGGCGCCATCGGCGGACCGAATGATCTCTATTACAACGCCACGCCCCAGGAGGTTGCCGGGATAGCCGACACCTCGTCAATCGTGGGCGGCCTTGACAGCTTCTGTGCTGTCCTCGCCTCGGGTGGGGTGGACTGTTGGGGAGACAATGCCGACGGCCAGCTCGGCAACGGGACTACCGGTGGACCCGATGGTGGCGCTAGCTATGACACACCCCAAGCGGTCAATGGCATCAGCGACGCAGACACCGCGGCTTCCCTCGCGAACGATCCCAATGACAGCTATTGCGTGGCCCTGACCACTGGTGGCGCGGACTGTTGGGGGAACAACAGCTATGGCCAACTTGGCAATGGGGTCGTTGGCGGACCCAATGGGATAAGCGGAAACGATGGATACGACGAACCACAAACGGTAGGGGCTCCCTGACCGAACCACGTCGCTCTCTGCGCCGCTTCATGCGGCCTCCGGAGCAGCGAGCGTTGGACCAAATCCTGGGGCAGCGCAGCCCGCGATGACTCCTTGAACCGGTCCACCAACCGGCCATCGGGGACAGGGCGAGTGATTGACATTCCACCCTGCGACGCACATCCTTAGAGCCGTGGTTCGTGGTGGCAGCCCGTGGTTGGCAGGAAATTTGGATTGGAGAATGCGATGAGCAAGGAGCAATTGGGCGGCGAGTTCAAGCCAGTTCTCGGAACCCATCGAATGCGCGCACGAGCCTTGCCAATCGCTGCCATTCTCATGACGGTCGGCATCTTCACGGCGGCGTGTGGCACGTCGGGAGCGTCCTCATCGTCCTCATCGTCCTCCCTGCCGCCGCCGGCAGGCCTGCCCGAGTTCTACTCGGTCCCGCAACCCCTGCCATCGGGCCCTCCGGGCACCCTCATCAAGTCCCAGAAGGTGGCGGTAGCGGGAGTACACGGCACCGTCTACAGGGTGATGTACATGTCGGAGTCGGTGCAAAACGCGCCCGTGGTCGTGACGGGCCTGGTGATCGTCCCTGACCGGCCGGCACCCAAGGGGGGATACCCGGTGGTCAGCTGGGGTCACGGCACGAACGGGATGGCAGATCAATGCGCCCCGTCCCTGGATCCCGCACAGGACGTGCCCCTCACCAACGGCCTGCTGGACCAAGGGTGGGAGGTGACCGCCAGTGACTACCAAGGGGAGGGTACACCGGGGCTTCTGCCGTACATCGTTGGAGTGAGCGCCGCACGCAACACCATCGACATCGTCCGAGCAGCCCGTCATCTCGCACCGGCCCATGCCAGCAGCAACTATGTGGTGTGGGGCCATTCCGAGGGCGGGCAAACGGCGATGTTCGCCCTGCACATCGGTACGTCCTACGCACCGGACCTCCACCTAGCCGGAGTGGTTGCTGGTGCGCCTCCATCGCAGTTCAATCTGGTCTACGACTTCCTGAAAACCAGTCCGTACCGCTACTACCTCTTCATGGTGGCCGGCGCCTACCAGTCTGCCTATGGCAGCAAGGCAGCGCCGGTGTCGCAGGTCCTGACCCCCTTGGGCATCAGCCTGCTCCCTGATCTCAACAAGGGATGCACCGACTACCTGGCCAGGGTCGTCGACAAGTACTCCACCACGCAGTTCGAGAAGACCGACCCGTTCACCGTGCCTGCCTGGAAGAAGCTGCTCGAAGAGAACGATCCGGAGAACTTCCAATCGGCGAGCAAAGCGCCGCTTCTCATCATCCAAGGCGGAGACGATGAGCAGATCCCAGTGGCGTCGACACAGATCTTGGCATCGCATCTGTGCGGGTTGGGCCAGGATCTCGAACGGTGGATCTATCCGGGACAGAGCCACGCGGGAGTGATCGGTCCCTCTTTCAACGACATGGTGCACTGGATCCGTGATCGCTTCGCAGGGGGCGCCGATCCTGACCCATATGCGCCGGTTGGATTGCCGGGGGTCCAGGTCACGACCTGCCCAAGCTGAGATCGAGAAGGCTTTGCCGCCTCACAAGGCGGTATGTCCGCACACGTCAAGATTCCGGTCGAGGTCAGCTGGTCCTTCAAGGAGGATTCGGGGTCATCGATCCCTGGCTGGATCCCGGTCGGGGCAACGGCGAGATTCTCATTAGCCTTGTCGGTCACCATGACACGACTCGTACTCAGTGGTGCCACAGCGCTCGACGTCGATGGCCCTCGGCCGAACACCACCGTCGTCGTAGAGGACAGGCGAATCGTCTCTGTCAAACCTATGGCGGCGCAGTTTGAGACCGGGCCCGAGGACCGGGTCATCAGCCTCGGCGGGCGCACCGTCATGCCGGGGATGGTGAGCAGCCACTTTCACGCCACATATCACGAACTCGGCTCCAAGGTGACCCCATTCGGACTCGAAGAACCGCCGGCCCTCCAGGCCGTACGGGCCGCGCATCACCTCGAACTGCTGTTGCGCAGTGGCTTCACCGGTGCTGTCAGCGTGGGTGCGCCCTTCGCCATCGACGCCTCCATGAAAGTCGCCATCGCCGAGGGTTTGTTTCCAGGTCCGCGCCTCATGGCGGGGAGTCGCGACGTCAGCACGACCGGTCATGCGGGTGACAAGAGTTTCCAGTGGTACTGGGATGTCGGCGCGAGCGGCGCGATCAACCGCTCCGACGGTCCCGACGATTTCCGACGTGCAGTCCGCGAGGAGATCAAGCAGGGGGCGGAGATCATCAAAATGTTCGTCACGGGTGGCCACGGCACCGTGGCACCAAGCGAGCAGACCGAGATGACCGCCGAGGAGATCGCCGCCGGCATCGAGGCCGCACACCAGCGCGGTGCGCTCGTGCGCGGCCACATCGCAAACCGCCAGGCCCTACACATGGCCCTCGATGCGGGCATCGACGTTGTCGACCATGGAGATGGTCTCGATGAGGCCGCCATCGAGCGGATGGTCGACCAGGGGACATTCCTCGTACCGAGCCAGCTCTTTCCAACCCGGTTTGCCCAGATGATGGGCGGGGGTGGTCTCGGCTTCACGGCCGAGATGGCCGAAGACATCGAGCGTGCGCTGGCGATCTTGCCAGTGGCCAACGCGGCTGGTGTGCGTCTGCTGGTCGGCGACGACTACGGCGCTATCGGCCTGCCACATGGTTGTTACGGCGATGAGCTCGCTTTCTACGTCGAGGAGGCGGGCATCGCGCCTCTCGACGTGCTTCGCTGGGCGACGGTGCACGGCTTCGCCTTGCTCGGCCGCGACCACGAACTCGGCCTCGTCCGCGAGGGCTACCTCGCTGACTTGGTGGTGGTTGATGGCGATCCCCTGGCAGACATCGGCGTCCTGGCCGACCGTTCCCGTTTGTTGGCTGTCCTCAAGGGCGGGACGCTCATAACCGACAACCTGGCTCCCCTGCAGGCCGATGCCTCATCTGTGGGAAGCGGGACCAATCACTGACCACCAGGTCACTTGTTCTTCACGCTGCGCGACAGGTTGCACGCGATGGCCACGTTCCGGCGGTCTGGGGACCTGGCGACCGATTGAGATTTCATCCTGCGGCGCCCATCCTGAGACTTGTGATGCGAGACTTCTACGCCTGGATTTACTGCTAGGCGATAGCTCGCCCTGATTGCCCTGATGTGCCGGTGCGAGTCAGTCCGACGATCAGCAAGCATGCTGCCTCGATAACGCCTCCAGCCCAGTGTTCTGGGACGCGGTGGTGATCAGTTTGGGTGAGACTGTGCCTGATGAGTGAGCAATCGGCAGAACCAGAACGGTTCCGGGGCTGGGCCTGGCCGCTGGGGATGTTGTGGGTCGGAGCGGGACTGGTCAACGTTGGCTACACGTTCTATAACACCACCAAGCCCTTCACCTGGGCTGACGTGACCTCCGGGATCGAAGGGCTGAGCGCATATCCCGCGGCCGTGCAGGACTTCGTATCCATTGCCGGCTGGGCATGGCTGGTTCTCGCTCTCGCCGTACTGATTGCCGGGTTCATCAGGTTTTCTGGCTGGCGGCGGGGCAACTGGCTCCGCGGGTCGGCGTGGGCGGGCGTGTGGATCGCGGGCGTCGCTCTGCTGGCCCTCGCCGATACCTGGGGGACCTACCCGGAACAGAACTGCGTCAGTTATCGAGACCTGGTTTGCCGTATTCCCAGCCCCGCGGTGGTGAGCTGGGGGGAGCTGCCGATCTGTGCCGCTTGGCTGGTACTCGGGACCCTGATGACCTGGATACTGGCGGTGTCCCCTGCTCGCGAAAGAGGAGGGATCGCCCTGGGGGATGTCCAGCGGTCATGACACCGAAAGAAATCTCTGTTTGCGCCTCGAAGAGCCGGTCGAGGGCACGCAAGGTGCCTGCCAGGGTCGATAGGCGCCACGCTCCCGGCGGTCAGGGGCACGCTCTCATGAATGACCTTCGTAGGTGCTCTCCTGGTTGGCGTCGTTGTACATCTCCGACACGATGAGCCACGTGCCATCCGGCTGGCGCTGGAGAACACGTAGCGAGTGGTTGTCACGAACGTCGATCTCACCCCCGCCGACCAACTTCTGGCCCTCGACCTGCAGATGCGCGTTGACGAGGAGAACCTCGGGAGTGAGCACCCGGAAGCTCGTGTCAGGCGGAGCCTTCAGGGAGCCAGCGTTAAAGTTGCCGTCAGCAAACAGGCCCCTGAGATACTCAACGATCTCTTCCTCTCCCCGCTTGACGCTCCCGAACGCATTGACCCAGTCGGCATCGGCGCTGTAGACGCCCACAAGCTTGTCGGCATTGCGCTCCTGGAATCCGCTGAGCAGGGCCATGAGCGTGACGCCGATTGCATCCTGGTCGGCCTGCGGGAGTGATGAGAGGTCATCCATGGTCCAGTCCTCCAAACGGGGGTGGATGAATGCGGGAAAGATTTCATTGTGGAGGACCGGGTCGGGTTGGTGCAACCGATGAAAACTCGGCCCCGCCGCCACTGAAGGCAGCCGCGTCCCGGTGTTGTGGGACACCCTCAAGTCATTCCCTACGACGATCGATGTGCACTCAGCGAGAACAGCAAATGACCCAAGAGTGATACTGATTGCTAGATCAGCCTCCCGGTGTTACACCTACGGCTGGGCGGGGGGTGCGTAAGAGCAACCCCTTGAGCTGAAGACGGGTGCCATCATGGGATTTGGATTCTGGTCGGCCGGACGCAGACGAGCAGGCCTGCGGCGAACTCTGGCTGGCTTTATGGTGGCGGTCCTATCAGGGATCGTCATCACGGCCGTAGTTCTTCAGGTGCCGGACGCAGCGGCCGCAGGTCCTGGCTGGTCAGTCTCGTCCAGCGCCAACAACGGGACGAACGACAACGAACTCAACGACGTGTCGTGCATCTCGGTCACTTCGTGTAAGGCGGTGGGCGAGTACTTGGGGGGCGGCTCGTGGCGGACACTCATCGAATCCTGGAATGGCCGCACGTGGTCTGTGTCATCCAGCCCCAACGGCGGACTTGAAAACTATCTGCTAAGCGTGTCGTGCGTCTCGGCGTCCTCGTGTAAGGCAGTTGGTGACTACTACTCCAACACGACCGACTCTTCTCTGACTCTGATCGAATCCTGGAATGGCCGCACGTGGTCAATCACTCCCAGCCCGAACGTGGGAACGAGTGGTGACCAACTCAACGGCGTGGCGTGCGTCTCGGCCACATCGTGCAAGGCAGTTGGATCGGTCCCTGACCGGACACTCATCGAATCCTGGAATGGCCACACGTGGTCCGTGTCATCCAGTCCGAATAAGAGTGGGACAATTGATGATGAGTTGAGCAGTGTGTCGTGTGTTTCGGCCACTTCGTGCAAGGCGGCCGGCGACTACTACGAGAACGACATCAACGACTGGCGGACGCTCATCGAATCGTGGAACGGCCACACATGGTCTCGCTCTTCGAGCCCCAACCTCACGGGGAAAGACGACCACCTGAGCGGCATATCGTGTGGATCCGCGACTTCATGTGAGGCAGTCGGATTCTACGATGATCAGTACGGTGGCGGAGAGAGTCGAGGTCTCATCGAGTCCTGGAACGGGACCGCTTGGGCAATCGAATCTAGCCCCGACATCATCGATCCGGCTGCAATATCCGGGGGCGAGTCGCTAACTGCCGTTTCGTGCCCCTTGGCCACCTCATGCGAGGCTCTGGGCTGGTACAGCGAGAGACTCTCAGCGGGAGTGGGAAAGAAGGGCAATCCTTTGACCAAGGTGGTTTCTGGGGTGATGATCGATTTCTTGAACGGGACCACGTGGTCCATCGCGGCCAACACCACTGAGCCGTACCGCCTCGCCGGCATATCTTGTGTTTCTGCAACCTCGTGCAAGGCGGTCGGCGACCTCAGCACTGAGGCTGGCGTTGAGAGGACCCTTGTTGAGTCGTATGGCTAGATCTTGCTGGTAGCTACCGTCAGAGGACTAGCAAGAGGGTTGCCCGCGGCGTGCCGGAGGGTGACATCTCAGCGGCACTCGTGAGCTGATAACGCCTCAGAGATCCGGCGGTGTGGGATAACTCGGATCGTTGCCTGATCTTCCACAGAGGACAAGACTTCAGGGATGGCAAGCGAAAGTGGTCAATGATGGCTGACTACCCAGAGGGCTACACGTTCGTTGGCGGCTATCCGACCCCTGGGACTATCCAGCGGGCCTACGACGATGCCGATCTGAATCGGGCGGTTCAATGCTACCGATTCTTCTACCCGACGGTCTCGATCATGGCGACCTGGCAGGGCAACCTCGACAACGGAGTGGTCCCGAACAAAGTCTTCCCCCTGTTGGAGGGAACCCCGCATCAGTTGGTGTTCACACCGAACTCCGACACGCCGTATGCGGCTGCGGCGCTGGACCTCACCGAGGGACCGATGGTGGTGGAGCTTCCTCCCGGCCCCCTGATGTGTACGTCCAACGACCTGAACCAGCGCTGGATCATGGATATGGGGCTACCGGGACCAGATGGTGGCAAGGGCGGGAAGCACGTCCTCTGCGGACCGGCGTTCACGGGCGAGGTTTCGCCCGATCACTACGTCGGCCATGCCACAACGAACCGGGTGCTCATGTTGCTGCGGGCGCTGCCCCACGGGGATGACATGCAAGGTGCCATCGACCTCATGCAGTCCATCAGTGTCCATCCCCTCGACCCTGGTGCGGAAGCAGCAGAGCTTGGTTGGGTGGACCTGTCAAAGATCGTTGGTGCCGACTTCACTCCCGTGCGGTGGGAAGACAACCTCGCTTATTGGGAAGTGCTCCACAGCCTCATCGACTCGGAACTGCCCTTTGCCGAGTACCGCAACTTCTACGGTGAGTTGGCCTCGCTGGGGATCGAGAAGGGCAAACCGTTCGAGCCGGACGACCGGATGCAAGACATCCTGATTAGGGCCTCACAGCTTGGAAACGCTCAACTGCGAGTGCAGTCGTTCGCTGACCGGCGACCGGACCGGGAGGTGTGGCCGGGCACCACCTGGGAGTGGGCAGTCCTACGACCGGAGAACGGGACGTTCGATGCCGAAAGCTACACCGACAACTACGCCCGTCAGAAGTGGTTCTACCAAGCCCAGATCGAGTCCCCAGCCATGTTCAAGCGTTCAGCAGGGGCCGGTTCCCTCTACTGGCTGAACACCCGCGACTCGACCGGGGCCTTTTTGGATGGGTTCAACTCATACTCGCTGACCGTGCCGCAGCCCGTTCCCGACAAGCTGTTCTGGTCGATCACCGTCTACGACGCTGAGACACGCAGTGAGATCCTCACCGATCAGAACAAGGCAGCCCTTCGCTCGATGTTCGAGTTGGCCGATGTCCCGACCGATGTTCCTGTCGAACTCCACTTCGGTCCCACGCCTCCATCCGAGGGAGAGGACCGCTGGATCAAGACCATCCCCGGCAAGGGATGGTTCGTCTACTTCCGTATCTACGGACCTGATGGACCGGCTTTTGATGGGTCGTGGCGGCTACCTGACTTCAAGCCCGCATAGCCGGAGGAGTTCTCCACACGCCCAGAAGTGCCGTACTGCCACACCTACCCGGTGTGGGGCGCACTCCGCCGGGCAAAGCACCCACGCACCTACTTTGACGGTTTGGCCCTCGCTGCCGCCACGTGCAGCCACGCTTGAATGTTCTCTGGAAGATGGATGTTGGTGAACTCGTCCATCGTTAGATAAGCGTAGATGTCGCCCGAGTTGGCGCTGCTGGTAGGTCCGCATACGCCGCAGATCACAATAGGGAAGGAATGCGTTGTCAAGGTGAGCAGGAATCCACTGCCTGTCCGAGCAGGTCCAGGTATCTCGTACCCGCACTGGAAAACGCTGTAGGGCTTCCCCCGAGCTGCCCCTCCATAGGTCAGTTTCAAGGACGGGATCCGAAACTCTTTGGCGACGACTCCGGGCGAGCCAAAGTAGTTCCTGCACAGCGAGGCGGATTTGACGGCCGATCCGGGAGGCGGAAGGGCAATAGGTCCTGGCTTTGAGGGCGCTGAGCTGCCGCTTCCACAACCCGCCGCCATTAGGACGATGACACAGAACACAGCGAACGTGCAGAAGCGGTTCATCTGCCTCACGTGCTCACGATAAGCCCGATGGGCGACCGTGTTCGGTCGGACGTTTTGTCGCAGTACTGGAGGATGACACCCTCCCGGTGATAGGTGACACCCCACACTCGGGTGGGAACGCTCCCCAGCAGCTCCGCGTCCAGCTTCTCTCACGTACTCCTCGCAACGTGCCCGGTGAAGACTTTCGTGGCCAGAGGGCCAGCCGCCAAGCGAAGACTCAGGCGAGTGGGAGCACAAACCCAGCGATCGTCACGTAGTGGAGGACTGCGCCGACGACCGTACAGGCATGGAAGACCTCGTGATACCCGAACACACCTGGCACGGGGTTTGGTCTCTTCACCGCGTAGACGACCGCTCCTGCGCTGTACGCGAGGCCTCCGAGGAGCAGGAGGGCAAAACCGGTCGGGTCGAGCGCCCGCTCGAGTTGCGGTAGTACGACAAGCGCGGCCCACCCAACGGTCATGTAGGGAATCGCGACTGCCCATTTCGGGGCATCGAGCCAGAGCTGCCGTATGGCGATCCCGACGAGCGCCCCAATCCAAACGATGCACAGCAGGGCGGTCCGGGCCCAGCCCCCGAGCGCGATGCCCGCGACCGCGGTGTACGTTCCAGCGATCGCAAAGAAGATCGTTGAATGGTCTGCCCGGCGCATTCGTCGCCGACCCACCGGATTCCAATTGCGGCGGTGAAATAGGGTACTGGTCCCAAAGAGGCAGGAAATCGACACCGCGTACAGCGCCACGACGGCCTTCGAACCAGCGGTCGGCGCGACGACAACCAACGCGAGCCCGGTCGCGAGCGACACAAAGAAAGCAACCTGATGAATGACCCCACGGAGCACCGGCTTGCCCGCTTCGGGTCCTTCGGCTCCTTGCCGGTGGGCATCGAGCGCGACCAGTGGGGGTTGGCCGGCCATAGGACCAGTATCGCCTTCCTCGGCCATTTCAGGCACGAGAGACGTGGCGCGCCAACGAGGCAACCCTAATCCTGCTTACTCTTCTCGTCGGTGTACGAACTCCCCCGCTCGCTCGCTGGAGTCCTTGAAGAAGTCGCCTCCTGCTCCGGAAGCCCTGCTCAGGAACGTCGATGAGCGCTCACTCTCCCGGTGGAAGGGGGTACCCAGTTGAGGATGCTTTGCGACGTCACAACTGGGCGTCAGCCTCGTCCTGCGGGCCCTGTCGGAGCAAGTCGAGCAGCTCCTTGGGGTCGAATTTGCTGGGCTCCGTAGTACTGAGGAAATCCCTCAGGACCTTGACGAAACGGACGGGCTCCTCCACGTGGGGGTAATGACCCACACCCTCCATCACCTCCAACCTGCTGTTAGGGATGGCCTCGTGTGCTAAGTAGGCGTGGTGGAGCGGAATGATCTTGTCATGGTCGCCCCAAACGATGAGTGTCGGCATGCGTGCGGCCAGGTAGAGGCGGTCTGCGGCGCTCACCGACTGCCCGCCCGGGTCGATCACGGACCGCACGGTACGGACGAAGGCACGGCGGCTCTCGCCTTCTGTCAATGACTGGTAGGAGCGCCACATCTCCACCGCCTGGGCGTTCGGGAATCTTCGCCCGCCGAAGAACTTGACGACCGCGTCCCCCCAGTTCCCCACGAATGCCGGGAACAGTACCGGCATGACGTACTCGGCCCCTGGCAGGGTTGCGAGACGGAGGACCCAGTTCACCTCGCGGCCCAAGCCCCCGGCGTCGACAAGGACCAGGCGCTCGCAACGCTCGGGGAACTGATAAGAGAATTGCATGGCCACTCCACCACCGAAGGATTGACCGACCGCGGTGACCCGGTCGATGCCGAGGAGGTTGAGGAAGTCCCGCATAATGGTGGCGAGGTTGCCGAGCGAGTAGTCGCCGGGAGGTTTTTCTGACGCCCCGTGCCCGAGGAAGTCCGGGGCCAGCACCGTGTAGTCGCTCACTAACAGCTTCATCGCGGGGACCCACGTCAGGGAGCTGCCGGCGATGCCGTGCAGCAGCAGCAGGACCGGTCCATCACCACCACGGCGGTAACCGATCTGGTGGCCGTGGATGGAGATGTGCTCTACCGGGAACTCTTCTGTGGGGGCGGTCTCCTCCGTGGCCTCGAGCGGTCCGTCGTCCGTGACATGCTCGCCCGACGGTCGCACATTTGCCATAGTTCCATCATCCCGAGTTGGAGTGCTCGCGTCGAGGGTCGAAGGTCCCAACCTCGTCAACCGCCCAAGTCCCATCGCATGGCTTTCGGGTGCCAGTTTCGCCATCCAGGCTTGGTGGCAGTACCTTCGGTCTCCGCCCGACACGTGCCGAACTGCCACACCACCGGTGTCCGGCTTGTGGGGGCCGACCAGCGTTGTCGTCCGAATCGCGCCGCAGTGCCCGACTCCTCGCCGATGTCCAGGAGAGTGTTCTTCCCTCGAACCTCTGGTGGAGTCGCAAGCAGACAACTGGCCGGGTAACCCCTGGTGAAAGACGGGATATGTACTCGGCTGTGACCACCTCAGGTTCTCGGTAACGGGTGCCGATGATCTGAAGATATGAAATCGCTTCGCATCACGAAGCAGATCGAACAGGCCTTGGATTTGAGCGCCTCACCGTTCGTGGGCACGGCCACCTCTGGAGGCGAACTGAAATGAGCGTGCCACGAGCTCTCAGCCAGACACCTCTAGTCGCCGCCGGCGGCATCAAACCACTACAGGCCGTCGAAGTGAATCTCACGCAGCGCTATTGGCGCACGCATATCCTTATCGGTTTTTCCGTCTTCCTTGGTGAGGATCTCGCCATCCTCGTGTATTTGGGCTTCACGCCCCGCGGTCCCCACCGAGCATTCCTGTTCGGCCTGGCCATCGCCTGGTTCCTACTCGCTGTTGCGAACCTGCTCTTCGCATCCACTGTCGCGACCAAACCCTGGAGGAGCCGATTCTCGGTGACCTGGACCGTGCTGGCTGCATTCGCTCTTGGTTGGTTCGCCGTACTCGATTACGGCATGGCCAGCCCGGTCGCTCTCCTGTTGTTCATCCCCATTTGCTACGCCATGCTTTCCTTTAGTCCGACAGAGGCACTGATCTGTGGAGTTGCGACCCTGGTCTCTGCTGTCATTGTCACAGTCACCAGCCATGGTGCACGGGTGTCTGAAGGGACCGTCATCATGCTGCTTGCCGGCCTGGCTGGAGCCTCCGTGCTCTCCGTGGCCGCAGCGAAGAATCGGACGCTTCGAGATGATCACGAACATCTGCTGATGGAGGAGATCGTCGCCTTGGGGTCGATCGATGGCCTCACCGGCTGTGTGGTCCACCGGGTGTTTCACGAACGGCTCGCCGAAGAGATCGACCGATCGCACCGTTACGGGCAGCCGCTTAGCCTGATTCTCATCGACGTGGACAATTTCAAGAGCATCAATGACACCTACGGTCACCTCGTGGGGGACAACACGCTGGCGGCGGTGGGCAATGCATTGCATGCCCACGTGCGGAGCGTCGATGTGGTCGGCCGGCTGGGAGGAGACGAGTTTGTCGTGCTCTTGCCAAACACCGAGCCAGAGCTCGCTGCCACATTGGCCGAACGAATCCGCCAAGACCTCCCTGCAGTTGTTGATGTTCCCGTGACACTCAGTTTCGGGGTGAGCCACCTCCACGAGTCAGCTTTGACATCCGAGCAAATGTTGGACGACGCCGATTTCGCCCTCTACGAGGTAAAACGAACGGGGCGAAATGCGGTCGCCATTCGGCTCTAAAATATCTGTTCAGAAGACCGCCGCCGGCTACGACACCCCCTGCCTTGCCACCGCCGAGTAGGGCAACTTTCCCGAGCGTCGGACCATTCTGTTGGTGGATAATGCCCGGCTGATCCGGCGATCAGGGGCAGGTCCATTGCCGATCACAGTCCGAGCTGTGAAGCTGTTTGTGGATGCCAGCCGGACCGATCAACGATCTGTTGGAGGAGGCCGTCCTCGACGGAGGACCGATGGATGGCAGCCGAAGAGGCGTCGATGTCGAAGCCATCGAGCTTTACGTCGAGATGACCGACGGCCAGCGGCATGTCTACGTTCGCACGGACGAGTTCCAGGCAACGGAGGACGGCAATCTGGCGCTGGTGTTCCGTTGGAACGGCAGGCGTTGACCTTCTAACCGGTGGTCGGGGGCACCCGCTGGAACGTTCAGGAGCGGCCTCACGTATGGTCAGAGGAGAGCCAAATCGGCTCCCGTTTTACTCGGAGGTCGTTCCATGGTGGATGCCGACAAGGCCAAACTCGCCGCCGAGACCTACGTCTACGGCTACCCGCTCGTCTACAACCTTGACGAGATCGCCAAGTTCCCCTCGGGCACGTCTGGCCTACTCGTCCGACAAGCCGCTCCCTACAACAGCTTCGGTCGCGTCCGTGAGCTGGCGACACCGGACACCGACTTCGTGACTCCCAACAACGACACCCTCTACCTGAGTGCGGCTGTCGACCTAGTCGACGGTCCCGTGGTTCTCAGGGTCCCCGACACGAGCGGTCGCTACTACGTCCTTCAGTTCGTCGATGCGTGGACCAACAACTTTGCCTACGTCGGGCGTCGGGCAACGGGTACAGAGGCAGGCACGTTCCTGCTGACTCTCCCTGATTACGCCGGACCCGTGCCCGATGGGGGGACAGTGATCGAGGCTCCATCGAGGGTGTTCGCCATTGTTGGTCGTATTCAGGTGGATGGTGATTCCGACCTGCCAGCTGTCCACGAACTCCAAGACCAGTTCAGTCTGACGCCGCTTCATGCATCCGGCTCCCCGGTCGCAGGCGTCCCGACCCCTGTGGATGGAGTACCCGACGACCTTCTGTTCTGGGAGAAGCTTCGACTTGAGCTGGCCGCCTTTCCTCCTCCAGCGGGCGATGCAGCCTTCGTGGAGGCAGCCGCCGAGTTCGGTCTGACCGCCACCGAGTCGCCGTACGTGAATCCGGACGCCGACCTCCGTGAGCTATTGGTCGAGGGCGAGAAGCAGGCGAAGGCCCTCTTGGAGGAGCTGAGCAGGACTCTTATCACGATGGTCGACGGTTGGGCATCTGGACTGCACGGCTTCGATTACAACCTCGATCGCTGTGGCCCCGGCACCATCGACTCGCCCGAGTGGAAGGTTCCTGACCGCAAGAACGCCTACGTACTGAGAGCTGTGGCCGCTCGCATGGGCCTGTGGGGCAACCACGGCTACGAGGCCGATTACGTGATTCTCTGGCAGGACGGCGACGGGAAGTTCCTCGATGGTTCGCACATCTATGAGCTGACCCTCTCACCGCCGCCGCCCGTCGGGGCCTTCTGGTCTATCTCCATGTACGACGAGCCGAACTACTACCTGGTGGACAATCCAATCGACCGCTACTCCATCGGTGACCGGACTCCGGGACTCGTCTACGGAGAAGACGGCTCCGTCACCATCTACATGCAGCATGATTCACCCGGAGCGGACAAGGAGTCGAACTGGCTGCCAGCGCCGGAGGGCAACTTCCGGCCTGTATTGCGCGCCTACCAGCCAGGACCGGCGATTCTGGACGGCACCTACAGGTTTCCCAAGGTGAAGCGCACTGCCTGACCATCACCAATGTGCCGTTCATGGGCACACCGATGAACCATCGGAGGGAGCACCACCCGTCGCGATCCGCCGAGCCGACGGGTGGTGCTGCGACCTCTCTAGCCCATCGAGCGGGGGGACCACTTAGGGCTACTACTCATGTTCTACGCCCCGTGCGTCTCCGGGCGGTGACGCGCCTGTTTCGATTGGGTGAACTGCCGGTCGAGGTCAGTTGGTTGGACTGCAAGCGTCTGAGCCTAGATAACGCTCCTACGGCTATCCCCACGAAGTGCGGGAGCGTGACAGCTCATGATCAGCAAGCATCGCTGCCGAAGTAACGCCTTCAGGCCGGCGATCTGGGGCACGAAATCAGTCTGGAATCGGAAGCTATTCGCTAGGTCGGTGCGGCCTGACCTGGCCTCGCATCAGCAGTGCCACGCTGCCCACCCAGGCGGCTCCGAATCCGACAACAAGCAAAGAGGATTCGTTGTGGGGTACTGAGCTTCCGCGAGCACCGGGTAGTCGGCTGGAAGGCCCCGGCCATTTCCGAAGAGATCCGATTCTTCGGCGCTCTATTCGCCGAGAAGCGCTCCGAGCTAACAGCGATAGAGGCGCTCGGTGTTGGTTGCGAAGAGCTTGTCGCGAGCGTCGTCATCGAAGCCAGCCGCCAACGTGGCGAAGGTGGTGTACAGATCGTCGAAGGTGCCGTGCATACCGTCGACAGGGAAGTTGCTGGCGAACAGGCATCGGTCGACGCCGAAGACTTCGAGGGCGTGTTCGATCCACGGGGCGAAGACGTCTGCGTCCATCGTGCCGAGCGGCATTGCCAGGCCGGAAAGCTTGCAGATGACGTTCTCGCCGAGGGCGGCCAGCGCGTCGATCCCGTCCCTCCAGAGCTGGAGCTCTTCGGCCGAGCCGGACCTCGGCCATCCGGTGTGCTCGACGACGACCACCAGATCGTCGTATCCCTCGAGCGTCGACGCTGCCGTCCGAAGTTGGTCGGTGTGGGCCATCAGCTCGAAGATCAGGTTCCGTTCGGCTAGGGCGTCGAGCACCTCGGGGTGGGGGACAGGTCCTTCGTGAATGCCCATCGGGCGCACCCCGCGGAAGCGGGAGGCAGTCATCTGCCGGTCCAGGAGCTCGATGGCCTCTCTCACTGAGTCGGTCGGAGGGAGCCCACCGATGATCGCGTCGGGTCCGCCGTTCGCATCGGCGGTGCGATCGAGCTCGACGGTCTCGTCGATCGAGTGTCGCCCAGTCGCCGCAGCGACGTTGACGATCTTGTCCACGTTCCACCCGGCGGTCTCGCGTCGGTAGATCTCGAGGTCGAACCGGCGGTACATCTGGGCCGCATCTCCAGGGCCCTCGGTCGGCGGGTGCGCGAGATAGGGGTACCAGTCGGTGCGTGCCGGGTCCCACAAGTGGACGTGGGCATCCACGATCCGGGTCGGGCGGATGAGATCGGGGCTGCCGGCCATCAGGTTGTTCGCCCGGAGGGCCGCCCGGAGTTGCCGACCATCTCCCGGAGGACGCCGTCGAGCCACACCGGGACACCGGGCCCGCCGAAGGTGATGCTTCCCGTCGGACGCGGATGGCTGCGCAGACCGATCCAGCCGGCTCCGACGGCCAACTCGGCACCGTTGAGGGTCTCGGCCTCGGGGTGGGTGAGCAGGTGTGCGACCAACTCGGAGACGGGCTCGGCTGTCTCCTCCTCGGACGCTTCGATGCCGACAGCGAAGGCGGTCACCCTTCCTTCGGTCGCGCTCACCGCCACCCGGGCATGCTGGGCTGCCGCCTGGGCACGGCTCTTGCCCGCGCTGGTGGTGGCGTCGGTGAGGGTGACGAGTTGGACCGGGCGATCAGCAGCAGCTGCGTAATCGGCAGCTGCGCGAGCCCAACTTGCGTCGTTGTGAAGGTCCTCGACGATCGAGCGGTGTTCGGAGAGCATCGCCTCCCACGTGCCGGCCCCTGAACTCGCCGCCGGCACGCCGGCCAGGGCGACCACCACTGCGTCGATCGACCCGGCAGACTCAGCGGTCGCAGCGAGCGCCTTGGCGACATCGCCGAAACCCCGAGTCACCTCCACCGGGTGACAAGTGATCGAGTGCCCCTCCAGCATGGTGGTCAGCGAGCGGGCGATCCCCGAGCGGTCGCTGACCACGGCGCAGGATCGCACCCGAGGCGGAGCCTGCTGGGCGTTCGGATCGGTCTCTTCGACGGACTCGTCTGTCTCGGCAGCCGCTTCGAAGATGGCTCCGAAGCGGGCGTTGCTTCCGCCTTCGCTCTTCTGGCTCGCCTCCGCTTTGACCAGCGCCCCGGGGACCACCGCGTCGAGCACCCGGGCCAGGGAGTCCACATGGTCGGTCCGAACGGCTTCGATCAGTCGGGGTTGATCGACGACTGCCGCCTCCGAGCCACCGGCAAAGAGCACCTGACCGCTGCACCATCCGAACTCTTCGCCGGCCAGATAGGCACCGAACGGACCGAGGGCCTCGGGTCCCGGCACGGAAAGGAACGAGATTCCACCACCGCCCGATCTGCCCGCCTTGCGCGCCCGCTCGAGGGCGGAGGCCATCATCCGGGTGGCGGCGATCGGCGACATCGCGTTGACCGTGACCCCCGGTGGAGTCTTTGCCCCCAGCTGCCAGGTCATCGCGGCGACCGCTCGCTTGGCGCAGCTGTACGCGCCTGCATCCGCTGCTCGCCAGCCCGAACCGGAGGTGACCCCGAGGATGTGGCCGGAACCGGCGGCGGCCATCAGCGGCAGCGCAGCATTCAGCACGTTGAAGTACCCGTTGAGGTGGACATCGAGCACCGCCAACCAGTCCTCCTCGGTGCCTTTCCCGAAGTAGGTCTGGCGGGTGATGCCCGCCACGTTGACCACCGCGTCGAGCCCCCCACGCTGGTCGACCAGCTCACGGAAGAGACGAGCGACTGCTTCGCCGTCCGTCACTGACGTCGACGAAGCCTGAGCAGACCCTCCCGCAGCCACGATGCGATCTGCGGTGGTCGCCTCGACCGCCTCGAGCTGTGCAGAGCCGTCGAGGGTGACCAGGGGGTCGACGGTGACCACGTGCCAGCCGGTCCGGCCGAGCTCTTCGGCGATCGCAGCTCCGATGCCACCCCCGCCGCCGGTTACGACGGCGACCAACTGCCGGTTGCTCACGGCGAAGGAGTGCGGACCTCGAGCTCGAGACCCTCGAGGTTCCCGGCGTCGAGCCACTGCTCGAGCACTTCGCGGTAGGCGAACCAATCACCGAAGCCCCGCCCGTAGTTGGTGTTGCGCGGGTTCAGCGCTTCGGGATGGCCTTCGTTGTTGATGCGGGAGGGGGTGCAGAGAGACATGATCGAGCTGCTGTCGACGAAGGTATCGACGATCTCCTTCGTCCATGCCTCCTCCGCTTCGGCGCTCACGTCGAAGACCTCGACACCCTTTTCGCCGAGCTGGCCGATGGTCCGCCCGACGAACTCGGCACCGAGCACGGCGAGTTGGGTGTAGTTGACCGTCACCACCGCCTGCTGCCCGGGTGCCGGCATGATGAACATGTTCGGGAAGCCGCGGCTCATCATGCCGAACAGGCTGGCTGCGCCCTCTCCCCACTTTTCCGCGAGGCTCACTCCACCCCGTCCGATGATGTCGTGACCCGCCCGCCGGTAGATCGGGGTGAGCTCGGCCTCGAACCCGGTGCCGTAGATGATGCAGTCCACGTCGTACTGGTGGCCGCCGACGACCGGACCGCGCTCGGTGATCCGGTCGAACCCCGCCGGGCAGTCGACCACGGTCACGTTGGGTGCGTTGAGCGCCGGTAGGTACTCGTCGTGGAAGCAGGGTCGCTTGCAAAGGTAGCGGTAGTAGGGCTTCACGATCTCGGCAGTCGCCGGGTCGGTCACCAGCTCTTCGACTCGACGGCGATGCTCCTCCATGATCGAGTAGTCGAACTCTTCACCAGCCCGGATGAAATCCTCGACGGTCATTCCCTCGGTGCGTGGGGGGTGCTGGATGGCCGCATAGTGGTGGGTCCAACCGTCGTCGACGAGATCGCCCTCGACCGGTCGACCCATGATGATCGCCTGGAAGTTGTCCATGCGGTGCTTCTGCCAGCCGGGCTCGAAGTCCTCGGCGAAGCCGGGCTCGGTCGGTCGGTTGCCCCGGACGCCGATCGCCGAGGGTGTGCGCTGGAAGACGAACACCTGCTTCGCGGATTCGGCGAGGGGCGGTACGCACTGGATGCCGGTTGCGCCGGTGCCGATCAGGGCGACCGTCTTGTCCGACAGCTTGTCGAGGGGCTCATGAGGCCCGCCACCGGTGTAGTCGTAGTCCCAGCGGGCCGAGTGGAACGAACGTCCCTTGAACTCCTCCATCCCCGGGATCGTCGGGAGCTTCATGAGGTTGAGGATCCCGACAGCCAGCACGTACCAGCGGCACCGGACCACATCGCCACGATCGGTGTACACCCGCCACCGGGCGTCGTCGTCGTCCCATTCGGCGCGGGTCACCCCGGTGTGGAAGAGGGCGTCGGACTCGAGGTCGTACCGTTTGGCGATGCCCTGGAGATGCTCGAGGATCTCCTCTCCCCAGGCGTAGCGGCGAGCAGGGATGGTGTCGAGCTCCTCGAGCATCGGCATGTAGATGTACGACTCGACGTCGCACATCACGCCCGGGTAGCGATTCCAGTACCAGGTACCGCCCACCCCTCCTGCCTGGTCGATGATCCGGATCCGCTCGACGCCGGCCTTCCGGAGCTCGGCTCCCGCGACCAGCCCGGCGATGCCCCCGCCGATGATCACCACGTCGACCTCGTCTGCGACCGGCTCGCGCTCGGTGAGCGGTGTGAACGGATCCTCGCGGTAGCTCGCGAAGTACTCATCGGTCCGGAGGTCCCGGATCTCGGCCCGGCCGGGAATCAGACGTTTGTCCCGCTCGGCCAGGTATTTGGCGCGTACGGCATCCGGGTCGTAGACGGTGGGCTCAGTCACGACACGATCCTATGCCAGTCTCGTTCTCGTCTCACCGGAACGATCTTCCGAAATGACCACCCTTTGATCCTCATGAGCAGTGATCCGCCGGGGGAGGAACGTCCAGGCTCGGGTTGCGGTCGAAGAAGCCGACCGGGATCAGATGGAAGCCGCAGTACTCGACCGGCATCACCGGCCAGTCCTCGGGCCGTGGCAGATGGGTCACCCCGAAGGTGTACCAGGCGACGACGTCGGTACCGAGCAGGGAACGATCAGCTGCCGTCCAACGGGGGAGTCCGTCGCCTCCGATGTGCTGGTTGGGGTAGTTGCCCGCCGCACGTCGTTCGTCGTGGGCATACGGAGTCACCCACAGGTTGTGGCGTGCGAAGCCGGCTCTGCGGCCGATCGGTGAGTCGGTCTGGGCGTGCAAGGTGGGCGTCGGCCCCGGGAGCAGTTTGTAGGCGACCGGACGACCGAGCCCGTTGGTCGATTCCGGATTCACGAACCGCCAGTGCCGCGCGCTCGCCGGGTCCACCTCGCGTTGCGCCGCACGCTCCGACTCGAGGCGGGTTGCAACTTGGCGGAAGGCGTTTCCCCACGGATTGTCGGGACCGGTGGGGAGCGGCTCGGCCGAGACCTCGTAGACCTCGTTGACCGGACCCCCGTCGACGTCCATGTCGAGACGGGCGTTGAACATGTGCTGGTGGACCGGTGCCGCCAAGCCGGGCGCCACTGGGTTGGCGAACGGG
Source organism: uncultured Acidimicrobiaceae bacterium (assembly GCA_963839925.1). Classification (GTDB taxonomy): domain Bacteria; phylum Actinomycetota; class Acidimicrobiia; order Acidimicrobiales; family RAAP-2; genus Bog-756. The sequence continues at coordinate 1,821,579 of CAWIWV010000001.1, read as the reverse complement.
GTGGCCTGGTCCGGGCCCACCGCCTGGGTGGACATGATTCCGGTCAGCTTCACCTCCAGCTGCATCGTGCCGTCGAGGTAGAAGTACCAGTAGAAGCCGTATTCGTAGTTGCCGACCGTCGAGATCGACGACACCACCAGGCGACGGGACCGGCGGACCTCGGTGTGGCTGGTGTTCATGTCGTTGTGCTTCCAGAGGATCCCGTAGTCCTCCTCGTGGATGCAGATCGCGTTCTTCACCACGTAAGGGTGGCCGTGTTCGCTTGCGAACGTCGCGTCGAGGTAGGTGATCTCCCCGAGGCAGTCGCACCCGAGCTCCAGCGAGTTGGCCATCCGGCCGAGGCCCCACTCGCCGACGTCGAATGCGTTCTTCCAGCCGTGCAGAGGCCCGGGATCGCCGTAGGGCACGACCATCTCGTCGATCGAAGCCCGGTAGACGATCGGTCTGATCCCGCCGCCACCGTCCTCGTAGCCGATCGTATGGAGCACCAGGCCTTCGAGCGGGTCCATCGAGACCCGCAGGGACCACTTCTGCCAACGGAGCAGGTTGCCTTCGAGGGCGAAACTGACTCCCTCCTTCTGGACGATCTCCAACGGACGGAGATCGGCCCGCAGGGGTTGGTTGTCCTCTGGCCGGTAGCTGCCGCGGCCTTCGGGCAGGGGCACGACACCCAGGTCGAGGACCTCGAGCACGATCCCTCGCGCGGAATCCACCGTGGCGATCACGCCTTCGACGGGACGGGCGTATCCGTTGTCGTCGGGATCCTCACGGAAGTACGAGAGGCAGCGGGTGATCCTCCGGTCCTCTTCGATCGGGTTGCCGAAGTTGCCGGTCGGCCACGGGTCGATCTGGACCTTCTCGAAGTCGGTGATCCCACGTCGCTCCATGGCCGCCTGCCACTCGGGGCTCTCGCGGAGCGCGATGGTCGCCCGGTAGGCGTCGTCGAACAGGAGGGCCGGCCGCATGCCCGGGAGCTCGGTCCACTCGACGACTTTTCCTTCCGGGAGATCCACCACCGCCTCGATCACCGAGCTCTCGGGACCGGGGACGATGACCAGACGGACACGCCGCTGGACCGCATCCCCGGGTCGGTGGGCATGGACGACATCTTTGGACGGTTCGTCCAGGGTGATTGTGGAGAACAGCGCTCCCTCGGCGAGTCGGCCGCTCTCCAACACCGCGGCAACGGCAGCCCGGATCTCGTCCGCCTGCAACGGCTCGAGCGGATGGATGACCGGTGCGGTCGGGTCTGGCATGCCTCTCCTCCGATGGCTGCGCCGAGGTCCCCCCAGGGCATCGGCGATGTCGGTTGACAGTAGTCTCTGCGGCGATGGGAGAACGAACGTTGGTTCCGTCTCGGGGGGTCAGCACCCACGCGGCCGCAGAGCCGGATCGGCTTGCGCTGGTCCTCGGCGATGCCCTGCGTTCCTACGGCGAGCTGGACCAACGAGCAGCTCGACTGGCTTCGGTGCTCGCCAGGCTCGGCGCCGGCCCCACCCAGCCGGTCGCAGCGATCCTTCCCAACGGTTTTGAGATCTTCGAGGTGGCGATCGCCGCGGGGATGCTCGGAGCCCCGTTCTTGCCGGTCAACTGGCACCTTCGGGCGGACGAGCTCGCCTACATCCTGGCCGACGCGGATGTGAGCGTCGTTGTCGGGCACGCGAGTGTCGGCGACGAGCTGGCCGGGGCACTGAAACAACATCCCGCCGGATCGCTCACCGTGGGGATCGATTACGAGGCGGAGATCGAGTCGGCAGATCCGCTCGCTGACGCGGACAGCGGGGCCGGACCCCAGCTCATGTTCTATACGTCAGGCACCACCGCACGGCCCAAGGGAGTGCAGCACGCCAGCCTCGGTGACCGGAGCGGTCTGGTGCGCGGGCTCGAGGGGCAGGTCGCACTCTGGAGCTGGACGGCGGACGACGTCTACGTCGTCAGCGGTCCAGCCTATCACGCCTCGCATCTCGGGTGGACGCTCTGTGCGCTGTTCGTCGGTGCGACCACAGTGATCACCGAGCACTTCGAGGCGCGGTCTTTCCTCGCGGAGGTGAGCCGGCGGCGGGGAACCCGCTCGTTCATGGTGCCCGCCCATTTCATCCGTATCCTCGAGATACCCGAGCCCGAACGGGCGGCGCTCGACCTCTCGAGCTTCTCGCTGATCGTGCACGCAGCAGCCCCGTGCCCGGTCGCGGTCAAGTTCAAGATGATGGACGCCTTTCCCCAGACCGAGATCCACGAGCTCTACGGAGCGAGTGAGGGAGGCGCAACCCGCATCTCGCCCGACGAGTGGCGCGCCCGACCGGGGAGTGTCGGGCTTCCGTGGCCCGGGGTCGAGATCCGGATACTCGACGAGGACGGCGAACCGGTGGAGACCGGTGGGACCGGGATCATCTACGTCAAGCCGCCCGGGCAGAGTCGCTTCCGCTACCGGAACGACCCCGACGCAACCGACCGGGCGTGGCGAGACGACGCGTTCACCGTCGGTGACATCGGGCACCTCGACGAGGACGGCTACCTGACCATCACAGACCGGGTGTCGGACATGGTGCTCTGGGGCGGCGTGAACATCGCCCCCCGCGAGATCGAAGAGGTGCTCTTCGAGCACCCCGCCGTCGTGGACTGTGCGGTGTTCGGGGTCCCCGACGACCGCGACGGGGAGCGTCTGAAGGCGATGGTCCAGCTCCGATCGGAGGTCGAGCCGGAGGAGCTGGCCGAGTTCGTCGGCTCCCGGCTGGCTCGCTACAAGATCCCCCATCAGTGGGAAGTGGTCGACGAGCTCCCCCGCGACCAGAACGGAAAGGTGCGAAAGCGTCTGCTCCGCGAGTCCCATGCGAACGCTGGCGGTGGCGGTTCATGATCCGGGTGGGGATCGATCGCGACGTGTGCATCGGTTCGGGGAACTGCCTGTTCTGGGCACCCAACACCTTCGATCTCGACGACGACGCCCGGGTGGTGATCATCGACCAGGCAGGTGACCCGGAGGACCGGATCCGGGTGGCGGTGGAGGGATGCCCGTCGAAGGCGCTCTCCATCGTGGAGGACGGCCCGACCACACCAGAGCACTCAGAGGATGGATGATCAGGATGTCGATCGCGATCTCGCACGAGCACGAGGAACAACGGGCGACGCTCAGGCGCTGGCTGGAGTCTCACTGCCCACCGAGCGTGCCGAGGACGCTGCTCGACGCTGAGGTCGAGGAGCTCCAGCCGATCTGGAAGGAGCTCTCGGCGCAGGGCTGGCTCGGGATCCACGTTCCCGAGGAGTTCGGAGGGGAGGGTTTCGGACTGCTCGAGTTGGCGGTGCTGCTCGAGGAGACCGGAAGGGCGATGGTGCCGGGGCCGCTCCTTCCGACTGTTGCCGCCTCTGCGTTGGTCTGCGAAGCGGCGAGTCCGGACCAGGCATCGCTGCTCGTTCCCGGGTTGGTCGACGGCTCCACACCGGCCGGCACCTCCTTCGGGGACTCGGCACTCGACGTCTCGGAGGAGAAAGCTGACGGCATCATCGTCGTGTCCGGGACACTGCGTCCGTTGCTCGGTGCCTCGACCGCGTCGGTAATCCTCGCTCCGGCCCGCAGGCAGGACGGCAACGTCATCTGGTCGTTGTTGGACGTGACCGGCGCTGTCGAGCGGGTCCAGATCACCCCGCTCGCAAGCATGGATCCGACGCGTCGAGTCGGCTCGGTCGAAATCGAGTCGATGTCGGTCGGTCCGGAGCGCCAACTTCCCGGACTCACCACACAACGGGTGCGCGAGGTGCTGCTCGCGCTTCTGGCGGCGGAGCACGCCGGCGGGGCGCGCTGGTGCCTCGAAACAGCGACGGAGTACGCGAAGGTCCGGGTTCAGTTCGGGCGGCCGATCGGGCAGTTCCAAGCGGTCAAGCACCGGTTGGCCGACATGGCGATCAGGGTGGAGCAGATGACCGCGGTGGCCTGGGACGCGGCGATGGCGGTCGGTGGCGGACCGTCCGACGACGCCGAGCTGGTCGCTGCGACCGCCGGTGCGATCTCCCTCGACGGCTATGCACAGGGGGCCAAGGAGTGCATCCAGCTGTTGGGTGGGATCGGGTTCACCTGGGAGCACGACGCGCACCTCTATCTGAAGCGTGCGATGGCCGACCGGGCTTTGATGGGGGAGCCGGACGACTATCGCGGCCAGGTGGCAACGGTGGTCGGTCGGGGGGCGCGGCGCACCTTGGCCGCCGACCTGCCCGCAGACGCCGACCAAGCGAGAGCCGCGCTCGTGCCGGTCATCGAGGAGATCGCTGCCGCCGAGGGTGCCGCTCGGCGCCGCAAGATGGTCGACGCGGGGATGGTGATGCCGCACTGGCCTGCGCCGTATGGCAGGGGCGCCGGGGCGGTCGAGCAGGTGGTCATCGACGAGCTGCTCGGCGCATCGGGTCTGAGCCGACCGCACATCGGGATCGGGGCGTGGGCCCTCCCGCCGATCATCTCGAGCGGGACGCCGCTGCAGCGTGAGCGGTGGGTCGACGCAACCCTGATGGGTGAGCTCAACTGGTGCCAGCTCTTCTCCGAGCCGGGCGCCGGCTCGGACCTCGCCAGCTTGTCGACCAGGGCGGAACCGACCGACGGCGGTTGGCTGCTCAACGGCCAGAAGGTGTGGACCTCGATGGCCCGAGAAGCACAGTGGGGCATCTGTCTCGCCCGGACCGACCCGTCGGCACCGAAGCACCTCGGCATCACCTACTTCATCGTCGACATGAGCTCGCAGGGGTTGGACATCCGACCTCTTCGGGAACTCACCGGCATGGCCATGTTCAACGAGGTGTTCTTCGACAACCTCTTCGTCCCCGACGAGTGCGTGATCGGAGAGGTGAACGGAGGGTGGTCCCTGGCTCGGCAGACCCTGGCCAACGAACGGGTCCAGATGTCGTCCGGTTCGACCTTCGGCATCGGCGTCGAGTCCTTGGTGCGCATGGCCGAGCGGCACCCCGAGATGAAGTCTCCTGGTCTGAGCGTGCGGCTCGGTGGTCTCGTGGCCGAAGCGCACTCCCTCAGTTTGATGACCCATCGTTCGACCCTGCAGGCGTTGGCCGGGACCGACCCTGGTTCCGCAGCGAGCCTCCGCAAGTTGCTCGGTGCAGAGCACGAGCAGCGGGTGCAAGAGCTGGGAGTGAGCATGTTGGGCGCCGAGGGGGCGACGATGGACGGGTCGGCAGCGCGGTGGACGGGGGGATTTCTGACCACACGGTGCCTGACCATCGCTGGAGGAACCAGCGAGGTGCAGCGGAATGTCATCGCCGAGCGGTTGCTCGGTCTGCCCCGCGATCCCGAGCCCGGCGCCTGATCGGGCTCGGACGCAGCTGATGAGCGGCGATCGGTCGGACATGGACCATCGTCCGAGAACCGGCTTCGCCCCGTGTTTTCCGGTTCGTGACATGCGGGCGGCACTCGCCCACTATGAACAGCTCGGCTTTGTTGTGATGCCGTTCGAAGACGGGATGGAGTGGGCGTGGGTCCGATTCGGCGCCGCGGAAGTCCATCTCTTTCTCAAGACAGACCACGACCCGAAGACCACAGCGGCTGCGGCCGACTTGATGGTCGATGATGTCGACGAGCTCGAGCGGGTTTGGAGCGCCACGGGGGTGAGTGGTACCAGCGATGCCTACGACACTCCCTACATGATGCGAGAGGCCGTCCACATCGACATCGACAACAACTTGATCAGAATCGATTCTCCGCTCAGGAAGTAGACAGCCGAGGGACCCGCAGGTTGCCAAGTTGGCGACCGCGCTCAGACCACCCCGGCGTCTTCCATTCGCTGCAGCTCCTCGGGGGACAGCCCGACGAGATCGCACCAGACCTCTTGGTTGTGCGCGCCCAGCCGGGGTGCACCGGCCGGTACCGGCGTCGGACGACCGACGATCCGTGGAAACGGCGCCTGCTGACGGATGGTCCCGATCACCGGGTCCTCCACCGAGATGAGATCTTCCCGTGCAGCCATATGCGGGTCGGAGAAGATGTCGGCCGCGCTGTAGGCAGTTCCGACAGGAACGTCGTGGGTGATGCACGCCGCTTCGACCTCTTCGGCCGTCTGCCCCGCAGCCCACTCCGCCACGATGCCGTTGATCTCGTCGCCGCGTTTCGCACGCCGGGCCAGCGTCAGGAAGCGCTCGTCGGTCGAGAGCTCGGGGCGACCCATCGCTCGGCAGAGGCGGGCGAAATTGGCGTCCGACCCCGCCACGATGCAGACGTACGCACCATCCGCGGTCCGATAGTTGTCGAGGGGCGCCGATGTCGGGAGTCGGTTCCCCTCGCGATTTCTCACCACTCCCAATCGGTCGTAGCCGGCGAGCGTCCACTCGAGTACCCGGAGCACTGCGCCGTAGAGAGGAGCGTCGATCACGGCTCCACGGTCGCGTCCCACATCTTGACGTCCTGCGTCTCGACCGTAGAGACCCGCCACCGCGGCCATCGCGGCGAAAACCCCGGTCAGGTAGTCGGAGATGGTGACTCCGGGACGCACCGGGGGGCGATCTCGTTCGCCGGTCAGGTGGAGGAGCCCACCGTACGCGATGCCGAGACGGTCGAGGCCGGGCCGCCGACAGTACGGGCCGTCCTGTCCGAACACGCTGATTCGCACGAAGACCAACCTCGGGTCGAGCGACTCGGGGCCGAGATTCCACTCCTCCATGGTTCCCGGGCGGAAGTTCTCGCAGACGACGTCGGCCTCAGCGGCCAAGCGACGGAAGAGTGACTGGCCTTCCGGCTTGCGGAGGTCGCAGGTGACGCTGCGCCTTCCCCTGCCCTCGACTGCCCAGAACAGCGAGTAGCCGGCTTCCGCATCGACCGCGTCTGTCTCGATGAACGGCCCGATCGATCGCATGAAATCCCCACCGCCGGGGAGCTCTACCTTGATGACCTCCGCGCCGAGCTCGCCGAGTAGGCCGGCACAGAACGGAGCGGAGATCCGGGTCCCGACGTCGAGTACCCGGATGCCGTGGAGCGGACCCGGCACGGGCTCGCCGCCCACCCGTTCAGGGCTCAATTCGCCGGCCGATCCCCTCGGTCGCGATCGGCGAAGACTTCCTTCATCGAAGCGCGCTTCTTGCGTTCCTCGAGCGTGTTCGCCGCGGTCGCGGTGTTGTGCATCCAGTGGTGTGCCATGAAGTGGTACTTCCACGACGCCGACTTGCCCATGAGATCACCGGTGTGGTTGAGCGTGTCCTTCACCACCTGCGCAGTGGCAGGGGGCACCAGTGCGACCCGGTCGGCGAGCGCACGGGCTTCGTCGGCCAGCCGATCGGTCGGCACCACCCGGTTGACCAGTCCGAGTCGCCATGCTTCCTGCGCATCGATGATCTCGCCGGTGAGGAGAAACTCCTTGGCCTTGCGGATGCCGAGTTCCCACGGTTCGACCAGGAGCTCGACGCCCGCCCCGGTCATCCGCAACACCGGATTCGAGAACGTCGCATCCTCGGCGGCCACGATGAGGTCGCACATGCAGGCCAGCATCAACCCGGCTGCCACACAGCTTCCTTGCACCGCCGCGATGGTCGGCTTGCGAAAGTCGTGGATGCGCTTGCACCGGTCGTAGTACATGACCTGCTCGTGGTACATCTTCCCTTCCGGCGTCTCCCGCATCTCCCGCCACTTCTCGGACCCCTCGCCGGCAACCAGCTCCTTCAGGTCATGCCCCGAGGAGAAGTGTTTGCCCGCGCCGGCGAGGATCACCACCCGGACCGAGTCGTCGGCGTCCGCCTGGTCGAACGCAGCATCGAGTTCGTCGATGAGCCGGGTGTCCTGCGCGTTGGCCATCTCCGGTCGGTTCATGGTGATCGTCGCCACGGCGTCGTTGACTTCGTAGACGATCGATTCGTAACCCATCGGACGCTTCCTTTGTGCAATCAGTGTTGTGGAATCGGGGTCTTCAGGCCTTCGGGAGTCCGAGCACCCGCTCGCCGACCAGGGTCCGCTGCACCTCGTTGGTGCCCGCGAAGATCGACGATGCCTGATAGTAGAGCCAGGACCGCTGCCACATGCCGTCCCCCGGGTTGCCTTCAGCTCCCTGCCACAGTGGTGAGGCGGGACCGAGCAGCATCAACGCCGACTCGTGCAACCGCTTGGACATCTCACTCCAGTACAACTTGAGGGCGCTCCCCTCGGGCCCGGGCGGCTCACCTCGTTCGAGGCGGGTCAGGGTGCGCCAGTTGTTGAGTTGGAAGAGCTTGACCTCGATGTACGCCTCAGCAACACGCTGGCGAACATCCCAGCTGGCAAATCCCTCGGGACTGCTATCGGCAAGCTCGAGAAGCTCCGCGAGCAGTTGGTAGTGGATGCCCAACTGGCGTGGGTTGACTCCCCGTTCGTGGGTAAGCGTCGAGTTCGCGACGGTCCAGCCCTGGTCGAGCGGACCGACCAACTGTTCGTCGGGCACGAACACCCCGTCGAGCACCACCTCGTTGAATTCCGCCTCTCCGGTGATCTGGACGAGCGGGTGGACCTCGACTCCCTCCGCGTGCATGTCGACCGCCAATGCGGAGATTCCCTGTTGGCGCTTGGGCGCATCGGGATTGGTCCGTGCGAGGCAGAGACCCCAGTCGGCAAACTGCGCGTACGAGGTCCAGACCTTGCGTCCGGTGACCCGCCATCCGCCGTCGACCCGCTCCGCTTTGGTGGTGAGCGAGGCGAGGTCGCTGCCGGCCTCGGGCTCGCTGAACAGCTGGCACCAAAGCTCCTTGGCGCCCAGGATTGGCGGTAGCCAGCGTTCGCACTGTTCTGGCGACCCGTGCGCGAAGAGGGTCGGGCCGACCAGGTTGATGCCGATCCGCCCCACCAGCTCCGGCGCCCGGGCGCGGGCGAGCTCTTCGGTGACCACGAAGTGCTCGGTCGGTCCGAGGCCTCTGCCCCCGAGCTCGATCGGCCAGGTGATTCCGACCCAACGATCGGCGGCCAGCTGCGCCTGCCACGCACGGCCGAACGCGACCACCTCGGCAAGGTCATGGGACCGCGTCGGCGGTTCGGTGCCGTACTCCCACGGAAGGTTGGCGACCAGCCAGTCGTGGAGCTCGGCGCGCAGCTCCTGCTGTTCGGGGGTGATCTGGAGGTCCATCTGGAGCCAGCTTGGCACAGACGGCGGAGCAGACGAACCGAGTTGGCCGCACCGGGTGAGGTCGACTCTAAGCTTCGCCGCCGTGGACTTCGAACTCTCGCCCGACCAGATGGGGCTCCGTGACGCGGCGGCCGATCTCCTCGACAATCTGTCATCTCCGGAACAGTTGCGTACCTTCGTCGGTCCGGGCATCGGACGCGAGGATGACGTGGCCGGGTTGGAGGACGGTTTCGACCGGCAGCTGTGGGAGGCGATGGCCGAGCAGGGCTGGCTGGGTGTGGAGCTGTCGGAGGCTGAAGAGGGCCTGGGGCTCGGCATGGTGGAGGTGGTCGTGCTTTGCGAAGAGCTCGGGCGACACGCCGCTCCGGCGCCGTTCGTCGGTTCTGTGCTGTGCCTCGGTGCGCTCGGCGATGCCGCAACGGACGACTCGCTGCCTGCAGAGGTTCGCGACGCCGCGCGCAGATGGGCGTCACAGCTCGTCACCGGCGAGACGATCGGGTGTGTCGGGTGGTCCGCAGGTCCCACCGCCCTCAGTGCGCGGCGAGACGGCGACAGCTGGCTGCTCATCGGTCGCCCCGAGCCGACCCTCTACGCGTCGGTTGCCAGCGTGGCGGTGGTCGCAACCGAGGACGCGTTGTTTGCGGTGGAGCTCACCGATGCCGATCGACCGGCTGCCGAGCCGGCGATGGACCCCACCCGACCGTTGGCATGGCTCACATTCGACGAGACCCGGGCCTACCGCATCGGTGGAGCCGCCGAGGCAGCCCATCTGCTCGACCGAGCCGCGACCGCCAATGCCGGTTTGCTCCTCGGTTCTTCAGAGCGGGCGCTCGATCTGAGCGTCGAGTACGCGAAGGTCCGCAAGCAGTTCGGCAAGCCGATCGGCAGCTTTCAGGCCGTGAAGCACCGGATCGCCGACGTGCTGGTGGACGTCGAAGGCATGCGCTCGAGCGCGTACTACGCGGCATGGTGTGTTGCCACCGGCCACGACGAAGCTCCCCTCGCCGCGTCGTTGGCGAAGGCGTGGTGCTCCGACGCCTCCCGGCGGGTGACCGCGGCCGCTCTCCAAGTGCACGGCGGTATCGGGTTCACCTGGGAGCAGGAACTGCACCTCCACGTCAAGCGAGCGCAGCTCGACGCGACCAGTTTCGGGAACGCCTCCTGGCACCGGAACCGGATCGCCGGCATCCTCCAGCAAGGCCTTGCAGACGGCCGCGCGCCCATCTGACAAACGCTCCTCGGGGTCGCACGGATGTTGACTGGCGGCACCGTCGCCGCCGTGTCCGCGATTGCGCTCGTGGCCGCCACTCTTCAGCCGGCGATGGGTGGATCAGCGCACGGATGGAGACCGCTCGTTTCGTCTGGGCCGCCGACCTCCTCCTTCTTGGGAGCGGACTCATCACCGTCGCGAGGGTGATCTCCTAGGGACGCCATTTGGTGGGTTCTTCTCCCGCGCTGATAATCTGACGCCGGCTTCAGCAGGGAAATCGTGGGCTGAACGTCTCGAAACACAGGGGGAACCGAAACCGTGAGCAACGCCGTCACCTCCGGGGAGAGTGAATCTGCCGACTCGGAGGAGAGCGAGCCCCACTCGACCATCGACCCGGATCGTCTGGGCAAATGGATGGACGAGCAGGGCCTGCCTGGTGCGGGCGCACCGATCGAGTCCCGCTTCATCACCGGCGGGGCGTCGAACGATCTGTTCGAGATCACTCGGGGTGGCGAGCACTGGGCGCTCAGGCGGCCACCCGAGCCGGTGCCAGAGGGCCGAAACGCCACCATGCTCCGCGAGTACCGGTTGCTGTCCGCCTTGGGTGACACCGACGTTCCCCACGCACGGGCGAAAGCTGGCTGTGACGACCCAAGCGTGATCGGCGGCTGCTTCTACATGATGGAGCTGGTCGACGGATGGTCACCGATGCAGATCGGGACCGTCTGGCCCGAACCGTTCGGGAGCGACCCCGAAGCCCGGCGCGGGCTCGCGTTCCAACTCGTCGACGGGATCGCCCGTCTGTCCAAGGTCGACTGGCAGGCAAAGGGGCTCGAGGGCTTCGGAAAGCCCGACGGCTTCCACGAGCGGCAGGTGGATCGCTGGCTCGCTCACCTGGCTGCCGTGCAGTTCCGACCGCTGCCCGGCATCGACGAGGCTGCCTCGTGGCTGCGCGACCACAAGCCGAGCTCTTACCGTCCGGGCATCATGCACGGCGACTACCAGTTCGCAAACGTGATGTACCGCCACGGCGCACCCGCCCGACTGGCTGCGATCGTCGACTGGGAGATGGCCACCATCGGCGATCCGCTCCTCGATCTCGGTTGGGTGATCAACGGATGGCCCGACGACACTTCGGCGACCGACGAGAGCACGGTGAGTTACGTCAACTACGCCGGCATGCCCTCCAAGGACGAGTTGCTCGACTACTACGCCAACGCGAGCGGCCGTCCGGTGGACGAGATCGACTACTACGTCATCCTCGCCCGATTCAAGCTCGCCATAGTCCTCGAGGCGGGCTATGCCCGGGTGGTCAAGGGCGAGGCCGACAATCCCAAGATGGCGGCATTCGGTGATGTCGTGCTGGAGATGGCGCGCAAAGCGGCCGAACTTTCGGCTACCACTTCGCTCAATTGAGCGACCGGTCGAACCTCTTCGATCTCACCGGCAAGGTGGCGCTGGTCACCGGTGGGAGCCGTGGACTCGGTCGGGCGATGGTGCTCGGGTTCGCCGATGCCGGCGCGGACGTGATCATCGCCAGCCGCAAGCTGGATGCCTGCCAATCGGTGGCCGCCGAGGTCGAGGCACGCGGACGCCGTGCCCTGGCCGTCTCGACCAACGTCGGTCGATGGGAAGAGATCGACGGCCTGGTCGAGGCCGCCTACGACACCTTCGGACACGTCGACGTGTTGGTGAACAACGCGGGCATGTCCTTGCTCTACGGCGATCTGACCGAGGTCACTGAGGCGATGTGGGAGAAGGTGGTCGGGCTCAATCTCAAGGGCCCGTTCCGGCTGACCGCGTTGGTCGGGCCACGGATGGTCGAGACGGGCGGTGGGTCGATCATCAACATCTCGACCACCGGTTCGATCCGGCCAGCTCCTTTCATGCTTCCTTACGACGCAGCAAAGGCCGGACTCAATGCAGTGACCGTCGGATTCGCCCACGCCTACGGGCCGACGGTCCGGGTCAACTGCATCATGGCCGGCCCGTTCATGACCGACGTGACCAAGGAGTGGGATCTCGAGGCCTTCGAAGCGGCAGCCAAGGCCCGGCATGCGCTCCAGCGCGGTGGTCAGCCCGACGAGATCGTGGGCGCCGCCCTGTACTTCGCGTCGGCCGCGTCGAGCTACACCACCGGAGCGATCCTTCGGGTGGACGGGGGGATCCCCTGATCGTCGCTACGGGGCGTTGGTTCCCTGGCGCCCATAATTGTCGACAAGCCTGACGACATCATCGAGCTGAGGAGTGGGAACTTCGAGCACGTCAGCGTCTTCGATACCGAGAGGTCTTCGAGCGCGAGCTCCGGCCCGTAGAAGGGATCGTCGACGGCCTCGAGGCACTTCCGGCACCAACGTGCGTCGCGTCAAGTGAGAGCCACGCAGGTCAGGTCGTCTGACGATCTGCGGGCGGTGCGGGAGGATTCAGGGCAGGCTCTCGATGATCGAAACCACGTCATCGTGTTGAAGTCCGAACCGCTGAGCTTGAGTGAGTAGCTCCCGTGCCTGTGCCCAAATGACGCCATGTTCGGGTTCACCCGAAACGGTGACGCCACGGCCACGTCGGAATTCAAGAACGCCCTCGTCACGGAGGGCACGAAGTGCTCGGAGCACCGTGTTCGTGTGGACTCCGAGAACGGCAGCCATATCGCGGGCTGGAGGTAGGCGTTCGCCGGGTCGGACGTCCCCGTTCGCGATGTCCCGCCGGATCTCGGCTGCGACCTGGTCATGCAAAGGCAAGCTGTCGCCTCGGTGGACCTTGACATCCCTCATGGTGACAATCATAGTGTCACCATATGACCGAGACCAGAACCGAGACCAAGACCGCTCCGTCGCAGGCTGGGACTTCCGAACCCTTCGATCAGGAACTCGTCATCCGCGAGGCCCGACGGCGTCAGCGTCGTCGCTGGATCGTGAGCGGTGTCGTTTTCGTCCTGCTGGTTGGCGTTGCGGTTGTGATCGTCGGCCGGACTCGCGGGTCGACAACCGCTCACCAGCCCCCGACTCATCCTCCACGGTCCCGCAGGATCACCCCGACTGCACCGACGACCGTGGGAGTCATTCCCGAGCGTCCCAGTTCTCTGGCAGTCGGACCGAACGGCAATCTCTATGCCGCCGACGACGCTCGCAACCAGGTCCTGGAACGACTGCCGAACGGGACCTTCGAGACCGTCGCAGGCAACGGCACCGTCGGATTCTCCGGTGACGGGGGACCAGCCGCCAGAGCACAGCTCAACGATCCCTCGGGGATCACCTTTGGTCCGGGTGGCACGTTGTACATCGCCGACAGCCAGAACGGGCGCATTCGTGCGGTCTCTCCGTCAGGCATCATCACGACGATCGCTGGTAGAGGCAGCTCGGTTGGATGGGTCGCAGATGGAACCCCGGCGCTCGATGCCGCCTTACAACCCACCGCCATCACCTTCGGACCGGACCGGCTGATGTACGTGTCGAACGGCAACGAGGTGCTCCGACTCGAACCGAACGGAACCTTCTTCCGCGTGCTCGGCAACGACGGCCAGTATCAAGGTATCTACGGTCTGGGGGGTCCAGCGGTCGATGCATCGGCAGATGGTGCGACGGGGCTGGCGTTCGACTCGGCGGGGAATCTGTACGTGTTCGGCTTCAACACCAAGACGATCCTCATGGTCGATCCTCATGGCGTTGTGAGATCACTCGGATCGCTGTATCCGAGAGGTCCGAGCGGACTCGTCACGGCTTCCGACGGTTCGGTGATAGCTATGGATGAGCTCGGGGTCGTTCGATTGTCGCCGGGCGGGATCCAGACTCTCGTGAGATTCCCGACCACTGACAAGGTCGCCTATCTCGGAATCACCGGGTTCTCGCCGGGCGGGGTGGCGGTCGGGGCTGATGGCTCGATCTATCTCGACACCTTCTACGGAAACGGATATGCGGACAAGTCCGCCATCATCGTGATTCCGACGTACGGATCAGGGCGCCCGTCATTGTTATGGCAGCAACAACATCCGCATCAGACGGTTGCGCCCCGCCAGAAGCAGCCGGTTGACCCAACTTCGCCGATGTCGGCCTGACTGATGGTGACTGGCTGCCACCATCCCGATGGCTACTGATTGGTGACGCCAGGTAGGTCCGGGACCCAGTAGCTGGCGGGTTCGAGACCTCGATCGGCACGTGCGCGGGTGAGCAGGTCGGCCACATAGCGGGCTTTGGCCGCCGTGTAGACGTCGATGTCACCTTGGGCAAGCTCCACGTTGGTCCGCTTCAGCTCGGCGTATCTGTCCCGTTCTGCGGGATCCGCAAGGAGCACGTCTCTGAGGAGCACGTGATCGAGGTGCGCCTTGTTGTTCTCGACGACCAGGTAGAGGTGATGGGGCGGGAGTTCCGGATGTCGGGATGTGTCGAACGCCTGCCTGCCCGCAACTCCGAGGTCGCCTCTCCACGCGTAACCGAGCTGAGCGAGAACTTCGATGACCGGCGGGATGTGGGATTGGTCGGACACCACGATGTCCATGTCGATGATCGGCTTGGCCGGCAGACCGGGTACCGATGTCGACCCCACGTGGTCGATGCGAAGCGCGATGTTCTCGATGGCAGGCCAGACCGACTCGCGTACTCGTTCGAACGACACCGGCCACTGCGGGTCGTAGTCCACCACCACGATCTCCCTGGTGACCGCGAACGCCTCCATGCTGAAGCTGCCCTCGACCCAGACCGCCGTTAGGCCTTCGTCGCTGCCGATCTCCTGGGTTTCGTCGGGTTCCCAAGTGGCCGCCTGTCCTGATCGGATCGGACGGCGCGTTCCCTCCCCGCCGACCCATCCAGAGCCGGAGACGACAGCCACGAGTTGTTGGCGATGGGATCGCTGTTCGATCGAGTCACCCGGTACCAGATGCAGGAACCGGATCCGGCCGCGAGTGTCCTCGCCGGTCAGCTTTCCGACTCGCGTCTCCGAGTCGGGTGGATCGACAGGGGCCGACACCTCTGGATCGAACCGGAAGATCTGCACGGTGTCAACGAAGCTACACACCCCGGGCGCGCCTGCATGACCACGCGAACGATCCGCGTTTCATCATTCGGGACTGGCGGCGCCATGGGAGACTCGGGGCGATGAGCGAGACGAGTCCGACCGTTCGTCCGGCACGTCCTGACGAGTTCGGCTCGTTGCGGGAGGTCGAGTTCAAGGCCGACAAGCTGTTCGAGACGGTAGGTATCGGGCCGTTTGCCAACGATGAAGCGGAGAACCATTTGGACGATGCCGTGCTCGTCCTGGTGGTGGGCGACCCGCCGCAGGGATTCGTCTGCGTCGAGTTGGTGGACGGAATCCCGCACGTCTGGCAGTTGGCAGTCGACCCTGAGCATGGTCGACAAGGTCTCGGACGCTTGCTCATGGAGGCGACCTGTGATTGGGCGAGATCGGAAGGCTTCGATGCGATCACGCTGACCACGTACCGGGATGTCCTGTGGAATCGGCCCTTCTACGAGTCACTCGGCTTCGTCGTGACGCAGACGCTCACGCCTGAGTTGGCCGACATCCGCCGTCACGAGATGACAATCGGCGATGACGACTTCGGTGCACGGGTGGCGATGCGGCTCGTTCTCTGAGGTTGAAGCCAACCGGCCGGTTCGGGCTCCGCTGACTCCGGCTAGTCCCAGATCACTTTCGCTTCGCCTGCCGCAGCGCGGACGGCAGAACCCTCCAAGGTCGCGCTGTACTCGTTACCGCCCGCCTCGGGGGGAAGTGCCACGAATATCTCGAGCGGGCCGTCGGGCGGCAGCGGGTACACCCACGCAGAGAAGCGCCAACCACCCGAACCTCCACCGCCCCCTCTATGGCCGACATACGGTTGGGTCGGGACTCCCTCTTCATCCTTGGGAACGTCGAGCCTTCCCCGCACCAGGCCTTGGCCACCGGTTCGACCGTCTGCAAAGCGAACCCCGATCCGCAGCATTCCCATTCGCATCCGCGGACGCATGAACTGCCTCACTTCATCCGGCTTGCCAGGGTCGACGAGGATCTGGACATTGATGAGAAAACCGTTGGGGTAGACCTCCAACGAAGGGATGGAGAGGACACCATTCTCCTGACGACCCAGAAGCGCGTTGACCGCCATCGTCGCGGGCAACGTTCCTTCCGACGGCCGATCCCAAGCCGGTGGCGACCACTGGCGCTCCGACGGTTCAGGAGGTGGAGGAGGAAGGGGCTCGAAGAAGCTCACGCCTCGTCAATTGTGCCAGAGACACATCCGATCGACCGAGCCGTCGAGGCGCGAGATGGCGTCGGCCGCCGCCCGCCCCCACGGAGAGTGCTGGTTCAGGCGGCAGATCCCGGCACGGTCACCGAGTCGGTGTGGATCCCCGAACGCAGGACGGTTCCAGGAGTGGCCCCGGTCAGCTCGCCGCAACTGACGATCTCCTCGCCGTTGACCAGCACCCGCTCGATACCCTCCGCATCGGCGAAGAGGCGGGAAGCGCCGGTCGGGAGGTCGTCTCGGGTGTACTCGCGGCCATACCCGATCCGGTCGGGGTCGATCAGCACCAGGTCCGCCCACCACCCTTGCGTGACCTGCCCGCGGTCGCGGAGACCGTAGAGGCGGGCCGGCACGTCGGTCAGCTCCCGAATTGCCGCCTCCCAACTGAGCAGACCGCGCTTGCGTACCCCGTCGCCCAGCATGGAGGTGGAGTAGACCGCGCCGCACATCATGTCGAGATGGGCTCCGGCATCGGATCCTCCGACGATCGTGCGGGGGTCCTGCCAGACCTGCGCGCGGAACTCCCAGTCCGCTTCGGACTCGGGGATCGGCGGCCGAAGCCCGGTGCGCAGCCGGTCGGCGACCACGATGTCGGCCAACGTGTCGAAGGGATCGGTGCCCCGCTCGGCTGCGATCTCGCCGACGGTCCGCCCGGCAAGCCCTGCGTTCACCGGGTCGAAGGTCTCCTCGATGATCAGGTTGTTCCAGTTGGCCAGCGCGCTGAGCATGCCCGCCTCCTTGGAGTGAGCGGCCTCGTCCAGCTTCTTTCGCACCGCCGGATCCTTGAGTCGCTCGATCCGCTCGGGGGCCTTCAACTCGAAGAGCGTCTCGCGCCAACCGGGCAGGCCGTCGATCACCGCACCGTGTTCGAAGGACAGCCGGATCTTCATGGTGTGGGGCATGGTGAGCGCCACAACCTTGGCGCCGCGCTCGGCCGCCGCGGTCGACGCCCCGAGTTGCTCCTCGCATCGACCCGGATTGAGTGACGACACACCGAGCACGTTCCAGTTGACCGGTCGATTCCCGAGCAGCGAGAGGGTCGCCATCAGGTCGACTTCTTCATCGCTGAAACCGTTGATACATCCGGGAAGGATGAGCTCGAGCACGGTGCCGGGGTGGCGCGAGACCGAGGAGCACAACGCCTCGAGCTCTTCGCGGCTCGCAGCCCGCGAGGGCACCGGCTGACCTGCCCCGTCGCTGTGGGTGTGGGCCTGGGAGGTCGACAGTCCGAGGGCACCTTCCTCGTAGCACCGTTCCGCCAGGGCGACCATCTCGGCGACCTGCTCGGCGGACGAGGGCTTGCCCACCGCGTCGTCGCCCATCACCACCCGTCGCAGAGAGGAGTGTCCGACGAGGAACCCTGCGTTGACTCCGACCTTGCCTTCGAACCGATCGAGCCACTCGCCGAACGATCTCCACGACCAGTCCAGGGACTGGAGGGCCGAAAGCGGCATCCCTTCGACCCTGGCCATCATGCTGGTCAGGTAGTCGACGTCCTCGGCTCCGACCGGTGCGAGCGAGAAGCCGCAGTTTCCACCGAAGACGGTGGTGACGCCGTGGAACGGTGAGGGAGTGGCGGCGGAGTCCCATGACAGCTGGGCGTCGTAATGGGTGTGGAGGTCGACGAACCCGGGGGTCACCAGCAGCCCGTCGGCGTCGATCTCGCGTGAGGCCCGGTCCACCTCGCCCACCGAGACGATCCGCCCGTCCTCGACACCGACGTCGGCCCGCCGTGCCGGCGCGCCGGTCCCGTCGACGACTGTCCCGCCTCGGATGGCCACGTCGAGCATTTGGGTCGCATGCTAGCTTGCGACCGATGTTGGAGGAGGGCCGGCTGCAGGTGGGATTGCTGCCCGATCCTGAGCCCCGTCCGATCCGGGTTCCGATCATCTCGGTGGACGACCACCTGATCGAGCCACCCGACCTCTTCGAAGGTCGGATGCCCGAGCGACTCGCCGAGCGCGCGCCGCGGATCGTCGAGGACGCCGACGGAACCCAGGCCTGGCTCTACGAAGACCGCCGGTATCCGAACGTCGGCCTCAACGCGGTGGTCGGTCGGCCGCGGGAGGCCTGGAGCATGGACCCGGCCAGGTTCGAGGAGATGCGGCCCGGGTGTTACGACATCGACGCCCGGATCGCGGACATGGATCTCAACGGGGTGTGGGCGTCGCTCTGCTTCCCGTCGCTGGTCGCAGGATTCTGCGGCTCGGTGTTCATCCGGTCGGACGACCCCGAACTCGGTCTGGCCAGCCTGCGCGCCTGGAACCAGTGGCACCACGAAGTGTGGGCCGGGACCTACCCCGATCGGATCATCCCGCTGCAGCTGCCCTGGCTCGCCGACGTGACGGTCGCCACCGCCGAGGTGCATAAGAACGCGGCCCTCGGCTTCAAGGCGGTGAGCTTCCCCGAGTTCCCCTCCCAGCTCGGTCTGCCCTCCATCTTCACGCCGCATTGGGATCCGCTCTTTGCCGCGTGCCAAGAGACCGAAACCGTGCTGTGCCTCCACACCGGCGCCTCCGCATGGGCACCCCTTCCCTCGCAGGGGCCGCCGTTCGAGCTGCTCCCGACACTGTTCTCGGTGAACGCACTCATCGCCGCGGCGGAGTGGTTGTGGTCAGGGGTACCGCTCCGGTTCCCGAAGCTGTCGATCGCCCTGTCCGAGGGCGGAATGGGATGGGTTCCGATGTTGGCCGACCGGGTCGACTACGTCCTCGACCACTCCGCATCGGGCACCGAATCGAACTCGTGGCCCTCGGAGCTGCGGCCGAGCGAGGTGCTGAAGCGGAACTTCTGGTTCTGCTCGATCGACGACCCGTCAGTGGTCGAGCTCCGCCACGTGATCGGGGTCGACCACATCATGGTGGAGAGCGACTACCCCCACGCCGACTCGACCTGGCCCGATACCCAGTCGGTCATGCAGGCCACCTTCGGAGGTATCGACGAGGCCGAGATGCGGATGATCGCAGGCGGCAACGCGGCCCGTCTGTTTCGTCATCCACTGCCGGCGAAGGACGACTGGCGAGCGAACTGACCGCCTGACCAGTGAGCTGGCTCAGGCCTGCGCCTCGGTCTCCTGCTGGAGCTCGATGGTGTTGCCGGCCGGATCGACGATCCAGATCTGGACCACCGTCCCCTGGGCGCCCTCGGCGTAGGGGATGCCCTTGCGCTCGAGCTCGGCGATCGCCTCGTCGAGATCGGTGACCGCGAAACACACGTGGTGACCCGCCGGGCGGATCGGCCCAGGCCCCTCCGGAGCGTCGACCAGGTGGAGCTGGGCATTGACCGTGTTGAACCAGTGGCCCTCGATGCCCGGGATGATCGGCCGTGGATCGTCCCCCATCCCGAAGAGCTGCCGGTAGAACTCCACACTCTCGTCGAGATGTCCTTCGACGTTGACGCTGCTGTGCAGGGTGCGGGTGACCTTCATCAGGGCCAGCCGATCGGTGACACGACCCCGTCGATGGTCCGTGGATCGACCGGCTGACGTGTGTTGCCGGCTTCATAAACGGCAAAGCAGAGCTGGAGCGCCTTGATCGCATCCTCCCCGCTCATCTGTGCGGGCACTCCGTCGACCAGTGCATCGATGAAGTGGCGAGAGGAGCGCTTGAATCCCTCACCCCAGTCGGCGTTGACCGTCGGGTAGGTGGTGGAGGTCTCGTTGCCGTGGGCCCCGTTGTAGAGGACCACCGCGGGCAGGTCGAGCATCTCGCCGGTGCACCGGGTGACCCAGAGCATGCCCTCGTCCCCCTGGATCTCGAAGAACTCGTCGGCCCCGTAGTAGCTGCTTCGCATCCACATCTTCGGCGCATACGCGACGTCCATGGTCCCGAGGAGTCCCCGGTCTTCGTACTCGAAGATGCACGAGCAGGGTTCGAAGAAGAAGTCGCGCCGGCGGACTGCCGCCTGCACCGAGACGATGTCCTGGTCGAACAGCCACAGCGCAACCGCATACTTGTGGATCATGTCATCGAAGAGGTGCCCGCCCGGGCTCTCCGAGGTCATCCGCCACACGTAGCCGTCGGCGGTCAGCCCACCTTGGAACTCGGAGTCGGTCTGTCCGACGATGGTCTTCATCCGGAGGTTGGTCGGTTGGCCGATCGCCCCGTCGTCGATGAGCTTCTTGGTCAGCTCGAGCGGCGGGTAGTGCCGGAAGCACTCGCTGACCCGCAGGATCAGCCCCGCCTCCTCTGCCGCGGCGGTCATCGCGAGGGCCTCGGAGACCGAGTTGGCCAGCGGTTTCTGGCACGACACGTGCTTTCCTGCTGCGATCGCTGCAAGGACGTGGTCGTGGTGGCGATTGGTCGGAGTGAGGATCTCGACGGCATCGACGTTCGGGTCGGCCAACAGGTCGTCCAGATCGGTGTAGGCCGAACCCGCCCCCCATCGCTGGGCTGCGGCGGCCGCCCTGCCCTCGATCGGATCACAGACTGCGACGACCTCGCATCGCTCGTCTTCGAGATACCCCGCGACATTGAGTCCCGCGATGTTTCCGGCCCCGACGATGCCGATCCTTGGATGGTCGATCTTCACTGACATGAGTGTCAGGATACAGAGTCGCCGCCGGCTGCGTCTTCGGCTGCCAACCGGTCGCGCAGCTCACCCTTGACCACCTTGCCGGTGGCATTGCGGGGCAGCTGCTCGACGAACTCCCACCGGCGCGGGACCTTGTAGGCGGCCAGAAGCTCGAGGGTGTGGGCGCGCAGATCGTCGGCGTCTGCGGCGTCTCCGGGGTGGACGCCGACGAAGGCCACCAGGTCCTCGCCGAGCACGGGGTGAGGGACACCGATCACCGCCACCTCGCGCACCGCCGGGTGGGCTTCGATCGCATATTCGACGTCGGTCGGGTGGATGTTGTTGCCGCCCCGGATGATGACGTCCTTGCTGCGGCCGACGATGTAGAGGTAGCCGTCCTCGTCGAGTTTGCCGACGTCCCCGGTGACCAGCCATCCGTCGACCCAGATCTGAGCCGAGGCCTCGGGGTCGCCGTAGTACTCCCTCGGGCGGCCCGGTATCCGGAGGAAGACGTCGCCGATCTCGCCGGGTCCGAGCTGCTTGCCATCGGCATCGAGACAGCGAACCTCGGCCGGTGCCATCGGCATCCCGACCGAACCCGGACGCTTCACCGCTTCGCCGGGGGGCATGAGGCAGTAGACGGATCCGGCCTCGGTCATCCCGTAGTTGTTGGACAGGGCGGCGGTGGGCATCCGCTCTTGCAGCCGCTCGAGGACGAACGGAGCAAGGGGAGCGCTGCCGATGGAGCAGACCTGTACCGAGGTGAGGTCGGCGGTCTCGAACCGAGGATGCTCCAACAGCAGCGCGGCCATCGCCGGGACCAGAAAGACCGAGACAGGACGTTCCTTTTCGACGCCGTCGAGCCAGCGGGTGGCATCGAAGCGCGGCAGATAGAGCGCCAGCATCCCGAGCTTCATCGGGGTGTAGATGAACGAGAGCCCGGCGAAGGTATAGGGGGGACTGCAGTGCAGCCACCCTCCGCCCGACCAGTTGGGCTTGTGGAACGGGACCATCGAGGCGTTGTCGTGGCGTACTGCGACCGCCTTCGGGCTTCCGGTCGTCCCGGACGTGTAGAGGATCTCGGCGAGGTCGCTCGGATCCCGCGGCACTTGGAAGTACTCGGGGTCGGACTCCATCAGCTCGGACCATCGGAGGATCCGTTGACCGGCAGCCGGTCTCCATCCGTCCTCGACAGTTGCCGTGCTGTCGGCCGGGGGGACGGCCACCACCAGGCCAGGTCCCCCACCTTCGTAGCGGGGGAGAAGGGACTCCTCGGCGAAGACCGCTGCCGCTCCGCTGTGGTTGACCATCCGCTCGATCTCGGGTCGGGTCAGCTGCGCGTTGAACGGAATGGCGACCCCGCCCGCACGGTGGATGGCGGCGTAGGCTGCGATCCATCGCAGCGCGTTGGCCGGCTCGAGATGGATGCCCACCCTGCTGCCCGGTTCCAGCCCGGCGTCGACCAGTCCGCGGGCGAGCCGGGTCGCGTGTTCGTCCCACTGGTTGAAGGTGAGGGCCGGCCCGTCGAGGATCTTGTAGCCGGGCTCGTCACCGAAGGCGAGGGCCATGGCATGAACCTGCTCGGAGGGAAGCAGCAACTTCTGCTTCCCTGGTTTCTCGTCAGGAGGCGGCATCGTCCTTCTTGCCCTTGCCGAGCAGCGGGTGCGCCGGCATCCCGACCGGCTGGAGGTGCTGTCCGAGCACCTCGTGGAAGTGCTCGGCGACCTCGGCGGGGGTCCACCCACCCTCACTCCACATGGTTGCCACCTGGCGGGGCGTCTGGAAGATCGTGTAGCCGAACCCGGTCCGGCCGAAGATCTGACCGTTCACGTAGGAAGCGCCCTCGGAGGCGAGGAAAGCCACCAGCGGCGCGTTGAGCGCAGGATCCTGGTCGGGCGGAATCTCTTCGGTGGCGAGTCCCGCGGTCATCCGGGTGGCGCCTGCGGGGGCCATCCCGTTGACGGTGATTCCGTACTTGCCGAGCTCGAGGGCCCAGACGAAGGTCATCCCCATGATCGCCGCCTTGGCCGCGCCGTAGTTGGTCTGCCCGAAGTTGCCGCGCAGCCCGGCCGACGAGGTGATGTTCACGATCCGCCCGTAGCCGGCGTCCTTCATGAGGGGTGCCGCATGCCGGGCGGTGTTGAAGGTGCCCTTCTGATGGACCGCGACCACCGCGTCGTAGTCGGACTCGTCGAGCTTGACCAAGGTGCGGTCCCGGACGATGCCTGCGTTGTTCACCAGGATGTCGATCTTGCCGAAGCTGTCGACCGCGGTTCCGATGATGCGCCCTGCGCCGTCGAAATCGTCGACCCGGTCGCGGTTGGCGACCGCCGATCCTCCCTTGCCGGTGATCTCTGACACCACCTGCTCGGCCGGATCCTCTCCGGTTCCTTCCCCGCCGAGCGACACGCCGATGTCGTTGACCACGACCCGTGCACCCTCGTTGGCGAGACAGAGGGCGATCTCGCGACCGATGCCGCGACCCGCTCCCGTGACAACTGCTACTCGTTCATCCAGCAAGCCCATCGGGCCACTCTACGCGAACCTCGACAGACCTGACGGTGGCGTCAGAGGGTCGGAGTTTGCGGCGATACCATCTCGTCGTCTCGCCGGGTCGATGCCTGGCTCGTCCCAGGAGGTGCTTCTTCGATGCCCGGTTCCGACAACGCCGACGTGACGAACGGATCGGACGCGGGGAGGGTGCGGGCTCGGTTGGCGTCGCTCGGGCTCACCTTGCACGGTCCGCATCCGCCCCACGATCCGCTCGACTCGGTCGTGGTTCACGGAGGGGTCGCCCGCACGTCGGGTCAGCTGCCCCGGATCGACGGCCAGTTGACCTGCATCGGCACCCTCGGTGACGACGTGAGCGTGGAGGAGGGCGCCGAGGCGGCGGCAGTCTGCGCGCTCAACGGCCTGGCCGTGCTGGAGGCTGAGCTCGGCACGCTCGACCGGATCGATCGGGTGCTGACGGTCACCGGGTTTGTCGCGTCGGCACCGGACTTCCACAGTCAGCCCGCCGTGATCGACGGGGCGAGCAGAGTGCTCTACGACGTCTTCGGTGAGCGGGGTCGCCACACCCGGTCGGCGCTCGGAGTGGCCGCGCTGCCGAGGGGCGGTGCAGTGGAGATCGAATTCATCGTGTCAGTGCTCGATTGATCGAAGGGAGCTCTCATGGACAACAACGACATCGCCGCGGTGCTCGCCGAGCTCGGCGCGGCCACCCTGGGCGAATCGGGCGGACTCTCGATGCCGCCGCGGATCCGACCGGTGTGGTCCGGGGCGACCGTTGCGGCGAAGGCCTACCCGGTGTCCTGTACGCCGGGGGACAACCTCGCCGAGCACGTCGCCGTGACCCAGGCGCCGGCCGGATCAGTGTTGGTCGTCGATGTCGGTCAGGTCGCCGAGCGTGGGTACTGGGGTGAAGTGCTCACCACCGCGGCCCAGGCGCGGGGGCTCCTCGGTTTGGTGATCGACGGCGGGGTGCGTGACGTCGCCGCGCTCGAACGGCTGGGTTTCCCGGTGTTCTCGAGCACGATCGCCCTCCGGGGTGCAACCAAGAAGAACCCGGGGACCGTCGGCATTGCCGCCACGGTCGCGACGGTTCCCGTCGAGGTCGGCGACTGGGTGGTCGGTGACGTCGACGGTGTGGTGGTGATCCCTGCCGCGAAGCTCGACGAGACCATCGCGGCAGGCAAGGCCCGGGTGAAGGCCGAGGAGGGCTACCTCGAGGCCCTCCGTTCGGGATCGACGACGGTCGAACTGCTCGGCCTCGACGTCTCGCTGATCAAGGTGGGTCGCTGATCAGGGTCGGTGCTGCCGACCCTCAGTGGGTCGTGTAGTCGATCGGGCCCGAGCCCTTCACCCCGATCGCGAAGCAGAAGCAGTGGATCGGTGCGTGGTCGGTGATCGGCTTGAGGCTGTGCACCGCGTCGGGTGGGATGTGGACCAGGTCACCCTGGGCGATCTCGCGGTCCTCGCCGGAGATGGTCATGATCCCCCGGCCGCGGAGCACGTAATAGAACTCGTGGGTCGGGTGGGAGTGAGGGAACACGTAGCCCCCGCCCGCGACCTCGAACTCGTTCACCAGCTCCAGAAAGCCTCCGTCGGTCGCGTCCTTCATCTCGCGTGAGTTGACCATCCACCACACCGGCACCGTGCCGTTGTGCTCGACGACCGGAGCAACCTCTTCGATGTTTCGTACGTCCATCGCCATCTCTTGTCCTCCTCTGTCGATCGCGATCATGGCCCGACTGCCGGCGATCGTGCATCTCGGCCGCTGGTGCCGATGTTAGGTTGGGCCGCACATCGAACCGTTCGGGAGCGTGGATCATGGCAGAGGTTCGTCGGATCACACCGGAGCCATTGACCGCCGAAGCGTGGATGCCCTTCGGTTGGCTACCGGTCGCCGACACCGATCCGAAGGACGGTGTCGAAGTGCTCGAGTTCACCTGGGGCGATCCGCACGTCAACCTGATCGGGCACCGTCGCGACGAGGTTCCGCAAATTCCTGAAGGCCTCCGCTGTCAGATGCTCTATCGGCACGCCACCCACACTCAGACCTTGATGTCCATGGACGTGCCGGCCGTGGTGGTCGTCGCGCCGCCAGATGTCGAGATGACCTCGCCGGGTGACGCGGACAAGATCCGGGCCTTCCGGTTGGAACCGCTCGAATCGCTGGTCCTGCGCCGCGGAACCTGGCACTGGGGTCCGTTCCCGATCGGCGCCGAGTCGGTGACCTTGTTCAACGTGCAGGGTCTGCGCTACGCCGAGGACAACGAGATGGTCGACCTCGAAGCGCAAGGTTCCGGGGTGGACGTCCTCTTGGACTGAGCGGTCCTGAGCGGTCGGGCGGGAGGGTGATCCTCCCGGGGCAGACTCAGTCGGAGTCGGCGAACAAGAAGAGAAGAGAGAAAAAGCTCGGACTCAGTCGCTGCCGGCGAACAGGGCGCGGTGGACGATGGTGGTGAGCGTGTCCAGCGCTTCGTCGTCGACCGGATCTCCCATGAGCTCCCGGAAGTAGTGGAAGCGGTCGAGCATGGCCAGCACCGCAAGGCCCGCGACGTCGGGGTCCACGTCACTGGTCGTTCCGGCAGCAGAGATCTGCGCGGACATGGCGTCGGTCATCGTGCCGAGGGTGCGGCGGATCCGCTTGCCCATCACCTCGTCGGCGGCAGCCAGCTCGGTCCACGAGCGGAACAGCGGCGCATAGCGGAGCCACAGTTTCGAATAGGCGCCGATCCAGAGGCGAAGATCGTCGCGGTTCTTACCGTCGAGCGAGGTCCCCGCTTCGTCGAGCGCGCGGTAGAGCTCGGATGCGTCGGTCGCCACTTCGACGGTCAGCGCCCGGACGAGGTCGCTCATGTTCGAGAAGTAGAGATAGAAGGTCCCGTGCGACATGTTGGCGATGTCCACCACATCGTTGACCCTGGTCGCGGTGAAGCCGCGACGATCGAACGCGACCATCGCCGCGTCGAGCAGCTTCCGCATCGTCTCCCGGCCCTGGCTCCGGAGCGCGCGCTTGCTGGCCGGCAGCCCGATCGCGACCCCGGGCTCGCCGGCCGTGCTGAGCGTCGCCGCCTCTCCGAGATCGGGCAGACGCTCTGCCCGAGTCTTGTTCTTTGCCATTTGCGCCCTCGTTGTCGGGTGCCCACCGTTCGTGGCCATGCCCGCAGAATGGTACTTGCGGGTTCGATAACCTCACACAATGGCCAGTGCCTGCCGGAGCCGGACCTGGTCAGACCAGGGACTCCTCACCCGAATGTGGATGCGACGTTGACCGAGGTCGCCGTCGACCTGAGCGACGCGATCGAACGGAACATCCGTCCGGGCGACTCGGTCCACGTCATGCTCGGCCACAGCCGGTGGACCGCCGCCGCCCGCGAGATGGCCAGGCAGTTTTGGGGAACCGATCCAGGATTCACCCTGGTGATGAGCAGTCTCGGCGCGCTGAGTGCGCTGTTCTTCCGTGGCGGGATGCTCCGGAACGTGATCACTGCCTATTCGGGAAACAGCTTCCCGACCTATGCGCCGAACCCGATCTTCAAGCGAGCGTACGAATCGGGCGAGGTGGAGGTGGAGCACTGGTCGATCCTGACCCTCGCCCAGCGCCTCGAGGCGGGCGCCCGCGGTTTGCCCGCGGTGGTGACCGGCTCCGCCGTTGGCTCCGACCTCGCGACGAACGACGCGTTCTCCGTGGTCGACTCGGCATTCGGGCCGGTCGGACTTCTCGCGCCGCTGGTGCCCGATGTCGCCCTCTGTCACGCAGCGCTCTCCGACCCGCACGGGAACCTGGCCATCTCCGAGCCCCTGCTCGAAGGGACCTGGGGCGCATGGGCCGCCCGCCGAGGGGTGATCGCAACCGTCGAGAGCATCGTCCCCGACCTCGAGGAGCTCGGCCATCGGGTGCGAATCCCCGCACACCGGGTGCTCGCTGTGGTCGAGGCACCCTTCGGTGCCCATCCCGGTGGGTGTTACGCCCCTGGCCTGCCGGTTGCCGGCTACGGCGAAGACATTCCCTTCTGGATCGACGCAGCGGCCGCCGCACGGGGTGACTTCGACGGGTGGGCCCGCGAGCATCTGCTCGACCCGCCCGACCACTCGACCTATCTGAAGGGGCTCGGCGACGACCGCCTCATCGGTCTCCGACTCCTGTCCGATCCGGACTCCTGGCGTCGCGATGCCGAGGCGCACCCGCTCCCAGCCGACGACCCGATCAGCGACTGGGAGGTGGCGGCCGCGCTGGGTGCCCGCGAGGTCGAAGCGGTGGTGCCTGCCCATTCGGCCGACGCGGTGCTGGCGGGAGCGGGTGTGGCGAACCTCGCCGCGTGGGTGGCGGTCGCCCGCCTTCAGGCTGCCGGTGAGCCGGTGGTCCTGACCGCCGAGCTCGGGCTCTGGGACTACACGCCGACCCCGGCAGACCCCTACATCTTCAACCACCGGGTCTTTCCGAGGACCACTTCGCTGTCCGACGCCTCTACCGTGCTCGGGATGGTGGTCGGTGGTCCAGGGACAACCGTCGTCGGTTGTGTGGGGGCGGCCGAGGTCGACAGCCGAGGGAACCTCAACTCCACCAGACTCGGTGACGGACGATTTCTGGTCGGTTCGGGCGGAGCCAACGACGTGGTGACCCGGGCGGCGGCGACCGTGGTGGTGACCCTCGGTCGACCCCAGCGCCTGCCCGCGGTCGCCGGCTACATCACCGCCCCGGGGGAGCGGGTGACCAGCGTGGTGACCGACCGCGGCATCCTCCGTCGGATCGACGGAAGGTTCCAGGTGGTGGCCGTTCCCGCCGGCCCTGCCCCGCTCGACGCGAGAGTCAGGGACATGATCGACTCGTGCGGGTGGGAACCCGAGGTCGTCCGCGACGTCGCCGACCTGAGCCCGGTCACCATGACCGAGGTGCGCGCGCTGCGCGAATTCGACCGTCGGAGGCAGTTTCTCGGTTGAAAACGGCGTGTCCCTGGGGTAGGTGGTGTCGCCGTTTCGCTGGGAAAAGGGCCCCCGGTATTGACATCACTAACATCCGTGTCATAAGAACTGGCCTCGGTATTGGCGTTCGGGGGACCGCGTACCAAGGGAAGGGTGGCTATGGGTAGAAATCGGGGGAGCTGGATCCGGGCTGGTTTGGCAGTGGCCGGCGTCGCGATCATTGCCGCGGCGTGCTCGTCGTCGCCGAGCACTTCGAGCACGACGACCACTACTTCGAGCAACTCGTCGCCGACAACGACCAGCGCTGGCACGGCGAGTTCACCCGGGGTCACCAAGACGGCCATCAACGTGGGGGCCATCTCGACCCGCACCGGAGCCATCGCTTCCGACTTCGACGGACTCTCCCCGGGGATCCAGGCCTACTTCGACATGATCAACGCGGAGGGCGGGATCAACGGTCGCAAGCTGTATCTCTCCTACAACCTCGACGACGGCGGCCAGTCGACCCAGTTCACCCAGGCCACCCACACCCTGATCGACCAGGACCATGTCTTCGCAGTGTTCGTCGCGTCGTACTGGTTCACTCCGAACTACTTCGTCGAGACCCACACGCCCACCTACGGCTACAACGTGAGCGGCAACTGGCAGGGTCCGAACAACCTGTTCGCCGCGGGGGGATCGGTCCAGAACTATCACGCCGGCTCCCCGGTGTACGCCTACGTCATGAACAAGTTGGGCGACAAGAAGGTTGCGGTGATCAGCTACGGGTCGGCGATCAGCTCGTCGTACGACGCGTGCAACACCGCCGCCGGCGATCTCGGCAAGGCCGGGTTCGACGTGACCTACGAGGACCTCGGTGCCCAGCTCGACGGCAACTACTCCTCGGCGGTCCAGCGGATGCAGCAGACCGGCACCCAGTTCGTCCTCAGCTGCATGCAGGAATCGGACAACATCACCATGGCGAGGGCGATCCAGCAGTACGGGCTGAACATCCACCAGCTGTGGCTGAACGGCTACGACGAGTCCCTCCTCAAGCAGTACGCCAGCCTGATGAACGGCGTCTACTTCAACCTCAACGGGAACGTGCCCTACGAGGCCGCCGGCGGGCGCTTCGGAGACACCTACCCCGCCCAGAAGACCTATATCGCGGCGATGAACAAGTACTCGCCCGGCTTCACCTTCAACGGCGTCGCGCAACAAGGTTGGCAGTCGGCAGCGCTCTTCGCCCAAGCCGTCAAACAGGCGGGCAACAACCTCACCCAGGCCAACCTGATCAACATCACCAATCACATCCCGACCTTCACCGCCGGGGGGACGACCACGGTGACCTACTGGGAGAGCGCGCACACGACGACCGTCTACCCCACGTGCACCGCATTCGTGAAGGTCGAGAAGGGCAAGTTCGTGCCCGTGTTCGGAAAGGGCAAGCAGGTCTTCGTCTGCGTGGGGCCGAACGCAAATGACACGAAGCCGGTGGCGCCGCCCGCCGGAACCCCGGGGACATGACCCCGACCATCGCCGGAATCGGGTAGGGGACCGGCATAGGAGTGGAGAACTTCCTCGGCTTCGCCATCCCCGGAATTCCCTATGGCTGCACGTACGCCATGGTGGCGGTGGGCTTGGTCCTCACCTACCAGGCGACCGGCGTGTTCAACTTCGCGTTCGGGGCCCAGGCCTACGTCTCGGCGTTCATCTTCACCCTGCTCGTCCAGAACGAGCACATGTCGGTGCTGCTCGCCTTCATCCTGTCGGTGGTGCTGCTCGCCCCCGCCCTCGGGTTGGTCTTCGACCGGTTCCTGTTCCGGAAGATCCCCAACTCCAACACCACGGCGAAGCTGGTCACCGGGATCACCCTCTTCGTCGGGATTCCGTCGCTGATCCCGGTCCTGTTCGGAAACAACAACCAGTACAACCCCCCGAGCATCTTGTTCAATCCGGACACGGTCTACTTCCGGGTGGCCCGCACACCGATCAACGGGATCGACCTGAGCCCGATGGTGGTGACCGCGGTGGTCCTCCTGGGGCTGGTGATCCTCATGCGGCTCACCCCGCTCGGACTGCAGATGCGAGGATCGGTGGAGAGCCGCCGATTGGTCCAGCTCGACGGCGTCAACTCCGGGCGGGTGGTGGCGGCGGCCTGGGGGATCTCGAGCTTCATGGCCGGTCTGGCCGGCGTCATGCTCGCCCCGCTCTACGGCCAGCTCCAATCATCTGATTATGCAACCCTGGTCGTCGCTGCTTTCGCCGCAGCAGCGTGGGCCGTCCTCCGGTCGATGCCCATCGCTGCGCTCGTGGGCATCCTGATGGGGGTGGCCGACACCGTGCTCCAGGGTTACCTCCCACCGGACAGCGTGTGGTTCTCGGCCACACTCGCGTCGTTGCCGTTCGTGGTGCTGATCGCCGCGCTCCTCCTGGTTCCCGGCTTGCGGTCGCTGGGCGAGACCACCGACCCGCTCGCATCGGTCGATCCGCCGACCCCGCCGACGACGGCCGCGCTGCGGGCCCCACAGATGGATCGGATCATCCGGGTGGCGTGGTACATCCTGCTCGGAGCATTCATCGTCTCGATGCTCACCTGGATGCCCAAGGTGTGGGAGAACGTGTTCAACTCCGGGCTCGCGTTCTCTGTCCTCTTCCTCTCGATCACCCTGATCACCGGCATGGGGGGCCAGCTTTCCTTGTGCCAGGCGATGCTGGCCGGGGTGGGGGCGTTCACTGCCGCGCAGCTGGCGAGCCATTTCGGCTTCAGCCTCCTGGTCGGTGGGCTGGTCGGCGCGCTGCTCGCCGGGGCGGTCGCCGTCGTGCTCGCCGTGATGTCCCTTCGGCTGCGCGGCCTGGGCCTCGCCCTCATGACCCTCGCCGCGGCGCTCTTCTTCGACAGTGCCGTCTTCCCGCAGGTGTCGACCAGCAACGGCGCACCACTGAGCATCGAACCGAAATGGGTCGGCCTCGGCATCCTCAATCCCGACGGCCACGCCTACTTCGTCATGGCGATGGTCGTGCTCCTGATCTGTATCGGGGGCGTGCTGGCGCTACGACGCGGCACGACAGGAAGGTACCTGTCGGCGATGAGGGGCAGCGAGACCGCCGCGGCCGGCCTCGGCATCAACCTGACCTGGCAACGGGTGTTGATCTTCGCGTTGTCGGGGGTCGTCGCCGGGCTCGGCGGCACCTTGTTGACCATTCAGACCCAGTCGGTCAGCGGTGCGGCGTTCAACTACGAGTTCTCGCTCGCCTTCGTGGTCATCGTGGTGACGACCGGGGTGAGCACGGTGGAAGGTGCGATCAACGCCGGGTTCGGTTTCGTGGTCATCCAACAACTGCTCACCTATCTGCCCGCCCGGTTCGGCGGCACCAGCCTGGTCTTCGTGTTGTTCGCGTTCGGAGCCTTCACCTACGCCGCCCACCCCGAGGGGATCCTCGAGTTCCAGAAACGTCGGTGGACCCAGCGCATGGAGCGTCTGGTGTTCCGGGACGTTCCACCCGTCGGTGGTGGGCCGGCCCTGGTCGGAGCAGGGGCCGGCGGTGCGGCAGGGGGCGGGACTCTGCTCGCCGGTGACGCCGATTCCGACTCGGTGGTACGCGACCATGGCTGAGCACCGTCCCCTCCTCAAAGTCGATCAGGTGTCAAAAGTCTTCGGTGGGATCACTGCCGTCGAGAGCGTGTGCTTCGAACTCGAGGCGGGGGAGAGCGTCGGGCTGGTCGGTCCCAACGGCGCCGGCAAGACGACGCTGTTCAACTGCATCTGCGGTCAACTCCAGCCCGAACGAGGGACGATCGAGTTGGCCGGGCAGCAGATCCTCGGCATTCCCACCTACAAGCGGGCACGCCTCGGCATCGGTCGCACCTATCAGCGGGTGGAGGTCTTTCCCGACATGAGCGTGCGCGATCACCTGATGGTCGCCGACCGGGCGCGCCATCGCGAGGGCAGCATCTGGAAGGACCTGCTCAACCGCAGCGCTCCGACGCCGGCGGAACGCAAGCGGGTGAACGACGTGCTCGAGCTGGTCGGCATCGAATCGAGAGCGGACGACCCGGTTTCCTCTCTCGGGTTGGGACTCTGCCGCCTGGTGGAGCTCGCCCGGGCGTTGGTTGCCGAGCCGGTCCTCCTGCTCGCCGACGAACCGTCGTCGGGCCTCGATGTCCAAGAGACCCGTGAGCTGGCGCAGGTGCTGCGGATGCTCCAGCGTGAACGCGGGATGGCCGTCCTACTCGTCGAGCACGACCTCGGCATGGTCGGGTCGGTGGTCGACCGCACGATCGTGATGAACCTCGGCGCAGTGATCGCTGCCGGCCAGTTCGACGAGGTGATGGCCGATCCTTCGGTGCGCCAGGCGTACCTCGGGCTGAGCGCATGAGAACGGCGACCCGGCAGCGGGCGGCCGGCGACCCGGCCAACGGAGACGCGCCGGCGTTGCAGGTCGAGCACGTGAGTGCGAGCTACGGGCCGTACCGCGCCCTCTTCGATGTCAACTTCGAGGTGCCCGCTCGGGGCATGACCGCCCTCATCGGCTCCAACGGCGCCGGCAAGTCGACGGTCGCCCGGGTGATCACCGGCCTGCTGGCCAGTACCGCAGGGAGCATCCGCCTGTCGGGGAGGGATATCACCGGCCTCCCCGCATACAAGATCGCTCGAGCCGGCACCGCCCACGTTCCCGAGGGCCGAGGGGTGTTCGCCAGCCTGACCGTCGAGGAGAACCTCAAGCTGGTGTTCCGCCAGCGGGGGGGACGCAAGTGCGTCCCCGACGCGCTCGCCCGGGCCTACGAGGCGTTCCCGGTGCTCGGGGAGCGGCGCAAACAGGCGGGTGGGACCCTGTCAGGTGGCGAACAGCGCATGCTCTCGCTGGCCAAGGTATTGGTGCTGCCGCCGAGCCTGCTGGTCGCGGACGAGATCTCCCTCGGCCTCGCGCCGGTGGTGATCGACGTCGTCTACGACGGGCTGCGCAAGATCAACGAAGCGGGAACGGCACTGCTCATCGTCGAGCAACAAGTCGACCGGGTGCTCGACCTCGCGACCTCCGCGGTCGTTCTCGAGCACGGGTCCGTCGCTTACAGTGGACCTGCCGACGGAGCGCTCGCCGCGGTCGAGCAGGTGATGGCCGCTCGTGGCGATCGGAGCATGTTCGAGACCGAGAGGGGAACCTGATGGCAACCACCGAACGCGACGCGGTGATCGTCGACGTCGTCCGTACCGCGATGGGCAAGCGCGGAGGGGCGCTGGCCAACTGGCACCCGGTGGATCTGCTCGGGTTCACTCTCAAGGCGCTGATCGAGCGCACCGGTGTCGACCCCGAGAGGATCGACGACGTGATCGGAGGCTGCGTCACCCAGGCCGGTGAGCAGAGCACCAACGTCACCCGCAACGGATGGGTGGCCGCCGGACTGCCCCAGAGCGTTCCGGCCACGACCGTCGACCGGCAGTGCGGTTCGTCGCAACAAGCGCTGCACTTCGCGGCGGCCGGGGTCAAGGCGGGCCACTACGACCTGGTCATCGCCTGCGGTGTCGAGTCGATGAGCCGGGCGCCGATGGCCTCGAACGCACGAGGTGGCACCGGTCCGTTCCCCCCGTCCTTCCTCGAACAGATCGACGGGCGGCTCTGGGCCCAGTTCCGGGTGGCCCAGGTGCTTGCCGACCGGTGGGACATCACTCGCGAGGACATGGACCGGTACTCGTTGGAGAGCCACCGACGCGCCGCCGAGGCATGGGACACCGGTCGGTTCGCCGCCGAGTCGATTCCGGTTCCGATCAAGGCCGAGGACGGCTCGTTCACCGGTGAGTCGCTCGAGATCGACGAGGGGATCCGCCGCAACGGTTCGATGGAGAAGATGGCGGGACTCGCGCCTGCCCAGAGCTGGGAGCCGGAGACCGCACCGGACATCACCGCCGGCAACTCCTCCCAGATGACCGACGGGGCCTCTGCCATGCTCCTCGCCGACCGTTCCGTCGCCGAAGCGCTGGGACTACCGATTCGTGCCCGAATCCCGCACGCCACGGTCGCTGCCGAGGATGCGGCGATCGTGCTCTCCGCACCGGTTCCCGCGACCGAACGGCTACTCCAGCGGTCCGGGATGAAGATCGATCAGTTCGACGCCATCGAGTGCAACGAGGCGTTCGCAGCCATCGCGTTGATGTGGAACCGGGCATTCGGAGCCGACCCGGAGCGACTCAATCCGAACGGGGGAGCGATCGCCATCGGGCACCCACTCGGCGCGAGCGGCGTGCGGTTGGCGGCGACCCTGCTCAATCGGCTCGATCAGGTCGGCGGCCGCTACGGGTTCCAGACCATGTGTGAGGGCGGCGGCCAGGCCAACGCAACGGTCATCGAGCGGTTGGGGTGACCTGACCACCTGACCAGCCACGTCGGCCACGGCCGGCCTCGGATCCTCGACTCGCGGGACCCGCTCGACCATGCTTGGAGGAGGGACTCCGCCGAGAGCCGGCGTGTCGAGCGAAGGAGTATCCATGGCAGACGATGAACAGCCTCGCTACGGGCAGCCCGGAGGACCACAGTTCCCGATCACCACCGCCCTCGAATTTCCCGAGTGGAAGATCGACCGCAGTCTCGGCATGGTGTTCGGTGTGGTGGTCCGCTCGATGGGGATGGCCAAAGGCATCACCGCAGGTTTCAAGGCGATGGCCGGTGGTGAGGTGAAGCAGTACACCAGACTGGTCGAGGACAGCCGCAGGCACGCGATGGATCGGATGATCGAGAACGCGCAACTGGTCGGTGCGAACGCGATCGTGTCGATGAGGTTCGACTCCTCGGAAGTGGCTCAGTCGCTCACCGAGATCGTCGCCTATGGAACCGCGGTGATCGTCGGAGATCGGACGTAGACGACGTGGGTGTGGTCATCGGAGTGATCATCGGGCTGGTGGTGATCGGGTTGATCGTCTACAGCGTGTTCGTCAGACGACATCGGGAGTCGGCCCAGCCGCACCCGGGATGGCAACCCACGACCGAGGTCTTCAACGATCCCTCGACCAACCGGGTGATGCGGGTCTGGATCGACGAATCGGGTGAGCGCCAGTACGTGCCCGAGAACAAGCGAACAGCCATCTAGGACGCCGCCGTTTCCGGGGCTGCATTTCCCGACTCTGCCGTAGCGGCGGAACCTGATCCCGCTGTTTCTTCCGCCGCGGCCGGCGAACCATCGGTCGGCCAGGGGTGGCTGCGTCGGCTCGTGTTCTGGCGGTCGCCGGAAGGCCAACCAGGCTGGGCTCGACCACTGCTGTTGCTGGTCACCCTTGTCGCTGCCCTGGTCAGGAGTTGGCGGGCGGGTCCGTATCTGGAGACCTACTACGCCGCGGCCGTGCGCAGCATGTCGATGAGCTGGCACGACTTCTTCTTCGCCTCATTCGACCCGGCGGGCACGGTGACCCTGGACAAGCTGCCCGGGGCTTTCTGGATCCAGGCGCTCTCGGTCCGGCTCTTCGGGGTGCACACCTGGGCGATCGTTGCGCCCCAGGTCATCGAAGGCGTGCTGTCGGTACTGGTGATCTACCGGATCGTCCGTCGGCTGTCCGGTCCCGGAGCCGGACTGGTGGCGGCCGCGGTCCTCGCCCTCTCGCCGGCTGCGGTGGCGCTCGACCGCGGGAACATCTCCGACACCTTGATGATCCTGCTGCTGCTGTTGGCAACGGACGCGGTGACCTTGGCGATCACCTCCCGACGGTGGGCGCATCTGCTGCTCGCAGGGGTGTGGGTCGGGCTCGCTTTCCAAGCCAAGATGATCGAAGCCTGGATCGTCCTTCCCGCCCTCGGACTGGCCTACCTCGTCTGCGCGAACGAAGGCTGGATTCGCCGTGTGCTGCACCTCGGGTTGACGGCCGTCGTGACCGGGTTGGTCTCCCTCAGCTGGATGACCGTGGTCAGCCTGGTCCCCTCCGGATCTCGTCCGTACGTCGACGGAAGTCAGAACGACTCGCTCTTCCATCAGGTGTTCGTCTACAACGGGCTCGGGAGGGTCGATCAGCTCTCGCCGAACCAGCAGCTCGCCCAGTCGGTGGGTGTTCGTATCCCACTGCCCCCGCCGGCCTCCTGGGATCGATTGCTGATGGGGCATTTCGGTCGAGACATCGGATGGCTGATCCCTGCTGCATGCATCCTCGCGGTGGTGGGGCTCCTCGCAACGTGGCGCAACCGCGACGATCCGTCTCGTCCAGCGAGGGCCGCCTTCATCCTGTGGGGCACCTGGCTCGCCACCTTCTCCGTGACCTTCAGCACCACCAGCAGCATCAACCCGTACTACCTGGCCGCACTCGCGCCTCCTCTCGCCGGGCTGCTCGGTGCCGGCGGTGCGTTGTTGTGGTCCCGTCGAGACGATCTGTGGGCGAGGATCTGTGCACTCGTCGTCGCCGCCACCGTCGCTTACCAGGTGTGGCTGTTGCCGGTCGGCGGAACCGGGCAGCCGGGGTGGCTGGCACCGGTCGTGGTGGTCGTCGGATCGGTCGTGGTGGTGATGCTGGCCGCGATGTTGGTGATGGCCGGATTCGGTCATCGAGTGAATCGGATCGCTTCGCTCGCAGTGGTGTCGGCGCTGGTCGTCGTGTCGCTCATTCCGGCTGTCGCTTCGGTCTCGGTCGCAGCGAGCGGACTCGGCCCCTTCGACACCCCGTTCCAGCGGCACGTGGTCACCCGGGCGACCCGCGCGTTCTTCGACGTCATCGAACCGGCCGCCGCCGATCTCCCTGGTCTGGAACGTGTCCGCGGGGGAGCGCCGTTCCTCATGGCCACCCAGACTTCACCGGTCGCGGCACCGTTCATCTACGTGAGCGGACAGGAGGTTCTCCCGATCGGCGGCTACACCGGCACCATTCCCGAGCCGACACTTCCGGCCCTGAAGGCGATGGTGCACGCTGGCGACTTCCACGTGATCGTCCAGTCCCCCAAGACGACCGACCCGAGGCTGGTGTGGATCGCCAAGCACTGTCAGCCTGCACCCCAACCGCGCGGTCAGAAGACCGTCCACTTGGCGATCTACTACTGCCTTCGGTCCGCGTCGATTCCGGCTCGGCCGGGATCGTAGGCAGTCAACTCAGCCCACTAGCGGTTCTTCCATTCGGGGGTCCGCTTCTCGGCGAAGGCCTTGGGCCCCTCCACCGCGTCTTCGCTCGAGAACACCTCCGACGAGATGGCCGACTCGATCTTGTAGGCCTCTTTCATGTCGACCGCGAGTCCCCGGATCACCGACTCCTTGGTCTTGCGTACGGCCAGCGGCCCGTTGGCGGTGATCCGGTACGCGTAGTCGTAGGCGCGCTCGAGAAGAGCACCCGGCGGGCAGACCTCGTTGACCAGTCCCATCTCGTAGACGCGCTGCGCCGGGAGACGGTCCGCACAGAGCAGCATCTCCATCGCAGCCGGGAAGGGGATCTGGCGAGGCAGACGGACGGTCGTGCCACCCCCGGCGAACAACCCGCGCTTGG
The DNA here is from genome assembly GCA_963839925.1 of uncultured Acidimicrobiaceae bacterium. Taxonomy (GTDB): domain Bacteria; phylum Actinomycetota; class Acidimicrobiia; order Acidimicrobiales; family RAAP-2; genus Bog-756. The sequence goes on along the minus strand of CAWIWV010000001.1, from coordinate 1,783,707 downwards.
GCTCGAGCACCCCGAAGGTGGCGGTGTCCACGGCGACCCGGATGTCGCAGCCGCCGAGCATCTCCATCCCACCGGCCACGCAGGTGCCGTTGACCGCGGCGATGATCGGCTTGTAGAGCTTCACGTTGCGAAGGACGGCCTTGGTGCCGTCATCCAGCCGGTAGCCGTCGACCTCGGTGGCACCGTCCTTCAACTTGGCGGAGAGAGCGGTGATCTGTGGGATGTAGGTCTTGAGGTCTGCGCCCACGCAGAAGTCGGGACCCACCCCGGTGATGATCGCGACCCAGGCCTGGTCGTCCTCGCCGAATCGGTCCCAGGCCATCCGCAGCCCGGCAAAATGCTCCATGTCGAGCGAGTTGCGGGCCTCGGGGCGGTCGATGGTGATCTTGACGATGTGGTCGTCGCCTGGTTCGTAGTGGATCGGCATGGTCGGTGATGTTAGGCGTGACGGTGAGGTGCTGATTGCCCGAACTCGGTGCGCGCCGGGCGGTTCGGTTCAGCGGTGCGCCGTCGTCGAGCCCCTCTTTCCTGGTTCGAGCGTCACGGTCTGACCGGCGAGGTCTTCGTCTTCTCCGACCGCGTCGCGGGTGCGGGCGTAGGTGCGCGAGCCATCGGGGAGATCGCAGATGAGTGCGGTCCAGTCCGGCCCTTCGCGTGAGTACATCGTGGAGTAGGTGACGACCTGTGCCGGCCCCTTTGCTTCGTCGGCCAGCGGCACGGTCGTGGTGACCTCACCCTCCCCGGCATCGGGAGCGGGAGCGGATCTCGTCGGTGACGAATCACCCGGTCGGGCCGACAGCAGCACCGCGCTGTGGCTCTCCATGTGCATCCCGATCCCGCTGACCAGTCCGAGCGCGTCCGGGTCCTCGCGCAGCTTCTCGGTCATCGCAGCCAGGGCGTGGGTGTCGTAGTTGCTTCCTGGACCGCCGTGATAGGGGAGGCCGCCGGTCACGGTGAGCACCCGATCCTCGCCGAGGCCCAGCGCGTCGCGGCCGAACGAGAGCGAGCTCGAGAAACAGGAGTAGAGATCGAAGTGGCCGACATCCTCGCCCGAGGTGTCTCCGAGTGCCTCGCGCATCGCCCGCTCCATGGCCGGCGAGTGCCAGAGCTCGGGCCGGGTCGCCATGGTCGAGGGCTCGACCGCGGTGCCTGATCCTCGGAGGTAGACCCGCTTGTCGGGATCCACGCCGAGCGCGTCCGCCCGCTCGTCGGTCGCCACCAGCAGCGCGGCCGCCATGTCCACGTCCATGATTGCGGTCATCAACTTGGTGTAGGGGGTGGTCACCATCCGGTTCGACGGAGTCGGCGTGGTGATCTCGTCCGGCTTTCGGGCAATCGGGAACCACGCATGGTCGGGATCGGCCGCGGCGACTTCACTCATCGAGGCGAGCAGGTTGCCGATTTGGTCTCGGTGGTCGGCGATCGACAGGCCGAGGTGCGCGCGCCGGGCGGTGTCGAGGAGCGCGAAGGTCAGGTACGCCTGGAAGATGCCGTTGGCCGCTTCGGAGGGGTTGATGCTGATCGGGAACGGCGGCTTCTCTTCGGGAGCGAACGACCAGGCCGGATCGGGGAGGTGCCGCAAGGTGGCGAGCGCTTCTCCGCCGACCAGCAGGGCGAGATCGAGGTCGCCTGTGGCCATGGAGGCGGCAGTCTCGGAGATCAGCCGGACCGGAACCGATCCACCGAGTCCCGAATAGAAGCGGTGCGCAGGATTCGCGCCGAGTCGTTCGGCGAGGCGCCCGCAGGGATCGTCGTACTGCCACGACTGGCAGTACACGACCTGGATGCTCTGGAGCTGGGAGAGGATCTCGCCGGAGCCCGCACCGGATCCCGCGCCGGAGCCGGCACCGGATCCCGCGCCGGATCTGGCATCGTCGCCGGCTGCCCGCGCCATCTCCTCCCACATGTCGAGGGGTTCGGGGGCAGGCTCCTCACGCCAGGTGCGCCGGGCGACGCCGATGATGCACGGCGCGCGTGGATCGCGGGCCACGTCAGCGGGCCACGTCAGGAGGTGCGGGCTCGACCAGGCAGCTTGATAGCCCGGTCGGCGATGATGTTCTTCTGGACCTCGGTCGAGCCACCGCCGATCGTGCTGTAGCGCTGGAAGGCGTAGAGCCGGGTCCACTTACCCCGGTCGACCGCGTCGGGTCCGCCTCGGGCCAACAGGCCGGCAGGGCCGAGCAGGTCGACGGACAACGCGGCCAGGGTCTGGGCCAGGTTGGACCACTGGAGTTTGGCGAAGGGCACCTCGGGCCAGTTCTTCTCGCCCTTGATGATCTTGCTCAGTGCCCGGAGCGCGAGCAGCCGGGAGAGCTCGATCTCGGTCCAGGCCCGGGCGATCCGGTCACGCAGCGAGGGGTCTTCCAAAGCGCTCGGGTTGACCGAACGGGCCGCCGCGATCATCGCTCTCAGATCGGCCGCCAGGATCGAGATCTGTCCGGCGATGCCCACCCGCTCGTGGCCGAGAGTGCCCATGGCCACCATCCACCCTTCACCCTCGCCGCCGAGTCGACTCTCGAGCGGGATCACCGCGTCGTCGAAGAAGACCTCGTTGAACATCTCCTCGCCGGCCATGTCCCGGATGGGGCGTGCCTCGATGCCCGGCGTCTGCATGTCGATGATGAACGCGGTGATCCCCTCGTGCTTCGCTCCGCGTTCGATCGCGGTCGGGTCGGTTCGGAGCAGGAAGAGTCCCCACTTCGCCAGGTGGGCGGTCGAGATCCAGATCTTCTGGCCGTTGACCACGTAGGCATCGCCGTCCCAGATGGCGCTGGTCCGCAGGTTGGCGAGGTCGTTGCCCGCCTGGGGTTCGGAGAACCCCTGGCACCAGTGGTCGGTGGCATCGAGGATCGACGGAAGCCACCGAGCCTTCTGCTCGTCGGTACCCCAGGCGATGATCATCGGCCCGATCTGCCAGAGACCGTTGGGGTTGAACAGGCCGGGCGTCCGGTACTCCGCCATGACCTCGGAATAGATGATCCGCTGCATGGCGGTGGCGTTGCGTCCGCCGTACTCCTCGGGCCAGCCGATCGCCGCCCATCGACCGCCGTTGAGGAGCCGCTGCCAGGCCGCTCGGCGGTGCTGTGATTTCTCGCCGGAGAGTGAGGCGTCGTCGGCCAGCTCCTCACTGGCGAGGAAAGGCGGCAGGTACTCGTCGAGCCACGCCCGCAGCTCGTCACGAAACGCCTCGTCTTCGGGGGCAAGTGCGAAGTCCACGGGCAAGAAGCTAGCCGCGGAGACCTCCCCTCTGCTGACGCCGGCGTCAGGGATCTACACTGCGGTGCCGACTTCGCCGATGCGCCTCCTGGGGGACACCATGGACTTCACCTTCGACGCCGAACAACTCGCTCTCCAAGACGTGGCCCGCCGGGCCATGGGCGAGGCGAGCGACCAGTTGCGTCAACTCGCCGACGAAACCGACGGGACGACCCCCGAGCTCTGGGACCGTCTGGTCTCCATGGGCTGGACCGGGATGCTGGTGCCGGGCGAAGGGGCGGGGCTCCTCGAAATGTGCATCATCCTCGAGCAGATGGGACGCGTCCCCCTGCCCGGCCCCTTCTTCTCCTCGGCGGTGATGGCGACTCGCGCAGCCACCGTTCTCGGTGCCGACGAGCTGCTCCCCGATCTCGCCTCCGGCGCGAAACGTGGGACCGTCGCTCTCCACGAGGAGGGCAACGGTCATCCGCTCGGCACGGTCCGAGCCCGGGCACGGCGCAAGGGCTCGGGCTGGACGGTGACCGGCCACAAGCCGATCGTCATCGACGGTCACAGCGCCGATTGGGCGATCGTGGTGGCCCAGGGGGAAGAGGGCATCCGCTCGTTCCTGCTCGAGTCGCCGAAGGCGGAGGCGGTGCCCGGCCTCGATCCGACCCGCAAGCTCGCTCGCCTGGTCCTCGACGACGAACCGGTCATTCCGCTCGGTCCGTTGGGTGACCAGAGCGCACTCTGGAGGCGTGTGCTCGACGACGTGTCGGTCGGGTTCGCCGCCGAGCTGATCGGCGTGGCGGATCGGGCGTTGGAGGAGGCGGTCGAGTACGCCAAGGTGCGAGTGGTCTTCGACCAACCGATCGCGACCTTCCAAACGGTCAAGCACAAGATCGTCGACATGTTCCGTGCCCTGGAGCTGGCACGCGCCGGGGTCCACTTCGCCGCGTGGGCCGCCGACACCGACGCACCCGAGCGATCGCGCACAGCGGTCATGGCCGCGGCCTACGCCGCGGAAGCCGCGATCCAGGTCACCGGCGACAACATCCAGCTCCACGGGGGAGTGGGGTTCACCTGGGCGAACGACGCGCACTTCCTGTTCAAGCGCGCCAAGCAGAACGAGGTACTGATGGGGGGCACCAGTCATCAGTGGCACACCCTGGCGACCGCCGTGGTGGAACCCGCCTGATCGGTCCTCGCCGAATCGGTCTCCGCCAGCCCCAGCCCCAGCCCCAGCCCCAGCCCCAGCCCCAGCCCCAGCCCCAGCCCCAGCCCCCGTCCCAGCCCCAGCCTTCAACCCTGTTGCATGGAATTCCACGTCTTTCTCCCGCAGATGCGCCTGTCGCCGGAGGCGCTGGTCGAGCGAGCGGTCGCTGCAGAGGCTGCCGGGTTCGAGGGCTTGGCCCTCATGGACCATCTCGCCCCACCGGGCGCCCTCGAGCAGCCGATGTACGAGGCGTTCACCACCACGACCTGGCTGGCGGCATCGACCGACAGACTCCGACTCGGCCACCTGGTCCTCTGCGACCAGTTCCGTCATCCGGCGGTCCTCGCCCGCCAGGCGGTCACCCTCGACCACTTCTCCGGGGGGCGATTCGAGCTCGGGATCGGATCAGGCTCGACCCCCGGGGAGCTCGAGGCATTCGGCTTTCCTGCGGCCGGACCGGCCGAGCGACTCGGTCGGTTGCGCGAGTCGCTCGAACTGATCACGTCGTTCTGGAGCGGGGAGCCGGTCGACCATGACGGCTCCTTCTTCCGGGTGAGCGGGTCCCGGCAGCTCCCTGTGCCACGGTCGCGGATCCCGATCGTCATCGGTGGAACCGGACCGAAGACGATGAAGCTGGTCGAGCGGTTCGCCGACTGGTGGAACGTGCCGATGCACCAGCTCGACCGCCTGGAAGCGACCAGGGGGGATGCGGGAAGCGCCCGGCTTTCGATCCAGGTGCTGGTCACTCTGATCACCGACGAGCAGAGGAGGGGCGAGGCGCTCGAGCTCGCCGCCAGGCGTTTCGGAAGGATGGGCGAGGATGCCCATCTGGCCGGCAACCCGGACGAGGTGCGGGGCAAGCTCGAAGGGTTCGCCGCACTCGGAGTCGAGCGCGTCTATGCCTGGTTCACTGATTTTGCGGCAGTGGACACGCTCGCCGCGTTCGGCGAGGACGTCATTTCCGCCCTTGGATGATCCCGGCGATCTCTTCCACACGCTTGCGGAACTGGTCGGCCGTGTCCCCACTGTCGCTCAGGACGCCGGACACGTGCTCGATGAACAGCCCGACCACCAGACTGCGGATCATCCTGGCCATCGCTGCCTCTTCGCCCGGCCGGCATGGTGGGGGATCGCAGTCGGCGATGGCCTGCTCCAGTGAGGCCTCGGTCGCGGTGAACAGATCTTTCCCGACCGAGTAGGCGGTGTCGTCGCCGCGCATGGTCTCGCCGATCATCAGACGGATGAAGTCCTCGACTTCGAGCATCGATTCGAGCATGTCTCCGAGGAGGTCTTCCAAGGTCGACGCTGCGTCTTGAGCGACCGCCGGTTCGGAGGCGGCCGCCATGTCCTCGACGAATCCCCGGTCCCGCAGCACTGCGACCAGCAGGTCGCGCTTCGAAGGGAAGTAGTGGTACAGCGAGGCGACGTTGAGGCCCGTGGCGGCGGCCAGGTTGCGCATGCTTGTCCCGTCGACGCCCTGGGTGGCCATCAGCGAGAGCGCGGTCGCCAGGATGTGCTGGCGTTGGGACAAACCGGGGGAGCGGGAGGCGGGCGGGGCAGCTGCTTCATCCGAAGGGCGCATCGCCCCATTCTGGACCCTCGGGTGATCCGGTGCGTGGTCCGGCACGCGCGACCGGACGGGCGACCTGACCCGCGACCGGACCCATTGGCGACCTGGCCTGGACATTCTTCGTCCTGACCACTGGCCTTGAACGAACGTTTGATCTAGTATCACGGTACCGACTGAGGGGAGTCCGAGCCATGACCCAGACCGAACCGAGGACCGAGGGGGACGTTGCGCCGGCCCGGTTCGATCCCTTCGAGCTGCAGGACACAGTGTCCGGGAACATCCGAGATCCCTATCCGCGGATGGCCGAGCTGCGCCGGGAGAACCCGGTCCACGTGGGCCCGGTCGATCTGGGGGACGGGATCACCGAGGCCGACCCGAACCTGCCCCAACCGGTCACCGTCTTCGGCTTCGACGAGGTGGTCCAGGTCCTGCGTGACAACGAGACCTATTCGTCGAAGGTGTACGAGGGGGTGATGGGAGCGGTCATGGGCGCGACCATCCTGCAGATGGACGAGCCCGACCACCGGCTACATCGAGCGCTGGTCTCTCCGACGTTCCGTTCGAAGGTGTTGGAGCAGTGGGAAGGTGACCTGGTCCAGCGCGTGGTCAACGAGCTGATCGACGGCTTCGCACGTCAGGGGAGCGCCGATCTCGTCCAAGAGCTCACCTTCAACTTTCCGGTCCAGGTGATCGCTCACATCCTCGGACTGCCCCGGTCCGATTTCCCGATGTTCCAGCGGTGGGCGATCGGGATCACCAGCGTCGCCTCCAACTGGGAGCGGGGGATGGAAGCCTCGACGGCGCTACGCGACTATTTCGCCGACGTGCTGGTCGAGCGGCGCAAGAAGCCGGCCGACGACCTGATCAGCGAGCTCCTGGTCGCAGAGGTCGACGGTCGTACCCTCGGAGACGAAGAGATCTACTCCTTCCTCCGGTTGCTCTTGCCGGCGGGCGTCGAGACGACCTACCGGGCATCGGGCAGCCTCCTCTACGGGTTGCTGACCAATCCCGCGCAGCTCCAGGCGGTGATCGAGGACCGCAGTCTGATCCCGGATGCATTCGAAGAGGCGATCCGTTGGGAGCCTCCGGTCACGGTCATCCTGCGACGGGCCACTCGCGACACCGAGCTTGCCGGTGTTCCGGTGCAAGAGGGTGCCGATGTCGCGCTCCTGCTCGGATCGGCCAACCGAGACGAACGGAAGTACGAGCACCCGGACGAGTTCGACATCTTCCGCTCGACCCGCCAGAGCGTCGGATTCGGCTTCGGGGTGCACGTCTGTCTCGGGATGCACCTCGCTCGGATGGAGACCAGGGTGGCCATGAACACCCTCTTCGATCGCCTGCCCGACTTGCGGCTGGCCCCGGCACCCGACCAGGACCTCCACATCAAGGGCATGGCCTTCCGGTCACCGATCGCTCTGCCGATCGCCTTCACCCCGGCTTGATCGAGCGGTCAGCGGCGAACAGTCGCTGACCCCGGTCGGCGTGAGCGTAAGGTCATCCGATGCCCATCTGGTTGAGCGACGACGAGTACGCCTCCCTGGCCGCGGCCTGCGAGAGACTGATCCCGGCGACCGAGGGGGTGTCCCCCGGTGCGATGGCGGCAGGGGTGCCGGACTACATCGACGGGCTGCTCGGGGCGTTCGAGGTCGATCCTCCGAGGATCTGGGCCCGGGGGCCGACCTCGGGGCGATGCGGAGGTGAGACCGCGTTCGCGCACTTCCACCCCCTGACCGCCTTCGACGAACTTGCGTGGCGGACCCGCATCGAAGGGTCGCTCGGCCTGTCCGAACGGGAGTTCAACGGCCCGGTGGTCGGTCTCCAGCAGCGCTACCGGCAGGGTCTTGCGGCGCTGGGTCCGGACTTCGTCGCGCTGTCGGCGACCGAGCAGGTCCAGCGGTTGCGTGCGGATCCTGACTTCACCGACCTCCTCTACGAGCACGCGTGCGAGGGCATGTACGGGGCCCCTGAGTACGGGGGCAACCGCGACGGCTCCGGATGGCAGGCCATCGATTTCGACGGGGACGTCCAACCGCGAGGTTGGAGCGACCAGGAGGTGTCGAACCCGTGACGCTCGACGCGGTGATCGTCGGATCCGGACCGGGCGGCGCCACCACCGCCGATGTGCTCACCGCGGCCGGGTGGAACGTGGCCATCGTCGAAAAGGGCAGGAATCATCTGCTCGATCCGGAGGATCCGTCCCGGCCGGCACTCGACTACTCGAACGACGAGATCAAGTTCCTCAGCCGCCACTTCCTCGGACCCGATCCCCTCGTCGAGCCGCGCACCTTTCGGACCCACGCGGACGATGGCGACCGAGTGCTCGTCGGAGAGGTCAACTCGGTACCGACGACGGTGGGGGGTGGGGGAGTCCACGCCGACGGCAAGGTGCCCCGGTTCCAGCCGGGCGACTTCCGCCTGTATTCGGACCTCGGACCCCAGCCCGAAGCCGACGTCGCCGACTGGCCCATAGGGTACGACGAGCTCGAGCCCTACTACGCCGAGGTGGAGCGGGTCATCGGCGTCGCCGGCACCGAAGGGGTCAATCCCTTCGCCGGCCCGCGCTCGGGGCCGTTTCCGATGCCATCGGGGGCGCCCATGTACGGGGCCCTGCTCTCGAGCGCCTCGGCCGAGCGGCTCGGGTATCACCCGTACCCGGCGCCGACTGCGGCCAACAGCGTCCCCTACGGAGGACGTCCTGCCTGCAACAACTGTGGATTCTGCGCGTACTTCGGTTGCCCGATCCACGCCAAGGGCGACCCGGTCGCAATGCTCGTGCGCGCGATGGCCACCGGGCGGGCGGAGCTGCTGGCAGAGACGTTCGTCTCCCGGATCCGCACCGCCGGTCGGCGGGCCACCGGCGTGGACCTGGTCGGGCCCGATGGAGCGGAGCGCTCGCTCGAGGCGCGTCACGTGATCGTCGCTTGTGGCGCGATCGAGACGCCGCGCCTGTTGCTGCTGTCGGGGATCGAGCATCCGCTACTCGGCCGCTACCTGATGACCCACTTCCAGACCATCGTCGCCGGTGCGATGCCCTTCCGCACCTACGCGGAGCGGGGACGAGCGGTGACCCACGTCCACGACGACATGATCGTGGGGGATGAGCTCAGCCGGGCCGCCGCCTCCGAGGCAGGTCTGCCCTGGATCCGAGGGGGGATGGTCGAACACAGCGGCGCCGGGCTCCCCATCCTCGAGGCCAAGCACGTTCCCTGGGGCGAGGAGCACCCTCACGCGATGGCCGACTCCGCGATCCGCAAGCGGATGTGGGCGTTCATCATGCAGGGTGAGGACCTGCCCTATCCGGGCAACAGGGTGGACCTCGATCCGACGATCAAGGACGCCAGAGGCTTTCCGGTGGCAAGGATCACCTACCGACCCGGCCGGCACGAGTTGGCTGCCTTCGCACACTACGGCCCGAGGCTGCGGGCGATCCTGAAGGACATGGGGTCGCAGTGGGCGGCGATCACCAGTTCGCCCGGCACCGGCAACGCGTCGTCGCCGGAGGCCATACCGGAGAGCAGGCACAACATGGGAACGGTGCGCATGGGGACCGACCCTGCGACCTCGGTCGCCGACCCGAGCGGGCGACTCCACCAGCTGGAGAACGTGATCGTGGCGGATTCGTCGGTCTTCGTCACCTCGACCGGGTACGGGCCGACCCTCACCCTTGCTGCACTGGCCGCCCGCGCCGCACATCTGCTGGTCGGCTGACGCGGCTGACGCGACTGACTCGACTGACTCGGCTGACCCGGCTCACGCGACTGACGCGACTGACCCACCTTCATCGGGCGGGGCGGTTCGGGACGGCGTAAAAGACGATCTGCGTGCCCGGCGGCACGGGCATCTGACGCTTTTCCCACAGAGTGTTTGCCAGGAAGGACGATGCCATGTCGGAGGTGTCTTTGGCCGGCGCCGTGTGGCTGACCTTCTTCGCCGCTTGCCCGCCCGTTGTCCCGCATCCGGCGAGCACCAGGCAAGCCACCAACGCGAGGAGTCCCACGACACGCCGGACCATGGCCACCAACGCTATCCCGTGTTGTTCGTTCGGACGTGAAAGTCGCTCTGTTACCATCGCAGAGTGGTCTTGGCCGCCGCCTATAACCCGGCACACTGGAGCAACTTCTTTGTCTTAGTGGGAACGGGATCAGCTGCCCTGACCGGGCTGGTGTTCGTTGCGATTTCAATCAATATAAAGGGCGTGACGAGGGATCCGACGCACCGGTATCGAGCGGCCAACATGCTCTCGGGGTTCACCGCCGCATTCCTGGTCAGTTGCTTCGCGCTCATGGGTCGCCAGACATTTAGAACGCTCGGGGCTGAGTGGTTTGCGGTCTCTTTGTTGGCGGCAGTGGTGAACACCAACGGTTATGTCCGAGGATTGCGATCGACCGGAAGCCACTACGCACTCGGCACGGTTCGCATCGTGGGGGGGAGCGCCTGTTATCTCGGCCAGATCATCGGCTCATTGCTGCTATTTGCCGGATACCGGGCCGGGATATATATCGGCGCAGTGGCGCTGCTCGTGAACTTCTACTTTCTGGTATCCGGTTCGTGGTTGTTGATTCTGGGGACTGTTCACGACGAGGAGTGATCGGCCGGAGTGATCAACCGGCTCAACCGGCTCAACCGGCTCAACCGGCTCAACCGGCTCAACCGGCTCAACCGGCTCAACCGGCTCAACCGGCTCAACCGGCTCAACCGGCTCAACCGGCGCCTCGGGTGAGAAGCAGCGTGCCGGCGATCGGCCCGCCCCCGTTGCTGACCGCGGCCACCTCGGGCAAGGAATCGCCACGCCGAAGGACTTGGCGTGCGCCTCCTTCGCCGCGCAGCTGGACGCAGGCCTCGTGGATGAGCCCGAACCCGTGCAGGCGCCCGCCCGACAGCTGCCCTCCGGCGGTGTTGAGGGGGAGGAGGCCGTCTCGAGCGATGGCGGTCCCGCCCTCCACGAACGACCCGCTCTCGCCGCGCCCGCAGAAGCCGAGCGCCTCGAGCCACACCATCGCGAGGATGGAGAAGCCGTCGTAGAGCTGTGCGACGTCGACATCGGTCGGCCGGAGCTCGGTCCGCTCCCACATCGAAGCGGCAGCATCCCGGGCGGCCATCGTGGTGGGGTCGTCGAACTGGTCCCAGCTGGCCCTGCCCCACAGGGCGGTGCCCACCGCGTTGACGTGGCAGGCGGGATGCGGCGCGTCCGGTGCGTAGTCACGGTGCGAGACGACCAAGGCCGTCGACCCGTCACACGGTGCGTCGCAGTCGAAGAGGCACAGCGGCGTCGAGATCATGCGGGCGGCGAGGTAGTCGGCGAGATCGAGTGGCTGGGCGTAGATGGCCGAAGGATTGAGCGCGGCATTGCGCCGTCCGTTGAGGGCGATCTGGCCGAGCTGCTCCCGGGTGAGGGAGAACTCGTGCATCCGTCGTTCGGCCACCAGCGCGAGCCAGTTGGATGCAGAGACCGCCCCGAAGGGGAGGGTCCACTGGAGGAAGCCCGAGAACCTCGGCACCCCTCCACCTTCGCCGCCGCTCCCACCGATCCCTTGGCGTCCACCGCTGCCTTGGGCGGTCGCTTCCGAGACCGTCCGGTAGACCAGCACATGACGGGCGAGTCCTGCCGCTACCGCGAGGCATGCGGCGATGACCGCGCGCATCTGGCCCGCTCCTTCACCACCGCCGTCGTGCCAGTTGAGGCTCAGCCGCATCGCGTCCTGCACCTCCGGGCTGGAGGGCCCCGCGAAGCCCGCGGTTCCCGCGCCCATGCCCGGATAGGTGGACAGGCCGTCGATGTCGTCACGGGTGAGACCGGCGTCTTCGATGGCAGCGATGCAGGCTTCGACGGTCAGATCGAGATCGCTACGGTTGAGCGGCCGGCCGATGGCCGACTGGCCGATGCCCGAGATGATCGCACGCCGGACGAGAGGCTCTTCGGTGGAGCTCATGCGGCCGACCCGTTGGCGCCCGCTGCCCCGACCGGTCGGAACAGCGGGAGGTAGACGTCGTCGTGCTGCTCGAAGACGACTTCCACCGGCATGCCGTCGTGCACCTCGTCGGGTTCGATGTCGACCAGATTGGTGGTGAGACGAACGCTCTGGTCCTCGTCGATGGCGACCCAGGCGATGAGGTAGGGATCGCTCCCGGGAATCCACTGCTGCACGTTGCAGGTGGACGCCACCACGGTGGCCCGTCCGCTCACCACCTCGGGTGCGATCTCCCGGGAGAGGCAGGCCGGGCAGATGGGCCCGGGCGGATGGATGTAGGCACCGCAGTCCTGACAGCGGAGGAACCGGAGCCGACCGTCGGCACCGCTGGTCCAGAAGAAGCGGTTCACGTCGTCGAGCCGGGGCAGGAGGCGGAACGCAGGCCCTCGCGCGACCGGTGTCATCGACTGCCCAACACTTCGGGGTTGACGATGTTGAGGGGGCGCGCCCCGGCGAGCAGCCGACAGAGATCCTCGGCGATGGTTGCGGTGTGGTTCGACTCCACGTTGTAGGTGGCCCCGCCGATGTGAGGGGTGAGCACCACGTTGTTCATCTGGGTGAGCGGATGGTCGACCGCGAGCGACTCGCCGACGAAATGGTCGAGTCCTGCAGCGAAGACCTTCCCGGAGTTGAGGGCGCCGACCAATGCGTCGGTGTCGTGCAGCTGGGCTCTCGCCGTGTTCAGGAAGACGACTCCGTCCTTCATGGTGGCGAACTGCTCGGCACCGATCATCCCGGTCGTTTCGGGGGTGACCGCCGCGTGCATCGAGATCACGTCCGCCCGCTGGAGCAGCTCGTCGAGGCCGACCGTCGGCTCGTCGGCGTAGGGGTCGTACGCGATGACCTCCATGCCCAAGCCCTGTAGCCGCCACCGAAGGGCTCGCCCGACGGCGCCGAGCCCGACCAGGCCGGCTGTCCTGCCGGCAAGTTCCCACGCCCGGTAGCGCTGGTAGGGGATGGTGCCGCCCTTGTAGATCTCGCCGGCGCGCACGTCAGCGTCGCCGGGGACCACGCCCCGGGTGGCGGCGAACAGCAGGGCGATCGCCAGCTCGGCCACCGCGTTGGCGTTGCGTCCCGGGGAGCGCAGCACCGGGATCCCGGCGGCGGTCGCGGCCTCGACGTCCACGTTGGTCGGATCCCCCCGGCAGCTGCACACCGCCAAGAGGGGCTGCTCGTAAAGGGGTCCTGCACAGCGGTCGCTTTCCACCACCACGATGTTGGCGCCCTCCTCAGCCACCCGCTCGGCCAGTTGCTCGGCGTTGTAGATCCGCAGCGTCGGCTGTTCCAGCCACGAATCGATCGTGAGGTCGGCCAGCTCCCCGAGGAGCACCAGCCCCGGGCCGCGCACTGCCGCCGTCACCAGTGCCTTCGGTCGTTGTTCGGGCATCTCGCTCTCCAGCTCCTCGTCCACTTTGTTTTCGGGACCATGTCCTCCCGGTCCTTCGGGACCATAATGTCCTCTCATGACGAGGATGTCAGGTTCGTGAGCAGACCGCAGGGAAAGAACTGCACGGTCGGGGTCGACATCGGGACCACCTCGGTGAAGGCGGTGGCCGTGAGTGAGGGCGGCGAAGTCGTCGCTCGGGCCCGGGTGCCCCATCGGGTGGTCACCAACGCGGCGGAGTCTCTCGAGCACGAGGCGGATCGGGCCTGGCGCCGAGGTCCGCGGAAGGCCTTTGCCCTGCTCTCCGAGGAGCTCGACGGGCCGGCAGCCGGGGTCGCAGTCACCTCGATGGTGCCCTCGATCACCGCGGTCGATCGGCGTGGCCGGCCGTTGCTGCCAGGCATCCTGTACGGCGACAGCCGGGCCAAGAGTGGCGGTACCGACCTCGCCCCGGATGATCTGGGAGGCGAGCGCGAGCAGGGGAAGCGGATGATCGCCTGGGCGGCGAAGCAGCATCCCGGTGCGTACGGCTACTGGAACTGCCAGGCGGTCGCCACCAATGCCCTGTGTGGAGTGCCTGCGGTCGACGCCGCCACGGCCACCTCGTTCGGAAGCCTCATGAAGCGGGGTCGCTGGGACTCGGACGCCCTCGCCGAGCTCGGCCTGGTCGAATCACAGATGCCGGTGGTCGGCCAGATGGGGGCCTTCCTCGGCACCGTGCCCGGGACGACCACCGCATTTGCAGGCGGGTCCATCGACGCGTTCTGCGAGCAGATCGTGGCCGGTGTGCGGAACCCCGGCGACGTCCTGGTCATCTTCGGCGCGACCCTGATTGCTTGGGTCCTCACCGACACCTGGACGGAAGCGCCCGGCTTCACCACGCTTCCGACGGTGAATCCTGGACAGTCGATGATCGGCGGGCCGAGCAACGCTGGTGCCCTGTTCGTCGACTGGGTGGGATCGCTGCTCGGGTCGGCACCTCGGCGCCGGGCATCGGCGCCCGACTCGAGAGCACCAGTCGACGAGCGCGACGGTGATCCGACGAGGGTGCCGGTCTGGTTGCCCTACCCGCGGGGGGAGCGCACCCCGTTCCACGATCCCGGCATGCGGGCCAGCGTGCACGACCTGGACATCTCCCAGGGGCGCGAGTCGATGCTCCGCGGGGCCTACGAGGCCAGCGGGTTCGTCATCCGCCGGATTCTCGAACGATCGGGATCGGAGGGTCGCAGGATCATCGCCACCGGCGGCGGGTCCCGCTCGGTCCCTTGGATGCAGGCGGTGGCCGACGCGACCGGACTTCCGGTGGAAACGGTCGCGGTTCCCGAGGGCGGCGCGCTCGGGGCAGCGTTCCTCGCGCGTATGGCAGCCGGCCTCGAGACCTCGTTCGATGCGGCCGCCGAGTGGGCGCGCACCGGGCGCCGGATCGATCCAGATCCTCGGTGGGCGTCTGCCGCGTCCGAGCGGTTCAAGCGGTTCGAGGAGTTGAGCCCCACCCCTGACCCGACCGCCTGACTCACCCCCCTGAGCCAGACCCCCTGAGCCAGACCCCCTGCCGGTCAGTCCTACGAGCTGCTGTCGCCCATCGACCGCATGTTGGCGATGAAGCCGTCGAAGTCCTGGTTCTTGAGATCGACGATGGCCTTCATGTCCGGCAGGTAGTGCTCGAACCGCCCGCTGTCGATGCACTCGACGATCCCGACCGCGATCTCCTCCGCCGGAACAAGCGGCCCGGAGTAGATGGGCGGATCGTTGTCGGGCTGGTCCCAGATCTCGGTGTCGATGGCGCCGGGCAGCACCAGCCGCACGGAGACACCGGTGCCCATCAGGTCGGCGGCGAGCGCCTCGCTCCACCCGGCCAGCGCGAACTTGGAGCCGCTGTAGGCCGCCTCGGTGGTGATCCCCAACCGGCCCCCGAGGCTCGACACGTTCACGATGGTTCCCGATCCGCGCTCGAGCATCCGCGGTAGGAGGGCCAAGGTGATCGCCACCGGTGAGAAGTAGTTGACCTGCATGACCCGTTCCACCTCGGCCATGGTCAGCCTCGGAGCCGGGCGTCGCATCGGGATGCCCGCGTTGTTGATGACCACGTCGATCGACCCGAGCTCGTCCCAGATCGAACGACTGAGGTCGGCGGCCTCCTCCGGTTCGGCGAGGTCTGCGGCCCAGGCGCGGGACCGGGCGCGGTCACGATGCAGTCGGCGAGGACTTCCTCGAGCCGGTCCGCTCTCCGGGCGACGAGGGCGACCGTTGTCCCGCGTCCGGCGAGGGCGCGGGCGACCGCCGCGCCGATGCCCGACGATGCGCCGGTGACCAGCGCCGTGGTCCCGGGGCCGACACTCGGAGTGGACGTGTCGGTCATCCAGCGGTGGTGGTGTCGTCCAACGTGATGAGGAGCTCCCACCCGGGGGGCGGCGGGTCCAGTCGCCAATAGGGCTCGGGTACGTGCGCGTCGAGGCGCTCGGTGAGCAGGTGGTCCCGCTCGAGCGGACCGATCTGGGTGGCGTAGAGGTTGATGGCAGCGCGCTTGGCGGCCATGTCGGGTTGGATCGGGACGACCGCGGGCGTCGGCCACAGCCCGCTGCGGAAGAGCTTGGAGATGCGCCATGCCGCGAGCCCGGGGATGTGCTTGTAGCCGGCGTCCTCGTAGCAGAACCAGGCGGGGGCCACGCCCTTGTCGGCCATCGACGCTCGGGCGAGCAGTCCGGCTTCGTGGGTGAGCACGTGGTCGGGGTTGGCGATGCCGAAGGGGAGGAAGACCGCGCTCGGGGCGATGTCGGTCAGCGCCTCCTCGAGAGCGGGCGCCACCTTCTCGGGTGTCGGCCGTTCGTCCTCGGCGAGGTACTGGTGGTCGGGGAACTCGAGCCAGACCGGGCGCGCATGCATCGACGCCATGGCGGCTTTGTCCTCCTCCCGCCTGACCGCCACGACGTCGTCGCCGGTCTTGAAGCCGCCGGCCGCGTCCCAGTCGGTCACCTCAGCGGGATAGGCCGGAGGCCATCCGGCCAACACGGTGATCACGGTGCTTCCCGGGTAGGAGGTCAGCAGGTGGGCGGCACCCAGTGCCGCGTCGTCGAAGTGCGGAGAGACCACCACGATCGTGCGCAGTATCGCGGGGTCGAGCAGACCCCACATCTCCTTGTCGTCCATGTCGTTTCCCCCTGTCGTCGATCCGGGGTCAGCGTAACGGCCCAGGGCGCGAGGGACCGACGGTGGGCGGCGGTGTCCTCAGGGCCCGCGCCCCATCCTTCGACCCGGTAGGTCCAACCCGAGGTCGGGCTCTTGACCGAACGGGGGGAGCGGAGTGAAGGACCAGTTCGGTTCGTCGTCGGTCGGACCGTGGCGTTCGAGGTGCCAACCTTCGTAGGTCTTCAAGAAGTGATGGTGGTGACAGAGAAGCGCAAGATTGTCGAGTGAGGTCGGTCCGCCTTCGGCAAAGGGGAGTACGTGGTCGATCTCCAAGCCGTAGGAGACCCCACAGCCCGGCACCACACAGGTCCGGTCCCGGTCGACGAGTGCGGTCCGGAGGGTGGCGTTGATGGTCCGACCGAAGTGGGAGACGGCTTTGATGTCTCCTGCTTGGTGGAAGAGAACGGCGAGGAACGAGTCGTTGGCGAGATCTCGTGCCATCGGCACCGGGATCGGTCCGAGATCGTCGATCTCGCAGAGCTCGCCCGGTGCGGTCTGGCCCCGGAGCAGCGAATCGAGATCCACCCGGACCACGACCTGTGCCCGGGGTGTCCCGGTGAGCACCGACGAGCCAGAGGAGCCGACATCGGGCAACTGGGTCAGAAGGGCATGGAAGGCATCAGCCCGATTGGCCCGTTCGGGGATGTCTTCGGTGTCTCCCCCCGGCTCCTCTTTGGCTTTCGAGCGCTGCTCGTCCCGCAGACGAGAGGCAACTTGTTCGAGGTGGGAGAGGATCTCGGCTCCCCGGTCGGGGGTGTCCCTACCCCGGTAACAGAAGGCACCTTCGGAATCGGTCCAGGACGAAAAGAACCGCTCTGCACGAATCCTCTTGATCCGGGCGACCTGGTCAGTGCCGGTTGCACGGGAACGCTGGCAGCGGTCACGGATCACTTTCAAGGGAGCTCGACCAGCGCCTTGGAGAAGCTCCTGCTCGGATCCGGGCGAAAGCACCCCTGCAGTGGTCAACTCGGTCAGCTTCGGTCCGGAGAGCTCTCCTGCACGAAGGGCTTGTTCGGTGCCGGGCAGCTCCGCAAGCCGGACTCCGTTGGACAAGGTGGTCTGGGCCTGACCGGTCGAGATCCCCTCCAGATCGGCGAGCATGACCGCAGGGCTGCGATGACCGCCCTCTTTCCAGATGCCCGACTCCTCGATCCGAGGAGCGACGAGTGTCTTGCCCGCTTCTCCCATCCGCACGTAGCGGGAGAGCGACTCATAGACCGCCACCGCATCGGACCCGAGCATTCGAGCAGGATCGAGCTCGGCGATCACCGAGGACAGCAGAGAAAGACCGGCTTCGAGCCTGGCGAGCAGGCCGGTTTGGTCGAGCGATGCGTCGGGTGACGAAACTGGTGGTGCGGTGGCGACCGAAACCATGACCCATGTTCGCAGGTGGGTGTGACAGGGAATCCGGGGTTCCGGGCCCCGCCGAGGTCCCGCCGACCACCCAGGTCCGCCGACCCCCGCCGACCGCCGCCGACCCCCGCCGACCACCGAGGTTCCGGCGGAACAGGATCGACCCGGAGCCGGGCCTTCTTACCCCAGAGCCCGTCTCCGGAAGCCGATCATCCCGATGATCATGAGCAGCACCAGTGAACCGATGCAGACCACGAAGCAGATCCAGATCTGGATGTGCGGCACGCTGGGCGCCATCAGACCTCGGAGCCCCTCGCTCACATAGGTCATCGGGTTGCACGCCGACAAGACCTGGAACCAGCGGATGTGACTGAGTGAGGGCCACGGGTACTGGCTCGAGCCGGTGAAGATGAGCGGGGTGAGGACGAGGGTCAGGGTCACGCTGATCCGGTTGGGCGGAACGTAGGTGCCGAGGATCAGACCCATGGCGGCCCCGATCAGGGCGCCGAGCACGATCATCACGATCACCGGCACGGTCATCGAGGCACGCCAGGGGATCGACCCGAGGATCCAGACGCCGACCGGGAACATCACCGCCGCCGCCACGCACGCCCGCATGGCCGCGAACACCATCTTCTCGACCGCCACCGCCCCGATCGGGAGGGGGGCGAGGAGCCGGTCCTCGATCTCGTTGCTGTAGGAGAACTCGATCACCAGGGGCAAGGCAGTGCTCTGGAGCCCGGTGAGCACCGCGGCGAGGGCCACCAGGCCAGGGAAGAGGACCTCCTCGTAGCCGGGCCTTGCGTAGCCGAGCTCGGTCAGCACCTTGCCGAACACGAACAGCAGGAAGAGCGGCTGGAGGATCACCTGGGCGAGAAAGACCGGGAACTCCCGTCCGGTCACGAACATGTCCCGTCGGAGGATGGCGAGGAAGGTGCGCCCGGGACCCCAGTTGGGGAGGGTCACCATCTCGGGCCCCGAGGCGGCGTCGGCACCGGCGCCGGCCGCGGCGGTCGTGGTCATCGAAGCGCTCTCCCTGTGAGGTGGATGAACACGTCTTCGAGGTTAGGTTCGCCCAATCGGACGTCGGTGAGTCGTCCGCCGACCGAGGCGATCGCCTGGGCGATCGGCGCGACGAACGAAGCGGCCTCGCCTTCCACGTAGATGCGCAGCCGCCACCCGCTGGCGGCGGGGTCCTCCAACGGCTCGATCTGGCCGACACCGGGGACGGCGCCGACCGCAGAGGCGACGGTCGCGCGCTCGGTGCCCTGCCCGTGCTCGATCGTGCAGTCGAGAGTTCGTTCGCCGGTCATGCTGCGAACCAGCGCTGCAGGCGTGTCGAGGGCGAGCAACTGGCCGTGGTCGATGATCGCAACCCGGTCGCTGAGGGTGGCCGCCTCATCCATGTCGTGGGTGGTGATGACCACGGTGGTTCCTCCGTCGCGCAGCTCCCCGACCTTCTCCCACAGGAAAAGCCGGGCGGCCGGGTCGAGTCCGGTGGAGGGTTCGTCGAGGAACAGGACCTCCGGTGCGTGCATCAGGGCACGGGCGATCATCATCCGTTGGATCTGCCCCCCGGAGAAATCGTCGGGACGGCCACTCTGCCGGTCGGCCAACCCGAACTGTTCGAGAAGGTCGTCGGCCAGCTTTCTGCGTCGCGCTCTTGGGACACCGTGGTAGCTGGCATGCACGATCAGGTTTTGACGCACCGACAACGAGCGGTCGAGGTTGTTCATCTGGGGCACCACGCCAAGGACCCGCCGGGCTCCGACCGGGTCAGCGACCACGTCCACCCCGGCGACGAACGCTTTGCCTCCGGTCGGGCGGACCCGGGTGGTCAGGATGCCGATCGTGGTGGTCTTGCCTGCGCCGTTGGGTCCGAGGAATCCGAAGACCTCCCCGCGGCCGACGTCGAAGGTGACCCCGGCCAGAGAGTCGACCGGGGCCTTCGGGTACCGCTTGACCAGTCCGGCGACCTCGACCGCCTTCCCGTTGTGCATCTGGCGAGCTCCCCCTACCCGACCACCTCTTCGGTCGCCGACCACGTCTTCGGTCGCCGACGACGATACGGTACTGCCCCCATGGAAATCACATTTGCGCTTGCTCTGTGCAACCGGGGGACCTCCCGGAGAACTCCCCGGAGTGCACCCGGGGGACTCCCCGGACGACACCGGGGTGCGCAAGTGCCGGGATGTCTGGCACAAGGCCTATCCCCAGGTTCCGACCGGTTGCCCCTGCCGCCGGGCCGAGGGGTGAGCGCTGAGGACTGAGCGCTGAGCGCTGAGGGCCGAGGGCCGAGGGATGAGCGCTGAGGACTACCCGGTACCCGCGGTCACCCAGTCGAGTCCGCCGGCGAGGTGCCGGAGATAGGTCGGGGTCTCCCACGCGTTGGGGAAGTGGCCGAGCGCGGTGTAGAACACCCGCCCGGCACCCTCGGTGAAGGACCACGCAAAGGGATGCTCGACGGCGCGATCGGTGCCGAGCTCGTCGGCCCGAGCCTTGAGCAGCACCTGGGCATCGGGACGCAGGCCGCGGAACTGGTACACCTCGTCGTGCCACTCCCAGGTCGAACCGAGGTGGGAGACGGCCGGGTGGGACGGATCGAGCACGTCGAGGGTGAACGAGCGGGTCCAGGGGTGGCCGTCGAAACGGGCGCCCACCAGCGAGCCGTACTCGTCCCAGCCGTGACAGGCGTCGGTCGCCGAGTGAACGGCGAGCACCCCGGTCCTTCCTTCCCGGACGCTCCCGAGCAGTGCGCGCTGCTGCTCGACCGACCACGGGGTCTCTCCGATGGTGAAGAGCGCGACCACACGGGCGGAAGCGACCGAGGACGGGTCCAGCTCGCGGACATCGGTGACTCGCTGGAAGGCAAGTCCGGCGGTCTCGGCGAGCTCTGCGGATCGCGACGGCCGACTGGTCGAGCACCCCGTGCACGCCCGCGGGGCCGTCTCGGTAGGGAGCGACCTGGGTCACGTAGAGGAGGGTGGGTGCCGGCACCCGATCGATCCTACGCTCGATGGGTAGAGTGACACTCGTGTCAGCCGGCTCCGTCGCTGGATGGCAGATGGTGGGCAGATGCTGGAGGGAATGAGCGCCATGCAGATCACGATCATCGGCGGCGGCAGCTACCAGTGGACACCGGAGCTCCTCGCCGACCTGTTGCGAACCGAGGCCCTTCGGGGAGCGCACTACGTGCTCGAGGACATCGATCCCGCTCCGCTCGAGAAGATGGAGGCCCTCGCCAAGATGGTCGATCAGGAGCTCGGTGCCGGGGCGACCATCTCCACGACGACCGACCAGCGCCGCGCCCTCGAGGGTGCCGACTTCGTGATCGTGACCATCTCGACCGGCGGGTTCGACTCGATGTCGATCGACCTCGACGTGCCCGCCCGTTTCGGGATCCGGCAATCGGTGGGGGACTCGGTCGGTCCCGGGGGGATCAACCGAGCCCTGCGGAACATCCCGGTGCTGGTCGGGGTCGGCGAGGACATGGGCAAGATCTGCCCCGACGCGTGGATGCTCAACATCACCAACCCGATGACCTGTCTCACCCGTGCGGTCTGCAAGCAGACCTCGGTGAAGACGGTGGGCCTCTGCCACGAGGTCGGGAACTGGACGATGGACCTGGCGATCGCTCTGGGCAAGCCCCACGACGCGCTGCGACCGACGGTCGCCGGGGTCAACCACTTCCCGGTGGTGACCGCGCTCGACATCGAGGGCGAGAACGGGTTCGACATCCTGCGGGAGATGGTCGATGAGGCCGGCGGCCTTTCGGCACTCGCCCCCGACCCGAACCGCCCTGACGCCGAGCCGATGTCCAAGCTCGACTTCCTCTACCGCCACCTGCTGAAGCTCACCATGCTCGACCGGTGGGGCGCCCTGCCGGCTGCCGGGGATCGTCACCTCGCCGAGTTCGTCCCTTGGGTACTGACCGAGGAGTCCGGCTGGGGCAAGGCGTTCAACGTGGAGCTCACCGCCATTGCCACCCGGCAGAAGCACCAGGACGAGTACATCGCCGACGTCGACGCGTGGCTGGCCGGCACCAAGCCTCTCCAGACCTGGTACTCCGGCGAGCTGCCGGCTCCGGTGATCGAGTCGTTGGTGACAGGCGAGGCGCGCGAGGTACCGGCGAACATTCCGAACGCGGGGCAGGTTCCCGACGTCCCCGCCGACGCGGTCGTCGAGTCGATCTGCATCGTGGACGGGGACGGGATCCGGGGCCGGGACGTCGCCCCACTGCCTCCTCCCTACGCGGAGTTGATCCGCCGGCACGTGGCGGTCGGCGAGTACACCGTGGAGGCCGCACTCACCGGGGACCGGTCCCTCGCAGAAGCAGCCTTCCTGCTCGACCCGCTGGCCGGCCGGGGCGATCTCGGCGAGTCCGAGGCGATGATCGCCGGGTTACTCTCGGGCACCGCGGCCTGGTTGCCGCAGTTCGTCGGCTGACCCCGACCACGAATCGACACGTCACCGACCCGTCATCAACCGACCCGTCACGAACTGACCCGTCACGAACTGACCAGGAGGATGTCCATGCGCCTCGGATTCATCGGCCTCGGTGCGATGGGACTGCCCATGACCCGACACCTGCTCGAGGCCGGGCACCAGGTGACCGTCGCGTCGAGGAGCCGGGGCCCGATCGACCAGGCGGTCTCGCTGGGCGCCGTGGAGGGGGCGTCGCCACTCGCCGTCGCGGAGCAGAGCGACCTGGTGATCCTCTGCGTCCCGAGCTCCCCCCAGGTGGACGAAGTGGTGGGCCTCATGCTGCCGGCCCTCGGCCCCGGGAAGGTCGTGGTGGACTGCTCCACCATCGATCCCGACGTGGAGCGGACCCAGCACGAGCGGGTCGGTGCGACCGGTGCCGGCTTTCTCGACGCACCTCTCTCGGGGGGCACGGCGGGAGCGCAGAAGGGAACGCTCACCGTGATGGTCGGAGGCGAGGCCGCGACGTTGGAGACCGCCCGGCCCGCGCTCGAGCCGTTCTCCGGGCTGATCGTCCACGTCGGTGGTGCGGGGATGGGCCAGGTGGTCAAGCTCTGCAACAACCTGATCTACGCCGCCCAGATGTTGGCGACCGCCGAGGCCGCCGCGATGGCGGTCAAGTCGGGGGTGGACACCGAGAAGCTCCTCGAGGTCCTCCTCCACTCGACCGGAGACTGTGTCGCGGTGCGGACCCGGTTGCCGGTCGCCGGGGTGGTGCCGGACAGCCCCGCCTCCAACGGATGGCAGCCGGGGTTCATGACCGACCTGATGGCCAAGGACCTCGATCTCGCCCTCGGGTACGGGGCGAAGGCGGGCGTGCCCTTGGCCAGCACGGCTGTCGCCCGCCAGGCCCTCACCGCGGCCTCGACCGCCGGGTACGGGCGAGAGGACTTCTCGTCCTTGGCCAAGGTCGTCTTCGCTCTGTCCGGACTGGGGTGACGCTCCGGTGAGCGAAGAGGGCTCCACGGCCGGGCCCACGGAAGGGTTCCCCGCCCTGGTGCTCGCGGCGGACCACCGCGCCCGCGGAGTGATGACCATCGAGAACAACAGCCGGTATCTCTCGATCCTCGCTGAGGCCCTGCCCCACTGCGAGGGCATTCTGGCCACGGTCCAACCGCTCACCGCGCTCGCCCGGAGCGGCGCGCTCCGACCCGCGCAGCGCACCTACCTCTCGATCAACCGGACCGGGCTGTCCGGCATGGCATTCGAGCTCGACGACCGGTTGGTGGCGAGCGTCGACCGTGCGGCGGCCGACGGCTGGACCGGCGTCAAGCTGATGACCCGTATCGCACCCACCGACCCCGGGGGAGCCGCGGCACTCGAGCTGCTCGGCCGCGTGCTCGAGGACGCCAAGTCGGCCCGGCTCGACGCGCTGATCGAGCCGGTGGTCTGGCGAGCCGGGCGGATGTCCAAGGCCACCGACGACATCGTGTTGGCCGCGGTGATCGCCCACGACCTCGGCGCCCCGCTCCTGAAAGTGCCCGTGCCCAACGAAACCGCCGGGTCCGCCCGGATCGAGGCGGTGCGCCGGATCGTGGAGAGCGTGGGCGTCCCGGTGCTCTTCTTGGGCGGGCCGCCCGACCCGCGCGGAGGCGACCGGGTGCTGGAGGAGACCCGAGACGTGATGGCGGGAGGGGCAGCCGGTCTCGCCCTCGGTCGGGGGATCCTTCATGCCGACTCCCCGTCGGCGATGGCCAAGGAGCTGGCCGACATCGTGCACGGCAGGTGATCGGTGATCGCGACCGTCGATCTGGGCACCACCTTCACCAAGGTGGCGTTGTGGGACCGCGACGGATTGGTGGCGCAAGCCCAGGCGCCGGTCGAGACGGTCCACCCCGAACCGGGGTGGGCTGAGCAGGATCCGTCCGAGTGGTGGGGGTCGGTGGTCACGGCGTTCGGTGCGCTCCGGTCCCGGACCGACACCGGGGGCAGGTCGATCGGATCATCGCTCAGCTCAGTGGAGGCGATCGGCAGCACCGGGGCCCGCCAGACGATGGTGCTCGCCGATGCCGAGGGGCGGCCTCGCGGCCCCGCACTGGCCTGGACCGACCGGCGGGCGACAGCCGAGACCCAGGCGCTGGCCGATTCGCTCGGTGGGCCGGCTGCCGTCTTCGACCTGACCGGCGTCCCGCTCGACGCGGGTTCGGTCGCCGCCAAGCTCGCCTGGCTGGAAGCCCACGATCCCAAACGCCTGGAGAACGCCGCCTGGGTCCTTGCGCCGCGGGACTTCGTCGCCTGGCGGATGACCGGCGAGGTGGCGACCGACCAGACCATGGCCTCGCGCACCGGTCTCTACGACCTCGACGGTCGGACGGTGGCCGAGCTGACGGGAACTGCATTCGCCAAGCTGGCACCGGTGCTCGAACCGGGCGCGGTGAGCGGCACACTGGTGTCTTCGGCCGCCGCCGAGCTCGGGCTTCCCGCGGGGATTCCGTTGGTCTTGGGCGGGGGAGACCGGGCGTGCGAAGTGCTCGGAACGGGAGCGTCCCCCTCGTGCCCCATGGTCAGCTGGGGGACCACGGCCAATATCTCGACCCCGGTGGAGTCCCGACCCACCGATCGGCCGCAGGGCATCGTGCTCTCCCGAGCCGCGGACGGGGGCTGGCTGCTCGAAGGCGGACTCTCGGCAGCCGGTTCGTTCCTCGGCTGGTTGGGCCGGATCACCGGCCACGAACCGGCGTCGCTGGCAGTGCTTGCGCGCCAGAGCCCCCCGGCGCGAGAGGAGTGATCGCGGTGCCCTGGTTGGACGGAGCGAGAGCACCCTCCTGGAACCTCGGGGCTCGGGCGGGGTTCGTGGGCCTGTCCTCCGACCACGGGCTCGCCGATCTCTCCCGCGCGCTCATCGAATCGGTCGGCTGGGAGGTCAAGCGCTGTCTGGAGGCGATGTCGGCCAGGGTGCCCGCCGGTCCCGCGGTCACCGAACTGGCCCTCGCCGGGTCAGGGGCGGACCTGCCCGCATGGGTGGAGGTGCTGTCCGGGATCACCGGACGACCGGTCGGCCGCCGGCGGTCGGGCCAGGCCGCGTCCGCGGGTGCCGCGCTGCTCGCGGCGTCGGCGATCGGATCGCGCTTCGACCTCGAGTCCATGGACCCGGTCTGCGAGCGGATCGATCCGGAGGCTTCGGTGGTCGCGACGTATGCCGCGCTCGGTGAGGAGGCCGATCGGGTGGCGAGCCGGCTGCTCGACCTGGATGCCCCGTGCAGCTGACACTGGCCTACGGTACCGACGGGATGGGTGTCGAGGTGCCCGACGACGCGGTGGTGGTCGAGCCGCGGGAGCCGGACCCGCTGGCCGACGAAGCCGGTGCCGTGCTCGACGCGTTGCGGCGACCGATCTCGGGACCGTCGATCCGCGAGATCCTCGATCGGGCCGCAGAGCGTGGCAACCGCGACGGCAGGAACGGGGAGGTGGCGGTCGTCTTCCCCGACCTCACCCGGCCGATGCCCAACCGGACGGTGCTTCCTCCCTTGCTCGCCGAGCTCGAAGCGGCCGGAGCGGGTCCCGAGCGGGTGAGGTTGCTCTGCGCCACCGGGACCCACCGCCAGGCGACCCCGACCGAGATGGAACAGCTGGTCGGCCCCGATATCGTCTCGCGCTACCGGATCCACGACCATGTCTCCGACGACGGGCGCCACGTCCGGGTGGGTGAGGTCGACGGCGTGCCGGTGCTGCTCGATCATCACTACGTGGAGGCCTCGGTGCGGATCGTGACCGGGTTCGTCGAACCGCACTTCTTCGCCGGGTGGAGTGGAGGGCCGAAAGGGGTCTGTCCCGGGCTGGCCGCCCTCGACACGATCCTCGAGGCCCACAGCCCGTCCCGGCTCGCCGACCCCCGTTCGACCTGGATGGTCACCGACGGGAACCCGGTCCACGAGTTCGTCCGCGCCGCCACCGCACTGTGTCCACCGGACCTGTCGGTGGACGTGACCATCGACAGCACCCGCTGCCTGACCGGGGTCTTTGTCGGTGAGCTTCCACACGGTCATCTCGCCGCCTGCCGGTTTGCCGAGCGCACGGTGACCCAACAGGTGGAGGGTCATTTCGAGGTCGTGCTCACTACCAACGGGGGCGCCCCGCTCGACCGGAACCTCTACCAGTCGGTCAAGGGGATGGCCGCCGCGGAGCGGGTGGTCGCCCCCGGCGGGATCATCGTGCAGGCGGCCGCGTGTGGTGACGGCATCCCCGATCACGGCGCCTTCGCCTCGATTTTGCGCGCCGCGTCGGACCCGCTCGACCTGGTCCACCCCGGCACCGGCCGGCTCGACGCCTGGCAGGCCCAGGTGCTCGGTCGGGTGCTCGGTCGGGCCGAGGTCTGGATGTGCTCAGAGGGGCTGAGTGACGACGAGGTGCGCTCGGCCCTGCTGACCCCGGTGCACGATCCGAGCGCGGCGGTGACCGAGGCCCTCGACCGCTCGGGGCCCGGCGCACGGGTGTGTGTTCTGCCCCACGGCCCGCTGACGGTGGCAACCGCAGGACCCAGAAACGGGCCTGTCTGACGAAGGCGTCATGGATCGGGCGTCATGGATAGTGTGTTGCCTCCATGGCCGACGAGGCGCTGTTCGACTTTGCGGTTCCCGACGAGCTACTGAAGGAAGTCGTCTCCCGAAGCAACGATCCGGTCGTCGAGGCTGCCCTCGACGTGATGCCCGGCACCGGCGAGGGCAAACCCCCTCCGCTCCTCGACATCCTCCGCCGTAGCGGCTTCACTCCGCTGGTGCTGCTCACCCTGGCGGCCATCGTGCCCGGCAGTTTCGGCAACGGCATCGCGTTGATCGGCACCAACCTCGAACACTCGTTCCACATCCACGACGCAGCACTCGGCGCGGTCACCTTCGTGGCCCAGGTGGCCCAGCTGCTCTGGGCGGTGCCGCTCGCCCTGTGGGCGGACCGGGGAAGCCGCAAGGTGGTGGCGGGCGTCGCGCTGCTGGTCTTTTCGATCTTCGCCCCACTGATGGGTCTCGCCCCCAACGTCTGGGCGTTCGCATTCCTCTACCTGATCGCCTCGGTCGGCTACGGCGTCAACAACACCGTGCACAACTCCTACCTCGCCGACGCCTATCCCACCGAAGGTCGCGGCCGGGTGTTCAGCTGGCACAACCTCTCCGATCCGCTCTCCCAGACCGTCGGCATCCTCGTGTTCGGGTTCATCGTCACCGTGGGCCACAACTGGAGGTACGGGACGCTCATCGCGCTGGCCGGTATCCCGCTCGGACTCTCGCTGTTCACCCTGCGCGAGCCGGACAAGGGAGCGAACGAGTCGAGCCACATCCTGAAGGCGTCCGGCATGGACATCCACAGTCAGCAGAGCGAGGCGCCGCGGGTGCTGCTGGGTTCTGCTGTGACCCGACTGCTCCGCATCCGCTCGATCTACTTCGAGTTGGTTGCGGTCGCCATCCTCGGGTTCGCGGGCACCGGCGCGCCGCTGTTCGGGAACCTCTACTTCGTCCGACGCTGGGGCCTCGACACCGCGCAGCGCAGCGAGGTGTACTCGATCATCGGGCTCGCCGCCTTTCTGGGGCTTCCGGTCGCCTACGTGGTGGGGGACCGGTTCTTCCGCCGGGCGCCGCAACGGCCACTGGTCATCGCCGCAATCTGTATCACCGCCTACGGCGGGCTGTTCGTCGCCTCCCTCTACATGCCCCACCTCTGGATGGTGGTGACCCTCCAGTTCCTGGCCAACGCCGCGGTGTCTCCGCTCGCCATCTGCATCTTCTTGACCCTTGCCGCGACCGCGCCGCCCGAGATGCGCACCATCTGCTTTGCCATGTTCGGGGTGTACTCACTCGTGTTCGGAGCCTTTGCCGGGGGAATCATCCTCGGCGCGGTCAGCGACGCGGTCGGCTACAGCCACGGCCCGACGGTGGCGCTCACTCTCATCGGTCCGGTCTGTGCCATCGGCGGGCTGATGCTCTTCTTCGGTTCCCGCTACGTGAAGCGCGACATCACCTTGGTCATCGAGGACGTGCTCGAGCGCTACGCCGAGGGACAGCGCCGCCAGGCCGGTGGGGAGATCGCCGCCCTGCAGGTCCACAACCTCGACTTCTTCTACGGCTCCAACCAGGTGCTGTTCGACGTCAACCTCGAGGTCGAACAAGGCGAGATCCTGGCCCTGCTCGGCACCAACGGCGCGGGGAAGTCGACGCTGCTCCGGGCGGTCGCAGGACTCGACCACCCGCACCGAGGGGTGATCCGCATCCAGGGGGTGAACTGCACCTACCTCGAGCCCGAGCAGATCATCGACCAGGGGGTGGCCCTGCTGGTCGGCGGGAAGATGACCTTCGGCAACCTGACCGTGCGCGAGAACCTGCGGGTCGGGAGCTACTCCATGCGGAGCGACGGTGCGAAGGCCCGCGCCGCCTTCACCGACGCCCTCGATCGATTCCCCGAGCTTGCGTCCCGGCTGGACCAGCCGGCCGGAACACTCTCCGGAGGCGAGCAGCAGATGCTCGCGCTCGCCCGGGTGATGATGACCCGACCGAACCTGCTGATGATCGACGAGCTGGCCCTCGGGTTGGCACCGAAGGCGGTGGACCGCCTGATGGCCATCGTGCGCGACGTGAACCGTGAGGGCACCACGGTGATCCTGGTGGAACAGAGCGTGAACCGGGCGATGAGCCTCGCCGAACACGCCGTCTTCATCGAACGCGGCGAGGTGCGTTTCGACGGACGGACCTCTGACCTGATCGACCGGACCGATCTGCTGCGCCCGGTGTTCCTCGGCACCGCGGCCGCTGGGCTGGACTGAGAGGCCACGTTGTCGATCCCGAGCTTCGTCCTGGTCCAAGGGGTGATCACCGGCCTCGGTTACGGCCTGTTGGCCATGGGCCTCGTCCTCATCTACAAGACCAACCGGGTCCTCAACTTCGCGCAGGGACAGCTCGGCATCGTGGCGGCCGTCTTCATGGTCAAGTGCTTCTACGACTTCGGTTTCAACTACTGGTTCGCACTCATCCTGTCGGTCGTGCTCGCATCGGTGGTGGGCGCCCTCAGCGAACTGCTGCTCCGACGGCTGTTCAGTCGGCCCCGCGTGCTGGTGATGGTGGCGACCATCGGGCTCAGCCAGGTCCTGTTCGTGTTCACCGCACTTCCCTTCATCCGCCCGAAGAACCTGTTCCGGGCGTTTCCGGTCCCCTTCGACATCTCCTTCAGCATCGGCACCTATCTCTTCACCCCCGGGCAGGTCCTGACTCTCATCGCCGCACCGGTGGTGGCCATCGCGTTGGCCGCGTTCATCAAGTGGTCGCCGTGGGGACTTGCGATGCGGGCCATGTCCGAGAACGCGGACTCGGCGAGGCTGTCGGGGATCTGGGTGCGTCGCACCTCGACGATCGCCTGGACGTTGGCCGGGGCGCTCTCGGCCTTCACCGCGATCCTGGCGGCGCCCGGCCAGACCTCACAGCTCACCGAAGTGCTCAGTCCCGAGCTACTGCTGCTCGCGCTCACCGCGGCGATGGTGGGAGCGATGGTGAGTCTGACCGCCGCGTTCGTCTCGGCGATCGGCATCGGTGTCATCCAAGAGGTACTGGTCTGGAACCTCAGCAGCACCGATCAGGTGAACCTGGTCCTCTTCCTTCTGGTGATGGCCGTGCTGTTGGTCCGCATCGCCGCCCTGCGCACCGGGTCGAGACTCGAGGTGCGCTCCACCTGGCTCGAGAACACCCGGACCCAGCTGGGTGAGAGCGGACCGCTCCGGCGCAAAGTGGGGACGACCGGCGTGGTGCTGGCGGTGGTCGTCGCTGCCTTGTTGCCGTTGGTGGTCAGCGTGGGCAACTCCTTCCTCATCGCCCAGATCTGCATCTACGCGGTGATCGCCCTCTCGCTCACCGTGCTGACCGGATGGGCCGGCCAGGTGTCGCTCGGTCAGTTCGGTCTGGTGGCCATCGGGGCGCTGATGGCGGCGCACATCGGCACGAGCATGCCGCTCATCCTGCTCATGCCCTTTGCCGGCGCGGTGACCGCGGTGGTGGCGGTGGTGATCGGGCTGCCCGCCTTGCGCGTGCGCGGCCTCTACCTCGCGGTGAGCACGCTGGCATTCAACCTCTGGTTCATGAGCGCGGTGCTCGACACGCCGTGCTGGTCGGTGCCCCTGCTCCACCGCACTCTCTGCACCGGACTGCCCAACCCGCAGTCCACCCTCATCGCCTCTCCCGATCTGTTCGGGATCGGGCTTGCCTCCGAACGGGCCTTTGCCTGGTTCTCGCTCGGCCTGTTGATCGTCTCGGTGCTCATCGTGCGTTTGTGGCGCGACCGCGGAGTGGGACGCCGCCTGATGGCGGTCCGCGACAACGAGACGGCGGCCGGGGCGATGGGGATCCCGCTCGCCAGAACCAAGGTCCTCGCGTTCGCGCTGTCGGGCTTCATCGCGGGTTACGCGGGGGTGTGCCTGGCCTTCGCCACCCAGCGGTTCTCCACCGGCACCTTCGATCCCACCTTCTCCATTCTGGTGGTGTCGATGGTGGTGATCGGGGGGCTCGGCTCGATCGACGGCGCCGTGCTCGGAGCGATCTACCTGGTCGGCATCCCCGCGATGTTCGGGTCCAACCCGACCGTCCAGTTCCTCACGAGCGGCCTCGGGCTGCTCGCCTTCATCCTCTACCTCCCGGGCGGTCTTGCCGAGCTCATGCACCGCCTGGGCGACGTGGTGACCCAGGGGATCGAGCAGTTGATGAACCGGTCGACCGGCACGCCGCCCGAGAGCGATGACCGACAGCCGGTGGTGCCCGCAGTCGCCGGGGGAGCTTGATGATCGGAGTGCGTGGTGCCGCAGGTGGGTCGGGTTCGCCTGCCGACGGGAAACGGGGACCGGCGCGCCTCGAGTTGGAGGGAATCTCGGTCGCCTTCGGCGGGGTCCAAGCCGTCGACTCGGCCGATCTGCTCGCCGAGCCCGGTGCCATCGTGGGGCTGATCGGTCCCAACGGCTCGGGGAAGACGACCCTGCTCGACGTCATCTCGGGGTTGGTCACCCCGCAGGCGGGATCGGTGCGTCTGGACGGCGAGAGCCTGGTCGAGTACCTACCCGAGGAGCGTTCGTCCCTCGGGCTCGTGCGGTCGTTTCAGGACTGCCGCCTGTTCCCCGAGCTCAGCGTCGAGGAGGTGCTCTGGCTCACCCAGGACGCTGCGAAGCCGGTCGGTGTCGTATCCACCACGCTGCAGATGCCCTGGGCGCTCAAATCGGAACGCGCCAAGCGCAAGGCGGCCGACGAGGTCATCCGGGCCTTCGGGATCGAGCGCTTCCGTCGGCATCACATTGCACACCTCTCGACGGGAACCAGGCGGGTGGTGGACCTCGCATCGATCGTGCTCGCCGGTCCGAGGCTGCTGCTGCTCGACGAGCCGACCGCCGGGATCGCCCAGCGGGAGGCGGAGGCGTTCGTCCCCCTGCTCCGTCGTCTGCACGAGCTGGCCGACACCACCATCGTGCTGGTCGAGCACGACGTGCCGCTGGTGTTCGCCCTCTGTTCGAAGGTGGTGATGATGGAGACCGGCCAGGTCGTCTCGTCGGGCACCCCCGAGGAGGTCGGCAGTGATCCGAGGGCGCTCGCGGCCTACCTCGGGGCGAGCGAGGAAGCCCTCGCCGTCTCCGGCGCGGTACCCACAGGGGTGCTCGATCGGGCGACCGGGGGAGCTCCGCCCACTCCGGAGGAGTAGGACCGCCTCGGCTGGGAGTGACCGGGGGCTAGGACCGCCTCGGCATCGCCGGCCCGTAGGGGGCATCGCCCCGCAGGGTCACCCGATGGGCGATCCGGGTGGCGTCGCCATAGTCGTCGAGCGCGTAGTGGAGGGTTGCCCGGTTGTCCCAGAAGGCCAACGATCCGGCCCGCCAGCGGAAGCGACAGGTGAGCTCGGGCTGCTGGCAGTGCCGGTAGAGCATCTCGAGGATCGCGTTCGACTCGTTCTTCGAGAGGCCGAGGAGGGTCTGGGTGAACTGCTGGTTGACGAACAGGCCGTTGCGCCCGTTCTCCGGATGGGTGCGCACCACCGGGTGGAGTGCGGGCAGCAGCTTTTCGAAGTGCTCCCCGTGCCAGTCGTAGCCACCGCGGCCGTCGACCTCGGCGGCGAACCAGGGGTCGTAGTGGATGGCGATGAGGGTGTCGCACATCGCACGCACCGGTTCGGCCAGCCGGTCGTAGGCGTCCTGCAGGCTCGCCCACATGGTGTCGCCCCCGACCTCGGGAGCTTCGAGCATGTAGAGGATCGATCCGAACGCGGGCTCGGCCATGAAGGTGATGTCGGTGTGCCACCAGCTGGCCCGGTCCACGCTGCCGTCGATGGCGAGCACCTCGGGATGTTCCGATACTGCCTGGAGGACCGGGTGGCCTTCGGTGACCTCCCCGAACTGTCGTGCGAAGTCCGCCTGCTGGTCGTCGGTGAGCTCCTGATCGCGGAAGAAGATCACATGGTGGGTGTTGAGCGCCTGGCGGATCTCGGCCACCACCCGATCACCCAGCGGGCGCGAGAGGTCGACCCCGTGGATCTCTGCACCGATGATCGGGGAGAGGGGTCTGACGTCCAGCTCGGTGGCGATAGTCATGGATTCCTCCGCAAGCCGTCCGACATGCAGTCCATCGTGCCCCATCGTCGGGATGGGCTCAAGCGGGCCTGCTCCGGCGGGACGATCGGGTCGCAGGGAGCCTCACCGGAGTGGTTGGATGTGGCCGATGCGTAACTTCTCCCCCTGGTTCCAGGTGGTCACCCGCCTGATGGCCATCGAACAGAGCGATCCGCTGCCCGACGAAGATCTGGCCGAATTCGACGCCTGGCTTGCACGGTTCCGGATCCGTCTGGAGAGCCTGCTCTCCCCGTGGCCGTCCCCGGTCCCGCCCGACCCGGAGTACACCGAAGAGGAAATGCGCGACGGCTACGTCAGGTACCGGTTGGTCTTCGACACCGAGGACACCATGTCGGTGCCCGCCTACCTGTTGGTTCCCGAGCGGCGGACCGAACCCGGCACCGCGGTGCTCGCCGTGCACGGTCACGGACCTGGCAAGTCGAGGATCTGCGGGCTGGACCCCGAGGCGCCTGCCGACAGTGACTACGCGGCCGAGCTGGCTCGCCGAGGGCACGTCGTGCTCGCACCCGACCTGCGTTGCTTCGGCGAGCGGGCCGACTGGAATCCGCCCGACCACTACGGCTGCGACACCAACCTGGTCCACCAGGTGATGGGTGGTTGGAACCCGCTCACCCAGAACCTGTGGGACCTCGCCCGATCACTCGACCTGCTCGAGGCCCATCCGATGGTCGACCCGGCGCGGATCGGGATGGTCGGGTTCTCCTACGGAGCCACCACCACGCTGTTCCTTGCCGCTCTCGACGAGCGGGTCCGGGCGGCGGTGGTCGCCGGGTTCCTCTCGTCGTGGGGCGAGTCGCACAAGGTGCCCTGGAACATGTGTGGCTCCCAGGTGCTCTTCGGCATGCTCGGCAACATGGAGCATGCCGACCTCGGCGCGCTGATCGCGCCCCGTGCGCTGCTCGTGGTGAGTGGGCGAGAGGACCTTATCTTTCCGCTCGCCGCCGCCGAGGAGTCGGTCACCCGCCTCCGCCGGGTCTACGAACACGTCGGTGCCGGCGACAGGTTGGCCCAGGATGTCCACGACGGAGAGCATCAGTGGCACGGCGACGTGGCCTACCCGTTCCTCGACCAGTGGTTGAGCGCTTGAGCTGAGCGGCCCCAGCTCCGCTCGCCGAGTGACCTGCCGAGCGAGCTTCAGCCAGGTGCGAGCATCAGCCGGGTGCGAGCAGCGACGCCGAGTCCCGGTCCAACCAGATCACCGCGTGCGAGGTGCGTTGCAGGATCGACGCAGGACACGCGGTGGAAACCGGGCCCTCGAGCGCGGCGCGGACCGGTTCTGCCTTGCGGGCTTCGGGCACCACCGCGAGCACGGTCTTTGCGCGCAGCAGTGCGGGAATGGTGACGGTCATCGCATGCACCGGGACGTCCGAGTCGGAGGTGAAGTGACCCTCGTTGACCTGCTGGCGCCGGCAGCCCGCATCGAGGGCCACCACTTTCACATCGCTCGGGTCGTCGAAATCGGCGACCGGTGGATCGTTGAACGCGAGGTGCCCGTTCTCGCCGATGCCGAGGCAACAGAGATCGAGTGGGTAGCGCTCGAGCAGTCCGGTGTAGCGATCGCACTCGCCGGCCGGCTCGGCGAGCCCGTCGAGGTAGTGGGCGGCGCGGGGCCGCGCCGGCTCGACGATCCGCTCGCGTATCCAACGTTGGAAGCTGGCCGGGTGGTCGGGCCCGATGCCCACGTACTCGTCCATGTGGAAGCAGACGACGTCTTCCCAGGGAACATCCGGCGTCCGCCCGACCAGCTCGGTGATGAATTCGATCTGGGAGTTGCCGGTGGCGAACATCGCGTGTGCAATGCCCTTCTCGGCGACCGCCTGACCCAAGAGGTCGGCCGCCCGATCCGCAGCCTGGCGGGCCATCGTGGCGGTGTCGGCGAGCACGTGCACCTCGGGACCGCCGGGCTCCGCATCGGGTGGAGGGGTCATCGTGGCACTGTAGGGGATGGGGCGGTGAGCAGGCCCGTTGAGAACGAGGCTTGCGCTCGGGCTCCAAGAGCGGGCACCCTATCGCCCGACCGGTCGCGACCTCGAGGGACCGACCGGCGTGACCAGGATTCGAAATTCACGGACGGATTCACCGAGTTGGAAGGAGCCCCCGAGGTGGTTGACGAGAGCCTGAAAGCGTTCATCGGGAAGCCGACGGAGACCAAGGTGGTCACCGTCGAGCGAGGGCAGGTGGCTCTGTTCGCCGACGCGGTGCTCGACAAGAACCCCGTGTATCGCGACCCGAACGCAGCTGCTGCGGCCGGTCTCGCCGGGATCCCCGCCCCGCCGACCTACCCGTTCGTCATGGCCAACGCCGGGGCTTTCCCGGAGATGCAGCCCGAGCAGCCCGCCTCCAACCCGATGGGCGACGTGATGGGACCGCTCTTGGCGAAAGGGGGCATGATCCTCCACGGCGAGCAGGAGTTCACCTACCACCGCCCGATCTTCGCCGGCGACGTGCTGGTCGGGGAGGGCAAGGTCGCCGACATCTACCAGAAGGAGTCCAAGGGGAAGACGATGACCTTCCTGGTGGTCGACACCGACTGGAAGGACCAGGCGACCGGCGAGCCGGTCTGCACCTCGCGGCTGAACCTCATCCACCGCGCTTGATCAGGACATGACCGACTCGGGCAGCAAGGACGCCGCGGCCGATCTCGTCCTCTACCGTCTCGAGGACGGGGTCGCCTGGATCACCCTCAACCGACCCGAGGCGGGGAACGCGATCAGCGCGGACATGCGCGATCAGATGGTCGTCTGGTTGCAAGAGGCGTCCTCTGACCTCGCGGTCCGGGCGGTGGTCATCGCCGGCACCGGAGAAAAGGGCTTCTGCACGGGAGCCGACCTTCGTTCGACCGGACCGCCGCCTGCTCGACCCGAAGGCGCACCTGCTCGTCCGGTCGGCGATGCCGCACGGCTCATCCGCGACGGGTGGCAGCGGCTGATCAGCGCGATCCTCGACTGCGAGAAGCCGGTGATCGCCGCGGTCAACGCAACGGCGGCAGGGGGCGGCATGCACCTCGCGCTCGCCTGCGACCTGGTGGTCGCAGCCGAGGAGTCCAAGTTCATCTCGGTGTTCGTGCGCCGGGGCATCGCCCCCGATGCCGGAGGTGCCTACCTCCTTCCCCGCCTCATCGGGCCCCAAAAGGCGAAAGAGCTGTTCTTCTTCGGTGACGACCTCCCTGCCCGGGATGCGGAGCGCCTGGGTCTGGTCAACAAGGTGGTTCCTCGGGAGCAGCTGCTCGACGAGGTCGGAACGTGGGCCGCCCGCCTCGCGGCCGGCCCGACCGTCGCGATCGGTCTCGCCAAGTACCTCGCCAACCGGTCCCTCGAGTCCGACCGGGCGGGTGCCCTCTGGGAGGAGTCGGTCGCTCAGGAGCTGGTCGTCGGCACAGAGGACTGTGCCGAGGGTCTGCGGGCATTCGCCGAACGGCGGTCGCCGTCGTTCAAGGGCTGGTAGTTCCTTCGCAGAGGCCCTGGTCAGGAGCCGACCGGGCCGCTCTGGGACTAGAACCGGTTCTCGTCGCAACGGCCCGGGATGGTAGAAACTGTGCGTGTCGATCGGGATCCGCGATGAGCACGAAGAGCTCCGGCTCTCCCTCCGACGGTGGGTCGAGGCGCGGTGCCAACCTGAGGTGACCAGGGCGGCGCTCGACGCCGTCGCCGACGAGCTCCCCTCGTTCTGGGCGGATCTCGGCGCCCAGGGCACCCTCGGGATCCATCTCCCCGAAGAGTTCGGTGGCCAGGGCGCCGGAATGATGGAGCTGGCCGTCGTCGCCGAGGAGCTCGGTCGGGCTGCGGCTCCTGGTCCGTGGTCGGGGACGGTGATCGTCGGAGCAGTGGTCGCCGAACTCGGGAGCCCGACCCAGGCAAAGGAGATCCTGCCGGGTCTCATCGAAGGGACCCACCCCGCTTCGCTGGTCGCGCCCACGGCAAGGCCGGACGGAACGGCGGTGCCCCGATCCGGTCTGGTCGGCCGGTCCGACCAAAACGGTTCGCTCACCGTGAGTGGAACCATCGGCCCGATTCCGAACGGTGCGGTGGCGACCTGGGCGCTCGTCCCCGTCGACGTGGCGGGCGACGTCCGGTGGGTGCTGCTCGAGCGGGACGAGTCGGTTCGGGTCGAGATCCAGGCCAGCTTCGACCCCTCGCGGCGCTCTGCATCGTGGATCGTCGAGGGAGTCTCCGTCTCGCCGGACCGCATGCTGGCGAGCGCGGGTGCCGAGCGGATCCGCGAGATCGCCCTGCTGGTCGCATCGGCAGAAGCCGTGGGTGGTGCCCGCTGGTGCCTCGACACCGCGGCCGAGCACGCTCGCACCCGCCAGCAGTTCGGGCGTCCGATCGGGCAGTTCCAGGGGATCAAACACCGGTTGGCGGACATGCTTGTCGCGGTCGAGCAGGGCGTGGCCGCGACCTGGGACGCGGCGATGAGCCTCGACAGTGAGTGGCGGCTCGGGTCCGTGGCCGGCGAGGGGGAGCGCGCGCCAGACTCGCAGGGTCAGCTGGCAGTGCAACTGGCCGCAAGCCTCACCCTGGACGGCTATGTCGAAGCAGCAAAAGGCGTCATCCAGGTGCTCGGGGGCATGGGCTTCACCTGGGAGCACGACGCCCATATCCACCTACGCCGGGCCACCACTCTTCGCCAGCTGTTCGGTGGCACCGCGCCACTCCGGGCGAAGGTCTCTTCACTCGCTCTCGCCGGTGGCCGTCGTGCACTCTCGGTCGAACTGCCTCCGGAGGCAGAACTGATTCGTGCGGAGCTGGCGGATCCGATAGCCACGATCGCGGCCATCGCCGACCCGGTCGAGCAACGGCGTGCGCTCGCCGAGGAAGGTCTGCTGGCTCCGCACTGGCCTGCGCCCTGGGGTCGGGGTGCGGGTCCGGTTGAGCAGCTGGTGATCGACCAGCTCTGCGCCGAAGCAGGCCTGCGGCGTCCGAACCTGGCAGTTGCAGCCTGGGCACTGCCGACGATCATGGCGCACGGCACCCCCGAACAGATCGAACGGTGGGTCGCTCCGACCCTCCGCGGCGACCTGATCTGGTGCCAGCTCTTCAGTGAGCCGGGTGCCGGCTCCGACCTGGCGGCACTGAGTACCCGTGCGACCCGGACCGAGGGAGGTTGGGTGCTGGACGGGCAGAAGGTCTGGACCTCGGTCGCGACCCGCGCCAACATGGGCATCTGCCTGGCTCGCACCAACCCGGACCTCCCGAAGCACCAAGGGATCACCTACTTCTTGGTCGACATGAAGTCGCCCGGCATCGAGGTCCGCCCGCTGCGCGAGATCACCGGCGCTGCACTGTTCAACGAAGTGTTCTTCGACGCGTGCTTCGTCCCCGACGACTGCGTGGTCGGGGAGATCGATGGCGGCTGGCGGCTGGCCCGGACGACCCTTGCAAACGAGCGGGTGTCGCTCTCGTCCGACTCGGCCTTCGGCGGCGCGCTGGAGGGAGTGTTGGCCGGGATCGCCGACCACCCCGAACGTCAGGACCCGGTCACTCTCGACCGGCTGGGAAGCCTGCTGGCCGAGGCGCAGTCCCTTGCCCAGCTCGGAGTACGGGCCACCTTGCGGAGCCTCGGCGGGCTCCAGCCCGGGTCCGAGTCGAGTCTGCGCAAGCTGCTCGGCGCCGAGTTCGAGCAGCGGGTGCACGAGTTCGGCCTCGACGTCTTGGGTCCCGACGGGGCGATCACCGACGGCGAGGCGGGTGTTTCGGCCCACGGGGTCCTGCAGAGCAAGTGTTTGACCATTGCCGGCGGCACCAGCGAGGTGCAGCGGAACGTGATCGGGGAGCGCCTTCTGGGGCTTCCCCGCGATCCCGAGCCGGGTCGGTGAAATGGCCGTTGAACGACTGCAGCGCTAAGAATTCGACGGACGAGAGGATGGAGGCCTGACCGATGGCTGAGGTGTTGTACTACGAGGACGTCAAAGAGGGCGACGAGGCGCCGGTGCGCTCGCACGTGCTCGACCGGACCGACCTGGTCAGATATGCGGGAGCGTCAGGCGACTTCAACCCCATGCACCACGACGAGGTCAAGGCGACGGCCGCCGGGCAGCCGAGCGTCTTCGGCCACGGCATGCTGTCGATGGGCTTCCTCGGCTCGGCGCTGACCGACTACGTCGGCGTGGGCAACATCCGTCGCTACCAGGTTCGCTTCGCCAAGCAGACCTGGCCCGACGAGAAGCTCTCCACCAAGATCGTGGTGACCGGCAAGCACGTCGACGGCGACGACCATCTGGTCGACCTCGACGTTCGCCTGGTCAACGGAGACGGCGAGGAGAAGGTGGTCGGTCAAGCGACCGCAGCAGTCCCGAGCCGCGCCTGAGCGCGGCTGCTGACGCCCTCGAGCGTCAGCAGCGCAGTGCCAGACTTAGAAGAAGCTGAACTTGGGGATGCCCGACGAGATCCCCTTGAACAGCTCGCCCTTCGCGCCGGCAAGCTCTTCTGGGGTCCACATCGAGTCGCGGTGGACCTCACCCACCGGATGGAACCCGCCCATGGCCCAGATGTTGCCGCCGAACACCACGAAGTTCTGTCCGGTGACGTCGGAGGCTGCGTCCGACGCCAAGAAGCCGACCAGCTGCGCGACGTTGCGGGGATCCCATTCGTCGAAGCCCTCACCCTTCTTGGCGGCCATCTCGCCGAACAGGTTTTCGGTCATCCGGGTGCGGGCACGCGGGGAGATCGAGTTGACCGTCACTCCGTAGCGCTCGAGCTCACGGGCGAGCACCCAGGTCATCGAAGCGATGCCGGCCTTGGCCGCCGAGTAGTTGGCCTGGCCCGCATTCCCGTAGAGACCCGCCTCGGAGGCGGTGTTGATGATGTGGGCGCTGACCGTCTCGCCGGCCTTTGCCCTGCCCCGCCAGTAGACGGCTGCGTGGTGGGTGGGTGCGAAGTGACCCTTCAAGTGCACCCGGATCACGTCGTCCCAGTCCGACTCGTCCATGTTGAAGCTCATCTTGTCCCGGAGGATGCCGGCGTTGTTCACCAGGATGTCGAGCTGGCCGAAGGTGTCGACCGCCTGGTCGATGAGGTCCTTGGCTCCCTGCCAGGAGCTCACGTCGGAGGCGTTGACGGCTCCGTCACTGCCCCCCTTCTTGATCAGCTCGACGACCTCTTCGGCGGGGTGCTTGTCGCCGCCTTCACCTGCGACCGACGCCCCGACGTCGTTGACGATGACCTTTGCCCCCTCGGACGCGAGCAGCAGTGCCTCTTCACGTCCGATCCCGCGACCCGCGCCGGTGACGATCGCCACCTTGCCGTCGAGCATTCCCATGGTGTCCTCCTCGTTGCGACTGAACCGGGGAAGCATGGCCGAAAGGCGGCCTCGCGGGCAAGCTTGGGCCCTTGTGAGCACGAGTAGGGAAGAAGGGCTGCGATGCTATGTTCGGCAATCGGCCCGACCAGAAGTGGAGAAGCGGTGAGCCCTCCGGGTGAAACAGTGGGCAACGCGAACGACCAGGCAGCGGGCACCCTCTCGGAGGTGACCTTCCAGCTTCGACGGGTCGAGCGCAAGGTCCGGCGGGAGGCCACCCGGCTGGCCGGGCTCTCCTTCCAACAGCTTCCGCCCCGTGAGGCGGTTCGGATGGCCTACAACGTCTTGCTCCGCCGCGAACCCGATGAGCCGGCCTGGACCGAGCAGGCTGATGCCGTCGCCGCCGGGGCACTCAGCAACGCCGACATCGTGGATCGCATCGCGTGCTCGAACGAATTCCGAACCGGCGTCCCGGTCGGACCGGCCAACCTGCACAGCTCGTTGCACGCCAGCCGATGCGAATTCATACTGGGGCTTCCGCCGGCTCGCCGGATCGTGGACCTCGGCGGTGGCCACACGCTCGATGCTCGAGGGGCCCTGGTCGTACTCGGCTACCCCTACGAGTTCGACGAGCTGGTGGTCGTCGACCTGCCCCCGGACGATCGCCACCCGCTGTACCACTCGGAGCGGTTCGGAGCGGGGGAGACCGATCGCGGCAAGGTCCGTTACGAGTACCGGTCGATGGCCGACCTCTCGTTTGCCGAGGACGAGTCCGTCGATCTGGT
Organism: uncultured Acidimicrobiaceae bacterium; assembly: GCA_963839925.1. Taxonomy (GTDB): domain Bacteria; phylum Actinomycetota; class Acidimicrobiia; order Acidimicrobiales; family RAAP-2; genus Bog-756. The sequence continues at coordinate 1,742,758 of CAWIWV010000001.1, read as the reverse complement.
CTACAGCGGACAGTCGATCGAACACGTGACCGAGGCCGACGGCGACATCGTGTTGAAGGAGGCGTTCCGCATCCTGCGACCCGGAGGCTTCATGGCCGTCGACACGCCCAACGGCAAGGTCTGCCGGCTGCAACAGGATTCGTTCATCGATCCCGACCACAAAGTCGAGTACACGCTCGGGGAACTGCGCGACAAGGTGACCAGGGCCGGCTTCGAGGTGATGACCGAGCGGGGACTCAACTGGGGGGGTGCCGCGGTGTCACGCGGCGAGTTCGATCCGGTGTCCCTCGCCGCGAATCACGGCGTCTACTTCGACGCAGAGGGCTGCTACTTGCTGGCCTTGTTGCTCCGCAAGCCTGGCTGATCCGCTCGACCCGCTCGCGGGGAGACGAGCCGACCTATTCGAGCACGAAGACCGGGATCACCCGGTCGGTGTTCTTCTGATAGTCGGCATAGTCCGGGTACGCGGCCACGGCACGATCCCACCAGAGTGCCTTCTCGTCTCCGGTTACTTCGCGAGCGATCCTGTCCGACTTGACCGGACCATCCTGGATCTCGACGTGGGGATCGGCGACGAGGTTGTAGTACCAGACGGGATGGGTGGGGGCGCCACCGAGGGAGGCGACGACCGCGTAGGTGCCGTCGTGCTCGACCCTCATCAATGGGGTCTTGCGCACCTTCCCAGTCTTCGCGCCTTTGCTGGTGAGAATGACCACCGGCATGTCCCGCAGGGTGGTTCCCTTCGTACCGCCGGATCCTTCGTACTCGGCGACCTGGTCGCGGACGAATCCTGTCGTGCTCGGCACGTACTCACCATCGATCGGCATGTGCACAGCTAACACGCTCGTTGGATCCGACGCCACCAACTTCTGTGCCGCGCTGAATATGACTACCCGAGTCGACGCACCGTCAAAATCTTGATTTCGTTGTTTGAGTGCCGTGTCTTGGGGGCATGCATCAAGTGATGCGGGGGCTGTTCACGTGGATACTTCGGGCGCTTGTTGTTGCCGTCGGCACGTTCTTCCTGCTCATCCTGCTCCACGGGTTCGCTTCTGCGGGAGCGCTTTCATCTGCGATCCAGGCGGGAACTGCGCCGGTGACGACCTCGGTGACCAACGTCGCAGCTCCGGTTGTCCAGGCGGTAGCTCCGGTGACGACTTCGGTGACCAACGTCGCAGCTCCGGTTGTCCAGGCGGTAGCTCCGGTGACGACCTCGGCGACCAACGTCGCAGCTCCGGTTGTCCAGGCGGTAGCTCCGGTGACGACTTCGGTGACCAACGTCGCAGCTCCGGTTGTCCAGGCGGTAGCTCCGGTGACGACCTCGGCGACCAACGTCGCAGCTCCGGTGACGACCTCGGTGACCAACGTCGCAGCTCCGGTGCTCCAGGTTGTAGCTCCGGTCATCGCGCCGGTCGCGGCCCCAGCAGCTCCGGTGATTGCACCGGTCGTGTCGCCGGGGACTTCGGTCGTGGCTTCAGTGCACCCGGTGATCGCTCCAGTTGTGGTCCCGGTGGCGTCACCTGGCACTGATCCGGCGCCGAGGGCTCCGGCGGCGCCCACGTCGCCCAGGGGCGCGTCGTCGATCCCTGATGCTCTTCTGTCGCCAAACCCGGGCCTCCTTTCGGCGGGTGCCGTGCGCTCCCAGTCGGGTAGCCACATCCCACTGGCTGAGTCCCACGGGTTGACGCTCAACCCAGATGGTGGTGCCACACCGATTGCTCCCCTGCAGCTCCCTTTCACCCCTCCGACTCCGATGCCCACCCCCCTCTTCCCGAGCCCAAGCTGCCCCTTCCCGACTGAGATGGGGGGCGGTCCCGCCTCTTCGGGCCACGGCGGTGGTGTCAACCCTGGTGGGTTCATTGGCGATCTGGCCGGAGCCTGGCGGGTACCTGATCTTCTCGGACGTGTCGGCCTCACTGACGAGCCGGTTGTGGCTCTCCCGGTGACCATCACTGTCCCCCCCGGCTAACCCGCCCTCCGGTTACTCGACCACACCGCCCCGACTTCTGTCGTCGGCGGGAACCTCCGAGAGCTTGGACTGGCAAACCTGAGCTTCGCTCAGACCTGTCCCGGATTGACACTCCCTTGGACAGCGCCATGCCCCATCGCGGAGTTCACCAACTGACTCCCTGCCAGATCGGCACGGAGCACCATTCTCGAAAGGACACAACGCATCATGAGTAATCGAATCAGGAAGACGCTCTGGGCGTCCGGAATCGCTGGGGGCGCTCTGCTCCTGGCTGCCGGAACCGCCGGAGCGGGAACGCCTTGTCAGAGCCAAGGGCATCCGCACCACGTCCACTCGACCCCGGCCACGTCGGGCAACGCCGAGGGAACGGCCACCTCAGGTCGGACCGGAGGCGCCAACGACAGCTCCACGGCCAACTCCACCTCGGGTCAGAGCGGTGACTCCACCGCCAACGGCACGACCACGGGGGGAAGCTCGGGGAACGCCAACTCCGGCAGCAAGAACCAGACGACCGCTAGCTCAGGCACCGCCAACTCGGGTGACACCGGACCGGCAACCGCCACGGGCAACGCGCAATCTGGAAGCTCCGGCAACTCCGGCAACTCCGGCAACTCCGGCACCTCCGGAGGGACGCTGCTATTCGCGCCGAGCTTCGGGGGTGGAGGACTGATCCCCCTCGAAGCTGATGGGGTGCAGAGTCAGGGCATCGGCGACGGACAGAGCCCGTGGGGCAATGGCCCATCGTGCCAGTGCATCGGTGACGGACAGAGCCCTTGGGGCAATGGCGCATCGGGCCAGGGCAGCTCCAAATCCACGTCCGGTTCCACTGGCTCGACCGGGTCAACCGACACGGGCGACGCCACCTCCAACCCCATTGCCGTTTCGGGCAACTCGGGGAACGGCGGCTGGTCAGGGCCGGTCAACACCACGTCCAACTCCGGATCCGTCGCCAAGTCTGGGGATACCAGCACCAACGGCAACACCCAGTCGGGCGACACCGGGTCCACCGGACCGGCCACTGCGGGCAACGACTCGCAGAACGGTTCGGGGGGCAGTGGTTCGGCCACGTCCGCGCCCCAGAGCGGGTCAACCCAGACGGGCTCCAGTGGGTCGGGCAGTCAGTGGGGTCAGGGACAGCAGCCCGATTCCAGTCAGGGATCCGGGCAGTCCGGAAACGCCGATGGCACGTCCACCTCGGGTGACACCGGGAACGCCAACGACGGCTCCAACGCCAACTCCACCTCGGGCCAGAGCGGTGACTCCACCACCAATGGCACGACCACGGGTGGAGACTCGGGGGACGCCAACTCCACCAGCTCCAACCAGACGACGGCCAGCTCAGGCGACGCCAACTCGGGAAGCACCGGGCCAGCGACAGCCTCGGGCAACGCCCGGTCGGGGGACTCGGGGAACTCGGGCAACTCGGGTGACTCGGGACCGGCGGTGGATGTGGCTCCTTGCCTCGCCATCGCAGGTAGCTGCGGTAACTCCTCGGCTACCTCGGGCAACACCGGCTCAACTGGCTCGACCAGCACCGGGAATGCCACCTCCAGCCCCGAAGCCATCTCCGGCAGCTCGGGGAACGGTGGCCAGTCCGGCGCAGTCAACACCACATCGAACTCCGGTTCGGTGGCCAAGTCCGGGAACGCCAACACCAACGGCAACACCCAGTCGGGCAACACCGGGTCCACCGGTTCAGCCCAGTCGGGGAACGGCTCGGTGAACGGCTCGGGCCAGAGCGGATCGGCAACAGCCAGCCCGCAGAGTGGCTCGGCTGGCAAGTAGCGGCCTGCACCTACTCGGCACTCGTGGCCGCGTAGGGATTCACCCACGTTGAGGACGGGTGTCTCTGTCGGGACAACCACCGACAGGGGCACCCGCTTCAGCGCTCCATTGCAGGGATGTCGGCTCTGCCGGTCAGCCCTTCTGGAGGACGGTGAGATTGAGTGCCGTCGGCAACGAAACGCTGGCGCGGGTGAAGTCAACCGATCCGCCCAGCCGCGGGGTGATGTAGGCAACGGTGGTCGCGACCAACTGCAGCTCGAGCGTGGAGCCCGCGGCTGCCGTGTAGCCGATCGTCTCCAACGGGATGACCACACGGTGGGACTGGCCGTCCAGGGTGACCGGAATGGGAGTGATCTGGTTGTTGACCACGATCCCGGTCGAGGGGTCGAGCAGTTGGGCGAACACCCGGGTCGGTCGGACGCCGGGGGGCACGGTCCCCTTGTAGGTCAGCGAGAGCTTCGGTGCGCCGAGGAGGACTGCACTCTTCGGTACGTGCACCGTCACGTTCACCGCGTTGGTCGCAGGGCCCGGAGTCACCGCGTACGCAACTGCGTCGACCGGATTCGCTGCCTGAGGGTTCGGTTGCACCTTGGGAGGGCCCGAGCCTCCCCCGGCTTGCAGCTGCAGCGTGCCCGATCCGGATGCCAGAACCGAAGGGCCACTCGGAGGCGGGTAGCTCCGAGCTGCGTACGAGGTCCCGTTCTGGTCGACGAAAGCAAACCCATTGAGCACAGTGGTCGATGTGTCTCGGGCCACGTAGTGCTGCATCCAGGCCAGCGAGAGCGGACCCGGTTGGATTGCGGTGCCGGGGTTGGTCAGGCAGACTCCGTGCCCACCACAGAACCAGGCCATCGCAACGGTCGTGCCCTGCTTCCGGAGTGTCTCGTAGTTGGCGATGCCTTCGTCGAGCGTGAACAAATTGTCGACCGTGCCCTGAAGGATCAAGGTGGGGATCCGCACCTTCGACAGATACTGTGCAGGACCGCGAGCCTCGAAGAACGAGATCACTGAAGGAGCGATGATGCCGGTCGTCGTCATCTCGTTGTCGGCGGTCAGGATCTCCGGATCGAGTTTCGCTTTCGATGAGACGCTTGCAAGGATCTTCCCCCAGCCCGCCTTCGGCGTCTGGTTCTTGAACAGGCTTGTCTTGAGTGAGTTCCACGCGATGGTCGGAGCGATGGCGTCGACCCGGCAGTCGTTCTCCGCGGTCGCGAACTGGATGCCACCTCCGTAGGACGCGCCGACCATTCCCACCCGGGGCACTCCGGGTCGATCCAGTTCGACGCCCTTCTGTTGTGCGACCCAGTTGATGATCGCCGAGACGTCCTTGCCTTCGTAATCAGGACTGTCGACTTCTGCGTCACCACCGGACTTCCCGAACCCGCGTGGGTCCCAGGTGAGCACATTGAAGCCGCCGTGCCAGAGGTCCGAGATGGACAGCACGCCCTGGACGCCGGCACTTGCGGTGTCGGTGTCCCCGGTCTCGCCCCAGCCAGGGCCCATGAGCACGGTGGGCACAGTGCTGTTGCCGGCATTGGGGTCGGGAAACCAGTGGATGCGGATCTGGGTGCCGTCGAAGGAGGTCAGGTCGTAGTCGGACGGCGTTCCGCCAACCGGCACTGCCTTGGTCGAGGCCCAGTGTGCAGGAGGTTGGCACACCGTCGACGCCGAAAGAGCGCTGCGCGAGATGGTCGTGGTGCTCGAACTGTTCGACGAGGAACAGCCGGCGACCGCTGTCGCGGCCAGGCCCAGGGCGGCACAGGCAAACCCCGCCCGGCGGATCACTCGGCCAACCGTCGACGTCGTGGTCGACCCACCTGATGCGATTCTGGACAAGCGGTCCTTCCCCTCTGCTGGCGGGCGCTGTCGGGCGCTCTCGGGCGGCGTCGGGCGCTGAGCCCGTGCCGTCGGGTCCGCGGTGGACCACGACAACGCTAACCCAAGGGTCTCTCCTGAGGGAACGGTTTCAGATGGCCCATGGTCGAAAGTTCGGAGCGCCAGTCGGTCGAGACGAAGCGATGGCTGATCAACCAAAGGTCGTCGGCAGGCTCGAACACGTCGCGGTAGCGGCCCATGTGATCGAGCCCGACCTCGGTGAACACGGTGAAGTAGCTCTCGACGCGCGCCATCTCGGGTGTCAACTCGACGAAGCGAACGTTGGCGATGTTGTGGCGCACGATGCGCCTGATGCCTTGTTCCGAAGCAACTGCCTTTGCTGCCTCTCGCCGCCTGTCATCGTCGGTCCCCTCGGCGGGGGTCACCCTGCGACCCAGGAACTCGACGATTGCCGCACGCCCGACGATCGGATCGCGTCCGGCGAGCTCGAGGACACCGTGCTCGAAGAAGGTCGACGCCAAACCGTCGAGCCGGAACGCGTCACCCGACCAGGTGTAGGCGGCGAGCGTGTCCCTGATCCGTTCGCGGGCGACCAACTCCCAAAGCTCACTCACCACGGAGCTTCCACCTCAGAGAGCCCCGGTCGCACTGATGACATTGCGTCCGAACCATGCGACATGCTCGAGCCACTCGGCACGCGTGCTTCCCGGAGGCGACACCGTCGTCCAGGTGACACCGGCCTTTTCCAATCCGGCGACCCGGCTGCACTTCTCGTCGATCGAGCGGGAGTCGCTCCCGAAGAACAGCGCCTCGGACCAGCAGACGTCGAAGGCGCGATCCCCGCCTCGGGGAGACTCGGCGACCATGCGCCGGACTTCGGCCACTGCCGCGGAAAGATCGTCGGTCGTCTCGATCGCCGAGGTGCGGGTCGTCCTTTCGAGTCCTGAGGTATGGAATGGCGCCCAACCCTCGTAGGCGATCGAACGTTTCATCGCACGCCGGCTGTTCCCGCCGATCCAGATCGGCGGCCGGCCCGATTTGCTCACCGGTCGGACCCGAACGCCCCGTGCCATGTAGCTGCTGCCCTCCCTTGCCACGTCCCCTCCAGCCAGGACTTCGTCGAGCACCTCGAGGGCGTCGTCGAGCAAGGCCGCGCGATTGCTGAAGTCGACCCCGAGCGCTGCGAATTCGGGCTTGAGGTAACCGGAGGCCACGCCCAGGATCAGACGCCCTTCGGAAAGCACGTCGAGGCTTTGGACGAGCTTGGCTCCGAGGAACGGATTCCGATAGGCGGCGACGTAGATGTTGGTGTGCAGCTTGATCGTGGGATGAGCTGCCGCAGCGAACGAGAGGGCGACGAACGGGTCCAGCGCATGGTGACCTCCGGCGTCGAGCCATCTGGAGTCCGGGGCCGGATGATCGGTCACGTTGACCGCTGAGAATCCCGCGTCCGCTGCGGCCCGGGCGCCCTCGGCGATGGCTTCTGCCGTCACGAACTCGTCCGGCGCGTCGACCCGCTGCGTGGGCAGCTCCAAGGAGAACTTCACCGGCTCATGCTATCGACGGGGGCACATCGGGCCCCGGGACCACGACCCCGGTAGTCGGCTCAATCGCCCTGGGGTTGGTTCCACTCGATCCAGCCGAGCCCGGATCGACCGCCGGACTCGGAGAATCGGGCCATCGCCCTCGGGAAGCGAGCGATCCGGCCGTCCGACGAGGTGAGTACGAGCGGAGCGAAGCCGAGGGGTTCGATGTCGAGCGCCAGCAGCCCGTCGTTGAGGTTCGCCCGACCCCGGGTCGGCAGTCCCTCGGGCCCGAGATCCTCGGTGACCGCTGCACTGCTGACCGCGACGAGCGACCCCGGTGGGTCCTGCACATAGCCGAATGCGACATCCATGCCCGGGATCCGCACATCGACCGTGTGAAGCCGGGCGCCGTCAGTCAACCTCGCGGCCATCCAGCACCAGCCGAACGCCCACCAGTCCCGTACTCCCCACGAGTGGTCCCGCTGACCCTGACCCTCGATGGTCACGGTTCGGTCGCCGAGTTGAACCGATCCGGAGACGAGGCACGGGATCTCGTAGCGGGTGACACTGCCGTAGTGGAAGGGCTGCCCGTCGGTTCGCCACGAGAGGTCGAGCTCCATCTCGATCGGTTCGCTGTTCTTTCCCCTGTAGACATCGACAGCGTCCGCATACGAATCACCGACACCATGGGCTCGCACTCGCATCTCCTCGAGTGGCGTCACGACATCCAGATCGGCCGTGAAGTTCGGGCCGGTGGCCGAAGTGGTGGATGTCGCCGGTGCGTCGTAGCAGACCCAGAGGTGAGTCGGCCCGCCCGGCTCCACGATGGCAGCCGTCCACCACGCGACTCCGAGGTTGGGGTACCAACCCAGCCGGACGTACCCACCGAGCGCGCCGTCGTCGGCGGCGAAGTCGAGGTAGTAGGACTCGCCCCAGAGCTGCTCCGCATCCGAAGGGTGGCGGCGCTCGTCTTCGGGCCGCACCAAGTGTTGGGAAGTCTCACTCAACGGTGCTCTCTCCTCGTGTCGGTCGAGCGGTCACGTTGTAAACTATCTATATGTTAATACAAGCAACCCTTGGGGGGCTCGACGACCTGCAACGTGTCGTGAGTGGACGTTAGGTGGTGACAGTCGCCGCCGGCCACCCCGGTGAGTTCGACGCACTCGGTTCCATTTTCGGCGATCCAGTCGCCTACTCGGACCCGGTTGCCTGGCACGCCGCAGCGAAGCAGATCCGCGATCGGTCACCGATCATGAAGGTTGCGACACCGGGCTATCCCGAGTTCTGGGCGATCACCAAGCACGCGGACGTGATGGAGATCGAGCGAAACTCTGCGGTCTTCACCAACGGATCGGTTCCGGTGCTCGCACCCGAGGGAGACTCCGCCGGCACCGGCACTCCGGTGAAGACGCTGATCCAGATGGACGGTGAGGAGCACAGGGCACACCGCGGGATCGTCAACGAGTGGTTCAAGCCGCGCAACGTGGCACCCCTGCAGGAGCGCATCGATGGGTTGGCCACCCACTACGTCGACCAGATGGCGAGTTACGGCGATCGGTGCGACTTCGTCCGCGACGTCGCTCTGCACTTCCCGCTCCAGGTCATCCTCTCGATTCTCGGGCTACCGGAGAGCGACTACGCCCGCATGCTCACGCTCACCCAGGAGCTCTTCGGCGCCGAGGATCCCGATATCGCACGGGTGGGCAGCGACCAGTCGATGCTCGACGTGGTGCTCGACTTCGTCAACTACTTCACCGCCTTGGCGAGCTCGCGACGAGAATGTCCGACCGAGGATCTGGCATCGGTCATCGCGAATGCCGAGATCGACGGGCACCCCCTGCCGGACATGGACATGCTCGGCCACTACATCATCATCGCCACGGCGGGTCACGACACCACCTCCAACGCGATCTCGGGCGGCCTCCTCGCCCTGCTCGATCATCCCGAGCAGCTGGAGTTGTTGCAAGCACACCCCGAGTTGATCAACCGTGCCGCGGACGAGATCGTGCGGTTCGTGTCCCCGGTGAAGCACTTCATGCGGACCTGCCAGGAACCGTTCACCCTGCGCGAGGTGACCTTCCAGCCGGGGGATCTGCTCTACCTCTCCTACGCATCGGCGAACCGGGACGAGGAGGTCTTTGTCGATCCGATGCGCTTCGATGTTCGGCGGGAGAATGCCGCCAGTCATCTGGCCTTCGGGTTCGGTCAGCACTTCTGTCTGGGAGCCCAGTTGGCAAGGCTGGAGATCCGAGCGCTGTTCAAGGAACTGCTCGGGCGTCTCGATCACATCGAGCTCGCCGGAGATCCGACGTGGATCCGTTCGTATTTCGTGCAGGGTCCGAAGAGCATCCCGATCAGCTACCGGCTTCGCTGAGCAGCTCCGAGCGAACTGTTCCGGGTCGTGGAGCGAGAAGGAGACGAGTCGATGGAGTGGTCGCTACCGGCGGTGTTGGACGTCGTGAGCCAAGCGGCGCCCGAGCGCGAGATGCTGGTCTGGAAAGACGTCCGGCGCACCTTCGAAGAAGTGGGCCGTCGAACCCGAGGCCTGGCCTCCTTCCTCGTCTCGCAGGGGATCGGAGCACGCCTGGAACGCAGCGAGTTGGAGCGCTGGGAGTGCGGACAGTCGCCGGTGGCGCTCATCCTCCACAACTGCCCCGAGTACATCGAATCGATGATTGGCTGCTTTCGAGCCCGAGCGGTGCCGTTCAACGTCAACCAGCAGTACACCGCGACGGAGATCCGTTCGGTCCTCGAGATGGTCGGGGCCGAGGCGATCATCTACCACCGTTCTCTCGGGGCTCTGGTCGAAGAGGCGATGCCGGACCGGATCCGGTTGACCATCGAGGTCGACGACGAGGCCGGCGGCAGTGGCGTTCCCGGGAGCATGGCCTACGAAGAGGCGGTGACCCATTCGAGTGGAGCGCTTCCCGTGCCGTCGCCGGACGACCTCTATCTGGTGTGCACCGGTGGGACGACCGGCCTTCCGAAGGCGGTGCTCTGGCGCCAGGCCGACATCTACGTGGCGGCGATGGGTGGCCGGGAAGAGATCACCGCCGCCCAGATCACCGAAGCCGCCGTGACCGGCTCGGGCGTCTGGTTCGCTCCCTCGCCCCTCATGCACGCCGCCGCCCAGTGGACGGTCTATGCAGGACTCCTCGGAGGTGGGACGGTCGTCTTGCACGACGATCGTCGGAGGTTCGACGCCGCCACGATCGTCCAGACCGCGGCAGACGAACGAGTGACCCTGATGGCGATCGTTGGCGACGCGTACGCCCGCCCGATGGTCGAGTTCCTCGAACAGAACCCCGTCGATCTCTCGTCGCTGAGAGTGCTCGGCACCGGCGGTGCGACGACGAGCGAGGAGTGCAAGCAGGCGCTGCTTCGCCTCCTGCCGGACGTCGTCATCCGGGACGGATACGGCGCCTCGGAAACCGGAGGGATGGCCTACGGCTCGTCCACCAGCCATGGGATCGCCGCGACCTTTGCCCCAGCTTCGGGGGCAGTCGTTCTCTCGGCGGACAGAACCCGGGTCCTGCGTCCGGGGGAGGAGGAGATCGGGTGGACGGCCAGACAGGGAAGGGTGCCGCTCGGGTACCTGGGGGATCGGGAGAAGACGAGCAACACCTTCCCGGTCATCGACGGAGTCCGCAGCGCGGTCCCAGGTGACCGCGGCCGGATCGAACCGGACGGAGCGATCCGGATGCTCGGTCGTGACGCTCTGATCGTCAACTCCGGAGGGGAGAAGGTGTTCGTCGAGGAGGTCGAAGAAGTGCTGCGGAGTCATCCCGACGTGGAGGACGCGCTGGTGATCGGGAGAACGAGCGAGCGATTCGGCCAAGAGGTCGTCGCGGTGGTGCAGCTCCGTGAAGATGCCACCGTCCAGCCGGTCGACCTGCGAGAGTTCGTATCCCTCTCTCTCGCCCGATTCAAAGCACCCCGATGGGTGGCCTTCTGCGACCTCGTGCAGCGACATGCCAGTGGGAAGCCCGATTACCGGTGGGCACAGACCTTCGCAGAAGCTGCCCAACCCGCCACAAGGTGAGGCGCTGCCCCGTGGATCAACCGTTCTCCGCTTCGCGTAGGACCATCTCGCGGACCGCGGTGAGGTCGACCTTCGCGGAAGGGGTCCGGGGTAACGCTTCGACGAGCAGAATCCTGGTCGGCAACTCGTAGGGGGCCAGGTTGCCCGAGAGGGATCTGAGGATCTCATCGGATTCGACCGGTGGACCTGCACGCAGTTCCACCACCGCCACGGGGACTGCACCGAGCCGCGAGTCTTCCACGCCGACCACGGCCGCTCCTCTGACCCGCGGGTGACGCTCCAGCGCAGCACGCACCTCGTCGGGGTGGACCTTGAACCCGCCACGGATGATCGCTTGATCCGCGCGTCCGACGATGAAGAGGAACCCGTCCTCGTCGATGCGGGCGAGGTCTGTGGTGCGGATCCACGGGGTGTCCCTCCCGAGTTGACCGGCTTTGACCTCCAAGAGGCCGACCTCGTCGGTCGGCAGCGGACGCCCGGAGTCGGCATCGACCGTCCTCAGCATGCATCCAGCGTGGGCGCGCCCGACCGAGCCGCGCTTTTCGGTCCAGTAAGTCCGATGGTCACTCAGGTTCCAGCCCGCGACGCCGCCGCCGAACTCGGTGGCGGCGTAGGAGATCAGGACCGGTGGCCCGTACTTTGCGGTGAATGCCTCCGCGTCGTCTGGGGCGAGGGGTGCCGTCCCGGAGACGACCGACCGGACGCTGCTCAGGTCGGCAGGGTCGAGATCGGCCTCCAGCACCATGCGCAGGGCGGCTGGAACCAGGCTGACCGTCTTCGGACGATGCCGACGGACCGCGTCGATCCAGGCTTCGACCGTGAACCGCTCGAGCAGCGAGAACGAACGTCCGTCGTTGACGCATTGCAGGACCCGGAAGAGCCCGCCAAGGTGGACGAGGGGAGAGTTGACGACTGCAACCCCCCTCCGGAGACTCAACGTTGAGTCTCCGGCCGCCTCGTAATGCTTGGCGCCGGCCAGGACCCGAACGAGCGTCTCGTAACCGAGGTCGATACGTTTCGGTGGTCCGGTCGTCCCACTGGTGAGCATGCGGATGGCCACTCCCGTGGGTATCGAGCCGCTCCAGGGTTGCGGAGATCCGGTGAGTCGAAGCCCCGTTCCGAGGTCGTCGGCGCAGAGCAGACGTGACCGGCAGCGGTCGTCGACGCAGGTCTCGATGTCCATGTCCTCGCCGGCGAGCAAGGGGAGTCCGAGCTTCGCGACCTCTTCGCGCGCGCGCTCCGCCCCACGTTGCGGATTGATCGCCACGGCGCACCCACCGGCACGGAGAACCCCGAGGAGAAGTGCGATCGGTACAGGTCGATTCCTGAGGAGGACCCCGACGGGTGTCCCGGGAACCTCCACAACGTCGGCGACTGCGGTGACCGTCGCTTCGAGTTCCCCCCAGGTTCGCCAGCGCCCTTCGAATTCGATTGCCTCGGCATCGCTGTCGATCGACAGCACGGCGCCGATCCTCTGACTCAGACCGCTCGTCACGTCGGACATCAGCGGAACCGAGGCTGCACTTTGCCCTTGGGATCGCGAGCGACCTCGGCCATCCCGATCGGATTACCGAGTCGGGTGTAGATGAGCCCTTGTTCCATTGCTGCCCGGTAGGGCCGATCGAGCGACTCCCAGATCGCCCGCACCGTACCCTGGGTCGCCGACGTGGGTTTGGCGGCGATCGCAGAAGCCAGCTCGTGGGCGCGTTCCCACAGACGGGATCGATCCACGACTTCGGTCACCAGCGAGATGCGCAGGGCGGTTTCCGCCGACACCCTCTCGTCGTTTCCCATCAGCGCCATCCGCAACGTCTCGGCCAACCCGACCCGGCGCATGAGCCCGATCGGTTCGATGGCCGACACCATGCCGCCGGTTACGTGGGAGTCGAAGAAGGTCGCGTCGTCGGAGCAGATGACGACGTCGGACTCGTTGAGGAAGTAGAGGGCGCCGGCCGTGCACATTCCCTGCACGGCGCAGACCACCGGCTTCCACAGCTTCTGCCATTTGGGGCTGAGGTACTCACCGGGGTCGGCGTGGTTCCAGACGTCGTCAGGTTGCCCGAAGGGCTTGGACACGTCGAGACCCGCACAGAAGGCGCGATCCCCGCTGGATCGGAGGACCGCTGCGTGCACTTGGGGGTCGGCCTTGATGACTCCCCAGACGTGCTGGATCTCTTCGCACATCTGCCGGTCGAACGCGTTCAGTACCTCGGGTCGGTCGAGTGTGACCGTCGCAACGTGGTCAGCCGACGTCGTGTATTGAATCGTCTCGTAGTTCGGTGTCATCTCTGTCTCCGCTCCAGCTGCGCGCTCATCGCCCGCCGAAGTCGGGCGGCCGGTTCTCGCGGAATGCGAGAAGCCCTTCTTTGAAGTCCAGAGATCGGGAGGAGACTTCGAGTGCGAAGGACTCGTTCTGCATCGCCTCGGTGAGCCCACTCTGCAGGGACCGGTTGATGCATTGCTTGGTCAGCCCGAGCGCCACGGTCGCCGTCCGGGTCAGTTCACCAAGCAGCTCCTCGACCGCGAGGTCGAGGGTCGGGTCCGGCACCGCTCGGTGGATGAGTCCTGTGGATACGGCTTCGAGGCCCGACATCGCCCGACCGAGCATCAGGAACTCGCGTGCCCGAGCGACCCCGATGAGGCGCGGGACGATCCAGGTCGCCCCCCCGTCGGCAGAGAAGCCACGGGAGACGAAGGGCTCCCAGAACCGACTCGACTCGGTTGCAATTGCGAAGTCAGCCGCCAACGCGATCTGGCAGCCGAGCCCGGCCGCCCAGCCGCGGACCGCGGCAACGACCGGAAGTTGGATGCTCATCAGGAGTTCGATGATCCGGTGCGCTTGCAGCGGAGTTCGTCTCTGCAGGCTTCCCGTTCGAGGCCGCTCCGCTCGGGCGGCATTCGATGCATCCCAGTCCGCACCGGAGCAGAAGTGATCGCCTCGCCCCGAGATCAGAATGGCCCGCAAGGTGTCGTCCGTCGATGCGTTCTCGAGGCAGTCGACGATGGCCTCGACGGTCGCTCCGTCGAGCGCGTTCCGCTTCTCCGGCCGATTCAGCTCGATGCGGAGGACGGAGTCGTCGCGGGTGACGTCGATGCCGGCGCGTCCTGCAGGTGTGCTCATACCCACGGTCCGTTCTCGTTCATCATTTGAACGCCCTGCCGACGCCTCCAGTCACATTGCCCGGCGGGTCGCTGGCTAAGCATCTAGACATTTAACCTCAAGCCGTGCCGAACGGTCTACGCCGGCTGGGCGGTTGCGTATCCTTGGCGTCGATCGCGGATTGCCACGATCACGAGTAGGAGGTCGGTCAGATCGAGTTCGAGACCCTGCTGTACGAGGAGGCCGACGGAGCAGCGGTCATCACGCTCAACAGACCCGAGGTGCACAATGCGTTCAACGAGGCGATGCAAGCCGAGCTGCGCGCCGTGTGGCGCCAGTTGAGGTCGAACGACGACGTCAGGGCGATCGTACTGACCGGATCAGGGGAGAAGGCCTTCTGCACCGGCATGGATCGTGCCGACGTTCCGGTCGAGGAGGGGGAGTACTACTTCCATGCGTTGACCTACGAGGACCCGGGTCGGACCATCGGTCCCCGTAGCCAGGGCCTCTGGAAGCCGGTCATTGGCGCGGTCAACGGAATGGCGTGCGGAGGGGCCTTCTACCTTCTGGGCCAAGTCGACTTCATCGTGGCCGCCGAACACGCGACGTTCTTCGACCCTCATGTGACCTACGGCATGCCGGCGGTGTTCGAACCCGCGTTGATGGGGGAGAAGATGCCGTTCGGAGAAGTGATGCGGATGACGCTCCTGGGTAATCAGGAGCGTATCTCGGCGAAGAAGGCGGAACAGATCGGACTGGTCACCCAGGTTGTTCCGGCCGCCGACTTGCTCACGGTGACCCGTGAGCTGGCGGTGACCATCGCTTCGTATCCTCCCGACGCGGTGCAGGCCTCCCTCCGTACGGTCTGGGCCTCCCGGGAGATGACACCCGGGCAGATGCTCGAGATGGGGAACCTGTTCCTCAATATCGCGACGAGTGCCGAGACGCTCCGCGACAGTCAACGCAGTTTCGAGAAGCGCAAGCCACTTCCTCCCACGATCCGCTGACGCGGCTCTCAGGAGGACGAGCCAGCGTCCCCAACGCCAGTCCGAGGGCAATCAGCGAGGGTCGGGGGCTCCCGCAAAGCGGGATGGATCGACGGTTACGTAGATCGCACGGCACGTGGCAACCACCGTCTCACTCGCGCGCATCTCAGCACTGATGAAGAGCTTGCGGCGCTCGCGCCCGTCGAGTCGCGCACGGATCTCCAACGCTTCGTCGACCGGAACGGCCGCGAGATACCGAATCGTCAGCTCGCCGGTGAAGGCGGGTTCCTGGAGCTTGCCGATCACAAAGCCGGTCACATCGTCGAACGCCGCTGCGACGATGCCACCGTGTGCACGTCCGGGGGCACCCTCGAATGCACGTCGTAACACGACGTCGGCGACCACGTCGACGTTCTCAAACCGCACCTTGAGATCGACGCTCGTCGGGTTCGACGAACCGCCCACAGCTCGATCCTCGAACCCCTCCCCGCCCAGCACGGATCCATCGGAACGCCTTCGCATGAGTGCGAGACGATCCCGCCGCGGCGTTTTGCCGGCCGTGCTTATCATGTCATTTGCGGCAGCAGCGATCGAGGCAAGCTCGTGCTCCGAAAGCTCGTGAGCAGCAAATGTGTGGTTGAGAGTTCGCAAACTTGCAGCGGCTGCTTCTCTCGACTCTTCGTTCCCCATCCTGGGAAGTGTAGGGATGTCTCCACAGCCACTGAGAACAACCCGTGGTCTCCATTGGCTGGCTCCGGAACCGACAACCGCAGAGATCGGCCTCCATGGGCCAGAGCGGGTATCCCTGATCCCCAAATCGATGGGACAGTATCTGGATGCCGACGAATAGCAGAGGAGCCGAACCGTCACTGAACCCCCGCTATGAAGGTCCGGCGATCATCGAGGTCGGTGACCTCGTCGCGGATCCCTCTGAGCCCTTCATCCGCCAACGGAAGCGGCTGGCGGAGGTCATGTCTCTGCTTTCATCCGAAGAGTGGGCGTCGCCCAGCCGGTGTGAGGGTTGGTCGGTACAAGATGTCGCCGAGCATCTCGCCGGCGTCAACCAGTTCTTTCTGCTGTCCATCGGCTCGGGGCTTCGTGACGAGCCGTCGCAGCTGCTCGCCTCCTTCGACCCGGTGAAGGTGCCTGCCGCGATGGTGGAGAGAGCCAGAGGCGCGGCGCCCGCTGCCACCTTGGAGAGGCTGATCGAGAGCAATGGCGAGTTGGCTGCGCTCTTGAGCTCGGTACCAGAAGACGATTGGGCCAAGCCGGCCGAGGCGCCGCCTGGCCACATCGCGGTGAGGGCAGTCTGTGCCCACGCCCTTTGGGACGCCTGGATTCATGAGCGCGACGTGTTGTTGCCGCTTGGGCTCAACCAGCAGATCGAGACCGACGAGGTCGAGGTCGCGCTCGGTTACGCAGCTGCTCTTGGCGTCGCCTTCTACCTGATCAGCGGAGCGACTCGTTCGGGATCGCTCGCGGTCGAAACCCAGCACCCGGCCCTCGCCTTCACGGTGGATGTGGGTGAACAGGTGAACGTGCGCCTTGGCGCCCAACCCGATGCCACCGCCTTGGTCAAAGGTGAAGCCGTGGACCTACTCGAAGGTTTCAGCTGCCGCGGTCCGCACCCTCGAGTCCCCATCGACCATCGCTGGCTGGTGGATGGTCTCCACCAGGTGTTCGACGTTTCGGGTTGAACCTACTTCGGCCACGGATCGTCGAGGACTCCGAGTTGGATGAACAGTCCGAGCTTGTCAGCTCCTATCCATTCCTTGACGACCTTCTCGACGTCGAAGTGCATGATGCTCACCACCCATTCGTCCACTGCACGCCCGGTGGGAGGTCGTCCCGCATAGCCGCCCGTGTCTGTGCCTCTGAAGGTGGCTCTGAGGACGACGCTGTCATCGGTGCTCACGAGCTCCTCGATGTTGAGGCGGAGATCAGGGAACGACTCGTGGTAACGCCGGATCGGCTCGACTCTGGCGGCCGGGCCGGTCCCGAATCCGTTGGCGTAGGTGTCTGCGTAGAGGTCACCGGCGGCCTCGTAGTTCCGCCTGTTCCAGACCTCCTCGACAAAGGTGCGGACTCGCTTCTCGCGCTCGGTCAGATCCATCACCGAAGACTAAGACACTGCCCCTGGCCGCCCCGTTGATTGCATCGTCAAGGGTCTCTCGATACATTAATACCTTTAGATGGTGAGACGAAGTCTGCAGACGATGGCAAGACAAAATCTGCGGGCCGATCGGGTCGGTCGATGTTGCAAGGGGGAGCAGTGGCGCCAGTGACGAAAGTGAAGCGCTTGGCGGTGTTCATGGCACTGGCGATCGTCGGTGTGGCTGCGGTCGGCTGCAGTTCGACGAACTCGACCCCGACTGCCGGTGCTTCGTCCAACATTCCCGCGAGCGCCTTTCACGACCACACCGGTGTGAGCGCCCACTCGATCACCGTCGCCAACGTCTCGACACTGTCACTTGGCGGCCTCTTCAAAGGCGCGCTGGTCGGCACCGAGGCCTACTTCGACATGGTGAACGCAGCCGGAGGGGTGAACGGCCGGAAGATCACCGTCGCGTCTGCGGATGACGGGTTCACCGGAGCGGGCAACAAGGCAGGCGTCCAGAACGCCATCAACAACGACTTTGCCCTCGTCGGCGGATTCTCCGCTCAGGACAGTTTCGGGGGGACGCTGCTGGAAGCGAATCCGGGGATGCCTGACGTGGCAGTGATCGTGAATCCGGCCACGAGCAAGATTCGGAACATCTACACCCCCGTCCCACTACCCGGTGGTTGGGAAGAAGGCCCTCTGCAGTACTACAAGAAGAAGTTTCCGAAGGACATCGACGCAGTCGGCACGATCATCTCGGACCAGCCCGCCGGGCTTTCCCAGTGGGCCGGCGAGGAGTATGCGCTGAAGAAGGTGGGGTACAAGGTCCTCTACGTGCATGCGACCCCCGAAAGCCAGACGGACTTCACCGCCAATGTCATCGCGATGAAGGATGCGGGCGTGAAGCTGCTCTTTTTGGATCAGCTGCCGGAGATCTACACCGGGTCGATCCTGAAAGACCTGGCCGAGCAGTCGTACCATCCGCAAGTCATCCTCGGTGCCGGCAGCTACAGCAACGCGCTGGTCACCGACGCCGGAGGTGCGGCCAACGTGGACGGTGCTGCGGTCAACCAAGAAGCATCCCTCTACCTCGGACAAGACAGCGGGGTCCTTCCGTCGGTTGCGACGTTCAACAAGTGGGTCAAGGTCGCGTCCCCCGGATTCAGCGCGGACATCTTCTCCTTCTACGGATGGCTGTCGGCCGAGCTGTTCACCGAGGCACTGGCCAAGGCGGGCACCGATCCGAGCCGTGGCTCATTGCTGCAGGCACTGTCGAAGATCACCGACTTCAGCGGTGACTATCTGGAGACACCGGTGAACCCAGCCGCCAAGACGGTCAGCAACTGCTATCTGCTGGCAGAGATCGTCAACGGTCAGTACCAGCGGGTCGACGATCCACCGGTCAACAGCGCCACGCATGGCTACCGGTGCGACTACGCGTACCTCATTCCACCGCAGTGAAGTGGAGCGCCACTCCCGAAGGAGTGGCGTTCAGGGCATGATGGCGGTCCGGGCCGCCGGCTCGGGAGCCTGCTGGCGCCGGAAGAGCGCACGTTCGAGAGCGCCGAGGAGCCGGTCGCGGGTTTCGACCGGGCTGATCAGCTCGTCCTGGCCGAAGCTGCGAGCTGACCGGTAGGACGCCTCGACCTCGAGCTGGCGCAGCTGGGCCGCTTCGTCCATGTCGGAGCCGCGTGCTCTGCTCATCGCCGCCGCCCCCATGGCCCCCATCGTGGCGCCGGGCAAGGCGAAGGTGGCCGACTGGCCGTCGAAGGGGATGATCCCCATCACCATCGAACCGAAGCCGTACGCCTTACGCAGGGTGACCGCGAGTTTCGGAACCCTGGCCTGTGTTTGTGCGGCGTACATCCGGGCCCCGCTGCGGAGGATCCCTTGCTTCTCGGACTGGCTCCCCGGCATCACGCCCGGGTTGTCGGCGAGGAAGACGATCGGAAGGTGATAGGAGTCGGCGACCGTGATGAAGTGGGCGGCCTTGTCCGCTCCGTCGGCATCCAGCGATCCCGCAAGGACCTGCGGCTGGTTGGCGACGACCGCAACCGGGTGACCACCGAGTCGAGCAAGGCTGCAGATCACCGACTGGCCGAAGCCTGGTTGTACTTCGAAGTCAGACCCCTCGTCGAACACGACATCGAGTACGTCGTGCATGTCGTAGGCCCGACGCCCGTTGGCAGGGATGATGTCGAGCAGCTCCGGCACGCTGCGGTAGCCACAGTCGCCGCCCTCGACGTCCGGCGGGTACGACCAGGCCGACGTCGGGAAGTACCGCAGGTACTCGCGCACCAGGTCGAGCGCCGCCGCGTCGTCCGGTGCGACGTTGTGGATCAGCCCGCTCGCCACGGCGATCCGCGGGCCTCCGAGATCCTCTTTGCTGATCTCTTCGCCGAGGGATTCGAGCACCACCGGGGGACCGGCGGTGAAGACCGAGGCCTGGGAGCTCATGACGGTGAAGTCGGACATCGGAGCCACCAACGCGCCGTGGCCGGCCGAAGGACCGAGAATGGCAGTGACGACCGGGACCTTGCCGGAGCAGGATGCCTGGGCGAGGAGATCAGTCGGCGTGCGCGGATGAGCCTTGCCGTCGGCCCGAAAGCCGGCACCCTCGAGCATCATGACCAACGGAACCCGGTCGGTGAGCGCGAGTTCCGCGACCCGGTACCGTTTGGCATTGGCTGCCGAGCTGATCGTGCCCGCCAGCACGGTGAAGTCTTCGGCCGCGACCATCACCGGACGCCCGTCGATCGAACCCGATCCGATCACGACCGCGTCCGCTGGAGCATCGGTACCGCCCACCAGGGTGCCGATCTCGACGAACGACCCTGGGTCGAGCAGATGAGCGATCCGAGCCCGGGCGTCGAGCTTTCCTGCGTCGTGGTGCTTGCGGAGCCGCTCCTCTCCACCCATCGACGTGGACGCGACGCGCCACGCGTCGAGCTCGTCGAGGGCGTTCTTCCAAGCAGCCGAGCCTTCGCTCTCGCTCATCGCCTGCTCCTATCGACCGGAGAAGTTGGGTGGTCGGCGCTCGACGTAGGCGGTGAGCGCTTCTCGCAGGTCTTCAGTCTGCACGTTCACGCTCTGGGCGATCGCCTCGGTCTCCAGTGCCTGGGCCAGGGAGGTCTGACCTGCGTTGTCCAACTCCCGCTTGGTCATCGAGAGAGCCACCGGCGGGCCGGCGGCGATCGCCTGGACGATCTCTTCTGTCGCTGCATCCAACTCGGCGACCGGGACGACCGCATTGACCAGACCGATTGCGAGCGCATCCGGAGCGCTGAGCATTCTTCCGGTGAAGGTGATCTCCTTCGCCTTGTGTATGCCGACTCGTTGCCGAAGGAGCCAGGAGGTGCCGAAGTCGAGGCTGAGGCCCCGCTTGGTGAAGATCGCCGAGAAGCGGGCACGGTCGGAGCACCAGATCATGTCGGCGGCGAGGGCCAGACCGAGCCCGGCCCCCACGCACACGCCGTCGACCTTGGCGACGATCGGCACCGGGCAGTCGTGGACGGCGAGCACCACGTCGGCGAGCACCCGCATCCCCTGCACGATGTGGCTCGGCGGTCTTCCGGAGCCGGAATCGTCACCTCCGGTGAGATCGGCGCCGGCACAGAACTCGCCTCCCGCGCCGGTCAGAACGATGGCCCGGGTGCCGGAGTAGGCGAGGTCCCGGAAGGTCGCACCGAGCGCGACCCACATGTCGCCGGAGCACGCGTTCTTGGCTGCGGGATTGTCGATTGTCACGGTGGTGACCTGCCCTTCCGTCAGTACCCGGATACGCGGATGGTATGACGGAGAGTCACTCGACACGCTATAAACATCTACAGGTTCACGAGATCAGCGTCAAACGCGGCGAGGGTGTCTCGGCCGTGGAAACTTCCGGATCGAGCATGGCGCGAACCGGAGCATGGAGAAGGAGCAACCGATGACCACTGCCGAGCGAGTACAC
Source organism: uncultured Acidimicrobiaceae bacterium (assembly GCA_963839925.1). Taxonomy (GTDB): domain Bacteria; phylum Actinomycetota; class Acidimicrobiia; order Acidimicrobiales; family RAAP-2; genus Bog-756. Next base: position 1,721,461 of record CAWIWV010000001.1, on the reverse strand, counting down.
GACTGTCTCTGCAACGTGGACATGGGTGAAGGAAAACAGGCGGAGTGGATGATGAAGGTCAAGCAGGACACGTTCAAGGCCAACTTCGACATGCGGAGCAGGGAGCTTCCGGAGATGCTCGAGGAGATGGACGCGCACGGTGTGCGACGCGCGGTCCTGCTCACCAGCGTGGCCAAGCCATCCGAGCGGGCAGCATCGTTCGTGGAAGCTCATCCCTCACGGTTCAGCCTCGGGCTCGGCGGTCACAATCTGCTCCGGCCGATGCGAACGTTGCGTGCGCTCGAGTCCTTTGTCGCCAGCAACCCGGTGGCGTACGTCTCGGTGGGTCCGAGCTTCTGGGGGGACGGCCGCTACCCCCCGACCGATCCCGTCTACTTCCCGCTGTACGCCAAGTGTTGCGAGCTCGACCTGCCGCTCTGCATCAACACCGGGCTGCCCGGGCCGCCCATCCCCGGCGAGGTGCAGAACCCGATCCACCTCGACCGGGTCTGCTACTACTTCCCCGAGCTCAAGCTCTCGATGATCCACGGGGCGGATCCGTGGTGGGACGTCGCCATCCGGCTGATGATCAAGTACACCAACCTCCGCTTGATGACCTCTGCTTGGTCCCCGAAGCGGCTTCCCGAGTCACTGCTCCATTTCATGCGGACCAGGGGTTCGGATCGGGTCATCTTCGCGTCGGACTCGCCCGTCCTGTCGATCACCCGCACGGTCACCGAGGCAGCCGCACTCGATCTTCCACCCGAGGTGCTCGACAACTACCTGTACGGAAACGCGGAGAGCTTCTTCTTCTCCCGCCCGGGAGCGACGTGAGGATCCCGTTCACCTGGAAGCCGACCGGTTGGTTCATGATCGGATGGTCGGTCGAGTTCGAACTCGAGAAGGTGCGGCCACTCCGGTACTTCGGTGAGGACCTCGTCGCCTACCGCGACAGTGATGGCGAACTCCACGTGCTCGACGGGCACTGTCCTCATCTCGGCGCCCACATCGGCCACGGGGGGAAGGTGCGCGGCGACTGCGTAGAGTGCCCGTTCCACGGATGGGTCTGGGGCCCCGACGGTGGAAATCGGTCCATTCCCTACGAGGAGCGCCCCAACCGCTCCACGTCGTTGCGGGTCTGGAAGGTGCAGGAGCAGCACGGCTGTGTCTTCATGTGGCATCAGCCCGACGGCGACGGTCCCCGTTGGGCTCTCCCGGACATCTTCGGGTCCTTTCCCGAGCTTCCCCAGGACCCCGACGCGTATTACCGCCCCTATCCCGAACTGTCGACCCGGTACGAACGCGAGCCGGTCCACCCCCAGATTCCCGCTGAGAACGCTCCTGACAGCGTTCACTTCCAGTACGTCCATCGGGCAACCGTCACCCCGAGGCTGTTGCACTGGGAGATCGTGGATCAGGAGTGGCGGTTCCTGACCGGATGGCCCGACCGAGCCTCCGACGACCCCGATGCGATGTCCCTCCGAATCCACAGCATCCTGTTCGGCCTGGGCGGGGCGATGAGTGCCTTCGAAGGCTCGTCCAACTACCGGTTGATCTTTGCCACCACCCCGGTGGAGGACGGATGTTCGGACATGTTCTATTCGATCTGGTGGCCGCGGCGGCCCGGCGACGACTCGGACGTGCCACCGGCAGAGGTCAGGGAGCACGTCGAAAAGGAGTTTCTGGTCACCCTCTGGGACGACCTCGAGATCTGGCGGTACCAGGAGTATGTCGAGCACCCGGCTCTGGCCAAACAGGACGCCCGCCCCTATGCAGCGCTCCGGCGGTGGGCCCGGCAGTTCTACGAGATCGAACCAACCGGGGCGTGATCGGATGGTCGGGACCGGGGGTGTGAGATGGACCTGACCCTCCAAGAGGAAGAGAGCCAACTGGTCGATGCGCTCCGGTCGCTGCTCGGTGCCGCGTCCACCGCCGACCGGGTCCGAGCCTCAGAGCGTTCGGGGTTCGATCCCGAGCTGTGGGGTGATCTCAGAGATCTCGGCGTGCCATCCATGGCGGTCGGCGAAGGGAGCACCGAGTCGGCCGCTCTCTTCCAGCTTTCGCTGGTCGCGGAGCAGTGCGGCGCGGCTCTCGCTTCTGCCCCGGTGCTCGAAACGCTGGTCGCCGCCCGGCTGCTCGCCCGCTGCGCTGACTCGGGGAGCGAGCTGCTCGGCGCGGCCTGTCGCGGAGATGCGATCGTCACCGTGCTGCTCGGGCCGACAGTGGCGGGAGGAAATCTGGTGCCGGCCGGAGCGATCGCCGACGTGGTGCTGGGTCTTGACGGGGATGATCTGGTCGCGGTCGCCTCGGCGCCACCGACGGAGCGGGTCGAGAACCTGGGATCGCTGCCACTCGCATTTCGGGACATCGAAGCGGGAGCCCGAAGTGTCCTCGCCTCCGGCGCGGAGGCTCGGTCCGCCTTCGAGTCGGCGCTCGTGGACTGGAAGGTGCTGTCCGCGGCGCAGCTCACCGGTGTGGCGGCAGGCGCGCTCGAACTCGGCGTCGAGTACGTGAAGTCCCGGGAGGTGTTCGGCGCTCCGATCGGGACGTTCCAGACCGTCTCCCATCGCCTCGCCGACGATGCCACCGCGGTCGACGGTGCCCGACTGCTCTCCTACAAGGCCGCATGGGCGGCGGACGAGGGACGCTCCGGCGCCCGGGTGCTGGCCTCGATGGCCTGGCTGTTCGCAGCCGAGACGGCGGTCTCGGTCGCTCGGGACTCGCTCCACTATCACGGCGGCTACGGCTTCACGATCGAGTACGACATCCAGCTCTACTTCCGAAAGGCCAAGGCTTACTCCCTGCTCTGGGGAGATCCGGGCGGCGAGTGTCGACGTCTGGCCGCACTCCTCTTCGATTCCGGTCGCCCCTTCGTGCCGGGAGGTGACGCGAGATGAACTTCGACATCGACGACGCCCATCCCGGATTTCGACAGGAGGTGTCGGCGTTCTTGGACGATTTCGTGACCCCCGAGCTCCTCGATCGCTGCAGGCGGACCGGCACCAACCACGACTGGGATCTGCACCGAGCCCTTGGTGCCAAGGGGTGGTTCGGCGGGGGATGGCCGACCGAGTACGGGGGCCGTGGTGAAGAGGGAGCGGGGGAGATGCTCATCCTCGACGACGAGCTGGAACGGCGCGCCATCCCCTCCGACGGACTCGGGATGACCTTGCTCGTCGCCAACACCGTCCTCCGTGCCGGCTCCGAAGAGATGAAGCGGAGCGTTCTTCCACGCGCGCTCGCCGGTGAGATGGTGATCTGCCTCGGCTACACCGAGTCACACGGCGGATCGGATGTGGCCGCGGCGACCACCGCCGCGGTTCGTGACGGCGAGGACTGGGTGATCAACGGTCACAAGATGTTCACGACGCTGGCGCACGAAGCCGAGTACGTGTTCCTGCTCACCCGCACCAACCCCGACGTCCCCAAGCACAGCGGACTCACCATGTTTCTGGTTCCGATGGGCGCCCCGGGGGTGGAAGTGCAGCCGATCTGGACCATCGGGGACGTGCGGACCAACGCGACCTACTACACCGATGTGGCCGTTCCCGATTCGGCTCGGGTCGGAGAGATCGACGACGGATGGGGCGTCATGGGAGTCGCCCTGATGTTCGAGCGAAGTGGGGGCGGAGCAGAGGCGCGGCTGTTCCTCGAAGCGGTCAGCGCCGCCCGATCGGCCACAGCCCCGGACGGAACCAGTTTGCTGGAGGACGATTCGGTGCGAGAACGACTGGCCCGTATCGCCATCGAGCGGGAGGTCTCGTCCTTGTTGCGTCTCCGCAGCCTCTGGGCGCAGGCATCAGGTTCTCGTTCGATGATCGAGGGTTCGATGTTCAAGCTGTTCTCCGCCGAGTCCCAAGTGAGGGCGGCCGGCGACCTGGTCGACATCTTCGGCCCCCTCGGCCTGCTGGAGGCCGGGCATCCGGCCGCGCCCGCGGACGGCGAGTTCGCCCACGAATACCGGCACTCGATCGTGCTCCCGATCTACGGAGGTTCGAGCGAGATGCAGCGAAGGATCATCGCCGAGCGCGGACTCGGCCTCCCTCGATCGTGAGCTGAAGAGGCTCTTCTTCAGTCCTGATGGTGGAGCAGGTCGATGACCGTCTCGGCGTCCTGGCCGAGCATCACGCGACTGACGACGGCCATGTGTGATCGCCAGTGGGCCTCGGACTCTGCCGCCTTGCCCTGTTCGATGAGGTCGGCGAGATGCTCCTGCGACTTGATCCCGCGCCGACGAGTCGCGATCGAACCGACGATGTCCTCGCCGCTGCTCACTGCAGTGACCGCTCGGAGCACGATCTCGTCGAGCATCTCGCTCAGGATGCCGAGGGTCTGGTTGCCTGCCAGCTCCACCAGCCGACGGTGGAAGCGGACGTTCGCCTCTCCGAACAGCTCCGGGTCGTCGAGGGAGGCGCGCTCTTCTTCGATGAGGACACGGAGCTGGGCCGCCGCCGATTTCCGCCGGCGGGATGTCGCTGCAGCCTTGGCCGCCAGAGGCTCCAGCATGCTGCGGGCCTCGAAGACGTCGGCGAGCGGGACGTTGCGCGACTGGAGCACCAAAGCCGCCGTCCGGGCGGGGATCCGGTGGTCCGGTGACTGGACCACGACACCACCGTGGAGGCCCCGCACCACCCTGATGAGCCCTTCGGTCTCGAGGATTCGCAGTGCTTCGCGGAGCGAGGGACGAGAGACTCCGAACTGTTCGACGAGGTCGGGTTCACGCCCGAGGGACGTACCGTCGGAGAGCTCCCCGTTGACGATGAGGCCTCGCAACTCGTCGGCAATCTGCTGCGGTTTCTCGCGTTGCACGAGATTGCCCTTCTTCCCAACGGCCACGCGCTGCGCTCCAGTCATTCGTCGGTCATCTATCCGAACGATTCGGCGGGGATTGCCATTTCGAGATGAAACATGTACATGAAATATACCTCCGAAATGGTCCGACGAAATGGTGAACTGGTACGTTGAGCGCCGTGGCGTCCGAGCGTCTGAGCGGGAGAGTGGCCATCGTCACCGGCGGAGCCTCGGGGATCGGCCTCGCAACCACACGACGGTTCGTCGAAGAGGGGGCCAACGTGATGGTCGCCGACCTCGATGAGGAAGGTCTCGCCGCGCTGGCGCGGGAACTCGGTGATGCGGTCGGCATCCATGCCTGCGACGTGCGATCCGAGTCGGACGTCCAAGGTCTGGTCGAGGCGACGATCGAACGGTTTGCAGCGCTGCACGTCGTCTTCGCGAACGCCGGGATCGGAAGCTGGTCGTCCATCGTCGAAACCGACGTGGCGGAATGGATGCGGGTGATCGAAGTCAACCTGCTCGGTCCGCTGCTTGCGATCAAATACGCCGCGCCGAAGATGGGTCGCGGTGGATCGATCGTGCTGACCGCGAGCCTGAACGCGGTCCAGCCGGCTGCTGGGATGAGCGCCTACTGCTGCTCGAAATCGGCGCTGGTCATGCTCGCCAATGTGGCAGCGATGGAGCTCGGGCCGCAGGGAATCCGCGTCAACGCGGTCGGTCCCGGGCTGGTCAAGACCGGCCTCACCGAGGACATGTGGCTGTTGCCTGCGATCGTGGACGACTTCATCGAGAACGCCCCCCTCGGAACGGCTGCAACGCCCGAGGACATCGCCGGCCTGGTGACCTTTCTCGCGTCTGACGAGGCTCGTGCGATCTCCGGCTCTCTCTATCTTGCGGACGGCGGAGCCCATACCAAGCGGTACCCCGATATCGGCGGACACCTCCAGCGACTCGGGTAGTCCTCGCCCGTCGGCCGATTGCCCCCCGCTCAGAAAGGTCTTAAGCTTTATGGGGTCGCGGATGGGGTGACCGAGCGCCGCGAACGGAGCGCGAACGGAGAGGGTATGGGGATCGAGCTTCGGCCGATTGATGCTGACAACCACTATTACGAGGCGTTGGACTCGTGTACCCGCCATCTCGACCCCGCGTTCAAACGGCGCGGCGTCGAGGTGCTCGACCAGGGCACCCACAAGGTGCTTCTGGCGGGGGGGCGCAAGTTCAAGTTCGTCCCCAACCCGACCTTCGATCCGGTGATCGTGCCCGGATGCCTCGATCTGCTCTTCCGTGGACAGATTCCGGAAGGGGTGGATCCCCGTTCGCTCTCGCAGGTCGAGCCGATCCATCCCGAGTACCGAGACCGGGAGGCTCGGATCAGGATCATGGACGAGCAGGGACTGGGCGCCATTCTGATGTTCCCGACGCTCGCGTGCGGTCTGGAGCAGGCACTGCGCGAGGACATTCCGGCAACGATGGCGACCTTGCATGCCTTCAACCAGTGGCTGGACGAGGACTGGGGTTACTCGTATCAGAACCGGATCATCGGCATCCCCATGCTTTCGCTGGCCGATCCGGAGGCGGCGATGGCCGAGCTCGATCTGCTGGTCGAGAGAGATGCGCGGATCGTGCACCTCCGCCCCGCACCGGTGCCGACCGTCGACGGCAAGGGCCGTTCGTTCGGTGACCCTGCACACGATCCGGTCTGGGCCAGGTTGAGCGAGGCCGGTATCCCGGTCGCCTTCCACCTGGGGGACAGCGGGTACGAGATGTTCGCAGGTGCATGGGGAGCCGACGACCACTTCGAGGCGTTCCGGGCCATCGACGTGCTCTCCCGGTTGGTGGTCTCGGACCGGGCGATTCACGACACCATCGGGAGCCTGGTCGTGCACGGGGTCTTCACCCGCCATCCCGACCTGCGGGTCGCCAGCGTGGAGAACGGCTCCGACTGGCTCCACGTGCTGGTGAAGCGTCTGAAGAAGCTGGCCAACCAGAACCCACGCGGATTCGCGGAGGACCCCCTCGAGACGATTCGTCGGCATCTGTGGATCACCCCCTACTACGAAGAGGATCTGGTGAGACTGGCCGACCTGATCGGAACGGAGCGGATCCTCTTCGGATCCGACTGGCCCCACGGTGAGGGCCTCGCGGACCCGCTTGCCTTTGCGAAGGAACTGCATGCGTTCTCCGACGAGGAGGTCGCACGGATCATGCGGCTGAACGCGCTCGACCTGCTGGGTGTGGAATCGCTCGACGAGGTCGCGAGGTGACCGCTGCGCCCACCGCCGAACGCCGCGACGACGCAGATCTCGGTGCCGATGTCACTCAGTGGTTGGAGGAGAACTGGGATCCGGGTCTGACGGTTGCCGAATGGTGGCAGCTCGTCGGTGCATCGGGATGGACCGCCCCGCACTTTCCGATCGCCTGGGGCGGGCGGGGCTACTCGCGCCGGTCGGCGGCGTTCGTACGCTCTGCCTTCGAGGACCATCGAGCCCTTCCGGCACCCGGCGGTCTGGGCTTGTTGATGGCCGCGCCCACCATTCTCTCGCACGGCACGCCCGAACAGATCGAGCGGTTCGTGCCTGCGATCTACAGCGGACAGCACGCCTGGTGTCAGCTGTTCAGCGAACCAGGATCCGGATCCGATCTCGCCTCCCTGTCGACCCGTGCCACCCGAGACGGTGATCGCTGGATCATGAGCGGGCAGAAGGTGTGGAGCTCGATGGCAGTCGGGGCCGACCACGGCATGCTCCTCGCGCGCACCGATTCCTCAGTGGCGAAACACGCCGGGATCTCGTGGTTCGCCTTCTCTCTCGAACAGCCTGGCGTCGAGGTCCGGCCCCTGGTCGAGATCACCGGTCACTCCCTCTTCAACGAAGTCTTCATCGACGAGGCGGTCGTCGATGACGCCGATCTGATCGGGGGGCTCAACAACGGGTGGGCGGTGACCCAGACCACCCTCATGTTCGAGCGAACCGGGATCGGTGCCGGCGGCATGATGCGCGGGTTCCCGCCGGCCGGCCCGAAGGGCGGCTTTCTGGGACGCCGGGCGGGAGACGCGGTCGAGGTGGAGCCGCCGCCGAGCGGCAGCAAGGTCCTCACCCTCCAGGAGCTGATCGAGCTCGCCCGTGAGTTCGGGCGAGCGGAGGATCCACTGATCCGGCAGAAGTTGGCCCACCTCGCCACCTACGTCCGTGCCGGCGAGTGGACGGCGAGGCGGTCGGTGGCCGAAGCGGCGAAATCGGGTGGTGGTGGATTCGCCAATCTCGGAAAGCTGGCCCAGAGTCGGATCGCGAAGCTCTCCGGAGAGATCGGGTGCGACATCCTCGGTCCCGCTGCAACCCTGTGGGATCCCGACGGACCCGTGAGCGGCCGGTATCCCGAGGCGCTGGTGTTCGCCTGTGCATCATCGATCTACGGCGGCACCGACGAGGTGCAGAAGAACGTGATCGGGGAACGCGTCCTCGGCCTCCCTCGAGAACCCGATCCGCTCAAGGGGATCCCCTTCGCAGAACTCTCGCAACGAAGCGCCGCCCTCTTCGGGAGCGCCGCGCCGGCCTTGGCGAAGTCGCAAGGAGATGGGTCCCGTGGCTGATCCCCGCGTCCTGCTCGACCTCGACCGGGACCTCGGGATCGCGTGGGTGACGATCAACAACCCGGACCGCCGCAATGCCTACGACCCGCAGATGCGTCTCCAGATGGCGGAGTATCTCGATCAGGTGGCCGAGGACGACGACATCAAAGTCGTGGTGCTACGCGGTGAGGGAGGTGTGTTCAGCACCGGGGCCGACATGGGAAATGCCTACGGGTGGTACGGCTCCGAGGCTCAGAAGGCACCCGAATCGGGGAACGGAAAAAAAAGCCATCGGCCGAGCCAACGCCGGCGTCTGACGGTCGACCGCAAGACGTTTCAGTTCTACCACGACTACCTGGGCTACCCGAAGGTGACGGTGGCCGAAGTGCGGGGCTACGCCCTCGGTGGCGGCTTCGAATTGGCCCTCATGTCCGACATCTCGGTGGTCGCAGCCGACACCGTCGTCGGTATGCCGGCGACCCGGTTCCTCGGGCCCGCGCTCGGCGGGATCCACATGTTCTTCTACCGGCTCGGTCCGATGCTTGCTCGGAGGTTGCTGCTCACCGGTGATACTCCGCGGGCGGCCGAGCTCGAGCAGTACGGCATCTTCACCGAGATCGTCGACGACGCGCAGGTGGGGGACCGGGCCGACTGGTGGGCTCGGAAGATCGCCCGGATGCCCGCAGACGGCATCGTCATCGCCAAGGAGGCGTTCCGTCTGGTGGAGCAGATGCAGGCCTACCAAGGTGGGGAGGTGTCGGGCTACCTGTTCCACGCGTACGGCACCAACCTGCAGTTCGACGAGGACGAGTTCAACTTCGTGAAGACCCGGGCCGAGCACGGCACCAAGCGGGCATTCGAGCTACGCGACGCCCACTTCCACGTCCCCGAACCTGAGGTGTGAGGAGCCGGGTGACAGAACTCACCCGAAGGTGAAGTCGTAGGCCTGCACCCCCGGGGAAGCGGTGAACTCCAACGTCCCCGTCTTGGAGGATGCGGCGCTGAACAGCGTGTAGAGCCTCGGGACGCCCTCGACGTCGATGGCCTTGGTGAACGTGCCGTTGATCGACACGTCAACGGTTCCCGATCCACCCAGCACCAGGTACACGTCCTTGGCCAGAAACCCGAGCTCCATCTTCGCGTTCGCCCCCGCGGTTGCCTCTTCTGCGTGGTCCGTCCAGGTTCCTGACCAGCCCAGGCCTCCGAGTTGGAGGGACGAAGGGAACTGGTACTGCGACGGCCGGTCCTGGACCGGGTCGTTCACCGGCTCGAGGTACTGCAGGTTCTTGTAGCCGACGTAGGTCTCCGGGTTCTGCTCCTCGTTCGGCGTCTTGTTCGGAACGTTGGTCCCCCCCGGGAGGTCGGTCGAGGGATGGGCAGCGCGGAGCAGCTGGCGGATCAGACCCTCGGTGACCGAGTAGCCGCCTTCCCCGAAGTCGACGTGTCGGACGTTGCCTTGGGCGTCGATCAAGTACTCCGCGGGCCAGTACTCGTTGTCGTAGGCGTCCCAGGTCCCGTAGTTGTTGTCCACCGCGATCGGGTAGTCGACCCCGAGCGATCTCGACTGAGCTCGGATGTTCGACACCACGTGCTCGAACGCGAAATTCGGGGGTGTGGACGCCGACGACGACGAAGCCGTCTTTCGCATAATCGCGGTACCAGGCCTCGACGTGAGGCAGGCTGCGCTCGCAGTTGATGCATGAGTAGGTCCAGAAATCGACGAGGACCACCTTGCCGCGCAACTGGGCCATCGTGAGCGGTTTCCCACCTGCCGTGTTGAGCCACGCGGTGATGCCGGTGAAGTTCGGGGCCTCGCCGCAGTTGATGAGGGTGGTGGCCTTCGGATTGCAGTTGGCCAGCATGAGGTTCCCGTGGGTGACGTTGCCGTTGAGGGCGTTGAGTTTGGATCGGACCCCGGTCCCTCCTTCGATCCTGTTCTGCAGCGCACTCGTATAACCCGGAACGTCCTTCTGCAGTCCGGTGAATGCGTTGCACCCGATGGCGATCGCCATCACCAGGATCACGACTCCGCTGATCTGGCGGACCCGGGGGGCGTGTTCCCGCAGCACCTTGGTTCGCTGGCTCAACTGTCGTCCGGCGAGGGCGACCACCAGCAAGGGGAGGGCGACCCCGAGGGCAAAGGCCAGGGTCAGAAAGACCGCCGTCCAACCGACTCGTCCGGTCGCGCCGGCGACGGTGATGGCGGCAAGGATCGGTCCTGCGCAGGGGACGAACAGCAAACCGAGGGCGAGACCGATGCCGAAGCCACTGGCGGTTCCGCTCGGCTGGTGGCGGGTGGTCAGCCGGGCGAACGGTCGCTCGAGCAGTTCCGCCAGTTGCGGAATCAAAAAGCCGAGTCCGACGACGACCAGCACGACCACGCCGAGGTCGCGCCAGAAAGTCTGGGGGAGACCGAGTGCAGACAGGATCTCCGAGCCGACCAGGATGAGCAGGCTGAAGCTCGTCACCACACCGGCCACCACCGAGATCGGTCTGAGCTGCGGCTGCCAGACGGTCCGCCTGGGCGCGGCCTCGATCGTCTGGGTGGTGCCGGGTGAAACGGTGACCGGCGCGGATGCAGCGTCCGGCGCGGATACAGCGTCCGGCGCGGATACAGCGTCCGGCGCGGATACAGCGTCCGGCGCGGATACAGCGTCCGGTTCCGGCGCAGCGGCGCCTGCCGCCAGGATGACCGGCAGCACCGGGAGGATGCAGGGGGAGATGCCTGCCACGATGCCGGCGACGAACCCGATGGCCATCAGCTCCAACATCAGGTGATTCTCCTCTCCGAGGCCAGAAAGCCCGAGCTACTGTCCCAAAACTCTCCGGCTCCGTTACAGGGCAGCCAGAGCTTGGATGCAGGCGGAGCAATCGTAGAGCCGCCGGCCTTCGCGGCGGCGTCGGACCCGGGGCGTGTCCCCCGTCAGGCGATCTCGGCGATCAGGCGTCGAAGCAGCGGTGCGAACATGATCAGAGCATCGGGGTCCTCCGCCGGCCGCATCGAGCCGAACGCGGCGGCCCGGAGACTCATCCGCATCAAGATGATCGCGAAACGGAGGCCGGCAAAGGCTTCGTACCAACCAAGGTCCGCCAGCCGCTCACCCGAAAGGCGCTCGTAGCTCCTCACGACCCGGTCTCTGTCGAACAGCTCGGTCATCCCGACCAGACCGGAGCTCGAGAATGCGTCCGGCATGAAGGTGGTGATCATCTCGTGCATGAATCGGTGGAGGAACACCATCCAGGCGACATCGACTTCGGGTGGCCCTGTGGTCGCCATCTCCCAGTCGAGCACGCCGACCGGACGACACTCCCGGTAGATGATGTTGCCGATCCTGCTGTCCCCCCAGAGCAGCACCGAGCGATTGTTGTCAGGGAGGCTCCGCTCCAGAGCGGCGAGGGCTTCTTCGACGGCGGGCACCCGCCTCCCGTCCCGAGCCCATTCGTAGTACTCGCGCTGGGCGGTGAGCTCGCGCTCGAGCGGTGCCCGGCTGCCGGCCCGATCGCCGAAGAGCGCCAGATCGGCAGGGTCGCGGACTGAATGGATCTCGGCGAGCACCGCGATCGTGCTCTTCTCGAGCCGGGCCAGATCGGTCGCCGACAGTGCAGTCATCCAGCCCTCGAGGACGTACGGAGGGGTGTCTCTCGGTACTTGGCCGTCGATGTGGCGCATGACCAGAAACGGAGTCCCCAGCCAGGACGGGTCCTCCTCGTAGGACACGATCTCAGGCACCGGAACCTCGGTGCGGGCGCGCACCAGCTCCATGCAGTCTCGTTGCAGCGCCAGGTCGAAGACCGGAAAGACCGGATAGGGGGCCTCGCTGTGCGGAGCCAGCCGGGCAACGAAGCGATCCGGTCCCACGTCGAAGAGGACCGTCTCGTTGGCCATCCCGTTGTCCGGCATCGCACAGTGGCCGAGCGTCGCCCGAGACCCGAACCGTTCGGTGACCCATCTGGCCAGGTGTGGGGTGATCGCGGCGACGTCACGACGCCAGGGAAGCGCTTCCCGGGGCATCGTGGAAGCGTACAACGGACCGACTTCCCGGGCAGTAGATCCTTTAGATGTTTCAGAGACGGACTGCTACGCTCCGCTGGCGAGTCTGAGGCCCATCAACCAGAACGGGGAGCTCCGATGAGTGACACGTACATCGACTACGAGGTCGGCGGTCGGATCGCCACGATCACCCTCGATCGGCCGGAGGCCGCCAACGCGCAGAACTTCGACCTGCTGGACGAGTTGGATGCGGCCTGGCGCCGGGCGGAAGAGGATCCCGAGGTCAGGGTCATCGTGCTCCAGGCCAACGGGAAGCATTTCTCGGCGGGCCACGACATCAAAGGTGTGGGCGACGGCGAGCCGGTCAAGTACACGGTGGCGAGCATCTACGAGATGGAGGCCAGGCGCTTCCTCGACTACTCGTTGCGGTGGCGGAACATCCCCAAGCCGTCGATCGCCGCCGTGCAAGGAGTCTGCATCTCCGGTGGCCTACTGCTCTGCTGGCCCTGCGACCTGATCATCGCTGCCGACAACGCGACCTTCTCCGATCCGGTGGTGAACATGGGGATCGGGGGAGTCGAGTACCACGGCCATACCTGGGAGATGGGGCCGCGCAAAGCGAAGGAGCTCCTGTTCACCGGCCGGAAGATGACGGCGCAGGAGGCCGAGCGCATCGGCATGGTCAACCGGGTCGTCCCGCTCGACGAACTCCGGCAGGCCACCCATGAGCTCGCTGCGGAGATCGCCACCAAGCACCCCTTCGCACTTCGTCAAGCCAAGCGTGCGGTCAATCAGACACTCGACGTCCAAGGCTTCTACGCGGCGATCCAATCGGTGTTCGACATCCACCAGACCGGCCACGGCAATGCCCTGAGTGAGACCGGTCTGCCGATCATGATGATGCTCGACGACATGAAGGACGAGATGGCCAAGCCCGCACCGGCCCAGTCCTAGCCTGCAGTGTTCAGCGGCCTCGCCACTGGGGCGGTCGCTTCTCGAGAAAGGCTCGAGGCCCTTCGAGTGCGTCCTCGGTGTGGAGCACCCGCTCCCTGAACGCCTCCGCCAGAATCTCGGCTTCGTGCAGCGGGAGTCCGAGGCCCTTTCGGATGGCCAGTCGGGTGCCTCGGACGGCCAGAGGGGCGTTGCGATTCACCGTCTCCGCCAGCTCACGCGCCCGTGCCCCGAGCTGGTCGCCCGGTACGACCTCGGTGACGAATCCGAGCTCGTAGGCGCGTTGGGCACTCAGGCGTTCGTGCTTGCCGAGGAGGGCCATCCGCATCGCCACATTGATCGGCAGGGCCCGGGCCACCCGGACCATCTCTCTGCCCGAGACGAGGCCGATGCTGACGTGCGGATCGAAAAAGGTGGCGTCCTCCGCGGCGATGGTGATGTCACCGGTGGTGACCAGGTCCATGCCCGCTCCGCAGCAGAGGCCGTTGACCGCCACCACGATCGGCTTGGCCATGCTCCGGAAAGGGGGCGTTGCCTCTTGCGGAGCCTCCCACTCCTGGTAACTCGAGAGGTAGGTGCCCTCGTGGGGAACTCTGCCATCCTCAGGGATCCCCTCCACGTCGGCGCCCGAGCAGAAGGCTCGACCGGTGGCGGTCACGATCAGAGTCCAGACCTCCTCGTCGTCCTCGGCCCGTCGGTAGGCGTCGTCGAGCTCTTTGACCATGAGACGGTTGATGGCGTTGTAGCGGTCGGGACGGTTGAAGGTGATGGTGGCGATCCGGTCGGACACCTCGTAGAGGATCGTCTCGTAGGTCATGATCGGTCTCTGCTCTCTGCCGGTGTGGCGTCGGATCCCGTGCCGACCCGGACGCCCTCTTTCTCGATGAGCGCTCGAAGGCCCGGCTTCGAGACTTTGTCGCTGGCCGTCCGAGGAACCTCGTCCATCCGCTCGGTCACGTACCAGAGGCGCGGGATCTTGAAGCTGCTCAAGTTGTTTCCGACGGCTCGTTCGAGCGCCTCGGGACTCAGCGCACTCACGACCAAGGCCCCGACCCGGGAACCGTCCGGCCCCGGGACGTCGGTGACACACGCCAGGATGACTCCGGGCACCTCCCTGAGGGCCGCTTCCACTTCCGAGGGGTAGACGGTCGCCCCGTTGACCTTGAACATGTCGTCGGTTCGGCCCCGAAACCAGAGATAGCCGTCTGCGTCGAGCATCCCGAGGTCCCCGGTCCGGTAGTAAGCATCCTTGTCGAACGTAGCGCTCCTCGAGCGGCCGCAGATGCCCCGCATCACATGCGGGCCTCGGACTGCGATCTCGCCGTCGACGCCTGGCGGGCAGGAGCTCCCTGATTCGGGATCGACGACCCGGACCTCGATCCCAACGAAAGGTCGGCCGCAACTGCCGTGCTTCCCGGGGGGCAGGTCGGTGTCGAGCCGGTCACCGCAGTAGGGACCGAAAGTCTCGGTCATGCCGAACAAGTTGGCGCGCGGATTCTGCTTCGGCCGTCTGTCCGCGGGAAGCATGGCAGGGAGGCTCGCCGGGCCGAGGCTTCTCAGATCGGTGGAGGCCGCCATCGGATCTGCTGCCAGCCGAGCTGCCTGGTCGGGCCAACCGCGAAAGAGTGTGACCTTCTCGCGTTCGAGGAGCGCGAGCGTGGTGGCAGGCTCAGGGATCGCCTCGGTGATCAGCGTCGCGCCGGCGACCAATACGGTCATCAGGCCTCCCGAGAACCCACCCGTCCAGAAGAACGGCATCGGGATGTAGAGGCGTTCGTCGGCACTGACGCAACGGCTGCCGAGCCCGCTCGCCGTGGCTCTGATCGCGCCGCCGTGGGTGTGGATGACGCCCTTCGGGGTACCCCGACTCCCCGAGGTGAAGAGGATCACCAGATCGTTCGAGGGACGCACCGCTGCCTCGAGAGTGGTCACCATCGCCGCATCCACCCGGTCGCTGGGAAGGTCGTTGGCCGTCCAGATACCTCGCAGGTTGGGGAGCGCGACATGTCTCCGACCTGCCCGGGTCGAATCGACGACGCCGGGGGCGATCGATTCGAGCTCGTCGAGGTAGGTGCGGCCACGGAATTCTTCGGTGACGATCAGCTCGGTCACTCGCGCCGTCTGCAGCTGGCCGCGCAACTCGGGAGGTTTGAGGAGGGTGCTGAGAGGCACCAACACCGCCCCGATCCGCATGACCGCGGTGGCGGTGATCACCCAATCGATCCCGTTCTCCATGACCAGCCCAACCCGGGAGGAGGGCCCGATCCCTGACCGCACCAGCCGGCCCGCCAGGTTCGCGCTTGCCCGGTCGAGCGCGTCATGGCCGATGGACTCCGATTCGTCGACGATCGCCGGTTTGTCGCCGTAGGTCTCGCTGTTGTGACGGAGCAGGGACGGGAGCGTGAGCGGGTCAGTCGACACGGAATCTGCCCTGGAGTGCCTTCCGGTCGAGTTTGCCACTCGACAGCAACGGCAACTCCGTCTCTTCGATCGCCAGGATCTTCCTCGGCACCTTGTACGCGGACAGCCTGTTCCGAAGCAATGAGGTGAGCTGTTCGGGATCCGGTGCGACCTCGGCCGAAGGCACGACGATCGCGGCCGCAACCAGTTGCCCACTCGCCTGGTGGTCCAACCCGAACACGTGGGCGACCAGGCCGGTTTCGTCGAGAATGGCTGCTTCGACTTCACGGGGGGAGACGTTGGCTCCGGAAGTCTTGATCATCTCGCTCTTGCGTCCGTGGAAGTAGAAGTATCCCTCTTCGTCGACGTGAAAGAGATCTCCGGTCCGATACCAGCCGTCGGGGTCGAAGGTCTCGTGTCGTTCCTTCCCTACGTAGCCGACCATCAGCGCCGGTCCCCGGAAGCAGAGCTCTCCGACGTCGCCCACGTCACTGTCGGACCCGGATCCCGGGTCGACGATCTTGGCTTCGAGGTCCGCCACCGGCCGACCGAACGATCCCCTCCGTCCCTCGGGCTGGTCGGAGTCGTCATCGACTGCCAGGCACACACTTCCCGTCTCGGTCATGCCGAGCATGTTGTGGCGGAGTTCGGGGTCCGCCGGACGGACGGGTTCGGGCATGATCGGATACAGATTCCCCCGCTGGATGGACGAAAGGTCGCGTCCGGGGAAAGACGCATCGTCGGCGAGCCGGGCGACGGACTGGGCGAACCCGTTGACCATGGTGGGTCTGGTCCGCTCCATCACGTCGAGAACGTCCGACGGTTCCGTCGCGTTGGAACAGACGAGTGTCCCGCCGGCTTCGAGGGTGCCGAGCAGGGCGTACGCATAGCCACCGATCCAGAAGAACGGAGAGTTGCAGAAGAGGACGTCCTCGGCCCGGTAGCGCCGCAGTTGGTTGAGCACGCGGAGGTGGTCGAGGAGCGAACCGTGAGTGTGGATGACCCCTTTGGGCTCGGCGGTCGAACCGGAGGTGTGCACGATCACCAGCTCGTCCGACGGTGTCACCTGATCCTGACCGGCTCGCAGCACATCGGATCCGACCGAGCGTCCGGCGTCCGACATCGACCGAACCGTCCACCCGAAATCGAGGCCAGCGTCGGGAAGAGAGTCGAAGGCCACCAGGCGGAGCGCGGGCACCGTCGGCGAGAAGAGCGGGGGGCTCGCACCGATGTCGAGCTCCGGCACCGCCCGGGAGAGAATCTCGACATAGTCCTGCCGTCGGTATCTGGCAGTGGCGAGCAGGATGTCGATGCTCGCATGTCCCAGCAGGTCTGCCAGCTCCGGCGCCGTCGAGAAGGTGCTGAGCGGGACCGCGACAGCACCGATCCGGGCAGCGGCAAACGAGGCGACGGCGAACTCGGGACCGTTCGGGTAGAGCAGTCCGAGCCGTGATCCGTGGGCCACGCCTGAGGCGATGAGGCCGCGAGCCAAGATCCTCGAACGCTCGGCGGCCTCTGTGTAGGTGAGGGTTCGGTCATCGCAGACGAGAAAGGGGTGGTCCCCGCGGCGATCTCCTTGGATGTCGACGAGATCGCCGACGGTCCCCGGCAGAGGAGGACCCGAGGTCATCGCTCGCCCGAGCGCGGCAGGACTGCGGGGAGCCGGGAACGATCGCCGGCCACCGCCTCGACGGTCGCTCGGCACAGGACGGTGCCGTCCAGCTCGATCTCGGCCGCAGACGTGATGCGCCTGTCGTCCGAGTTGCGTTCGATGGAGAACTGCAGGGGTTGCAAGATGGGGGTCGGACGGCGGTAGTCGACGCTGATCGAAATGGTCTTGCCGGCGACTCCGAATTCGCAATTGTGATGCTGGATGACGCAGTCGAAGAACAGCGCGAGGAAGCCGCCGTGGACACACCCCGGGGGTCCCTCGTAGGCGAGTGGGAAGGAGACCGTCCCCGAGGCCCGTTCCCGTTCCACCTGGATCTGGTACTCCGGGACGCAGGGGTTGAAGCGCCCGACGTCCCGTCCGTGATCGAGGTAGACGCGCTGATGGAGCTCGGCCTCGGGGCCCACCCTCGGTTTCGGGTCGAGTGGTGCGCGACCGGCCAAGGCCTGCTCGGTGGCGGCCAGATACTCGATCAGCTGCGCCACGACATCGTCCTCGACCTCGAGCGACAGGAGGGTTCCGATCAGGCGCCGCAGCATCGGCGCCAGGGTGGCGGTCTGGGGGAGGGGCTCGTCGCCGAAGACCCATGTCCCGATGGGTGGGGGTGGGTCGCCTTCCGTCACGCGCTCCGTCCTCTCTTGCAAGGTACTGACAATTTGGCAAACAGAGGATTGCATATCAAGATACATCTATATATATTAAGCAAGGGATCCAAGCAAGGAGCGGGGCAGGACTGCTCCGCCAGGCTCACAGGGGGAAGATCGTGCGACTTCAACGTTCCGTCCGGCTGTTGCTCTGCGTCGGGTTCGCCGGCACGGCGACCGTGGCAACGCTGTCCACCGTGTCCGAGGGAGTTGCCGGGGCGGCGACGCTCTCGGTGACCTGCACCACTATGTCCGGCAGCATTACCAGCGAGAGTTTCAGCGGGTGCACCGGGACCGGCGCGAGCAAGACGGGTGCGAGTGGCACGCTCAACGTAGCGAAGAAGAGCATCAAGTGGAAGGACGGTTCGACCTCGACGGTGACGGCCAGCTACAAGGCTGGTTCCGACGCATCGTGTCCGAATGTCGCGAAGTACGCCAAGGACACCCTCGAGAGTTGGACAGGAAAGGTCACTGCCGGGGCGCTGGTGGGAAGCACCTTCTCGGGGTCGGCCTGCGTCTACAAGGAGATCGCGGCGCCGCACTCCCTCATCACCAAGAACAAGGGATCGGTCAAGATCTAGCGGACTCGATCCGGTCGGATCCGGCCGCTCAGGTCGGGTCTGACTGCAGGCGAGCGCACTCGTTCATCGTCGTCACGAAGCGCTCGATCGACTTCTGGAATCCGCCGACCTCACGGGTGATGACCCGCCAGTCGACCGCACGCGGATTCCGGGTCGGTTCTTCGAGCGCGTTTGCGAGTGCGATCGATGATCGAAGGAGCCGGGTAAACGAGATCGCGAGGTCCGGGCTAGGGCAGTGGTGGTTCAACAGCCATCCGGTCGAATCCCGGGCGATGGCCCGGAGTTGGTCCGCCGTTGCAAGCCCGGCTTCGGGCGTGGTCGTCCAGCGGGCGGTCTTCAGCGCGGCCGTGAGTGGCGCGAGGATCGCCCACATCTCGATTTCCCAGTTGTCGACGACGGGTTCCGATCCGACTCGATCTGGTTGCAATGGATCCATGGTCACCCTCGGGGGTCGTGTTCGCCAGTTGTTGCCGCACCCCTTTGTCCTGCCCAAAGGAGCCCCCTTCGGCGACTCTATGCCGAGACATCCGGGGGATGACGAGCGAGGCGCCAGAAGCCCACCGAGGGTTGCAGCGGTACTGCATTGCGCGTTCTTTCCTGCGAATTGAGCCGTCTCCCCGATGTGCGCGAGCGTCAGAGGTATGTCCGAACCGACGGCACTGGTGGTCTGCGAAGGAGACGAGACAGGGCAGGAGCTGCTCGAGCAGGCCCTGCGGGTGCTGGACGTCGACGTCCTCGGCATTCCGATCGAGCTCCAGCGGTTCGACCTTTCGCTGGGCAACCGCCGCCGAACGGACAACGAGGTGGTCCGCCAAGCGGCTGAGGCGATGCTCGGGACCGGACTCGGGTTGAAGGCCGCGACCATCACGCCTCCCGGGATCGGCGATGTCGGATCCCCCAACCGCATCCTGCGGGAAGGGGTCGGCGGGTCGGTCATCGTTCGGACCGGACGGCGGATTCCGGGGGTTACCCCGCTCGCACTCGTCGTCCATCCGATCGTCGTGGTCCGGATGGCGGTCGGCGACGCGTACGGGGCAGCCGAAGAGAGGATCGGGATCGCAGGTGGCCCGGACGAAGTTGCAACCCGCACCGAACGCATCGATCGACGCACCTGCCGAGCGGTCGCCGAGTTCGCGTTCCGTACCGCATCGGACATGGGAGCGTGTGTCTACGGGGGGCCCAAGTGGACGGTCTCGACGCTCTACGAGGGCATGTTGAAGGAAGAGATGGACGAGGCCGCCAACCGTCATCCCTTGGTGCAGTACCGCCCCACCCTCATCGACGCGGCCTACGCGGGACTGCTCACCGAAGCGGCGAACCAGGCGCTCGTGATCCCGGCACTGAATCGCGACGGCGACTGCTTGTCCGATCTGGTCATCGCAATGTTCGGCTCGATCGCCGGAGCCGAGTCGGTCCTGCTCGCACTGGACAGCGAACTGCGTCCGACGGTTGCGATGGCTGAGGCACCGCACGGAACTGCGCCGTCGCTCGCAGGAAAGAACGTCGCCAACCCGATGGCGATGCTGCTCGCGTGCGCGGCGGTGCTCGACCACGCGGCGGCTCGAAGTGATCGGAGTGTCGCCGTTGCCGCCCGGGCTATTCGGGAGGCAACCTTGGGCGCCGCTGCAGACGGGGTGCGGACCATGGACCTGGGGGGCGAGGCCTCGACGACCGAGGTGGTCGACGAGGTGCTGGTCAGGGTCAGAAGCAATCTTGGTCGCTGACGATCCCGGTCCCGCCGGCTGTGGTCCTTGGGGTCGAAGGGTAAGGTTCTCGACGAGGAGGTCGGGCGACGTGGAGCCCACTGCGGACAGACTTGAGCAGCTGATCGACCTGAGTCGCTATCCGCTCGACCAACCGGAGTCGAGCACCTATCGGATGGCCGTCGAGCGGGGTCGGGAGCAGCTGACCTCGTCCGGTGCGGCAGAACTGGAAGGGTTCCTGTCTCCGGAAGGGGTCGCCGCGCTGGTGGCGGACGCCGAGGAGCTGGCCACTCGAGCCCACCGTTCGTCAGGGATCGGGACGGCCTACCTCGAGATACCGGATGCGTCCTTTGCGCAAGACCACCCGCGCCAGACCTGGGGCGACTACTCGCTGGGGGCCGTCGCCCTGGATCTCATGCCCCGCACGTCGCCGTTGCGCCGGCTCTACGAATGGTCATCGGTGACCGCGTTCATCGCGGCCATCTTGAACCGAGGCCCTGTCTTTCCCTATGCCGATCCGTTCGGCGCGCTGAACCTCGCGGTGATGGAGGACGGCGATCAGCTGCAGTGGCACTTCGACCAGACCGACTTCGTCGTCTCACTCGCCATCCAGAGCGCGGCCACCGGCGGAGACTTCGAAGTGGCTCCTCGGATTCGCTCGGGCACTGCCGAGCACTACGAGGAGGTGGGGTCGGTATTGGCCGGCGATCGTTCCAAGGTGATCGCGCTTCCGATGACGCCAGGGACCTTGCTCGTCTTCGAAGGCCGGAACTCGCTGCATCGAGTGGCTCCTATCGTCGGCGAGATACCCCGCCATGTCGCCCTGCTCGCCTACGACACCAAACCGGGGACGATGGGAAGCGAGCTGCTCCGACATGTCCGGTACGGACGGTCCGAACCGTTTCCCGAGCCTCCCGAGACCTGGCCCGAAAGCTCCGACAAGCCGGTGAGCGTCGAGACTGCAGCGCCGTGACCGAGGATGATGCTTCCCAGCTCGGCGAAGCCTTCGTCGGCGCCGGTGCGGACGCTGCACACGTCAACACGATCCTCGGACGCAAGGGTGGGCCGGTGGAGACGTCGTTCGCGACCGCCCTCGCCACCCCCCGCGCAGGCCATGTCGGGTTCGTCACCGTGATACGGCCGGGGCTTCCGGTCAAGCCGTTCACGCTGTTCGTCAACAAGGCGCCGCTCTCCTCGTCGCGGCACTCGACGTTGACCTGGGGTGCGGCCCAGGCCGGTGTGGCGTCCGGAGTGCTCGGAGCGGTCGCAGACGGGGTGATCCCACGCGAGGAAGTGGACGACCTGCTGCTGATCGCCGCGGTGTGGGTGGACCCGGAGGCGGACGACGAGGTGGCGGTATTCCAGCACAATCGACAAGCCACTCGAGAGGCGTTGGCCAACGGGGCTCGGCGGTTCCCGCCGTTGGAAGACCTGTTGGCGGTTGCCGATGCGCCGGAGAATCCGTTTTATCTTCGCTAGCTGTTGACGAAGCGCTGCGCGGCAGCATCGTCACGCCTCGTGAGCAAGAGCGGATGGCTCTGTGGTCGCCGTCGTCGGAGTCAACCGCACCGTGCGTCAGAGGATGAAGTCACGCGGCTTCGCGAGAACGATCTGTGGCATGCTCTGACCGCTTGGCGGCTTTGTCGAATGACCGATTCGAGGGGCACGTGAGGGATCTGAGCACAACTCGATTGGGACGAAGGATGGCGGGTTACATCGCCGTTCTGCTGACCTCCTGTTCGTTGTTGCTGACGTTCACCGCTGTCGATGCACCAACGGTCGCAGCCGCCCCGCCTGCGACGACTCAGTACTCCGCGACGGTGCAAGTGCCGACACCGCTCCCTTCGAGCTTCTCAGGATTCTCCGGAGGCGACGGTTGGGCGCTGGCGGTGGGTGGCAATCAGATCTTCAACGTCTTCCATCACTTACGGACCCTTCACGTCGCCTGTCATTTCCAGTCGAGCGGCGAGCCCTGCTGGTCCACTCCGAAGATCATCACCGATCCGTCCGGCAACAACTTTGCGACCTCCAGCGAGCCAGGGCTGTACCTCGACCAGAGGAACGGGCACTTGTTCGTCCCCGCGGTTCGAACCTCGGATTTCACTGCCGGGGTGGTCTGCATCGATACGAGGAAGCCTGCAACGGATCCGGCATCGGATTTCTTCTGTGGCTTCGTCCAGCTGTCGGGGATCGGCGACGCCCCGATTCCCTCGACTTCCTATGGCGGTCTCTCGGCCCCTTCCCTGGTCGGGAGCGACTGGTATGTGTTCAACCAGGTGGCGGGGGTGGGGACGGGAACCCAGAACCAGCTGCTGTGTTTCGACGTTGCCGCCGACGCAGCCTGTGGCGGCCAACCGTTCGCATTGAACTACGGCGGGCAAGCACTCAGACAGTTCAAGACCGCCAAACCCACCGCGGCGATCGGCTCCGACGTGATCGCCCAGGTCGCCGGAACCACCAGTGACCAACTGGCCTGCTTCGACACCACGACCGACTCCTCGTGCGCGGGCTCGTGGCCGATCAAGGTGACCAGTGTGGCCGGAGCACCCTTTCCGTTGCTGAGTTCATCTGGCACGGTCAGGGGAGTCTGCATGGCGATTGCAGGGAATCCGTGCTTCGCCCTCAACGGAACGAAGGTCTCGGCGCCACCGGGGTTGACCCAGATCGGCACCAATGGTCAGACCAACGGACCTGCCGTGCTCATCGGTCCGCGGGTCTACGTCCCGAACCACGTCACCACCCAGGTGTTCTGCTATGACTACGCCACCTCGGCGCCGTGTCCGAACTTTCCGAAGTCGTTCAAGAACCTCTTCGGTCTCTACACCGTCAACGCCGACCCCGGTCGGCCTGACTGCATCTGGGTCGTGTCAGATCACGGATCGGGTCAGATACAGGACTTCGACGGGATCACCGGTGGACCGTGCACGCTGAGTGGGGTACGGGTGCAGACCGACACCGTGGTGAAGTCCGGCCAGGCCTGCCTACCGACGAACTGGATCTCGCTGCAACTGCTTACGCCATCGCCGAGCCAGTACACGTCCGGGAACGTGGCCGTTGCGACATCGGGTGGCGCACCGATCCACGGAGTTCCGGTGCAGCATCTCGACAGCGCCGGGACGGTGAATCTTTCGTCACTCGGAATCGCCCAGCGGGACCCTCTGCCGCAGTTTGTCATCACCTTGCGCGGGCAGTCGGTGTTTCCGAAGCTCGACACCGTCAAGCTGACCTGGGAAGGCCAGCTCGCGTGCACTCAAGGCCCGCCGGACGGGTACTGGCTGGGTGCCAAGGACGCCGGGGTGTTTGCGTTCGGCAGCGCGAAGTTCCACGGCTCGATGGTCTACACGCCGTTGAACGGCTCGATGGTCGGGATGGCGGGGACTCCGAGTGGTGACGGCTACTGGCTCGCCGCCTCGGACGGCGGGGTCTTTGCCATCGCAGCGCCGTTCTACGGATCGATGGGGGCGATGCCGCTGAACGAACCGGTGGTCGGCATGGCGTCGACCCCGGACGGCAAGGGCTACTGGCTCGTCGCCTCGGACGGCGGCATCTTCTCCTTCGGCGACGCCGACTTCTTCGGATCGATGGGGGGAACGCCGCTGAACGAACCGGTGGTCGGCATGGCGTCGACCCCGGACGGTAAGGGCTACTGGCTCGTCGCATCGGACGGCGGGGTCTTCTCCTTCGGCGACGCCGACTTCTTCGGATCGATGGGTGGCACGCCGCTGAACAAACCGGTGGTCGGCATGGCAGGAACCCCGAGCGGCAAGGGCTACTGGCTCGTCGCCTCGGACGGCGGCATCTTCTCCTTCGGCAACGCCGAGTTCTTCGGATCGATGGGTGGCGCGCCGCTGAACAAACCGGTGGTCGCCATGGCAGGAACCCCGAGCGGGCAGGGGTACTGGTTGGCCGCGTCGGATGGTGGCATCTTCTGCTTCGGCAACGCGCCGTTCTTCGGATCGATGGGTGGGACCAAGCTCAACCGGCCGGTGGTCGCGATGGCTTCCCACAGCTGAGCGGTCCTTACTCCGTCCGCAACAGCGACGCTGGAGCAACCCGGGCTGCGGCAAAGGCGGGAACGACGGCGAGGAGGTTGGCCACGGCCAACACCCCAAGGGACAGCGAGCGCGATCTCCGAGGCGGTCACCACCGGTTGGGTCCCGACGCCGAGATTGTCGGCGAACGCCTTCCACGTGGCGCGACCGGCAGCAATGCCAAGGGGAATACCGATGAGAAGGCCGACCAGTGCGACGGTCGTCGTCTGCCAAGAGACTGCGAGTGCGATCTGGCGGCGAACGAACCCGAGGGACTTGAGCAGCCCCATCTCGCGGCGACGGCGAGTGAGGCTGGTCAGGAGGAGGTGCAGGAGTGTCGCGATGCCGAAGGTGACGACGATGATCCCGAAGATGAGTGGGAAGTTGACGGCTCGGCCGAAGTTGACCAGGTTGGTCGGCGGGTAGGGGAGGTTCGCCTGTCCTGAGTAGGAATTGCTCAACGAGGAGAGGGCACTCCGACCTTGAGAGTTCGGAGCCACCGCCACGAGGAAAGAACCGCCACTGGCTTGCACGGCAGAAGCGAGACAGCCCTGTTCGGATCCGCCTCGGCAGTCGCTGCCGGTGAGCGCCTGAAGTGTGAAGATCGCTCCTGTGCCGAGGCCCTGATTGTCGAAGTCAGGCGGAAAGGCGGCGGTCCCGACCACCCGGAACGGCTTGGCCCGTTCGATACCTCCGCCAGTCGTCTGGAGCACCACGTCGACGGTGCCTCCGAGTCGCGCACCGACTTCTCGCATCGTTTTTGCGCCGAGGACCACCTCGTCGTCGGAAACGAGAGGGCGTCCAGAGGTGGTGGGGATCGCAAATGGGCCCCGAACACTTTGCCCCGCCAGGGCGTCGACGACTTTCCCGTTGATGCGGACGACATCGCTCACACCAGCAGTGATCGCGGTGACGCCCGGCCGCTCGAGGGAGGCGAGCAGGTGAGCGCTCTGCGAGGTCTGGCCGGTCGCGTTGAGACTGAACCAGGCGTCGAAACCCTGACCATATTGCGATGGCGTGCCCGTCAGGTAGGTCAGACTCGCCCCGAATACCGCCGTTCCGCACAGAACGGTGACCGCCAGCACGGCGCCAACCAGCGCGGAGCCCAACGGGACCGCATTGCGCCCCCGGCCACGCTCGAGCGCGTTGCGGACCCCGATGAGCGCAGTGGGAGGTGCACCCGAGGCGCTCAGCCACCGCACCGCGCTCGAGGGTCGGGTCATTCGACCTTGGTCTTGCGACGACCGAACCGTTGACGCCCTCGCCGCCGGCCAAACACTCAACAACAGCAGCACGCCGACAGCGGCGAGCGCGCCTCCGATGAGGAGCAGGGCATCGAAGTCGAAACCGGGATTCGGGTCTGCCAGCCGAGCTTCGCCGACAGGAAGGAAGACCGACAACACGGCCGCCAGCGCGACGCCGCCGATTGCCCCGAGCACGGCCAGCACGAGGTTGCGCGCCATGGTGACCGTGAACAATTGGCGTCGGGTCGCGCCGAGCGCGGCCACCGAGGGATAGTCCTCGGCGTCGAGGGCACTCTGTCTGGCCAGCGCCTGGGCCAGCACGACGATCCCGACCAGTGCTGCGAGGCCGGTCAGGATCCACCAGCCGACTGCCTGGGGGTCGATGGACGTGCCGATCGAGTTGGCCAGCGCATCCAGGTCGGTCACCGAAAACGCGCCAAGCGCCTTGGCTGCGGCCTGGAAGCGAGGCAGGCTGGCCGCTCCATTCTTGAGCTGGAAGAAGTACTCGTAGAGTTCGACCGATCGGGCGTTGTACTTCCGATCGAAGGCCTGGGTCGTGTACAAGTCGAGTGGTTCCTGGCTCGGTGAGCCGGAGCTGAACTCAGCCTCCGAGACGGTCAGACCGACCACGTGCACGGTCACCACCGGGCCTGCCGGTGTCATGTTGGCGAAATCGAGCACCTGTGCGCGTTGCGACGCAGCGACGAGTGGTAGCCGCAGCACACTCCCGAGGCGGATCCCGAATGGCTCGAGGTTGGTGGATGCGAGAACTTCGGACGGGTCGGACTGAGTGGGCATCCGCCCGCTGACGATCTTCACCAGATGGCGCAGGTCACCGGGTGCCACTTCGTTGACGTTGAAGTCGTTGGAGTTGTTGAGGGATCGGCTGCAGCCGCAATCCGGTTCGCCGGCGACGATCGAGTCGTCCGTGGTGACCGAGGTGACGTCCGGAAGGGAGGCCACGCCGCGCACGGGCCCCGTCGAGTAGAAGAACCCGTTGTAGCCGTGGGCCGCTTCGAAGCGGGGGAATGCGGTCGCCGTCCGCCTCGCGGTCTGTGCGCCCGTCAGCACCAGGCCGACCGCGAGCCGCGGTGATCAGCGACAGGGCTAGCCAGGATCGCCAGCGGTGTCGCATGTCGGAGCGGAGCATCAGCCCGAGGAACGACATCTCACCTCCCACCCTCGGCAGGATGGTGGGCCTGCTGATCCTTGGGGGAGATCCCGAGGTCGCTCAATGCGCTCTTCGCCGCGCCGACTCCGCACATGCCGTGGACCCCGCCACCGGGGGGAGTGGAAGCCGAGCACAGATAGACGCCTCGGACGCCGGTCCTGTAGGGGTTCCATCGGACCGTGGGCCGGAACACCGTCTGGCGGAGGGTCGCCGCGCCTCCGTTGATGTCACCCCCGACGTAGTTCGGGTTGTGCTCCTCTTCGGTCGCCGCGGTCGAGATGGCCTTCGCGAGCACCAGGTCGCGGAATCCGGGGGCGAACCGGTCGATCTGGGCCTCGATGCGTTCCGACATGTCCACCGTCGACCCTGACGGCACGTGGCAGTAGGCCCAGAGGGTCTGCCGCCCGTCGGGAGCTCTGCTCGGATCCACCACGCCAGGCTGGACGACGATGCAGTAGGGCCGCTCGGGGTGCCGGCCGGCCGCGACCGCGGCTTCCGACGCGGCCACCTCGGCGAAGGTCCCTCCGAGGTGGACGGTGGCGGTCTCTCGGCAGACAGGCGCCGTCCACGGGACCGGACCGGAGAGGGCCCAGTCGACCTTGCAGATCCCCGGCCCGTAGACGAACCGCTCGAGTCCCCGCCGGCTCCTGTGGGGCACACGGCTTCCGGCCATCGCGAGCAACTGGCGGGGGGTCACGTCGAGGAGGGTTGCCCTGGCACTGGGAAGGGTGTCGAGGGAATCGATCCATCGACCGGTGATGAGCTGACCCCCGAGGGATTCCAGCTCCGCCACCAGCGCGTCGACGATCCGGGCGGAACCACCTTCGACGACCGGCCAGCCGACCGAGTGGGCCATCGTGGCGAGCAACAGCCCGTACGCGGCCGAGAGCGGAGCGGTCAGAGGCAGCATCGAATGGGCGGCCACGCCCGCGAGCAACCCCTTCGCCTCGTCGGAGGAGAACCGTTTCGAGAGTCTGTCCATCGGCAGCAGCCCAAATAGACCGAAGCGGGCCATGGCGAGCGGATGGGAGGGAAGCGAGCGCAGCGGTCTCAGGGTCGTCGGGACGATCGATGACGCAGCGCGCACCAGCGGCGAGAAGAGCCGCCGGTAGGGGTCGCCGTCGACACCCAAAGCCGCCGCGGTCTGCTCCACAGATCCGGTGACCGAGGCCGCGCGCCCTCCATCGAGTGGATGCGCGAAGGCGGTCGTCGGGAATCGGAGCCGCACGCCCCGATCGGCCAGATCGGTTGCCTCGAAGAACGGGGATGCGGCCACCAGAGGATGGACCGCGGAGCAGACGTCGTGATGGAACCCCGGGAGGGTGAGCTCCTCGGTCCGGCACCCTCCTCCGGCGGTCGCCGATCCTTCGTAGACGTCGACGGTCAGACCCGCTCGTGCCAGGGTCGAGCGCGGCGGCGAGCCCGTTGGGGCCGGAGCCGACCACGACCGCGTCGAGGCGCCTCACAGTTCGAGCACCGTCGATTCGGTCGCAACGGTGACCCGTGGTGTCTGCCCTTCGAACCGACGAGTCAGAAGGTCCAACGCATCGTCGGTGCGGTCCGGCTTGTGGTGGAACAGGGCCACCCCCATGGCGCCGGCCCGTCTGCCGAGGGCCGCCGCGTAGTCGCCGGCCGCGTGCCCGAACGAGGCCTCTGCTGGGAGCTCCTCGGGAAGGAGGTGGGCGTCGTGCACAAGCAGATCGACTCCGTCGGAAAGTTCGAGGACCGCGGGGTGGTACTCGCCCCAGCCGTCGGGACCCGGGCCGAAGGCGGTCGGGCAGTGGTCGGGGATATAGGCGATCGAGGAAGTTCCGTCTGCGACCCGGTAGCCGAAGGTCCGGCCTCCTTTGTGCGGGACCTCGCGAACCTCGACCACGAATCCCTCGACCTCCACGCGACCCGGAGAGAGCGCGCCGAACGACCAGCTGCCGCGCATCTCGCGGGGCCGGATCGGGAACTGGGGCGGAGACATCCCTCGGGCGAGCACCTCCTCGGCGTCACGGCCGTCCTCTTGATCGGGAAGGAGAAGGTCGACTCGGGAGTCTGCCCGGTCACCGCCTGCGAAGAACGGGAGTCCCTGGAAGTGATCCCAGTGGAGATGGGTGAGCAGGATCGTGCCTGCAAACGCTCTGTCCCCGAGGAGGGGTGTCACCCGCCGTATGCCAGTGCCCGCGTCCAGCACGAGCGACGGCGTTGCTCCGTCATGGGCGAGCGCCACGCACGAGGTATGACCTCCGTAGCGCACGAAGTCGATCCCGCACGCGGGTGTCGATCCCCGCACGCCGCAGAAGTGGACCTTCACCCCTCAGGACCGGGGGTCATCTTCTCGTCGATGTCCCTCGGCCAGCTCCACCAGAGCGGACCGCTCGAGCGCATCGGCGTCGACGGAGGCGACGCGGCAGGGCGTGACCGCGACCAGTGACGAGGTGCGCCGCCCACCCTCGAGATGCGCGCGTTCGCCGAGCAGCGCGCCGGGCCCGTACTCGGCCAACCGCTCACCGTCCCGCTCGACCCGCAGGACGCCGTCGAGGACGAGATAGACGGCTCGACCCTCGTCGCCTTGCCGGACGATCTCTGTCCCCGACGGAAACTGGTCGATCCGGGGCTTGGCCGTCGGGTCCATCAGTTGAGCCGACAGCGACCGTTCGAGTGCGGTTTCCACCGCGGTCACCAATGCGTCGGACTCCTCGTCGCCCCACGGACTGTGTTTGCCGAACGACTTCCGATACCAGTCGCGGAAGTCGGCCAGCCCCGACTTGTGAGACAGCTCGCCGTCTGCGTCGTAGATCCAGTGGCGCGGGAATCGGCTGGCACCGACCATCGCCTGCTCGACCTTCCCGTCGGCGTGCAGGGTGAGCGAGAGTGTCGTCCACACCAAAGGAGCTTGCCATTGGATGTAGGGGCGGCGCCGGACCCGTCTCGGAGCGGGTAGGCCGGTCCTTCCTCCGGTCGTCTGCACGAATCGAACCCAGCCCTCGCCCCTCTCGGGAGGTCGCCGGATGTCCGGGAGGGCGACTGCCTGGAACCGATGTCGGATGCCTGCCACGCTCACCGTGGTCGACCCCATCAGGCCCCCGCCGCTGCATCCGCAGTCCACGATCCGACCGCTCCCGTCCGTCTCGATCCATCCGCTGAGCACGTTGGCGAAGCGGAACCGGTCGGCGGCCCGCAGCCCGTCGAGGTCGTCCAGCGTGTCGGGCGGAGGAGGGTCGTAGTGGGTGAAGCCCATGTCGAACGCCAGGCGTGTCGTGCCCTCGACTGCTTCGGAGGGGATCCACGACAACGAGGTCACCGTACTTTCATGCCGCATACCTTCATCGTGTCGAGCCGACCGATCGCTGCACAGGGAGGTGGCCGACTTCCCTTCGGTGTGCTGCCACCACCGACCTGGGAAAGCTGCCCCCCTGGCAGCCCGGTACCGTGCATGGGAGAACTGTGGGGATGGATCCAACCGATCCGGGCGCAGGTCCGGCAAAGCCGATCTCCACTGCAACGATCGACATCCTCTTGGCCGACGACAACCTGATCGTTCGCGAAGGAGTCCGGGCCTTGATCGAGCACCACGCCGATCTTCACGTGGTGGGGGTTGCGGCCGACTACGACGGCGTCGTCCAGGGCGCCTCCGAATGTGAGCCGCAGGTGCTGGTCACCGATATCCGGATGCCGCCGTCGTTCAACCGGGAGGGAATCGATGCGGCGAAGGAGGTTCGCAAGCGTCATCCTGGCACCGGGGTGGTCATCCTTTCCCAGTACGACGATCCGGAGTACGCGATCTCACTCCTCGCGGAAGGGTCAGCCGGCTACGGATACTTGCTCAAGGACCACGTTGCCGAGGGAGATCAACTGGTCGACGCCATCCGGTCTGTTGCGACCGGCGGCACCGCCCTCGATCCGGCCATCGTCGATGCCCTGGTGACGCCGGTCACGACCGAAGGTGCCCTCACTCCTGCGGAGGAGGAGCTCCTGGGCATGATCGCCGAGGGGAAGCCGATCAAAGCAATCGCCGCGACCCGCAAACTTCCGGCCGAAGCGGTGGACGCAGAGGTCGAGGCCGTCTTCTTGAAGTTGGCAGAGGGGGTCTCGGCGGGGAGCCAGGGGGCACTGCAGCGACTTCGCCTCCTCCACCGGGCCATCGTCGATCGCGAGGAACAGGGTGAGACGCTCTCCCGTCTCCTCCCGGGCGGGTTGGCCGAAAAGCTTCGTCGGGACGGAAGGAACATCGGGGAGACCGAGAAGGTGGAGGTGACCGTCCTGATGAGCGACATCCGGTCCTACTCCACCATCGCCGAGCACGCCGATCCGAGCCAGCTCGCCGGGCAGCTCAACACCCACCGGGCTGCCATGAGCACTGCCATTCTCGAACAGGGTGGCACCGTGATGCAGTTCGTCGGCGACGCGGTCATGGCCGTCTTCGGCGCCCCCTTCGCTCAGCCCGACCACGCCGATCGAGCGGTTGCCACCGCCAGTGCCATGCACAGAGAGCAACACGCCATCAACTCGCGTTGGGAGGCGGACGGCCAGCCTCCGTTCGGATTGGGGCTCGGGCTCTCGACCGGCGAGGCGGCGGCTGCATTGCTCGGGTCCGAGGAGCGTCTCGAGTACACGCTGGTCGGCGACACCGTCAACCTGGCACAGCGCCTGCAACAGCTCGCCGAAGCCGGCGAGACCGTCTTGTCCGAACCCACCGTGCTGGCGCTGAGCAAGCCGATCGAGACGGTCACTCTCCCGTCGCAGCTGGTAAAAGGGCGGGATACTCCAGTAGTGGCGTACAAGATCGAGAGGCCCGACACCTCGACCGACGCGGCGCAGTTGCACGGCGGTCCTGACACGACAGGAGACCCAGCATGACTGACTCATCGCCTACAGAGGCCCTCACGACCCGGGGGGTGCGCAAGACGTTCGAGGCGGAGAACGCGCCGGTCCGCGCGCTGCGCGGGGTGGACCTCTCGGTTGCGTTGGGCTCGTTCGTCGCGCTGATGGGTCCGTCGGGGTGCGGCAAGTCGACCCTTTTGAACTTGGTGGCCGGACTCGACGTCGCCGACGAGGGAACCATCTTCGTTGCCGCCTCCGAAGTGACCGGGCAAACCGAAGACGACCTCGCCCGGATGCGGCGACAACACATCGGGATCGTCTTCCAGTTCTTCAACCTCCTCGAGGGGATGACCGTGCTCGAGAACGTCGCTCTCCCCGCAGTGATTGCGGGCCGCAAGCGCAAGATGGCGGAGACCCGGGCTCGAGACCTCCTCGATCTCCTCGGCATCGGGGACAAAGCCTCGGCGGTGCCCGGTGTGTTGTCCGGTGGGCAACGTCAACGTCTGGCCATCGCCAGAGCGCTCGCCAACGAGCCGACGCTGCTCCTGGCCGACGAGCCCACCGGTGCGCTCGACTCTGATGGCGGTCAGGAAGTCATCGAGCTGTTGGTGCGACTCCACCGTGGTGGGCAGACCATCGTGTTGGTGACCCACGATCCCGATGTCGCCGGGGCGGCCGATCGGGTGGTCCGGATGCGGGACGGTCGGATCGTGGACGACGGCATGTCAGCCGCGGCACCCGCTGCCGACGTCGAGGACCTGACGGCCCTGACGGCATCCGAGGGCCCCTGAACGTGATCCGCTCGGCCGCGGTCCCCGGGGTCGCCTGGTACCGGTTCCGAGCCACTTTCGGTCATCGTTGGACCGGCTACCTGTCCATCGTGCTGCTGGTCGGACTGGTGGGAGGGCTGGCCATGGGTTCGATCGCCGGAGCACGGCGCACCCAGTCGTCCTACCCAACATTCCTTGCGAGCAGGAACCCTTCGGATCTGAACGTCGCCGTCTACGATCCCGCGACCGACGGGGGTCCCGGCCCGACACTCACCACGAAGATTGCCCGCCTGCCCGGGGTGGAGCAGGTGAGGACTCTTGCCGCTCCCGCCGTCGTCGCGCTTGCGAAGGATGGCACGCCACGGGTCAACACGTTCAACGACGTCACCCCGCTCGGGAGCACAGACGGACTGCTCACCGATCAGGATCGGTTGGCGGTGTTGCAGGGGCGGATGTTCGATCCTGACCGGCCGGACCAGGTGGTGATGACTGCCACCGCGGCCCACATCCTCGGGGTCCGGGTCGGTCAGGTGGTGCCCTTCGGGCTCTTCGGTCCCAACGGCTCGCAACGGCTCCTCGTCGTGCACGCCCGAGTGGTGGGCATCGTCGCGCTCGACAACGAGATCGTCCAAGACGACATCGACAGCGCCTACGGTTTTTTGGTGCTGTCGCCGGCCTTCATGAGGGAGGCGGTGTCCGCAGCGCCGGGGACCATCCGCCCGGTCGGCTACGGCCTCCAGCTCGCCCCGGGGGCAAGCGTTCCCGAGGTGCAACGCGAGGTGGTCCGGTTGATCCCGTCCGGTCTGACCTACACCTTTCACGTCACCTCCCGAGTCGTCGGCGAGGTGGAGCTTGCGGTCAAGCCCGAGTCGGTCGCCCTCGGCGCATTCGGAGCGATCGCTGCACTCGTCGCCCTGGTGCTCGGGATCCAGGCCGTGGCTCGCCAGTTGCGACTGGGAGACGAGGACCGTCAAGTCATGCGAGCGCTGGGCGCAGCACCGGCTGCAACGGTCGGTGACGGGCTGCCCGGGGTGATCGGATCCGTTGTGCTCGGGGCTCTTCTTGCGGCCGCAGTCGCGGTCGGGCTTTCGCCGCTCGCCCCGCTCGGTCCGGTGCGGCCGGTCTATCCCGACGGGGGAGTGGCATTCGACTGGACCGTGCTCCTTGTGGGGACGGCAGGGTTGATCGTCGTGCTCGGAGCAGCGGCGATCGTCCTCTGTATCCGACGGGCACCAAACCGGATCAGCCACGACCCTCCGACGACCGGGCGTCGCCCGATCGTCGCCACCGCCGCAGAGGGCGCCGGTCTCCCGGTGACTGCGGTGGTCGGAACCACCTTCGCCCTCGAACCGAGCAGAACACGGGCTGCGGTTCCGATGCGCTCGACCCTGGTGGGCACCGTTCTTGCGATCGGGCTGGTGGTCGCCACCCTCACCTTCGCGAGCGGGCTGAGCACGCTGGTGTCGAGCCCGCCTCTCTACGGGTGGAACTGGACCTTCATGCTCAACCCCAGCAACAACGTCCCTCCGCAGGCCACCCGCCTCCTCGATCATGATCCCGACGTGGCCGCCTGGACCGGGATCGCTGCCTACACGAGCGCCGAGCTCGACGGTCAGACCGTGCCGTTCCTGGTCACCGATCCCCGCCCGGTCGTCGGGCCGCCGATCCTCTCGGGTCACGGACTCGGAGCGGCCGACCAAGTGGTGCTCGGCGCCTCCACCATGGCGCTGCTCCACAAGCGGGTGGGGGACACGGTGACGATGACGGTCGGTGCACCGGACTCGGGCATGCTCTACGTCCCGCCGACCATCCTTCACGTCGTGGGAACCGCGACCCTGCCGGCCGTCGGCTATTCGAGTTTCGTGTCCGATCACACGTCGATGGGCACCGGCGCCTACCTCTCGATCGACGCGTTGCCTGCTTCGTTCAGGCAAGCCGTGTCGAACTCCGATCCGACGCTGAACGGTCCGCAGCTGGTCTTCGTGAGAATGCGCCCGAGTGTCAGTCCGGCGAAGGGTCGCGCAAACCTCCAGCAGATCGCCACGGTCGCCAACAAGGTCTTCGCCTCTACGCCTTCGACCGCGGGCAACATCGTCACCGTCCTCGGTGTCCAGAGGCCGGTGCAGATCGTCAACTACCGGAGCATCGGCTCGACGCCGGTGATCCTCGCGATCGGGCTGGCCCTCGGTTCGGTGGTTGCCCTCACCCTCACCCTCATCGCGTCAGTCCGATCCCGGAGGCGGGACCTTGCACTGCTCAAGACGCTCGGGTTCACCCCGAGGCAGCTGGGGTCGGTGATCGTCTGGCAGGCGACGGTCACCGCGGTGATCGGGATCATCGTCGGCACCCCGCTCGGGATCGTGCTCGGGCGTCGGCTCTGGATCCTGTTCGCGCAGAACATCGATGCGGTGCCTCGTCCCACGGTGCCGGTCTTGTCCGTCGTTCTGGTGGGCGTGGGCGCCCTCGTCTTCGCGAACCTCGTTGCGGCCGTGCCCGGGAGGATCGCTGCCCGGACCCCGACCGCGATGGTCCTGCGGGCGGAATGAGGAGAACGGAGGAGTCCATGACCACCGCGGTCGAAGACACGCAGATCGTCGCCATCGCCGAGGACGGCAAAAGACTGTTGGGCGCCACGGCCCTCGGTGCTGCTCTGTTCGCCGCAACCGTCGCGGTGGTGGTCATCGGGCTCCGGGTGACGGTGCCCGGTGGGCGCTCCGGGGTGGAAACCGTCGCGTTCGCGCTCTCGCTCGTGTGGGCACTCGCCGGTCTGGAAGGCCTTCGCTCTTCGGCACGCAGGACCAACCGGACTCCTCTCGTCCCGTTGCTGTCGTCGATCGACGCCTTGATCGCCTCGGTCGCGCTGACTGCGGGAAGGTTCGCCGATCAACTCTCCGGCGGGGACCATTCGACGGCCCGGATCGTGACGACCGTCGCCGGTCCGCTGGTGACCGCCATCTCGTTCCATCTGCTGCTCGCGCTTCCGGACGGCCGGCTGGTCGGTCGGGCCCGGCGGACGTTGGTCGCGCTCGCGTATCTGGCGGTGGTGACCCTCGGTGTCGCCTTGGCGACCACCGACCGGTCGTTCTCGCTCGAGATCGCGGCTCTCACCTGGTCGGTGGCCGTACTGGCGGCCCTTCCCGCACTGCAGGCCCGCTATCGCGGCTCGGTCGGTCGCGACCGGGCCCGACTCGAGTGGGTCGGAATCGGCGCGGCGCTGGCCGGCGACGTCGCGCTGGTGGTCGCCGTCCTCCACGCACTGGTCGGCTGGCCGCAGGCGGTCAGCGCGGTGGCACTCGCCGGCACGGTGTTCATCCCGCTGGGTCTGATCTTGGGGGACATCGACGCCCTTGCATCGTCGAGCGGACGTGTCTTCGTGCAGGTCCTCTCGGTGGCGGGTTTCACCGTCGTGGTCTCGGCGATCTACGTCACCTTGATCCTCGGGTTGGGACACGCCCCGACCGGATCGGCGGATCGCGAGGCGCTCGGTCTGTCGATGCTGGCAGCCGGGGTTGCGGCGATCGGGTACATCCCGGCCCGCGAGCGGTTCCTCGCGTCGGCAACCAGGTTCGTCTACGGCGCGCGCCAGGCGCCGGACGAAGTGGTGCGGACCTTCGGAAGCCGGTTGACCCGGGCGATCCCGATGGACGAGCTGCTGATGCAGCTCTCCGAGTCGCTCCGAAAGACCATGGACCTCACCACCGCGGAGGTGTACACGGGCGCCGGCGACGTCCTCGAGCGCGCGGTGTCGGTTCCGGACCGAGGCGCGGGGTCCATCGTGGTGACCGGCAGGGAGCGGCCGGTCGTCACCCGTGCCGAGGTGTCGGGCTCCGCCTGGATCTCGGTGTGGCTCCCCACGCTGCTCGACGGGCGGGAAGGTGCTCAGCTGCGGGTCGCGCCCATCAGCCACGGGGGAGAGCTCCTCGGCCTCATCGTCGTGGAGCGTCCCGCAACCGGCACGGCGTTCACCGAGGAGGACGATCGCGTCTTGACCGATCTCGCGCGCCAGGTCGGCCTGGCCTTTCACAACTCACAGCTGGATGCGGCACTGCAGACCACCTTGGACGAGCTCCGCAAGCAGGCCGACGCACTGCGTGAGTCGAGGTCGAGGATCGTGGCAAGCGGGGACGCCGAGCGACGCAGGGTGGAGCGGAACCTTCACGACGGCGCCCAGCAACACCTGGTCGCGTTGGCGGTCAACCTTCGGCTCACCAAGGACATCATCGCCGACGACCCGAAGGCCGGCGCAGAGATGCTCGACCAGCTGGCGGGCGAGGTGCAGGAGACGATTCAGGAACTGCGCGAGCTCGCCCACGGGATCTATCCGCCGCTGCTCGTGGACAGCGGTCTCGTCGAGGCACTCAAGGCCGCGGCCAACCGGAGCCCACTGGTGGTGAGCGTCAGCGCCGAGGAGATCGGACGCTATCCCTCGGAGATCGAGGCGGCCATCTATTTCTGCTGTCTCGAAGCGCTGCAGAACGCGGCCAAGCACGCGCCGGAGTCCACTGTCGAGGTGAAGCTGTGGGAGGAGTCGGGAGGGCTGCTCTTCACGGTGAGCGACGACGGGCCGGGTTTCGACGTGGACAAGGCAACCAAGGGACACGGATTCATGAACATGTCCGACCGGCTGGGTGCGATCGGCGGGACAGTTCGTTGGGAGTCGGATGCAGGGCGGGGCTCGCAGATTCGCGGCTCGGTTCCTCTGGTCTGACTCCGGTCTGGCCGAGTCGCTCTGCGCGTCGTCAGAGGCGGGCGAAGGAGCCCGAGTCGCGCTCCTCCCACAGCTGGCGGAGCATGGCGGCACCGAGGCGCTCCTTGTTGACATACGCGCGTGCGCCGCTGATGGCCGCGTCGGGTGGCAGGTCCTCGACGTTGTAGGTGGAGCAGAGGAACACCACGACGTCCGGCTGGGCCGA
This sequence comes from uncultured Acidimicrobiaceae bacterium, assembly GCA_963839925.1. Taxonomy (GTDB): domain Bacteria; phylum Actinomycetota; class Acidimicrobiia; order Acidimicrobiales; family RAAP-2; genus Bog-756. The sequence continues at coordinate 1,684,240 of CAWIWV010000001.1, read as the reverse complement.
GACGATCTGCCGGGTGGCTTCGATCCCGCTCATCTCGGGCATGTTGATGTCCATCAGGACGAGGGCGGGATGGAGCTCGCTCGCCAAGGCAACCGCCTCGGACCCGCTCGAGGCTTCGCCCACGATCTCGAACTCGTCCAGCCTGCCGACGACGGCTTTGGCAGCCATCCGGAAGGGTGCCTGATCGTCGACCACCAAGACGGGAAGCGGGCTCGCCACCAACCCAGTCTCCCACGGGTGACCGGCGGAAACGGTCGTGCTGGCACGCATCGTCCTATGGGGACAGCATCCCCCCGCCCGGTTCAGGACGGATCACCGTGCGACTAGGACCCAGGGTCGCTCAAATAGAGGAGCACCGCCTTCACCCGTCGGTTGACGTCCTTCTCTTCGGACAACCCGAGCTTGGAGAAGATCGAGTTGGTGTGCTTCTCGACCGCCCGTTCCGACACGTGGAGGGTTGCCGCGATTGCGGCGTTGTTCTTGCCCTGGGCCATCTCTGCGAGGATCTCGGTCTCTCGCGGCGTCAACCAACCCAGGTCCGAGGTCTTGCGGGCCGACCGTGCGCTCACCAGCTCGTCGACCACCAGGGGATCGATCACCGACCCCCCTTCGGCCACCGAGTGCACGGCCGCGATCAGAGCATCGATACCGGCCACCCGGTCCTTCAGGAGATAGGCCCGTCCCGAAGTTCCTTCTTCCAGCAGGGCGAGGGCGTACGTGGGCGCCGTGTACTGGCTCAGGACCACCACGCCGACTCGAGGGTGGTGCTCGCGCAGCCAGGCCGCGGCCTGGATCCCCTCGTCGGTGCCGGTGGGTGGCATCCGGATATCGGTGATCACCACGTCCGGCTCGTCGCGCGTGATCAGGTCCAAGAGCTCAGGGAGATCGGAGGCCGAACCGATCAGCTCGAGATCGTCCTGCGCGTCGAAAAGGCGGGAGATACCTTCACGAAGAAGCACATTGTCCTCGGCCAGGACCACCCGGATCGCTCCCATTGGTGCTTTGACCGTAGCGCGCCCGACGACGGGCATCGAAGAGTGTGGGTATCAGGGCGACTCCGCCCAAACGCCAACTCTGGTGCAAGACACCGGATCGGAGTCTTCTGCGACGAGTTCAGCGACCGAGGTCGCTGAATCAGCGGGTGTTGGACGTGTCAGCTACTCGGCCCCAGCCGTGGAGACCGGCTGGGCGATCTCCTCGCCCTCGATCGCTGCTCCTTCGAGCCGATTGTTCGGGACCGCGAGAGCAGCCGGCAGTGGACGACTCCGCCGGACTTGGTCACTGGGACGAGGTGAAGAACAGGGCGCGGCTGCACGGCAGCAGTCGGTTCTTCGGGAACGATGCTACTTGCCAACTGCATCCTTGACCTTCTCGCCCGCTTGCTTCAGGTTGCCGGCAGCCTTGTCCCTCTTGCCTTTCGTCTCGAGCGAGCGATCACCGGTTGCCCTCCCCGCAGACTCTTTGACATGCCCCTCCGCTTCCTGCAGCTTGTTCTTCGCCTTGTCAGTCGCGCTCATTGATCTCGCCCTTTCTGTCGTTGTCCACTTCGAAGTCCACAAAACCACCCGGAGGAGTTGTCACAGGCCACTCGTGGAATCCACCTCGCGCACCACGTTCCCCCGACCGTCATCAATCACCGTGCGTCGGCGGCGGGTGCTGCTGGCCACCATGACGCAAATGGACAAGACGCCGCCGACGACACCGACGAGCATCAAGATCCAGCCGACCTTGTTGATGTCAAAGCCATGCTGATAGGGCTCAGTCACCGCCCAGTCCAGTACGGCCCCGACTGCAAAGGCGATGATGCTTGCGACAAGTCCACCTGCTCCAACCATGACGACCCCTTCGTAAGCGTTTGACCGTCTATCGCTTACGTACCCGGTCCTCGGTCGGGTAAACCTGCTGACCGTTACCCCTGGTGATCCGGCCTACTCCCGACCTTCATGAACACTTGGGGCGTACTCTCGGTGCGGGCGAGAGGATTCGAACCTCCATCCCCAGAGGGGACCGGGACCTAAACCCGGCGCGTCTGCCAGTTTCGCCACGCCCGCGTGAGGCCAGCCTACCGAGCACCCGTCTCCCGCCCCGGCTTCGTCGGAGCATGCACGCCTCCTTTGCCTCCCGAGACGTCACAGGACCTCTCGGGACCCCTGGCTATAGTCACGCTGTGCCGCCAGCGCAGTCGCACACACCTTCTCCGGTGGCTCCCACCGAGTCCGAGCCGACCGTCGGAGGGGCGGACGGCCCGACCGCGGCGGACAGGGCGCAGTACCTCGCCCAGGTGATGGCCGAAATCGATGCCGAGGTCAGGCGCAGACGGGCGTCGGGTGATCTTCCTGCCGGACTCGAGCAGGAGCTCGACGAGCTCTTCCTCGAGTTCTCGCCGGTCGGATTGCACGGAAGGGCAAGACTTCGCGAAACGCTGGCCTTGGTCGACGGATCGGCCTACGTGGACATCGCGGTCCCCGTGGAGTCGAACAAGATGGCCGGGGGCTATCTCAAGCGGCTGATCCGCAAGGCGATGGGCTGGTACATCGGGTTCATCGTCCATCAGATCGTCAAGTTCGCTTGGGCGGTGTCGCGCATGTTCCACGTGGTGGTCGACCATGTGGAGGACCTCGAGGTCGCGGTCGACGCCCAGCGAACCCCCGATCTTCCGGCGAGCGTCCTTCCGATCGCCGATCCGGGCTCGAGTTGGTGGTCTCCGCGTGCGGTGGATGCACTGCGCGGTGTCACCGGTCGGGTGCTCCACGCGGAATGTGGTGATGGGAGCCTGCTCGACGCACTCGTGGACGCCGGAGTCGATGCCTACGGTGTCGACCCGACCGAATCGTTGCTCGAGCCGGCGATCGAGCGCGGTCTCGACGTGCGAGCGGAGTCGGTGTTGGGCCACCTCGGGGTCGTGGCCGACGAAGCCCTCTCCGGGATGGTGCTCAGCGGATCGGTCCAGTGGCTGCATCCCAGCCAACGCGACCGGCTTGTGGAGCTGGCAACGTCACGCCTCGCCGTCGACGGTGTGCTCGTCCTCCACTCGGCGACGCCCGAGTCGTGGGCGGCCGGTACGTCGCATCTGGTGAGCGATCTTGCCCCGGGTCGCCCCCTCCACGCGGAGACGTGGGCTCATCTGCTTGCGGAGCGCGGCTTCGGGCCGGCCACGATCACCCAAGGGGGCGAGAGCCGACAGCTGGAGAGGCTCACCTCAGGCGGTCCCGATGCCGCAGCGATCAACGCGGCGATCGACGCGGTGAACGCCTATCTGTTGGGTTCGGGCGAGTACGTTCTGGTCGCAGTCCGGGAGCGGTGACCGCCGTCCACCAGTTCGTCCCCGCGCTTCTCCCTCGAGATGCCACCGGCGATCACACACTGGAACTCCGGGACACCTTGCGCGCCGAGGGTTTCGAGTCGGACATCTACGTCGAGGCTGCTCACGACGAGTTGCGGGCCGAGGCCACCTACTTCGAGCGCTACCCCGAACGTGCGCGACCGGGTGACATCCTGCTCTACCAGCTGAGCACCGCGTCCCCGGTCGCCGAATTCCTCCGGACCCGACCCGAGACCCTCGTGCTCGACTACCACAACGTCACCCCGCCGTCGTTCTACGAAGGGTGGGAGGAGCACACTGCGCAGAAGGTCGACCTCGCCCTGCAACAGGCAGCCGAGCTCGCCCCCCGGGCGACGCTCGGGATCGCCGACTCGAGTTTCAACGCCGACGGACTCCGCCGGCTCGGTTGCCCGAGGACCGAGGTCGTCCCGATCCTCGTCGAGGTGGGTGGCCGCCGAGCGATCGACCAGGCGGAGCTCGACAGGTTGTCCGACGTGCACGGACCGGGCACCGTCCTCCTCTTCGTCGGACGGCTCTCTCCGAACAAGATGCAACATCACCTTGTGGAGTCCCTCTGGTTCTACCGGCGATGGTACGACCCGGACGCTCGGCTGCATCTGGTGGGTCCCGCGGTGACCGAGTCGTACGCCGAAGCAGTCTTTGGCCTCGCCGACGAGCTGAACCTGGCCGACGCGGTCAGGCACGGTCAACATCTGTCGGATGCCGAGCTCGGCGCTTGGTACGCCGATGCCGACGTGTTCGTCTGCCTCTCGGAGCACGAAGGCTTCTGCATCCCACTGCTCGAAGCGATGGGGTCAGGAGTGCCCGTCGTGGCGTATGCCGCCGGGGCCGTCCCCGAGACACTCGACTCGGCAGGCATCCTCCTCGACTCCAAGCGGCCCAGCACCGTCGCCGCTGCCGTCGATCGGGTGCGACGCGACCCGCTCCTGGTGGCCGATCTGGTGAGGGAGGGACACCGTCGGGTCCAAGCGTTCGCGCTCCCGGTGACCCGCCGCCGGTTTGTCGAGGTGCTCCGCCGGGTCGCCCACGAACAGGGACTTCCGGCGTCCGAGGAAGCGAGCGCATGAAGATCGCGTTCGTGACTCCTCGCTACGGGGTCGAGGTGATCGGCGGGGCGGAGACCGCTGCACGGATGCTCGCCGAGCGGCTCTGCGTGCTGCCGGGCTGGGAGGTCGAGGTGCTCACGAGTTGCGCACTCGACCATCTGACGTGGGAGAACGTCGAGCCTCCCGGCTCGCATCTGCTCAACGGGGTCACGGTTCGCCGGTTTCCCACCGCCAGCCGCCGGTTGCTCGACTACTTCGAGCTCGACGCCCGCCTCAGGGTGTCGCCCCGAACCGCATCGCTCGCGGAGTCCCGCCGATGGGTAGCGCTCAACGGGCCGATGTGCCCGGAGTTGGTCGACGCGGTGGCCGCAATCGATGCCGACGTGGTGGCCTGCTATCCCTACCTGTTCGCCACGACGGTGGACGCGATCGCGGTGTCCAAGGTTCCGACGGTCCTCCATCCCGCCGCCCACGACGAACCGGCGATCTACCTCGGCGCCTTCCGCCAGAGCTTCAGGGACATCGACGGCCTCGTGTACCACACCCAGTCCGAGCGGGACCTGATGGAGCACGTCTTCTCTCTTGCCGCCCGACCACAGGTGGTGCTCGGCCTCGGGGTCGACGACCCTGCCGGGGAAGGGAGGTCCGGAGCCGAAATGCTCGGCATCGGCGATCGGCCCTACCTCTGCTATCTGGGGCGGGTGGACGAACACAAGGGCTGCGCGATGTTGGCTGCCTACTTCGAGCGCTACAAGGAGCGCCACCCTGGCGACCTCGCGCTCGCATTCGTCGGGCCGGTCTCCGACAAGGCCCCCGAGCATCCCGACATCGTGGTCACCGGTGCGGTCTCGGAGGCCGACAAGTGGGACATCCTCGCCGGGGCCGAGGTGATGGTGAATCCTTCTGCCTACGAGTCGTTCTCGTTGGTGCTCCTCGAAGCGTGGACGGTCGGAGTGCCGGTGATGGTCAACGCCTTCTGCGCAGCCACCATGGAACACTGCAGGCGTTCGGGCGGTGGGCTCTGGTTCGACTCGTACCGAAGCTTCGAAGTCGCGGTCGATCGGCTGGTCGGCGAGGCCGCCCTCCGCTCCACCCTCGCCCAGTCAGGCGGCCGCTATGTGGCCCACTATTTCCGGTGGCCCTCGATCATCGACCACTACACCGAGTTCCTCCAAGGAATCGTCGCCCGCGGCCATCGGCCTGCGCTTCGGACACAGCGGCTTCCGTTGCCGTCCGGCGGTTCCCGGTACGAACGGGTGGGCACGAGCGCACGATCCGGCACGAGCGGACAAAGACGAGAAAGATGAGACGGTGAGCTCCGAGGATCCCCACGACGACGAATCTCGCGAGGAGGACCGTTCGGTCGACGACGATCTGAGTGCCGGCGAGCGCGAGTTGCTCGCCGCGTTCGAGCGACTGAGCCCCCAAGGAAGCCTGCAGTGGGGATTCGACGACGCGATGCGTCGTATCGCCGACCCCGGGACCGAATCGATCACCGCTCCGTGGAAGGGCCTTCCCGACGACCTGTGGGAGCGAGGCCGCAGTGCGCTGATCGGTCAGCGATTCGTGGGCGACGTGGCAGGGGTGATGGCCGAGCTGTTGGCAGCGGACTCTCGTTTGGTCGCCCGCGGGGTGGCTGACGGCCGGTTCCTCGCGGTGTGGGATGCGTTGCGCTACCTCGCGGCACGAGTCGAGCGGCTCGAGGCACGAGTGGATCCGCTTGGGTTCGAGGCAGCCGAACGGGCGGTGCCGGTTCCGGACCCGGTCGAGTGGCTCGAGGATCTGCCAAGGTGGCTCGCGGTGTCCGAGCAGCGAGGACCGGTCATCGTCGGTGAGTCCGGTGACGGCGGCCTGCTCGACGCGCTGCGCAGGGCAGGCCTTCGGGTGCGTGGTGTGGAGCCGAGGGGAGCATCGGTGTGGCGATCGCTCGCCGGCGACAGGGAAGCCAGCGCGACGGACGGCGGAACAGACGGTGTCGAGATGGCCGAGGTGGTCGATTTCCTGGCCGGACTTCCCGACGACGGGGCCGCTGGAATCGTCTTACTCGGATGTGTCGACCGGCTGGACCTCGTCGCCAAGCTCGAGCTGCTCGATCAGTCGATCCGAGTCGTCGCGCCCGGTGGCGCCGTCGTCGTGCTTGCCACCGATCGGTCAGTTTGGGATGAGGCTCTTTCTGTTCCCGAGCGAGACCTCGCTCAAGGGCATCCACTCCACTCCGAGACATGGGAGTTGCTGTTGCACCGAGCGGGGGCTGTCGATGCGGTCTCGTATCGAGCCTCGTCGGGCACGGTGCAAGCGATCGTTGCGAGGGTTCAGCCGTGAGCGGTATCCACTTCTTCGTCCCGATGCTCCACCGACGCGACGCGGTCGGCGAGCACACCCTCTCCGTGTGGAATCGCCTGGTCGAGTTGGGAGTGACCTCGACCATCTACTGCCAACATCCCGATCCGGGGACGGCCGATCTGACCCGTGACTACCTCGACTACGAGCACGAGGCAGAGCCGGGCGACGTGCTCGTCTACCAGTTCGCCACCGAGTCGGAGATGGCCGACTGGCTCGCTCGGCGGTCCGAGCGTGTGGTGATCAACTATCACAGCATTACTCCGCCGTCGTACTTCGAGCGGTGGAGCAACTGGATCGCCCGACTCCAAGTGGGTGCCCTGCAGGAGCTGACCCTCCTTGCGCCGCGGGCCGCCCTCGGCATCGCGGTGTCCCGATTCGACGAGACGGAGCTTCGCGCCGCGGGCTGTACTTCCACCATGGTGATCCCGGTTGCCAACGTGTCGGTTCCACCCACCGAAGCGGACCCCGACGTGCATGCCCTTCTTTCGGCGTGTGGACCTGGGCGCGGACATCGGTGGCTTTCAGTCGGGCGTCTCGCCCCGAACAAAGGGCACCATCAGGCCATCGCCGCTCTCTTCGTTGCTCGCGCGACGACCGACCCCGAGGCGCACCTCACATTGATCGGGTCTCCCTCGGAGGTGGCCTATGCCTCGGCTCTCCGGCGGTTCGCCCGCTCGCTCGGCATCGCCGACGCGGTCGAGTTCGCCAGCGGGATCAGTGACGCCGCGCTCGCCGCGTACTACCAGTGGGCCGACGTGCTTGTGATGCTTTCCGATCACGAAGGGTTCGGTGTCCCATTGGTCGAGGCGATGGGTCACGGCGTCCCGGTTGTGGCTTTCGACTCGGGAGCGGTGAGGGAAGTGCTCGCCGACGGCGGGATCCTCCTCGAGAACAAGCACCCCCGACAGGTGGCGGACGCGGTGGCCGGGCTGTTGGGCGACCCAGCCGAGGAAGAACGCCTGGTCGCGGCCGGTCGATCACGGTGTGCCGCGATGGATCTCGGAGGCGCTGCGGACCGGCTGGTCGAAGCGTTGACCGGCCTGGCAGGCCAGGGACCTTCGGGCTAGCGCACGTCGAGAGGCCAGGTGCACAAGGAGAGGTGAGGCTGCGTCCGTCGGGAATCGCCACCCACTAGGCTTTCTGACCATGCAAGAGCCCAGTCGTCTGCTGCCGCATGCCCCTGGATACGAGATGAACACCGGCGCCGAAGTCGGTCCGGGGTCGGATATCTTCCAGCGCCTTCTGAAGGAGCGGATCGTCTTCATCGGGTCGGCGATCGACCAGAACACCGCCAATCTGGTCTGCTCGCAGCTGATCCTGCTCGAGGCAGAGAACCAAGAGCGTGATATCGCCGTCTACATCAACTCACCCGGTGGCTCGGTGACCGACGGACTGGCCATCTACGACACGATGCAGTACGTGCGCTGCGACGTCCGGACCATCTGCGTGGGGCTCGCCGCGTCGATGGGTCAGTTCCTGCTGTGTGCAGGAGCACCGGGGAAGCGGTTCGCCCTCCCCCACAGCCGCATCCTCATGCATCAGCCGTCAGGGCAGATGCAGGGACAGGCGTCGGACATCGCCATTCAGGCCGAGCAGATCATCTATCTCAAGCGGATGATGGCCGAGCGGATCGCCTTCCACACCGGTCAGCCGGTGGAGCGCATCGAAGCCGACTCGGACCGCGACCGTTGGTTCACCGCGGAAGAGGCCCGCGAGTACGGATTCATCGACGAGGTCATCCAAAAGGACGCGATGGACGTCCCGACTGCCGCCACGGGGGCCTCCACCCAGTGAGCCTCAGCATCGAGCGCCCCGCTTCCGGCGATCCGGAGCAGGTCTCGAACATCGGCGGCAGCACCCGGTTCGTCCCCGGCCAGAGCCACGACCGGATCACCGTCGTCAACGGGAAGATCCAGCTGGGCCAGCGCCTCAGGGACCTCTGGAGCAACCGCGACCTCCTCATGCTGCTGGTGCGCAGCGAGCTCAAGGTCAAGTACAAGAACTCGGTGCTCGGCTACGCCTGGTCGATGCTCAACCCGGCGTTGGTGCTCGCCATCTACTACGTGGTGTTCAAGATCATCGCCCGAAACCACCAGCCCAACTTCGCCGTCTGGCTGTTCGCCGGCCTGATCGCGTGGAACCTGTTCAACGGCTCGGCTCAGGGTGCCACCGGGGCCGTGGTCGGCAAAGCGGGCATCGTGAAGAAGGTGGCCTTCCCCCGTGAGCTGCTCGCGCTTTCGGTGGTCGGGGTCAACATCGTGCTCTTCGCCATCCAACTGGTCGTGCTGGTGCTCGCCCTGCTGATCTTCGGGATCAAGCCGGATTTCACCTTCGTCGCGATCCTTCCGCTCGCCTTCGTGGCGCTGTTGGTTTTCACCGGTGCGCTGTCCATCTTCCTCTCCGCTGTCAACGTCTACCTGCGGGACACCCAGCACCTCACCGAAGTCGCGTTGATGGCGTGGTTCTGGTTCACCTCCATCGTCTACACCTACGGTCAGGTCTTCCTCTCCGGTCACAACAAGGCCCACCCTTCGCTGAACTGGTTGCAGTACGCGTACCTCCTCAACCCGATGACCCCGATCGTCATGACCTTCCAACGCGCCATCTACGGGAGGACTCAGTACACCTATTTGCAACCGAATTCTGCTGGGGGGCCGCCGACACCGGTGATCTACCACGTCCTCCCGACCTGGGGGGTGGGTACCTACGCGGCCATGATGGGCGCGGTGCTCGTGGTAGGGGCCGCCCTGTTCCTGCTTGCCCTGGTGATCTTCGGCCGGCTCGAGGGCAACTTCGCCGAGGAGCTCTGACCGGTGGGCGTCGCGATCGCAGTCAAGGACATCTCCAAGCAGTTCCGCCTCTACAGCGAGAAACACACCTCGCTCAAGGAGCGGGTCATCCACGGTGGCAAGATGCCGTTCACCCCGTTCTGGGCGTTGCGCGACGTGACGGTGGACATCAACCAGGGGGAGACCTTCGGGATCCTCGGGCGCAACGGGTGCGGCAAGTCGACCCTCCTCAAGTGCGTCGCCGGCATCCTCAAGCCGACCTCCGGCGAGATCAGGGTGCGGGGCAGCCTCGCCGCGATGCTCGAGCTCGGCGCGGGTTTCCAGCCCGAGCTGTCCGGGCGGGACAACATCTACCTCAACGGGTCTCTGCTCGGGCTCTCTCATTCGGACATCGAAAAGCGGTTCGACGAGATCGTCGCGTTCGCCGAGCTCGAGGACTTCATCGACAACCAGGTCAAGTTCTACTCGTCGGGGATGTATGTCAGGCTCGGCTTCGCGGTCGCGGTCAACGTCGAGCCCGACGTGCTGCTGGTCGACGAGGTGCTCGCGGTGGGAGACGCCGCGTTCCAGCGCAAGTGCCTCGACCACGTGAAGCGATTCCAGCGCGAGGGGCGGACCATCGTGGTGGTGAGCCACGGTGCCGACACCATCCGTCAGAACTGCGATCGTGCGATGGTCATGAACCACGGACACGTGATCACCGTCGACGAGCCGGGTGAGGCGATCAGGGTCTACCTGGCGGACCTCCTCGGTGTGGGCACCCATGAGCACTCGGAGTCCGGTGGCATCGAAGGCAACGTCTTGTTGATCGGGACGGTCCAGACCGAGCACACCGGGAGCGGGTCGCGTCCCTATCTCTACCCTGGGGAGTCCCTGACGGTTACCGCCGACGTGGACAGCCTCGCGGCCGTCCCCAACGCCATGGCCTCCATCGCCATCCACGACGACAAGCAAGAAGTGGTGTTCGCCTCGGATCCGGACGACCCCGCATGCGAGATGGACATCCCCGAAGGCGGCGGGGTGGTCCGTTTCTCCTTTCCTGAGGTGCCGCTGCTGGACGGCACCTACTCGGTGAGCATCGGGGTCCGGAGCGCAACCAAAACCGAGATCTTCGACTGGAAGGACCAGGTCACCCAGTTCGAGGTGGCCAACCCCGGCCGTTCCACCGGTCGGGTGCGCCTTCCGTTGGACGTGAGCTTCCGGATGCGCAGTGGCCCTTCGACCGGTGAGGTGCCTGCGGTTCCGACCGACTTCGGTCCGCTGGCCGGTTGGGAAGAGCCGGCATGAGCACCTGGTGAGCCTCCGCATCGATCAGGTCATCCCTACCCTGGCGAGTCGGGATGCGATCGGCGGGCACGTCGTGCAACTGCGGGACCTGCTGCGCTCCCGGGGCCACCAGTCGGACATCTACTACGGCACCGCAACCGCGGATCGTCTCGACCATGGATTCCCGATCAGCAGGCTCGGCGACCGCTCCGCCAACAATCGGGTCCTGCTCTACCAGCTGTCCATCGGCAGTGGCGTTGCGGACATCTTCCGTGAGCGGCCCGAGCGAAAGTTCGTGAACTACCACAACATCACGCCGGCGGATCTGCTCGAGGCCTGGGTGCCGGCCGTCGGCGAGGAGGTGCGATGGGGGCGGGCCCAACTGCGCGACCTGGCTCCGGTCACCGAGTTCGCCATCGCCGACTCGGTCTTCAACGAGCAGGAACTGCGCGTGGCCGGGTACCGCTCGACGAGGACGGTGCCGCTGCTCATCGATCTCGACGACTTTTCGGGCGCGCCCGATCCGGAGCTCACCCGGGTGCTCGACGCTCGCAAGGAGCGCGGGGGAGCAGACCTCCTCTTCGTGGGGAAGGTCTCTCCCCACAAAGGTCAGCACGATCTGATCAAAGCCCTGGCCGCCTACCGTCGCCTCTACGACGACCACGCTCGTCTGTACCTGGTCGGTGGTGCGATCAGCGAGGAGTACGAGCAGGCGATCCGGAAGTTCGCGCAGGAACTGGATCTCGCCGACGCAGTCGAGATCGCCGGATCGGTGACCCACGAGGAGTTGATCGCGTACTACAACGCAGCCGATGCATTCGTCTGCCTCTCCAATCACGAGGGATTCTGCGTTCCGCTGCTCGAGGCGATGCACCACCGACTACCGATCGTCGCCTACACCAACACAGCGGTGCCTGAGACGGTGGACGGAGCAGGCCTGGTCCTGCCCGACAAGGAGCCCGTCCGGGTGGCCGCGGCCATCGACCGGGTGGTCCAGGACGAGCAGCTGCGTGCGGTCCTTGCCGCCGCGGCTGCCGAGCGGGTGACCTCGTTCGCGTTGCCCCGGGTGAAGGAGGCCTTCGCTTCCGCGCTCGAGGCGGCCTGCGCCGCGTGACCGTCTGCGACGGCGCAGTACCGGGGGCTGTCCGGTGAGGGTCTCGTTCGTGGTCCCGCGGTATGGGCCCTCGATCATCGGCGGTGCAGAGTCTGCTGCTCGAGCGTTCGCCGAGCGCCTGGTGTCGTGCAAGGGCTGGGAGGTCGACGTCCTGACCTCGTGCGCCGAAGACTTCGTCACCTGGGCCGACGTGCTGCCTCCGGGGGAAGAAGAGGTGAACGGCGTGCGGGTCGTCCGCTTCCCGTCGTCGGCAGGCCGCGACCCGTCGTTCCATCCGCTCTCTGCTTCGTTGCTCGCCGACCCGGCGCACGCATCGCTCGCCGACGCCGAGGAGTGGGTCGAGCGGCAAGGACCGGTCGTTCCCAAGCTGGTCGAGGCGGCGCTCGATTCGTCGAGTGACGCGCTGATCTTCTACCCGTACCTGTACTACCCGACCGTGCGGCTCATCGACCGGACCGCCACCCCGACGATCCTCCATCCTGCTGCTCACGACGAACCCGCACTCCGCCTTCCGGTCTTTGCGCGGGTGTTCGACGCGGCGGACGGTCTGGTCTTCCAGACGGTCGCCGAACGAGAGCTCGTGCAGACCCGGTTCCCGATCGCGACCCATCGCCAACTGCTCCTCGGGCTCGGGGTCGATGAGCCGGGACCGGCGTCCTCGGGTGTGCTGGCGCGGCCCGACGTCCCGTATCTGGTCTGCCTCGGTCGGGTGGATCGCCACAAGGGGTCCTTGCTACTGGCTGATCTGTTTGCGGCGTACAAGCGCCGCCGACCCGGGCCCCTCCGGCTGGTCTTCGCCGGGCCCGTCGTCGAAGCGCCGCCGGACCATCCGGACATCGACGTGGTCGGTCCGGTGTCCGAGCCCGAAAAATGGGCGCTGCTGGACGGCGCGCTGGCCCTCGTCTCGCCCTCACTCTGGGAGGCCTTCTCGCTGGTCGTCGCCGAGGCATGGAGCGCGGAGACACCGGTGGTCGTCAACAAAGCGTGCGAAGCAACCGTCGAGCACTGCGCCAGATCCGGTGGTGGGCTCAGCTTCTCCGGTTACGCCGAGTTCGAAGGCGTGCTGGATCTACTCATCAACAACGAACCGCTCCGGCTTCGGCTCGGGTCCTTCGGGCATGCGTATGTAGACCGCTGGTTCCGATGGCCGAGGATCATCGATCGCTATGCGTCGTTCGTCGAGGGAGTCGTGGCGGCCACGTAGTGGGCGGCGGCTTCATGAAACGTCGGCGTGCGTCGCCGACCGATCAGGGCGAGCGATCGATCAGGGGGAGATCCCTGTGCCCAGGGGCCGCGGTCCGGATGTCGCGACCATCTGGACGCCGAGCAGATCCGTGCCGGGGATGAGACGCCAGACCTTGAAGCCCGGGATCGGCCGCGGCATGTTCACCGGCAGCGCGCTGCCCTGGGCGATCAGAGAGGAGAGACCGGGCAACGACGGCGAAGCGACCAACAGAGCGGAACCTCCTGGTCCCAGCGCCACCGTTTTCGCCCCGGTGTAGTAGAGGGCGCCGCCCAACTCGTTGTACATGAGGCTCCCGGGTTGGAGAACCGCGATCCGATCGTCGGGAAGGGACCAGCCCGCATTGCGATAGATGTCGAGCCCTCCGTCGAGTGCGTCGAAGAGCACGACATCCCGCTTGGCATCCACCGAGGGGGCGAGGCCCCGAAGCGCAGCATCGATGGTGTCTGCACTTCTGATGGCCTGTCGCGTATCGGCGTAGGGCGCCTGGTAACGGGGCTGTTCGAGCCAGAGGCCACCCTTCGCGTTGACGTACGTTGCCGGAAGCACGCCGGCTCCGGTGAGGAATCGCTCGGCTCCGAGCGCCGCCATCCCGATCACCAGCAGGGTGGTGACCACCAGCCACCCCGGCGACGTTCGGCCGCCATCCGAGGGCTGGCGATTGAGGGCGCCGAGGGGCAGCAGGAGGGCGATGACTGCTGCCGGCAGGTAGGCCAGAAGGTATCCACCCTTTGCGAACTGCACGAGTGCGACCAACGCCATGGCGGGTACGAGGGCCGCAGCGAGGATGGCCGTTCGTGACTGGTACCAGGGTCGTCTCCACCGGCTTCCGCTTCGACGGTCGGCGGGCAGGTCCCGAGCCGTAGGCGAGGTGCCCGATCTCACCCAAACCGAACGGAGCGCGAGGGCGGCTCCGGCCAGAAGGGCGGCAAGGGCGAGGGGGGCGAGGGCCACCAGTGTGGTTGCGGCGAAGGTCCCGAGGTTCGTGCCGGAAGCCGCTGCATGGTCGAACACTGAGGTGGCCCGGGCCGCGCCGGTCGTCTCGGTCCGGGTGGCCTGGATCCAGGCGCTGAGCCCGCCGGGCTGGCTGATCGACATCGGGATGAGCCAGACGGCCACCGATGCGGCACCCGCGGCGACGGTGAGCACGAGTCGTCCGATCCGTCGGGTCGACGCGACCACTGCGACCAGGGCCAGTACCCCGAAGGATTGAACGATCGACTGACGGAATCCGGCCAGTATCCCGAGCGCGACAAGCGCTGCAACTCCGTGCCAGCTGTTCGGACGAGCCCGCCACGCCAGGATGATGAGCAGCGAACAGCCGATCATGTCGAACGAATAGGTCGCGATGATCGATCCGCTGAACCAGGCGAACGGGCTGGTCGCAACCACGACGCCGGCCGCCAACCCGACCCACCTTCCTCCGAGGTCCCGCCCCGCGACCACGGTGAGTCCGGCGGCCACCGCCGATGCCAGCGCGGACACCAGCACGAGACTGCGAACGACTCCCAGCCCGGAGACGTCATGGACGACCCGACCGGCGACGACGTAGAGCCAGTAGCCCGGCGGCTGGGGTCGCCCATGGGTGACGTCGAAGCGGTTGACGGCTGCCGCGTACTGCGCCGAGTCCCAGTCGGTCGGCCCGGTCGCAGCGGTCGCGAGGCGCAGGCCCAGGGTCGCCAGGCCGACGATCCAGGGAACGAGGGCGTCCCACGAGCGTCGCGACGCTCGGCGCCGCTCGATCCTGGTCAGGGGAGGTGCGACCTCGGAAGGCGCCTCGACGTCAGGGAGCACCCGGGTGTCCGGGGCGACGTCGATCACAGAGGTCATGTGGCTCAGGGTACCGAGTGAAGGGTCTCGGAACGGTGCATACCTCACTGGTTGTTCAGTTGCGGGCGCAAACAGCCGATATCTGTCGTTGTGTGGGTAGGAAGGGGCTGGAACCGTGGACCGCTGCTGGCATCGTCGCTGGCGTTGGTCGCACTGGTCGGATCTGCGATCACCGCCGTGGGGATCGGCGATGCGCCGGCTGGGGCCTCGGCCTACCCGAACGGAGTGGCGGCCCTCGAGGGTCATGGCGACGGCCACGGACACGGCATGGGCCAGTGGGGGGCACTCGGCTATGCCCTCGACCACACCGGGTATCGGCCGATCGTCGCCCACTACTACGACGGCAGCTCGCTGAGCGGGCTCTCTGCACAACAAGATGCAACCAAGGTGCGAGTTGCGATCACCGAGAACGACAACAACTCGGTGATCGTGACGTCGGGTTCGGCGTTCAACCTGTCAGGAGCATCGCTCGAGGTTCCAGGCGGCGATGCGATGGAGATCACGCCGGCCGCCGGCGGACGTTGGACCGTCCGGGTGGGACCGAGCTGCGCGGGGCCGTGGCCGGCGAAGGCCAACAGGTCGAACCTGTCCAACCCCACCGTCGATCCGGACCACGACCCTGCCGTCGGCGACCCGTCCGCCGGCACAAAAGCGCTCCAACTCTGCCAGGGGGGCGGAAATCTGACCGTACGGGGGTCGATCGAGGCCCTCTACAACTCGGCCGGCGCGGCACGCACCGTCAACATCGTGCCGCTCGAGGAGTACGTGTCGGGAGTCGTCCCGAACGAGTCGCCGACCGGATGGGGCACGCTCGGCGGATCGGGTCCCCAGGGCCAAGCCTGGGGATTCCAAGAGCTCGAAGCCCAGGCCGTCGCTGCCCGCTCCTATGTGATGGCGGGGCTCGGATCGTGGGGTGGGTACGCCGATACCTGCGATCTCGAGTGCCAGACCTACGTCGGTATCCGGAACGAAAGCTCGCTCGCCGACCTCGCCGTCTCGGATACGGCCAGGGAGGTCATGAAGTTCCCGAACGGAGCGATCGCCGCCACCCAGTACTCCGCATCGACGGGCGGCTTTACGAACCCAGGGGCTTTTCCCGCAGTACCCGACACCGGCGACAGTGTCTGCGTACCGGGTGCGTGCAATCCGAGCCACACCTGGACGGCGTCCATTCGAGTGTCGACGATCGAAGCCGATTGGCCGGCCCTCGGCACCCTGGAGTCGATCGATGTCACCGCCAGGAACGGCGAAGGCGACTGGGGCGGGCGGGTCACCGCGATGACTCTTGTCGGCTCCCGACAGAGCGTCTCACTGTCGGGAGACCAGTTTGCCGGCGAGCTCGGGCTCCAGTCCGACTGGTTCACCACCAACCCGTCGAGTAGTGGGAGCTCCTCGAAGAGCGGAGGCACGCCGACCCGCCAGCCGGTGGTCGCGCTGGCGCCTTCTCGAACTGGTGCGGGCTACCTGCTGGCGAATGCAGGTGGTGGCGTGGCCGTCTTCGGCGACGCCGAGTCCTTTGGCTCGATGGGAGGGAGCCTCAACAAGCCGGTGGTCGGCGCAGCCACGACGCCCGGCGGCAAGGGGTACTGGTTGGTCGCCTCCGACGGCGGCATCTTCTCCTTCGGTGACGCCACCTACTACGGATCGACCGGTGGCATGGTGCTCAACCGTCCGGTGGTGGGCATCGCGGCGTACGAGGGACGGCAGGGGGTACTGGTTGGTCGCCTCCGACGGCGGCATCTTCTCCTTCGGTGACGCCACCTTCTACGGATCCACGGGCGCCATGGTGCTCAACCGTCCCGTGGTCGGCATGGCGCCGACCCCCGACGGCAAGGGGTACTGGTTGGTCGCCTCCGACGGCGGCATCTTCTCCTTCGGTGACGCCACCTTCTACGGATCCACGGGCGCCATGGTGCTCAACCGTCCTGTGGTCGGCATGGCGCCGACCCCCGACGGCAAGGGGTACTGGTTGGTCGCCTCCGACGGCGGCATCTTCTCCTTCGGTGACGCCGGCTTCTACGGATCGACCGGGGGCATCGTGCTGAACAAGCCGATCGTGGCGGCAGCCGCAACCCCCGACGGCAAGGGGTACTGGTTGGTCGCCTCCGACGGTGGGGTCTTCTGTTTCGGAGATGCCAAGTTCTACGGCTCAGAGGCGTCGTAGACGCTTCGAATCGTCTGCTGCTCCTTGGATCCGGAGGCCGATCCTGAGGCGCCGGATCCCGAGAGCGGCAAGTGCGATGTCCTAGCGTGCTCCCCGGGATGAGCAAACCACCGACGAGGGCCCACCGACCGTGGCGATCCGCCGTGTTCGCTCCGATCGGTGACGGGCAGACCCGGCGCCGGGGCAGCGATGTCTTTCGGGTCGGCTTCGCGACTGTCGCGGTCCTCGTCTGTCGGTTGGCGAATCACGCCGATTCGCATCCCGAACATGTCATCGCAACCACGATGTCCTCGCCACCAACCGGGGTCCGGTGGTTGATCACCGCGATCTGGTGGGCGGGTTCGATCGGAATCATCGCCTTGACCGCCACGCTCGCACTTGCATCTCGGCGATGGTCCGCGGTGCGCGACGTCGGGATGGCGGCTGCCCTCTCGTTGGCTTGGTGTCTGGTGTTCGTGGCTCTCTGGGGTTCGACGGGCGGGCGTCCCCCCGACACTTCCCTGCAGAACTTCGATTTCAACTTTCCGGTGATCCAGGTCGCGGTGACCGTCGGGATGGCGTTCGCCGCGTTGCCTTACTTCAGCCGCTGGCTCCAACGCAGCATCGCGGTGGGCATCGGTCTGCTCGCCCTGGCCGCCGTGGCGAATGGCTCGGGCCTCCCGGTTTCCGTCCTCGCCAGCCTCGCCATCGGTTGGGGGTCGGTCGCGATCGTCCATCTCATCGTGGGCTCGCCACTGGGGCTTCCGTCTGCTGACGAGCTGGCGGTCTTGCTCG
Organism: uncultured Acidimicrobiaceae bacterium; assembly: GCA_963839925.1. Taxonomy (GTDB): domain Bacteria; phylum Actinomycetota; class Acidimicrobiia; order Acidimicrobiales; family RAAP-2; genus Bog-756. Next base: position 1,666,328 of record CAWIWV010000001.1, on the reverse strand, counting down.
AGGGTCTCGGGATACGGGTCGACCGTGTGGCACCCCACGCGGACCAGGAGTGGGGCGTCGGTCGGTTCTCCGGGGTCATCGACGGGAAGGCGGCCGAAGTATCGGTGTACGGGCGCGACGACTCCGAGGCCCAGCTCCTCGCAAAGACGGTTCGGTTCCTCTTCTATCGCGACTCCGGACCGACGTTGAGCCTCACTCGGCGTCAACAGGTCGAGCACGAGGCCTACCTCAACCTCATGGCGGAACGCGCAGGCGCCCGAGTCCCCGCGGTCCTCGCAGCCGGTCCCGCCGGCCCAGCCCGCGACGCGCTGTTGGTCACCGAGCCGCCGGATGGTACCCGGTTGTCGGCATATTCCCCGTATGTCGCCCCACCGGACGAGGCAGGCTCAGATCCGGCCGGGTCAGATGAGGCTGCGTCAGATCCGCCCAAACCGGACGAGGCGGCACCGCCCCTCGGGCCGGAGATCTCGGATGCCGCGGTCGACGACGTCTTCCGTCAGCTGATGGCACTTCGAGATGCTGGGATCGCCCATGGATCCCTCTCCACCAACACGATCGTGGTCGACGACACCGGTCACGCAGGGTTCGTGGACTTCCGATACGCCTCGACGGGTGCAACGGCCGATCAGTTGGACCGCGACACCGCCGCGGCCTTGGCTGCGGTGGCCGAGGTGGCCGGACCGGATCGAGCGATCGAGTCCGCGCATCGCTTGGTGACACCCACCGCGCTGGTGGCTTCGTTGCCGTTCCTCCAACGTGCAGCGCTCGCTACCACCTCCCGTTCTCTGCGAGGAAAGAAGAGCTCCCTGAACGCGCTCCGGGAACGAGGTGCAGCGGCCGCCGGCGTCGAGGTTCCGAAGCTCGTCGAACCTCGGCGGATCAGCTGGGTCACCCTGGTGTTGGTCCTCGGCACGCTGATCGGTGGGTGGGCTCTCATCGGCGTACTGATCAACGTGACCAAGTCATGGTCGACCATCCAAGGAGCCGACTGGGCATGGGTGGCGTTGGTCTTCGTCCTCGCTCAAGCTGCCTACCCCGCCATCGCCATCACCACGGTCGGTTCGGTGACCAGTCCGCTTCCCTACGGCCGGACCCTGGCACTCGAGATCTCCGACACGTTCGTCGCGCTGGCCGGTGGCTCGATGGCAGTGCTGGCCACACGGGTCCGGTTCTTCCAACAGGAGGGGTACAACCCCACCGTCGCGGTGAGCTCCGGCGTCCTGGTGAGCACTGCGAGTTGGATCGTCAAGGGAGCGCTCTTCCTCATCTCGATACCGATCGCGCTCTCGAACTTCAATTTCAGCGAACCGACTGACAGTGGAGGCGGCAACCAGAAGCTGGTCTGGCTGATCGTGGTCGCCGTGGTGGTCGTCGGGGTGGCCCTCGGTCTGGTGCTCGCCGTGCCGCGCTGGCGACGGTTGGCGACGGCCAAGTTGCGGCCCAAGGCTTCCGAAGTGTGGGAGCACCTGCGGTTGCTCGCCGAGCACCCGCGGAACCTGGTCGAGATCTTCGGGGGCAACGTCGTCGCCCAGCTGGTGGTGGCAATGGCGTTGGGCGCTTCGCTCCATGCCTTCGGCCAGCACCTCGGCCTCGCAACCCTGATCATCGTGCTCACCCTCGGATCGATGCTCGGTGGCGTCTCCCCGGTTCCCGGAGGGATGGGTGTGGTCGAGGCGGGGATGATCATCGGGTTGACCGCTGCGGGAATCAGCGAGACGGATGCCGTGGCCGCAGTGTTCGTCCAGCGGTTGTTCACCGCGTACCTGCCCCCGATCTGGGGATGGTTCGTCCTGGTCTGGATGAGGAAGAAGGAGTACCTCTGAGGCGACGCGCCGTCGGTGGCGAGCACCTCTCGCTCATTCGGGCAGCGATTGGATCCGGTAGAGACTCGGGAACGATCGCAGTCGACCGAAGAGACCGAGCCGGCCCACGTTGACGCCGATATCGGCGGATCTCATCATGGCGAGATCACCGCGGCTGTTTCCGTACGCCCAGACGTTCTCCGGCTGTTCGCCCCAGCGTTCCACCCACTGGCGGAGGCGGCGCAACTTCTCGTCACCGCGGCAGTTCGCCCCCTCGTAGCGGCCGGTCAGCAGCCCGCTCCCGTCCACCTCCAGCCGGGTCGCCACCACTCCCTCGATCCCCAGTCGCTGAGCAGCGACCCGGACGTAGATCTCGGGAGAAGCCGAGACGATGACCATCCGGTCGCCTCGTTGCCGGTGCCAGTCGAGACGACGTTGCACGGTGGGACGGAGCTGTCGCGCGAGGTGCCGGTGCATGAAGTTGACGCCGGCCTCCTCGGCCTGGGCGAGGGGGACACCCTCGAGCAGCCGTTCGAAGAGACGCTCTTTGGTCTGATCGGCGGCGGACCCACCGACAAGGGCGGCCCGGAGCAACTGGGGGATGAGGGGCAGCGCTGCCAACAGCACTCGCCGCCGTCCGCGGAGGGCGGTCAGGTATCCGAAGACGCTCCCTCGTTCGGTGATGGTGCCGTCGAAGTCGAAGGCCGCCACGTCGGGCATCAGGCCACCAGTTCAGGACGGTCAGTCACCGTCGGAGCCGACGGTCGAGCCGCCACGCCCGGCGCCTGCAGCGAACCTCGCCGCCCCCGAGAGCGCGTCCGGCGACTTCAGACTGTCGAGCCCCAGCCGGGTTTCGGCCACCATGGCGTCGGCCTCCGAAAGGCCCCACTGCTCGAGGGACGACCGGCGGTCGTTGCGGAGGCAGGTCTGGGGGAGGGCGGCCAGCTCGAGGCCGAGCGCGACCGCGGCCTCCAGGGCCGTCCCGTCCGGGACCACTCTGTTCGCAAGTCCGATGGCCAGCGCCTCCTCTGCTCCTACCTCCCGTCCGGTCAAGATGAGGTCGAGAGCCCGGCTCTGGCCGATCAGCCGGGGCAGGCGCACCGTCCCCCCGTCGACCAGAGGAACTCCGAATCGTCGACAGAACACCCCGAACACCGACCCCGCCGCGGCCACCCGCAGGTCACACCAGATGGCGAGCTCCAATCCGCCGGCCACGGCGAACCCCTCGACCGCGGCGATCACCGGTTTGGAGAGCTCGAGTCGGGTCGGGCCCATCGGCCCGTCCCCGTCGGGCGCGACCCGCAACAGGTCGCCGGCCGCCGCGGCCTTGAGGTCCGCACCGGCGCAGAACATCCCACCGCTTCCGGTCAGCACGGCCACCGCCGCCCCGTCGTCCGAGTCGAAGGCGCGGAACGCCTCGACGAGGGCACCGGCCGTCACCGGGTCCACCGCATTGCGCCGGCCGGGTCGGTCGATGGTCACAACGGTGACCGGGCCGCGCTTTTGGACCTCGACGGTCGGTCTGTCGGCCGACCCGTTCGTTGCTGGTGCACTCGGCGTCACGAACACAGCATGGTAGAGCGGGCGGATCGGTGCGGCCGGAACCGGTCGAAAGAAACTCGACTAACCCGGTCGACAATTGCCGCGGCGCACGCTAACCTGGGCCCGCGACGGGAACACGGCGCCGCCGTGCCCCACCTGCCTTAACGACGCGGCGCACATACAAAGGAGCGACACATGGCAATCCGTCTAGGCGACGAAGCCCCCGATTTCACGGCCGAGACCACCGAGGGAACGATCAACTTCCACGAGTACCTCGGAGACAGCTGGGGCGTCCTGTTCTCCCATCCGAAGGACTTCACCCCGGTGTGCACGACCGAGCTGGGAGCCTTCTCGAAGGCCAAGGCCGATTTCGACAAGCGGAACACCAAGCTGATCGGCCTCTCGGTCGACGATGTGACCTCGCACGGGAAGTGGGCGGGCGACATCGAGGAGACCCAGGGCTCTGCGCTCAACTTCCCCTTGATCGGGGACGAGGACCGCAAGGTTGCAGACCTCTACGACATGATCCACCCGAACGCGAACGACACACTCACCGTGCGCTCGGTCTTCATCATCGGTCCGGACAAGAAGGTCAAGCTGACCCTGACCTACCCGGCTTCCACCGGCAGGAACGTGAGTGAGATCCTCCGGGTCCTCGACTCTCTCCAGCTGACCGCCGACTACAAGGTGGCGACCCCGGTGAACTGGGCCGACGGCCAGGACGTGATCATCGTCCCCGCCGTCTCCGACGAGGAGGCAAAGGAGCGGTTCCCGAAGGGGTTCAAGGCGCTCAAGCCCTACCTGCGGGTGACCCCCCAGCCGAACAAGTAGCGAACATCAGGGCCTACGAGCTGGTTGCGGGTCCAAGCGACGAACCACCCGGGTCGACCCGTGAGGGCCGATCCGGGTCGGTTCGCTGTCGGCTCTGCTAGCATTCATGCGCCGTCGTGTTCCGTCCGTCGGCTACGTCGAACACCGCAGAGGTCGAATCTCCCGCATGCCAGACAAGCAGGCCACCATTGCCGAACACCGTCTCCATCAGACGGACACCGGCTCTCCTGAAGTCCAGATCGCGCTGTTGAGCGAGCGGATCGTCCACCTGACCGAGCACCTCAAAGTGCACAAGGGGGACCATCACACCCGAAGGGGTCTGCTCAAGCTCATCGGCCGGCGCAGGCGGCTCCTCGACTATGTGCGGAACAACGACGTCGAGCGGTACCGGAACATCATCGGTCGCCTCGGCTTGCGCCGATAGGCGGTCAGAGACCAAACCCCGCCCGGCCTCGGCCGGGCGGTCGTCATTCGTCTACCGACAGGTTGTCGGTAGGGGAGCTACACACAGGACTGCCGCAGAGGTCAGTCACCAGTTGCCGATCCCTCCGCAATCAATCGGAGCCGGGTGGTCGACAACTGGGAGCTGGCTCGCGGAATCCCCGAGCGATCAAGGAGCGTCATGTCAGACGCCATCACTGTGTCGGCACCGATCAGCGGGACCGACCGTACTCTCACATTCGAAGCAGGCCAGCTGGCCCAGTTGGCCGACGGAGCAGTCGTCGGGCGCATCGGCGACACCGTCCTGCTCGCAACAGCCACCGCGGCCCGGTCGGTGCGGGAAGGGGCCGATTTCTTCCCCCTCACCGTCGACATCGAAGAGCGGGCTTACGCGGCAGGGAAGATCCCCGGGTCCTTCTTCCGCCGCGAGGGAAAGTCATCCGACCAGGCCATCCTGACCTGTCGTTTGATCGACCGTCCGCTGCGTCCGTCGTTCCCCGACGGATTTCGCAACGAGGTCCACATCGTCGGGACGGTCTTCGGAGCCGACCAGGTCAATCCGCACGACGTGCTTGCCATCAACTCCGCATCCGCGGCGCTGATGCTCTCGGGCATCCCGTTCGAAGGTCCGATCGGCGCGGTCCGGGTTGCTTACTCGACCGACGGTCAGTGGATCCCGCACCCGAGCTTCGAGGAGGGTGACGAGTCGACCTTCGAGCTGGTGGTCGCCGGTCGGGCGCTGAGCGATGCTCCCGACGCCGACATCGCGATCATGATGGTCGAAGCCGGCGGGTCCGAGCGCTCGTTCCAGTACTACGACGAGGGAGCCCCCCAGGTCACCGAAGAGGTGCTCGCCGGTGGTCTCGAAGCGGCGAAGACCTGGATCCGCGAGTCGATCGAGCTGCAGCGCAAGCTCGTCGAGGCCTACGTTGCCGCTCGGGGTCCGATCGTGCCGATCGACTACTCGACTCACTCGGACTACGCCGACGACGTCTGGCAGCGGGTCGAGGCGATCGGCACCGATCGACTCGCTTCGGCCAACACCATCGTCGCCAAGGCAGAGCGCAACGCAGCGCTCGACGAGGCGACTGCCGCGATCAAAGCAGAACTGGCCGACGAGTTCCCCGATCGTGAGGGCGAGATCAAGGCTGCGGTCAGAAGCCTGACCAAGAAGCTCGTCCGGCGTCGCATCGTCGAAGAGGGGATCCGCATCGACGGTCGCACCACCACCGAAATCCGGCCGCTGTCGGCGGAGATCGACCTGTTCCCGACGGCGCACGGCTCGGCCCTGTTCCAGCGCGGCGAGACCCAGGTGCTCAACGTCACCACCCTGGGTATGCCGAGGATGAACCAGCTGCTCGACACCATCACCCCGGACGACTCCAAGCGCTACATGCACCACTACAACTTCCCCCCGTTCTCCACCGGCGAGACCGGCTTCATGCGCGGTCCCAAGCGCCGCGAGATCGGCCACGGCCTGCTCGCCGAGCGGGCGCTGTTGCCGGTCGTCCCCTACGAGGAGGACTTCCCCTACACGCTCCGCCTGGTGTCCGACGTCCTCGCCTCCAACGGGTCCACGTCGATGGCCTCGGTGTGCGGCTCGACGCTTTCGATGATGGCGGCAGGCGTGCCGCTGAAGGCGCCGGTCGCCGGCATCGCCATGGGTCTCGTCTACGACGGTGGGTCCTACGTCACCCTGACCGACATCCTCGGCGCAGAAGATGCCTTCGGCGACATGGACTTCAAGGTGGCCGGCACCAAGGACGTCGTCACCGCACTGCAGCTCGACACGAAGATCGACGGCCTCCCGATCGACGTGCTGACCAAGGCGCTCCTTCAGGCCAAAGAGGCTCGCCTCACCATCCTCGGGGTCATCGAAGCCGCCATCGCCGAGCCCCGTGGCGAGGTCGCCGCGTCGGCGCCGAAGATCATCTCCTTCGAGATCCCGATGGACAAGATCGGCGAGGTCATCGGCCCCAAGGGCAAGGTCATCAACACGCTGCAGCAGGAGACCGGCGCGGACATCGCCGTCGACGACGACGGGATGGTCGGCACGGTCACCATCGGCGCCAAGGACGGCAACGCGGTCGAAGAGGCCCGGCGCCGGATCTCCACCATCCTCGACCCACCGCTCGCCGAAGTCGGTGCCGTCTACCCGGGCAAGGTGGTCAACATCACCAAGTTCGGTGCGTTCGTCAATATCCTCCCCGGACGCGACGGGCTGCTCCACATCTCCAAGATCGGTCAGGGCAAGCGGGTCGAGCGGGTCGAGGACGTGCTCGAACTCGGTCAGCCGGTCGAGGTGAGGGTCGACGACATCGACCCACAGGGCAAGGTCTCCTTGTCGTTGGCCAGTGATCCACCGCCGGAAAAGGGATCGGGCTCCGGCGACGGAGCTGACCGGGGCGGGCGCGGCCGCGGGGATCGCAACAACGGCGGGGGCTCCCGCGGACCTCGGGGCGACCATGCCGACCCGGGCAACGGCAACGACCGTCGACCCTCGGGCACTCGATCGGCACCGTCAGGCGCAGCATCGTTCGAAGACGCGTTCGAGGCAGAGTTGGTCGAGGAGTTCGGGAATCTCGGCCCGGCGGCTCCGGAATCCTCCGATCGTCCGACCTCCGGCGGGGGCGGGAGCGGGGGCGGCCGAGGCGGTCGCCGCCGGCGTTGAGCACGCCGCACTGCGGATCGGGGTCCTCGGGACCCAGGGGATCCGTGCCGACCGGGCATCGCCTGTGATCTCGACCGAAGTCCTGTCCTCGGGGCTGTCGCTGGCCACCGAGCGGATGGAGGACGTCCGCTCGGTGTGCATCGGCTTTTGGGTGGGGACCGGGTCGCGGGACGAGGACGCCCGCGACTCGGGCGCATCCCACTTCCTCGAGCACCTTCTCTTCAAGGGCACTGCCGACCGATCGGCTTCAGCGATCGCCGAAGCGGTCGACGAGGTGGGCGGTGACTTCAACGCCTTCACCACCAAGGAGTACACCTCCTTCTACATCCGGCTGCTCGCCGAGCATCTCGCGCTCGGGCTGGACATCCTCTCCGACATCATGTGGAGCCCCGCCCTGGCGCAGAGCGACCTCGAGGCTGAACGGCAGGTCATCCTCGACGAGATCCTCATGCACGCCGACGAGCCGTCCGACCAGGCATCGGAGCAGAGCTCGGCGGGCCTGTTCCCCGGCCATCCGTTGGGTCGAGAAGTGCTCGGCAGTCACGACTCGGTCGAAGCGATGACCGTCGCACGGATCCGCGAGTTCTTCGAGTTGCACTACCGGCCACAGAACATGGTGGTCGCGGTCGCCGGCGACCTCGAGCATGGGGTGGTGGTCGAGGGCCTGGAGGCGAGGTTCCGTGGATCGGAGGGTGGCGGCACACCCGAGCGGCGTCCACCCGGCGTCGACGTCGACCCCTTGCGGGTGGTCACGAGGGGGTGCGAGCAGGCCCACCTCGTACTCGCTTGTCGCTCGGTCGACCGGATGGATCCACGCCGCTATGCACTGGCGCTTCTCAACCATGCGCTCGGCGGCGGGCTGTCGAGCCGGCTGTTCCAGGAGATTCGGGAGCGGCGAGGTCTGGCGTACTCGGTGTGGTCCGAGCGGGTGGCCTACCACGACGCCGGCGCACTCAGCATCGGCATGGGAACTGCACCCGAGCACGTGTCCGAGGCGCTCGAGATCGTCGTCGCCGAACTGGCGCGCTTGGGGGCCGACGGCATCAGCGAGCGCGAGCTCACGATCGCCAAGGGAAACCTGCGGGCCGAGACGCTCCTCGCCGCGGAGGACTCGGGCGCCCGGATGAGCCGAATCGGTGCGAGCCTGCTGCTCCACGGCGAGATCCTCACGGTGGACGAGGTGCTCGCACGCATCCAGGCGGTGACCCTCCACGAAGTCCACGCGGTGGCCAAGGAGCTGGAGGCAGCCCCCCGGACCCTCTCGGTCGTGGGTCCCCTCGGTGAAGGCGACCTCGACGCTGGTGCACTCGGTCTCGGCTGAACAAGGTTCGGGGTGGCGCCGTCGTGCGACGGTAGGGTGGCCCCCATGCGAGTCGGAGTGGTCGGAGCGGGAGGAAAGATGGGCAGGGAAGTCTGCCGCGCCGTCGCTCGCGCTGCGGATCTCGAACTGGTCGCGGCGGTCGACCCGATGCACGCCGGCGTCGATCTCGGCGATCTGGTCGGATCCGAGTGTCGGGGCGTTCGCATCTCCGGAGAGCTCGAGGAGCTGAGCGGGGCGCAGGCCCAGGTCGTCGTCGATTTCACCCACGTCGAGGTGGCTCGCAAGACGCTGGCCTTTCTCGGCGACGCGGGCGTGCACGCGGTCGTGGGGACCACCGGCTTCTCCGAAGAGGACTACGCCGACCTTCGCCGTTGGTTCGCCGGGCCCGATGCCGGTGCACCGAACTGTGTGCTGGCGGCCAACTTCGCGATCGGGGCGGTGTTGATGATGCGGTTCGCCGAACTCGCCGCTCCGTGGTTCGACGGTGCCGAGATCATCGAGCTGCACCACCCCGGGAAGCTCGACGCCCCGTCGGGCACCGCTCGCCAGACAGCAGAGCGGATGGCCGCGGCTAGGTCGGCCGCCGCCAAGGGCGAGCTTCCGCCCGACAAGACCGCGACCCTGGTGCTGGACGGGGCGCGTGGGGGCGCCGCCGCCGGGGGAGTGCGCATTCATTCGGTCAGGCTCCCGGGCCTGGTGGCCCATCAAGAGGTCGTGCTCGGCGCACTCGGCCAGAGCCTGACGATCCGTCACGACTCCTACGACCGGGTGTCGTTCATGGACGGGGTGCTCCTCGCGGTGCGATCCGTCGCCGATCGACCGGGCCTCACGATCGGCATCGACGCGCTGCTCGGTCTGTGAAGCGGTAGCGCCGAACCGGTCCTTTGGGATGGACGACACCCGCCAACGGATCCTCGAGGCAACCTACGCATGTATCGCCAGATGGGGGCTGGCCAAGACCACCATCGAGGATGCCGCCCGCGAGGCGAAAGTGTCACGGGCGACCATCTACCGCCTCTTCCCGGGCGGTCGGGAAGAGCTGATGGACGCGGTCGTGGCACGGGAGACGCTCGAGTTCTTCACCCGGCTCCGCGAGGAGGTCGAAGACGCCGACGGCCTCGAGGACTTGATGGAGCGGGGGATCATGTTCGCCCACCGGGCGATCGTCGATCACGACGTGCTCCAGCGGGTGATGCGCACCGAGCCGGAGAGGCTCCTTCCCACGCTGACCTTCGAGAGCATCCGGATCAGTCAGGGCATCGCCGAGTTTCTCGTCCCGTATCTCCGCCAGCGTGGTGTCGCAGAGGGCGTCGACATCCAGGAGGCGGCGGACTTTCTCGCCCGGATGGTCATCTCCTACATGGCGTCCCCCGGTCGATGGAACCTCGACGACCCGGCACAGGTGGCTCAGCTGGTCCGATCCGAGCTGCTGCCCGGCGTGGTGGGGGCCTGATCGGGGCGGAGGGCCTTCCGGTCAGCGTGCGGTGCCCCCATGCCGTTGACGATGAGACAAATTGCGTCCTAATGTTCCAAATGTGTCGATGAGGGATGTCCCGCTGAGGGACAAGGTGCTCGCGGTCGTCCAAGACGCCGACCCAGCGGCTGGACCCGGACGGGTCCACGGGCAGCAACGTGCCGACCTCGGTCCTCCGTCGGAGCGCCGGATCCAGATCGTCGATGCCACGCTCGAGCGCCTCGCTCTGAGCGGGACCACCAAGACCACCGTCGACGACATCGCCAAGGCCGCCGGCGTGTCGCGCGCCACCGTCTACCGGGAGTTCCCCGGGGGCAGGGAGCAGCTGTTGGCGGCCGTGGTCGACACCGAAGTCGCCCGGCTCTTCTCGGCGCTCGGTGTCCGCCTCGGGGAGGCGAACAACCTCGCGGAGGCCTTGGTCGGCGGGATCGTCGAGGCCTCGACCCGCATCCGCGAGCACGCCGCCCTTGCCTACCTGGTGGAGCACGAGCCGGGGATCGTGCTCGGACACCTCGCGTTCGAGGACTCCGAGCGTTTGTTCTCGACGGTGTCCCGGTTCACCGCGCCGTTCCTCGCCCGGTGGGTGAGCGCTTCGGAGGCTGGTCGGGTCGCCGAGTGGGCCGCAAGGATCGTGTTTTCCTACGCCATCTCGCCCTCGCCGGCTCTGGACTTGTGCGACCCCGCGGACGCATCACGGATGGTCGAGACGTTCATGCTGCCGGGCATCTGCGCGCTGCACGACGCCGGCGTCAAGTCCGCGATCGACATCACCCCCTTCCAGACCGACATCGAGACATTCGACACAGACCCATCCGACCCAACCGACCCATCCGACCCAGAGCTGAGGCTGCAAGGCCACACTGAGCAGGGAGACCCATCATGACCACCCAGATGAGCACCACCGAGGAGATCATCGGCCGCGCCGAGATCGACGACTTCGAAGCAATCCTCTCGGTCGTCGGAAAAGAGGAGCCCGACGGCCGTCATGTCGTGCACTCCAACTACGACTCCATCTTCACCTGGGACTACGAGAAGGCCAGCCGTCCGAAGCTCAGCAAGCTCTACGAGAAGGCCAAGGGCGCTCAGTGGAACGGCGAGACCGATCTTCCGTGGGAGATCGAGGTCGATCAGGAGAGGCTGGTGCGTGAGCAGGCCGAGGCCAACGGTGGCTTCGGCGCCGGCTTCGACCTGACCGGCACGCCGGTCGAGAAGTGGGGAGACAAGGAGTGGGTCCAGTTCGGCGTCGAGAGCCAGAACTGGACGCTCTCCCAGTTCCTCCACGGTGAGCAGGGAGCGCTCATCTGCACCGCCAAGATCGTGGAGTCAGTTCCTTGGATCGACGCCAAGTACTACGCCTCGACCCAGGTGATGGACGAGGCGAGGCACGTCGAGGTGTTCGCCAAATACCTCGACCAGAAGCTCTCCGGCCACTATCCGGTGAACGCCCACTTGGGGATGCTGCTCGACGACATCATCGCCGACTCGCGTTGGGACCTCACCTACCTCGGCATGCAGATCATGATCGAGGGACTGGCGCTCGCCGCGTTCGGCTTCATGCACCAGATGACCGGCGATCCGCTCTTGAAGAAGCTGCTCCGGTACGTGATGGCCGACGAGGCCCGCCACGTCGCCTTCGGGGTGATCAGCCTGCAGGAGTTCTACGAGGGGTTGACCGCCTCCGAGCTGCGTGAACGTCAGGAGTTCGCATTCGAGGCCGCGGTCAGGATGCGTGATCGCTTCCTCCAGCAGGAGGTCTGGGATCGGATGGGGATCGACACCAAGGCGATCGTCCCGGTGGTGCAGCAGGCGCCGGACCGGCACGAGTTCCAGGCGCTCCTGTTCTCCAAGATCGTCCCCAACTGCAAGAAGCTCGGCCTCCTGGACGCTGCCGACGGCTGGTTGCGGACCAAGTTCACCGAGCTCGGGGTCATCCAGTTCGAGTCCTGGGTGGACACCGAACAGGAGATCGACGCGGAAGCCGACGGACCCCCGACGGCTCGGGTCGCCTGAGCCACTCCACCCACCGTCCGGCACACGCTCCGCCACGGAGCCGGGCATCGGTCGGCGGAGTCCCACAAGGGGATCGACCTGCTGCTGGTAGCCTGCGACATCGTGACGTACTCGGTGACTGTCGTCCTTGGGCCCAGGGGTTGATCCCGGTGCCGCGGTTCGGTTCAGTGATCACCGCCATGGTCACTCCGTTCGACGACGAGGGCCTGCTCGACCGTGAGGCTGCGGCCGAGCTCGCCACGCGCCTGGTGAGCTCCGGCAGTGACGGCCTGGTCGTCGCGGGGACAACCGGTGAGGGCCCTGTGCTCACCGATGCTGAGCGCATCGAGCTCTTTCGGTCGGTCATCGACGCCGTGAGGCCTCTCGGTGTGCCGGTCATCGCTTCGACCGGCACCAACGACACCGCACATTCGGTGATGCTCACCAAGAAGGCACGCGAGGTGGGCGCGGATGCCGTCTTGGCAGTCACCCCGTACTACAACCGACCATCTCCGGCCGGCATCTCTGCCCATTTCCGGGCGATCGCCGCGGCGACCGACCTTCCCGTCGTTCTCTACGACATCCCGGTGCGTTCCGGTCGACGGATCGGACCGGAGCTGACCCTCGAGCTGGCCCACGAGGTCGACAACATCGTTGCGGTCAAGGACGCCACGGGTGACGTGCCTGCAGCTGCCACCGTCGTCGCAGATGCCCCCGACGGTTTCGAGGTGATCTGCGGCGATGACTCGCTCACGCTGCCGTTCCTCTCGGTCGGTGGCACGGGCGTCATCAGCGTGGCCTCTCACTGGGCCGCCCCCGAGTTCTGCGACATGATCGCGACTTACCGGACCGGGAACACCGAGCGAGCGATGGTGGTCAACCAGCAGTTGGGCGAGTCCTACGCCTTCGAATCCAGTGACGACTTTCCTAACCCGGTGCCGGCGAAGGCGGCATGCCGGGCACTCGGGTTGGCGGTCGGTCAGTGCCGGCTGCCCCATCCACCAGCACCCGCCTCGCTCGACGATCGAGCCCGGGCCGTGATCTCGAAGTTGGGTGCACGCCGCCCGACGCCTCAGTCGGTTGCCTGACTCGAAGCCGACGAGACGGCGTTCGGGCGACTCGACCTCGAAGGGCACCGAGAGAAAGCGGACCGGCAAGTCTGCGGCTGGGAAGAGTGCGGCCGCCGAAGCTCCGTCCCCCAAAGCGGTGGCTTCGAGAGCTCAGTCCGAGCGTGCCCGAACCAGAGGCAACTCGCAGCCGAATCCGGTGAGGCTGGTGTTCCTCGGTGGGTTGGGTGAGATCGGGCGCAACTGTGCCTGTATCGAGGTCGACGGAAGGATCCTCGTCCTCGACGTCGGGATCATGTTCCCGGATCCCGACATGCCGGGCGTCGACCTCGTCCTGCCCGACTTCACCTACCTCCGTGAGAATGCCTCGCGGGTCGACGCGGTCATCCTCACCCACGGGCACGAGGACCATACGGGCGGTCTCGCCTATCTGTTGCGTGACTTGTCGGTGCCCGTCTACGGGTCCGAGCTCACCTTGGCTCTCGCCCGCAACCGGGTGGATGAGGCGGGTGTCGCCGACCGGGCACAGTTCATTCCGGTGCAGGACGGGGAGCGCCGGAGGATCGGACCGTGTGACGTCGAGTTCATCCCGGTCACCCATTCGGTTCCCCACGCCTTCGCAACTGCGTTCCACACCCCGCAAGGGATCATTCTTCACTCGGGGGATTTCAAGATCGATCTCCACCCGGTGGACGGTCGGAGAACCGATCTGGCTCGGATGGGTGCGCTCGCGTCGGATTCGGGGATCCGGCTCCTGCTCTCCGACTCCACAAACGCCGAGGAGCCAGGCTTCACCCCGTCGGAGTCGAGTGTCGGGGAGACCCTACGGAGGGTCTTCGTCGCCCGTCCCGACAGGCGTTTCGTGGTGACCTGCTTTGCGAGCCACATCCACCGGGTCCAGCAGGTTGCCGACGCGGCCATTGCCGGAGGAAGGTCGGTGGCGACACTCGGGCGGTCGATGCAGAAGAACGTCGGGCTCGCCCGTCGACTCGGCATTCTGCACATCCCCGACGACGCGATGGTGGATGTCGAGGACATCGACGATCTCGACCCGGGGCAGGTCTGCGTCATCTCGACGGGGTCGCAAGGCGAGCCGATGTCGGCACTGTCACGGCTCGCGGCAGGTGAGAACCGTCTCTTCGGTCTGCGCGAGGGCGACGTGGTCGTGATCAGCGCCCACCCGATCCCCGGTAACGAGTGGTCGGTCGGACGGGTCATCGACAGTCTCCACCGCAGAGGGGTGGAGGTCATCCACTCGGGCGCCGAAGCGGTCCATGTGAGCGGACACGCTCGTCAAGGGGAGTTGGCCACGCTGATGTCGGTCACCAAACCGGAGTTCTTCATCCCGGTACACGGCGAGTACCGGCACATGGCCAACCACGTCCGCTTGGCGGAGTCCATGGGAATCACCGGCGATCGGGTGCTGCTGTGTGAGGACGGCGACGCGGTCAGTCTCGACGAGACCGGGATGCGGCGGGACGGGACGGTCCCCGGCGGCTATCTCTTCGTCGACGGCAGCTCGGTCGGTGACATCGGCCACGGAGTACTCCGCGACCGGAAGGTCCTGTCCGAGGACGGCGTGGTGATGGCGGTTGCGACCGTCGATCTCAAGCGAGGCGAAGTGGTGGGCACACCTCAGATCGTCACCCGTGGATGGGCGTACGACCACGACACCGAGTCCTTGCTGGTCGAGGCTCGCGAGCAGGTGACCAAAGCGCTCGAACATGCCTTGTCGGCCGGCAGTAACGACCATGAAAGTCTCAACCGGATCGCCCGCAAGACGCTTGGGCGGCTGGTGGGGGACCGTACCCGTCAGCGACCGATGATCGTTCCGGTGATCGTGACGGTCTGAGCCTCAGCGGACCTCGACGGTGGTCTCGGCAAAGGCTTGTGGCTCCTCACGATCCACCCAGCGCACGTGCTCGTGAACGAACACGATTCGGAGGCGATACCGCGCTGGTACCACCGGCGCCCGAACCATGACGTCGATGTCGGTCGACGTCATGGGCTGCAGCGGTGGCAAAGAGGTGCGCAGAGGTTCCTCGCGATCGATTGTCACCGGAGTGTCACCGTCCGGTCCGATGAAGCGATACGACAGATGCAGTGGCTTGTCGTCCGAGATGGTCAGCGGCTCGGTTCCGGCGTGCTCCACCCGCGTCGGTATGGGCACGACGGCGCCCGGCTCGAGTGATTTCATCGGAGCGAAACGGACGGAGAGACCGGCGGGTATTCCCTCCGACTTTGCGGTTGCGCCTGGGGGTGAGGTGGCGCGCGAGAGCTGGCGGTCGAACGTCGTTCTCGCAGGCGGCAGGGGTTTGGTCAGCATGGATGGCGCCCAGTCCGGCACCAGCAGCACGTCGTAGATCTCAGGACATGGGATCGGGATGCGATCGACGAGCTTCCAAGTGCTCCGATCGACCACCGCGACCTCGGCACTCGCACTCATCACTTCTTGATGGCGGCGGGCGCTGATTCCGACATAGAGATGCTCTTGGTCGAACGCCAGACCTCGCGTGTAGCCCCCCAGATGCAGCGTATGCACTCGCTCCGCCGGCCGCTTGGGATCGATCGCGACCAATTCGTGTTGGCGTGAATCGCAGACCACCCAGTTCTCGTCGATGAATCGCGGGGTGTGGGGCATGGAAAGTCCGTCCGCGACGATGGCACCTGTCGTCAGCGAAAAGACACAACCAGAACCCAGCGGGTTCTCACTCCATTGGCCGAACCTGCCGCCACGACGAAACACGCTGGCGAACAGCTCCCCATCGACTTCCGTGAAGCAGTTGAGGTGCCACGAGTCCGGCTCTCCCGGCAGCGTGTGAACGGCCCGAACCCGGAAGCGACCGAGTTCGAGGACCGCGTTCGTCTGGGTCGCGATGACGAGTCGCCGGCGTGCCACGGACCGCACGTCGTGAGCATCGATCACGGTCGCCACCCGACGCACCTTGACTCGGGACGGCGGGCCCGAGTACTCGAAGACCTCGCTCGCGAGTGACGAGTGTTCTCGAGCGGTTGTCGCCCGCAACCAGGCCCCGGAAGCCTGATCGAAGCCGAGACCCGTCGTGGGCCGCCCATCGACGGTGTCCACCTGGTCCGATCCCACGAGGAACACCCCGCCGCCGCTGGCGCCAGCTTCGGCGAACCCCGACACGACCAAGCTCGAGCCGCCGCGTTGGCGAGCCGATCTGTCGTAAGAGTCCTCCGCCCCTCCTCGATCCCTGGGATCGCTCATCGAGCGCTCATGCATGACACCGGGACTCATCTTCTCTCACACCTCGGCCTAATTGTGCCATGGGCCGATCGGGCGCCTCAGACTCGCAGTCCAGGGCCTGGCCCCTGGTCCGTGGTGCCCCGAACGGGTCGAGAGCTCGGAGTCGGTCTCGACCGTTCCGTCAGGGATCCCGAACGAGTCAGCAACGACTGCATACCCTGTTGAGATGCACAAGATGCGGTGGGAACGATACGTGGTGTCTGGCGGGTTCCTCGTGGTGGCGGCCGGTTGGATCGGTGAGACTGCGGTCTACCGATGGGGCGTCCCCGATGCGATAGGTGGCGAATATCAAGCTGACCTCGTGTTCGGCCTCGGGAGCGTCCTCGGCTATGCCGTGATCGCTTGCGCATCATGGGCATGGTTTCGATGGATCGAGACCTCTCGTGCATCGCTTTCGGGTCTGGGCAACGTGCTGAGACTCTTCGCCCTTGGCAATCTGCTGTTGGCGATTGCTCTCGGCGGACTCAGCTGTTTTTGGGTGCACTGGGCGATCTCGCAGCCCTACAACGGCCGAACCACGCCGGCGATAGCAGCCTCAAACGGATTGCAGTGTTTCGGGTTCCTGTTGGCGGCAATCGCCTACTGGGGCGCATCGTCGGAGGTGCGGTCCCCACGGGCTGCTCAGTCGTTGCCTGAGCAGGATCTCGTTGCGGTGTAGGCCCGAGCGGGGAGCGGGGGCGAAGCCCAAAAAACCAGCTGCCCTCCCCCTGATCGTGACGGTGCGAGAGTACGCTCTCTCCCACTGTGACGACGGGAACCAAGCGACCGGTCGGTCGGTCCGTGGGAACGCGCCCAAGGGGAGGATCCGCGTCGAGGCGCCGGCCCGCTGGAAAAGCGCGACCGTCAACGAGGAGAGCCAGTTCACGCCGGGGCAAGCGGGGTGCTCCGAGCCGAGGGCGCGCTCCTGAGCGATCCGGATTCGGCTCCTCGCTGAGGTCGATCCTTGCAGGCCATGCCCATGACCTCTGGGGAGTGGTGCTGGTCACGGCCGGCGTGCTCGCTGCGATTGCCTTCTACGGCAACTCCCTCGATCCCGCAGGTCATTACGCGCGGCTGTCCATGGGGGACCTGTTGGGCTGGGGACGGTTCTTGGTGCCGCCGGTGGCCATCGGGGTCGGCCTCCTGCTGCTGATCGGGCGGCGCGACGAAGAGGGGACCCGCTCGGCGCCGGAGCCTGCACGAGCGGTGATCGGGGCCACCCTCATCCTTCTTGCCATCGCCGGTCTCGCCTCGCTGGCGGGTGGGTCACCGGCGCTGCGGGACACCAGCTCACAGCTTTCGTCGGCGGGGGGTTGGGTTGGAGCCATCGCCGGCAATCCGATCCGCAACGCGATCGGAGGCTTCGGGGCGGTCACGGTGCTGTTGGCCGTGCTGTTGGTCGCCATGTTGTTGTTGACCGGCACCTCGGTCCGGACCGCCGCCCGGGGGGCAGTCCGTGGTATTCGCTGGGCCGGATCCTTGGCTGCGGGTACGACCGGTGGGGTTGTCGACGACGATGCAGCCGCCGCCAAGGAAGCCGATGACGACGACTTCCCGACCGATCCGTTCGGCCGCGCCGTCGGAACCGGGGAGCTCGAAACCGCGCCAGACGATGCAGACGCGCACGCTGGCGATCCTGCGGACGACGATGAGGTTGACGAGATCGATGCCGACGTCGTTCCGGCGAACACGACCCCGGCCCACGAGGCACCCGCCACTGCGGCGAACGCGGCGAACGCGGCGAGCGCGGCGAATGGTGCGAACGCAGCGAGCAGCTCCCACGGCCCAGAACTCGAGATGCGGCTCGGGCCGAGCGTCGGAGACTGGCGACTTCCTCCGTCGAACTTGTTGAAGCATGCCAAGCCGCACACGATCGACGAGAAGGAGGTCGATGCCGGCGGCGCGGCACTGGTCGCTGCGCTCAGCGCGCACGGCGTCGACACCCGCCTGGTCGGCCGCACGGTGGGCCCGACGGTCACCCGTTACGAGCTCGAACTCGGGACAGGGGTGAAGGTTGCGAGAGTGACGTCGCTCTCCAAGGACATCGCCTACGCCATGGCGTCACCCGATGTCCGCATTTTGGCTCCGATTCCCGGCAAGTCGGCCATCGGTGTCGAAGTGCCCAATCGTCGTCGCGAGCTGGTCGCGCTCGGAGACATCCTCAGCTCCACCGAAGCGGCCAAGGCGACACACCCACTCGAGGTGGCGCTCGGCAGAGACATCGCCGGCCGGGCGATGATGGTCAACCTTGCGGAGATGCCCCACGTGCTGGTCTCCGGCGCAACCGGCTCCGGCAAGTCGTCGTGCATCAACTCGGTGCTGACCTCGATCCTGATGCGGGCCACCCCGGAGCAGGTTCGGCTCATCTTGGTCGACCCGAAACGGGTGGAGCTCGGTCAGTACAACGACCTTCCCCACCTGCTGACCCAAGTGGTGGTCGATCCGAAGAAGGCAGCCAACGCGCTCAGCTGGGCAGTCACCGAGATGGAGCGTCGCTACGACCTGCTGGCGGAAGTGGGCATGCGCGACATCACCGGCTACAACAGCGGGTTCGACAACGGCGACCTCGCGCCGTACGAAGAGGCGTACCAGCTCAGGATGCGCGGCACCGGACCGGACCCCGAAGAGAACGAGGACGGAACGGCCGACCAGGGGGGAGTCGACCAGGTCGAGGCCCGGTACCAGCGTCTGCCGTTCATCCTCATCGTGGTCGACGAGCTGAACGATCTGATGATGGTGGCGGCACGAGACGTCGAGGAGTCGGTGTGTCGCATCGCCCAGATGGCCCGGGCGGTGGGCATCCATCTCGTGTTGGCCACCCAGCGGCCCTCGGTCGACGTCATCACCGGGGTGATCAAGGCGAACATCCCGTCGCGCATGGCGTTCTCGGTCTCGACCCAGGCGGACAGCCGGGTGATCCTCGACCAGGGAGGAGCAGAACGGCTGATCGGCAAGGGGGACATGCTGCTCCTGTCGGCGTCGTCCTCCAACCCGCAGCGCCTTCAGGGACCCTGGGTCAGCGAGGGCGAGGTCCGTTCGGTGGCCGCCCACTGGAAGCGTCAGCGACCGATGGAGGTGGTCGCCGGTATCGAAGAAGTGGTCGGGGCCGGAGGCTCGAGGCTCGACGACGATGATGATGGCGACGATCTTCTCGAACAGGCGATGGAACTGGTCGTCCGCTCGCAGCTCGGTTCGACCTCGATGTTGCAACGCAAGTTGCGGGTCGGCTTCGCCAGGGCGGGCCGGTTGATGGATCTCATGGAGCGCCGGGGGGTCGTCGGCCCGTCCGAGGGATCGAAGGCCCGAGCAGTGTTGATGACCCCCGAAGAATTGGACGCCCGCTGAGCGAACACTCCCGCAGGCGAACGATCGTGGGGATCCCAGTCGTCGCCGTGGTCATCGTGATTGTCGTGGTGGTCGCGGGTGTCGGGGTCGTCGCCGGCCTGCGCGTTTCCCGCCCGTTGCCCGATGCCGAGCTCACCTCCACGCTGGCCCGGTCGACGCCGGTTCGGGGTCCGGCGTCGACCCTGCCCTGGCCGGTCGTGGGTCAAGGCGCGGTGTCGATCCCGACACTCGGCTTCGCTCGACAGTCAGGACCCGAGACGTCCGTCCCGATCGCATCCCTCACCAAGATGGCGAACGCGGTGGTCATTCTTCGGAACCATCCCCTGCCCATCGGTTCGAATGGGCCGATGATCACCATCACCCCGGGTGACGCGGCGCAGTACGGCGTCGATCTCGACGACGACGAATCGAACATCCCGATCCAGGCGGGCGAAGTGTTCTCCGAGCGCCAGATGCTCGAGGCGCTGATGAACCAGTCGGCCAATGACATCGCCTACAGCCTGGCGGTGTGGGACGCCGGCAGTGAACCGGCCTTCGTCGCCAAGATGAACTCGCTGGCCGCGTCGCTCCACGCCACCCACACCCACTACGTGGATGCGAGTGGGTACAACCCGCAATCGGTGTCGACGGCATCGGACTGCCTTCGCATCGCCGCTGCGGGGATGAGTATTCCCGCGTTCGCCCAGATCGTCTCCCTGCCCACGGTGAGCCTCCCGCTGGTCGGGACCGTCCACAACATCGTGACCCAGATCGGGTCGAACGGCGTCGTGGGGATCAAGTCGGGCTACACCTCGCAGGCGGACGCGTGCATGGTGCTCGCCGGATACCGAACCATCGACGGTCGATCGGTGTTGGTGCTCTCGTCGGTCCTCGGCCAACACGTGCCCCCACCCCCGATGAATCCCGGGGTCGTGGTCGGCGGCGCCGCGCTCCAATACCCGCTTCTCTACGCCGGACCGCTCGACGAGCGGCTACTCGATGCCACCGAAGCGGCCATCGTGCGGCAGGTGGTGGTGAATCGCGGGGATCGGGTGGCGTGGGCCGATGCAGTTTGGGGTGGCGAGTCCCATCGTGTGCCGGTGGTCGCCACTCGAGGCGTGTGGCTGATGGGCGTTCCGGGTCAGCGGGTCGCCGCGGCGGATCGGTTCACGACCGTCCCGGGCGGTGCTCGCGCCGGTCGGGTGGCGGGGAGCGCGCTCTTCTCACTCGGGGAGCAGATCGAGACAGTGCCGATGGTGACCACCGCCGCGCTCGCCGAGCCTTCGTGGCAGTGGCGGTTGCTCCACGGCTGAGCGAACCGGCCAGACCTCCAGCGCCTCCACTGGGCGGTCACATGCCCCGACGTACTCCAAGGTCAGGGAACCGGGACTACCGTGTCGGTGTGCGCGCACGAGCTCCTGCATCCGCCGCCAACCTCGGACCCGGGTTCGACACCCTTGCGGTCGCACTCGATCTGTACGTCGAAGTGGAGATCGAGCCGGCCGACCGGCTGATCGTCCGCTCCGAAGGGGAGGGAGCCGGCCTCTCCGACGATCCGTCGCACCTCGCAGCACGGGTCGCCATCGAGGTGGCCGGAACCGACCAGCTGTCCATCGTGGTTCGATCACAGATTCCGGTGGCGAGAGGGCTCGGTTCGTCTGCGGCGCTTGCCGCAGCAGCAGCTGCCGCTGCTGGTGCCGACGATCCGTTGGGGGTTGCAGCAAGGATCGACGGCCATCCTGACAATGCCGCCGCTTCCGTCGTCGGCGGGCTCGTCGCCGCCGCGCGGGTGAAGAGTCGTTTGGAGGTCGTCAAGCTTCCGCTCGACGTCAGCCTGGCCTTCGTGGTCATCGTTCCCGAGGTCAGCCTCGCAACCGCCCGGTCGCGCCAGGCCCTTCCGAGCGAGGTCTCCCGCGAGTCGGCGGTCTTCAACCTGTCGCGGATGGCGCTTCTCATCGCAGGCCTCGCCGACAGCAGACTGCTCATCAGCGAGGCGACCGAGGACCGCCTCCACCAGGACTACCGGAGCCCGCTCTTTCCAGCGGCGCCACAACTCCTCTCGCGCATGGCCGCGGGTGGCGCGCTCGCGGTCTGCTGGTCCGGGGCGGGGCCCTCGCTTCTCGGTATCTGCCGCCAGACCGACACCCAGGCGGTCAAGGTCGTCGCGGAGGCCGCACTGGCCCAGGCAGGGATCGCCGGACAGGTGCTCACCCTGCGCCCCGACATGCACGGCATGGTCGTCGACCGCGAGAAGTCGGGTGGCCTCTTCGACTTCAACGCCGATGTCGACGTCGACTTCAGCGCCGACTGAGCGGTCCCTCGGGGTCACCTCATGCCCAGCGAACCGACCAAAGAGCTGGTCGCCGTCGACAACACCCACCCGGATCGGGACTACGAGGTGCGTTGCGAGTGTCCGGAGTTCACCTGTCTCTGCCCGCTCACCGGACAGCCGGACTTTGCGACGGTGACCGTGCGGTACGTGCCCGATCGCTCGGTCGTCGAGCTCAAGTCGCTCAAGCTGTACCTGTGGAGTTACCGGAACGAAGGGGGCTTCCACGAGGACATGACCAACCGGATCCTCGACGACCTGGTCGCGGCCATCGCACCTCGCCGGATGACGGTGACCACCGACTGGTTGGTGCGCGGCGGCATCCATACCGTGGTGGAGGCGTCCCACCCATGATTGAGCCCGCCGAACCCGCGAAGCCCCCTGGGCCGGGTCCTCGGACATTCCATATCCGCACCTTCGGGTGTCAGATGAACGACCACGACTCGGAGCGACTGGCCGGCGCGTTGGTCGCCGACGGGTTGGTGCCGACCACCGATCTGGAACGTGCCGACGTGGTGGTGTTCAACACCTGTTGCATCCGTGAGAACGCGGACAACAAGTTCTACGGCCACCTGGGCAACCTGAAGACCCTCCGCGAGAGTCGGCCCGACATGCTGATCGCGGTGGGTGGTTGTCTGGCCCAGCTGGAGAAGGATCGAATTCGGGAGCGGGCCGGCCACGTCGACGTCGTGTTCGGAACCCACAACCTGACCCGTGCGCCGGCGTTACTGCGGCAAGCGGCGTCCAGTGGTCCGGTGGTCGAGATCGTCGACGAGCCGACTCCGGCGACCGATCCGACCGGCGACCAACAGACGGCGGCACTCGGAGCCGTCCGGGACCTCGACTTTGCCGCGTGGGTGACCATCCAGACGGGATGCGACAACTCGTGCGCATTCTGCGTGGTGCCCTCGGTGCGGGGTGGGGAGGTCTCCCGACGCGAAGAGGATCTGGTGGCTGAGGTCCACGCGCTGGCGGCGCGGGGGGTGACCGAGGTGACCCTGCTCGGACAGAACGTCAACTCCTATGGGAGGGACCTCACCCGACGTGGGCCGCTCTTCGCCCAGCTGTTGCGATCGGTCGGTGCGGTGGACGGCATCCGTCGGGTCCGATTCACCAGCCCGCATCCGAAGGACCTCCGGCGCGAGACGATCGAGGCGATGGCCGAGACGCCCGAGGTCTGCAACCACCTCCATCTCCCACTGCAGTCGGGGTCCGACCGGACACTCGTGGCGATGCGGCGGGGGTACACCGCCGAGCGGTATCTCGCCCGGCTTGCCGAGGCGCGCTCGATGATCCCCGACCTCGCGGTCACCACCGACCTCATCGTCGGGTTCCCCGGCGAGACCGAAGACGATTTCGAACGCACCCTCGAGGTCGCAGCGGAGGCGGCGTACGACAGCGCGTACACCTTCATCTTCTCGCCACGACCCGGCACGCGGGCGGCGTCGATGGAGGACCGGTTCGTCCCCGCCGACGTGGTGGCGGAACGCTTCGAGCGGCTGCGAGCGGTCGTCGAGCGCTCCGCTCTCGCACGCCACCGCGATCGGATCGGCCGAGTCGAAGAGGTGGTCGTCGAGGGACCTTCCAAGCGAGATCCGGGGATGGTGACCGGTCGGACCTCCCAGAACAAACTGGTCCATTTCCTTCCTGTCGAGGGATCCGGCGCGGTTGCCGGTGCGTTCGCCGACATGGAGGTGACCGGAGCCGGTCGGCACCATCTGACCGGTCGCCTGCTCGAAGTCACCGCGCGGCCCGCACACCGGGTGCGCATTCCCGTCTCCTCCGGCTGAGGATGCCGACCGTCGCGCTGGTCGGCCCGACCGCGTCGGGAAAGTCCGAGCTCGCTCGCCGGGTCGCCATCGCTTCCGCCGATCCTGCATCCTCGTGTGCCCTCGTCGAGCTCGTCTCGGTCGACTCCATGGCCGTCTATCGCGGGATGGACATCGGAACGGCCAAGCCGTCCGCGTCGGAACAGGCTGCCTGCCACTACCACCTGATCGACATCGTCGATCCCTCGGAGGAGTTCACGGTCCAGCAGTTCCAAACTGCCGGCAACCGGGCCCTCGCCGGCATCGCAGAGCGCGGCCACGCAGCGTTGCTGGTCGGTGGGACCGGTCTCTACCTGCGATCGCTGGTCGACGACCTCGACTTCCCCGGTCGCTTTCCGGAAGTGGCTTCGGCACTCGAGGAGAGCCTGGACCGAGCGGAACGAAATGGGGAGGCCGAGCTCGAGCGCGCCCTTGCAGAACTCCACGAGCGTCTCGCACAACTGGACCCGGTGGCGGCCGAGCGCATCTCGCCTTCCAATCGGAGGCGGCTGGTCCGAGCCCTCGAGGTCACCGTCGGAGCGGTGCGTCCGTTCTCGTCGTTCGGACCGGGACTCGAGCACTACCCGCCGACGTCGGTCTCGCTGGTCGGCCTACGACTCGATCCGCTCGAGCTCGATCGTCGGATTGCGGAACGATTCGAGCGGCTGATGGAGCTCGGGTTCCTCGACGAAGTGCGCTCGTTGCTCGCCGCACCCGGGGGACTCTCCCGAACCGCGCGACAGGCGATCGGCTATCGCGAGCTGCTCACCCACCTCGAGGGCGGGATCCCGCTCGCCGACGCGGTCGAAGAAGGGGTCCGGCGGACCCGGGCCTTCGCCCGCAGGCAGATGGCATGGTTCGACCGCGACCCCCGTATCCTGTGGCTGGAGGACAGTGCAGACCCAGCATCGACGATCGTCTCGTTGGTGCGGGAGGCCCCCAGGACGACATCCTGGGTGGGAGACTGTTCCACAGGACGATGAGCCAGCACACCCACCAGTCGAACCCCCGGCCCGAGCCAGAGATCCTTCACCTCACCAAGCACCACGGCGCCGGCAACGACTTTCTGGTGCAGGTGGGCGAAGACGGCTCCCCGCCCGTCGATCCGGCAGTGGTGCGTGCGCTCTGCGACCGCCGGTTCGGTGTGGGCGCGGACGGGTTCATCCGGGTGACCCCGACGGGGCGCGGGGCGGATCTGTCGATGGAGCTCGTGAACGCCGACGGCAGCGTCGCCGAGATGAGTGGGAACGGCATCCGTTGCCTCGCCCAGTCCGCAGTGGAACACAAGCTGGTCGATCCTCCGACCTTCACCGTCGCAACACTGACCGGCGTTCGCACCGTCGAGTACCGGCCGGACGAGATCCCCGGTTCTGCTGTTGCCTCCGTCGACATGGGTGAGCCGGTGCTCGGGTCCGAGCGACCGCTGGAGCTCGGCGAGGATCGAGCCCGAGAGGTCGACATGGGCAATCCGCATCTGGTGGTGCTGGTCGCCGATCTGGATGTGGTCGACGTGACCGGAATCGGGCGCCAGCTCCAAGCCAGCCGCGAGGGCGGGATCAACGTCGAGTTCGTCTCGGTGGGCCCGGGTGCCGACGAGATCACCTTGCGGGTCTGGGAGCGCGGGGTGGGTGAGACCCAGGCGTGTGGGACCGGCAGCTGTGCGGTCGCCGCAGCGGCGCGGAGTTGGGGACTGGTCGGAGAGACCGTCGACGTGCACAATCCCGGCGGGACACTCCGGGTGTCCTTCGGACGAGGGGTCGTGTTCCTCGAGGGACCGGTGCGCAAGGTCGCCGAACTCGACGTCGACCGCAACGAGATCCAGAGGGCCGCGCGTCCGTGAATCCGAACGATTCGGCGTTCACCGACACCCTCATCTCCCGTGCCATCCGGGAGCGGATCGTGCTGGTTGGGGTCACCCTCGCCCACCAGAGCGTTGCGGAGACCGAATCGGGCCTCGACGAGCTGGCCCTGCTGGTCGACACCGCAGGCGCCGACGTGATGCAGCGGGTCGTGCAGCGCAGGGTCACGCCGGATCCGGCGACCTACCTGGGACGGGGAAAGGTCGAGGAGCTCCGGTCGATCTGTCTCGCGGTCGACGCGGACACCGTGGTGTTCGACGACGACCTGTCGCCGGCTCAGCAACGCAACCTCGAACAGATGCTCGGCCGGACCGCCATCGACCGGACCGCGGTCATCCTCGACATCTTCGCTCAAAATGCCCGCTCTCCCGAAGGCCGGGCGCAAGTCGAACTGGCCCTGTTGCGGTACCGGCTGCCGAGGTTGAGGGGCCGGGGCCGCTCGTTCAGCCAACAGGCCGGTGGGATCGGCACCAGGGGTCCAGGTGAGACGAAACTCGAGGTCGACCGGCGCCGTCTGGTGCGAAGGATGAGCCGCCTCGAGTCCGATCTCCGCCAGCTCGACCAGACCAGGTCGACCCAACGCCGGGGGCGGAACCGCTCACGGCAGCGAACAGTCTCGTTGGTGGGGTACACCAACGCAGGAAAGTCGACCTTGCTGAATCGGCTGTGCGGAGCGGACGTCCTGGTGGAGAACCGGCTCTTCTCCACGCTCGATCCGCGGACCCGACACTTCGACCTCCCTGGAGGGGAGCGCGTCTTGTTGACCGACACCGTCGGATTCGTGCGAAAACTTCCCCACCAGGTCGTCGAAGCCTTCCGATCGACGCTCGAGGTGGTGTGCGACTCCGATCTGATCGTCCACGTGGTGGACGGCTCCGCCCCCGACTTCGAAGGCCAAGTCGACGCGGTCAGGACCGTGTTGGCCGAGATCGGTGCCGATCGACTCTCCGAGTTGCTCGTGGTCAACAAAGCCGACGCGCTGCACGAACAAGGTGTGGAGGCGAAGGAGGAGGCCCTCCGGCTGCTCGCCGCATACCCGGGTTCGGTGATGGTGTCTGCGCGAACCGGCGAAGGGATGGACGAGCTCCTCACGGCGATGGGGGATCGACTTCGGGTCGGAGACCGGGTCGTCGAGCTCGAGATCCCATGGAGCCGAGGTGACGTGCTGGCCGCCGTGCACCGTGAGGGCGAGATCGTGGGGGAGTGCGCCGGCGAGCAGTCGACTCGCATCCAGGTGGTGCTCGACACGGTGGGCACGTCGCGCTTTGCGGAGTTCCTCGCTTCGTGAAGCCGAGCGACGGGCCGGCCGGGGGTTCGGCTCCATCGGGATTCTCTCCACCGCCTTACCCCTATGACCGCCTGAACGCCCTCAAGGCCAAGGCCGAGGCGCGCTTCGAGTCCGAAGGCGGGCTGGTCGACTGCTCGATCGGGACACCCTTCGATCCGCCACCCTCGTTCGTCGTCGAAACCATGGCCACCTCCGACACCGAACGCGGCTATCCGTTGTCCGCGGGCTCCTCGGCCTACCGTCGAGCCGCGGCGGCATGGCTGGAGCGCCGGTTCGGAGTCTCGATCGACGCCGACCACCAGCTCGCCGCGTGTGTCGGCACCAAGGAGTTCGTCGCGTCCTCGGCGCAGTACCTTCGCCTTCGGACTCCGGGTCGCGACACGGTCCTCTATCCCGAGATCTCCTATCCCACCTACGCGATGAGCGCGTCGCTCGCCGGATTCGGTTGCCGATCGGTGCCGGTGCCCGAACGGAATGGGGGCGGCCTCGACCTGGCGACGATCGACCAGGGCGACATCGACCGCGCTCTCCTTCTGTGGGTGAACTCGCCCTCCAACCCGAGCGGGGGGCTCACGGACCTGGCGGAGGTGGCCGGGTGGGGGAGGAGCCACGACGTTCCCGTCTTCTCTGACGAGTGCTACGCCGAGTTCACGTGGGACGGAGCTCCTTCGACCGTGCTCGGCGCCGGTGCCGAGGGGTTGGTCGCGGTCCACTCCCTCTCGAAGCGTTCCAATCTGGCCGGCGTGCGCGCAGGCTTCTACGCCGGCGATCGGGAGCTGGTCGGCTTCCTCACCGAGGTGAGGCGTCACGCCGGCCTGATGGTGCCCGGCCCGGTCCAGGCGGGAGCGGTCGCCGCCTTTTCCGACGACACGCATGTCGAGGTCCAGCGCGCCCGCTACCTCGAACGGCTCTCGTTCCTCTCCGAGTGCCTGAACGGAGTCGGCCTGCCGACCACCATGCCCGCGGGCGGGTTCTATCTGTGGGTGGCAGTGCCCGAGGCGATGTCGTCCGGGTCGGGTTGGGAACTGGCCGAGGCGCTTGCCCTGGACGGCGGTCTATTGGTCAGCCCGGGCGACCTCTACGGCAACGCCGGTTCCGGATTCGTGCGGATCGCCGTCGTCCAGCCGATGGAGAGGCTGCAGCTGGTGGCCGACCGCTTGGCGCGTGTTCCTCTGCATCCTGGTACCTGAGCGCGTCCGGATACGTTGTGGCGAGCAGCGCGCTCGGGTGCCACGGCTAGCCTCTGCCCATGCAAGCTCTCCAATCCCAGATCGAAGAGTTGTGGCAGCGCGCCTCTGAGCTGGACCCTTCGGACGGTGATGCCCTGGCAGTGGTCACTCAGGCGATCGACCTGCTCGATGAGGGAACAGTTCGTGTCGCCGAAGTCGATCAGACCAGCGACGAAGTCGTCGTGCACCAATGGCTGAAGCAGGCGATTCTCCTGCTGTTCCGGCTCCGGTCGATGGAGACGATCGAAGTGGGGCCGTTCGAATTCGCCGACAAGCTTCCGTTGAAGCGCAACTACGCAGGTTCCGGGGTGAGGGTCGTACCCGGCGCATCGGCACGGTGGGGTTCGTTCCTCGGTGACGGGGTGATCTGCATGCCCAGCTACGTGAACATCGGAGCCCGGGTCGGAGCCCGGACGATGGTCGACACCTGGGCCACCGTCGGATCATGTGCCCAGATCGGCGAAGAGGTCCATCTCTCCGGCGGGGTGGGCATCGGCGGGGTGCTCGAGCCGGCCCAGGCCGCACCGGTGATCATCGAGGACGAAGTGATGATCGGGAGCAGGTCGATGATCACCCAAGGAGCACGGGTCGGACGTGGGTCGGTCCTCGGCGAGGGCACCATCTTGAACCCTGCGATTCCGGTCATCGACGCCGAAACCGGAGAGGAACTGAGCCGGGGCCACGTCCCACCCTGGTCGGTCGCGGTCTCGGCGTCGCGCCGGCGTGAGTACCCGGGCGGCGAGTTCTTTCTCCCCTGTGTGCTGGTCATCAAACGCATGACCGAGGGTGAGCGCCACGACAAGGCGCGCCTCAACGACATCCTTCGTCAACACGGCGTGTCCACGTGATCGCCGAGATGCCCGAGGGCCTGCTCGGGATGGCCACCGCACTGGTGGCCGTGCCGTCGGTGAGCCACCACGAGGACCTGATGGCCGACGCGGTGGAGTCGGCGCTGGAGCTCTGCCCCTGGTTGACCGTGGATCGGGTGGGGAACAACGTGGTGGCCCGTACCGACCTCGGTCGGAAGGTGAGGCTGCTGCTCGGCGGTCATCTCGACACCGTGCCTCCGGTGGGTGGCAACGAGGAGCCGCGCATCGAGGGCGACGAACTGTTCGGGGTCGGCGCCACCGACATGAAGGGCGGTCTCGCCGTGCTTCTCCACCTGGCCGGAGGTATCCCGGAACCGGCGGTGGACGTGACCTGGTGCTTCTACGACTGTGAAGAGGTCGCCCAGGAGTTCAACGGACTCCGTCATCTGTGGGAGGCACGCCCCGATCTTCTGCAGGCGGATGCGGCGATTCTCGGAGAGCCGACGGGCGGGGTCGTGGAGGCCGGATGTCAGGGGACGTTGCGGGTCCGTCTGTCGCTCCGAGGAAAGCGGGCCCATACCTCTCGACCGGCCAGTGGGCGCAATGCGATCCACCGTCTCGCCCCGGTGCTGACCGCGGTGGCCGGGTACACCAGCCGGACAGCCGTACTCGACGGCTGCGAGTACGTCGAACAGCTTCAAGCCGTAGAGGTCGCCGGTGGCGTCGCCGGCAACGTCGTCCCCGACGAGGCGTCAGTGTTGATCAACCACCGATTCGCGCCGGATCGGACCGTGGAGGAAGCCGAGTCCTCGCTGCGGGAGTTGTTGGGGTCCTGCATCGAGCCTGGCGACCAGTGGGAGCTCGACGACGCCAGTCCTGCCGCACCTCCGGGACTCGACCACCCGCTGCTCGCCGCCCTGGTCGCGGCCACCCGGTCGGCTCCCCGTGCCAAGCAGGGCTGGACCGACGTCGCGTCTTTCTGGGCCCATGGCATCCCTGCGGCCAACTTCGGCCCGGGCGACCCACTGCTCTGCCACACCCCTGGAGAGCACGTGAGCGCCACCGAGTTGGAGTGGGCGGCAAGCGTGCTCGGCACCATCCTGCGCGGCGAGCAGTAAACCGGATCGCTCACAGTTTCCGCAGGACGGTGACCACCTTCCCGTAGATGGCCACGTCGCTCGGGTCGAACTCCATCGGAACGAGCCGCTCGTTCGCGGGTGTGAGCACGACACGACCGTCGCGGGTGGAGAATCGCTTGACCGTGGCCTCGTCGTCGGGGATCCCCGCGACGACGGTGTCGCCTTGCTCAGCGTCGGGCTGCTGGCGGACGACGACGAAGTCGCCTTCCATGATCCCCGCATCGATCATCGAGTCGCCGCGGACCTTGACCATGAACAGGGTGCCGCTTCCGGTGAAGTCCTCGGGGAGCGGGTAGAGCTCCTCGACGTTCTCCTGCGCGAGTACGCCGGTGCCGGCGGCCACCTCACCGACCAGGGGCACATGCCTCGTCGGCCGGGTGTCGGCGATCACCTTCGACGACGGGTCGTAGCAGACCTCGATGGCACGTGGTTTGCTCGGGTCGCGCCGCAGGTAGCCCTCCCGCTGCAGCACGGCGAGGTGCGCATGCACCGTGGAAGACGAGGTCAGGCCGACCGCCTCTCCGATCTCACGCACCGAGGGCGGATAGCCGCGCTCTCTCACCGCATCCGAGATGCAGTCGAGGATCGCCTTGCGCTTCGTGGTGAGTGCCTTGGCCATGATTCCCCTTGCTGTTCTGTGCGCAGCCCGGTGGGGCGAACACCTGTTTGCCAGAAGCTATCCTCGTCGAGACCCGAAAGCAAACATTCGTTCGAGAAATGACTTGACGACGAACAGATGTTCGTGGTGAGATGTCGTCATGACGAACATGAGTTCGATACGACCATGTAAGCAAGCGGGCAAGTCGCAAGCACCCGAGTTTCCGAAGGTGGCGTCATGACTGCGATGTGGATCGAGCCGGCATTCGGTGGGGCGACCGAGGGACCCGATCGGAGGCTTCGGCTGGTGGGTGAGACCCTCGCCCCCCGGTCCCGTCTCGGCGGGGATCGGGGACTCGATCGGGAGCTGATCGACCCCTCGGTCGTCTCGAACCCCGGCCAGCTCGGTCAGCGACGCAAGCGGCTCCCCGCCCATGTCCGTCGTCGGCGTGCCCTCTTGGGGATCATCGGGTTGCTCTTGATCCTCCTCGCACTTCCGCTGAGCGGAACCGGTGGTCTCTCCCACCCCACCGGTTCCGCTCTGGCGGGGTACCAGGGCCCGGTCGTCTACACCGTCCAGTCCGGAGACTCACTCTGGTCGATCGCCGAACGGCTGGAACCGAACGCGGATCCGCGACCACTCGTCGCGAAGCTTGCTGCGGAGATCGGTTCAGAGACGCCGTATCCCGGCGAGCGCATCACGCTGCCCTGACCCGGCGGTGCGACGGCTGATCCGATCAGGGTTCGCCGGACGCACGTCCGCGGCACTGCTGGTGAAAGGTGAGCACTAGCCTCATGATGTGCGTTGTCCCTGGTGCCTGGCAGACGACGACCGAGTCGTCGACTCGAGGATTGCAGAGGACGGAGCAGCCATCAGGCGGCGGCGCGAGTGCGCTGGATGCGGTCACCGGTATACGACCTTCGAGCGGATCGACGAAATTCCGTTGATGGTCGTCAAACGCTCGGGTGCTCGGCAGAGCTTCGACCGTGCGAAGGTCATCGACGGTCTGCGCGCGGCGACGAAGAACCGTCCGGTCTCCGAGGAGCAGCTCGAACTGCTTGCGAGCTCGGTCGAGGACGAGCTGCGTGAGGAGGGATCCGACTGCACCTCCGAGCAGGTGGGTTTGGCGGTGCTCGAACGGCTGCGAGTCGTCGACGAGGTTGCCTATCTTCGCTTCGCCAGCGTGTACAAGGGATTCGAGGGAGTGGACGATTTCCGGCGTGAAGTCGGACTTCTGGCCAAGACCACCGCCCCCAAGGGTGCGGTCGAGTAGGACGTCGTCGGTGACCGAGCTTCTTGTCGACACACCGTCGAGTGCGCTGGCGATCTACGCCCATCCCGACGATCCGGACGTCTCCTGTGGCGGAACACTCGCCGCGTGGGCCAAGGCAGGTTGCGAGGTGACCGTGCTGCTCTGCACCGACGGGGGTAAGGGATCGCGCGACCCGTCGATCGATGCACGGGAGCTCATCGCCCAACGGCTTGCCGAGGCCGAGGCGGCCGGAGCCATCATCGGGGTGACCCGGCAGGAGTGGCTGAACTACCCGGACGGTGAGTTGACCGACGACGAAGCCTTCCGTGGAGCATTGGTCGCCGCAGTGCGACGCCACCGACCGGAAGTCGTGCTCTGTCCGGACCCGACCGCCGTGTTCTTCGGACAGGAGTATTTCAACCATCGCGATCACCGCATCACCGGGTGGGCGGTCCTGGACGCGGTGGCGCCGGCGGCATCCCTCCCGCACTATTTCCCTGGTACTGGACCTGCGCACGAGGTGGAGACGGTGCTCTTGTCGGGCACGCTCGAGCCCGACGTGTGGGTGGACATCACGTCGACGGTCGACTGCAAGGGTGAGGCGGTCGGCTGCCATCGGAGCCAGTTCCCCGACGGTGTGGAGTGGGCGTCGACGTCGGTGAGGCTCGGCGCCGAGGACGCCGGCCGACGTGCGGGCGTCACCTATGCGGAGGGGTTCCGGAGGCTCCGCCTCGTTGGCTGAGAGGTGAGTGCACTGCCGATCCGCCGAGCCGGTAGCGCTGAGGGAGCTGTGCCGGAGCGGGTGATCCTTCATGTCGACATGGACGCGTTCTTCGCGTCGGTCGAAGTCCTCGACAACCCCGCTCTTGCGGGACTGCCGGTGATCGTCGGCGGTTCCGGAGCGCGGGGCGTGGTGGCCGCCTGCACCTATGAGGCGCGCATGTTCGGGGTGCATTCGGCGATGCCGTCGTCGGTTGCTCGCCGGCTGTGCCCGTCGGCCGTCTTTCTGGACGGACGCTTCCATCGCTATATCGAAGAGAGCAAGAAGCTGCACGACATCCTCGAGTCGGTGACCCCGCTCGTCGAAGGAATCTCGCTCGACGAGGCCTTTCTCGACGTCTCCGGCACGACACGCCTCTTCGGCGACGGGGTTGCCATCGCCGAGGGCATTCGGCGCAGGGTGGCCGATGAGCTGGCGTTGTCCTGTTCGGTCGGCGTGGCGCGTTCGAAGTTCATCGCCAAGCTGGCGTCGAAGGCGGCGAAACCTGTCGCCGATCGGGGAGGGATCTCCCCGGGTCCCGGGGTCGTGATGGTCCCCGCCGACCGCGAGATCGAATTTCTCCATCCGCTGCCGGTGCGGGCCCTGTGGGGAGTCGGACCGGTCACCGGTCGCCGGCTCGACGCACTCGGGATCAAGACCGTCGGCGACATGGCCGCATTGGCACCGGGGGCTCTCGCTCGCCACTTGGGAGCCTCCCAAGGTGCGCACCTTGCTGCGCTGGCGGTCGGTGACGACCCTCGTCCGGTGGTTCCCGAGCAGCAGGCCAAGTCCATCGGGCACGAGGAGACGTTCGCCTCCGACCTTTGGGACCTGGGGGAGTTGCACCGTCATCTGGTTCGCATGGTCGATGCTTCGACGACTGCGCTCCGACGCTCCGAGCTCGCAGCACGTACCGTCAGCATCAAGATCAGGTTCGGGGACTTCAGCCTCATCACCCGCTCGCACACGACGAGTGCCGCCGTCGACACTCCGGCAGCGATCGGCAAGGTGGCGGCGACGCTCCTGGACTCGGTCGACCTCAGGCTCGGAGTGCGACTGCTTGGGGTCAGCCTTTCGGGCTTCGGGCGAGAGGACGGGGGCACCCAGTTGAGCTTCGACCTCGGTTCTGTCGACGAGTCCGAAGGTGGCCAGGCAGGTCCGCCGAACTCCGGCGCCTCGGGCGAACCACTCGACGAAGTTCTGGACGGGGTCGAACAGATTCAAGAGACGTGGAGCCCGGTCACCGCGGCGGTGGACGCCGTCCGGGAGCGCTATGGGGGTGCCTCGGTCGGACCGGCCTCCCTGGTGGGGGAAGGTGGGCTCGCGATCAAGCGGCGGGGCCAGGCTCAGTGGGGGCCGACGGCCACCCGATCTTCTGCCCGGGATGATGAATGACCGGCCAGCATTGTAGGATGGTGGCGGTGTCTGGTGACGGTCTGAGGACAGCAGGGGACGAGGCCGTCGGTCGGCGTGGACGGCAGTAGGTGCGCAGTGCTTTCCAGTGGGGGTTGCGCGAGAATGAACGTGCCGGGTAACACCAGACGCGACGGAGGGGGGAGGAGTCGAGCCGTTGCCGCTTTCTGAACACGAGCAACGTATCCTCCACGAGTTGGAGCAGTCCCTCTACCAGGAGGATCCTGATTTCGCGGAGCGGGTGCGCTCCGAAACCGTGTACCGGCACGCGGGCCGGTACTGCATCTGGTCGGCACTGGTGTTCGTGGCAGCTCTTGTCTTCATGCTTTTCACCTTCTCCCGCTCCGTGGTGCTCGGCTTCGCCGGGGTGGTGGTGATGTTCCTGTCCGGGGTGGTGTTCGCCAACAACGCACGCCGGATGGGGAAGGCCGGGATCGAGGACATCTCCCGATCGCTCCACAGCCGGAATCTCAGCAACTCCGTCCACGATCCCCGTGAGTGGATCCGCGGCCGTTTCCATCGCGAGAACTGATCGACCCTGGACCTGCCCCGATCCTGAGGTTCGGTTCGGGCCGGCAGCACGGCGGGGCGGGTGGACGTGACTCGACGGGCGGTCCTGGCCGTGGACATCGGCGGAACCAAACTCGCTGCAGCCCTCGTCGCCGATGACGGTTCGATCGTCGCGGCGGATCGGGTGGCGACCCCCGATTCGGACCAGGCAGAGGACGTCTTCGAGGCGTTGGTCACCCTCGTGGATCGGGTCCGATCTCGGTCGGCGATGTCACCTGCGGTCTGCGGCGTGGGATGCGGTGGCCCGATGCTCCCCGACGGCGAGACCGTGTCGCCGCTCAACATCAGGGCCTGGCACCGGTTTCCGCTCCGCGATCGCCTCGCCGCGGCCACCGGACTTGCGGTCGCGGTCGACAACGACGCCAAAGCGCTCGCACTCGGCGAGGGGTGGCTGGGAGCAGCCCGGGGTGTCGACGACTATCTGGCGATGGTCGTGTCGACCGGCATCGGTGGAGGAATCGTCCTGAACGGGCGCCTACTCGACGGCGCGCTCGGCAACGCCGGACACATCGGCCACCTGGTGGTCGAACCGAATGGGCGACGCTGCGTCTGTGGGGGGCAGGGATGCCTCGAGGCAGAGGCATCCGGGATGTCGATCGAGTCGTTCACCGGTCATCCCGCGGCGGAGGCATCGGATGCAGATCGCCGTCACTGCGGCATGTTGGTGGGTCGGGCGGTGGCATCGGTTGCCAACCTCTTGGACCTCGAGTTGGCGGTGGTCGGAGGTTCGGTCGCACTCGGGTTCGATGCCCCGTTCTTCGAAGCGGCACAGTCCGAGATCGGGCTCCGGGCGCGTCTCGATTTTTCGCGATCGACCCGCATCGTTCCGGTCGGACTTGGAGCGGACGGTCCTCTGATCGGTGCGGCGTCGGTCGGCTTCCGGTCGCTCGACGCGATGGCCACACCCCGGGGTGCGCGGTGAGCTCGGGCGGATCGGCCTCGAAGGGGAGGGGAGCGATCGTCGGGGCACTCCTTGCCCGTCCTGATCTCTGGTGGTCCGGTCTCGGCGCGATGAGACGGTTGGCTCCGCCTGGCTGGTGGAGGTCACCGCCACACCTGCCGATCCCCGACCGGCAACTGTGGCGATTCCGGATGGTCACCGCATACGGCGATCCTGACGCCGATCCGAGGGCCGCCGACGTCATCTCCTACCTCGAGTGGTGCCGGTCCACCCGGCCATCCGCAAGGCACCGCCGGCTGGACCGTGGGAGAACGGCCTGGTGGTCTTCTGATCACCAGAACGAGGCCCACTCGGGCTAATTTTCGAACTGATGGACCGGCGATCGAAGCTCGCAACCAAAGCGGTCTCCGATAGATCTGGCTCCATCGTGCCCGAGCCGGTCCGATCACCGATGTCGCCGTCCCGACGCGCGCTGGTCCTCAACGCCACCTTCGAGCCGCTCGGCATCGTGTCGTCGAGACGAGCCGTACTGCTGGTGCTCGACACCAAGGCGGAACTGGTGCACACGACCGAGCGGGTGTTCCGGGCGGAACGATTGACGGTCCCCGAGCCCTCGGTGGTGCGGCTGGTGCGGTACGTGCCGGTGCCGCGTCATTATCGGGTCGCGGTGAACCGCCGGACGGTCTTTGCCAGAGACGGTTCCAGGTGTCAGTACTGCGGGTCCGCCGCCGAGAACCTCGACCACGTGATCCCTCGGAGCAAAGGCGGGCCTCACACGTGGGAGAACGTGGTCGCCGCGTGCCGTCGCTGCAACACGCGCAAGGAGGACCGACTTCCTCACGAAGCCGGGATGACCCTGCGGTCGACCCCGACCGCTCCCCGGCACCGGGTCCAGCTGTTGGCGCTCTGTGGCGGGGGGAGCGAGGACTGGGCGACCTACCTCGGGTCCGCCGGCGGTGCCGATCGCTACGTCCCGTTGACCGCCTGAGTGGGTGGGTGGAGGGTCGACGAGCGAACCGGTCCGGCGGGCACCCTGCACGCCGCGTGGCCCGAAGCTGCTGACCACCCTGACCGGCGGCTCGTCGGTGTGTGTCGCACGACGGCTCCCGCGTTGGTGCTCGGCTCGACCCAGCCGATCGAACTGATCGACGCGGAGCGCGCCGAGGCCGAGGGGGTCGCCATCGCTCGCAGGAGATCCGGTGGGGGTGTGGTGCTGGTCGTTCCCGGGGACCCGGTCTGGATCGACGTGTGGTTGCCGGCCGGCGATCCACTTTGGCAAGACGATGTCGGAGCCGCCTTCGACTGGTTGGGAGATGCCTGGGTCGACTCGTTCGGTCGGTTGGGGATCGATGGAGCGTCGGCGCACCGTGGCGGCTCGGTCAACCGCACCCGATGGGCGTCGGCGGTCTGCTTCGGGGGCGTGGGTCGTGGCGAAGTGGTGCTCGGGGACGGTCGCAAGATGGTCGGCCTGGCTCAGAGGCGCACTCGCGACGGCGCCTGGTTCCACGGTGCCTGCTTCGTCCGTTGGGATCCCGCCGCGCTCGTCGATCTCTTGCACCTGCCCGGTTCGGAACAGGATCTGGCGGTGGCGGACCTGGGTGAGGCCGCGGCAGGGGTGGCGGACGTCGGTGACGAACGGGGCGTCGGTCCCATCGGCGCAGACCAGGTCGTGGGTGCCTTGTTCGCGGTGCTCGGCGTCGACGACCCACCCCGCTGACCCGCCCGCCCCGCGGGTCCCACTGATCTCTTCGATCGCACCCTGATCGCTCTCCGTCGCGGCCCTTTGTGACCTGCCTCGGCGCGCCCGTGGATCGCTCGGCACCTCGGTGGACCTGAAGTGGCTCGGATTGGGTCGATATGGGGTCGAAGTGGTTGACGCGAATAGGCAAGGGGCATAAAGTGGAGCGAAGTGGTGTGAAGGGGAGGATCCGTGCAAGGATCTGAGCACTGCAGGGAGCGTTGTGGGAGCAATCACCAGTGACACGGTTCTTCGGCAGGTACGAGCACTCGCTCGACGACAAGGGAAGGGTGATCCTTCCGTCGAAGTTCCGCGCACCCTTCGAGCGAGGCGGCTTCTTGAGCGAGTACCAAGACGGATGTCTCGCCCTGTGGACTCCGGACCAGTTCGAGATCCAGACGGAGAACATGCTGGAGCGGGCGGCGAGCGGCAAGAGCGACCGGCACGTCGCCCGGGTGTGGGCGTCGACCTCCCACGAGCTGGAACTCGACAAGCAGGGGCGGATGGCCATCCCCTCGCACCTTCGCGAGTTCGCCGGGCTGGTGGGAGAGGTGCTGGTGC
This sequence comes from uncultured Acidimicrobiaceae bacterium, assembly GCA_963839925.1. Classification (GTDB taxonomy): domain Bacteria; phylum Actinomycetota; class Acidimicrobiia; order Acidimicrobiales; family RAAP-2; genus Bog-756. The sequence continues at coordinate 1,628,362 of CAWIWV010000001.1, read as the reverse complement.
TCGGGGCGATCGACCGGGTGGAGCTGTGGAATCGGGAGACCTGGGACGAGAAGGTGCTTCCGGAAGAGGAGCGTCTCACCCAGGGCGACGACGGCTGAGTGCCCAGGTGTCCCTCCGTGTCCTCCCAAACCCCTCGTCCGTGCCCAGTCTCACCCTCGTTCCGAACGATGCCGACGAGCAGCCCTCCACCTCGGGTGCTCCCCGGATCCATCCCGATCATCCCGCGGGAAGGGACGCTTCCCGCCTCGTGCGGGCCAGGGAACTGGCCCTCGCAGCAGCACCCGGGCCCGCAGCTGTACCGGCATTGGCCGCTGCGGGGAGTTCCACGGAGAGCGCATCGCGTCCGACCGTCCGGTCGGCGGCTCTCATTGGGCCGGGTCCCATCCGGCCGTCCCCGCTCCAGTGCGGGCTCGCCGCGGTGGCCCGGCAAGACGTACACATCGAACGTGTCTGGCCCATGCGCAGTCCCTCGACCGGAGCTCCGGGAGAGTCCTCCTCTGCCCAATTCCGGAGTGAACGTCGCGGCACTCCACCCGCATTCGACCTGCCGGTCGAGGGGCTGCGGATGAGCCAGACATTCCAACACGAACCTGTCATGACCACCGAGGTGGTGCAGTTCTTCGACCCGGTCCCTCCGGGCCTGATCGTCGACGCCACCGTCGGGGGTGGAGGCCATGCCGCTGCGCTCCTTCGGGCCGACCCGGGGCACTCGATCCTAGGGATCGACCGCGATCCGTCGGCGGTGACCGCAGCCGAAGAGGCCCTCGCACCGTTCGGCAGCCGGGCCCTCGTTCGGCGGTCCCGGTTCGACGCGCTGAGCGGCGTGATCGGCGAACTGCGCGACGGTCTGGTCTCGGGAGCCGAAGACGGGCTGAGCGGCGTGCTGTTCGACCTCGGGGTCAGCTCGCCCCAGCTCGACGTGGACGAACGCGGGTTCTCCTACCGGCGGGACGCGCCCTTGGACATGAGGATGGATCCGACGACCGGTCGCACCGCTGCCGATGTTGTCAACAACGACGACGAAGAGGCCCTGGTCGAGATCTTCCAAGACAATGGCGAGGGTCGGTTCGCCCGTCGGATCGCGCGTGCGATCGTGGCGGCCCGTCCGGTGACCACGACCGGCCAGCTGGCAGACGTGGTGCGCCAAGCTATCCCCGCAGCCACCCGACGGACCGGAGGACACCCGGCACGCCGGGTCTTCCAGGCCATCCGGATCGCGGTCAACGAGGAGTTGGAGCAGCTTGAGACGGCGCTCGAGGAGGCGCTCGGGCTGCTCAGGCCAGGCGGACGGTGTCTGGTCATCTCCTACCATTCGGGTGAGGACCGGCTGGTCAAAGCGCTGTTCGCCCGCATGGTCACCGACAACTGCACGTGCCCGCCCGGTCTGCCGTGCGTGTGTGGCGCCAATCCGCAGTTCCGGCTTGTCGCCCGCGGCGCCCGCCGCCCCACCGAGGACGAGGTCCGCCGCAACCATCGGGCCGAGGCTGCCCGCCTCCGGGTCATCGAGCGTCTGCCCGCAACAGTCAGCCCCTCGCGCACCCACGACGAGGTGGCGTGATGGCGCCACCCTCCTCGCCCGCCCGCGCCCTTCCCACCCGTCCCCAGGGCCGCCCCGACCCGTCGGGGCCACGCCGGCCACCGCTGCGGATCTTCGAGCCCGGCACGCGGAAGGAGCGGAGTCGCCGATCCGGTCGCTCCACGCTTTCGGTCCGGCGATCGACGATGTGGTTCTCCGCGGTGCTGGTCGTGGGCAGCCTGCTCGCGGTGGTCGTCGGGGACGCCATGGTCAGCGAGGGTCAGGTCCGCCTCGCCGCCGTCAGCCAGGAGCTCCAGGCCGCGACGAGCACCCAGAAGAACGGCCAGGTCGACGTGGCCCAGAAGTCTGCGCCGGACCTCATCGTGTCCAAGGCCGAACACGACGACTATCGGGCACCGCCGAACGTCGTCAACCTGCCCTACGTCCCACTCAACGTCCCTCTTCCGGTCCCGAACACGTCGCCGACGGCTGGTCAGTGAGTCCGTCGATCCTGCTGGGCCGGCGCACCCGTGCGATGCGGCTGGTCCTGGTGTTGGTGTTCGGAGCGATGATCCTGCGGCTGATCCAGGTCCAGGACTTCGGCCATCAGCGCTATGCGTCCGCCTCGGTGGCCGAGCTCTCCCAACCGGTCACCGTCCCAGCGATCCGGGGGGGTATCTACGACCGCAACGGCGAGGTGCTCGCCGAGTCGGTGACCAAGCCGACCGTCGTCGGGGACCCGATGTTGATCCACAAACTCGGCACGCTGAACAGCGACGTCGATCGGCTCGCTCCGATCCTCGGGGTTCCCCGCCAGCAGCTCTGGAGCGAGCTCAGCGGATCGAGCGGTTTCGTCTACCTCGCCCACCGGGTCTCCGGTCGGGTGGCAAAGAAGGTCTCAGCCCTGCAGCTCGGTGGGATCAACCTGATCTCCGAATCACAGCGGATCGAGCCCGACGGGCAGTTGGCGCTCCCGGTGGTGGGAACGACCGGATGGAACGGCAACGGCACCTCGGGGCTCGAATACCAGTACCAGACCCTGTTGGCCGGCCGACCCGGTCTCGAGAACCTGCTGGTCGCGCCCGACGGCGTGGCGTTGCCCGGGTCGTCCGCGGGATCGGTGGCCGCCAAACCAGGCTCCGGGCTCGAGCTGACCATCGACGACTCCATCCAGTACGTGGCCGAGCAGGCACTCGCAACCGAGATCGTCGCTTCGCACGCCTTCAGCGGCACGGCGATCGTCGAGGACGTGAAGACCGGCCAGATCCTGGCCATGGCGAACCTGCAGGCGACGTCGGGTTCAGCGACGACCGGGTCCACCGGGGCTCCGGCCGCTTCCACGCCGGCCGCGACCCCCACCCCGCCCCCGACCACCTCGGGGCCGAACCTGATGGCCAGCACCGAAACCCTCCCCGCCGGCGTGGAGCAGGCGCCCTCGAACTCGGCGCTCACCCAGGTCTACGAGCCCGGCTCGGTCTTCAAGCTGGTCACCTTCTCGGCTGCGCTCGCCGGCGGCCTGATCACCCCGAGCCAGATGATCAGTGTCCCCGCGTCGCTGCGGATGGGGACCTACACCTTCCACGACGCGGAGTCCCACGGGACGGTGGACATGAGCGCGAGCCAGATCCTCGCCCAGTCGTCGAACCTCGGGACCATCGAGATCGCACAGCGGTTGGGGGAGAATCCCCTCCTCGCCCAGATCGCCGACCTCGGGTTCGGCAGCCCGACCGGTCTCGACTTCCCGGGAGAATCCTCGGGCATCGTGCCGGGAGCCTCGAACTGGACCGGTACCTCGATCGGCTCGACCCCGATCGGCCAGGACGACGCGGTGACCGCCCAACAGGTGCTCGATGCCTACAACGCGGTCGCCGACGGCGGGGTCTTCGTGGCGCCGAGCCTGATCCGGGGAACGATCAGCCCCTCGGGTGCGACCACGCTGGTCAAGAAGCCCGCCACCCGCCGGGTCATCAGCCCCGCCGTCGACGCCGAGCTCGTCCCCATGTTGGAAGGGGTGGTGCAGTCAGGGACCGGCACCGAGGCCGCGATCGACGGCTACACCGTGGCCGGCAAGACCGGCACCGCCCAGATCCCGAACCCCAACAAGCCGGGCTACATCTCCGGGGCCTACATGGGTTCGTTCGCCGGGTTCGCCCCCGCACAGTCCCCGGTCCTTTCGGCGATCGTGGTCCTCGACCATCCGACGCCCATCTACGGCGGGGCGGTGGCCGCACCGGTGTTCTCGACGATCATGGCCTACGCCCTGCACCACTACGGAATTCCCACCACGGCCGCCGGAACCACCGCTGCATCGAACTCCGCAGTGGGGGGCACGGGTAGCATCTCGGTGCCTGCTGGAGCAACCACGGAAGGACCGTAGGTGGGCCCAGATCCGATTCGCCGGAACCTGCCCTCCGGCTCGACACCCTGGGACACCCGCTTGTGCTGATGACCACGCTGATCGAGGACGTGAACGTCCTCGACACTCGGGGAAACCTCACCTCGGTGGAGGTCACCTCGGTCGACTTCGACAGCCGTGCGGTCCACCGGGGCTCGTTGTTCTGTTGCGTGCCCGGCGAGCACACCGACGGGCACACCCACGCCGCCGAGGCGGTGACCGGGGGTGCGGTCTCCCTCCTGTGCGAGCATTTCGTGGACCTCGACGTACCCCAGGCCCGGGTGGCAGCGGGCGCGATCCGACCGGCGATGGCGGTGATCGCGTCCAGCTTCTACGGCCATCCCTCCCGGGCGATGACCATGGTGGGGGTCACCGGCACCAACGGGAAGACGACGGTGACCCAGTTGGTGGGTGCGATCCTGGCCGATGCGGGCATTGCGACAGGGGTCGTCGGCACCCTCGACGGCGCGCGCACCACCCCGGAGGCCCCGGTCCTCCAAGCGCACCTTGCCGCGCTCCGCGAGGACGGGATGCGAGCGGTCGCCATGGAGGTTTCGTCGCACGGTCTCACCCAGCACCGGGTGGACGGCATCCGCTTCGACGTGGCGGCCTTCACCAACCTGAGCCGAGACCATCTCGACCATCACCGGACGATGGAGGAGTACTTCGAGGCCAAAGCGATGCTCTTCTCCCCGGACCGTGCGGGGTTGGCAGTGGTCAACGTCGACGACCCGTGGGGTCGACTGCTCGCGGAGCGCATCTCCGAGGAGCGGCTGATCCCGGTCCGCGCATCTGACGCCTCGGACCTCGTCCTGTCGGTCGGCTCGTCTTCGTTCCGCTGGCGGGGACAGCGGTTGACCGTTCCGCTGTCCGGGCGCTTCAACGTCGAGAACGCGGTGATGGCGGCCACCATCGCCGCCTCCCTCGGGGTGGGCGACGACCAGATCCGCGCGGGGCTCTCCGGGGTGTCGCCGATCCCCGGTCGGATGGAGGTCATCGATTCGGCGCATCCGTTCTCGGTGCTGGTCGACTTCGCCCACACCCCGGCGGGTCTCGACGCCGCGCTCTCGTCGGCACGCGACCTGGCGGGTGCGGCCAGGGTGATCTGCGTCTTCGGGTGTGGCGGTGATCGTGACCAAGGGAAGCGACCCGAGATGGGGGGAGTCGGTGCGCGCTGGGCGGACGCGATCGTGCTCACCTCCGACAACCCCAGGGGTGAGGATCCGGACGTCATCATCGAACAGGTCCGCTCCGGCATCGACGAAGCGGGGGACACCGGTCTCGAGGTGGTCGTCGAACCCGATCGGCGTCGTGCCATCGCCGTCGCGGTGGGGTTGGCAGGTGCCGGAGACGTGGTGGTCATCGCCGGCAAAGGCCACGAGACCACCCAGGTCGTGGGCAGCCAGGTCCTGCCCTTCGACGACCGGCTGGAGGCGAGGGAGGTGCTCGCGACCGCACCCGTCCTCGACACTGGGCGACCAGGTGGCAGTCGGCCGTGATCTCGCTGATGACCTCGGGTGGGGTCGCGCTGTGGGTGGCGGTCCTCACCACGCCGTTTCTCATCAAATGGCTGCGCAAGAACAACATCGGCCAGCACATCCGAGAGGACGGTCCGAAGGTCCACATCGCCAAGGCCGGCACCCCGACCATGGGTGGACTGACCATCGTCTTGGGCGTGGTCAGCGGATTCATCGCAGCGCACGCCGTGCCCGGGGTGGTCTTCAGCCGGTCGGGGGCACTGGTGATGCTGGCCGTCGTAGGGGCCGCGCTGATCGGGTTCGCCGACGACTGGATCAAGGTCCGCCACCGCAGGAGCCTCGGGCTCAACAAGCGGGCCAAGTTCGGCGCGCAGATCGCACTCGGGGTGGCGTTCTCGCTGCTGGCGATCTACTGGGCGCACACGGCGACCACCTTGTCGTTCACCCGCTACGACTCGATCGGACTGCACATGGGGACCGCGGTCTGGGTGGTGTGGGCGACCCTGGTGATCGCCGCTTCGGCCAATGCAGTGAACCTGACCGACGGCCTCGACGGTCTGGCCGCCGGCTCCTCGACCTTCTGCTTCGCCTGTCTCGCCATCATCGGCTACTGGCAGTACCGGCACTTCGCGATCTACCGGGTTCCCGACGCCCTCGACCTCGCGCTGGCCTCGGTGGCCCTGGCGGGCGCCTGCCTCGGGTTCCTCTGGTGGAACGCATCCCCGGCGAAGATCTTCATGGGGGACACCGGCTCGCTCTCCATCGGATCGGGTCTCGCCGCACTGTGTCTGCTGATGAACCTCGATCTGCTCCTGGTGGTCATCGGGGGGCTGTTCGTGATCGTGACCCTCTCGGTGGTCGTCCAGGTCCTGAGCTTCCGGATCTTCCACCGCCGGGTGTTCCTGATGGCCCCCCTCCACCATCACTTCGAGTTGCTCGGGTGGCCCGAGACCACGGTCATCGTGCGGTTCTGGATCCTTGCGGGGCTGTTCGCCGCACTCGGCCTGGGCATCTTCTACGGCGATTTCCTCACGGTCGGGAAGGTCTGATGTCCGGTCGGGATCGACGGCCGGTGTTGAGGGTCCGACGCTCGGCTCCACCACCCGAGGGCCCGCGTGGGCGAAGCTTGGGGGATGGAGGAGGCAGGCGAGGTGGGGCTGAGGCGGTCCGGTCGATGAGCGGAGGTCGCCGTCGTGGCTAGTGGAGAAGTCGTCAACCTGACCGCACGGACCGCGGTCGGGAAGCCTGCCCAGCGAGCCGGGGTCAGCCCGCGGTGGCTGAGCCGGGTCGGGACCGCACCGGCCCTCGCGGTCCTGATCGGCGTGTTGTGCGTCTTCGGGCTGGTCATGGTCGGCTCGGCATCGCCGATCGTGTCCATCGGCCTCTACGGATCACCGTGGGCGATCCTCATCCGCCAGGCCATGTACATGGGAGTCGGGGCCTGTGCGCTGCTGCTGTGCGCACGCATGAACTACCGGGTGTGGCGAAAGATCCGCGGGGTGCTGTTGATCGGGTCGCTCGCGCTGCTCGTCGTCGTGCTGCTGCCCCACATCGGCGTGTCGTCGGGGGGCTCCTCCCGATGGATCGGATTCGGCATGCTGCAGATCCAGCCGTCCGAGCTCATGAAGCTGGCACTCGCGGTCTTCGCCGCAGACCTGCTCACCCGAAGGGTCGGTCACCTCGGTGACCCCAAGATGGTCGCCGTGCCGGTGCTGGCCGTGCTCGGCATCGCGGGGGTGCTCATCTTGAAGCAACCGGACATGGGCACGGCGTTGGTGCTCAGCTGCATTGCGTTCGGCATCCTGTTCATGGGTGGCGTGCCGATGGCGCCGATCCTCAAGATCATCGGCGGGTTCGCCTGCCTCGCGCTCATCGTCGGTCTGGCCGATCCGTACCGGCGGGACCGCATCTTCTCCTTCCTCAATCCCGGATCCACCAAGTCGGGCTCCGGCTACCAGGTCTGGCAGTCATTGGTCGGCCTCGGATCGGGGCACATCTTCGGCCTCGGTCTCGGGGGGGGTCGCGAGAAGTTCGGCACCGTGCCGAACGCGCACACCGATTTCATCTTCTCGGTGGTCGGGGAGGAGCTCGGCCTGGTGGGGGCGGTGCTGTTGCTCGCGGTGTTCTTCGCGCTGGCCTGGTTCGGCCTGCGGGCAGCGATCGCCGCGCCCGACCGGTTCGGCGGCCTGCTGGCGGTCGGGATCACCACCTGGATCACCAGCCAGGCGGTCATCAACATCGGCGCGGTCATCGGCGTGCTCCCGGTCACCGGCATTCCTCTGCCGTTCATCTCGTACGGAGGAACGTCGCTCATCGTGACCATGGGCGCTGCCGGCATCCTCCTCAACATCGCCGCCCAGGAACGTCCACCCCACCTCGCGGGAAGATCCTGGCGATCGCCGGCCAGGTGAGCCGAGCGCGCTACGCCTTCGTCGCGGGCGGCGGCACCGCCGGTCACCTCCAACCGGCGCTGGCGATCGCCGAAGCGCTGGTTGCCGCCGGACACGACCGGGAGAGCATCGAGTTCGTGGGCTCCCGTCGAGGGCAGGATCGGGAGACCCTCCAAGGCCGCGGGTTCCCGTTCGTCCTGCTGCCCGGTCGGGGCATCGTGCGCGGGTTCGGAGTGAAGGACCTCATCCAGAACGTGGGCGCATCGATCGGCCTTGCGGTCGCCGCGCTGCGGGCGATCGGGCTCGCCGCGCGGGCTCGCCCGCAGGTGGTCGTCTCGGTCGGCGGCTACGCCAGCCTGGCCGCATCTTCTGCCGCGCTCGTCCTCGGTGTCCCGCTGGTGTTGGTCAACGTGGACGCGGTCCCCGGTGCCGTCAACCGGCTGTTCGGGCGTTTCTCGACCGCCAACATCGTCGGTTGGCCGGGCAGCTCGCTTCCCCGGGCGATCGTGACCGGGACGCCGGTCCGCCCCGAGATCGTCGACGTGGCCCGCGATCCCAGCACTCGGAGCGAAGCCAGGGCGAAGCTCGGTCTTCCCGAGGACCGTCCCCTGGTGACCGTGTTCGGGGGCTCTCTGGGTGCCCGCCACCTCAACGAGGCGGTCGATGGGCTGGTCGCCCGCTGGCAGGACCGTCCCGACCGCTCGATCTACCACATCGTGGGCCGGCGAGGCTGGGACGAGCGGCAGACCGATGGCGAGAGTCAGGATCCGGCCGGAAGCGCCACCCAACGCACCGACGACCGGGTCCTCCGTGTGATCCGGGTGCCATTCGAGGAGCGGATGGACCTGGTGTACAGCGCGTCGGACCTGGTCGTGTGCCGGGCGGGCGCGATGACCGTCGCCGAGCTGGCGGTGGCCGGCGTGCCGTCGGTGCTCGTCCCCTTGCCCGGCGCACCGGGCGACCACCAGACCGCCAACGCACGAGTGCTCGAGAAAGCGGGCGCGGCGCTGCTCCTTCCCGACGCCGAGTGCGACGCCGAGTCCCTTGCCGCGGAGTTGGATGGTCTGCTCGACGATCCGAACAGGCTCGAGGTGATGGGTGCAGCGGCCAGGTCGCTCGGCCATCCGCATGCGGCGGAGGCGGGGGCCGACGTGGTCGAGGCCAACGCGAGACCAGCGCGCGGGTCGTCGAGGCGATGACCGCTGCCACGACCGGGCTGTTCGGGGACCCGGCCCACTCCCGCTCCGTCCACGTCGTCGGAATCGGAGGGGCGGGGATGAGCGCCATCGCCACCGCTCTCCACTCGATGGGCCACCGGGTCACCGGAAGCGACGTCAAGGCGTCAGCCGTCACCGAGCGGCTCGCGAGTGCGGGCATCCCGGTGACGATCGGCCACGACGCGCAGAACGTGGGCACTGCCGACGTGATCACCTGGTCGTCGGCTGTTCGCGCGGACAACCCGGAGGTCGCCGAAGCGAAGCGCCGCGGCATCACCGCACTCGCCCGAGCCGAAGCCCTGGCGGCAATCGCCTCACTCAAACGGTGCCTCGCGGTCGCCGGTACCCACGGCAAGACGACCACCGCCTCGATGCTGGCCCTCGAGCTCATCGAGGCGGGCGCCCAGCCGTCGTTCCTGATCGGAGGCGACGTCAACGAGATCGGCACCAACGCGGTCTGGGATCAAGGAGAGTGGCTGGTCGTCGAGGCGGACGAGAGCGACGGATCGTTCCTGTCACTCAGCCCGGACGTGGCGGTGGTCACCAACGTCGAGCCCGACCATCTCGACCACTGGGGATCGTTCGCCGCGGAGCGCTCGGCATTCGAGGAGTTCGTCGCCGGGGCGCGGCTGAGCCGGGTGGTGGGGGGCGACGATCCGGTCGCGGCAGAGATCGGAAGGTCGGTTGGTGCAGCGGTGGTCGGGACCGCCGCCGGGTGCACCTACCGGATGATCGACCTGGTGCTCGCCCGGAGCTCGATCTCCTTCGGGCTGCTCGGACCGGACCAGGCAGAGCTGGGGAAACTCGCCGTTCCGGTACCGGGGCTCCACAACGCCAAGAACGCCGCGGTGGCGACCGTCGCCGCCATCCAGGCCGGTGTCTCCTTTGCCGACGCCTCGCGGGCGCTGTCCCGCTTCGCGGGGGTGGCGCGCCGCTTCGAGTTCCGGGGGGAGCTCGACGGAGTCACCTTCGTCGACGACTACGCGCATCTGCCGACCGAGGTGCGCGCGGTGCTCGCCGCGGCCCGCAACGGTGACTGGCGGCGGATCGTCGCGGTCTTCCAGCCCCACCGCTACAGCCGGACGGTCGAGTTGGGCGACGAGTTCGGTCCGGCGTTCGCCGACGCGGACATCGTGGTGGTGACCGACGTCTACGGCGCGGGCGAGGCTCCGGTCCCCGGGGTGTCCGGCGAGATGGTGGCCGACGCAGTCAAGCGCTCGTTCCCGGGCAAGCCCGTCTACTACTTCCCGAGCCGTGCCGAGCTGCGCGGCGCGGTGGCCGCCCTGTTGGAGGATGGAGACCTGTGCTGCACGATCGGAGCAGGCGATCTCACCGCGCTCCCCGACGAGCTGATGTCCGACCCCGGCCGGTGACCTCGGTGCGCTCGGACGAACGACCGGTGACCGGTCGCACCGGCGACCTCGGTGCGCTCGCAGAGGCGCTCGGCGCCCGCGTGCACCACGACCATCCTTTCGGCGCCTTGACCACCTACCGGGTCGGTGGCACCGCAGCGCTCTTCGTCGAAGTCGACGACGAGCACGAGTTGATCGAGCTGGGCCGTGCGCTGGGCGGGTTCCTCGGCTCCGAGCCGACGGCCGTGCCGGTGATGGTCTTGGGCAAGGGCTCGAACCTGCTGGTGGCCGATCGGGGCTTCGACGGGCTGGTGGTCTCGCTCGGGCCGGGCTTCGCCGAGTTGTCGGTCGACGGCACCGAGGTCCGAGCGGGCGCGGCGATGTCGCTGCCGGTGCTGGCCCGGCGCACCGTCGCCGCCGGCCTGACCGGGCTCGAGTGGGCGGTCGGAGTGCCCGGTTCGGTCGGGGGAGCGATCCGGATGAACGCGGGAGGCCACGGTTCGGAGACGTCGACGACCCTCGTCTCCTACCGGTGGGTGGACCTCTCTTCGGGAGCGGTGCACGACGCGCCGGCGTCCCGCCTCGAGTTCGGGTACCGCCGGGCGCACGTCGGCCCGTCTGACGTGCTGGTCTCGGGTCTTTACCACCTCGAGCCCGGTGTGCCGGATGAGGGAAGGACCACCATCGACGAGATCGTGCGCTGGCGCAGGGCGAACCAGCCGGGAGGTTCCAATGCGGGCTCGGTGTTCACCAACCCACCCGGTGATTCCGCGGGTCGATTGATCGACGCGTGTGGCCTGAAGGGCAGACGCCTGGGGACCGCCGAGGTCTCCACCAAACACGCCAACTTCATCCAGGCCGATCCGGACGGGTCGGCCGACGACGTCTACGCGCTCATCGAGGAGGTGCGTTCGGTGGTCGCTCGAGAGACCGGGGTCGAGCTCCACACCGAGGTGCGTCTGATCGGCTTTCCCCGCAGCCAGGCGGTGCCCGCCGAGGACCCCGAAGGTGAGACGGAATGACCCCGCCCGGCGCGTCCGCTCCGCCCGATGCCGGCACCCGTCCCTCGATCGACCCGAGGATCCGCCAGCGGCGGATCGCGGTGCGGCGAAGCGATGGGCAACGCCGTCTCCGTCGGATCCTCATCGGATTGGGCGTGGTGGGTCTGGTGGCGGTCGCGGTGCTCCTCCTCCACACGCCGCTGTTCAGTGCCCGGGTGATCTCGGTAACCGGCGCGCACCCCCACACGAGCACGGCCGAGATCGTCGATGCCGCTGGCCTGAAGGACCATCCACCGCTGATCAGCGTGAATCCCGGGGCGGCGGTCGGCCGGGTGGAGGCACTCCCGTTCATCGCGAGCGCACAGGTGGAACGTCGGTGGCCCGACGGGGTGAAGGTCGTGGTCACCGAGCGGGTCCCCAAGGCGCTGGTCGCCGGACCCGGCTCGGAGTGGTCGATCGTGGACGGCACCGGTCGGACCCTCGAGGTCCTGCCGGGCTCGAAGCTCCCGCTGGGCCTGCTCGTGCTCAGCGTGCACGGTCCGAGCGGAGTGCTCCGGCCGGCCGGGGTGGGTCGGACCCTCGGCAGCGGCGCAGCGTTCGCGCTCGCGGTGTGCCGGACGCTTCCACCCGCGTTCGCAGCGCAAGTGGTGTCGGTGACCGAGGCACCGGACGGAACGGTGAGCCTCGGGCTCAACTCGCGGATCACCGTCCTGCTCGGCACGGACAGCGATTTGGAAGCCAAGTACGAGGACATCGCCGCGATCATCGCCCACGCGTCGCTGCGCGGCGCCACCGTCATCGACGTCACCGTCCCCCAGTCCCCGGCGGTGACCGGGTGAGCCGTCGCGCGCCGTGCCCGAGGGTGTCCGCCGAGGTGACGTCTGCGTGTCACCGTGCTTGACCAGGTACTGTGCTGACCCTATCGTGTGCAGCTAACTCGCCGGTTGGAACGGTTTCAACCTTTGGTCGAGGGTAAGGGATTCGATGACCGTTCCGGCGCAGAACAACTACTTTGCCGTCATCAAGGTCGTGGGCGTGGGCGGTGGAGGGGTCAACGCCGTCAACCGGATGATCGAGGCCGGGCTGCGGGGTGTCGAGTTCATCGCGACCAACACCGACGCGCAGGCGCTGCTGATGAGCGACGCGGACCTCAAACTGGACATCGGTCGCCAGTTGACCCGCGGGCTCGGAGCGGGGAGTGATCCGGAGGTCGGCCGCCTCGCCGCCGAAGAGCATCGTTCGGAGATCGAGGAGGCGCTGAAGGGTGCCGACATGGTCTTCATCACCGCCGGCAAGGGTGGCGGCACCGGCACCGGTGCGGCGCCGGTGGTGGCCGAGATCGCCAAGGGCCTGGGTGCGCTGACCATCGGCGTGGTCACCCGCCCCTTCACCTTCGAGGGTCGGCGGCGGTCGGTGCAGGCGGAGTCGGGCATCCAGAACCTGAAGGAAAAGGTCGACACCCTCATCATCATCCCCAACGACCGGCTGCTCACCGTGTCCAACGAGAAGACCTCGATGGTCGACGCCTTCAAGATGGCCGACGAGGTGCTGATGCAGGGGGTGCAGGGGATCACCAGCCTGATCACCGTCCCCGGACTGATCAACACCGACTTCGCCGACGTGAAGATGATCATGTCCAACGCGGGAACCGCCATCATGGGCATCGGCGCGGCCACCGGTGAGGGTCGGGCGGTCAACGCCGCCCGCGCGGCGATCACCAGCCCACTGCTCGAAGCGTCGATCGAAGGGGCGCGGGGGATCCTGCTCAACATCGCGGGCGGGCCCGATCTCGGCCTCTTCGAGGTCAACGAGGCTGCGGAGATCATCCACGGGGTCGCCCACCCCGACGCGAACATCATCTTCGGCAGCGTGATCGACGAGGCGATGGGGGACGAGGTTCGGGTCACGGTCATCGCCGCCGGCTTCGAGCGCTGGGAGGCGCAGACCGGCGGGGGGAGTCACACGCCGGCGCCGACCGGGCGCGACGAGACTCGGAGCAGGGTGCTCGGGGTCGATGCGGGTCACGAGGACATCTTCGCCACACCCGCCGACGACGACCTCGATCTGGGCGATGACGACTTCGACGTGCCGTCGTTCCTTCGCTGAACGAACCTCCATCCCCGGTCCCGATCATCGGGCCGATCCGAGCCGCGTGGAGCGACGTCCGAGCCGGTGATCTCCGGCCGACCGGCCGCGGTGGAGACGGGGCTCAGCTGCTCGAATCCTGGGTGACCGAAGTCACCGCGCAGAGCTCGGGCGGCAAAGGCATTCGAGAGGTCTCCTGGTTGGAGCAGGTCCACGGTTGCCGCGTGGTCACGGTCGGACCGTCGGGCAGGTCGGGGAGCAGAGCGGACGGTGAACAGGTGAGATCGGTCCTCGCCGGACCTGGCGATGCCTTGGTGAGCCGGTCGTCGGGCGCTGCGTTGGCCGTGCTCACCGCCGACTGCGCATCGGTTGCCCTCGGCAGCCCCGAAGGGGTGTTCGCCGCGGTGCACGGCGGTTGGCGGGGACTCTCGGCGGGGGTGGTCGAAGGTGCCATCGACGCCATGAGGCAGATGGGGGCGAGCGACGTGGTCGGAGCCCTCGGGCCGTGCATCCATGCGGGCTGCTACGAGTTCTCCGAAGAGGACCTCGCCGAGGTCGCGGCCGTCCTCGGGGACCGGATCCGGAGCACCAGCTCGACAGGGCAGCCCGCACTCGACGTGCCGGCAGCGGTCTCTGCCGCCTTGGAGAGGGGCGGTGCACGAGAGGTCGTCGGGTGGGAGGCCTGCACCGCGTGTGCCGGCGGGTTCTTCTCCCACCGGGCTCGACGGGACTCGGGACGCCAGGCACTGGTCGTCTGGTCGGACGAACCCGGATGAGCGAGGCGGGCAGAGATGGGGGGGAGCGCGGGTTCGACGAACGCCTCGAGGCGGTCCGGCGACGGATCGAGGCGGCGTCCGCAGATCCCGGTTCGGTGTGCATCGTCGCGGTCACCAAGGGATTCGGGTCCGATGCGGTGGAAGCCGCGTTGGCCGCCGGTCTCACCGAGATCGGAGAGAACTACGCCGACGAGCTGGTGACCAAGGCGGCGGCCGTGCCGGCAGCGAGTTGGCACTTCCTCGGCGCGGTCCAACGGAACAAGGTGGCCCACCTTGCACCGTTGGTGCGCTGCTGGCAGAGCGTCGACCGTGAGGAGGAGGGGCGGGCGATCGCCCGGCACCGCCCGGGGGCGACGGTGCTGGTCCAGGTCGACGTGGCCGGATTGCCAGGGAGGGGCGGCTGCCCGCCCGACCGTGTTCCGGAGTTGGTCGCGGTCCTCGGAGACCAGGATCTGGCGGTGCGCGGGTTGATGGCGGTGGGTCCTCCCGGCCCACCCGAGGCGGCACGTCCGGGGTTCGCTCTGGTGTCGAGTCTCGCCGACCGACTGGATCTGCCGGTGCGATCGATGGGGATGTCCGACGACCTCGAGGTGGCCCTGGCCGAAGGCTCGACCATGGTGCGGTTGGGCCGGGTCCTGTTCGGCCCACGACCCTCGGCGAGACGAGCTGCGAGGTGAACTTCAGGGTGAGGTCCGGTGCGTCGTCCGCGCCCGAGCTGGGGTGGTCCACCCGCCACTTTCCCTACGCAGTACGCTGTCCCCGGGAGGACACATGCCAGCTTCGTTCATGAAAAAGACGATGGCCTACCTGGGCCTCGTCGATGACGACTACGACGATTTCGACGATTTCGAGACCCGGCCGTCGTCGAGCCCTCCGGTCGGACGAGCAGGCCAACGCCCCATCGGCGGGATCGATGACCTCGACGAGCCGACGACCGCGATTCCGAGCCCTCGGATACGCACGCTCACCCAGGACGAGAGCGGCGGATCGGCGGTCGCAGCAGCGCCGCCGAGGATGGCGCCCCGATCGACCGGTGGCACCTCTTCGGTGAGGCCGATCTCGCAGGAGTCCTCCGCTGCCCGGGTGCACATCGTGGCCCCGGCACGGTTTGCCGACGCACAGGAGATCGCCAACCGGCTCATGAACAACCAGCCGGTGATCGTGAACATGCAGACCGCCGAGCGCGACCTCCAGCGCAGGATGATCGACTTCTGCAGCGGGGTGACCTATGCACTCTCGGGGGGCATGGAGCGGGTTGCCGACGAGGTGTTCCTGCTGACCCCGTCGAACGTGAAGGTCTCCGACGAGGAGCGCCAGCGTCTCGCTGATCGAGGATTGGTGAATCCCTGAACCAGGACCTGGTGTTGCGGTTCCGTCCGGCTCTTGGAGCGCGTTCGAGTGCTCGGCCTCATCGCAGACCTCCTCTCCCTGTTCCTGCTGGTCCTGATCGCCTACGCGATCCTCAGCTGGGTCACCGCCTCTGGCCGGATCGCCTACGACTCGCCGGTCGTCAAGATCCAGCGGGTGCTCTCCGCCATCTGTGAGCCGGTGCTCCGACCGGTCCGGAGGCTGATCCCACCGGTCAGCGTCGGAGGGGTCGGTCTCGACCTTTCGGTGCTGGTGGTCTTCCTCGTGGTGGACGTCCTGATCTCCCTGTTCCGGTGAACGGCCGGCCGGCGTGACGGCTCCTGACCGGCCCGAAAAAGAATTCGACGAATCCCTGGAGTCGCTGAAATTCGCCGCTAGCATGGCGCGCATGGACGTTTCGCAATCTGCCCTCGATTCACTCCGGACGGTGGAGTTCCGTGAGACCCTCAAGGGCTACCACCGCGACGACGTCGACGAGTACCTCGAGAAGGCGGCGGTCGAAGCGGAAGGCCTGCAGGAGCAGCTGCGTCAGAGCGGGGAGCGATTGCGTCAGGCGGCCGAGCGGATCTCGCAGCTGGAGACGGCTCTCGAGCAGCAGCCCACTCCGCAGCCGGCCGAGCCGGCGATCGCCGACGACACCCTGCAGCGGACGTTGATCCTTGCCCAGCAGTTCGTCGACAAGACCAAGCAGGATGCCGAGGCCCAAGCGGCGCGGACGATCTCCGATGCCGAGTCCGCCGCCCGAAAGATGACCGAGCAGGCTCAGTCGCAGGCATCGCAGATCGCGTCCGAGTCCGAACATCGGCTGCGGGACGAGATCGGCCGGCTCGAGGAGTCCCGGTCGAAGCTCAGCTACGACATCGAGACCATGTCCCGCCATCTCGATGGCGAGCGCACCAGGCTCCGGACGGCGCTCAGCGATATCTTGCGCTGGATCGACGACAACGTGAAGCCGGTGCCCGCGCCCGCCGACGGCTCGGCGGCGACCGCTTCTTCCACCGGTGCAGGGTCGCCCCCCGGCGCCCCGAGCTCCGGCTCCCCGGACAACTCGCGTTCGGACACCCCGGCCACGTCGGGTACTCCGGCTTCCGCCACGCCGGCATCGAACCCGTCGTCGACACCTGCTCCGTCGACACCTGCTCCGAGTTCCCCTTCGCCGAGCTCTCCGCCGTCGAGCGGTGGCGGGAGCGGGGTAGGACGTGAGATGACCCAAGTCCGGCCCACCAGCACCACCTCGGGCAGCGCTGCCGGGTCAGGAGCCCTACCCGGGCTCTAGCCGCCCGGCATCGCCTCCTCGCTCCCTCGGCTGCCATCCGGCGGGGGAGGGCTGCGTTCGGGGGGGGTGTCGCACGTTGCGGGGTGATTGATCACCGGGGCGGTCCCTGTATGGTCCCTGGACGACTTTGCGCCTCAGATTGCCGCGCTGGGCCGAGCACGGTATGGTCACCCGCCCATCTGATGTGGTGATCGGTCCTGGTCGCCGAGTCCGAGTGGTCCGTTCCCACGACGGGAAGGACGTTGAGGGAGGTCGATGTGACGCCAGCGAAGAAGACGGAATCATCGTCGGCTCGGAGGTCGTCGACGAAGGCGCTGCCTCAGAAGCGGGCGTCCGCCACGAAGAAGGCGGTGGCTGCCAAACCGGCAGCGAAGAAGGCCACCCCGGCGAAGAAGGCTGCCGGTTCTTCTGCGAGCCGGGCCAAGGCGGTTCCTGCCGCCAAGAAGACCACCCGGACCAAGCCACCGGCGAAGGCCCCTGCATCGTCGAAGACGGCCAAGGCAGCTTCGGCGAGCAAGCAGGCAAAGCCGTCCGCCGTCAAGGGGGCCAAAGCCACGTCCGCCGGCAAGCAGGCAAAGCAGGTCGCTCAGGCCAAGTCGGCACCGGCGACCAAGGCGGCACGTCAGAAGACGTCGGCTGCGGCGAGCAAAAAAGAGGCTCCGAAGCGATCCACCGGGTCGGGCAAGGCCACCACCGGAGAGGCGGCAGCCAAGCGGGCCCCTTCGACGTTGAAGGCCGCAGGGACCGACGCCGTCGCGAAGAAGCCGACCGTCGGTCCCTACGCGAAGGACGCGGGTTTCTTCGACGAGCAGCGGACCCTGCTCCTTTCCGAACGTGCCATCTACAGCGGCCAGGCGGTGGACCTTCGGGCGGAGGCGGATTCCCTGGCACTCGAACGCGAGCCCGGCGACGTGCAGTTCGACGAGGAGTCGGGCGAGGGAGGGACGGTCACCGTCGACCGGGAGCGCAACCTTGCGCTGTCGGCACAGGCCTCAGCGGCTGTGGAGGAGATCGACGACGCGCTGCGCAAGATCGATCGCAAGAGCTACGGAGGTTGCGAGCGATGCCATCAGGCGATCCCGAAGGCGCGACTCCGGGCGTTGCCGTTCGCGAGATTGTGCGTGGCGTGCAAGAGCGGTGGCCTGTCTCGCCGCTGAGAGACCAGCCGGCGGTGGCGGGTAGTCACCGGCGTGGCGGCACCGGACTGCGGCGCGCCTCGATCGCTGGATTGGTGGCGGCGCTCGTCATCCTGGTCGACCAGCTGACCAAGTGGTGGGCGGTCACTCGGCTGTCGTCAGGGCCGATCCACGTGATCGGGACCCTCGACTTGGAGCTCACCCGAAACACGGGCGCCTCCTTCAGCCTGTTCACCGGGCGGGCGGCACTGCTCATTCCGGTGGCGCTGGTCGTCGCTGCCGGGCTGTGCGCGATGGTCTGGCGGGCGCCGACCAACGGCCGAGCCGCGATCTACGGGCTGATCATCGGCGGAGCGCTGGGCAACCTCTCCGACCGGCTCTTCCGCGGCGGCAACGGCGCGGTGGTGGACTTCGTCGCGCTGCACTTCTGGCCGACCTTCAACGTCGCGGATTCGTGCATCGTGGTGGGTTGTGTGCTGTTGGTGATTTCGTGGTTGCGGGCTCCTCGCCCCGGGTGATCGCAATGGACTCGGACAGCGAACTCACGATCGAGGTCCCGGCGTCCCTCGACGGGGTGCGTCTCGACAAGGCGGTGGCCCTGGTGGCCGACGTGTCCCGTTCCGAGGTCAACGCGCTGATCGCGGAGGGCCGGATCACCGTTGACGGTCTGCCCGTCCGAACCAGGAGCACCCCCTTGCAGCGCGGGCAACAGTTGCGGGTCGACCGACTCCTGCCCGAGTCCGAGCTGCCGGAGCCGGATCCCTCGGTCGCCTTCGACGTGCTCTACGAGGACGCGCACTTGCTCGTGATCGACAAACCTGCGGGTCTGGTGGTGCATCCCGCACCCGGCCATCGCACGGCGACCTTGGTCAACGGGCTGCTCGACCGGTTCCCCGATCTCGCGTCCCTGGCCGAAGAAGAGGGGATCGCCGTCGATCGTCCCGGGATCGTGCACCGGCTCGACCGGGGCACGTCCGGACTGATGGTGGTGGCCCGCACGCCGGCCGCCTACCGGTCGCTCGTCGCCCAGCTCGAAGACCGGAGTGTGAGCCGGGTCTACCGGGCACTCGTGTTCGGTCATGTCGAAGAGGAGTCGGGGATGGTCGACGCGCCGATCGGGCGGTCGACCAGCGCACCGACCCGGATGGCCGTCTCGCCGCGCGGCAAAGAGGCGAGAACCCGGTACCGGGTCGAGGAGCGCCACTCCCTGCCGGCGCCGACCACCCTGCTGACCGCGACGCTGGAGACCGGCAGGACCCACCAGATCCGTGTCCACCTTTCGGCCATCGCACACCCGGTCGTGGGCGATCAGGTTTACGGCAGGGGGCGCCGACTCACCGGTTCCACGCTGGCCCGGCCCTTCTTGCACGCCCGGTCCCTCGCCCTCGTCCACCCCGAGACCGGGGCAGCGATGTCCTGGACATCTGATCTGCCGTCCGACCTGGTGGAGGAGCTGGAGAGGCTCTCCGGTTGATCAGGCTGCCTGGTGGGCAGCCTCGAGGGTCTCGCTGTCGGCCAGCACGGAAAGCGCTTCGGCCTCGGCTTGACGCACCTTCCGGACTCCGATCCCCAAGCGTTCGGCGGTCGTCTGCAGCGATGCGGGATCGGTGCCGTCGAAGCCGAACCGGTGCCGGATGACCTGGCGTTGGAGATCGGTCAGCCGATCCACCGCCTGTCGCACCAGGTCGAGGGTGAGCTCTGACGCGACCTCGTCCTCGAAGTCGCTGAGATCGGTCGAGACCAGATCACCCAGCGTCGCCGTCGAATCGGTCGTCGCCGGCTGATCGAGGCTGGCCACCACTCGGGCCACCCGGCTCAGATCCTCCCGGACCGCGGCGGTGGTGTTGGTGGCGTTGTCCAACTCCTGATCGGTCGGCGGCCGCTGGAACTGATGGGTCAGCTCCCAGAGGGCGGCGTCCACCTGCTGGTTGCGTTCGGCCACCTCCATCGGCAGCCTGATCGTCCTGCCGTGCTGCTGCACCGCGCGCTGCAGAGCCTGGCGGATCCACCAGGTGGCGTACGTCGAGAACCGGAAGCCGCGCTCCCAATCGAACTTGTCGACGGCCCGCATCAGGCCGAAGGTGCCCTCTTGCACGAGATCGGGGAGGTCGACCCCCCGGTCCTGATAGCGCCTGGCCCAGTGGACGACCAACCGGAGGTTCGCCGAGACCATCTCCCGACGGGCCTCCTCGTCGCCCGCTGCAACCCGCTTGGCCAGCTCGGTCTGGGCATCGTGATCGGGCAGCGGATGCCTGTCCAGATCGCGGAGAAACAGGCCCAGCGCATCGGCATCAGCACTGTGGCTTCGCTTTCCGGTTCCCGTCCCCCGTTCGGTCCGGGCCCCTTGTTCCTTGGCAGTACTCGAGGTACGAGTCTTCATCCGTCTCCTCAAAATCGATTGTCGTCTCAGGGCCGACACGCCTAACAACGCACAACCCCTCCCGGACATTCCGTCGGCGTCAAGTTTGCGCGCCCCAGGTCAGGGGTGATCGGCTGCCCGAGTGGAACATCCGCGCTGTGTGGTGATTCGCCACGGCCAGACCGAGTGGAGCCGGAACGGACGCCATACCGGCCGCACCGACCTCCCGCTGCTGCCCGAGGGGGAGGAGCAGGCCCGACGGCTCCGCCAGACCCTGGACGGCTACAACTTCTCCACCGTCTTGACCAGTCCCCTCATCCGAGCCCGGGAGACCTGCCGGCTCGCCGGTCTGGGAAGCCCGGCGGTCGTGGACCCCGACCTCGCCGAATGGGACTACGGCGCCTATGAGGGTCTGACCACCCTGGAGATCCGCCGGGATGTCCCCGACTGGGATCTCTTCGCCGACGGCGTCCCGGAGGGAGAGGACAGCCAAGCGGTAGGGATCCGTGCGGATCGGGTGATCGGGCGGATCCTCTCGGCATCCGGCGACGTGGCCTGCGTGGCCCACGGACACCTGCTCCGTGTCCTTGCCGCACGTTGGATCCGGCTGGACCCGTCGACCGCACGGTGCTTCGTGCTCGAGCCCGCCTCGATCGGTCTGCTCGGGTGGGAGCGCGACCAGCCGGTCATCTCGGGGTGGAATCTCTGCTGAGCAGCGGCGGCGCGGTGTTCAGCCGGCGGTCGGACCGAGTGCGGGCACTCTGCCCTGGGCGTGTGCGACCATGTCGGCCAAGTTGAACGAGTCGAGGTGGATCCGCATGCGCTCGCCCAGGTCGGCCCAGACGGTGAGCAAGACGCACTGACCCTCGTGATCGCAGGCGCCGTTCTCGTGAGGGAGGCCGAAGTCACCGGCGACGATCGGCCCGTCCACCGCCGAGACGATCTGGGACAGGGTGATCTCCTCGGGGGGTCTGGCCAGCACGTAGCCCCCACCGACTCCCCGCTTGGAGCGGACCAGGCCGGCTCCCTTCAGCGCCAACAGGATCTGCTCGAGATACGGCTGGGGCAACCCGGTGCGCTCGGCGATGTCCCGGACGGCTGTCGGGACCTCACCGTTGGCGTGCAGGGCAAGCGACAGCAGTGCCCGGCTGGCGTAGTCGCCACGAGTCGATACCTTCACACGCCCATGCTATTGCCTCGACGCTGGACCGGGTTGCCCAAAGGCGCCTCGAGGTCCGCTCGAGGAGGTCTCCGCCAGACGGTCAGCGGCCGCCCAACTTGCCGCCCGCGAGATCCTCGGCCATCGCCCAACCGAACGCCACCAGACGGCCTCCGGCCTGGACATCGACGCCTTCGAAGAAGACGGCGGCCTCGGAGGTCGGCTGTTCCTTCGGGCTGACGAAGTCGAATCCACCCGCCTCGCACCCGTCTCCGGCCACCACGAACGTGCGATCGTCGATCCGGCCGTCGGCGCCGAAGCGCTTGGCCAGCCGCCGACCCCACGCCCGCTCTTCACCGGTTGCCTTGTGGCCCGGGCCGGGGACGACGTCGGCGAGGCCGGTGAAGGCCCGGAACCCCTCACAGCCGAGAAGCCGTGTCCCGACCAGTACGTCCTCGTCGGGAAAGGCAAGCAGTGCCCGTCGATACTTGTCGCCCATCATGGCCCGCAGGACGGTGTCCGCCCTGGAGGTGCGGTCCACCATGGCCAGGCCGATGAGCAGGGAGGGTGTCCCTCCGATGCGCTCCAGAGTGGAGAAGGAGTAGCCCCGCAGTTTGTTGCCTTCGCGAACTCTGGTGGCGAGCACCCACTCCTCCCGCTGTTTGGACAGGAACCCGATGTCGAACCGGGGTTCCCGCTCAGCGCAGAGGTCGGCCATCTCGGCCAGCTCGGCGTCACTGATCGATGTGCAGTCCTTGGTCTCCACCTTGATGGACATATGCCGTTCCGTGCTCCTCTATCTCTGCGCTGCTGCTCTGCTTCTGTCGCACCGCGGCACCGGCCGCGCCGTCGGTCCGGTGTGGGAGCCACTGCCGTCTGCCGGGGCGGGCGACGGGGATGCGGGCCACCATCCCAGGAGCCGTTGACACGATTTTACGG
Organism: uncultured Acidimicrobiaceae bacterium; assembly: GCA_963839925.1. Lineage (GTDB taxonomy): Bacteria > Actinomycetota > Acidimicrobiia > Acidimicrobiales > RAAP-2 > Bog-756. The sequence goes on along the minus strand of CAWIWV010000001.1, from coordinate 1,605,915 downwards.
GATTTTGAGCCGGCTGTCCTATCCGGCCCCCGTATCCGGGCTATTGCGACGGCGTCGGGGCCCGGCGGCGGCCGATCGCGCGTCCGGTTCAGGAACCGATCGCGTTGGGTCCGAGCAGGACTCGTAGCTCGCCGACCAGGCCGCGGCGGCTGTCCACGTTGAACTCGGGGGGAAGCGCCAGGACCTTCTCTCCGACGTGCAGGAAGACAGGTGAGTCGCCCGGATGCTCGGCCAGCAGGTGCTTCAGGCCCTCGACTTTCCGATCGGTCAGGCTGTGGATCGGAAGGGTGATTCGCAGGTCGACCGATCCTTCGGCTGCCAGTTCGGGGCGCTGGACCTCCATGCAGACGAGCTTCAACCGATCGTCCCGCATGTCGACTCTGCCCTTGACCACCACGATCGCGTCGTCGTCGAGCAGTGCGCCGTAGTCGGCCATCGCCTTGGGAAAGACGAAGGCCTCGACCGAGGCGTTGAGATCCTCCAGCACGAAGGTGGCCATCAGATCACCCTTCTTCGTGTAGCGACGGGTCAGATCGGTGACAACGCCACCGATCGTCCGAACCTGGCCCTCACCCGGCCCACCGAACCCGTCCCCGCCGAAACCGCCGCCACGATCCGGATCGAGCTCGACCAACTCTGCCAGGGTGCAGTCGGTCAGCCGGGCCAACGATCCTTCGAGCCCCATCAGAGGGTGGTCGCTGATGTAGAGCCCGAGCATCTCCTTTTCGAATGCCAGACGCTGCGCTTTGTCGAACTCGACGTCGGGGATGGGGATGCGGGTGTCGCCGAAGCCGATCGCCTGCCCGCTCTGCTCGGTCTCGAGCGCGGCGAACAGGGAGACCACCCCTGCGTCGTGCTCACGGCGGCGGTCGATGGTGCGGTCGACGATCTCTTCGAAGGTGAGGCAGAGCCCCCTCCTCGGATGGCCGAGCGAATCGAAACCCCCGGCTTTGATCAACGACTCGATGGTCCGCTTGTTGAGCACTTGCGGGTCGACCCTCTGGCAGAAGTCGTAGAAGTCGACGAACGGGCCGTTCCGCTCGCGCTCTTCGACGATGAGCGCCACGAGGCCTGCGCCGACGTTTCGCACCGCGGCCAGACCGAAAGTGATCGCCCCGCTCGGGTCGCCTCTCTCGCTTGGCTCGCCTTCCCCGTCCGCGGGCTCCCCACCGGAGAAGTCCGCGGCGAAGTCCGACAGCGAGCGGTTGACGTCGGGGACCAGCGTCTCGATGCCGAGCGACCTGCACTCCGCGAGATAGACCGCCGTCTTGTCCTTGTTGTCCTTCACCGACGTCAACAGGCTTGCCAAGTACTCGACCGGGTAGTGGGCCTTCAGCCATGCCGTCTGGTAGGCGATGAACCCGTAGCCGTAGGAGTGGGACTTGTTGAAGGCGTAGTCGGCGAAGGGTTCGATGATGTCGAAGAGCGCGGTGCCGACCTGATCGCCGTAGCCCTCGGCCACGCACCCCGCGACGAACTTCTCTCGCTCCGCTTGAATGAGCGCGCGGATCTTCTTGCCGCAGGCCTTTCTCAGGTTGTCGGCCTCGGCCAAGGTGTAGCCGGCGAACTTCTGGGCCACCCGCATCACCGACTCCTGATAGATCATCAGCCCGTAGGTGTCGGCGAGGATCTCCTCGAGATCGGGATGCAGGTAGGTGACCGCCTGCCGACCGTTCTTGCGATCGGCGTAGTCGCGGTGCATGTTGGCGGCCATCGGACCGGGTCGGTAGAGGGCCACCAGTGCCGCCACGTCGTCGAAGCTGGTCGGGGCGAGGGAGCGCATCAAGGAGCGCATCGGACCGCCCTCGAGTTGGAAGACCCCCATCGAGTCGCCCTTCCGCAACATGGCAAAGGTGTCCTCGTCGTCGAGCGGGATGGAGTCGATGTCGGGACGCGAGCCGGTCGACGCCTCGATGAGGTCGAGGGCCCGCTCGATGACCGAGAGATTGCGGAGCCCGAGGAAGTCCATCTTGAGCAGCCCGAGGTCCTCCACGCCGTGCATCTCGTACTGGGTGACGATGGGGGAGTCCTCGGGGTTGTTCCCGTCCGGCTTGCGCTGGACGGGGAGGTACTCGGTGAGGGGTTGGTCGGTGATCACCACCGCGGCGGCGTGGATGCCGTCCTGGCGCCTCAGCCCTTCGAGTCCCTTGGCCACGTCGATGACCTTTTTCGCCTCGGGATCGGTCTCGTACATGACCCGGAGCTCGCCTGCCGCCGCAAAGCCCTCTTCGTGGCCCTCGGTTTTGGTGAGGCAGGCGGCGAGCGGCGTGTCGCGACCCATGAGGAGGGGAGGCATCGCCTTTGCGATCTTGTCTCCGACCACGTAGGGATACCCGAGCACCCGCGCTGCGTCGCGCACTGCCGCCCGCGCCTTGATGGTGGAGAAGGTGATGATCTGCGCGACGTGGTCCGATCCGTAACGGTCGGCGGCGTACTTGATCATCTCGCCTCTGAACCGCTCGTCGAAGTCCATGTCGATGTCCGGCATCTGGATGCGACCGGGGTTGAGGAAGCGCTCGAAGAGAAGGTCGTAGCGGATGGGGTCGAGGTCGACGATCTTCAGGCAGTAGGCGACGCAACACCCCGCGGCAGAGCCGCGCCCGGGTCCGACCCGGATGTCCTTGGAGCGGGCGAACCGGATCAGGTCCCACACCACGAGGAAGTAGGCCGAAAAGCCCATGTCCGAGATCACGCCGAGCTCGTAGTCGAGCCGGGCGGTGACGTTGGCCGGGATGGAGTCTCCGTAGCGTTCCCGTGCGCCCTCGAGACTCAGGTGTCGGAGGTAGGCGTCGGCCCGAGTCTCGTAGGAGTCGCCGGTGAACTCGTCGGGCACCGGAAACTGGGGGAGGCTCGGACGTCCGAAGTCGATCTCCACCGAGGCCCGTTCGGCGATCAGGAGGGTGTTGTCACACGCCTCGGGGTGCTCGGCGAACAGGTGGCGCATCTCGCCGGCCGACTTGAGGTAGTGCTCCTGCCCCTCGAACTTGAAGCGCTTCGGGTCGGCGATGAGCGCCCCGGTCTGCACGCAGAGCAACGCGTCGTGGGCGACGTGGTCCTCGCGGTTGGTGTAGTGGCTGTCGTTGGTGGCGAGCAACGGCGCCCCGATGCGTCGGGCGATCTCGACGAGTGCCGGATTGGTCTTGTGTTGCTCGGGCAGGCCGTGATCCTGCAGCTCGACGAAGAGGTTGCCCTTGCCGAAGATGTCCTGAAGACGTGCGGCCAGGGTTACCGCCTTGACCTGGTCGTCGGCGAGTAGCGCCTGGAGCACGACCCCGCCGAGGCATCCGGTGGTCGCGATCAGTCCCTCGGCGTGGGTCGCGAGGAGCTCCCAGTCGAGTCGGGGCTTGTAGTAGTAGCCCTCGAGGTAGGCGGCGGAGGAGAGCTTGAGCAGGTTCTTGTAGCCGTGGTCGGACTCGGCGAGGAGGGTCAGGTGGTAGTAGAGCTTCTCGCCTCCGGCGACGTCGCCTCCGGTGTCGTCGATCTTTCCTTTGCGCACCGGGCGTTCGTGCCGGGATTCGGCAGCCATGTAGGCCTCGGTCCCGATGATCGGGTTGATCCCCGCGTCACGGCATGCGGCATAGAAGTCGAGGACCCCGTACATGTTCCCGTGATCGGTGATGCCGAGCGCCGGTTGCCCGTCGGCGAGGGCGGATTGGACCAGGTCCTTCACCCGTGCGGCGCCGTCCAGCATCGAGAACTCGGTATGGGTGTGGAGGTGAACGAACGAGCGTGGTGCGGCCAACGACACGGAACCTTCCTGGCTTGCCCGTCCACAGCCGACAGGCTGTTCTCCACACCCTGTGGACGAGTTACATCGATGTCATTCCGACGATAGCGGACGCGACCTCCGCTTGCTCGATCCGACTCAGAGGTAGGTGCCGGGCCTGCCCACCGATGCGTCGGGACCCTGGGGCAGGGACCGCTGGCGCATCTCGTCGAGCTGGGCTCGAGCGGCGACCTGCTGGGCCACCAGGGTCGCCTGGATGCCGTGGAACAGCCCTTCGAGCCATCCGACCAGCTGGGCGTGCGCCACCCGCAGCTCGGCATCGGAGGGTGTCGGGCTGTCGAACGGGATCGAGATCCTGTCCAGCTCGGCAACCAGGTCGGGTGAGAGCCCGTCGGAGAGCTCGCGGATCGACTGCTCGTAGATCTCGCGGAGCCGAGCGCGGCTGGCCTCGTCGAGTGGAGCCGAGCGGACCTCCTCGAGTAACTGCTTGACCATCGAGCCGATGCGGAGCAGCTTGCCCGGGCGCTCGATCGACTCGGTCGACTCCGACTCCTCGGCGTCCCCTTCCTCCGTGTTCTGGAGCAGCGGACCGAGCCCCGCGTCGTCGGCGATCGGGCCGTCACCGTGGCCGTCGACCACCTCCGGTCGGAGGAGGGGCCCGTCCGTCGGTTCGATCCCCGATGTGTCGTCCATGGTCACACTCCACCTCTTCCGGTCAACGCCACCAACGGCACCAAGAGCTCGGCGCTGGTCAACGAACCGTGGCGGCCGCGCAAACGGTTCTCACCGGTGTCTGCCGGATCGCTGAAGGCGATCGGGGCATGGGGTACCAGGGCGACGTCGCCTAATCGGCCCAGAAGCTCGTCGGGGAGCGCCCCGCCGAACAGGCCCTCGTCGATGACCTGTTCCCTTCCGGCGACCCAGGTGGTCGACCGGTAGCGCTCCGCCGTGGCGCCCACCAGATCGTCGGCTGCGCCGTCTCGTGCGTGGAGCCAGCGGAATCGACCCTCGCCGGAGATGAAGCTCACCATCGACATGATCTCTCGTCCCAACAGCTCGACCTGGTCGACGTCGATCTCACCGTGGTCGGCGGTCACCACCAGCACCGCCCCGGCAGGAAGCACGTCCACCAGGTCTCCGACCAGCTGCTCCACGGCTCGGAGCTCCGCGTCGTAGTGGTCTCCCATCCCGTTCGCATGCGCGATCCGGTCGATGCCGTCGTAGTAGGCGTAGACGAACGGCTCGTCGTCACGGAGCAGGCGACCGACCTCCACCGGAAGGGACGACGACACCTTGTAGCCGTGGAGCGGGGAGTCACCGAGATGCGCCGCGGTGAAGCCGGTTCCGCCGAACCCGTCTTTGGAGACCACCGGCACTGCACCGAGCGATCCGGGGAACACCGGGTTGGGCTGGAACCTCTTGGCGGGAATCCGTCGGCGTGCGTCGATCGAGGTGGTGTTCCCGGTCGACCAGCGGAGCACGTTGAGGATCTCGGAGCCGTTGGCGAGGCGATAGCCGAGCAGTCCGTGCTGGGAGGGAGGACGTCCGGTGGTGATCGAGGTGAGCGCGCACGCGGTCGTGGTCGGTGCCACCGAGGTGATCGGCGTCTCGATGCCGGGTGCGCCCGCCAGTGTCGGAGCAAGCGTCGCCCGGGCCCGGAGCTGTTCCCATCCCAGTCCGTCGAGCACCAGCAGCACCACCTGACGTGCGTGTCGGGCCGGCTCGGGAAGCCACGCCGGACGTCCGCCGTTGTGGTCGGCCTCGGCGAGGAGCGCCGGGACCACGTTCGCGATGCACGCGCCCTCGTAGTCGGGCAGCGCGAGGAGGGATGACCCTGCGAGCGTCTTGGGCTGCGGCATTGCCTCCGACTGTAGGCGACCGGAGGAGGGGGTTCAGCTACGAGGGAGCAACGCGCGCACGACCTTGTAGCAGTGGCCGTCGCGCGGGGTGCTGATCGACGCGAGCAGGGAATGGGGCTTGTAGCCCAGCGCGGATGCCAGGTCCTTTCCGGAGAGGCGATCACGGCGAGCCACGTCGAGCGCCCGTTCGGCGGAGGGACTCTCCACCGGTAGCCAGTTGTCGCTGCGACCCCATCCGAATCGGATCCAGACCGAGCGGTCCTCGACGCGGCGGAACAGGACCGGCCCTCGGGTGGGGACGACGAGGGCGAGGGAAGGACGCAGACCCCGGAACTCCCAGTACGGCGCCGAGGCCCCGGGGAATCCGAGCACGTGCTCTTCGACGGGCGCCACCAGCTGGCGGAGCAGACGTCTGACCCGCCGGCCATGCAGGGTGCCGAGGTGAGCGGGCAGCCCTTCCGCGGTGACTGCTTCGGGTTGGGCGAGGTCGTCCCGTTCCGGTTCCCCTGCCAGCCGGGCTTCGACCACGTCGAAGGCGGACAGGACCGGTCCGGGGTCCTCGGGCCAGTCGATCCGCACCCGCACCAGGGTGCCTGACGCGAGGTCCACGCCGATGGTGTCCTCCTCCAGGCACGAGAGCACCAGGACGGTCAGCGTGGAGCCGCCGGCGACCTCGATCCTCGGCTGTTGCTTGATCGATCGGGCGACCTCCCGCGCCGTCCCGGCCCGGGGGGATCGCGTCGAGTCTCTGCTCATCGGGCCACCTCGGCCAGTTGTGTGGACAGGGTCTCGGCATCTCCGGTCGGAAGCCGGCAGGCGTAGTTGCGACAGACGTAGGCGAGTTCCGGTTCCCGGTCGTGCCAGAGCGGGGAGTCGGTGGGTTCGCCCCAGGCGAGGACCGAGCCGGGGAGCCAGCGTCGTCGGACCACTTCGAGCAGGTCCGGCCGTGAGCCGGTAACGACCACCTCGGTCCAGCCCTTCATCAGATGGCTGGCGGTCAGCGCCGTCTGCGCGAACGCGGTCGGATGCCGGACCAGGACGTCGCCGATCAGGTCCACGACCTGTCGGGCGGCGGCCGAGTATCGATCGACACCGGTGAGCGCACCGAGCCTCGCCAAGGCGGTCGCGGCGACCGAGTTGGCAGACGGCGTGGCGCCGTCGAAGAGGTCTTTGGTGCGCACGATGAGAGATTCTGCGTCATGTCCGGTGGTGAAGAAGCCGCCTTCGACGTCGTCGTGGAAGAGGTCGATGAGCGCATCCGCAGTGTCGGTCGCCCGCTGCGTCCAGACCGATGCGCCGGTCAGCTCGGCGAGGCGGGTGAAGCACTCGACCAACCAGGCGTAGTCGGCGGCGACGGCGAGGTGACGCCCGCCGACCTCCGGCTGCCAGCTCCGCCGCCAGCGGCCGTCTCCGTCGAGGAGGTGGTCGCAGAGGAACTCGCCGATCGCCACGGCTGCGTCGCGCCAGGTGGTGGTTCCGGTTCCCGCCGCCGCCTCGGCAAGCGCAGACGCGTACATCGCGTTCCACTCAGTGAGCACCTTGGCGTCGAGCCCGGGCCTGGTCCGGGTGGCGCGTGCCTCGAAGAGGAGCTCTCTGCCCAACTCGACGGTCGGCTCGCCTCGGAGCGCGCCCCCGACCGGGCGGACGAGGATGGAGGAGCCTTCGAAGTTCCCTCCGGGGGTCACGCCGAACCACTCGATGACTGCCGCCGCGATGTCCACGGGATCGACTCCGGTCGTCACCCCGGCGCGTCGGCGCATGGCGACCCCTTCGTCCACCGCGGCGACGATCTCCTCGGGCGTCCAGACGTAGAACCGGCCCTCCACGCCCTCCGAGTCGGCGTCCTCTGCCGAGTACACCCCTCCTTCGGACGAGGTCAGGTCGCGCTGTACGTACGCGACGATGCCACTGACCACGTGGAGGTACTCCTCGTTTCGGGTGGTCTGCCAGCCGTGCAGGTAGGTCCGGAGCAGGCCGGCCTGGTCGTAGAGCATCTTCTCGAAGTGGGGCACCAGCCAGGTGCGATCGGTCGAGTAGCGGGCGAAGCCACCGCCCAGGTGGTCGTGGATGCCACCGGCGGCCATCGCGTCGAGTGTGCGGACGGCCATCTCGAGCGCGTGGGCAGCTCGCTCTTCCTCCTTGTGTTCGAGCGCGTAACACAGTGCGAGGTCGACCGTCCCGGGTTGGGGGAACTTGGGGGCCGGACCGAACCCTCCCCACTCCGGGTCGAAGCGTTCTGCGAGCTGGTCCACCGCGACGGACAGGAGGTCCGGAGCGGAAGCTCCCTGGTCGAACGGAGAGGTCGCCGCCGGTGGCTTTCGGATCACCGAGCCCGATGCGATGGCTTGCGCAAGCTGGTCCGCCTGCTCCTCGACCTCGTCACGGCGGTTGTTCCAGGCCTCGGACAGGGCGGCGAGCAACGTGCGGAACGACGGCATCCCCTGCCGATCGTCGGGTGGGAAGTAGGTCCCGCCGTAGAAGGGCCGCCGGTCAGGGGTCAGAAAGACGCTCATCGGCCAGCCGCCGGAGCCGGTCATCGCCTGGACGGCTTCCATATACACGGCGTCGATGTCGGGTCGTTCCTCGCGATCGACCTTGATCGAGACGAAGGACTCGTTCAATGCGTCGGCGCTGCTCTGGTCCTCGAACGACTCGTGGGCCATCACGTGACACCAGTGGCAGGCCGAATAGCCGATGGACAGGAAGATCGGCCGGTCCTCGGTCCTCGCCCGGTCGAAGGCCTCGTCCCCCCAGGTGTACCAGTCCACCGGGTTGTCGGTGTGCTGGCGGAGGTACGGCGAGAGCTCGACGAGTGGTATCTCCCGGATCAGCGGCATCGGGCGTCCACGGCTTCATTGTGCCCCAAGATCAAACAGGCCCCGAGATCACTCCAGCGCCGATCGTCGCACTTTGCCGCTCGCCGTTCGGGGGAGCGCGTCGACCACGACGATCTCGCGGGGGGCGCTCCAACGGCCGAGGGATTCGCCCACCAGGTCGCGCAGCTCGTCGAGTTCGGGGGGCGAAGATGACGGGTCTCGAAGGACCACCCAGGCGACCACCCGTTCCCCCCACTCGGGATCCGGTCGCTTCCAGACCGCCACCTGGTCGATGCCCGGGTGACGAGAGAGCGCGTCTTCGACCGGTGCGGGCCAGACCTTCTCGCCGCCGGTCACGATCACCTCCGCGATGCGCCCGAAGACCGAGAGCGTGCCGTCCGCTGCGAGGCTGCCGCCGTCGCCGGTCGGCAACCAGCCTGCGATCTTGGGGTCCGTGCCGTCCCGGTAGGCGCGCAGCAACATCGGACCGCGGACCAGCACCTCGCCGGGTTGCCCGACCGACCCGTCACCGATGCGGAGGTCGACCTCGTCGAGCGCCCGGCCGTTATAGACGATCCCGGACCCGGTTTCGGTGAGGCCGTAGGTGGTGACGACGTTGGACGGGACTGCGTCCGGAGGGGCGCTCCCGCCGAGCAGGATGGCGCGGAATCGGGAGGCGTCCATGCGGCGGAGCGCAGTCGACACCAGAGAAACCAGGGTCGCTCCGTTGCGAGCGGCAGTCTCCACCGCGTCTGGATCGAACCCTTCGAGCACGGTGAGCGGCGTGCCGGTGAGGATCGCCCGGGTCACCACCGACAGACCACCGATGTGGGCGAGTGGGAGGCAGGCCAGCCAGCGGTCGCGCGGGGTCGACCTGTAAGGCCTCGGAGGTGGCTCGTGCGGAGGCACCGACCGCATCGTGGGTGAGGACGACCCCTTTCGGATCGCCCCTGGTCCCACTCGTCGCCACCACCAGCGCGTCGCCGGGTTCGACCGGACGACTCGCCGCCTGGACATGCGCTCCGTCCAGGTCGACCACCGCCGAGGGCCGGAACGCCACGACCAGCCGTTGCTTCGCCGGATCGGGGAGTCGCGGATCGAGTGGGAGCACCGCGTTGCCGCCCGCCCAGACAGACTCGAGTGCTTCGAGGAAGCCGCGCCCAGCCGCCAAGTCGAGCGCTACCAACTCCGGCATGGCGGTAGCCTAGGCGACCTTAGGAGCAACGACTCTAGGAGTGATTGGTCGAATGGTTCTGCAGGGAGACGTAGACGGGGAGTCGTCCAGGTCAGGAGCCGGACCCCAGACGGTGATCACCGGACCTCCTCTCGATCCGGTCGACCGGTTCCGGAGCCAGCCACTCCCCGCGTGGAAGCGCCAGGGTGAGTACCGCGACATCGTCTACGAGGTCGGCGACGGGATCGCCAAGATCACCATCGCCCGGCCCGAAGTACGGAACGCGTTCCGGCCCCAGACCCTGTTCGAGCTCTCCGACGCTTTCAACGCCGCCCGCGACGACCCCTCGGTGGGAGCGGTGATCTTCACCGGGCAAGGACCTGACGCCTTCTGCTCGGGCGGCGATCAGAGGATCCGAGGCGACGACGGCTACATCGGCGACGATGCGTTGGCCAAGCAGGGTGTCGGCCGCCTCAACGTGCTCGATCTCCAGGTCCAGATCCGCCGGCTTCCCAAGCCGGTGGTTGCGATGGTTGCCGGCTATGCCATCGGCGGCGGCCACATCCTCCACCTGGTCTGCGATCTCTCCATCGCCGCCGACAACGCACGGTTCGGCCAGACCGGGCCGAAGGTGGGCAGCTTCGACGGGGGTTACGGAGCAAGCCTCCTGGCGCGCACCATCGGGCTCAAGCGGGCGAAGGAGGTGTGGTTCCTCTGCCGCCAGTACGACGCGCAGACAGCGCTGGACTGGGGCCTGGTGAATGAGGTGGTGCCGCTCGCCGACCTCGAGGTCGAGACGGTGGCATGGTGCCGCCAGATGCTCGCGCTGTCGCCGATCGCGTTGCGGATGCTCAAGGGGGGATTCCATGCGGCCGACGACGGGCTGGCCGGACTGCAACAGTTCGCAGGTGACGCCACCATGCTCTTCTACATGAGCGAGGAAGGCCAAGAGGGTCGCAACGCGTACCAGCAGCGACGGGCCCCCGATTTCAGCCGCTTCCCTCGTCGTCCGTGAACCCGGTGAGCCAATGAACGGCAAACCGGGCGAACCCGGTGTCCCGGTTGCGCCGCCGCTGCCGGGACCACTCGAGAAATGGGTGGCCGGCGCCCGCCCGCGTACCCTGCCGGCCGCGGTGGTGCCGGTGGTGGTAGGAACGGCAGCTGCCCATCCCTGGACCGGTGGTGTGGGGGTATCGGGTGATTCGTGGTGGCGGGCAGCGGGCGCACTGGTGGTCGCTCTCGCGATCCAGGTCGGCACCAACTACGCAAACGACTACTCCGACGGTGTCCGAGGAACCGACCGCAACCGGGTGGGTCCGATCCGCCTGGTGGCGTCGGGGCTGGCCTCGCCCTCGGCGGTCAAGCGGGCCGCCCTCGGATCCTTCGCAGTGGCGGGTGTCGTCGGGCTCGGGCTCGCCTGGGCGACCTCGTGGTGGATCATCGCCGTCGGGGCAGCCTGTCTCGCCGCCGGGTGGCTCTACACCGGAGGGCCTCGGCCCTACGGCTACGCGGGATTCGGCGAGCTGTTCGTGTTCGTGTTCTTCGGGCTGGTGGCAACCGTCGGCACCTATTACGTGCAGACCGGGCAGCTCGGGCGGGGGGTCGTGTGGTTCGCGGCCGCACTGGTGGGGCTGTATGCGACAGCGCTGTTGTTGGCCAACAACCTTCGGGACATCGAGACCGATCGGCTGGCGGAGAAGCGCACCCTCGCGGTCCGGCTCGGTCGCAACCCCGCCGGTCGCTTCTACATCAGCTGCGTCACGGTGCCCTTCGCGGCAGTCATCGCATGGTCTGCGTGGTCGGCTGCCGGCGGCCTCTCGACCGAACGGGTGCTGGTCGCGCTCCTCCCGCTGCTTGCAGCGCCGCTTGTGCTCGTTCCCACTCGCATCGTGGCAAGCGACGCCTCCGGCCGGGCCCTGCTGCCGGTCCTCGCTGCCACCGCGCGGGTCCAGATGGTGTTCGGCGTGCTGCTCGCAGCTTCGCTCTGTCTCTGGATCCGATGACCGGGCGAGCGGTTCATGCTCCCCGTCGCGAGTCGAGGTGCGCTCGGACCAGCGCCGCGACCTGGTCGGGATACTCGAGGTGGGGAGCGTGGCCGGCAGCGGGGATCACCGCATGGATCGCCGAGGTCCCGATGGCTTCGGCCATCCGGGCACCGAGTGCCGTGAACTTCTCGTCGAGCTCACCGGTGATGATCAGCACCGGCATGGTCACGTCGCCGAGCGATCCCCACAGCGGACGCTGGGTCCCTGTCCCGGCCAACCGGAGGCTCGACGCGAGTCCGGCTCCGGTGTTCGACAGCCGTTCCTCGACTCCGCTCGCGGTCGGGCTGATGCCGGCGAACATGGGCTTCGCCAGCCAACCTTGCACGAAGAGATCGACGCTGATGGGTTTCGATCCCGGGTCGCTGGGATCGAGCTCGTCGGCGAGTTGTTCGTCGGAGGCGCGACGACGACGGCGCTCCCCTTCGTCCTCGATGCCCGCAGTCCCCGAGATCAGCACCAGCGCCTCGACGAGATCCGGCCGTTGGAAGGCCGCATGAAGACAGAACCGAGCGCCCATCGAGTACCCGAGGTAGGTCCCCCGGCCGCCCGCCTCGACCAGAAGCCGGCCACCCTCCTCGAGGTCGGCGATCACCTCGGACGAGCCCCCGTGTCCCGGAAGATCCACCAGCACCAGTTGGTGATCGGTGGCCAGGTCGCGGTCGAGCGATCCCCACACCCGGCCTGTCTGGGTGAACCCGTGCGCCATCACCACCCGTGCTCCTTCGCCGATGGTGGTGCTGTGCAACGGGTTGTCCATAGGGGGCTCGGGTGAGCGTACCGAGGCCCGGAGGTGACGATCAGCGGGTGGTGGCTGTTCCCACCCGTATGCCTTCTCCGAACTCGGCGTTCGCCTCGACACTGGTCGACGAGTGGGTTCGATGCGGCCTGTCCCACGCGGTGGTCTGCCCGGGTTCGCGTTCGACGCCGCTGGTGGTTGCGCTGGCCTCTCACCCGGAGATGACCGTGCACGTCCGCCTCGACGAGCGTTCCGCTGCTTTCACCGCGCTCGGAATCGGGCGAGCGCTCGGCGTCCCCGCGTTGGTGGTGACGACCAGTGGCACCGCTGCAGCGGAGCTGCACGCCGCGGTGGTCGAGGCCGACCTCGACGGAGTGCCCCTGATCGCATGCACTGCCGACCGGCCTCCCGAGCTCCAGAACGTCGGTGCTCCCCAAGCCATCGATCAGACCCTGCTCTTCGGCAGGAGTGTGCGCTGGTTCTGTGATCCGGGGGTTCCTTCGTGGGAAGCCCATGGATCGTGGCGCTCGCTCGCGGCACGGTCGGTGGCGGAAGCCAGGAGGGGATCGGGGGGACCTGGCCCGGTCCATCTCAACCTTGCCTTTCGCGAGCCCCTCCTCGGTGACCGGGCCGCCGGAGTCGGTGTCCTTCCCGGCCGGCCCGCTGGGGCACCCTGGCATCGGGTGTCGGCCGAGCCCGCCGACCTGCCGCCCGGCGCGATGGACGAGCTGTTGGGTTACGGCGGAGTCGACCCTCGGCGGCGAGGGCTCATCGTGGCGGGAGACGGGTGCGGCGATCCCGAGGCGGTCTTTGCCCTCGCCCGAGTCCTCAGGTGGCCGGTACTCGCTGAGCCACGGTCGGGGCTGCGGGTGCCCCGGTCCGGTGTTATCGGCGCTGCACACGGCATTCTGGGTTCGGGCCGGTTCGCCGAGGTGCATCGTCCGGAGACGGTGCTCCGACTGGGTGGGCCGTGGGTGTCCAAGGTGGTCAACCGCTTTCTCTCCGATGCAGCCGCTGCCGGCGCTCCGACCATTGCGGTCGATCCGTGGGGGAGATGGCGCGATCCGGAGCGGGTCGTCTCCACCTTCGTCCGTGCCGACCCGACACTCTTCTGTCAGGCCGCGGCGGCACGCCTCGCGGCCAGAAGTCCGAACACGCCCAATGCCGATCATGGGAACGATTGGTGTCGTGGGTGGGAGGTCGCCGAGTCGGCGGCTCGACAGGTGATCGCCGAGTTGCGTGGAGGGCCGCAGAGCGAGCCGGCGCTCGCCCATCGCCTGTTTGCCCGGATGCCCAGCGGCTCGAACCTCGTGGTGTCGTCGTCGATGCCCGTACGCGATCTCGAGTCATTCGCCGTTGCCCGCGCCAACCCTCCCCGGGTGCTCGCCAACCGCGGGGCCAACGGCATCGACGGGGTGATCTCCACCGCGCTCGGGGTCTCGCTCGGCTCCTCGTCGCCGACGGTCGCACTGGTCGGCGATCTTGCGTTTCTCCACGACGTTTCGGCGATGGTCCGAACCGCGGATCTGGCGTGCGCCCTCACCGTCGTGGTGGCCGATAACCAGGGAGGAGGCATCTTCTCCTTTCTCGAGCAGGCCAGGATGCTCGAGACCCAGGAGTTCGAGACCTTGTTCGGCACCCCGCAGGTGCAAGACGTCGCTGCGGTCGCGACCGGTTTCGGTTGGCCGGTCGACGACTGCCCGGTCGGCGACGATCAGGGTGCATTCGAGGAGCTCCTCGACAGGCGGCTTGCGGAAGGCTCGATGTCGGTGATCCGGCTGCGGCTTCCCGGGCGGGACGACAACGTGGCGCTCCACCGGCGCATCGACGCCGCGATCGTCGACGCGGTGGAGGCCGGTCTGCCCTGAGCCGTGTGATCGGCGTCGTGTGATCAGCGCCGTGTGATCAGCAGGGCGTCGGGTCGTAGCTCGGAGCGTTGGTCGCCGGCGGGGCGGGGGTGGTGCTGGCAGCCGGGGTCGACGGCGCGGTCGTCGCGGGAACCGTGGCGGCAACGGCGGGCACCGTGGTTGCGACGGGAAAGGTCAGCGCGTTGCCGTAGCTGTCGAGTGGGGGCGTCGTGACCTGCGTCGTCGAGGTTCCGAGGAACTTGCTGATCATCTGGCTGGCTTCATCCGGCTGGACGACCTCGACCGCACTGCCACCCGGGGTGTAGGCGCCGACGGTGGGCAGGGTGAAGTCCTGCAGCTGCGAGCCCGAGAACGCGTGGTACCGCTCGGCGAGCGAGAACATGTCCCCGACGGTGAGCCCGTTGTCCTTGCTGAAGTCGTGGACGACCGAGGTCAACAGCGAGTTGAGCCGGAGTGGGTCGTAGGTCGACTTGGCTTTGTTCAGCGCCGCCGAGATGATCAGGTTCTGGCGCTCGATGCGGCCGATGTCTCCGGTCGGATCGGAGTTCCACACCCCGTCGACTTCGTACTGGAAGTACCGGGAGCGGGAGAGGGCGAGCGCCTGTGCACCGTTCAGCGGCAGGCAGCCGGTGGTCGGGATGTCGAGCCCGGAGTTGTTGTTGCAGACACCGGTGGAACAGTCGTGGTCGCGGACGGGATAGGGGAAGTACATCGAGATGCCGCCGAGCGCGTTCACCGCGTCCTGCAGACCGAAGAAGTTGATGACGATGTAGTGGCTGATCGGGATCCCGAAGGTGTTCTCGACGGTCTTGACCAGGGCGTCGGGACCGCCGCCGAAGGCGGCGTTGATCTTGTTCTGCGGGGAGAGCCCGGTGCTGGCCGGCACTCCGGAGAGGGTCACGTAGGTGTCTCTCGGGATCGACAGGGTCGACGCGGTGCCCGACGCCGGGTCCACGTGGACGACCTTGATGGTGTCGCTCCGCTGACCGGCGGCTTCGCTCGGAGTCCCGAAGTGCTGAGCTTCGGCCGCGGTCTCCCCGGCCCGACTGTCCGAGCCGACCACCAGGACGTTGTACGGAGCACCGTTCGCTGCCGCCACACAGGACGAACAGGGACTCGAGGCGACCTTGCTCCATTCGAAACGCAGATAGCCGTAGCCGAGTCCACCGATCACCAGGAGGCAGACCACCAGGACGATGAGACCCCGTAGGACCCGTTCGCCCGGGCGGCGCCGCCGACGGCGCGCCTTGCGCAGCTCGCGCCTGGTGGGGACCTCCACCTGCCCACCCAGGATGGGCCCCGGAAACTCTCGGCTCCCCGGTGCCGGCCGGCCCACGTTGCCTGAGGAGCCACGTGCACGCCCGGTGGTTCCGTCCGACGAGCGCCCCGACGGCATTCGCCGGTCGGGACCTTCGGGCGTAGATGGTGACAAAGGCGCCAGGTCTCCTTTTCGTTCCCCCGGTCGTGCTCCCCGAACTGAGCTGACAATGCTCCCATGGCGGGGAGCCGATCTGGTGGCAGGGGCCTCGGGAGGGCTGGTTCAGCGTCCGGTGGGCACCCACGAGCCGTGGAACCCGAAGGGAACCCGGGCCGGTAGGTGGACCGTGGCCACCGGGGGTCCGGCAAACGACGTCGCGTCGAGAACGACCAGCTCACTGGCATCGCGGCTGGCGTCGTAGACGACACTCAGCACCCACCCTTCGTCCTCCCCCCGTCCGTCGGCTGCCTTGACGAACACCGGCTCGCCCGGCGAGCAGTGCTCCCCGGGGTCGAAGCGCACCGACTCGTCCCGCACCAGGTCGTACTTGACCAACCCGCGGAAGCTGGGCTCGGCCGGCCGGTCACCCAGCCACGTGCAGTACCCGTAGCGGTAGGGCAGACCCGCGACCTCGTCGCCGAGGCGCGGGAACTCGATCGGCGTGTCGTCGAGACGCTCTTCCACCACCCTGTTGGCCGCGAGGTCGACCGTCCAGCGGGCGAGGGTGGACGTGCACAGGCTCAGCGCGTCCCCCGGGGCGGTGTCGAAGACCGAGTCGTAGCGCACGACGTCGAGCACCACCCGGTCACCGTCGTCATAGCAATTGAGCACGTGGAAGACGTAGACCGGGTCGATACCGATCCAGCGGACCTCACTGTTGCCTCCCTCGCGTGGCATCACGCCGACCCTCGCTCCGGCGTCGGGCATCCAGCGGTAGGGGATCGAGCGGCCCTGGGCGGCGAGATCGAGGTCGAACACGACCGGCAGATCGAGGAAGACCACCCGGGTCGCGCTGACCCCGAAATCGTGGATCATGGTCGCCCTCGGGATCTCGATCTCCTCGGTGCGGACCAGAGCTCCCGCCGGGTCGACGACGTGGTAGCGCAGGAAGGGTGGCCCGAAGACGTCCGCACCGAAGAAGAGGAGCTCGCCGGTTGCGGGGTCGACCTTTGGGTGGGCGGTCATCGGTGACGCGAGGGCGCCGTCGAAATCGTGGACGCGGGCTCGATCCAGATCGGGCGAGAGCGCGTGAGGGAACCCGGACTCGACCAGAGCCAGTGTGGTGCCGCCGTGCCGGATCACATGGGTGTTGGCGGGCCCGTCGATCGGCTCGCTGGGCCCCTTGGGCGGCTGGGTACCGAGCTTGGCGGCCAACGATCTGGTGCGCACCCAACGGTTGCGGTACCCGGTCGCCTTGCTTTCCGACAGCGAGATGGCGTGCACCATGCCGTCTCCGCTGAACCAGTGGTAGTCCGACTGGTCGTCGGGGACGACGGCTGGATTGGGGCCGTTGCGCAGCAGCCGACCTTCGAGATCGGGCGGCAGCACACCGGTCACCGGGAGCGCGCCGTCGGTCCGTTCGTCGAGGACGGGCGCGAAGTTCCCCTGGAGGTACGGATTGATCAACGGGAGCTCCTCGAGCGGGCAGCGGCTGGCTTCCGAACAGTGCCGATGGTAGCGGGCCGTTCTTTGCGGGACCGTCCGAGCCGGAACGTCGACGTGGCAGGCTGAAGCCATGGCCAACCTTTCCGAGGACCTCTCCTTTCGGGGATTGATCCACCAGGTCACCGACCCCGCGCTGCAAGCGCGTCTCGACACGGACCGGCTGACCGCCTACAGCGGCTTCGACCCGACGGCCGACAGCCTGCACGTCGGACATCTCTTGCAGGTCTGCAACCTCAGGCGGCTCCAGCAGGCCGGCCATCGGCCCATCGCTCTGGCCGGCGGGGGGACCGGCTTCGTCGGGGATCCCGGCGGGAAGTCCGAGGAGCGGGTGTTGCTGAGCGAAGAGTCGCTCCGTTCCAACCTCGAAGGAATTCGCGGCCAGCTCGAGCGGTTCCTCGAGTTCGGAGACGAGGGGTCGGGCCGGGCGCTGCTGGTGAACAACGCCGACTGGCTCGAGCCGATGACCCTCTTTCACTTCCTGCGGGAGGTCGGCAAGCACTTCACGGTCAACCAGATGGTGGCGAAGGACTCGGTCAAGTCCCGCCTTTCGCGGGCCGAGCAGGGCATCTCCTTCACCGAGTTCAGCTACATGCTCCTCCAGGCCTACGACTTCCTCCATCTCTTCGACGGCTACGAGTGCCGCCTCCAGCTGGGTGGGAGCGATCAGTGGGGGAACATCACCATGGGAACCGAGCTGGTGCGCAAGGTCCGCCAGCAGGAGGTCTGGGGCCTGACCACGCCGCTGGTGCTCAAGGCCGACGGCACCAAGTTCGGCAAGACGGAGACCGGTACGGTCTGGCTCGACCCGGCACGCACCAGCCCCTACCAGCTGTACCAGTACTTCCTCCGGAGCGAGGACGAGGTGGTGGGGACCTACCTGCGGTACTTCACCTTTCTCGATCGCGAGGCGATCCTGGCGCTCGACGAGTCGACCGCGGCGCACCCGGAGCGGAGGGAGGCCCATCAGGAGCTCGCCCGCCAGGTCTGCACGCTCGTGCACGGCGAGACCGAGACCGACCGGGCGGTGCAGGCGTCGGCCGCGCTCTTCGGCGAGGGCGTCGCGCTGGCTGGACGAGGCCGCGCTGCTCGACGTGTTCGCCGAGGCGCCCTCGACGACCCTCCCGTGGACCCGCCTCGACGACGCCGAGCTGTCTCTCGTGGACCTGCTGGTCGAAACCGGTCTGGCGACGTCGAAGAGCAACGCGACCAAGACCATCGGGCAGGGCGGTGCCTACCTCAACAACCTTCGCAGGAGCGATCCGCTGCAGCGGCTCGGTCGGGACGACCTGGTCGCTGGGCGGTATCTGGTGCTGCGGCGGGGGAAGCGCGAGTACCGCCTGGTTCAGTTCGAGTGAGCGGCCGTACACTGAGCGGGTGAGTGGGACGGAGTCTGGATCGGGCGCGGTCGGTGCGGCGAGTAGCCAGGTCCGGTTGACCTCGGGCCTGCCCGAGACCGTGCTCCCCGACGAACCGGCGTCGGTGACGTCGGCACTCGAGGCTGCCATGGCCGAGCCTTCCGAGCGTCGCCGGCACGCGGTGACCGACGTGATCCGGGTGGCGCCCCGGTCTCTTTCCGGTTGGGCCGCCCTCGGCATGTTGGCCCGGGACGACGTGGAGGCATACGCCTGCTACCGCGTCGGGTACCACCGCGGTCTCGACGCCCTCCGGGCGGCGGGTTGGAAGGGATCGGGATTGGTCCGGTGGGAGCAACCGTCCAATCGGGGATTCCTTCGCTGTCTCGACGGACTGCGAAGCACTGCCGGGGCGATCGGCGAGCACGCCGAGGAGGAGCGGTGCGCGCAGTTCCTGCGCCAGCTGGACCCGTCGTGGCGGCCCGAGTGGACCGGCCTTCCGGCCTAGTGCCGGGCCGGTTCCTCGCAGCCGTTCTCGCGATCGCCCTCTCGTCGGTGGTGGTCGCGGGATGCACGCTGGACGAGTCCGGCCCTCTGTCGTCACAAGTGAACGGGTGGATAACGACCTACGCGGTGGGGGCGGCGATCGGTCAGCTGAAGGCGGACAGCCGCAACGTCGACCTCGTGCTCGCCCACCGGGATTCCGCCGCGGGGGTGAGGTCGGCGTGCGCCCTGTTGACGACCGACGCCCAGACCGCCGCCGGGGTCCTCCCGGCCCCGAAGGACGCCACCTTGACCAACGACCTCGACGCCGCCTATCAGGACGCAGCTGCCGCGGGCACCGACTGTTTCGACGGAGCGAACGGTCACGCCTCACTCCTCACCCGATCGGCACACGAGCGGCAACGGATCGCGCCGTTGTTGGAGACGGCATACCAGCGGATCGAAGCTGATACGGGGCAGGTCCCGTCCACGTCGACCACCGCCCCGACGGGTTCCAACGGTGATCCGTTTGCTCCCTGATCCATGACCGGGACCGCCGGCCCGGTGGGGCCCTTTCCGGAAGGTGTCGACGTGGGGGAGTACGACCGCATGCGCCGTCGTGTGCTGTGGTCGATGCCGACCGGGCTCTTCGTGGTCGGGAGCCGGGCGGGAGAGCAGCGCAACCTGATGACCGCCAACTGGGTGATGCAGGTGGCCGTGACCCCGAAGTTGGTCGCGGTGGCGGTGGAGGAAGGATCGGTGACCCGCCGGCTCATCGAAGAGGGCGGTGGGTTCTCGGTCAGCATCCTTCCCCGCAGTGCGCGGGCGGTCGTCCGGCGGTTCGTGAAGCCGACCCAGTCGGTCGAACTGGACCCGGCCGGTTCGGCTGTCTCGATGCAGGGCGAGCCGGTCACCGAGGTGGCAGGCGGACTTCCCCGTTTGGCCGAGAGCCGCGCGTGGCTGGCGTGTCGGATGCTGCACCAACTCCTGTGGGACGTCGACGTACGCGACGGGACGGCGAGCCATGTGCTCTGTGTCGGCGAGGTGGTGGACGCCGGCGAAAGCGATCCCGACGTGGGGGAGACCGAGGTGCTCCGGATGGAGGACACCAGGATGAACTACGGCGGATGAGCTCGGTTCAGCTCGTCGGGGGTCGCAGGTCGATCCGCAGGACGAGGATGCCGTCCTCGATCGAGGCCTCGGCGTCACCGATCATCGCGTAATCCATGAAATCGGCTTGGGCCTGGCGCTTGAACCGCTCGCGATCAGGACCTTCGACCGGGGGAAGGCCCCGCGCACGAACGGCATCGGCCCTGGCCCGGAAGCGTTCCACCATGGCCTGAGGGTCGAATCGATCAGCCATGTCCCGATGGTACCGGGGCGCCGATGCGCCACGGTTGAGCCCACCCCGCACTACACTGTGGGCCATTGGTGAGTTGTGGTCACCCCGTGTGCGCGGGTGGCCCGAGCCCGTGCCACCCCTGGTGGGGCAAGGAGTTGTTTCCGTGAAGAAGGGACGCCATCGCCGCTTCGAAGAAGCGCGGCAGCTTGAAGCGGTCCGTCGCAACGGCCAGTCGGCGCTGTCCCGAGTGCGGGGCCGAGCCTGACGACAAGCACGCCTCATGGTGCCTCGCGACCGAGGACGATTACGACGAGATCCTCGGCACCGCACCACGTGACAATTCCTTTGCGGAGGACGACCCTCTGGCCGAGTAGTTCGGCCGGCCCGCGTCGGCGGTCAGTCTTCAGTTGGGCTGCGCAGTGCCAGTTGCCAGTTGCGCAGTTTTCAGTTGCGCAGTTTTCAGTTGCGCAGTGTCGGGTGCGGAAGCAGCGTGACTTTGACTTTGGGCACGCGTCGCTCGTCGAGATAGGCAGCCAGCCGTTTGTAGATCTTCTTGCCGACCATCGTTTCGAGCTCGATCCGCATGCTCATGTAGACGGGTTCTGCGCCCACGAAGGCCTTCGGGTCCTCCGTGCACCACCAGTGGAACTCCTCGCCGCCCTCTCCCCAGTGCCGTCGGTCCCATTGGCGGATGACCGAGGTGACCCGTCCGTCGGCCTGGGTTTCGTCCTCTCGGCGCAGCGGCAGTTGCCAGCACACCTCCGGCTTGAGTTCGACGTGGCTCCGCCCTTCGGCGAGGGCGGCCAGGTGGAGGGCGCAGCCGGGGCCGGCCGGGAACCCGGGCCGGTTGAGGAAGATGCAGGCGCCGTCGACCAGCCGGGTTCCGAGCTCCCCGCCGGGAAGTTTCTTGACCACCCCTTTGCGCCCCTGCTTGTGGAACTGCCAGAGGTCGGGGGCGAGCCTGCTGGCGGCCCGCTCGACCTTGCGGGCGTCCTTCTTGTCGGTGAAGTGGGCGCCGTAGGAGCAGCACCCCTGGACGAGCTCGGGAGCAGGACCTGTGAGCACCCCCTGGCAGCCCTGCCCGAAGATGCAGGTCCAGGAGCTGGCGAGGAAGGTCACGTCGAAGAGCCAGGTTCGCTCCTCGTCAGGGTCGTCGAAGCTGACCCATTCGTGCGCGTTGGAAGGTGACCGTTTCTTGGGGGGTGACACGCCCTTATGATGACAGGCATGACGGACGACCGTGACGAGATCAGCCCGGTGCTGACGATCACCCCCGAAGCGCGAGCCACCGTGCTCGGCGTGCTCTCGGACGAGCCCGACCCGGAGTCGCTCGCACTCTGGCTCGAGATCAGCGGTGAGGCCAACGGCGCCTACGCGTACGACATGTACTTCCAGATCCGATCCGATGCCGGCCCGGGCGACGTGGTCCAGAGCGACGACGAGCTGCCGGTGGTCATCCCCAAGGCGAGCGTCGAGCGTCTCCAGGGCGCGGTGCTCGACTTCGCGACCGACTCGAGCGGTGAGGGAGGGTTGGTCATCGTCAACCCGAACACCCCACCGACTGCGTCCCCGAGCGGTGCGGGTGGGAGTGTCGACCTCTCCGACCCGTTGGCCGTGCGGGTGGTGTCGGTGCTCGACGAGCAGGTGAACCCCAGCATCGCCGCCCATGGGGGTCGCGCCGACCTGGTCGCGGTCGAAGGCACGTCGATCTACCTTCGCCTGAGCGGTGGATGCCAAGGCTGCGGCATGGCCAAGGCGACGCTCTCGCAGGGCATCGAGGTCATCCTGCGTGAAGCGATCCCCGAACTCGCGGACATCGTCGACGTCACCGACCACGCGGACGGGACCAACCCGTACTACGAGCCGGCCGGGGTCTGAACACGCCGCTTCGGTGATCACCTGAGTTCCGGCCGGATCGGACTCGGAAACCCCGCGGACCCGAGGAATCGACGGGTGCCTCGTCTGGCGCCCGCCGTCCGGTACCTTGCACGGCGTGGACACGCTGCTGGTCGCCGGCACCTCGGTTGCCGGCCTGGTGATCGGCGGTGTGGTCGACCCCTGGGGCCAGAAGATGGCAGAGCTCAGCCGCCTCGAAGCCGAACGGCGTCGGGCAGAGGACGAGGCGTCGGCGGACGAGGCGCCGCGGGAACGGGATGAGCTCGACCGACCGGCGCCCAGAGAGGACAGCGTCCGCAATCTGTTGCCGAGTGGCCGGGCTCCCGGTCGAACCGTGGCCGCAGCGTTGCTCACCGGGGTGCTCTTCGGGAGCGCCGCCGCCCATTTCGGCCGGGACCTGATTCTCGCCCCGTTCTGCGTGTTCTTCTCGATGCTGGTCGCGGTGTCGATCACCGACCTCACCCACCGCCTGGTCCCGAGGTGGTTGGTCTACGCGGCCCTCGCCCTCATCGCGCCGCTACTGGTGGCCACCTCGGCCGTCGATCACCACTGGCAACCGCTCACCGGCTCGGTCATCGCCGGCGCGGTGGCCTTCGTGCTCTTCTTTGCCACCTGGTGGTTCGTGCCGAGGGGAATGGGGTTCGGCGACGTGCGACTGGCCGGCGTGATCGGCATCACCGTCGGCTACCTGAGTCTCCTCCACGCCTACGTGGCCTTTCTGGCCGGATTCATCATCGGGACCCTGTGCGGGGTGGTGATGATGGTGGGCTCGTCGGCAGGAAGGAAGACGAAGATCCCGTTCGCCCCGTCGCTGGCAGCCGGTGCGGTGATCGCCGTCTTGTGGGGCGGCCAGATCGCCCACAGCCTGTTCCACGCCGGATCCTGAGGCCGAACGCCCCGAGTAGATTTTCCTGCATGCTCCGCTTTCTCACTGCCGGCGAGTCGCACGGCCGAGCCCTGGTGGTGATCGTGGAGGGCCTTCCCGCCGGACTGCTGGTGACCGGGGAGGACATCCAGCACGGCCTCGCCCGCCGGCGCCTCGGTTTCGGGCGGGGTCCCCGGATGCGCTTCGAAGCAGACGAGGTGAGCCTGCTCGGCGGGATCCGGCACGGGAGGACACTCGGCTCCCCTGTGGCCATCGAGATCGGCAACACCGAATGGCCCAAGTGGGAGGAGGAGATGTCGCCTGCGCCCGGCCTTCCCTCCAAGGTGCTCACCCAACCCCGACCCGGGCACGCCGATCTGTCCGGCATGCTCAAGTACGGGTTGCACGACGCGCGCGATGTGCTCGAGCGGGCTTCGGCCCGTGAGACGGCCGCTCGGGTGGCCGCCGGCACACTCGCCAAGTTGTTGCTCGCGCAGATCGGTGTCGGTGTGTTCAGCCACATCATCCAGCTCGGCCCTGAACGCGCGGAACGGAGCAGCCTGCCAACCGCCGACGAGCTGCTCCAGGTCGATGAGTCGCAGGTGCGTTGTTGCGATCCGGACGCCGAGGCCCGGATGGTCGCCGCGGTGAAAGCTGCGGCCAAGGTCGGGGACTCGCTCGGCGGGGTGGCCGAGGTCATCGCCTACGGCGTGCCGGTCGGGCTCGGGAGCCATGTCCACTGGGACCGGCGCCTCGACGCGCTCGTTGGCGCAGGCGCTCATGAGCATCCAGGCGATCAAGGCGGTCGAACTGGGTGACGGATCGGAGGTCGCAGGACTGCGAGGCTCGGAGGCGCACGACGCGATTCGGACCGGGGAGTCGACCGGAGACGGCGACGACGATCTCGCGAGGCTCGGCGGAGGGTATCTCCGGGACACCCATCGTGCCGGAGGGGTCGAAGGGGGTATCTCGACCGGCTCGCCCATCGTGGCCCGAGCATCGATGAAGCCGCTGGCCACCCTCAACCGTCCGGTCCTCGAGACGGTGGACGTGGTCACCAAGGAGTCGACGGTCTCCTTCAAGGAGCGGACGGACGTCACCGCGGTCCCGGCGATGGGAGTGGTGGGCGAGACGATGGTCGCACTGGTGCTGGCGTCGGAGGCACTGCGCAAGTTCGGCGGCGACTCGGTCGAGGAGTTCCGCCGCAACCACCGCGGGTATCTGGACACCTTGGGGGAGACGCCGTCGGCACCGCAGCCGCTGACGCCGGCCGACCATGGTTGACCGGGTGATCCTCGTCGGCATGATGGGGGCGGGGAAGACGACGGTCGGAAAACTGTTGGCGGAACGACTCGGATGGACCCACTGCGACTCCGACGCCCAGGTGATGGCCCGGACCGGATCCACGGTGCCCGAGCTCTTCGCCGAGCGGGGGGAGCAAGCCTTCCGCACCGAGGAGTCCGCGGTGCTGGCAGAGGCGCTCTCCTCGTCGGACCCGGTGGTGGTGTCGGCTGCGGGTGGGACCGTCCTGTCTGCGGGCAACCGAGAGCTGTTGATGCGCTCGGGGGTGGTGATCTGGTTGCGTTGTGACCCGGGGCTGCTGACCGTGCGGGTCGGTGCCGGCGAGGGTCGGCCCCTGCTCGACGACGACCCGGCGAGCGCGTTGTCCGACCTCGACGCCGTCCGACGCCCGCTCTACGAATCGGTCGCCTCGGTGGTGATCGACGTGGATGACTTGTCACCGGACGAGGTGGTCGATCGGTTGCTGGCGGATCCGGGCTTGGCGGGAGTCGGTTCGGCTGTCGGCGGCGACCGGTGATCACCGTCCCGGTCGAGCTCGGAGACCGCTCCTATGAAGTGACGGTCGGGGGAGGTGCCCGTTCCGAGCTGGCCGCATTGATTGCCGATGCGGTGCCATCGGCCCGGCGTGCGGCCATCGTGACCCAGAAGGGGATCGGGGTGTCGGTCGAACCGGGTCTCCCCAGCGAAGAGTTCGTCGTGCCGGACGGGGAGGGTGCGAAGAGCCTCGCTGTCGTCGAGGAGCTCTGTCGCGGCTTCGTCCGTTCGGGGCTGAGCCGGTCCGACGTGGTCGTCGCGGTAGGCGGTGGCGTGGTGACCGATCTGGCGGGATTCGCCGCGGCGACGTTTCAACGGGGCGTGGCCTATGTGAACGTCGCCACGTCCTTGCTCGCACAGGTGGACGCGGCCGTCGGTGGAAAGACCGGCGTGAACCTGCCGGAGGGGAAGAATCTGGTGGGTGCCTTCTGGCAGCCGCGCGGGGTGATCTGCGACACCGACGTCCTCGCCACCCTGCCCCCGCGGGAGTGGGCGTCCGGGCGCGGGGAGGTCGCCAAGTACGCGTTCTTGGGCGATGCCTCAGAGGAACCCGACGCATCGTTGCTCTCACTGACCTTGGACGAGCAGGTGGCGCGGTGCGTGGCGATCAAGGCCCGGGTGGTTACCTCGGACGAACGCGAAGGCGATCAGCGGATGCTGCTCAACTATGGACACACCCTGGCCCACGCGCTCGAGGCAGCCGCCTTCGATGCCGGTTCGGGCCTAGACCTGCGCCACGGGGAGGCGGTCGGGATCGGGCTGGTCTATGCAGCGTTGCTGGCGCGGCGCCTCGGGCGGATCGATGACCGCAGAGTCGAGTTGCACCGATCGGTGGTCGCCGGGTTCGATCTCTCGGGGGACCTGCCCGATCACATCGACCCGGAGCTCCTGGTGTCGTTCATGACCCGCGACAAGAAAGCTCGCCAGGACCTCACCTTCGTCCTCGACGGGCCGGACGGTGTCGAGGTGGTCCGTGGCATCGACCGAGGCGACGTCCTCGCTACCCTTTCCGAGATGCACGGATCTGA
This sequence comes from uncultured Acidimicrobiaceae bacterium, assembly GCA_963839925.1. Lineage (GTDB taxonomy): Bacteria > Actinomycetota > Acidimicrobiia > Acidimicrobiales > RAAP-2 > Bog-756. The sequence goes on along the minus strand of CAWIWV010000001.1, from coordinate 1,579,965 downwards.
ACCCGGTCGTGGTGGTCAAAGATGAGCACCGGCCGATCGATCCTGTTGCTGTCCGGTCCCAACCTCAACCTGTTGGGGGAACGGGAGCCTGCCGTCTACGGAACCGAGACGCTGGACGATCACGTGGCGAACGCAACCCGCACTGCGGACTCGCTCGGGCTCAGCCTCGAGCACCTGCAGACCAACCACGAAGGTGCGCTGGTCGAGGCGGTCCAGGGTGCCCGAGGCCGGTGCGACGCGATCGTGATCAACGCGGGGGCACTGAGTCACACCTCCTGGTCCCTTCATGACGCGCTCGGCGGCCTTCGACGGCGTCGTGGTCGAGCTGCACCTGAGCAACCCCGCGGGTCGGGAGCCTTTCCGCCACACCTCGGTGATCGCGCCGGTGTCCGACGGGTGCATCGCCGGGTTCGGCGGGTTGGGCTACCGGCTGGCGGTGGAGGCGGTCGACCGGCTCCTCGCCCAACGGTCGGAACGGGGCGACGCGCGATGAGCCCGGCTGAGACGAGTCGAGATCTTCCCCCGTTGGAGGTCGCCGGCCGGATCGATCGGCTGCGCGCGCTGTTCGCTGACGCGGGCGAGGAGGGTGGGGCGCTCGGAGGCCTGCTGGTCACCGCGCCTGCCAACATCCGTTGGCTGAGTGGTTTCAGTGGATCGGCTGGGCTGTTGCTGGTCACCGGCGACAGTGCGTTGCTCACCACTGACGGCAGGTACCGGACCCAATCCACCGAACAGCTGCGTGCCGCCGGTGCGCTCGACGACATCGCGGTCTGCATCGGGGGGGTGGGCGAACAACGTGATGCGGTCGTTGCCCTTGCAAAGGGAGTGGGCTCCGTGGGTCTCGAAGGCGACTCGCTCAGCTGGTCCGCCCAGCGACGGTGGGCGGAGGTGCTTGCCTCGGTCGCACTCGTCTGTACCGGCGGGTTGGTCGAACGTCTCCGGGAGGTCAAGGACCCTTCCGAGATCGCCCGGATGGAGCGGGCGGCGGCCATCGCCGACGGCGCGCTCGAGTCGACGCTGCCGTTGCTCGGAGCCGATCGGGTGACCGAGTCGGACTTCGCCGCCGCGCTGGACCATGCGATGCGGGTGCTCGGTGCGGAGGATCGTGCGTTCGAGACGATCGTGGCGTCGGGGGAGAACTCGGCCAAGCCCCATGCCCGCCCGAGCGACCGGTTGATCTGCAGGGGCGACCCGGTCGTCGTGGACTTCGGCGCGATCTTCGACGGCTACCGATCGGACATGACCCGCACGTTCTGCGTCGGCGGGGAGCCCACCGGTGAGCTCGCAACGGTCTTCGACGTCGTGGCTGCTTCGCAACGGGCCGGTGTGGAGGCGGTCGCACCGGGGGTCACCTCCGGCTCGGTCGACGAGGTGTGCCGGAAGATCATCGCGGAGGCGGGGTGGGCGGACCGGTTCGAGCACGGGACCGGGCACGGCGTCGGGCTCGACATCCACGAAGGCCCGTCGGTCGGTCCAGGATCTACTGCTATCCTCGCCGCCGGCACCGTGGTCACCGTGGAGCCGGGGGTGTACCTGCCCGGGGCCGGTGGAGTCCGGATAGAGGACACCCTGGTGGTGACGCCGGAAGGAAGCCGTGCCCTGACCCTGTTCCCGAAGGAAGTCGCCGTCTGATGGCCGTATCCACCAACGATCTCCGAAACGGGATGACCCTCGATCTCCCCGAGGGTCTCTTCGCGGTGGTCGAGTTCCAGCACGTGAAGCCCGGCAAGGGTGGCGCCTTCGTGCGCACCAAATTGAAGAACCAGCGAACCGGAGCGGTGATCGAGCGGACCTATCGGGCCGACGAGAAGCTCGAGCAGGCGATCATCGACAAGCGGGAGATGCAGTTCCTCTACCGGGACGGCTCGGAGTACGTGTTCATGGACACCTCCTCCTACGAGCAGCTCCAGGTCGAGACCTCGCTCCTCGGGGATGCGTCGAACTACCTGAAAGAGGGGGACGACGCGGTCCTCCAGTTCTTCGGCAGCGAGATCGTGGGGGTGGATCTGCCCGCTGCGGTCGAGCTCACCGTCGCCGAGACCGAGCCGGGGCTGCAAGGGGATCGGGTGTCCGGGGCGCGCAAGCCGGCGACCCTCGAGACCGGGCTGGTCATCCAGGTCCCGCTCTTCGTCAATCCGGGCGAGACGGTGAAGGTGGACACCCGGTCTGGGGAGTACCTGACCAGGGCCTGATTGCGGGAGCAACCGGCTCGACGACGAACCGGAGTGACCGCTTCGAGCCCCGTCCACGGCGATGGATCCCGGTTCTCGCCACCAAGCCCGCGAGCGGGCGCTCACCATCCTCTACGAGGCGGAGCTGAAGGGCAGACGCCCGAGCGAGGTGCTCGAGGAGCTGGCGATGGAGCCCGACCCGTATGCGGTCTCCCTGGTGAGGACGGTCGAGACCCAACAGAAACGCATTGACGGGCTCATCGACGAAGCGGCGATCGGCTGGGAGCTCGAGCGAATGGCGGTGGTCGACAGGAACGTGTTGCGGTTGGCGGTCGCGGAGCTCATGGACTTCTCGGACGTCCCGACCGCGGTGATCCTCGACGAGGCGGTCGAGCTGGCGTCGTCGTACTCGACCGATGCGTCGGGCCGTTTCGTGAACGGCGTGTTGGCGACGTTGGCGCTGCAGCTGCGGGAGTGACCACCGCGACGCGCTCATCCGGACACGGGTAAGCACGCGGATATACTCGGCTGCTGACCGTGAAGCGGGTCCCGTGAGGCCCGTACGGACAGGAGGACGCAGTTTGGCCGAGCGTGAGCGCAGTCATACCCAACCGCGGGGTGCTGTGTTCGTTCCTCGGGCTCAGGTCATGTCGGCGAGTGACGTGCATCGCGGAGTGACCCGGATGGCGCACGAGATCATCGAGCGGAACCGCGGCCTGGACCGCCTCGTGCTGATCGGTCTGCAGACCGGCGGGGTCGGCATCGCGGAGCGCCTGGCGCAGACACTGGGCGAGCTCGAAGAGCGGGAGGTCCCGGTCGGGACGCTCGACGTCGCCTTCTACCGGGACGACATCGGGCTGCGGCCCGTGCTCCCCGAGGCGGCCACCGACATCAGTTTCGACCTGACCGGAGCAACCGTGGTGCTGGTCGACGACGTGCTCTTCACCGGGCGCACCATCAGGGCCGCGCTCAACGCGCTGGGCGAGTACGGCCGGGCTCAGCTGGTCGAGCTGGCGGTGATGGTCGATCGCGGACATCGCGAACTCCCCATCCGGCCCGACTACGTGGGCAAGAACCTCCCGACCAGTCGGGACGAGATGGTCGACGTCACCGAAGACGGGGTCTCCCTCGGCGAACTGATCAGCAGATGAGCACCTTCCCCACCCACCTCCTCAGCATGGACGACCTCGGCGCCGAGGAGATCACCGAGGTCCTGCGGGTCACCGACTCCTTCGTCGAGGTGGGTCAGCGGGCCAACCCGAAGGTCCCCGCCCTCCGGGGTCGCACCGTCGCGACCCTGTTCTTCGAGGATTCGACACGCACCCGCATGTCGTTCGAGACCGCGGCGAAACGAATGTCCGCCGACGTGCTCTCCTTTGCCGCCGGCTCCTCTGCCCTGAACAAGGGGGAGTCGTTGCGTGACACCGTCGAGACCATCGACGCGATCGGGATGGACGCGGTGATCGTCCGGCACGCCTCCTCCGGGGTCCCGGCCAGAGTCGCCGGATGGGTCGAGCATCCGGTCGTGATCAATGCAGGGGACGGCTGGCATCAGCATCCGACCCAGGCGCTGGTCGACCTCTACACCGTGCGCCAGGCGCTGGGGGGAGGCGATGCGGGTCTCGCCCGTTTCGACGGACTCCAGGTCGCGATCGTCGGCGACATCCGGCACAGCCGGGTCGCCAGGTCGCAGGTCTCGGCCTACGCCACGATGGGTGCCGAGGTCACCCTGGTGGCGCCGACCACCCTGGTTCCGCCCTCGCTGGCGGGCTGGCCGATCGCCAGGGTCACCCAAGACCTCGACGATGTGGTGTCCAAAGCGGAGGTCGTCTCGCTTTTGCGGGTGCAGTCCGAACGGGGGAGCGGGGAGTACGTCCCGTCGTTGCGCGAGTACACCGCCGGATACGGCCTCACCGCTCGGCGGGCCGCGATGCTCCAGCCGGACGCGTTGATCCTCCACCCGGGGCCCATCGTCCGTGGCGTCGAGATCGCCTCCGACGTGGCCGAGCTCCCTGCGTCGTTGATCACCGAGCAGGTGAGCAACGGGGTGGCCATCCGGATGGCGGTCCTCTTCCTGCTGCTCGGTCAAGGACCCGCGTTGCGCGAGCCGTTGGAGGAGAGTTCCCGTGGATGAGCTCGAGGAACGGCGGACCTTGGTGGTGCGCGGGGGGACCGTGATCGATGAACTTGGCGAACGCCGTGCCGACGTCCTGATCCGGGGCGGTTCGGTGGTCGCACTCGAGGAGGCCATGGACCCGCCAACGGGCGCGTCGGTGCTCGATGCAGCAGGCTGTGTCGTAGCACCTGGACTGGTCGACCTCCATACCCATCTCCGCCAACCCGGGCGGGAGGAAGCCGAGACCATCGAGACCGGGGCGAGGGCTGCGTCACTGGGCGGCTTCACCGCGGTGGTCGCCATGCCCAACACCGAACCCGCGCTCGACTCTGCCGAGGCGGTTCGTTCGGTGCTCGACCTCGCGGTCGGCGCGACCGCTGAGGTGGCCGTTGCCGGAGCGATCACCGTCGACCGAGCCGGCGAGCGGCTGGCGCCCATGGCCGAGATGGCCGAGTTGGGGGTGAAGCTGTTCACCGACGACGGTGCAGGGGTGCAGTCCGCCGGGCTGATGCGCCGGGCCTTCGAGTACGCACGGGGGATCGGGGCGATCCTGGCGCAGCACTGCGAAGACCGCACGCTGGCATCCAACGGCGCCATGCACGAGGGGGAGTGGTCGAGCCGGCTCGGTGTCCCCGGCATGCCGGCACTGGCCGAAGAGGTGATGGTGGCCCGGGACATCGCCATCGCACGGGGAACCGGAGGGCGCATCCACTTCCTCCACCTCTCGACCGCGGGGTCGATCGATCTGGTTCGTCAGGCCAAGGCTGAGGGCCTCGCGGTCACCGCGGAGGCAGCGCCTCATCATTTCTCTCTCACCGATGCCTGCGTGGCCGGATACGACCCGGTGTTCAAGGTCAACCCCCCACTCCGTCCGCACACCGATGTCGAGGCGGTGCGCCAAGGCCTCACGGACGGAACCATCGACGCGATCGCCACCGACCACGCACCTCACTCGCCCGAGACGAAGGACCTTCCCTTCGACCAGGCGCCGCCGGGCATGCTCGGTCTCCAGACCGCGTTCTCGCTGGCGAACAGCGAACTCGGCCTCCCGATGGCGACCATCCTGGCGCTCTTGAGCTGGCAGCCCGCGAAGATCGCCCGTCTGGATCCGGCGAGTGGCGGTGGCCAAGGCGGTCCGATCGTCGTGGGCGGGGCGGCAAATCTCTGCGTCCTCGACCCGAACGCCACCTGGACGGTCGACGCGTCGGGTCTGGCGAGCCGGAGCCGCAACTCGCCCTACCTCGGCCGCACCTTGACCGGCAAGGTTCGACACACGGTCTTCCGGGGTGCGGCAGTGGTCGTGGACGGCGAGGCCCAGCGATGATCGGGATGGGCACCCGCCCTCGTGAGGAGGCTGCGCTGGTTCTCGCCGACGGCGCGACCTTCGAAGGGGAGGCGATCGGGGTCTCACCCGAGGGCGGGGTCACCACCGGCGAAGCGGTGTTCACCACCGTGCTCTCCGGGTATCAAGAGGTGATCACCGATCCTTCCTACGCCGGTCAGGTGGTTGCCTTCACCTATCCGCAGATCGGCAACTACGGCGCGAACCCCGGCGACAACGAGGCGACCGTTCCGAACTGTCGCGGAGTCATCGTGCGCGATCTCTGCGACCGACCGAGCAACTGGCGCTCGGAGGAGACGCTGGAGCAGTTCCTCATTCGCAACCAGGTTCCGGGCATCACCGGCGTCGATACCCGTCGCTTGACCCGACACCTCCGCGAGCTGGGTTCGATGCCGTGCGCGTTCGGCACGGCGAGCCTCCCCGAACTCCGCACCGCCGCCGAGGCTGCGCCGACGACCGTCGGAGTCGACCTGGTGTCGGGTGTCACCACCAGCGAGTCCTACACCCGAGGACAGGGGCCCTACCGGGTGGTTGCCTACGACTTCGGCATCAAAGAGGCGATGCTCCGCCAGCTCGGCGAGATCGCCACGGTCACCGTGGTCCCGGCCTCGACCACTGCCGCCGACTCGTTGGCATTCGAGCCCGACGGGATCTTCCTCTCCAACGGACCCGGGGACCCGGCCGCCCAACCCGGGGCCATCGCGGAGATCCGAGCGCTCCTCGATGACGGCACCGTGCCGATCTTCGGGATCTGCCTCGGACACCAACTGCTGGCGAGCGCTCTGGGTGGGACGACCTACAAGCTGCTCTTCGGCCACCACGGCGGGAACCACCCGGTGCAGCAGGTGGGAACCGAACGGGTCGAGATCACCTCGCAGAACCACAACTTCGCCGTCGCCGAGGACTCGCTCGCCGACGTCGAGGTGACCCATCGAAATCTCAACGACGGGGTCGTCGAAGGATTCCGCAGCCTGGAGATGCCGGCGTTCGGAGTCCAGTACCACCCCGAAGCCGGCCCCGGCCCGCACGACGCGCGCTACCTCTTCGAGGAGTTCCGCCAGCTGATGGACGCGACGGGCGCGACCGCCCGCTCGAGGGGAGGTGACCGCTGATGCCTCGGCGCGACGACCTCAACTCGATCATGGTCATCGGTTCCGGCCCCATCGTGATCGGGCAGGCGTGCGAGTTCGACTACTCGGGAACCCAGGCGTGCCGGGTCCTCGCCGAAGAGGGATTCCGGGTGGTGCTGGTCAACTCCAACCCGGCGACCATCATGACCGACCCGGCCATGGCCGACCGCACCTACGTCGAACCACTCGACCCCGAGGTGGTGGCGGCGATCATCGAACGTGAACGGCCCGACGCGCTGCTCCCGACCCTCGGCGGGCAGACCGCGCTCAACCTGACCATGGCGCTGTCGGAGCGAGGGGTGCTCGCCGAGCTCGGGGTCGAGGTGATCGGGGCCAACGCGGAGGCAATCGCAACCGCCGAGGACCGCGAGAAGTTCAAAGCGGCGATGGAAGAGATCGGTCTCGCGGTTCCGGCCTCGGGCTTTGCGCACTCACTCGACGAGGCGCTCGCCATCGGCGATTCGATCGGCTTCCCGCTGATGATCCGACCGAGCTACATCCTCGGCGGCGCGGGCACCGGCATCGCTGCGACGCGTGACGACTTGGTCCGGTTGGCCGGCGAGGGCCTGGATGCCTCGCCGATCAGCGAGGTACTGGTCGAGCAGTCGATCGCCGGCCAGAAGGAGTTCGAGCTCGAGGTGATGCGCGACTGCGCGGACAACTGCGTGGTGATCTGTTCGATCGAGAACTTCGATCCGATGGGGGTCCACACCGGTGACTCGATCACCGTCGCCCCGTCCCAGACTCTCACCGACGTCGAGCTCCAGACGATGCGCGACGCGGCCTTTGCGTGCATCCGGCGGGTCGGTGTCGAGACTGGTGGTTCGAACGTGCAGTTCGCGGTCGATCCCGTCGACGGGCGCCAGGTGGTCATCGAGATGAACCCTCGGGTCTCCCGCTCCTCTGCACTCGCGTCCAAGGCCACTGGTTTCCCCATCGCCAAGATCGCCACCCGGTTGGCCGTGGGTTACCGGCTGGACGAGATCGTCAACGACATCACCGGTGCCACGCCTGCTTCGTTCGAACCCACCATCGACTACGTGGTCACCAAGATCCCCCGGTGGGCGTTCGAGAAGCTCCCCGGGTCGACCGATCGGCTCGGAACCCGGATGCAGTCGGTCGGGGAGGTGATGGGGATCGGGCGGACGTTTCCCGAGTCGCTGCAGAAAGCGGTCCGCTCACTCGAACAAGGCCGGGCCGGACTCAACGCGGACCCGGCGGAGGCGGTCTTCGACGACGTGCCGGTTCCCGAGCTGCTCGAGCGTGTCTCCGGGGCAACTCCTGAGCGGATCTTCGAGCTCGAGTCGCTCCTCCGACGTGGGGTGAGCGTCGAGCAGCTGGCCGAGGCGACCGGGATCGATCCGTGGTTCCTCGCCGAGATCGCGCGGGTCACCGATGCTCGCATGGCGCTCGGCCTCCAGGTCGACCTCGGGATCACCGTCGAGGATCTCGACCGGCGCGCCTGGCGCAGGTTGAAGCAGTTCGGCTTCTCCGACCAACAACTGGCCTACCTGTTCGGCGACGGGGTCACCGCCTCGGACATCCGGGCGGCCCGCACCGCCCTCGGGGTGGTTGTCACCTACAAGACGGTCGACACCTGCGGGGCCGAGTTCGAGGCGCACACCCCATACCACTACTCGACCACCGAGGACGAGGACGAGATCCGCCCTTCCTCGCGCGACCGTGTGATCATTCTCGGATCGGGCCCGAACCGGATCGGACAGGGCATCGAGTTCGACTACTGCTGCGTACACGCCTCGTTCGCTCTGCGCGAGGCGGGGTTCGAGACGGTGATGGTCAACTGCAATCCCGAGACGGTGTCCACCGACTACGACACCTCGGACCGCCTCTACTTCGAGCCACTCACCGCCGAGGATCTGACCAACATCCTCGACGCCGAACGGGCGGCCTCGGTCGACGGTGGCCGACTCGCCGGAGTCATCGTCAGCCTCGGCGGTCAGACCCCGCTCAAGTTGGCCGCGGCCATTCCCGAGGAGCTCATCCTCGGAACCTCTCCGGCGTCGATCGACCTGGCCGAGGATCGTGAACAGTGGAACTCGCTCTGTCACCGATTGGGTATTCCCCAACCCCCCGGTGGCACCGCGACGTCGGCCGACGAGGCGGTGGCCGTGGCGCGTTCGATCGGGTACCCGGTGCTGGTGCGGCCTTCGTACGTGCTCGGCGGGCGGGCGATGGAGATCGTCTATGACGACGAGCGGCTGGCGCGGGCCGTCGAGGACATGTCCCGCGCCGGCGGCGCGTTGGGGCGGGAGGGAGGGGTGACCCGGGAGCGACCGGTGCTGGTGGACCGCTTCCTCGAGGACGCGGTGGAGGTCGACGTCGACGCGGTGCGGGACGCGACCGGCGAGGTGGTCATCTGCGGCGTGATGGAGCACGTCGAAGAAGCGGGTGTGCACTCAGGCGATTCGGCGTGCGCACTTCCCCCACAGAGCCTCGACCCAGAGGTGGTCGCCGACCTCGAACGGACCGTGCGGATCATCGCAGAGGCACTCCAGGTCCGCGGGTTGATCAACGTGCAGTTCGCGGTCAAGGACAACCGACCCTACGTCCTGGAGGCGAACCCTCGGGCCAGCCGGACGGTTCCGTTCGTGGCGAAGGCCACCGGCGTGCCGGTTGCGATGGTCGCGGCACGGGTGATGGTCGGAGCGACCCTCGCCGAACTCCGTGAGGAGGGGTTGCTCGGCGAACCGGTCGGTGGTCACGTCTCGGTGAAGGAAGCGGTGCTTCCGTTCAACCGGTTCCCCGGTGTCGACACCTTGCTCGGCCCGGAGATGCGTTCCACCGGGGAGGTGATGGGCATCGACGCCTCGTTCGGACTCGCATTCGCCAAGAGCCAGATCGCCGCCGGCAACCGTCTGCCGGCCAACGGCACCATCTTTCTCTCCCTTGCCGATCGGGACAAGCAGGCCGGTCTGGCCGCCGCCCGTCAGTTCGACGCACTCGGGTTCGAGTTCGCCGCAACGTCGGGAACCGCTGCCCTGCTCGAGGCCGAGGGCATCACGGTGGGCACGGTGGTCGCCAAGGTCGGAGATTCGCGCCCCGGGGTGGTCGACGCGGTCGATCTGATCGCCGGGGGCAAGGTGCAGCTGGTCGTGAACACGCCCCGAGGCCGCGGCCCTCGGGCCGACGGCGAGCACATCCGGGCGGCTGCGCTCTCCCATCAGGTGCCCTGCCTGACCACGGTCGCTGCGGCTCGGGCGGCCGCAGCCGGCATCGCCGATTCTGCGCGCCATCACCTGTCGGTGCGGTCCCTGCAGGAGTTTCACCAGCGATGAGCAGGGTCGACCTGACGGTCGGCGTCGGGTCGATCGATCTTCCCAACCCGATCCTGACCGCGGCCGGAACCGCCGGACACGCCGACGAGCTGGCCGCGTACGGGCGCCTCGACCAGCTGGGGGCGGTGGTGGTCAAGTCCCAGAGCGTCGAGCCGTGGCCGGGGAACCCGGCGCCCCGCCTCCATCAGACCTCGTCGGGGATGCTCAACAGCGTCGGGCTCCAGGGTCCCGGGATCCACGCCTGGATCGACGAGGACCTGCCCAAGCTCGCGGCGCGCGGCGCTCGGGTGGTGCTCAGCATCTGGGGGCAGCGGGTGGGCGACTTCTCCAAGGCCGCCGAGACCGCGGCCGGCGCTCCGGGGATCACCGCGCTCGAGGTCAACGTCAGTTGCCCGAACGTCGAGGACCGGCGGAGGATGTTCGCGCATTCGGCGAGCGCAACCGCGGAGGTGATCGCCGCGGTGGCCGACGGCTGTCCGGCTCTTCCGTTGTGGGCGAAGTTGAGTCCGACCGTTGCCGATATCGCCGAGATCGCCGGCGCCGCGCTGGCGTCGGGTGCCGAGGCTGTCACCTTGATCAACACGTTGCTCGCGATGTCGATCGACATCGAATCGATGCGTCCGGTCCTCGGATCGGGGAGCGCAGGAGGCGGGCTGTCCGGTCCGGCGATCCACTCGGTCGCGGTCCGCGCGGTCTACGACGTGCGGGCGGCGCATCCGCACGCCGCCATCATCGGTGTCGGCGGTGTGATGCGAGGTGAGGACGCGGTCGAGTTGATGATGGCGGGCGCCGATGCCGTGCAGGTGGGTTCGGCCACCTTCCGCGATCCTCGTGCGCCGTTCCGGATCCTCGGTGAGGTCGACCGATGGTGCGCGCGTCACGGGATCCGCGAGGTGTCCGAACTGAAGAGCGCCGCGCAACGCTGACCCTGCGACGACCGCGGGCGCGCACCGTCGGTCAACGGTCGGTCGTCGAGAGATCCTCGGTGAACTCGATGAAAGGGGCCGGCGGGAGGTACTCCGCCGGGATCTCCTCTGCGGTGCTGTAGAAGTCGACGTCGAAGATGTTGGAGACCCCGGGCGCCTCTGCGGTGCCGAGGAGGGTGACGTCCGAGGCGTCGAGGAACGCCTGCCTCCCGTCGATCCGCCCCGACGAGAGCGCGTCATAGGTGTCCTTGGTGACCCGGCCCACCAGGCTGTAGACGGCACCGTCGGCGGTGGCTCCGACCCGGCGTCCGATCATGCAGTGATGGCGACCGTCGTCGATCGCGTAGACGGTCGCGTCACCGGTTCCGAGCGCGGCGCGAATCCGGTGCGGGTGCCCGACGAGATGAGTCCACTGCTCGTGCCTCCGGTCCTTCATGGCCCACAACGGGCTGTTGGGGATTGTCCCCTCTGGTTCGTCTTCCTCGAGTGGCGTCGCGTTTGCGGGTGCGGTGACCGGAAAGGTGTGGGCCTGGGTCTCCTTGATGAAGTGGAGCTGCCCGTCCTCTCTCGACTGGATGAGGTCGTCATCCGAGGACGCGTCGCCTGTCGGATCTTGCCCGGGTTGGTCTCGATCGCCCACGACAGGCTCCTCTCTTGGCGCGTTGTTGGCGCGACGGACGGGTGGGCCTTCTGATGCCCTTGCGCGGGCAACAGTAATGCAGCCGAGTCGCCTCGGTCCGGCCGTGCGTCAGGGACATCCAGGAGTTGGTTGCGGGCGCGATCGATGCGACCCGGGGGCCGACCACCCGTCCAGGATGACCCGGCTCGACAGAGGCGCTATCGTCTCGACCATGCCGCAGCCCCCCGCACTCACGCCCGAACAGCGCCAGGCCGCCCTGGCCAAGGCAGCCAAGGTCCGCCGTGAGCGGGCCGAGGTCAAAGAGAAGCTGAAGTTGGGATCGATCAGCCTCTCCGAACTACTCGACACCGCCGATTCGAACGAGACGGTCGGGAAGATGAAGGTGCTGTCGGTGCTCGAGTCGCTCCCGGGTCTCGGGAAGGTGAAGGCCCGGCGGTTGATGGACAGTGTGGGCATCAGCGAGAGCCGTCGCCTGCAAGGTCTCGGTAGCAATCAGCGCGAGGCTCTCTTGCGCGAGACCGCTCGCTGAGCGAGTCGAATCGAGCCGATTCGATCGAGGCGGGTCGGGCACCGGTCGGGCGAGCACCGCTCACCGTCGTGCTCTTCGGGGCGGGTGGGGTCGGCAAAGGCACGATCGCAAGAGAATTGGTCGCCGCCGACGAACAACTGACGCTCAGTCGATCGTGGACGACGAGGAAGCGCAGGCCCGCGGAGAGCGACGATGCCTACGTATTCGTCGAACGGAAGGACTTCGAGGCGGCAGCGGACCAAGGGCGGTTCCTCGAGTGGGCGGAGTACCTCGGCAATCTCTACGGCACCCCCCTCGATGCCCCGGAGGGGAGTGACCTCCTCCTCGAGATCGATCTGCAGGGTGCCCGCACGGTGCGCCGGTTGCGGCCGGAGGCGATCTTGATCCTGCTGAAAGCCCCCTCCGCCACCGCCCAGGAGGAGCGCCTCCGAGCACGAGGAGACGACGAGGCCCACATCGCCAAGCGGCTCCGATCCGGAGCCGAAGAGGAACGAGAAGGCCAGGTCATCGCCGATCACGTGGTCGTCAACGACGACGTGACGCGGGCCACTGCAGAAGTGACCGGTATAGTTGAGGGTCATCGTGTGGCCGCCCTCGAGCGGGCCGCACTGCCCCCCGACGAACGACCCGAAGGACCGTGATGGCCCAGACCCAGATCACCTTGATGGACCCGCCGATCGAAGAGCTGCTCGACAAGGTCGACTCGAAGTTCACCTTGGTGGCACTCGCGTCGCGACGCGCACGCCAGGTCAACAGCTACTACAACTCGCTCGGCGAGGGCCTCGGAGTCGTGGTCCCTCCGCAGGTGGCTTCGGCGTCGGGCAAACCGCTGTCGATCGCTTTCGAAGAGGTGGCTGCGGGTAAGGCAACCTTCACCCGACCGGATCCCGAGGAGTTGGCGCTCGCTGAGGCCGCGGCACTCGCGCTGCTGGAAGGCGAGGCAGCCGGTGACACGGGCCTGGTGGACGCGATCGTGGGCGAGGGCGTGGTCGAGGCCGGCACCGATGAGGCCACTGACTGAACCGGTCGGGCGGCCGGGCGAGGGGCGAAGGTTGCCGCACAGGCGTGGATGCACCGAGCGTGAGGACGGGCGTGACGCCTCCGGATGACATCGGAGTGGACGACGTCGCCGGGCCGTTCGTGGTGCTCGGCGTGTCGGCGGGCATTGCGGCCTACAAAGCGGTCGAGGTCTGTCGACGGCTGGTCGAGGCCGGTGCCCACGTGGCGCCGGTGCTCACCGAGCGTGCCACCCGATTCGTCGGCAAGGTGACGTTCGACGCCCTCGGATCGGAGCCGGCGCAGGTGAGCCTGTGGGACGAGGACTCGCCCATCCCGCACACCCGGCTCGGTCAACGGGCGGACGTGATCGTGGTCGCGCCGGCGACCGCCGACCTGCTTGCCCGATACGCGGGCGGTCTGGCGGACGACCTTCTGACCACGACGCTGCTCGCGACGGCGGCGCCGGTGGTGGTCTGCCCGGCGATGCACACCGAGATGTGGGAGCACCCCGCGGTGCAAGCGAATCTGGACACGCTGCGGGCGCGTGGGGTGACCGTGGTACCCCCGGGCAAGGGACACCTGGCGGGGAGGGACCACGGGATCGGTCGACTGGCCGAACCGGTCGACATCGTGGACACCGTGCTCGAGGTGCTCGGCCGGCGCACTGGTGGCGACCTGAGCGGATCGAAGGTGGTGGTGTCCGCGGGTGGCACCCGTGAACCCATCGATCCGGTGCGGTTCATCACCAATCGATCCTCGGGCAAGCAGGGTCACGCGCTCGCCGATGCCGCTCGGGCGCGAGGAGCAGAGGTGGTGTTGGTTACGACGGTGGGACTACCGGTCGCGCCGGGCGTCGTCGTCGAGCGGGTGGAGACCGCAGCCGAGATGGAATCGGCGATGCTCGGGCACGCGGCGTCCGCCGACGTGGTGATCATGGCGGCTGCCGTCGCCGATTTCCGACCGAAGGCACCGAGCGACTCCAAGATGCACAAGGCCGACGGTCTGCCCGAGCTCGTGCTCGAGCCGACCGCAGACATCCTGACCGCGCTCGGTGCGCGCAGGAGGGAAGGCCAGGTGCTGGTCGGATTCGCGGCTGAAACCGGTGAGGTCTCCCAACGTGCGTTGACCAAGCTGGTCGAAAAGGGCGTCGACCTGATGGTCGCGAACGACGTCTCGGCGGCCGGGGTCGGCTTCGACCACGACACCAACGAAGTGACCATCTTCGGGCCGGACGGTCGTGGCGATGTCGTCTCGCTGCGTAGCAAGGCCGCTGTCGCCGACAGCATCTTGGATAGGGTGTGCGTCCTGTTGGACGCCCGATCAGAGCCGCGCCCTCGATCAGAATGGAATCACTCGTGACAACCCGATACACCTTCACGTCGGAGTCGGTGACCGAAGGCCATCCCGACAAGATGGCCGACCAGATCTCCGATGCAGTGCTCGACGCACTGCTGACCGACGATCCCGAGAGCCGGGTTGCCTGCGAGACCCTCCTGACCACCGGGCTGGTGCTGGTGGCCGGCGAGGTCACGACGTCCACCTACGTCGACATCCCGAAGCTGGTCCGCAAGACCGTGCTCGAGATCGGCTACGACGACGACGCCTACGGGATCGACGGGCGGACCTGTGGGGTCATCGTGTCCCTCGACGAGCAGTCTCCGAACATCGGCCAGGGTGTGGACAAAGCCTTCGAGGTCCGTGCCGGAACCGGCGGTGAGGACCAGCTCAACGCCCAGGGTGCCGGCGACCAGGGGATGATGTTCGGCTACGCCTGCGACGAGACGCCCGACCTGATGCCGCTTCCGATCTGGTTGGCCCACCGGCTGGCGCAGCGCCTCGCCCAGGTCCGGCGGGTCGGGGTGCTGCCGTACCTGCGTCCCGACGGCAAGACCCAGGTGAGTGTCACCTACGAAGACGGCCGACCGGTGGCCCTCGAGACGGTGCTCATCTCGACCCAGCACGACCCCGGCGTCGATCTCGAGACGCTGCTGCTCCCCGATCTCCGCGAGCACGTGATCAATCCGCTGCTCCCGCCGGAGCTCGACACGAGCAAGCTGCGCGTGTT
This sequence comes from uncultured Acidimicrobiaceae bacterium, assembly GCA_963839925.1. Lineage (GTDB taxonomy): Bacteria > Actinomycetota > Acidimicrobiia > Acidimicrobiales > RAAP-2 > Bog-756. The sequence goes on along the minus strand of CAWIWV010000001.1, from coordinate 1,564,751 downwards.
GGCCAACCCGACCGGGGTGTTCGAGCTGGGCGGACCGCACGCCGACACCGGGCTGACCGGACGGAAGATCATCGTCGACACCTACGGCGGCATGGCCAGGCACGGGGGCGGCGCCTTCTCGGGGAAGGATCCCTCCAAGGTCGACCGCTCGGCTGCCTACGCGGCGCGGTGGGTCGCGAAGAACCTGGTGGCTGCAGGAGCCGCGACCCGGTGCGAGGTCCAGGTCGCCTACGCGATCGGTGTGGCGCGGCCGGTCTCGGTGCTCGTCGAGTGCTTCGGCACCGAGCGGGTCGACCCGGATCGGATCCAAGGCGCGGTCGACGAGGTCTTCGACCTGCGACCTGCGGCGATCGTGCGGGATCTGGCGCTCAAGCGGCCGATCTACCGCAAGACCGCCGCCTACGGTCACTTCGGCCGCGCTGACAAGGAGTTCACCTGGGAGGACACCTCCAAGGCGGACGACGTGAAGCAGGCACTCGGCCTCTGAGCACCGATTCCGGCTCGGTCCCGCCCGATGGGCGGATCGTGCGTGTGGTCCCCGACGTGCCGGCGATCCACCGGCGCTTCGACTATTCGGTTCCGCCCTCGATGGCTGCCGACGTGGCGGTCGGGAGCCGGGTCCGGATCGACCTGCACGGCCGACGGGTGGGCGGGTGGGTGGTCGAGGACGACGTGGGTCCCACCCCCGGGGTGATGGCCAAACCCATCGCCGCGACCAGCGGGCTGGGTCCACCTCCGACGGTCGTATCGCTCGCCGAGTGGGCAGCGTGGCGGTGGGCGGGCCCGATGTCCTCGTTTCTCGGAACCGGATCGCCCAAGCGAGCGGTGCGAGCCCGCCGAGGCGCGCTGTCCGGCCGGGCCGGGTTCCCTCCGTCGCCGGGTGGCGGCTCGGTCCTCTTGCTGGAAGAGGCGCTCCAGGGTGGCCCGGTCACCTCGGTGGTCCGGTTGGCACCGGCCCTCGACGGGGTGCTGGTGGTGCTCGAGCTCCTCCACCGGATCGGATCCGAAGGCGTTTTGGTGCTCGTGCCGTCGCGGGGGCGCGCACAGCAGGTGGCGTCACGACTCCAGGATGCGGGTCTCGACACAGCGCTCCTGCCCGACGGTTGGGAGAAGGCACACGCGGGCACGGGTGTGGTGGTCGGCACACGGGCCGCGGCCTGGGCCCCGATGGGCAAGTTGGCCGCGGTGGTGGTCCTCGACGCCCAGGACGAGGCCTACCGGGAGGAACGATCGCCGACCTGGTCGGCCGTCGACGTCGTCGTGGAGCGGGCCCGGCGGGACGAGGCCCCGGCACTGCTGGTGACCCCGTGCCCTCCGGTCGACATGATCGAGGGACGGCGGCTGGTCGTGACGACCCGGGAGCTCGAACGGAGAGGATGGCCGACCGTGGAGGTGGTCGACCGTCGGGCGGACGATCCGCGTACCGGGCTGTTCTCCGAACGCCTGGTCCAGCTGGTTCGTTCGGAGCTCGGGCGTCCGGGCGACCCGGTGGTGTGCATCCTCAACCGCACCGGCCGGATCCGCCTGTTGGCGTGCTCCCAGTGCGGCACCCTGGCGACGTGCACCCGCTGCGGCGGCGCCCTGATCCAGATGGGGACCGAAGGCGTCCTCGAATGCGCCCGGTGCGCGGAGACCCGTCCCAAGCTCTGCTCGGTCTGCGATTCGAGCCGTCTCAAATCGGTTCGGATGGGGGTGGGCAGGGCAGCCGAAGAGCTCTCGGCGCTGGCCGGCGTCGAGGCGGTCGAGATCACCGGTCGGACCGAGTCGTCGGAGCCCGAGACGATCGAGGGACCACGGCTGGTGGTGGGAACCGAGGCCGCCCTCCACCGGATCAGCAGAGCCGCAGCGGTGGCCTTCCTCGACATCGACCAACACCTGATGGCGCCGCGGTTCGCAGCCGCCGAGCAGACGCTCACCCTTCTGGCACGCGCGGCCCGGCTGGTGGGCACCCACGGTTCAGGGGGACGGGTGCTGGTCCAGACCAGAGTGCCGGAGCACGACGCGCTCCTCGCTGCCAGCCGTGCCGATCCTGTACTGCTGTCCGGACCCGAGCGGGAGCTCAGGTCCACACTCGGTCTCCCGCCCTTCGGCGCGCTGGCTCTGCTCCGAGGTCCGGGGGCACCGCACTACGCGGACGGCCTGTCGGCGGGCGCCGGCTCGTCGGGGCTGACGGTCTCCTCGGTCGGTGACGATCGCTGGTTGGTGAGGGCTCCCGACCACCCGGCCCTGTGCGACGCGCTGGCCTCGGTGCCCCGACCACACGAGCGATTGCGGGTCGAGGTCGATCCGGTGGACATCTGACGATCACAGCAGGTGGAGCCCGTACAATGGGCGCATGTCCGCGTACACCGTTCGCGTCTTCGGCGACCCGGTCCTGAAGCAGGTGGCCCGCGAGGTCGAAGAAGTCGACGGATCTCTGGTCCGCCTGGCGGACGACATGGTCGACACGATGTACGAGTCGGAGGGCGCAGGGCTGGCCGCCACCCAGGTCGGGGTCCAGAAGAGGCTCTTCGTCTACGACGTGGGGGAGGGGCCCCAGGCCTTGATCAATCCGGTCATCGTCGAAGGCGAAGGCGAGTGGTACCACGACGAAGGGTGTCTTTCGATCCCCGGGCTGCGCCTCGGCATCGTGCGGCCGAACAAGGTGCACGTCCGTGGCTACGGGCTCGACGGGGAAGAAGTCTCGATCGAAGCGGACGAGTTCTTGGGACGGGTGTTCCAGCACGAGGTTGACCATCTCGACGGGGTGCTGATGGTCGAGCGCCTCGACGACGACGATCGCAAGATCGCCTTGCGGGTGCTGCGCGATCGCTCGCTCGGCCTGGACACCGCCGCACTCGAGGCCAAGTTGGTGTCCGCCGGCAGCGAGCGCGAGGTCTGACCGCCGCACCTGCAATGGCCCGGCTGGTCTTCCTCGGCACTCCCGAAGCGGCGGTCCTCCCGCTCCAGACGTTGGTCGGTGCGGGCCACCAGATCGAACTGGTGGTGAGCAGACCGGATCGGCGGCGGCAGCGGCGAGGCGGATCCGACCCGAGTCCGGTCAAGCAGGCCGCACTCGATCTGGGATTGACGGTCACCGACGCGCTCGAGGACGTCTCGAAGGTGGAGGCCGAACTGGCGGTGGTGGTCGCCTACGGACGGATCATCCCGGCGGCGATGCTGGAGCAGCTCCCGATGGTCAACCTGCACTTCTCACTGCTTCCGCGGTGGCGGGGTGCGGCCCCGGTCGAGCGAGCCATTCTCGAAGGCGACGGAGAGACCGGGGTGTGCCTGATGGCGGTCGAGGCGGGCCTCGACACCGGTGGCATCTACGCGCAAGCCGAGACCGACATCGACGACGAGGTGACCGCCGCCGAACTCCGGTCGCGACTGGTGGAGCTGGGCTGCCGACTGCTGGTCGAGCATCTCGCCCAGGGGGTCGCGGGCCTGCCGGTGCCCCACGATCAGGTGGGCGAGCCCTCCTACGCGGAGAAGATCCATGCGTCGGAGCTCGAGCTGCGCTGGGAGCAACCGGGCGTGCAGGTTCGCAGGGTCGTCCGGCTCGGCCGGGCCTGGACCACGTTTCGTGGGAAGCGGCTGCACGTCCTCGGTGCCACCGGCACACCGTTCGACGGCGATGCTCGACCCGGGGACCGCAGCGACCTCCCGCCGGGAACGTTGGACGATGTCGACGTGGTCGCCGGCGACGGGGAGCGGGTCCGACTGCTCACGGTCCAGCCCGCGGACAAGCGGCCGATGGAGGCAGCGGCGTGGCTTCGAGGCGTACGGCCTCGACCGGGCGAACGATTGGGGGAGTGAAGCCGACGAGCGACCGGCAACGGGCGCCGCGGTGCCACCAGTAGGCTCGATCGTCGTGGGAAAGCCGATCGCCGACCGTCAGACGATGGTTGCACCGTCGATACTCTCGGCCGACTTCGGTGAGCTGGCCGGTGCGATCGACGCGGTCCAGCCGGGTGCAGACTGGCTGCATCTCGACGTGATGGACGGGCATTTCGTGCCCAACCTGACCATCGGTCCGCCGGTGGTCGCCTCCCTCCGCAAGCACAGCGACCTCTTCTTCGACACCCACCTGATGATCGAGGAGCCGGCACGCTATCTGGAGTCATTTCGCGACGCGGGGGCCGACGGCTGCACGGTGCACGTCGAGGTGGGCCAGACCGCGGCGTTGGTCGCCCAGATGCGCGATCTCGGGCTCCGAGTCGGCCTTGCAGCCAATCCCGACACACCCTTCGAGGCGATCGAGCCCTATCTCGACCAGGTCGACCTGGTCTTGTGCATGACCGTCTTCCCGGGGTTCGGTGGGCAGTCCTTCATCGCCGAGGTCATGCCCAAGGTGCGCCAGGTGCGCCTGGCTGTGGACGCGGCGGGCCTGTCCGTCGACGTCGAGGTGGACGGGGGCATCGATCCCCGGACCGTGGTCGAAGCCTCCCGCTCGGGTGCCAACGTCTTCGTTGCCGGATCGGCGGTATTCGGGCATCCGAACCCACTGGCCGCGGTTGCTGAGATCCGCGAGGCCGCAACGTCCGCGGTGGCAGGCGCGCGGTCCTGAGCTTGCCGACCCATCCCGGAGGCTGGAGCGATGCCGACTGGATGGGCCGCGCGTTGGAGGCTGCCGAACAGGTCAGGGGGCGGACCGCACCGAACCCCTGGGTGGGGGCGGTCGTGGTGCCGGCCGGAACCGACGAGTGGTTCTCCGGGGCCACCGCTCCGCCTGGAGGGCCCCACGCCGAAGTGACCGCCCTGCGAAACGCGGGGATGCGCGCGCGGTCGGGGACCCTCTACGTCACCCTGGAGCCGTGCGCCCATCACAGTCGCACCCCGCCCTGCACCGATGCGATTCTCGCCGCGGGGATCCGGCGGGTGGTGGTCGCCATCGAGGACCCCGACACGTCGGTAGCCGGACGGGGGATCGCGCAGCTTCGGGCGGCCGGACTCGAGGTCGAGGTCGGGGTCGGCGCGGAGGCGGCCACCGAGCAACTGGCCGGCTACCTCACGCACCGTCGAACCGGCCGACCATGGGTCGTCCTCAAACTGGCCGCAACCCTCGACGGGCGAACCGCCGCGCCGGACGGGACCAGTCGCTGGATCACCGGGCCGGTCGCGGTGGAGGACGTCCACCGACTGCGGGCGCGTTCCGACGCGATTCTGGTCGGGGCGGGGACCGTCCGGGTCGACGACCCATCCTTGACCGTGCGCCTGCCCCCCGGGGATCCGTGGTTCCGCGGACCCGAGGAGCAGCCGTTGCGGGTGGTGCTCGGACGGGCACCGCTCGGGGCCGCGATACTGCCCGCACGCGAGATGGACGGCGACCTCGGAGCGGTGCTCGACGAGCTCGGGGAGGCCGGGGTCCTCCAGCTGCTGGTGGAGGGAGGGCCGACCGTGGCCCACGCCTTCCATCAGGCCGGTCTGGTCGATCGCTACGTGCTCTACCTGGCCCCCGCCCTGCTCGGGGGAGACGATGGACGGCCGCTGTTCGCGGGTCCGGGGGCCGCGACCATGGAGCTCGCGTGGAGGGGGCGGGTCCGCTCGGTGACTAGCCTGGAGGGTGATCTGAGAGTGGAGCTGTGCCCTCGGGACGGCTGAGCGAACTGGATTGATTCGGAAAACCGCCTAAGGCAAACGGCGTGCGGGCCGACATAGAGAAGAGCCATGCAGGAGCACGACGCTGCGCCGGGTGGGATGCCACCGAAACGACGTACCGCCGAGGGCCCGATCTGGCACAGAAGGGAGGCAGAGGGTCGATGCCGTTTTCATCGGTCGAGGATGCGATTTCGGCGATAGGTCGTGGGGAGATCGTCGTCGTCGTCGACGACGAGGATCGTGAGAACGAAGGCGATCTGATCATGGCCGCCGACGCGGTCACGCCGGAGAAGATCGCGTTCTTCCTCGCCCACACCTCCGGGCTCATCTGCGTCCCGCTGACCCCCGAGAGGATCGAGCACCTCGACCTGCCGCTGATGGTGACGGCCAACACCGAGGTGCAGCGCACCGCGTTCACGGTGAGTGTGGACTACCGCCACGGCACCACGACGGGCATCTCGGCCTCCGACCGGTCCGCCACGATCAAGGCGCTCGCCGATCCCCACGTGCGTGCATCCGACTTCAACAAGCCGGGCCACATCTTCCCGCTGCGCTACCGACCGGGCGGGGTGCTCAAGCGCGCCGGGCACACCGAAGCGGCGGTCGACCTGGCCCGTGCTGCCGGGATGTCGCCGGCCGGCGTGCTGTGCGAAGTGGTGAGCGAGGACAAGACCGGCATGGCCCGTCTCCCCGAATTGGCCGAGTTCGCGAAGAAACACCACCTCCCGCTCATCTCGATCGCCGAGCTCATCCGCTACCGGCGGCAGAAGGACAAGCTGGTGCGAAGGCTCGAACACGCGCGCATCCCGACCGACTTCGGGGAGTTCGAGGTCTACGCCTACGAGTCGGTCCTCGACGGCGAACAGCACGTCGCCCTGGTCAAGGGCGAGGTGAGCGGACACGAGAACACGCTGGTCCGGGTGCACAGCGAGTGCCTCACCGGCGACGTCTTCGGATCGGGCCGCTGCGACTGTGGACCCCAGCTGCACGCTGCGATGGCAGCGGTCGCCGAAAACGGGAGTGGGGTCATCGTCTACCTGCGCGGCCACGAAGGTCGGGGTATCGGCCTCGCGCACAAGCTGCGCGCCTACAACCTCCAAGAGGAGGGGTACGACACGGTGGACGCCAACCTCGAGATGGGGCTGCCGGCGGACTCGCGGGAGTACGGGATCGGGGCCCAGATCCTGGTCGATCTCGGGGTGACCACCATGCGCCTCATGACCAACAACCCCACCAAGTACGGCGGGCTCGAGGGGTTCGGGCTCGATATTGTCGAGCGGGTGAACCTGCAGTCGACCCCCACACCGGAGAACATCGAGTACCTGCGGACCAAGCGGGAACGCATGGGTCATCTGCTCGAGGGTCTCGATGACGTCCTCTGATCTGATCGCGCTTCCCGCCGATGCCAAGGAGCGGGCAGCGGCGCGCATCGGAACCGCCATCGACGGGACCGGAATAGACCAGACCCAGTCGGTCAGGGTCGGCCTCGCCTGCGCGGAGTTCAACGGAGGGATCACCGATCGACTCCTCACCGGCGCCCTCGACGCGCTCGAAGGGGCCGGCTGCGATCTGGCCGACACCATCGTCGCCTGGGTTCCCGGTGCGTTCGAGCTCCCGGTCGTCGCCCGGGAGCTGGCCCTCTCCGGTGCGGTCGACGCGGTGATCTGCCTCGGCGCGGTGATCCGCGGCGAGACCGGCCACTACGACTTCGTGGCCGGTGAGTGCGCTGCGGGACTGCAACGGGTACAGCTCGACGCCGGGCTGCCGGTGGTCTTCGGAGTGCTCACGACCGACACGATCGACCAGGCGCTCGACCGCTCCGAGGATGGGCCGACCAACAAGGGCTGCGAGGCCGCGCTGACCGCGCTGCAGACCGCGCACCTGCTGCGCTCGATTGCGAAGGCTGCCAAGGGTCAACCGGTGGGCTTCTCGGCCGCCGACCGCTGATGTTGCGGCTGGTGCTCCCGAAGGGCTCGCTCGAGCGGGCCACGCTCGATCTGTTCGCCGCGGCCGATCTCGGTGTCGTCCGATCCTCGGAGGTGGACTACCGGGCGTCCATCGGCGACCCCCGGATCGACGAGGTGCGGATCCTCCGGCCACAAGAGATCCCGGTCTACGTCGAGGAAGGGATGTTCGACATCGGGATCACCGGACGGGACTGGGTGGAGGAGCGGGCCAGCGACGTCGTCTCGCTCGGCGTGCTCGGCTACTCGAAGGCGACCGCCAACCCGATCCGGGTGGTGCTGGCGGTGCCGGCGTCGTCGCCGATCAGCTCGGTGGCAGAGCTGGCCGGGTCCGGGAGCGGACCGGCCGGTGAGGTCAAGGTCTCGACCGAGTATCCCGAGCTGACCGGTCGGTATCTCGAACAGCACGGAGTCAAGGCCGAGATCAGCCTCTCCTACGGCGCAACCGAGGCGAAGGTTCCCGACATCGCCGACTGCGTGGTCGAGATCACCGAGACGGGCGGCGCGCTCCGGGCGGCCGGTCTCAAGATCATCGAGACCCTGCTGGTCTCGCACACCGAGTTGATCGCGCATCGCGCCTCGGCCGAGGACCGCGACAAGCGCCATGCCATGGACCAGCTGTTCACACTCCTCGAGGGCGCGCTCGAGGCTCGCGGGAAGGTGCTGGTCAAGCTCAACGTCGCTGCCGAGCAACTCCCCGGGGTCATCGAGGTGCTGCCGTCGCTGCGGTCACCGACCGTCTCCGAGCTCTTCGGCGGTGGAGGGTTCGCGGTGGAGACGGTGGTGCCGAAGTCGGAGATCAACGTGCTCATTCCCGAGCTGAAGGACCGCGGGGCGACCGACATCATCGAGTTGCCCCTGTCGAAGATCGTCCATTGACGATCGACCTGCAGCCGATCGGGAACTCGCCGCTGGTCGGCCAAGTGGTCGAGTTCGACGAGCCGCGGGGGCTGGGCGTGCTCAGGCCCGAGGCGGGTCGCAAGCTCGATTTCCACTGCACCGCGATCGAAGACGGATCTCGACGGATCGAGGTCGGGACGGTCGTCACCTTCACCGTGCGTGCCGGCCGGCTCGGACGCCTGGAGGCGGCAACCATCCGACCGCTTCAGCGCGAGTCGGGGTCGACCGAGGCTCCGCCTCCTTCTCCGTCGTCGGCTCCGGGTGGGCCCTCGGATGGCGGATCCTCTGATTCGTCTTCGTAAGGGTTGCCGAGGATGTTCCTCGCCATGTCGATGACCACCGCGCTGTCGGCGTCTTCCTCGGTGACCACCCCGAGCAGAGGGGCTGCGAGGAGGCCGGTCACGATGCCGGTCTCGGAGAGGGACTCGGCCTGGACGATGCTCCACTCCCAGAGGCGCTTGACCACGTCCGGACTGGATCGCTTCCGGGCCGGGTAGCGGAGCCGGGTGTTCACGAGGGCCTGGGCCAGACCGGTGGCGGCGGGGAAGACCCAGATCAACCGATAGTTGCCGGTGGCGTCGATGGTCAACGCGGCGACGTAGGCCAGGATCACACTGCAGAGGTTGAACGGGGCGAAGAAGACCCCGATCCGTTCGCCGAGACCGCCCCCGGTCGGCAACAGCTGCAACAGAAGCGGGGCCATCACGATCAGGTAGGCGCCGACCAGCGGGGCACCGATGTAGCTCAGCACCACCGCCTGCCAGAGGTGGGTGTCGAAGTACTGCACTCCGGTGAGGACCGCGCCGGCCAACGGCGCACCGATCGCCAGCTGCATCGGGGAGAGCCGGCGGCTCAAGGGGATGCCGAGAGCGATCCCGATGAAGAAGACCGGAAGGCCGGTGGCGAGCCCCGCGACGGTCTGGGCGCTTGCGCCCGCGTGGAGAATCTTCTGGAAGAACAGGATCGCGACGTAGGCGGTCGAGCCGACTCCCGACCAGAACAAGAGGGAGCCCCCGATGAGGACCTTCGCGTTGGGCCGGGAGAGGATGTCGCGCAGCTGGTCACGCGCCGGCCTCGCCCGCACCTTGCGATCGACTTCCGCTCCGAACGCGGCGGAGGGCGACTCGCGCACCAGCACGAGCACCGCGATGCCGACCGCCACCATGATGACCGCGGCGACCTGGAAGGGCAGGTTCCAGGTCTCGGGCCGCGCCTGGTTCCATTTGGCGATCACCGTGGCCTTGATCGCCAGGCTGGCAAGGCTGCCGAGCACCGTGGTGAGGAGCAGTGCCTTTGATCCACCTGCTCCGACCGAACACCTCCGGCACCACCGCCACGTTGGTGAGGGTGAAGACGGCCGAGGCCTGACCGGCGATCATGATCATGAGCACGAGCAGCCAGTAGCCACTCACCACGGTGAACATCCACGTGGCGATGCCCATCACCGCCAGGCTCCCTGCCATGTAGGGGGTCCGCCGGCCCACCCGGCTCCGGGTCCGGTCGCTCAGCCGGCCCGCGATCGGGTAGGTGAGCCAGCTGACCAGGCGGTCGGCGGTGAGCGCGAAGGTGACCGCCAGTGCGCTCGACGCCCGGTGCTGCACGAAGAGGGTGATGAGCACTCCGGAGACGGCGAGGTTGGCTCTCGGGCCGACCAGACCGATGGAGAGTCCGAGGAAGCTGCGCACCCGGGTGGTGTCGATACGCCCGGCCAGGCCCTGCGGCCGTCGGCGCTCGGCATCCCCTCTGCCGGATCCCCGCCCGCCGGATTGATTGCCCCACTCGACGGGTCGGGAACGCCGTCGATCGCCTCGCTCACCCCCGGGTTCGTTCCCGATCTGGTCCTCGGCCGCAGTCGGCGCCGGCTCGCTCGCCCCTCCGTTGGAGGCCGACTCCGAGGCCACCTGTGCCCCCGCCCGTGCGGCCCCGTCGATCTGGACGTAGGCCAACCGCAGTTGGCTGAGCCCCTCCCTCAGCTGGGGCTCGACGTCACCGAGCCGGCCCTCGAGCCCGTCGAGCAGGCTTCCGAGCGCATCGATGGCCAGACGTGCCTGGTCGAGCATGGCCGGTTGGTTCGAGAGGTAGACCGCCGCCAGCTCGAAGAGCCCGTAGCAGTGGTTGGCGATGACCACCTCGACCGGTGAGTTGATCAGCTCGGCTCGCATGGCGGCCATCTGCTCGGCCAGCTCTGCCTCTTCCATCGGAGGTTCGGGAGGCGCCGTCCCTTCGGTTTTCCACCGCGGGGTCGGGGGTCGGACCGGCCGTTCACCATCGGGTGTCCACAGCGAGCTCACGGCTGGTAGCCTAAAGCACCAGGAATAAGACGAGGAAGCGGAGTCCTCAGCAAGTGTGGGCTCCCACCCGGCCACGGTGCGACGAGCGCCGGTGCGCCGGGTCAAGGAAATCGGATTCGCCGACGCGTCGGTGGGGCCGGTGTCGGCTCCGCTCCTCAGATGCAGGGCACGGGAGGTCCGTCGCCCGAAGCACGAGGAGTGATCTCGCATAGCAGCCACCGCAACCACCAATGAGACTCGCATCAACGATCGCATCCGCGCCCGCGAGGTGCGCCTGGTCGACCCCGAGGGGGAGCAGCTCGGGATCAAACTCCTGCCGGAGGCACTGGCCATTGCCCGCCAGCTCGACCTCGACCTGGTGGAGGTGGCGCCCGGGGCCAATCCGCCGGTCTGCCGGATCATGGACTACGGAAAGTTCAAGTTCGACGCCGCCCAGCGGGCCAAGGAATCGCGACGCAAGGCGGTCCACGTAGGGATCAAGGAGATGAAGTACCGGCCGAAGATCGGGCCGGGCGACTTCGACACCAAGACCCGACAGGTGGCCAAGTTTCTCGAGGAGGGTCACAAGGTCAAGGTCACCATCATGTTCAGAGGTCGAGAGGTCTACCATCCCGAGCTCGGGAAGAAGATCCTCGACCGGATCGCCGACCAGATGGACGGTGTGGGAAAGCCGGAGGCGGTCCCCCGTCTGGACGGACGGAACATGGTGATGGTGCTGGCTCCTGACAAGCGGGCGAGGCAGTCGGCGGCGTCGAAGTCGCCGGTTCCGCAGGAGAACGGCGCGGTTGCAACGAACACGTCGGAGGACGCACCGCTGGCTGAGGCGTCGGGCTCGATCGGAGCGCCAGTCGCCGACGAAGGATCGATTGGAGAAGAGGGAGGCAACGATGCCCAAGATGAGAACTGACAGCGGAGCACGCAAGCGGATCAAGGTGACCGGATCCGGCCGACTCCGCCGTCGCAAGGCCTTCCGCTCCCATCTCTTGGAAGGGAAGTCGAGCACTCGCAAACGGCGGCTCGGCCGCGAGACCGACCTGTCTTCGGGGGACGCCCGACAGGTCAAGCGGATGCTCGGCCGGTAGCCGACCGCCCGCCGGTCCCACGGACTGGCGGGATACTCGGGCGCACATCCGTCGCCCGAATGGTCGGAGCGCCTCGATCGGCAGCCGGGCCAGCCCACGCTGCGCACGGTCCGTCTCGATCGGTCACGCAGACACACGTCGGAACCCGGCGGTCAATTGTACGAACAGGCACGTTGAGGAAAAGGAGACAGCGATGGCTCGTGTCAAGGGTGCAGTCCACGCAAAGAAGCACCACCGCGCCGTCCTCGAGCAGGCGCAGGGTTACTACGGCAACAAGAGCCGGTCGTTCCGCGCGGCCAACGAGCAGGTCATGCGTTCGATGCAGTACTCGTACCGCGACCGCAGAGCTCGCAAAGGCGACTTCCGCCAGCTGTGGATCCAGCGGATCAACGCGGCCGCCCGATTGAACGGGACGAGCTACAGCCGCTTCATCGCGGGTCTTCACCGTGCCGACGTCGAGGTCGATCGCAAGGTGCTCGCCGATCTCGCCGTCTACGAGCCGGAGGTGTTCGCCTCGCTCGTGCAGGTGGCCACCGATGCCCTGGCGGCTGCACCGGTCAAGGCAGAGGCCGGTTCCTGAGCCAGAACGGTCTGAGCTTCACGCATCACCGGGTCCGCCGGATACGCCAGCTGCTCCGGAAAGGGAGCCTGCGGGAGGCGGATCGGGCGCTGGTGGTCGAGGGGGCCGAACTGCTGTCTGTGGCACTCGAGTCGGGCGCCACCGTCGAGGCCGTCTATGTCGCCCCCGGGGGACGTGACACCGGGTCGGTGGCTGCTGCGGTGGACCAGGTGTTCGCCGCCGGCGGCAGGGTTTTCGACCTCGCCCCCGGGGTGCTCGAACGGATCTCCGACACGGTCAGCCCGCAACCGGTGCTGGGCGTCGTCGAGTTCATTCCCGCCGAGCTGTCCGCGCTCGAGGGAGCGTCAACGGTGATCGTTTCGGTCGACGTGCGCGATCCCGGCAACGCGGGGACGATGATCCGAACCGCCGATGCTGCCGGCGTCGACGGGGTGGTCTGCTGTGCCGGCACGGTGGATCCGACCAATCCAAAAACCGTGCGCGCCTCTGCAGGATCGATCTTCCACACCCCGGTCGCGGTCGGCGGCGACCCGGGCGAGGTCATCGCGACGCTCCGAGGATGGGGGATGACCGTTGTCGGCACGGTGGTCCGGGGTGGAACCGACTACACCGAGTTCGACTGGTCGAAGCGGGTGGCGGTCGTCTTCGGCAATGAGGCATCGGGGCTCGACCGCTCGGTGGCCGAGCTGCTCGACGAGCGCGTTTCGATCCCGATGGCGGGCAGGGCGGAGTCGCTCAACGTGAGCGTCTCGACCGCTGTGCTCTGCTTCGAGATCTTGCGTCAACGGCGCGCCCGGAAGGGATCGAAGACCATCGCGGCCGATCCGCTCGGGCGTCCTACGATGCCGGGCATGGAAGGACCTGGCCGATGAGCGCTCCGACGAGCACGCCCGAGGAGATCAACGGGTTGGTCGAGCAGGCCCGGGTGGCACTCGCCGACGCGGGCTCGACGGAAGAGGTCCGCGAGGTGGCCGCGTCGGTCGCCGGTAAGCGATCTCCGCTCGCACTCGCCTCGCGTCAGCTCGGAACCCTCGAACCCGAGGCCCGGCGCGAGCTCGGCCGGACGTTGCACGAGGCCCGTGAGGCCGTCGATGCGCTCATCGAGCAGCGTCGAACGGAGATCGCAACCGCGGAGCTCGCCCGCGAGATGGAGGAGAACCGTCTCGACCTCACCGAGTTCATCGCGGGCTCGCACCGGGCGGCCCCGGTGCGTGGCCATCTCCACCTGGTCAGCCTCACCCGAGACGAGCTGGAGGACGTCTTCGTCGGTATGGGCTTCGCCGTGGCCGAAGGTCCCGAGATCGAGACCGACTGGTACAACTTCGGCGCGCTCAACATCCCGCCCGCCCACCCGGCCCGAAGCATGTGGGACACCTTCTATCTCGACCTCGGGGCTCCGGAGTCGACACTGCTGCGCACCCATACCTCGCCGGTGCAGGTCCACCTCATGGAAGAGGCGGTGGCCGCTGGAACGCTCCCGCTGCACGCAGTGATGCCCGGCCGTTGCTACCGGCGGGACACCCCTGACGCCCGCCATCTCCCGGTCTTTCACCAGATCGAAGGTCTGGTGGTGGACAAGGGGATCACCTTCGCCGATCTTGCCGGCACCATCGAGGTGTTCACCGCCGCCTACTTCGGGTCCGACATCCACTCGCGCCTGCGCCCCGCCTACTTCCCGTTCACCGAGCCGTCGGCGGAGTTCGAGATCACCTGCACGATCTGCCGGGGAGCGGGATGCCGGACCTGCTCGCAGACCGGATGGATCGAGCTCGGGGGTTGCGGCATGGTCGACCCGGCGGTGTTCGGTGCGGTGGGGATCGATCCTGCCGAGTGGTCCGGGTTCGCGTTCGGCTTCGGGATCGACCGGTGCGCGCAGATGCGTCATCAGATCGCCGACATGCGTGCCCTCATCGAAAACGACGTTCGTTTCCTGCATCAGTTCTGATGCACGATCACTGAAGGGAAGAGAAGGGCTGTGCGCGTTCCGCTTTCGTGGCTTCGAGACTTCGCCCCCTTTGCGGGGGAGCCGGCTGAGCTGGCCGCGACGCTCGACGACCTCGGACTGGTGGTCGAGGAGATCGAGCTGGTCAACGAGGGCCTCGGTGACGTGATCGTCGCGAAGGTCGAATCGATCGCCCCGATCGAGGGTGCAGACAAGATTCGCAAGGTGGTCGTCGACGCCGCGAGCGGACCCGTGGAGGTGGTGTGCGGGGCCTGGAACTTCGCAGAGGGCGACCTGGTGCCACTCGCCCCGGTGGGCTCGGTCCTGCCGGGTGGGTTCGAGATCGGCCGACGGAAGATGAAAGGCGTCGTCTCGAACGGGATGCTCTGCTCGGGCCGGGAGCTCAAGCTCTCCGACGATCACGAAGGGATCCTGGTGCTCAATGCCGTCGAGGGCGCCGCGGCGGGTCGAGCGTTGACCGACGTGCTCGATCTCGAGTCCGACGTGGTCTTCGACATCGCGGTCGAGGCCAACCGGCCGGATGCCTGGTGCGTTGCCGGTGTGGCTCGTGACCTCGCCGCCAGGATGGGCCTTCCCTTCACCATCCCGGCGACGTCGTCACTCCCTCCTGTGCGAGCCGGCGGCGAGAACGAGACCGAGATCGCACCGCCCGAACTGGCCGGCGGCACGGCGGTCGGGGAACTGGCTACCGCCCGGGTCGACGATCTCGACCTCTGCCCCAGGTTCACCTGCCGGGTGATCACCGGTGTGGTGCCGGCGCCCTCGCCCCGATGGTTGGCCCGGCGCCTCACGATGGCCGGGATGCGGCCGATCAACAACGTGGTCGACGCTTCCAACTACGTCATGTTGGAGCTCGGGCAGCCCACCCACCCCTACGACCTGGATCGGCTCCCGGGTCACGGCCTGTTGGTCAGGAGAGCCCGCCCCGGTGAGACGGTGGTCACCCTGGACGGAGTCGAACGCACCCTCGGGCTCCCGGGTCCGAGCCTCGGCGACACCGGGCAGGATTGTCTCATCTGTGACGCGGAGGGAATGCCGGTCGGGATCGGCGGGGTGATGGGGGGCGCGTCATCCGAGATCGACCAGTCCACCTCCCGGGTCCTGCTCGAGGCCGCGTACTTCGATCCGATGACCATCGCGCGAACCTCGAAGCGACTGGGACTCAGAACCGAGGCATCGGCGCGCTTCGAGCGCGGCTGTGATCCTGCGGGCATCGACCGGGCGGCCATCCGGTTCTGCGAGTTGTTGCAGCTGACTGCCGGCGAGGGGATGGCGGTCGCGGGCGGGGTCATCGACCTCGTGGGTGACCTTCCCGGTCCGGTCGAGATGACCGTCCGACCCTCACAGATCAACCAGCTGTTGGGCACCGAGCTCACAGCGGAGGCCATGGTGGACCTGCTGGTCCCGTTGGGAATCCAAGCGGAGCCGGTCGCGGGTGCGGAAGGTGCGGAGGGCGCCGACCTGAGGGTCACCGTTCCCACGTTCCGCCCGGACATCCGGCCGGCGCCGGTCGGTGAGTCCGATATCGCCGAGGAGGTCGCCAGAACCTTCGGCTACTCGCGGATCGCGCGACGGACACCGTCCTGGCCACAGCCCGGTCGCCTCACCGCCTTCCAGTCGGAACGGAGGATTCTGAAGCGGGTCCTGTCCGGACTCGGGTGCGACGAGGTCTGGACCCCGGCCTTCGTCACCGAACTCGACCAGACCGCCTCGGGCTTCGAGCCCCCGTACGTGGAGATCACCAATCCTCTGGTGGAGTCGGAACGATTCCTCCGCTCGTCCATGGCGCCCGGCCTGATCCGAGCCGTCATCTACAACAGTGAGCGCCGCCAGGGGGAGGTTCGGCTGTTCGAGGTGGGAAGTACGTTCCGGGCCGTCGAGGAGCGGGATGCCAACTCGGAGCGAGATCAGGATTCGGGTCTCGGTGTGGTTACCTCGGAGAGGCTCAGCGCGGTGTTCGCGTCCGAGGGCGACGATGCCTGGGCGGCAGTGGCCGCATGGCGGACCATCGCCGACACCTTCCGTCTCGAGGACTGGGAACTCGGAAACCTCGCGGAGCTCGACGAGATCGGCGCGGTGCTGCACCCCACTCGTTCGGCCTCGATCCTCAGCCCCGGCGCGGCGGCCGGTGGGAAGGGCCGTGGCCGAGCGGTCGTGATCGGCGCCGTCGGAGAGCTCGAACCCTCCGCGGTGGGCCGACTGGGGTTGGTCGGCGCCGACGGTCGCCCCCGGCGGGTGGGGTGGATCGACCTCGATGTCGGTGTCCTCCTCGACCGCGACCGTGTGGCACGCCGATCCGACCATGCGGTGCCGATCACCCGCTTCCCTTCGTCGGACGTCGACCTCGCCTTCGTGGTCGACGAATCAGTCCCCGCAGGTCGGGTGGAGCGAACCTTGCGAGACGCGGGCGGTGAACTGCTCGAATCGGTGGCCCTGTTCGACGTCTTTCGTTCCGCGTCGGTGGGAGAGGGCGCAAGAAGCCTTGCCTTCCGACTGCGGTTCAGCTCACTGGAGCGAACGCTCACCGACGAAGAGGTCGGAACCCTCCGATCGACCTGCATCGACGCGGTGACAGCAGCGCACGGGGCGCGGCTGCGCTGAGTCGGAGTGGTTCACCGGTCGGGTGGTCGCACCGGACCGTCGAGTGACTCGAGCGCAGTGAGTGAGCGTTCACCGAGCCACGGCACCAGCAGCGAACGTTCCTCTGGCGACAGGGCGTCGAAGAAACCGAGTCGAACCAGGTCGGCGAGATCGCCCGAGCCTTCCCAGTCGCTGATCCCGTCGCCCTCCCAGTCGTCCTGTTCGTCGTGTTCGGAGTGTTCGGGGTCCTCGGGGTCGACGGGGTGGGCAGGTGAGTCGAGCAGGGATTCGACCAGGGCCATCGCACGGACGAGCACGGGGCGACTCGTCTCGAGCAGCGACAGGTGACGGCTCACGAAATCGGCAAGTGCTTCGAAGACGGCGACTTCGCCGACCTCCCCGTCCCCTTCTTCGGCCAGCGACACATAGACGGACAGGAACTCGGGCAGTTGGTCGATGATCGCGTCGAGCAGAACGGCGTCTGCGTCGTCGAAGAAGGGATCCGGATCGTCGATCGGGGGAGGGTTGGACTGGGTTGTCGGTGGTTCGGGTGTCAGCACGGGCGCGCTCCGGTGAATCGGAGAGTGAGGGCCGCCCGAGCCGACTGTCTCCGTGGGTCCGGCGAACACGATGGAGCCGACAGTCGGTGCACGGGACCGTACCGAGCGCCTCAGGATCAGTCAAGGTCCGAGTGCGCGAGAGTCCGTGTCGCATAAACACCCATGCTTATGCATATACTTGCAACATGAAGGTCGGCGTGGTTGGAGCGTCTGGGTACGCGGGAGTCGAGCTGCTGCGCCTGTGCGCGATGCATCCCGATTTCGAGGTGGTGGTGGCGACCGCCGGTGAGCACGCAGGTGAGTCGGTCGGGTCACACACACCGTCGCTCTCCGCCTCCTACCCACAGCTCTCCTACGGGCCCACCGACGCAGCCAGTCTGGACGGGCTGGACCTGGTCTTCCTTGCCCTCCCTCATGGCCGGTCCCAACATCTGGTGCCAGGACTGGTCGGCACAGTCGGTGTCGTCGTCGATCTTGCAGCCGACTTCCGTCTGCACGATCCCTCGCTGTACCCGACCTGGTACGGAGAAGCCCACACAGCTCCGGATCTCCTCAGCCGGTTCGTCTACGGACTCCCCGAGCTCTCCCGCGACGAGTTGTCGGACGCAAGCCTGATCGCCGCCCCCGGGTGCTACCCGACCGCCGCGATCCTGGCCCTCGCCCCGTTGCTCCAGGCCGGCGTGGCGACGATCGGTTCCGACGCCGAGTTTCCCCAGGCGCTGGTGGTCGACGCGGCGAGCGGCGTCTCGGGGGCAGGACGGGCCGCGTCGGAGAAACTCCACTTCGGCACGGTGGACGAGGACTTCGTCGCCTACGGCCTGCTCGATCACCGCCATACTCCGGAGATGGAGCAAGGACTCGGCGCACCGGTGCTGTTCACCCCGCATCTTGCTCCGATGACCCGGGGGATCCTCGCCACCTGTTACGCCAGGATCGGACCGCAACGCGCGGGGCTCACCACCGCCGACGCGATGGAAGTCCTCCATGCTGCCTACGACGAGGAACCATTCGTCGTCGTCACCGACAGTCCACCTTCGACCAAGGCGACACGGGGCTCGAACTGCGCCCATGTCACCGTCAGGGTCGACCCGCGCACCGGATGGGTGGTGGCCATGGCCGCCATCGACAACCTGGTCAAGGGGGCCTCGGGCCAGGCCATCCAGTGCGCCAACCTGGCGCTCGGCCTCGCAGAGGACGCCGGTCTCCCCTTGGCCGGGCTCTACCCATGAGCATCACCACGCCCGAAGGATTCGTCTCGGCCGGCCTGGCCTCGGGGATCAAGGCGTCCGGCGCACTCGATCTCGCGTTGTTGGCCACCTCCGACGGCATCGCGGTGCCTACGGCTGCGACCTTCACCTCGAACCTGGCCGCCGCCGCTCCCGTGCAGGTCAGCCGCGAACACCTCCGAGCGAGCGGCGGGCGGTCCGCCGGGGTGATCGTCAGTAGCGGGAATGCCAACGCGGCGACCGGCGACGCTGGCCGGGCAGATGCCAGGCGGATGTGCGAGCTGACCGCCGATGGGCTCGGTGTTTCGGCCGAACAGGTGCTGGTGTGCTCGACCGGCCTCATCGGGATCCCCCTTCCGATGGAACGCATCGAGCAGGGCGTCCCGGCCTTGGTCGCGGCGCGCTCGCCGTCGGACCGGTCGGCCGAGGATGCCGCCAGCGGGATCCTCACCACCGATTCGTCGCGCAAGGAGGTCCTGGTCGAACGTTCGTCCTTCTCGGTCGCCGGGATGGCCAAGGGCGCCGGAATGCTCGCGCCGAACATGGCCACGATGCTCGCCTTCCTGACCACAGACGCCGCCGTCGAGCCGGATGGGTTGGCGACCCTGCTCCGGGCCGCGGTCGCTGGTTCGTTCAACTCGATGACCGTCGACGGGTGCACCTCGACCAACGACACCGTGATCCTGATGGCTTCGGGCCGGTCCGGAACGGTCGATGCGGACGAGCTTGCCGAGTCGGTCACCGAGGCGTGCTCCTCGCTGGCAGGCCAGATGCTCGCCGACGCAGAGGGTGCGTCGAGGATCTTCCAGGTGCGGGTGAGCGCGGCCCGATCCGACGGTGAGGCGCACCGCGCCGCCAAAATGGTGGCCGACTCGCTTCTGGTGAAGTGCTCGCTCAACGGCGCCGACCCCTACTGGGGACGGGTGGCGAGCGATCTCGGATCGGCGGGGGTCGACTTCGACATGGACCGGCTGGAGATCGCCTACGGCGGCGTCACCGTCTGTCGCAACGGCGTGGCCGCTGCGCATGACGAGAAGGCGGTCGCCGATCACCTGTCGGGTGCGATGGTGGATCTTCACTGCCGGCTCGGCCTCGGGGACGGTGAGGCGGTGGTGATGGGGGTCGACCTCGGGCACGGCTACATCGACGAGAACCGGACCACCTCGTGAGCACGCCGACCGGAACAGCGCTCTCGCCCGAAGCGAAGGCCTCGGTGCTGGTCGAGTCCCTCGGCTACATCCGTCGGTTCTGGGGCAAGGTGGTCGTGGTCAAGTACGGCGGCAACGTGCTCGGCGGAAAGCCCGGTGCCGAGGAGGTCGACGAAGCGACTGCCCTCGCCTCGTTCGCCGAGGACATCGTGCTCATGCGTTCGGTGGGGATGTTGCCGGTCGTGGTCCACGGCGGTGGACCCCAGATCGGCGAGCTGATGGAACGGGTGGGGAAGGAGGTCACCTTCCTCGACGGATTTCGGGTGACCGACGCCGAGACCATCGACCTGGTCCGGATGGTGCTGGTCGGCAAGGTCAATCGGGACATCGTCGGCTCCATCAACGTGCACGGTGCGCTGGCGGTCGGGCTGTCCGGGGAGGACGCCAACCTGATCACCGCGACCGCTCGCTCCGAGGAGCTCGGGTACGTCGGCGACGTGGTGGGGGTCGATCCGGTGATCGTCACCCAGCTGCTCGCGCAGGGGCTCATCCCGGTCGTGGCGACGATCGGGACCGACGAGTCGGGTCAGGCGTTCAACATCAACGCGGACATCGCGGCGGGCGCCCTCGCTGCTGCACTCGGGGCCGAGAAGCTGGTGTTCCTGACCGACGTCTCCGGGCTGCGGTCGGATCCCGACGATCCGTCCACACTGATCCACCAGGCGTCGGTGGAGGATCTGGACCGGTTGCTGGCGACCGGCGCTGCGAACGGAGGCATGATCCCCAAGGTCGAGGCCTGTGCCCGGGCGGTTCGGGCGGGGGTCGGGCACGCCCACATCCTCGACGGGCGCACCCCTCACGCCCTTCTGCTCGAGATCTTCACCGACGAAGGGGTCGGAACGATGGTGAATCCGCCGAGATGACCGGTCGCGGGCAAGAACCGAACGGGTCGGAGGGAGCGGGTGGCGCGCAGGTGGACCGCTCCGCCCTCATGCACAACTACGCCGAACCGCCGGTCACCTTCGTGCGTGGGGAAGGATCGCTGCTCTTCGACACCACGGGCAAGTGCTATCTCGACTTCCTCTCCGGACTGGCGGTGACCTCGCTGGGCCACGCCCACCCTGCGGTCGCCGACGCGGTCGCGCTGCAGGCCCGCACGCTCAGCCACGTCTCGAACCTCTTCGGAAACACCGTCGGCCCCGAGGTCGCGGTCACCCTGGACCGGCTCATCGGAGGTGGGACCGATCGGGCCGGGGGCCAGGTCTTCTTCGCGAACTCCGGTGCCGAGGCGAACGAGTGCGCGCTCAAGCTCGCCCGTCGTTGGGCCGGTCCGGGACGGTTCGCTGTGGTGAGCACCTGGGACGCCTTCCACGGCCGGACCCTCGCCTCGTTGGCCGCCACCGGTCAGCCCGAGAAGCAACAACCGTTTCTTCCCCTTCCCGACGGCTTCGACCACGTGCCCTTCGACGATCTCGACGCGATGGACGCTGCGTGCGATCCGACCAGGGTGGCGGCGGTGTTGGTCGAGCCGATCCTCGGCGAAGCCGGCGTGGTCGTTCCCTCCTCGGACTATCTGGTGGGTCTGCGCCAGCTCTGCAGCGACCGCGGCATCCTGCTGATGGTCGACGAGGTCCAGACGGGTCTGGGCCGCACCGGGCAATGGTTTGGCTTCCAGCACCTCGGGGTGGAGCCCGACGTGGTCACCATGGCGAAGGCCCTGGGCAACGGGATGCCGGTCGGTGCGTGTTGGGCTCGTGCCGAGGTGGCCGCGGCGTTCGTGCCCGGGGACCACGGCAGCACCTTCGGCGGGCAGCCGCTGGCGATGTCGGCGGCGAGAGCCACCCTGGCGGTCATGGAAGAAGAGGACGTTCCCGCGCGGGCCCGTGCGGCGGGTGCCCGGTTGCGAGCCGGACTGGGAAAGCTGCCCGGGGTGGTCGGGGTCCGTGGGGAAGGGTTGCTGCTGGCCTGCCTGCTCGCCGAACCGTGGGCGGCCAGAGCCTGCGGCGAACTGCTGGCGAAGGGTCTGGTGGTCAACGCCCCCAAGCCCGACGTGCTGCGCTTCGCTCCGTCGCTGCTGGTCTCAGACGCTGACATCGATCAGGCTCTGGGCCTCCTCGAGGAGGTGCTGGGATGACCAAGAACCAGCGTCAACACCGGATCGCCCGTTTGCTGGAGTCCGAGGCGGTCGGAAGCCAGGGTCATCTGGTCGAGCTGCTCGCCGCCGAGGGGATCGAGGCCACCCAGACCACCGTGTCCCGTGACCTCGAGGAGCTCGGCGCCCTCAAGGTTCGCCTGCCCGGTGGTGAGACCGCCTACGTGTTGCCCGAGCTGCCCACCCAGCAGATCGCTCCCGAGGACCATCTCCGGCGGGTGCTCGGTGAGTGGGTGGTCGAGGCCGACTACTCCGGCAACCTGGTCGTGCTGCGGACGCCTCCGGGGTCTGCCCATGTCGTAGGCTCGGCGCTCGACCGGAGCGGGTTTGCCGGGGTGATCGGGACGGTCGCCGGTGACGACACCGTCCTGGTGGTGGCGTCGGAGTCCCCGGGAGGCGCAACAGTGGCCGATCGATTGGCTGCTCTCGCCGGACTCGCAACCGATCGGTTTCGTCGGAACGGTGGACCGGCGTCAGGGTCGCGCAGACCGGCGCGGCGGGTTTCGCAGGCACGAGCAAGGGGATCATCATGACGAAACGGGTGGCGCTGGCCTACAGCGGTGGACTCGACACCTCGGTCGCGGTGCGCTGGCTGATCGAGAACCGAGGGGTCGAGGTCGTCGCCGTCGCGGTCGACGTCGGCCAGGCGGCTGAATCCGGGGGTGAGGACTGGGACTCGATCCGGGCCCGGGCGCTCGCCGCCGGCGCGGTCGAAGCGGTGGTGGTCGATGCCCGCGCCGAGATGGCCGAAGACTTCTGTGTGCCCGCGCTCATGGCCAACGCCAAGTACGAGGGGAAGTACCCGCTTGTCTCGGCCCTCTCCCGGCCGGTGATCGTCAAGCACCTGGTCGAGCAGGCCCGAGCGCACGGGGCCGGCGCAGTCGCCCACGGCTGCACCGGCAAGGGGAACGACCAGGTCCGATTCGAGGTGGGCACCCGCGCCCTCGCCCCCGACCTCGAGGTCTTTGCTCCCGCCCGGGTCTGGCGGCTCTCCCGCGAGGACTGCATCGAGTATGCGGCCAAGTGGGAGATCCCGCTGACGGTGACCAGGGAGAAGCCGTACTCGATCGACGAGAACCTCTGGGGGAAGGCCATCGAGTGCGGGGTGATCGAGGACCCCTGGAACCAAGCCCCCGAAGACGTCTACACGATGACCCGGCCGACGGCCACCGAGCCCACCGAGATCGTCATCGGGTTCGAAGCGGGCGCCCCGGTCTCGCTGGACGGGAAGGCGCTCGCGCCCGAGCCGTTGATCTCCGAGCTCAACCGCATCGTCGGCTCCTACGGCTTCGGCCGCCTCGACATGGTCGAGAACCGGAGGGTGGGCATCAAGAGCCGCGAGGTCTACGAGTGCCCGGCGGCACTCGCCCTGCTCATGGCCCACGCCGACCTCGAAGACCTCACCCTCGAGCGCGATCTGCACCACGAGAAGGCCCGGCTCGAGCCGAGGTGGTCGGAGCTGGTCTACGACGGTCTCTGGTTCTCACCGCTGAAACGGTCGATCGACGCCTTCATCGCCGAGTCGCAGCGTCACGTGACCGGCGAGGTCCGCCTGGCGCTCGACACCGGTCGCTGCCGTGTGGTGGGCCGGAGGAGCCCGGTGAGCCTCTACGACCACGGGTTGGCCACCTACGACGCGACCGACGCGTTCCACCACGAGGATGCCGAAGGGTTCGTGCGCCTCTGGGGGCTCGGCATCGCCACCTGGTCGGCCGTGCAGGAGGGCCGGGGGGTCGGGGAGGAACGATGACCCTCTGGCACGGGCGCCTCGGCCAGGACACCGCGGGCGAGGTGATGGACTTCTCCTCGAGCCTGAGCACCGATCGGGAGCTCGCACTCGACGACCTGGTCGGTTCGCGAGCGCATGTCCGCGGCCTGGGAAGGGCGGGCTTGCTCGAGGACGGCGAAGTCACCGCTCTACTGGCCGCGCTCGACCAGGTGGAGAACGAGCTGACCTCGGGGACGTTCGTGTTCGAGGCCGCCGACGAGGACATCCACACCTCGGTGGAGCGCCGGGTCACCGAGATCGCCGGGGATGCGGGCGCCAAGCTGCACACCGGTCGAAGCCGCAACGACCAGGTGGTCACCGACCTCAGGCTCTATGCGAAGCGTGAGCTCCGGAGCCTGGTCGGCGAGATCATCGCCCTGCAAGAGGTGTTGCTTCGCCGGGCCAAGGAGGCGGGCGACGCCTACCTGCCCGGCTACACCCACCTCCAACGGGCTCAGCCGGTGCTTCTCGCCCACCACCTGCTCGCCCACGGCTGGGCCCTCTACGCGACATCGATCGGCTGCTCGCCACCATCACCCGCCTCGACGTCTCTCCGCTCGGGGCAGGGGCGCTCGCCGGGTCCTCGTTGCCGCTCGACCCCGACGCGGTGGCCGAAGAGCTGGGCTTTGCGGCGCGGTTCGAGAACTCGCTCGACGCGGTCTCGGACCGCGACTTCGTGGCCGAGGCGCTCTTCGATCTCGCACTGGTCGGCATCCACCTCTCGAGGATGGGGGAGGAGCTGGTGGTGTGGACGACCGAGGAGTTCGGGTTCGCCACCCTCGACGACGCGTTCGCCACCGGCAGCTCGATGCTCCCCCAGAAGAAGAACCCCGATGTCGCCGAGCTGGCCCGTGGGAAGTCCGGCCGGTTGGTCGGCAACCTGACCGGCATGCTGGTCACGCTGAAGGGCCTGCCGCTCTCCTACAACCGCGACCTGCAAGAGGACAAGGAGCCGCTCTTCGACTCCGTCGCCCAGACCCGGTTGGCCCTGGTCGCATTGTCCGGGCTCATCTCCACCGTCACCTTCGACACGGACAGGATGCAAGAGGCGGCCAACGGGCCGGCCGTGGCGGCGGTCGACCTCGCGGAGTGGCTGGTGGAGCAGGGGATGCCCTTCCGGCAGGCCCATTCGGTGGTGGGTGGTCTGGTGCGTGACTCGATCGAGCGGCATGTGCCACTGGTCGAACTGGTCGAATCGCACCCGGCGCTCGGAACCGAGGCGGCGTCGCTGCTCGAGCCGGGGGTGGCGGTCACCCGGCGGACCACGCCGGGGAGTGCGGGCCCGATGGCGGTCAAGGTCCAGCTGGAGCGGTTCGTGCATAGACTCGAGTCCGATCGGAGCCGGATCAAGTCCGATTCAGCCGGGTGAGCCGATTGACACGACCCTGCGAATGGGTTATCGTGCATAGCCCTGGTGAACGACCTGTGAAGGCGTCGCCGGGCACCTACAGAATGGGGCTTTTGCCCTTGCCTGCGGTCATTTCGGCATCGATGCCTGAAGAGGCATGTGCCTGGTCGCTCCTTGAAAACGGAATAGTGATAGCCAAAAGTCAGTGCGAGCGATCGCGGGGTTTCCCACGATCGCTGTCAATTTCAGCATTGAACGGACAATGTCTGTTCTTTGCCAGTATTCAGTTGACCGAGAGGATCAGTGTCCTCGACGTCAGCTCTTCGATTTCGGCCAGGCCCTCGGGTCTGGACGAGGTCTCAATGGAGAGTTTGATCCTGGCTCAGGACGAACGCTGGCGGCGTGCCTAACACATGCAAGTCGAACGAGGTCCATCCGGTAGCAATACTGGTGAAGATCAAGTGGCGAACGGGTGAGTAGCACGTGAGCAACCTGCCCCGAAGACCGGGACAACACCGGGAAACCGGTGCTAATACCGGATGTCCCCACCGAGTCGCATGGCTCAGTGAGGAAATGGATTCCGCTTCGGGAGGGGCTCGCGGCCTATCAGCTAGTTGGTGAGGTAACGGCTCACCAAGGCTTCGACGGGTAGCTGGTCTGAGAGGACGATCAGCCACACTGGGACTGAGACACGGCCCAGACTCCTACGGGAGGCAGCAGTGGGGAATCTTGCACAATGGGCGAAAGCCTGATGCAGCAACGCCGCGTGAGGGACGAAGGCTTTCTGAGTTGTAAACCTCTTTCAGCAGGGACGATTATGACGGTACCTGCAGAAGAAGCCCCGGCCAACTACGTGCCAGCAGCCGCGGTAATACGTAGGGGGCAAGCGTTGTCCGGATTTATTGGGCGTAAAGCGCTCGTAGGCGGCTTGGCAAGTCGAATGTGAAACCTCCAGGCTCAACCTGGAGATGCCATTTGATACTGCTATGGCTAGAGTTTGGTAGGGGACCACGGAATTCCCTGGTGTAGCGGTGAAATGCGCAGATATCAGGAGGAACACCAGCGGCGAAGGCGGTGGTCTGGGCCAATACTGACGCTGATGAGCGAAAGCGTGGGGAGCGAACAGGATTAGATACCCTGGTAGTCCACGCCGTAAACGTTGGGCACTAGGTGTGGGGACCTATCGACGGTTTCTGTGCCGCAGCTAACGCATTAAGTGCCCCGCCTGGGGAGTACGGCCGCAAGGCTAAAACTCAAAGGAATTGACGGGGGCCCGCACAAGCGGCGGAGCATGTGGCTTAATTCGATGCAACGCGAAGAACCTTACCTGGGTTTGACATGTAGGGAAAAGCCGTAGAGATACGGTGTCCTTCGGGGTCCTACACAGGTGGTGCATGGCTGTCGTCAGCTCGTGTCGTGAGATGTTGGGTTAAGTCCCGCAACGAGCGCAACCCTTATTCTATGTTGCCAGCGCGTAATGGCGGGGACTCGTAGGAGACTGCCGGGGTCAACTCGGAGGAAGGTGGGGATGACGTCAAGTCATCATGCCCCTTATATCCAGGGCTGCACACATGCTACAATGGCTGGTACAACGGGTCGCTAATCCGCGAGGAGGAGCTAATCCCCAAAGCCAGTCTCAGTTCGGATCGCAGTCTGCAACTCGACTGCGTGAAGTCGGAGTCGCTAGTAATCCCGGATCAGCAACGCCGGGGTGAATACGTTCCCGGGCCTTGTACACACCGCCCGTCACACCACGAAAGTCGGCAACACCCGAAGCCGGTGGCCCAACCCTTTTGGGAGGGAGCCGTCGAAGGTGGGGTCGGTGATTGGGGTGAAGTCGTAACAAGGTAGCCGTACCGGAAGGTGCGGCTGGATCACCTCCTTTCTAAGGAGTCACTGTCTGGACCATTCCGGCCCAGATACTCCTGTCGATCACTGGCTAATCACTGCTTTCTTCACCCTGCCCCTTGCGGACCGCACACCTCGGTGTCCCGTCCACGAGGCTTGCGGGCTCTGGCGTTGGTAGTGGGCATCACTATTCCGTTTTGAGGGAGTGACCTTTCGGCCCCCGCCCCAAACGGGCGGACCGGGGGGAATCCAACCTCCGACGCGATGCTGCCTGGGCCATCTTTGCTCCGGTCAGCCTCTCGCCCCGTACGCCATCCCCGTCATCGGTCTGTTCAGGATGTCGGTGGAAAGGCGACGCGCTGTGCGCACCTTGAGAATTCCATAGCGAGCACGAGCATCTATGTTCTCCAAGTTAGAAAGAGTCAACGGCGGATGCCTTGGCGCCTGAAGCCGAAGAAGGACGTGGGAGGCTGCGATAAGCCACGGGGAGTTGCCTACCAAGCGTGGATCCGTGGACGTCCGAATGGGGAAACCCGACACCCGTCATGGGGTGCCACCCTGGTCTGAATGCATAGGACCAGCGGAGGGAACCGGGGGAATTGAAACATCTCAGTACCCCGAGGAGAGGAAAACAACAGTGACTCCCTGAGTAGCGGCGAGCGAAACGGGATGAGCCTAAACCGAGTTGGTGGAATAGCCTGATGGCGTTGCCAACTCGGGGTTGTGGGAGCCGATAGAAGGTGCATCAGAACCTTCACGGAGTTACAAATCCAGCTGTCTAGTGGAAGCATCCAGGAAAGATGCGCCACAGAGGGTAACAGCCCCGTACACGAAAGACACTGGACTCCGATTGGATTTCCCGAGTAGCGCCGGATCCGGGAAAGCCGGCGTGAATCTGCGAGGACCACCTCGTAAGGCTAAGTACTCACAGGCGACCGATAGCGAACTAGTACCGTGAGGGAAAGGTGAAAAGTACCCCGGGAGGGGAGTGAAATAGTACCTGAAACCGTTGACTTACAATCAGTCAGAGCGTAGTCGGCATTTATGCCGGCCGTGATGGCGTGCCTTTTGAAGAATGAGCCAACGAGTTACGGTGTGTGGCGAGGTTAACCCGCGAGGGGGAGCCGAAGCGAAAGCGAGTCTTAATAGGGCGAATGAGTCGCATGCTGTAGACCCGAAGCCGAGTGAGCTAGCCATGGGCAGGCTGAAGCGGGGGTAAGACCCCGTGGAGGGCCGAACCCACCCTGGTTGAAAACAGGGGGGATGACCTGTGGTTAGGGGTGAAAGGCCAATCAAACTCGGTGATAGCTGGTTCTCCCCGAAATGCATTTAGGTGCAGCGTCGGGCGTTCAGCATCGGAGGTAGAGCACTGAATGGGCTAGGGGGCCTACAAGCTTACTGACCCCAATCAAACTCCGAATGCCGATGCTTTAGAGCCTGGCAGTGAGACTACGAGGGATGAGCTTCGTTAGTCGAGAGGGAAACAGCCCAGACCGCCGGCTAAGGCCCCAAATTTTTGACTAAGTGGAAAACGATGTGGGAACGCGAAGACAGCCAGGAGGTTGGCTCAGAAGCAGCCATCCTTGAAAGAGTGCGTAATAGCTCACTGGTCGAGTGGTCCTGCGCGGACAATGTAACGGGGCTCAAGTCAAAAGCCGAAGCCGCGGATTTCTGTTCCGCCCGAATAGCGACTTTGTCGTAATCATGTTCGGGAGTAACGGGGCAGGAGTGGTAGGGGAGCGTCGATCCTGCTGAGAAGCGGCGGTGGAAACCGTCGTGGAGCGAGGTCGAGTGAGAATGTTGGTATGAGTAGCGAGAGAGGGGTGAGAAACCCCTCCGCCGTAAGCCCAAGGGTTCCTGGGGAAGGCTAATCCTCCCAGGGTAAGTCGGGAGCTAAGGCGAGGCCGAGAGGCGTAGTCGATGCACAACTGGTTGATATTCCAGTACTTCCGTGTCCGCGCCAATTCCAAGACCGGTGTCCTAAGGGGCTGTCCTTCGGGGCGAACCGACCGACCCGGTGGCGGAAAGCGAAGGAGGGACGCAGGAGGGTAGGTGAGCCCAGGCGTTGGTTGTCCTGGGGTAAGCGTGTAGGAGGAGGTCCAGGCAAATCCGGGCCTCATGTACTCCGAGACGCGATGCCGAGCCACACCAGGCGAAGTCACTAATCCCATGCTGCCGAGAAAAGCTTCTAGCGAGCTGACACGGAACCCGTACCCCAAACCGACACAGGTGGGCGGGTAGAGAATACCAAGGCGATCGGGAGAACTGTGGTTAAGGAACTCGGCAAAATACCTCCGTAACTTCGGGAGAAGGAGGGCCTCACTACGATGACGAACTTCGCGTTCCGAGTCGGAAGGGGCCGCAGAGAATAGGGGAAAGCGACTGTTTACTAAAAACACAGGAGCGTGCGAAGTCGAAAGACGATGTATACGCTCTGACGCCTGCCCGGTGCCGGAAGGTTACGGGGAAGGGTTAGCCCTCGGGCGAAGCTCTGAACCTAAGCCCCGGTAAACGGCGGCCGTAACTATAACGGTTAGTACTACAACCTGGCCGTTGTAAAACCCCGCTATATGCTGGAACATCCGAGAATCCGGTGGTACTCGTCCGTGTCACGCCCTCTCCATAGGGTGCCGGCATGGTCAGTGAAAATCCGTCCGGTGCGGACAATCAGCAGGAAACTGCCACTCCTCAGCTTGTGCTCGATCCCCACTGGATCGTTGGTTTCGTGGACGGCGAAGGATGCTTTTCCGTCTCGGTGCATCGCAGCACGATGATGCACCGCCATGGCGGTTGGCAGCTTCGACCCGTCTTCCACGTCTACCAACACCAGGACAGTCAAGAGGTTCTTGAGGCGATGATCCCTTTCTTCGGATGCGGGAGACTTCGCAGCAAGGGCCCGGGAAGTGCGGTGATGTCGTATGTCGTCGAGGCCCTCCGGGATCTCGAGACCGCGATCGTTCCGTACTTCGAGGCTCATCCTCTTGTGATCAAGCAAAAGGATTTCTGCGCATTTGCCGACATCGTGCGGTCGATGCGCAGGAAGGAGCATCTGTCCGAACCGGGGTTCGAGCGCTTGGTCCGCCTTGCCTATGGCATGAATGCCAACGGCAAACAGCGATCAAGAAACATCGAGGACGTATTGGCAGGATCCTCAGAGACTGCACGCGGGGCTCTTCGTTCGTCACACCCGAGCTGAGCTGGGATGGAGCGAATGAGGACGAAGATACAGTCCGACCCCCATGGCGACATGGGGAGCCAGGCAGAAATGACCTGGCCGCTTTCCGCAGTACATGCATCGTTCGTATGTATTGAGGTGGGTAGTAACAAAAGTGCCTAAGGTAGCGAAATTCCTTGTCGGGTAAGTTCCGACCTGCACGAATGGCGTAACGACTTTCCTACTGTCTCAACCACAGACCCGGCGAAATTGAAGTACGAGTAAAGATGCTCGTTAGCTGCATCAGGACGGAAAGACCCCGTGGACCTTTACTACAGCTTGCTGTTGAGTTTTAGTACATATTGTGTAGGATAGGTGGGAGACTTTGAAGCATTGGCGCCAGCCAGTGTGGAGTCAACCTTGAAATACCACCCTTTATGTGCCGGAACCCTAACCTCGGTCCGTAATCCGGATCAGGGACAGCGTCAGGTGGGTAGTTTGACTGGGGCGGTCGCCTCCTAAAACGTAACGGAGGCGCCCAAAGGTTCCCTCAGGCTGGTTGGCAATCAGCCGTCGAGTGCAATGGCACAAGGGAGCTTGACTGCGAGACCTACAAGTCGAGCAGGTGCGAAAGCAGGGCATAGTGATCCAGCGGTTGCTTGTGGAAGCGCCGTTGCTCAACGGATAAAAGGTACCCCGGGGATAACAGGCTCATCTTCCCCAAGAGTCCATATCGACGGGAAGGTTTGGCACCTCGATGTCGGCTCGTCGCATCCTGGGGCTGAAGCCGGTCCCAAGGGTTGGGCTGTTCGCCCATTAAAGCGGTACGCGAGCTGGGTTTAGAACGTCGTGAGACAGTTCGGTCCCTATCCGATGTAGCCGTAGGAGATTTGAGGAAGGCTATCCCTAGTACGAGAGGACCGGGATGGACGAAGCTCTCGTGTGTCAGTTGTCCTGCCAAGGGCACGGCTGATTTGCGACCTTCGGGTGGGATAAGCGCTGAAAGCATCTAAGCGCGAAGCTCGTTCCAAGATGAAATCTCCCACAGGGTAAACCTGGTAAGGCCCGTGGCCAGACGACCACGTTGATAGGCCGGAAGTGTACGTGCGGTAACGCATTCAGCTGACCGGTACTAATCGGCCGAGGGCTTGGGAACTTGCTCGTGCTCGCTATGGAACGCTCAGGGTGACCGATGTTCGGTCGCACCGGGCTTCGAACCAACTCTCGATGCGGGAGTGGGGATCGGGCCCAGGGGAGCGCACAGTTTCCGGTGGCCATGGCGGCGGAGAGACACCCGTTCCCATTCCGAACACGGCAGTTAAGCCCGCCAGCGCCGATGGTACTTGGGGGGTGGCCCCCTGGGAGAGTAGGACGCCGCCGGGATTTCTCCAGACAATGCCCTCGCTGTTGCGGGGGCATTGTCGCGTTTCGATACTTGCTCCATGGCCCGACTCGTCCTCTTCGACCTCGACAACACGCTGCTCGACCGAACGACGGCGTTCGCCAGGTGGGCGCAGGAGTTCATCGCCGCAAACCGGCTGTCGGCTCGAGCGTGGCCGGTCATCGAGGCGGCGGATGAAGACGGGATGGCGCCGAGGGAACGCTTCTTCGCCGAGATCCGAGAACACCTGAGCATCTCGACGGATATCGAGGACCTCCTCGCCGGCTACCACGTCGAGTATCCGCGCTACTTCACCGTGGACCGAGAGACGGTCGCTGCAGTTCGGAACCTCCGCGCTCGTGGATGGAAAGTCGGCGTCGTCACCAACGGTCCACCCTCGCAACTCGCCAAGCTCGAGGTCACCGATCTCGTCGGGGAGTTCGATGCGATCTGCATCTCCGCGGTCGTCGGGGCCTGGAAGCCCGACAGACTCATCTTCGAGGAGGCAGCTCGGATCTGCGGCGTTCCACTGGAGGGTTGGATGGTCGGGGACTCGGCGGCTGCGGATATCGAAGGTGGCAAGCGCGCGGGTCTTCGCACGGTATGGATGGCAAGAGGCCGGACGTGGCAGGCGTCCGAGAGCTCTCCCGATGCCGTCGCAAAGACCATCCCCGAAGCGGTCGAGATCATCCTCGGATCGGACATTGTGCGGCACGAGACACCCCGAAACATCACGTCATAACCTGGCGACACAAACGCTCGTTCGACGGCAAAAGCGTCGAGACCGCAACCGGCGGGTGCAAGAAGCTAATTCCTGCTCGCAGCAATGACGCCGAAACACCGCATGACCAGGTAACCCGTTCCGGAACTGTTCATGTTGACCGGAACTTCTCGCGATACCCCTCTATACCTCTCAAGTGAATCGTTGTACGATGCGAATTGTCACGGGTTGGCGCGGGGGACCTACGGGCAGTAGTGGATCAACTCAATGTGTCAATGATCGAACACCCACAGTGGGCATACGACTGCCCTGGGTGGAGAGCGAGGGTTGGAATGCAGGGGAAAGCAAGCGCCTTTCGGGCTGTCACCATGGGAGTGGCTGCACTGGGGATCGTGGTCTTCGGGTTGGGGGCCTCCTTGGGCGCCTCGGCTCAGGCGAGCGCTCCAGCAAGCAAGCACGGTGCAGTTCATCCGAAGCCGACGATCGTCCGCGACGGCTATCGCTGCACGGTGGTGTCGTCCGCCAAGCACCACAATCTGGTCGGAAAGGCCGGGTCGGTGGTCTGCGCCCTGAGCGGGAACAACACGCTCACCGCGTCCGGATCCGGCGAGGTCGTCCTCATCGCCGGACCTGGGACCGACACCCTCAGGGCCTCCTCGTCGTCCAACAGCAACGACGTCCTCCTGGGCGGTCGGGGGAAGGCCCACCTGTATGCCGGCAGCCACGGCAGGGATACCCTGAGCGCGGGCTCGGGGGCTGACTGGTTCAACTGCGGGAACGGAGGCTCCCAGGTCACGGTGGTCGGGGTCGGCTCGCACGACAACGAGAACGGTGACTGCCACCGACACGGAGTCGACAACACCTCGCAGCACTACCACGGAACGGTCACCGCCCTGGCCAGTGACAACTCCACCGTGTCGGTGTCGGTCTCCTTTGCCAGCAACGGTGCGCAGGCCTGGCTGGCCACCCAGAGCCCGACCTGTGACCTGACCAATCTGACCTTCGACCTCACGACCACTCCGGCGACGATCCACGTGCAGGGCGGAGGCGCCCTCGCCGTCGGAGACGACATCGGAATCGAGGCGAACGCCGGGACGATGAACTGTGAGCCGGTGGCCGTCAACGTCTGGGCAGCCCCACCAGGCGGGAACGGCAACGGAGACCAGTCCCAGCACTGGCACGGCACGGTCACCGGTTTGGGGACGAACAACTCTACGATGACCGTCTCGGTCTCCAAGGAGAGCGACGGGGCGCGCGCATGGCTCGCGGCGCAGAACCCTGCCTGCGATACCAGCAGTCTGACTTTCGACCTCACCAGTGGACCGGCCAACATCGAGGTCGACAACGGCGGCACCTTGGCGGTGGGAGACCACGTCAGGGTCGAATCAACGTCGGGCGCCACCAACTGTGTGCCGGTGGCGGTCGTCGTCCACGCCAGGTCTGGTGGCAACGACCACAACGGGAACCAGCGGTGGGAGGGCACGATCGGCGCATTGGCCTCGGACGGCTCCACCATGACCGTTTCGGTTTCCGACCAGAGTGACTCCGCCCAGGCCTGGCTCGACACGCAAAACCCTGCCTGCGACACCTCGAATCTGGTGTTCGACCTCACCACCACCCCCGCCAACATCAACGTCGACGGCGGCGGCCCCCTGGCCGTGGGTGACAATGTCGAGGTTGATTCGGTTGCGGGAACGGTTAACTGTGAGCCGGTCGCGGTCAACGTGAACGCCGAGGCTCCCGACGGGGGCGGTCAAGGCGGCCACGGCAACGACCAGTGGTGGAAGGGCACCGTCGGGGC
This sequence comes from uncultured Acidimicrobiaceae bacterium, assembly GCA_963839925.1. GTDB lineage: Bacteria > Actinomycetota > Acidimicrobiia > Acidimicrobiales > RAAP-2 > Bog-756. The sequence goes on along the minus strand of CAWIWV010000001.1, from coordinate 1,530,704 downwards.
GGTGGCCACGGACGGCTCCACGATCACCATCTCGGTCTCGGACCAGAGCGACTCCGCCCAGACCTGGCTGAACACGCAGAGCCCGACCTGCGACACCGCCAACCTGGTCTTCGACCTGACCACCGGCCCGGCCAACGTCTATGTCGACGGTGGTGGATCGCCGGCTGTCGGCGACATCGTTCATATCCTCTCCACTCCGGGAACTGTCAACTGTGAGCCGGTTGCCCTCGATGTCTACGACCACGCCGGTGGTGGCGGAAGCGGCCAGGGCGGCGGCAACGGCGGCGGCTGCGACCAGTGGTGGGGCAACGGTCACAACGGCAACGGCGGCGGTGGTGGCAACTGGGGCGGTGGCGACGACCAGGGTGGCGACGGAGGCAACTGGGGCGGCAACTGGGGTGGTGGCGGAGGCGACCAGGGCGGCGGCGGTGGTGGCGACGACTAGTCCGGTGATCTGAACCAGCTTCGGGTCGGCTCGAGTCCCCCGCGCTGCGCGGGCCCCGAAGGTCCTCTGCGAGGGGGCTCGAACCGACCATGATGACTGGCGTGCGCCGCCTCATCCTTTCGGTGACCTGTTCCGACGGCGTCGGCATCGTCGCCGCGGTCACCGGGTTCATCGCATCCCACGGCGGGTGGGTGGTCGAAGCGGCCCAGCACGGTGACCTCGATTCGGGGCGGTTCTTCCAGCGGATCGAGATCTTGGCCGACAGCCTGCCCTTCGAGCCCGAAGAGTTCCGAGGGCGATTCGTCGAGATCGCCGATCGGTTCGGGATGGAGTGGCAGCTGAGCGATTCGGACGACCGCAAGCCGGTTGTCATCCTGGTCAGTCGTGAAGACCACTGCCTCGTCGACCTTCTCTACCGCTGGCGGAGTGGAAACCTCCGCTGCGACATCCGGGCGGTGATCTCCAACCATCCGGATCTTCGGCCACTCGTCGAGTCGCACGGCATCGACTTCGTCCACATTCCGGTGGACCCGGACCGGAAGCGCGCTGCCTTCGCCGAAGTGCTCTCGGTCTGTGAGGACGTCCAGGCCCACACCGTGGTGCTCGCCCGCTACATGCAGATCCTCCCGGCCGAGATGTGCGAGCGGTATCCGGGGCGGATCATCAACATCCACCACAGCTTCCTGCCCTCGTTCGCTGGAGCCCGTCCCTACCAGCAGGCCTTCGAGCGGGGTGTGAAGCTGATCGGGGCGACTTGTCACTACGTGACCGCCGAGCTCGATGCCGGACCGATCATCGAGCAGGACACCAGACGCATCGATCACGCGGACGCCGCCGAGGACCTGATGCGGATCGGTCGGGACATCGAGCGCTCGGTGCTCGCACGTGGACTCCGCTGGCACCTCGAGGACCGGGTGCTGGTCAACGGCAATCGCACCGTGGTCTTCGCCAAGGGCGGGTAGGCCGCTCTTTCTCTGGGAAACCCTTTGAAACCTAGGACTGAGGGCCGGTCGTCGCCGTCCCGAAAGGGGCGAGTGCGGTCGCCAACCTCGCGAACAAGGCTGCCGTCGCATCGACCTGTTGGGATAAGAGCAGCCGGGTGGCCGGTCGGATGGCCTGATCGGGTACATCGAGCGGATTGCCCAGGGAGTGTGCCGTGCCGACCACCTCGCCAAACCGGTCGCCGACCGAGGTGTTCAACGAAGGTGCAACGCGCGCTGCGAGGGGCGCGATGGCCAGATACGCGTCGTCGGCCGCCGCGAGTGTGGCCTCGATGTCCACCGCGTCCCGATGGGAGTACGGCTCTTCGCGCCCGGGGATGGCGGTGTCGTCGATCCAGCCGAGCTCGTCGACCCCGGTGGAGACGATCGCCTCCGGGTCGATCGTCTCCTTCTCGAGCAGGTAGCGGGCGACCGGAGCCTCGACCTCGAGACCCGTGCTGTCGGTGAGGGCGTGACCGGAGTCTCCCGGTGACCAGAGGTCACGTTCGACGGCGTGCAGTCCGCCGAACGACTGTCCGTGGGCGACCTCACCCGGCAGCTCGTCGAGCGTTTCGGCGGCTTCCTCGTTGACGGTCTTGAGCAACCGGAACCGGTCGAAGTCACCCTGGGCATCCAGCTCGTCGACCCGGGCCTGTTGATCGGCTCCCCGTTCGAGATCCGCACGCAGACGACCGACCGCTGCGACGAACCGGGCGGTCGCGGCGTCGATGTCTGCCCGGAAGGTCTTCGTGGCCTGGGACCCGTCAGCTCGCTCCGAGGAGGTGATCTGCAGGGGGTGGGCGGTGGTTGCGGGGTGAGCGCCAGCGGCTGCGCTGCATCCGGAGAGCAGCATCACGGCGACAAGCACGATGACCGCCCGGGGAGGTGAGGTGAGTTCGCGCTGCACAGTCGCGACCAAGGGTAGGTGAGTAACCCGCACCGGTACACTCGCCCGAATGACCTCCCCGAGATCCGCCGGTGCCCCGCGCTCGAGCAGCGGCCGAGAGGGCCGACAGGGAGGACCTGGCAACTCGGGTCGGAAGGGGGGCTCCGGCGCGGCCGGTCGCACCGGCCGGACTGCTGGCAGTGGCAACCGTTCGGGCGGTCCGGCGAGTTCGGGCAACGGCGGTGGGGCGCCGACGAGCCGACGAACCGGGTCCGCGGGCTCGGGGCCCCGGCGATCGGGAACGACCAGCCAGCGGAGGGACCGGTACACCGGAGCAGACCGGCAGGGCGGAGACCGGCAGAACAGCAGGGGATCGGGTGCCGACCCCCGACGCGCTTCGGGTGGGACTTCGAGCAGGGGTGCGAGCGGGGGAGCTGCCAGACGAGGCACTTCGGACAGGCGGGGAGCGAGCGGTCGTGAGGGTGCACGCGGCACCCGCTCCGATCGCACCGCCGGATCAAGGGACTCCAGAGCGCCCGTCGTGCGCAAGGGATGGGGGAGCGTCGCTCGGCGGGGGGCGAGTGTGGTGCGGACCGGAGCCGACCACGCCGACCGGACCGAGCTCCACGAAGCTGAGAAGAGCCGGAGATCGCGCACCCGATCCGACGAATTCGTCCCGGAACGGTGGGTGCGGACCGACAGCCCCGGGCCGACCAACGGGCGGGCGACGATCCGCCCGCCCGCCCACCGCTCGGTCCGCCCGCCCGCCGAGCTTCCACCGGAGATCACCGACGAACTGGCGTCCGCGGCCGGATCGGACTGGGGCACCCTCCGCCCCCGGGTCACCGAACGGATGGCCGCCGGGATCGGGGCTTTCGAACGTGAGCGCTTCCGCGACGCCTCACGAATCCTCAAGACGGTGGTCGATGCGGTCCCGAACGCCCCGACTCCGAGGGAGCTGTTGGCAGTCAGCCAGTACCACCAGGGCTATTGGAAGGCCGCCCTCCCCAACCTCGAAGCATTCGCCGCGCTCACCGGATCGGTCGACCAGCATCCGGTGAGGATGGACTGCCACCGTGCGCTCGGGCGACCGAAGCGGGTGGAGGCTCTCTACCAGGAGCTGCGACAGGGATCCCCCGATCCGGAGGTGCTCTCCGAGGGGAGGCTGGTGTTGGCGGGGACCCGAGCGGACAACGGCGATCTCGCCGGGGCGGTCGAGCTCCTGGTCGAAGCCGGGGCCGGCCGACTCGTCCGCAACCCGGCCGAGCGCCATCTCCGACAGTGGTACGTGTTGGGCGATCTGATGGAGCGCTCGGGAGACCTGGCCAAGGCCCGCGAGCTGTTCTTGCGCATCGCGACCGCCGACCCCGATGCCTACGACGTGACCGAGCGGCTCGACGCCCTCGGGCCGCCGAGGACCGGACGGAACGGCGCACGGCGGAAGCCTTCACGTCATGGGCAGGCCAGCGCCGGCCCGAAGTCCGATCGCCCGGCGTCGACCCGGAAGAAGCCGGCCTCGCCGGCACCCGACCGGTCATCCGGGGGCCGTTAGTCTGGTCTCCATGACCATCGAAGAACTGCTCGGTGACGAGGCGGACTCACTGCTCAACCACACGGCAAAGGCATTCCCGTCGGACCACCTCAACCTCCCCGGTCCGAATCAGGTGGAGAACACCTTCCTCGAATCGGATCGTCCGGCGACCGTGTTGCGCAACCTCGGCACCCTCTACAACACCGGGCGTCTCGCCGGCACCGGCTATCTCTCGATCCTTCCGGTCGACCAGGGCATCGAACACTCGGCGGCGGCGAGCTTCTCGAAGTTCCCTGCGTATTTCGACCCTGCCAAGCTCTGCGACCTGGCCATCGCGGGGAACTGCAACGCGATCGCCACCACCCTCGGCGGCCTCGGCGCCGTCTCTCGGCGCTACGTCCACCGGATCCCCTTCATCGTGAAGCTGAACCACAACGACTTCCTCAACTATCCGAACACCTACGACCAGGTGATGTTCGGATCGGTCGAGCAGGCCTTCGACCTCGGGGCGATGGGGGTCGGTGCGACCATCTACTTCGGCTCGGAGCACGCCGACCGTCAGATCGGGGAGGTCTCCGAAGCCTTCGCGGAGGCACACCGGATGGGCATGTTCACCGTCCTGTGGTGTTACCTCCGAAACTCCGCCTTCAAGCACGACGGCACCGACTACCACGTCTCCGCCGATCTCACCGGTCAGGCCAACCACCTGGGCGTCACCATCGAGGCGGACATCATCAAGCAGAAACAGCCCGAGAACAACGGCGGCTACAACGCGCTCAACTTCGGGAAGACCGATCCGTTGGTCTACAGCCAGCTGACCACCGACCATCCGATCGACCTCACCCGCTGGCAGGTGGTCAACTGCTATGCGGGAAGGATCCCCCTCATCAACTCCGGAGGCGAGTCCAAAGGCGCGGACGATCTCGCCCAGGCGGTTCGGACCGCGGTCATCAACAAGCGGGCCGGGGGAGCGGGGCTCATCGTCGGGCGCAAGGCGTTCCAGCGTCCCACCGACGAAGGCGCCGCCCTGATCCACGCCATTCAAGACGTGTACCTCGACCAGTCCATCACCATCGCCTGAGCAGGTCCGAGCGCCCGTTTGGCGAGGACGACCGGGGCGACCCAGCCTCTCGCGGGATGGGTCGGGCGGTAGACTGACCGGTGGGGCACCCGATCAGGGTTCCTCCTGCTCAGCTGGGCGAGCAGCCTTTGGCGCGTCGGAGCGCGTGAGGCGGGCCCGGCGACACAGAGCGATTGAGATACAGAGCAACAGATCAGCACGAAGGAGCACGGTGTCCGACACCACGACCGACCAGAAGTCCCCCCAGCTGCTCGACCGCGTGGTCATCCGATTCGCCGGGGACTCCGGCGACGGCATGCAGCTGGCCGGTGACCGCTTCACCACCTCTTCGGCACTGCTCGGGAACGACCTGGTCACCTTTCCCGACTTTCCGGCAGAGATCCGAGCTCCCGCCGGGACCCTCGCCGGCGTGTCGGCTTTTCAGGTCCACATCTCCGACCACGACATCTCGACCCCCGGCGATTCGCCGAACGTGCTGGTGGCGATGAACCCGGCCGCGCTCAAGGCCAACCTCGGGACGCTGCCCGCCGGTGCCACCGTCATCGCCAACGCCGATGCCTTCGAGGAGCGGAACCTGGCCAAGGCCGGCTACGAGTCGAATCCCTTGTCCGACGGTTCGCTCGCCGCCTACACGCTGTACGAGGTGCCGATGACCTCGATCACCGCAGAGGTGTGCAAGGACGCCGGGGTGAAGCCCCGTGACGCGGAGCGGTCGAAGAACTTCTTCGCCCTGGGCCTGATCAGCTGGCTCTACACCCGTCCGATCGAGGGCACCCTCAGCTGGATCGACGAGAAGTACAAGGGCAAGCCCCTGGTGCTGGAAGCGAACCTGCGGGCCTTCAAGGCGGGCTTCCACTTCGGGGAGACCGCCGAACTGTTCGAGTCGTCGTACCAGGTCAAGGCGGCCCAACTGCACCCGGGCGAGTACACCAACATCACCGGCAACACCGCCACCGCCTGGGGGCTCATCGCCGCGTCGACCCGGAGCGGGCTGCCGCTCTTCCTCGGCACCTACCCGATCACGCCCGCCTCGGACATCCTGCACGAGCTTTCGAAGCACAAGCAGTTCGGGGTGCGGACCTTCCAGGCGGAGGACGAGATCTCCGGCATCGGTGCCGCACTCGGCGCCGCCTTCGGCGGGGCGCTCGGTGTCACGACCACCTCCGGACCCGGGGTCGACCTGAAGTCGGAGACGATGGGCCTTGCGATCAGCCTCGAACTGCCCCTGCTGGTCATCGACATCCAGCGAGGTGGACCGTCTACCGGACTTCCCACCAAGACCGAGCAGGCGGACCTGCTCCACGCGATGTACGGCCGCCACGGGGAAGCGCCTCTGCCGATCGTCGCGGCCAAGACTCCATCGCACTGTTTCGAGGCCACCCTCGAAGCGGTCCGGCTCGCCGTCAAGTACCGCACGCCGGTGATCCTCCTCTCCGACGGCTACCTGGCGAACGGGACCGAACCCTGGCGACTGCCCGATATCGACGAGCTCCCGACCATCGAACCCGGGTTCGCATCGTCGCCCAATCACACCGATCCTTCGGGGGACGAGGTGTTCTGGCCCTACGTCCGGGACGAGGAGACGCTGGCCCGCCCGTGGGCCCCGCCCGGTGTGCCCGGTCTCGAGCACCGGATCGGAGGGCTGGAGAAGGCGGACGGCTCGGGGAACGTCTCCTACGACGGAGCCAATCACGAGCGGATGACCCGGCTCCGCGCAGCCAAGATCGCCGGCATCGCCAAGGACATCCCTCCGACCGATGTCGACCGTCAAGAGGGTGCCGACGTCCTGGTGATCGGTTGGGGATCCACCTACGGGGCGATCGCCGCCGGCGTCCAGCGGGTCAGGGCGCGCGGGCATAAGGTCGACCAAGCCCATCTCGTCCATCTCAATCCGTTCCCCGCCGACCTCGGCGACGTGCTCGCACGGTACAAGAAGGTGCTGGTCCCCGAAGTCAACCTGGGCCAGCTGAGCCGACTGCTCCGTGCCGAGTACCTGGTAGACGCCGTCTCGTTCTCCCAGGTGCAGGGCGTTCCGTTCCTCGCCGCAGCGATGGAGTCCGCCATACTCGAGCAGATAGAGGACTCATCTTCGGCTCCTACGGCCAACGGCCATGCGGGCGCTGCGGCGGCTGGGGCTTCGTCCACCGGAAAGGCAGCTGGCTGATGACCGATCTCGCAGAAATCCCGGTGACCACCCGCAAGGACTGGTCGTCCGATCAAGAGGTCCGGTGGTGCCCCGGGTGTGGCGACTACTCGATCCTCGCCGCCGTCCAGATGCTGATGCCCGACCTCGGGGTGCGGAGGGAGAGCACCGTCTTCCTCTCCGGCATCGGTTGTGCCGCCCGTTTCCCTTATTACATGAACACCTACGGGATGCACTCGATCCACGGACGTGCGCCGGCCATCGCCACCGGGCTTGCCACGACCCGGCCCGATCTCGACGTCTGGGTGGTGACCGGAGACGGTGACTCGCTCTCGATCGGGGGCAACCACCTCATCCACGCGCTCCGGCGGAACGTGAACATCACCATCCTGCTCTTCAACAACCAGATCTACGGGCTCACCAAAGGGCAGTACTCGCCGACGTCGGAGACGGCCAAGGTGACCAAGTCGACGCCGTTCGGATCGCTGGAGCAGCCGTTCAACCCGTTGAGCCTGGCGCTGGGCGCCGAGGCGACCTTCGTCGCCCGCACCCACGACATGGATCGCAAGCACATGATGGAGGTGTTCCGTCGCGCACATGGTCACCGCGGGGCCTCGTTCGTGGAGATCTACCAGAACTGCAACGTCTTCAACGACGGCGCGTTCGAACAGATCACCGGCAAGGACCATCGCGCCGACATGTTGATCCCCCTCGTCCACGGGGAGCCGATCCGCTTCGGGGCCGAAGGTGAGCACGGAGTGGTCCTGCGCCCCGACGGCACCGTGGAGGTGGTCGAGGTCGCCGACGTCGGCGAGTCCGCGCTGCTGGTCCACGACGAAGGCCGTGACAATCCGGGGCTGGCCTTCCAACTGAGCCGCCTGTCGAGGGGACCGTACGAGCCCACCCCGATCGGTGTCTTCCGCGACGTGGAGCGACCCGAGTACGGAGCGGAGATGTCACGCCAGATCGCCGACGCCACTGCCAAGCGCGGCGAGGGGGATCTCGCGGCGCTGCTCCGTTCGGGTTCGTCGTGGACGGTCGACTAGGACCGATCGTCACCTCGCCGACGAGTCAACCGGCGCAGGCCTAGCGGGAGAGGATCCTCGGTGGGCAGTTTCGTGGCGCTCCTGCGCAGCATCAACGTGGGGGGTCGGAACAAGATCGCGATGGCCGATCTCCGTGACCTGGTGGCCTCCCTCGGGTACGGGGACGTCACCACCTACCTCCAGAGCGGCAACGTGACCTTCACAGGGTCGGGCTCCTCCGCCCGCGTTGCCAGCCGGATCGAACAGGCCATCGAGGCGAGCCTCGGACTCACCGTTCCGGTGATCGCTCGCAGCAGTTCCGAGTGGCGCCGCGTCGTCGAGGGGAACCCCTATGCCGACCGCGGGTTCGATCCGAAGACGGTGCACGTGACCTTCCTCGGCCGGCGACCGGACAAGAAGAAGGTCGCCGAGCTCTGCGATCTCGCGGGCCAGTTCGGCGATGACGAGCTCGAGGTCGCCGGTGCGGAGGTCTACCTGCACTGTCCCGGCGGCTACGGCGAGACCAAGTTGCACAACGCGTACCTCGAACGCCGGCTGGAGACGACCGCGACGACCCGCAACTGGCGAACAGTCGGCGCGCTCACCGAGATGGTGGGTTGACCGGTCAGGGGAACAGCGAACCCGAGTAGGTCGCGTAGTCGCCGTCGCCGTTGAGTACCAGGCAGAAACGGTCACTCGGGCATGACACCGACGTGCCGAGCCCGGGGTACTCGATGGCCTGGGGGATCACCTGCTCGGGGGTGCTCCACGAGGTGCCGTTCCATGCCACGACCGACCCGGCCGCGTCCGCGGCGATACACAAGCTCGTGGTCGGACAGGAGATCGAGTCGAGTCCTCCCCTCGGGTCGACCGCGTCGTCGGTGGACCAGGTGTTCCCATCCGTGATCGTGCTCGCGCCGGTGCCCGAGACCAGGACACACAGGTTGGTGCTCGGGCAGGAGATCGCACTGCCCCTCGATCCGGCACCCTGTGCGCCGGAGAACGGTGAGCCGGTCCACGGGACGCTCGACTGGCTCCAGTCCGATCCGTTCCAGGCGAGCAACGAGGAGCCCACGATCGCCGTGCACTGGGAGTCGGTCGGGCAGGAGACCCCGACCCTGCCGGCCGCCGAGGTTGCCTTCAGGGACGACGTCTGCCAGGTGCCTTGCCGGAGGACCGCCGCCTCGCCGGTTGCGTCGACGAACGCGCAGTTGCCCGGCGACGGGCAGGACAGTGCAGCCGAACTCGCCGCTCCGGTCGTCCCCGACGTCATGGGAGCGGGTGCGCCCCAGTCCGTCCCGTTTCCCGTGCTGGCGTGCAGCGTTCCGTCGGCGATGAGACAGCTTGGTCCCGAGGTGCACGAGATCGCCGGCACGATCGGTGCGTTGACCGGTCCCGTGGTCGGAGCCGGGAAGTACACAGACGGCGCGGACCAGACGGCACCGTCCCACGACTCGCTGACTCCCGAGCCCGTCGCGAACTCCGAGGGCACGCCGCTGGTGCCTCCACCGGCCGCGATGCAGAAGGTGTTCGAGAGGCAGGACAGCGAGGTGAAGCCCCCACCCGGGGGGACGGTGCTCAGATCCTCGGTCCATCCCATGGCCGGTCTGACCGGGGTGGGAACGGTGGTCGGGACGGCCGACGGGGTGGAAGCGGGCACCGACGACGGGGTGGTCGTGCTCGGCGTCCTGGGTCGGGGAGAGGCGGGCCGGTGGGTGACGTACTTGGCCGCAACCTGCGACGAGCATCCGCAAGCGATCAGGGCGGGCACGAGCAACCAAGCCCAACCGACGCTGCGCCGTCGTGTCACCTGCGCCTCCTCCTGCATCCTGTCGCTCGTCCCGCCTCAGACCGGGGCGTCGAGGGTCCGAAAGACCATGCCGGTCCGAGGCTTGGGGTGGAAGTACGTGCTCTTTGGTGGCATCCGCCTCCGTTCCCGCGCCCACTCGGCGATCTGGTCGACGGTCACCGGCCTCAGCAGGACGACCGCCTGTGCCTGCTCGGTGGCGACCAGGTCGATCGCCTCCTGCCACGAGTGGGCAAAGCTCAAGAGGTGGTCGGGCAGCTCGGCCATCACCAGAGCCACCGTCGAGGCGTCGAGCGCGGACCCGGCGGCCTCGATCGTGCCGTCTTTCGGCGACATCAGCCAAGCACCCGATGGCATGACCAGGGCGAGTGCCCCGGTTTCCCCGAGTGCCGAGGTCGTCCGGTCGTCGCAGCCGCCCGCCCGGGTCACGTCGAACCACGCCGAGAACGCCTCGACCAGGTCGAAACCGGCAGGGAGTCCCGAAAGCGCACGATGGATCGGTCCCACCTCGAGCTGGTCCTCGGCCAGCTCGACCACCAAGGTCATCACCGAGCCGGCGCCGGCCGGCGCGACCGCCTGGGGAAGCCCGCCGTCCCTCCACTCGTGGAAGTAGGCGAGTGCCGTCTCGTAGCGGTGGTGGCCGTCGGCGATCACCACCGGCGCGGTCTCCACCGCCTCGCCGACCGCGTCGATGACCGCCGGCTGGTCGACGACCCAGAGCTCGTGGACCACCCCGTCACCGTCGGTTGCCACCGCGTCGGGCGGTGTCGTCCGCTCGAACACCTGGGTCAGGCCGGCGGCAAGGGACAGTCCCCAGATCGGCGAGAGATTGGAGCGGGTGGCCCGCAGCAGCTCGAGTCGATCGCCCTTGGGTTTGGGCAGGGTCTCCTCGTGCGGCAAGGTCTCTTCCGCGCTCTGATCGTCGATTCCGAGCGCTCCGATCACTCCGTTGGTGGTCCGGCCATCCGTTGAGGTCATCCGGTAGGCGTAGAAGGAGGGAGTGGGGTCCGCGACCAGGATGCCCTCTTCTTGCCATCGGTCGAGCAGGTGCGCCGCGTTGGCATAGGCATCGAGGTCGGCGCGGTGGTCCGGCTGTGGCAGCTCGACCCGCACCGCATTCGCGCTGTGCCGGGTGCCCAATGTTGCCCGCTCCTCGGGACCGATCACGTCGTACGGGGGGGCGACCACCGCCGAGAGGTCGACCCGTGCCGAGTCGTACCGCAACCCGATGAACGGTTCGAAACGAGGCATGGCCCCTGCGTAGCACATCACCGGCACCGGGCTCGTAGACTCGACGACGTGCAGCACGCCGGGGACGAGCTCGAGAAGGACCAGATCGTCCACCCGCTGGAGGCGAGTGACGAAGGGGCGGAACTCGACCGGATCGTGACCCTCCCGAACGCGATCACCCTGGTCCGGTTGGCGTGCATCCCGCTGTTCCTCTGGCTCTTGTTCGGAGCCGACCGCCAGAGCCTGGCCGCGGTCGTCCTGGCGGTCCTCGGTGCGACCGACTGGGTGGACGGGTTCGTCGCCCGGCGCCTCCACCAGGTCTCGACCGTCGGAAAAGTGTTCGATCCGCTGGTCGACCGGATCCTGGTCATCACCGCGGTGGTGGCGATCACCGTCCATGGAGCAGTGCCGATCTGGTTCGGTGTTGCGACCCTCGCCCGTGAGGTGGTCGTCTCGGGTGCGGTGCTCCTGCTCGCGGCCTTCGGAGCCGCCCGCATCGATGTGTTGTGGGTCGGGAAGGCCGGTACGTTCGCGCTCATGTTCGCCTACCCCGCCTTCCTGCTCGGTGACGGCACCGCCGGTTGGCAGGAGCCGGTGCGGGTGATCGCCTGGGTCATCGGTGGCATCGGGCTCACCCTGGCCTGGATCGCCGCCGCCTCCTACATCCAGCCCGCCCGCAAGGCGTTGGCAGACGGACGGAGGCCGAAGGTCGGGGGGGTGGCCGCATGAAGGCGGTGATCATGGCCGGAGGTGAAGGCACCCGTCTGCGGCCGCTCACCTCCAATCAACCCAAACCGATGTTGCCGATGGCCAACATCCCGATGATGGAGCATGTGGTCAACCTGCTCCGGATGCACGGGTTCGAAGACATCGTGGTGACGGTGGCCTTCATGGCGAACGCCATCCGGACCTACTTCGGCGACGGATCGGAGTTCGGTGTCCGGATGGTCTACGCGACCGAGTCGACCCCGCTCGGGACCGCGGGGTCGGTGCGGAACGCACGCGACGAGCTCGACGAGCGCTTCTTGGTGATCTCGGGTGACGTGCTGACCGACATCGACCTCGGTGAGGTCGTGGCGTTTCACGACAAGTCGGGGGGACTCGCCACGCTCGCCCTGAAGGCGGTCGACAACCCGCTCGAATTCGGCATCGTGATCACCAGGGAGGACCGTTCCATCGAGCGCTTCCTCGAGAAGCCGACCTGGGGACAGGTGTTCAGCGACACCATCAACACCGGGATCTACGTGCTCGAGCCGGAGATCTTCGACTACATCCCCGCAGGGCAGCCCGTGGACTTCTCGGGCGATTCCTTCCCCGACGCGTTGGCAGCCGGCGAGTCCCTCTACGGATACGTCGCGGACGGCTACTGGGAGGACGTCGGCAATCTCGAGGCCTACCTGAAGGCGCATCAGGACATCCTCGACCGACGGGTCCAGGTGGGTCTCAACGGGTTCGAGCTGCGCCCCGGTGTGTGGTTGGGCAAGGGATCCGAGATCGACCCGACCGCGGTCATCGAAGGTCCCGCGGTGATCGGCGACAACTGCGTCGTCGGCCAAGGGGCGAGGCTCGGCGAGTACTGCACGCTCGGACGCAACGTCCGGATCGGCGACAACGCCGCGTTGCAACGTTCGGTGGTCCACGACAACACCTACCTCGGCTCAGGGGTGCGGGTCGACGGCAGTGTCCTCGGCCGGGGATCCGACCTGCGCGAGGGCGTGCGCTGCGAGCAGGGGGTGGTGCTCGGCGACCAGTGCTTCGTCGGCGCACACGCCGAGATTCGGGCGGGGGTGAAGATCTACCCGTTCAAGACGGTCGAGGCGGGTGCGATGGTCAACTCCTCGATCGTCTGGGAGTCGATGGGGGCCCGCTCGCTGTTCGGCCGCGACGGCGTCCAGGGGCTGGCCAACGTGGACATCAGCCCCGAGCTGGCGGTGCGGCTCTCCATGGCCTGGGCCTCCACCTTCGAGAAGGGGTCGACGATCACCACCTCCCGGGACACCAGCCGAGCGGCACGGGTGCTGAAGCGGGCGATCATGGTGGGCTGCAACGCCGCGGGGATCAACGTCGACGACCTGGAGGCGGCGACGGTTCCGGTCACCCGTTTTCAGGTCACCTCGTCGGCCAGCATGGCCGGGGTGACCGTACGCCTGGCCCCCGACGATCCGCAGTCGGTCGTGTTCCGGTTCTTCGACAAAGACGGCATCGACGTGGACGAGACCACCCAGCGCAAGATCGAGCGGCTGTACCACCGGGAGGACTTCCGTCGGGTCCTGGCGAGGGAGATCGGTGACATCGGGTTCCCGCCGCGCACCCTCGAGCACTACACCGAGGCGTTGATCCAATCGGTCGACCTCTCCGGGGCGCAGGCGGCCGATCTCAAGTTGGTCCTCGACTACTCGTTCGGAACCACCAGCTTCGTCATGCCCAACCTGTTGGCCAAGCTGGAGGCCGACGTGCTGACAGTCAACCCGTATGCGAACACGGCAGGGGTGGTCAACTTCGATCGGCACGTGAGCGCGTCGCGGGTCGGCGAGCTGGTCCGCGCATCGGGCGCCCACCTCGGTGCGGTGTTCGATCCGGGCGGCGAGCACGTCGTCATCGTGGACGACCTCGGCCACCCGCTCACCGACGACGAAGCCCTCCTGGTGCTCCTCAGGTTGGTGACCGAAGCCACACCGTCGGCACGGGTCGCGCTGCCGGTGGCGGTCAGTCGGGCAGCCGAGGAGATCTGCCGGAAGTCGGGTGCCGAAATCGTCTGGACGAAGCTCTCCGCCTCGCATCTGATGGAGGTCGCACGCGCCGACCAGGTGACGTTTGCGGCGAGCCAGGCGGGAGGGTTCATCTTCCCCGGCTTTCTTCCTGCCTTCGACGCGGCGGCGACGCTGGTCAATCTGCTCGCCCTGTTGACCGGAGCGGGAAGGAAGCTGTCGGAACTGGTGGCGGAGCTCCCGCTGGTGCACGTCGTCCACCAAGGAGTGCACACCCCGTGGGACCAGAAGGGCATGGTCATGCGGTCGCTGGTCGAGCGCTCGGCGGGACGCGATCTGATGCTCGTCGACGGGATCAAGATCCTCGAGGAGGACGGGTGGGCGCTCGTGCTCCCCGATCCTGAAGCGCCCCTCACCCATGTGTGGGCGGAGGGGGGGAGCGACGCGTCCGCCGAGGCCAGGGCGAAGGACTACGTCGTGCGCATCGAGCAGCTGCTGCGCTGATCCCGCGCACCTCGTTCTCGGTCGAGTGGTGTCGACGGATGGTCGACGATCGGTACAGGCGCAACCCTGACCTGTCGGGTAGGGTCCGCACCTATGAATGTGCCCGAGGACCTTCGCTACTCCCGAGATCACGAGTGGGCTCGGACCGAAGGCAACCGGGTGCGGGTCGGGATCACCGACTTCGCGCAGGACGCGCTCGGCGACGTCGTCTTCGTGGATCTCCCCAGCCCGGGGCGGACGGTGGAGGTCGGCGGACTGCTCGGCGAAGTCGAATCGACCAAGTCGGTTTCGGAGATCTACGCGCCGGTCGCCGGTCAAGTTGTGTCCATCAACACCGCACTGGTGGGCGCACCGGAGATGCTCAACTCCGATCCTTACGGGGAGGGATGGATCTGCGAGATCGTCCCGACCGACCCGTCTTCGATGGAATCGTTGCTCGACTCGAGCGGGTACCAGCAGTTGACGGAAAGTTGACCGTCACGCTCGCCCCCATGATCCTTGAGAGCAAGGAGATGGGAACGACTACCGTAGGGTCCGTGTACTGCCCGACCTGCGGCCACCTCAATCCGAACGGTGTCAACTTCTGCTCATCGTGCGGTGCGGCCCTGGTGACCTCTGCTCCCGACACCTCGGTGTCGGTGCATCCGATCGAAGAGCCGGGCGACGGGATCGACGACGACGGTGGGGTCGGTCTGCTCGAGCTTCCCCGCGGTGTCGCCCTGTTGGTCATCCGGAAGGGGATCGACCGGGGGGCGCGTTTCGCGCTCGAGGCCGGGGTCACCCGGGTGGGGCGCGATCCCGACAGTGAGATCTTTCTCGACGACATCACTGTGTCCCGACGTCACGCCGAGCTGGTGACGAACGACAAGGTCACGACCGTGCGGGACGTCGGATCGCTCAACGGAACCTACGTCAACCGCGAGCGGATCGAAGAGACGGCATTGGCCAGCGGTGACGAGCTCCAGATCGGGAAGTTCAAGCTCTTGTTCTTGGTGGCCTCCGGAGAATGAGGACGCCAGCGCACCGATCATCCCTCGCCACGGAGCGCCGATGAGCGGTCGGTCGTACCTCTCCATCGGCGACGTGTTGACCCTCTTGCGTCAGGAATTCCCTGACGTCACCATCTCCAAGATCCGCTTCCTCGAGAGCCAGGGTCTGGTCAATCCCGAACGCACCCCCTCCGGCTACCGCAAGTTCTACGACCACGACGTGGAACGCCTGCGTTGGGTGCTTCGCCAGCAGCGTGAGCACTTCTTGCCCCTCAAGGTGATCAAGGACCGACTCGAGGACGACAACGGCGGCGGTACCCCCTCCGAGGAAGCAACCTCCGTGGCACGCGCCGAGGAACATCCTGATCAGGTCGCCGAGGAGCGGGTGCTGGTCGGCCAACGTGTCACCGCAGACTCCGTGGTCGGCGAGCGCGCCGCATCGAGCGCTCCATCGCAGCAGCCGGCGACGAGGGCCGGAGGAGGCTCTCCTCTTCCGGGGATCCAGAGCCCGGCCGCAGCGGCTGTTCCAGCTGCGCCTGTCGGGGCAGGTGATCGGAGCGCCACCGGCGCGCCGTCGACTGGCCCAACCCCGGTGTCGAGGACGGTCGATCCTTCACGCCCACCGCAGGTTGGTCGCCCCGCCGACCGGTCGACGCCACCGAAGTCGCCGACCGCGGGCGGAGCACCGGCCACCACCGACCACGGCGGGTCCGTGAAGCAGGCGAAATCGACCCAGGGCACCTCAGCAGATCCGCCTGCCCGTCAGCGCCGCCCGCGGAGCGCACCGACTGGTGCACCGGCTGCGACCCGGGAGGGGAACGGAAGCGGTGCGAGCGCCAACCAGCCAGGCGGCACCAACATGTCTCTCGAGGAACTCGCCGCGGCGTCAGGTCTCGATCACGAGGCGCTCCTCGGTCTCCAAGGCTTCGGGCTTCTCACACCGACCGTCATCGCCGGTCTCGACTACTACGACGAAGACAGCTTGGCCGTGGCGACCGCGGTTGCCCGGTTCGCTCAGTTCGGGATCGAGCCGCGACACCTCAGTCTCTACAAGAACGCAGCCGTGCGGGAGGCGGGATTCATCGAACAGGTCGTCCTGCCGCTGCTCCGCCAGCGCAACCCCGAGGCACGTGCCCGAGCCCGTGAGACGGTCGACGAGCTGTCGGACCTCGGACTGCAGTTGCGGAGCGCGCTGCTGCGCATCGCCCTTCGGGGCATGCTCGGCGACTGACCGGTCCGGGCCCGCTCCGGTCGCTGTTCGCGCACTTCCAGGCCACGGAGGCCTGATCGCACATCCGTCCGCTGCCGAGTAAGTTGCATGCATGGTCGAAGTCCGGCTTCGGGCGGTGCGTGTGGACCTGCAATCGAACACGCCCGTGCTCCTGCTCCAGGAGTCGGAGGGATTGGGCCGCACCCTGCCGATCTTCATCGGTGCTCCCGAGGCGACGGCGATCGCCTTCGCACTGCAGGGCATGGACACCCCTCGCCCGATGACCCACGATCTGATCCGTGATCTGCTCGACGCACTCGGCGCCGATGTCGTGCGGGTGGTGGTGACCGAGCTGAAGACGGCGACCTACTTCGCGGAGATCGTGCTCCTCCAGGGCGACCGGGAAGTGCCGGTGTCCTCTCGACCTTCGGATGCGGTCGCTGTTGCGGTGCGCACGGGTGCTCCCTTGTACGTCGCCGACGATCTCATGGACAACGAGGGCATCATGTTGGCGGTCGACGAAGAAGAAGACAACGAGCCCGACGAGGACGAGGGGGCCAATCCGGACGAGCTGGTGGGAGAGTTCCGGAACTTCCTCGACTCGATCAGGCCGGAGGACTTCTCTTCGTGAGCGGAGCGCTTCGAGGCGGAACCCTCGCCGTTCTTCTGATCGGCGCCGGGGCGGTGCTCGGTGCCTGCTCGTCATCTCCATCCACTTCCTCCACGACCTCGAGCCCGCCGACCTCGGCTGCTCCCGCCTCGACCGGTGGCACCGGCTCGACGACCACCACGGGGGTCGTCCCGACCACCTCGGCGGGTCCAGCCCGGTGCAAGACAGCCAAGCTGGTGGGATCGGTCGTCGGCGGAAACGGCGCCGCCGGCACCATCGAGACCACCTTCGCCCTCAAGAGCACCGCGGCCACGACGTGTGTGCTCGGCGGGTACCCCGGACTCCAGCTGCTGAGCGCGACGGGAGCCCCGCTGCCGACCAAGGTGGTGCGCGGGGGATCGGAAAGCTTCCTCTCCATGGCACCCACCACGGTGACCGTCGCTCCGGGCGGCTCCGTCGAGTTCAACGTCGGCTACTCGGATGTTCCGGTCGGGAACGAGACCAGCTGCCCGAGCTCGAAGTCGATCGAGATCACTCCGCCCAACGCCTACGACCACCTGGTGACGGCTGCAACACTCGCGCCGTGCGGGGGCGGCACGGTGGGGGTGTCTCCGGTCTTCTCGCCGACCGGGCCCGGGTCCCAGACCGCGGCCGGCGGAGACTGATCAGGCCGGCTTCGAAGGGCCGGTCAGCGCGAACCGGGCTTCACCAGCATTCGCCCGGTCGCCCCACCGGCGAGCACGACCTCGAGTGCCGCTGCGAGATCGCCCAGTCCGAGCTCGGAATGGACGATCTCCTCCAGAAGGGCTTCGGGGAAGGCGGTCGCCATCTCCTCCCAGACCGCCCGCCGCTCCGCGATCGGGGTCGACACGGTGTCGATGCCGATCAGGGAGACGTTCCGCACGATGAACGGGTAGACCGAGGACTCGAGGTTGCTTCCGCCGGTGAGCCCGCTGGCCGCGACCGCCGCCCCGTAGCGGAGGGTCCGGAGCACCGCAGAGAGACTCGGTCCGCCGACGCAGTCGATCGCTCCGGCCCAGCGCTCGGCGCCCAAGGTTCGCTCCGGTTCGGTGAAGAGCTCCTCCCGACCGATGACCCGAGATGCCCCGAGCGCGAGCAGGTAGCCCTGCTCATCGGCCTTACCGGTGCTCGCCACCACTTCGTAGCCACGGATGGCGAGCAGCGAGACCGCCATGCTGCCGACCCCGCCGGTCGCACCGGTGACCAGCACCGGGCCGTCGCCAGGGGCGAGGCCCTGGTGCTCGAGGCGTCGCAAGGAGAGCGCTGCGGTGAAGCCGGCTGTGCCGATGGTCGCCGCCTGGCGGGCGGACAGCCCGGTGGGTAGCGGCACGACCCACCCGGCCGGAACCCTCGCCAGCTCGGAGAACCCACCGTGGTGGGCCACGCCCAGGTCGTATCCCTGGACGACCACCTGCGCTCCGACCTGCACCGACGCGTCCCCCGAGTCGAGGACCGTGCCGACCAGGTCGACACCGGGGATCAGCGGCGAGATCCGCGCGACCCGGTTGCCGGGACGGGTCACCATGGCGTCCTTGTAGTTGACGGCCGACCAGTCCACCGCAATGGTGACCTCACCGTCGCCCAGCTCGACGGGCCCGAGGGTCCGAACCGAGGTGTCGATCGAATCGCCGCTGCGGGTGACCACGAAGGCGGAGAAGGTCGAGGGGAGGGTGTCCATGCGGGTACCGTACTGACTCCGATGACCGTGGCGATTCGATGACACGCCCGTGGGCACCCCGATGACCGGGGACACCGGAGACGGCGATCGGGCGGCGGAGTTCGGATGGTGGCCGTCGCCGTGGTCTGCCGCCGAGGTCGCCGCAGGAAAGGTCAGCCGGGGAGGCCTCCAGGCCGACTCGGGCGCGTGGTACTGGTCGGAGGGTCGTCCGGACCTCGGTGGGCGCCAAGTGGTCATGCGATGGGCTCCCGGCTCTGCTCTGCGGGAGGTGTCTCCCCCGGGAGCGAACGTGCGGAGCCGGGTGCACGAGTACGGCGGGGCGTCGTTCCGGGCGGAGGGCGGGGTGCTCTACTACGTCGAGCAGTCCGATCAGCGTTGGTACCGGACCGAGATCGGCGAGCGACCGGGACCGGCCACGCCGCTCACCCCGGAGGTCGCCGGGGACCGGCTGAGCGACCGCTACGCAGACGGACGGCTCACCCGGTCGGGACGGTGGCTGGTCTCGGTCCGAGAGCAGGTGGGTGCCGGCGCCACCCGCCACCAGGTGGTTGCCGTCGCGGTGGACGGATCGATGTCGGTGGTGCCATTGGTCGAGCGGGGGGACTTCTTCTCCGCGCCGCGGCCGTCGCCGGACGGCCGATGGCTGGCATGGGTGACCTGGGACCATCCATCCATGCCCTGGGACAGTTCGGAGGTCTGGCTCGCCGCGCTGGACGAGTCGGACGGTTCGATCCGCCTGGATCGGTCCCGACGGGTCGCGGGTGGGGAGGGGACGTCGGTGGGTCAGCCGCTCTGGTGCCGCGGCGGATCCCTGGTGTTCGTCGACGACCGGAGCGGATGGTGGCTGCCCTACCGGTTGGAGCAGTCGTCCCCGGACGCAGGCGGCACACCGCAGCCCCTGGTGGCCGGCGGTGACGCCGAGTTCCACGCGCCGGACTGGATCCTCGGCCAGGCGACCATCGCCGAGCTGGCCGACGGATCGTTGGTCTGTCGGAAGCGTGCGCGAGGTCGTGACCAGCTGGTCCGGCTCACACCGGCGGCCGATCGGGCACCGTGGTCCGTGGAGGTCGTCGAGCAACCGTGCGTGAGCATCCAGGGGGTGGTCGCGGGGGAGACTGGCGACGACGGTGTGGACCGGGTGGCCGTGCTCGGGTCGACCGCCACCGAGGCGCAGGTGGTCCTCGAGGTTCGCCTCGACGCCGATGGATCGGCAGCGCGCCTGAGCGGCCCGCAAGGGGTGGAGGTCGACCGCTCTGCGGTGTCTGCGGCCAGGTCGATCTCGGTGTCGACCGCCACCGGAGCAGTTCCCGGGCTCTTCTTCGCGGCGGCCGGCAGCGCCCACGCCGGGCCAGCAGACGCGAGCCGACCGACGCCGGTCGAGGCTCGTCCTCCTCTGGTGGTGTTCTGCCACGGCGGACCGACCTCGGCAGCGGAGGGGGGATTCGATCCGGTGGTGCAGTTCTTCACGGCGAAGGGGCTCGCCGTCGCCCTGGTCGACTACCGGGGGAGCAGTGGCTACGGGCGCGATTACCGCCGTGCGTTGAACGGGCTGTGGGGGGAGGCCGACGTCGACGACTGCGTGCACTACGCCGAAGGACTCTCTGCGCTCGGCCTGGTCGACGGGAACCGGATGGCGATTCGTGGCACCAGCGCCGGGGGTTTCACCGCGCTGGCTGCACTGGTGCGGTCGGACCGTTTCGTCGGCGCGGCGTCCTGGTACGGGGTCACCGACTTGGAAGCGCTCAGCGTCGACACCCACGACTTCGAGTCCCGCTATCTCGACTCGTTGGTCGGGCCGTTGCCGGAGGCAGTGGCGATCTACCGGGAGCGTTCACCTATCCACCATCCCGAACGGATCTCGGGCAGCGTGCTGCTCCTCCAAGGGGAGGACGATCCGGTGGTGCCGCTGTCCCAGTCCCTCCGGTTCGCGGAGCGACTGCGCGACGAGGGGGTCGACTGCACCCAGACGATCTTCGCGGGCGAGTCGCACGGCTTCCGCCGGGCGGCAACCATCGAGACCTGTCTGATCGCCGAGCTCGAGTTCTACCAGCGGCTCTTCGGTGGGGCCGGTCGCCGATGACCGAGTGGGGACGGACCATCTTCGAGGCGGGGCGACGCCTCTCGCCGGAGGGGCGGGACGCGTTCCTCTACGCCTGCTCGGCCGTGTTCGCCGGCATCGCCGCCGTCGCGATGGGTATCCCGCTCTATCGCCAGTGGGGGGAGCTGGCCTTCGGGCCCTACCTTGCTGCGGCGTTGCTGATGGGGTTGGTGGCGTGGCGGGCAGGGACCTCGCCACCGAGGAACGGCCGTCGGGCGGCCAGGATCGTCGCCCTGGCGATCGTCTTGGTGGGGGCGACGGTGGTGCCTCTCAGCTTGGAGGTGGTCTGGCGCTCCGAGGGGAACCCCTCGGCCCATGTCCAGCCGGAGGTGGTGGTCGTCCAGCAGGCCGGCGCGCGGGCAGCCCACGGCAAGGATCCGTACCGGGAGATCGACCGGAACGGCCACATCCTCATCCACCAGAAGGCCGAGCCGGTCTACGAGCTCTACTACCCCTACCTGCCCGGCATGGTGCTGTTCGGGCTGTCCAGCACCGACGCGACCAGCAAGATCGGGGCGCGGCTCACCGACGCCCGGATCCAGTTCCTCGTGTTCACCGTCGCGGTCTCGCTGCTGGCACTGTCGCGCCTCGCGCCACCCACCGACGCGAGGTTCCGCTCCTTCCAGGTGCTCACCGTCCTTCCGACTGCGGCCCTGCCGTTGGCCACCGGGGGAGACGACATGCCGGTCGTCGCCCTGATGCTGCTCGGGCTCGCCGCGCTGCAGCGCCGAAGACCGGTGCTAGCGGGACTGGCCCTCGGCGCCGCGTCCTCGCTCAAGTTCACCGCGTGGCCACTCGCCGTCCTTGCGGTTTGGGCCGTGTACGACCTGCACCGCAACCGCGCGATCGGGCGGTTCCTGCTGGGTGTGGCAGCGGTGATCGTTCCGGTGGTCGTCCCGGTGGCGCTCGGTAACATCCCCGCATTCGTCGACAACGTGATCCGCTTTCCCCTGGGTCTTGCGGGCGTGTCATCGCCGGCGGCCAGTGCGATGCCAGGCCACATCATCGTCTCGATCTTTCCCGCCGAGCACCGCATCTACGTCGCCGTGGTCGGTGTCATCGGGTTGGTGGTGCTGGTGCGCCACATGCTCCGTCACCCTCCTCGTGATCCGTCGGAGTTGGCCACTCTCGCCGGGTGGGTCATGCTGATCGCCATCCTGCTCGCGCCGGCCACCCGGGTCGGCTACCTGCTTTACCCGATCGACCTGTTCGTGTGGGCGTGGATGCTCAGGCGTGCAGAGGATCCACCGGACCCGCACCTCGCACCGGCCGTCGTGGCGGCCGTCTCGTGAACCCCGACCCCGCGACTCAGGTGTCGTCGGAGAGCTCGAAGACCTCGACCGAGTAGGGCGTCGTCCCGGCGGAGGTGGTCGGGGAGACCACGACACCGGTCTCCCAGTAGAACCCGTCGCTGCTCCCTCGCTTGGCCAACACCTCGGTTCCCGTGCCCCCGGTTTGGGGGCCGTGGTAGATGACGCTCCAACCGAGGCGGGGAAGCGCCGCACGATAGGTGTCGATCACCTGGGTCTGGGTGAGGTGGGTGGTGAAGAAGACCGTCCGGTCGAACTGGGACACTCCCTGATCGGAGTTGACCGTGCGCACGACCGTGCTGCCCGCCGGAACGGCCAGCTTGGAGATGATGTCGGTTGGGGGTTGACCGCCCGCGACGATGGAGGCCAACGCGCTGGTCGCGGGGGTGAGGGCGACGACCTTGCCGGCGACCCGCACGTTCGACTGGGTACTGGGGGCGGAGGTGCCGGTCGCGACCGCCGAGCCGATGATCCCGAGCAGCAGAATGAACACGGCGAGACCGAGCACCACCAGGGCCGGCCGACGGGAGGAGACCGGCTGGTAGAGCCGGTTGTCCGGGTCCACGGCTTGGACGCCATCGGAGGGCGGTGCTCCGAACTGGTCTGCGGTACCGACCATGAGCAGCGATGCTAGCGGTGACCTTCGGGGGGGTGGCATCGACGGTCTGGAGAAGGGCGCTCGGAGGGCTGAAGGGCCCTGAAGAGGCCAAGAACCACAGAGAGTATTTGGGTAAATACGGATAGTGATTATTGGGAGTGAACAGGGTTTACATCTGCCCGCGCATGGATCACAATGCCAACAGCATTCGCGAGGTGAACTCCTTGCAAATGAGGAGGGATTGCCTGATCTGCACCAGGCAAGATGTTCCTGTGATTGGGGGGGAGGAAGTGGCCGGGTCGGGGGACCCGGCCACTTTCACGTACGAGGTAGGGCGTCGGCAGCCGCTGGCGTGACCGGGTGGATGGTCCAACCGAGATGGTCGAGCGGACCGTGCCCTTCTCCGAGCTGCCACCGAGCGCTGCCGACCAGGGCTTCGCGGACGAAGGCCTTCGCCGCGGCGACTGCCGTGGGGACGTTGGCGCCACGGGCCAGGTGGGCTGCGATGGCCGCCGAGAGCGAACAACCGGTGCCGTGGGTGTTGGCGGTGTCGACCCGCGGCCCGCTGAGTACGGTCGCCCGGTGGCCGTCGAACAGCACATCGACCGCACCGGTCTGCTCGTCGAAATCGTCAGGGGGGGCGTCCTGATCCGAGTTGCGCTCGACCTCGGGGAGATGGCCCCCTTTGACCAGGACCCACGCCGGGCCGAGCCTGTGGATCCGCTGAGCGAGCTCGATCATCGCCTCGACTCCCCGGACCTCGGATGCCGGCTCGTCGACCAGCAGCGCTGCTTCCCAAAGGTTCGGCGTGATCAGCAACGCGTGGGGAAAAAGGCGGGTGCGGTACGCCTCGACGCACGATTCGGCGACCAGGGCGGTGCCCGTAGAGGCGACCATCACCGGATCGACCACCAGCTGGGGGAGCAGGCCTGAGGCGGCGAGATCGGCAACGGTCTCGACCACCGCCATCGTGCCGAGCAGTCCGGTCTTGGTGGCCGCGACGGGCAGGTCGTCGACCACAGCGCGCACCTGGGCGGCGACGAGGCTCTCTGGGAGGTGGTGGACCTCGGTGACCCGGGCGGTGTTCTGGGCGGTGACCGCGGTGATCGCGGTGGTCGCGAACACGCCGAGTGCGCTCATGGTTTTGAGATCTGCCTGTATGCCGGCCCCTGCACCCGAGTCCGAACCGGCGATGCTCAGCGCCACCGGCGGGTTCTCGTCGTGGTTCACTGATCGACCATGCCCTCGAAGGAGCTCGAGGCTTCGGCGTGGAAGCGGCGGGTGATTCGACCGGCTCGACGGGCCGTACGACCGGCGCGCACCGCGTCGCGGACTGCAGCGGCCATGAGCCCAGGCCGCTGCGCGCGGGTGATCGCCGATGCCACCAGCACCGCGTCGCAGCCCAGCTCCATCGCGAGACAGGCATCGGACGCGGTGCCGATGCCGGCGTCGAGCACGACCGGCACCGACGACTGTTCGACGATGAGGGAGATGTTGTGCGGATTCCGTATGCCGAGGCCGCTCCCGATCGGCGCCCCGAGTGGCATGACCACGGCACAGCCGGCCTGCTCGAGCCGGCGGGCGGCGACCGGGTCGTCGCCGCAGTAGGGCAGCACCACGAAGCCCTCGTCGACGAGCTGCTCGGCGGCGGTGACAAGTTCGACCGTGTCGGGGAGGAGGGTCCGGTCGTCGCCGATGACTTCGAGCTTCACCCAGTCGGTCTCGAAGGCCTCACGGGCGAGCTTGGCGGTGAAGACGGCGTCGGCTGCGGTGAAGCACCCCGCGGTGTTGGGCAGGACGGCGATCTCGAGCTGTGCAAGGAGGTCGACCAGCGAGTGCCGGGCTGCCGGGTCGACCCGTCGCACCGCAACGGTGGCCATTTCGGTCTCGGACTCGACGACCACCTCGTGCAGTGACTCGGTGCTGGCCATCCCTCCGGTGCCGAGCAGGAGTCGCGACGTGAACGGTCGACCGGCGATGACCAGTGGATCGTCCCCTGTCTCGCCCACCATCTCGTTCGTACCCTCATCCAGCATGTTGTCCACCGTTCCACGGTACCGCCGTGGTCGAGCGTCGATGCCCCGTCCCTACCCTCCCGCTGCCGCGGTGACGATCTCGATCTGGTCGCCCGGCTCGATGGGAGTCGAGGACCACTTGCTCTTCGGGACGATGTCCCCGTTGCGGGCGACTGCGATCCCCCGCGTGGAGGGACACCACGCCGCCACCAACTCGGCCACGGTCGCACCGCTCCGGACTTCCTCGGGTGTGCCGTTGAGGGAGATGGCGCTCGTGCCGGACGGGTCGTTCATGTGCCGGTCTGAGAACGGTCGCTCAGGCGGGAGCGACCGACACGATCTGCAAACGCTGCAGCGAATCGAGCGGGACCGAACTCGGAGAACGCACCCGAGGAGTCCAGACCGGCGAGGACGTCGACGACCTCCTGCGCGGTGACCGGCGCAAGGAGGAAGCCGTTGCGGTAGTGGCCCGTGGCGAGAACCAGGCCCTTGAGCTCGGTGGCACCGACGATGGGCGCGTTGTCCGGCGACCCCGGCCGAAGTCCGACCGCGGTGTCGACCAGCTCGTACTCCTCGAGCGAGGGAACCAGCCGGCGCGCGTCTTCGAGCAGATCGCCGAGCGCACCCGCCTGGACCGCGGTGTCGAAGCCCTTCTCCTCGACCGTCGCGCCGACGACGACGTGCCCGTCCTCCCGAGCCACCAGGTAGCAGCTCCTTCCGTGGACGAGCCCGCGGACCGTCGTGGCCAAGCGGGGGACACCGGCCGGCGCCCGAAGTCGGAGGGTCAGCCCCTTGACCGGCCGCACCGGAGGCAGCAGGTGCTCGGGGATGCCTCCGAGCTGTCCGGACCGACAGCCTGCGGCGAGGACCACTGAGCCGGCCGGCCTGGATCCGCGTTCTGCCAAGGTGACCCCCTCCACCGCACCGTTGGCGATGTCGACGGATGTGACTCGGTCCTGCACGAGGGTCACTCCGGATGACCGGCAGGCACCGAGGAGCGCTTCGAGCACGCGCCGGTTGTCCACCTGGCCGTCAGCGAGAAGGCGCGCCCCTCCTCTGATCGCGGGGGACAGGACCGGTTCGGATCGCCGGCACTCCGCTGCGGAGAGTCGTTCGACCTGGAGGTGGAGGGCGCGCTGGTAGTCGATCAGATCGGCGACCGCTGCGCTGTCCGAAGGGTCGGCAGCGATGAGGAGGCTGCCGCTCCTCGTGTACTGGAGCGGCTCCCCGGATGCCTCCTCGAGAGTGCGGGCGAACGTCGGCCAGGCCCCTGCAGCCGCCAGGTTGAGCGCGGTCAGCCGATCTTCCCCGAAGTGGGCTTCGCCGACCGGGGCGAGCATCCCCGCCGCCGCCCAACCGGCTCCCCGTCCCGGCTCGGGGTCGACCAGGGTGACCGTCATGCCGGCTCTCGACGCCTCCCACCCGACGGCGAGCCCGATCACCCCGGCGCCCACCACCACGACGTCAGGTGGAGGCGTAGACACCATCCCGCCATGCTATGGGTGACCCGACGGGTCATACTGAGGCGTGCGGCTGAGTCGAGCCGGTCGTGGCGGAATTGTTCTCGGAGCGTTCCTGGTTGCCTCCTGTTCGAGTCCGCCGTCGCCGCAGCAGGTGGGCATCACGCTGTCTGCGCCCAGAACGGCGGCCGGGTCTTGCAAAGGCGCGAACATCGGCGAGGACCTCGTCGCCGAAACTCGGTCCGGCGAGGTCGTCCTGGTTGCACCCGGCAACCTCGCGGTTCGGGTCGTGGCGAGCGGCGCTCGGCCGAACGGTGGCGTGGCCGAACGAGCGAAAACGAGTCAGGCGTACGTCACGGCGAGGCTCGCGACCGGAGTTCCGGCGATCTGGGCGATCTCTCTCTCCGGGTGTCGGTCGCACGCTCGGCTCGTCGAGACGCGGGCCGAGCTGCCCTCGGTGAGCCCCGATGGCGACTACCTCGGATTCGTGAACGTCGACGGGCGTGGCCGCCAAACGGGTGTGTCGATCGCGAAGCTCGACGATGCTGGCGATGCAACCGGCACTGTTGAGCGACTCAATGCTGCGAGCGTCCCACCACCTCTCCCGATCCAGGGAATCGCCATTGGGATGGATGACCGCCAGCTCGCGGTCTGGGGCGGGTTCATCGACCAGTACCTCGGTCGCCACCGACCTACCGTGGGCGTCCTCGTTCCCGCAGCCGCCCGATCCCTGCACTCGCTCGCGCCCGTGTTTGACGGGGAAGGAGTATCCCTGCCAAGTGGGGCAGGGCTTCAAGACCCGAAAATCTGGGAAACGGCCCCGTCCTACCTGGCAAACGGGGAGTTCCTCGTGCAGACAAATGACAAAGAGGTCGTCATGCCCTTCACGGACACGACGCCGGGGGAGAGTGGTGGGGGTACCCGCAACATCGAACGGATGACGGGTGACATGGTGTCGCTCGCCGCCGGACCCAGTGGCGCGCTCGCTTCGGTCGGGCAAGGTGGCGTCCTTCAGATCTCCCGCGGCGCAATCGACCTTCCCTTCGGTCCGGAGGCGGAGTTCCCGGTCCCACCCCCGATTCCGGTGATCGTGAGAGTGAAAGGCGCCTATGCCGCTGTTGCTTGGAGCACCGGCACGTCTCCCGAGTCAATGAGACCACCGCCGGTGTTCAAGATGGTCGATCACCTGCCGAATGTGGTCGGGCTTCCCGTGGCAAAGGCAAAACAGGTGCTGACCGACCTTGCGCTTCCGATGCTCGTCGAGAACACCGTCCCGGATGCCGGCGTCCCCTCGGGCACAGTGCTTTCTGAGAATCCGCCAGCAGGAACAGGGGTTGCTTGCCAGTGCGACATCAGCGTGGTCGTCTCTTCCAAACAATGACCGGATACCCGGCACGCGGCATCCCCGACTGAGAACCCGAGGGTGCACCATTAGGCTCGGAAGCATGTTCCCGACGACGAGGTCACCGATGCCCTGGGAGACCGAGCGGTGAACGCCGAAGGCTGGTACGTCGACCCCTACGGCCTGCACGAAGCCCGGTGGTTCTCGAATGGCGAAGCCACCGCTCTGGTACGGGATGGCGAGATGGAGTCACAAGACCCCGCGCCCGACAGGCCACCTGAGGGGCAGCTCGAGCGTGTCGCAGAATCCGCTCCAGCCGACGGAGCGGACCTTCTCCGGGCCGACAGCGCCGAATCCCAGCCTGGCGGTGCCGAGTCCGGCCAAGAGGTCGTCTTCGATGCGTTCGGCGAAGCCAGCGGAGGGGACTGACCAGGCCTGACCGATCCGGGTTCTCGTATCCGATCTTGGTGACGGGGACTTCGCCCACGGTGCGGTTGACCTGCAGACTGGCGTGTACAATTGACGGACCACGTATGGGCCAACGTCGTCCCGGGTGGATGGTCCCACTTCCTTCGTTTCCGTTGGAGCACCCCGATGACGACTTCTCGCCACACCAGGGCTGACGCCGCCCTCCAAGCCTCGACCACCTCGGTCCAGCTCCCGCGTGGGTCGCGTGCGCCGCGTGCGCCGAAGGCACCCGCTGGTGGCCTCTACGACCCCCGGTTCGAGCATGACGCCTGCGGGGTGGCCCTGGTCGCCGACCTCGAGGGCCGCCGCTCCCACGAGTTGGTCCGTCGGGCGGTCTCGGCCCTCGAGCACCTCGCCCACCGGGGAGCCACCGGCAGCGAGGAGGACAGTGGAGACGGTGCGGGGATCCTCCTCCAGGTGCCACACGACTTCTACGAGGCGACCGTCGACTTCGCCCTTCCCGATCCCGGTCACTATGCGACCGGGATCGCGTTCTTGTCGCGTGATGCAGGTGCGGCGGCGGACGTCCGGGATGCGATCGGCAAGCTGGCCGGCGAGGAGGGACTCGAGGTCATCGGTTGGCGGACGGTTCCGGTCGACTCGGGGTCGCTCGGGTCGATCGCCGAGGCGGCGATGCCGTCGATGCACCAACTGTTCGTGGGCGCTGGGCCGGGAACCACCCTTGCCGGTGACGACCCCGCACTCGCTCTCGACCGCCTGGCGTTCGTCCTGCGAAAGCGGGTGGAGCACGAGATCGGCGACTGCTACTTCGCGTCGCTGTCGGCTCGAACGATCACCTACAAGGGGATGCTCACCTCTCACCAACTGGCGGGCTTCTTCCCCGATCTCGCCGACGAACGGCTGCAGAGCGGGCTCGCGCTGGTCCACTCGAGGTTCTCGACCAACACCTTCCCCTCGTGGCCGCTCGCCCATCCTTACCGCTACCTGGCCCACAACGGCGAGATCAACACCTTGCAGGGCAATCGGAACTGGATGCGGGCGAGAGAGTCGCTCTGCCGATCCGATCTGATCCCCGGGCTCGAGCGGTGCTTCCCGATCGTGACCCCCGGGGCCAGCGACTCGGCCTCCTTCGACGAGGTGCTCGAGCTGCTCCACCTCGGCGGCCGCCCCCTGCACCATGCGGTCCTGATGATGATCCCCGAGGCCTGGGAGAACCACCGGACGATGGATCCGGCACGCCGCGCCTTCTACCGCTTCCACTCGACCTTGATGGAGCCGTGGGACGGCCCGGCGGCGGTGGCCTTCACCGACGGGACGGTCATCGGCGCGGTCCTCGACCGCAACGGGCTCCGCCCGGCCCGCTACTGGGTCACCGACGACGGGCTGGTGGTGCTCGCCAGCGAAGTCGGGGTGCTCGAGGTTCCCTCCGACAAGGTCGTGCGCAAGGGCCGTCTCCAGCCCGGCCGGATGTTCCTGGTGGACACCGCGCTCGGCCGGATCGTCGACGACGACGAGATCAAAGACGCCCTCGCTGCCGAGCATCCCTACGCCGAGTGGATCGATGCCGGCCAGATCGACTTGGAGGAGCTTCCCCCGCGCACCATGCTCACCCCGCAGCACGCCTCGGTCATCGGCCGTCAGCGCCTGTTCGGCTACACCGACGAGGAGCTCCGGCTCATCCTCGCTCCGATGGCGCGATCGGGAGCCGAGCCCAACGGGTCGATGGGGACCGACACGCCGGTCGCCGTGCTCTCCGATCGGCCGCGCCTGCTCTACGACTACTTCACCCAGCTGTTCGCCCAGGTGACCAATCCGCCGCTCGACGCCATCCGCGAGGAGTTGGTGACCTCGCTGATCTCCGCGGTCGGTCCGGAGGCGAACCTGCTCGAGCCGACCGCCGAGTCGTGTCGTCAGATCGTGCTCCCGATGCCGGTCATCGACAACGACGATCTCGCCAAGCTGCTGTACGTCAACGAGGACGGCAGCACGCCCGGGTTCCGCGGCTTCGCGGTCGACGGATTGTTCGATCCGCGCGGTGGGGGAGAAGCACTTCGTCTGGCCATCGAGGAGGTGCGCGCCAAGGTCAGTGAAGCCATCGTGGGCGGCGCGGACGTGATCGTGCTCTCCGACCGCAACTCGAACGCGGCGCTCGCCCCGATCCCATCCCTTCTGCTGGTGGCCGCGGTCCACCACCACCTGGTGCGGAACAAGACCCGGACCCAGGTCGGTCTGGTCGTCGAGTCCGGAAGTGCCCGCGAGGTACATCACATGGCCCTGCTCAAGGGGTACGGTGCGGCGGCCATCAACCCCTATCTGGCCTTCGAGTCCATCGACGACATGATCGGCTCCGGCGCCCTGACCGGTGTCAGCCCGCACCAGGCGCACAAGAACTACATCAAGGCCGCGTCGAAGGGGATCATCAAGGTGATGTCCAAGATGGGCATCTCGACGGTGGCCTCGTACACC
This sequence comes from uncultured Acidimicrobiaceae bacterium, assembly GCA_963839925.1. GTDB lineage: Bacteria > Actinomycetota > Acidimicrobiia > Acidimicrobiales > RAAP-2 > Bog-756. The sequence goes on along the minus strand of CAWIWV010000001.1, from coordinate 1,500,138 downwards.
GGCGCGCAGGTCTTCGAGGCGGTGGGCCTCGCTCCCGAGGTCGTCGACGAGTACTTCACCGGCACGGTCTCGCGGATCGGCGGGGTCGGGCTCGACGTCCTCGCCGAAGAGGTCGCCCGTCGTCACCACTTCGCCCACCTGGAACGCCCGAGTGAACAGGCCCATCGCGAGCGGTGGGTCGGGGGCGAGTACCAGTGGCGTCGCGAAGGCGAGATCCACCTCTTCAACCCGAAGACGGTGTTCAAGCTCCAGCACGCCACCCGTTCGAAGCGCTACGAGGTGTTCAAGGAGTACACCAAGGCGGTCGACGAGCAGGCGACCCATCTCGCGACCCTTCGGGGTCTGATGCGCCTGAAGACGGGAGTGCTCCCTGCGCTGCACATCGACGAGGTGGAGCCGGCCGCAGGCATCCTCGCCCGATTCTCGACGGGTGCCATGTCCTACGGCTCCATCTCCGCCGAGGCCCACGAGAACCTCGCCATCGCGATGAACCGCCTCGGCGGACGTTCGAACACCGGCGAGGGAGGCGAAGACGCGGACCGCTTCACCCCCGACCCGAACGGCGACCTCCGGCGGAGCGCCATCAAGCAGGTGGCCTCGGGCCGGTTCGGGGTCACCTCGGAGTACCTGGTCAACTCCGACGACATCCAGATCAAGATCGCCCAAGGGGCCAAGCCCGGCGAGGGAGGCCAGCTCCCCGGCACCAAGGTGCACCCCTGGATCGCCAAGACCCGGTTCTCGACCCCAGGGGTCGGTCTCATCTCGCCTCCGCCGCACCACGACATCTACTCGATCGAGGACATCGCCCAGCTCATCCACGACCTCAAGTCGGCCAACCCGACGGCCCGGGTCCACGTGAAGTTGGTGGCCGAGGTCGGTGTCGGAACCGTCGCCGCCGGGGTGGCCAAAGCCCACTCCGACGTCGTCCTGATCTCCGGGCACGACGGTGGGACCGGGGCCGCCCCGCTCACCTCCTTGAAGCACGCGGGCATCCCTTGGGAGCTCGGCTTGGCGGAGACCCAGCAGATCCTGCTGGCCAACGACCTCCGGGATCGCATCGTGGTCCAGGTGGACGGTCAGATGAAGACCGGACGGGACGTGGTCATCGGCGCGCTGCTCGGGGCCGAGGAATTCGGCTTCGCGACTGCGCCGTTGGTGGTCTCGGGCTGCGTGATGATGCGGGTCTGCCATCTCGACACCTGTCCGGTCGGGATCGCGACCCAGAACCCGACACTCCGCGAGCGCTTCTCGGGAAAGCCGGAGTTCGTCGAGACCTTCTTCGAGTACATCGCCGAGGAGGTGCGCGAGTATCTCGCCGCGCTCGGCCTGCGCTCGTTGGAGGAGGCGATCGGCCGAGTGGACCTGATCGACACGGTCGGCGCGATCGACCACTGGAAGGCATCCGGTCTCGACCTCTCGCCCATCCTGGTCGAGCCCGATCTGCCCGACGGAGCGGTTCGCTTCTGCAACCGTGGCCAGGACCACGGTCTCGAGCGCGCGCTCGACCATGCCTTCCTCGACATCTGCCGGCCTGCGATCGACGAGGGCACGCCGGTGCAGGCGGAGGTTGCGATCACCAACGTCGACCGCACGGTCGGGACCCTGCTCGGCTACGAGATCACCCGCCGCCACGGCGGAGCCGGCCTGCCCGACGGGACGATCGACCTCACCTTCACCGGTTCCGCCGGTCAGAGCTTCGGGGCGTTCGTCCCGAAGGGGGTGACCATGCGCCTGTACGGCGACGCCAACGACTACCTGGGCAAGGGGCTCTCCGGTGGGCGGATCATCGTGCGACCGCCCGAGGACTCACGCTTTGCCGCCGAGGACAACATCGTCGCGGGCAACGTGATCCTCTACGGAGCCACCGCCGGGGAGGTCTTCTTGCGGGGCCAGGTCGGTGAACGGTTCTGCGTGCGCAACTCGGGTGCGGTCGCGGTGGTGGAAGGGGTCGGCGATCACGCCTGTGAGTACATGACCGGAGGGCGGGTGGTGGTGCTCGGCCCGACCGGGCGCAACTTCGGCGCGGGCATGTCGGGTGGTGAGGCCTTCGTGTTCGATCCACACGGTTTGCTGGCCGGGATCTACAACCACGAGACGATCGACCTCGAGCCCCTTCCCACCGACGAACGAATGTGGTTACGGGACAGGATCACCATGCATCGGGACGAGACCGGTTCCGAGGTGGCCGACCGGATTCTGGTCGACTGGATCAGCTCCTCCGAGCAGTTCGTGAAAGTCATGCCCAAGGACTACCGGCGGGTGCTCGACGCCACCGAGCTGGCCATCGCCGAGGGTCGCTCGGTCGAGGAAGCGGTGATGGAGGCCTCCCATGGGTGATCCGAAGGGCTTCTTGAAGTTCGAGCGGGAGCTGCCTCCTCGCCGGCCGGTGCCGGTGCGGTTGCGCGACTGGAAGGAGGTCTACGAGGCCTTTCCGGTGGAGTCCGCCCGGGAGCAGGGTGCGCGGTGCATGGACTGTGGGATCCCCTTCTGCCACGAAGGATGCCCGCTGGGCAATCTCATCCCCGAGTGGAACGACCTGGTCTACCGCGACGAGTGGGCCGAGGCCGCCGAACGGCTGCATGCCACCAACAATTTCCCCGAGTTCACCGGCCGACTCTGCCCCGCACCGTGCGAAGGGGCCTGCGTGCTCGGTATCGGCGACGACCCGGTGAGCATCGAGCGGATCGAGTACGAGATCGTGGAACGAGCCTGGTCCGAAGGACGGGTGTCGCCGGTCCCCGCGAGCGCGCCGACCGGCAAGCGGGTGGCGGTGGTCGGATCCGGTCCGTCGGGATTGGCTGCGGCCCAGCAGCTCGCCCGGGCCGGTCACCGGGTGGTGGTGTTCGAGCGGGCAGAGAAGCCCGGCGGCCTCCTCCGTTACGGGATCCCCGAGTTCAAGATGGAAAAGGCGGTGCTCGATCGCCGTCTCGAGCAGCTGGTGGCCGAAGGGGTCGAGTTCCGCTGCCGGGTCTCGGTCGGGGAGAGCGCGCCCGAGGTCGGAGGCGCGATCGCGGACGGTGCGTCGGTGATAAACGCGCGTGCGGTCGCCGACGAGTTCGACGCGGTGTTGCTGGCCGGCGGAGCGACCATGCCGCGGCAACCTATCGGTTGCCGGGCGGGAGCTCTCCGGCGTGCACTTCGCCATGGAGTACCTGAAGCCCTCCAACATGGTCCAGGAAGGTCTGCTCGGCGCGACACCGATCACAGCCGAAGGGAAGCATGTGGTGATCATCGGGGGCGGGGACACCGGGGCCGACTGCCTTGGGACCGCCCACCGCCAAGGCGCGCTCGACGTCCACCAGCTCGAGATCATGCCGGAGCCGCCTCCCCAACGGGCGGGAGACAACCCATGGCCAACCTGGCCGCTGATCCTCCGCACCTCCTCCGCCCACCAAGAGGGCGGGGAGCGGGTGTACTCGGTGACAACGACGGAGCTGGTGGACGACGGCGAAGGCAATGTCTCGGGACTGCGAGGCCAGGAAGTCGAGATCGTCTACGGCGAGGGTGGCCGCCCCGACTTCGTCCCGGTGGAGGGGTCGGCCTTCGAGATCGAGTGCGAGCTGGTGCTGCTCGCGATGGGCTTCCTCGGGGCGGAGCGAAACGGCGCGGTCGCCGAGCTCGGTCTCGAGCTGGACCCTCGCGGGAACGTCGCCGCCGACTCCTCGTGGTCGACCAACGTCGAAGGGGTCTTCGTCTGCGGCGACATGACCCGGGGGCAGAGTCTGATCGTCTGGGCGATCGCCGAGGGTCGGTCGGCTGCCGCCTCGGTCGACCGCTACCTGATGGGCCAGACCGATCTGCCGGCGCCGATCGTGCCAGGCCAGCTCGCGCTCCGCTAGTCCGGGACCCAGGGCTTTGGCCCTGCTCGTCACGCGCTTCAGGCCGGCCGGGTGGCGCCGACCAAGTCGGACAGTTCGGCCGGATCGAAGCGCACCACCGTCCCGGTGTAGGGGGCGTCGATCATCTCGCCTTCCCCGACGTAGATGCCGACATGTTCGACCGCCGCTGGTCCAGAGCCGAAGAAGACCAGGTCCCCGGGCTCGACCGACGTTCGGGAGGACAAGAGCGGCCCGGCGTCGTACTGGTCCTGGGCGACCCGGGGCAGGGCGACACCGGCTCGGCGATAGGCGGCTTGGACCAGTCCCGAGCAGTCGTAGCCACCGTCGCCGGTCCCGCCCCAGAGGTACGGCGTTCCCAGCTGCGCGGCGGCGAAGGACAGCGCGGCGACGACGGTCGTCGACGTCGTCGCGTCCTGCTCGAACGCGAGGGACAGCGTGAGGATGGTGTCCACGTAGGCGTCGGAGTGGTTGTAGTCGAAGATGGCCGACTGGAGCGTCGCGGCCGTCCCTGCTCCGTTCGCGCAGAGGTAGGTCGCCGCGGTGTAGACCGCGTCGATCGAGTCGTAGGGGGAGGCGGGCCGGGCGCCGCCCGGTCCGACCGTGGCGTACGCCGCGAACGTCGGTGGCTCGAACTGCATGGGGCCTTCCGCTCCAGCACTGTTCGAACCGGACCAGACCCCGGGGAGGGTCGACTGACCGCTGCCCGTCTCGACTGTCCCGATCGCAGCGAGCACCGACCAGGGCAACCCCGCGCAGGTTGTCGCCGCCCGCTGGTAGAGCGGCAACCAGCTGGTCGGGATCGCCACCTTGTTCGGGACCGAACGGGCCGAGCCCGTTGCGGAGCCACCGGCGGGAGAGCTTGCAGACCCGGAGCCGATGGCCGCCGCAAGCACCGACACCAGTCCGAGCGTCATGACGAGCAGCAACGAGAACGCCGCCGCAACCATCTTGCCCACTGCCGCGCCTTTCGCAAATGAGTGTGCGAAGTGAGCGAGCGTGCTCAGAACAAGCGGTACCGGGCGAGGACCCTGCGAGCGAGGGCGGCGGTACCGACGACCGACTCAGTTCAGCACGGGAGACTGACCGTGGCAAGGGTCGATATGCTCGCTCGTCCCCTCATTCGCAGTGACCCTCGACAGCGGTCGGGGGCAGCGGCCGAGGGAGGGAAGGGGAGGTACCACGATGCTCAGCACCATGCAGGATGCCCCGTTGCTGGTGAGCGGCATACTCCGCCACGGCCAGGAGGTGTATGGCGACAGTCAGGTCGTCACGATCACCGGGCCGGACGGCGAGGCGAACAGTTCGTCGTTCACCGAAGTGGCCGAACGTTCGGAACGCCTGGCCAAGGTGCTCGCCGGAATCGGGGTCGGCGCCGGCGATCGGGTGGGTACCTTCTTGTGGAACAACCGGACCCACATGGAGGCGTACCTGGCGGTGCCCTCGATGGGCGCAGTGCTCCACACCCTGAACCTGCGGCTCTTTCCCGAGCAGCTGTCCTATGTGATCAACCACGCCGAGGACCGGGTCATCGTCGTCGATGCCAACCTGATTCCGCTGCTCGCCCGGGTGCGAAGTCAGTTGACGACGGTCGAGCACATCTTGGTCGTCGGTGACGGCGATGGCGGTGACCTCGGCTCGACCCTCTCCTACGAGGAGCTGCTCGCAGCTGAAGAGCCGGGCTACGACTGGCCCGAGCTCGACGAACGGCAGGCCGCGGCCATGTGTTACACCTCGGGAACCACCGGCAACCCCAAGGGCGTGGTCTACAGCCATCGCTCCACGTGGTTGCACGCGCAAGGGATCACCACCGGTCCGGTGCTCGCGGTCAGCGAGTTGGATTCGGTCCTCGCGATCGTCCCGATGTTCCACGCCAACGCGTGGGGGACCCCCTATGCCGGGTTCATGACCGGTGCCGACCTGGTGATGCCCCAGCAGTTCTTGCAGGCAGCACCCCTCACCGCGATCATCGCCCGTCATCGGCCGACCCTCTCGATCGGAGTCCCGACCATCTGGAACGACGTGCTCCAGTACGCGCAGGGCAACCCGGTCGACCTGTCCTCGCTGCGGATGATCACCGCCGGCGGTGCTGCGGTACCGAAAACGCTCATCCAGCGCTTCTGGGACGAGCTCGGCGTGGAGCTCGTGCAGGGATGGGGGATGACCGAGACCAGCCCGGTCTGCGCGATTGCAATGCCGCCCCGTGGGACGCCGCCCGACGAGGAGATCGAGTGGCGCTCGAAGGCGGGGAGGATCATCGCGGGCGTGGAGGTCCGGGTGGTGGCCGAGGATGGGTCGATCCTCCCGAACGACGGGACCTCGGTCGGCGAGTTCGAAGTCAGGGGACCGTGGATCACCGGCTCCTACTACCGCGACCCCTCGCCGGATCGATTCCACGACGGCTGGTTGTGCACCGGGGACATCGGGTCGCTGGACAGCCGCGGATTCATGCAGATCAGCGACCGCACCAAGGACGTGATCAAGTCCGGAGGCGAGTGGATCTCCTCGGTGGACTTGGAGAACGAGGTGATGGCCCATCCCGAGGTGCTCGAAGCCGCCGCCTTCGGGGTGCCCGACGAGCGCTGGAGCGAGCGGCCGATGGTGGCGGTTGTGCTCGGATCCGAGTCGTCCCTCACCGCCGACGAACTGGTCGAATTCCTCGGTGACCGGGTCAGCCGCTGGTGGTTGCCAGAACGATGGGCCTTCGTCGAGGAGGTCCCGAAGACCAGCGTCGGGAAGTTCGACAAGAAGCAACTGCGATCGAAGCACGCGGCGGGCGAATTCGAGATCATCGAAGTCGAGATCCGTTCACGCAGCTGATCCGGTGGGCGGAGATCCGGAGGACATCGCAGAACGGCTGGCGGGGATCGCGGAGGAGCTGGCCGACCTTGCCATCGACCGGCTCCACGTCGCGTCGGACTCGGTCCGGTCGGGCGGTGAGCCCGACCCCTCGGTGGTCGCCGAAGAACGGAGGATCACCCGGGCCCGCCGATCGGTGGAGAAGGCGGTGCAGCTGCTGACCCCCACGACGCAGGACGAGTTCGAAGGACCCTGATGTCGGTGTTTCCCGCTCACGAGAAGCGGGTATCCACCTCTTCAGGATGGGGACCTGCTGAGATGGTGGGCTCTTGTCCGGCTGGGGTTTGCTGTAACGCAAACGACACGACCACGTTTTGCAGGGTCGGGAGGTGGGTCCCTAGTGACGCTGCACATCATTCGAGCAGGACCGATCGGAGCATCGGCGGAGGCGGTCTGGAATTCTCGGACCGGGCAGCTGAGCGGCGACCCCATGATCGTGCAGCGCGCCAAGCGGATGGACCGGGTGACGACCCGGATCAAAGACCGAGTGGTCACCCGCATCAAAGATGCACCGGAGCCGATCGACTGGCACGACGAGGCCACCGCGGTTGCCGCAGTGATCGACGCGGCAGGATCGGTCTACGGAAGGCCGGTCGACCACTTCGCCTTCCCCGAGGAGGGTGATCCGATCTGGATCGAGAAGGGCGCTGTCAGTGGAGTGACGCTGCGGTCGCCGCGATCCGTGGCATAAGCCACTCCGCGACCCAAAGCGAGGTCTCCGCGTCGTAGTGGAGGTTGTCGGCACGCGGCACCAACGCATCGACCGCATACGGGCAGGGTGGACCGGAAGGACAGACCCGGGACGCAAGATCGACGACCCCGACCTTGGTCGGGTAGCGCGCTGCCACCGTCCGGAGTAGCTCGTTCATCTGCAGGGTCTGTTTGTCACTTGCGTCGATACCCGGTTGCTTGGGGTGGACCTCGGCGGGTTCGAGAAGCATCACCACCTTGGCACCGGTGGCGAGCAACGTCTGTACCCGCTCGTCGATCCGGTCGAGCATGACCGATCGCCAACGGGGCGTTCCGGAATCGAGCACCTGGGCCCCGGTCGGGGGGTCGATGATCGAGCTCCCTTCGTCGGTGCTCCCCCACAGGACGATGTCCGGCTTCCCTGAAGTCAGCGCCGCGGCCTCCACCCGTTTGACCTTCCGTTTGCAATACCGGGTGTACGAGTGGAAATTGATGTTGCCCTCGATCTCGGGGGCAAGGGTGTCGCTGACGATGCCGCATCCCTGGACGGCTCCGTCGACCACCCGGATGCCGTAGCTGGGCGCGACCGCGCTGAGCCCTGGGAGCAGGGTGCAGGAGGTGGAGTCCCCGATCACCGCCATCCGCTGTGGGCGAGTTGCCGTCCCTGCGCCGGCTGGGGACGGGTGTTGCGCAAGGTAGGTGTGTCGCAATCGGAAGACCTGGTGTTTCCTCGGGATCGGGCAGTTGCTCGCGGTCGCGGCGTTCGCAAGTTCACCGGTCGGAAGCGGTTTGGTGCTGGCGACCGCGGCGGTCGTCGACCCCAGGCTGACTGCGATGAGGGTGACTCCGAGCAGCACGCTCGCCCAGCTCCGGGATCGCAGACGACGCGCATGACGCACGGGGTTCTCGAGCACGACGTACGTTGCCACGGCGAGGACGAGCGAGAGCCCGAGCAGGAGCACGTTGTCCCACACCGGGAGCGAGGAGACCCCTTTGCGTTCGGCGCCGATCATCAGGATCGGCCAGTGCCAGAGATACAACGAGTAGGAGATCAACCCGAGGAGTTGAAACGGTCGCCACGCGAGGAGGACCTCGGCGCCCCAGGCCGGTTGGGCCGCGCCGCCGGCGATGATGAGACCGGTGCCCACCACCGGGAGCGCCACCGCCGATCCGGGGTAGGAGGTTGCCGAGGTGAAGACCAATGCCGCCACCACGACCGCGCCGAGTCCGACCCAGGTGGCGACGGCGGCGACTGGGTGGGGGAGCTTCCGGAGGGCCTCGCCGGAGACGGCGATCAGACCACCGAGGGCGAGCTCCCAGGCCCGGGTGAACGGCGAGAAGAAGGCCGCGGCCGGATTCGAGGAAGTCATCAGGACCGACAACACGAAGGAGCCGACGACGACCGTTGCGAGGAACAACCCGATCCGGAGCCGGACCGACCTGGTCACCCGGAGGAGCGCCAGCACCATGAAGATCGTCGGGTACACGACGTAGAACTGTTCCTCGACCGCCAGGGACCAGAAGTTCTGAAGCGGGGAGGGGGGCTTGAGCGAGGCGAGATAGTTGGTCTGGGTGGCGGCGAAATGGAAGTTGGCCAAGAAGACCGATGCCCATTGGCCGTCGACCGCGGTGTCGCGACCGGTGGCCGATCCGATGAACACGTAGGCCCCGACCACCGAGGCCGCGATCACCAGCGTGGCCGCAGGGATGATCCGCCGTGCCCGACGAGCGTAGAACGCGACGATCGAGGTCCGCCCGGATGACTCGCGCTCGCGCAGGAGCACCCCGGTGATCACGAAACCGGAGATGACGAAGAAGACGTCGACTCCGACGTACCCTCCGGTGACCCCGGGGACGCCGGCGTGGAAGAGAACCACCAGCAGAATCGCAATGGCACGAAGCCCCTGCACGTCGGGCCGGAATTTGCGGTCCCCGGTGGGCGTGCCCGCCTCGTCGCCCGACGACAGGAACCTGGGGTCCGGTGCTTCCTCCAGTCCGACTGCCCCTGTCATCGGACAAGACCCTTGGGCCCCACGCCGAGGGACGCTACTGCGTTTCGCCGCCGATCTGGTTCAGGGCGTCGATCAACTGGCGGAGCCTGCCGTAGCTGATCTTGTCGAACCGCAGGACCAGCCGGGGGAGGTCGAGGCGGTCGCGATCGGCTCGTTCGGGCGGCAGAGGCTTGGACATCCGGATGGAGCCAGTGGTGACGATGTCGGAGAACTGCCGGTTGATCTCGGCCAACTCGGAGCGGTCCGGGGCCACCAGCAATCGGATCACCAGCAGGTCGCCCACCCAGCGTGCGGACTGGTAGTTGCGGTAGAAGCCGGTGATCTCGGCCGCAGCCTCGTTCACGTCGTCGGTCACCTTGAACAGGGCGCGGTCGACGTCTGCGATCATGCCTCGCGGCTCGACCTGGGCAGTGAGGAAGTCGTCCCAGGCTTCCCAGTAGGCGCCGCCCGGCACGTCCAACATGACGACCGGGGCGGGCTCCGCCTTGCCCGTCTGCAGCAGGGTCAGGATCTCGTACCCTTCGTCGAGGGTTCCGAAGCCGCCGGGCAGCACCACGTAGGCGTCCGACTCCTTGATGAGCATCAGCTTGCGGGTGAAGAAGAAACGCATCTCGACCAGTTTCGGGTCCTGGGCGATGAACGGATTGGCGCCTTGCTCGTGAGGAAGGCGGATGTTCACCCCCATCGACTTGTCCCGACCGGCTCCCTCCATGCCCGCCGCCATGATGCCGGGCCCCGCGCCGGTGACCACCATCCAGTCGGCGTCCGCCATCGATGACGCAAAGTCGCGGGCACAACGGTAGGCGGGGTGCTCGGGTTGGGTTCGAGCGGATCCGAAGATGGTGACCTTCATCTGCCGCCGGAAGGGGCGGAACACCCGGAAGGCCTCAGCCATCTCGGCAAGCGCTGTGTCGGCGACCTTCAGGTCGATGACCTCGGTGTGGTCCGCGGCCATTGCGGTGACCGTCTGGAGCATCGAGCGGTAGAGGCGCTGCTGGGTCCGAGTCGCGGTCCCCGAGGAGAGCTCCTCCAGCAGCCGGGAGGCCGCCTGCTCGGTCGCTGACTCCGGCGATCCGGAAGGATCGGACGGTGGCGGGGTGCCACCGGTGCTCGGAGAGTTGTCGATCGGTTCCAACTACGCAGGCCTAGCTCGAGGAGCTGAGCGCAGCGATGCGACCGTCCGAGACGGCGGGTCGGCCGTAGAGGGTGGTCCGCTGGACGAGCGAGCGCCCGAGCGGCTCCACGATGGCCCGGAACTGCTCGGCCTCCATCATCTGGCCGTGCGCGGCGCCTGCGGCGCGGGAGATGTTCTCGTCCATGAGGGTGCCGCCGAGGTCGTTGACGCCGGCCCGGAGGAGCTGGCGGACGCCGTCGGAGCCCATCTTCACCCAACTCACCTGGATGTTGTCGATGAATCCCCGGTAGGCGATCCTGCCGATCGCGTGCATGAGGAGTGTCTCCCGGAAGGTCGGTCCCCTACGGGCCGAGCGATTGAGATAGAGGGGAGTGGCCATGTGCACGAAGGGGAGGGGGACGAACTCGGTGAAGCCCCCGGTCTCCCGCTGGAGCTCTCTCGTCCGCAGCAGGTGCCGGGCCCACGACCGCGGCTGTTCGATCGCACCGAACATGATGGTGACGTTCGACCGCAGGCCCACCTGGTGGGCGGTCCGATGGGCCTCCAGCCAGGCGTCGGTGTCGATCTTGTCCGGGCAGAGCACCGCGCGCACCGGATCGTCGAGGATCTCGGCGGCGGTACCGGGCAGTGTCTTCAACCCCGCGTCGCGCAGGCGGGTGAGGTAGTCGGCGAGCGAGACCTCCGAACGCCGGGCTCCCTCGGTGACTTCGAGGGCGGTGAACCCGTGGATGTGGATGGTCGATGAGGCTTCGCGGACCGCCCGGATGACTTCGAGGTAGTACTCGCCGTCGAACTTCGGATGGATGCCTCCTTGCAAGCAGACCTCGGTGGCGCCCAACGCCTCCGCCTCGCGCACACGATCGGAGATCTCGCTCAACTCGAGGAGGTACGGGGTTCCCCGAAGGTTCAAGGAGAGCGGTCCCTTCGAGAAGGCACAGAACTTGCACTTGAAGGTGCAAACATTGGTGTAGTTGATGTTCCGGTTGACCACGTAGGTGACGTCGCCGCCGACCGTCTCGGCACGGAGCCGGTCGGCAACCTCGGCCACCGCCCGCACCTCGGAGCCACGTGCAGAGAACAGGGTGACGATCTCCTCCTCGCCGATCACCTGACCGAGGTCGATGCCTGCCAACACCTCGCCCACCGCACTCCGAGCGCTCGGAGTGCCGGCCCTCACGTCGGTTGCCGTCGATGTCCCGTCGCCTGCCGACTCGTCGACGGCGGTCGGGGGATCCCCGACCAGCTTGGGGGGTGGGACGTCCCCTCCGGAGCACCAGGGATGGTCGCGTCCGAGTCCTTCCGCATCGGAGCGGTCGAGCACCGGGAAACGCATCGGCTCGGCGAGCCAACGCGTCGGGTCGAGCGCGAACTCGGGGTAGAGGGTCAGGCGGGGGGCGAGGGTGTACCCGGCTGTTTCGGTCACCGCTCGCAGGCGATCCAGCGCAGGCCACGCTCGCTCGGGGTTGACGTGGTCGGCGGTCACCGGGGAGACGCCGCCCCAGTCGTCGATGCCCGAGTCGATGATCGGCGCGAGATCGTCGGAGAGGTTGGGAGGTACCTGGAGGTGGATCTCGGGTGGGAGCAGTAGCCGTGCCGCGGCGATGCTCCAGAGGAGCTCGTCGGGCGGGCAGGGCGCAGCCCGGAACATCGCGGTGCCGGGCTTGGGCAGGAAGTTCTGGATGATCACCTCTTGCACCTGGCCGTGGCGCCGGTGGGTTTCGGCGATCGCCTCGAGCGCGTCGAGACGGTCGGCTCGGCTCTCGCCGATTCCGATCAGCAGACCGGTGGTGAACGGAATCCGGGCGACCCCGGCCGCCTCGAGGGTCTCCAGTCTGCGGGCCGGTTCCTTGTCCGGGGCAGATCGATGGGCGGGAAGGTCTGGGTTCAACGACTCGACCATCATCCCCTGGCTCGCCGTCACCCCACGGAGTCGGGTGAGCGACTCGACGTCCAACGCGCCGGCGTTGGCATGGGGGAGCAGGCCGGTTTCTTCGACGACCGCCCGGCAGGCGGCCGCCAGGTAGTCGACGGTGGAGGCGTAGCCGTTGTCATCGAGCCACCGGCGCGCGGAAGGGTAACGGTCCTCGGGACACTCGCCGAGGGTGAACAGCGCCTCGTGACAGCCCGCGCGCCGGCCCGCCCGGGCGATGGCGAGGACCTCGTCGATGGACAGGTACGGCGAGGTGAGACGTGCCGGTGCCTTCGCGAAGGTGCAGTAGCCGCAGCGGTCACGGCAGAGCATGGTGAGTGGGATGAACACCTTCGGAGAGAAGGTGATCCGGTTCCCGTGCGCGCCGTCGCGTACCTTGCGCGCGAGCGCCTGCAGTGTCGGAACCGGCGTCTCCGCCAGCTCGCAGCGATCGACTGCCGGCAGCGGTGAGGCGGCAGGACTCACCGGGTGGGGCCGGGGTCGGCGGGCATCGGCGACACCTTACCGGAGGAGGTGTCCGATTCGGCCAGGTCGGGGGAGCGTCGGACGGCTCACTCCGGGAGGTCGAGTCCCTCGGAGGCCTCGGCATCGACCAGCCACAGCACCTCCTGCGCACTCACTCTCCCTGCGGGAAGGTCCTCGCCGGCGAGCAGTCGAGCGAGCGCGTCCCGTTTCGATCCGCCCGCGACGGTGAAGACGACCGAGGCCGCGCGGGAGATCGCAGGGAGGGTCAGGGTGATCCGATCGTGGGGGTTGTTGGCCAACGGATCCCGATTGGCAACGACCAACTGCGCGGGATCGTCGATGGCCAGCGCGGTCGAGCCGGGGAACAGGGAGGCGCAGTGCCCGTCGGGCCCGAGCCCGAGATGGATCAGGTCGAACCGCCTCAGCTGCTCGACCTCGCGTTGGTAGTCGGCGGCCGCGGACTCCGGAGCGCCGCTGCGGTACATCGGGTGGAGCGAACGGACCGGAGGGACCTGGTCGAGCAAGGTCTCGGTGATCATCCGGAGATTCGAGTCCTCGTGGTCCGGCGGCACGCATCGCTCGTCGCCGATGTAGACATCGACCTTGCCCCACTCGACCGCGGCACCGAGCCCGGCAAGCTGGGCGTAGCACTCTTGCGCGGTCTCTCCTCCGGAGAGGAACAGGCTGAACCCGTCGTCTGGCGCCTCGGCGATCCGGGTGAGGAGCAGCCGGCCGAACGCATCCGGCACCGACTGCACCCGCTCGATCCTGCCGTTCACGATCGGCTCCTTCCCGCTCTCGGTTGCTGGTCTTGGTTTCGGTTGCCGGTTGGGCGGGCTACTGCTTGAGGTCGGGCTGGCCACCGCCGCTCAACTCGAGGTCGACCACCGGGTTCCGCCACTCGTCACCCGAGCGCTCGACCAGCAGGTCGGCCATGTGCGGGCCCCAGGTGCCGGCCGGGTAGGTGAGCAGTGCGCCACCGGGCTCCGACCATGCCTGCAGGTAGGGATCCACGATCCTCCATGCCTGTTGGACCTCGTCGGAGCGGATGAACAAGGTGGCATCCCCGACCAGAGCGTCGTGGATGAGCCGTTCGTAGCCGTCGGCCGCTTCGGATCCGGCGAACGCCTCCGAGTAAGAGAAGTCCATGGCCACCGAGCGGAGATGGAACCTCTCGCCGGGGATCTTGGCGCCGAACTCGAGGCTGATCCCCTCGTCGGGTTGGATCCGGAGCACCAGGGTGTTCGGACGGAGGTCCCGGCTGGTCCGATGGTCGAAGAGGAGGAAGGGGACCTGGTGGAAGGTGAGCGCCACCTCGGTCACCCGGGCGGGGAGCCGCTTGCCGGTCCGCACGAAGATGGGCACGCCGGCCCAGCGCCAGTTCTCGACCCGCAGTCGCAGGGCGAGGTAGGTCTCGGTCTGGCTGTCAGGTGCGACGTCCTGCTCCTGACGGTAACCGAGCACCTTCTCGCCGTCGATGAATCCTTCGGTGTACTGGGCGCGGACCGACTTGTCGACGGCTTCGTCGGGAGTGGGGATGTCGACGGCCTGGAGCAGTTTGACCTTCTCGTCGCGGATCCGGTCGGCGTCGGAGCTGGTCGGGGACTCCATGAGGGTGAGCGCCAACACCTGCATCACGTGGTTCTGCACGATGTCCCGCAACGCCCCGGCCGTCTCGTAGAAGCCACCGCGGTGTTCGACCCCGAGACTTTCGGAGACGGTGACCTGCACCTGGTCGATGTACCGCCGATTCCAGATCGGTTCGAAGATGGCGTTGGCGAAGCGCAGGGCGAGCACGTTCTGCACGGTCTCTTTCCCCATGTAGTGGTCGATCCGGTAGATCTGGGGCTCGTCGAAGGCGGCGTGCATCTGCTCGTCGAGGGCGACGGCGCTGGCCAGGTCGCGCCCGTAGGGCTTCTCGACCACCACCCGGGCGAAGGAACCCCCCTCGCCGGGGCGGGTGCAGGCATGTGTCGCCAACGCGCCGGCAACCAAGCCGAAGACGCTCGGCACGGTGGCCAGGTAGTAGAGACGGTTGCCCGCGGTGCCGTCGATCTTGTCGGCCTCGTCGAGGTGTTCCTTCAGCTGAGCGAAGGTGTCGGGATGGTCGTACTCGCCGGCGATGTACTTGAAGCGCTCGGTGAGCTTTCGCCACTTCGGCCCGGCGCCGGGGGTGCAGCTGGTGACCTGCTTGCGGAACTCGGCGTCGTCCCATTCGGTGCGAGCCACCCCGATCAGGGTGAACCCGTTGTCGAGCACGCCGCGGTCGGCCAGACGGGAGAGCGCGGGAAGGATCTTCCGGTGGGTCAGGTCCCCGGAGGCGCCGAAGATCACCAGCGCGGCTGGAGGAGTTTTGGAGAGAGCGGAGCCGTTGCTCATTTGGTCGGGGTGAAGGTCTCGCCGCCCTGGGTCCCCTCGGTGGTGGTGAAGGCGTGTCCGCCGAACTGGTTGCGCAGCGCCGAGACGAGACGCAGGCCGAAGGCGTCCTTCTTCTGGGAGGCGAACCGTGCGAACAACGCCGAGGAGATGACCGGCGCCGAGACGCCGCGGTTGATCGCCTCTTCGACCGTCCAGCGCCCCTCGCCGGAGTCCACGACCACCCCTTCGATCTGGTCGAATCCCGATTCGGGACGCAACGCTCGTTCGGCCAACTCGAGGAGCCAGCTCCGGACGACCGAGCCATATCGCCAGATCGCCGAGATCTGGTGCAGGTCGAGGTCGAACTCGGGCGCTTCGGACATGATCTCGAACCCTTCGGCGTAGGCCTGCATGAGCCCGTACTCGATCCCGTTATGGACCATCTTGACGAAGTGGCCGGCACCCGGGGGCCCGACGTGCGCATAGCCGCCCTCCGGCGCGAGTGCGAGGAAGACCGGTTCGGCGACCGCCACCGCTTCCTTGGTGCCGCCGACCATCAGGCAGTAGCCCTCTTTGAGTCCCCAAATCCCACCGGACGTCCCGGCGTCGACCAGCGCGATCCCCTCGGCGGCGAGCTTGTCGACCAGGGGAGCGGTCTCCTTGTAGTTGGAGTTGCCGCCGTCGATGATCACGTCGCCGCGGCTGAAGAGGCCGGCCAGGGTGGTGATCGTCGAGTTGGTGGCCTCCCCGGCCGGGACCATCACCCAGGCGACCCGAGGGGCGGTGAGCTTGTCGGCGACCTCGGCGAGGGTTGCTGCAGGTTCCGCGCCGAACGCGGCGGCTGCGTTGCGAGCGTCCTCGGAGAGGTCGAACGCGACCACCTGGTGCCCGTGCTCGATGAGCCGCTGGGTCATGTTCGCGCCCATCTTCCCGAGGCCGATCATGGCGATCTTCATGGGTGACTCCTCTGTGTGATGGGGGGCTGGGTGACGGGGGACTGGGTGACGGGTTGTTCCGGGGAGCAGGGCTTGGGGGAGGCGGTCATTTCCCGCCCAGGCTGTTGGCCTTGTCGGTCAGCGACTGCATGAGCTCGTCGAACGACTTGGCGAACGACGCGACGCCCTCGCTCTCGAGCACTTGCGCCACCTCTTCCATGTCGATGCCGACGTCGGCAAGTCGTGCGATCAGCTGCTCGGCCTCCTGTTCGCCGGTGTCCACCGTCCGGGTGACCGTCCCGTGGTCCACGAAGTCGGCGACTGTTCCTTCGGGCATGGTGTTGACGGTGTGGGGGCCGATCAGCGAGTCGACATAGAGAAGGTCCGAGTAGTCGGGGTTCTTGGTCGACGTCGACGCCCACAGCGGCCGTTGCACCCGGGCCCCCTTGGCGGCGAGCGCCTCCCAGCGAGGCCCCTCGAACCGTGAGGTGAACAGCTTGTAGGCCATCTTCCCCTGGGCGACCGCGGCCTTGCCGCGGAGCTCGAGGAGATCGTTGCGCGGGTCGGTTCCGCCGGCCAGCGCCTCGATGCGACGGTCCACCTCGGTGTCGACCCTGCTGATGAAGAAGGAGGCGACGCTCGCCACGTGGGAGAGATCGTCGCATCCCGAGGCGACCAGTGCCTCGAGTCCGGAGAGGTAGGCCTCGATGACCTCGCCGTAGCGGCTGATGCTGAAGATGAGCGTCACGTTGATGCTGCGGCCTTCGCTGATCATCTGGCGGATCGCGGGGATCCCCTCTTCGGTTGCCGGGATCTTGACCAGCACGTTGGGCTGGTCGATCCGCTGGTGGAGACCTCGAGCGGCCTGGATAGTCCCATCCGTTTCGTGGGCGAGGGCCGGTGCCACCTCGACCGAGACGAACCCGTCGGTTCCGTCCGACGAGTCGAAGACCGGCCGGAGTATCCCGAGGGCGCCCTGCACGTCGTGGAGGACGAGGTCCCAGTAGGCGTCCTCCACCGACTTGGTCTTGATCAGCGTGCCGAACTCGTCGTCGTAGGTGTCCTGGCCGGAGATCGCCTTGGCCATGATCGTGGGATTGGAGGTCACTCCCCGGATCCCCTCGGCCACCAGGCCGGCGAGGGTGCCGTCTCCGAGCCAGTCCCGTCGCAGGTTGTCGATCCAGGGACTCTGCCCCTGCTGGTCGAAGAGTTCTTGGAGCGTGGTCACCATGATCGTGTCGGTCCTTTCCGCAACGTGGTCAACGCAACGTGGTCACTGCTGTGCCGAGGGAGTCTCCGTATCGGGCGGGGAGTGGGTCACGAGGCTGATGCGGTCGCAAGGAGTGCTCGCGCCACGTCGGCGACGTGGTCCGGGGTGAAACCGAACTCGGCCATCACGACCTCGCCGGGTGCCGACGCACCGAACCGGTCGATGCTGACGGTTGCGTCCGCGTAGCGTTCCCATCCGAACGAGGAGCCGGCCTCAACCGCGAGCCGCGGCACTCCGGCGGGCAGGACCGCGGTTCGGTACTCGTCGGACTGAGCGGCGAACAGCTCCCATGACGGGAAGGACACCACCCGTGCGCGGATGCCGTCTTCGGCCAGAAGGTCGCCTGCGGCCAGGCAGTGCTGCACCTCGCTGCCGGTGCCGATGAGCACGATCGCGGCCGGACCGGCCTCCGGGTCGCGGAGCACATACGCGCCCGCGTGCCACTCCTGTCTCTGCGAGTTGGGAGGTGCCCGTCAGGACGGGAACCTCTTGTCGCGAGAGGACGAGGCCGACCGGCCCGTCGGCGCCGACCGCGATGCGCCAGGCCTGCGCGGTCTCGTTGGCGTCGGCCGGTCGGATCACCAGCAATCCGGGCATGGCCCGGAGGGAGGCGAGGTGCTCGATCGGCTGGTGGGTGGGACCGTCCTGACCGAGGCCGATCGAGTCGTGGGTCCACGAGTAGATCACGTGCACCTCGGAGAGGGCGGCGAGCCGCACCGCACCGCGCATGTAGTCGGTGAAGACGAAGAAGGTGCCTCCGACCGGCACGATGCCCCGGTGCGCGGCCATACCGGTCATCACCGCGCCCATTGCGTGCTCGCGGATGCCGAAGTGGATCAGGTCGCCACCGGGCTGGTCCACCGACTGGGCGACCGCACCGCTCATCGCCATGCCGGTGTTGCCGGTGAGGTCGGCGCTGCCCGGGATGAGCCCGGGGATCTGGTCGCCCGTGGCATCGAGGCAGGCCTTGATCGCCTTGCGGGTCGCCATCGGCCCGTCCTCTGGGGCGAATGAGGGGAGGGTGCTGTCCCAGCCGGGCAGACCGTGGCCTTCCTGGGCCGCGGCCCAGCGAGCCTTGTCCCCGTCCCAGTTCTCGAAGCGCTCCGCCCAGGCCGCCCGCCACGCCTCGCCCCGGGGGATGCACTTCCGGTAGAGGTCGAGTACGTCGTCGGGGACCCAGAAGGTCTGGTCGGTCGGAAGCCCGAGCACCTCTTTGGTCGTGGTGATGTCCTCGGGGGGGAACGGATCGCCGTGGGCCTTGGCCGAGTCCATCAGCCGGGCTGCGGGATACCCGATGTGGCTGCGCAGGATGATCAACGACGGCCGATCCTCTTCGGCTTTGGCCCGGAGCAGCGCCTCCTCGAGGGCGGCGAAGTCGTTGGCCTGTTCGCCGATGTTGTCCACCGACCATCCGTACGCGGCGAACCGCTCGCCCACGTCGTCGTTGTAGGCGAGCTCGGTCGGGCCGTCGATGGTGATGTGGTTGTCGTCGTACACGTAGACGAGGCGACCCAGTTGGAGGTGTCCGGCGAGGGAGGCTGCCTCGTGGGAGATCCCCTCCTCGAAGCACCCGTCGCCGGCGATCACGAAGGTGTGGTGGTCGCAGATCTCCGGCGAGAAGTTGGTCCGCAGCCACCGTTCGGCGATCCCCATGCCGACTCCGTTGGCGACGCCCTGGCCCAACGGTCCGGTCGTGACCTCGACGCCCTCGGTGTGGCGGCGCTCGGGATGGCCGGGCGTGCGACTTCCCCACTGCCGGAAGGCGCGCAGATCGTCGAGGGTCAGCCCGTAGCCGGTCAGGTAGAGCAGTGAGTACAAGAGGATGGATGCGTGCCCGTTCGAGAGCACGAACCGGTCGCGGTCCGGCCATTCGGGATCCGACGGGTCGTGGCGCATCACCCTGGTGAACAGCACGTGCGCGAGCGGGGCGAGCGCCATCGCCGTCCCGGTGTGGCCGGAGTTGGCGGCCCGCGGAGCGTCCATTGCGAGGCCCCGGATGACGTTCACCCCGAGCTGGTCGAGCTGTCCGTAGCCGACCGGGCTGACGGGTTGGGCCGCGGTTTCGCTCATCGCAGTTCACCCTACTGGCCGATGTCCCTCACCATCGCGTAGGGACGGATAGCTTCGGGTCGTGGCTGATCAGCGGATCCAGGTCCCTCCCAACTGCGAGCTGACCCTCGGCATGGTCTGCGTCGACAAGTCGACGCCCGGGCGGACGGTGTGGCGGATGCGCGCAGACGAGCGGTTCGCCAATCCGGCCGGCATCGTCCAGGGTGGGTTCGTCGGAGCAATGGCCGACTCCGCCATGGGATCCGCGACGATCACTTTCGCAGCGGACGCCGGGCGGAAGGTGTTCTCGTCGAACGTGGAGATGAAGACCAGCTTCGTCGCCCCGGTGAGCGTCGGTGGGATGCTGGAGTGCACCGCATGGGTCGTCTCGGGCGGGCGCAGGGTTGCTTTCGCCGAGGCAGAGGTGGTGGACGACAAGGGGAAGATCGTGGCTCGGGCAAGCTCGACCTACCTCTTCACCGATCGAGACTGATCGCCGACTGTAGAGTTGTTGTCCGACAAGAAGCAGGTCGACGCCGGCAGATCGCCGTGCGGACCCTGCAGAGTCCGAGGAGGACCGTGGCCCGAAGTCGCAGCGGCGCAAGGAAGGGGTTCGGCGGGATCCGCTCCACGGGCAACGAAGCCCTGCACCTGGTCATCGACTACGTCAAACAGGAGACGCTCGATCCCCTCAAGGGCCTCGGTCGATACATCGCGTTCGGAGTCGCCGGTTCGGTCGCCCTGGCCATCGGCCTGGTCGTCTTGTCGATCTCGTTCCTCCGCTTCCTCCAGACCGAGACCGACGGCGCGTTCGACGGGAACCTCTCCTGGATTCCTTACCTCATCTGTTCGGTCGTCTTGGTGCTGGTCGCCGCAGTCGCGGTCTGGGCAGTGAGCAGGGGACAGGCAAGGGCCACCGACCCAACCAAGGAGGAGGCCAGATGAGCCCCGACACCAAGCCGATCACCCGGGACGACATCGAGGCCAAGTTCCGCGAGCTGACCGGTGAGGCGAGTGGCGAGGTCGAGTCGGTCCGTTCGCAGGTGCTGACTGTCGGGCTCGCCGTCGGGGTCGGACTGCTGGCGGTCGTCTATCTGATGGGCCGGCGGAGCGGTTGGCGTCGTTCGGCCGTCGTCGAGGTCCGTCGGATCTGATCCGTGGACACGCTCCTCAACTACTTCAAAGTGAAGGCATTCGGTCGCGCCCGGCGCGGCCCGAGCGTCTGGTGGGTGATCGCCGGGTCGATCTGGATGGTCCAGCGCGCGCGCAACCGGGGCAACGTGGTCTACCGAACCAAGCTCAATCCGGGCGAAGGGCTTGTCGTCACCACCCGGAAACCCTCGTCCACCTCGTCGCGCAAACGCTGAACGACGTGGGGCCCCGCGAGGACCGGAGCATCCTCCAAGCCGGCGAACGGGTGCTGCTCGTCGACGCCAAGCAGCGTCGGTTCCTGATCAACCTCCGGCCGGGCGCGAGCTTTCACACCCACGCGGGCATCGTCGAGCACGACGATCTCATCGGAGCTCGCGAGGGGAGCACCGTGCTCGGCAGCACCGGACGGCGCTTCTTGGTGGTGCGCCCCACCCTGTCGGACACCGTGCTGAAGATGCCCCGGGGGGCCCAGGTCATCTATCCGAAGGATCTCGGGGCGATCCTCATCGAGGCGGACATCGCACCGGGGATGCGGGTCCTCGAGGCAGGGGTCGGCTCCGGGGCACTGTCGATGGCCCTGCTGCGGGCAGGGGCAGAGGTGGTCGGCTACGAGATCCGCGAGGACTTCGCGGAGACCGCCCGCCGCAACGTCGAGGCGATGGACTCGGGGAGCGACCGTTACCGGGTGGAGATCCGGGACGTCTACCTCGGCATCGAAGAGGTCGGTCTCGACCGGATCCTGCTCGACCTCCCCGAACCCTGGCGGGTACTCCCGAGTGCGGTCGACGCCCTCCGGCCAGGCGGCATCCTCTGCGCGTACCTCCCCACGATCAACCAGACCTCCCAGCTGCGGGCGGCCCTGGAGGAGAGCCCCTTCGGATTGGCGCGGACCCTGGAGGTGCTGCACCGCACCTGGCACGTGGAGTCCCGCTCGGTCCGCCCGGACCATCGGATGGTCGGCCACACCGGCTTTCTCACCACCGCCCGCCTGCTCGTGCCGTTGGAGGAGGAGTCCCCGCCCCCGTCACGGTGAGCAACCCCGACCCCTAGATTGCACCTGCGGCCACTCGATGGTCGCAGGCACGTCCAGCGATGGGGAGGGATGGCATGGCGGTCGTCGAATCGGCATGGGAGCGGTACCCCGACTACCGGATCGACCTGGTCCCGGTCCGGGGCACGGCTCGGATCTGGCACGACGACCTGCTGCTGGCCGAGAGCGACGCTGCGGTCCGGCTCATCGAGACCGACCACGTCGAGCGGCTGTACCTGCCCGCCGACGACGTGCGCTGGGACCTACTGAGTGCCAACGACCACCACACGATCTGCCCGTTCAAGGGGCAGGCCGACTACTGGTCCCTCGACCACGGCGACCACCAGGTCCAAGACGTTTTCTGGAGTTATCCCGATCCCTTCCCGGAGGTCGCCGGCATCGACGGGTTCCGCGGCGTCTACCACGAGAAGGTGCGGGTCGAGATCGAGACCCGCTGGGAGACGATCCGACCGTCTCTCGACCGCGTTTCCGGCGTGGGGAGACGAGGACGATCTGCTCGCTCTGATCGACGTCGAGCCGGTCGGGACGGGGCGGTATGTGGCGCCCGGCTACCACGAGCAGACCCGCAACGTGGTGGAGGGTGGTCAGCTCATGGGCCAGGCTCTGGTCGCCGCCGCCAAGTCGGTCCCCGGGCAGCAGCTCGACTCCGCCTACCTCACCTTCCCCAAGGCGGCGGGCTTCGACGCGCCCATCGAGCTGTCGGTGGAGCCGTTGCGCGTGGGGCGGACCTTCTCCACCGTGTCGGTACGCGGGGAGCAGGGCGGCAAAGTGGTGAGCCCCGCGCTGGTGCTGCTGGGCGCCGAGAGCGACGACTTCATCACCGACACCGTGGCGATGCCCGACATAGCTGGACCCGAGGACGCGGAGCCGCTCGAGATGCGGGTGATCGGACGGGCCGTGCGGGTGGTCGACGGTGCCTACTCGCCCGATCCGGACCGGGTCGGTCCCCCCGAGCTCTACGTCTGGCTCCGCTTTCGGGACGACCCGCAGGAGTTGCATCTCCGCAGAGGATTGCTCGCGCAGGCGACGACCCATTGGTCGATCGCCGCGGCGATGCGACCGCACCCGGGTCTCGGCGAGGCGGACGCCCACACCACGGTGTCGACCGGGCCGATGTCGCTCTCGATCGCCTTCCACGATGACGCGCCGCTCGACGAGTGGTTCCTCTACGCCAACCGCGCCACCTGGTCGGGTCGCGGTCTGTGTCAGGGCGAGGGCCGTGTCTTCAGTCGGGACGGCCGGTTGCTCGCCTCGTACTCGCTGCAGGCCATGCTCCGCCGCTTCTCGCCGGCGGACCCGAACTCTGGGACCGGCACGCAGGCGATGTGAGCCGGGGTCGGTTCGGAGAGGGGATCAGCTCAGAGAGAGAGTCAGCTCTGCTCGATGAAGATGCACTCTCCGGGGCACTCTTCGGACGCTTCGACCACCGCGTCTTCGAGCTCGTCGGGCACCACGGCCATGCCGGCCGATCCGCCGGGCTCGCTCTTCACGTCGGAGTCTTCCTTCACGTAGGCGAGGCCGTCGTCGAGCAGGGTGAAGACGGCGGGGGCGATCTCCTCGCACAGTCCGTCACCCGTGCAGAGATCCTGGTCGATCCAGACCTTCATCTGTCAGGTCACTCCTAGGCTTCCACTCGTCGGTCCGGGGCCCTGCTCCACCGTCGGTCTCTCACCGGCCGGTCGTGCGTCAGGACAAGGTCGGCCCGCGACGGGATCGACCATTCCCCTGCTTCGACTCCAATGCTATCCGCGATGACGGCGCCCGAAGCTGACGGTACGTCAGGAGGCTCGGCGGGCGGGCGCCCGAGCCGGAATTCGGGGAAGTGCCCGATCCGGGAATGGCGTCTTGAACCGGTAGGTGGCGGTGTAGGGTCGGCCGAAGGGGTGAAACAGGGGCGAGACAGAAGCGAGGTGATTCACACGGTGGAGTTCGACGATGGGGCCGGTGGCACCGGAGCAGAAGATTGGATGGGCGAGGATCTCGAAGGCCTGCGGATCCGGGTGCGGGCCGCCGAGGAAGAGGTCACCGTCCTTCGAAGGCGACTCCAGGAGAGTCCGCGACGCGTCCAGACCCTCGAAGAGAAGCTGCTCGAGGCCAAGGGACAGCTCGCGCAGGCCATCTCGCAGAACGAGAAGCTGACCTTCACCCTGCAGACGGCCAAGGAGCACGTCGCCAACCTCAGGGAAGAGGTGGAGAAGCTCACCCAGCCGCCGTCGGCCTACGGGACCTTCCTCGGGAGCAATCCCGACGGGACGGTCGACGTCTTTTCGGGTGGTCGCAAGATGCGGGTGTCCCTGCACCCGGACATCGAGCTCGACGACCTCCAGCGCGGGAACGAAGTCGTCCTCAACGAGTCGCTGAGCGTCATCCTCGCCCGGGAAGGTGAGGGGTCCGGCGAGGTGGTCGTCCTGAAGGAGATCCTCGACGACGGGAAGCGGGCGATCGTCTTCGGCCGAGCGGACGAGGAGCGGGTGGCCGAGCTCTCCGACTCGCTGGTCGGGGTCAAGCTGCGCGCCGGTGACACCATCCTCATGGAGCCCCGCACCGGGCTGCTGATCGAGAAGTTGGCCCGGCCCGAGGTCGAGGAGTTGGTGCTCGAAGAGGTGCCGGACGTGACCTACGCCGACGTCGGCGGCCTCGACGGCCAGATCGAGGCGATCACCGACGCGGTCGAGCTTCCGTACCTCTATCGGGAGCTCTATGCAGAACACCGGCTCCCCGCGCCGAAGGGGATCCTGCTCTACGGGCCGCCGGGCTGCGGCAAGACCCTCATCGCCAAGGCGGTTGCCAACTCGCTGGCGAAGAAGGTCGCAGAGGTCACCGGCAACACCAACGCCCGCAGCTACTTCCTCAACATCAAGGGACCCGAGCTGCTCAACAAGTACGTCGGCGAGACCGAGCGACAGATCCGTCTGGTCTTCCAACGCGGACGCGAGAAGTCGGAAGAGGGGGTGCCGGTCATCGTCTTCTTCGACGAGATGGACTCGCTGTTCCGCACCCGGGGGACCGGCATCAGCTCGGACATGGAGTCGACGATCGTGCCCCAGCTGTTGGCGGAGATCGACGGGGTGGAGACCCTCAAGGACGTGATCGTGATCGGCGCCTCCAACCGCGAGGACCTCATCGACCCCGCCATCCTCCGTCCGGGTCGTCTCGACGTGAAGATCCGGATCGAGCGCCCCGACGAGATCGCCGCCGCCCAGATCTTCTCCCGCTACCTGACACCGGACCTTCCCCTCGACGAGGAGGAGGTCCGTACCCTCGGCGGCGGGGACCCGGGCAAGGCGACCCAGGCGATGATCGAGTCCACCGTGACCGAGATGTACCGCAACGACGAGGACAACCGGTTCTTGGAGGTCACCTATCAAGGTGGCGACAAGGAGATCCTCTACTTCCGCGACTTCTCGTCGGGCGCCATGATCGAGAACATCGTCCGGCGGGCCAAGAAGCTGGCGATCAAGCGGGCGATCGCCGACCAGACACGCGGGATCCGCACCGACGACCTGCTCGAGTCGATCCGTCAGGAGTACAAGGAGAACGAGGATCTCCCCAACACCACCAACCCGGACGACTGGGCGAAGATCTCGGGCAAGAAGGGCGAGCGGATCGTCTACATCCGCACCCTGATCAGCGACGACGAAGAAACCAAGGGTGGACGGTCGATAGAACGGGTGGGGACCGGTCAGTATCTCTGATCCCCGACCGGGATAGGGTCGGCCATGGCCATCGCGAAGGTCTGCGGAATCGAGACCGAGTACGGCATCCAGGTGCTGCACGGCGATCCCAACCCGATCGCCGCATCCTCGATGCTGATCAACGCCTACGCCAGAGACGTCGTGCGCCAGCAGACCGGTTGGGACTTCGAGGACGAGGCGCCCGGCAACGACGCACGCGGGTTCGCCCGTGAAGGGTCGATGCCCCCACAGGTCGAGACCCATCTGGTCAACACCATCCTGACCAACGGCGCCCGCTTCTACGTCGACCACGCCCATCCCGAGTTCTCCACACCCGAATGCAGGGACGCCCTCGAGTGCCTCCGGTACGACCGGGCCGGCGAGCTGATCCTCACCCGCGCGATGGAAGCGGCGGACGTCGCCGCCCACGACGGTTCGCGGATGGTCATCTACAAGAACAACTCGGACGGCAAGGGGAACTCGTACGGGGCCCACGAGAACTACCTGATGGACCGCTCGGCGCCCTTCACCCGGATCGTGACCGGCATCACCCCCCACTTCGTGACCCGCCAGATCTTCGCGGGCGCCGGAAAGGTCGGGGCCGAGACCCCGACACACGACGGGAAGCAGGTCGACTTCCAGCTCTCCCAGCGCGCCGAGTTCTTCGAGGAACAGGTGGGCCTCGAGACGACCCTCAAGCGGCCGATCGTGAACACCCGTGACGAACCTCATGCCGACCCGCAGCGGTACCGGCGGCTCCACGTCATCGTGGGGGACGCGAACCTCGCGCGACGTCGCCACCTTCCTGAAGGTCGGTTCGACCGCGCTGGTGCTGGCGATGATCGAGGACGACGTGACCCCCAGCCGGAGCCTGGTCCTCTCCGATCCGGTGCGCGCGATGCACGAGGTGGCACTCGACCGGACCTTCACCGTCGGCCTGCCGATGGCGGACGGGTCGACGGCGACCGCGCTCGACATCCAGTGGGAGCTCTACTCGCTCGCCCGCAAGTACGCGGACGACCGTGGCCTCGAGTGCATGGGGGAGGAGCAGATCGGAGAAGAGGTGCTGGTCCGGTGGGAGGCGGTGCTCCACGGGCTGGAGACCGACCCGATGTCGCTCGCCCGACAGCTCGACTGGGTGGCGAAACTCCAGCTGATCGAGGCCTACCGGGAACGCCACGACTGCGGATGGGACGATCACCGGTTGGCCGCCCTGGATCTGCAGTACCACGACCTGCGGCCCTCGAGGTCGTTGTTCGCCCGGCTCGACACCGAGCGCCTGGTCGACGACGACTCGGCGGCCTCGGCGGTCACCGAACCTCCGCGGGGGACCCGGGCCTGGTTCCGGGGCCAGTGCCTGAAGCGATGGCCGTCGTCGGTGGTGACCGCCAACTGGGACTCCTTGGTGTTCGACCTGGGTGCCGACCCGTTGCGGCGGGTACCTATGATGGATCCTCTGAAGGGCACGGCCGAGCACGTGGAGGGTCTGTTGGACGCCTGCGCGGGTCCAGCCGATCTCTTGGATCGACTGAGCAGCTAGGGAGGCAAGGGGATGGCTGAACGAGAACAGAAGAAGAGGACGACCACCGAAAAGGCCGACGAAGTCGTCGAAGAGGTGCCGGCGGGCTCGGCCGCGGGGGACAAGCTGAAGGCGGAACTGGACGACCTGCTCGACGAGATCGACGAGGTGCTCGAGGACAACGCCGAGGAATTCGTGCGCAACTACGTGCAGAAGGGCGGCGAATAGCCCCGGTGCCCCTGCCGATGTTTTCGACAACCGAGGATCCCGGCCCCGACTTCGCCGGACTGATCCGTCGGCTTCAGGTCCCACTCCCCTCCGCGATCTCCGCAGGCCCCGGCTGGTCGGGCGCGCCCGGCGGTCAGCAGGGCACCGAGTTCCGGCACGGCACCACCGTCGTCGCGTTGCGTTTCGTCGACGGCGTGGTGATGGCCGGCGACCGGCGCGCCACCGAGGGGCACACCATCGCGCATCGCTCCATGGAGAAGGTCTTCCCGGCCGATCGGTACTCGGGCGTGGCGATCGCCGGTGCGGCCGGGCCCGCAGTGGAGATGGTGCGTCTCTTCCAGACCCAGCTCGAGCACTACGAGAAGGTCGAGGGGATCGTGTTGAGCCTGCAGGGGAAGGCCAACCAACTGGGCCAGATGGTGCGCGAGCACCTGCCGATGGCGATGCAAGGTCTGGCGGTCGTGCCGTTGTTCGCCGGCTACGACCTCGCCCGGGGGACGGGTCGCATCTTCACCTACGACGTCACCGGCGGCCACTACGAGGAGACCGAGCACAACGCGACCGGTTCGGGCGGCCGCGACGCCCGCACCACCATCAAGCTCGGGTACCGCCCGGGCATGGCGCGGGACGACGCGGTCGAGCTGGCCATCGAGTCGCTGTACGAGGCCGCGGACGAGGACTCCGCCACGGGCGGCCCCGACCTGATCCGGGGGATCTACCCGTTGGTGGCGACCGTGACCGGTGAAGGGTTCGTGACCGTGCCCGAGGAAGAGGTGGCCGAGCGTTTCGCCGCACTGATCGAGCGCCGGAGGACGGAGGGTCGCCAGCCATGACCATGCCGTACTACGTCGCGCCCGAGCAGGTGATGAAGGACCGGGCGGAGTATGCGCAGAAGGGGATCGCCCGCGGTCGGTCGCTCATCGCGAGCACCTACGACCTGGGGATCGCCATCGTGGCGGAGAACCCCTCGCGTTCCCTGCACAAGATCAGCGAGATCTACGACCGGATCGCGTTCGGTGGGGTCGGCAAGTACAACGAGTACGACCAGTTGCGGGTCTCGGGGATCCGCCACGCCGATACGAAGGGGTACGCCTACAGCCGCGAGGACGTCGACGCGTGGTCGCTCGCCAATCTCTACGCCCAGTATCTCGGACAGGTCTTCACCCACGAGATGAAGCCGCTCGAAGTCGAGATCCTGGTAGCGGAGCTGGGATCGGGATCGCGGCCCAACCAGCTGTACCACATCGCCTACGAGGGGACGATCACCGACGAGGACCGGTACGCGGTGCTCGGCGGGGAGACCGAGGCGATCGCCCAACGGCTCGAAGAGCAGTGGCGGGAGGGCTGGGCCCTTCCCGAGGCGCTGCGGGCGGCGGTCGGTGCGCTGGCCGGCCCGGATCGCACCCTGGGGGAGTCCGATCTCGAAGTCGCGGTTCTGGCCCAGGCCAACGGCCGAAGGGCCTTCCGACGCCTGATGGACGCGGAGCTCGAATCGCTGCTGGGCTGAGCCGGAGTTTCGCCTCTCGGCGCAACGGCGGCGGCAAGTGAACGGATTCTCGCCCGCTCCAAAGTACGGTTGAAGCGATGGAGAAGCGGATCTACGGCCTGGAGAACGAGTACGGGGTGACCTGTACCCTCCGCGGCCAGCGGAGACTGAGCCCCGACGAGGTGGCCCGGTATCTCTTCCGGCGGGTGGTGAGCTGGGGACGCTCCTCCAACGTCTTCCTCGAGAACGGCGCGCGCCTCTATCTCGACGTCGGCAGCCACCCCGAGTACGCGACCCCCGAGTGCGACTCGATCTCCGAGCTGGTGGTGCACGACAAGGCGGGGGAGTGGATCCTCTCGTCACTGGTGGAAGGTGCGGAGACCCGTCTCCGGGAAGAGGGAATACGCGGCGACATCTACCTCTTCAAGAACAACACCGATTCAGCGGGCAACTCGTATGGCTGCCACGAGAACTACCTCACCAGCCGTCGCGACGACTTCGTGCACTACACCGAGGTGCTCATCCCGTTTCTGGTCAGCCGCCAGGCCTACGCCGGCGCGGGCAAGGTGCTCCAGACCGCCCGTGGGGCCGTCTACTGCCTGAGCCAGCGGGCCGAGCACATCTGGGAGGGGGTGTCCTCGGCGACCACCAGGAGCCGCCCGATCATCAACACCCGCGACGAGCCCCACGCCGACGCCGAGAAGTACCGGAGGCTCCACGTCATCGTGGGGGACTCGAACATGAGCGAGTACGCCACCTTCTTGAAGGTCGGGGCGACCAGCATCGTGCTGCGGATGCTCGAGGACCCTTCCACGGTCATGCGCGATCTGACCCTCGAGAACCCGATCCGGGCGATCAGGGAGATCAGCCACGACATCACCTGCCGACGGCCGGTCCGCCTTGCCAACGGGCGGGAGATGAGCGCCCTCGACATCCAGGGCGAGTACCTCCAGCG
The DNA here is from genome assembly GCA_963839925.1 of uncultured Acidimicrobiaceae bacterium. Classification (GTDB taxonomy): domain Bacteria; phylum Actinomycetota; class Acidimicrobiia; order Acidimicrobiales; family RAAP-2; genus Bog-756. Next base: position 1,470,534 of record CAWIWV010000001.1, on the reverse strand, counting down.
GGCCATCCGCTACCGCGACCGCCAAGGGCTCTCCCCGCAAGAGGACCAGGCCCTCGAGATGTGGGAGCACTGTCTGAAGGGACTCGAATCCGATCCGCTGTCGCTCCACCGCGAGTGCGACTGGGTGGCCAAGTACCGCCTGATCGACGGCTACCGCGAACGCCACGGACTCTCCATGCACAGCCCGGCGGTGTCCCTGCTCGATCTCCAGTACCACGACGTGGATCGGGTGCGCGGGCTCTACTACCGCCTGCAACGCCACGACCAGCTCGACCGGATCTGTGACGACGCGGACATCGCGGCCGCGATGACCGCACCTCCCCAGACCACAAGGGCGCGCCTGCGCGGTGACTTCGTGAAGAAGGCAAAGGAGCGCCGCCGTGACTTCACGGTCGACTGGGTGCACCTGAAGCTCAACGACCAGGCGCAGCGGACAGTGCTGCTGAAGGACCCGTTCAAGTCCAAGGACGAGCGGGTGGAGAAGCTGATTGCCGGTCTCTGAGCTGGGCCGGGCTCCGATGACCAGGTCCGAGCACGACGGTGTCTGCCAGCTCGGGTGCGATAGCGTCCCCTGATTGTGAGTACCGCAGACGACGAACCGCCGTCGGGGGGCGGGTCAGGCCTGCTCCTCGCCGACGACGAAGGCGGTGATGACGCGCCGCCGACCGGGGCGAAGACCGGCAGGGGGTACCGGATCGTTGTCGAGTGGGCGATCATCCTCGTCGCGGTCCTGTTGTGCACGGTGGTGCTGCGCACCTACGTGGTGCAGTCCTTCTCGATTCCGTCGCTCTCGATGTACCCCACACTGCAGGTCGGTGACCGGATCATCGTCGACAAGCTCAGCTACGACCTGCACTCGGTCCACCGCGGTGACATCGTGGTGTTCCGCCGGCCTCCTCTCGAAGACCAGGACTATGCGGACCTGGTGAAGCGGGTCATCGGTCTGCCGGGCGAGACCATCTCGTCCAAAGGGGGCCACGTCTACATCGACGGGAAGAAACTCTCCGAGCCCTGGCTCCCGCCCGGGCCCGACAGCTACACCGGGGCGCTTCCCGGTGACAGCCATCCGCAGTTCAACCTCCCCGGCCCGGTCAGGATCCCCGCAGGCGACTACTACGTGATGGGCGACAACCGCACCGACTCGGAGGACAGCAGGTACTTCGGGCCGATCCCCAAATCGCTGATCGTGGGTCGCGCGGTCGGCGTGGTCTGGCCGCTCAGCCACATCAAAGGTCTCTAGCCGAGCAGCGGCGTGCCTGTCGAAAGCCGAAGGCTGTCGAGTAGCCTCGGCAATTGGTGGCGTCGGACACGTACAGCTCGACCTTGGAGGCGCCGGTCGACCTGGTCCTGACCTATCCGATGCCGGTGCCGACCCTGGCGCCGAGCCCGGTGCCGAGTGTCGTCCCGAGTCTTGACGACGTGGACCTCGGGGTCGCCCCGGTCGAGCGCACCTCGTCGGTCGGCCGCCGGTCGATTCGAGGGGCGCTCGAGTGGGTGGCGGTGCTCGCGGTCGCGCTGGTGCTCGCGTTCGGTGTCAGGACCTACGTGGTGCAGATCTTCTACATCCCGTCCGGATCGATGCTGCCCACCCTCCAGATCGGCGATCGCATCGCGGTCGACAAGCTCGACGACCACCTGTTCGGGCTCCATCGCGGCGAGGTCGTGGTGTTCCGCCGACCTCCCCTCGAGCACGACGACTACCCCGATCTGGTCAAGCGGATCATCGGCCTGCCGGGGGACACCATCTCGGTGGTCAACGGGCGGGTCGCCATCAACGGGACACCGCTGGCGGAGCCCTGGCTCTCCAAACCCGCCCCGCTCACCATCCCGAGCCCGCTCTCCGCCGCCTTCAGCCTCAACCACCCCTACACGGTGCCGCCGGGCGAGTACTTCGTGATGGGGGACAACCGCACCGACTCCGAGGACAGCCGGTACTTCGGGCCGATCCCCGCACATCTGGTGGTCGGGACGATGGTGATGGTCGTCTGGCCGCTCAGCGCCTTGGCGTGGATGGCGATCGTCGCGGTGCTCGCCTCGGCCGGGGTCGTGGTGTGGTGCCTGCGGTCCGGGGGCTTCTCCGTGGGCCGGCGCCGCTCGCCGGTACACTCGAGAACGTGATGTTCCTCAGTCCGGCCAAGGTGCTGGTCATCCTGGTGGTGGCGCTGGTCGTGCTCGGCCCGGACAAGCTGCCCAAGGTGGCCCGCCAGATCGGCAGCCTCTGGGGTGATTTCCGCAAGTTCCGCGCCCGGCTCGAGTCCGAGGTCCGAGGCAACTTCCCCGACCTTCCGAGCACCGAGACGATCAGCCAGGCGGTCCGGTCACCTCTCAGCTTCCTCGACACGCTGGCCGACAATCACGCGTCGGACAACGGGACCGCCTCCGGCGGGGGAAACGGTTCCTCGGCACCGGAGGCGCAGGGGGACGGGGTCCAGCCGTCGAGCGCGGCGAACCGGCCCGCAGGGACGGTGCAGGCCTCTGAGGACCCCCCGGGGATCCCGGGTGTGCGGATCACCGATGCAGGCGGCATCGTCCATCAGGTTCGTTCCGCAGGCGGGGTCGTGCCGGACGATCCCGCGATGAACTGACCGGCGGCTCCAGGCCGCACGGTAGGGGCCGACTCCAACCACCAGAGCCATGGCCATCTCACTGAAGCGACGGAGCGATCCCCGTCCCAAGCCGGACTCGATGACTCTGGTCGAGCATCTGACCGAGCTCCGCCGCCGGGTGGTGATCTGCGCGATCGCCTTCGTGATCACTGCGACCGTCTGCTTCCTCATCTACCCGTCGATCCTGTCGTTCCTCAGTCACCCGTACTGCCAGATTGCCCCCCATCACTGCGGCTTCTATGTCACCGGGCCGCTGGACGGGCTCTCGCTGCGGGTGAAGATCGCCGCCTACGGCGGGATGATCCTGGCCGCGCCGATCCTCCTGTGGGAGCTCTGGCGGTTCATCACCCCGGGACTCAACCCGAACGAGAAGCGCTATGCGGTGCCGTTCATCGTGGCGTCGATCCTTCTCTTCGGCCTGGGATGTCTCGTCGCCTACGTGACCTTCCCCCATGCGCTGAGCTGGTTACGGAACATCGGCGGTCCCTCGCTGACTCCGATCCTCGATCCGATCAAGTACCTGAACCTGATCGTGCTCCTCATGGTGGTCTTCGGCCTCACCTTCGAGTTCCCGGTCCTGCTGGTCTCCCTCGAGCTCGCAGGGGTCCTTTCGCCGAAGAAGCTCTCTTCGTGGCGCAGGTGGGCCATCGTGCTCATCGTGGTGGTGGCCGGGGTGGTGACGCCGAGCTCGGACCCGTTCTCGATGATGGCGCTCGCCATCCCGCTGTACATCTTCTACGAGCTTTCGATCGTTATCGGGAAGCTCTTCGGTCGATGACGCCGGCGGGCACCCGGGGGTCCGCCCGGGCTGCCGGAGATCTCGGGGAGGGCTTCCGGGAGCGGTTCGAGCAAGGGCTGGGGTTCGCGCTCGACGGGTTCCAGCAACGGTCGATGGACGCGGTCGATCGGGGCGAGTCGGTGCTGGTGTCGGCCCCGACCGGTTCGGGCAAGACGTTGGTCGCCGAGTACGCGATCGCCCGGGCGGTGGGATCGGGGGGCAAGGCCTTCTACACCACGCCGATCAAGGCGCTCTCCAACCAGAAGTTCGCCGAGCTGGTCCAGCGCTACGGCGAGGACCAGGTCGGGTTGCTCACCGGGGACGTGTCCCATCAGCCGCGGGCGCCCATGGTGGTGATGACCACCGAGGTTCTCCGCAACATGATCTTCGCCCGCTCGTCGCTGTTGGACGGGCTGGCGGTGGTGGTGCTGGACGAGGTCCACTACCTCCAGGATCCCTACCGCGGATCGGTGTGGGAGGAGGTGTTGGTGCTCACCCCGCCCGAGGTGCGCTTCGTGAGCCTCTCTGCGACCGTCGCCAACGCGTCGGACTTCGGGGCCTGGCTCACCTCGGTGCGAGGGAAGACCGAGGTGATCGTCGAGACCCACCGCCCGGTGACCCTGCACCACCACGTCGCGGTCGGAGTACGGGGGAGCGAAGAGCTCACCGTGTTGCCGTTGCTCCGGGAGGGACGGCCGAACCCCGACGGGCTCATGCTCGACCAACGCCATCGCAAGAACCCCCGGCACCGTCACCGTGTCCCGAGGCGGACCCAGGTGGTCGAGTACCTCGACGCCGAGGACATGCTGCCTGCGATCACCTTCATCTTCTCGCGGGCCGCGTGCGACGACGCGACCCGCCAGTGCCTCCACGACGGGATCCGGTTGACCACCACCGAAGAGCGCCTGCGGATCCGCGAGCTCGTCGAGGCGGCGGTCGAGCGGCTCGACGACGAGGACCTCTCGACCCTCGGCTACGGACCCTGGTCCGCCGCCCTCGAAGCGGGCATCGCCCCCCACCACGCAGGCTTGGTCCCGGCGTTCCGCCAAGCCGTCGAGCAGTGCTTCTCCGAAGGCCTGTTGAAGGTGGTCTTCGCCACCGAGACGCTGGCGCTCGGCATCAACATGCCCGCCCGCACCGTGGTGGTCGAGCGGTTCGCAAAGTTCCGCGGATCGGACACCTCGGCCCTCACCTCGGGGGAGTACCAGCAGCTGACCGGTCGGGCCGGCCGACGCGGGATCGACGTCGTCGGCCACGCATTCGTGCTCTGGTCCCCGGCCACCCCGTTCGGCCTGGTGGCCAGGACGGCCACCGCACCCCCGCCCGACCTGGTCTCCTCCTTCCATCCCACCTACAACCTGGCGGTGAACCTGGTGCGCCGGTGGTCGAGGGACGAGGCCCATCGCCTGCTCGCTTCGTCCTACGGCCAGTGGCAGGCGCCGTCCGGCTCCGAGTCGCTCTCCGCCCAGCTCGACCGCCGGCTGGCCATCCTCGAGGCCCGTGGGTACATCCGAGGCTGGACGATGACCGAGGCGGGCAACGCCCTGGCCGCGATCTACCACGAGTCGGACCTGCTGGTCGCAGAAGGCCTCCGCCGGGGGCTCTTCGACGACCTCGACCCGGCGTCGCTGGCCGGGGTGGTCTCGGTGCTCACCTTCGAGGACCGTCGGGCGGGGGAGGAGCAGCCCCAACCTCGGCAGCGGAACGTCGTGGAGCGGCTGGAGGCGCTGGGTTCGCTGGCCGGCGAGATCAGGAGCGACGAACGGAGGGTCGGTCTGCGGAGGACCCGGCGTCCGGATCCGGGCCTCGCCCGAGCGGTGATCGCCTGGGCCAAGGGCGGGAAACTCGATTCGGTGCTGCGGGAGACCCAGGTGGCACCCGGGGACTTCGTCCGGAACGTCCGTCAGGTGATCGACCTGGTCCGACAGCTCGCCCAGATCGCGCCCGATCGCGGCACCCGAGCGTGCGCGGAGGCGTCGGTGATGTTGCTCAGGCGCGGAGTGGTGGGGGCGGACGACCCGGCCGCGGTTGGGGTCCGCGACCTACCGGGCAACGCAGACGTAGTGTGATCCGGGCATGTTGCCCTATGCCGTGGAGACTTTCAGTGCCGAGGAGGCGGACATCCTCCGGCGGTATGTCACCAACCTGGACAAGCCGGTCTTTGCCCTGGTCAACCTGCCAGAAGTGGTCAAGGGGGCGCTGTTCGCCAGGTACTCCCGCTCCCCGAAGAGCCTGAGGCGCCTGTTCCTCGACGAGTTCGTGGGGGAGCTCGACATCACCGGGGACGCGACGGTGGACGCCACGGTCGGGCTGACCCGGGCCGAGGAGCTCTACGAGCGGGTGTTCTTCGAATACGGCGACGACTCGGTGGCCCAGTTGGGTGGGGTCCATCTCGCCTGCGAACAGGCCTCCAACGTGCTGACCAAGGTGCTCGAGTGGGGGAGGCTGATGGCCTACCTCGAGCAGTCGACCCGCTACATCGCCTACAACCAGCGGCTCGCGACCGGCCACTACCGCTACTACCGGGATCCCGCAATACTCGAGTCACCGCTCGGCGCCCGCTACGTGGGCGAGATGGACCGGATGTTCGACACCTACGGCGAGCTGCTCGACACCGCGCAGGCATGGATCGGAGCCCGCCATCCCCGCCGGGCAGGGGACTCCGACTTCGTCCACCGCCAAGCGGTGAAGGCCAAGGCCCTCGATGCGCTCCGGGGTGCGCTCCCTGCCGCCTCGCTGTCCAACGTGGGGATCTACGGCAGCGGCCAGTCCTACGAGATGCTGCTGTTGCGGATGCGTGCGCATCCGCTCCCCGAGGCCCGTCACTATGCCGAGATGATGTTGGAGGAGCTCCGCAAGGTGATCCCCTCCTTCCTCCAGCGGGTGGATCGACCCGATCGGGGCGGCGCCTGGTCCGAGTACTTCGATGCGACCCGCAAGGAGACCGAGGAGTTGGTCGACCGGCTCCTCGCCGACCCGGGTGCAGCATCTGATCCTGTTGTCGGTCCGTCGGGAGCGCCCTCGGTGACCTTGGTGGACTTCGACCCCGACGGCGAGACCAAGGTCATCGCAGCCATCTGCGCCCCACTCACCGACCGGTCCGAGGAGGAGGTGCTCCGCCGGGTCGAACGGCTCGGAGCGGACGAGCGCCGGTCCCTCCTGCTGGCCTACGTAGGGGACCGGCAGAATCGTCGTCACCGGCCCGGACGGGCATTCGAACGCACCGACTACCGGTTCGACGTGGTGACCGACTACGGCGCGTTCCGTGACCTCCAGCGCCACCGGATGTTGACCATCGAATGGCAGGCCCTCGGCACGGGACTCGGTTACGACGTTCCCGAGGTGGTGTCAGAAGCCGGACTGGAGGAACCGTACGTCGCGTCCTTGGAACGGTCTCGCGAGCTGTCCGAAGCACTCGCACCGATGTTTCCGGTGCAGGCTCCGTACGCGATCGCGTTGGCCTACCGGATCCGGTACTCGATGCAGATGAACGCACGCGAGGCGATGCACCTCATCGAACTGCGATCGGGTCAGCAGGGGCACCCGAGCTACCGGTGGGCCGCGCAGGAGATGCACCGGTTGATCCGCGACCAGGCCGGGCATCGACTGTTGGCCGAAGCGATGTCGCACGTGGAGCTCGGTGAAGAGGACCTCGGTCGGTTGAATGCCGAGCGCCGCGCGGAGGAGCGTCGAAGCTCGATGACGGCCGCAGGAAATCCCGTAAACCCGTGACCTGGGGAGTTAGGCAAACACCCAGGTGATGTGTGGTGAAGGTCATTTGACGACGTGCGGTGCCGATGACCTATCGTTCGCCCAGTCCCAGTCGCTCCTCGGGTTGTGCAGACGGTTTCGGCCGGATGGAGCAGTCCGAGGTGGGGATGCTGTGAGAGGCGGAGGGAGGCCCAGGGGATCGAGTAGAAAACGTTCCCCCGAGACCAACGACAGACGTCGGGGGTAGCGGGGGAACGGACCAAAGACCCCCTGGGTCCTGCCGCCTGGCGGAGTGAGGACCCGTGCGACGATCCGTGAACGGCGCGTGCGCCGAACCGTCTATGCTCCGGCGCAACTCACCACCCAAGGACCGAAATGGCACAAGATCTCGACGAAGTCGAAGGACCCGATGAACTCATCGAGGAGGAACTCGATGAGTTGGAGGACGACGACGATCTCATCGCCGAGGATGAAGACCTAAGCCTCGCCGGCGACGATGATGACGACGACGCCGACGTCGCCGCAGTCGACGGAGACGAGGGCGAAGAAGACGAAGCTGACGCCCCGGCGGTGGCTGCACGGGTCGCGACCAAGGCCGGCGAGGAGTCGGAAGAAGAGGACGAGGAAGAGCCCGAGGACGAAGACGTCGAGGCCAGTCTGGACACCATTCTCAAGGAGCGACTGGTCGTCGAGGAGGTCGAAGACGACGAGGACACTCCCGAGCCGGAGGATCGCACGGGGGACGGCGTCGAGCGGGTGCTGCCCAAGCAGCCCGGCGAGTTCGTCTGCCGGTCGTGCTTCCTCGTGAAACATCCCAACCAGTTGGCGGACCGGAAGAAGATGCTCTGTCGCGACTGCGTCTGATCTGTCGCGACGGCCTGTGAGAAGGAGCGCCACCGATGCCTGATCCACTTTCACCGCTTCCGTCGTGCGGAGACAAGTCGTTGAACGAGAAGATCGCCGACGCGGTGCTCTACGTGCCCGCGGGGATCGCGATGTCGGTCACCCAAGATCTCCCCAAGCTGGCCAGTCGTGGGCGCGGTGCGCTCGAGGTGCGGGTCTCCTCGGCCCGAGCGGTCGGCGAGTTCGTCGTCAAGGCCGGAACGGACGAGCTCAAGCGGAGGTCTGCGAGTCTGCTCGGACGTGGCTCGGCGAGCGCCCCGCAGGCTCATTCGGGGGACGTTGCCACCGCGGAGCCTCCGGCTCCTGGTTCCCCGGCGGCCGGCAGCACCCGAATGGTCAGGCCGACGGCCGGTGAAGCGCCCTCGCGGATCCAGGCTCGCCCGCCAGCGGGCAACGGAAACGTTCCTGAAGTCTCCACCCTCTCGATCCCCGGCTTCGACACCCTGTCGGCGTCACAGGTGGTTCAACGACTCGATGGCCTCAACAGGACCGAACTGGTCTCGGTGCGGGCGTACGAGGCGTCCACCCGGGGACGGCGGACCATCCTCAACCGGGTCGACCAACTGCTCGATGAACGGTCCTGATTCCGGCAGGCGGGCGCCTCGCTCATCTGTGTCGTGATGGAAGCGGTGCGTGCCGCAACGACCGACGACACGCCGCGACTCGACGAGCTGCTCGACGAGCTGCTGGCATCGCTGTCCGAGCGGCGCGGCGGATCCATGCTCATCGAAGACGGATCACCGGTGGGAGGGGTCGATGCCCATCCGGACCGCTTCGGTGCTTTGCTCGCCGACGCGTCGGCCCTGGTGCTGGTCGGAACACTCGACGGGGTGGTCACCGGGTTCGCCACCTGCCGCCTTTCGTCTCCCGAAAGGGGCTCTCGACCACGGGGTTCGCTCGATGCCTGCTACGTGGAGCCGGACGCCAGGGGAGTGGGCTTAGGACGACTCCTGATCGACGCCTCGGTTGCCTGGCTGGAGGAGCAGGGCTGTGGGGGAGTGGACGGTGTCGCGCTGCCGGGCGACCGGACGGCCAAGAACTTCTACGAGTCGGCCGGGTTCAAGGCTCGGATGCTCACCATGCACCGCGAGCTCGGGTGAGCACCGCGGTCAGGATCGGCTGACTACGAGGCTCGTCTGCCCGAAACCGGTCGAGCGGGGACCGGACGGCGAGGGCCGGGGGGCGGCGGGATCGGGATCCCCATCAGCCGGGCAAGCTCGGGCACGTACCCCGAGGCCTTTCGAGCCGCGGCGAGCAGCTCTTCGCTGGCATCGGCGGGAAGCCCGGCAGGCTTGACGGTCCGACGGACCGGTGACTCGACCACGACCTCGAGAAGGGCCTGCCACTCGGTCGGTGACGTTTCGGCCGACATGGCTTGACCCGCTGCTTCCGCGAGGCGGACCGCCAGCTCGGCGGTGAGCCGTGCAGCGGGCTCTGGAGGTCGGACCGACGTGCGGACCGCGTCGACGACCTTCCCCTCGTCGAGTGAGGTCTTGATCCGGTCGAGCCATCGCTCGCGCAGTGCGGTGATCCGTTCGTTGAGCGAGGTGCGAAGCGCGGCAGCCATCTCGGCACCCTCCTCGTCGAGAGTGACCGTGGAGGAGGAGGCAACGATGGAGCGGAGCTCGCGGAGTGGAACGTCCTTGCCGGCAGTGCGTGCGACCGAGGCACGGTCCTTCCACGTCGCAAGGTTGACGACGGGGACGAGCCGTTCGGCCATTGCCAGCAACGGTTCGGGAGTGACCTCCGGTCGGTGGTCGGCGCGAGCTCGTGCGTTCTGTTCCTCGATCGCTTGGCGAACCGAAGGGATACCGCCCCGCAAGAGTTGCTCGGCCACCGGAAGTTCCTCGGGCTTCAACTCCGCCAGGGCTGCGTTGCGGTAGGTGGTCGAAGTCGCCAAGCGCCGCGGGTTGTCGCGGCCGCCCGACTCCCTCGGTCCGCCGCGTCCGCCTCCACCGGCGTTCGTTCGGCGGGCGCCACTTGCTGCACTGTCGGCGCCCTCGCGTCGGCGTCCTTCGCCACGGCTCCGTCGCTCGCCGCTTCTCTCGCCGTCGCTGCGGCTGCGCGTCTTTCCGTCGGCACCCGAGCCGTCCGCAGTCCCCTCGGATCGCCGTCGCGGTCTGCCGTCGCGCGGCCGATCGGATCCTTCGTCGCGCCGACGCCGCGACTTGGGAGCCAGCACCACATTGACATCCGGGCCGCGCTGGGGGGCTCCGAGGACCTCGATCCGCTCGACCGGTCGTGCTTCTCCCTTGCCCTTGGGGGGCAACAACGCGACGACGGTCGTTCCGTCGAGGGTGCTCTCGACTTCTGCTCTCAACACCGAACCCACACCGGAACCTTCCGGAACCAAGGCAGCATCGAGCGTCCCCCTCGGCTGTTTTGCTCCGGCGGCACGCCACGTCCAGGTGGACTCCCCGGTCTGGCTGGTCAGCTCGACTTCGATGCGATGGGCCATACCGGCGGACAGGCTACTTCTGTCGCCACCCTCTCCGCGAAAACACTCACGATCAGGCATGCTCGGAGCGTGAACCGACCTTGTGCTCGAATATCGCCGTGCCTGGAAGGCCGGCGGGTTCATCGGTGTCGAACGGAGGGTCCTCGCGGGCCTCTACGCTTGTGAGACATGACCACGACGGCTGACGAGGCGGCCACCGCACTCAAGATCGAAGCCTTGGCGGCGCCCCGCTCCGAACCGGCCCGCGACGGAGATCCTCCCGATCAGCAGGCCTTGACGCGCATACTCGAGGCGGCCACGACGGTTCCCGATCATGGCGGGCTCCGACCTTGGCGGTTCGCAGTGGTCTCGGGAGTCGGTCGTGAACGGTTCGGGGAAGCGCTCGTTGCCGGGCTCCATGAGCAACGTGGTGAGGACGTTCCAGAAGCGGCCGTGGCGAAGATGCGAGGGAAGGCATTCGCCGCCCCGTGTGCTGTCGCGCTGATCGCCTCGCCGGATCCTTCGTCCAACGTGCCGGTCTGGGAGCAGGTCGCCTCCGCGTCCTGTACCGGTTACGCGGTGGTACTCGGCGCGGCGGCGCTCGGGTTCGGAGCGATCTGGAAGAGCGCCGGAGTGTTGGAGATGGCTCCTGTCCGAGCCTTCTTCGGCCTCAGCGAGCACGAGCAACTGCTCGGTTGGGTGAACGTCGGCACTCCCAATGACTCGGCTCGTCGAGATCGATCGACCAAGCAACCCGAGTTGGAGCAACTCGTCACGATCATCGGTTCCGACGACCGACCGTGGGAGCCCCCTGCCTGAGTCTTCGGTGTTGCTGCGAACTCCGGATCAGTGGCCCCAACGCGCCATCGGCGGCCCGATTCCGGCCTCGTCTGCACACTGGCCGCAGATGTCCATCCTGCTCGCCCCTGGGCGATCTGAGGCCGCGACACGTCGCCACCCGTAGCGGCGTGCCTCTTCGAGGCTGGCGGACTCGGACCAACGCGGTGTTGTGCGCGCACCGCACCGACCGCAGGTGCGGAAGTAGCTCTCTTCTTCGTAGAGATCGTCGATGGTTGCTTCGTCTGGGTCGAATTCCATGGCGGTACTCCTGCGGTGAGGCTACCCGTTTCCGCTGCGACTGCTCGCCGCGGGGGTCCCCATAGGATGAGCGCGAAGGCGGGTCGCGGCCCAGGGTCGGCATGTGACCGCTGGGGAGCGCCCCTGATCGAAAGGTCGGAACGTGGCTGACGTGGACGATTTCAATTCACAGATCATCAAGGAGTTTCGGGAAAACGGTGGCAAGGTCGGCGGTGGGTTCGAGGGGGCGCCCATGCTCCTGCTCACGACGGTCGGCGCAAAGTCCGGAGCCACCCGGGTGAACCCGATGATGTATCTCGCCGAGGGAGAGCGGCGCTACGTGTTCGCTTCGAAGGCCGGAGCACCCACCAACCCCGACTGGTACTACAACCTGGTTGCCCATCCCGAAGCCTCCATCGAGGTCGGGGACCAGCGAGTCGACGTCCTGGCGACACCGCTCACCGGAGCGGATCGGGACCGGGTCTATGCGGAACAGGCGCGTCTGTACCCCGGGTTCGCCGAGTATGAGGAGAAGACCGACCGGGTCATCCCGGTCGTCGCCCTCGATCCGCGCTAGGGCCGGGCCTCTGCTGAGCCCAGATCTCGAGGTCTGGCTGACGCTTACACCCGGGGCGATGGAGTCATCCGCGTGTCATCTTCTTATTGCCGATTATTATCGTCACCGTGACGAAACCATCGGAGAGGGATCGGTGCGGCTGGTGTCGCCGTCCGTTGGCCCAGAACTCGGGTCCGGGGCGGAGGCGGAAGTTCTGCTCTCGCTCACATCGGCAGCGGGCCTACGAAGCACGCCAGCGGTCGGAGTCGTTCGGGATTCCCGACGGACAGGTGATCGTCTTGGAGCACGAGCTCGAGAGGGTGCTCGATCGTCTGTACCGGCTCGAAACGGCCATCGAGGATGTCGAAGCGGATTTGGCGGGAGTTAATGATCCGTCCGCCTATCGCGAGGCTCTGGAGCATCTGCTCGATGCGGCCCGGGATCTGTCGGGTGTCGCCATCGAGCCCGCCAGGGGATAGACCGCTTACGCGTGGATGAGACCACCCTCGCTTTCCGGGGCCGGGAGGACGTTGGTTGTGTACCAGCGCCTCGGTGGCGGATCCTGAGACTCGACACCATGGTCGAGAACTAGGGCAGTCGGTTTCCCGTCAGAAAACCACCTCGCGTTGTGCTGATGGTAGGGATCGCTGTACCAGCCCTGGGCCTTCCTCAGTGCGTGTTCCATGGTCGCTGGTTTACCATACGTTTACCTAAGTGTCACGTTTCGTTCACTTAGGCCTCAGCTGAAAGACAGCCCCGGAGTGCCGTTTGATCTCGTGAAACGCTGGTCGAGAGCGGGGGAGGGGTGAACCGCAAACAACGCGCTTTCTGGCGGGATCTACAGCACCATCGTGCTCGCGCCGCTCGAGTACTCGCCAATGCAGGCTGGTACCTTCTCGGACGCGATGGATGAGAGTCCCGAAGCAGAGGCAGCGGAACCAATCGAGGCTGTGATCGTTGTGGAATCAGGTACGAACGGCTTCCCAACGATTCTGAGGGCCTTCGATGAGCCGGAATACTCCGTGCGGTTCGGGAGCACTAACGAACCGATCTTCTGCGCACCTTGTAGTTAATTTGCAGCGGCGCGCGGGCCATGGGCGTCTCGTTGACGAAAACATTGGCCCAGTAGATTCCTGAGTCCGAGAGTGGAATAGCCAACGGAATGACGAGGGTCGCCCCTCCGGCGGGACCGCCGTTGAGATCGACGGACTGTTCGAACTCGGGTTGGACCGATCCATTCGGGTGGACGATGCTTACCTTGAGGTCGCGACTCCCAGTCGCTTCGCCTGCCTTGATGACAACGGCAAACGTCACGCCCAGAATCTGCCCGGAAGGAAACTCGGCTGGTGCTTGTCGTCCTTGCCCTTGAACGGTGACGGTATCGATGACCCGACCTAGGGACAGGACGCCGTCCATTTTGGTGGGGCGGTCGCAAAACGTGGCGACACTCACATAGGGGCCTCCACCGAGGTCCTTCTTCTTTGCCACGTATTCCCTTTCTGGGTGCCTCGGGCGGAAGCGGACCTGCGACAATCCGCCCGCCCGCCAGCTCTGCTGGAGTGTGCAGATACCGTCGGACCGAAACTGCTGCCGCCCAGGGCCGAGGTTCCTTGGCTTTCTGTCGAGGACCCCAACCTGAAGCTGCAACCGCAAGCCTCCCATCCCTGGCACCCCAATAGTGAATTGAGGCGACGTTGCGCAAGCGCCAGGATCACCGCCGGCGGCTCAACTTGTCCGAGTGACTCAGCGCCAGTTCCTGATCCCATCGATTACGTCACCGTGACGCAATAGGGCGATGACAGGACTACCTCGAGAGAGGACACCTCTCCGGTAGTAATGGAAAAACGCCAGCCTGAACCGAAGATCTCTAGCGGTCGAGAGCGGGCGCCGCGCCGCCGATCAGTCATCCCTCAACGAAGTCAAGACACGCGTTGCTCGAGGGTCGAAGATCTCACTTGCCGCTGGGGAGATCGAGGTGCCCGCATCAGTGCCCGGGGGAAAGCCCCTGGTCGGCCGCCCGCAACCGCCGATAATGTATATTATGTCAAGTTAAAGGGCACCAAAAGAGGGGCGACCTCTCCAGCCCATCCTCCGACCAAATGCCTGGATTGAGGGGTTTCGGGGCTACTTGCCGTCGAAGAAGTCGTCGTGCTTCTGAATGTCCTCTGGCAGATCCCACAGGTCGAGGACTTTGTTGTCCTTGAGACGCAGAATATGGACCTCGTCCATGGCGATCGACGCTCCGTCGGGACGGCTGGCCCTTTCGTTGAGGATCACGGCGGCGTGGTGGTCGTCGGCATAGATGTTCTTGATGTCGAGGGCTTGTGTTCCAGCGGTCAGCTCAAAGTTGTGGATGAGCGCCGCGGTGATGGCCTCCCGGCCTTTGTGGTCACCGCTGTTCGGGCCGTTGCCACCGAAATGGAAGACGCAGTCGTCGGCCAGATCGGCCAGTGCTCCATCGAGATCGCCCTTGGCGAATGCTTCGTAGGCGTTCCGGACAATGGCGACGTTGGGATGCTCGGCCATGTGTGGACCTCCTTCCGGTCAGCGATCCGCCGACCGCGTCAGGACGCTACGCCCAATTGCCGTTGCATGCTCAGGCGAGCGAAGACACCCCTCCCCCCGTCCGGACTCGATCGGACGCGCTGACCTCGACGTCAGTCCTGGCGCCTGGACTGCCCGTCTTCAGTTGTTCTGAGTCGGCCAAGGTTCGAGGACTTGTTCGACCACATCGATCACCCATGACCGCAACTCGTCGACGCATGGGTCTTCATGACCCGCCACTAACTGAAGGACGACACCGCTAGGTTCAACCCCAGTGTCGCGAGCTCTCAATACGGTTTCCACAAGATTTTCACCGGCCTGCATTACGTCCTCTGCAGCGCGGGCCAATCCCGACTCGATGCTCACGTCCTGCCCCCCTTGCCCTTGCATTGTCCTGCCGGTTGGACCATCTACAAGCGACGATATCCAAATGGAGTGCGGTCGTAAACAGATCAAACGTTTGTTGATTGGTCTGCTGGGGTGAAAAACAAACGTTCGTTGACTTCGTCAATAGAAGAGCAATGAAGGTCGTGTCCGGGTCAAGGTACTACTGGTGTCGAGCGAACCAAATGCAGGGGGCCCGGCGACCAACTGTTGAGCCCGTCGAAAAGATCTTGCAGGAAACCCTGGAAGATCGAATGCCGGTCGTTGAAGAATAACAACGTCGAAAAGACGGAGACTACGAACGCCGCGGTCGCCGCGAACATGACAGTCGACTCGGTCGCTGGCGAAAATCCGGAAATGCCCAGCCGGTCATAGAACTTGGCATCGTCGGATTCCTATGACGGATCGTCGAAGAGGTCGACCGCTGTGAGGCGTGCCATCAGCGTTGGGGTGTTCCCTCCTCCAGACGACGCTGAACCTCTGACCTGTCCACGCCAAGGGCCTCGAGCAGCACTGCCGCGGGATCTGGCGGCTGCAGGGCGAGAATCTGGGTGAGTACCTGCTCGGCGGAGACGTAGGCGCGCCTCCGATTGCCTTTGGCCGCCTGTTCGAGTGCCCTTTTCGCTGCAGGCGTCAGCCGGGCGCGATCCTTCTTGGCGACATCCCTGAACCTGGGCTTTTTGGGGACTGGACGCATCGAGAGTTCCGGAGCGCCGGCACCGACTGCCATACCCAGTGCACCCAGGGCTTCCTCATCGAGCGATTCATCGGCCCGTCGGGCTTGCTCCAGGCTCACCCCCAAGAGGGATTCCACGGAAGCCTCCCCCAACAGGGCGAGCAGGAGGTGATCGGTGCCGGTTCTGCGATCCCCTCGGCGCCGAGCCTCTTCGCTGGCCTGCAAATAGATGGCCCAGCCGTGCAGCATCTCTGGCGCAATTGGTTCAGTGGTCATGATGTCTCCTTGCAGTACTTGGTGTGCACGGATTGACGGGTGATGCCCAGGGCATCCCCGATCTGTTGCCACGACCAGCCCTTCTCGCGGGCGGACGCGACTTGGTTCGCCTCGACTCTTTCCGCCAGGCGATGGAGCGCCAACGAGGCACGAAGCCCTATTGCCGGGTCCTCCGACGAGAGATTCAGGCTGAGGTGTTCGAGATCCATAGTTGTCAGTCTGAACTGACATACGACCTTTGTCAATCCAAACTGACAGACTTTTCGAAGGGTGATCAGGGGCGAGAGCAGCACCCACTCCCCTAGCGGAGAAGCCGACTCCGTCGATAGCATGACGGTGCAGCAAATGTGACGCAGAGTGACTGGGAAAGTCCCTGACGGCTCGGCGGTAGCAGCGGTGCCGGACGTCCGTTTCAGCTGCTCAAAGGCTCTGGGGAGAGATCGAGAGGGAAAGCATGGCGGTCGCTTCGGACTCACCTCCAGCGGCAGAATCGGTCTTCACCGCGCTCGACGACAGCAAGGTCACCCGGTTCCAGTACAAGATCATGTTCGTCTCGGGCATGGGCTTCTTCACCGATGCCTACGACCTGTTCGTGATCGGTGTGGTGGTGGCGCTGCTCAAACCGCAGTGGCACCTCTCGACCGGCCAGGTCTCACTGCTCAACTCCGCCACACTTGCCGCCTCGGCGGTCGGAGCGCTCGTGTTCGGCCGGGTCGCGGACATCTTGGGGCGGAAGAAGATCTACGGGTACGAGGTGCTCATCCTCGCAATCGGAGCGATCGCATCGGCGTTCTCCCCCAACTACACCTTCTTGCTGGTCTCGAGGGTCATCTTGGGGATCGGGATCGGGGGCGACTATCCGGTCAGCGCCACCATCATGAGCGAGTATTCCGGCAAGAAGTCACGCGGGAAGATGGTCGGCCTGGTCTTCGCGATGCAAGGCGCAGGACTGGTCGTCGGACCGCTGATCGCCTCGCTGCTCCTCGCTTCGCACGTCCCCGACAGCCTCATCTGGAGGATCCTGCTCGGACTGGGCGCCATCCCGGGTTTGGCCGTGTTCTACCTGCGGCGCCGGATCAACGAGACCCCCGATTCGCTCAAGCGGGGGGTGATCCCAACGAGGCCGCGGCTGCCATTGCCGCCGCAACCGGAAAGGCCGGCGCAACCGCCCCGACCGGCGAATCGAAAGCTCGACATCAACAGGGCGCACTCGACGGCTTCCGAACCCTCGCCCGCAACCGCCGGATGCTCTTCTGGCTGATCGGGACGGCAGGTGCGTGGCTGATGCTCGACTTCGCCTACTACGGCAACACCATTTCGAGCCCCGAGGTGTTGAGCGCCATCCATCCGAACGGCTCGCTGCTCTACAACACCCTGCTCCAGCTGGGGATCTTCGTTGTCTTCGCCCTCCCCGGCTACGCGCTCGCGATCCAGCTGCTGGACAAGACGGGCAGGAAGAGCATCCAATCGATGGGATTCGCGATCATGGCGCTCGCCTTCCTACTCATCGGACTCGTCCCCGGCGTCACCACCTCGGTGGCACCGTTCGTGCTGCTCTACGGGCTCAGCTACTTCTTCACCGAGTTCGGTCCGAACACCACCACCTTCGTCTATCCCGCCGAGATCTTTCCGGTCGACGTGCGGGCGACCGCCCATGGGATCTCCGCGGCGGCAGGGAAGATGGGCGCGTTCGCTGGCGCCTACCTCTTCCCGCAGATGCTCGCGTCTTCCCTCGGGCTGCGGGGCGCGGAGGTCGTGTCGGGTTGCGTCTGCCTCGGCGGGCTTGCGCTCACCCTTGTGTTGTTGCCCGAGCCGAAGGGTATGAGTCTCGAGCAGCTCGAAGTCATCGCGCTGGCTGATTCGCAGCCGGCACGTCCGAGGCAGGTGGCCGCATGACCTACAGGATCGTGATCGGAGTCGACGGTTCGGAGAAAGGAAACGCGGCCTTGCGTTGGGCGGTCAACGAGGCCGTTGTCCACCAGGGTGAGATCACCGCGGTGTTCGCCTGGCAGACGCCTTTCATCGGCATCCCGGGTGCGTTCGATCGAGATGAGCTCGAGGAGCTCAGCAAGAAGTTCCTCGAGGAGACCGTCGCCTTGGTGATCCCCGACCCACCCGTGCCGATCACCAAGCTGGTCGCCGAAGGTGACGTCAGTGCCTCGTTGTTGGTCGCAGCCAAAGGAGCAGATCTCTTGGTGCTGGGCTCGAGGGGACGGGGCGGGTTCGCGGGCCTCAAGCTGGGCTCGGTCAGTCAGGAATGTGTCACCCACGCGGAGTGTCCGGTGGTGATCATCAAACAACCCAAGGGCGACTGACTGGACGCAGACATCGGGCGGATCCTCAGGGGCGTAGGGCCTCCCATCGCGCGCTGCTAAGGTGACACAGAGTCACGGGCCTGTTGAGCTGGGTTCCGCCACCTAGCTCCAGGCCGGTGACCGTTTTCGTCTGAGGGCCGGCTGAGCCGGCCGATCTCCGTCTCGTGCGACCGTCACCGTCCTTCTCGGCCTCCTCCGGCATAGGATGAGAGCAAGATCCCGCCATACAGCAGGTCCCACAGCGAGGCGCTGTCGGGACCACGGGTGGGGGCAAGGAGGAAGATGATGCCCGAGATCGTGAAGCTCCCACCGGGCTCGGAGCCCGTCTCCCCCGAAGTCGAGCGACTCCATCGCAAGCAGCGGCTGGCCGCCGGCTTCAGACTGTTCTCCAAGTTCGGGTTCGACGAAGGAGTCGCAGGTCACATCACCGCCCGCGACCCTGAGCGGCTCGATCACTTCTGGGTGAACCCGTTCGGCATGCACTTCGGCCACATCCGGGTCTCCGATCTGATTCTGGTCAACGACAGAGGCGAGGTCGTCGAAGGTGACATGCCGGTCAACACGGCCGCGTTCGCCATCCACTCTCAGATCCATGCGGCCCGTCCCGACGTGATTGCGGCGGCGCACTCGCACTCGATCTACGGGAAGTCGTGGTCTGCGCTCGGTCGCACCCTCGACCCGATCACCCAGGATGTCTGCGCCTTCTACAACGACCACGCCGTGTTCGACGACTACACCGGTGTGGTGCTCGACATCGAAGAAGGCAAGCGCATCGCTCACGCACTCGCCGACAACAAAGCGGCGATTCTGCGCAACCACGGCCTGCTCACCGTCGGGCACTCGGTCGACGAGGCTGTCTGGTGGTTCATCACCATGGAGCGGTCCTGTCAGGCCCAGCTCCTCGCCTCCTCAGCCGGTGATCCGGTGCTGATCGATCCGGAGATGGCAGCGACGACCGCGAGCCAGGTCGGATCTCACATCGCAGGGTGGTTCAGCTACCAGCCGCTCTTCGACCGGATCGTGCGCGAACAGCCCGACCTGCTCGACTGAGAGTCACTCCCCCGCTGGGCGCAGTTCCGACTCAGGACCGGGCGTCGAAGGTCGGCACCAGGTGCCGGGCCGCCTGGGCTTCGTCCACCCTTCGCACCGGTGTGTGCCAGGGGTATTCGGCCAACGTCCCCTCGGGTTCGCGTGCTGCCTCTTGTGCGATCAGCTCCAACGCGGTCGCCAGGGCGACCAGCGTCTGAGGGCTTTCTGTCTCGGTCGGCTCGATCATCAATGCCTCGTCGACGATCAACGGGAAGTAGACGGTCGGCGAGTGGAATCCTTCTTCGAGGAGGCGCTTGGCGACATCGAGCGCCCTGACCCCGTGGGCCTGCTTCAGCGAACGGACCGACAGCACGACCTCGTGCATGCAGGGACGATCGAAGGGAACGTCGTAGGTGGCGGAGAGTCGCTTCCGGATCCAGTTGGCGTTGAGCACAGCGGTCTCTGCGACGTTCCGCAGGCCATCGCCGCCGTTTGCCGCGATGTACGCGAGCGCACGGGCGAGCACGAGCGAGTTTCCGTGCCAGGTGTGCATCCGCCCGATCGACCGCGGCGGATCGACCCAGTCGTAGGTCGGGGTCGTGTCGTCGGAGAGCACACGAACTGCTCGTGGCCCCGGCAGGAAGGGAAGCAGCCGCTCCGACACGGCCACCGGGCCCGCTCCGGGCCCTCCCCCGCCGTGAGGTGTGGCGAACGTCTTGTGGAGGTTCATGTGCACGATGTCGAAACCCATGTCGCCCGGACGCACGACTCCGAGGATCGCGTTGAGATTGGCACCGTCGTAGTAGAGGAGCCCGCCCACCTTGTGGACCGCAGCGGCGATGGCGAGGATGTCCTCTTCGAACAGACCCAGGGTGTTGGGGTTGGTGAGCATGATGCCCGCCACGTCTCCGTCGAGCTCGCGCTCGAGTGCGGCCATGTCGACACAGCCCCGCTCGTCGCTCGGCACGGTGACGACTTCGTAGCCGCCGAGGGTCACCGACGCAGGGTTGGTCCCGTGGGCGGAGTCGGGGATGATCACCTTGTGGCGCTCCGACCCCTGGGCCTGGTGCCAGGCCCGCATGAGGAGGAGCCCGGTCAGTTCGCCCGCGGCGCCGGCTGCCGGTTGCAGGGTCGCGCCGGCCATGCCGGTGATCTCACAGAGTGCCTCTTCGAGTTCGACCATCAGCGCCAGCCAGCCTTGGGTGAGCGAGGCCGGCGCTCCGGGGTGGACGTTTGCGAGACCCGGCAGTCCGGCCACCGTGTCGCACAACTTGGGGTTGTACTTCATGGTGCACGAGCCGAGCGGATAGGCCCCGAGGTCGACCGAGAACTGCCGGTGGGACAGCCGGGTGAAGTGGCCCACCAGGTCCCGTTCGGAGACCTCGGCCACCTCCAGCGGATCCTTGCGAAGGTGGCCTTCGGGAACCAGGTCCTCGAGAGGCCGCTCGGGCACCCCGGTGGTCCGGAAGGACCAGGCGGACCGTCCCGGGTGGGACAGTTCGAAGAGGGTCGGTTCGCTCTCGCGTCCCATGAGAGGCGCGCTGGCCGCCTTGCCTCCTGCTGCTGGGCCCGACGATCCCTGGGTCGGCTCGGTCATCAGCTCACCGCCTTGGCCATCGCGACCACGTACTCGTCGATCTCTTCGCGGGTCCGGCGCTCGGTGACCGACACCAGCAGGCCCCGGCCATCAGGCTCGTACTCCTCCCCCAGCGCGAGGCCGGCCAGAAAGCCTGCGTCGGCCATCCGCTCGATCAACAGCGAAGCGGGGATGGGGAGGGTCAGCCCGAACTCGCGGAGGATGGGCGCGTCGGTGAGCGGGGTCACCCCGTCGATCGAGAGCAGCGCGTCCCTCGTGTACCGGGTGGCCTGTGCGCATCGACGGGCGAGCTCCGCGAGTCCGCCGGTGCCGAGCCAACCGAGCTGAATGGCGGCGGTCACCGCCATCAAGGTCTGGTTGGTGCACACATTCGAGGTGGCCTTCTCGCGCCTGATGTCCTGCTCACGAGCTCGGAGGGTGGTCACGTAGGCCCGACGTCCCTCGACGTCGACGGTCTCTCCCACCAAGCGGCCCGGGAGGCGACGGACGTGGGCGGACGCGCAGGCGAAGAGGCCGAGGTAAGGGCCGCCGAACCCGAGCGCGGTTCCGAAGACCTGGCCCTCCCCGACGACGACGTCCGCTCCCCACTCTCCTGCGGAGCGGAGCAGCCCGGCGGCGACCGGATCGATCCCTACGACCAGCAGCGCGCCGGTCCGGTCGCAGACCGCCCTGGCATCTGCGATCTCCTCGATGCAGCCGAGGTAGTTGGGATAGCCGACCATGACCACCCCGGGCGGGTCCCCCGACTCGTTCTCTTGGCCGGACCAGTCGGTGACGCCATTGGTCAGCGGGACGGTGACCAGTTGGTGGCCGGTTCCCTGCGCGCAGGTGTCCAACATCTGCCGCCAATGGGGATGGATGCCGGCCGAGACCCAGACGGTCTGGCGCCCGCTCGCCGCCACGCCGAGATTGACCGCTTCGACGGCCGCACTGCCCCCGTCGTAGAGCGACGCATTGGACACCGGTAACCCCGCAATGCGGGCAACCATGGTCTGGAACTCGAAGACCGCCTGCAGCACCCCTTGGGCAACCTCGGGTTGGTACGGGGTGTAGGAGGTCACGAACTCGGAGCGCCCGGCGAGTGCGCGGGTCACCGAGGGGATCTCGTGGTCGTACGCGCCACCACCGGCAAAGCACACCAGCCGGTCTGCACGGGCCCGGTTGCGGCCGGCGAACCCTTCGAACCGGGCGAGGACGTCCGGTTCGCCGACGCCGTCTGCCAGTTCGAGCTCTCGCTGGAGTCGCAGCGCCTCGGGGACCACGTCGAAGAGCTGGTCGATCGAGGACAGGCCGAGGAAGCCGAGCATCTCTGCCACTTCGTCGTCGGTGTGCGGAATGTACGTGCCCAATGCGGAGTTCCGAACCTTCCGTTCAGTCCTGTGTCTGCTCGGTCGATGCAAACTGGCCGGGACGGGTGAAGGGGGTGGCGGCGACAGTGGCGGGGATCGATCGCCCGCGCTGGTCCAGCTCGAAGGTCGCAGAGGGCTCGTGGTCGAGTGAGGAATCGACCAGGGCGAGCGCGATGCCGTGCTCGAGCATCGGCGAGAAGTTCCCACTGGTCACCGTCCCGGCAGCCTGTCCCTTCTTGAGGACACCCGACCCCTCCCGCGGGGGCTGGCGACCCTCGGTGGTGAGCCCGACCAGCTTGCGAGCCACACCGCGCTCTCGTTCGGCGAGCAGCGCATCACGGCCGCGGAAGGAGTCCTTGTCCCATCCGACCACCCAACCGAGTCCCGCCTGGAGCGGGGTGATGCCCGGACCGAGCTCGTGACCGTGCAGGGGCAGTGCAGCTTCGAGACGCAGGGTGTCCCGTGCCCCGAGCCCGGCCGGCGCGATGCCGGCTTCGAGAAGCGCACTCCAGAACCCGTCCGCGCTGGCTGCCGGCACTGCGCACTCGACGCCGTCCTCGCCGGTGTACCCGGTCCCGGCCGCGACGCACTCGACGCCCTCCCAGACGAACGGCGTGACCCGGAAGCGTGGAACCGATGCCGCAACGGGAGCGACCCGGGTGAGCCGCGCACGGGCGTTGGGGCCCTGGACGGCGATGATGCAACGAGAGGTGGTGGTGTTCTTCCCTCCGATCGCCTCTTCGACGCGGCTGGTGTTGGACGCGTTGGGCATCACGTCGAAGACCTCGTCGCTGATCCACCACACGATGATGTCGTCGACCACCGATCCGTCGGTGTCGTCGAGAAGGTGGGTGTACTGCGCCCGTCCCGGGCCGATCCGGCGGAGGTCGTTCGAGAGCGCGGACTGGAGCTGGTCGAACGCGCCGGGACCTTCGATCCTGACGGTGCCGAGATGGCTCACGTCGAAGATCACCGCGTCGCGACGGCAGGTGCGGTGCTCGGCGAGAGTCCCCTGCTCGTAGGAGAGAGGCATCTCCCATCCGCCGAACTCGACCAACTTCGCGCCCAACCTGCGATGCGCATCGATCAGCGCGGTGTGCAACAAGGAATCAGCCTTGGTTGGCTCCTGCTGGTCGCTGAGCGCCGAAGAGGTGGCGGCCACGACAGCGAGATTAGCGGTGCCGTTACTCAGGCGGTGCGAGCGATGCCCGGGAGACTGCTGTCACCGGCCAACCCGTACTTGGCCAGCAGCGCCAACGTGTCCCGCTGGTACAGAAGAGTGACCCTGATGTCCGGGTAGAGCTCCTTGAGCCGGCGCACCTTGCCGTTCTTCTTCGTGACCAATCGCTGATTGAGCGTCGTCACCTCGACGAAGAGGCCGGGTTCGGGGAGCCAGAAATCGGGCCGGAACCCCAGCACCGGTCGTCCCTCGAGATCCCAGTCGAGTGCGAACTCGACTGGCTCGTACTCCCACTGGACGGCGTAGAAATCGAGGATGCGGGCGAACCGACGCTCGGACTCGTGGGCGAAACGGGTCGCCTCCGGATCAGGGTGCACGTCGAGTCGAGTCGATCCGGTCAACGCTCCGCGGCCTTGGTGGCCGGATGGGAGGCCGGAAGTTCGGCGGGAGGCTCCGTGTGGAGGTCCACGATCGCCGCCTCGAGCTCGGACACGACCGAAGAAAGCGGAAGGATGTTGAACACCCCTTGTCCGCCGGCCAGCAGGTCCACGATCTCCCCGTCCGAATGGGCGAGCACCGAACGGCTGCCGACCAAGACCAGTTGCGAGGACGCAAGATCTGCCCCGAGGTCCCCACGGAGGCACTCGACGGCCCGACGGGCTTGTTGGAGCTTCAGACCCGCATCGAGCAGACGCTTGATCACTTTGAGCTCGAGCACGTCGTTGTAGGAGTACCGGCGTTGGCTCCCACTGCCTGCTGCGTCGGTGATCGACGGTCGCAGCAAGTTGGTGCGAGCCCAGTAGTCGAGCTGTCGGTAGGTGATCCCGACCAACGTGCAGACCTGCGCGCCCCGGAAGCCTTCGACTGCGGAGCCCCCGTCGTCCTCGATGCCCTCACCCGCTCTGAAGGTGCCCATCTCCACTCCTCCACCTCGACCCGATCGCTCCGGTCGACCGTCCCAGGCCGAACCCGGAGCCCTCCACGGATCCGTGCCCTGCACGAACCCAAGCTCTCCACCTCGATCTCAGGTTCACCGTCAGCTGCCACCTCACGGTTAACCTCTTGGCCAGGGTAACACATCGGTAATTACGCGTGTGTGACCTCGATCCGGGCCCTCCCGGGCCACGGTGAACCTGCCCCTCCGAGCCCGTTCATCCGGTGCGGTTTTGCTCGGGTCGGCCCTGATTTGGATGTGGCGCTCGGTAGGGCAATGATCGGCCCATGACCGTGATCAAGATCAACGCCATCACCGCCCGCGAGGGGTCCGGGGACGAGCTTGCCCGTCGGTTCGCATCGCGTGCGGGGGCGGTGGATCACGCAGAGGGGTTCGAGGGATTCGAGCTCCTCCGACCCACCGACGATCGTGACATCTGGTTGGTGGTCACCCGGTGGCGTGACGACGAGTCCTTCAACGCCTGGGTCTCCTCTCCGGCGTTCGCGCACGGGCACCGTGGCGCGGGCTCGGACACGGGCGCAGGGAAGGCAGAAGACAACCCACCGCCGGTCGGAACCCACAGCGAGCTGTGGTCCTACGACCTCGTCGATCTGCCGAAGCCGGGGTGACCACAACGTTCCGACGGATCGCGGTTGCCATGGTGGTGACCGTCGGTGCGGCCGTCGCAGGCTGCGGCGGAGGGGGTACCTCGATCACGACCCCGTTCGGGACCACCCCGCACGCCCTGGAGCACGGTTCCTTCGACGAAGTGAAGGGCGCAGACATCGACGGACTCGGCCCGGTGTTGGTCAATGGCGAAGGGCTCACGTTGTACATGTTCGCCTCCGACCACCGGGGAGCCCCGTCGACCTGCTACAAGATCTGCGAGATCCAGTGGCCTCCACTCACGCTCGGGCCGGGAGTGAGCAGACCGGTGGCGGGACCGGGAATCGAGGCCGGCCTTCTCGCGACCTCCCCGCGCAAAGACGGAACCACGCAGATCACCTACAACGGATGGCCGCTCTACCTCTGGCCTCAGGACCGCGCGCCCGGCCAGGCAACGGGACAGGGACTGACCAACGGAGGCGGGCGCTGGTACGTGGTCGACGTCTCGGGGAATCCGCTGAAGACGTCCTGATCGGTGAGGACCAGGCGCTCAGGTGGTGGGTCCGCCGAGCCAGCCGCGCTTTCGGAACAGGTAGAGAAGGAGAATCGCCGACACCAGTTCGAGGCCGAGTCCAAAGACGACGAACGCGACTCCCCCGGCGATGTTCTTGACCAACCACGAGAAATTCTGACCGAAGAAGCCGGTGAGGAAAGTCAGCGGCAGGAAGACGGTCGCGATGATGGTCAGCTGTTTCATGACCACGTTGAGCCGGTTGGATACCGTCGAGAGATGGGTGTCCATGACGCCGCTCAGCAGGTCGCGGTAGCCGTCGACCAGATCGCTGATCCGAATGAGGTGGTCGTAGATGTCCCGCATGTAGCGCAGGCCGTCATCGGCGACGCCGGGCAGCTCGATCACTCCCGAAGAGATCGACGCGAACATGTCCCGCTGGGGGGTGACCACCTTGCGGACGCCGATCAGCGAGCGCTTCATGGCGAACAACGTGCCGAGCTGGGCGTCGGTCGGCTTGACCAGAATCGCATCTTCCAACTCGTCGATCCGACTGTCGAATTCGTTGAGCAGTGGGAAGAAGCTGTCGACCAGCTGGTCGATCACCAGGTAGGCCAGGGCGAAGTGAGGAGCCTGTTCACCCGCCTCCTTTCGATGGGCAAGTCGATCGCGGACCGACTCCATCGGCTGGCAGGGTCCGTGACGGACGGTGACCACGAAATGCTCCGCGAAGATGAAATGGACCTCGTTGGTCGAGTCCCCGTCCTCTGGTGCACCGTGGACGACCATGTAGACGAAGTCGTCGTAGTCCTCGACTTTCGGGCGTTGACCGAATTCCTCGGCGTCTTCGACGACCAGCGGGTGGATCTTGAAGACTTGGAGCAGGATGTCGCGGGCCTCGGAATCGACCGAGTCGAGGTCGAGCCAGAAGAACTGGTCCGCAGCCAGTCGCTGCTCGATCAACTCCCGGCTGGCTGGAGAGGTGTCGCCCTGGCAGGTGAGCGTTCCGTCCACACCCAGATTCTTGTGCCGGAGGCACGACGCGGCAGGGATGGGCGACCCCGGCGGAGCCGGCGGGGTCATCGCCGACGTCAATCGAGTCGGATCAGCCCCTCTCGATAGCGCTTGGCGTTGAGGACGTACTCGTTTGCGGTGGCCTGGATCAACCTCGGGTTCGAGCGATCCGGACGGATGGCGGCGGGAACCCCCAGAGCCAAGGCTCCTGAGGGCACCTCCATCCGGTTGGGGACCACCGCATTCGCCCCGACCGTCCCACCCGATCGCACCACCGCATGGTGCAGGACGATCGACCCCGATCCGACTTGGCTCGCATCCTCGATGGTGCAACCTTCGAGGTGGGCGAGGTGTCCGATCACACACTCGTCGCCGACCGTGGTCGGAAATCCTGGTCCTGCGTGGATCACCGTTCCGTCCTGCACCGAGCTACGAGCACCGATGGTGATCGTGCCGTAGTCACCGCGGAGCACCGCACCCGGCCAGATCGAGGATTCCGCGCCGATGGTCACGTCTCCGATGACCACCGCCTCTGGATGGACGTAGGCCTCGGGATGGACGTCGGGGACGAGATCTCCGAGCTGGTAGATGGCCACTCCACGACCTTACGGCATCCTCGCCGCAGCCCAGCCACGAGTGAGGAAACGCATCGTTCGGCGATTGAACTCCGGTTGGCCCAGGTGCGGAGCTATTCGCACGTTAAGGTTTTGGGCTTGCCTGCTGCTGTGCCTCCCGCTGCCGGCTCACTCGAAGCCGCAACCCTCGACGCGCCGATCGCGGGGACACCCAACGGATCGAACGGATCTGGCGCCCGTCCGATCGCCGAAGGAACGGTCACTGCCGAACGGTGTGCGTGGAGCCTCGTCTGGTTGGGGGCGATCGGCGGTGGTTTCGCCCTGTGGGGCTCGTGGTCGGGATGGTCGCTCGACGGCCTTTTCGCTCCGCTGCTGGTGCTCGCGGGAATCGTCGGGGTGGCGGTCACCTGGTTCGTGGCGAGCCCTCGATCTCGACTGTTCCAACTGACCGCATTGGCGACGGCGATCTTGTCGACTCTGTGCAACCAAGGCCTCGGGATCCATAACCGGCGCTACTTCACCACCGATTCCGCGGCGTTCAATCAGGTCGGGGCGCGCATCCTGATGCATGGGGCCGACCCCTACGCGGCGACCCTCGGATCGGCGGCCAGACTCCTCAAGGCCCCGGCCCAGTTCTGGACGTACCTGGTCGGCGGTGGCCACGTCGACCATGTGTCGTATCCCGCGGGTTCGATCCTGCTCCAAGTGCCTGCGCTCGCCTTGGGTTTCCACCACGACGTCGTCGACTGGACTGACCTCTACGCGTGGATCATCGCCGTCGCCCTCATCTTCGTCCTCCTCCCCGTTCCCTATCGATGGGTCGCTCCACTGCTCGCGGTGGGGCCGCTGTTCAGTCCGGTATTCGGAGCTGGTGGCACCGATAGCGCCTTCCTTCCGTTTCTGGTGCTCGCGCTCTGGCGTTGGGACCGGTTCGGGTTGGACAAGAAGGCCGGACTCGCCCGGTGGATCGGCCCGGTCGCTCTCGGACTGGCTTGTTCGATCAAACAGACTCCGTGGTTCTGCGTGCCCTTCTTGGTGATCGGGATCGCTTTGGAGGCGAAGATGAGTGGGCGCCGCGTGTGGCCGCTGGTCGGCCGCTACCTGGGGATCGTGTTCGGCATCTTCGCCGTGGTCAATCTTCCGTTCGTGATCTGGCAGCCTTCTGCCTGGGCACGTGGTGCGTTCCTACCCTTCGCGGACCCGATCGTCGCCGATGGTCAGGGCCTGGTTACCCTCGCCCTGCACGGGATCGTCAGAGGGGTGTCGCTTCCGTGGCTCAGCGTTGCCGGCATGCTCGTCGTGCTCGCGGAGCTGGCCGCGATGGTGGTCTGGTACCCGACGATGAAGCGGATCTGGATACTGCTCCTCCCTCTGGCCTTCTTCGTCGCCACGCGGAGCCTTTCCACTTATCTGGTCGACCTCTACCCCGCTGCCATCGTCGCTGTCGTCACTGTGGGACCTGCGCTCCGCCGGTCGCCCGTCGCGTCGCCCCTCGCTCGGTTCGGATCCATGCGGGTGCCGGCAGGTGTGGTGGTGCTGATCCCCGCCGCTGCCGCTGTGGGCGCGGCCCTCCTTGCCTTCTGGTCGCCACCGCTGCAGATGGGTGTGTCGAACGTGCAAACCGCGACGGGCCTCGTGCGCACGCTCACGTTGCACGTGCGCAACTCCACCGGACAGAACGTCACCCCGCACTTCATGGTGCAGGCGAACAACGGACGTCCCGACGGGTTCTGGTCGCCGCTGCACGGGGGCCAGGTCGTCATCGGACCCCATGCGTCGGCCATCGTGACGCTCCAACCGCAGGGGTCCTTCGGAACGCCGAGTCCGGGATCGCACTGGATCGTCGAGGCCTACACCAGCTCACCGGAGGCTCTCAGCACCTCCCCGCTGATGTCGTGGGCGCAACGGCCGGTTTCTCGTCGGTAGCCAAGTGGCAGCGGTTCGGTGCGTAGCCGAACGCTTTCAGCTCGATGCCGCTAGGTCTGGTTCGCGACCGGTGCGGTCGGAGTCGCACCGGTCGCACAGTTCCGGGGATCCCAAGGCTGAAGTCCCGACGTCGTGGCCGACGGCGCCTCGATGGCTGCCGAGCTCGGAGCGGTGGTCGGGGTTGTGGTTGCCGGCACGGCAGCCGTGCTGGCGTTCGAGGCACTGGCCGAACTCGAGGAACTGGAAGCAGTGCTCGAGGGGGTCGTCTGTGCCCGAGGAGCATTCACCGCGAACTGGGTTCCGGTGACGACGGTGACCTCTGCGCCATCGGTCACCTTGGAGGGGTCGTAACCCATGATGACCGAGCCGCTCATCGAATGGACGACCTCTTCGGCGGCCGCTTCGACGGCCGGAGACTTCGACCCGTAGTAGACGACGGTCTGGACGACATCCCCGAGTGGGGAGATGTCGCTGGTTCCGACCGTGTGGAAACCGAGCGCGGCCAGCGCGAACGCGGTGTTCCCCGCTTGGTTGTAGGTCCCGGTGCCGTTCACTACGGACACGTTCACCGAAGACGGTGACGGCAGAGGCTCACCGTTCAACGTGTTGGTGTTCGCCCCGACCCCGAGGACCTGATCGACAGCACTCAGATCCTGAGACTGGCTGGCGAACTCGACGTCGCCGTAACTGCCGCCTTGGTATTGAAGGCCTCCCCCGGCACCGTCGGGATCGGTGACCACGGAGACCGGCAGGGTGAGTTGGGGCACCGAGTTGACGTTCACCGAGTGAAAGTCGAGCACCAGGTTGACCATGTCGCTGACCGCCCAATCCTGGTCGAAGGTGAGGTCGGCCTTCACCGAGTTGATCAGATTGAGGTCGGTGATCGGGTTGCCGAGTCCTTGTGCGGCGACCGCGGATCCGAGCACCCGAAGGAACTCGTGATCGCGCCGGATCCGGGCCAGGTCACTCAGCGACTCCTGCGGCCAGTTCTCTGCGTAGCTGCTCTCAGTTCCCGGCGCGTCGTACTGGAGATGGCGAGCACGCACCACCTGGAGGGCTTGGGTGCCGTTGAGATGCACGCAGCTGGCGGCCTGCACATTGAGGCCGGAGTACGCGTCGAAGACCGACATCGGAAACTTCATGTTGATGCCGCCAAGGGCGTCGACGACGTTGGCGAACTGATCGAAGTTGAGCGAGACGGTGTGCTGGATCGGAATTCCGAAGTCCTCTTCGATTGCGGACACCAGTTGGGTGACTCCCTGGTAGAGCCCGGCGTCGACCTTGTTGGGGCCCTCGGCCCGGGCGTTGGGGATGAACAGGTCTCGCGGTATGGACAGGATCGCCATCTGGTGCTTGGCGGGATCGACGTGAAGGATCATGATCACGTCACTGTTGACCCCGTTCACGCCTTGTGAACAGAGGCCGTAGGCGGGGTTCTGCACCGTGAGGGCACAGCGCGACGTGGATCCCACCATCAAGATGTTCTCGGTGCCGGCCTCTTGCCCGGTGGTGAGCGCGCCGTGCAGTCCCCGGACCTGGATCCGGTTCAGATCGTGTGCGAGGTAGTAGGCGTATCCAGCCCCTCCCCCGACGATCAGCAGGAGGACCACCGCCCCGATCATCACTCCCACCCGGATCCGGTGCCGGCGCTTCGATTTCTTCGAGGAGCGCCGACGATCCGCCCGCCCGTGGTACGACTGCTCGATCTGGTCGCCGAGCGCCGCGAGACCGGCTTCGTTGGCGACCGGCTTCGAGTCGCCATTGGCTGCCGGGCTCGGGTCGGCACTGGTTGCGGCTGGTTCCTCGCTGGTTCCGACGGTTTCCCCACTGGATCCGGCTGCGTCATCAGCAGCTCCGACCGGGTCCGCGCTCGGCTCGTTGTTTTGGGCGCGTGCACTCTGCTCGTTGATGCGATCTCCCAGCTCACGCAGACCTTCCTCATTGGAAGTGCGACCACGCTTGCCTGATGCCATGATCGCCAGAGCGTAGCAATGGGGCACCTGAATTTGGTGCCAGACCCCCCTCCTCCTCGAGCACCCAGGCGCTCTGTCGGCTCGTGCATTGCACAGCCGACGCGGGGCGCCCCGAGCTGTTCCGGTCGCCGTCAGATCGGCTCGCGTGCTACGAAGTGCAGCGGTGGAGGTTGAGGAACTGGTCGCCCTCGGGGTGTACGACCCGGAGGAGCCGAACGCCGGCGCGCGACTAGAGCTCCTTGACTATCTGACGGCCTTGGGCGCCACACGCGAGGAGCTGGTCACCTTCAAGGACACCCTCCCGGCCTTGGCCGGCGTCCTGGCCATCCGTGGTCGGACGGGACTGACGCTCGAGGAGGTCGCCCAACAGTCGGGGCTGAGCGCGACCGAGGTGGCGTCGCTGGCGAGAACGGCGGGCATTCCGGATCCCGAACCCGACGTCGCACTCTTCGCCGAGGCCTTCGCCACCCTCGCTGCGAGCATGCCCGAGGTCACTCGGGTGTTCGGTGAGGAGGCATCGACTCAGTTGATCCGGGTCTTCGGACTGGCGATGTCCCGCATCGCCGACGCGGTGATCTCGTCGTTTCTGGTCAACGTCGCGCCTCACGCCCAACTCGAGGACCCGGTCGGGCTCGGAGTGGCTCGCGCGAATGTCGAGGCGGCCTCGCTGCTCGCGTTCGTTCCCTCCATCCTCGACGCGCTGCTCCGCCAGCACCTCCTGCTCGCTCGACGATTGACCGATTCGGAAACCGACTCGGTCGACTTCGAAATCCGCCAGCTCGTCGTTTCGTTCGTGGACCTGGTGGGCTCCACCGAGCTCGGGGAGGCACTCGACTTGAGCGAGCTCGGTGCGAGGTTGAACGAATTCGAGAACATCGCCACCGAGACGATCACCGAGGGAGGCGGTCGTGTGGTCAAGCTGATCGGAGACGAGATCATGTACACCGCACCCGATGCCCTGTCGGCGGCGTCGATCGCGATCGACCTGGCAGACGCGTTCGATGACCATCCGACCATCCCCCGGGTGCGGGCGGGGTTGGCCAGTGGAGAGGTCATGCTTCGTGACGGTGACGTCTTCGGACCGGTCGTGAACCTCGCAAGCAGGACGGTGAAGTTGGCGGGCCCGGGCGAGGTCCTTACGACGAGCGAGGTGGTGGCGGAAGCTGCGCTGCCCAACGAGACGCTCGGCTCGCTCCATCTGGGAGGAATCCCCGGTCGGGTGGAGCTCCATCGACTCATTCGGAACTGAACCACTGATTCAGCACCGAACAGCGCACGTGGGTGTCAGGCGCTTTTCCGGCCGCCAGTGCTGATCGAATGCACCGCCTGCACCAGGCGACGGAATTCATTGCCGGTGAATCGGCACGGGATCTGGCAGTTCTTGATGCAGGTGGTGCAGCGGTACTTGCGACGGAGATGCCCCTCGATCTGCACCACCGAGGACTCAGGCTTCGAGTCGACCTCCATGACAGAGGCATCGGCCGGTCGCTGGGTGGGCTTGACCGAATCGAACCGTTCCGAAGGGTGATCGGAGGGTCATCGGCTGTGTGAAGCAACGAGGCCTGGTCGGTGGTCGCCACGTTGCTCGAGCAGCTCGAGTACATGGTCTGAGAGCTCCTCGGGGTTGCTGCAAGAGGCCGAGGCCGCCCGGAAGAGCAGATCGGCGAGGTAGACCGCGATGGCCAGGAGATCGGCGCGATCAGATCGACCCACCAGAGGATGCGGTTCTGTGTCGGGATCGAGCCCGCCTGCTGCGATCAGGGCGTCCCTCACCTCGAACAGATAGAACCGGGCTCGACCGAGGTTTCCCCCGCTCCGACGCCACCAGGCGGACATCCCGAGCTCGAAGGAGAGCTGGCTGCCACCAGACCCCCAGGGACCGACCCGGAGCACGTCGAGGAGGACCTCGGGGGAAGGATCCCAAGGGCCCCGACCCAGGTCAGCAAGCCGAGCACCCTCGATCGAGGATTTCGCTATTGAGGTTGTTCGGGCCACGGAAGTATTCTCTCGGGGGGCTGTGACAGGGTGTCGGATCCTGTCTGACCTGCCCAAAGGAGCTCCATGGCGCGAACCATCTGGAAAGGGTCACTCAGCTTCGGGCTGGTGAACGTGCCGGTCGGGCTCTATCCGGCCACCCAGGACAAGGCCATCCACTTCAACCAGCTCGAAGCCGGCACCTCGGATCGGATCCGGTACAAGAAGGTCAACGAGCGAACCGGCCAGGAAGTCGAATCCGGGAGCATCGTCAAGGGATTCGACCTCGGTGGTGGCGAGTACGTCGTGCTGACCGACGAGGAACTGGCGGCCGCAGAGCCCCAGCGATCCCGGCTGGTCGAGATCACCGACTTCGTCGATCTCGACGACATCGACCCCGTCTACTACCGCTCGAGCTACTACCTGGCCCCCGAGGGCGAGGCCGCGGGCAAGGCCTACGCCCTACTCCGTGAAGTCATGCAGGAGTCGAAGAAGGTGGCGATCGGCACGTTGGTCATGCGGAACAAGGAGTACCCGGTCGCGATCCGCCCGAACGACGAGGTGCTCACCCTGGAGACGATGTACTTCGCCGACGAGATCCGCTCCCCCGCCGCCGAGCTTCCGGCCCTTCCGGATGCAAGCGAGTTGAGTGACCGCGAAGTCTCGATGGCGAAGCTCCTGCTCGAGTCGATGGAGTCCGAGTGGGATCCGGATCGCTACCACGACACCCATCGTCAGAAGGTCGAAGACCTGGTGGAGGCGAAGCGGCAGGGTAACGAGATCGTGCTCGGATCGACCGAGCCGCCGGTCGCAAAGGTCGCCGACCTGATGGAGGTGTTGGCAGCGAGCATCGAATCGGCCAAGTCGGAACGGTCTGGTTCATCGGATGCGGTCGAGGGCGAGACTCGATCTCGGCGCCGTGCGACGGGGACGGACGGGTCGACGGCGGCCCGGAAGGCTCCGGCCAAGAGTAAAACTTCAGCTGCCGGCAAGGGTGTGGCGAAACGATCGACCACTGCCCGGAAGTCCCCTGCGAACGCCCCGACCAGCATCACCGAGAAGGCCGACACCAAGGCGGCCGGAGGTCGAAAGGCTTCCTGATCGAGCTGCGAGCTCGTCGACAGTTCACGTCGCATTGCCACACCGAGTGTGCTTGGTGACACCGTGCGTCGGCTGCTTCACCGCGGATTGCTGCGACTGCGATCGGCTCGGATTCGCAGGCTGAGAGACCCGTCAGCGGAACCTTATTTTCGGAGTGTCCGTGTGTAATAATGCAACGCGTTGCACCATTCATTGGGGGGCAGCGGGTGGAGTCGACCGGCTTCGCCGACAGAATCCAAATCACAAGGGGGACCGCATGATTCGTCTTACTCGCGTGGCAGCGGTTGCTGCGGCGCTTGCAGTCAGCTCGCTCGGAACAGTGGTCATGACCACGGGTACCGCCGGAGCAGCTACGGCCGCGGTGACTTGCACCGGCTTCAAGGCTACGGGAACGACCACCAGCACCGGGACTCTCACCGGCTGCACCTCGTCCGTCACTGGTGGGTCGGGAACGGCCAAGTCCACGGAGAATCTCACCAAGCACACCGGGTCCGACACGATCACCTGGAAGAACAAGACGACGACCAAGACCACCTTCACCTTCACCGAGGCTGGAGCCAAGAAGGGTCAGTGCCCCTCGGGCTACACCGTGTATGTGGTCGAGAAGTCGACCGTCGTGAAGGGTGGAACGAACACGAAGGTCCCGGTTGGACAGAAGACCACCGCCAACGTGTGCGCTGCGACTTCGGGCAAAGCCACGCTCGCTACGGGTCAGAAGTTCACCGTCTGACATCAGCAGTGTGCTGAACCCAGCACACAACAGAAGCTCCCAACGATGCCCTCGCACAGTGCGGGGGCATCGTTGCGTGCTGCCCCTGCTCGAAGGGAGTGCCGACTCCACGGTTGTGGCGGCGCGGACGGCCGGAGCCCTGGACCGACCTTCTCGGTGGACCTTGTGGTAAAACTAGAACGTGTTCCGCCGGGCTTCGGGGGGGCTCACCGGGGGCCGAGCGGCTTCGCCGGGGTGTTGAAAATGATCAAGGGGGATGAATGATGCTTCGACTCTCACGCATCGCGGCCATTTCGGCGATGTTGGCAGTCAGTTCCGTGGGAACGGCCGTTGCGTTTTCTGCAGGGACTGCTTCCGCAAGCGCGCCGACGGCGACGTGTACCACGTTCAGCGTGACGGCGAACAAGGCGCAAACGAGCGCCACCGGGACGGTCAGCGGCTGCACTCCGTCTGCCGCTACGGGTGGGAAGGCGACCGTCAAGTCGTCGCAGAATGTGAAGTCACTGAAGGGGTCTGCAACGATCACCTGGAGTGGGAAGGGCACGACTACGACGACGTTCACCTTCGCCCTCAAC
Organism: uncultured Acidimicrobiaceae bacterium; assembly: GCA_963839925.1. Taxonomy (GTDB): domain Bacteria; phylum Actinomycetota; class Acidimicrobiia; order Acidimicrobiales; family RAAP-2; genus Bog-756. The sequence continues at coordinate 1,435,197 of CAWIWV010000001.1, read as the reverse complement.
CCGAAGGGAGCGAAGGCGACGTGTGCGAAGGGCCAGGTCCTGGTGAAGGAGGTCTCGACGACGACCGGCGGGACCGACAAGTCGATTCCGAAGGGTCAAGTCGCAACCGACTACCTCTGCTCCGTTGCGAGCACGGGGAAGACCACCCTCGCAAAGGGTCAGAAGTACACTGTCTGACGGAACTTCGAGGTTTCAGATCTGAGCAGCTTTCAGATCTGCCACCCGGAACTGAAACAGCCCCCGGCTTCGGCCAGGGGCTGTTTCGCGTTCATCGAGCGGATTTGGCTGCCGGGATCGTCGCCACGACCAACCGATTCGGCGCTGACCCGTTCATCCGATCGTCCCGAAAGAAAATGACGTTTGCGCCCCAATCGGGTAGGTTGTTTCACGATCCCGGGGGGTCCGGGGACAATTCAAGATTGATTTGGGGGATTACATGCGTCGTTTCGTAGCTGTAGCTATGACCGCTGCCGCACTCGCTGTCCCGTCGGCGACCATCGTCGCGGTTTCCGGGTCCGCGGAAGGTGCCGGCACCCACTCGATTGCTTGCAGTGGGCTGACTGGTACAGAGAAGGGGACGGTCACGGTCAGCAAGTGCTTGCCGGCGAAAGCAGGGTACACAAGTGTCAAGGGCACCTCGGCGAAGCTGGCCACTGGTGGAACGTTGACTTGGAACAACGGCAAGACCACCATCGTCAGCAAGCCAAAGCTGAATCTCACTGGGAAGGCTTGCCCCAAGGGTGACACGGAAGACACCGCCACAGGGACCGTCACCGGTGGGACTGCGACCAACACCAAGAAGGGCGACGTCTTCTCGGCTTCGGTGTGCATCACCAAGGCCGGCGCGATCAGCATCCTGAAGGGATCGAAAGTCGACCTCTGACAGTTGTCGATCCTCATGCGACCGTACGCAGATTGCTGGGTCGTTTGAGTCAACGCAGAAGTAGGAACGCTTCCGACAACGCCCCGCCGAACCGGCGGGGCGTTGTCGCGTCCACGGTTCACTGGGTCCTCGGGTGCCGCGACGCAGAAGTCACTCAACGTGGCGTGGCCCGCTCCGTCGGCGTTTCGTCGCCTGGGCCTGACGCTCTTCCCGTGCATCGCAGTTGACGAATCCAGGCCTGCGAGTGTCGAATGTTTCCTTCGGGAGATGGTGGTCTGATCGACCAAGGCTCTGCGTCCCAGTTGTCGGCAGGGAGGGCAGCATCGCATGTTGGGGGGATTTTTCGGGTCTCACCTGAGGGCCGCGTCGAGAAATTGGAAGTTCCTCCTCGCGCTTCTGGTGTTGGTCGCAGAGTGCGTTGCCGCGACTCTCAGCAATACCGCACCGAGCGGCGCGGTGAGTCGCCCTCCCGCGAACACTGCGAGCTCGTCGACTGAACCTGGCACGCCGATCGCCTCGAAGCGGGTCTCGGTCGGCTCCGTGACCGGCGCGGCAGCCGTCTACCTCGTCGACTACTACTCGGAGACCGTCAAAGGAGCACCGGTCAAGGTGACCGGGGTGATTTACGTACCAACTGGGTCTGCACCGGCGGGCGGGTGGCCGGTGGTGAGCTGGGCCCACCCGACCGGTGGGACCAACCAGAAGTGCGCACCCTCCCTCGATCCGTCTACCGCGGTGCCAAACATCGATGCTCTGCTCGCGAAGCATTGGGAAGTCGTTGCCACCGACTACCAGGGCGAGGCGAACTCGAACATCTTGAGCCCGTCCCCGGGGCTACTCCCCTATCTGGTCGGGGTGAGTGCAGCGCGCAACACCATCGACATTGTTCGGGCCGCACGCCATCTGCCCGCAGCACACGCGAGCCGTCGCTATGTCGTTTGGGGATGGTCCGAAGGCGGCCAGGCAGCGATGTTCGCACTCGAGATCGCAAAGGCATACGGCTCAGGGCTCAAGCTCGAAGGCGTATTGGCAATGGCGCCACCTTCCAATTTCGGAACCGAGATTCCGTATGTCGAAACCACCGGATCCGATTGGCCGCTCCTCTTTCTCGCGGTTGGCGGACTCCATGCCGGCTATGGAAACACCCTCGCCCCTTCCTCGGCCGTGTTGACGGCCAGGGGTCAAGCAGATCTCGGCTTACTGGGCACCAAATGCCTGAACACGCTGGCCGTGACCTTGGTCGGACAAGGATTCTCGACCATCTTCAAGTTCCCCCGAGGTGGCTCACTTTCGACGTTGCCGGCCGACTGGCACGCGCTCATCAATCAAAACGACCCGGCGAACAGCGCAAACTTGGCCACAACCGAGGTCACAGTGCCCTTGGTGATCGCCAGCGGCTCGCTGGACACGGTCGTCGACCCGGCAACGACCGCCGCCTTGGCCGATGAGATGTGTGCCTTGCACACTCCGCAGGACCTCGAGCGCTGGGTGTACGCCGGCCTCGGGCACGACGTCGATGTCTCAGCGGCCATCAACGACTTCCTCGCCTGGACCGCCGATCGCTTCGCAGGTGATCCGTCGCCCGGTTCGTACCACCCAACCGGAACCCCGGCCGATCAGGCCTCGGTGACCAACGTCTGCGGCTAGCGAAGACGCCGCTACTCCCCCGGCTGCTCCGACAGGAGAGTTACCTGTCCGAACTGACACTTGCTGGATCGGGCACTCTCTGTTCGGACCGAACGGCTTCCGACGGACGCTGTGAGCTGCGCCGTATCCAGAGCATCAACGCCGCGCCGACCATGAAGAGCACCGCCGCGAAGAAGAACGCATTCCCTTCGATGAGTTGGATCCCTTGTTCGGACACAGGTCGATGGGCGCCAGTGGGCACGTCCCAAATCGGCGCCCAGAAGAACAGAACTGCTCCGAAGACGGCCCAGATGGCGCCGCCACGTGGGCGGTCGGGAGCACAGGCCAACCAAATCAGAATCGGAACCACCCAGACCATGTGATGGGCCCAAGTGATCGGCGAGGCAAGCAACCCGGTGGTGGCACACACCAGCACACCGAGGAACGGAGAAGATGAGCGGAACGCCCACGCTGCCAGTGCGATACCCGCAATCGCCACGACGCCACTGGCGACGGTGATCAGGCCGGTGGACACGACGCCGTGGTTCAACCGATCGGCGACTGCCCGGAGACTTTGATTGCTGATGTAGGTGACGTTTCCCACCCGCTTGGCATCCGTGGCGTACTTCGTCCAGTAGTCCCATGAGACCCGTGGGTCGGTTGCCGCCGCCACGAGGGAGCACACGAGGAAGGTGGCGAGCGCTATCCATGCGGCTCTGATCTGACGGGTCACGAACAGATACGGCACGAAAAGCAATGGCACCAACTTGATGGCCGCCGCGATTCCCACGAGAACTCCTCGCGGCAAGGTGCGACTGCCGATGCGCCACGTGCCGGTGAGATCCCCCAGCACCATGGCTGCCAACACGATGTTCACCTGACCGAAGTTGAGCGTCAACCGCACCGGCTCCATCAGGTACGCCGGACCGAGGAGAACCAGAGACCACTGGATCAAGCGCTGGCGCCCGAGCGTGGGCACCGCGGCCCGCAGCGACAGTGCGACGAGTGCGAAGAGGGCAACGACGTTGACCAACGACCAGATGACCTGGGCCCAGCTTTGGGGCAGCGCCGACAGTGGCGCAAAGACCAGGGCTGCGAACGGCGGATAGGTGAACGGAAGGTGGGGGGTGACGGGCAGGCCGACCAGGTAGAGCCGACCGTCGACCAGATTTCGTCCGCCGAGCAGGTAGACGGCCATGTCCAGCTGCAGCCGATTGACCGCCATCTTGACGATTCCGGCCGAGGCCAGAGCGGCTGAAACCGCACCGACTGACCAGAGGATCGCATTCCGCTGGTTCGGGGTCAGGCGATGCTGCAACGCAAAGCGTTGCGGAATGAGCGCCGATGACATCAGGTCTCGAATGGTAGGTCGCCGGGTCGACCCGACATGCCAAATCGTCACTGTTGCCGGTAGAATCTTGGGGTCCGGCTCTGAGATCGGAGCTCGAACCAGGCGGGGCAAAGGGGGGCACGAATGCACGCAAGCCGAAGGCTGGTCGAGGACGTCCGCCTGGAAAATGGAGATCGATGAGCGTTCCGCCCGATTCGAGTTCCTCAGAACCCGTCGCAGGGCCCTTACTGGGTTCGGACCCGCCGCAGCAGCCGACGCCCGACACGGATCGGAAGGCGTTCCCCTTCGGCATCGTCGCCGGCGTGGCCGTTCTGCTTGTCATTGCCGCCGTTCTGCTCGCCTCCGGTCCGGATTCGCCGAGCGGTGCTCCCAAGTCCAAGGGTCACGAGTCGGTCATCGCTCTGGAGCTGAAGGCCCGTGCAGCTAAGGAGGCCCGGGAGAAGAAAGCGGGGAAATCCTCGACCACGGCGACCTCCGTCCCGACCCCCACAACCAGTGCCATCCCTCAGACCGTGACCGCCCCAACCGAGGCGCCTCGGCCTCAGCATGCCAGCGCGAAGCGGTCCCCCCGTGTCGCGGCGGCAGTGGCCGCAGCGAGTGCGCTGGCCAGAAGCCGACCGGCTGAGCATCATCGTCGTCACCGTCGCGTCCGTCACGCGGATCACGTCCGTCACGTGCGTCGCGTTCGCCGCACACACCGAAAGGTCGTTCGGCAACGCCGCTGATCAGAACTTGATTTGGCACGCCGGAGTCTCTCGTCAGCCCGCAGTGCCGGCCACAGGAGCGAAGGCGGCTTGACCCCAGCGACTGATCACGTCACTCTGTGCGAGGTGGCGTGCCGTTCTGATCAGGCCCGAGGGAAGTGAGCCTCGACCCGACTCCGACGTCGGACGATCCTTCAGCCTCGCATCGGGCACGATTCTCCCTGAGGAGACTCCGCACCCAAGCCTCGGAGGGTTTCAGCGGCCTGGTCCGCACGGTCGGTCTCCCCGAGGACATCACCGCTGTCATCGGGGATGCGATCAAAGATCTCGGTCGGGCGACCGCGTCGCGCGGAGGCAGTCGTTCGCCGATCAAGGCCACGAGGGCGGTAGTCAACCGCGCCCTCGATCGCACGGCGGGAACCTGCGTGACCAGCCGATTGTCCATCGAGAGCTCCGACGAACTCGAGCGCAGATCCAAGCAGACCCGGAAACGAGTGGCAGCAGGAGGGGGTCGGCTGTTGCGTTGGCTCGCAGCGGCCGGCGTGGCCACCGCGGTCGGAACCGACGGACTCAGTCTTCCTGCCGTGGTCGCACTCGACGTCGTCCTGGGACAGGTGCTGTCAATGATCGAGGGAATCAGCGAGTGGTACCTGGTGGGCGTGTATACGGCATGGCTGCTCCGTCAGAGCGGTATCGAGCCGGATCCTCGCACTCTCCGGCGGATCGTGGACGCCGCCCTCTTGAGTCGCGGTGGCAGATCGCTCGACGGAACCATTCTCGACCCCACCGCGGAGCGGCGCCTTGTCACCCGGTGGATCTGGTCGGGCACCTTGGACGCCCTCCCAGGCCTGTCCTTCCTCGGTGGACGCTCGGTCCATCACGCGGCCCACTGTCTGGAACGGACCGATCTGGTCGAGCTCCACAGGCGCATCGTGTCGGAGCGGGCCGACTGAGCGATCTCAGGGTTCAGGAAGACCCTGCCCGAACCCAGCCACGCGGATGGGGCATGTTCAGATCGGCATAGGTCAGGATTCCCGGGGGCGCACCGACCACGGCGGGGATCGCGTTGAGAGCGGGTACCGCGGTGATGATGTGCCCGATAGCCATGAACTCCTCGATGGTCTCGGCCTCGAAGTCCGGTGGTGGGAGGAAATCCAAGCTGGCAGTGACGGTTGGCAGGCCCTCGACGGTGATCACCCAGCCGTCCTTCTCGATCACCCAGTCCGGGTCGAGCGTTGCGCCCTTCTTCCATCGGACGCTGAGGTCGATGATCGTGCGACCTGCGACTCGGCCCTGCCAGCTGGCCGCGACCCCGGCGACGTGACCGGCCGGGATTGTCCACGAGGCCATCACCAGGTCCTCGGTGGTCTGGGCGAACTCGGACTCACAGACGATCTCGTCGAGCTCGACACCCAGGGCGTCGGCGACCATGGCAACCGCTTCGCCGAACACGGCGGTCCCAGTGCTGGCCATCTCGTGCAATCCGGGGTCGTCGATCGGGTGTCCGAAGCCTGCTTTCCGTTCGGTATCGGGAGAGTCGTAGAACGTGGTGTCGGCAGTTTCGGACACGATGACCTTATCGATGCGACTGCAGATGCCGGCGATGGTGACCGCCACCAGTTCGGCGAACCCCGGGCTCACTCCGGTGCCGAAGAGCGACGAATTCCCCCGTGCACACGCCTCGACCAGCCGACTCCGCTCCTCCCCCAGGTTCGTGCCGGTAATGAACGCAGCGGTCGCCACCACGTTGGTTCCCGCCTCGAGGATCCGGACCAGCTCGTCGACCGATGGCCACATCGGGTTGTAGACCACGCAGTCGGGCCCCAGGGCGAGGAGAGCGTCGACGTCGTTCGTTGCCGTCACACCGAGAGGATCGATGCCGACCAACTCTCCGACGTCCACTCCGACCTTGTCAGGCGACCATGCGAAGCACCCCACCAGCTCGAGCGAAGGATTCGCGCTGATCGCGCTGACCGACTGCTTGCCGACGTTTCCGGTTGTCCACTGCACCACTCGGATGGCCACGTCTACCTGCCTCGCTTCCCTCGCGCCGTACCGATCCGACGCCGGCCAGAGCGTACTGTACCGACCGGTCGGGCAGCCTGGGTCAGGAGGCCGCAGGGTCGGAGTTTCCGAGCAGCAGTGTTGCCAATGTGCCGGCGAGGTGGGCATTGCTTGCGATCGAGGTGTTCGGAGACTGCCCTGCCGTTGCAATGAACTGTTCGACCGCCTGGCGCGCTTGGGGCTCGGTGATCGGTTGCGGCGGGTTGATCGCAGCTGCGTTGACCGCGGCGACGGTGGAATCCGATGGTGCCCCTACGGTGATCTCGTAACGCCCGGTGCCAGTTGGTGCCACGAACGCGTTCCTGCTCCCGTCAGGGTTGGTCGTCACCGCGTCGAGAACGGCACCACCCGAAACCGCAACCGAACCGTGAACGGTCGAGGGGACGTAGACGAGGGTTTCCGCACTGCGGTCGCCGCGGGAGACCTTCCCGCCGCCGACAGCAACCATGTAGAAGGTGAGGGAAGTCGGGTCGTATTGGTAGGTGAGCAGTCTCCCGGCTGTCGCCCTCGGCCAGACACGGGCGAGGTACTGCTCCCTGGAGGGGATCAGCTCGTCCTTAGAGGACGGAGGGACGTTGGGATTCCCCTTGCCGGGTTGACCGTTTGCGGTGGTCTGGTAGGTGCTGTGCAGCCAGCGGACGCACCAGCAGGTCCCCATGGTCTGTGACAGCCCCTTCCAGGCCCAGACGGTTCCACCGGTGAGCGTTGCCTCCTGGGCGGCGGTCTCCCCCGCCAGGACGGTGCCGTCCGTGTTGGACGAGTCACCGAACTCGGTGGTGAACAGCGCTGCGTGCATCGCCTGCGCCTCCGCTTCTCCCGTCTGGTAGCCGAAGGTGTAGCTGGATGGGAACGGTGCTCCGTTGATCGGGTACCCCATGAACTGGTCCAGCGTGAAGGCGTGGGTATAGATGTGCGGTGCCCAGACCAGGTTGGGGTAGTGGGTGATCGGTTTGCTGATCTGCGGGGAGAAGTCGACCAGGTTTCGGTAGGCGATGGGTTCGACGAAGACCATCTGCCGGCTCACGTGGGCCAGCTGCGGATACGCGCACGTATTAGCCAGTGATGTCGGCTGGGCGGTCGAGCAGGTCGGCAACGTGTCGCGCACCCCGGTGAGCGCCTCGATGACCCGTTGGTAGAACGGGAAAAGATCTTGGGCGGTGGCGGTGTACAGATTCTCGACGGGCAACGAGGAGAGCGACCCGGGCTGGGGTTCGTTCATCACTTCGTAGCCGAGGACGGTCGAGTTGTTCTCGAACTCCTTGGCCAGTGCGACGAGTGCTCCGATGTAGTGGTCCTGAAGTCCCTTGCCGGGTGCTGCTCCCTGAGGACCGGGCACCGGGTGGTTGTGCCAGAAGTTGTAGAAGGCAGCACCCTCCGCCGGATTCAGGTCACTCTCACCGAAGAGCGCGCAGGCCGGCTTCCCGTCGGTGAAGACGGCCCACGCCGGAGCGCCATCACTGCCTCCCGATGAGGTGCAGCCGGAGGGCAGCGTCGACGGTTTACCCGGAATGATGTAGCGCGAGTACTGGTCCTGGTGCATGTCCAGGATGACGTAGATGCCCTGTTGGCTTGCCCAGCCGACCACCTGCTTCACTCTCGCCAGGTAGGTGGCGCTGTAGGTCCCTGGTGTGGGCTCGAGTTGGCTCCAGTTGAGGACGAGGCGGATCGCGTCGAACCCGAGCGCGGAGCTGTGCGAAGTCGTTGCCGCTGCCTGGAGCCGTGGACTGGTCGTAGGCCGACAGATCGGCCTGCACTTCGCAGAGAGGTGGCTGTGGGATGAGGGCGGACGCTTTCGGGCACTTTCCGTTGTACGCGTCGGGATCTACCGGGAAGATCGCCGGTCCGCCGTTGGCGTTGGGGTAGGCCACGTCCTGCATCCCCACGACCGCCGCGCCACGGAGGAGGACTTGGCGACCGGACGGGTCGGCGAAGTAGGGGGTCGCATCGGCGTCGGTCGGGCCGGCTGGGTGCACTGGATGCATCACGACATGCAAGAAGGGAAGGGCCGGAAGGGTCACAGGCGGCGCTGACTGCGGTGTGCCAGTGCTGCTGCCACATGCTGCGGCCGTCAAGGCCAGCACGCCGACAATGAGCACGATCGGAAGCCGGCTCGTTCGGTGTGGAGACCAGCGCACAGGGGCCGATTCTGGTGGTATTGCCGCTGTTTCACGGGCCATCGGTGCATTATGGGCAGATCAGTACTCCCGAGACAATGAAGACGGATCGCGTCGGTTACCTGCGATTACGCGAGGGGTGGTCTCGCCTCGGGCAGCAGGGCCTCGGGTGGTTCGTGACACGAGAGAGACTTGTGGGCGCGAACGGACGTGTGGTCGAGTGGGAATCCCGCTGGCATCGCAAGCACCCCTGGAGCGAATCCGGCGGATCCGAGGGCACGACATGGTGGGCTCCCCGCGCACTCCCCTGGTGGATCGGCGTGCTCTTTGTCATCGGGTCCTTCTGTTTCGCTCTCGGGTCGTTCCCCAGCTACGCAATCGCGGTCGGGACGAACGCCGACAACCTCACCTATTTCATCGGCTCGATCTTCTTCACCACCGCCGCGTTCCTGCAGTACTTCGAGGCGGCGACGACGCCGAAGGAGCTCGGAGGACCACAGAAACGTTCCTTCAGACAGCTCTTCGAGGTGCAGCACCACCGGATCGACTGGTGGGCATCCCTGATCCAGTTCGCCGGCACACTCTGGTTCAATCGCACCACCTTCAGCGCCTTGGCCCTTTCGCTGGGCACATCCTCGGGACACCATCCGGTCTGGCGGCCTGACGCCCTCGGCTCGGTGTGCTTCTTGGTCTCGAGCTGGTTGGCATGGGCGGAGGAGTGTCATGGTGCCTTCGCCTGGCGTCCGAGGGACCTGTCGTGGTGGATCACGGTGCTCAACCTCGTCGGCTCGGTCGCGTTCGGGATCTCTGCGATCGCCTCCTACGTCAAGCCCAACGGCCAGCTGGTCAGCCTCGCGCTCACCAACCTCGGCACGTTTGTCGGTGCCGTCTGTTTTTTGGTCGGAGGGCTTCTGCTGCTGCCGGAACGGACGGCAACGAGCCCTGTGCGTTCTTTGTCGACAACTTGACGATCCGCATCTTTGTGACCCCGGCCGGGCCTTAGAAATTCCCAACCCGATTCTGGTCGGCCCGGCTGAGCAGGATCGTCCGTTCGCCCACATTCCCCGAACGCGAGGCCGCCTCGAGGAACGCCTCGCGCGCCTGCGCGTATAACCCCGCCCGCTCGAGCAGATCCCCGTGCACACTCGGAACCAGTGGCGAGTCGCCGAGTGAATCGGGGTGCATCGCTTCCAGCACCGCGAGGCCGGCCCCGGGACCGTACGCCCGTCCGTGGGCGACCGCCCGATTGACCTCGACGACCGGGCCGGGCGCGGCGTCGGCCAAGACGTCGTAGAGCTCGGCGATCCGGCGCCAGTCGGTGTCCTCGGCCCGTGCTGCACGGGCATGCAGCGCTGCGATCGACGCCTGCAGGAAGTACCGCCCCACCGGGATCCCGCGCGCAGCGAGCTCCTCTGCCCTCTCCAAGGCGGCCATGCCACGGCGGATGAGCAGCTGATCCCAGCGGGCCCGATCCTGGTCTTCCAGCAGGACCGGTACACCCTGCTCGTCGACCCGGGCCGGCATCCGCGAACCTTGGATCTCCAGTAGCGCTTGCAGGCTGAGGACCTCGGGTTCCTCTGGGGCGAGCGCACTCAGCATGCGGGTGAGCCGGATCGCCTCGTTTGCCAGGTCGAGCCGCATCCAGTCCTCGCCGGCGGTGGCGGCATAGCCCTCGTTGAAGATGAGGTAGATCACCGCCATGACGTCGTCGAGCCGGTCTGTTCGTTCCTGTCCCTCGGGAAGCTCGAACGCCGCGTGTGCTTCGGCCAAGGTTTTCTTCGCGGTGAGATCCGCTGGCCCATGGTGGACTCGGTCACCAAAAATCCCCGGGCGATCTCGGCGGTGGTGAGTCCGCCGACCAGACGCAGGGTGAGCGTGGCCCGGGATTCCGGGGTCAGGGTCGGATGGCAGGAGAGGAAGATGAGCCGGAGCACGTCGTCCTCGATGTAATCGACCTGGCTCTCGACGTCGGGCATCGTCTCCTCCTCTCCGCCCTGCCCTCGTTCGAGCTCCCCGACCTTGTGACGGAGGCGGTCGGCGCGTCGGAAGCAGTCGATGGCGCGCCGCTTCGCGGTGGTCATGAGCCAGCCGCCCGGGTTGTCCGGAACACCGCGGAGGGGCCACTGCTCGAGTGCGGCGACGAGTGCATCCTGGGCGAAGTCCTCGGCGAGGCTCACGTCTCGGGTCATCCGGGTGAGAGCACCGACGAGACGGGCCGACTCGCTCCGCCAGGTGGCAGAGATGGTCTGGTTCAGATCGGCGGGACAGGACTCGGCCGGCACCGCGACCAGCGTAGTGAGCTCGATTCAGCCCGACTCCGCCGATCCGTACCGCGGAGGTCGAAGGGTCGGCGGGGCCGCGGTCACTCCCCCGGTGCTTCGGGGCCGGTCGAGATCTGGCGCAGGGTCGAGATCACGGTGATCTCTGGCCAGTGCTTGGCGTGGAGCTCGGCGAAGGACTGCTGGTCCGCGGCAGCCTCTTCGAGACTCGGGTACTCCATGATGGCCCAGCCGCCGACGACTTCCTTGGCCTCGGCATACGGGCCGTCGACCCGGGTCACCTCACCCCGGCGGACGACGTAGTTCACTGCGTCCTCGGTGCCGTAGAGCCCGCCCCCGTCGAGGAAGATGCCTTTGGCGGCCCGCTCCCCGATGTACTCGTCCATCGCGTCGAAGAGCGCCTGTGGTGGCGTCCCGACGCCCTCTTCCATTCGCACGAATCCCATGAAACGCGGCATGTGATCACTCCTTGTGGTTCGTCAGATGTGCTTCTCGCACAGACGTCGAACGGGAAAGCAGTTCTTCGACATCGAATTCTGAGAATTTCTGAGAAATGTGTTCCAGCGGCACTGACCCGTCAGGTTGGCGGTGCGCTGGGTGGCCCCAGAATACGTGAGGAGAAGCACGCCTCTCCCCCCACCTGGGCGTTTCCGACCTACGCCGCCGGAAGTGCGGCCACGACCGCGCGTTCGATGAGGTGCAGGCCATCGAGACCGGGCAGCCGGTCGACCTGGCGATCGATGCGTCGAGCAGCAGCGACCCCCTCCTCGTCGCCGAAGAGGTGGTTGGCGAGGAAGTGCACTTCGGCATCGGGCATGACTCCCGATCCGACCGGTGCCCAGAAGTGGCGGAGGGCGAAGCGGGTCAGTCGCTGCGCCCGCGGATGGGCGGACAGCCGCCGCCTCGCTTCGCTCGCGTAGAAGTCGATGTGGCGGCCTTCCTGTTTCATGATCCGCTTGAGCAGCTCGCTCAACTGCGGGGTGCCGGCCTTGGCCGACAGACGCCCGTACCCCGCCTGGGTCGTCCACTCGTTCACCGCTCCCCAGGCCATGTGGACGGCGGGCAGATGGCGGGTCAGGGCAGACCCCACCGAGAAGAGCAACGGACGGGCACTGTCACGGCGCGACAGGCGTCGGCGCACTGATTCCAGACGCATCCGGCCGCTCGGTTCGCCGTGCACGTCGAGCACCTTGGCGATGGCCTCGCCGTGCCAGTGCTCCTCGTAGGCCCAGCAGGCCATGAACGCGGTGAGCTCAGGGTCCCTATGCGCACGGGTCACCAGTACGTCCCTGAGGTAGCACATGGTGTGGCCTTCGATGTCGTGCATGTAACGAAGACAGCGCAGGGTGGCTTCGTCCAAGGGGCGGTCACGAAACGAGTCGAAATCGATATCGCTCGTGTCCAAGCGGGCGGAGCGCTCGATCAGGGAGGAGCTACTCATCGGTCAGCTGGTTTCTTTGGAGGGGTGTGTGTGGCATCGTTCTGTTCTTCGGATCCGATCGACGTTCGGATGGCGCGAATTCCGTCGGAGAGGAAGAATTCCCTCATCCACCTGGCTTCGGGCAACGGATACCTCATCGGAATGAGCACTTTGGACACCGCGTCGGACACCGCCCTGCTCGTGGGGATCGGCCGCTGGCACGAGGACGCCCTCGCCGAGATCTACCGGCGCCATGGTGCTGCAGTCCACAACCTCGCGCTGTCGGGTCACCGGTTCCAGCAGTTTGGCCGACGAGGTCACCCAGGAGGTGTTCGTCGGCCTTTGGAAACGCCCGGAACAGTTCGACGCCAACCGGGGCAGCCTCCGCAGCCTCCTCATCACCAAGGCCCACAGTCGTGCGGTGGACGTCGTGCGGTCCGAAGAAGCACGTTCCCGGCGCGAACGGCGTAGCGCCGAGGACCGAGCGAGCGCGGGCTATGACATCGACCATTACGCCTGGGACCTGGCCATCGCCGATCAGGTGAAAGGGGCGATCGAAGCGCTACGAGACGAGGAGCGCCGTGCCATCGAGATGGCGTACTTCGAAGGCATGACCTACCGAGAGGTCGCAGAGACGCTCGGCGAGCCGGAAGGGACGATCAAGAGCAGGATCCGAACCGGCCTTCAGCGATTACGGGGGATGCTTGTGCGACAAGGAGTAGAAGCGCCATGACCCTCGATCATGATGCAGTTGTCGATCTCCTCGGTGCCTATGCGCTCGACGCCGTGGACGGTGACGAGGCCGAGGCCGTCGAGGCGCATCTCGGAGCGTGTGAACAGTGCACCGCCGAGCTCGCCGACTTTCGGGAGGCGGCCGGGCTCATCGCCAACAGTGGCGGCGACGTGCCCGAGCACCTCTGGCACTCCATCTCCGCTGAGATCGGCTCCGGCGGTCAGACCCGCCTTCCGAGGAGCGAGGAGCCGCCCCCGATCGCTCAGGTCCTCGGGACGACCGCCTCGAGAACCTCTGGGACGGTGCCCGCTCGTCGTAGGTGGAACTCGAAGCCTTGGATGGTCGTCGGGATCGCCGCCGGCCTGCTCGTCATCGCAGCTCTGGGTGTCCAGGTCGCGCGTCTCGGAAATCGGGTGGGACAGTTGCAGACCCCGACCGCCGAGCAGTCGATCTCGCAGGCGGCGACGAGTGCGCTCGGTGATCCCCAGGCCCAACACGTGGAGCTCACTGCCGCTCGTCCCCTCTCCTCGGCTGCTTCCGTGGCCGAGATCGCCGTCCTGCCCTCAGGGTCGGCGTTCCTGGTCAACCGCTCCCTTCCCGCTCTGGACGCGGCGGAGACCTACCAGCTCTGGGGGCAGGTCGGTGGCCGGCTCATCTCCCTCGGGGTGCTCGGCAACGCACCGCACGACGTCGCGTTCCACGTCGATTCCGGCACCGTCATCGCCCTCTACGCCGTGACCGCCGAGCGGGCTGGCGGCGTCGTCCGGACAACCCACGCTCCGGTTGCGGTCAGCTCGATGGCGGCCTGACCTCGCACCGAGCCGTCCTGGACGGCGAACGCTAAGTTTCTCTGCGGCGGTGGGAACCCGAGGTGAAGGCTGCCCATCCGCCCGACGAACAGGGGGAGGCGCAGATGCGACGACGGATGCGTGGGATTGCCTGGGCGGGAATGCTAGGAGCCGTGCTCCTGACCGGATCGGTACTGACTGGTTGCTCGTCGTCGACTGCGTCGTCGACCAGTGGGCCGGCAGTCCTTCTGGTCGGGACGTACCACGGCAAGGCGGGCAAGTACACCTCGATCCAGGCGGCCGTCGACGCTGCGAAGCCAGGAGACTGGATCCTCATCGCCCCCGGTGACTACCACGAGTCCGACGATGCCCACGTGACCTCCGCATCGCAACTGTCGTCCGGGGATCACGGGGGCGTCGTGATCGCGACCTCCAATCTGCATATCCGTGGCATGAACCGCAACACGGTGATCGTGGACGGGACGAAGGGGGGATCCTCTACACCCTGCACCTCGGACCCGCAGGACCAGAACTATGGGCCGGTCTCCGGCGGCAAGGCGCAAGGACGAAACGGCATCGTCGTATGGAAGGCGGACAATGTCAGCATCCAGAACCTCACGGCCTGCAACTTTTTGGGAGGCGAGGGTGACTCGGGCAACGAGATCTGGTGGAACGGCGGCGACGGGTCCGGAAAGATCGGGCTGAGCGGCTACCAAGGCGCGTACCTGACCGGGACCTCGTCGTTCTTCTCGAACGAGACCTCCGCGGCACAGTACGGGATCTTCTCCTCGAACTCGGAAGGGCCGGCCACCTGGAACCAGATCTACGGCTCGAACATGAACGATTCGGGCATGTACGTCGGCGCATGCCATCAACTCTGCAACGTGACCATCGACCACGCCTGGATGGAGAACAACGCGCTCGGCTACTCGGGTACCAACTCGGGTGGCGCCGTCGTCATCGAGAACTCCCAGTTCGACCACAACGAGGACGGGATCGACACGAATAGCCAGATCGCGGGAGATCCCCCTCCGCCCCAAGACGGCGCCTGCCCGAACGGCGGCGTCAGCCCCATCACCCACACCCACTCCTGCTGGGTCTTCATCCACAACGACGTGCACGACAACAACAACCCCAACGTGCCCGAGGCCGGCAACGCGGCAGCCGGGCCGATCGGGACCGGGATGACCGTCTCGGGAGCACGCAACGACACGGTGATGGACAACACCTTCTCCGACAATGGGGCCTGGGGAGTGCTCTTTGTCCCCTATCCCGACAGCGGGAAGCCGTCGCTCAATCAGAAGTGCGCCAACTACGGCGGGTTCGAGATCAACGGGCTCGGCTGCGTCTTCGAGGCCGAGGGCGACGCGCTCAAGGGCAACACGTTCGTCCACGACGGCTACTACGGCAATCCCTCCAACGCCGACTTCGGGCAGATCCTCCTGCACCACGGGCTCCCCAGCAACTGTTTCGCGGACAACAACGCCCCAGCAGGCAGCGCGCCGCCCAACCTGGAACAGCTGCAGCCGACCTGTGGGGTGACGACCACCAGCACGAACTCGGATCCCGATCTCTTGGCTCAGGTCGAGTGCGACTCCGGCATCGCTTCGTGTCCGCCCGGTGCCAAGTACCCGCCCAAGAACGGCGTCCACCTCATCCCACTGCCCACCCTTCCCACGATGCCCAATCCGTGCGAAGGGGTACCGACGAACGCCTGGTGCCCGTCAGGCGGTTGACGACGGCCACCTGAGGGTCTGCTTCGGCACGGCAGCCGCCACGGCCGGAGCGACAGGCGCCCTGTCGAGGGCCCCGCCGACGGGAATTACGCTCGAGTGCTGGGGAAACGCGTAGATCCAGATCGGCACTCCCGCTGAAGCACCTCCCCCTGCAAGAATGGGGTGGCACTGTGAGACGACACGCGGGAGTTGCCAGAAGCACCAGGCGTGGCCGCTCCGTGACGTTCCGCGCATGGGTTGCGGCGATCGTGCTTGCTCTGGGGATCGGGACCGGGATCACGATCGATGGTTCGTCGGGCGCAGCGACGACCTCGCCGCGGACGATCTCGTTCTTTCCCCGCGCAGGAGCGAGTGGCCCCTGGGAGTGGAACCCCCAATGCCCCTTCATACCCACCGCACAAAGCGGTTGCCAGGACAGTGACCCGGTCTATGGCTCAATCATCTTGAATGGGGACCTCTGGAATATCGGCAGCACTGCCAGTGGAGACGTCGAAATGGGCATCAATTCGAAAGGTCAACTTGTCACCTCTGCCGACTTCTCATCAGCCAAGGCGGAGCGCAGTTACACGTGGGTGAGGGGCTATCCAAACGTCAGCTACGGAGTCGCTCCGCAGGCGCCTTCTGATGCTCCTGCTCGATCGCAAGCATTTGCATTGCCGCTGAGCCTCAAACAGGTGCCCAGCGACGTCATAGCGACGACAAACTACGACGTGTCAGCGACTTCCTCTATTACCTACGACCTTTCGTACGATATTTGGCTCGAGCCACAACAACAGGTCGAGGCGCCAACGGGAAAGACCCTCGAGCTGATGATTTGGACCGATGAGAGCATTCATTCGCTCCCTCCGGGCTACAAAGAACAGATCACAATGCCTTACGCTCTGAATGGTGTGAGGAAGTCCGGAACCTGGAGTGTCTACATCTCAAATGGCTCTCGCGCATCAAATGCCACGACGACCATCGAACTTGTGCTGAGGACTCCGAAGAACAAGGCCCAGATCGGCGTGGATTTCAACAGCGCCTTCTCCAATATGGAAAAGGCTCTCACCAAGGTGTACCCCTCTCAGTGGAAGAGTTTCTCGAGCTATTACCTCGACAGCTTTTCGTTCGGAACTGAGTTCGGGCCACTGACAGGCCATGCCAGTGCCGGTCCCTTGACGTGGAGTCTCGATGGCTACAGCCTGAGAGTCGGCGGTCACCTCCCCGCTGCTTCCTAGTAAATCGGTCTGGATTACCTTCTGAAGGAGGGATGCCTTCGACCCTCTGTTCGCACTTCCGCAACTCCTGGAGCACTCGAAACGCGGACGTCACTCTTCGTTGTCTGTCCGACGCTCTCCATGGCAATCTTGAGGGCGTTCCTCCTCGCGGTCAGGTGCATACGTGACGCGCGGATCCAACTGAGAATGACGAAGCCGCCGCGCTGACTGCCAGAAACGACCCGTCTAGCCACTCTTCGCCGTTCATCTGGCACTGTCCGTGCGTTCAAACGGTCATTTTGCCCGGCCACTTGCAGGCACAACGGTGTGCGGCTAGAAGTTCACTCGGAGCCGTTGTAGGCAAGAAAAGCAGTGGAAGAACAGCAGTGGGATGTATGCCGCGAATGGAGCGGATCTGTGGTTACGTCTTGTGTCGGGGAGACGTGGTGGGTGAAGCGTAGAGGGCGCGAGTGACATCGTGAGGGCCGCGCTCAGTTGTTCCCATCGCACCCACAAGGAAGGTTCATCGGCATAGGACCACACAGAACGCGGGTGGTGCATGACGATCAAATCCGACCTTATCGATCAGATACTGGGGCTCTGTCCCTCGGATGACCCCGAACGCCTCAGAGCACTCACGCGGGAGCTGCTCGAGTACCGAGACGAGCCGGGAACCGAACGGAATCGCTTCGAAGGCACCAGGGCTCGGGGCATTCCCGGCTACGACCAGGGCCTACTCCGCCCTTGGAAACGGGTCCTCGTCACGGGTGGGACTGGTTGCGTCGGAAGGGTCGTGCTCGGTCACCTTGTAAACGACCTGCCCGACGCCCAGCTCACCTCCGTTGCTCGCCGGAGTCCCGGGCCTTTGGATCGCATCGATGGAGTCAGGTATGTCAGGGGTGACATACGCAGTCCGGAACAGATGACTGCTGTGATGAAGGAATGCCGGCCGGATCTCGTGATCCACCTCGCTGCTCAGCGCAACCCTGCTCTCGCAGAAGTGCAGGTCACCGAGACCGTCTCGACCAACGTCGTCGGCTCGCAGGTTGTACTCGAAACCGCAGGTGAGTGCGGCGTCGACACAGTCGTTATGGCAAGTACGGGCAAAGCCGTCCGCCTCTTTACCGGCGATGTCTATGCCGCCACGAAGATGCTGACCGAATACCACTCCGCCATCCTGGCGAAGCGATACGGCATGAAGGTGTCGTGCGCTCGCTTCACCCACGTCGTCGACAACAGCATCGTCCGCCAGAAGATCCACAACTGGATCAACGCCGACGAAGCCATCTTGCTTCACTCCCCTCTCGCGCAACTTCCCGTGCAGTCCGCCCTCGAGTGCTACCACCTGCTCATGACGGCCGGTGTGGTCGCTGATCTGGATCGTTCACGGGTTGTCGCACTCCGCGATCTGGGTTGGCCGCCCATCTGTCTTCTCGATTTGACGCTCGACTATCTGCATGGGCACCCCCAGTCGTTGTCTCCGATCGTCTTCACCGGCTACCCGCCCGGCTACGAGGCAGAGGCATATCCCGGCACATATGACCCCATGTCCGCGGGCGACGTCAGTCCCCTTGTGAACTGCATCGAAGCCGAACGCTCCCGCCCGGCGTCGACGCTCGGTGCCTTTGTCGATGAATTCGACATGGTCGACCTCCCTTGCCGATCGGTCTCGGCAGCTCTCGAAAAAATCCGCCGAGCTTGCCTGGCAAAGCGCTCGCCGAGCGATCGAGTCATCGCCGGCCTTCTCGGAGATGCATCCATTGCCCTGTTCGACCACCGGATGCAGAACACCGACTGCGAACGCGTCCGGAGGATCCACAATTTCGGTCGCCGTCACGATCCGTTGGTGAAGGACCACGCGTTCATCCACGATCGCCTCGAGGCACTGCTGAAGACAGAACCTGCGGTTCTGGTGTAAGCGGCTGGTCTACGGGTATAGGGATGGAGATCTCTCGACGCAAATTCCTCTTGGGGGCCGGGGGCGTCGCGGCCCTGGCAGGGGCGGCCGCGTGTGATGCCCCGAGTGTGTCGTCTCATGGGGGACCATCGACAACGGACACTCACAAATCGACGGTGGCAAACACTCACAAACCAACGGATCCTCTCGTCGATCGGGTGAAGGTCGGTTGTTATCTCCAGGGACCCAACGGGGAGAACCCGGTGCCTTCCAGCTACCTCGATCTCTTCGAACTACAGCTTGGGAAACGATTCGATGTCATTCACTACTTCATCGGGTGGAACGCCCCATTCGACGCGGCACTGAACGGGAACGTCCCCGAACGAGATCTGATGATCTCTTGGGCACCACCCGGATCAGCAATATCTGAAATTCTCAAAGCAAAGTGGGATCCCTATATCGCCGATTACGCCCGAGCCATCAAGACCTACCACCACCCCGTGTATATCAGGTTTGCAGCCGAAATGAATGGGGTCTGGAACAGCTACTCAGCCGGATCTTCGGGCGGTCCCTCGGCGAAGGAGTACATCCTCGCCTGGCACCGGGTCGTGGGGATATTTCGCGCCGTTCATGCGGACAACGCGTCATTCATCTGGTGTCCTACAGAGGTCGACACACCCGACATCAAGGGGAACCATCTCGAGGACTACTGGCCGGGATCTCACTACGTCGACATTCTGGGATTCGACGCCTACAACTGGTCGGTCGGTGGCGATATCGAGGGGGGCGGCGGGTGGCGAGCTTTTGATCAGATGTGCGCAACCGGCTACTCACGCGTTGCAGCGCTGGACTCGTCACTGCCGATCTGGCTCTGTGAAACGGGATGTACCGAGGCCGTCCTCGGCGATCCTCCAGGGGTCTCGAAGGGCGCCTGGTTCACGGACATGTTTCGATCCAGGTGGTACCCGCGCCTCACCGGGCTCATTTACTTTTCGAGCGACGACGCGACACTCGGGCGCGACTGGAGGATCAACACCTCCGAGGAGGCGGTCGCGGGGTGGAAGAGAGGGTGGCTCTCGTGACCAGCACGTCCATCCTCGTTGAGAAGCCGGAGGCTGACCAGGAGTTACCCGAGGAAGAAGCGGGGGAGGAACGATCACCGAGCTACGTCGTCGTGCTGGTCCCAGCTCACAACGAAGAAGAGGCTATCGAAGAGACGCTCGCATCGATCCACCGTCAGACCAGGAAAGTAGATCGCCTCATCGTTGTCTGCGACAACTGCACGGATCGGACCGAAGAGATCATCGAACCACTTGACTGTGAGGCATTTCGTTCGACGGACAACAAGGAGAAGAAGGCAGGAGCGCTCAATCAGGCCCTCGCTCCCCTCTACGAAACGCTCGAGGATCAGGACATCGTCCTCGTGATGGATGCCGACTCCATCCTGAATGATCACTTCGTGGAACAAGCCTGCGGGATCCTCGATGCTGATCCGCAGGTGGGTGCGGTGTCTGCTGCCTATGTCGGCAAGGACAAGCCAGGGCTCCTTCCCATGTTGCAGCGCATCGAGTACGTGCATGAGCGGCGACGGGTGGCAAGGAGAAAGGCTCGAGTGCACTGTCTCTCCGGGACCGCCGCAGCATTCAGAATGGACGCCTTGCGTCATCTTCTCCGAGAGAGAGGAAAATCCGTCCCGGGGCGGAAGGATAAGCCCGAAGCCTATCTTTCGGTCTCTTTGACCGAGGATTTTGAGATCACCTTGGCCCTGAAGAAGATCGGCTACAAGCCCATCTCGCCGAAGGAATGCATTTCGTACACCGATGTGATGCCCACCGTGAAGATGCTCTGGAGTCAGCGGCTCCGTTGGCAGCGGGGAACCCTCGAGACCCTCCGGCTCTACGGTCTCAATCGGTTGACCTGGCGTCTGTACGTGATCCAGTTCTGGACATACCTGGTGTCGCTGGCCTTTCCCTTCATGGTTGCGCTGTGGTTGACCACCGCGTTCGCGCTGCACACGGGCCTCGAGATCAAGTGGTGGATCTTCTTGCTCCTCCCGCTTTCTGCCATCGAACAGTTGGTCACCACCTTCCGTCTTCGAAGCTGGAAGGCCACCGCGTTGGGCACGACGATCATCACGTTGTGGCTCTATGACAATCTCAGGGTGTTGATCTATTGGCACGCCCTGGTCAAGCTGTTGAAGCGAACCGAATTCGCTTGGGACTGAGCATGGTGACCCTGGTCTTTCACCCTCGGCTGGTCTCGTTCATCGGCCTGAAGTCCTTCGTAAACTTCGGTTGGAAGGTGATGCTGGTCATCACGATCATCACCTTCCTGGGCATCTGCTACCGCTTGTTCCCTCGGAGGACGCGTTAGCTCGGCTCTCAAAAGAGGGATGAACACTGTATGGGGCACCCCGTCTTCGCTCGGATCTATGCCAAGCGGTCTGTTGCGGAGGAACATCTCCAAGCGACATACCGACGCCAGCTCCTTGCCGGCCTCTCGGGTCGTGTGCTCGAAGTCGGGTGCGGCAACGGGCTCAATTTTCCTCATTACCCGTCGACCGTCAGCCAAGTTGTCGGCATCGAGCCTGAGCCCTACCTGAGGGATCAGGCACGTCGCGCCGCTGAGCTCGACGGCCGCTGCACCGTCATCGATGCTCGGGCAGAGACGTTCTCCGACGAAACCATCGGTACCTTCGACGCGGCAGTCTTCTCACTCGTCCTGTGCAGCGTTTCCGACCCGCTGGCAGTGCTGCGAAGGACCAAGGAGGCGCTCAACCAAGGAGCTGCGGTGCGGTTCTACGAACACGTCGTCTCCTCCAACCCGAAGGAAGCACGACTGCAACGTCTCCTTGCACCGGTATGGAGAATGCTGGCCGGCGGCTGTCGACCGGATCAAGACACACTCTCGCTGATCCGAGAGGAATTCGATATCACTGAGACGGAGTTCTTCGATTTCTGTCCCGGATGTCGGATACCGACTGGCCTGGTTGCCCCTCACATCCTGGTTTGCGGCGTTCACCGATCATCCTGATCCGGCACCATCGTGACGATGCGCATGCAACTCAGATGCGATCAGGTGCTTTCTGACCTCGGTGAGGCGCCTTCTCTGCCGCCCGTCTGACTGTTCAGTCGGGGACATTCGAGCGGATGGAGATCACAACGTGCACTGGCGCACTCAAAGCAGAATCGGGAGAGCCGACTCTCCAAGGGGTACGCCTGGCGGCGAAGAATGGGCTCACCACAGTGGCAGTTGGCTGGTTGATCAGTCACGATGTCATTTTTCGATGCCGGACTGCGTCGAACGAGACACTTCAGTCTACCTGGGCAGAGTCACGATCCCGCGGTTTTCCGGTTCCGTTGAAACAGGGCATTTACCTGGTCTAACCCTGTCCCCTGAGCCCCAGCTGAGGCCCAGCTGAGGCGATCCTCCACTTGGCGGTCAGGCCGGACGCTCCCAGCGTGGGACCCGAAATGAGGCGTGGGACCGGAAGTCCAGCTCGACTCACGCCCAGAGAAGCGAATCGAGAGTGGAGGCCCGCCGGAGTGGCGGGCCTCCACCCATGATGCGGAGCTAGTCGACGATGTTGTCTGGGACGTTGTTCTTCACGACGCCTGCGGGGACAGGTGGTGAGAGCACGACCGTGCTGTAGATACCACCGCCAGAGACGGCGGTGTTGGAGGTGACGCTCGCCGAGATACTGAGACTCACCGTGCCACTGTTGTCTATGCCTCCGCCATCGGTGGTCGCGGTGTTGTTCTTGATGCTGGTGTCGCTGCCGGTGAACGTGTCGCCGGCGGAGTTGTATACGCCGCCACCGTTCAGGGCGCTGTTCCTGTTGATGGCCGCATTGGTGAGGGTGAGTGTGCTGTTGCACACGTTGTAGACGCCGCCCCCGTTCCCACTGGTGGTGTTGCCGTTGATGCTCACCCCACCCTTGTCGGTGGCGGGCTGGGTAATCGTGCCGCAGTTCCAGATGCCGCCGGCGACGTACGTGGCGATGTTGTTATTGACGGACGAGTTACTGGCCGTCACCGTGCCGTAGTTGACGAAACCGCCGCCAGTGAGGGCGGTATTGCCCGACACGCCACTACCGGTGAGGGTCAGCCCGCCGTAGTTGAGAATGCCGCCACCTCCGGCGTCCGTCGGAGCACTGTTGCCGGTCAGCGTGCTGCTCGTGATGCTCAGAGTGCTTTCGAAGTCGTTCCAGATGCCACCGCCGCCGTAGGAGGTGGCGGTGTTGCCCGACAGCGTGCCGTTCGTGACGGTCAGCGTGCCGAAGTAGTTGACGAGGCCACCGCCGGCGGTCGCGGCAGTGTTGCCCGACAGCGTGCTGTTCTTCACAGTTAGCGTGCCGTAGTAGTCGAGGATGCCACCGCCGGCGTCGGTGGCAGTATTGCCCGACAGTGTGCTGTTGGTGACGGTCAGCATGCCCTCGTTGAAGATGCCGCCGCCCTCAGTGGCACTGTTCCCCGACAACGTGCTGTTGGTGAGAGTCAGCGTGCTGTCGTTGAAGATGGCGCCGCCGTAAGGTTCGCTCGAGGTGTTGTCGCCGTTCTTGATCGCCAAGTTGCTCAACGCAACGGTCCCGCTGTCGATGCTCAGCACCGGCCCGTTGGACCCGGTCCCATTCAGGGTGCCGGAACCTTCCAGGGTGAGGTTCTCGCTGACGGTGAAGTTCCCGGTGCAGGTCCCGTGCACGGTGATGGTCGAACCTGCGGCAGCGGCGTTGATGGCTGTCTGCAAGTCGCCGCCTGTATTGCAGTTCACGACCGTTGGGGTCGTGGCCGAGGCGGGCATCGCACCGACGATCGTAGAGCCGGCCACCATGGTCCCGAGCACCAGCGAGCCAGCGAACACGGCGCGCAGACTTCTTCCAACACGAATACGCATCGATCGAATCCCTTCGTTTCAAGGTGCCCGACCGCACCGCCTGTGGAGTTGTTAACACCGATAGTGGGGAGTGACAAGCACCGTTTGCGGTGAGTGGTTGGCCTAGCCCGGAGGGTGTCGGTTTTTGCCCAAATGAACGGGCACGGCAGCCGGCGGCCTGGTGAAGGGCGGACGCAAGGCTACGACGAGGCCAAATGAGCCAAGTGAGCCAAATGAGCCAGGTGAGCCTCGAATCCCGCTCCGTACGCATTCGGGCTCCCGTTGGAGTTGAGGAGGTAGGGCCCATTGCACGGCCCTGCGTTGAATGTCCATGCCAGGTAGGACACCCGGTAGGCATCGGCCCAACTCATGTAGCTGTCGATGAAGTTCGCGGTGCAGTCCCTTTCGCCCAACTCTCCGGTCACGAAGGGAACCTTGCCCACCAGACCCAAGTGAACCCACAAGGCCCAAGAGGCCGGCTTCTTGGCTCCGTTGAAGTTGTAGACGTGCACAGAGATGGCGAGTTGGCGGAGCGGGTCCGTTGGCCAGATCTTGTTGAAGCCGGTCGGGTTGGCGGCGAAATCGGGCCCCGCCACCATGATGACGTTGGTTGCTCCTGCATGGCGTACGTCGGAGATCAGCTGGTTGTAACCGGCCACCTTCCAGCCATGTTCGACACAGCCCCCATCGACCAGACAGGAGAAAGGAATGTCCCGGGGCTCGTTGTAGAGATCGAAGACCACTCCCCGGTGCCCTTTGAAGGATGTTGCCACCGATGACCAGAACTTCGGCGAGTGGTCCTCGTCGGCCATGACCTCCCCACCTGTCGCGAGCTGGGTACCGGGAGCACTCCAGTGGAGGTCGAGAATTGCGGCAAGCCCGGCCGCGTTGAGCTCGTTCACGTAGTTGACGATGGCCGAACGGTACGGGGCTCCTCCGTCCTGAGGCTTCGGGAGCTTGTTGATACCGAGCCAGCAGTCCTCGTTGAGGGGAAGCCGAACCGCGTTGATCTTCCAACTCTTCATGGTGGCGATCACAGCTGGAGCTCCAGAGGCGGACGGCACCCCGAACCCCTCCCCTGCCACGCACGCCGACTCGGCACCGGCCTGATCGAACCCGATCAGTCGGATCGGCGTACCACTGCCGTTCACCAAGTTCTTCCCCGAGACGCGCACGATCGGAGACCCCGAGGGCTCGGTGGCGGCCGACGCATGCGCTGTTTCCGCCGAACCGAGCCCGAGTTGAAGGGCGGCCAGCGCGATCAACACCACCCCGACTCCGCAGAGCCGGAACCGGCTCCGAGGGTGTTCCCACAGTGGACGAGTGGATTTGGTCATCGTCGTCTCTTCTCGGTCGAACCCAAACGACGCCGCATCCGGAATGCCAAGCGCTCTCGACGCTGGAAACGATCCCCTGGTGTCGGCGTTACAGATTCCCTGATCCGCCGTGTCTCCTTGGTCGGGCTGCCGGGATTTGAACCCGGGACCTCTTGACCCCCAGTCAAGCGCGCTAACCAAGCTGCGCCACAGCCCGCTGTTGCTTTCGGCCTGCGACTCTACCCCGGTTCACAGGCCCCACTTGGTGCGTTGTGGCAGGCTGACCCGATGGGAACGGCGGCTCCATCGGGGACGGTGACGTTCCTGTTCACCGATATCGAGGGATCGACCCGCCTCTGGGAGTCAGAGCCTGACGCGATGCGCCACTCCCTCGAGCGCCACGATGCCCTCCTCCGCTCGGCCATCGACGACCACGGCGGCTACGTTTTCTCCACCGGCGGCGACGGGATCGGGGTCGCCTTCACCCGCGCCGGCGATGCCGTTGGCGCGGCTGTCGAAGCACAACGCGCCCTCGGCACCGAACCATGGCCCGATGGCGCGCCGCTGCGGGTACGGATGGGTCTCCACACCGGCGAGACCTCCGAACGCGACGGTGACTACTTCGGCACAGCGGTCAACCGTGCGGCCCGCCTCATGGCCACCGCCCACGGCGGTCAGGTCGTCTGTTCCCGCGCCACCGCCGACCTCGCGTCCGGAGTCGCGGACTTCCACAGCCTCGGGGATCACCGACTCCGCGACCTGGCCGCGGCAGAACAGGTGTTCCAGATCGGCGACGGGCGTTTCCCTCCGCTCCGGTCGGTCGACGTGGTACCCACCAACCTGCCCACGACAAGAACCGAGCTCGTGGGGAGATCCGAGGAGGTCGCCACACTCGCCGCCACGACAGCGAAGGAGCGTCTGGTGACCCTGACCGGGGTGGGCGGAGTCGGTAAGACCCGCCTGGCACTCGCCGTGGCCGCCTCGCTCGCGCCCGACTATCCGGACGGATGCTGGCTCGTCGACCTCGCCCCCGTCGCTGACGGTGCAGAGGTGGCGGTGGCGACCGCCGCGGCCGTGCGCGCGCCGGTGACGGACGCCGGAGCTCTCGTGACCTATCTGTCGGACCGGCACATGCTTGTGGTCTTCGACAATTGCGAGCATGTCATCGGCGACGTGGCCGATCTGGTCGACGCGGTGCTCGTCGCCGACCCCGACATCCACATGCTGGCCACCAGCCGCGAGCCGCTCGGCCTCGACGGCGAGGTCGTGCGACGGGTCGGATCCCTCGGAACGGCCGCACCGGACGCCTCTGTCGAGGAGGCGCTGGTCGCTCCGGCGGTCCGCCTCTTCGTCGAACGCGCAGTCGCGGTGACCGACAGGTTCACCCTCGACCCTGCGACAGTGGGCCCGGTCGTCGAGATCTGCCGCCGACTGGACGGGATCCCGCTCGCCATCGAACTGGCCGCCGCCCGCACCGGGTCGATGCCGGCCGCAGAGATCGCCCGTCGCCTCGATGAGCGGTTCCGCCTCCTGAGCGGCGGGTCCCGTCGGGCGCAGGAACGGCACCGAACGCTGGCAGCGACCGTCTCGTGGTCTCACGATCTGCTGAGCGATGCCGACCGGTGCGTGTTTCGACGCCTCGCCGTCTTTCCGGCGTCCTTCACGCTCGACGCGGCCGAACAGGTCGTCTCCGACGAGACGCGCCGGCTCGACGTCATCGAATCCCTCTCGGGCCTGGTCGACCGTTCCCTGGTGCAGTTCGACCCCGACCAGGGCCGGTACCGACTGCTCGAGACCCTGCGGCAGTACGCGGCCGATCGGCTGGCCGAGGCAGGCGAGACCGAGGCGGTCCGGGAGCGCCACGCTCGCCACTTCCTCGATCTGGTGGAACAGCTCGGCCCGCAGCTGTGCACTGTTCGATTCGACTCCGCGAGTGCTGCCCTCGTACCGGAGCTGGACAACCTGAGGGCGGCGGCTTCCTGGTGCATCGACCTCGAACGGTGGGACGAGCTCACCGTCTTCTGCCGTGACTCGTACTACCTGACGTTCCAGTCGTCGCCCGTCGACGGGATCGAGTGGCGACTGCCGCTCGTCGAGCACGGTTCGGAGATCGAACGCCAGGACCTCGTCGATCGACTGGGCGAGATGGCTTGGACGGACATCATGTTGGGCAATGTCGACCTAGGCGTCCGATGGGCGGCACAGAGCAACGAGCTCGCAGAAGACGGAAACGTCACCTACTCCGCGTGGGCCCTCGTGGCGATGAGTCAAGCCGCTCTCTACGCCGGGCGTCCGGCCGAAAGCCATGCAGCGTCATTGCGAGCCCTCGATGTGGCCGATGACGTCGGTGATCCGACACCCGGCGTTGTCGCCCTCCTCAACGTGTCGGCGTCGCTGACGCAACTCGGCGAGCTCGACGCCAGCACTGCTGCAGCGTCGGAGGCGATGGAGCAGGCGGTCGCGTCCGGAAACCCGCTCAACACACAAGCCGCGGTCACCACGGCGGCGTCCAACCGCTTGAATCTGCCGACGGGTCCCGATTTCGAAGCGAGTCGGGAGATCATCGAGAGCGTCCAATCTGACGCCGTGATCGACAGCACGAATGCCATGTGGCTTTGCACCGTGCACGGGTGGACACTGCTCGGCCTGGAAGAACCCGAGTCCACAGCACGGCTGATCGAGGCATTGCGCATCGCCGACCGGCACAACGCCCAGAACGTGGTCGAGCTCACCCTTCGCCTGCTGGCCATCGGGTTCGCCAGACTGGATCGACGTGCGGAGGCCGCGATCCTCGACACCTACGTCGAAGCCAATTTCCGCGAGTTCCGCATCATGGGCCACGGGGAGGAGTGGGTAACCGAGCAGATCGCTTCTGCGGAGCTCCCGCCACCCGAGGCCGCCGCCATTCCCAAGAACCGTGGCGAGCTGATGCAGTTCGTGACCGCCACTGACCGCTCGATGAGTCTCGGCCTCCCCGCCGAACCCGGCGAACGATGAGTTCAACCAGTAGGTTCTTCGGCGAACACGCTGCACCGGGGGAGGTCGGATGCGAAATCGAGCGGGCGACGAACTTGCCAAGATCCCGCTGTTCCGGAATTTGTCTGCGAAACAGCTGACGGCGGTCGATCGACTGGTCACGACGGTCGACGTACAGCCGGGGCGGGAGTTGATCCGGCAGGGTGAGCCGGGACGCGAGTTCTTCGTCGTGGTGGAGGGAGAGGCCGAGGTGCGTCGCGACGGCGAGATCGTCGGGACGCGAGGCCCCGGCGCCTTCTTCGGCGAGATGGCGCTGCTGCTCGACCGCCCCCGGAACGCCTCGGTCATTGCGAGCACGGCGATGACGATCGACGTCATCAATCGCCAGGAGTTCCGGCAACTCCTCGACGACTTTCCGGATCTGCATGCGCCACTGTTGGCTGCAACAGCCGAACGTCTGAGCGAGCTCGACGAGACGGAATAGCTCGGCCGGCGGGCGCTCGACCTCTGCTCACTCACACGTGGTGGACGACCCAGGTCACCCCCTGGAAGGCGCGGTACCCCAAGTAGATGACGCTCGCGACCAGCATGAACTTGAAGTACCACGGGGTCTTCCGATGCTCTGCGGGTTCGGATCCGCAGTCGGGGCACTTGTGGTCGGCGGTGAGCTCGTCTTCTTGGAGCCGCTGGTCGCACTCCTCACACCAGGGCAATGCCGACTCCTCCCCGCCGGTTCACCGCGATCACCGCCGCCGACCTCCCCCACCGTTCGCCCCCTTGGAGCGGACCCGCAGCTTGATCGGGGTCGGCCCCAACTCGAACCGTTCGCGGAGCCCGCGTTCGACGTAGCGAAGGTAGGTGGGCTGGAGTCGACCGTTGGTGAAGAGGGTGAAGGTCGGTGGATCGCTCGCCCCCTGCACCGCGTACTGGATCCTCGCGCCGACCGGCGGATGGGTCATCTGGATCGACTTCAGCGCGCGGTTGAGCTCTCCGGTCGGGATCCGAGAGTGGTAGGCCTCTTCTGCCGCGGCCACCGCCGGGAGGATGTTGTGGACGCCGAGTCCGGTGCGCGCACTGATCTTGAGGACCGGTGACTCTCCCAAGAACGCGAGCCGGTCGCCGATGTCGGTCAAGATGCCGGCGCGATCTTCGGTCGCGACCAGTTCCCACTTGTTGAGGACCACCACCGTCGGACACCCTGCGGCACCGATCCGCTCGGCGAGGCGTTGGTCCTGATGGGTCACCCCTGCGGTCGCGTCGATGACCAGCAGTGCGATGTCCGCCGCGTCGAGCGCGTCGAGCGCTCGCAACACCGAGAAGTACTCCGTCCCCCGTTCGGTCCTCGACTTCCGCCGCATCCCCGCAGTGTCCACGAAGCACACGGTTCCTTCGGGCGTCTCCACCACCGTGTCGACTGCGTCCCTCGTGGTCCCCGGCGCATCGTGAGTGACCGACCGTTCGTCACCGACGAGGCGATTGAACAGCGTGGACTTGCCGACGTTAGGCCGGCCGACCAGAGCCACCCTCGGAACCGACCCGTCGAGGGATGGAGAGGCATCCGGGCCTTCGGTCGTCCGCTCGGATTCGTCTGCGTCGCCGGATCCATCCGCGAAGAGCCCCACGACGTCGTCGAGGAGATCTCCGGTGCCGCGACCGTGCAGCGCGCTGATCGGCCAGGGGTCGCCGAGTCCGAGCGACACCGCTTCCCAGACGTCGGCTTCCCGCTGGGACGAGTCCACCTTGTTGACCACCACCCGGACCGGACGGCCCGACCGCTTGAGGACCCGGGCGACCGCGAGGTCCTCGTCGAGCACCCCGACCGTGACGTCGACCACCATCAACACCACGTCAGCTTCGGCGATTGCCCGCTCGGCCTGCGCGGTCACCTGCGCGTCGAGCGGATTGTCCGAGGCCATCCATCCACCGGTGTCGACCACGGTGAAGGCCCGACCGCACCACTCGGCGTCGAGCTCCTTCCGGTCGCGGGTCACCCCCGGACGCTCCTCCACCACGGCGGCCCGGCGTCCGACGATCCGGTTCACCAGCGTGGACTTGCCGACGTTCGGTCGACCGGCGATCACCACCAACGGTCGAATGCTGCCGGCCGGTTGTGGTTCGCTCGTCACGGTTGTCATCTGGCTGCCCCGATGGTCACGGGAACTCGTTCCGGCACAGAGGTTTGGTCCGCCGGTGGACCGGTACTCCCGGAGCCGAGCGCGCGGCGCAGCGAGAGGCCATCAGCAGGAACAACCTCCACCGGCAGCGGGAGCTCGGCCAGAGTGAGGCCGTCGAGGAACCGACCTTCGGAGAGGCAGGAATCCGGAAGCAGGTACCGCTCCCCACGAGGCTGGTCGCCGAGAATGTCGACGAGGTCGGTGCCGGTCAGCAAGCCGGACACGCCGATGTTCCCGCCGAAGAAGTGGTTCGTCACCGGGAGGAGGCGGATGTCGTCGCGGCCGAGCGAGTCGATCAGTGGTGCGAGAACGGCCGCACCGTACTCGCCGGTCAGGATGGCGATCGGGGCTGGGTTCGGGTCGGGGTTGGCCTCCGCGCCCGCCTCGACGCGCTGGGCCCGGTACCCGCTCGCCGGCGCCCCGTCCACCGAGGCGAAGAAGCCAGGCCGCACGCCGAATGCCGCACCCGCATCGCCGCCGAACGCCGCTTCGAACGCACGGGCCATCCCGAGCCCGTTCTCATGCTGCGGGAATCCCTCGTAGGAGCCCGCCTCCGGGAATGACCGTCCCGCCATCAAGTAGTACTCGTCCGCAGCGAAGACCATCCGCCGCCCGATCGCCGTGAGGAACGTCTCCTGCCAGCGCTCGACCTGGTCGCAGACCGCAGCCGCCTCCGTCGTCGTGTGCGGGCGCATCGCCTTCTCGTTGGAGAAGCGGCTCACCCCGAGCGGCACGCACGCAACGGTGGCGAGTCCGGGATAGCGGTCGAGCACCCCGCAGAGGGTGTCCTCGAGGATGGGCCCGTCGTTTCTTCCTGGGCAGACGACCACTTGACCGTGCACCTCGATCCCACCGTCGATCAGTGCTCCGAGCCAGCGCAGGCTGGTCGCCCCCCGCCGGTTACGCAACAGGCCGGCCCGGATGTCCGGATCAGTGGCGTGGATCGAGACGAACAGAGGGCTGAGCCGTTCGGTCAAGACGCGCTCGAGATCCATCTCGGTGAAGCGGGTCAGGGTGGTGAAGTTGCCGTACAGAAAGGACAGCCTGTAGTCGTCGTCCTTCAGCGACAGGCTGCGCCGCATCCCTTTGGGCAGCTGGTGGATGAAGCAGAACTCGCAGTGGTTGTCGCAGGTCCGGACCCGATCGAACAAGGCCGAGGACACCTCGATGCCCAGCGGCTCCCCCGCCTCTTTGGTCACCTGGACGGTGAAGGGCTCGTCGATGCCACGGCGGCGGACCATCAGCTCCAGCTCCGGCTCGTCGACCAGCAGGCTGTACTCGATGACGTCACGGGGCGCACGGCCGTTCAAGAGGAGGAGTTGGTCCCCCGGCCGCACCCCGGACAGCTCGGCCGGTGAGGATTGGGAGACCGCGACCACCTCAGGCGCCGTCGTCATGCTGGGCGCCGACATGGCTACAAGGCTACCTCTCGGGTTGGTGAGCCCGGCTCCGGGTCGATCCTGTTCCGCCGGGACCTGGGTGGTTGGCGGGGCCCGGCGGGGCCCGGAACCCCGATTCCCTGTCACACCCACCTGCGAACATGGGTCATGGTTTCGGTCGCCACCGCACCACCAACGACAGCGACAGCGACAGCGACAGCCGACGTTCACCAAACCGGCCTGCTCGACCGACTCCAAGCTGGTCTTTCTCTGCTGTCCTCGGTGGTCGCCGAGCTCGATCCTGCTCGAATGCTCGGGTCCGATGCGGTGGCGGTCTATGAGTCGCTCTCCCGCTACGTGCGGATGGGAGAAGCGGGCAAGACACTCGTCGCTCCTCGGATCGAGGAGTCGGGCATCTGGAAAGAGGGCGGTCATCGCAGCCCTGCGGTCATGCTCGCCGATCTGGAGGGGATCTCGACCGGTCAGGCCCAGACCACCTTGTCCAACGGAGTCCGGCTTGCGGAGCTGCCCGGCACCGAACAAGCCCTTCGTGCAGGAGAGCTCTCCGGACCGAAGCTGACCGAGTTGACCACTGCAGGGGTGCTTTCGCCCGGATCCGAGCAGGAGCTTCTCCAAGGCGCTGGTCGAGCTCCCTTGAAAGTGATCCGTGACCGCTGCCAGCGTTCCCGTGCAACCGGCACTGACCAGGTCGCCCGGATCAAGAGGATTCGTGCAGAGCGGTTCTTTTCGTCCTGGACCGATTCCGAAGGTGCCTTCTGTTACCGGGGTAGGGACACCCCCGACCGGGGAGCCGAGATCCTCTCCCACCTCGAACAAGTTGCCTCTCGTCTGCGGGACGAGCAGCGCTCGAAAGCCAAAGAGGAGCCGGGGGGAGACACCGAAGACATCCCCGAACGGGCCAATCGGGCCGACGCCTTCCATGCCCTCATGACTGCGTCGCCAGACGAGGGCTCGTCCGGCTCCTCGGTGCTCTCGGGGACACCCCGGGCACAGGTCGTGGTCCGGGTGGATCTCGATTCCCTGCTCCGGGGCCAGACCCAACCACAAGGACTCTGCGAGATCGACGATCTCGGACCGATCCCGGTGCCGATGGCACGAGATCTCGCCAACGACTCGTTCCTTGCCGTTCTCTTCCACCAAGCAGGAGACATCAGAGCCGTCTCCCACTTCGGTCGGACCATCAACGCCACCCTCCGGACCGCACTCGTCGACCGGGACCGGACCTGCGTGGTGCCGGGGTGTGGGGTCTCCTACGGCTTGGAGATCGACCACGTACTCCCCTTTGCCGAAGGCGGACCGACCTCACTCGACAATCTTGCGCTTCTCTGTCACCACCATCACTTCTTGAAGACCTACGAAGGTTGGCAACTCGAACGCCACGGTCCGACCGACGACGAACCGAACTGGTCCTTCACTCCGCTCCCCCCGTTCGGTCAAGAGCCCGACCTCGGGTTGGACCTACCGGGTCGAAGGATGGGGCGCGGGCCGTAGCTTCTTCGGGCCGAAGTCCCAGTCGAGTACCCGTGGCCCAGTCCCGGCCAAATAGCAGACGCCGGTAGCCTGGAGTGGTGGCTGTCGACCGGGTGCTGCTCGCCGAACCGAGAGGGTTTTGCGCCGGCGTGGAGAAGGCGATCAAGGCGCTCGCCTGGATGGTTCGGGTCTTCGAACCGCCCGTGTACTGCTACCACGAGATCGTCCACAACCGGCACGTCGTCGACCAGTTCCGGGCTCAGGGGGTGATCTTCGTCGACGATGTCGACGAGGTGCCGGCTGGCGCCCCCTTGATGCTGTCGGCGCACGGCTCTGCTCCCGAGGTGGTGAGCTCAGCAAGGACCAAGGGTCGGGTCGTCGTCGATGCGGTCTGCCCGCTGGTGACCAAGGTCCATCACGAACTGCGGGTGCGGGCGAGAAAGGGCTACACCGTCCTCTATGTAGGCCATCACGGCCACGAAGAAGCAGTCGGGACCATGGCGGTCGCCCCCGATGCGGTCCGGCTCGTCGAGCGGGTCGAGGACGTGGACGACCTCGCGGGCCTCGGCGGTGCGGGCGGTTCGGGCGATTCGGGCGATTCGGACGGTGCAGGCGATTCGGCTGGCGCGGCCGACCTTGGCAGCGGCACCGAACCCATGGTTGCGTTGCTCGCCCAGACCACTTTGAGCCACGACGAGTGGGCGGCGATCGTCGTGCGGGCACGCGAGCGGTTCCCCGATCTCTGGATGCCCAATCGAAGCGATCTCTGCTTTGCGACCACCAACCGGCAGGCCGCGCTCAAGTCGTTGGCGGGTCGGGTCGACGCGGTCGTCGTCATCGGGTCGGTGAACTCCTCCAACACGGTCGCCTTGGAAGAGGTGGCCCGATCCTTCGGCTGCCCCCGGGTGGTGCGGGTCAACGACGCCTCGGAGCTACCGGACGACCTCTCGGGCACGGTCGGGGTGACCGCGGGCGCCTCCGCGCCGGAAGCGCTGGTCGACGCGGTGGTCGAACGGCTCGCCCCCCTCCACGGCGTGGAGCGTTCGTCGGTGACCCTGGAGGAGGAGTACTTCCCGCCCCCGCCCGAGCTGCGTGACCTACTCCGCGGGCTCGGGTCCGCCCTCTCCCTGATGAACGGAGTGCCCTCCGCCACGGTCGACGGTGGCGAAACCACCATCGGCGTCCTCGCCGGGGACCGTGAATCGGCCGCATCCCGGGTGCTCGAGGAGCTTGCCGGCTGAATTTCGAGTGATTCTGGTGCCAATCACCACATTCGGCGCGAGAATGGCAACCATGAGCACAACGACCAACCCGCAGGTGGCTTTCACCCGGATGGATCTCTCGACTCATGACGAGTGGATGGTGATCGGCACCGAGACCATGCAGAACCAGAGCCTGGTCGCAGACCGGATCCTGGCGATGCTCGAGTCCCTGTCGGGGATCGTGGACGGGTTCCGGGTCGACCAACTGACCCACTGCCTCCAGACGGCCACCCGGGCCGAGCGTGCAGGGGCCGACGACGAGCTGGTCGTGGCCTCGCTGTGCCACGACATCGGCAAGGCGGTCTGCGTGCCGAACCACCCACGGATCGCCGCCGAGATCCTCCGCCCCTACGTGCGTCCCGAGGTGACCGCGGCGATCGCCGCCCACCAGGACTTCCAGGGCCGTCACTACTACCACCACTTCAGCATGGACCCCGATATGCGGGACAAGTACCGGGAGGAGCCCTGGTACGAGCTGGCCGAGCAGTTCGCCGACGAATGGGACCAGGTGAGCTTCGACCCCGACTACCCCACCGAACCGCTCGCCCATTTCGAGCCGAAGGTCCGGGCCATCTTCGACAACCCCCACGTCTTCTGATGCCTACCCAAAAGCACAAGTGGGTCACCCGCCCTGACTCCCGGGGGAAGCGGCGGGTCAAGGAGCTCCAACACTTTGCGGTGCAGAAGGCTCGTGAGGACTTTGCGCAGCGGTATCCGAACATCCAATTCGGCCCGATCCTGGCCCTGATCGCCGCCTACCAAGAAGAGAAGAACATCGGCGATGTCTTGAAGGCCATGCCCACGATGGTCGGGGACATCGAAGTGACCACCTTGGTGGTGGTCGACGGAGGCTCCGACAACACCGCGGGCGTCTCCCTCGACGCCGGGGTGCTGACCTGTATCCTGCCGGTCAATCTCGGCCAGGGCGCCGCGCTCAAGCTCGGGTACGCACTGGCGGCTGAACACGGCTCTCGCTACGTGGTCACGCTCGATGCCGATGGGCAGAACGACCCGGCGGAAATCCCGGCGATCGTGCAACCCCTGCTCGACGACACCTCCGATTTCGTGATCGCCTCCCGCAGGCTCGGGACCGACCACACCACCGACCGGTTCCGGCGTGCGGGCGTGCAGCTGTACGCGTGGATGCTCAACACGCTCTCGCACCAGCACCTGACCGACTCGTCGAACGGCTACCGAGCGTTCAAGATCGAGGTTCTCAACGACATCACGCCGCACATGATCCAGGACCAGTACCAGACCGCCGAGGTGGTGATCACCGCCTCCAACCGTGGTTGGCGGATCACCCAGGAACCGACCGTCTGGCACCCCCGGGCGTCGGGTACCTCCAAGAAGGGCGGGAACCTCTTCTTCGGCCTCCAGTACGGCAAGGTCATCTGGGGAACTTGGCTCCGGGTGATGCGGGAGAACCGGCACCGCAGCTGATTCGCTCAGCAGCTGGGGCCCGGGCCACCCCGATTGGCCTGGACCGTCAGTACCTACGGTCAGTACCGACGGGTCACGGTCACCGAGCGGTCGTAGAGATCCTGGATCGACGCGGTCAACGCCTCGGTGAGCTCATGGATCTTGCTCCTCGCGACCCGACCGCCCTCGGTGCGCGTCGGGGCGGGTAAAGGCTCGCCGACCACCACGTGGACGTGCCGGGGGCGAGGGACGAGCTTCCCTTTGGGCATCACCGACGCCGTGCCGCCGATTCCCACCGGGATCACCGTCGCACCGGTGCGAGCGGCCAGGAACGCGACCCCCTCATGGAGGTTCTCCATCACCGGACCGAACCGTCGCTCCCCTTCGGGAAAGAGGATGAGCACCTCGCCGGCGTCGAGCACCCGTTGGGCTTTGCGAAGAGCTTCGCGGTCGGCCGACTCCCGGTGGACGGGAAACGCCCCGACCGACGGGAGGATCTTCGCCAGCAGCTTGTTCTTCCAGAGCGTGTCCTTGGCCATGTAGTGCAACTTGCGGGATGTGACTTCAGAGACCACGAAGAAGTCGATGAACGAGCGGTGCACCGGAGCGAGGATCACCGCCCCGGTCGCCGGCACATGCTCGGCTCCCTCCACCGAGGTCCGGCAGTAGACGAGGTTCAGCAGATGGACGAGCACCCGGAGGAACCGGTAGATCGGGGTGAACCGGGTGTCGACCGCCGGCTCGGCGGGCGACCCGGCGGGCGACCCGGCGACAGACCCGACGGGCGACCCGGCGACAGACCCGACGGGCGACCCGGCCGCAAGTGATTCATCGCTCACAGGCAACCCACCACCTCTTCGACGATCTCCTCCACCGGCCGGCCGGTCGTATCGATCACCCGGGCTCCCTCCGCCACCTCCAGTGGCGAGGCCGACCTGGTGCTGTCGATCCTGTCCCGTTGGCTGAGCGATGACGAACTCTCCTCTGGTCTGCGCCGGGCTCGTTCGTCCGGCGAGGCGGTCAGGTAGATCTTGACGCGTGCGTCGGGGAAAACCACTGATCCGATGTCCCGACCCTCGATCACCCCCGCTCCCCGCGCCGTCATCCACGCTCGCTGACGATCGACCAGGATCTGCCGCACGGCCGGAATGGCCGCCACCAGCGAGACCACCCGGTTCACGTCAGGCTCCCGGATCGCCTCGGTCACGTCCTTCCCGTCCACCTCCACCCGTTCGTCGACGGTGATCACCAGACCATCGGCCAGTGCCGCGACCGCCTCCCGATCCGCGGGGTCGACGTCGCGGTCGATGGCTGCCCAGGCCACCGCCCGATACATCGCCCCGGTGTCCAGGCGATCGATGCCCAGCCGCTCGGCGAGTGCTCGCGAGACGGTGGACTTCCCCGATCCGGCCGGACCGTCGATGGCGATCACCGCACCGCCGGCTGACTCTGCCGCTGACCCTGCCGCTTGTCCTACCGCTTGTCCCGCAGCGTCGAGGTTCATGCGTCGCTGCCAGCCGTGCCGGACGTTGTGCCGGCCGTTGTGCCGGCCGTTGTGCCGGCCGCCGAGATACCCACCCGGGACAGGTCGTCCTCGAAGCCGGGATAGCTGCTGGCCACCGTCTCCCACCCGGTGATCGTGGTCACGTCGCCGGCGGAAGAGCAGGCCGCACCGGCGATGGCCGCGGCCATGGCCATCCGGTGGTCCCCCCGGGCGTCGATCTGCGCAGGCTGCAGTGGAGCGCCGCGACCCTCTACCACCAGGTCGTCTCCCTCCACCTCGGCTCCGGCTCCGAATGCCCGGACCATGTCGGCAGTGCCGGTCAGCCGGTCCGACTCCTTCACCCGGAGCTCGCCGACGTTGCAGAATCGGGTCGTGCCCACCGCTGCGGCAGCTGCCACCGCGAGGATCGGCACTTCGTCGAGGGAGGGGATCTCCGAGGCTTCGACGGTGGTCCCGTGGAGGAGCGCGCTGTAAGCGGTCACCGATCCCGCCATCCCGCCGTTCTCCGCGGTCTCGATGGTGGCTCCCATCCGGCGCAGTACCCCGATGTAGCCGAGGCGTTCGGCGCTCAGGTCGAGATCGGTGACGGTGACCAGGCTGCCGCGGGCGATCACGCTCCCGGTGAGCCAGAACGCCGCTTGGGAAGGGTCGCCGGGCACCGTGTAGGCGCCGCAGTTGAGGGAGCTCCGCCGGACCACCACCACCCGGCCGACCCCGTTCGATTCGATGGTGATATCCGCCCCGGCGGCCTCGAGCATCTGCTCGGTGTAGGCCCGGGTCGCGATCGGTTCGGAGACCACGGTGGTTCCCTCGGCGACGAGCCCGGCCAACAGGATGGCCGACTTCACCTGCGCACTGGCGACCGGTGGGGTGTACTCGATCCCGACCAGGGGGCCGCCGGTCACCGCGATCGGTGGGAGGCACTGTGGTTCGCGCCCGACCACCCGCGCTCCCATCCTCCCGAGCGGATCGGCGATGCGATCCATCGGACGGGCCTGCAGGGAGTCGTCGCCGACCAAGGTGGTGGTTCCGTCCAGGGTCGCGACCACCCCGGCAAGCAGCCGCATTGCCGTACCCGAGTTCCCGAGGTCCAGCTCTGCTGCGGGGGGATGCAGCTTCGCCCGTCCGCCGTGGACTGTGATCGTGTCCCCCGCCTCTTCCACCTCGGCTCCGAGTGCGACGATCGCTGCCCGGGTCCTGGCGACGTCGTCGCCCGGTGAGAGCCCGCTGATCGTGGAGGTGCCCTCCGCCAGCGCGGCGAGAAGCAACGCCCGGTGCGAGATCGACTTGTCCCCGGGAACCTCCAGAGTGCCGGTGAACACTCCTCCCCCGCGGACCGTCAACGTGCTGCTCACTGGATCGGGGCTCACTGGATCGGGACTCACTGGATCGGGACTCACTGGATCGGGACTCACTGGATCGGGCCCACCGGAGTGCTGGTCGCCCGATACCCTCGATTGGTGAGGGTGGAGACCAGGGTCGGCCCGGCCAGCTGGTCGACGACGATGACCAGCACCCCACGGTTACCGGCCACCGAGTGGGCGATCTCCAGGTCCACGACGTTGATGCCGAGCTCTGCGGCCAGGACGAGGATCTCGGCGATGACCCCCTGGCGGTCGGGCACCGGGATGCGAACCTCGACCAGCTCATCCGGCACGGGAGCGGTCTCGCTCAGGGCTCGGCGAGCAGTCGATGCCCGCCCGAGGACCTCGAGGAGCGAGTCGCGATCGTGTTCGGCGACCCGTCGGCGCATCTCACTCAGGGCTTCGATGAACAGGTCGAGCGTCTCCACGATGGCTCCGGCGTTGTCCTCACAGATGTCCGGCCAGATCGCCGGGTGCCCGGCGGCGATGCGGGTCATGTCCCGGAACCCCCCGGCCGCCAGTTGGAGCAACGCGGCGTGCTCCTCACCGAGGTCGGCGGCGAGGTCCATCAGGGTCGCGGCTGCGAGGTGGGGAACGTGGGAGACCACGGCGACCAACGCATCGTGTTGGGCCGGCGCAAGGGCGACGACGTTTGCGCCGATGTCCACCAGCACATTGCGCACCTGGGTATAAGCACTTGGATCGGTTCTCGAGGTGGGTGTGAGCACCCAGGTCGCGCCCACGAAGAGATCGCCCGAGGCTCCCTCCAGGCCGACCTGCTCGGAACCGGCCATCGGGTGGCCGCCGACGAATCGAGGATGGTCGACGGCATCGACCAGGGGCTCTTTGACCCCGCCGACGTCGGTGACCACCGCGTCGGGATTCCGTTCCGGCGACGACAGGACTTCCTTGATGATCGGCGCGGCAGCGTGGACCGGGGTCGCGACCACGATCAGCTCGGCCCGACGGTCGACTCCGGCTTCGGAGAGGGCGCCCACCTCGACCGCGCGATCGGCGACTCCTGGGGCGGCATCGACGCCGCTGACCCACCAGCCACGGTCGCGCAGGGCCATCCCGACCGAACCGCCGATGAGGCCAGTTCCGTAGATCATCGCTCGGCCGGCGGGAGTGCGGGTCCGGACGGTTGCGAGTGGCCCGCCCGGCCCGGTGAGCTCGGACGTGCCGGTGACCGGATCCTCAGTCGGGGAGGTCGTCACGGAGTCCCCGCGCCCCTTCGAGGTAGACGTGGTGCATCTCCCCCCTCGGGCGCTCGGTCGTCACGTGCAGCATGACCCGAATGCAACGTGGGACCGAGCCGACGATGGCCAGCTCACGGGCGCAGATCAGCGGAACAGCGCCGAGTCCCGCCGTTCGGGCCGCCGTCGCCGGGAAGGTGGAGGTGAGATCCTCGGTGGCGGTGAACAGGATGGAGATGATGTCGTCCTCGACCAGGCCGTTGCGCTCGAGGATCTCACCGAGGAGGGCGAGCACCCGTTCGGTGATCTCCTCGATCGAGTCGTGCTCGACGGTGGTTGCACCTCGGATGGCTCGCACGGCTGGGGCGGCGGGGGCGGCTGGGGTCATCAGCCAGGCATGTTACTCACCGACCTCGGCAGCCCCTTCTTGTCCTGCTTGGTCGGCTCCTCCGTGGTCGGCCCCGGGCGGACCACCGGAAGCGGCCCCGGGAGGACCACCGGAAGCGGCCCCGGGAGGACCACCGGGAGGACCACCGGGAGGACCACCGGACGGCGTACTCGGCGGCACAATGGCAACCGCCGCGGCGGCCAGGCTGCGCACCTCGTCGAAGGAGAGTTTCCGGTAGGAGCCGGGTCGGAGGGCCGGGTCGGCGATCGGGCCGATCCTGGTCCGGACCAGCCGGCGCACCGGGTGCCCGACCGCCTCGCACATGCGCCGGACCTGCCGGTTTCGTCCTTCGTGGATCACGATTCGAATCAGATCCGGAGAGACGACCGCCACCTGCGCGGGGGCGGTGGGGCCGTCCTCGAGGTCGACGCCGTTGCGCAACCGGGCGATCTCCCCAGGAGTGGGCGCGCCTTCGACGTGGACCAGGTACTCCTTCGGGACGCCGAACGAGGGGTGGGTGAGACGGTGGGTGAGCTGGCCATCGTTGGTCAGGATCAACAGCCCCTCCGAATCCATGTCCAGCCGTCCGACCGGGAAGACCCGCGGCGCCTCGGGAACCAGGGAGATCACGGTCTGCCTGCCGTGGGTGTCCTCTGCGGTGCTCACCACTCCGGGGGGCTTGTTGAGCAGGTAGTGGACGAGCCCGGGCTGGAGGGGCAACGGCACGCCGTCGAGCTCGATCTGGTCGACAGCAGGGTCGACCCGGCGTCCGAGCACCGGCACCTCGCCGTTCACGGTGACTCGGCCTTCGACGATGAGCTCCTCGCAGGTGCGCCGCGAGCCGATCCCGGCCCGTGCCAGTACCTTCTGCAGACGATCTCCGGTGGAAAGCGGCGGGCTCGAAAGCGCCGGTGTCGGCTGGGGCGGTGTCGGCTGGTGCGGTGTCGGCTGGTGCGGTCTCGGCTGGTCAGCCATCCACGACCGGGCGCATCTGCTCCTCGATCTCAGCCAAGGCCTCGGGACCGGGAAGCAGATCCTCGACCGGGGGCAGTTGGTCGATCCGGTCGAGCCCGAGGCGCTCGAGGAACGCGTCGGTCGTCGCATAGAGGACCGCCTGCCCGGGACCGGCGGCCCGGCCCACTGCGGCGATGTAGCCCCGGTGCTCGAGGAGGCGGACCACCCCGTCCACGTTGACCCCGCGGAGTGCGGCGACCTGGGCCCGGGAGACCGGCTGCTTGTAGGCCACGATCGCCAGCGTCTCGAGCGCAGCGGCCGACAGCCGCGAAGACACCCCGACGTTGGCGAACCGCTCGACGTGGGCGGCGAGCTCGGGATGGGACTGGATCCGGTAGCCCCCGGCGATCCGGGCCACCTCGAACCCTCTGCCCTGCTCCCGACACGACTCCGCCAGCTCGTCGCAGCAGGCCTCGATCTGCTCGACAGGCAGCTCGAGGAGTTCGGCGAGAAGGTTCGGTGAAACCGGCTCGACCGCCACGATGAGCACCGCCTCGATGGCCCGGGCTTCGGGTGAGAGCACCGTCAGCCCTCGTACTCGTCGTAGGCGACTGCGCCGGCACCGACCGAGACGGTCTCGGGTTCCGAGGCGAGCCAGTCCACCTCGAGGTCCCCGAAGGTTCGACCCTGATCGAGCCCGACCCTCCCCCGCTTGTAGAGCTCGAGCAGGGCGAGGAACCGCACGATGATCTCGATGCGCGAGGTGAGATGTCCGGTCAGGGAGCGGAAGGTGGCCCGACCCATGATCGGAAGGCGGAGCTCCAGCTCGTTGACGGCGTCGGCGACGGTGACTGTGTCCACGGTGACGTGATAGAGGTCCACCACCGGGGCCGGCCGCTCGGCGGTCGCCCGCAAGAAGGCTGCGGCGACCTGGTCGGGCGTCACCCCTTCGAGGAGGTCCGGAGCGCCGATGGCAAGGTCGGGATCGACGCCGGCGGTACGGGGAACGCAGCGGCTGGCCTGCTCCATCAACAGGGCGAAGCCGTCTGCCGCAGCCGAATACGCCTTGCACTCGAGCAGCCGGGAGAGCAGCAGGTCCCGCTCCTCCCACCCGACCAGCTCCTCGTCCGGATCGACGTCGTCAGGCCCGGGGAGCAGTCGCTTCGACTTGAGCTCGACGAGCAGCGCGGCGATGACCAGGAACTCCGAAAGGGTCTGTAGGTCCATGGTCTGCCAACCCGCCACCTCTGCAATGAAGGCGTCGACCACCTGGGTCAATGGAATCTCGAAGATGTCCACCTCGTGGTCGCTGACCAGCTTGAAGAGCAGGTCGACCGGGCCCTCGAAGACGGGGGTGCTCACGGTGGCGGGCATGTCATCCGACGATACCGGCTGTGAACCGGAATCTCGTGCACCATCTCCCCCTCCGGCGCCGCCGATCTCCCCTTCCGGCGCCGACCATCTCCCCCTCCGGCGCCGACCATCTCCCCCTCCGCTCGCCGCCCAGTCCCCCTTCTGCCCCCGCCTACGATGACCCCCCATGTCGCGCGTTCTCTCGGGCATCCAGCCCAGCGGTGAGCTCCACATCGGAAACTACCTCGGGGCCATCCGCAACTGGGTGGCCGACCAGTTCGAGCACGACGCCCTGTACTGCGTCGTCGATCTGCATGCGCTCACCCTGGAGATCGACCCGAGCGAGCTCCGGGAGCGGACGTTCGAGACCGCGGTCGACCTCCTGGCCGCCGGGCTCGACCCCGACCGCTGCACGCTGTTCGTCCAGAGCCACGTCGCCGAGCACGTCCAGCTGTGCTGGTTGCTCGAGTGCATCGCGGGCATGGGTGAGCTCAACCGGATGACCCAGTTCAAGGAGAAAGGCGCCGGCAAGGACTCCGCCCGGGTCGGGTTGTTCACCTATCCGGTCCTCCAGGCAGCCGACATCGTGCTCTACGACGCCGAGCGTGTGCCGGTCGGCGACGATCAGCGCCAGCACCTCGAACTCGCCCGCCTGCTC
The DNA here is from genome assembly GCA_963839925.1 of uncultured Acidimicrobiaceae bacterium. Lineage (GTDB taxonomy): Bacteria > Actinomycetota > Acidimicrobiia > Acidimicrobiales > RAAP-2 > Bog-756. Next base: position 1,392,097 of record CAWIWV010000001.1, on the reverse strand, counting down.
GCCCAGCGGTTCAACCACCGCTACGGAGACACGTTCGTGGTCCCCGAAGCTGCTGTGCCGAAGACAGCGGCCAGGGTCATGGACCTCCAGCACCCCACGGCGAAGATGTCCAAGTCGCTCAACTCGCCACTCGGCACCATCATGCTGCTCGACGAACCGGCTGACATCGAGCGCAAGGTCAAGAAGGCGGTCACCGACACCGACGGAGAGGTTCGCTACGACCCCGAGGCCAAGCCCGGGCTCTCCAACCTGCTGGAGCTGCTCGCGGTCGCCACCGACCGGAGCCCGACCGAGGTCGCCGTCTCCTACGAGCGCTACGGGGATCTCAAGCGAGACGTGGCAGAGGCCCTCGCCGAACTCTTGGCACCGGTTCGCCAACGGCGTGCGGAGTTGGCCACCGACCCGGGCGAGGTGGGCGCCCTCTTGGCCAAGGGCGCCGAGAAGGCTCGCGAGATCGCCTCGGTCACCTACCGGCGCGCAGCCCAGGCCATCGGGCTGCTCAGTCCGCGCTGAGCTCCGATCCGTTCGCTGAGCCCCCACCCACGGCTGCCCGAACCCGTCGTCGGCGGATCCAGAGTTCGACCAGGCCCCACAGGAGCAGCCCTGCGCCCGAGACCGCAGTGAGCGCCATTCCGACCTCTGCGGCCGCGGGACGGTAGCGGAAGGTCACCAGGTATTCGCCTTTCGCGGGGAGGCGCACCGCCTGCTCGAGCCCGAGTCGGAACACCGGCACACTCCGGGCGGGTCCGGTTGGCGGGTTGCCGGATGAGGACGCGACCGGCTGCACCGTCGCCTTCCAGCCGGTGCTCCACGACTCGCTGCGGGTGAGGATGGTCGCCGAGCTGGTCTGCACGGTGATCTGCTGGTCGCCGTTTTCCGACGGCGGATCAGCATCGATCGGGGCTGCTCCCGCCGAGCTTGCCGAGCCCGAACCGCCGCCCGAGCCCGAGCCGCCGACCCACGCCCAGCCGTGCGCTCGGGTGTTGTGGAAGACGCCGAACGACCCGATGGTGCCGATGAAGACCCAGTGGCCGGGAGTCACCCCGTACTGCATGCGCCCGTTGAGGGCCACCTCCCCCGTTTGGGTGGTGGACGCGGTCGGGGTGCCGAGCGTCACCGGAGTCGGAGCGTGCGCCGCCTCGACAACGATCCCTCCTGCCGCGACCGGGTGGGTGAGGTCGATCCGAAGCGTCGAGTGACCGGCCGAGCTACCACCGACCAGTTCGGAGGTGGGTAGCCAGTCGGTTCTACCGGACGAGGTGACCAATCCCACCCGGAGACTCCCCGCTCCACCGGTGAGCATCGGGATCGTCGCCGATTGCAGGTCGAGCACCGATCCGAGATACCAGGTGTGCGCTTGGCCGTTCGACAGGACGAAGGTCCTGGCGACCGGCGTCGGGGAGGAGTTGTAGCTGTTGATCGAGGGTGGGAACTGGACAGCTCGCGCAGGCGACGAGTCCGCCAGTTGGTCCCCTCCGATCGGGGTGAGGAAGTACCCCGGGAGGGAGAGCAGGACGGTGACGTTGAGGTCGTCCCAGGTGGCACCCGCCAGCGTCGCGGGATTCAGGTCTTCCTGATAATGGGAGCTGGTGGCGTTGTAGTAGTCGCTCCCGGTCAGCGCGGTGTAGCCCTGCGCGCTCGGGGAAACGCGCGAAGGTGTTCAGATCGGTCTGGCCGAGCTCGTAGAGCTGGGTGGTCTCGTACTCGTCGGGGTCGTAGATGATGAAGCGTCCGTCTCCGGTCGTGGCCCGCAGCGACGAAGACATCGAGCCGAGGGCCTGCGCTTTCGCCTCGGTGGTCGGTGGACGGATCACGTAGCAGTTGAAGAAGGCCAGGTCGACCGCGAGCACGACCGCCAGAAGGACTCGCAGTCGGGAGACCGTGAACCGCCGCTCGAGGAGCACCAATACGGTCGCCGCGGTGGCGATCACCGCGCCGATCGTGACCAGCTCCGCGATGTTCGATCGTGAGGACGGGATCGCCGGTGATTGGATCCCGAGGAAGCGTTCCAGCTGCGGGGCACCGAACCAGAGGAAGAGGCACAGTCCGACGATGATCGCCAGGGGAATGCAGGTCACAATGATCTCCGCCCGCCTGCCGGTTCGCCGTCCGGATTTTCGGGGCTTCGCCCCATGTGCCACTGTCCGGATCGGCGCCGCCCTCTTCGGCTCCGTCGGAACCTCCTGCTCCGTCGGAACCTCCTGCTCCGCCTGCTCCGCCTGCTCCGCCTGCTCCGCCTGCTCCGCCTGCTCCGCCTGCTCCGCCTGCTCCGCCTGCTCTTGCTTGTCCCGGGTCTCCGCCTTCCGGTCGAGGAGGACATGGATCCACCATCCGAGGAGCACGGCCAGGGAGAAGTCGACCAGGAGGAGGTTCCGGTTGAGCAGGCGTTCGCTGCTCAAGATGGGGACGGCGAAGAGGAGGCGCCCGAAGGGTGTCTGGCCCCCGAAAGCGGACAACAGGCCGACTCCGGCGATCACGTACCAGATCCACCACTGACGGGCTTCGGGCCGGGAACGGAAGCGCTTCAGGAACAGGCAGCAGAACGCGATCAACGCAAGGACGCCGACGTAGCAGGCAGCCTCCTCGAAATTGATCGGTCCGATGTACTCGATCGGGCTCCCTTGGTTTGTCCCCATCACGAACGGCGAGGCAAGCAGCGCCACCAGTCGGACCGGCATCGAGCCACTGGTGAAGAAGGTGTAGTTGATTCCCGAACGCTGCGACTGGGAGAGGAACTGGAGTCCGGGCATCCACTGGACGGCACCAAGGGCGACCCCACCCAACGCACCGAGCACCAGCGCCCCGAACGCTCGCCCGAGCGCTCGCAGGGATCCGCGACGCAGATAGCCCATGGTCACCAGGCGGCCGACCGTGTAGACGGCAACGAGGACGCTGCTGTCGATGATCGCTTCGGCCGAGCCGGTGAGCACCGACATTCCGAGAGACACCGCGAGGAGCGCGACCCAGCCCCTTGTGGCTCGGGTCGAGTTGGGTCCGCTGGTGATGCCGTGGACAGCGAGGACGCTCCAGGGCATCCAGGCCGCCCCTTCGATGAGGTCCACGTGGACGATCTGACCGGTCATGTAGCCGGCAAACGCAAAGCTGGCCGCCCCGAAGAGTGCGCCGGTCGTCGACATCGGCTGCCTGCGGAGGAACAGGTACGTTCCCAGCAGCGCGAGGTCGTAGGCGAGGACCAGGTTGAAGGTCCAGGCGGTGAAGATCGGCAGGATCGCGGTCAGCCAGGTGGCCGGGTACGCGGCGCCCGCATTGAAGCCTCCGAGCAGCGGCGTGCCGGAGAACAGGTAGGGATTCCACAGTGGGAACACCCCGTGCTGGAGATCCCGCCCGACCAGCACCCGCAGGGGGAAGTTCTGGAGGAAGTTGTCGCCGTCGAGGAACACCCGTCCGAACAGCTCGGGGATGCCGAACAATGCCAGCGGCACCAACAGCAGCCCGATCAGACCGAGGTGGCTCTTCAGCCAGGCCAGGCCCGGCCGGCGGGTGTTGTGGAGGGAGGGGTCGGCGCCTTCGCTCTCGGCGCGCAGCGCTGGCTCGGGCTGTTCGTCGGGCGGTGCTTCTTGGGCGGCGGTGAGGTCTTCGGTGGCGGTCATGCAGTGGCGGTCAGTCGAGCCGCGCGGGCGGCGGGTGGTGCGGATCGAGTGGGTCGGGCCTCACACGAGGAGGCTCGACCACCAGTTGACGAGGTGACCGATGAGTTCGGCCCATTGGTTACGGAACAGCAGGATGAGGATGAACGGGAGGAACATCAGAAACGGCTGGAGCTGGTAGTAGTCCGACAACAATCGGGCGGGGATGAACCGCTCGAGGACCGCCGCTCCATCCAGTGGCGGACAGGGGATGAGGTTGAAGGTGCCGAGAATGATGTTGGCGATTCCGGCGATGAAGAAGATCTGCTCGATCAGGGTCGGCGGGTAGACATTGAGGGTGCTCACGATCTGGCGGACGGGCTGCGGCGTGATCAGGACGAAGATCACACCGCACAGCGCTGCGAGGAGGTAGTTGGTGATCGGCCCGATCAGGGAGACCAGCACCGTGTCGTTGCGGGGATGCCGGAGCCTGTTGGTACTGACCGGAACCGGCTTCGCCCAGCCGTAAGCCCCGATCCCCGACAAAGAGAGCACCGCGGGAACGAGCAGGGTCCCGATCGGGTCGACGTGCTTTGCGGGGTTGAGGGTCAGCCGACCGCTCCGTTTGGCGGTGTCGTCCCCGAAGGCCAGGGCGACCACGCCGTGGGAGATCTCGTGCAGGATGATCGAGGGGATCAGCACGCAGAAGTAGATGATCTCGAACCGAGTGATCCTGTTCGTGCGAACGAGGACGGCGAACAGGATCAGTCCGATCCCGATCAGGATGATCGTCCGCTGACGCAGCTGGTTGCGCCGGCGCGGCCGACCCGATCCTCCTCCGGAGCCGGTACCCCCGTAGCCCCCGAAGCCCATCGCTGTCGGTCCCGATCAGGGACGGCTGGCGTGGTTGATGCAGAACCGGGTCGCCGGCATCGCCTCGAGGCGGGCCGAGTTGATGTCGACTCCACAGACCTCACACCGCCCGTAGGTGCCGTCCTCGATCCGGCCGAGGGCGAGCGCGACCTCTTCGAGGGTCTCTCGGAGCTGGCCCGCGAGCACGCCGGCCTCGCCTCGTTCGGCGGTCACCTGGCTCGAATCGGCGAAGTTGGGGTCGTAGTCGAGGCCCACGCCTTCGCCGGCTTCGCCGAAACCGAGCTCGGACAGCTCGGCCTGGAGTTGCCGTCGCTCGAGCTCGAGCAAACTGCGGTAGTCGATGGTCTGGGCGTCGGGCGTCACGGCGGACATCCTACTTGAGCTGGGGCAGCCCGGCCCGCGGGTGGGCGCTTTCGTAGCTGGCTCTCAGGTGGTCCTGGCTCAATTTGGTGTAGATCTGGGTGGTCGCGATGGAGACGTGGCCCAGCATCTCCTGCACGACCCGGATGTCGGCACCGTGGGCCAGCATGTGGCTTGCGCACGAGTGGCGCAGGACGTGGGGGCTGACCAGGGCGCCGAGTCCGACCCGTTCGGCCCGCCCGTGCACGACCCCCCAGGCTCCCTGGCGGCTGAGGCGACCGCCCCGGGTGTTGAGGAACACCGCTTCCTCGTCCGAGCGGCGGCGCCACTGCGTCGGGGCGAGGCGGGCGCGCCCCCTGGGCGACAGCCATTCGTCGAGCGCCGCCCTGGCCGGCCCACCCACCGGGACGATCCGCTCCTTGGCTCCCTTGCCGAACACCCGGAGGAGGCCCTCGCCGCTCGGAAGATCGGCCAGAGAGAGCCCGACCAACTCGGAGATCCGCGCACCCGAGGCGTAGAGGAGCTCGAGCAGTGCCCGGTCGCGCAGATCGATCGGGGCAATGCCGTCGACCGAGTCGAGGAGGGCTGCCACCTGGTCCTCGTCCAGTGCCTTGGGCAGGCGCCGGGCCAGGCGGGGCGAGCGCAGGTCCGCGGTGGGGTCGGTCTCGATGACTCCCTCCCCCACCAGGAACCGGAAGAGCCCACGGAGCGCGGTGATCGAGCGGGCCATCGAGGCAGGGTCCCGGCCCCCGCTCCGGAGTGCCGCGAGATGGAGCTCGAGGTCCTCGGGACGGGCGTCGAGCGGATCGACCCCGTGCTCGTGTGCCCATCGCTCCCAGGCGGTAAGGTCCCGCCGGTAGGCCGCGATCGTGTTCCGGGAACGGCCCTTTTCGACCGCCAGCCAGGACAGGTACTCCTCGGCCCCGGTGGTGAGCGGTTGGTTCATCCGGCTCCTGCGCCCTTGATCGCTCCTGCGTCCGTCATCCGTCCTTCGTCCGTCCTTCGTCCGCCCTGGAGGCGTCGCTTCGCAAGGCCCACGCCGAGGATGGTGGTCGCGTCGACGATGCTCCCGTCGTCGACCATCTCGTCGAACCGGTCGAGCGGCACCTCGACGACCCGCATGTACTGCTCCTCGATGCCGTGGCGGTCGAGCGGCGCTTTGGTCAGGTCGGTCCCCAAGAAGACACTGGAGTACTCGTCGCAGAACCCCGGAGTCACCGCGCAGCGGGTGAGCAGGGTCAGCCTCCCTGCCGAATAGCCGACCTCTTCGGCGAGCTCGCGGTTCGCGGTGAGGTGGTCGGGTTCGCCGTCGACGTCGCAGGTGCCGGCCGGCAGCTCGAGGAGCCATCGGTCGACTGCCGGGCGGTACTGCTCGACCAGGACCACACAGTCTTCGTCGGTGATCGCGACCACTGCCACCGCGCCCGGATGACGGACCACGTCCCGATCGAACTGCTCGCCGGCGGGTCCGGTGAAGGTGGCGAGGGTGAGGCGGATCGCCCATCCCTCTTGGAGCACCGTTTCACCGGTCTGGCGGAACGGCGGGTATCCGCGGTCCTCAGCTGCTCCCGGGGGCTCCGCCGCCAGCCCCGGTTGGTCATGTTCCGCCGCTGACGGCTCCTCAGCCGACGGCATCGACGTCACCGACGTCGAGCAGTCGGGGATCCCGCCCTTCGGCACGGGCCAGGGCGGCGCCGACAAGCTCCCGGAAGAGGGGGTGGGGTTTGGTGGGCCGGCTCTTGAACTCGGGGTGTGCCTGGGTGCCGACCCAGAAGGGGTGGTCGGGAAGCTCGATGAACTCGACCAGCCGACCGTCGGGCGATTCTCCCGAGCAGACCAGTCCGGCCTCTTCGAGGCGGCTGCGGAACCGCGGGTTGACTTCGTAGCGGTGGCGGTGGCGCTCCCAGACCATTTCGGTCTCGTAGGCCTTGGCGACCTGCGAGCCGGCCAGTAGACGTGCGCCGTACGACCCGAGCCGCATGGTCCCGCCCTTGTCCTCCACCTCGTGCTGCTCGTCCATCAGATCGACCACCGGATAGCGGGTGGTGGCGTCGAACTCCCTCGAGTTGGCCCCCTCGAGGTTGGCCAGCGAGCGAGCGACCTCGATGATCATGACCTGGAGGCCGAGGCAGAGTCCGAGGAGCGGAAGGTCGTGCTCGCGGGCGTAGTTCGCGGGCTGCGATCTTGCCCTCCACACCGCGCTCGCCGAACCCGCCGGGGATCACCAGTCCGTCGAATCCGCGCAGCCCGTCGTGGACCAGCAGATCAGGAACGGTGGCTGCCTGGATCCATTCGATCTGCACCTTGGCGCCGTGGTGGAATCCGGCGTGCCGGAGTGATTCGACGACCGAGAGGTAGGCGTCGGGCAGGTCGATGTACTTGCCGATGATCCCGATCCGGACCGGCCGGACCGCGGCGTCGACTTGACGCACCAGGCGCTGCCAGCCGGAGAGGTCGATCGGATAGGCCTCTTCGTCGAAGCGGAGAATCCGGAGGATGTACCGGTCGAGGCCTTCCTCGTAGAGGACGAGGGGGATCTGGTAGATGTTGTCGGCGTCCACCGCGGAGACCACCGCCTCGATGGGCACGTCGCACAGGAGCGAGATCTTGCGCTTCAGATCGTCGGAGATCATCCGGTCGGAGCGGCACACGATGACGTCGGGCTGGATGCCTCGGCTGCGCAGCTCGGTGACCGAGTGCTGGGTTGGCTTCGTCTTCTGCTCGCCCGAAGGGCCGAGGTAGGGCACCAGGGTCAGGTGCACGTAACAGACGTTGTCCCGCCCCACGTCCCGCCGGAACTGACGGATCGCCTCGATGAACGGGACGATCTCGATGTCGCCGACCGTGCCCCCGATCTCCACGATGACCACGTCGACATCTTCGGTGCCGAGGGCTCGGATGCACTTCTTGATCTCGTCGGTGACGTGGGGAATGACTTGGACGGTCTTGCCCAGGTAGTCGCCCCGGCGCTCCTTGGCGATCACCGACGAGTAGATCCGCCCGGTCGTCGCATTGGATCCCTTGTGCAGGTTCTCGTCGATGAAGCGTTCGTAGTGACCGAGGTCGAGATCGGTCTCTCCACCGTCCTCGGTGACGAAGACCTCTCCGTGCTCGAACGGGTTCATCGTCCCGGGATCGACGTTGATGTAAGGGTCGAGCTTGCACATGGTCACCCGCACGCCCCGGCATTTGAGCAACCTGCCGAGCGACGACGCGGTGAGACCCTTGCCCAGCGACGACGAGACCCCGCCGGTGAAGAAGATGTACTTGGTGTCCGGCTTCCTTCTCTCCGCCTCCGCCTCCGCCGTCGTCGCTCCGGCGCTCGAGTGAGCCGGCAGCGGTTCCCCGATCGGTCGTTGCGAACCGTCCATGTCGGGCACCCGATGAGGCTACCGGAAGCGGTCGAGGTGTCGTGCGGACCCTCGCGTTGGTGGGTCGCTCCGGCTGTTGCTCCGGCTGTTGCTCCGGCTGTTGCTCCGGCTGTGTCTCAACCCGCGTGAGCCCGCCCCGGAACCTGCTCGAGAAGCTCGCGGGCATGCACCCGAGCCGAGTCGCTGCCGGGGCTTCCCGACAGCATCCTGCTCAGTTCGACGATCCGCGCCTCCCCCTCGAGCGCCTCCACCTCGGTGCGGGTCCGTCCGTCGTGCTCCGACTTGGCAACGCCGAGGTGATGATCGGACTGGGCAGCGACCTGGGCCAAGTGGGTCACCACGAGAACCTGTGCGTGGTGCCCGAGTTCGGCCAGTGCGGACCCGACTGCGGTCGCGGCACTCCCTCCCACTCCGGCGTCGACTTCGTCGAACACCATCACTCCCTGGGTGTCGGTGACCGCTAAGCGGATCGCCAGCATCGTCCGGGCGAGCTCGCCACCCGAAGCCGTCTTGGCCAAGGGCGACAGTGGTTCTCCTGGGTTGGCACCGAGAAGGAACTCGACGTCGTCCGCCGCACCGTCTCCTTCGACCGACACCGAAAATCGTGCCGAGCCCATCGCAAGCTCGTGGAGGGTGGCTTGGACCTGAGCGGCGAACCGAGGTGCCGCTTCCCGACGGGCGGCGGCAACCTCGGCCTCGGCCGCGCCGACCAGTGCGAGGGCGTTTGCAATCTCCTGGTCCAGGGCTGCAGCCCGCCGACCCTGGCGCTCGATCTCCGCCAGTCGTTCACGGGCCTGCTCGGCGAAGGCGAGGACCTCTGCGAGGTCGTCGCCGTACTTGCGTTCCAGTTCTCGGAAGAGCTGCCGCCGCGAGCGGACCTGCTCGAGCCGTTGCGGATCTTCCTCCCACGTCTCCACCACCGAGCGGAGCTCACCGGTCAGGTCGGAGAGATCGATCATCGTCGCGCGCAGTCGTGCGTCGAACGGGGCGAGTGGGCTGCTTCCTCCCAGGAGGCGCGAGGCTTCGGCCAGCCTGCCGAGCGCACTCTCGCCTGTGTCGCCCTCGCCCCCGCCACCCGCAAGGCCTGTGAGCATCGACAGGGCGCCGGCAGCCGACTCGCGGCACGAGGCAGCGGCGGCCAAGCGGTCTTCTTCCGACTCGAGCCGGGCATCCTCGTCACCGTCCTCGATCTGGGCGGAGGTGATCTCATCCAGTTGGTAGGTGAGCAGGTCGGCTTCCCGAGCTCGTTCCCGAGCATCGCCGCCGAGCTCGAGCGACTCCCGTTGGAGCCGGCGGAGTTCGGCGCGGGCGGACTCCAGCCCATCGAGTTCGATCCGTCCGAAGTGGTCGAGAGCGGCCCGTTGCGCTTCGGTCCGGACCAGCGTGCGATGTTGGTGCTGGCCGTGGAGCTCGATGAGTCCTTCGGCCATCTCGGCGAGCGTTCCGATCGATGCCATCCGCCCGTCGATCCACGCTCTGGAGCGGCCTCCACGCACGACCGACCTCGCCAGCAGAATTTCGTCGCCCTGGTCGCCCTCGTCGCCCTGGTCAATCTCGTCGCCCTGGTCGCCCCGGTCGGCCTGGTCTTCAGTGCCTCCCTCCTGGACAGCGTGGACGGCCCCGCCCGCGGCGTCGACGAACCGGCCCTCCACGACTGCTTCGTCCGCACCCGATCGCACCACCGACGAATCCGCGCGTCCCCCCAGCAGCAGGGCGATCGCTTCGACCACAAGGGTCTTGCCGGCGCCGGTCTCGCCGGTCAGCACGGTCATCCCCAGTCCGAGAGAGATGGTGACGTCTTCGATGACTCCGAGGTTGCGGACCCGGAGCTCGACCAAGTGAAGACCCACCCGCCGATCCCCCTACCGATCGGCCAGGTGGAACTTCGCGTGGAGGACGGAGTGGAACTCGCGGGACCCGAACGTCACCAGGCGGGCTGGCTGGTCCCCCTCCCTGCAGTCCACGGTCATCCCCGGGTCGAGCGCGCACACCGTTTCTCCGTCGACGACGAGCACGGCCGGCCGAGGCTCGAGCACTTCGAGCCTGACCCGTTCGGTCGGCTCGAGGACCAGGGTGCGGTCGAAGAGCCCGTGTGGGGAGACCGGGGTGACCACGATGGCTCGCAGGCCAGGAGACAGGACCGGACCCCGAGCGGAGAGGTTGTAGGCGGTGGAGCCGGTCGGTGTCGACACCAGCAGCCCGTCGGTGGCGTAGGTCACGAACGGGCGGTCGTCGATGAGCGTGGCAACTCTGACAGTGTGCCCGGGGACCGTCTTCTCGAGGGTGGCTTCGTTGAGGGCGGTGCGCCGGGTGACCGGCTCACCATCGGCTCCGTGCACGGTGACTTCGAGGGTCATCCGCTCTTCGATCGCGCACGTTCCCTCCACGAAGGCGGAGAGCGCGCGCTCGAGGTCGTCGGGCTCGACCAAGGTGAGGAACCCGAGCCTGCCGATGTTGACTCCGAGGACCGGGATCCCCCGCTCGAGGGCGACCATGACCGCCCGCAACAAGGTGCCGTCGCCGCCCAGGCTCACCACCAGATCGGCGCCGTCGATCGAGAGGGAGCCGTCGGCGTCGCGGGCGAGTAACGATCGGTGACCCTGCTCGGTCAGCCAGGAGGTCGCCCGATCCGCCAGCGTGGAGGCATCGGGGCGGTCGGGGTGGACGAAGAAGGCGATCAGGGCCATCGGCCGTTACCTGCCCGAGCCCGCTGACTGCAGGTGTGCCTCGGCGACCACGTCGTCCAGAACAGCTCCGAGCTCCGGCGAGATCCCGCTCGTCGCCCGAACCGTCGGCTCCGAGCGTCCGGGAGTTCGGGCGTGGAGGAGGAACTCGATGTTTCCGGCGGACCCGGTGATCGGCGAAGGCATGGCCCCCATGATGACTGCTCCCGCCGCCTCGAGCGCGCCTGCCACCTCCCCGAGGGTGCGGCGGTGGACCTCGGACGAGCGAATGATGCCCTTCCCCCGAGACGCTTCCGCCCGACCGGCCTCGAACTGGGGCTTCACCAGGATCACGACCGGAGCCCCCTCGCTTGCCACCTCGCCGAGAAGGACAGGGATCGCCCGCGTCGCCGACATGAACGAGAGATCCGCGGTCACCAGGTCGACCGGCGTGCCCCCGAGATCGGCCAGTGACACCTGTCGGATGTCGGTCCGCTCGAGGTTGGTCACCCTCGAATCCCGACGGAGCCGTTCGTGAAGCTGTCCATGGCCCACGTCGACGGCGATCACCGACGCGGCCCCTGCCTGCAACAGGCAGTCGGTGAACCCGCCGGTCGAGGCTCCCGCGTCGAGCGCGCGCAGTCCGGCGACCGGGATCGAGAACCGGCGGAGCGCGGCGTCCAACTTCTCCCCCGCCCGGCTCACGAAGCGCGGAGGATCTGCCGCGAGTTCGACCGGCTCGGAGAGTGCCACCAGGCGGGCGGGCTTGTCGGCAACCGATCCGGACACCAGCACCGCGCCCTGTTCGATGAGTGCGACGGCTTGTGGGCGACTCGCCGCCAGGCCTCGTTCGACGAGCGCTCGATCGAGGCGGCGTCGCGCGGCGGGACTCAGGTGGTCTTCTTTGCCGTGGTCTTCTTCGCCGCGGTCTTCTTGGCGGGCGCCGCTTTCTTTGCAGCAGCTCTTTTGGTTGGCGCAGCTTTCTTCGCGGAGCTCTTCTTCGCAGCAGCCTTCTTCGGCGATGCCGAAGCCTTCTTCGCCGTGGTCTTCTTCGCCGTGGTCTTGCTCGGCCGCGCCGCCTCGCCTGCCCGGCCGATCAGGTTCGCCACCTGCTTGGCGAGATCCTCGATATTGGTGACGCCGACCGCCTCGAGCTGGCTCTTCACCTCGTGTCGGACTTGAGAAGTGAAGGCCTCGCTGCTCTTGCGGGTGCGCTCGAGCAGCTCGTCGACTTTGGCTCGAGCGTCGGCGCCCTGGAGCTCACCGCTGTTGACCAGCTCGTTGACCAGCTCCTCCGCCTTCGCTCGAGTCATGGCGGTGAATGCGATGCCGGCGTCGAGATAGCGCTGGAACGCGTCCTTGCTCACGCCGACAACTCTACCGCCGGTCGCTCATCCGAACACTGCGTGGACCATCGTGACGAAGTCGGGAGAGCGGAGGTCCACCGGCACCTCGAAATCCTGGGCGCCCGCAGGGGTCACTCCCGAGTCGACCAAGGCGAACGGGATCCCGAGGCGTTCCGCGAGCTTGCCGTCGGTACGGGGCTGGTCCCCGACCATCACCACCGATCGGTCCCCAGGCTCGAACCCGAAGGTCGAGCTCATCAATCGGACCATCGCCGAGTGAGGCTTGCCGGCCACTTCCGGACGAACCCCCGAAGCCGCCGCCACCGCCGCGAGCAGAGCGCCCGCTCCAGGAAGCAGCCCGTCGGGCGTCGGATGGGTCGGGTCCTCATTGGTCGCGACCAGCCGCCCCGACGTACGAGCCGCCGACGCGATGCTCGCCAGCGAGTCGAAGTCGAAGGAACGAGACCAGCCGATCACAGCTATGCCCGACTGGCCGTCCTCCACGATCTCGACGTCGCGCGCCTCGAGCGCCTCGTGCAGTCCTGCTTCCCCCAGCACCCGCACCGGCTGGCCGGGCTCCACCAACGAGGCGGCTGCCCCGGCGGAGCTGATCAGATCCGAGTCGGCGGCGCTCACTCCGAACGCATCCAGGCGGGCGAGCAGTTCGGCTTTGGTGGGGGCCGAGTTGTTGGTGGCGAAGACCACTCGGATGCCGCGGGATCGGAGCATCGAGATCGCGCCCTGCACGTCGCCGATCGGTGTGCCGGACAGCCAGACCACGCCGTCCAGATCGACGATCCAGAGTGTCGCCGACGCGAACACTTCCAGCCCGGTCGATGGGTCGGAGCCCGAGTCGGAGCTCGAGTCGGTCATTCGGTCGTGTGGCCCGACGATCCGTCCTCGCTCGAGGCCACGCCGGTGACCTTCCGTGTCTTTCGGGTCGAGGCGGCCAGTTGGTCGGCCGATTCGAGTACCCGGGAGATGAGCCCGGAGAGATGGGAGAGCGGTTCCGACTGTGAGTCCTCCGGCTGTACGTCCGACTGCACGTCCGACTGTGGGGACCGTGGGAGCGGCCGCGCACTGAGGTCGGCGATGCGCTCCCCGGTCATCTTGGCCGCACGCTCCCAGTACGAACGGAACATCCCGATGTCGAAGGCGCCGTCTCGCACCCTGGCCTCTTGGAGCAATCGTGCCGGAGGGACCTTGAGGTCGCGGACGATCCTGAACGCGGACATCAGGCGGAGCACGTACCACGTGGCGTCGATCTCCCACCAGGTGAAGCCCTGGCGGACCGAGGAGGCGAGGTAGTGGTGATTGTTGTGCCAGCCCTCGCCGCCGGTGATCAACGCGATCGCGAGAGAGTTTCGGCTGGTGTCCGGGGTGGCGTAGCGGCGGCGCCCCACCAGGTGGGCGAGCGAGTTGACCACGAAGGTCCCGTGCCAGAGCAGGACGGTGGACAGAAAGAAGCCGATCAGGAGAGCGCCCCATCCGCCGATCAGAAAGCAGGCCCCGCCCAGCAGCCACGGTCCGATCCACCAGAACCGATCGAGCAGGCGCAGCTCGGGAAAAGCGGCGAAGTCCTTGATCGCTGCCGAGTCTGTCCGTTTGTAGGTCCTCGAAAGGATCCAGCCGACGTGACTCCACCAGAAGCCGTCCCGCGGCGAGTGAGGGTCCTGGTCGAGATCGGTGTACCGGTGATGGATCCGGTGATGGCCCGCCCACCAGAGGGGACCCTTCTGCACCGCGGTGGTCGCCCCGAAGGCCATGAGGAACTGCGCGATCCTCCCCATCCGGTAGCTGCGATGAGAGAAGTACCGGTGGTAGCCGGCGGTGATGCAGAACATCCGGGTCACATAGAGCACCGCGCAGAGCGCCCAGTCCTTCCAGGTGACCGTCACGAAAAAGGCGGCGAACGGCGCCAGGTGCACGGCGAAGAACGGAATCGAAGCCACCCACGCGATCCGACGGTCGTCCGGGCTGTCGGCATCGACTTTCGCGGTGGTTGTCGGCGCGGAGTTCGTTGGCGCGGAGTTCGTTGGCGCAGAGTTTGTCGGCACAGGGGCGGCGGCTGTCATCGGCGAGCGCTGCCGCCTAGAGGCGACAATCGACAGAGCGTACTCGACGCCCCATCGCCGGATCGTCCTCCGCAACCTGCTGCTGGGCGCTCATCCATCCGTCACGTAGAGGTCACCGTTGGCGGCCTTGGTGACCGGAATGGAGGCCAGACCACGGGTTGCGGGCCCTCTGATCAGTCCACCGGTCATCGCATCGAACTCCGAGCCATGGCAGGGGCAGGCGATGATCCGGGCCGAGGGCTGATATGCGACGGTGCACCCGGCATGGGGACAGACCGCGTCGAAGGCGACGAACTCGCCTTGGGTCTGCTGGATCACGAGTGAGGGATCGCCGGTCGAGGGGTCGGTGAAGCTCGCCGATCCGCCGACCGGGACGCTCGAGGCATGGCCGATCGCCGTGCCTGCAGGGGTCTGGCCGGTGGACGTCGTTGAGGACTCGGCGCCGGTGGTCGTCGTCGAGCCCGAGCCGGCCACGCTGGTCGTGGTCGATGCGCCGGAAAGGGAGGGTGCGGTCGTGTCCGCTCCCGACGTCCCGCCGACCGCCCGTCCGACCGCCGCCGCGACCCCACCGGCGAAGAGCACCACGCCCGCCACCGCGGCGGTGAGCGCACCCGTCGACAAGAAGGCGCGCCGCGAGACCCCATCCGCTTCGAGTTCCCCGCCCGACCGTCGCTCGGAACGCCAGGTGTCCAGTGCGGGAGCACCTGCCGCGCCGGCCAGCACCAACGGAGTCCAGGCGAAGAAGAACACGATGTCCGAACCGGTGAAATATGGAGAGGAGTGGTAACTGACCGTCAGGAAGAGCCCGAACGAAAGTGCCATGCCGCCTACTGCGGCGATTCTGGTCAAGAAGCCCAACAGGATCCCCGACCCGATGGCGACCTCTCCGATCGCGATGACCACGCCGACCGTGAAGGCGATGGGCACCAGATGGACGACCAGCGCATGGATCGGACTGGAGCGGGTGGCGCCGACCAGCTGTGCGTGGATCGACGTCGAACTGGTGCTGTCGAGGAAGTGCGGGTTCGCCAGCTTCTGGAGACCTGCATAGAGGAAGGTGAACCCGAGGAAGAGCCGTAGCGGCAGCAGCGCCCACCCGGCCTTGAGCATCCCATCGGTGCCTTGGGGGGACCACATTGCGCCGGGTGCAGCCTTCGTGTCGATCGTCACTGCAGCCCGTCCATCGGACGCAGACGATACAGCCAGGACCTGCGGAAAAGGGGTCAGCTTCATGGTCGGCATGTTCGGTGATCGCGAGGTTCACGTGCCAGCATGGGCGGATGGAGGGAGCGCCGGTGGGTCCAACAGGCGGCGCGACCCCCGACGAATCGGTCGGCTCGGGCGTCGCGGTCGATGTGCTCGAAACAGAGCTGAACCCCGAAGCCATCCCCGTCGAGCTCCCGCCGGTCTCGGGCAGCCACAGCTATCTCCCCGCGATCGACGGGTTGCGGGCCCTGGCGGTCTCGGCGGTGGTGGCCTACCACTTCGGTTTCCACTGGGCCGACGGCGGCTACCTCGGGGTCGACCTCTTCTTCGTGATCTCCGGGTTCCTCATCACCGGCCTGCTGATCGGCGAGTGGAACACCAGCGGCTCGATCGGGCTCCGATCGTTCTGGTTCCGGCGAGCCAAGCGCTTGCTGCCCGCGGTGATGCTGCTGTTGATCGTGCTGTCGGTCTACGCACGCCTCGGCGGGCCGAACATCGTTCCCTCGACCTTCAAGGCCGACGGGATCTCCACGCTCTTCTACTACGCGAACTGGCACCTCATCTTCACCCACCAGTCCTACTTCACCCAGTTCGAAGCGCCCTCTCCCCTGCGCCACACCTGGTCGCTGGCCATCGAAGAACAGTTCTATCTCGTGTGGCCGCTGCTGGTGCTCGGGGGACTGCGCATCGGCGGCCGCTGGCTCGGTCGGGGCCGGCCCCGCCGCTCCCGCTCCAAGTCGTCCTTCTTCGCACACCCGGTCGCGTTCTGGTGCACGGTCGCGCTGGCCGCCGGATCCGCACTCGAGATGGTCGTGCTCTACAACCGGAACCCGGTGGCCAACCTCTCTCGCGTCTACTACGGGACCGACACCCGCGCGTTCGAGCTGCTGATCGGAGCAGGACTGGCGTTGTTGGTCACCGGGAGGCCCGACCACCCACCGCGGATCCGACGCCTGCTGCACACGACGGCGATGATCGCAGCGATCGTGCTGGCAGCGTTCTGGGTTGGCGCGGGTGACGACGATCAGAACCCGTCGACGTGGATGTTCCGTGGCGGCCTGGTGGTCGCAGGTCTGCTCGCCGCGGTGGTGATCGCCGGTGTCGCCCAACCCCACCCCGGGGGTTTCGGACGGGTCCTGTCGATCCGCCCACTCCGGTGGTTGGGTCGGATCTCCTACGGCGTCTATCTCTGGCATTGGCCGGTCTATGTCTTGATGACCGACGTGACCACCGGTTTGAGCGGGAACACCTTGTTGGCAGCGCGGTTGGCAGCGACCCTCGGAGCAGCCTCGTTGAGTTTCTACCTTCTGGAGCGACCACTCAGGCGCCACCAGTGGAACGGCTGGACGTTCCTCTCGTTGATGACCGGAGCGGCTGCGGTCACGGTGGCGCTCATCCTGGCCAGCACCGCGCCCAGCGCGCCGCCCGCCCAAGCCGCCCACGGATCGTCGGTGGTGAGGGTGGTCTCCCCGACCGCTCTCCCCGATCCACTCCCTCCGCCGATCGACCTCCCCCCGGGACGAGTGCTGACTGCCGCCGATCCGTTGCGGGTGATGACCATCGGGGACAGCGTGATGTACGACGGTGAAGCCGGGATCCAGGCAGCGCTGCAAGCGACCGGGGTGGTCAAGGTGACCCCGCACGGGTTTCCCGGATGGGGCCTGCTCAACGACACCAACTTCCAGGCCGACCTCGCCTCGGCGGTCGCCCTCAACCGTCCCGAGGTCGTCGTGATGATGTGGTCGTGGGACAACGCCTACGCAAAGAAACATCCGGTCGCCTACCGGCACCTTCTCGGTGAGGCGATCGACGTCCTGTTGAAGCCTGGGGACGGCGTCGACGGGATCGCCTTCATCCAGTTCCCGAAGGTCGGTCCGAACGACGGGATTCTCGACCCGGGCCAACGTCAGCAGGCCGAAACAGCGGCGAACCTCAACCGCGACGCCTTCGACGCCATCGTCTCCACCTTGCCGGCCCAGTACCCGGGCAGGATCACCTACCTCCCGGTCGCGTCCTCCCTCGAGATCGGCGGTCACTATTCGACCTGGTTGCACACCACCGACGGCGATTGGGTGCGCGCACGTAAGACCGACAACACCCACCTCTGCCCGGCCGGTGCCGCGGTGCTCGGCGCAGCAGTGACCCAGCAGCTCTCGCCGATGTTCCACCTGCCGCCTCCCGCACCGGGCTGGATCACCGGCCCGTGGACACAGGATCAGGCTCGTTTCGGGCCGGCCGGCGACTGCCCCAACGACCAACCGTCGAGCGGGACGACCGGCTGAACCCGGGTCGGTCGCCCGTCCCCGCTGGTGTCCTCCCGAACCTCCCCGATGGTGCCCTCCCGGTCGCCGCTTGTACCATGAGCCGGTGGAACAAGTAGCCATCGCGCCCCCCCGTTCGAGACCGGACGAAGCGATGCGCCGCCTGTTGCGGGTCCCGTCGGATCAGGCACCGATCGACGAATCCGAGACCCACAGGATCTTCAGTGCTTCCATCTTCCTGTCGGCGCTGCGCTGCCTGCTGAGCTACATCGTGCTGCCGGTGCTTCTCCCCGCCATCGGTCTGGCGCGCGGGGTGGGACCGGCCATCGGCATCCCGGTCAGTATCCTCGCCCTCACCTTCGACTATCTGGGCATCCGGCGCTTCTGGCTGGCCGACCATCGGCAGCGGTGGGCGTTCAGCGCGCTCTACGCCGTCGTCGGCACCATGGTGTTCGCCTTGCTGATCAGCGACATCGTCGAGCTGATCCACTGAATCCCCTGCCGAACCGGGTCCTCGTTCAGCTCCGCGTGTTCAACCGGGATCGGTACGCCAATCGGGATGGAGACCGAGGTCGAGCGCAGTCCTGAGGGCTTTGACCGTCTGACCGTTCTCGACCGCTTCGGGGTGCTCGACCAGCCAGGCGATCGCCGCTGCAGGTGCTGATGGCGGGGCGCCCGAATACCGTCCGGTCAACCCGAGGGCTTCGGCGTTCACTAACTGTCGCTCGGTATCGACGTAGCCGGGGTCGAGGTTGTAGGCGGTGATCCCACGAGGGCCGAGCTCCACTGCCAACAGCGGGGCGAACCGGTGGGCAGCCGCTTTGGACGCGGCGTAGGCCATGCCCCATCCACCCTGGCCGACGGGACCCGGAGGATCAGCCGTCGCAGTATGGGAGGTGACGTCCACGATGGTCCCGTAGCCCCGCTCGAGCATCCCGGGCAGCACGGCTCGGATCAGTACGAAAGCGGCAACGGTGTTCGCGGCCAACTTGGTCTCCAGCTGCTCGACGGTCAGCTCGAGCACCGGAACCATGCTCCCAGGCGATGTGTCGACCGCGTTGTTGACCAACAGGTCGACCCCGCCCCACTCGGTCTCGACCCGCTCCACCGTGCCCCGGAGTGCGTCGTGGTCGTGAAGATCGGCTACCAGCGGAAGGGAGCGTCGACCGGCTGACTCGATGAGCGCTGCAGTCGAGGCGAGACTGCCCGGCAAAGCACGACCGAGACCTGTGTCCGAGTCGTCCCGACCTTCTCCCTCCACCAAGGTGCGACCGGTGATCGCGACGTCCCACCCCGATGTTGCCAATGCGATTGCGGTCGCCTTGCCGATGCCACGGGTCGCGCCGGTGACCAGGGCGCGCCTTGATCGCTGTTCGGGGTCGGGGGCACTGGACATGCAGAGGGTCTAGCAGACCGCTCTGCCGGCTCACGGCTGTGAGGTCGGCCTGTTGGCGCGTTCCTCAGCCGCCCGCCGACACGCAGTTCGTCGCACCCTCGACGGCACGGGCACCTTCGTTGGCCCGCCCCGCGAGGCATCGGTCGATGACCACGGTGCTTGGCACCGTCCACTGCCGTCGCTTGGCGACGCCGCGCCAGACCCAGGCATGCTCCTGATAGACGGGCAGCACTCCGGTGGCCGCAGTGACCAAGACGGCGGCGTGAGTGGTTGACCGGACCCGGTCGTAGTCGGGCAACTCGGGCTGGTCGGGCAGGACCACCTCGGTCACCCCCCATCGACGGATCGCGTCGGCGGCTGCCGCTGCGCCGGTGCCGGTGATCACCTGATCCGGGCTGAAGAAAAAGGTCGCGTTGGTGATCGCGGCCTGACCGGGACGCTCCACTCCGGCACGACCGATGGTCCCGGCGGGACCGCCTTGCCCTGCCATGGAGTAGCTCATCTTGTCGACGGCTTGCCAGGTCATCGCGGCTTGGGTGTCTGCAAACGGAGCCGGCAGGACGAGCAGGACCTGTTTCCGGTCGAGGTGGGGTGCGACCGTCGCGAACCACGTGGGGAGCACCACCGGCCGGGTGGTGTAGGGAAGGCTGCTCGACTGATAGAGCCCCACCGGCACCAGAGCGACCGCGGCGACCGCGGTACCGGCGGCGGCCCCGAGCATTCGGCGTCCCCCTGAAGCCGACCGCCGTTGGTGGCTCGGTTCCGCGGAGTGGCGGTGTTGTGAGCGGTGACGATGCTCATGGCCCTGATCACGGACCAGCGCGCTTCGGCAGTGGTCGACGATGATCCCGAGCGCGCCGGCTGCTGCGAGGTAGACGATCAGCACGAACCTGCTGGCGGAGATGTTCTCCAGCAGCGGGAGATTCGCGACCAGCTGCCAGGGCAGGAAGATCGAGTGCTTCTCGCCCAAGGACAGCACGCCCGAGGTCAGCGCAACGCCCCACAGCAACCAGAGTCGGCGGTCGCGCCACCAGATGACCGTACCGACGAGAACGACTGCGGCCGTGCCGAATCCGAAATACTGCGACGACAGGACCGGGCCCTGGCTGCCGCCGACCACCTGGCTCATGGTGGATCCGAAGAAACCGCTCGAGAGAGCCGGAGCCTGCCGGACGAAACTTCCGACCGTGTTGCCGCCGAAGCCCGGGTGAAAGTTCGGCCACACCAGACCCGAGAGGTGGCCCGGACCGGCCAGTGCGAACCAGGCCGGGTAACTCAGCAACAGGCCTGCGGTGAAGAGCGCGAGCCCGAGGCCGAGGCCGGCGCGGCGTGCCCGCTCACCCAGGTCGTCTGGGCGGACACACACGGCGTAGACGGCGACCATGGCCACGCCGATGGCTAACGAGATGACCATGATCACCAGAACCTCGGTGCCGATGAAGAACTGGAGGGTGACGAGAAGCCCGAGGAGGATGCCAGTCCCCACCGCGGATCGCCTGCTGCGGAAGAAGAGTTCGTCCAGACAGGCCACCACCAGCGGCGGAACGAACGCCATGCCCAGCATGAGGTGGGCGTCGTCGAGGCTGACCAGCACGAAGGGAGAGAACCCGTACAGCAGGCCGGCGAAGAAGGCTGCCGGTGCCCACGACACCCATCGCTGGACGAGGACGAACATGGCCAGCGCAGACAGGGCCGGCGCCAGGGTCAGGGCCACGTTCATCGAGGCAATCGGCCCGAAGAGCCAGGAGATCGGAGCGAGCACGATGCCGATGGCGACCACCCCGGTGTTGGCGAGGAGGTTTACTCCGCCGGGGTAGCCGGCCGCGTGTGAGGCGAAGGGATTCAGCCCGTGGGCGAGGGCATACGAGGGCCACTCGATGAACCAGGCGAACAAAGAGCTGTCGCCGCAGCCGCAGGTGGTCGTGGCCGTCGGATGGTTCGTCCACACGTGCCACCACAACACGACGGCGAGGAGGAGGTAGGCCATCGCGGCCAGCAGGAGGGCTCGACCTCGATGGGAGGCGGGGCGAACGGTGACGGCCCTCCCGTTCGGGGGCTCCGCTTCCATGGAGGCGAGATTCTATGGCACCGTGGAGTGGACGAGGAGTCCCGGACGACCGACAGGAGAAGCGATCTCATGGGTTTGATGGACAAGGTGAAGGCGCAGGCGACCGTGCTCGCGGACAAGGCACAGACCGGTGTGCAACAGGGCCAGACCAAGCTGCAGGAGATGCAGGCAAGTCGCCAGGTCGACCACCTCCTGCGCGACGTAGGCGCTTATGTCTTCCTGAGCGAGCGGGGACGCCCACAACCTGACGCGGAAGCCAGAGTGGCCGAGCTGATGAGCCGTCTCGACGAGCTCGAGGCGGGCGGCGCCACGGTCACGATTTCGAACGCATCGACCGACGAGGGCCCGACCGACACCGCCCCCTCGGCCTGACTGGCTCTTCGCCCGGCCTGACTGGCTCTCTCAGGCTGGCAAAGCCCGAGAGAGGGGATCAGCGCAAGCCTGAAAGGATCAGCCGAGCCCCAAGGTGGTGCAGGTCTTTCCCACGGTTACCACGGCGTTCTTGAGCTTGGTGCCGTTCTTGTTGGTGATCCCCTGCGCGACCCTGATTCCCGCCTTCTTGAGGGTGGGGTCTTGCGCGTGACGCAGGTCCTTGATGAACGTGCGGTACTGGGCTGGGGTGGCAGCCGTCGTCCCAAGATTGTGAATCGTCACGTACTCCGCACAGGCGGCCTTGTTATTGCCCTTGCCCTTGCCTTTGTCCTTGCCTGTGTCGTGGCCCTTCACCGTGGTCGCTGATCCGTGGGCGGTCGTCGTGGGCGCAGTCGTCTGCCCCGACGTACAACCCGCACCGAGCAATGCCACGACCGCCACGCCGGCCAACCACAGTTTTCGCATGCGGGCAATATACAGCGCTCCGCCAGCTCAAGTGCCCCGGATCAGGCCATTTCTCGACAGACCTTGAAGATCGCGGCCAAGGAGAGTTTGACGACCCGGACGTTGCCCTGAAGCAGCCCACGTGCGGCGGTCCGACCATTGCGGCGCAAGGTGGTGTTCTCCGCGTTGTGCAGATCGTTGAAGAGCCTCCGGAAGGCCCTGGCGATCCGCTGGTGGCTCATGTGACTCTCACGCCCCAGGGCCAACAGTGATGCGCAGGCGGCCTTGTCCCAGACGCCCGACGCAAGCCGCGGGTGGGTCGTCGTGGTCGTCGGTTTCGTCGTCGTCGTTGTCGTCGGCACGTGTCGACGGTGGTGGTGGACGGTGGTGCGAGTGGTCGTGTTCCCGCCCCCCGAGCAACTCGTCCCGAGTATGACGAGTGCAATCAGCCCCCCGATCCACAGATAACGCATAAGAAAAGAGTAGCGGCAACCGGGCACAAAGGCATAGACAGAATTCGATTTCTTCACGATCCGGCGGGCGGGTTGTGACATGCCCGCGACGTGCAGATCGACACCGTTCATCGTCGCATTGGGACGTCGACGCGCGTCGGGAGCCGACCTACGGATGGGAACCTTTACACCGCATTTACTTCGTTTTCATTACAGACATGGCGCTGTGCGTGAGCAGCCGACCTCATAACGTGATCGACGCGACGCGATACGAATATCAGGGAAGATCCTCATCGAGGTCGTCGTCGTCGTTCCGCTGTGCCGTCGACTTGTTCAGCCAGTCGCTGAACTTCTTTCCGGCGTCCTGAACATTCCCTGCGGTTCGGTCGAGGAAACGCGCAAATCGCTCCCGGTAGTGATCAACCGCTGCGTCGAACTCGGCTGAGGGCGGCGGCTCTTGTCCTCGTCTCGGATAGTTGCCAGCGACGATCCGGTCGTAGTCGCCCGAGCGCACCCACTCCATGATCTCCTTGACTCGTCGGACCGCGATCGGGTGGGTGAGGCTGAGCTCCACCCAGAAGCGAGCGTGACGAGAGAACAAGTCGTCCTCGCTGTCGTACTCGTCCGCCTGCTTCAAGAAGGCGTCGAAATCCATCCTGGGGAGGGCGCCGCCCGCAATCCGCATGAGGACGCGGCAAGGCTCCAGCGGATCGGCCATCACCAACGCAGCTGCACGGTCGGAGGACAGTTCCGCTGCGCGTGCCCACTCGAGCAGCGCCAGGTACATCGCTCGCACAGGGAGGCCCAACAACAGGCTCCGAGGCAGCGCTCCGACCATGAACTGCCTCAAGAGAAGCAGTGCGGTCGTGTAGTAGTAGTGCTCGGACAATACGTGCCCCAACTCGTGGGCGAGGACCGTTTTCGTTTCGTTGGCCTCGTAGCTTCCGACGAGCGAAGAGTTGACGATGACGATCGGAGTCTTTGCACCGATGGTCATCGCGTTGACCACCGGGTCGTTCGTCACGTAGAGGTCCGGCGTCCCGGGAAGGTCCAAGATCGACGCGCACTGGACGTAGTCCACCCAAAGGTCTGGCACCTGATGCTCACCGATGCGCACGGCGTTGCCCATCACGATCTGTCGCAGGCGGCGCTCGTGCCCGAGGTCGGTCAGTCGCTTGATGACCTTGTCAAGGAGCGGCACCGCGTGCAACGCCGAAGTTGCGGCGCGGTCAGCGGGATGTTCGTAGGCCTTGGCGCTGATCTGCTCGTATCGCCGAGCTACCTCGATGGCCACCGCTCACTCCTCTCGCGACCCGCCGTCGCCTGACGGTCGAGAGCTTACGAGAGCTTGGACGAGCGTTGTCAGGCTGGCCGTCAGAGTCTGTGGGTGCTCGCTCGGATTGCGTCGGTCGCCGACGAATGGCGTCGTATCTCTTCCCCGAGCTCGACCAGTCGTCTGTCCCGGTCGCCGTCGGCGAACAGCTCCCCTGCCGCACTGGCCTCCTCGACGATCTTCGCCGACTCGCGGTACAGGTGGACCATGGACTTGTAGTGCTCGGTGAGTTCGCTGGAACCGGGGGCAGGGTTCTGCTCGAGCCACCCGGCTGCGTCGTTTGCCGCTCGCTCGAGAGTCCGGGCCTTACTGGTGACGCTCGACGATCCGGAGTCGTACGCGGCGAACATGGCGTTGCTCGCGTCGACGACTCGTCGTAGAGCGGCGATGCATTCTTGATACCAGCGGCCCAGCGGGGTGAGCACAACTCCGCTCATCGTCGGAACTCCTTTCAGTGCAACGCCAATTCCACACCAGGCGACGGGGCCGGGGCGCGGATGCTCCCTACTCACCCGCCGATTCGCTGTTTCTCGAGGTTGAGTGGAGCGCTCGGCCAACCCCTACGATGGCCGCATGCAAGCGCTCATGTACGGAGTGGCGCCCGAGGCGCAGCCGATCGAAGAGACCGACAATCGTCTGCTTCGGATGCTCGCTCGGACTCCCACCCGCCTGATGGACATCGAGGAGCCGGGGTTCATCCGCCCGGACTGGGTGGTGACCAAGCCGAGATTGGTGGGGATCTGCGGCTCGGAGTCCAAGGCGGTGTTTCTGGACTACGCCAGCATGACCGACCCTTCCGGCGGGTCCGACATGCAGAATCCCATGAAGGGTTTCGTCTCGTTTCCCCATGTGATGGGCCACGAGGTGATCGCCGAGGTGGTATCCGTGGGCCCCGAGGCGGAGGGGCTCGATCCGGGTGACCGGGTCGCGCTCAACCCGTGGTTGACCTGCGTGACACGAGGTGTGTCGCCGATCTGCCCCGCTTGCACGGCGGGCGACCTGAGCCAGTGTCATTCGTTCGGGAAGGGCGCGTTTGCACCAGGGATCCACATCGGCATGTGCTCCGATATCAACGGGGGCTTTGCAGAGCTGATGCCCGCGCACGATTCGATGCTCTTCAAGGTGCCCGACAGCCTCAGCGACGAGCAGCTCGTCTTTGCCGATCCGTTCTCCGTGTCACTGCACGGGGTCACCCGCCACCCGCCGGCACCGGGCAGCAAGGTCCTCGTCTATGGTGCGGGCTCCCTCGGCCTGTGTGCAGTGGCGATCCTGCGGACGCTGTATCCAACGGTCGAGGTCATGGTCGTCGCTCGATTTCCTGCGCAACGCGCTTTGGCAGAGGCCTTCGGCGCGAAGACCGTGCCCCACGAGACGCGACTCGACGTCATCGAGCAGGTGGCGGACTGGTCGGGCGGCGTGCTGCAGGAGGCCGACGGACTTCCCATGGCGTTCCCTGGCGGCATCGACGTGGTCTACGACACGATCGGGGCTGCCGAGACACTGGAGGTCGGTTGTCGGGTGCTACGTGCCCGTGGCTCCCTGATAAAGCTCGGGATGCACGGCGCGGCGAAGTGGGACGACACCCCGGTCTACTCCAAAGAGATCATCTATACGGGTTCGAACGCCTTCGGAATCGAGGAGCTCGACGGTGTGCGCAAGCACGCGATCGCCCACTTCATCGACATGGTCGGTTCCGGACGGATCGACCTGACGCCGATGCTCACCCACACCTTCCGTCTTGGTGAATGGCGAGACGCCTTCGCCGTGCTGGCGGATCAGGGGAACTCAGGAGCGATCAAGGTCGCGATCGACAGCCGCTAAGTCGGAGGCGATCAAGCTGACAGTGTCGGACAGTCGGCCGGGGCCTCGATCATCTCCTCGGTCGCCAACCTCACGAAACCCCGTGCGCGGTCCATCTGTCGCTCGATCATCGCCGAGAGCATCACCGAGCGTTCCACCCTGAACCACACCACGCCCTGGGGAGGGACTTCGGTCGGGACGGAAGGGTCGTCCGGAAAGATCATGTCGCCCAACTCCGTCTCCCCTCGCAGATGGAATCCCCACGCGGTGACGATCGCCGGCACCCTGCCCGTATTGACCGCTCGCACCGTCACCGACCCGGTGTTCTCGCCGACGGAACGAAGGCCGCCGGCATCGATCGGGCGGTGGAACGGCGCCTCGTGAACGTAGACGCGCACTTCCGGTCCCGATCGGCGCCAGGTGCTGACCTGCCAGATCAGCGAGGCGCCTCCGAGACACACTGCGACCACCGCAACGACGAGAGCTGCCCCTCCCATGGGTGTCAGCCTTTCACAGCTCTCCAGGCCGGATGAATTCGGCCTTTTCTGAGAGCGTTCTGATCTCGCAGAGAGTGGCAGAACCAACACACAGAGCCTCTGACCCGGACATCGATCGATTTGGAATCCGTGGGCCTGGGCCTCAGCTCAGTTGAGCAGACCCGATCACTTGGGTGATCGTGGACCCTGCGGATGGATGGTCTCGCCACGTGCGAGCATCTCGACGAACTGCGCGATGCGCTTTGCGCGGGTTTCCGCCTTCTTTGCGGTTTCGATTCGATAGAGGATCGAGTACCGGTTCGCACTGGTGAGCGTTTGAAACGTCGCCTGCGCGCGCGGGTTCGCCTTCAGGGCGTCCGTCAGGTCCGCGGGAACCTCTGCGTTTGCTTGTCCGGCGTACGCGGCCTCCCACCGTCCATCCTCTTGCGCCCGTCGGACCTCGTCCTCTCCCGATCGATGCATGCGCCCGCTGGTGCGCAATCGCTCCACGCTTGCGACGTTGCGTTGCGACCAGGCGCTCCGGGTCTGTCGTGGTGTGAATCGACGACGGAACGTGGCATCGTCGCGACGCTCGACTCGCCCATCGATCCATCCGAAGCAGATCGCCTCGTCGAGTGCATCGTCGTAGGAGAGTGTCGTCGGCCGCTCGGTGCCCTTTTTGGCAAGCACGAGCAGGATGCCTTGCGACGTGGCGTGGTGGCTACTCAGCCACGTCCGCCACTCGGCGGCATCGGCAACCAGCAGCTCGGGAAGCTCCACCGGGCCACGGTACCCCTGTGCAGCTGGAGCGCAGGCGGTCTGAACGGCTCGGGGAAGTGGTCCGACGGTCAGGTGGGGCCATTCGGCCCTAGTCGGGAACAGGTGGCTTCTTTACCGTTGGCACTAGGAGGTACGCGGACATGTTCACTTCGCTCCAGAACTCATGAGTATCGGCGCCCTCGTCGACCTCAGCGGACCGGGCCGTTACGTCCACTGGGGATTCATCCAGATCTCGGTGGCCAATCTGGTGGTCATCGGGTTGATGGTGGTCGTCTTCGCCGCCGCAATCCTGGTCCCGTTCCGCCGACACCGGAAGGGCGACCAATGACGATCGACAGTGAGAC
This sequence comes from uncultured Acidimicrobiaceae bacterium, assembly GCA_963839925.1. GTDB lineage: Bacteria > Actinomycetota > Acidimicrobiia > Acidimicrobiales > RAAP-2 > Bog-756. The sequence continues at coordinate 1,364,890 of CAWIWV010000001.1, read as the reverse complement.
TCGGGAGACTGCTTCGGCCGAACTACCCGAGGACGCCGATCAGCTGACTGCCAAGCTGCGGCACGCGGCCCTCACGGCGCTCCCTCCCGAGCGGCTGATGCCCGACCGACAACCCGCCTACGTCGCTTCGTGGATTTACGTCTTCGGAGTACTGACGTTGGCCTCGCTCGCCGTGGTGATCGTGACCGGCTGCGTATTGGCCGTGTTCGGACCGTCCTGGTGGCACCTCTCGACGGTCGGCCTCTTCGTGAACTCGCTGCATCTGTGGAGCGTCGAGGTCTTCTTCTTCACAATGGTCATCCACCTCTGGGGAAAGTTCTTCATGGCGGCGTGGCGTGGGCGCAGGCGGGCGACCTGGATTACCGGCGTCGTGTCGTTCGTGATCTCCGTCGCAGCCGCATTCACCGGGTACCTGTCTCAGCAGAACTTCGACTCTCAGTGGATCAGCACCCAGGCCAAGGACGGCATCAACGCGACCGGTGCCGGAGCAATCTTCAACGTCACGAACTTCGGCCAGATGCTCATGTGGCACATCGTCCTTCTACCGCTCTGTGTTGGTCTACTGGCGGGGATCCACATTCTCTTGGTCCGCCGAAGGGGCGTGGTTCCACCATTCGCCGCTCCTGGGGAACGAGCGGCCGGCGAACCGGCTCTCGAGGAGGCCGCATCGGCTGGTGATCGGTCATGAGATCCGGTGCCGAGGTGAGCACGTCGAGGCGAACCCACTCCTTCAAGCCCGACCGCGACGTCGAGGAATGGCACGGCAAGTACGTGCCCTACGACCTGGTCAAAGAGTTCCTCATCGCCCTGATCGTCATCGTCGTTCTGGTGACGGGGCTGGCCGTGGTGTTCTCCTCCCCCGACGAGCGACCGGTCACCATCAAGCAGTGGGCAAAGTCCAACCCCGTCGATTTTGCCCAAACCGCGATCACCGAGCTCGACGGAACCAGTGGGACCGCAACCTACGGCCCGCCCTACAACAACACCCCTGGGTCCTCCCAGTCGGTTGCGGGCTTCTCGCCCGAGCACTGGCTCGGGGCCCACATTCCGATCGACACCGCCAACGACTACGTGATCCACCCGCTGGCGACACTACCGAACAGTCCTCTCGTGCGAATGGCGGTGAGCCGCTACCGTGCCGCGACTCCGGCCCAACAAGCGCGGTGGACCGCTGCGTACGAGAAGGCCGTGGCGAACGCAACCACCGCGGCGGGGGTCTTGCGGGTGCCCGCGGGATCGTACGGTCCAGTGGGCACGATGATCGGCGGCCTCACGTCGATGGCCCGTAGCGGCGCCCTCGACGCTGCTCTTCTCAGCACTCGAGGATTCTACGGAACCGACTACACCAAGCCCCTCTTGTTCGTCGCGGACGGGAGCTATCTGGCCAACTTGGCGCAGAGCCAGCACCTCTCCGGGGATCAATGGGGAATGATGAACGAAACGGGGAACTATCCCGGACAGGCGTGGCTCTGGTTGTACACCCTCTGGTACCAAGTGCCTCCGATGAACAGTTCGTCGAACGGCGACCTCGAGGTGTGGTTGATCATGATGGGACTGACTCTGATCCTGGTGTTCCTGCCGTTCATTCCGGGTCTTCGTTCCATTCCCCGATGGAGCCGGGTCTATCGGCTCATCTGGCGACAGCATTACAAGGACCTTGCAGCCAGGCCGTGAGCGGCGCCGGAGTGACCTCGCAGCGCTCAACCCCTCCGAGCATTGTCGAAGAAGTGGACCACGTCTTGAGCGATTGTCTGAAGCCCTGGGTCGATCGGGTTGGAGCCGACCTGCATGAACATGTGACCCATGTTCTGGACCAGCAGAAGTTGGGAGGGATCGCCTGCCGACTCGAGGTCCTGGTAGAGCTCTGTGGACTGCGACTCGTGGACAATCGGGTCATCGACACCTTGCACGAGAAGCATGGGCGGCGCGTGCGGGGCCACGTAGTAGGTCGGGCTGGCGGACAGGAGGGCCTGGCGATCTGTCTTGGCGAGGATCTGGTGGAGGTCCTGGAGTGAGTAGCCGGATGTTCGTTCGGTCAAGTTGGCAGGACCGAACATGTCCACCGCAGCAAGCAGATTGCTGGGTTCGGTCGGGTACTGGCCGACATCGAAGACCGAGTGGGCGCCGGTCAGAGTGGCGATCGCAGCGAGCTGGCCTCCCGCACTGGTACCGAACGCGAACATCTGCCTCTGGTCCAGTCCGTACTGGGACGCCTTGGCTCGTAGGAACCTGATCGCACATTTCACATCTTCGATCTGAGCCGGAAATCGAGACTGGGGAGCGAGTCGATAGTTCAGGCTGGCAACCGCATAGCCGGCTGATGCCAGTGCGTCGAGGAACACGGGGTTGAGATTCGATTTGTCCCCCGCGCTGAGGCCGCCCCCGTGGATGTAGACGGCGATCGGCAGCTGGTGACCTCGCCCGGCACGAGGGACGTAGAGGTCGAGCTGCTGAGAGTTGCAGTACGTCAGATTCCGGTGAGCAGTCCCGAAGGTGAACGGGATGGTGGGAACGGTCGAACGACTGCAGCCGGCGATCAGGCCGACGAGTAGCAGCCCAACCAGCAGGCACGTTCGGTAGGGGTTGTTGCTTACTTCACGCTCCTGCCGGCAGATGAGCCGCGAACTTGGCAACCTTCTCCTTCCATCCGCTCTCCAACGGACCCTTCGCAGCGGTGACGAACACAGCCTCCTCCGCCAACTCGTGGAGGCCCTTACCCTGGAGAATGTCATGCATCACCGGTCTGACCCGTTGCCCCTTGGCACGACGCTCGTCCTCACTAGGAAGCTTTCCGGTCCGCTTGTCCGGTTTGGGGGCAGATTCTGTCGTCAGGAGTGCGTATCTGGTTCCGGCAGGGAGGTCGACCTTTTTCAGGAATCTGCGCATGGTACCGATCGGCCTCCCGATCCGACCCGGAGAGCTGAAGATGTAGAGGTCTGCGGGCTCCAACGCCTGAGGACGGCACTCGCGCACGTGAGCAACCTGGACCTCGACCCCCCTCGCGGTCATGATCCTCTTGAATTCGTCCGCAACCAGCTGTCCGTTGCCGAACTTCGACGCGTGGAGGTACACGATCTTCACCAGTCGCTTCCTCCTGCTGAGACCAGCTCATGACCTCTGCCCATGCCACAAGCCTGCGACGATCACCTCAGCTTCGTTAGGGGCCTAAGTCCCGTTTCGACGGAGATTCGTCGGCGACAGCAGCCGATCATCGAGTACGTCGCCGTCGGAGAGTGCGGCCTGCCCGTCCGGAGCAGAGCCGAGACGGTAGCTTCCCTGGGCAACCGCATCCAGTCAACCGTGGCGGCCGGCCGACTGGATGCGGTACTGCTCAGGACTTGACGACGATGGTGAACTTCGCCGTCGCGGTCAGCTGCGGGTTCGAGGCGTCCGAGACCTGCAGGGTGACGTGATAGGTGCCGGCGGTGGTCGGTGTCCCGTTCAGCCATCCGGTGTTCCCGGAGGTCCAGATCTGCACCCCGGGCGGCAGCTGACCGGAACCGGGGGCGAGCTGGTAGTGGTACGGCGACGTCCCGCCAGCGGTGTTCATGATGACCGAGTATGCCTTGCCCACCGTCCCGTTCGGCAGGGATGCATTGGTGATCCGGAGCCCGCTGGCCGTCGCAGTGACCGACTTGGTCGAGGTGAGGGCAACGTTGTGCGGGTTGGTGGCGTGGGCTGTCGCCGAGTTGGTGATCGAACCCGCATGGATGTCTGCTTGGGTGACCGAAATCGACCCGGTGGTGGTGCAGGCCACCGATGCCGCCGGAGCCAGGCTGGAGGCGGCGCAAGTCACCGAACCGACCTGCGCATCGGTGACCCCGACGCTGTGCAGCGTCTCCGTACCGGTGTTGGTCACCGTGTAGGTGTAGTGGATCACATTGCCCACGGCGTGGAAGGTCGACGGTGATTCAGCCAACTTGAGGCTCACGCCCGAGGTTGCCTTGGATGCGCTCACAGTGACCGAAGAGGTTCCGGAGTTGACGGTGGCTCCGTGCGGGTTGGTGGCGCCGGCGCTCGCCGTGTTGGTCACCGAACCCGCATTCACGTTCGCCTGGGTCACCTTGTAGGTACCCGTGCAGGTCTCCGACGCCCCAGGGGCGAGGGAGGTGGACGGGCAGCTCACCGAGGGGATCAGGTTGTCGGTGACTCCGACGCTGCTCAGCGTCTCCGTGCCGGTGTTGGTCACCTTGTAGCTGTAGGCGATCATGTCACCGGCCTTCCCGTACCCGGTCGAGGTGGTCGACTTGGCGATGCTGAGCGTCGACGTCGCCTTGGAGGCGTTGACGGTCACCGTCGAGGTTGCGGAGTTGACCGTCTGAGCCTGTGGGTTGGTTGCGTTGGCGCTTGCGACGTTGGTCACCGAGCCGGCGTCGACATCTGCCTGGGTCACCGTGTAGGTACCCGTGCAGGTCTCCGATGCACCGGGGGCGAGGGATGAGGGCGGGCAACTGACCGAAGCGATCAGGTTGTCGGTGACTCCGATCCCGCTCAGCGTCGTGGTCCCGGTGTTGGTCACCAGGTAGCTGTAGGAGATGGTGTTCCCGACCTTCCCGTACCCGGTCGAAGTGGTCGACTTGGCGATGCTGAGCGTCGACGTGGCATTGGATGCCTCGACGGTCACCGTCGAGGAGTTCGATGTCGCCGCACCGCCGATCCCGTTGGTTCCATGGGCGCTGGCCGTGTTGGTCACCGAGTCGGCGTCCACGTTGGCCTGGGTCACCGTGTAGGTGGCCGTGCAGGTCTCCGAGGCTCCCGGGGCGAGGGTGGAGTCGGGGCAGTTGACCGAGGCGATCAGGTTGTCGCTCACACCCACGCTCGACAGCGTCGTGGTGCCGGTGTTGGTCACCAGGTAGCTGTAGGAGATGGCGTCACCGGCCTTCCCGTACCCGGTCGAGGTGGTCGACTTGGCGATGCTGAGCGTCGAGGTGGCGTTGGATGCCTCAACGGTGACCGACGAGGAGTTCGACGTCGCCGCCGCGCCGGTCCCGTTGGTTCCATGGGCGCTGGCCGTGTTGGTCACCGAGCCGGCGTCCACGTTGGCCTGGGTGACCGTGTAGCTGGCCGTGCAGGTCTCCGACGCCCCAGGGGCGAGGGAGGAGGACGGGCAACTGACCGACGGGATCAGGTTGTCGCTCACGCCCACGCTCGACAGCGTCGTGGTGCCGGAGTTGGTCACCAGGTAGCTGTAGGCGATCGTGTCACCGGTCTTGCCATATCCGCTCGAGGTGGTCGACTTCACGATGCTGAGCGTCGAGGTGGCGTTGGATGCATCCACGGTGACCGAGGAGGACCCGGAGGTCACCGCCACGTCCTGTGGGTTGGTCGCGGCGGCCGTCGCCGTGTTGGTCACCGCACCGGCGTCCACGTCGGCCTGGGTGACCGTGTACATGCCCGTGCAGGTCTCCGACGCCCCCGGGGCGAGGGTCGAATCCGGACAGCTGACCGACGGGATCAGGTTGTCGCTCACTCCGATCCCGCTCAGCGTCGTGGTACCGGTGTTGGTCACCAGGTAGGTGTAGGCGATGGTGTTCCCGACGATGCCGTAGCCGGTCGAGTTGGTCGACTTGACGATGCTGAGCGTCGAGGTGGCGTTGGAAGCCTCCACGGTGACCGAGGAGGACCCCGAGGTCTCGACGACCGCATGCGGGTTGGTGGCATGGGCGGTGGCCGTGTTGGTCACCGAGCCCGCGTCCACGTCGGTCTGGGACACCGTGTAGGAGCCCGTGCAGTTCTCCGAAGCTCCTGGAGCAATCGAGTAGCTCGGGCAGTTGACACTGCCGACATGGGAACCGCTGACACCGACAGCCGACAACGTGGTCGTGCCGGTGTTGGTCACCGAGTAGTCGTAGGCGATGGTGTTGCCGTCTGCGCCGTACCCGGTCGAGGTGGTCGACTCGCTCATGCTGATCCCCGACGAGGCGTTGGATGCGTCGACAGTGACCACCGCGGAGCCCGACCGGATGATGTGGGCGTCCGGTCGAGTTGCCACCGCGTTGGCGGTGTTGGTCACCGACCCGGCGTCCACGTCGGCCTGGGTCACCGTGTAGGTGGCGGTGCAGGTCTCGGAGTCGCCGGGGGCGAGGTCGGCGTCAGGGCAGCTGACCGAGGCGATCTTGTTGTCGCTCACGCCCACCCCTGAAAGATCGGTGGTGCCGGTGTTGGTCACCAGGTAGCTGTAGTCGATGGTGTCACCGGCGGCGCCGTACCCGGTCGAGGTGGTCGACTTGGTCAGGGTCACGCTGGACGCCTGGCCGGTGGCGGCAACGGTGATCGACGAGGAGTTCGAGGTGGCTGCTGCGCCCGATGCATTCGTTCCCACGGCGTTCGCCGTGTTTGTCACGAATCCGTTGTCCACGTCAGCCTGAAGGACCGTGTAGGTCGCCGTGCAGGTCTCGGAGGCCCCCGGGGCCAGGGTGGAGTCAGGGCAGCTGACCATCGAGATGAGGTCGTCGGTCACTCCGACGTTCGACAGCGTGGTGGTGCCGGAGTTGGTCACCAGGTAGCTGTAGTCGATGGTGTCACCGGCTTTCCCGTACCCGGTCGAGTCGGTGGACTTGACGATGCTGAGTTGGGAACTGGCGCCGGACGCCTCGACGGTGAGCACGGAGGTCCCGGAGGTGATGGTCTGGCCCTGCGGGTTGGTTCCACTGGCACTTGCCGTGTTGGAGACCGAACCGTTGTCCACGTCAGCCTGAGTCACCGTGTAGGAACCCGTACAGGTCTCCGACGCCCCCGGAGAGAGAGACGAGTCGGGGCAGGTGACCGTGGCGATCAGATTGTCGCTCACGCTGATGTTGGACTCGGTCGTCGTTCCGGAGTTGGTGACCAGGTAGGTGTAGTCGACGGTCTCACCGGCCGCTCCATACCCGCTCGAGTTGGTCGACTTCACGATGCTGAGTTCGGAGATGGCGCCGGACGCTTCGACGGTGAGCACGGCGGACGCCGAGGTCACCGTGGTACTCGAGGGCCCTTCGGAACCGTGGGCGGTGGCCGTGTTGGTCACCGACCCGGCGTCCACGTCGGCCTGGGTCACCGTGTAGGTGGCCGTGCAGGTCTCCGATGCTCCCGGCGCAAGGGTCGAGGCCGGACAGCTGACCGAAGCGATCTTGTTGTCGCTCACCCCGACGTTCGCCAGATCGGTGGTCCCGGTGTTGGTCAGCAGGTAGCTGTAGGAGATGGAGTCGCCCGCTGCTCCATAGCCGTGCGAGCTGGTCGACTTGTTGAGGGTCAGGCCCGAGGTCGCGTACGAAGCATTCACCGTGACCGACTGGGTGCTCGACGCGATCCCGATGTTCTGCCCGTGGGTCGCATTGGCGGTGGCCGTGTTGGTCACCGACCCGGCGTCCACGTCGGCCTGGGTCACCGTGTAGGTGGCCGTGCAGGTCTCCGATGCTCCCGGCGCAAGGGTCGAGTCCGGACAGCTGACCGAAGCGATCTTGTTGTCACTCACCCCGACGTTCGCCAGATCGGTGGTCCCGGTGTTCGTCACCACATAGCTGTAGTCGATGACGTCGCCGGCAGCGCCGTACCCGGTTGAAGCGGTCGACTTGGTCAGGGTCACGGTCGAGGTGGCGCTGGAGGCGTTCACCGTCACCGAGGAAGGAGAAGAGGCAACATCCACGGAAAGCGGATTGGTCCCGTAGGCAGTGGCGGTGTTGGTCACCGAACCGGCGTCCACGTCGGCCTGGGTGGTCGTATAGGAACCGGTGCAGGTCTCCGAGGCACCAGGTGCCAAGGTGGAGGTCGGGCAGGTTGCCGCTCCGATGAGGTTGTCGAGCACGCTGATACTCGACTCGGTCGTCGTACCGGTGTTGGTCACCAGGTAGCTGTAGTTGAGAGTCTGACCCGGCGTGCCGTAGCCGGTCGAGGTGGTCGACTTGACCAGGCTGAGGGTCGACGTGGCGTTGGAGGCGTTCACGGTGACCGTCGACGGGGAGGACACGACCTGCTCACCGGACGGTCCGTTGGCGCTGACCGTGGCGATGTTGGTCACCGAACCGGCGTCCACGTCGGCCTGGGTGGTCGTGTAGGTTCCCACGCAGGTCTCGTTCGCCCCGGCGGCCAAGGTGCTGCCGTCCGGACAGGTGATGTTCGCGCTCGGGATCTTGTTGTCGGTGATCTCGAGGCCGGTGAGGGTGTCCGGGCCGTTGTTGGTGACCGCGTAGTCGTAGGTCAGGGTCTGCCCTGCAGAGCCGTAGGCGGAGTTTGTCGACGACTTCACCACTGCGACCCCCTCGACGTCGAGCTGGGTCGACGACTCGACAGTCCCGAGGCTGGTACCCCGTGCGGACTGGTAGGAGTCGTTGGGCCCGTTGCCCGGCAGCGGAGTGGTATTGGACTCGTCGATGTAGACGTTGTAGGCCCCGGGAGCCAGGCCCGCGGGCACCGTGAAGGTACCGGTCGGCTGACCGACGGTCAGGGTGCACGGGTTCGGGCCGACGGTCGTGCTCTCGGCTCCTGTGCAGGCATAGCTGACCGCTCCGATGCTGACCGTCGAGTTGGTCACGGGCACCGCGGTTGCCCGCGAGGTACCGATGTAGACCCCTGGGGCGCTCACCGGATAGAAGTCCGACGAGTTGTTCTGGAAGTCGCCGTACGGTCCGGCGTTCGGTGCCCCGCTGCTGGCTCCCCACCAATTGTTCCCCCCGGTGACGCTCACCGAGTCACCGGGCTGCGCGTTGGGCAACGAGAGCGAAGCGGTCGGCGTCTGGGGAACGGGCTGACCGTTGTAGAAGATGTCGATCGTGGAGTAGTTGGTGGACGCGTTCTCGTCGTTCCCCGAGGAGAGGGTGATAGAGCAGTTGACCAGACCGGCGTTGACATCCGCCTGGTTCGGAGGACAGTTCGCGTCCCCTGTGGCCGCGAGATTGCCGTTGGTACCGCCCGCCTTGTCGGTGTTGCCACCGGCAGAGTTCGACCCGAGGGAACCGTAGGCACAGTCACCGCCGTTCGCCCAGGAGCTGGGCAGGGTCATCGACGCGGTCGAGGTGCCGAAGGCCGAGGTGCTGGTCGATGCCAGGATGTTGGTGGCTCCGTAGCAACCGCCCACCGCGCCGCCGGTGGCACTGGCCAGGTCGAGGTTGGACGAGGGAAGGTCGCCGAGGGCCGCTGACGGATTGCTGTCGGTCGGCGAAGGCAGCGGGTTGGCCGTGTTCATGGTCCAGGCGTCGCCGAGACCACCCGCGGCGGACACTCCCACGCCTCCGGGACAGCTTGGCTTGTCGAGGGTGGTCCCTGCCGTCACCCCGTTGGTGATCGGCTGGCCGAAGGCCGATTGCGAGCCGGCCTGCCACAGGTCCTGGTTCCCGTCGAACTGACTGTCCGTCGCTCCGCTGGAGGTCCAGGTGCACTCGTTCTGTGACCACAGAGCGATCGAGTCGGTTGCACTTCCACCCGTGTTGGTCGCCACCGGCGCCATGGTCACCGGTGCGCTGGCAGCGGTGTTGTTGTTGGTGCCGCAGATCTGAGCGGTGCCGGCGGTCAGATTGACATTCTGCAGCGTGTAGTTCGTGACTCCGGAAGGTGTGGCGCCCAAGGTGAGGCTGGTCAGCGGAAGTGATCCCGGGCTGCCGGGGTTGGTGCCGGTGGGGCCCACCTGGCCCGCGCTCACTTCCAGGTCGAAGCAGAACGGCACCCCCTTGATCGCGGAGAAGTAGTTGCCGTCGGTCGTTCCGGTCGTGTACCAGGACGGGGCCGGTTGGGCGATGGTCAGGGTCCAGGTGCCCGACGTGGCATTGGGAGCTCCGTTGCCACCGGTGGCCAGGAAGGTGGCGTGGTATGTCCCGTTCTGGGCGTAGGCCGGAGTCTCGGCAACCGGGCAGGTAAGGGTATAAATCTCGGTGACGCCAGAGCCGGAGGTGGACTGGGTACAGGCCGGCGAGCTGGTGGTCGACGTGGCCTCGGTCGCACCCGACGGCAAGGTGCCGGTGTTCAGGGTGATCGACGTCGGGTAGTCGGCGGAACTATTGGTGCCGAATCCGGTACTGGCGCAGACGACGTTGTAGCTCCCGGCCGTACCATCGGTCCATGTGGTCGATGTTCCACCGGAGGCCGGCGCACTACAGCTGGTCGTCGGCGGGGTGATGTTCACGGTCAGGGTGCCCGAGGTCACCGTGCCGGCGCCTCCGGGTCCGGTGGCGGTGAAGGTGATCGGATAGGTACCGGCGTCCGAGTTGGTCGGCGTGTCCTTCAGTGCACACTCGAGGATGTACTCCTCGGTGGTACCCGAACCCGAGGTGGCGGTCGTACAGGCGGGACTGCTCGATGTCGACGTGGCAAAGGTTGGGTTGCCGTCGGCCGGCAGCGAGCCGGTGTTGATGGTGATCGAGCTCGGGTAGGCGGATACCCCAGACACACCACTTTGTGCCTCGCATTCGACCGTATAGCTGTCGGCGGCGTTCTCGTAGAAGCTCGAAGCGGTGCCACCGGAGGCCGGGTCGATACAGGTCGGAGTGATCGGGGCCACTGTCAGGTTCAGGGCGCCGGATGTCACCGTATTGCCACCGTTGGCACCGGGGGTTGCGGTGAAGGTCACCGGATAACTTCCGACATCGGATGCGGTCGGGGTCTCGGTGATGGTGCAGGTGTCGATGTACTCCTCGGCGTTGCCGGTCCCAGAAGTCGAAGTTGTGCACGCCGGACTCCCCCCGACCGACTGGAAGGTGGCATCCGCGGGAAGGGCTCCCGTGTTGACCGTGATCGCGGATGGGTAGTTGCCCGGGTCCGCGGTGGCGAACCCGGTGCCGTAGCAAGAGACGGAGTAGGTGTTGGCGAGGCTGACCTTGAAGGTGGCCGCGGTACCGCCCGCAGCGGGCGCGGTGCAGACGTCACTCGGTCCGGTCACGGTCAGGTTCCAGGTTCCGGAGGTCGTCGTGGCTCCGCTCACGGAGTCGGTGGCGGTGTAGGCAGTCGAGTAACTGCCGTTGTCGGCCGACACCGCGTCTTCGGTTTGGTTACAGGTGAGGATGTAGTGCTCGGTGGTGCCCGATCCCGAAGTCGATTGAGTACAGGCTGGGCTCGAACTGGTCGAAGTCGCCGACACAAGATCTGTCGGCAAACTCGCCGGCGTGGTCGGAACGATCGATGTCGGGTAGGTGGCGAGGCCCGTCTCCCCACTCACGCCGTAGCAGGACACCGAATAGGAGTTGTTGGTGCCGGCGTTCGACGAGTTGAAGGTCGTGGAGGTCCCAGCCGACGCGGGAGCGGTACAGGTCAGCGTCGGTAGGCCCACGTTGATGGTGAGCGTGCCCGACGTCGGGCCCGCGACCCCGTTGGTGGTGGGTGTGAAGGTGAATGGGTAGGACCCCGCGTCCGAAGCGGTGGGAGCGAAACTCAGCGCACAGGAGAGGATGTACTCCTCCGTGGTGCCGGATCCCGAAGTGCTCTGGGTGCAGGCAGGAGTGCTCGAGGTTGATGTCGCGAAGGTGACCGGTGCGTCAGCCGGTCCGGTACCGGATGCGATCGCAATCGAACTCGGGTAGAGCGCCTGACCGGACACATGCGTTTCGTTCTCGCACTGGACGGTGTAGCTGTTGTTGTATCCCTCGTCGAACTGCTGGCTCGTTCCGCCAGTCGCAGGACTGATACAGGTCTGCGTGGTGTTGGACACCGTGATGGTTTCGGTTCCGGAGATTGTGGCGGTACCACCGTCGGTTCCAGGGTTCGCTGAATACGTCGACGGGTAGGAGCCTGTCTGCGCAGGGGTTGGGGTGTCGGCGATCGCGCAAGTGAGGATGTAGTGCTCGGCGGTTCCCGATCCGGAAGTGCTTTGGGTGCACGCGGGAGTGCTCGTGGTGGAGGTGGCCTCGGTCGAACCGGTGGGGAGGCTTCCGGTGTTGAGAGTGATCGACGCGGGATACGCGGTCGTGCCACTCACCCCGCTTACGCCGTAACACACGACGTTGGTCGTATTTGCTACGCCTGTGTAGAAGGTGACCGCCGTTCCGCCCGTGGCCGGGGTCGTGCACGTATACGTGGCGCCGGCGGCGAAGGCCGGGGCTGCGGTGAACGCCGCTTCGGCGGTGATCCCGACGAAGGTGCCGAGCATGAGAAGTACCCCGAGGAGAAGCCGGCTCACCCCCCTGGCGCCCAAATTGCGCCCGGCCGGGCGGCTCACCGCCCGTGAGTTGCGCCGCAATTCGGGCGCGCCTGACTCATCGGAGAACAGCTCGTTGCTTTCCATCGCTCCCCCATCCCCAAATGCGGAAATCCGCACTCCACAATCGGCCTTATGGCCCTCTACCTGGGGTGTTCACCAGGCAGTGAAGGAACCTTAACGGTGAGTGAACGGTTTAGCCATCCACAAATTTGATAGTTCCCAAACGTTTGTTGGGTGTAAGTCCAAACGTTCGTTAGGTCACATCGTCACGAAACATCCAGCGTGGGTGTCCTTTTTGGTTACCCGGAGCAGGGACAGTTTTCAGTCCTTCGCCACCCGAAAGAATCCGAAGATTTTTGATCGGATCCCTTGCACGGCGGACCCGATGAGGGCGGATCGTTGTAGACGACTCCCCCACCTGTGCGCGCTCGAGTGGTGGTTCGAAACTGTCGAGGAGGCACGCGTTCGCACAGCGTCGACTGATGGGCATTGCATCGCTTCGAGCGAGCTCCGCCTCAGGGCTGAGGAATCCACGGAGCGGCTCCAGGTCTGACGACATCGCCTTCCAGGCGTTCACGGAGTTAGGCGGACGATTCAGAAGGAGAGCCGCTCAAACCGGGTGTCGAGTCGCCCTCCTGCGCGAAGCACCCGTCCGAAGGCAGACTCGTTCGCAGGCGATGAGTCTCGTCAGTGGTTGTCAGAAATGTTGAGCGAGCCGCCGACGCCGGTGCCCGGGATCGTGCCGGCTCCTCCAGCGTTGTTGGTGATGGCGAGCGACGCCGAGACCACGGGGTTCTGGTAGGAGACCACGGGGTTCTGGTAGGTGGTGATCCAACCCGAGTTGTTCGTGATCAACACCACGCCAGTGACGCTCGTGTAGTCACCCGTAACGCCGGGGGCGAAGAGGACAGAGAGGCTCTGGTTGTTGCATGACCGCAGGATGGTGCGCGACGTCGAGATGTAGGTGAAGGTCCCGGGCACCGTGTGCGCGCTGTTCCGCTTGCCACCGGGTTGTTGTTGGGCTTGCCGTTGCAGGTGGCCACCCAGTGATGGGGGTCGGACGCGATGGTCGTGTAGCCCGCGCTGGTTGCGACTCCACTGGCCGGGTTCTCGATGTTGGTATCAGTCCCGATACCGACGCCAGGGAAAGGGGGTTTGCACGTGCCGATGGCGGTCTTGTGCAGATTGAAGCTGACCGCCACGGTCGGGGTAACTCCGGAGGACCAAGTGTTGCCGGCGTTTGTGAAGGAGAGACTCACATCGTTGTCGGTGACCAGCACGCCGGTGATGACTCTGCAGCCGCAGTAGAGGGCGTCTGGCTTGTCACATGGGAATGCGAAGTACGAGCAGAGATCGGGTCCGTCGAAGTGTGCGATCGCCCGCGACTGAACGCTCCCCTCATCTGCAGACCAAGCGCATGCGGATGGGCCCGAGACCGTTGCCCTTTCCAAGATGGAACTGGCGATCGTTGCCGCCACCGGCTGTTGGGTGCCGATCGTCGGGGTGATGGCGACCCTGATCGTTGTGTGAAGCCGCTGCATGGCAACCCTCCAGGGCGGGACATCCGCGGGTTCAATCGAAATCCATTCGGGACGCGAAGTCAAACCTCACTGGTGCCACATCAGACGCGAGGGCACACGGGTGCCGCAATGTCGGAGGGGCACCGAACTGTTGCGCGAGCAGGCCGAGTATCAGGTTAGAGACAGGCAGTCGATTACAGTCATCTTGATGGCACGCAAGAAACCGAAGAAGCAGACCTGGGCGGAGGTTGGGGTCAACAATGCCGGTCTACGTACAGCGGTTCGAGGGTTCGAGTTTGCTCAGCGGTGGGGTGTAGCGACCGCACTCCTCAAGCGAGAGCCTGCGTCCATAGACGAGTTTGCCGTGGTCACCTCTACACCCCGGGCGTCGGCATTCCGCTATCAGCAGGCGTGGCGGAAGACGTTTCCAGGCGAGTCCACGCCCGGTCACATGAATCGGTCGTCCGGGGTACAGGCGAAGTATGACGAGGCCGTTCGTAAGCACAGGACGTACGAGGCTGCCGCCAAGGCTACGGAGTCGAGGGTGCTCACGGTCGGAAGCAAGCAGGCAGGGTCCTAGCGCCTCAGAGGTTCGGCAGAGTGCGATGCCGGGAAATGGCCGTATCAATCGTGATTCGCTGGGCATCTCATAGTTGAGACACACGATTGTGCCATATCAGTCGTGATACAGCCGGACTGGGGCGCCTGAGGTGACGATCGGTCCACTCAGACTGAGTCGTGTGGGGACTTGGAATCGTGTTCATGGGGGGACTTGGAATCGTGTTCATGGGGGGCAGAGCGGTGATGGGTGCCGATGGGGTGTCACCGAGGCCGAGACCAAGCGTCATCAAACCTGTGACGACGGTCGTAGCAGCGCCGTACTCGAAGCCTGGCACGGGGTCACCGTGCAGCCTCCTGGAGCACCGTCCATCGTGGTGGCTTCACGACCTCCCAGATCCACTTCCCGGCGGTCCTTCACGAAAGCATTTCGCGAGCACTCGTTGGGCCGGACGCTCGCGGTGGCACCTGGCGTAGAGGTCACGGCGAGAGTCTTGGGAGTAGCGGCGGTCGCGTCGATGCGGGTCTCGCGCCAAGTCGCACAGAAGGGGTAGCGGCGCTATCGGGAGGCAAGCGTCTCGGGACCGAAGACCGCTCAACCCGACCACGCCGGTGTCGGACCAAAGGCCGGCCAACGTCGAGCGCCGGGTAGAGCAGCTCTGTCGACGCAGCAGCTGGATCCAGGCCCGTCGGGCCGCTCGAACAGGCCCGCCTGCTTCGACGTTCCACGCGGTGCGGGTTGGGCACGGCGTGTCGTCTTTGTCTTGAATGGTGCAGCGGTCGGGTTGTATCTGCTTTGTCGCCGGTCGAAGTCAGAGCGGTACGGGGCGAGTTAGCCCGTGGAGTTCTTGACGTCGTGCGGTCACCACTCCCCCGGTCGTGCTCACTCGTTCGGTTGCGATTCGCGACGCCCGATTCGAGAGTTCAGACATCCGTCCCCGCCAAATGACGCGAGTGACAAGGTTACTTTGAGGACGGACGAGCGATAGCGTGAATGCAATGACGGCGACGTCCTGTAGACGACGCGGGGGCTTGGATCAGGCGAGAAAGGTCGGTCTTGGTCGCGTTCGCCGATTCGTGTGCTTCTTCATCGCAACGTGTATTGCGGGCCCGTTGCTCCTCCTTCTTGTAACCGCGACGTCGTCACCGGCCACGGCCGCGCCTGTCACGAGTTCTGCAGCAGCGCGAATTCCGCACTGCCCTCCCGACTGCGGCGCGGTCGCTGCCGGCGACCCGCTCTTGGTCGGATTCATGACGGCTAACCCGGGCGTCGACTGGCAGGCCTACCCCGCAGCTGTCAGTCAGTCGTACGTCGACACGCTGCGACGGAACTTGGCTCGCGGTTCCGGTCGGACGGCGACCACCAATGTCGCCGCGGCGCGATGGAAGTCGGTGATCGGCAACTACAGCCTTTTGATCACGCTCGTGTCCTCGACTTCGTTGTCATACGTCCATCTTCAGAATCCGATTGCGGACGCGTCCGACTTGTGCGCTTCCGCTGGCGGACCTCCAACCGGATCTCCGGCGACCATCCCAGGAATTCCCGGCTCGGTCACGGGTTCATGCGCGATTCGTTCGAAGACAGCAACCAAGGGCGCCGCCGTCGGTGCATTCATCCGAGGCAACGTCGTCGCGTTGATCGAGATTACGTCGCAGTCGAACGCGGAGATCGACCCGCTCCTCACCGCGCAAGCGGCACATGAACAGTACGCGGCACTCCCGCCCGGTGGAGTTCCCGTGTCGAACGGTGGCATCGACGTTCCGTGGGTTCTCTTCTGGATCTGCCTCCTCGCAGCCTTTGGATACGGCATCGCGACGTGTGTGCGGAGGAGAGGGACATGGCGTGGGCCGCTGATCGCGGTTGCCGAAGCATTCAGTCGCCGAAAGGTGGCGCTCGGAGTGTCGGTTGTGGCGGTGGTGGGTGCCATGGCGTTCTCGATGCTCGACTCCACGATTATGCGTGGATTCGGCGAGTGGTATGGGGTTGCCACCTACGGGGACTTCTGGCAGAACTGGGCTGATGCGGCATACACCACATTTGCAGGGGGTTATGGGCACATCTATGTGCTCGACCGGACGCTCGAGACGGCCCCGGCGCTGCAGGTGGTCACGGCTCCGATCGCCCGGCTGAGCTTCGGCCTCTCGTTTCCTTACCCGAGCCCCGTCCTGTACCCGACCGCCTACTGGGTTGCCGGACCGCTCTTCATGGGTGGAATGGTGCTCCCAATCTGTGCCGCCGATCGGTGGCTCACCGGTATGGGTGTGGTCGACCTCCGTCGCCGACTCACCGTTCTCGGAGCGATGGCGATCGTGCTTCCCCCCATTCCATTGAGCGGCCATCCCGAGGACCTGATCGCGCTCGGAGCCATGCTGTACGGAATCGCTGCCGCGTTCGACGACCGAGCGAGGGCAACGGGATGGTGGATCGGATTCGCGCTGGCGTTTCAGCCCTTCGCGTTTCTCGGTATACCGATCGTGTTCGTCTTTCTGAAGCGCCGGCAATGGCTCACTGCACTCGGTCCGATGATTGCAGTGCCGTTGGCGTTTCTGATCATTCCACTGATCGGTGATCCGCATGTGACGATCGGACAGCTCTTTCATCAGAAGGTCTATGACGTCTTCGGTTACATCAGCCCGACATGGAACCTCGACCCAGGGGTGGCGGCCTACATCCGATCGGCGGTTGCCCTCGTCGCAATCCCCGCTGCGGTTGTTCTGGCGCGGTTCTTGCCGAAGAGCCGCCGCGCGGGAGCATCGCTGGTGATCTGGACGGTCATGATTCTGTTCGCGCTCAGGGTTCTCGAGCCGGAGCTCTTCCCCTACTTCTTGGCTCCGACGCTCGCGCTGGCTCCACTCAGCGCCGCTCGCCGGCCTTGGTGGCGACTGGCCCTCGTTTGCGCTCTGGCGGTCTGGCTTACCTGGTGGCTACATATCGCCGTGCAAGCCAAATGGTCGCTGTGGCTAATCCTGGTGGCGCAGTTGTGTGCGCTGGGATGGCTCGCCTATCCCGGTCGAGTCCCGACATCCCCGACCCATCCGGAAACCCGTGCAAACCGGCAACAGGTCGATCGGGGGGGTCGCGAACCTCAGCAACGGCAGCTTGCAGACCGAGGGAGATGACGTGCAAGGGAAGACCGGCGATCGGCAGTACCCCACCACGACGCAACGAAGCATCGCGGGCGCTGTGTTCGTTGTGCTCGCGCTACTCGGTGGATGTTCGACCAGCACGACAGCCGCGACGAGTACGACGGCGGCGAGAAGTGCTTCGACGACGACCACCAAACCCCACGAATCCCTCGACGCGGCACCGTGCAACTTCGCCCGCGCCTGGCACGTCGATCCCAGTCGGTTCAGCGAGTACTCGCCGCTGGCGCGCTATGCCCGGGCGGCCACAAATAGACACCTCCGGGCCGAAGGCCAGCAGCTGCAATCGGCGCTGCAGTCGAAAAACTCGACCGCTCTCCGCGTGGCGGCGGGTGAAGTCTTCGCAACGTGCGAGGGCCTGGGCTTGGAGGCCTCACCCCGGGTCACGACCTCCACGAGGGGGTGACCCGGGGTCTGAGGATCGTCTGGTGAGCGCCTTCGTAACGGATTCCCTCGAGGCTTCGTTGGAGGATCTGCCCTTTGGGGGCTTCCAATGAACGTTGGTTTGGTTTACGATTCGAGAGGTCCGGAAAAGATCCGGGTTCCGATTTCAGGGGGATTTCATGCGTCGACTGGTCATTTCGGCCGCGGCGGTGGCTGCTTTGGCAGCGCCGGCGTCGGTTTTCGTCGTTGGTGCCGGCAGCCCGGCAGGGGCGGTAGCGCCCAGCCTGGTCTGCACCAAGGTCAGCGGTAACGCGGGAAGCAAGGTCACGATCTCGGGCTGCAAGGTGCCTGCTGCGGATGCCAAGACCTACGCCAGTGCCTCGGCACCGAAGGGCTTGGCCCTCGATACGGGCGGCACGGTCACCTGGTCGACCAGCAAGAAGACGACCAAGTTCGCGATCACCAAGGTGGTCCAAAAGGGAACGGCATGCGCCAAGGTGAAGAACACCGGTGAGGTCGTCGCCACTGGAAAGGTCACCGGCGGCAATGCCGCAGTGACCTCAGTCGGTCAGGTTGTTTCCGTGACGATCTGCCTCAACAAGACCACGGCGGCCATCTCCATCGCTCCTGGGACGACCGCCAAACTCTAAGCAGCCTTTGAATGCGGCTGAGACCGGAGATTCGATCCCACCGTGGTTCGGATCTCCGGCCTCTTCGCGTCAGCCCTTGCTTGCTCTGGCCGCCCAGCCGAACTCATTCGTCATGACTTCGACGCCTCGGAATCCGATCGACTCGAGTCGGTCCGACAGCTGATCCGGGTCGACCGGGTTGTAGGTATCGCCCTCGTGGGCCGCGGCGAGTTCGGGGCTCCCCAAGCTGTCCGAGGCCACCAGGACACCACCTGGTCGGAGCACGCGAAGGACCTCTGCGAGCAACCGGTCCTGCAGCTCTGCGGTCGGCACGTGGTGAAGCATGGTGAAGCAGGCAGCGCCGCTGAACCGACCGTCGCGGAATTCGAGGGCGGCGCCATCGCCGACCAGGATTGTCACCGTGGCACTGTCAGCAAACTTCTCCTGCAGCATTGCGGCGAGGTCCTGATCGATTTCGACTGCGGTCACCTTGGGCAGCCGCTCCCCCAGTACATCAGTGGTCGCTCCGTAACCAGGTCCCACCTCGAGCACATCGTCGCCGAGCTCGACGTCTCCCAGGGCCCACGGGAGGATCGCCTCGCGGATCACCGCTCGCCACTCGTCGCTTCCGCACAGCTTGTGGTTCTCGTTCACGGGGCAAGTCTCCCCGAGCCTCCACGGACCAGCTGATTCATCCGTCCGGATCTCCTGCTTTTGCCGCTGGGGACAGTTGAGAGGGAGTCGGCGTACCGGTCAGGGTCGTTTTGGGATGTACTGGCAGCACGAACGGCCGGTGAGGGTTCTGCGCGAAATCGAAGTCGTTCTCGAGGTTGCCGAGAATCTTTTCGTTTTCACGGACGTCCGGCCTGGGATCGGGCCTCCCGTCGGACGCGGGATCGATGCGCTGACCGTTGAGAAAGTCATCCTCGATGAACTTGTCGTAGGCGTCGAAGCTCAGTGTCTGATGATCGACGTAGCCCCTCTTGGCGTAGGGACTGATCACAATCCCGGGGACTCGCAGGCCGTAGCCGAGCGCGTCGACCTTCGGCGGCACGACATGATCGTAGAAGCCTCCCCAGTCGTCCCACGAAAGGAAGATGGCCGTCGAGTCCCAGTCCGGGCTCTTCATCACCGCATTCACCAAGCTGGTCACGTAGCTCTGTCCGTAGCTCACCGGCGATGGTGGGTGCTCGCTTACCTCCCCCGAGGGAACCACCCATGACACTGCGGGAAGGGTCCCGGTCTTGGCCGCCTTGTAGAAGTGGTCGACCGACTGGATGTTCCCGAGCTGGTGGTCGGCTTTGACCGTGTCGAACCACGGGAGCGGATTCCAGATTCCGGGTGTGTGGGAGTCCTGCGCGACCGGGGCGCAGGTTTCTGCCCCGTCGTTCTCACAATCGGGCTCGGTGCCACTCACGACGTAGTAGCCCCAGCTCACATGGTCCTTGTGCAGTAGGTAGGTGAGGTCGGTCCAGGCGTAGATGGGCTGGTGATTCGGAGTGGGCTTTCCCTGCTTGTTCCGCTTTGGTCCGACCTCCCCGCCGTAGATGGTCGGCGACGCAGGAGGCTTGGCCGGAGGATGGCTCTGTGTGCCGCTGACACAGCTCGAGGGGTTGTCCTCCTGGGTGCAGCGGGCTGCCCATTCCGACACCAAGAAGAGATGCGCCGGCAGGCTCCACGAGGCATTCGGCTCGAACATGTGATCCTGGAGGACGAAGTCCTTCGCGTAGGTCCAGTAGTTGGGGATGTCGCTTTCGACGTGGTAGCCCATCACGTCGGGAGTGGGTGAGTTTGTGCAGGCCGGGTCGGTCGGATCCTTACACTCCTTCCGGCCCGCTTCGGCTTGGCCGATGAATCCGTCCATCTTGCCGCCGTCGATGTCTGCAGTGGCGTTCAGGTAGTTGTGGGGCCCTCCGCCGTTCACGTCGGCATGATCCACATACGGCGCGACGCAAGCACCACTCGACGGGTTCGGCACGCATACCGTGGGGCGGCCATCCTTCATCGGAATGCCGTCGGCACCGGGGAACGTACCGAAATAGGTATCGAACGATCGATTCTCCTGCATGATGACGATGACGTGTTTGATCTTGTGGATGGCCGGGTTCACCACATAGGTACCGGTCGGCCCGCCATGCACCGTTTCCACGGACTTCGGGACCGTCGAACTGCCGCACGCAGCCACGACGAGTGCGAGGGTCATGCAGCAGACAAACACGGCGAGGAGACGACGGAGCACCCGCACATCTTGGTCGACCTGCGTGCGAAATAGGCGGCGCTTCACCTGGTCGGCCCTGCCCGACAGGGCTGCAGCCTTCGACACATCCTCAGAAGAAGCCCCGCATCTATGCTGCAAGGCGATGCCGGCTTGGGGGGTCATCGCAGACGAAGAGCCGCAGTTTTCCGATCGAGTTCGTCGACTCTTCGACGCGGGTCGTCACAAGACGATCGCGACGCTGCGTGCAGACGGCTCACCGCGCATCTCAGGTATCGAGTGCGAATTCGTCGAAGGCAATCTCCGCTTCGGTTCGATGAGTGGAGCTCGCAAGGAAGCAGACCTGAAACGCGATCCCCGCTTTGCCTTGCACGGCCCTGCATTCCATCCACAGGAGGGGAAGGAGGGCGACTGGCCGGGCGAAGCCAAGATCGCGGGTCGAGCGATTCTCCAAGGTCCGGTCACCACGGATGACACGGACGAGAATCCCGACGGCGAGATGTTCGTCGCTGACATCGCCGAAGTCGTCATCACCAGCCTGAACGCTGAGGCCAGCCGGCTCGTCGTCGAATTCTGGACACCCGACCACGGACTGCGAAGGATCGAGCGCGACTGACAGCGCCCAGAAGGCGCCGACGTCTCACTGCGAGGGGCTACGCTCCGTCGCTCAGGACGTCGTGGCATAGCTCCCCTGCAGACGACATGATCTCGTCATAGGTCATGGTTGCCCCCCGCGTGCCCGCCTCCTCGAAGTGTGCGTTCCCCAAGCGTTCACGCACTGTGGTGACCATCGCTTCGATGTTCGCGTCGACAATCGCCATCCGGGATGCACCCGAGAACATGGCTCCGGCAAACATGGCGGCGTCTTCGTTCCGTCCGAGTTGACCGCATGCCCAGACGAGGTTGGCGACGGCGGAGACGCCGGCCTCCTTATCCCCTACCCGATAGGCATGGGCGAGGGCCAGCTGGAGCGACTCGAAGGCGGGTCGAGGCTCACCCGCGAGGAGTCGCTCGCGGGTGACTGCGATGAGCGCATGGGGATACACGGAGTCGGATGCTCCCGCACGGGTGAGCTCGATGCTCTTCCGCAGCGATGCAATCACTGCGTCGTGATCTGCTCCGGCGTAACTCAGCACGAAGCCACGTGCGTAGTAGGCGAATGCCAGGCCCGACGGCTGACCCAGCGCGCGGGCTGCACTGACCAGCTCGTCCGCGAGGGACTCTGCCGACGCGACATCGCCGTTGACCGCAGCGAAGATGGGAGCAGTGCACAGGACCGTGCGAGCGTAAAGATCTTCCTTCGTGTCCCCAAGCATTTGGAGCGCACTCCGGACGATCCGCTCGGCTTGCTGCACGTCACCCCGCGCCAGCACCAGGTTGCCTCGAACTGCAGCCGCATACGAGCGCATGAACCTGTCTTCAGAGCCGGGATCGATCGCGTCCAGGTACCGCTCGCCGGCATCGGGGTCGAGACGTGCCAGGGCTCCGAAGGCGGCTGCCACGAGCACGGCATTGCGACTAGGGGATGCCAACGCACCGGGGTGACCGATGGCCCGTTCCGCCCAAGGGCCGACCCCCTCGGCGTGGTTCCTGACCGATTCCGCCATGAGTGCACCGATGATGCGCATGGCGTATTCGGCATCAGCAGGCTCGTCCCGGTCTAGCGCCCAGCTCACCGCCGATCGCAGATCGTCGAACTCGCCGGCGATGCGCGCCCTCCAGATCAGTTCGTCCGCACCGTACATCCCGGGTGCCACCCGCTCGATGAACTCGGCGTAGTACGCCGCGTGGCGACGCCGAAGCTCGTCGCTGGTCCCCTCTGCATCGATGCGCTCCAGCGCGTACTGGCGCAGGGTCTCCAGCAGGAAGTACCGGGTCGACCCCTCGGGACCCGGTTCGGCGACGATCATGGATTTGGCAACGAGCTCGTTGAGGGCATCGAGCACGTCGAACCGGTCGACCGTCCCGTCGGACGCGACTGCTTGCGCTGCACTTGCATCAAAGGTTCCGGCGAACACCCCGAGTCGCTCGAAGGTCCTTCGCTCACGCTCGTCGAGCAGCGAGTAGGACCAGTCGACCATCGCCCGCAAGGTCTGGTGACGCTCGACTCCCCGGCGCCGTCCGCCGGTCAGAAGCCGGAACCGTTCGTCGAGGTTGTCTGCCACCTCCTTCGGCTGCATCGCGGCCATACGGGACGCCGCCAGCTCGATTGCCAGCGGGATCCCGTCGAGGCGTCGGCAGATCTCGGCAATCGCCGATCCGTTGGATTCCGACAGGGAGAAGTCTGGGACGACCGCGGCGGCCCGATCGACCAGCAGCCGGACCGAGGCAGTCGAGGCCAGTGCCTCGGTGGGATCAGTCGCCGCCGGAGTGGCGAGTGATCGCAGCGGCCAGACCCGCTCGCCGAGGACGCCCAGCCCCTCGCGACTTGTAGCAAGAATCCGGACATCGGGACACCTGTGGAGCATGTCCTCGACCAGATCGGCGACTTCGGCGAGGAGATGCTCGCAGTTGTCCAACACGAGAAGAAGCTGCCGTGTTCGGAGCGAATCGAGAATGCTCTCGGTGAGTGAGAGATCGGCCCGCCTCACCGCCCCGGCGGACCGCGCGATCACCTCGGCCATTCCGTCGCTGTCCTCGACCGAGGCCAGCTCGGCGAACCAGGCTCCGTCCGGCGAATCGGTGAGAAGCTCGGCGGCCACGTGCAGAGCCAGTCGGGTCTTGCCCACCCCTCCAGCACCGGTGATGGTGACCAGGCGGTGCTCACGGAGGACTTTCGCGATTTCCCGGACCTCGGCGTCCCGACCCACGAAGCTGGTCAGTTGAACCGGGAGGTTGCTCGGCATGTCCTCACTGTCGAGCGAGCGCAGGGCGGGGAAGTGCGCCTTGAGGCCGTCTGCCGACAGCTGGAAGATCGTCTCCGGCCGCCCGAGGTCCTTCAAGCGATGAGGCCCGAGGTCCACGAGGGTGGCTCGTGCCGGAAGGGAGTCTTCGACCAGCGCCTTCGTCGACGACGACACGAGGATCTGCCCTCCGTAGCCGACTGCGGCGATCCGGGCAGCCCGATGCACCTCGTAGCCGACCATGCCGGTGGATTCCTCGGACGCCTCGCCGGTGTGGATGCCCATACGCACACGCAGGTCTTCTCCACCGGGCCACGGGTGGGTCCCGGAGCTCGCGCTGCATCTCGAGTGCCGCGGCGACGCAGGCACTGGGAGAGGTGAAGACGGCGAAGAACGAGTCGCCCTGGGTGCCCTGCTCCGCTCCCCCATACGTCTCGAGACTGGCCCGGATGATCCGATGGTGATCCTCGAGTGCCGAGGAAAAGTCGGCGTCGCCGAGGCGGGTCAGGAGTGCGGTCGACGCCTCGATGTCGGTGAACAGGAATGCAAGGGTCGCCATCCCTACTGAGGTCCTCTCGCCGGCCGCATGAGTCAACCGTAGGCGAGCAGATGCTCAGCCCGCCGGAATCCTGGTCCTTCGCACGTTGAGAGTGGTGGTGCTCCTCGGCTTCGTCATACTGGTGTGGTGGACACTCTTCGCCACTCCAGTTCGATCGTCATCGACCGTGCTCCGGAAGAGCTCTATGACATGGTCTCCGACGTGACCCGCATGGGCGAGTGGAGCCCTGTGTGCAAGGCCTGTTGGTGGGACGAGGGCGACGGACCCCAAGTCGGCGCCAAGTTCGTCGGACGGAACGAGCGTCCGGGGCGAACATGGGAGACGCGCTCTGAAGTCGTCGCTGCGGACAGAGGCCACGTGTTTGCGTTCGAGGTCGTCGAACCGCCGACGCATGCGCGGTGGAGCTACTCCTTCGTTGCCGTGGCCGGAGGGACGGAGCTCACGGAAGCCTGGGAGTTCCCTCCAGAGGGTTCGAGCTTCTTCGAAATGCGCTTCGGTGACGAAGCCCCGAAGGAGATCGACAGACGAGTCGAAGGAGCGAAGAGCGGTATCGAGGAGACACTGCGCGCCATCAAGGATGCGGCCGAGCGCTGAACCGACAGATTGCTCGGCCGGCAACCCCGGGCGACGGCCTCGCCGCTCCCGACGTCGTCATCTGCAAGACTCCGCGGGTGGCTCGAGATCGAGACGTGGAGGCTTTCCTCGATCTCGGATGCGCGACCGACCCGCTGTTGCGTCCGCTCGCAGCACCTCTCGCCGACGCGAAGGATCCGGCGACGGGACCTCGGCAGTGACCGAGGTCCGGATCGAGGATTTGCGGCTCCCCCATCGTCAGGGGGCCGAGCGCTCCCTCTACCAGCACGCACTGACCATGGAGGTCGATCTCAGTGTTCATGGGATTGTTGAGGAGGCGCGAGCGAGCACCGGACTCTCCGAACTCGGTGATCCCGCACTGATCGAGCGATTGGCCGCCCAAGTGTCTGCCGTCGATGCCGACAGCGGCCTCTCGGGACTCGGCCGCTCCATCATCCGCGGTCGCCTGGTCGGCTTGCTCGCTGCCCGGCTCCGGTTCGAGGACTTCGTGGCCCGACACCCCGAGACGACGGAGATCGAGCTGGAGCCTCCGGTGATCGTGGTGGGTCTCCCCCGATCGGGTACGACCCACCTGGTGAACTTGCTGGCCGCAGATTCGCGATTCCGTTCGTTGCCGTGGTGGGAGGCGATCGAGCCGACCCCGGTGCGCGGCGACGGCCCAGGGCGCGACGGCGTCGACCCGAGATACCTTCGCTGCCTGGCAACCTGGGAGATGTCGAAGCAGGTCGCGCCGCTCACCGCCCTCATGCACGATCGGCCACCCTGGAGCATCGAGGAGGACTGCGAGCTCGTCGACCTCGACCTGTGCTCCTACACGCTCGAATGGCACGCCCGGGTCCCCGCATGGCGGGACTACTACCTCGGCCTCGACCAAAGGCGGCACTACGCGTTCCTGCGTCGGCAGCTCCAGGTGCTCAGCTTCCTTCGAGGCCCCAACCGCTGGGTGCTGAAGACCCCGCAACATCTCGAGCAACTCGGTCCGCTCATCGACACGTTCCCCGATGCCACGATCGCATTCACCCTGCGCGATCCGGTTGCGGTGCTCCAGTCGGCGATCACCATGCTCGCCTACGGAGATCGGCTGCGTCGCGTGGACGTCGAGCCCGACCAACTGGCCGCGTACTGGGTCGACCGGATCGAGCGGCTCCTCTGGGCAGCGGTGCGCGACGCACACCTCATCCCCGCCGGGAAGCGAGTCGACGTGGAGTTCGCCGAGTTCATCTCCGACGATCTGTCCATGGCGACGACCATTCTGGAGGCGGCGGGCCTCGACGCCGACGAGCGATGTCGAAACGAGCTCTCCACGTACCTCGCAGGCAACCCGAGGGGGAAGGAGGGTCGCGTCGTCTACGACTTGCGCGAGGACTTCTTTCTCGATCCCGACGAGCTCTACGAACGCTTTTCCTTCTACTTCGACGCCTTCCCTCAGATATCCAGAGAGGTTCACTGACGATGCCAGGCATCCACAGGGAACGGCCCGGTGCCGACGCGATCACCGCGGCCAGTGGCGATCCAGCGGTCGAGGTCGGTGAAGGCATCTGGATGTCGCCCGGACTGTCCAACAGCTATCTGCTCGCGGCGGGCGATGAGCGGATCGTCGTCAACACCGGTATGGGCTTCGAGGGTCCGCTTCATCGCCGAGCCTTCGACGCGGTCCACCGGGCACCCACCCGGACCATCATCTTCACCCAGGGCCACTTCGACCACGTCGGAGGCACCGACAGCCTCGCCGACGATGCGACCGACCTGGTGGCCCAACAGAACTTCGGTGCCTGGAGAGCCGACAACGAACGTCTCTCCGACTTCCGGTCGCGCAACGCCGCCTTCGCCTGGATGGGGGCGATTCTGGCCGCGATGGAGCACGCTCGAATGCTCGGGTCCGGGGCGACCTCACAGGCGCGCCCCGAGCCGACGGTGTCCTTCGCCGATCGGCTCGACCTCACCCTTGGCGATCGCGAGCTCGTGCTCCTGTCAACGTCAGGCGGTGAGACCACCGACTCGCTGATCATCTGGCTGCCCGACTCGCGCACCCTGTTCACCGGCAACCTGTTCGGACCGCTGTTCGGTCATGTCCCGAATCTGGTCACGATGCGAGGAGACCGCTACCGGGACGCGCTGACCTACATCGATTCACTGGACGTCGTCCTCGATTTGGCACCCGACCGGCTGCTCACCGGCCACTTCGACCCCGTCGAAGGCGCAGAGCGGATTGCAGCAGAGGTGACCGCCATGCAAGAGGGCATGAGGTGGGTGCACGACCGGACGGTCGACGGCATGAACGCCGGAACCGACGTGCACACCCTCATGCGTGAAGTCCACACCCCGGCGCACCTGGACCTCGGTGAAGGCTACGGGAAGACCTCATGGAACGTCCGGGCGATTTGGGAGAACTACGCCGGATGGTTCCACCACCGATCGACCACTGAGTTGTATGACGTGCCCCTCTCGTCGGTCGCGACCGACATCTTGGGGGCCGCCGGCGCCACGGCGCTGACCGACGCCGCGAGATCGCGTCTCGGCCGCGGGAGAGCCGGTGGAAGCCCTCTACCTCACCGACCTGGTGCTCGCCGCCGACCCGGCCGATGCCGTCGCCCGGTCCCTCGCCGCCGACGCCTCTCGGGCGCTCCTTGACGGCACCGGTAACTTCTGGGAGCGCGCTTGGCTGACCCGCTCGATCGACCGGCTGGAGGAATCATGAGCAACTCGGCTCGCTTCGATTTCCACGGTGCCTCGGTGCTCGTCACCGGCGGAACCAGTGGGATCGGCCACGCAGTGGCGTCCGCTTTCGATGATGCGGGAGCGTCTGTGACCATCACCGGTCGTCGCGCTTCGGCCGACGACTACGAGACCGATCTCGGTCGATTCGGCTACCGCTCGGTCGAGATGACCGATCCCACCTCGGTCGACGCCCTGGTGGAGGGCCTGGGGTCGCTCGACATCCTGGTGAATAACGCCGGCGCCAATTTCCCTGGCGGCCGTGACGAGTGGGAGCCGGACACCTTTGCCGCTGCCCTCACCCTCAACCTCGCCGGCCCGATGCGACTGACGATCGGATGCCGGGAACGGCTGGCGGCCAGTTCCCTCGACGGCGGGGCGAGCGTCATCAGCCTGGCGTCGATGGCAGCGTTCCGCTCGGTCCCGATCGTGCCCGGTTACGGCTCGGCCAAGGCTGGGCTCGTCACCCTCACCCACAACCTCGCCCGGCAGTGGGTAGGGCATGGCATCCGGGTGAATGCCGTCGCACCCGGAGTCATCGACACGCCGATGACCGCACCGATGGCGGCATTCCCCGAGTTGCTCGCAAGTGAGGTCGCTCACATCCCGATGGGGCGTCTCGGAATGCCTACAGAAATATCCGGATGCGTCCTGTTCCTCGCCAGCTCGGCCGCCTCGTATATCACCGGCCACGTGCTCGCCGCCGATGGCGGATACCTTCTGACGTGACGTCGAACCCGCTGTCGACCCACTACCACGTGGGCATTGTTGTCCCCGACATCCACGCTGCTCGCGAAACGCTGGCCCGGCAACTCGATGTCGCCTGGGGGCCGATCATGCACCTCGATGCCGTCGAGCACCGGGATTCAAACGGCAACGACATCGAGTTGCCGACCACCATGTGCTACTCGGTCGACGCGCCGCACCTGGAGTTGATCCAGGAGGTACCCGGCTCCATCTGGTCCTGCAACGACCAGTCCAACCTTCATCACATCGGCTTCTGGAGCGACGACCTGGTCGCCGACGGTGACCGGCTGTCGGCGGTCGGCTGTCCCATGCAGCTCTGCGGCAGGAGCGCGGCGGAGGCACCTGTCACGTTCGCTTATCACCGCAACGACCTCGGTATCAGGATCGAGCTGGTGGACGCCACCATGCGGGAGGCCATGAGCTTCCTCTTCACCCCGGGCCCCGGTTGAGCACACGCGTCACTCACCAGGTGCGTGTCCACGGTCCGGACGATGTCCGGGTGGACGAGGTTCCGGTACCGGACCCTGGACCGAAGGACGCGGTGGTCCGGGTCGTCGCCTGCGGGATCTGCGGCAGTGACCTTTCGTACATCAAGATGGGAGGTGTCGGCGGGCCCGCGGATTCGCCCTTGTGCCTCGGCCACGAGATGGCCGGCGTGGTCGACCAGGTGGGCGGTGAAGTCACCGGTGTCCGCGTCGGCGACCGGGTTGTGGTCCAGCCCGGCAGCGATGAGCTCGGTCGCATCGGGAACGGTGCACCTGAGGGCGGGCTCACACCGCTGTTGCTGGTGACCGAAGCCGATCGGGGAAGGCTGCACCCGGTGCCCGACCATCTTCCGCTCGATGTCGCCGCCTACGCCGAGCCGCTCGCTGTCGGGATGCACGCAGCAGACCAAGCCGAGGTGGAACCTCGTGATGGCGTCGCGGTGTTCGGATGTGGACCGATCGGACTCGCGGCCATCGCCACCCTCGTGGACCGGGGACACGGCAAGGTGGTCGGCATCGACCCCAGCGACGCACGCCGGGAGCTCGCATTGAGGGTAGGCGCGCAGGCAGCACTCGACCCCCGGGTGAAGGGCCTCTGGCAGACGTTGGGCGAACTGCACGGCACTTCGCCTTTCATGTTCGGTTCCACCACAGCGACAGCAGCATTCATCGAAGCGTCGGGATCGGGAAAGGTCATCGCCGACGTGCTCGACCATGGTCCCGTCGGCGGCCGCCTGTCGGTGGTGGCACTTCACTATGAGCCGGTCGCCACCAACTACCTCATGGTCTTGATGAAGCAGTTCACGATCCGGGGGTCGATGGAGTACCCGCTCCGGTTCGCAGATGCCATCGACCTTCTGGCCAGGCGGGATCTGTCGTCCCTCCTCACCCATCGGTTCCCGATCCGCCGATTCGACGAAGCGCTCGTGACCCTCAGTGGGTCGAAGGACTGCGGCAAGGTACTCGTGACCATGGAGGACTGAGACGGGCCAGCGGCTCGGACCACCCAACCCCTCGGAAATCAGAAGACCCACTGAACTACTCTGAGTCACCTGGAGTAGCAGTAGTAGGCCCCAGCACCGAAATGGGGTGGCAATGGGGGAATCACCGAAGTCCAGAAGAGGCGTGGCCCTTCTGGCCGTCGTCTTTTCGGTTGTGCTGGCCACCTTCGCGAGCTCGCCGAATGCAGACGCGTCCGTCACGGTGCCCGGTCCGCCAACCGGGGTGAAAGCCACTCCTGGCAACGCATCGACGATCATCACGTGGTCCGCGCCGTCGAGCGACGGCGGTAGTCCGATCACCGGCTACGTAGCCACAACGAGCCCGGGGTCGAAGACGTGCACGACGACTGGAGCCAAGACCTGCAAGGTGCAACGCCTGACGAACGGCACCACCACGTGGTCGGACACAACCTGTCCTGACGGAACGAAAAGCAACAACGACAACGGTACTTGCATCAACGACTTGGCCCCCTGACGGCGCACTGGAGGGCCGATGAGATCGACAGTCAAGATTCTGATGGCGGCAATCGTCGTTATTGGAGCCGTCCTCCTGATTCCAGAGGGCACATCGGGGGCGAGCGTCACGACGATCCTCTACGTTGCACGGACCGGCTCAGATCTCTCGAATAGCTGTCAGGTCAAGGTGAATCCATGCGCGACTCTCAACCGCGCCGTCGCTGTCGCACGGAGTGGTGACACCGTCGAAGTGGCCGCCGGCACCTACAACGAGAATGTGGTGGTCAGCGTGCCGGATCTGACCGTCGTCGGCGACGGGTCTTCCACTGTGGTCACCGGAACCACCGATCAGACAACATTCGAGGTGAGCGGCAGCAACGACTCCATCAAGCTCATGTCCATCTCAAACAGCGTCGGGGGCGGAGGTATCGAGAACGGTGGGAACGCGGTCACCATCATCGATGACAACGTCTACCGCAACCATGGGACGGGAATCTCGAATACAGGAAAGAACGTGATGATTGCGGCAGATTCGATCTCACGAAATGGAACCGGCATCAGCAATCAGGGGGAGTCGCTGGTGATTCGGAATAGCTCGATCTTCCAAAATGCCCCCGGTGGAGGAATTTCCAACTCGGGAATCGGAGCGGAGATCGTGGGCGACACGATCAATTGGAATGCGCTGATCACACTCCAGGAGAGTGGTGGCGGAATCGATTCAGCCGGAGGATCGATATCCGTTGGGTCCACGATCTTGAGCGATAACGAATCGGGACAGTTCTCAGACGACAATAACTGCGTTGGCCCAATCGTCGACTCCGGATACAACTTGGAATCTTCCTCCGAAATGAGCGACTGCGGCTTCTCGAAGGCTGACCACGATGTCCTTACGAATGCATCTGGCTTAGCTTCTCCGGTCAGTGGCTGGTACGGGGGACCAACCCCCACCGTTCCCATCGGTGCCGGCAGTCCGGCTGAAGACGCCATCCCTGCGAGCAGCCCCTTCTGTCGGGGCACAGACCAGCGGGGTACTCCACGCCTTCAACCAGGCACGTCCGCTTGCGACATCGGTGCCTTCCAATCAATCGGCGGCTACTGGGAGGTGGCAGCGGACGGAGGGATCTTCGCCTTCCACGCCCCCTTCTACGGTTCGATGGGTGGCCAACACCTGAACGCCCCGATGGTGGGCGTCGCCGAAGACCCGACGACGAGGGGCTACTGGGAGGTAGGGGCCGACGGAGGAATCTTCTCGTTCCATGCTCCTTTCTATGGGTCGATGGGTGGCCAACACTTGAACGCTCGGATTGTGGGCATCGCCAGCGACCCGGTCACAGGTGGCTACTGGGAGGTGGCAGCTGACGGAGGAATCTTCTCGTTCAACGCCCCCTTCTACGGCTCGATGGGTGGCCGACACCTGAACGCCCCGATCGTGGCCATGGCCGCCGACCCGGTCACAGGCGGCTACTGGGAGGTGGCAGCGAACAGCAACGTCTTCAAGTTTGGTGGAGCGCAAGTCAACGCCTTCAGTACCCAACACCTCACTCCACCGATCGTGGGCTTGGCCGCCAACGATGACGGTGGCTACTGGGAGGTGGCGGCCGACGGAGGGATCAAACCAAACGAAGGCACCCAGTTCAAAGGCTCGATGGCAGGCCACATCCTCTCGGCGCCAATGGTGGGCATGGCAGGCACCCCTGGTGCAATCAACTATGGCTATTGGGAGGTGGCCGCCGATGGAGGGATCTTCTCCTTCGGGGTTCCCTTCCGCGGATCGATGGGCGGCCAGCAACTCGACGCACCGATTGTGGGCGTGTCGGCAGGTTGACACTTGAATGGCGCTGCCGGGCTCGGAATGACCGTCACCTACCACCCGGACGACGGTTCGTCGTCGCTGAGGCCCGGCCGGTCGCGTGTAGAACAGAGTGTGTCGGAGGGGGGACTTGAACCCCCACGCCCTTGCGGGCACTAGCCCCTCAAGCTAGCGCGTCTGCCTATTCCGCCACTCCGACGAAGTGGCTCCGATTCGGTCATCGGGGCGCCTGGCATGGTAGCGCCCGCCACGGCCCCCGTGGGTACGCACCCACCCGCGAGCCGCTCCCCCGCAGCTAGTGCTTCTCCGGACTCGGCTTCAGCCGGCTCCAGAGGGAGACGTTCCACAAGATCCCGTCGGGAGCGGCGTTGTAGAGCACGTGGGAGAGCTGGACCCCATTGGCGAGCAGACCCGGCTCCCCGAACAGCGGCAACGCCACCATCTGATCCCACAGCTGGTCGTCGATCTGCTTGTAGATGGTGGCCCCAGCCACCGGGTTGAGCTCCTCTGCCGCCTCGATGAACAACTGGTCGACCTGGGGATCGCTGAACTGACTCCAGTCCTCGGTCCCCGTCGAGCCGGCTGGACCCAACTGTTCCGAGTACCACGTCGAACCAGTCGTCTGGAAGGGGCTGGCCGTGCGGGTGACCAACGCGACGTCCCACGAATCGGCCCCGATCGTGTTCTCCATCCCCTGGGTGCCGCTCACGAACGCCGTCGTGGTCGCGATTCCTGCCCGATGGAGTTGCGCAACGATCCCTGCCGCGGCTTCGCTGATCCAGGGATCGCCACTCTCGACGACCATCCGGACCGTGAGCACTCTCCCCGCGGCATCGACGTACATCCCGTCCGGAGCCTTGTGATAGCCGACGCTCCTCAAGAGCCGATCGGTGGCATCGAGGTCCTGCACCGCGTACTCGCCTGCAGCAGAAGACATGGAATACGAGCCCTGGGAAGGCACCGCCAGATGGTCCTGATCGACCACGAGGCTGGGATCGATCGCTCCGAACAGCTGATCCAACAGCGCTTTCCGATCGATGGCGTGCGCGACCGCCTGGCGCGCTGCGGCTTGCGACATCAACGGTGAAGTCGTGTTGAAGTCCACTTCCATGAAGTTGAGCGTCGGCTTGACCGAGCTCTGTGCGTTCGGGAGCGACGAGGCGGCCTCGAGCGAGGTGGGGGTGAAGTTCGTCAGATCGGCGAGGTTCTGGTTGCCTTTGCCCAACACTCCCATCCACGTACCCGGTGCCACCTCGACCTCGACGGTGACCAGGCTCAGCAAGGAAGGTGTCCCCCACCACTTCGGATTGCGGACCAGCACGGCCTGACCGTCCGCCGAGACTGCCTGCAAGAGCATGGGACCGGCCGAGAGAACGTTCGCCGGGTCGAATCGGTCGAATCCGTGGTTCCAGCCGACCCGGCTCGCGATATGTGCAGGAACCATGTGGTCGAACAGGAGTCGCCAGTCGGTGAACGGAGTACTGAACACGACGGTGACCGTCTTGCCCCCATTGCTGGAGGTCACCGCCGAGACGTCCCGGTAGCCAAGCGTGGACGCGACCTGATCGGGCTCGCCGTTCACGTCGATGCCGTCCCCTCGCTGCGACTGCCAGGCGTAGATGAAGTCGGCGGCCGTCACCGGAACCCCGTCCGACCAGACCGCAGACGGATCGATCTGGTACTGGACGGTCAACGGAGAGGTGGAGATGACCTCGACGCTTTGCAAGAGTGCGCTGTTCACCTGAGGTGCAAGCTTCGGATTCACGATGTAGGCGCTGGGAAGGACCGCCGAAAGAAGCGTCGGAGTGCTCGAGGTGGCACCCGCCGGCGTGTTCGGGTTGAACCCTTCCCACGGCCGATCCAGCACGACGGTTGCCTGGCCCCCCGAGGCAGGAACCAGGCTCGGCACATTCACTTCGTCGACCTGACTGATGCGATGAGAACCGATGTGGTCGATGATCGCAACGGCCGCGATGATGACGATGATCACCAGCGGCAGGGTCCAGCGGGCGCGGTGCTCGTGCCAGAGGGCCGCGAATCTGGGTCTGCGCTCGACGGCCTCGGCGCCGTCGTCGCTCACTGCAGGCGCAGGATGAGAATCAGGTTGCTGAAGGCGAAGATCACGGCAACCGTGACGGTGATCCGGTCGAGGTTCTTCTCGACGACCGTCGAACCGGCAGCAGCGGAGCCGACCGAACCACCGAACATGTCGGAGAGCCCGCCGCCCTTTCCGCTGTGCATGAGGATCAGAAAGATGAGCGCGAGCGACGAAAGCACCTGCAAGACAACGATGATTGCAGTCAGCATTCGAACTCCCTCCATGGGCCCCTGACCGGAGGAGACGCTAGCAAACTCACCTCACGGTCCGTGCCGCGGCCCGGATGATCTCGACGAATGAGCCCTGCTCCAGGCTGGCTCCGCCCACCAGGGCGCCGTCGATATCCGGGCAGCGCAGGAGGGGTTCGGTGTTCTCTTCGTTGACCGAGCCCCCATACTGCAGGCGGACCTGCTCAGCGGCTTCCGAGTCGGCGCATCGCCCGACCACCTCGCGAATCCAACGACAGGCATCCTGAGCATCCTCGGGACTGGATGCCTCGCCCGTCCCGATGGCCCAGATCGGCTCGTAGGCGATGACCAGTCCCCCGATCGCCTCGGATCCCAGCCCACCGATAGCTGCTTCGACCTGTCCGGCGAGCACGTCCTTGGTCATCCCCGACTCACGTTCGTCGAGGGACTCACCCACGCAGCAGATGGGGGTCATCCCGTTCCGCAACACGGCGCGGAGCTTCGCTGCGACCACCTCGTCGGTCTCACCGAAGAGCCGTCGCCGTTCGGAGTGCCCGACGATCACGTATTCGACATGAAGTCTGGCGAGCATCAACGAGCTCACCTCACCGGTGAATGCCCCGCTGTCCTCGATCGCGCAGTTCTGCGCACCGAGGGCCACCGGAATGTTGTCGGGTTCGATCACCGACTGGACCGTCCGCAGGTCGGTGAAGGGAGGATGGATCGAGACGTCGAGCGGGGCGACGTCCGCGGGCTGGAGTCGCAGGCCGAGGTCGCGGGCCGCGTGCAGAGCCTCGAGATGGTCGAGGTTCATCTTCCAGTTGCCGCTGATCAGCGGCCGACGAACGAGCGTGGCCGTCACTTCTCCTGGGTGCCTTGCACGCGGGTGCGGGACGCCTTTGGCGCGTTGACTGCTCCCCGTAAGGCGGCGAGCCCGGGGAGGTCCCCGTGTTCGAGCAGCTCGAGCGACGCCCCACCACCGGTCGAGATGAAGCTGATCTTGTCGGCCATCCCCGACTCCTCCAGCGCGGCAGCACTGTCCCCTCCCCCGACGATGGTGAAGCCCTCGCATTCGGCCATCGCCCGTGCGACCCCTTGGGTCCCTGCGTTGAATCGGGCGTCCTCGAAGACTCCCATCGGCCCGTTCCAGAGCACGGTCGCCGCCTTCGCGATCTCACCTGCGAACGAAGCGACCGTCGCCGGCCCCATGTCGAGACCCTGCCACCCCGAGGGGATGTCCACCCCGACGGTCCGGACGGCCCCGTCCGTGCAGCCGGCTCCGAACTCCGCCCCCGGCTCGAGGGCAACGATGTCCGTCGGGAGAAGGATGGGCTTGCCGGACGCGAGCAGCGCGGCACAGTCAGAAACTCGATCGATGTCCACCAGCGAGTCCGCGACGTTGTGCCCGGCTGCGGTGAGGAAGGTGTACGACATCCCGCCGCCGACGATGAGCAGATCGACCCGGTCGAGCAGCGCCTCGAGGACGCCGAGCTTGTCACCCACCTTCGCACCTCCGACCACCGCGACGAAGGGACGGGCCGGGGAACCGAGCAATCCACCGAGTACCTCGACCTCACGTTGGAGACGGAGACCCGCGGCGCTGGGCAGCCGTGCGGGTGGTCCCACGACCGACGCATGACTTCTGTGGGACACCCCGAACGCGTCGTTGACGTAGGCGTCGTGTCCGAATACGAGCTTGTCGACGAATGCCGGGTCATTCGCCTTTTCGCCCGGATCGAATCGGAGATTCTCCAGAAGTTCCACCTCGGGCAGCAACCCGGCCAGTGCCTCCCGCACCGGGGCCAGCTCCCACTGGGCGACCGGCGCTCCCTTCGGTCGACCGAGGTGGGTCGCCGCGGTGACCTCTGCACCTCGATCGATGAGGTACTGCAGCGTGGGAAGTGCTGCCTTGATCCGGAAGTCGTCGGCGACGGTGAAGGAGCCGTCCTCGCACGACCGGAGGGGGACGTTGAAGTCGACCCTGACCAGAACGCTGGCCCCCGTCAGATCGGGGAGATCCCCGAGCAGTGGCAGCCCGTCCAGCAACGGGTTCTCAGGTTCTGTTGTCATCGTCCCGGTGCGACTCACGAAGCTGCGCGACCGACGATCAGCGAGAGATCGACCAAGCGATTGGCGTAGCCCCACTCGTTGTCGTACCAACCTTCGACCTTGACCAGCGTGATCCCCGAGGCGGAAGGCATGGCCATGGTGAGCTTGGCATCGAACGTACATGACGCTGGGCTCCCGACGATGTCCGAGGACACGATCGGATCTTCGGTGTATTCGAGGACCCTAGCGAGAGGACCCGAGGTGGCCGCCTTCTCGAACGCTGCGTTGACCTCGGCGACGGTTACCTCGCCCTTGATCACCACCGTGAAATCGGTGATCGATCCGTCCGGCACCGGGACACGGAACGCGCTGCCGTCCAGACGACCCTTCATGGTCGGTAGCACCAGTCCGGTCGCCCGGGCCGCGCCGGTCGACGCGGGAATGATGTTGTTGGCCGCAGCCCTGGCACGCCGGAGATCCTTGTGGGGCAAGTCGAGCAGGTTCTGATCGTTGGTGAAGGCGTGGACGGTGGTCATCAGCCCACTCTCGATCTCGAACGCGTCGTCGAGAACCTTCACCAGCGGGACGAAGCAGTTGGTGGTGCAGGACGCGTTGGAGACGACGAAGTGGACCGACGGGTCGAAGTCGCTGTCGTTCACCCCGATCACGAAGGTGGCGTCGACGTCACTCGCCGGAGCCGAGATGATCACCCGCTTCGCACCTGCTTCGAGATGGGCGCCCGCAGTAGCTCGGGTGGTGAACAGGCCGGTCGACTCGATGACCACCTCGACGCCGAGCTCGTCCCAGGGCAGCGCCTTCGGATCCCGCTCCGCAAGCACGGCGATCGGACCGGTGTCGAGCACGATCGAGGAGTCGGCCACCTGGATGTCGCTTCCGAAACGACCGTGGGTCGAGTCGTACCGGAGGAGGTGGGCGAGGGTCTCCGCAGAGGTCAGGTCGTTGATCGCGACCACTTCGACGTCTGCGCCCAGGGAACGGGCCGCTCGGAGATAGTTGCGACCGATTCGCCCGAAACCGTTGATACCGATTCGTACGGTCATGCCCTTTTCCTCACCCTCCATCTTACGTGCAGATCCACGCACGCAGCTCAGTCCTGCCCCCCACGGGAAAGGAGACCGCCGACCACGCTAGGGCATCGCGTGGGTCGAAAGCATTATTCGGCCAGATCCGAGAGGACCGAGGCCAGCTTGGCCGGGTCATGAGCAAGCCCGTTCGGTCGGGCGAGCGGGGTGTCCAGGACCTCGATGCCGGTCGCCCCGAGCGCCATGCCGGTGGTGTCGCAGACGACGATGTCCACCGCGACTCCGTGGGCGGCGAGTGCCGCGACGTGCATCGCGACGTCGAATTCCTCGGTTTCGGGGACCTGCTGGCGCAAATTGCAGACATAGACGCGTTGCGCGCTCGACCGGTTGATCCCCTCCCTGATCTCCGGAACGGCGATCGCGGCCAGCACGCTCGTGAACAGCGAACCGGGTCCGAGCACGATTTGGTCCGCCTCACGGAGAGCGGTCAGAGCCTCGCTCGGTGCTTTCGGATCGGTGGGCACCAGGGAGACCCTCCGGATGTGGTCGGTCGCGGCCACCGCCACCTGGCCGTCGACGTGACCGCTGTCGGACTTGGCCTTGAGCACCACCGGCTCGGTGGTCGCGGGGAGGACCCGCCCCCGTGCGCCGAGGAGCCGACCGGCCTCGTCGAGCGCGGCGACCGGGGTCGGCGCACCGTCGAGCAGACCGACCAGGATGAGATTGCCCAACGAGTGGCCGGCTAGCTCCTCCTCGCCGAACCGGTACTCGAAGGCCGAGGCGAGCGCCGAGTCCGGCTCGGCGAGTGCGACCAGGCATTTGCGAAGATCGCCCGGAGGAATGACGTGGAGCAGCTCGCGCAACCTCCCCGAGGATCCCCCGTCGTCGGCGACCGAAACGATCGCGGTGATCTCGTCGGTGTACCTCCTCACCGCGCGCAGGGTTGCAGCGAGGCCGTGCCCACCACCGATGGCGACGACTTTCCGGTGACTCACCGGTCGACGTCCCGATGGAAGACCGTCGCCGCCGTTCCCTGTTCACCGAGACGGCGGGAGAGCTCTTCGGCCAGCACCACCGAACGGTGCCTTCCGCCGGTGCAGCCCATCGCCACGGTCAGATAGGACTTCCCCTCGCTCACGTAGGCCGGGATCAGCATTGCCAACAGATCGTCGAGCTTGTCGAGGAACTCCGCAGTCTCCGGACGCCCCAGGACGAATTCGCGCACCTCGTCGTCCAGACCGCTCAGGCCTCGTAGCGGCTCGTTCCAGTAGGGATTGGGAAGGAAACGACAGTCGAACATCAGGTCGACGTCGAGTGGAACCCCGTGCTTGAAGCCGAACGAAAGGATCGAGGTCCGCATGGTGCTCCCCGGCGCGTCGGCGCCGAAGACCTCCATCAGGCGGGTCCGGAGCTGGTTGGTGTTCAGCTCCCCGGTGTCGATGACCAGGTCGGCGCGGTCCCGCAGCTCCTTTAACAGGAGCCGCTCGTCGGCGATCGAGTCGACCACTCCCCTCGCGACCTGCGGGTGGCGGCGGCGGGTGCCCTCGAACCGCCTGATGAGCACGTCGTCCGCGGCGTCGAGGAAGAGGATCCGTACCCGGTTGCGGGCGGCGACCAGAGTGTCGACCGCCGGGAGCACGTCGCCCATGTCTCCCCCGCCGCGACCGACCACGAACGCCACTCTCTTCATGTCCGACCTCGAACCGTCCACCAGCTCGGACACCTTGGAGATGAGCGCGGAGGGCATGTTGTCGATGACGAACCAGCCGATGTCCTCCAGGGTGGCCGCCGCGGTCGAGCGCCCCGCACCGGACATGCCGGTCACCACCAGGTAGTCACTCATCGATGGACCTCTGCGTTCGAGTTGGCCGGCCCGTTCGAGCGCAACGGCGTGTGCAACCGATCGAACACCGCCGCGCCCACCTGGGCAGGTAGCCACGATACGCCCAAAAGTTCCTCGCGAGAGGCACGGCGGAGCCCGGCGAGCCCTCCGAACTCCTCGATGAGTCGGGACTGTCGCTTCGGGCCGAGTCCATCGACCCGGTCGAGCGCGCCGGCGGTCATTCGCTTGCCGCGCAGGGTCCGGTGGTAGGAGACGGCGAACCGGTGCGCCTCGTCCCGAAGCCTCTGGAGGAGATACAACGCCTCGGACTGGCGCGGAAGGCGAATCGGATCCGAGCTGCCCGGCCGGTAGACCTCCTCGAAGCTCTTCGCCAGCGAGGCCACCGGGATCCGGTCGGAGAGCCCGAGCGTCTCGAGCACCCGCACGCCGACGTTGAGCTGCCCGAGCCCCCCGTCGAGGAGCAGGAGCTGCGGGGGATACGCGAAGCGACGCCGGGCCGGTCGCTCGGATTCGTCGGAGAACGAGTCGTCGGCGAGCAGGTTGGTCAGCCGGCGGGTGAGCACCTCCTCCATCGCTGCGTAGTCATCGTTCCCCGGCACCGACGCGACGCGGAAGTGGCGATAGTCGCTCTTCTTCGGAAGACCGTCCTCGAAGACCACCATCGAACCGACGTAGTCGGTGCCCTGGAGGTGGCTCATGTCGTAGCACTCGATGCGCAGGGGGGCCTCGGGCAGCCCGAGCTCGCGCTGGAGGGCCTCGAGCGCGCGGGCCCTGCTGTTGTGATCGGAGATGCGGTGCATCCGGTGGCGGACGAAGGCATCCCGGGCGTTTTCCTCCACCGTCTGGAGAAGCGCGCGCTTCGATCCGCGCAACGGGACCTTGAGGGCGACCGGCCCCGGGCGCCGGTCCTCGAGGTACTGGGTCACCGCGACCGCGTCGGCCGGCATGGTCGGGACCAGCACCTGGGGTGGGACTCCCGACGCCGGTTCGGCGTAGACGTCGACCACGATCCGCTCCATGAGTTGCTCGGCGCTCAAGTCCTCGACCTTCTCGACGAACAGGGCCGAACGACCCACCACCTTCCCCGACCGCACATGGAAGACCTGCACCGCCGACTCGAGTTCGTCGCCGGCAATTCCGAACACGTCGAGGTCCTCCTTCCTGCCGAGTTCCATCTGGCGAACGGAGTCCGCGGCCCGGACCGCCTCGAGCTTGTCCCGGAGGACCGAGGCGCGCTCGAACTCGAGCGATGCCGACGCATCCTTCATCGACGCGAGCAACTCCCGTTCGAGCGGAGCGGTGTCGCCACCGAAGAAGGTGATCAGATCGGCGACCATGCCCTCGTACGCGTCATGGTCCACCGCGTCGACGCACGGCCCGGCGCAACGTTCGATGTGGTACATCAGGCAGGGCCGTCCCAACCGTCGATGCCGCTTGAACTTGGTGTCCGAACACGTCCGCACCGGAAAGGAACGGAGCAACAGATCGAGCGTCTCCCGAATGGCGCCCGCGTTGGGATAGGGCCCGAAGTACTTGACCCCGGGCCGTTTCCGACCGCGCACGACCGCCGGCCTCGGCCACTCCTCACCCACGGTGATCGCCAGCCAGGGATAGCTCTTGTCGTCCTTCAGCCGCACGTTGTAGCGAGGCTGGAACTCCTTGATCAGGTTGTGCTCGAGGAGCAGGGCCTCGGCCTCGGTGCCGGAGACCATCCACTCCACGTGATCGGCCTGGCTGACCATCTGGGCGGTCCTCGGCGCGAGGCCGGCCGGGTCCTGGAAGTAGGAGCTGATCCGGTGCTTGAGCGACTTGGCCTTCCCGACGTAGATGATCCGGCCGTCGCGGTCGACGAACTGATAGGAGCCGGGCGCGTCCGGCACCGAGCCGGGGAGAGGGCGGGTCACCACCGTCCCAGTGTGCCGCGTCGTGGTGAGAT
This sequence comes from uncultured Acidimicrobiaceae bacterium, assembly GCA_963839925.1. GTDB lineage: Bacteria > Actinomycetota > Acidimicrobiia > Acidimicrobiales > RAAP-2 > Bog-756. Next base: position 1,323,973 of record CAWIWV010000001.1, on the reverse strand, counting down.
CCGAACCGGTTTGTGGTCCCACCGACCCGATCGGGCCGGATGCCCCCCTCTTCGGGCTCGGTGCATAGAATGTGGGCACGCCGGCCTGGTATCCGGCGACATCAACCGCTCCGGGGCCGACAACCCCGCGGATGGGCGACCAGGCTGTCCCCGCCGGCCAGAACCGGAGCGCCTCCACAAGGGGGTCATACCCAGAATGCTCCGGCTCCAGACACCGCTCCCCGACCGCTACACGACTGCCGAACCGCAGGAGTTGGCACGATGGATCGAGGAAGCGAAATCCGCACTCGGCTCGCGGCTGATCATCCTCGGCCACCACTACCAACGGGACGAGGTGATGGTCTGGGCGGACGCCCGGGGCGACTCCTTCGGGCTGTCCCGCATCGCCGCCGACCAGTCCGACGCTGAGTTCGTCGTCTTCTGCGGGGTGCACTTCATGGCCGAATCGGCGGACATCCTCACCGGCGCCCACCAGCAGGTGATCCTGCCCGATCTCAACGCGGGATGTTCGATGGCGGACATGGCCGACATCGACTCGGTCGAAGAGGCGTGGACCGCACTGTCCGAGGTCACCGACATCGAGCGGGTGGTCCCGATCACCTATATGAACTCCGCTGCTTCGCTCAAGGCGTTCGTCGGCGCCCACGGCGGCGTCGTCTGCACGTCGTCGAATGCCGCCGCCGTCCTCCGTTGGGCGCTCGCGCCGGACGAGGCGGGTCGGTCACGAGGCGATCAAGTCCTGTTCTTCCCCGATCAGCACCTGGGCCGGAACACCGGGTTCGAGCTCGGTTACGGCGCAGAGGACATGGCCGTGTGGAATCCGCGGCTGGACCGAGGCGGTCTGGACAGCACCACCCTCAAATCGGCCACCCTGCTGTTGTGGAAGGGGCACTGCTCCGTGCACCAACGATTCTCCCCGGCGCACGTCGAGGCGTTCCGCAAGGAACATCCTGACGGCATCGTCGTGGTCCACCCCGAGTGCGCCCGCGAGGTCGTCGAGGTGGCCGACCTGGTCGGCTCCACCGACTTCATCATCCGTGCGGTGGCCGACGCTCCGTCGGGGGCGGTCATCGGAGTCGGCACCGAGATCCACCTGGTCAAGCGCCTCGACGACGAGACCCCCGACAAGACGATCCTTTCGCTCGATCCCCTGGTGTGCCCCTGCTCGACGATGTTCCGTATCGATGCGCCCCACCTGGCCTGGGTGCTCGAAGGTCTGGTGGAAGGAGAGGTTCGCAACCGGATCACGGTCGATGAAGAGACGGCCTCGTGGGCACGGGTCGCGCTCGAGAGGATGCTGGCGACCGTCTGAGCGGTTCCAGCTCGGTCCGTCTCAGCCGACCGGCGTCTTGGGCTTCTGCCGCCGGTCGGCGCCGGGGCCCTTGGTCATCTTGGATCCGTTGACTCGCTTCGACGCGCCGGTTCCCGCCTTGGACACCGGGGACGTCTTCGCACCCCCCGCCCGCTTCGACGCTCCCTTGCTCCGAGAGCCGCTGCCGCTCCGAGAAATTCCGAGCAACGGGGCCAGCACCTCGCCGGTGTAGCTGCCCGGCGCTTCCGCCACCTCTTCGGGCGTCCCCAGCGCGACGACGGTCCCGCCGCGATTGCCACCCTCGGGGCCGAGATCGATGACCCAGTCGGCGCTCTTGATCACGTCGAGGTTGTGCTCGATGACGATCACCGTGTTCCCCTGGTCGACCAGCCGGCTGATCACGCCGAGCAGCTTGCGCACGTCGTCGAAGTGCAACCCGGTCGTCGGCTCGTCGAGGACGTACAGGGTGTGGCCGGTCGACCGGCGGCTCAGCTCGGAGGCCAGTTTGACCCGCTGGGCCTCGCCGCCCGACAAGGTCGGCGCCGGCTGACCGAGCCGGATGTACCCGAGCCCGACATCGACCAGGGTCTGAAGGTGGCGCGCGATCGCGGGCTGGTGGGCGAAGAACCCGAGTGCCTCCTCACAAGAGAGCTCGAGCACGTCGGCGATGGTCTTGCCCCGGAAGGTGACCTCGAGGGTGTCCCGGTTGTAGCGCGCCCCTTGGCACACTTCGCACGGCACGTAGATGTCCGGCAGAAAGTGCATTTCGATACGGATGGTGCCGTCTCCCGAGCACGACTCGCACCGCCCGCCCTTCACGTTGAACGAGAACCGACCGGGTTGATAGCCGCGCACCTTGGCTTCTTGCGTCTGGCTGAACAGCTTCCGTATGTGGTCGAACACACCGGTGTAGGTGGCGGGGTTGGAGCGGGGGGTGCGACCGATCGGCGCCTGGTCCACCTCGACCACCTTGTCGATGGCCGACACCCCCTCGATCGTCCGGTGGAGACCCGGCACCGCCTTGGCCCGGTGCACCTGCTTTGCGAGTGAGCGGAGCAGGATGTCGTTGACCAGGGTGGACTTCCCCGAGCCGGAGACACCGGTCACCGCCACCAACAGGCCGAGCGGGAAGTCGACGTCGATGTCGCGCAGGTTGTGCTCCCGGGCACCCTCCACACGCAGCACGTCGCCGCTCCCCTTCCGGCGGAGGGCGGGAACCGGAATGGACTTCACGCCGGCGAGGTACTGACCGGTCAGTGAGTCCTTGTTGGAGATCAGCCCACCGGGTCCGGTGACCGGACCCGAGTGCACGATGCGGCCCCCATGCTCCCCCGCCCCCGGTCCGACGTCGACGACGTGGTCGGAGATCCGGATGGTCTCTTCGTCGTGCTCGACCACGATGACCGTGTTGCCGAGGTCGCGCAGGCGCTTCAACGTTCCGATGAGCCGCTGGTTGTCCCGTTGGTGGAGGCCGATCGACGGCTCGTCGAGCACGTAGAGCACCCCGACCAGACCGCTGCCGATCTGGCTGGCCAGCCGGATCCGCTGTGCCTCGCCGCCCGAGAGGGTCGCCGCAGACCGGGCCAGGGTCAGGTAGTCGAGGCCGACGTCCAACAGGAACTGCATCCGCTCGCGCACCTCACGAAAGACCCGGTCGCCGATCAGGTGGTCGCGCTCGGACAGGTCGAGCGACGCCATCACCTCGACCGCCTGGCCGATGGGGAGGGAACAAAGCTCGAAGATCGAGTTGCCGCCGATGGTGACCGCGAGCGACTCGGGACGGAGACGGGCGCCGTGGCACTCGGGACAGGGGACCTCGCGCAGATACCCCTCGAGGTTGTCGCGCAGGAAGTCCGACTCAGCCTCGGTGTGGCGTCGCTGCAACCAGGACACGATCCCCTCGTAGAGGGTGTGGAACGACCGTTGGCGCCCGTAGCGGTTGCGGTACTTGAGGTGGACCTGCTTGGTCCCCGCTCCGTAGAGGACGAGCTTCTTGTCCGACTTGCGGAGCTTCTCCCATGGCACGTCCATCGAGAAGTCCCCCAACTCGGCGACGGCCGCGAGCAGGCGGTCGAAGTACTCGCTGCGCGCCCCCGACCAGGGAGCCAGCGCGCCTTGCGCCAGAGACTTGCTCGGGTCGGGCACCAACAACTCGGGGTCGACCTCGAACTTCGTCCCGAGGCCGGTGCAGGCGGGGCAGGCCCCATAGGGAGAGTTGAAGGAGAAGTTCCGCGGCGAGGGGTCCTCGAAGCTGAGGCCGCAGTGGGTGCAGGCGAGGTGCTGGCTGAAGGTGATCGCCTCTTCCTCGCTGCCGTCGGCGTCGACCACCACGATCTCTGCCACCCCGTCGGCCAACGACAGCGCTGTCTCGAGTGATTCGGTCAGCCGCCGCCGGATGTCGTCTCGACGGACCAGGCGGTCCACGACCACCTCGATGGTGTGCTGCTCGTAGCGGGCCATGTCGAGATCGCCGCGCTCGGCCAACTCGACGGTCACCCCGTCGACCCTCGCCCTGGCGAACCCCTGCTTGGCCAAGTCGTCGAGCAGGGCGGCGTACTCGCCTTTCCGGCCCCGGACGACCGGCGCCAGGACCATGAAACGGGTTCCCTCCTCCATGGCGAGAATCCGGTCGACGATCTGTTGGGGGCTCTGGCGGGCGACCGGCCGACCGCAGTTGGGGCAGTGAGGCCTCCCGATCCGGGCATAGAGCAGGCGCAGGTAGTCGTAGACCTCGGTCACCGTCCCCACCGTCGAGCGGGGGTTGCGGGACGCCGACTTCTGATCGATGGAGATAGCGGGCGAGAGTCCTTCGATGAAGTCGACGTCCGGCTTGTCCATCTGACCGAGGAACTGGCGGGCGTAGGCCGACAGGGACTCCACATACCTGCGCTGGCCCTCGGCGTAGATCGTGTCGAAGGCGAGCGACGACTTGCCCGAACCGGACAGTCCGGTGAAGACGATCAGCCGATCGCGAGGCAGGTCGAGAGAGACGTCGCGAAGGTTGTGCTCGCGAGCACCGCGCACTACCAGTCGATCGGCCATTCGAGTGAGGATACCGGCGCGCCCGAGGGGTTCCTGCGCCCGTCGGCCCGGTCAGTCCGCCACGACGGAGTCGAGATCCGCCGCCGACGTCGCCAACACCGCGGATCCGTCGACCGGATCGCGGGCGAGAAGCACCCGCAACTCGGCGATCTCGTCCCGAAGCAGTGCCGCCTCCTCGAAGCGCAGCTCCTCTGCGGCCCGTTCCATCTCGGTGTTGAGCCGATGGACGAGCTCCGACAACTCGTCGGCATCGGGACCGACGGTGCGGGCCAGCTCGGCGGCTGCCGCTCGCGGATCGACACCCCTCGCTCGTCCTTTCTGGGCCCGATCCGCCGACGACCGGCTGTTGGGTCCCGAGCTGACCGCCGCGGATCCGATACCTTCGCCCCGCACCCGCTCGAGGATGTCGGTGACCGACTTGGAGATCGACTGCGGATCGATCCCGTGTTCGAGGTTGTAGGCGATCTGGCGGGCGCGTCGCCGTTGGGTCTCCCCGATGGCGGCGGTCATCGACTCGGTGATCGTGTCGGCGTACATCACCACCCGCCCGTTCACGTTGCGGGCCGCCCGCCCCATGGTTTGGATGAGCGACGGAGCGGAGCGGAGGAACCCTTCCTTGTCGGCGTCGAGGATGGCCACGAGGGCGACCTCGGGCAGGTCGAGTCCTTCTCGCAGCAGGTTGATCCCGACCAGCACGTCGAACGTCCCCAGCCTGAGCTCGCGGAGGATCTCGACCCTGGCCATGGTGTCGACGTCGGAGTGGAGGTACTGGACGCGCACGCCCTGTTCGGCGAGGTAGTCCGACAGGTCCTCGGCCATCTTCTTCGTGAGGGTGGTGACGAGGACCCGGTTCCCCGCGGCCACGGTGGCCTCGATCCGTTCGCGCAGGTCGTCGATCTGCCCGGTGGTCGGCCGGATGTCGACCTCCGGATCGACCAGCCCGGTCGGCCGGATGACCTGTTCGACCACGTTCGTGCTGTGCTCGAGCTCCCACGGACCGGGCGTCGCCGACAGCAGGATGGTCTGGCCGGTGCGCTCGATGAACTCTTCGAACCGGAGCGGGCGGTTGTCCATCGCAGAGGGCAACCGGAAGCCGTGGTCGACCAGGGTCTCCTTGCGGGAGCGGTCCCCGGCGAACTGCCCCCGCAGCTGGGGCACCGCGACATGGCTCTCGTCGAGGACCACCAAGAAGTCCTTCGGGAAGAAGTCGAGCAGGGTGAAGGGGGCCTCCCCCGGGGCTCGGCCGTCGAGATGCCGGCTGTAGTTCTCGATGCCTGCGCACACCCCGGTTTCTGCCAGCATCTCGAGGTCGTACTCGGTCCGCATGCGCAGCCGCTGGGCCTCGAGCAGCTTGCCCGCGCCGTCGAGCTCGCCCAGTCGCTCGCGCAGCTCGACCTCGATCCCCTCCACTGCTTTGCGCATGCGCTCTTCGCCCGCGCCGTAGTGGGTGTTGGCGAAGATGACCAGCTCGTCGATCTCGTCCCCGATCTCACCGGTGGTCACGTCGAAGGGCCGGATCCGTTCGACGGTGTCCCCGAAGAATTCGATGCGCACCGCGTTGCTCTCGTACGCAGCGTGGATTTCCACCGTGTCGCCACGGGCCCGGAACTGGCCGCGGGAGAGAGTCACGTCGTTGCGCGAGTACTGGAGCTCCACGAGACGTCGGAGGAGGGCTCGCTGTTCGTGGACCTCACCCGGGTGCAGGGCGACGATCCGGTCGCGGTACTCCTCCGGTGATCCCAACCCGTAGATGCAGGAGACGGACGCGACCACGATGGTGTCCGGCCGGAGGAGCAGCGACGAGGTGCACGCGTGACGGAGCCGATCGATCTCGTCGTTGATCGAGGAGTCCTTTTCGATGTACGTGTCGGACGAGGGCACGTAGGCCTCGGGCTGGTAGTAGTCGTAGTACGAGACGAAGTACTCGACCCGGTTGCGTGGGAAGAATTCCTTCAACTCGGCGGCGAGCTGTGCTGCCAGCGACTTGTTCGGCTCGATGATCAGGGTGGGCCGCTGCACCGCCTCGATCGTCCAGGCCACCGTGGCGGTCTTGCCCGATCCGGTGATCCCGAGCAGGGTCTGGTATCGGTCGCCTCGCTGGATCCCCGCGACCAGGCCCGCGATCGCCTCAGGCTGGTCGCCTGCCGGGCGAAAGGGGAGACGACCTCGAAATCCGGCACGGATTCGATGGTAACGGGACGGTGTGACAGCCGGGTCGGCACAAGCCCACCCGAACCACCTTCCTCCTACGGGGCCGAGGCCTTCCGCTTCAACTCGACCAGGGCCGCCCAGACCCGGTCCACCTCGGCTTGGAGATCGGCGAGGCCGCCCGAGTTGTTGATGACATAGTCGGCCCCTTCGAGGCGGGTGGCACGATCGACCTGGGAGCCGATCCTCGCCTCGGCGTCGCCCGGGGCCATTCCCCGCAGGGTGACCAGGCGTTCGAGCGCGAGCTCGGTCGGGGTGTCGACCACGATGACCGCGGCCAGGGAGAGCATCTCGCGGTGGACGCTCCGCAGGAGTGGGATGTCCATCACCACGATCTCGTCGGTGTTCGCGAACCGGTCCTTCCGCTGGATCATCTCGACCCCGATCGCCGGATGGGTGATCGAGTTGAGGTCGGCAAGAGCCTCCGGATTCCCGAAGACCAGCCCGGCAAGCCGCGGACGGTCGATCAGGCCGGCTCCGTCGAGGATGTCAGACCCGAACCGTTCGAGCAGCGGGGCGTACGCCGGGCCGCCAGGAGCCACCACCTCGCGGGCGATCAGATCGGCATCGACCAACTTGGCACCGTGGTCGACCAGCAGCCCGGCGACCGTCGACTTTCCCGCCCCGATCCCACCGGTGAGCCCGACGCAGAGCACCTCGACCCGGTTCTGCTCAGGCGGCCCGGCGCGGACGCGACGCGGTCGCGAAGAGCACCATGGTGGTCCGGTCGACCTGATCGGTGACGAAGAAGTCGTCCGCGGTGATGCCGGTCATTCCCCCCGCGTCGCCACGGGCCATCAACCGGTAGGTCCAGGGCAGCACCCGGGCATAGAAGCCGGTGTACCACGAGCGCGGGATCTTGTGCCGCAAGTCGAAGACGTCGAGAGCGAGGATCCGGTCGCCCTTGACCCGCCTGGCGGCGAAGTCGGCTTTCACCGGAGGAACCGCGTCGAGACCCTGGATGGTGACCTCGTGGAAGTACCGGTCGAGCAGTTGGCGGAGCTCGGGCGGCTCGAACAGGTGGATGTGGTACGGGTTCTCGAAGTCGGCCGGCGCATTGGGGGTGAGGAAGAAGGCGGTGCCGTCGTCCGCGAGCACCCGGGACAGCTCGCTCACGTGGCCTTCGGGTTCGTCGAAGTGCTCGATGAGGTGGGAGGAGCACGCCCATCGGAAGCTCCCGCGCGCAAAGCCGAGCGAGAGCGCGTTCATCTGGGCCACCCGTAGCCCCTCGCTCCCCCAGCGGTGGCCGGCGACGGTCACCGCGTCGGAGCTGTAGTCGGCCCCGACGACCGTTCGGTCCTCGGCCAGAAAGCGGGCGGACTCGAAGCCCTGGCCACAGCCCACGTCGAGCACGGTTCCCGCCCCCAGTCGCTCGATCACCGTCCGGTAGCCCGCGTCGTGGAGCGCCAGCAGGGAATCGGGGGTGACCCCTTCGAGCGGCCGTTCGCCGGTGAGCCGGGTGCTTGCCATCGTTCTGGTGGTTCCTCTCCCCTGTCCGGTGGCCCCTCCGGCGATCGTCGGTTGTTTACACTACCGAGCACTCGTGCCGGATCCCCAACCCTCCGCCGTCGCGCCCCCGAGCCTCTCGCTCTACCGCAGGCTGCGCTCACCGAGCCGACTGCGGGCCGCAGTCGACTACTCGGCGATGGCGGTGATCTGTTTCGCTCCCATGCTCTGGTCGAGACCGGGGCTGGTCACCGACGACACCAAGACCTACCTCTACCTCGATCCGGGACGCTACGTGCGGGCGGCCGCCTCCCAGTGGGACCCGGGGGTGGCCCTCGGAACGGTCACCCACCAGAACATCGGCTACCTGCTTCCGATGGGGCCGTTCTTCTGGGCCCTGGCCGAGCTGCACGTGCCGCTCTGGATCGCCCAGCGGCTCTGGATGGGCTGCCTGCTGTTCGCCGCGGCCTCCGGCATGCTCTATCTCTGCAGGACCGTCGGCCTCACCGGGCCGGGGCGGTACGTGGCTGCGATCGCGTTCACCTTCACTCCCTACGTGCTGCAGTATGCGGGCCGGATCTCGGTGATCCTGCTGCCCTGGTCAGGACTGCCCTGGATGATCGCGTTCGTGATCCTCGCACTCCGGGTGGGTGGCTGGCGGTACCCGGCCCTGTTTGCGTTGGTGGTCGCGCTGGTCAGCGGGATCAATGCCAGCTCCATCCTGTTCGTGGGGATCGCTCCGGCGCTCTGGCTCCCCTACGCCGTGCTCGTGGCCCGGGAGTCGACCTGGCGCAAGGCCTGGGGAGTGGCCTGGAAGGTCGGGCTGCTGAGCGCCCTGGTGTCCCTGTGGTGGGCGATCGGCCTGCAGGTCGAGGCCGCCTACGGGGTGAACGTCCTCAAGTACACCGAAACGGTGCCGGTCACCAGCGGCGCGTCCCTGGCCTCCGAGATCATCCGAGGACTCGGCTACTGGTACTTCTACGGTGCCGATCGACTGGGGCCATGGACCCAGACCTCGGTCGCCTACACCCAGAACCTCTGGCTGGTCGGGGCCAGTTTCGTGGTCCCGGTGCTCTGCTTCGTGGCTGCCATCTTCTCCCGCTGGCGGTACCGCTCCTTCTTCGTCTTCGCGACCGTCGTCGGAATGGTGCTGGCGGTGGGCCCCAACCCCTACGCCGACCCGTCCGCCCTCGGGTCGGTGATCAAGTCCTTCCTGGTCGACACCACCGCCGGTCTGGCGCTGCGGTCGACCGACCGCGCCTCGCCGGTGGTGATCCTCGGGCTCGCCATGTTCCTGGGCGCCGGCGTGAGCGCCCTCGCCACCAGGCTGCACCGGACCGGACTGGTCATCGGCGCCTTTGCGATCGGTGCGGTCGCCGGCGCCACGGTGCCTCTGTGGACCGGCGGGATCATCGCCGACGGCTTCACCCAACCCGCGGTGCCCCCGACCTACGTGCGCCAGGCAGCGGCAGCGCTCGACCGGACCAACCCGTCGACCCGGGTCTACGCCCTGCCCGGCAACAACTTCGCCGCCTACCGTTGGGGTGACACCATCGACGCCGTGTATCCGGGTCTCGTGACCCGGCCGTTCGTCACCCACGAACAACAGATCTACGGTTCGCTGGCCACCGCGGACGTCCTCGGTGCACTGGACACCCCGCTCATCGACGGCACGATGGACTGGAACGCGCTGGCCCCGATGGCCTCGCTGATGAGCGCCGGCAACGTGCTCGTCCAGTACGACGAGGCCTACGAACGCTACGACACGGCCAACCCCCAGCAGGTGGCCCAGGACCTCGCGGTGACCCCACCCGGACTCAGCGATCCGGTCCCCTACGGCGCTCCCCGGCCCAACGTCCCCCTGGTTCCCCACTTCGACGAAGCCGCCTTGGCAAGGCCACCCAACCAGACGTGGCCCTCGCCGCTGGTCTCCTACACCGTCGCCGATCCCCGCCCGATCGTCCGGGCCGAGCCGACCACCGACCCGTTGGTGGTCGACGGCGACGCATCCGGGGTGGTCGCCGCGGCGTCGGTCGGACTCCTCGCGGGGAACCCGGCCATCCTCTATGCGGGCACCCTCGACACCATGCCCACACTCAAGAAGACGACTCTCAGCGCCCCGGCCAACCTGGTGGTGACCGACACCAACCGCAAGCAGGCCCGGGAGTGGAACACCCTCTCCGAGAACACGGGCGCGACCGAGACGGCCTCCGCTGCCCCGGACCTCAATCCGTCCAACGAACCGCTCAACCTGTTCCCCAAAGCTCCCGCCGACGCCCAGAGCACCGCCACCTACAGCGGGATCGCCTCGGTCGACGCCTCCTCCTACGGGTCGTCGATCACCTACCTCCCCGAGGATCGGCCCTACAACGCCATCGACAGCAACCCCCAGACCGCTTGGGTCGACAACTCCTTCGCCACACCGGCGGGCCAGTGGTGGCAGGTCGGTCTCCTCCATCCGACCACCGAGAGCTCGATCACCCTCATCCAGCCCCAGACCGGCGATCCCGACCAGTCCATCTCGAAGGTCAAACTCACCTTCGACGGCCGCGATCCGGTGACGGTGCCGCTCGGCGCTGCCTCGCTGACCACTCCCGGGCAGACGATCTCGTTTCCGGCCCGCACCTTCACCACCCTGCGGATCACCATCGAGGGCGTCCACGTCGACAATCCCGCGGTCCCGGTCACCTCCCGCAGCTCGGTCGGCTTCGCAGAGGTCCAGATCCCCGGAGTCGCCGCGCAGGAGATCATCGCGATGCCCGAGGACCTCCTGCGTTCGACGGGCGCCGCTTCGTCAGCGGATCGCCTGAGCCTGATCATGACCCGCCTGCGGAGCTCGGGCACCCCGCCCTTCTACGATACCGAGACCGCCCTCAACCGCTCCTTCTGGTTGCCGAGCACCCGCACGTTCTCCTTGACGGGTTCAGCAAGCATGTCGGCGTTGATTCCCGACGACATGATCGACCGCCTGACCGGTCGTCCCGGATCCGACGGCACCGGCATCGTGGCCTACTCGCTCGGCCGGCTACCCGGTGACTTGCGGGCGGGGGCCATCGCCACCGTGGACGGGAACTCCAGCACGATCTGGGAGCCGGGATTCGGGGCGACCCACCAAGCCGGCGACTGGCTCGACTACCAGCTGCGCGAGCCGACCACCTTCGACCATCTCGACCTCCAGATCGTCGCGGACGGACAGCACTCCGTCCCGACCTCTCTGACCGTCGCCGCCAGCGGTGAGAGCACCAAGGTCATCCTCCCACCTGTCGCCGACAGTCCGGTCCCCGGGTCGGTGGTCGACGTGCCCGTCTCATTTCCTCCCCTCACCGGATCGAACATCCGGATCACCGTCGACACCGCCCGGCTCGAGAACACGCCGAACTACTACTCGCAACAGCCGATCGCGCTCCCCCTCGGCATCGCCGAGGTCGGGATCCCCGGTCTGCACGCTGCGCCGTTGCCCCAGGACATCCCCACCACCTGCCAAGGAGACCTGCTGACCCTCGACGGAGCACAGCTGTGGGTCTCGGTGAGCGGGAGTACGACCGCCGCGCTCAACCGCCAACCCCTGACCGTCTCGCTCTGCGGGCCTGACGCAGGCGGGGTCACCCTCGGCCCGGGCACCCACACCCTGTTGTCGAATCCGGGCCAGGTCACCGGGTTCGACATCAACCAGCTCGCCTTCGACTCGGCGCCCGGGGGCGGGCCGATGCCGCTCGCCTCGCCGACCTCGCTGGCCGCCCTCACGGTCGCCGCGTCGCCGACCGTCCACATCGACAGCCAGACCTCCACCACCATCCACCTCACCGTTCACGGGGTGAGCGCAGCGGCCGGCCGGACGCCGGTGGACCTCGTCCTCGGGGAGAGCACCAACCCCGGATGGACGGCGACGGTCCAAGGTGGCGGGAGCCTCGGGGCACCCTTCCTGATCGACGGCTTTGCCAACGGATGGCAGCTCGACCTCTCCAAACTGGGAGGAGCCGCGCACAACGGATCCCTCTCGATCGTGCTGACCTGGCAGCCTCAGAAGCGGGTCGATCTCGCCCTGTTGGTCTCCGCGCTCGCCATCGTGGCGTGCATCGTGCTCGCGATCCTGCCGATGCGGAGGAGGCGGCGGGTGGTCCGCCACGGCGCACACGCCAGGGGCCCGACGGAGGCGCCCGATGGAGACGAGCGTGTCGCGACCGAGGCGCTGGCCGAGGGGCTTCGGCTCGCGGTGCCCTTCGGTGCCGAGGCGCCGCGGGCCCCGGTCTGGCTGGCCGTGCTCACCGGAGCAGTGACCGGCGCTGTGGCAGCTGCCATCTCGTCTCCTGTGGTCGGTCTCGGGGCAGGAGTCGCCAGCGTGGTCGTCCTGCTGGTGCCGAGGCTCCGGGTGCTGCTCGGACTCGCGGCAATTGCGGGGATCGCCGCGGCCGGCAGCTACACGGGCGTTCACCAGGCCGCGCTGCACATCCCGGCGGACGGCTCGTGGCCGCTCGCCTTCCAGAAGGCCAGCAGACTCGCGTGGGTCGGAGTGGTGCTGCTCGGCGCGGACGCAGCGGTCGAAGTGGTGCTCCGCCGGCGTCGATCCGAGCGCTAACCCACGGACGGCGCGGGTCCTGCGCCTACTTCCGCCTGGCGAGTGCCTCGGCACCGAGTGCAGCGAGGGTTCCCCGGGCGGTGGCGTCCCAGGTGAAGCGTGACGAGTACTCGAGCGCACCCTCCCCCAACTGCTTCCGCAGCACGTCGTCGCGGAGCACCGAGTCGATCGCACCGGCGAACCCGTCCGGACGATCGACCAGCAGGCCGCTCACTCCGTCCTGCACCGCGTCCTCGTGGCCACTGATCCTCGACGCCACGGCCGGCGTCCCGCAGGCAGCTGCTTCGGTGACCGTCATCCCCCACCCTTCGCGCAACGAGGTGGAGGCGAGGACCCAGGCCCGTCGATAGAGATCGACCACCTGGCTGTCGGAGAGATACCCGGGTAACGAGATCCACGACTCGGCGCCGGCATCCCGGACGAGCGCCTCGAGGGCAGGACGTTCGTAGCCCTCCCCACCGATCACCGCCTCGAGATCCGGGTGGTCAGCCTTGAGCTTCACCAGGGCGCCGATGAGCAGGTGCAGCCGTTTCACCGGGACCAACCGGCCGATCGCCACCACCAACGGGGTCGGTGACCGCTCACCTCCGGGTGAGAAACCGGGTTCGATCCCCGGTGGGGTGACCGATACCCGGTGGCGCGGGATACCCAGCCGTTCGACGATGTCTTCCTTTGAGGAACTGGACAGGGTCACGATCCGCGAACGCCGGTAGACGGGAGGGGCCACCCGGTGTTCGATCGCGTAACCCGCCTCGGCCATCCCCGAGGGGAGGACCATCTTCCACATCTCCGCGTGGACGTGGTGGAGGAAGACGACGTGCGGCGCGTGCGACCACACCGGTGCGAAGAAGGGCATCCCGTTCCAGATCTCCACCAGGCCGTCGCCCGACCCGATCCTGCCCAGGGCGCCCGAGAGCATCGTCCGGGGGAACACCGCATACCGCCCGGCCCGCCGCACCGCTCGGTACCCGTCGCGCCGCACCACCCTCGGAGCGTTGGGAACCGACGAGGTGGTCAGCGAGACGTCGATGCCCGCGTCGGCCCACGCGGCCATCACCCGGTGGGCGTGCAGCTCGGACCCGCCGGCCTCGGGATCGTCGAAGTCGCGCCAGGCGATCAGGTCGATCCGGTGGAGTCCGGCACGCTCGGCGATCTCCCCGATGGAGAGTCCGGCGAACCTCGCGAGGCCGGCCTGGCTGTAGGGGGATTCCCCGCTCGATCGGGGTACCGGAGGTCGCACCTGGCCCGGCAGGTCCGGAACCGGGGCCAACGGAGACGACGACTGACCCTCGCCCTCGACCGGGAGCGCACGAGCAGCACTCGTCCGCCGGGTCACTTGCCTCATCCTCGAGCTCTCCCCGCTTCCCGTGCCGACCTGATGTCGGCTCCGCTCATTCCGGTGGTTGCCGGATGGTCTGAGCTGGCCGCTCAGTGTACCGGGGTCGGCGCCACGAACTGGAGATCATCCCTCAGCGCCGTCTTCGGAGGCTGGCCGCGCCGCTGCCTTCTCGGGCACCGGGCCGGGCGCACGGACCCGGCCGCGGGGGATCACCGAGGCCACCGAGTTGAGGGTCCAATGCTGTCCGCGATGCTTCCGGTGGATGGCGACGAAGGCCGCCCCCATGGCGACGGCGAGCACGGCCTGCGCAGCCAGATCGGCGCGGGCTGTCGCCACCATCTTGCCGCCGGCGAGGCTGACCAGTACCAGGGCCAGCACGGCGCCGCCAGCCAACAGGAAGACGATCCAGCGTGAGCCGGTCCCGAACAGGTAGTTGGTCACCAGCACCGAGAACGAGAGAAAGATCATCGCGCCGACCAGGTAGGCGAACGCCGGAGCTCCATGGCTCAACTTGGCCGAGAACACCAGGGTCAGGAACTGGCGGGGCACGAAGATCGAGATGCCGAGGAGCAGTGCTGCCGGTACGGCCAAGAAGATCAAGGTGACCCCGAACTGGCGGATGGCGTGCCCGCCTTCGTTCCACCGGATGGTCGCCTCGGGAAGCAGGTAGGCCCCGAGTGCCAAGGCGCCGAAGACCATCGCCTTGGAGGCCACCGAGATCGCCGCGTAGGAGCCGACGTTGGCGTGGTCGAGCCGTCCGAGCAGGAGCACGTCGACGTTCTGGAGCAGACCGAGCAGGGCGAGGCCGACGAAGGCGGCGGATACGTCTGCCATGAGCCTCCGTCCGGCCAGCTCGTACTCCACCTCGACGGCCCCCGCCGAGCCGTTGTCGGCGACGACCGTCTGCTGGATCCCCCGGTGGATCGTTCGGGCGGCGACCCAGCGGGCGTGCAGGGTGGCCCCGACCTCGGCGAGGAACACACCGAGGGCATAGCCGCCCACCCCCAGGTGGACCGACACGAGCAGGATCACCGCGCAGGTGCGGATACCACCTTCCACCAGCAAGTTCGCGGCGAGACCGGTGTAGTTGCGGTAGGACTGCAAGAGTCCACGGTCGACGCAGAGGAGGATCCACACCCCCGCTGCCGCCAGAATGAGCACGATCCCATCGCTGTTGGGGAGGGAGAGCTGTCGGGCGATCCATCCTTGCAGGATCACGACCACGACGATCTCCACCGCGAGCGCGATCACCGCAACCCGGTGGACCTTGCGCACCCACTCCTTGACCTCTCCCCCGTGGCCGGCCTTCTGCATCGAGGACACCCGGCGCACGACGCCGACCAGCACCGCCGACCCCGGCATCGACAGGATGAAGAACAGCCCGAGGAGTTGGGCGATCGCGCCGTAGTCCGCCGAGCTCACCAGGCGGGCCACCCCGATCACCAACAGGGCGGCCGCCACGTTCACCACCAAACCGGCGATCGCCACCGGACCCGCCTGGAGGAGACCCGCCCGGAGGGAGTCGGCACCCTGTGGCGCCCCGGGGTGGCGCTCCTCCTCGGGCAGGGTGATCATCGGACCCCCGGCGACCGGGATGCCCACCGACGGGGCCATCGCCACCGAGTCGGCGAGCGGTTCGACCACCTGATCGATCTCCTCGAGGATCAGCTCGAGACCGGGTTCGACCGCCTCCCTGCTCGCAGGTGGATCCACCCCCGGCTCCGCACCGGGCACCCTGCCGCCCGGGTTCGATGGATCGACGTTCGGAGGATCCGCGCTCACCGCACTCCCTCGAGGGCGTTCTCGACCGGGTCATGGTCGACCAGGCGGTGGCGGGGGGCCCGGTGGCTGGGTGCTCGGGTTCGACCGGCGAGCAGGGACCAGAGGGCGTCGAGCGAGACTGCGGCCAGGACCACGATGGCCACCTCGGACTCGCTCCGGAAGCGATAGTTGCCATAGGTGACGAAGGCGGTGAAGGTGGTCACGACGAACATGGCGATCAGCGGATAGATGGGCTGACGACGCCGCCTCAGGATGACGGCTCCGACTGCCGCGAGAACCACCAAAGGGTAGTACCAGAAGAGCCAGGCGTCCGAGACGGGCACCGGCCATCCTTCGAGGAAGTCCTGGTCGGCGTGGAGGATCGGCGCGGTGAACGCCCACTCGAGCCCGACCCGGTCGACCGCGACCTCGAGCGCCCGCATCTTGTGGGCCTTGATGTACTGCTCGGCCTGGTGTTGCCAGTAGATCGCCTCGTCGGACTCGTCGTCGCTCGCGGGAAACTTGGCGTTCAGCAGGCAGGTGAAGCACCACGAGGCGGTGAGCGGCCCGTGGTAGGTCTGGGCGTTGTTGGACGCGGCGACGGTGATCGGCAGCTGGTCGGAGAGAGTCACCGGATGGTGGAAGACGACGGCGTTGCGGGCGAACCAGGGAACCATCGGGGCCACCGCCACCGCCACCGCCAGGCCGCACAGGGCGAGCTTGCGGCGAACCCCGAACGACCGCTGCCACAGCACGGTCGGCAGGGCCACCAGCGGCACCAGCAGGACCAGCTCGGCGCGGGTCAACGCGCACAACCCGGTGAGCAGCCCGAGGATGACGACCCGGCCGGTGGTGCACTTCCGGAAACACCGGTTGGCCGCAAGGATGGTGATTGCGGCGAGCAGCATCACCAGCGCCTCGGACATCACCTCGCCGTCGAACACCCAGAACCCGGGGTACAGCGCTGCGACCACCGCAGCGATCACCCCCGCTCGTGGTGTCACCAGGTCTTTCGTCACCAGGCCGGTGAGCAGGATGGTCG
This sequence comes from uncultured Acidimicrobiaceae bacterium, assembly GCA_963839925.1. Classification (GTDB taxonomy): domain Bacteria; phylum Actinomycetota; class Acidimicrobiia; order Acidimicrobiales; family RAAP-2; genus Bog-756. The sequence goes on along the minus strand of CAWIWV010000001.1, from coordinate 1,307,247 downwards.
CGGTCCCGACCAGGCAGACCACCACCAACTGCTCGTCGGTGCTCTTGAGGCCGAACACGTCACCGAGGGTGAGAAACATCGTGAACAGCGGGGGGTGCTGGGCGGACGGGATGAGCGCTGCGACCGGATGCTTGGAGAAGAACACCGACGGATCCACGAACCAGTGGCCCTTCAGGTTCAACTGGGCCTGGTAGTGGTAGTAGAAGGCGTCTCCTTGGAGGGCCGCGCCGGCCTTGGCTACGAAGACGTAGATCAGGCGGATGGCGAGGCCACCCGCGCAGGCGACGACCATCCACCAGACGAAGGCGCTCGGGTGACGATCGAAAAGAGATGCTGCCCGGGTGCCCTGCTCTTCCCGGGTGACCACCTGCACGAGTCGGCGGGTCCCGCGACTAGGCGGTGACGCTCCCGACCTTGCGGGCCCCTCGGGGGATGATCGGCGCATCGCGCCCGGTCCGGCCCTCGGAGCCAGCTCCATCGGAACCGGCGCCGCTGGAGCGGGTCCCGGCATTCGGGTTCGAGCTCGAGCCGGCGCCGGAAGCACCGTCGTCGGACCCCACGTGCGACTCGTGGTACTCCTCCTCGACGTTGACCGCCCAGATGTCGTGGTGGGCGCCGTGGATGTTCTCCACGGTCAGCATCGCGGTGTACATCGAGTGGTCCTGGTTGTTGTACTTGTGCATGCCGTTGCGCCCCACCGGGTGGACGTTGGGGGCGTGCTTCTGGAACCAGCGCCGGATGACCGCCACGTTCTCGCGGTACACGTCGTCGTAGACCGGGTAGGCCTTCGGCATCCGGACCACGTAGCCGACCTCCACGTCGGAGGGATCCACCAGCCCGATCTCGGCGAGCTCCTTGGTCGCCAGGGTGACCAGTTCGTCGTCACTTGAGGTCCAGAGCTCGTCACCCTCGAAGACGAAGTACTCCATGCCGAGGCAGGTGCGTCCGTCCTTGACCAGGTACGGCGACCAGACCCCGAAGTTCTGGATCCGACCCACCTTGACGTTCGGCGTGTGGATGTAGATCCAGTTGTCAGGAAAACCGCGCTCCTCGGGGACCACCAGCGCAACCGTCAGGAAGTCGCGGTAGTGGAGGTCCTCCGCTGCCCGAAGCACCTCGACGGGGACCGGGGGGTCCACGATCTTGGCCAGTGCGGTGATCGGCATCGAGGAGATGACGTCGGACACTTCGATGCGCCGCGCCTCGCCTCCCGACTCGACGGTCACCGCGACCGCCCTTCCGTCCTCCACGTGCACCGCAGCCGCCCTGGTCGACATCTCGAGGGCGCCGCCCATGTCTTCGACCTGCTCGGCGCATCGCTCCCACATCATGCCCGGCCCGAATTTCGGATACTGGAACTCCTCGATGAGGCTGGTGACCTGCTTCGACTTGTCGCGGCGCTTGCCCGCCAACGACGCCCGGATCGGCTCCCAGACCGCGTTCCACAGGGACATGCCCTTGATCCGCTGGGCACCCCAGTCCGCCGAGATCTCGGAGGCCGAGACGGCCCAGACCTTCTCGTTGTAGGTCTTGAAGAAGTGCCGGTAGAGGCGCCATCCATAGTTGGAGACGATGTAGCCCTCGAGGGTGCTGCGGTCCCGCGGCGGCCGGATCCGGACCCACAGGAAGGACAGACCGCAGAGGAAGGATTCGACGATGCCGAGGTTGGAGAGCGCGTTGCCGAGTTTGATCGGGTAGTCGTAGTACTTGCCCCCGTAGTAGATGCGGCTGAGGCGGGGCCGCAGCAGGAAGTCCTCGTCGGGAAGGACCTTGTGCCAGAACTCCTCCACCGGCTTCACCTTGGTGAAGAACCGGTGGCCACCGATGTCGAAGCGCCATCCGTCCCGTTCGACGGTGCGCGAGATCCCTCCGACGACCGTGTCCTCCTCCACCACCACCACCGGATCGCCGGCCTCTGCCAGGCAGCGGGCTGCCGTCAGTCCGGCCGGACCGCCCCCGATCACCAGAACGGGCTTGCTGGCCTGCGGTTCGGTTGTCGGCACGTTGGTCATGGTCCTCTCGTCGAGCAGCCGAAGATTACCGGGTGGCGCCCCTGCGCCCGCGGAAGGTCGGCGTGGCGGCTGGGCTCAGTGCCTGGATCGGTGGTCGGGCTTGGATCGGGGCGTCTCGACGCGAATGACCGCTCAGGGGACCACCACGCCGAGGAAGACCAGACAAGCGTAGCCCACCATCCCGGCGGCAGAGAGGATGAGCACCACCCGCTCGACCGCCGGCCGCCGGGTGAGGGTCGAAGCGACGATGATCAGGGGGAACGCCCCGAGCGCGTAGCGTTCGAACGAGTCGAGGTTGGAGCTGCTCATCGCAACGGCGAGCACCGCCGCGGTGAAGGCCGCGTAGGAGACGGGCAGCCTCCAGAAGGCCAGGACAGCCAGGGCGACGCAGAGCACCAGCCACGGGACGTGGAGGGCGCTTCCCACGTGGTGGCCGTGGACCAACGAGCTGAGGTCGTGCCCGATGGAGTCGAACGGCGCAGAGATGCTCCCCCGGTGACCCCGTTCCACCTGCACCCGAAAGGGAAGCCAGAAGTCACCGAACTGCGCCTTCACCCAACCGAGATAGCCGGCGGTTCCGACTGCCGGGGCCACCACGGCGACGACCGGCCCCAGCCACGAGCCGAGGGACCGTCGGTCAGGGCGGGTTCGCCAGACCTCGATGACCACCGGCAGCACCAACAAGACACCGACCGGCCGCACCAATCCGGCCGCGCACCCGGCAGCCGCCGCCCACCACCACCGCCCGCTCCGGGCGGCGAGGAAGGTGACCACCGCACACAACAGGAGTGCACTGTCCGCGTAGGCAAAGGCAAGCACGTAGGCCGGCGGGGCGAGGGCGAGCAACCAGACCGACCGACGGGCCAGCCCCGGATCTGCGACATCGAAGTCGTGGCGGACCAACGCCCAGAGTGCCGCCATGGCCGCCAGCGCACAGGCATTCGCAAGGAGCACCAGCGCGGCTCCGACACTGATCCCCGGAATCTTGCTGAGCGCACGTGCCGCCATGGGGAAGCCCGGGTAGAAGCGCACCGACTGGACCCCCGAGGACACGTAGCCGCGGCCGGCGATCGCCTGGTACCAGCCGCCGTCCCACGCCAGCAGACCCTGATGGAGCCTGAGTCTGGCGGCGAGGTCGTCGGGACGGACCTCCCGGGCGAACAGGTGGGCGGCGAGCAGGCTGAGGACCACCAGCACCCTCGCTAGCAACCAGGCCGGCAGGACCGCGACGACCGCCCGGACAGCGGAGGCGCCGACAGTCGTGGCCAGGGAGCGGGCGCGGGTGCCCAACGAGGCGAGGGAGTCAGGATGCGACGGATCGACCGTGCTGGCCTCGACCACCCGCGGACCCGGCGACGGCATCCTTGCGGCTCAGGACTTCGTCGGGACGAAGCGAACCAGCGACATGGGTTGGTAGAAGTTGACCGCGTCCCCCTGCACCATGGCAACGGGACGGTAGCCCGCGTTCATCTGGAGGGTCTCGACGATGTTCTCGCACTTGAAGCTGTAGCCCTGGTAGCCGCCGTACCACACCACATAGACCTGCTTGCCGCCGGCTGCCATCGCCAAGACCTTCTGGGCGAAATCGGCCGGCGACGCGGCTTTCACCGTGTCGGCGTAGTCCACCCAGTTCACGATGGCTGGGCCGGTGCCCCGGGGGAAGGTCGTCTGGCGATAACGCCCCGCCGGCAGGAGGCGGTTGACCGCGGGTCCGAGTTGGTCCGGGCAGTAGGCGATGACGTCCCCGGGATGGGCGGTGGCGGCGATGGCGCGGGCGACCTGACCAGCCTGGGTGCGGTCGGTGGCGATGTTGGGGACCGCACCGGCCAGACCGACTGCGATCGCCAGGGCCAGCACGCCGAGCCGTATCCGGCGATCGAGGAAACAGGTCACCCCGAGGGCCACCAGGAGGATGAGCGGGATGAACACCACCGAGGCGTAGCGCGCGTCGAAGGTGCTCTTGGCCAGGATGCCTCCGGCCAGCGCGGCGGCCAGGGTGCCGAGCATCACCACGGTCAACGGACGGGAGGGGCGCTGGGTGCGGAGATCGAGGTCGATGTTGCGCCGTCCCACTGCCGCCCCGAACACCCCCAGCCCGGCCAGCGCGAAGATCATGAGGGCGAGCGCCCGCCCCGAGTTCGTCCCACCGCCGGCGAACGACGACACCGCGCTGACCATCGAGGCGAAGCTCGCAGTCGTCGCCCACGGGGTGCCGGTGTGACGGGTCTGGAAGAAGAAGGTGGGAAGCCACGGCACGAAGGTGAGGCATCCGACTCCCGCCGCGACCAACGAGGCACGTGCGCCGCGCCGCCAGTCGTCGCGGCCGCGCCACGCCACCCAGGCCAACCAGAGAATGACCGTGCCGACCAGATAGAGCGCCCAGTAGTGGGTATAGAGGAGGAGACCGGTCACTACGCCGACCGCGATGAGATTTCCGGCGCGCGGTGATCGGAGCGAGCGGTCGAGAGCGAGGAAGCCGAGCACAGTGAGCAACGCGACCAGCGAGTACATCCGGGCTTCGGTGTCGTAGCGGATGGCGAAGGGTGACGACGCCAGCAGGAGCAGGGCGGGCCAGGCGAGCTCCCGGCCCCCGAGCCGCTTGCCCGCGAGCCAGATCAGCGGAAGGGTGATCACCCCGATGATCCCCGAGAGGGACCGCACCGCCAGATCGGAGGTGCCGAATGCCTGCATCCAGAAGTGAAGCAGGTAGTAGTAGAGCGGTGGCGAGCCGTCGCGCCGGAGGTACGAAGGGATCTCGTGCAACGGCATCCCGGCGATGTTGACGGTGAGCGCTTCGTCCAGCCAGAGATCGGACCTGGTCCAGAACCGGAGCACCAGCGAGGCGGCCAACACGACCACCGTCGCCGCCACGAGCAGACCCTTGACCGTCGGGCTGAATGGCGGGCCCTGTGGATCGTCGGGTCCGGTCGCCTCCTCGGACCGGGCCCCTCGGGCGACCCTGCCCCGACGGATCGATCTGCTGTCAGGGTCGGATCCGACCGTTCGAGGCGCGGAGGTGACCGCCTCGCTCTCGACCACCGAGGCCGACGTGGGGGTCAGGTCCATGGGGGGCATGGTACCCAGCGTTGCGTCCAAGGTCGCGTGACCGACCGGGCAAAGATTCCGTGGACCTGGGCACACGGTGGCGGTATCGTGCCGTCTTGACCGATCGGACCTGTGACAGAGTGCAACCGTCGCATGCGGGTCTTCCGTCGGTGGGACGGGAAACAGCCCAGCGAACGGGGAACAGGGAAGAACAGATGGGGGATGTCTGTGTCGTGCGCCGATGAGTGACGCGCTGAGCCGTCGCACCTTCTTGTCCCGCGGCGCGGCCGTGGGCGGGGCGGTGGCGCTCGGCGCCGGTGCTTCGGTGCTGCTGGACGGGTGCTCGTCCAGTTCGACCTCGCCGCCCTCTTCCAGTTCCACCGGCACCAAGCCCGGTGTCGGTTCGGGTCCGCCGGTGCGGGGCGGGGCGCTGACCGTCGCGATCATCGCGGACATCGACGGGTTCTACCCACCGTTGAACCACTGGGACTCCAACGGCTTCCTGTATGCGAACGCCATCTACGACCCGCTGATGGCGGTGGCCGCCGACGGCACCATCCAGCCCTACCTGGCCCAGTCGATCAAGCCCAGCTCCACCTTCGACGTCTGGACGATGACCCTGCGTCCGGGCGTGACCTTCAGCGACGGCTCGGCGCTCACCTCCGCCGTCATCCAGGCCAACTACCACGCGCTGTCGGTCTCGCCCCTCACCGGCACCGCGCTCAAACAGGTCAGCTCGCTCGAGGTCCTCGACGGGATGACCGTGGCCTTCCACCTGACAGGTCCCAACCCGATGTTCCCGGCGAGCCTCACCACCCAGGTCGGCTACGTGGTGGGCCAGGCGATGATCGATCAGGTGAACGCCCATCCGAACACGACGCCCACCCCGGTGGGAACCGGACCGTTCATCTACTCGAACTGGCAGCCGAACCAGTCGTTCACCGTCACCCGCAATCCCCACTACTGGCAGAAAGGGTTCCCCTACCTCGACTCGATCACCTTCCGACCGATCCCCAACACGCAGGCTCGCGAATCGACCCTGCGCTCGGGCGGTGTCGACATGATCGAGTCGGTGGACCCCACCACGATCACCAACTTCTCCGGTGCAGGCGGTGCGGGGTTCCAGCTGGTCGACAGCCGGACCGGGGTCATCGGCCAGCCGACCTTCGCCTTCATCATGCTGAACACGGTGGTCCCCCCGACCGACGACCTCCGTATCCGCCAGGCGCTGGCCAAGGCGATGGACCAGAAGGTGGTCCAGCAGGTCATCGGTGGCCCACCGGCCCAGCCGGCGACCGGCATCTTCACACCGGGCTCGCCGTACTTCAGCAACACCCACTACCCCACCTACGACCCGAAGGGGGCAAAGGCACTGGTCGACTCCTACAAGGCGGAGCACGGGACCCCGACCATCGAACTGCTCACCATCCCCGAACCCCTCGAGATCAAGGTCGTCCAGACCATCCAGCAGATGTGGCAGCAGGTCGGGGTCGAGGTGACTCTCTCCGAAGCCCAACAGGCGACGCTCATCGACGACTTCATCTTCGGCAAATTCCAAGCGGTGACCTCGTACCAGTTCGGCGAAGTCGATCCAGACATCAACTACGTCTGGTGGAGCACCACCACCATCTCGCCGGTCGGCACCCTCGGCCTCAACTTCACCCGGATCAACGATCCCGAGCTGGAGGCGGCCATGCTCCTCGGCCGCCACACGACCGATCAGTCCACCAGGGTCGCCGCCTACCGAAGGGTCAACGAGCGACTGGCCGCGGACCTTCCCTACCTCTGGATCGAGCAGTACCTCTTTTCGGAGATCGCCTCCGAGAAGGTCCAGAACTTCGACAACCTGATCCTGCCCGACGGGAAGCCCGGTTACAGCTTCAACGAGGGCCAGGCGTTCTTCCACCAGACCTGGATGGCACGGTAGCCGGCCGGCTGCCCGGATCGGCGACCCAGAGTCCCATGGTCAAGTACCTCCTCCGTCGGGTCGTCCAGCTGCTGGTGGTTACCTTCATCATCTCGGTGCTCACCTTCCTGTTGGTCCACCTCCTGCCCGGCAATCCGGCCACGGTCATCCTCGGGACCAACGACAACCCCCACAACCAGGCGATCCTCTACAAGCAGCTCGGACTCGACAAGCCTCTGTTCCAGCAGTACCTCACCTGGCTGGGTTCCGTCTTCCACGGCGACCTCGGCCAGTCCTTCCTCAATCACGAGCCGGTCACCCAGATCATCTCGCAAGGCTGGCCGATCGATCTCGAGTTGATCATCATCTCCCAGACCATCGCCTTCGGCGTGGCGATCCCGCTCGCCCTGGTGACCTCCCGCCGGCCCAACCGGCCGGTCGACAACATCGCCACCACCGGCACCTTCGGCCTGCTCGCGCTTCCGCCCTTCGTGATCGCACCGATTCTGGTCGCGATCTTCGCGGTCGGGTTGGGTTGGTTTCCGGCGACCGGCTACGTCCCCATCACCCAGAACTTCGCCAGCAACATCCACTACATGATCCTTCCGTCGCTCGCGGTGACCGCTGGATCGATCGCGGTCTACTACCGGCTCTTCCGCTCGGATCTCATCAGCACCCTGCAAGAGGACTTCATCACGATGGCCCGCTCCAAAGGTCTGTCGAACCGTCGGATCATGTGGCGACACGCCTTCCGGCCCTCGTCCTTCTCACTGCTTGCAGCGTCCGGGGTGAACATCGGTGCCTTGATCGGCGGCCTCTTCATCGTCGAGTACCTGTTCTCGATCGCCGGGCTCGGCTTCTCGCTGGTGACCGCTGTCAACCAGCGTGACTATCTGGTGGTGCAGGGCATCACCCTGGTCATCGCCGTCGCCTTCGTCGTGATCCAGTTCATCGTCGACTTCATCTTCACGGTGGTCGACCCGAGGGTGGCACGGACCTGAGCGATGCCTGACGACCGCGAGCTCGCCGACACCAGAGCGGCCCACCGGATGCTGGCCGACCCCCTCCCGGGCATGGCCGCCGTCGACGAGCTCGTCCTCTCCCGGCAGTCAGAGATGCTCGGCAGCGATGACATCCTGCTCAGGCGGCCGCTCGGCATCTTGTTCTGGCTGGCGCTCGGCTATCTCGGTCTGGTGGTCCTCCTTGCCATCTTTGCGAGCGTGCTCCCCATTCCCAACCCCAACTTCCAGAACTACGCGGCGATCAACGCGAGCCCGAGCATCCATCACCTGCTCGGAACCGACGACCTCGGACGCGACATACTCAGCCGGCTCATCTTCGGTGCTCGCGTCTCGCTGGTCGTCGGCTTCGGGTCGGTGGCCATCGGGCTGCTGATCGGTGGCACCCTCGGACTCGTGTCGGGCTACAAGGGCGGTCGACTGGACATCTCGATCAACGCCGGCGCCTTCGTCCTGCTCGCGTTCCCGGCCATCGTGGCGGTGATCGCCATCGTGGCGTTCTGGGGAGCCAACCTCTGGAAGATCACCATCATCCTCGGGGTCGCGACGATTCCGCTCCTCTATCGGGTGGTGCGCGCCTCGAGCCTCGCGTTCGCCAATCGAGACTTCGTCATCGCCGCGAAAACAATGGGGGCAAACACCCCCCGGATCCTCTTCCGGGAGATCCTTCCCAACGTGGTGCCGGCTGCGGTCACCTTCGGTCTGATCACCGTGGCCGGGGTGATCGTCATCGAAGGATCGCTCGCCTTCCTCGGGCTGTCGATCCCCCCTCCGACACCGTCGTGGGGAAACATGATCTCCGAAGGTGCGACCAACGGGAACCTCCAGACGAACCCTTACATCATGATGTGGCCGGTCCTGGCGATGTTCCTGCTGCTCCTGTCGATCAACCTCATCGGCGACCGGCTTCGCCAGCGCTTCGACATTCGCGAGGGTCTGCTGTGACCGCGACCGACGCCAAGGGAGGTCGGATGCAGCGCAGCCGGAAGACCCTCGAGTTCGCCGACGTCGGCGTGCCCGACGAGCCGCTCCTGGCGGTCGAAGATCTGCACACCTCCTTCCGTACCCCGAGGGGCACCGTCCGGGCGGTGGACGGGGTGTCCCTGTCGGTCGGGCGCGGACAGACCCTCGGCATCGTCGGGGAGTCCGGATCGGGAAAGACCGTCCTGTCCCGGTCGATCATGGGACTGCTCCCCAGGCGTGACGTCATCCGAAGCGGCACCGTCCACTTCGCCGGCCACGAACTGACCGCGATGTCCGAGGCCGACCTGCGCCAGGTCTGGGGGGCGGAGCTCAGCATGATCTTTCAAGACCCGATGACCGCGCTCAACCCGGTGAAGCGGATCGGCGAGCAGATCACCGAGTCCCTCCGGCTCCACCTCGGGATGGACCGTTCCGAGGCGAAGGCACACGCCATCGAGCTCCTCCGCTCGGTGGGCATCCCCTCTCCCGAGGCGCGGATCCGGTGGTACCCGTTCGAGCTGTCCGGCGGGATGCGCCAACGGGTGATGATCGCGATCGCGCTGGCGTGTGCACCTCGTCTGGTGGTGGCGGACGAGCCGACCACCGGTTTGGACGTCACCGTGCAGGCCCAGATCCTCGACCTCCTCGCCGAGCTCCAGCGCGAGCGCCAGATGGCGGTGATCCTTGTGACCCACGACCTCGGCGTGGTCGCGACCCGCACCGACGACATCGTGGTGATGTACGCGGGGCGAGTCGTCGAGCGCGCCCCTACCCACACCCTCTTCAAAGAGACCCGGATGCCCTACACGCGGGCGCTGATGGACTCGATCCCGCGCCTGTCCGACCCGAGCGGAACCCGACTCCAGGCCATCCCGGGCCGTCCCCCGGATCTGATCCACCCACCGAAAGGGTGTCGGTTCGCGCCCCGTTGTCCGTACGCGCAAGACAAGTGCCGCGAGAGCGAACCACCGCTGCGCACCGCCGGCACCCCCGACCATCTCTTCGCCTGCTGGTTCCCGCTGGTGTCCGGCGTCTCGACCGCCCCGTCCGCCGAGGAGCCGGTCGCCCCATGACCGCCGAGGAGACGACCACGACCGCGGCGTCGGCAGATGCGAACGACGATGTCGTGCTCGACGTGGAGAACCTGGTGGTCGAGTTCCGAAGCGGCCGGCGGATCGTCCATGCCGTCTCCGGGGTGACCTTCTCGGTCAAAGTCGGCGAGACGTTGGGACTGGTCGGTGAGTCCGGGTGCGGAAAGTCGACCACCGGGCGAGCGCTGGTCCGGGTACAGCCGGCGACCTCGGGAAGGGTCATGTACCGGGGCAAGAACCTGGTCGATCTTCCCTCACGGGAGCTGCGCGAGATCCGCACGAAGATCCAGATGATCTTTCAGGATCCGATCTCGTCGCTCAACCCCCGGCGCCGGGTGCGTGACATCGTCGCCGAGCCACTCGTCATCTGGAAGCGCGGCGACAAAGAGGAACGATCGGCCAAGGCGAGGGAGATGCTCGAAGCGGTCGGCATCGACCCCGACGCAGCCGGTGACCGCCGTCCCGGCGAGTTCTCCGGTGGCCAGTGCCAGCGGATCAGCATCGCCCGTGCGTTGATGGCAGACCCCGACCTGCTCATCTGCGACGAGCCGGTGTCCGCGCTGGACGTCTCGGTGCAGGCCCAGATCCTCAACCTGATGGCCGACCTCAAGTCCAGATTCGGGCTCACCATGGTCTTCATCGCCCACGACCTCGGTGTGGTGAAGAACGTGAGCGACCGGGTCGCGGTGATGTACCTCGGCAAGTTGGTGGAGATCGCGCCTTCCGACGACCTCTACCGGTTCGCCGCCCATCCGTACACCGAGGCGCTCCTGGCGTCGATCCCCGAACCGGACCCCGACCACGGGTCCGACCACAAACGGCTCTCCGGCGAACTTCCCTCGCCGCTGGACCCCCCGTCGGGCTGCCGCTTCCGTACTCGGTGTCCCTACGTCCAGCAGCGCTGCGCCGACGAAGAACCGCCCCTGCGAGAGATCGCGCCCGGGCACCAGGTGGCGTGCCACTTCCCACTCACCGCAGCGGAGCCCGCACCCGGCTGATCCTCACCGGACCGTCACGCTTTCCGGATCGGACGGTCTGTGCTCAAATGCCCGGTGGAGGGGGGTAGGCCGACCGCATGACGACGATCATCGGGCTCGAACAGGACGCAACATCTGTTGGCGACCAGTCCGGAACCGCCCCGGGGGATCGTCGGTTCCGCCCCGACATCGAAGGGCTCCGTGCAGTGGCCGTCCTGCTCGTCGTCCTCTATCACGGCAATCTGTCGGTCGTCTCGGGAGGGTACGTCGGGGTCGACGTCTTCTTCGTGATCTCCGGGTTCGTCATCACCGGCCTGCTCCTGCGGGAGCGGAGCAGCTCAGGGCGGACCTCACTCCTCTCGTTCTACGGTCGGAGAGCTCGGCGGATCATCCCCGCCGCGACCCTGGTGATCATCGTCACGGTCGTCGCGACCTATGCGGTGCTCGGCGTCGTGTACGGAGGACAGACAGCGGGCGACGCCCGATGGACTGCTGTGTTCCTTGCCAACTTCCACTTCATCGCGCTCGGGACCAACTACCTCAGCGCGCAGCGACCACCCTCTCCCCTCCAGAACTTCTGGTCGTTGGCGGTGGAAGAGCAGTTCTATCTCGTCTACCCCACGATCTTCCTCCTTGCCGCCGCGATCCGGACCAGGTTCACACTGCGCTCCCGATTGACGGCCGGGCTCGGAGCGATCGTCGTCGGGTCGTTCACTCTCTCCGTCGTACAGACCGCGTCCTCACCGACGACCGCCTACTTCTCCCCGTTCACCCACGCCTGGGAACTGGCACTCGGCGCCCTGGTCGCCCTCTGGACCGATCAACTCCTCCGGCTGCCGGAGACCCTCGCTGCGGTCTTCACCTGGTCGGGACTGTCCGCGATCGTGGTCGCCGCGCTCGTGTTCACCAACACCACGCCGTACCCGGGATCGCTGGTCGCGGTTCCAGTGCTCGGCAGCGCCCTCGTCATCGCAGGAGGAGTTGCCGTTCCCCGCAACGGAGCCGAAGCCCTGCTCGGACGCGGCCCGCTCCAATGGCTCGGGAAGCACTCCTACTCCCTCTACCTGTGGCACTGGCCGCTGCTCCTGCTCGCGGCGGAGGACGCAGGTAGGAACAGCCTCTCCTTCCGCCAGAGTCTGGTCTGGCTGCTCGTGGCCCTCGCCGCCTCCGTGCTGACCTTCCGCTTCATGGAGGACCCGATCCGCCACGCCGCCGTCCTGCGACGACGGCGCTGGGCTCCGATCGGCCTCGGCCTCGCGCTGATTGCGCTCAGCCTCGTGATTGCGACGATCGAGCTCCACCTCCACGACCAGTCCGCGCCGGTGGCCTTGCCGTTTTCGGCCTCGGACCGAGGGGCCGCGGGGACCGGCCCCAAGGACCTGGCTTCCGAGGCCTCGGTGGTCGCCATGGTCCGGCAGGCGACTGCAGCAACCACCTTGCCATCGGACCTGCAACCGACGCTTGCCAACGCGTCGGCCGACTGGGGAGGCCCACGCCGCGCTGGTTGCTTCCCGGCATCCGGCCAGAGCACGGCGCCCGCGTGTGTCTTCGGCGATCGGAAGGCCACCCGCTCCATGGTGCTCTACGGAGACTCTCACGCCGCGATGTGGTTCGACGCGGTCAATCGCATCGCGGCGGACTTCGGATGGAAGCTGTACTTCCTCGGCAAGGGATACTGCCCGGCCGACTCGCTCGCCTACTCGAACCCACCCGGGTTCGGTCGCAGCGGCGGCCGCTACACGGTCTGTGACTCGTGGCACCGCTTTGCCATCAACCGCATCAACCAGGTGCACCCTGATCTGGTGGTCATCACCCAGGAGGGTCGGGTCAAGCCCGACGGCCGGGAGTACTCCCCCGCGCAGTGGCAGACCGGGTTGGAGAAGACCATCCGGCAGATCCACGTCCCCGACAATCGGATCGTCGTCCTCGGGAACGTCCCGGTGTTGCCTCGCGATCCTCCCCTGTGTCTGTCCCAGAACGGCACCGACATCCAGAACTGCTCCGGACCGGTCACCCAGTTCTGGCAAGAGCAGGACCAGGCAGAGGCCACAGCGGCCCGGCTCGACGGCGCCCGGTACATCGACGTGATCCCCTGGTTCTGCTCGACGACGTGCCCGGCGGTCATCGGTCGCTTCGAGGTCTACCTCGACGAGTACCACATCACCGCGGCCTACTCACTCCGGCTCACCAACGTCCTCAGCAACGCACTCCTCGCCACGCCGCACTCGAACACGGCGACCGCGCGGCGAAGTACCTGAGCGCCGGCGATGAGCTCGGCCGGGTGATCCGGCCCCGGGACGGCGGGTTAGCCCTCGACCGCGGGTTGGTCCGGTGCGCCCTCGGAAGCGGCCGGCGTCTCTGCGGACTCTGCGACCACCGGGTCAGCAGCAGTCTCCGCGGACTCCGGTGTGCCCTCGCCCGAACCGTGTTCGGCCACGTAGTCGGCCCAGGCGGCCTGCGCTTCGGTTTCGGGAGTGAACTCGGCTTCGGCGAACTCGAACGGTCCGACGTAGTTGCCCTCGGCGTCGTAGGCATGCTCTCCGAATGCCTCGCGGTACTCCTCGGACACCTCGCCGCCCTCGGCTGCCTGCTTGATGGACAGGCTGATCCGGCGACGCTGGAGGTCGATGTCGATGATCTTGACCCACAGCTCTTCTCCGGGGGTGACCACCTGCTCGGGGAGATCGACGTGGTGACCGGCCATTTCGGAGATGTGGACGAGTCCCTCGATGCCGTCCCCGACCTGGACGAACGAGCCGAACGGCACCAGCTTGGTGATCCGCCCGTAGACGAGCTCTCCCACCTGGTGGGAGTTTGCGAACTCCTGCCAGGGATCGATCTGGGTCGCCTTCAGCGACAGGCTGATCCGCTCCTTCGAAAGATCGACGTCCAGCACTTCGACATCGATCTCGTCGCCCACCGACACCACCGACGACGGGTGGTCGACGTGCTTCCACGAGAGCTCGGAGACGTGGACCAGGCCGTCCATGCCGCCGAGATCGACGAAGGCGCCGAAGTTGACCACCGAGGAGACCACTCCCCTGCGCCGCTCGCCGGGCTTGAGATTGACCAGGAACTCGCCCCGCTGCTCCTTCTGGGTCTCCTCCAGCCATGCCCGGCGGGACAGCACGACGTTGTTGCGATTCCGATCGAGCTCGATGATCTTGGCCTCGATGGTCCGTCCGACGTAAGGCTGGAGCTCCCGAACCCGGCGCAGCTCCACCAACGACGCCGGCAGGAACCCGCGCAGGCCGATGTCGACGATCAGACCTCCCTTGACCACCTCGATCACCGGTCCGGTGACCACTTCGTCCGCTTCCTTCAGCTTCTCGATCGTGCCCCAGGCACGCTCGTACTGGGCCCGCTTCTTCGAAAGGACCAGACGACCCTCTTTGTCCTCCTTCTGAAGGACCAGCGCCTCGACCTGCTCCCCGAGGGAGACGATCTGCGACGGATCGACGTCATTGCGGATCGACAGCTCGCGGACCGGAATGACGCCTTCGGACTTGAAGCCGATGTCGAGAAGCACCTCGTCCCGATCGATCTTGACGACCGTACCCTCCACCAGATCACCGTCTTCGAACTCGACGATGGTTCCGGCCATCGCGTCCTCGAGGGACGCACCGCCGAGATCGTCTTCGGTGACCGAGCGGGGAATGTAGACCCCGTTCTCGTCGAAGGTGCCCATCGCTTCGGGTGACAGCAGGGCAGCGCCAGCGGGTACGACTTGGGTATCGGACATAGTGGTAGGTAGCTCGCTTTCCGGACGGGTCGCCGGACCTGCTCGAGGTCACAGCGTTACAGCTGGCCACGATCGATATGGCCGGGTGGCCATGCTAGTGCAAGCCTCCCGGGGCCAGTGCGGGCGACCGGCCGGTTCCGATCAGCTGCCTTTGGCCTCCGCCCACGACGAACCCCAGGCCATCGCCACCTTCAACGGAACCGTGAGCTCGGCGGCACCGGTCAGGGCCCGTTCGGTGAGCTCGGCCACCTGGTCGGCCTCGTCGGGGGCCACGTCCACCAGCACTTCGTCATGAACCTGGAGCACCAGCTGCGAGGCCAACCCGCCCTCCTCCAACCCGGCGTCCAACCGCACCAGCGCGACCTTGAACAGGTCGGCGGCGAGTCCCTGGATGCCCGCGTTCATCGCCTGACGCTCGGCCGCCTGGCGCACCTGGTAGTTGGACGCACCCAGATCGGGCAGTGGTCTCCGCCGCCCGAACGCGGTCACCGTGTAGCCAGAGGCCCGAGCCTCGGACACGGTGCGCTCCATGTACTCGCGGACCGACGGATAGGCGGCGAAGAAGGCCTGCAGGATGCTCTGGGCCTCTTCGACCGGGACGCCGAGCCGCTGAGACAGGCCGTAGGCCTCCATCCCGTAGGCAAGTCCGTAGGAGACCATCTTCGCGGTCGAACGCTGACCGAGGGTCACCTCGTCACGCTCCACGCCGAACACCCGGGATGCGACCGAGCGGTGGATGTCCTCGCCGGCGGCGAAGGCGGCGATGAGACCTTCGTCGAGTGAGAGGTGGGCGATGGCTCGCAGCTCCACCTGGTCGTAGTCCGCGACCAGCAGCCGTCGCCCCGGCGAGGGGACGAACGCCTCGCGGAATCGGCGGCCCTCCTCGGTCCGCACCGGGATGTTGTGCAGGTTCGGCCGGTCCGACGACAACCGCCCGGTGCGGGCGACGGTCTGGCGGAAGGTGGCATGGATCCGACCGTCGGGCGCCACCTCGGCGGCGAGGCTCTCGCCGTAGGTCGACCGAAGCTTCTCGACCTCGCGGTAGCGCAACAACGCCTCGATGATCGGGTGCTGTCCGCGCAGGAGCTCGAGGGTGCGGGCGTCGGTCGAGAACCCGGTCTTGGTCTTGCGCACCGGGGTGAGGCCGAGGGTCTCGTAGAGCACGGTTCGGAGTTGCGGGACCGAGTTGACCTTGAACGGGGTCCCCGCCAAGTCCTGGATGGTCGCTTCCAACGACGCGCACTCCTCGACCAGCTCTGCCGCGATCGACCGCAGCACCTCCGAGTCGACGGGGATCCCGGTCACTTCCATCCGAGCGAGCACTCTGACCAGTGGCTGTTCGATGTCCTTGTACAGCTCCTCCTCGCCCACCGCCCGCAAGGCGTCGGCCAGTGGTGCGCGCAGCCTGGCGAGCACTGCTGCGAGACGAACCGCTCGCAGCTCCTCCCCTTGGAGGCTGTCGTCCCGACCCGATCCGGATCCCTCGTTCCCTTCGGAGTCATCGGCCGTCCCACCGAGATCGAAGCTGGCCTGACCTTTGCCGCCGGTGCCGTCGTCGACGGTGACGCCGAGGAATCGCTCGGCGAGATCGGCCAGCCGGTAGCGGTCCACCGAGGGATCGAGCAGATAGGAGGCCACCGCGGTGTCGAGCGCGAGACCGGTGATGTCGATTCCGAGTGGGAGCAACGACCGCATGAGCTCCTTCGCATCGTGGGCGACGACACCCGCCCCGGCGCGCCCCAGGCCTGAAGCCAACGATTTGCGGAGCCGCTCGTCGTCGAGCAACGACAGCCCGGCGTCGTCGAGGCCGATGTGGAGGATCGGCTCGGGCGCTTCCCCTGACGGTGCCCCGTTGGACAGTGCCTCGTTGGACAGGGTCAGGCTGACCAGCGGGGACCGTCCCGGGTCGCCCGACCACCTCGCGAACAGCGCCACCACACCGGTCGACGCGGCTGCCGCGTCGAAGATCCGGTCCAGCGCGGCCACAGCTGCGTCCGCCGAACGGACGACGAGAGCCGTTGGTGTGCTGAGCCACTCGGGCTGATCGGAGTCGACGCCACGATCGCCGTCAGCGCCCCCGGTGAGGCGAGCCCCCTCGCCTGCAGGGGATCCGGTGCCGGTTCCGAAGATCCCGTCCTCGATCAGCGACAGCAGTCTCGGCCACACCGTGCGTAACTCGAAACGAGCAAAGGTGTCTCGTGCCTCTTCGAGGTCCCACCCGCCGAGGGTCAACTGATCGGCGTGCAGCGGAAGCGGGACGTTGCGCACCAGCGGAATGAGCTCGGCGTTGAGACGGACCTGGTCCGCGCTGGCCGCCAGGTTTGCGCGGAGCTTGGGAGAGAGCGCATCGAGGTGTGCGTACAAGGTGTCGAGATCGCCGTACTCGTTGACCAACTTCGCGGCGGTCTTTTCCCCCACTCCTGCCACTCCCGGGAGGTTGTCCGAAGGGTCGCCGCGTAGGGCGGCGAGGAGGGTGTACTTGTCCGGGCGCACGCCGGTCCTCTCTTCGATGCCCGCCTCGTCGTACAGCGAGTAGTCGCTGACTCCCCTGCGGTTGTAGAGCACCCGCACGTAGGGGTCTTCGACGAGTTGGTAGGAGTCTCGATCGCCGGTAACCACGATCACCGGGCGATCGCTGTCCCGGGCCTCGGTCGCCAGCGTCGCCAAGATGTCGTCCGCTTCGAATCCCTCCGCCTCGATCACCGGGATGGCGAGCGACTCGAGCACCGTCCGGATCATCCCGAACTGGGGGGTGAGGTCGGCCGGTGCGGGCGAGCGACCCGCCTTGTACTCGTCGTTGATCTCGTCGCGGAACGTCTTCCCCGGAAGATCGAAGGCGACGGCCAGCCCGGACGGATGGTGGTCACGGACCAGGTTCACCACCATCGAGGCAAAGCCGTGCACGGCATTGGTCACCACGCCGGTGGTGGTTGCAAGATCGGGCGGAAGGGCGTGGTACGCCGCGGAAGGCGAGGGACATCCCGTCCAACAGGATCAGAGGCCCTGTCAGGACATCGCCGGTCCCCGCGTCGTGAGGGGTGCCGGCTGTGCTCTTGGATTTGGATGCGGGAGGGGTCCGGGCCACGTCAGGACGACGATAGCGCTAGGGCGTGAGCGAGCCCTCGAGAACCTGGCGGGCGATGTCGATCATCCGGCTGCGGGTGCCCATCGCCGTCTTCTGGATGAAGGCGAACGCCTCGGTCTCGGTCATACCCGACCTGTCCATGAGCATGCTCTTGGCTCCTTCGACCAGTCGGCGGGTCTCCAGCTTGTCTTCGGCGCTGGTCTGGCTGCCGACGGTCTCGTCCGACGCTGTGCTCGGCCTCGGCATCGATGGCCCACTCCTGCTCGCAGCGCGCCATCGCCTGGTCGATCGCCGGGATGAGCTCGATGCGCTGGAACGGCTTCACCAGATAGGCGGCCACCCCGGCGTCGCGCGCTTCGTCGATGAGATTGCGCTGGCTGAAGGCGGTCAGGATGAGGACCGCCACCTTGATGCCCAGGTCCCGAATCGCGCGAGCCGCGGCGAGGCCGTCCGACCCGGGCATCTTCACGTCGAGGATGACCAGATCGGGCTGGTGCGCACGCACGAGCTCCACCGCCTCGTCGCCGCGTCCCGTCTCGCCGACCACGTCGTAGCCCTCGTCCTGAAGGATCTCCTTCAGATCGAGCCGGATGATCGCCTCGTCCTCTGCGATGACCACTCGCCTGCTCATGAGTTATCCAGTTCCTTCCCAAGCCGGTGTCGAACACACCGGTCGTCACTGCGGTCGAAGATGGGTCGGTCGATGCGAACCGCGAACGGTCAACCCGGACCGACCACGAGCCGGTCGAGAAGCTCGTCCTGTTTGCGCTCCAGCTCCTCGATCCGATCGACGAGCACGGCACGAGTCTGGAGCATGACCGTGGCCTGTCGGTTCGCTTCGTCGTGCTCCCTCGACGCCAACGGGGTCTCCGACACCAGTGCCCGAAGACGCGTGTCGTCGGCGATCTCGTTCACCACCACGAGCTGTTCATCGAGCACGGCGAGCTCGGCCCGCGCGCGGACCAACCGCTCGTGGGCGTCGCTGAGGCGCCGCTCGATGATCGCACGTTGCATGGTCCGTCAATTCTACGCATCTGTGGGGCGCCTCTCCGCAACCGGAGCACCGGCTGCGGCATCGGTCGGGTCAACCTCGGTCGACCTCGAGGCGGGTCCGTTTGCCCAGATGACGGTCGAGGATGGCGGGATCCGGTGGCGGGTAACCCAGGCCCGGACCAGCGGGGGGGCGGGCGCACAGGACTTCCTTCGACCCCAATCTGGTCGGATCGGGACCGCGGGCCGGATCCTCCTCGAGGTACCAGTGGGCGGGGATCAGATCACCGGGCCACGAGAAGCCACCGAGCGCGGCGAGCGTCGTGTTGAGCCGGCGGGCGAACCCGGACTCGAACATGCCCCCCATCCACAACGGCACTCCGGAATCGGCACACATCCGGATCAGCGCCAGTGCTTGGCCGATGCCGCCCAGCCGAGCGGGTTTCACGCAGATGACCGAGCAGGCGCCCATTGCCAGGGCATTGCGTGCGGCCTCGACCGAGTTGATGCTCTCGTCGAGACAGACAGGGGTGTGGATGCGTTGGCTGAGCACTCGATGGCCTTCGAGGTCGTCCCGGCCGAAGGGCTGCTCGAGGCAGAGCAGACCGAAGCGATCGAGCTCGCAGAGGTGCTCGATGGCGGCTCGGTCGTAGCTGCCGTTCGCGTCGGCCTGGAGGAGAAGATCGGGAAACGCCACACGGATCGCCTGCAGCGGCTCGACGTCCCACTCCGGTCCGACCTTGATTTTGATCCGGCTGCACCCGAGATCGGCCAACCGCGCCACCTCGGCGACCAAGGCCCCGACCGTCTCGAACTGCCCGACAACCGCACCCACAGGGACCGGGCGATCACCGACCCCGAGCACTCCGGCGAGGGAACGGGCCTCGGCCCGAAGATGCGTATCGGCGACGGCCATCTCCAACGCGGCGAACGCGAGCGGTCCACCACCAACTTGCCGGAGCTCGTGCAGCTCGGAGGGCCCTGGAATCGATCCCCCACGCTCGATCACCCTCTCGACGAGCGCTGGAACGAGCGACGTCTCGAGCACGGCGAAGGCGCCTGGCGCGTCCTCGCGGTCGTAGGTCGTGTCTGCCAAGGCCGCGCACTCACCCCAGCCCTCGACCGGAGACCCCTCCCTCTGGCCGGCCAGACGAACCAGCACCAGCGGACGGGTCCGATGCTCGCCGAGCGCCGTCCTGACGCTGTTCGAGAACGACAACTCGACCATCCAGAGCTCGATGGTCTCGAGAGTCACTGCTGCCCCGGACCCGATGGTCGCCCAAACGGCCTCGAGCGGGCCGAACGGCCGGGGCGGATGCGTACTCACCGGCCGAATCCTACGGTTCGGGGTCGGAACCGCACTCCTGGTGTCAGTGCACACCCGCTGGATACGGCAGTCTGGACACATCGGACGGCGGACAGTGAAATTGCGAAGGCCATGCCCACTTCACTGATCATCGGCTCCGGCCCTGGGGCTGCCGGCGCGGCGTTGGCGCTCACCAGAGACCCCACGCACGAGGTAACGGTGATTGACCTAGGGGGAACGCTCGAGCCGGACCTCGAGTTGGCACGGGCGCGGGTGTCGTCGGTCGCCGAACAGGCGTGGCCACCTTCGGACGTCGAGTTGATCAGCCAACAGCCGGCGCCGGGTCGACGGGGGACGATTCCGCAGAAGCGTGCATACGGTTCCGACTTCCCCTTCCGTGATGTCGGGCAGCTCGACGGGATCGAACCGGTCGGCTTGGCCAACGGGTCAGTGGTCTCAGGCGCATACGGCGGCTTCTCGAACGTGTGGGGAGCCCAGATCATGCCGTTCTCGAAGGCGACCTTCGATCGTTGGCCCTTTTCGTTGGCGGACATGGAGCCCCACTACAAGATCGCCCTCGGCGAGATGAGCCTCGCTGGTGACGACGACGACCTCTCCGAGCTGTTCCCGCTCATGACAACGGCCCAGCACCTGCCTCCCCTGGCCGATCGCACCGAGCGGGTCCTCCAGCGCTACGAGAGACGGCGAGCACTCGTCCGCTCGCACGCCATCACGATCGGACGAGCTCGACTGGCATTCCGTGCGGAAGGTTGCACGCGCTGCGGCCTGTGCATGACCGGTTGTCCCGATGAGCTCATCTACTCGAGCTCGCAGACGTTCGACCGTCTCCGAGCCGAAGGTAGGATCACCTACCGGTCGAACTTTCTCGCACTCCGGCTCGAAGAGGACGGCGGGCGACCGTCAGTGTTGGCGAGGAACACGAGCACTGGAGAGACGATTCGCCTTTCCGCCGACCGGATCTTCGTCGGGTGCGGAGGGATTGGCACGACCCGTCTCGTCGCTGGTTCGCTCGGCGTGTTCGATCGGGTCATTCCCATGCAGGAGTCGGTGCAATTCGTGATGCCGACCGTCTCGATGCGGCCCGCGTCCGATCCACGCAAACGTCGGAACTTCACGCTCAATCAGTTCAACCTCCTCTACGACCACACCGGTGAGGGCTTCGACCTCTGTCAGATTCACTTCTACGACTACAACCCGGCATTTCTCACCTCGCTCCCTGGGTCGCTGAACACGGCCAAGGCCGACCCTGCACTGGCTGCGATCCTCCGACGTGTCTCCGTCGGGCTCGGCTATGTCCCCGGTTGGGGTTCGCCACAGGTGCAAGTGAAGGTCCGGCGACCCGACACGACCGACCGGCTTCCCGGCCTGGAGGTGGATCGCGAGGCAACGGAAGGATGGCCACCGATGCTCAAGGCCTTGGTTCGGGCGATGATGGCAGTCGCCCCGGCCCTCGACCTCTGGCCGGTGGTTCCTCTCGTGTCGGTCTCCGCTGCGGCCAAGAGTTACCACTTCGGTGCAAGCTTCCCCCATGCGGGCAGCCGATCGATGACCACAACGGATCTCTTGGGTCGAGTGGCCGCGTGGGACAACATCCACCTGGTCGATGCTTCGGTGTTTCCGAACGTCCCTGCCACCACGTTCACGCTGACGATCATGGCCAATGCCCACCGAATCGGCAGTGCCGTCCTCGGTCTCCGGTGAGATGACCGATCGATCGCCCGACTCGAGCGGGCTGCCCCTTGTCGCCATCACCGGAGCCAACGGCTATCTCGGGTCGCTGCTGGTGACCGCTTTCGAAGCTGCCGGCTTCTCGGTCCGGCGCCTGGTCCGGAACCCGCGCCCCGCGACGGACGACCGCCGATTCGACCTCGGTGGACTCAATGCAACGGACATCCTCGAAGGAGTCGACGTCCTCGTGCACTGCGCGTACGACATGACGTTGACGAAGCGGGAGCAGATCTGGCAGACCAACGTGTTCGGATCCACGTCGCTGTTCGATATGGCGCTCCCGTGCGTGAAACGGACGATCGCCGTGTCATCCATGTCTGCCTATGCAGGAACCGGTCAGCTCTACGGTCGGGCCAAACTCGACATGGAGAAGGCTGCGCTGTCTCGTGGGATGGTGGTGGTACGTCCGGGTCTCGTCTACGGACCGGGGTCCGGCGGCATGGCCGGCACGCTCCGCCGACTTGCCTCCCTCCCTGTCCTTCCGGACTTCGGCCCGGATGCCAATCAGTTCACCGTTCACCAAGAAGATCTTGCCGCCGCGGTGGTCGCTCTCGCCCTCGCCGAGACGCCGGCACTCGTTCCTATAGGTATCGCCCATCCGGACCCTGTCCGATTCAAGACATTGCTGACCCACCTGGCCGCCGACAATGGCAGCAACCGAGGTCCGAGGTTCGTGCCCACTCCCCCAATGGCTGCCTACACCGCACTCCGACTTGCCGAGCTCCTCCCTGTCGGGCTGCCGGTGCGCGCCGACTCCCTCCTCGGGCTGGTCCGACCGGCGCCTGGCGTTCCGAATGTGACAGCGATCGAGTCCTTGGGCGTGACCCTCCGACCTTTCCCTGAGGGCCTGTCCGGCCTCGAAGAGTAAGGCTGAAACCTCCAAGCGCAGCTGGGAGGGCCCGGTCGTGTCACCGCAGACTTGAAGAAAAACAGAAATGCCACAAACAGTGAGTGAGCTGCTTCTTTCCGTAGCGCGCATCGACCTCTTGGGCGACTTTCGGGGCCGCCCCTGAGCAGGAGTGCAAGACTCACTGCACAGCTGGCGTGGAGCGACGAATAGTGGAGCGGGAAGACCTCCGGAAATCCCGCGAGCAGCAGTCTTTCCGTCGGCATCCCGACCGAACACGCACCCACCGAGGCCCCCCCACACATGACCTCAGCCATCGATCCGATCCACGCCGGCGGACCCGCGTCGGGGGCAATGCCGGCTCTGAGACGAACAGTGCGCCCGGACGGCCCGCACATGTACATCGGTGAGTTGGACATCGCCGACGGTCTGACCGACATTCCGGGGGCCGATGCAGACGGGCTCGCGTGGACTGGAGGCCGGGTCCTCGTTCGCTGCTTCACCGAGCCGGTGGGCATTCTCCAGCTCGACATCCCGGCTGAAGGAATACCAGTCGCGGCGATCGCAAAGGCGCTCGACAACCAGCTCGGTGATCGGCTTCGATCGAAGCTCAGGGAGTCGGGTGTCGACGTCAACGGTGCGCTTCCCCAACATGGGCTTGGCTCGGTCACCACTCCGACCTACATGGACCGTCGTGACGAGGCCTTGGTCGCAGCTCCTGAGATCACCGTCGCGATCTGCACCCACGATCGTCCGCAGTTGCTCCACTCGAGCCTGACCAGCCTGCAAGGGCAGATCTACCCGAAGATGCGCGTGCTGGTGGTCGACAATGCGCCGAGCGACGGCGAAACCCGACGGGCGGCCGCAGCGCACGCAGACAAGCTCGACCTCGAGTATGTCGTCGAACCGAAACCAGGGCTTTCGTGGGCGCGCAACCGGGCCATCGACGTCAGCTCGACCGACATCATCGCGTCGCTCGACGATGACGAGCAGGCGGACCGATGGTGGGTTGCCGAGCTTGCGTGGGCCCTGGTCGCCCATCCCGAAGCCGGTGCTGTGTCGGGCATCATCCTCCCGGCGGAGATCGAATCGCTGTCACAGCTCTGGTTCGAGCAGGGCGGAGGCCACACCAAGGGGCGGGGCTTCGATCCCCTCGTGTTCTCGCCCGCGACCCGACGGACTCAAAGTCCGCTCTATCCTCGGCCGCAGTTCGGGACCGGTGGCAACATGGCGTTTCGTCGCGAGGCCATCGAGGGGATCGGGAGGTTTAACACCGCGTTGGGTGCCGGTACTGCCGTCAGAGGAGCTGAGGACACTTCAGCGTTCAGCGAGTTTCTCTACCGAGGCGGGACGATGATCTACCACCCCGCTGCCGTGGTCTGGCACACCCACCGGAGAGGCGTCGAACAGCTGCGTGCGCTGAAGAGAGGCTACGGAAGGGGAATCAGTGCCTTCTACCTGTCGTTCCTCATCAAGCATCCCGCGGCGCTCGGAGAACTGGTCCGTTTGCTCCCCAAGGCACTGCACGACCTCGCACACAACAGTCCCGATCCCGATCATCTGCCGGCGGCAGAGCGTTCTGAGCCGGTACCCCAGTTCGACCGCGAGCTGTTTCGAGGCTTGCTGGAGGGAGCGCCGATGTATCTGCTTGCGGCGTGGCAGTCCCACAGGCTTGCCACGGTTGGAGCCGAACAATGAGCGCATTGACCCGCGCCAACGTCAGGATCAACACGCTCTGCTATCACAGCTTCGCCAACAAGAGCACCGAGGCCTTCAGGGAGCTAACCGTCGAGCCGAGTCTCTTCGCCGACCAGATTGCCGCGCTCTGCGACAGTGGCTGCCGCTTCATTCTCTTCCGGGACATCCCGACCGTGCTCGCCGCTTCCCTCACGTCAGACGTACCGGTCACCGATCCGATCGTGGCCGTCACGATTGACGACGGGTTCGCCGATGTCACCACCGGAGCCCTTCCGATTCTCTCGAACCACGGGGTTCATGCGACGCTCTTCGTTCCCACTGCCTACGTCGGCGGGTCAGCGGCATGGCTCCCGTCCGACGACGGTGAGCGACCGATCTGCGACTGGCAATCCCTGATCGACCTCTCCGGCTCGGGCTGGGAAGTGGCATCCCACGGACACCGGCATATCGCTGCCGATCTGTCGGCACCAGACACGGTGGCTGCCGACGCCCACCGCAGCCGCGTCCTGCTCGAGGACAATCTCGGTCTGGCCGTGACCAGCTTCGCCTATCCGTTCGGCTACTACAGCAGGCAAGGTGGCCAAGCGATTCGAGAGGCCGGATTCGATCTCGCCGGTATCGTCTCGGGGCCACAGGACCGGTCGAGCAACGATCGTTGGCGCCTCCCCCGAGCGATCATCGGCCCAGATCTGAGCCCGGAGGACCTGGTCGCGCAGATTCATCGCCGCGGGGGCGACGCCAGATGGCGGAATCGCACAAAGCAGCAGCTGTGGCTTTTCGGTCGTCGCCGGTTCGGGCTAGGGCCACCTGAGGCGGCTCCCGCCAATTCGCCTCTGTTGCACGCCGACTGCCATGGGAACGATCGCGCGGCCCAGAGCGTCAGTCGTCGTGAGGAAGCCGTCGGTGTCTGACCCGGTTCGATATCCAGACATGAGCACGAAGGTTCGAACCGAGGCGGCGCCGGTCCGCGTGACGATCATCGACATCGAAGAACCGATACCGGACCTCGACTGCCGCCACCCTGTCGCCGAGTGGTATCGAGGACTGTGGATCTTGGCCGTGCGAGGCGACTCGCCCCTCGGACTCGTCGAAGTTCCGGTCACTGGCCCCGTGCTTCGGAGCGCGGAGCTCGGGCGCCACCTCCGCGGTCAGCTCGACGAAGTGTGGGACCGTCCATCGCTCCTGCCCCGGTCGAACCGACCACTTCCAAGCGTCGCTGTAGTCGTCCCCACCAACCTCGGCCGGCCGGAGCAGCTCCGAACGTGCGTGCAGTCCCTCACCCAACTCGACTATCCCGACTTCGAGATCGTGGTAGTCGACAACCGACCAGAACCTGCCCCGGTGAGCGAGGTCCTCGAGTCGATCGCCACGTGGCCCCGCGTCCGGGTCGTTCGTGAGCGTCGGCCCGGCATTTCGGCGGCCCGGAACCGTGGGGTTGAGGCAGCCACCGCGGAGATCGTGGCCTTCACCGACGACGACGTCCGGGTGCACCCGAGGTGGCTTTGGTCGCTTGGTCACCGCTTCGCCTCTGATCCGGGGCTGGACGCCGTCACCGGTCTCGTGCTTCCCGACGAGCTCGAGACGGACGCACAGTTGCTGTTCGAGCAGTCGGGCAGTGGACCGGATCGCGGCTACCGACCGGTGACCTTCCGTCTCGCCGACCGGTCCGGGTCCTGGTTGCGGCAGCTCTTCTCCGTCCCCACCATCGAGCGCCACGAACCCGGCATGCCCGTTTCCACCTTCCCGTTCTATGCGACCGGTGAACTTGGAATCGGTTCGAACATGGCTTTCCGGACCCGTGCCGTGCAGTCGCTCGGGGGATTCGACTTCGCGCTGGGGGTTGGAACCGCAACCTGCGGAGGAGAAGACCTGGCGATGTTGCTGCAGTTACTCCTGGCTGGCCGTGTGCTGGGCTATGAGCCGTCCGCCATCGTCCACCACACGCACCGGCGTACGCTCGAAGACCTCGAGGTTCAGTTGCGGGGTTACGGCGTCGGCTTCAGTGCAATGGTCCTCTCATTGATCCTGCGCGACCCTCGCCGCCTGCGGGCGTTCGCTGCGGCCCTTCCTCGGGGCTTGCGGGCGATGATGAATCCGGATTCGACAAAACGATCGGGACGGGACACCGATTACCCGAAGGAGCTCTCTCGAGCAGAGCTCCGTGGGATGCTGGCCGGGCCGGCCGCCTACCTTCGCGAGCGGCGGGTCGGCAGGCGCATTCACGGGAAGCCCGAAACCCCGGATCCGGATAAGGCAAGTCACGTTGATCCGTCAGCCCCGATCACACCGGTGAAGGTCGTCGTCGTGGACGAGGAGCGCAGACCCACTCGAGTGTCGATGGTGCACCCTGCGGGTGGGCGCTACGCGGCGGTTTGGATGTTGGTCCGCCGCTCCGGGCGACCAGCCGGCATGGCGAAGATCAACGTGCCGGATGGGGATCTGACCGCGGCGCTCCTCGATCCTGCGATCGACCGAATCCTGGCAGCCGCCCCAGCATTGCCTCCGGTCGTCCTCAAGGGCGAGCCCCCCTTGATCAGCATCGTCGTACCCACCGTCCTCAAGCGGCTCGACGAGCTACGCCTGTGCGTGGAGTCCCTCCTGGCGCTCGACTATCCGCGTCTCGAGATTCTTATCGTCGACAACCGGCCGGATCCGGTCGCTCCGGTTCCCGAGTGGCTCGCGGCCCCCAACCTGCGGGTCTTGAGCGAACCACACCCGGGCATCTCTTCCGCCAGGAACTGCGGCATCGCCGCTGCAACCGGCTCGATCGTCGCATTCACCGACGATGACGTTGTGGTCGATCCCGGGTGGGCAGGCGCGATCGCCGGTCGCTTCGAGTCTCACCCGGACGAACAGGCGGTCGCGGGAATGGTGCTGCCCCGCGAGCTCGAGACCTCCGCGCAACAGCTGCTCGAGGAGTACTACGGCGGCTTCGGCCCGCGGGTGTTCCAACCAGTCTCGCATCGCCTCCGCCGCATCCCCACCCGGGCATGGAATCGACCGACGGCCATTGAGCTAGACGAGAGTGGGAATGAGATCAGATCATTCTCGATGTACGCAGCAGGGACGTTCGGAGCCGGGGCGAACATGGCGTTTCGAACCGACGCCCTCGAAGCTGTCGGCGGGTTCGACACCCATCTGGGAATCGGGACCCCCACCCAGGGCGGCGAGGATCTTGCCATGTTCGTGCGGTTGATCTGGTCGGGGGCGAGCACCGGCTTCGAGCCTGCCGCATTGGCCCACCATCTGCATCGAGGAGATCACGATTCCCTGCGGCGACAGATCAAAGGGTATGGAACCGGGTACACGGCGATGATGCTGTCGTTGGTGGCAAGTGACCGTCGTCACCTCGGGGCGATGCTTGCCACGGTGCCGACAGCAGCTAAGGCCTTCGTCGACATATTCGCAGAGAAAGCACGAACGGGTTCATCCGACGCTCGAGCCGCAACGCCGAACCAGCCCGACCCGATACCGGGCGACCGGTCGGCGCTGGCCCGGTCGGAGATCCTCGGCATGGCGACCGGTCCCGTCGCCTATGCACGAGCTCGTCGAAAGGCGGCGATGGCTCACTCCCGACTGGAACCGGAGTGACCGAACCGGGCCACCATCTGGACGCCAGCCCATCCACTGACCTTCCCGCAGATTCGGCTCCGAGCTCATTCGGTTCGTGGCTTGTCCAAGATTGGTCCGCCAACCGCCAACGACCGGACTCGCAACTCCTCCTCCTCTGGTTCCGGCTCGCCCAGTGGGCGCACCTCCACTGGGGTCCGGCGGCTCGACTCGTAGTGATGCCCTACTGGTGGCTGACCCGCCTGGTCATCGGTATCGAGATCGACCCCACGGTGGAGATCGGGCCGCGGCTGGCGCTCTTCCATCCTCACTCGATCGTCCTCAACCCTCGTACTCGGATCGGCTCAGACTGCCAGCTCCGACAAGGCGTGACCGTCGGAAACCGGACCGATCGCGACGGAGCGGAGCTCGGCATCGCCACCATCGGGAACCACGTCGAACTCGGCGCCGGATGCGTCGTCGTGGGGGACCTCCATGTCGGCGACCACGCTCGAATCGGAGCGCTCGCGGTGGTCACCAAGTCGGTTCCCGAGTGGGCCGTGGTCGTCGGCAATCCCTCTCGCGTCCTTCGAGTCGACGATCCCTCGTGAACCCGATGCAGCGAAAGGTCGCAGAAAAAATCTAAAGTTCCGTCTCCATCGTGACGATGTGCCTTTCAGTGACGAGGGGCAGAATTTGGGTCACGGTTGTAGTTGTGCTCGTTGTCGTTGGCGCCTTCAGCACCGCGACGATTGCCAACGAGCCTGGTGCGGCCGCGTACGGCCATCGATACGGCTACGGGTACGGTGCCAATGGCTCCGGGTCGGGGAACACCAGGGCCGTCAACGGTGGATCTTCCACGACCACCGTAGCGGGCAGCAATTCGTCGAAGTCAGGGACGTCAACGACGGGAAGAGATTCGCGCACTTCCACCACGACGGGACTCGCAGCGACACCGACGACCGTGACGCCAACCACGGTGGACCCACCGACGACGACACCAACGACCGTAGCGCCGACACCGACAACCGTGGCGCCGGCACCGACGACGACCAGCGCTTCCGGTGCATCCCCACCTGGTGCGATTGCGGGGTGGTCGCAGACCTTTTTGGAGAACTTCGCCAGCTCGTCGTCGCTGTCCAACTATCAGATCTACAACGGCGAACCCACGGACGGTTCCAAGTCGTGCTTCGCGCCGAGTCACGTCGTGGTCACCGGAGGAAATTTGGTGATCCGTGCCTTCAAGGACCCGAGCGCAGTCGCTCAATACGGGTGCAGTGGAACCGCCAACGACATCGTGACCGGAGGCGTGAAACTCAACCTCTCGCAAACCTACGGTGACTACCAGGTCAGGATGAGAGTAGACAGCGGTCAGGGTGTCTCCCTCGTGGCTCTGCTCTGGCCGACATCAAACGCCTGGCCGCCGGAGATCGACTTCACCGAGGACAGCGGTGGCGCCCCGCGCACTGCGGACCAGGCCACCGAACACTGGGGCACCTGGCAAGACCCACAGCAGGTCCACGACGTGCTGAACGTCGACCTGACCCAATGGCACACCGTCGGCGTGGAGTGGAGTCCGGGTAAGATCGTGTACACGATGGACGGAACGCCCTGGGCGACCGAAACCAACGCCAACGTCTCGGACGTGCCGATGCAGATGGCCCTTCAGACCCAGGCGTGGCAGTGCGGCACATCAGGATGGGAACAGTGCGCCAACAGTTCGACCCCGGCGGAGGTCGACATGGACGTCGCCTGGATTGCTGCCTACTCGCTGAACAGCTGACGCCTGTCCACCGGCGTCTCACGCATGTCAAGACCGGCACCGCCGGGGTACACTCCGCAACCTTGTCATGCCGCACTCAGCCACCGTCACCGTAATCATCCCCACGTTCAGCCTCGACCGCTGGGATCAGTTGGTCGAGGCGGTGAGCTCCGTCGAGGCACAGACCTGCCCTCCGCTGGAGTTGATCGTCTGCGTCGACCACAACACCGAGTTGCTTCGGCGCTGCACGGAACGATGGGCGGATCGTGCATCGACGGCCGGCTTCCCCATCTTGGTCGTCCCCAATCGATTCGCGCAGGGCGAGGAGGTCGCCCGCAGGCACCAGCGAGCCCACGGCTCGATCCGACGGTTTGGGGCCGGGTGGAATCGCAACACCGGAGCCGAGCTGGCACGGGGCGAGATCATCGCCTTTATGGACGATGACGCAGCAGCAGCCCCCACCTGGCTCGAGTACCTCCGGGCACCGTTTGCTGATCCTGACACCGCAGCAGTCGGAGGGGCGCCGCTTCCCAACTTCGAAACCGGCCGCCCACGGTGGTTTCCGGCGAACTTCGATTGGGTGTTCGGCTGCGCCTATGCGGGCCTGCCGACCGAGCTCGGTCCCTACCCGCGTTTGATCGGAGCCAACATGGCAGTCAGGACAGAGGCGTTCGTAGACATCGGAGGATGCCATTCGATCGACTTCGACGATCTCGATCTTTGTCTCCGGCTCTCGAAGAACCACCGACTACTGTACGAACCGCGTGCGGTCGTCTACCACCTCGTTCCGGAGCAACGAGTGACCTGGCACTACTTCTGGCGGCGGTGCTTTGTTGTCAATCGAGAGAAGGTCGAGGTCTTCGTCCGCGCCAACAGCCAGGGTGGCATGGGAGCCGAAAGTCGTTTCGTCGCACGAGCCCTGACCGCGCAACTCCGAGCCGATGTGAACGACATCCTCCACGGCCGCCTTGACGGAGCCGCTCGCATCGCCGCAATGCTTGTCGGGATCGTGATGGCTTCCCTCGGGAATCTCGTCGGCCGCTGCCGTTGGGTGGTGTCGCCACGGGAACCTGTCTCCGACTGACGAGTACGCTCAGGCGAGCCGAGCATCGCTCGTTGAAGGACCGCGGGCCTCGGCGAGTACCATCCTGTCGAGCTGGTCCAGCAATTCGCTCTCGGTAATATCGAATTTTCGAGCGAAGGCCGCGCTCGACGACCGCAGGTACTCGAGATCGGCAAGTGCGTACACATCCGGCCGACCTGAGCTGGCGTTCGACCAACGGGTCTCGTGGACACCGTGCGCGTCCACGTTCAACTCCGGGCTATTGAAGACGATCGTGCCCGTGACCGACTCCAGCGGGATGACCGTTCGTTCGTAGTATTTCAGAAGGTCGGGATGGGTATCGATGTAGTCGATGACCACCTGAATCGCCTTTCTGGACATCGCAAACCAAGCATCGTGATACCAGCAGGGAAAGCTGGGCCCGAAGGGAGACTTCTTCGCACGCAATCCGATCCGGTTGGGTAACTGCAGTTCACGGGGCATCAGTGCAACATGGATCCAGGGCTGGAGAAGGTTGCCTCGGTACACAACCGCGTCCAGAATCGCATGCCACCGCTCTTTCCAGCGGGCCGGGAGATTCGTCCCGATCTTCCACTCCGGAAGTACCGCGTATTGGTAGAGGTAACGGGTCTCGCAGTTGCGACGCAGATCCTCCTGGTCGATCTGCCCGATCTGCTGCCCCTCGATGAAGGCGTCACTCCCCTCCGCCAGACGAGCCCGAAGAGCGTTCAGCGGCTTGATCGGATAGTCCTGTTCGGAAAGCAACACCACCCAGTCCACGTCGAGGTTGGCGAGTATCCATCGAAAGACGCGCCACCGGACCCGATCGAGACTCAAATCCCCCCATCTGATCGGCGGTTCGTTTCGCAGGACGTGGACATGCGGATCCGACTCGAACAGTGGTGGGTCAACGTGGTGCGCCGGGTGATCTCGATAGATCACGATCGAGGCTTCGGGCTCCGATCGGCGCAGCACCTCGACCAGTCGAATCAACTGCTCTGGCGCCCGGTAGGAGGTGATGAAAAAGCAGAGCCGCAGGTTCTCAGATTTGCTTGCAAGTTGCACTACGGCTCCGACATCTCGATCCATTCGAGCAATGCCGCCAGGCCCCCATCGAGCGTCCACTCTGGACGCCAGGAGAGCTCCTCGAGTGACGGTCGAATGTCGCAGCTGGCCGCCCGGACGTCACCGTCGCGGAAACGACCGCAGATCACCGGCTCGGGAGCGTTGCACATGGAGGCGATCTGGCAGGCGAGCTGGTGAATGGTGATCGGAGATCCCGAGCCCACGTCGATCACGCGCGGATGCCTGGCAGGGTGTTCCACGGCTGAAGCGAGGGCTTCGACGACATCTTCGATAAACACGAAGTCGCGCACGATCTGTCCATCCTCATAGACCTCGAGTCGCTGCTTCTGCCGGGCGAGCGAGGCGAAGTGGGAGACGACTCCGGTGTAGGGGTTCGACAGTGACTGACCCGGTCCGTAGACGTTCTGAAATCGCAAGATACTCAGGGCGCTTCCGCGTGCCGCAGTCCACGCACGGAGGACGAACTCTTGGGTCAGCTTCGTCGCACCATAGACGCTGGTCGGCCGAGCCTCTGTCTGCGTCGCCACGCTTCGACACGGAGTCGCCGTCTGCCCCTCAACCCCTTCTGGATCCCACTCGCCCGCGGCAAGTCGCGCATGAGTACGTGGGCCCGGATAGAACACTCGCTCCCCGACCGTCCACGCCCCTTCTCCGTATACGGCGCGCGACGAGGCGAGCACGAGCTGTTCGGGTGTCAAACCCACCCTGGTCAGCGCATCGATCAACTGGGTGGTGCCCACGACATTGACCGAGCCATGTCGAGTCGCCTCGGAGAGCGACTGCCCGGTGCCCGTTTCCGCCGCCAGATGGACGATCTGTGACGGCTGGAGAAGTCGGAAGACGGCGTCCCAATCCGGTGCGTGGGTGACGTCGCCCGTCAGCAACGGAACAGATTCAGGAAGGGAGCTTGGGCGTCCCGACGACACGTGGATCTGTGGGTGCAGCACGTCCATCACGGCAACCTGATGCCCGGCGGCCTCGAGCCGCCGGGCCAGCGCGCAACCGATGAAACCTGCTCCTCCAGTGATCAGGATCGAGGTCGGTTCATTCGTAGGCACCGGCACCTCCTCCGCGCCAACTGAACAACTCCACCGGGAGGCCGTCGAGAATCACCAAACACAACAGATAGATGATCCCGACCAGCGCGCCTCCGAGCACAACCGCCACGACTGGATTCACCTGTCCCCAGAGCAGGCTTCGAAACATCACGACCGGCACCGCTGCAAGCGAAGCAACCGTGGGCCTCCACAGTTTGGCCCAGTCCGTGCGGATTCCAGTGATCCTCCGGAACACGACATACGTTCGCGATGAGTGACACGGATTCACTGATCAGCAGCGCGACCGCGGCGCCGGACGGCCCGTAGCGAGGGATGAGAAAGGCATTGATAACAACATTCAGCACCAGCGCCGACAGCGCCAGTGGCACCATCGGCCGATAGCGCTCGAGCGCAACGCTCGCGTAGGCGAAGATCGTCTGCAGAAAGGAAAGTGGAACTGTCAAGAAAAGAATGGCAAACGGCCCCGCAGCAGCGAGGAACTTCGGTCCGCCGAGGGCCAAGACGGCCTCACGTCTGAGGACGAACCCGGCGACTGCTATCGGCGCCCCGACACAGAAGAGTACGTACGCGGCTCGGTTGAGGAGTTGTTCCGTCTGCTTCGGCGTCGAATTGACGAGTGACGGGATGAGCGCTTGCATCAGAAACACTGGCAGTGAAAGCACGACCACGAGCACATTGAATCCCAAACTGTACAATCCCAACTCGGACTTCGAGCAGATCACAGACACCAGAATGCTGTCGATCCACAGGTAGATGTTCCCGATGATCTGAATGGCTCCGATCGGCAGCGCGATTCGAGCCGTCTTCCACCACTGCTCCAGATTCGCACTCCACCGCAGCACGACCGAAGCGTGGACGGTGACGACATAGAGCAGGGCCACGACAAAATCCGCCGCCACGTAGGCGCAGATGTAGTCGAAATAGGAGCCCTTCCTGATCGCAACCAGGACCACGCCGGCCAGATACAGGCTTCGATTGAGCACGTTGAACACGGCGATTCGGTCCCCTCGAACACGAGCGATGAAGGCCGCGCCGAGGGTGACCTGCACGCTGGAGAACAAGACGTCCAGGGACATCGTGGCAAATGCAAGACGGAACAGTGATGTCTCGTTGGGGTAGATCACGATGGAGGACCCGAGGATGATGGGGATCGTGAGTATGGACAGCGCGATCCGAAAAGACAACGCCGAGCTCAAGACGGACGAACGGTCTGCTCCCTTCTTCCCCAACTGGATCGTGGTGATCGACGTCACACCCAGGTCCGCCAGCATGGCGAACAGGGTCACGTAGGTGACGATCAGTGCAAACGTTCCATACCCCGTTGGGCCAAGGCGGTGCGTGGTGATGCGAACGATGCCGAGTCCAGCGAGCGCAACAACCACGTTTCCGGCTGATTGGCTGGTCGTGCTGAGCGCTACCTTCGCCTGGACGCCCAACTTTTCGATTCTCGACATTTGGCCGCATCACCTAACCCGGCAGATGCGCATGACCGGATGGATACGCACTAGGGCCGGCTGGTGCTTTTGAACTCGAAGACCTGCGTGCCGCCTTGGTTGGACACGGTCTTGAAGTCCGGGGAGGCCCGCATCGCCGAAACGAACGAGTCGTAGTACTGGGGGGTGTAGAAGCCGTACAGCTCGCCAGCGTAGACCCCCGCTTGGGTCGTTACGACGTAAAAGTGTGGATAGTTCCTGCCCATCTGAGCCAGGCTCGTCACCACAGGACCGATCTTGTCCTTACCGTCCAGGCTCTCCTGCCCGGCCTGCACCACGGTGTATCGGAAGGTGGCATCGTAGGGATCGTCTTGTGCGCCGACATACACGAGTCTTGATCCCGGGGACGCGTTCAGTTCGAAATGACGTTCGGCGTGAAGCTCCGCGGGTGACACGACGTTTTTGGCGTCCAAAGCGAAATTGGCAAAAAGAAACGTCGTTGCAAGCAACGCAAAGAGCGGGACGAGAGTGATGGAGCGGCGGAACAGGGCCCTCGAGCCGCCACCGAGCGCGAGCACTGCGAGCCAGGGAAGAGCGAAGATCGTGGTCCGGTAGATCCCTTCCTGGCCGTAGGAAGTGAAGAGCACCAGCGATCCTGCACTCGCCGCGCAGAATGCCAGAGCGATCTCCGGCCTTCTGCGGTTCCGGACCAAGAAGAGGACGGCCAACACCCCCACGACGAACGGACCGGCAGCAAGGGCGTCGGTGCTCACCCTCTGGACGACGTCCGGATGTTCACCGACGATGGCAGCCCCCGGGGTGGACACGTTCGAGCCGAGGTCGAGGATCTTGCTGAACGAGAAGTAGCCCTTCCATGTCTGGTAGTTGATCGCAGCCCACGCGGCAGCCGGGATGAGGGGAACAAGTGGAATCCACACGGGACGCAGGAGGCCGAAGACGACCAGGACGAAGAGGGCTGCCACGACGAAGTACGGCGTAATTTGGTGGGTGACGGCGAGCCCGAGACTCAGCACCACCACCACGCCGATCCTCCACGCCGGAAGGGTGTATCTGACGGTTCCGGGCGTACCCACCTGCGCGATAGGGACCACCACCGCGTACAGCGACAGGGCAAGGAAGAGAGCGATGGCCTGCGGGGAGAAGTAATCCTCGTTGAAAGCCGCTGCCAACATGAAGACCCCGGCAGCGGCCCAGGCGCGGTAGTTGTTTCCGAGCAACCGGCCCGCAAAACACCGAACCGCGATCAGCTCGGCCAGATCGACCAGAGGGGGCCAGATCCTGGCCACGGTGAGCGGATCGCCGATCGACCCGGAGCGAGTCAGCCATGCCGTTGCCGAGAACAGTCCCGGCCACGCCTGGTAGATGTCGATATCGGGGTGCACCTGACCGTAGTGAAGGATGTAGCCGACGATTCCGAGGTGCTTCTGGGCCCACGCAAGGCGCGGGACGTCGTAGACGACCGCCGCGGTTCCGGTCAGAACAAGAACGAGCGCAGTCACCGCCACGCCCATCTCGAGCCCGGCGTTGCGCCTCGCCGTTCCAATTCCGGCGACGATGAGGGCAAGACCGACGTACCAAGCGGGAGAGATCGAACCGGGCAAACCCCACAAGCCAGGGGCAAGATGTCGATCGCCGCTCGCCGCCCCGATGGCCAGCGCCAAGCCGATGAGCGTCAGCGGGATGGACCAGCCGATCGCCCTCCAGACCTTCGGCTGGGACACCTCGAGTGACGGTACCGACACCGGCTCTGGACCACGGAGTTCGGGGATCGGAGTGGGCGGCTTCCCGAAAAGCTCGGGAATCGGAACCCGAAACTCAGCCAACTCCCAGACCACGCTGCCGTCGACCATCGCCGGGACCGGCTTCGGAGAAACAGGTCGGCTGTCGATCAACGACGGAACCGGCTGGGGCGGAGCAGTCCTCCGTCGGAGCGAGACATTCCGGAGGAAGGGAGCAAGCAGCTGGACGAAAAGACTGAGCGCCCCGATACAGACGAAGCTCCAGAAGAACGCACCGGTCAGTCGGAGCTCGACCAGGAACACTCCACCAAGGACCAGCAGCGACGCGCTTGTTGCCACCGACACCACTGAAAATTCGACGCCGTCATCAGTCGGGAGCAGAACGCCAAGCGCGAGACCCCAGGTAAGCGCGTCGACTGCCGCGAGAACAGCTGTGGCATGCGGTGCACCGGCAAGATGGGCGGCGACGAATCCGGTCCAAGCCAGAGCAGAAACGACAGTGCCCCAGAAGCGGTACCGGCGACCGTCGAGAGCCCGGATGCGACGCTCGTGGCGCCGGGTCGGCAAGTTCCTCTTGGCGTGAACGCTCCCTTTTCGTCTCGGAGCGACGGTTCGTTGCCCATGAAGGGGCCGACGTTCGAAGTGGGAAACGCCGGTCGTCCTGCGGTGGCGAGGCCGGCGATCGTAGGCGACCGGAGCTTCCGAGGTGACGGTCATGAGCGTTCGCCTTTGCACCGCACTTCGTTCTCGCGTTCGATCACGACCCCCAAGAGGGCACTCCGGCAGGCAATGCCTGCTTGGACACCGTCAGTCGTCGGTGGAGCACACGGCATCCTGGGTCGGCAACCCATTCGGTGCCTTCAACTCGCCTCTTCAGCCAGC
The DNA here is from genome assembly GCA_963839925.1 of uncultured Acidimicrobiaceae bacterium. Classification (GTDB taxonomy): domain Bacteria; phylum Actinomycetota; class Acidimicrobiia; order Acidimicrobiales; family RAAP-2; genus Bog-756. Next base: position 1,270,224 of record CAWIWV010000001.1, on the reverse strand, counting down.
GTGGAGATAACGGACCACGTCGCCCCCGTTTCTCGGGCCGGCTGTGTCGACGGCTCGGAGCTCCTGCGAAGCCCGCGTTTGCGTTCAGCGTGGATTGTTCTCAGCACACGGATACCGTCAGAGACGGCATTGAGGTTGCTCGCACCGAAACGGCGCACCAGCTCGAAGCTCGGCACCTCGGTGACCCTGAGTCGAGCCTTGGCGATCCGCACATTGATCAGGGTCTCAACCTCGAACCCATCACCCCACTTCATCGTCCCCTCATCGAACTCGTCCGGCTCCCCCGCCTCGAGTTCCATCACGGAGAGGCACTCCCGACGGAATGCGTTGTAGCCGTAACAGAGATCTGTGTAGCGGGTTCCATAGAGCAAGTTCACGATCTTGTTCAGCCCGAAGTTCCCCATCCGCCGGATTCGGCTGATATCGCTACTGCCAGCCCCCGGCAAAAACCGCGAGCCTTTGGCAAAATCGGCACCCTCCTTCAAGGCGTTCACGAAGAGGGGTATCTCCGAAGGGTCATTCGAGCCGTCGGCATCGAGCATGACGATGAAATCGCCCGTGGCGACCGCGAAACCGCAGGCCAACGCATTTCCTTTTCCCTTGCGGGTCTGCCCGACGATGATCGTGTCCGGACGGAGACGCCGCGCCACCGATGGGGTGCCGTCGGTGGAATCCCCGTCCACCAGAATCACCTGGTGGATCTCCGTCGGCAACCCGCTGAAAACGTGGGGAAGATTCTCCGCTTCGTTCTTCGCGGGGATGACAACACTGACGGTGGGCTCGGGTTGGATGAAGCTCACTGTTGTATCTCCGGATTCCGCCTCGCCAAGCGTCATTCCAAGCCCGCCCTTCATCTGGTGGGGGTCTCGACCCAATCTGCGAACTGGTAATAGGGCTCTAAAATTGAGAGTGGTCCTGGCCTGCGAATGTAGACGACTGGCGCCTTCGTCTCTCCTGTGACCCACAGCGTCTTCCCTGCCCTGGGTCATAGATCGCAGATCCAGATGGAAACCCAAACTGTAGGATTGATGAACCGCCTGGTCAAACTGCGTTTCAGTGGCGATCTGCTCGCTCTTCGTGAGATTCTTATGGGGGGTGTCCCACGTTCGAGTACCTGGGGTGAATACAGTTTCAACTGTGCTTTCACGTCGACACGAGGCAATCGTTCCTGGTCGGACACGGGAGTGCAGGTGGTAGATCGCCTTTCGGAGAGCGGGGCGGCGGGCACACAGCGAAACGGCACCTGCCACCGCTGTGGATGGAGGGGCGTCGTTTCCACAATTGGCCGCCGCCACCGGCGAAAGCTCGGAACCGCAGAGTTCGGTCGGCTGTGTGAAGAGTGCATCAGCGACCTCCTGGCCACCAAGGCAGCACCGGTACAACAGCCCGCCCCGGGCAAGCGCAGATTCGTCAGAAATCGACACGTCGCCTGAGATCGGTCTGGACCGGGCAGGAGCCAGGCAGAGAGCCTGTACTATGCATCTCCTTCCAGATGCAGTCCGTTCCCGAACCGAACGAAGGGCATCCGGAATCCGCCGAGACGGGGCCCGTGGGGTTGCATGCTCGGGCCCCACTTGAGTTCCAAACCAGCCCGGGTGGCGGAATGGCAGACGCGGTGGACTCAAAATCCACTGTCCGAAAGGGCGTGCGGGTTCGACTCCCGCCCCGGGCACGGCGCAGGGTCGTGAGACGGAACGAGACGGAAGCACCGAGGCCGCACGACATCGGTGACCGGCAAGCGCCCCGCGCGGCCCCGTAACAACTCTTCCCGCCGGTTCGTTCAAACCAGCGCCGGGGCATCAGAGCAATGACCTGGGATTCGAGCGGGTCAACAAGGTCGTCAACCTGTCCTCGTGGAAGCGCTCGTCGAAGTCGACGATCATCGATGACGTCATCGTGGAGGTCAATCCTGCGGGCAAGGTCGTCTGGAGCTGGAGTGTCGCGAATCACATCAACGTGGCCAATGCCAACGTCGACTGGCGCAGTCAGTTCCCCGATGTCATCCATATGAATTCGCTCTGGTACGACGGGAACGGAGGGATCATCTTCAGCGCCCGCCACCTCAATGCGGTCTACCGAATCGATATGGCGACCGGGGCGATCACCTGGAAACTGGGCGGGACCCAGGCCGGCCAAAGCCTGGCGTTCACCCCGTCGCCGTATCCGACCAATTTCTCCGGCCAGCACGACGCGCAGCTCCTTCCCAACGGTGACCTCACCTTGCACGACGACGGCACCCTGGCCGATCGGCCACCGAGGGCGCTGGTCATCTCCCTCGATACATCTGCGAAGACCGCGACGATCGTCTCCCGGACGACCGATTCGAGGGCCACCTACTCGGGGTGTTGCGGCAGCGCCATCCAGCTCCCTGGGCTCGACTGGGTGATCTCGTGGGGTGAGAACGACTTCATGACCGAGCTCAGCCCAGCAGGCACGCCACTCCTCACGATCACCTTCCCGGGCCAGTTCTCCTACCGGGCGGAACCTGATGAAGCAACGGTCGGGGCGATGTGGAACGGAATGAACGTCATGGTTCCCGCGCTGCACCTCTGAGGCGAGCTGACGGCGCCCGTCAGCTGCAGGAAAGCAAAGAGAAGCAGAGTCCGAGAAATGAGCCACCCCCGGCCGAAGCCGGGGGTGGCTCGTACCCGCTGAGCGCCACGAGGAGAACTAGCTCTTCACGGGACCCTTGTTGAAGATGTAGATCTTGCCGGACTTCGAATAGGCACAGACGGTTGCAGTGACCGCGCCGCCCTTCAGCTCAGTCGCGGTGCCACCGGTGACCGTTCCTTTTTCGTTGGCCAGGGCCAACTTCGTGTAGCCGGACTTGGCTGCACAGGTGTTCTTGCTTCCGGTGAGCTCCGTAAAGGTGTAGCTCTCGACCGACGTCTTCTTGGTGCTGGTCCACGTAATCGTGGCCGTGCCCTTCTTCGTCGACATGTTTGCGGTGACCTTCGAGGTGCCCTTGGACCCGGTCTGGTTGCTCGCCGAGCCGGTACATCCGGAGAGTGCGATGGTCTGGCTGGAGGCGGTGCCGCTACCGGTCAGCGTCGTACAGGACAGCGTCTTGGCCGCTGCGCCTGCGATCCCCCCCGGAGCAGCGACTGCGGCCACCGATGCGGCGGACCCGGCCAGTGCTGCACAGATCGTGAGGCGAGTGAGTAGGTGACGATGCATATTGTTCTCCTTCGATACTTGATGGCGAACCCACTTTGACTTCGCCAAGGTGCGAGTTCCCTGCTTCATTTACTACTATCTATCAACGAATTAACCTCCATAAACGTTTCATTCGATTATCGGTTCATGAGCAATTTGTCCAGCTCATAAGCTCTCTATTGCCGGTTTCCGGTGCGGCTGACTGCGGTCACGATCGCGAAAATGCATGAGCCCCTTAATACCCGTTATTCGGACACAGCAGACTTCCGGACAATTCCCGATTATTTGTTGATAGTGATCGACAACGTCTTGGTTGCCGAGGTCTGGGGCGTGACGGCGTCCTTGGTGTCCACCACCTTCACGACGAACGTCGAGGTACGTGCTGCGAGGGCCTTGCCTGAAATCACCCCGGTCGAGCTCAGAGTGAGGCCGGCCGGCAGCTTCCCCGAGGCGAGGGACCACCGGTAGGGGGTGATCCCGCCAGACGCCCTGAGCGTTGCCGAGTACGCGGTCTTGCTCGTTCGGTAGACCGAGCCCGCGTGCAGCGACGTCGTGGTGATCTTTACCGGGACCGCGGCAGTGACGGTGAGGGTGGCCGGGGCGGAATCGACCGATCCGACCGGGTTGCTGAACACCGCCCGGTACTTGTGGTGGTTCTCGGACGCCGTCGTGGTGAACGAGTAGCTGGTCGAGGTCGCCTTGGCGATGTTGGTAAAGGTGGTGCCTCCGTTGGTCGACACCTGCCACTGCACGCTCGGCGTGGGATAGCTACTTGCGGCGGCGGAAAAGCGGGCGACCGTCCGCTCGTGGGCCGAGGTGTTCGCCGGCTGCGTGGTGATGACCGGCAAGGTCCTGAGAGTCAAGGTGGCCGGCGCCGAGTAAGCGGTGCCCACCGAATTGGTGAACGCCGCCCGGTACTGGTTCCCGTTCTCCCCTGCGGCCGTCGTGAAGCTGTAGGTGGTCGACGTCGCAGCACCGATGTTGTTGAACGTCGTGCCACCGTCGGTGGAGAGCTGCCATTGGACCGTGGGGGATGGCCGACCCACCGCTCCGGCGGTGAAGGTGGCCTGCTGGCCCTCGTTGACGGTCACACTCGTCGGCTGCGTGTTGACCACCGGCAGGGAGTCGACCGTCAGCAAAGCGGGATCGGTGTCCACCGTGCCCACGGAGTTGGTGAACACGGCCCGATACTGATCGCCACTCTCAGCCGGTTCGGCGGTGAAGCTGTAGGTGGTCGATGTCGCTCCCAGAATGTCGTTGAACGTGGTGCCACCATCGGTCGAAATCTGCCACTGCACGGCAGGGGCCGGATTCCCCGAGGCAGCCGCGGTGAAGGTTGCGGACTGGCCGGCATTGGCGACCACCGGATTGGGTTCGGTGGTCACGCTGGGGCTGGCGCCGACAAAGCCGTAGAACGTCACGGTTGCCGCCGCAGGCGACGACGTGGTCGTGAAGCTGGCGTCAGAGCCGTTTGTGGCCCACGAGGATCCGGCGCCCCCGCCTCCTCCGGAGGCACAGTCCTCCGCTGCGTTGGCGGTGCTGCCGGCTCCACCGACGTACCCACCGCCACCGCCACCGTTTCCGGCCGACTCGCCCGCCGACACGGTATCGGCGCCGCCCGCGCCCGCACTCCCGGTCGGGCTGTCTCCGGTGTTGTTGACCCCGCCGGAGCCACCGACGTTTCCGCTCATGGCCCCGGTGCCCCCACCCGTGCCGCTCGGTCCGGCACCGGTGAGGTCGGTCGATGAAGTGGAGGATCCGGCCCCCCCGGTTCCGCCGGCTCCACCGGCTGATCCGCTGCACATCGACTCACCGCCGCCCCCGCCGCCCCCCGCTACGACCGCCGGGGTATCCCCGGTCTGGCAGCTTGCACCGACGCACACGGCGCTCGAACCGCCTCCACCTCCACCACTCCCGTCGGTACCACCTTCCCCGATGCAGTCGCCACTGAGATTGGCGCCGAGGCAGTAGTAGCCGTCGCCACCGGCACCGCCGCCGCTGAAGCCGGAGCCGCCCGCGCCGCCGGCGGCGACCACCCCCGACCCACTCGGTGCGGTGCTCCCCGCGCAGCCTGTCACTGCGGTGAGCTGTTGACCGGCGGCGAGGGGAACCGTCGCGGTGACCGAGGAGGCCGAGCCGCCCGCGCCACCGCTCGTACTGGAGTTCGCTGCTCCCCCGCCGCCACCACTCCCACCGCTGACGGTGAGTGTGGCCGACCGCACCGACGCCGGCGCCGCCGAGGTGCTCGACTGGACGCCACAGGCCGCTGTGTCGGTCCAGCTCGAAAGTTCGGTGAGCACGGGAGTCCCGTAGGTGAACTGGTCCGGTTCGCTCGGAACCGTGGTCCCGCTCGGGGTGGTCACCGTCACGTCAACGGTGCCGCTACCGGGCGGCGAGGTTGCAGTCACCGAGGAGGACGAGTCAGCGGTGATCGTGCCGGGGTTGCCCGGTCCGAAGTCGACCGCTGTGGCGCTCCCAAGGTTGCTTCCGGTGACGGTGACGGACGTCCCACCTCCCACCGCTCCGGTGTCCGGACTGACACCGGTCAGGGTCGGAGGTGGGGTCGTGAGCACGTAACTGAACCGGTCTGCCGACGAAGTACCGGAGGTGCCGTCGGGAGCGGTGACCGTGATGTCGACAGTTCCGGTGCCGGCCGGTGAGGTTGCGGTCACCGAGGTGGAGGAGTCCGCAGTGATCGTGCCGGGGTTTCCGGATCCGAAGTCCACTGCGGAGGCGTTGCCCAGATCATCGCCCGAGATGACCACGCTGGTACCGCCGGCCGGTGTCCCCGAATCCGGAGCGACTCCGGTCACCGTGGGGGGAGGAGTGATAGTCGTCGTGGCTTGGGGAACCGGAGCGGCGTAGGTCACGTTGTTCCCCGATCCACAGCTGGAGCACGAGGGATAGCCGTCGAAGGTCACCGTTCCGACGGCCTGCACCGTCGTTGTGACCACGAACTCGGTCAGGTCCACAGGCACGACCGTTCCCGGAGCGCCAGATGCGGTGAACTCCGCGGTCAACGTCGGCATGGTGACGTTGTCCCCGCCGGGCACCGTGGTGCTGGGATTCAGGAAGGTCTCGAGATACGGGTAGGTCGTCTTGTAGTTGCCGCTGTTGATGTGCGCGCTGCACTCGTCGCTGACTGCTGCCGTGCAGTAGGTCGCAGCCACGTGACCCGAGGTGATCGCGTCGCCGCCCGTGGCGTTCACCGAGCCCGGCACGTAGGTCAGCCCGCTGGGCACGGGCAGGATGACCGAGAACTGCCCTGCGTCCTGCACGGTCAACCCGTCCTCGGAAGCGGGGATGCTGCTGGCCGCTGGAGCGACCGACATGGACAGAGTCGAACCGTGGAGCACCGTCGAGGGGACGGAGACGGCGGTCTCGATTTCCTCGGTCACATTTTGGCCATCCACCTGATCTCCGAACCACTGGCCGGTCGAGGGTCGGTATGTCATGGTTGCGGTCGTGCAATTGCCGGCGCTCGGATAGGTGTCACCCGGTGCGCAGTACGCGAAAGTCAGGGTCTGGACGCCCGTGGTGGTCTTCGCCGGCGTGTAGGTGATGAGGCCCGTGGTCGCGGTGGTCGATACCGTCGCAGCACCGCTGGCCGGTTGGGTGACGACGGTCAACGACGAGGTATTGACCGCCGATGCTCCTCCGGTGACCAAGGTGAGCACGTTGAATTGGTTGGGAGGGGACGTCGTCCCGGAGGTGTACGCGGCGTTGCCGTTGGCGATCAGTGGCGCAGTCGACGCACCGGCGGGTTGCGCGGCGGCCAATGACGTCACCCCGAGTACGACGAAAACGACTGAGGCAACCCTCAGCACGGTCCCAAACCGACCCGTCAACGACCGAAGTCTGATCCCCATGTCTCCCCCATTTGTCCGATGCTCCCTGTCGCCCCCGCCTATACCCGATCAACGGAATGCCCAAACAAACGTTTTTTGTGAACCGTCGCCAAGGAAAGACCCGCAGTAAGCTGAGCGGAGGATCCTCGATGGGAACCGCAGACCCGGAGGGGAGCCCGGTATGCGAACGGACTCCGTCGCGTGCTGTGTCTCTGTGAGGGGACGTGTGACACCGCCGAGGGAGAGAGTCGAGGCAGACATGGGGGAGGCATTCAAGGTCGCCACGGACAACGGTGACGGGTACGTCCTGGTGTCGGTCGTCGGCGAGTTGGACGTCGCGACCGCACCCCAGCTTCGGACCCACCTGAACAAGGCCCTTGGCGGAGGACGCCAGACCGCGGTCCTGGATTTGACCGGCGTCACATTCGTCGACTCGACGGCACTCGGGGTACTCATCGAGGCGAACAAGCTCTGCGATGCGAACGGGGGCACGATGCGGATCGCCGCTTCCGAGTCCCGGGTTCTCAAGGTCTTCGAGATCACGGGACTGACAGAGCTGTTCGATATCCGTCCAACTCGATCCGCAGCGATTGCGGGATGAACCACCGCTCCGTCTACCAATCGGGAGTCTGATCACGTGACCGACGTCGTCGAGCTGCGCATCCCGGTGGCTGCCGATCTCGTCGTTCTGGCCCGATATGCAGCCTCGACGGTTGCGTCCCGTTGCAACTTCGACGTCGAGGAGGTCGAGGATCTCCGCTTGGCCGTCGATGAGCTGTGCGTCTTGATGCTTCACGACCAGACCGACGGAAGCCTCGAACTTCGATTCACCTGGGATGAAGCCGAGGTCGAGGTCTCGTGCAGGTACGAGCCACCACCAGGGAGCTCTTCAGCCGGTCCCTCCGACGCACCGACAGATGGACTCTCCGAGCGCATTCTCGACGCGCTTGTCGACGAACACGGCACTCGCTCTGAGGCCGGGGGCACCGCAGTGTGGTTGCGCAAGCGCCGGGTCCGGCAGAACTCGTGACCGCCCTCGGACAGCCGATGCAAGACGAACAGGGGCAGTTCGTCGAGTTCGCGCAAACCCGAGATGAGCAACTGCGAAACACACTGGTCGAGTCCCACCTCGAGCTCGCCCAGCATCTCGCTCGGCGATTCGTCAACCGCGGCGAGAGCTACGAGGATCTCGTGCAGGTCGCTTCGCTGGCGTTGCTGAAGGCGGTGGAACGCTTCGATCCTGATCGAGGGGTGGACTTCACCACCTTTGCAACTGGGACGGTGATCGGCGAGCTCAAGCGTCACCTCCGAGACAGGGGCTGGTCGATCCGTGCGCCGCGGCGCGTTCAGGAGCTCTACCTTGCGCTCGGTCCCGCGACGGAGTCTCTCACCCAGAGAAACGGTCGGCCCCCCACCATCTCCGAGCTGGCAGAAGCGATGGACTCCAGTGAGGAATCAGTACTGGAAGCCATCGAAGCCGGCCGGAGCTACCGCATTTCGTCGATCGACGCTCCCGATCGCCAGGAGGGAGCCCTCTCGGCCCGACTCGGAGCCGTGGATACCGACATTGCCGGAGCAGAAGACCGCGTCGTACTCGCCATCTTGATGGCCGACCTCACCGAGCGGGAACGGACGATCCTGCGTCTCAGGTTCACCGAGAGCTTGACGCAGTCAGAGATCGCCGATCGGGTCGGGATGAGCCAGATGCACGTGTCGCGACTGCTCGCGACCAGCCTGGTGAAACTCCGCAAAGCGTTCGCGGACGAGCACTGAACGCGTCCCGAGCTTCGACTTCGATGCGAAAGTTTCCTGCCGCGGCAACGATTCTCGTCGTAGTCGTGGCGCTCTTGATCACCGGGGTACTCGCTTCGGTCACCGCGACGGTCAACGATCGCAACGAAACTCGCCTCCTGCAAGAACAGGTCGACCAAGCGGGCATCGTGGTGAGTGAGCTGCTCCCCTCGCTCGAGGGACCGCTGCAAACCGGTGCTGCGATCGCTGCAGTCACCGAGGGCCAGATCGCTCAGTTCGACCAGTCCATGACTCCCTTGGTCGGGACGAACGGCCCCTTCGGCTATGTGGCCCTCTGTGAAGAACGGGCGGGCGTCCCACAGGTGGTCAGCTCGCTTGGAACACCAGCCAAGACGGCAGGCGCGGTGACCGAAGCGTGCGATTTCTTGCGCGGTGGTCACACGACATCGGGAGTCTCGGTCGGGGGCATTCTCGGCCAGGGGACTCGGGTCGCGATGACCTACGCGTCCTCCACTCCCGGACTCGGCGTCTATGCGGAGTACCTGCTCCCCGCCCATCGGCGCATTTCACTGCAGGGCTCGCCTTCGTTCGCGAACTTGAACTTCGCCCTCTACCTTGGATCGAAGGTCGATCAACAGCACCTTGTGGAGGCGACAACCGATCACTTGCCCATCAGCGGTCGGATCGCTACCACGAAGATCTCCTTCGGCAATGTCGAGTTGACTTTGGTGGGCACCTCGACGCAACCACTCGGTGGGAGCCTCTCCCGGCGCGTCACGTCGTTCGTGATCATCGTGGGCGTGATCCTCGCAATCGTTGCGGGATTCATGACCGAACGGCTGATCCGTCGTCGAAGGTCCGCAGAGGTCTTGGCCGACGAGAATCAGCGTTTGTACAGCGAGCAGCAAGGCGTTGCGGCATCGCTGCAGCGAGCCCTCCTTCCACGGATCATCCCGGAGATCCCAGGGGTCGAGATTGCAACCCGCTATGAGGCAGGACTCGACGTGATGGAGATCGGCGGCGACTGGTATGACGTCATCGCTCACCCCGACGGAGGGTTCGTGTTCGCGGTTGGGGACGTCTCCGGCAGAGGAGTCCAGGCGGCCATCGTGATGGCTTCGCTGCACTATGCGATCCGGGCCTATGTCGCACAGGGCGACCGACCCGATCAGATCCTGACCCAACTGTGCACGCTCCTCGATGTCGGCCGAGACGGCCATTTCGCGACGATTCTTTGCGGCCACGTCGATGCGCAAGGACGCCAAGGGGTCGTCTCGAGCGCGGGACACCTTCCTCCACTCCTGGTCGATCATGGGCAAGGCACCTTCCTCGACATGACGGTGGGTCCACCCATCGGTTCCGTCCCTTCGGGGCTCTATCCCTCGAGCACCTTCGAGATTCCCGATGACGGCACGCTCCTCGCCTACACGGACGGCCTGGTCGAACGCAGGGGCCGCTCCCTCGACGTCGGGCTCGATGAGCTTCGCCGTTCAGCCGTCGGGAACGACCGCTCGCTCGAGAGAATCCTCTCGGACGTGGTGGACGACCTCACGCCCGGGGGCTCGGACGACGATATTGCTATCCTGGGAATTCGATGGACGCGGCAGTAAACGGCGGTTCGGCCACAGTCGAAGGGCGCTGGGACGCCCCCGGCATCCTTACGCTCTCTATCGCCGGAGAGCTGGACCTCTCGAGTGTCGACTCGGTGAGCAAGGCGATCGACGAGTCGTGGCAGGGCGACCGCCAACGGGTCGTCTTCGATCTCGGGGGCCTCACCTTCATGGACAGCTCCGGCATCGCCCTGATGCTGCGGGTCTCCAGGGGCGTCAGCAAGGTGGAGGTGCGCAACGCCACACCGATCGTGCGCAGAGTCATCGAGGCCACAGGTCTCGTTGAAGTACTCGGTCTCGAACCGTGACCATTCGGCGCTCGTTCGCTTTGAATCGGAAGTCCGTGGCTGCCAGCCGCCAGTTCGTCTTGGAGGCTATTCCCGGTCAGTCGGACCAGCTTCGTGAGGCCGCAATTCTGATGGTGTCCGAACTGGCCACCAACGCCATCGTGCATGCTGCCACCGGATTCGAAGTGAGCATCGACCTGTCCGCCGACTCGCTCACGATCGGCGTCACCGATTTGGGTGGCGGAGAGCCAGAGCTCCGCTCACCTCCCGCGAGTGATGCTCACGGCAGAGGTCTGCTGATCGTGCAGGAGCTCGCGGACGAGTGGGGCATGTTCGACAGTCAGGAGCATCCCGGCAAGACCGTGTGGTGCACCCTCAGACTCGAGCGCGACGGTCACTCCGCACGTGGTGAAACATCGACCGGTCACGTCACAGATGGACGCACACCCAAACCGAAGCCGCGTCGAAAGATGCGGGAGGTCAATCCCTCGAAAGCGGCAGACCGCTCGAGCGCAGTCGACAAGGGGAAGACTTCCAAGTCTCCGAACTCCATGGGTTCTCGGCGTTCGGTGCTCCAAAGGCGGCACGTTCGGTGCCGCCATCCCGCTCAGCTGAGAAGCTTCGCCTTCGCTGCCGCGAACTCATCATCCGTCAACAGACCCTGAGCCTTCATCTCCCCCAGCTGTTGCAGCTTCGCAACAGGATCATCCCCAGCCGCCGCGGGAGCGGGTGCGGCAGGTGCAGCCTGCTGATACGCCTGATCCTGCTTCGCGTAGATCTGTGCGTCTCGGTCGGCAAACTTCTCAGCCTGCCGCCGCTGCACTCGACCGGATACCGCGGTAGCGGTGCCGGCAATCGCTGCGGTACGAGCAACACCTCGTAGCAAACCTGGCATGTGATCTCTCCTTCGTTCGCGTTCGGTCCGGCTTCAGTTCCCGGCTTCCAAGGCCTCGAGCGCGTCCATCACATCCTGGGCCGGGATACGGGCGCTCGCGACCACCTCACCTCCGACACTTCGGGCAGCCCGAATGAAGGGAATGGCCCAGGTGTTCTCGTACACGATCAGTGCGGCGATGGTCCCCACCTCGAGGGCCTGACCGACCTCGTTCACATCGTCCTCGCCGACGAGGCCAGACCGAGCCCCGGCAAAGACCTCGAACCCACCGAGGCTGTCAGCCGAAAGATCCTCGAGATTGAACCCGGAGACCGAACCGTCCTCTTCCTTCATCACCACCAGCAGGTCGAAGATGCGGACGATCCCCTGCTCGACGAGATCCATGATCGCCGCAGCCACCTCGCCCTTGAACTCCTTTCCTTTGAATTCAAGGACAAGAAAGTCAATTGGTCCATGAACCTCGATCTCCTCCACCGGGCCCTCCGTCCTGATCGTTGGCGTGCCTGCATGGTAGCAACCCGATTGGCCAGGGCCCCGCAGGACCCCAGGTAGCGCAGGGGCTGGGCGCCCCAAAAAGCAGGGTCGCGAGGCCCGATACAGGGTAGTGGCGACACTTCGGCTGTCTTAGGTTCGGAGGGTACCCCGGTGATGCTCGCGCGGGCGTTTGGTGGAAGGTCGACTTCGAACATGAAAAGAATTCTGCGGTCCGTAGCAATGCTGGGGATGGCCACGCTGTTGGTTGGCTCCCTGTTGTCGATCGTCGCCAACAAGGCCGAAGGTGCGACGCCGATCCAGCTCGACCTGAAGGTGCTGCTGGTGGGTTCCGGGTCGGCCGATCCGACCAGCGCTGCGTGGGCGTCGGCCCTCACCAGTGAAGGCGTCCCCTTCACCGAGGTCACCGCATCCGGTGCCTACGGGGCAGAGACGGTGACCCTGCCCACGCTCCCGACCACCGCCGGTTCGGTCGGTCCCTACAACGGGGTGGTCATCGCCGACTCCCCCGCTGCCTTTGCCGCAGGACAGCTCACCTCCCTCTTCACCTACGAGACCCTCTACGGGGTCCGCCAGATCGACGGCTACACCTATCCCTACCTCGGGATCACCGATGCCACCGCCGGTGCCCTCGACGGCACCACCGGAACCCTCACCACCGCCGGCCTCGCCGCCCTGCCCGAGCTGACCGGTCCGGTTCCCTTCGACACCGGCACCTACGGCTACGGGGCAACGGTGAACGCCGGGGCACCCTTTACCCCCTGGCTCGACAACGCCGCCGGACAGGTCCTCGCCGGCGTCTACCAGCACCCCTCGACCGATCCTCAAGCCAATGTCTCCGAGCTCGAACTCGACTTCGACTACAACGCCAACCAGCTCCAGTTCGAACTGCTCGCTCCCGGTCTCATCAACTGGGTGACCGCCGACACCCATCTCGGCCTCTACCGCAACTACTTCGGCCAGGACGTCGACGACAACTTCATCTCGGACAACGAGTGGAGCTCGCAATACCAGTGCACCCCGGGTGCGACCGACCCGGTCGACTACACCTGCCCGGTAGCGGTCCAAGGAGCGACCCCCGGGTCTGCACCGGGCGTTCCCGCCGACGTGCAGATGAGTGCCGCCGACGTCGCCTATGTCGTCAACTGGGAGGCCCAGACCGGTATCAAGTTGAACATGGCCTTCAACGGGATCGGGGCCTGCACCGCACCGGTTGCGACCGACGAGTCGAGTGCCAACTGCACCGGATCGGTCACCGACCCGAGCGGGACCTATACCGACCCCGGCCAGGTGGTCGATCCGAGCTACCCGAACGACCAGGGACTGGTCAATGCACTCTTGGCCGACAAGGCGGACTTCAACTGGATCAACCACACCTGGTCCCACCAGTTCCTCGGCTGCATCGCCTGGCAGCCCCAGGCCCTCACCTCGGCCACCCCGTCTGCGACCGGAGGCTCGCTCACCGCTGGTGCCTACAACTACGAGATCACCGCCGCCACCGCCTACGGGGAGTCAGAGCCTTCCCTCTCCAAGTCGGCGACCGTTTCGACCGGTGGGTCGGTCACCCTTTCGTGGCCCGACGCCACCAACGGCACCGGGACCGCAGGCAACGCCGGGCCCACCCTCTCCCAAGAAGAGGCCAACCACACCGGTGGCACCGGCTTCTGGGGCTACGACATCTACCGGGAGAACCCAGGCTCGACCACCTACGGCCTGATCGGACAGGTGCCGGAGGGGACCGCCTCCACCTACGGGTTCACCGACACCGGGGCGACCAGCCCTGGGGGCGCCCCCGACTCTTCTGACACCTATCCGACCGCGACCAACCCGGGGATCGACTGCTCGAGTGCGGCCGGCAGCTGGGATCCGGCGACCTCTGCCAGCCCGGACGCCTCGATCGACCAGGAGATCGGGATGAACCAGGCCTTCGCCGCGGCGAACGGACTGCCGAACTTCGACCCCAGTGCGCTCGTCACCGGTGAGCACTCGGGCATCGAGAACCCGAACATGCCCGCAGCCCTCGCCGGGGCAGGCATCACAGCCTTTGCCTCCGACGCCTCCCGCCAGCCGACCCAGTACTCGGAGACCTCGGGCACAAACGTCGCCGAATCCGCCCCCCGTTACCCGAACAACATCTACTACAACGCCTCCACCTGGGCCGACGAGCTGAACGAGTACAACACCCTCTATGTGTCCCAAGGGGTCTCCTTGGGGAACACCTCGTTCCCCTCAGAGACCGGTCACTGCACCGACACCTCGGCCACCACCTGCATCACCACCCCTGCGACGCAAGCCAGCTTCTTGGCCTCTGAGTCCCACATCATGTTGAGCCACATCTTGAACAACAACCCGAGGGTCCAATACGACCACCAGACCGACCTGATCGGCCCGGACTACACCTTGTTGTCCCTCATCTCGAACACCCTTGCCCAGTACAACAGCTGGTACAACAGCACCGCACCGATCACCCAGATGACCGACACCTCCGAGGCCCAGGTCCTCGGCCTTCAGTCGGCCTGGGCGAATGCGGTCAACGCCGGCACGGTCACCGCTTCCGAGCAGAACGGGGTGGTCACCCTCTCCAACACCTCGGGCACCCCGGTGAGCATCCCGGTCACCGTGCCGCCCGGCACGACGGTCAACGGGGCTCCCTTCGGCTCCCCCTACGGCGGGCAGCTCTCGGCCTGGACCCCGGTTCCGGCGTCTGGCTCGGTCACCTTGAACGAAAACGTCGCCCCGACCATCACCAGCGCAAACGCTGCCGCCTCGATCGTCGGCGCGTCGTTCAACTTCACCGTGACCACCACCGGTGCGCCGACCCCGGCGATCACCGAGACCGGCGCCCTGCCCTCCGGTCTCACCTTCACAGACAACGGGAACGGGACCGCCACCATCTCGGGCACCCCGGCCGCTTCGACCGGAGGGTCCTACCCGATCACCATCAAGGCGACGAATGCCAATGGTTCGCCGACCCAGTCCTTCACCCTGACCAACTCACAGGCCCCGACCATCACCAGTGCCAACACCGCCAGCTTCACCGTCGGGACCAACAGCACCTACACCATCACCACCACCGGCTACCCGGCCCCGACCATCACCGAACAGGGCACCTTGCCCGCAGGGCTCACCTTCACCGACAACGGCAACGGGACCGGCAGCATCTCGGGTAGCACCACCGCCAACGGCGGGACCTATCCGGTGACCATCCAGGCCACCAACTCCTCGGGCTCGACAGCGACCTTGAACCTGACCATCACGGTCATCGCACCGGGTACACCGCCGAGCATCACCAGTGCGACCTCGACCACCTTCACGGTCGGGCAGACACCGTCCTTCACAGTGACCGCGACCGGATCTCCGACGCCCACACTGACCGAAACGGGAACCCTGCCCTCGGGTGTGACCTTCACGGATAACGGCAACGGGACCGCCACCGTCACCGGAACCCTCACCGCCGCCAGCGAAGGCACGTTCCCGCTCACGATCAAGGCGGCCAGTACTGCCGGGTCGACCACTCAGGCCTTCACCCTGACCGTCATCAGTGGGTCGCTCGCCATCACCAGCGCGGCATCGACCACCTTCACGTCCGGAGTGGCCGGATCGTTCACCGTGACCGCCACCGGGACGACCACCCCGACGATCACCGAGGGCGGAGCCCTGCCTGCGGGACTGACCTTCACCGCTGCCACCAACGGCACCGCCACCATCTCGGGTACCCCTGCGGCAGCCGACACCGGCAACTACAACATCAATCTCTTCGCTACCAACTCCTCGGGTAAGACGAGCCAGGCCTTCGTGATCACCGTCGCCCACGTGCCGACCATCACCAGCGCGGCCACTGCGACAGAGACCGCCGCAACTGCGTTCGCCTTCACCGTCAGCACCACCGCGTACCCGACGGCAGCACTCACCGAAACGGGCGCCCTTCCTTCCGGCGTGACCTTCACCGACAACGGGAACGGGACCGCCTCGATCGCCGGCACCGCTGCGGCCAGCACCACGGCCATCACGATCAAGGCCACCAACACCGGCGGCTCCACGACCCAGGCGTTCACCCTGACCGTCAAGGCAGCAGGTAAATCGGGTGCAAACGTTCCGGTCTTCACCAGCGCGGCGTCGACATCGGTTGCCGTCAACGCCAACTTCGATTTCACGGTGACCACGGTGGCCAACTCGCAGTCCGCCACCTTCACCACCAACGTGAAGGAGTCGGGCACCCTGCCAAAGGGAGTCAGCTTCAGCAACAACGGTGACGGCACCGCAGACATCACCGGACCTGCCACCACCAGCGGCGTCTTCCCGATCACCATCACCGCCACCAACTCGGCAGGATCGACGACCCAGTCGTTCGTTCTCACGGTGACCGGTGCGCCGACCATCTCCACCGCGGCCTCTGCAACGGCTGCCGTGGGGGCGACGTTCGGGTTCTCCGTCAGGAGCACCGGATCCCCGGTTGCCGCACTCTCCGAAACCGGCAGCCTGCCGGCAGGGCTCACCTTCACCAACAACGGCGATGGAACCGCAACGATCGCCGGAACACCGAACGCCGGAACCGGAGGCACGTACACCCTCACCATCACCGCCTCCAACTCTGGCGGGTCGACCAACCAGACATTCGTGCTGACGGTGACCCAACCGCCGGCGATCACCAGTGCCGCGAAGGCATCAGGGGTACACGGTACGGCGTTCACCTTCACGTTCACCTCGACCGGATCACCACTGCCGACCCTCACCCACACCGGCACGGTGACCGGCCTCACCTGGGGACGGTCAACGAACGGCACGATGACACTCAGCGGGACCCCGCGCACGGCTGGTACCTACCCCCTGACGGTGACCGCGACCAACAGCACCGGTGCAGTGACCCAGTCGTTCACCCTCACCGTGACCTGACCGTCCCCAACAGCTACTGACGTTCGAACCCCTCGGAGCGTTGCCGGGGGGTTCGACGCGTCAAGGCGAAGAATCTGCGGGTGCGGGGGCTGGCCCTACCTGACGACTCAGGCCTGGTGGTCGTCGCCTGGCTGGTGTTCTGGACCGGCATCGGCGCCTGGCGGATGATGACCCGAGACACCTGAGCGAGGACACGAGCTCAGAAGAGCGGCGACCACCTGCTGGTGCGCAGGAGCTTGCTCTCCCACTGATCGCGCACCTCGAGGCTGCGGTGCATGTAGCTGCCGGGCCAGGTGTCCGGGTCGTGCTTTTCGGCGCTCATGATCAACCCGCCCAGGATCGAGGTGTTGACGACCTTCTGCATGAGGATCGCTTCGGGGCGTTTGCCGGTCCCGAAGGAGAGCTGGAAGCAGGCCTGTACGTCCAAGAGGCGTCGCTCGGGCGGCGTCTGGCGCATGTGCTGCCAGTACTCGACGTCCCACATCCGGATGTAGTCGTCGAGGGGGGAGTCCGGCCATCCGGTGTCCTGCATGTAGATCGACAGCTCGTGCTCGCGCCCGTCCGTGGGAACGTCCTCCAACGCGACCCCCTGGAGGGCCGACCACGACACCGGGACGAGGAGCTTGCCCTGTGTTTCGTAGCGGCAGGCGTCGAGCTCGGCCGCCAGGTCGCTCAGGTCGCCGGAGAGCATCCGATGGGTGAGGGCCTCCCACGCCTCTCCCCCGCTGATGCCGGTGATGGTCACCACCTGGTAGGCGGGTCCGCTCCCCATGGCGTGATTGAGATACCAGAGGAGACGGGCATCGGACCCGGAGGCGAGCGCTCCCATCACCTCCTCCCGCCAGAGGCGCTCGAATCGGTCGGCGTTCTTTCCGATCACCTTGTGGGTCTCGTGCATGAAGAGCATGGTCATGGCAGCGGCGACCACGGAGCGGAACGGAGGAGCCTGCTCTGCCATTGGTCTCGTAGCTCGAGTGCCTCGTGCATCCACGACCCGGGCGCTACCACCGCGGGCGGCGGGTCGTTCGTGAGGAGCCGGATGAGCGGCTCGAGCGAGGAGAGGCGCTGGAGGAGAGTCACCTCGGGAGAGCGACCGGCGCCGGGGAGGGTCTGCAGGGCCAGCTGGATCGACATGTGCATCTGCGAACTCGGTGCTTGCAAGGCCTTGTCGTAGATGGCCCCCGCAGCCTCGATGTACGCACCGACTCTCCCCGGAAACGGCCACATGGTGTCCTCCATGTAGAGGACCGGTTCGTGCTCGGCCGGGTCGGTCGGAACGTCAGACAGCTCGGCGACCGTCGGCGACCACGGGAGCGGCCCGAGCATCCGGGCGATGGAGCTGTGCTGGAGCCCGTCACGATGGCGTGCCCAGGTCCGGAGATCGCCCCCGGCGACCCGCTCGGCCAACCGGGCCCACGCCGCACCGTCCTCGACGCCGGTCACCGTCACCACCCGATAGGAGAGCCCTGTCCCATGAGCCAGATCGAAGTACCAGAGCAGCCGAGCATCCGATCCTCCCGCCAGGGCCGGCATCCACCCGTCCCGGTAGGCGGCCTCGAACCGCTCCGCCTTCTTGCCGACGACCGAGTGGGTCTCGTGGATGAACAGCACGCCCAGCACACTGCCACATCCAGTCCAGCACTGGCCGGGCCGCTGACGGTCGGGTAACCCCGCCTCCACCCACCGCCGTGCCACACTTGTCCGCAACCGATGGTCGATCTCGACCACGAGGGTCCGAGAGGAGACGTAGGTGCTGGCCTTTACCTTCCCCGGTCAGGGATCGCAGCGGTCCGGGATGGGTCACGCCTGGATCAAGCACCCCTCGTGGGAGGTCGCCTCAGAGGCCTCGGAGATCGCCGGGCGGGACCTCACCTCGTTGTTGCTGGAGGCTCCCATGGAGGAGCTGACCCGCACGGCAAACGCCCAGCTCGCCACCTTTGTGACCAGCCTGGTCGTCCTCGACGCGGTGGAGCGGTTGGGCATGTTCCCGGCGGCGTGTGCGGGCCACAGCCTGGGCGAGTACACCGCCTTGGTCGCCTCAGGGGCGCTCTCGCTGTCCGACGGAACCCGGCTGGTCATCGAGCGTGGCAACGCCATGCAGGCAGCTGCAGACGAACACCCCGGCACGATGGCCGCGCTCATCGGAATCACCGACGACGACGCCGAGGCGGCCTGCCAGCGGGCCGAGGACGAGGTCTGGGTCGCCAACTACAACGCACCTGGCCAGGTGGTCATTGCCGGCACCGCCTCGGGCGTGGAATCCGGCGCAGCACGGGCCAGGGAGCTGGGAGCCCGAAAGGTCCTGCCCATCCCGGTGTCAGGCGCCTTCCACACCCAGCTCATGCTCCCTGCACGAGCCCGGCTGCGTGAGACCCTGGACGCCGTCGAGTTCCACTCGCCCGAGGTTCCGGTGATGGCGAACGTCGACGCCCGAGGCCACACCGATCCGGCCGAGTGGCCCGGGCTCCTCTCCGCACAGCTCTGCAGCCCGGTCCGCTGGCGCCAGACCCTCGAAGCCCTCGGTGGGCGAGGAGCGACCCTGGTTGCCGAGCTCGGCCCGGGCGGGGTCCTCACCGGCATGGTCCGGCGAACCATCCCCGACGTCCGGGCGGTCACCGTCGCCGTGCCCGAGGACCTCGACAAACTCATGGACTCCCTGGCCGGGAGCGACGAGTGGACGGCCTCCGGCCCCGCCCACCAGGGCGAGCACCTGTACACCTCGGAGCGGGTCATCGTGAGCCCGACCCCCGGCGTCTTCGAACCCGACGTCCACCTTGCGGCGCTCGAGAGCACCGCACTCGCCGAAGCCACCGCCGCGCCGGGCAGCGGCGAGGGTGCAGAACCCGGTTCGCTCCTCGCGGTCGGCGATCGGGTCGGCACGGTCGGACCGACCGACGTCCGTACCCCGTTCGACGGGATTCTGGTCCGGTGGCTCGCAGTCCGGGGCGAGCGGGTCGTGGAGGGTCAGCCGGTGGCGTGGATCCGCACCCAAGGCGCGGGATCGTGAGCGAGCCCGACACCGACGACTCCGCCGAGGGCCGGGTGGTCCTGGTCACCGGGGGTTCACGTGGCATCGGTCTGGCCATCGCACGCTGGTTCCTCGACCGCGGGGACAGGGTCGCGGTGACCTCGCGATCCGGGAAGATCGAGGAGGACGGCCTGCAGAGCGACCGGCTGCTCTCCATTGCCTGCGACGTGACCGACCGTGATCAGGTGGGCGCGGCGTTCGATGCGATCGAGAAGGAGTGGGGACCGGTCGAGATCCTCGTGGCCAACGCCGGCGTCACCCGCGACATGCTGGTGCTCCGGATGAGTGACGACGCCTGGTCGGAGGTCATCGACACCAACCTGTCCGGCACCTTCTGGGTGGCCAAGCGGGCGCTGGCCAAGATGATCCGGCTCCACCGAGGGCGGGTGATCATGATCAGCTCGGTCGGCGGGTTCATCGGATCCCCTGGCCAGGCCAACTACGCAGCCTCAAAGGCCGGTCTGGTCGGCATGGCCCGTTCGATGGCCCGAGAGGTGGCCAGCCGCTCGATCACGGTGAACGTGGTCGCTCCGGGCCTGGTCGAAACGAATATGCTGGCAGCGCTCGGAGAGGAACGGGTCGGCGAGTTCCAGGCTCAGGTTCCGCTCGGACGGGTCGCCCGACCCGACGAGATCGCAGAGGCTGTCGGCTTCCTCGCCTCCGCCGGTGCGGGCTACATCACCGGTGCGGTCCTTCCGGTGGACGGTGGGCTCGGCATGGGCCTGTGACCGCCAGGCAGCCACGAGGGCCGGCGACAGCACCGCAGCACTCACTTTGACAAGGGTGGGCGCCATGGCAGACAGTTCGATGAAACCCCGAGCAAAGGAGCAGATGCGTGAGTGACGACGAGGCATTCGACAAGTTCAGGGAGTGCGCGGTGGAGGTGCTCCAGGTGCCTGCCGACAAGGTGACCAGAGAGGCACGGTTCGCCGAGGATCTCGATGCCGACAGCCTCGATCTGGTCGAGTTGGTGATGGCGCTCGAGGAGTCCTTCGACGTCTCCGTGGAAGAGACCGAGCTCGAGGGCATCGAGACCATCGGTCAGGCGTTCGACCTGATCACCACCAAGCTCTGATGCTGCTCGGCGTCGGCCCCGGTGGTCCGGTGGCCGGTCGGA
Organism: uncultured Acidimicrobiaceae bacterium; assembly: GCA_963839925.1. Classification (GTDB taxonomy): domain Bacteria; phylum Actinomycetota; class Acidimicrobiia; order Acidimicrobiales; family RAAP-2; genus Bog-756. The sequence continues at coordinate 1,249,146 of CAWIWV010000001.1, read as the reverse complement.
GGGTCGCCATCACCGGGCTCGGGGTGGTGTCGTGCTGCGGCATCGGAACCGACGCGCTCTGGACGGGCCTCAACGGACCGGCACCGACCGAGGAACGACGGGTGCCGGATTTCGACCCCGAGCAGTGGGTCTCGTCGAAGGAGGCCCGCCAACTCGACCGGTTCGCCCAGTTCGCGGTCGCCGCCTCCGAGATGGCGCTCGCAGACGCCGGCCAGATCGAGGCCGATCCGGGGCGATCGGGGGTCATCATGGGAACCGGGGTCGGAGGGCTGGAGACGCTCGAGACCCAGATCCTCGTCTTCGGCGAGAAAGGCGCCCGACGGGTGTCACCCCGACTCGTCCCGATGATGATGTCCAACGCGGGGGCTGCCACCGTCTCCATCCGATTCGGCTGGCACGGTCCGTCGGAGACGATCACCACCGCCTGCGCGGCAGGAGCCCACAGCATCGGCCATGCGGCCCGGCTGGTCGCATCCGGTCGTTGCGACGTCGCGATCGGTGGCGCCGCCGAAGCCGGGATGACCGGAGTGGGCCTGGCCGCCTTCACCAACATGACCGCCATGTCCACGTCGGGTATCTCGCGCCCGTTCGACGTCCGTCGTGACGGCTTCGTGATCACCGAAGGCGCCGGCGCCCTGGTCCTCGAGGCCTGGGACCACGCGGTGGCTCGAGGTGCCCGCATCTACGGCGAACTGGCCGGCTCGGCGAGCACAGCAGACGCCCACCACATCACCGCGCCGATCCCGGGTGGATCGGGCGCCGCTGCCTGCATGAGCCTCGCCATGGAGGATGCCGGCCTCACCACCGACCAGATCGGCCACATCAACGCGCACGGCACCTCCACGCCGCTCAACGACCTGGCCGAGGCGGACGCCATCACCAAGGTGTTCGGAACGACTCCCCCGCCGGTCACCTCGACCAAGGGGATCACCGGACACGGGCTGGGAGCGGGAGGCGCCATCGAGGCGGTGGCCGTGGTGTTGAGCATGCACCACACGCTCATCCCACCCACCTCCGGCTATGAGCAGCCCGATCCGGACATCCACCTCGATATCGTGGCGGGTGAGGCCCGTCCGTGGGGCCCCGCGCCCGTGCTTTCCAACTCGTTCGGCTTCGGAGGTCACAACGGCTGCCTGGTGATCGCGCCTGCCTGAGCCGGTCCATCCAACGAGGGGTACGAAGTCGACAACGGGGCACCTGTGACCGAGCATTCGCCGGCAGAGGCCGGACCTACCGATCTGTCCATCGGCGCGTTCAGCCCAGGTGGACCCTGGACCGTGGACCCCGCGTCGATGCGATGGCGCTTCCCGGTCGAGACCGGAGGGGACATCGACCGCCTGCGCCAAGACGCTGCGGCGCTCGCACGGCGGCTCATCGCCCCGGAGCGGGTCCCGTCGGTGACCAGGGTGGCCGTCGTCGGGATGCGTCTCGGTTCAGCGCTGCTCGGCTGGGCCCGCAGGGACAGAGGCACACCCGCCTCGCGAGCCGGCCTGTCACGTCGCTTGCGTCCCGCGTTCGAACGCCTGGGGCCGACCTACATCAAGTTGGGGCAGATCATCTCGTCGGGCGAGGGCATCTTTCCGGAGGAGCTGGTCGAGGAGTTCCGCCTCCTGCGGGATCGGGTTCCGCCCGAACCGTTCGCTGTTGTCCGTCGTACCATCGAAGAGGACCTCGGCCGGCCGCTCGCCGACCTGTTCGTCTCCTTCGACCGCGAGCCGATCGCATCGGCCTCCATCGCCCAGGTGCACGCGGCGACACTCCGAACGGGTGAACGGGTCGTCGTCAAGGTGCAGCGGAGCAAGGTGGCTTCGCTGGTCCGGCTCGACATCGCGGCGATGTCATGGATCGCCCCCCAGTTGGTCGGCCGCATCCCCATCACCGCCCTCACCAACCCACCCGCTCTGGTCGAGCTGTTCGCGGAGACCATCGTCGAAGAGCTCGACTTCCGGCTCGAGGCCCAGAACATGCTCGACATCGCCGCGGTGTTCGCGCGCACCGACCAACGCTTCATCGTCGTGCCGAGGCCACATCCTTCGTTGGTGACCAGGCGGGTCTTGGTGATGGAGCAGATGCGCGGCTTCGCCTGGGGCAACGCGGAGGGGATGCGGGCAGCGGGCATCGACACGGCGGCGGTCCTGCGATCGAGCCTCATCGCCTTCCTCGAAGGCGCGCTGCTCCACGGGGTCTTCCATGGCGACCTGCACGGCGGCAACTTGATGGTCCGGGACGACGGTACGGTGGCCCTGCTCGACTTCGGGATCACTGGCCGGCTGGACGAACGGAAGCGGCTCGCCTTCCTCCGCCTGCAGATGGGAGCCACCGCCAACAATCTGGTGGTCCAGGTGGAGGCCCTCCGAGACCTGGGCGCGCTCCCCGCCGACTGCGACGTGCATGCGGTCATCCGCGACCTCGGACTCGATCGCCCTGCGCTCGACCCAGCCACTCTCACCGCCGAGGAGATGGTGAACGAGCTGCGCGAAGTGACCAAGGCCCTCCTCGGCTACGGAGCCCGGCTGCCGAAGGAGCTGATGCTCTTCGTCAAGGACATCCTCTTCCTCAACGGCTCGATGGCCACCCTGGCGCCCGACGTCGACATCCTGGGCGAGATCCTTGCCGTCGTCACCTACTTCACCGAGCACCACGGCGACCAGATCGCCCGCGACATCGGTGTCGAGCTGCTGGAGAGCCCGGTCGACCTCGACGGCTACCGGGCGGCGATGGGCTTCACCGAGGAGACCGACGCCATCACCTTCCGCGATCTACAGGAACGTCGAGAGCTCATCCGGCGCCGGCTCGAACACCGCGAAGACCGGCGTGACCGCCGATCCCTTGCACGAGCGCTCTACCGGCTGGTCCGCCCCGAACGCCCCTGATCGCGGGTCACCCTCCGTCGATGGCCCGCCGCAACGAGCCGACGAAGGCGACCGCCTCCTCGGGCCCTCCGCCCTCGAGAAGCCGGCGCACCAACGCCGATCCCACGACCACCCCGTCGGCCACCTCGCATACGGTCGCGGCCTGCTCGGGGGTCGACACTCCGATCCCCACGCAGACCGGGAGGCTTGTCGATTCCGTGGTTCGGACCGCTACCTCACGGGCCGAAGTGGCCAACGTCTGCTGCTCGCCGGTCACGCCCATCCGTCCGACCGCGTAAACGAATCCACGCGAGCGCCGACAGATCGCGTCGATCCGATCGGGAGGGGTTGACGGGGCCACCAACAGGACCGTGGCCACCTCAGCCGCATCGGCCGCCTCTGCCCAGGGACCGATCTCCTCGAGCGCGAGATCGGGGATGATCGCACCGGAGACGCCCGACTCGGCCATCATCCCGGCGATGCGGGTGTGGCCGGCCCGGTAGATGAGGTTGTAGTAGGTCATCACGACCAGCGGAACCCCCACTTCGATCCGGCTCAGGTCGGCGAGGATGCCGTCAGGTGTGGATCCACGTTCCAACGCCCGAAGTGACGCCTCCTGGATCACCGGCCCGTCGATCATCGGATCGGAAAAGGGAATCCCGATCTCGATGGCATCCGCACCCGCATCCGCGAGCGCCTCGACGGTGAGCAACCACTCGTCGTCCATGCCGCCGGTCACGTATGGGATCAACAGCTTGCGCCCCGCCGCCCGGCGATCGAGGAGCGTCGATTCGAGCCGGCCCGAGGTGCTCATGTTCGGGCGCGCAGCACGTCGCGCACCTGGGCCACGTCTTTGTCTCCCCGACCGGACAGGTTGACCAAGACGGTCGAACCGGTCGGCAGCGAGGAGGTGCCGGCGTTCGCGATCACCCAAGCGACCGCGTGGGCCGACTCCAACGCGGGAATGATTCCCTCGTTCCGGGCCAGGCGTTGGAACGCATCGAGGACCGAGGCGTCGTCCGCCGTCTCGTAACGGGCCCGGCCGATCTCGGCGAGATGTGCGTGTTCGGGCCCGATCCCCGGGTAGTCGAGTCCGGCGGAGATCGAGTGTGCTTCGAGGATCTGGCCCGCTTCGTCCTGCATGAGCGCGCTCTTCATCCCGTGGAGGACCCCAGGGATGCCGGTGGTCATCGCCGCTCCTCCTGCTGCTTCGACCGCGACCAGCGCGGTTCGGGAGACGTCGGCGAATCCGGCAAAGATCCCCGCAGCATTGGATCCTCCGCCGGCACACGCCACCACCACGTCGGGGTCGGCGCCATCGAGGAGGGTCCGGCACTGATCACGCGCCTCGTCTCCGACCACCCGTTGGAGTTCGCGCACCATCCAGGGATAGGGATGGGGGCCCATCACCGAGCCCAGGCAGTAGTGGGTCTCGGCGACCGTCGCCACCCAGTCGCGCAATGCCTCGTTGACCGCGTCCTTGAGGGTCCTCGCCCCGCTCGACACCGGCCGCACCTCGGCGCCGAGCAGCTCCATCCGGAACACGTTGAGCTCTTGTCGGTGAATGTCCACCTCGCCCATGTAGACCACACACTCCATGCCGAACAGCGCGGCCGCGGTGGCGGTCGCGACGCCGTGTTGGCCGGCGCCGGTTTCGGCGATCAGTCGTGCCTTGCCCATCCTTTGTGCGAGGAGGGCTTGGCCGACGACGTTGTTGAGCTTGTGGGACCCGGTGTGAGCCAAGTCCTCCCGCTTCAAGAGGACCCGGACCCCGAGCTCGTCGGAGAGCCGACGACAGACGGTGACCGGGGTCGGGCGTCCCCCATAGCGGGCCAGGATCTGGTCGAACTCCGCACGAAAGGACGGGTCGACCCAGGCGGACCGGAAGGCGCGCTCGAGTTCCAGGCAGGCGGGCACCAGGGACTCGGGCACGAATCGGCCCCCGAAGTTGCCGAACCATCCCTCCGGCCCGGGATCTCCCATGACCCCGTCGACCTTGGGCGTCACTACTCGGTCTGCCAATCGAACAACTCGTGTGGCGCCTCGCCCGGGTCTCGCACCGCCGTGCGCGCCGCCTCGTGCGCGGCCGCTATGAACTCTCGCAGCTTCCGCGGGTCCTTCACCCCCGGTGATGCCTCGACGCCGCTGCAGACGTCGACTCCCCACGGCTGCAGGTGGACGATCGCCGCGGCGACGTTCTCCGGCCGGAGTCCGCCCGACACGATCAACCGTCCCGGATCGATCACCCCTTCGGCGAGGCGCCAGTCGAACAGCTCGCCGGATCCGGGGTTTGCGCCGTCGATCATGAGCAGTTGCGCCCCGTACTCGCCGAAGTGGTCGATCCGTCGATGACCGGCGGGAAACGCCTTGATGGTGAGACCGACCCGTTCTGCGATCCACCGGGTTGCCTCGGCGGACTCCATCCCGTGGAGCTGGACTGCTCGCAGCCCGACCTGGTTGGCGATCTCGACCACCCGGGAAGGAGCTTCGTCGCGGAAGACCCCGACGGTCATCGTCTCGTGGGGGATGCGCTTGACGATGTCGGCGACCGCGGCGGGCGCCATCTGACGGGGCGACGGGGCGAACACGAAACCGACCGCGGACGCTCCCATCCCGACGGCGAGCAGCGCGTCGACCTCGGTGGTCACGCCGCAGATCTTCACGAAGATGCCCTGGGGCGGATCAGCCGGAAGGCGGATCACCGACTCGGCCCGATCAGCTCGGCAACAGTCGCCCGCCGGTCGCCGGAACGGACCAGCGTCTCACCGACCAGCACCGCCCGATATCCGGCGGCGGCAAGGACTGCGACGTCGGCGGCATCGCGGATCCCCGACTCGGCCACGGCGACCACGTCGGAGGGGATCAGCCCGCCGAGGGCGATCGCGCGTTCACGGTCCACCTCGAAGGTACGAAGGTCGCGCTGATTGACTCCGATCAGGCGGGATCCGGCTCGGAGTGCGCGTCGCAACTCGGGCTCGTCGTGGACCTCGACCAGGGCGGCGAGAGACAGGCGCTCGGCCAGCTCGAGAAACGAAGTCAGCTCCGGGTCGGTCAGCGCGGCCACGATCAACAGCACGGCGTCGGCGCCCATGCTGCGGGCATCGCACACGTCGAGGGCAGCGACCGTGAAATCCTTGCGCAGGACCGGAAGTCCGCAACTCGACCGCGCCAGCTCGAGATCCGCTGCACTGCCGCCGAAGAACTCCTCGTCGGTGAGGACCGAGAGGCACGCGGCGCCTCCTGCCTCGTACTCCTTTGCGGTAGCAACCGGGTCGAGGGCGAGATCGAGGTCGCCCTTCGACGGCGAGCGGCGTTTGATCTCCGAGATCACCGCGATGCCGTCTCGGCTCGCCCCTTCCTCGATCGCGCCCAAGAAGGGCCGGGGCGATGGCGCCGATTTCGCCCGCTCGACCTCGGCGTCGAGGTCGCGATCGTCTATGGCCGCCCGCGCCCGATGGGCAGCGAGAATGGGATCGAGATACGCCGGCATGACCGTCTCAGCCTACCGGCGTCCTTCCGAGCGACGGTGCTCCGTCCTCCTTCGACCTGCGGGGGGCGGGGTGGGCCATGCTGGTCCGGTGACGAGCGAACCGGGCGAGGAGGAACAGATGGACGAACCGACGGGTGGAGTGATCCTGGTGACCGGGGCCTCGGCCGGTATCGGGTTGGCCTGTGCCGACCGTCTGCACGGAGCCCGATGGTCGGTGTTCGGGGCCGCACGCAGGACTGTCGCCGATCGCGGGTGGTCGTCGCTGGTGATGGACGTCGACGACGACGCGTCGGTCGCGTCGGGGGTCGAGCGGGTGCTGTCGGAGAAGGGCCGCCTCGACGGCGTGGTGGCGTCCGCGGGTTGGGGGCTCGCGGGGGCGGCCGAACACACCCCGATCGACGCGGCAAAGGAACAGATGGAGACCAACTTCTGGGGAGCAGTCCGGTTGGTGCAACACGCGCTTCCGGCCATGCGGCGCCAGGGTTCCGGACGGATCGTCCTGATCAGCTCGCTCGGCGGGATCATCGGCATCCCGTTCCAGTCGTTCTACAGCGCCAGCAAGTTCGCGATGGAGGGCTACGGCGAATCGCTTGCCTACGAGGTAGCCCCCTACGGCATCGAGGTGACCATGGTCGAGCCGGGGAACGTCAAGACCGACTTCACCAGCAGCCGGCGCGACGTGGAGCCTCCCGCCGACGACCCCTACCACGACGCGGTTGCCAAAGCGGTCGGTGTGATGATCGAGGACGAGCGCAACGGCGTCCCACCCGACGACGTCGCCCGGGTGGTCCAGCGGGTGCTGAGTTCCCGCCGCCCACCTCGGCGGGTCTCGGTCGGCAAGTTCGACGAGCGGATCGGGATCATGGGCAAGAGGCTTCTGCCCTACCGCCTCTTCGAGCGGGCGGCCAAGGGTAGCCTCGGCGTCTGAGGAGGCAACCCATGGCTAACCCAATCGGTCCGCTCGGACCTGCAGACGAGCGGCTCGACCATCAGATCGCCGACACCTTCGCGACCGTCGGGGTCAGCGACCCCTCGTGGACCGAGAAGGTCTGCGCGATGGCGGCGCGCCGCGACGGCGCCCTTCAGCTCGGCTTCGGCATGGGCAAGTACAGCAACCGGAACGTGCTGGACGCCTACGCGGGCGTCTCCCGCGGACCCGAGCAGATCACCGTGCGAGGGAGTCGCCGGCTGTACCCCGGCTTCGACGAGTCGTCGGTCGGTCCCATCCGCTACGAGGTCCTCGAACCGATGAAGCGGGTGCGCTTCTCCCTCGATCCGAACGACTGCCAGCCACTCGCCTTCGAGTGGATCTTCGAGGCGGTGGTGCCGCCGGCCACCGAGGAGCGCACCCACCAGCGCACGCCGCTCGGGTACCGGGTCAGCGCCGACCTGGTCCGCTACCACCAGATCGGGACCGCGGTGTCGGGTTGGATCGAGATCGACGGTCGGCGAGAAGAGATCGATCCCGAGGAGTGGGTGTCCACCCGGGACCATTCGTGGGGGGTGCGCTACGACGTTGGCACCCCACCCACCGACGTCGACCCGTTCAACCCGGTCGACCACATGGATTTCCAGATGATCTGGTCGCCGGTGCTGATGACCGACCCGGACGGAACCCGATGGGGTCTGTTCATGCACCTCATCGAGATGCGGGGTTTCGGCCACCACCGCCGCACGGTGATCGGGGAGATCGAGCACGCCGACGGTCGGGTGGAGAAGATGGTCGACATTCGGCCTCGTCTGACCTTCGATCCCTCCAACCGCAGACTGCGCGGTGGAGAGATCGCGGTGACCTTGGAGGACGGTTCGGCCCGTTCGTTCAGCGTCGAGGTTCCCACCGACACCGGCTTCCACCTCGGCGCGGGCCTCTACTTCGGGTACAAGGGACACCATCACGGGGAGTGGCGCGGCGAGCTCCACGTGGACGGGGAGCGCATCGAGGACTGCCGGGTCCCCTCGGTCGCACGTGAGCTCCACCAACTGCGGGACACCTTCGTGGTGGTGCGCGATCCTCAGACCGGCGCGGTCGGCTACGGCAACTGTCAGCCGATGGTCACCGGCTCCCACCCCGACCTCGGCCTCGAGCGCGACACCTCGTTCCTTTAGACGCGCAAACGCAGCATCAGAGCGCGATGCCGGACCAGTAACTTCCGTCCAACATGCCGACCAGGGTGGCCCGGTGCATGATCAGGTCGTCGATGTCGTCGGGCTTCTCCGCCTCGCCGAAGTGGATCGACCGTTCGGTCACCCGGCGCATGATCGCCCCGTGCCTGATCGCCGCGTAGGCGATGTGCCAGGTGAGGTCGCCGGGCTCCTTGCCTGACGCCTCCGCGTAGGAGGCCGCCACGTCGACCGGCCGGAACATCTCGGGGAGGCCAGGCGCTCCGAGGTCGGTCGCCAGATCCTGAAAGAACAGGTGGAGATAACACATCCATCCGAGATCCACTTCGGGAGGAGCCACCGAGGCCATCTCCCAGTCGAGCACCGCGACCACCTGGTTGTCCTGGAACATCATGTTGCCGATCCGACCGTCCCCCCAGGACAGCGCGTCGCCACTCGCGTCGTCCGGCAGGTTGTCCGCCAGCCAGTCGAAGCACTCGGCCAACAGGGGGGACGGGGTGTCCTTCACCACCCACTCGTGGTAGGCGCGCCAGTGGGCGAGACTCCGCTCGAGCGAGCTGGCTCCTTGGGTGGAGTGCTCCAGGAAGGAGAGGTCGTGCTCCTCCGGGGTGATCGAGTGGATCCCGGCCATCGCCCGGACGGCCGACTCCTGTACCCGCCGCCGATCGGCTTCGCTCGCGTCGAACACCCAGTTGTCGCCGAAGGTGTAGGGCAGCACGTCCGGGGGGACCAACCCGTCGATCCGGGCCATCACGAAGAAGGGGCCGCCGAGCACCGAGGGATCCGGCTCGTACCAGAAGGTCTCGGGCACCGGCACCTTGGTGTGGTCGTGCACGAGGCGCATGACCCGAAACTGCATGCCCAGGTCGTAGGTGGTGAACACCGGATAGTCGGTGGCCGGTGGCTCGATGCGGGCCACCAGCCGGTGGTCGACCGGGCCGTTCCCCTCGTCCCACACCGCGTTGAACAAGAGGGTCTCCGAGGACATCCCATTGCTCTCCGGACTGGAGACGTCGGTGATGACAGGCGAGCTTCCCTGGCCGAGCTGGCCGGCGAGCCACCCGCAGAGACGTTGGGCGAGCTCCTCAGGGTCTCGGGTCGAGGTGGTGATGTGCTGCTCGGGCTCCATTCCACCAGGGTCTAGCACCGGTCAGGATGCTCTGACCAGCGGCAACGGGCGAACCTCCGCCTGGTGGGAGTGGGAGCCACCGGCGTCCTCCCAGCGCAGCAGCACCCCTGCCGGTGGGGTCACCGATCGGTGCAGCCGGGCCAGGGCAACCCCGCACCCGAGCCCAGGGGACCAGGCAACCGAGGTGAGCCGCCCGACGTCACGATCACCTTCGGGATCCAACACCGGGGCGCCGGACTGCGGACGGGGATCGTCCGGACCTCCGTCGAATGCCACCCCGGACAACCGCCAGGGCACATTGGACCCCCGAGCATCCAGGCGCGCCACCAACTCCTGTCCGGTGAAGCATCCCTTGGTGAACGAGACGGTGCGATCCACCAGGCCGAGCTCGGCGGCGATCGATCCTTCGACCACCTCCTGCCCGTTCAGCGGAATACCCGCCTCGATCCGGGCCGCATCCCAGCCGGCGTCGTCGCAGGGGAGGGCCTGGTCGTCGACCCAGGTGCTCCACCCTCCGACCGGTGTCGGTCCGAGCAGATCCACCCCGGAGAGGCCCTCCCACCCGACCGGCAACACGAGCTCGGGCGTGCCGACCACCCGCGCCGCCGCATCCGGCCCGCGCAGACCGACACACTCCCATTCGAGCGTCTCGATGGTCACCTTGGTCCGCAGCCGGAATCGTTCGAGCCGCTGGACGGTCGCCCCGCCGAAACCTCGGTCGGTGTCGAGGAGGTACCGGTCGTCCGACATCCTGGTGATCCGGAGGTAGACGTCGATCTTCCCCTGCGGGCTCAACAACAAGGCCTCTGCACCGGCACCGGGTTCGAGGGCGAGCACATCCTGGCTGCACTGTCCCTGCAGGTAGGACGCCGCGTCCGGTCCGGACACCGACACCACGTCCCGGGCAAGCCGGTGCACCCCTGCACTCTCCCGCAACGCGGTGTATCCCGCCCTCGTTTCGTCGAGGGCCGCTGTGCTCATCGTGGGGACGGGGGTGCGCCCAGCTCGCGGGCCATGGCGACCGCCGACAGCATCGCCGCCGCCTTGTCGGCGCACTCGGCGTTTTCGGCGGCGGGGTCGCTGTCCGCCACGATCCCCGCACCCGCCTGGACCGACGCCGAACCGTCCGGATGCACCGTCATCGTCCTGATCGCGATGGCCGTGTCGAGGTTCCCCGAGAAGTCGAGATAGCCGACCACTCCCCCGTAGACCCCGCGCTTGGTGGGCTCGAGGTCGTCGATGATCTCCATCGCCCGAACCTTCGGTGCGCCCGACAGCGTGCCCGCCGGCAGGGTGGCGGCCAGGACGTCGATCGGCCCCTTGCCCGGGGCGAGCCTTCCGGAGACCTGGGAGGTGAGGTGCATGATGTGGCTGTAACGCTCGACCACCATCATTTCGTCCACGACCTCGGTGCCGAACGAGACCACCCGACCGACGTCGTTGCGCGCGAGGTCCACCAGCATCACGTGCTCGGCCCGCTCCTTCGGGTCCTCCACCAACTCTGCTTCGAGCCTGTCGTCTTCTTCGCTGGTGCCCCCGCGCCGCCGAGAGCCGGCGATCGGTCGGGAGATCACCGTGCCGTCGCGGAGCCGGACCATCGGCTCGGGCGAAGCGCCCACCACGGTGACCTCGGGGTACTTGAGAAAGTAGAGGTAAGGACTCGGGTTGACCAGCCGCAGGACCCGGTACACGTCGAAGGGATCGGCGCCCAGGCGCTCGAGGTCGTAACGCTGCGAGAGCACCGCCTGGAAGATGTCGCCGAGCCGCACGTGCTCCTTGACCGCCTCGACCGCGTCCTTGTAGAGCGCGTCCGACATGGTGCGTGTCACATCCGAGGGCGGCCCGCTGCGCTCGGGTAAGAGACGGGGCGCTTCGTCCATCGGACGGAAGCAGTCGGTCGCCAGCTGATCCAGACGGGCGAGCGCCGCGGTGTAGGCGCGCTCGAAGTCGGACGGGCCCCACTCATCGCCGACTACAACGTTGTCGATGAGCACCACCCGCTGACGCCAGTGGTCGAACGCCGCCAGCTGCCCGATCATGGTCAGGATAGCGTCGGGATGACCGAGGTCGTCCTCGGGGACGTTCGGCAGGTGCTCGATCTCTCGCACCACGTCGTAGCCGAGGTAGCCGACCAGCCCGGCGTGGAGCGGCGGCAGGTCGGGAAGATCCGGAGACTCGAAGGCGTCGAGCACGGCTTCGAGCGCGGCCAACACTCCCGCAGTCCCGCTCACCTTCCCGCCGGTGATGGCATCCAGGTCGACCGAACCGGCGGTACTCACCACGCCACCTTTGGCGGTGACCGTCGCCAGCGGATTTCGACCCACGAAGGAGTACCGGCCCCATCGTTCACCCCCCTCGACCGACTCGAGGAGGAACCCCGCTCCCCCGGTTGCGTCGACGATCTGGAGGAAGGCGGCAACCGGAGTGAGGGTGTCCGCCACCATCTCGCGCCAGACCGGCACCACCCGGTGCTTCGAAGCAAGGGATTCGAACCCGGCCAGTCCCGGTCCCTCGGACCCACCGGCGAGCACGGTCACCGTCCGTCCGGCGGTTCGTCCGTGGGCTCGTCCGTCGGTTCACCGAAGGCGCGAAAGAAACAGGTCCTGTTGCCGGTATGACAGGCGCCCGCTCCCTCCTGGTCCACCTCCAACAGCAGGGTGTCCCCATCGCAGTCGTAGCGGACCGCACGGACGTACTGGCGATCGCCCGAGGTCTCGCCCTTGCACCAGAACTCGTGCCGGCTCCGGCTCCAGAACCAGGTCCGGCCGGTCTCGAGGGTCTTGACCAGCGAGTCGCGGTTCATCCAGGCCATCATCAGCACCGCCCCGTCGGAGACGTCCTGCACGATGGCCGGCACCAGCCCATCCGTATTGAATGCGACCTGGTCGAGCTGCTCGTCGGTGAAGCCGATCGGTTCGGCGACATAGGTAGGCGCTGTCACAGGTCTGGACGTTGTCATAGATACAGCCCGGTCCCACCGTCGATGCGAGTTGCCGCGACCGTGTGGATGTCGCGCTCGCGCAAGATCACGTACTCCTCACCTTGGACCTCGACCTCGAAGCGGTCCTCGGGGTTGAACAACACGGTGTCGCCGACCTTGACCGAGCGCACGTGGGGACCCACCGCGACGGCCTCGGCCCAGGTCAGCCTCCGAGAGACCTGTGCGGTCGCCGGGATCAGGATGCCCGCCTTCGAACGGCGCTCCCCGTCTGCGTGCCCGATCTGGACGAGCACCCGGTCCGCGAGCACGGTGATCGCCAATTTCTGCGACTTGCCATCGCCATTTTCGCTGGTAGCCGGCAGTTCCGGCGTCGTCGTTGCCACGGGTGAAGGCTATCGCGGAGCCACGCCCACCCCGTCCTGTTCGAGCCGGTGAAGCCGGTGATCAGGCCGGCCGCACGAGGACGCCGGCCTCTTCGAGGCGGCGCTTCGCCTCCCCCACCGTGAACTCCCTGCGATGGAAGATGGAGGCCGCGAGCACCGCGTCCGCATGCCCCTCGATCGCTCCTTCCACCAGGTGATCGAGGGTGCCGACTCCCCCCGAGGCGATGACCGGGACCTCGCAGCGATCGGTAACCGCCCGGGTGAGCTCGAGGTCGAACCCGTCTCTCGTGCCGTCGCGGTCCATCGAGGTGAGCAGGATCTCGCCTGCTCCCGTCGCTGCGCATCGCTCGCACCAGTCGACCGCGTCGATGCCGGTCTCACGCCTGCCGCCGTGGGTGAACACCTCCCACGATCCCTTGTCGTCCCGGCGGGCATCGACCGCCACCACCACGCACTGGCTCCCGAACTCCTCAGCCAACTCGGCGATGAGCTCGGAGCGTTCGACGGCGGCCGTGTTGATACCGACCTTGTCGGCACCAGCCCGCAGCAGGAGCCGCGCGTCGTCGACCGACCGGATCCCTCCGCCCACAGTGAAGGGGATGAAGACCACCTCGGCGGTGCGCGACACCACGTCGACCATGGTGCGGCGATCGTCGGACGACGCGGTGATATCGAGGAAGACCAGTTCGTCCGCCCCCTCCTGGTCGTAGCGGGAGGCGAGCTCGACCGGATCGCCCGCATCGACGATGTCGACGAACCGGACGCCTTTGACGACCCGACCGGCATCCACGTCGAGACAGGGGATCACCCGAACCGCGCGCACGCATCCACCCCCTCTTCGACGGTCATCCGCTCTTCGACCAACGCCTTGCCGCTGATGACTCCAGCCAGGCGTCTGACCGCGATATCGGCCCCCGATCCGCCGGGCACCTCGAGACGGGCAAGCTCCTCGAGGTCCGCCACCGTCGCGACGCCCCCCGAGGCGATGACCGGCCGGTCGGTTGCAGCGAGGACCTGGCGAAGACCGTCGAGATCGGGACCATTGAGCATGCCGTCGCGATCGATCGCGGTCACGATCACCGCAGCCATGCCGGCGCCGGCGAGATCTCCGAGCACGTCGGCGACGCTCCGACCACTGCCCTCCTTCCAGCCTCGCACCGCGACCTCGGTCCGCCCGTCTTCCATCCGGTAGTCGATCCCGAGGGCGACCCGTCCGGGGTACTCGGCGCTCAGCCGACGAGCGAGGTCAGGGTCGTCGAGGGCGACCGTGCCGAGCACGACCCGTCGCACTCCTCCTCCGAGCAACTCGCGCACGTCGGCTTCGGTGCGAACCCCTCCTCCGCTCTGAACCGGTACGTCGAGCGCGGCGGCGATCGCAAGGACGGTCGAACGGTTGACCGGGCGTCCCGTCCGGGCCGCGTCGAGGTCGACCACGTGCACCCAGCGAGCGCCGCCCGCGACGTAACGCTTCGCCAACTCGATCGGATCCCCGTAGTCGGACTGTCGATCGAAGTCCCCCTGGGTCAGCCGCACCGCACCGCCGTCGCGGAGGTCGATGGCCGGGTAGAGATCCATCAGGCAGCGCGGGCGTCGACGGCACGCACGAAGTTGGACAGGATGGCGAGTCCGGTCGCGCCCGACTTCTCGGGGTGGAACTGGGTCCCCCAGAGCGACCCGCGTTCAGCCGACGCGGTCACCGGCCCGCCGTAGTCACAGGTGGAGTTGGTGTACTCGGTCCGTTCGGGTGCGTAGGAGTGGACGAAGTAGACCCACGCGGGGTCGGGCACACCGCCGAGTAGGCCCGGGCGGTCGGCGTCGGGGTCGACCGGGCCGCGATCGAGGACGTTCCACTGCATCTGCGGATGCTTGACCCCGCCGGGTAGGCGTCGGACGGTACCGTCGAGCACGCCAAGGCCCGGCACTTCAGGTGATTCCTCGGATCCCTCGTAGAGCAGCTGGAAACCGACGCAGATCCCGAGGAAGGGAACACCGCGTTCGATGGCGAACAGAGCCGCCTTGTCGAGGCCACTCGTTCGAAGGGCTTGCGCGCACCGGCCGAACGAGCCCACCCCGGGGAGGACCAGCCCCGAGGCGAGTGCCGCCCGATCGGGATCGTCCGACAACGCGGCGTCGGCCCCGAGGTGCTGGAGCGCCTTCTCCGCCGAGCGCAGGTTCCCGATGCCGTAGTCGAGGACCGCGATCACCGGTGATGCGCCGTCGGCGCCGTCGGGCTTCTCACAACGTCCCTTTGGTGGAGGGAATGCCGGTTCCCTCGCGCCGGACCGCGTCGCGCAGCGCCCGGGCCACACCCTTGAACGACGCCTCGATGATGTGGTGGGTGTTCTTGCCGGACCGCAGTCCGATGTGGAGGGTGATGCCGGCCGAGGTGGCCAACGCCCGCCAGAACTCCTCGGCGAGCTGGGGGTCGAAGGGCGGGGTCCCGAGCGGGATGGTCTCCGCCGGGAAGTCGATCCCATAGGCGAGAAACGGGCGACCGGACAGATCGAGAGCGACCTCGACCAGCGCCTCGTCCAACGGTACCGCCACCGAGCCGAACCGTCGGATCCCCGACTTGTCGCCCAGGGCGGCAGCGAGCACTTCCCCGATGGTGATCCCAACGTCCTCCACCGTGTGGTGGGCGTCCACCTCGAGATCGCCGCGCGCCGCCACCTCGAGATCGAACCCGCCGTGGCGTCCGAGCTGGCTGACCATGTGATCGAAGAACGGCAGCCCCGTCGACACCTCGGTGGTGCCGGTCCCGTCGAGGTCGAGCACGACGTCGATCGAGGTCTCCTTGGTGCTCCGGTGGACCTCGGCGGTCCTGGCGGTCGCTTCGTTGGTCATGGGACGTTCATCTCAGGCTTTCGGTCAGCGCGGCCAGGAAGCGATCGTTCTCCTCGGGGAGCCCGACCGTGACCCGCAGGCACCCCGCGAGGCCCGGCCAGCCCGAACAGTCTCGCACGAGGACCGACGCGTCGAGGAGCTCGCTCCAGACCTGTCGGGCGTCACGTGCAGTCGGCCGGAACAGGATGAAGTTCGCGTCCGACCGCCAGGTCTGTACGGCCAGCCCGGCCAACACCGCGGCGATCTTGCCGCGCTCCTCTTTGAGGAGGGCCACCCGCGACTCCATCTCCTCGACGAACTGGAGGGCCAGCCGGCCTGCCAGCTGCTTGGCCGAGTCGAGGTGGTAGGGCAGCACGACCAACTCGCACGCCTCGACCACCTCGGGCGGACCCACCAGGTAGCCGAGTCGTAGGCCGGCCAACGACCAGGTCTTCGAGAATGTCCGCACCACGACGACCCGCTCGGCACCGGGGCGGGGAGTCGGGCCGGAGGGACCGCCGGCAACCAGCTCGAGTGCCGAGGTGGCGGAGAACTGCCCATAGGCCTCGTCGACCACCACCAGACCGGGCGCCATCTGGGCCACCGCCTCGATCTGTTCGATCGAGTCGGCACGTCCGGTCGGATTGTTCGGTGAGCAGAGAAACGTGATGACCGGATCAGCGGCACCGACGACACGGGCGACCTCGGCGAGATCGAGACCGAAGTCGTCGGTCCGAGCTCCCGCGGACACACCGGTCCCGGTGATCTCGGCGATGTGGCGGTGGAGCGTGTAGGTCGGTTCGAACAGCGCGACAGTCCGACCCACCCCCCCGTAGGCGAGCAAGAGGGACTGAAGCACCTCGTTCGAACCGTTGGCACAGAAGATCTGTTCGGGTCCGACGCCGTGGCTGTCGGCGATGGCCTTGCGCAGCTCGGTCGCCTCCCGATCGGGATAGCGGTTGAACGCGATCTCCTCCAGACCCGCACGGAAGGCGTCGAACCACTCGCTCGGTGGGGGCAGCGGCGACTCGTTGGTGTTGAGGCGCACGTCGACTTCGACCTGGGCCGAGTGGTAGCCGGTGAGCGCGACCAGGTCCGGCCGGACCGGCGGGGTGGGCGTCCCCCCTTGGGGTTCCCGCGCTAGCCCTGCCATCGCAACCGGATCGATTCGGCGTGGGCCGGCAGGCCTTCGGTCTCGGCCAGGGTCACCACGTGAGGGCCGAGCTCGTGGATGGCCTTCTCCCCGACGGTGACCGCGTGTGAGTGCCGGCGGAAGTCGTCGACCCGCAGCGCGCTGGCGAACCGGGCGGTCCGGTTGGTGGGCAGCACGTGGTTCGGGCCCGCGAGATAGTCGCCGAAGCTCGCCGGGGATCCGATGCCGAGGAACACCGCCCCGGCCGAACGGATGAGGGGTAGCAGCGACTCCGCATCGTCGACCAGCAACTCGAGATGCTCGGGTGCGACCACGTTGGAGACCGCGCAGGCTTGTTCCGGACCGTCGACCAGCACGGAGATCCCACCGGCCCCGAGGGTGGCCTCGAGATCCGAGCGTCGAGGTGACGCTTCGACCATCTGGGCAACATGGTCGCTCACCTCTGTTGCCACCTGCTCCGACCAGGTCACCAGCCAGGCCAGGCCGTCCGGTCCGTGCTCCGCCTGGACTAGGAGGTCGATGGCCGCAAGCGCGGTCGGGGTCTCGGGACCCGCGATGACCACCACCTCCGACGGTCCCGCAAAGGCCGAGGCAATCCCCACCACGCCGGAGACTTGCCGCTTCGCCTCCGCGACATAGCGGTTCCCCGGTCCGACGATGACGTCGACCGGTTCGATCGACTCGGTTCCGTAGGCCATGGCGGCGATCGCCTGGGCGCCACCGATCCGGTACACCTCGTTGACCCCGGCCACTGCAGCCGCCGCCAGCGTGGCGTCGTCGACCCGACCGTCCGGACCGGGCGGTACGCACAGCACGATCTCGTCGACGCCGGCGACCTGGGCGGGCGCCGCGCACATGAGGACCGTCGAGGGGTAGCGGGCTCTGCCGCCCGGCGCGTAGCAGCCGGCCCGCGCGACCGGACGAACCAGCTCGCGGACTTCGATGCCGCCGGTCTCGAACTCCTCGGCGGGTAGGGAGGACGACTCGTGTGCGTGGTAGGCGAGAATCCGGTCGTGGGCGACGTCCAGCGCCTGGTGCAGGCTGGAGGGAATCCGACGGAGTGCCGACTGGATCTCCTCGTCGGAAACTCTCAGGTCGTCGAGGGCGACCCGGTCGAACTCCTCGGTGAATCGCCGGACCGCTGCGTCACCCCCGGTGCGCACCTCCCGCAAGATCGCAGCGACGAGATCCCCGCAATTGCCGTCGTCGTACTGCGGTCGGGGAAGCGCCTGCTCGAGCGCCCGCCGACCGCCGGAGAAACCACGAAGATCGAGTCGACGGAGAGTCACGGTCCCTTCGATGCTACTGGAGCCCGCTTCGCGGCTGATTCCCGGCCGCTCGTCCCACCCTCTCGTCGGTGGTGCCATGATCGGCCGATGACCCGTCCTGCAGAGCTCTCCTCACTTTCCACCGCGCTCGACGAACTGACGAATCGCGTCACCGCGCATGCGGATGCCGCCGACGCTGCAAAGGACGAGGAGACGGCCCGAGAGCTCTTCGCGATCGAGCGGGCACTGAGTGGCGCGAACCGGCGCCTCGCCCGTCTGGCCGCGACGCTCAGCCGCCGGTGACACGGCCGCTGTTGCACCGTGCGCAGTTGCACCGTGCGCAGTTGCACCGTGCGCAGTTGCACACCTGATGCGGCCAATCGAGCCCCAGGACGCGGCGAAGGCACCCCGAAGGGTGCCTTCCCCACGAGCGGCCCGGGCGGCGGATCCCGAGACTCGCTCAGTTGCGGAACCAGCTGGCGGGAACCGGTTCCGAGGAGCACCAGGGAACCACGTATTCGGATCAATTTCCAGTCGGCAGCGACGAATTTTGCTCTCGACAGCGCACCAAGGCAACGTATAGGTCCGGATACACCCAGCTCGCAGCCGAATTCTGCCGTCTCCTAAACATTGATGAAAACTCCCTAAGAGATGGGCGGGATATCCATTTGCGATGGTTTTGCAATACCGAGTGAGCGGGCATAGGGACAGAAGTCCGACAGGACGCAGGCATCGCAGCGCGGCACCCTCGCTCTGCAGACCGCGCGACCGTGGAGGATCACTCGGATACTGAAGACTCCCCGATGGCCTGCGGGAACCATCGCGTTGAGTGCTTTCTCGACCTTGACCGGGTCGGTCTCCTCGGTGAGGCCCAGCCGGTAGGAGAGGCGGAGGACGTGGGTGTCGACCGGGAGCCCCGGTAGGTCGAAGGCCACACTTCGAACGACATTGGCGGTCTTGCGCCCGACCCCGGGCAAGGTGACCAGGTCCTTCATCGCCGAAGGGACCTGACCGTCGAAGCGCTCGATCAGTCCCTGGGCCATCCCCACGATGTTGCGCGCCTTGGCCCGGAAGAACCCCGTCGCGTGGATGAGGTCTTCGACCTCCGCGAGGTCCGCGCCGGCCATCGACCAAGGGTCGGGATACCGGGCGAACAACCCCGGAGTGGTGAGGTTGACCCGCGCATCGGTGCACTGGGCAGAAAGGATGGTTGCAACCACGAGTTGGAAGGCATCCCGGTGGTCGAGAGCGCAGAGACTGCTCGCCGACCCGGGGTAGAGCGTGGCCAGCCGTTCGTCGGTGACCCGTGCCCGTCCTGCGGGAGTACGAGGCCGGGCCATCGCCGGAGACTATCGGGGGCCGGGTTAGCGTCATCTCGGTGCCTGAAACAGAGTTCTCCGTCGTCGCAGAGCCCGATCCATCGCTCGTCGGCGAGCTCTCCGATCTTCTGGATCAGGTCGCCCGCGCGTCCGGTCATCCGGCGCTGGACGAGCAGAAGCGCATCGCTCTTCTCCGCGGGAGCGCCGAGAGCGCTCCCGGTCTGGTCGGCGTCGTCCTCGCACGACAAGCCGGCCACCACGGTCTCGCCGGCTGTGCGCCGGTGACCGGGACGATGCGTTTGCTGCAGTATTCGGTCGAGGTCGCGGTGGCCCCGACCGCCGACCATCCAGGTGACATCGTCGACGGACTCCTCCATGCCGCGGTCGAGACGGTCGCTCGCACCGGTGGTGGGCAGCTCCATCTTTGGATCCAGAATGCCCTGCCGGCGGACGACGCGAGCGCTGCTTCCCAAGAGTTCAAACCGGAGCGGGACCTCTTCCAGATGCGCTGCGCCCTCCCCCTTCCCAGCCAGCCGGGCGGAAGAGGATCGGGCGCCACCATCAAGACCCGCCCGTTCCGACCCGGCCTCGACGAAGAAGCGTGGTTGGTCGTGAACAACCTCGCCTTCGATGGCCACCCCGAGCAGGGCGGGTGGGATCTGAGCACCCTCCTCGAACGAGAAGCGGAACCGTGGTTCGATCCGGACGGGCTGTTGTTGCTGGAGAGCGAGGGACGGCTGGCCGGCTCGTGTTGGACGAAGATCCACGCCTCCACACAGCCGCCGATGGGCGAGATCTATGTGATCGGAGTCGCTCCCGAGTTCCACGGTCGAGGCTGGGGTCGGGCTCTCACCGAAGCCGGGCTCGACTGGTTAGCCGGCCAGGGCCTTACCACCGGCATGCTCTACGTCGACGCGGACAACATCGCCGCGGTATCGATGTACCGCTCGATGGGATTCGTCGTGGACCACGTCGACCGGTCCTACGTCCGTTCGGTCGACTGAAGAGTCAGTGCACTCCGACCAGGTGACCGATGGAGAAGGTGACCCCCGCAGCGATCCCCGAGATCAGGAGCTGCCGGGCGGCTGACCAGAGCCACGACCGTCCGGTGAAGTGGGCCAGCAGTGCTCCGACGATGAACGCGCCGGCCGCCCCGAGGGCGATCGACCAGAGCACCGCTCGGGTGCCTGACGTCACCAACCAGGGTGCAAGCGGGATGAACGCACCGACTGCAAAGGTGACGAACGAGGAACCGGCGGCTTGGAGTGGATTGCCGGTCTGGGCCGGATCGATGCCGAGCTCCTCGCGGGCGTGAGTCTCGAGCGCGACGTCGGGGTCTCGCATCATCTTGACCGAGAGCTCACGGGCAAGGGCTGCGTCGATACCCCGCTTCTCGTAGATCTCGGCGAGTTCCCGCTGTTCGTCCTCGGGAGTGTGCCGGAGGGCCTGGCGTTCGATGTCCAGCTCATGCTCCATCAGCTCGGACTGGGCCCGCATCGAGATGTACTCGCCCGAGGCCATCGAGAACGCGCCGGCCACCAGACCGGCCAGACCGGCCAGGCGGACCGCACCCACCGAGGCATGCGCACCGGCCATGGCGAGGATGAGGGCGATGTTGGACACCAGCCCGTCGCTCACCCCGAACACGGCCGCCCGGGCTCCCCCACCCTGCAGGTTGCGATGACGATGGTGTTCGACCACGCCGAGCAGCGTACCGAGCACCCCTTACTGAGGATGAACTCATCTTCCGACGAAGGACCGCCTCAGGGCACAGCACCGGGGATCGCCGGACCGGGTGGTCCCCCGGTCGGCGCTCCCGTACAGTCTGGGCATGGCTACCACCGTCAACGGCATCGAAAAGTTCCACGACCTCGCGGGCACCCACCTCGGTTACGGCGAATGGCATCGCATCGACCAAGCCCAGATCGATCAGTTCGCCGAGGCGACCGGTGACCACCAGTGGATCCATGTGGATCCCGCCCGGGCGAAGGACGGCCCGTTCGGCTCGACCATCGCCCACGGGTACCTGACCCTCTCGCTGGCGCCGGTGCTGCTCGGCGAGGTGCTCACGGTCCAAGGCGCCTCGTTGGGGGTCAACTACGGGTGCAACAAGGTGCGCTTTCCGTCCCCGGTCCCCGTGGACAGCAATCTTCGGATGGGAGCGGCGGTGGCCGAAGTCGAAGACGTCACCGGCGGGGTGCAGATCGCCCTGGACCTCACCTTCGAAGTCGAGGGAGCCAGCAAGCCGAGCTGCGTCGCCCAGGTGGTCTACCGCTACTTCTACTGATCGCAGCCGGAGCCTTCCCGGCGCTCCCATCGGGGCGCTCCAACCATACGAGTGGTTACTCCTAGAGTGTCCACTATGGAGATGCGGGTCGAACAGCTTTCGGCGAGGTCCGACGTCTCGGTCGACACGATCCGCTACTACCAGAGCAAGGGGCTCCTCGAGCCTCCGCGACGTGAAGGACGAGTCGCCTGGTATGGCGACGGCCACCTGCAGCGCCTCCAGCGCATCCGGACCCTGCAGCAGAAGGGGTTCACGCTGGCGACCATCGCCCGCCTGGTGTCCGGGGAGCTCGACGCGGCGGACGAGGCGCTCCTGAACGAGCTCGCCGGAGTCGACGCTCTTGCCGAACCCACCCGCGCGACCCCGCAGGGCGAGGAGACCGGGGGTCTGTTCAGCATCGAGCAGCTCGCGGTCGAGACAGGGGTTCCCTTGGCCCTGCTCAGTGCGATCGAGGCCGAAGGACTGCTCGTCCCCCGTCGGGTCGGCAACGACCGGTGGTACACACAGGAGGATGTCGCGGCGGCCCGGGCCGGCCTCCTCTTGCTCGAGTGGGGGATCCCCTTGTCGGCCCTGCTCGAGGTCGCCCGCCGCCACCACGAGGCCACCACCGCGGTCGCCAACGAGGCAGTCGGGCTCTTCTCCACCTTCGTGCGGCGACCACTCCGGGAGCGGCGGTCAGCCGGATCAGACGAGGCTTGCGCGACCGACGAAACGGACGTCGACCGATTGATGCGGGCCTATGCCGAGCTCCTCCCCGCGGTCAACACCCTCGTCGCAAATCACTTCAGCCGAACCCTCGTCGCCTGTGCACTCGACCATGTGGAGCGGGTGGGCTCGGAAGCAGAGCGGCGGGCGACTTCGGCGCAGCTGGTGGCAGAACAGTTGTGAGACAGCCGACGCCCGGCTCGTTCGACTCGGCTCCGGCCTCGGTCCGTTCGGACGACGATGCGCTTCCGACCGGACCCGAGAAGACCGCGGTCGTGCGCTCGATGTTCGATGCCATCGCTCCGCGCTACGACCTGGTCAACCGGATGATGACCTTCGGGCTCGATATCCGCTGGCGACGACGCACGGCCCGTGCCCTGGGGTTGCCCCGCGGATCACTCGTGCTCGACCTGGCCTGTGGGACCGGTGACCTGCTCACCATCCTCGCCTCCTCCGGGATGCGCCCCTTCGGTGTCGACCTGTCGAGGGGCATGCTGGTCGCCGAGAGCTCGGGCCAACCCTTGCTCCAAGCCGACGGCTCCGCGTTGCCGGTGGCGACCGGTTCGGTCGACGGGATCACCTGCGGGTACGCGTTGCGCAACTTCACCGACCTCGCCAGTGTCTTCTCCGAGCTGGGCCGGGTGGTTCGACCGGGTGGGCGGATCGGCCTCCTCGAAGTCGCAGAACCCGAATCGGGCCTCCTACTGGCGGGTCACCGTGTCTGGTTCCGGAAGGTGGTGCCGGTGATCGGCGGCTTGGTCTCCGATGCCGCTGCCTACAAGTACCTCCCCCGGTCCACTGCGTATCTTCCGCCGACACCCGAGCTGCGTTCGATGTTGGTGGATGCGGGATTCTCCGCAGTGAACCGGCGTGCCCTCTCCGGAGGTCTGAGCCAGCTGATCACCGCCACTCGCAAGGGCCATCCATGAGCGGGTCCGACGACCGACCCACCGCGGTGCGGTCCGAGCTCGAGCCGGGTGACCCGATCGACCCGTTCCGCCTTGCCGGCGAACGCGGTTTCCTGTTCCACGCCGCGGGCCGGGTCCTCGTCGGGCTCGGCAGCGCGTTCACCATCGAACTGCCCGGCGGCCTCGACGACACCGAGGAGCAACGACGCGCGACCGAGCTCCTGCGCGCCGTTCCCTGCGACGACCACCTCGAAGGCGACCTGCCCCTCGCCGCGGTCGTCGGGTTCGGCTCCTTCCCATTCGATCGCACCGCGCCCGCCCGGCTCGTCGTGCCCGAGGTTCTCTACGGCAGCGAACCCGACGGTCGCGAGTGGGTGACCGTCGTGAGGACGGCGGGGGCAAACCTCCCGCCGTCGGCTGTCGGGCAACGGGGCGACCTGCTCGAGCGATCGGCACCCTCCTCGACAACGGTTCCCGGTTCCGCCCGCCTCCAGGTCGAGCCGCGATCTTCCGAAACCGCTTTCGTCTCCATGGTGACCGATGCCATCGCCGCCATCGATCGGGGTGAGGTGAACAAGGTGGTGCTCGCCCGCCAAGTCGACGCCCACACCGACGAGCCGATCGACATCGTGCACCTGCTCCGCCGGTGGCACACCCTCGAGCCCGACTGCACCATCTTCTCCATGCCCACCCCCGAGGGTCAGTTCGTCGGCGCCAGCCCCGAGCTGCTCATCGAACGCGACGGAACGCGGTTCCGTAGTCAGCCCCTGGCCGGCACCGCAGAGCGGTCAGCCGGCCTCGGCGTGAGTGCCCTCCCCGCCGAGCTCCTCGAGTCGGAGAAGGATGCCGTCGAGCACCGCCTTGTCGTCGACGCCATCGAGACGGTCCTCCGACCCCTGTGCTCGGAGCTGTCCCTCCCCTCCCGGCCGCAACTGGTCCGCCTGCGCAGCATCGTCCACCTCGGGACCCCGATGAGCGGCGTCCTGACCCGGCGTCCGGACGGCACCGTTCCCACCGCGTTGGAGCTGGTCGGATTGTTGCATCCGACTCCTGCCGTCGGCGGAGTCCCCACGACGCCGGCCCTTGCGATCATCGACCGGTTGGAGTCGGACTCGAGAGGCCACTACGCCGGTCCGGTGGGTTACGTGGACGCGGCGGGCAATGGTCGATGGGATCTGGGGATCCGGGCGATGACCGTCAACGGCAGGACGGCCCGGGTGGCCGCGGGCGTCGGGGTCGTTACAGGATCAATCCCCGAGATCGAGTTTGCCGAGACGGCGGTCAAGCTGACTGCCGTGCTCGACGCGCTGGACGACCCGGTGCTCCAGGTTCACTGAAACCGCGGCGGCCGGTGCGACCACGCGCCTCGTTCAGTGAACAGGCGTGCTCACCCGAACCGGGCCGCTGCGAGCGCGACGCACCAGGCGCTGTGCTCCCCACCAGGTCACCAGGGCCAGGGCCTCGACGACGATGGACATCGACATCTTCGAATCCCCGTCGACTCGTTCGCTGAAGCAGATCGGGACCTCCACCACCGAGGCGCCGGCGAGCTTTGCCTGGTAGGTCATCTCGATCTGGAAGCCGTATCCCTCGGCCTTGACCTTGTCGAGCTCGATGCTCTCGAGCACGTTTGCCGAATACGCCCGGAATCCTGCGGTCGAGTCGGTCACCCCGAGTCCCAGCACCGCGGACGCATAGATGTTTCCGCCCCTCGAGAGCAGTCGCCGGTGCCACGCCCAGTCGGGGATGGAGCCGCCTTTCATGTACCTCGATCCGATCACCACGTCGTTCCCGCGCTCCAACGGAGCGAGCAGTTCGGGGAGTGCCTCGGGTTCGTGTTGCAGATCGGCATCCATCTCGACGAACGCGTCGAAGCCGCGCGCCAGGCCCCAACGGAACCCGTCGCGGTACGCGCTCCCGAGACCTGACTTCTCACTCCGGCGGAGCACCTCGATGTCGCCCAGCTCCTTGCCGATCAGCTCGGCGAAATCCGCCGTTCCATCGGGGCTGCCGTCGTCGACGACCAGCACGGTCGCCAGAGGCACCGCCCGCCTCACCCTGCGCAGTACACGGTCGATGTTCTGTGACTCGTTGTACGTGGGCAGCACGACAAGTGGGTTCATATCGTCAGTC
Source organism: uncultured Acidimicrobiaceae bacterium (assembly GCA_963839925.1). Lineage (GTDB taxonomy): Bacteria > Actinomycetota > Acidimicrobiia > Acidimicrobiales > RAAP-2 > Bog-756. The sequence goes on along the minus strand of CAWIWV010000001.1, from coordinate 1,223,634 downwards.
CCGTCATAGAGGCAGTTTAGGAGCTGGTCCCGGGGGGGCCGTGTCACCCGGTGTCGTCCCGCCCTCCCGAGGCCTGCGGCGTGCCGTCCGATGCTATTCCCGCTGCAGGTCCACCCCCGATTCGGTCGGGGAATCATCGGTCGTCGCCTGGGTGGCCTTGGTCCGGTTCCACAGCTCGGACGAGATCACCTGGACCGCTCCCCCGACCGGGATCGCGACGACCGCCCCGGCCAGCGCCCCGAGCGTGGAGCCGAAGACCCCTCCCAGGTTGGCCCCGATGAGGACCGAGAGAAGGACCCACAACGGGTTCATCCGCACCGAACGGCTCATGACCACCGGGTAGAGAAAGTGGTTCTCGATGAGTTGGAAGCCCACGAACACGATGAGCATCACGATGCCCGCACTCGGCGAGTGAAGCAGCGCGATGAGCACCGTCGGCACCGCTGCGATCAGTCCACCGACCAACGGGATCATGGCCACCAGTGCGACCCACAGTCCGACCAGCACCGCGAACGGGACCCCGAGGATCAACATCGCGACCAGGACGACCACCCCGAACGTGACCGAGAGCGCCACTGTGCCGAGCACGTAGGAGGTCACCTGGCGCGAGACCCGGTGGGCGATGGCTTCGATCTCGGTTCGACGTTCGGGCTTTATCGAGCCGAGCACCCCCTTCCGAAGATTCGGCGCCTCCAACAGCATGAACAGGGAAAGGAAGGCGATGGTGAAGAGCGAGAGGATCGTGGAGAACACTGCGCCCGCAAGGTTGGTGCCCTCGCTCAGGGCCGGCTTGCTCAGGTTCTTCGCGGCAGTCTCGAGTTTGGGCGCGTTCTTCTGCACCCACGAGAGGAGATGGAAGCGTTGCAAGGTGTGGGCGAGCCAACCGTGACCTTTCTGCACCTGCTGGACCATGGTGGGCAGGCTCTTGGCCACGTGGGTCAGTGAGTTCACCAGCGGATAGCCGAACAGGCCGAGCAGGCCGGCGAAGACGACGGCCGCGCCGGCAAAGACCAGTCCGATGGCCGGTCCGCGCCGGAAGCGATGCCGCTGCAAGAAGTTGACCGCCGGGTTGAGCACCAGGGCGATGAATGCGGCGATCAGGATCCACAGGATGACCTCGCGCAGCCGGCCGACGAGCCGGTAGAGCACCCAGGTCACGATCACGACCGCGTCGACGGTCAGGATGGTACGGAGTGGAACACCTTTCGCCGATGCAGCCGCGAACAACCGCTCGCGTCGGGGCGCGTCCGGACCGACTTCTCGATCGCGGATCTCGACCGGCGTCTCGCTGATGACGGTCGTCGGTTGTGTTTCCGTCGTGAGCAACGGGCCGCTCGAGCCGGAGAAGCTGGGGGAAGGGTCGCCACTCGCCGTCGGAGCCGGGTCCACCACAGGGCCAGCATGGCAGGTCTGAGGGGTCCCGGCGTGCAAACATGATGGGGATGGTGGCCGAATCCCCAGATGGGAGCAGTGACCAGCCGACCCCCCGGCGCCGCCGGTGGTGGCACCTCGGACCGTTCTCGCGTCGAGAAGTCCGCCTGAGCGTCGGAACGCTGATCGCGTTCCTGTTCGCCTTCTACGTCGCGCTCCCGCTGCTGGCCAGCCACCGCTCCGAAGTCAATGCCCTCGCCCATATCCACGTCGGCTACCTCGTGTTGGGCGTCCTGTTGGAGATCGCGGCCCTGGCCGCGTACACGCAACTCACCCATGCCGTCCTTCCCCCCGACGGTCCGCGCAGGTTCCGGATCTTCCGGATCAATCTGTCCACACTCTCGTTGAGCCACGTGTCGCCCGGTGGGACCGCTCCAGGGGCTGCTCTCGGCTACCGACTGTTGACCCAGTCCGGGGTGAGCGGATCCGACGCCGGCTTCGCGCTCGGCACCCAGGGCATCGGCTCGGCGGTCGTGTTGAACGTGATCTTCTGGCTCTCGCTGGTCGGATTCCTTGCGACCCACGGATTCCACGTCCCGGCAGGAGATCGCAGCGGCCAACATCCCTCGGGATCGATCCTGGTCATCGTCGCTGCGGGTGTCGGTGTGCTCCTCCTCGGCGCCTTCGGTGGTCTCTTCTACCTGCTGACCCGAGGCCAGGACCGGGCCAGCCGCATCGTCCATGTGATCGCCGCCCGGACCCGCTTCCTCGATGCCGACCGGACCACCGCACTGCTGGAGCGGTTGGCCGACCGGTTCGCGGCACTGATCAGAGATCGATCGTTGACTCGCAAAGCGGCAGCCTGGGCTGCGGCCAACTGGCTCCTCGACGCGGCGAGCCTCTGGGTCTTCGTCGCCGCCTTCAGCCACTTCATCTCGCCGGTCGACCTCTTGATGGCCTACGGCCTCGCCAACATCCTGGCGGCCATTCCGATCACCCCGGGGGGCCTCGGGGTCGTGGAGTTCGTGCTGGTCTCGATGATCACCGGCTTCGGCCCGAGCACTGCGGCAGCCCTGTCCGGCGTGCTCGCCTACCGAGCCGTCAACTTCTGGCTTCCCATCCCGTTCGGGGGGGCCGCCTACGCGTCACTCGAGTTCGAGCGCCGCCAGACCTACCGCCGGCTCAAGGGATACCTCGGCGAACGTCGTCGCGGGGCCGCAACGCTGCCGGAGGTCACCGCTTCGGTCGCCTCGACCGTCACCTCGGCGACCCCGTCCCGAGTCACCTACGCGAGCGGGGCCAGCGCATCCGCCACCGTGATCGCGTCCGCTGCGACGATGGCGTCGGCGGCGCCGACGAAAACGATGGCGCCGTCACAGGGTGCCGATCGCTGACCTGCCGCTCTCGCAGGACCTCCTCGACCGCCACCCGTTGACACTCGTGCTGGTGGTCGAAGCCGAGTCGGCCGGGGCCACTTCCAGCGACCCTGGCCCACGACCCGTCGCCGGCGAGCTCCCACGAGTTCGCTTCGTCCCGTAAGGCGCCGTCCAGAATGCCGACGAGGCGCTCCTGACTGGCCCGATCCTCGATCGGCACCACCACCTCGACCCGTCGGTCGAGGTTTCGCTCCATCAGGTCGGCGGAGCCCAGATAGATCTTCGCGTCCCGCCCCGCGGTGCCCCCGAACCGGAAGATCCGTGAGTGCTCGAGGTACCGACCGACCAGTGAACGGACCCGGATCGACTCGGACAGCCCGGGAACCCCGGGCCGGAGGCAGCAGAGGCCGCGCACGATCAGGTCGATGGAGACCCCGGCACCCGAGGCCCGGTAGAGCGCATCGATGATGGTGGGGTCGGTGAGACCGTTGACCTTCAGCACGATCCGACCCAGCGGGCCGGCGGACGCCTCCGCGTCGATGGCCTCGAGCAGCATGGTCCGGGTGGTCAACGGCGAGACCACCAGTCGTCGGAACGTCGGTGGGTTCCCCGACCCGGTCAGCATGTTGAACAGCTCCCCGATGTCGGCTCCGATATCGGGGTCGGAGGTCAGGAACCCGACGTCTTCGTAGAGCCTCGCCGTCTCCGAGTTGTAGTTGCCGCTCCCGATGTGGCAGTAGCGGCGGGTCCGATCTCCCTCGCGGCGGACCACGAGCGAGATCTTCGCGTGGGTCTTGAGGGTCACCAGCCCGTAGCGGACCTGGACACCGGCCTCTTCGAGCGTGCGCGCCCAGTCGATGTTGCTCCGTTCGTCGAAGCGCGCTTGGAGCTCGACGACCGCTGTCACCTGTTTGCCGGCCTGCGAGGCGCGCACCAGGGCCGCGACGACCGGGCTGTCGTCCCCGGTGCGGTAGAGGGTCTGTTTGATGGCCAGCACGTCGGGGTCCTCGGCCGCTGTTGCGACGAACGCCTCGGCGGACGCGGCGAACGACTCGTAGGGATGGTGGAACAGGACGTCGCGGGTGGCGAGGACAGCGAACGGGTCGGCGCCGCCTGCCAGCAGCGGCGGCACGATCGGGGTCGACGGTGGAGCCTTCAGATCGGGCCGATCCCAATCGATCAGCGCGCGGAGCCCGCCGAGATCGATCGGGACGTCGAGGAGGTAGACGCTCGCTTCGGGAACCTCGACTTCTGCGACCAGCATCTCGAGAAGGTCCGACGGGATGTCGGCCGCGACCTCCAACCGCACGGCCTGTCCGAACCGGCGCCGGTGCAGTTCGAGCTCGACCGCGGCGACCAGGTTCGCGGCCTCGTCCTCTTCGATCGAGAGGTCCGCGTTCCGGGTCAGCCGGAACGGGTGGTGCTCGACGATCCGCATCGCGGGAAAGATCGCGTCGAGGTGGGCGGCGATGACCTGTTCGACCGGAACGAAGCGCTTCTGGTCCGGCAACATCACGAATCGGGAGAGCAGGGGCGGAACCTTGACCCTGGCGATCTTTCCCTCGCCGGTGGCCGGGTTCTCCACCCGGACGACCAGGTTGAGCGAGAGCCCCGAGATGTAGGGGAACGGGTGGCCTTGATCGAAGGCGAGCGGGGTGAGAATCGGAAAGATGAGCCGGTTGAAGACGCCGTCGAGATGGGCGCGGTCGCCCGAATCGAGGGTCTGCCAGTTGGACATCACCAACCCTGCCGCCTCGAGGGCGGGGGCCACCTGCTCGGAGAAGATGGAGCTCTGCAGCGCCACCAGTTCCTGTGCGGTGGCGGTGATGGCCACCAACTGCTGACGAGCGCTCAGTCCGTCCGGAGATCGGATGCGGAGCTCGGCAGCGGCCTGGTCCTCGAGCCCGGCCACCCTGACCTGGTAGAACTCGTCGAGCCCTTCCGAGAAGATCGCCAGGAACTTGACCCGTTCGAGGAGCGGGATCCGCTCGTCCGACGCCAGCTCGAGCAGACGCCTCCCGAACTCCAGCCAGGAGAGCTCCCGGTTGAGAAAGCGCTGCTCAGGAAGGTCGAGCGGTGTCCCCTCGAGCGTCGCGACGCCCTCTGTGGCGGTGCGGCCCATCGAAAGGGAGGGGGTGACGGATCCCATCGCGGGAATCGTACCGCCGCCTCCTCCGGGTGGCTCCAGCCTCCTCGGGGCAGCTTCGGCGCCTCAGGGGCTCCCCCGCCTCAGACGGGGCCACGCGTAGGATCACGACGATGTCGGCCACCGCCTCGCTGGGTCCGCAGTCCAAGACGATCCGGCGGGCCTTCAAAGCGCGACGACGCACCGAGCTCGGCCTGTTGGTGGCCGCGTCGGTGATCATCACCTGTGCCTATGCGCTGATGATCTACGGCAACACCGCCAAGGTGCCGAGCGACGTCGGGCCGCTGCTCGGGTCGATGCTCGCACTCGGGGCGATCGCTCACATCGCCAACCGGATCTGGGCGCCGAGTGCCCATCCGGTCGTGTTGCCGATCGCGTTCCTGCTCAACGGAATCGGCTACGTGATGATCCTGCGCATCGACCTTGCCAATGCGACGTCCTACGCTCCACTGCAAGCGGCATGGACTGCCGGTGGCGTGGCCGCATACGTGGTGACGATCGCGATCGTTCGCCGATCACGGGACCTCGACCGCTATCGGTACCTTCTGCTCGCCGCCGGCGTGGTGCTCCTGCTGCTGCCCCTCGTCCCGGGGCTCGGAGAAGACATCAACGGCGCCCGCCTCTGGATCCATTTCGGCCGATTCCAATTCCAACCGGTGGAGCTCGGGAAGATCGTGCTGTGCATCTTCTTCGCCTCCTACTTCGCCGAGAAGCGCGAGATCCTCTCGGTCCCGACCGCCCGGTTCGGAAACCGCCTGGTGCTCGATCCACGCCCCCTGGTCCCGATCCTTCTCGCCTGGGTCTTCGCGATCGGCGTGATGAGCCTCGAGCACGACATCGGGTTCTCCGCGCTCCTGTTCACCCTGTTCATCGGCATGCTGTGGGTCACCACCGGCCGCACCGGCTACCTGCTTCTCGGCATCGTGCTCTTCGCCATCGGTGCCTACATCTCCGGGCGCTACCTCGCACAGACCCACATCCGGGTCGAGGACTGGCTGGATCCGTGGAAGTACCCCACCACCAGCGGCGAGCAGCTAGTGCAGTCGTGGTACTCGCTGGGGAGCGGTGGGATCGGTGGATCCGGACTCGGCCTCGGAATCGGCGCCTACAAGATCCCGGTGCCGAACACCGACTTCATCTTCGCGGTCATCGGCGAAGAGATGGGGCTCCTCGGCTCGACCATGGTGGTGGTTGCCTTCCTCTTGTTGGTGGGAACCGGGTTGCGCATCGCCCAGGCCGCTCGCTCCGAATTCGCCAAACTGACCGCGGTGGGTCTGACCTTGATCATCGGCTTCCAGGCCTTCTTCATCATCGGCGGGATCGTGCGGCTGCTGCCACTCACCGGGATCACCTTGCCGTTCGTGTCCTACGGCGGATCAGCGCTCATTGCCAACTACGTGCTCATCGCCATCCTCATGCGCATCTCGGACGAGGGAGGTGCCGCGGTCGACCTCGCCGACCAGGAACAGTACGAACAGAAACAGGAGCGACGGCGCCGACTGTTGACCGGAGCCAAACCCCGCCTGTGACTTCCTGAGCGGGTCAGGTCCGAGCGCCCGGAGAACCGGCGGGTGCCACGTCCCCTGGCTCCTCGAACAACCTGGCATCCACGAGGATCGGGGCAGGCACCGCCTGCAGGAGTGCCAGGTTGAACCCGTCCGAAGGCCGGCAGGCATGCACGGACCGACCGGTGCGGCCCCGCAGGTCGAGCTCTGCGAAGTAGACCGAGCCCTGGCGACCGACCAGGCGCACCGCCACCACGTCGATGTCGAAACCTCGGAGGATGTCGGAGACCAGCTCGTGGGTCAATGGGCGCGGTGTTGCGATCCGGCGCAGCGCGTGCGAAAGCACGACTGCGTCGTTGAAGCCGATCGAGAACTGCAGTTGCCTCCGAGGTGACTCGAGCTCACGGAGGAGCACGGTGGGATGTTGATTGGGCAGGTCCACCGTCACCGAGGAGACCAGCGCCATCCGGAAGTCAGCACCACTCTCCCCCGCCTCGGTCTGGTCGGCCGGAGCCTCCCCCGCCTCGGTCTGGTCGGCCGGAGCCGACGCGTCGGTCACCGGACGCTCCTGGCGTGCACGCTGACCACGATCCCGATCGCCGCGAAGAAAGCGATCATCGCCGAGCCGCCGTAGGAGAGGAAGGGGAGCGGGATTCCGGCGACCGGCATGATCCCCATGTTCATCCCCACGTTCTCGAACACCGAAAAGGTGATGAGCGCAAAGGCACCCGCGCAGAGCATCCGCCCGAAGGTGTCCCGGGCCGCTTGGGCGGTCCGGAGGATCCTCCAGGCGACCACTCCGTAGAGAAGGAGCAAGACCCCGCCGCCCACGAATCCCAACTGCTCACCGACTGCCGAAAAGATGAAGTCCGTCTGCTGGGAAGGGACATAGGCCAGGTTGGTCAGGGATCCCTTGAAGAGGCCCTTGCCGAAGAGGCCGCCGTTGGCGATGGCCTCCTTGGCCTGGGCGACGTTGTAGGTGGCCGTCCGGCTCGCGCCGTTGGGTGAGATGAAGCTGGTCAGTCGCTCGATCTGGTAGTGCTGGAGAAGCCCCACGTTGAGTGCAACTAGAACCAGCAGGGCCGCGCCGACGATCAGTGCGAGCAGGTACCTGCCCGGCATGCCTGCGACGGCGAGCATGACCATGAGGATCACCGTCATCACGATGGCCGTGCCGAGGTCGGGCTGCTTGAACACGAGCAGGATCGGGACCGCCGCCATCAGCACCAGACGGCCGAGATCCCGCGCGTCGAGACCCTCGGGGCGCCGCGTGCAGTAGGTCGAGACGGCAATTATCAGAACGAGGGTGGCGAACTCCGAGGGTTGCAGCTGCAGCGGTCCCAACGGGAACCAGCGCTGCGCCCCCTGGCGTTCCGGTGTTGCCAACACCGCCAGCAGGGCGAGCAGGATGCCGACGTACAACACGGTGCTGATCTGTTCGAGTCTCCGGTAGTCGAACAAGGCCAGCACCACCATCACCACCAGCGCGATGACCAAAAAGGCGGCCTGGCGTTTGAGGAAGTACTTGGGATCGTCGTGGGCCTGTCCGAGCCACCCGCGGGTCGCCGAATAGATCATCACCACACCGGTGATCGCGAGCAAGATCGATGTACCGATCAGGACGAGATCGAACCGGGCGGACAGCTGTCTCGACCGGACGGCGGCGGTGGCGGTCGTGGTGGGGGCGTAGCTCATCGAGAGATTCCGGCCAACGAGGCTACCCCCCGCTCACGGCACGCCACATCGCCTCGAGCGGCGGTTCCTCTCCCGTCCAGATCGCCAGCTGGAGGGCTGCCTGGTGGACGAGCATCCCTATCCCGTTGGACACCGACGCGCTTCGAGCACGGGCCGCGTCGAGCCACGGAGTGATTCTCGGGTGGTAGACGAGGTCGACGACCACCTGGCCCTCTCCGAGCAGGCTGGGGTCGAGTGGGAAGGTTCCTGCACTACCTGCGCCGTCGGAGTCGGTTCCCATCCCGACCGGGGTTGCATTGACCACCAGCTGACACGCTCGTGCGTCGCGCGGTTCACCGACCCGGCCGACCGAACCGGCCAGCAGTGCAGCCGTTCTCGCGGTTCGGGGGTCCGGTTCACGACCACGACCTCGGCCGCGCCGGCGTCGGCCAACGCAGCGACGACCGATCTCGCCGCACCTCCCGCGCCCAGCACCAGGCAGCGCCGTCCCGCGGGGTCGAAGTCGTGACCCCGGCGGAGAGCGGCAACCAGCCCCGGGCCGTCGGTGTTGTCGCCACGCGATCCGCTCTCGTCGATGGAGACACAGTTGACCGCCTCCAGACGGCGGGCGATCGGTGTCAGCGTGTCGAGGAGTGCGTAGACCGCGTGCTTGTGGGGCATCGTCACCGACAGGCCGCGCAGCGAGAGGGCTCGCGCCCCCGCCAATGCATCCTCTGCAGACCCGGGTGGGACCCGGAACCCGACCGAGACCCAGTCGAGACCCATCTCCTCGAAGGCAGCGTTCTGGAGGAGGGGAGACAGCGAGTGGGCCACCGGGTCTCCCATGACTCCGACCACCGTGGTTGCTCCGGACAAGCGGGCCCGGGCCGCCGTGCCGGAAACGCCGGTGCTGAGGAGCTCATGGATCTCCGGCATGGTGCCAGTCTCGTCGCTCAGGGGAGGCCGCGCTGTCTGGCCAGTGCCTCGGCAGCCAACTGGCCGCGGTAGGTGTCCGAAAACGTCTCGGTTCCGTCCTGGCTGGTCAGATCGAAGTAGAGCCACGAGCCCTGCGGGGGGTCCAGCGCGGCACGCAGCGCACCGACCGACGGGAAGCAGATCGGGCTCGGAGTGAGGCCGGCGTTGAGATACGTGTTGTAGGGCGTGCGGACTTTCAGGTCCTGCGGCGTCACCGCGCCGCCGTCCCGGTTCAGTGCGTACAGGACGGTCGAGTCCATCTGGAGTGGGATGCCACCGTGCAGCCGGTTGAGGATGACCCTGGCCACCGGACCGAGGTTCTTCTCGATCACGCCCTCCTTCTCGGTGATGGAAGCGACCGTGATCACTTGGTAGGGAGTCAAGCCGAGCTTCGCCGAACCGGCGGCGAGATCCAACCGGTTGGCGAGCGAGTCGAACCGATCGACCATCTGTGTCAGCAACTGGCTGTCGGTCTCGTGAGGGACGACCGTGTAACTTCCCGTTCCGAGCAGCCCGTCGAGATTGTTCACTCCCGAAGGCTCCCAGGGAGAGCGCACCGTCCCGCGGTCGGCCAATGCGCTGAACGAGGCCTGGTTGCGGCCGGGGAGCTGGCCCACCCGTTCGGCCACCTCGCGCACCGTGAATCCGGGTGGAACCTCGAGATCGAAGACGTTGGGTCCCCCGGCGACGACCGCGTTGACCTCCGAGAAACTGCTGTTCTGGTCGAACGCGTACGAACCGGCGGTGACGCTCGGGGCGCTGTGGAACACGCTCCAGATCCGGTAGGCGAGAGAGCTCGAAATCACCCCCTTCGACTCGAGGGTGGACGCCAGTTGATCGGTTCCGCCGCCCGCAGGCACGGTGACGATGACCTGTCGACCCTGTGGCCCGCTCGCGCCCGCTTCGCTGTTGACCCAGAGGTAGCCACCGACGATGAACGCCAGGACGACAACCCCGACCACCAGGGCGACGACCCGCCAGCGACGTCGAGGGCGGGACTGGGCCGTTCGCGAGACGGGCTCCTGATCGGCGCCCTGATCGGCGTGTTCGAACTCCGGCTCGGACCCCGGGCCTCCGGAGTCTTCGCCTGGCAGATCAGCGTCGCTCACCGACGAGGTCCGCTCCGACGTGCTTCGATCCATCCGGTGAGCATGATCGCTGCAGCGGCCTGATCGATGATCTCCCGGCGACTTCGCTCCGAGGTGCCCGCCCGTGCCAGCGACTGGTGCGCGGAGACAGTCGTCAGGCGCTCGTCGAACAGCTCGAGCCCGATGCCCCGTTCCTCGAACATCGGTCGGAGCGCGTCTGCCTCGTCGGCTGCTTCGCGCGCTGCGGGACCCCTGGACCCGTCGAGCGAAAGCGGCAGCCCGACCACCACGACGTTCGCTTCCTCTTCGACCACCAGGTCGACCAACTTCTTGCGGTCCGCCTCCCGATCGGCCGTGCGGATGACCGTGCATCGGGGAAGCGCCACGGTCCGGTCCGAGTCGGTCACCGCGATCCCGATCCGCCGTGTTCCGAGGTCGATGCCGACCGCACGGCCCGGGCGCTCCTCTGTGTCGTCACTCAGCTGCAAGAACTCGCCGCGCCTCGTCGAGGGCCCGATCGATACCGCTCGGGTCCTTCCCTCCGGCAACGGCGATCTCGGGGGAACCGCCTCCCCCGCCGCCCAGGAGGGACGCGATCTGCTTGACCAGTGCATTGGCGTCGACGGCGGGATCCGCCGACCCTGCCGCAGACACCGCCAGGTTGGCCCGTTTGCCGTCCGCACTCCCTCCGAGGACGACGACCCGCAGGCCGCCCGAAGTACGCGCCATCTGCGCAAGATCCCGGAGGAGGTCGGGTTCGAGCCCGTCACGCCGCGCCACCACCACCCCGTCCACCGCGCTTGCGGCAAGCTCGTTTGCCTGCGCCCGCAGCTCGCGTCCCTGGGCCTGCTCGAGTCTCTTCTCCGCAGCCCGCTGGCGCTCGAGGAGGCGATCGATGGCCTCGGGTACGTGCTCGGGTTCCGTGCGCAGCAGAGCCGCCGCCTCGGCCAACAGACCTTCTCGGGCGGCGATCCGTTCGAAGGAGCCGGCGCCGGTCACCGCCTCGATGCGCCTGGTGTTGGAACCGATCGACGATTCGGTGACCAGGTTGATCGGACCGATCATGCCGAGGGCACCCACGTGGGTTCCACCGCACAGCTCGATGGAGTGCGGCCCGGCGCGGACCACTCGCACCCGTTCGCCGTACTTGTCCCCGAAGAAGGCCAGCGCGCCCATCGCCTCCGCCTGTGCTTTGGTGGTCTCCTCCACGATGACGTCGTCGTCGGTCAACACGTCGGCATTGGCCATGGCTGCAACCGCGGCCAGATCTTCGGGGGCCACGTTGCCGTGGTGGCTGAAGTCGAACCGGAGCCGGTCCGGCGCCACCAGTGAACCTTGCTGGCGAACGTGGTCGCCGAGCACCGTGCGCAGCGCGGCGTGGAGCAGATGGGTTCCGGTATGGCTGCGCCGGAGCGCGTCCCGCCGGCCTCCGTCGATGGTGGCCAGCGCGTCCTGGCCCGCGAGGATCTCCCCGGTGATCGTCGCCCGGTGGGCGGTGAGGCCCGGCAGTGCGGACACCGTGTCGTAGATCGCGGCGGCCCCGGTCTCGGTGACGATGGTGCCGGTGTCACCCTGTTGGCCACCCCCTTCGGCGTAGAAGGGGGTCCGGTCGAGGAAGATCTCGGCGTGACCCGGGCGGTCGGGGTCGAGGTCGGCAAGGACGGCGACCACCCGCCCGGGAGCCGAGTAACCGTCGGGGCGCTGCCCGACGAAGCGGGTCTGTCCCTCGGTGTCGAGCACCGAACGGTAGGCGTCCTCCCCCGCCACCGACTTGCCCGATCGGGCGGCTGCCCGGGCGGCTGCCCGCTGGCGCTCCATCGCCGCCTCGAATCCTTCGAGGTCGACGGCGACGCCTACCTCCTCGGCGATCTCGACGGTGAGCTCGACCGGGAAACCGTAGGTGTCGTGCAGCCGGAAGGCCAGGTCGCCGGTGACCGATCCGGACCCCGACGCCAGCTCCTCTTCGAGGATGGTCGAACCGGTCGCCAGTGTGCGCAGGAACCCCTCCTCCTCACGAGACACCACATCGGCGATCAGATGACGCTGTTCGGCCATCGCCGGGTACGCGGCCCCGAGGATGTCCACCGCGCTGTCCACCAGCTTGGTGGTGAAGGCCTCTCCCACGCCGAGCTGACGCGCACGGCGGACCGCGCGTCGGATGATCCGGCGCAGCACATAGCCGCGGCCCTCGTTGGCCGGCAGCACGCCGTCGGCGACCAGCATCGACATCGCCCGGCCGTGGTCGGCGAGCACCCGAAGGCCGGTGTCGACCCGCTCGTCTTCCCCGTAGGTGTACCCAGTCAGGGACTCGGCGGTCTGGATCATCGGAAGGAACAGATCGGTCTCGAAGATCGAGTCGACCCCGACGAGCACCGGCAGGATCCGCTCGAGGCCGGCCCCGGTGTCGATGCTCGGCCGCGGAAGGGGCTCGGTCACCCCGCCGGAGGTGCGGTTGTACTGCATGAAGACCAGGTTCCAGATCTCGACGAAGCGCTCGGCTCCCCCATGTGCCGGTCCCCCGTCCTCCCCGTAGGCCGCACCCTTGTCGAAGAAGATCTCCGAGCTCGGTCCACACGGACCGGTGTCGCCCATCTTCCAGAAGTTGTCGTCGCCCATCCGCTGGACCCGGTCGGCCGGGACACCGACCCCTTCGGTCCAGATCCGCTCGGCCTCGTCGTCACTCTCGTGGACGGTGATCCAGATCCGGTCACCGTCGATGCCGAGCACTTCGGTGACCAGCTCCCACGCGAAGGGAATGGCCTCGGCCTTGAAGTAGTCGCCAAAGCTGAAATTCCCCAACATCTCGAAGAAGGTGCAGTGCCGGAGGGTGGAACCGACGATGTCGATGTCGACGGTGCGGAAGCACTTCTGCACCGAGGTAGCCCGGGCCCAAGGCGCGACCTCGTCCCCGAGGAAGAAGGGCTTGAACGGGACCATTCCGGCGATGGTGAACAACACCGAGGGGTCGTGCGGGATGAGGCTCGCAGAGGGCACCGCGGTGTGGTCCTTCTCGACGAAGAAGCGGGTGAACGCGGTCCGGAGGTCGTCGGCGCCGCGCACCGTCCGAGGGCTCACCGGGTGAGGTCGACCCGGTCCCGCGAGACGCGGGGCCGAATCCCGGCATCGGCCAGCTCCACCCAGAGCTCCTCTTCGCGGCGCAGCATCTCGTCACGCCCCGAACTCACCGCGTCGCGCACTCGGTCACCCGCGGTCTCGGCCACCCCTCGCGCCGATCTCCCCACCTCGACGACGATCGCGTCGGGTCGGAGCTTCGCCGCGGCCTGCTCGAGGCTCCGGCGCACCTTTCGTTCGGCCCACAGGGTGGAGGTCGCACCGACCGCGAGGCCGGTGACCAGCCAGATGGTTCGCTTGGGCATCAGCGGAGTGATCCGTTTCCGTTCCCGTCGACGGTGCGCTGGTCGGGCGGGCCGCCCGCCGGACCCGACGCCAGCCGGCGGATGCCGGTGGCGGCTCCCGCGCGCACCGCCAAGACCTTCACCACCGGGTTGGCGAAGGCACGGTACGCGAGTCTTGACGCGGAGTCGACCGTGGCGTGCACCGATTCGGTGGAGTCCAGCACCGCGCCGACCCGCTCCATCTCGTTTGCAGCCTGATCGACCACCCGCCTGGCGTCTGCGACCAGGGGCACCGTCTGCCCTTGCAGCTGTGCTGCGATCGACTCGACCTTGCGGATCTCCCGGCGCAATCCGCGGAACGCGACAAGGAGGCCCGCCACTGCGGCAAGGCAGGCGATGCTCGCCACCAGTACGGCGATCTCTCCGGCAGACATGATCCGACGAGCTTAGATGGCGCGGGCCGCGCACCCGTAGGCGGATCCGGCGCCACGGCACACGCTCATCCCGAATCGACCGACAGCTGCTGGGTGACCGTTGCGGGCGCAGGAGAGGTTTCGGTCGAACTGGTGGCGAGCGAGGCCCCAGGAGTGGAGGTGACGTCGGTGCAGGATCGGGCCGCTGCCCAACTCTGGAGCGCCGACTCGGCGGCGGCCCCGCTCAGAGGCACCGGAATCTCGTCTTCGACGAGAGCCGGCCGCCAGGTCACCGCATCGATGTGCCGGCCGGTGGCGGTGATCACCAGGGAACCGCTCTCGTCGGTCGGGGAAGGGTCGTTGTAGAAGGCGAAGTTGCCCAATCCGTAGTCGACGTAGGCGGTACCGAGGTATCCGCCGCCGAGGAGGACGTGCGCGTGGCTTCCGACCACGATGTCGGCGCCCGCCTGCACAAGGACGTTGGCGAGCGGCTGTTGCTGCGGGTTGGGGCAGGCGTCGAGCTCGGTTCCCCAGTGAAGGAAGACGACGACGGTGTCGGACACCTTGCGGGCCGCCTCGACCGCTCGCACCAGATCGGGAACGTCGTAAGCGGATGCGAGTCCCGGTTGGGTCGCAGTCGCGCTCCACGAGCTCTGGAGGTCCGAATCGATGACCTGGGTAGCCGCGATGATCGCGATCCTCTGACCGCCGATGGTGATCCGGAACGGCGCGAATGCCGCGGCCGCGTTCTGCCCGATGCCGAGGATCGGGTACCGGCTCTGGGTGCGGGCGGCGAGCGACATTTGGAGTCCGGCTTGGCCGCAGTCCTCACCGTGGTTGTTCGCCTCGGTGACGAGGGTCACCCCCGCCCCCCGGAACGCGCTGACCGCGGCGGGCGGGGCCCAGAATACGTACTGCTTGGGCTGGGGATCCGGACAGGATCCGTCGGTCAGGGCGGTCTCGAGGTTCACCATCGAGAGATCGACACCGCCGAGCAGCTGTGAGGCACCCGGACCGAGAGCGGTCGCCGGGTCGTCGGCCAGTCTGGTCGCCAGGATGCTTCCGGTCGGAAAGTTCACGTCGCCTCCGAACGCGAGGGTGACCGCCTTTCCGTCTCCCTGCCAGTCGGGGTCGAGCCGCGGACTGCCGCCTGCAGCCACCGGGCGACCGTGCCCTCCTCCTGGTGGGGGCCGGAGGGGCGGGGAGGCACGACTCGAACCTGAGGGCCAGAGCCACCAGACGGTCAACACGACGAGGGCGAGCAGGGCGATGGCCCACAACCAGCGGTTCCGTCGGACCCGTCTCGAGACCGCCAGCGGGTCGGGCGGCCGAACCCCGGACGGGACCGGGTCTCCGCCGACCTCGGTCCGAGGGGGCGTGACTTCTCGGGTGTCGACCAGGGTGCCGCTCACCCGGCGGCCATGCCGACGACCGGCTTGTTGAGGGAACTCCCGCCGTGCGATCCGTAGAAGCCGGCGTCCCCGTAGGCGAAGATCCCGCCGTCGGTTGCGACCATCCAGTAGCCCTTGCCGTCGGGGGTGGCGGCCATGCCGACGACCGGCTTGTTGAGGGCACTGCCGCCGTGCGATCCGTAGAAGCCGGCGTCCCCGTAGGCGAAGATCCCGCCGTCGGTTGCGACCATCCAGTAGCCCTTGCCGTCGGGGGTGGCGGCCATGCCGACGACCGGCTTGTTGAGGGCACTGCCCCCGTGCGATCCGTAGAAGCCGGCGTCCCCGTAGGCGAAGATCCCGCCGTCGGTTGCGACCATCCAGTAGCCCTTGCCGTCGGGGGTGGCGGCCATGCCGACGACCGGCTTGTTGAGGGCACTGCCGCCGTGCGATCCGTAGAAGCCGGCGTCCCCGTAGGCGAAGATCCCGCCGTCGGTTGCGACCATCCAGTAGCCCTTGCCGTCGGGGGTGGCGGCCATGCCGACGACCGGCTTGTTGAGGGCACTGCCCCCGTGCGATCCGTAGAAGCCGGCGTCCCCGTAGGCGAAGATCCCGCCGTCGGTTGCGACCATCCAGTAGCCCTTGCCGTCGGGGGTGGCGGCCATGCCGACGACCGGCTTGTTGAGGGCACTGCCCCCGTGCGATCCGTAGAAGCCGGCGTCCCCGTAGGCGAAGATCCCGCCGTCGGTTGCGACCATCCAGTAGCCCGGCAGCAGATAGGAGTACCGGTCCGCGGGAACCACCGGACTCACCCCGTCAGGGCTCCGCACGGTCACATCGACCGCGCCGCCGCCCGGCGGGCCGGGGGGAGCGGTGGCGACCAGGGTGGTCGAAGAGAGCACTCGGAACGATGCCGAGGCCGATCCGAAGCGCACCGAGGTGGCGCCGGCGAAGTCCGAGCCGGTGACCGTGACCGATCCCCCACCCCCGAGCGAGCCCTTGTCGGGAACGACGGAAGCGACCTGGGGCGAGACGAAGCGGTAGAGGCTCTCCGGCACCACCGCGCTGGTCCCTCCCGCCACGCCGGAGGTGGTCACGGTGACCGCCAGCTGGGCGGCCGAACTCACGTCGGGGGTGACCACCGTCACCGATCCGGGCCGGTGGCTGATCACGGTCGCCGAGACGCCCCCGAACCGCACGACCGGCTGACCTGAGCCGAACCCGCTTCCGTGGACGACCACCGTCCGACCCCCCGTCGCCGGGCCGGAGGAGGGGCTCACTCCGGTCACCGACGGACAGCCCGAACTCGAGCCGGTCAGCACCCCCAGCAGTGCACCTGCGATCGGTGTCCCCCATCCCGAAGCCAGGTCGTAGTGGGCGGTTGCCGGGTAGTTCGGGTCCAACGAGTTGGGGTCGAGATAGTCGTTGTTTCCCGTCGTCACATCGTGGAAGGGCGGAGTGTGTCCAGTCCCCGCCGCGTAGAGCCGTGCGTTGATGAAGCCGGCGCCGGACGCGCATCCCTGGTTGGCATCGGCGGTGAGTGCGGCCCAGAGTGGAGCCCCGGCGCTGGTCCCGCCGATCAGCTGCCACACACCGTCGAAGTAGATGACGTACCCGTGGAGCGGGTCGGCCGAGGCCGAGACGTCCGGTACTTCCCGGCACTCTTCGTTCTTCGAGGGTCCGCATCGGTCGACGGTGAACGCGTTCCGAGTAGCGGGGATCTGCTGCCACGGCGGTGCGACGAAGTCCTCCGAGACGCCTCCCCCGCCGGCTCCGGTGACGTCGTTCCAGACCGTCTCGGTGGACGGGGTCGAGACAGCCGACCCCAGCGAGGTTCCTCCGACGCCGGTCACGTTGGGTTGATCCGCCGGATCGTCGACGGACAGGGCGGTGTTGGTGTTGAAGGGTGGGTTGTAGCAGTCAGAGGATCCGGCGTCGCCCGACGCCGCAAGAACGGTCTGCCCTTGAATGCGGGCGAGTTGAAACAGCTCCGACTCGTAGGCCTGCTGCGCCGGGTCGATCCCCCCGCTTCCTTCACACTCCCCCCAGCTGGTCGAGATGACCCGGTTCGACGAGTCGTCGATCATCCGGGTGTAGGTGTCGATCGGACCGGTCGAGGTGTTCGGACCGGAGTAGACGACGATGGGTGCCTGTGGGGCGAGGCCGGCGACGACCTCGATATCGAGGGCCGCTTCTCCCGACTGCGCCCCGACCGCGCCGCCGTCGACTCGAGCGGTCGACACCGGCGCGTGCAGTCCGAAACACGATTGATACGCCTCGATGTCCGCCTCGGAGAACGGCTCGAGCTCGAAGATGGCCACCCGCTGGGCGGCACCCACCCGACCTTGGGTATAGAGCGAATCGAAGTCGTAGGTGGAAGCCAGCTGCGCCGCGTTCCATCCTGTGCCGCCCGCTGCGATCGCGGCGGAGCACGGCTTCGCGACCGACGCGGCTGGAGTCGAGACTGCAGAGCCGGTGGCAGCGGGCCGGGACGGTCCGGCGATCGGATGCGGATCCCGTGCGACCTGCGAGTGCGGCATCCCGACGGTACTGAGACCGATCACTCCGGAAACCACCGAGGAGAAGGTCGCCGGGACCCGCGGCGTGGCGGTGTCGAGCCGGGCGATCCTTCCCCCCGGAAGACGAACGTCGACGAGAGTCACCCCGAATGCTTTGGACACTGCGGCCACCGTCCCGGAAACCGGGATCATCAGGCGGTTCGCCGCGGTCGGGCCGACGGTGAGGCCGGCTGAAGCGAGCCAGGACCGCACCGCGCTCACCGAGCTGTCGGTCGGACCGAAGCGGGTGGCGAACTGCTGGGTGCTCAGATACTGACGGTAGAGGGGCGAGCGCGGATCCGCGACGGCGTCGGCGAATCGGGTGATCGCAGCGGGCTGCGGGGAAGCGAGGATGACATCGGCATCCATCACTGCGCCGGGATCCGTCGCACCGACCACGTTCGCTCCGACGGGCAGTGTCGGCGCCGGCGACGAGACCCTGACCATGCTCGAGCCTCTCGATGCACGAGACAGCTGCGCTGCAGCGCTCTCACTCGGCCGCGGTGTGAGTGGTGTGGTCACTGTGCCGGTTCCGAGGAGCGTGGACCCGATCGTCACGAGCAGCACGGCGCTCAGCGAGACCAACCGCCTCGGACGACGCGCCCGCCCTCTCGCCATGCCGGTCACGCTCCACCGTCGGCGCGAGTGCGATCTTCCTCGGTCGTTCCCGCGCCCCCCTCACCGCGCCATCGATCCAACCGCTCCGACAGGACGGCCTCGTGACCCCGTCCAGTCGGCTCGTAGTATCGGGTCGAGGTGAGCCCGTCGGGTCGGTACTGCTGGTCGACGAACCCGCCCGGTTGGTCGTGGGGATAGACATACCCTTCGCCGTGGCCGATCTTCACCGCACTGCGGTAGTGCGCGTCGCGCAGGTGCGCGGGAACCTCCCCACGAGGCCCCTCTCGAACGTCCTGCTGGGCGCGTCCGAGCGCCACGGTCACCCGGTTCGACTTCGGGGAGCAGGCCAGATGCACCACCGCCTGAGCCAGGTTCAGCTGGGCTTCGGGCAGCCCGACGAACTCGACCGCCCGGGCCGCTGCGTCGGCGACCACCAGGGCCAGCGGATCTGCCTCGCCGATGTCCTCGCTGGCGAGGATGACCAGCCGCCGGGCGATGAACCGGGCATCCTCGCCGGATTCGAGCATCCGGGCCAACCAGTAGAGGCCGGCATCAGGGTCCGATCCGCGGATCGACTTGATGAAGGCGCTCACCTGGTCGTAGTGGTCGCTCTCGCCGTAGTGCTGCAAGCGGGCCTGCCGAGCCCGCTCCACGTCGCCAAGGGTCACCGGACCGGCACCGGCGAGCGCGAGGGCCACCTCCAGCGTGGTGAGCACCGAGCGGGCGTCGCCGTCGGCGAGCCCGACCAACGCGGACAGCGCGTCCGGCTCCGCACTGCCTCCCTCCGCTTCGAGTCCACGGGCGACCACCTCGGCCAACTCGCCGTCGGAGAGCGGTTCGAGCCGCCAGAGGGTCGACCGGGACAACAAGGGGGCGTTGACCTCGAAGTACGGGTTTTCGGTAGTGGCACCGATGAGCACCAACAGACCGTCCTCGACCGAGGGCAGGAGCGCGTCCTGTTGGGAACGGTTGAACCGATGGACCTCGTCCAGGAAGAGGATGGTCCCTCGACCCTGCTCCCCGAGCAACCGGCGCGCACCGTCGACGACCTCTCGCACGTCCTTGACCCCGGCGGTCACCGCGGACAGGGGAACGAAGTGCTTCTCGGTGGAAGTCGCGATCACCGAGGCCAGCGTGGTCTTGCCGGTCCCCGGCGGCCCCCACAAGATGGCGGAGGTCAGCCGGTCGGTCTCGATCAGGGTACGGAGTGGCGCCCCCGGGCCGACCAGGTGGCGCTGGCCGATGATCTCGTCCAGCGTGCGCGGGCGCATCCGTGCGGCCAGTGGGGCCCGCGTTGCCAGCCGATCCGCCGCCGCACCGGAGAAGAGGTCTTCGGCGACCACTGAAGGGGTGCTCAGCCCTCCGCCGGCTTCGGCCGCGCGATGGGTTGGAGGCCGAGATCGCGCAGCACCTGCGGGGCCACTGCCTTCGGAGCTCCGGTCATCGGGTCCGAACCCGACTGGGTCTTCGGGAACGCGATCACCTCGCGGATGCTCTCCTCCCCGGCGAAGATGGCGACCAGCCGGTCGATGCCTACCGCGAACCCTGCATGCGGAGGTGCGCCGTACCGGAAGGCGCCGAGCAGGAACCCGAACCGGGACTCCGCCTCCTCCTCGCCGATCCCGAGGACGCTGAAGACCCGGCTCTGGATGTCCGGCCGATGGATCCGGACGCTCCCCGAACCCAGCTCCCAGCCGTTGAGGACCAGGTCGTACGCTTGTGACCGCACCGAAGCGGGGTCGGACTCGAGCCGGTCGACGTCGTCGGGATGGGGCATGGTGAAGGGGTGGTGGGCGGCGATCGGGTTGCCCGACTCGTCGACGCCGTCGAAAAGCGGGAAATCCACCACCCAGACATAGCAGTACGGCCCCTCGCCGACCGGTCGGCCGCCGAGCTCGAGCCGGAGGTGGCCGAGCACGGTGCACGCAAGTCGGTGCTGGTCGGCGACCACCAGGATCAGGTCGCCGGGAGCAGCACCGGTGGCTTCCAGCATTCCCGTCCGTTCGGCGTCGGAGAGGTGGCGGTCGAGGGGGGAGTCCAGACCGAGTGCCGGCCCTGCCTCACCTTCGGGAGTCGAGGTGACCTTGAACCAGGCGAGGCCTTGGGCTCCGAGCTCGCGGGCTCGGTCGACCAGACCGTCGAGTTTCGATCGACTGAGGGACGCGCCGTCTTCGAGCACGATCGCCTTCACGCACGGCGCGGCAAACGCCTTCACCTCGGAGGTCTCGAAGACTGCAGACAGGTCGATCAGCTCCATGCCGAAGCGCAGGTCGGGCTTGTCCGATCCGTAGCGGTCGATGGCATCCGCCCAGGTCATCCGCGGGATGCTCGCAGGACGCTCGCCGGTCACCGCCTCGGCAGCGTCCAGCACCGCTTCCGACACGAACTCGAGCACCTCCTCTTGACCCACGAAGGACGCTTCGACATCCAGTTGGGAGAACTCGAACTGGCGATCCGCTCGCAGGTCCTCGTCCCGCAGGCAGCGCGCGATCTGGAAGTACCGGTCGACGCCGGCCACCATCAGCAACTGCTTGGCCAGCTGGGGGCTCTGGGGCAGCACATAGCAGGAACCGGGGTTGAGTCGGCTCGGCACGGTGAACTCCCTCGCGCCCTCGGGAGTAGGCGCCCACAGCAACGGCGTCTCGACCTCGACGAAGCCCTGCCGGTCCATGGCGGCGCGCAGAGTTCGGTTGACCGTCGCCCGCAACCGCAGATTGGCCTGCATCTTGGGTCGGCGGAGATCGACGTATCGATGCCGCAGGCGGTTCACCTCGTCGACCTCCGCGCGATCATCGACGGCGAACGGGGGCGGTTCCGCCGCGTTGAGCACGGTCACTGCGCACTCGGCGATCTCCACCTCACCGGTCGGCAGATCGGGGTTGACGGTCCCCTCGGGGCGCAGCCTGAGGGTGCCGGTGACCTGGATGACGTACTCGCTGCGGACGTCGACCGTGCCCGGAACCACGCACTGGACGACCCCGGTGTGGTCGCGCACATCGAGGAAGGCCAGGTGCTCACCGTGCTCGCGGCGCTTCGCCACCCAACCGCACACCTGCACGGTCGAGCCGACCTCGTCGGTGCGGAGCGACCCGCACATTCGGGTGCGCATCGAGGTGCTCTCGACCGTGGGCGGTGGGCAACTCACAACAGGTCCTTTCGAGATTCGGGGCAGGGTTCGGGGGGTTTGGACAGGGGTCGGTGCTCGTCGGTTACGGACGACGAGTGAGGCCGCGCACGGCCTCCACCACCTCGGATCGCGGCACGCTGCGCTGCTCCCCCGTTCCCCGCATGGGTCGCACCGATACCGTACCCGCTGCCAGCTCGTCGGCCCCCACGATGAGTGCCACCCCGGCACCCGAGCGGTCGGCCGACTTGAGCTGGGCCTTCATCGACCGGTTGTCGAAGGCACGGTCGGCTCGGATCCCGGCACGGCGGAGCTCGGCGGTGATGCCTCGGGCCGACTCACCGCCGACCACGTCGACCACGAACGCGTCCAGAGGCGGCGGATCGACCGGGTACACCTGCTCTGCGTCGCATGCCAACAGCAGTCGCTCGATCCCGATCCCGAAGCCGATGCCCGGGGTGGGAGGCCCACCGAGCATCTCGACCAGCCCGTCGTAGCGGCCACCGCCCCCGATCCCGTTCTGGGCCGACTCCAACGCCCTCGACCCGAACTCGAACGTGGTGCGGGTGTAGTAGTCGAATCCACGGACCAGACGGTGGTCGAGCTCGTAAAGCACCCCGAGCGTGTCGAGTCCGGAGCGCACCCGCTCGAAGTGCTCGCGACAGGGATCGCAGAGATGGTCGATCAGATGAGGAGCGTCGCGGGTCGTCTCGCGACAGTCCTCGCGCTTGCAGTCGAGGACCCGGAGCGGGTTGGCGTCCAGTCGCTCGCGGTGCTCGGCACAGAGCCGGTCACGTCGTCCGTCCAGGTACTCGCGTAAGAGCGCGAGATAACCCGGGCGGCACTCGCCGTCCCCCATCGAGTTGATCCTGAGGTCGAATGCGGTCAGCCCGAGCGTGCGGAAGAACGAATCGGCGAGCGAGACGACCTCTGCGTCGAGGTCGGGGTCTGGAGTCCCGAGCGCTTCGATCCCCAACTGATGGTGCTGGCGATACCGTCCGGCCTGGGGTCGTTCGTAGCGGAAGGCAGGGGTCACGTACCAGGCCTTCCACGGAACCGGTGGACGGTGCTGGACGAACGCCCGCACGATGGGTGCGGTGCCTTCGGGCCGGAGGGCGAGCGCCCTGCCTCCGCGATCCTCGAACTCGTACATCTCCTTGCCAACCACGTCGCTGCCCTCGCCGATCCCTCGGCGGAACACCCGGACATCCTCGAACATCGGGGTGTGGACCAGCCCGTAACCCGCGGCCTCGACCTGGGTGGCGAAGGCGGCGACAAGCGACTCCCAGCGCGCCGACTCCGGCCACAGGACGTCGTGGGTGCCGTTCGGGGCGCGCGCGCCCGGGACTCGTCCACCACCGGGCTCAGTCCTTCTTCCCGGGGAGGATCCGGTAGACGTCGTAGACCGCGTCGAGATGGCGGATGAGGTTGAGGACCGAGTCGAGGTGGCCCGGGTCGGCGAGCTCGACGTCGAAGCGCATGCGGCTGATCCGGTCGGCATCGGTCTGGGTGTTGGCGCTCACGATGTTGAGGTGGTGTTCGGAGACCACCTTGGTCACGTCGGCGAGGAGGCGCGACCTGTCGATGGCGACCACTTCGATGGTGGCGACGAACACCCCCGACGAACGGTGGTCCCACTCCACTTCGATCAGCCGCTCCCGCGAGCGGCTTGCCAGCGAGGCTGCATTGGCGCAGTCGGCGCGGTGCACCGACACTCCCCGCCCTCTGGTCACGAAGCCCACGATCTCGTCCCCGGGAACCGGCGTGCAGCATCGGGAGAGACGGACCATCAGGTCGTCCAGCCCCTCGACATAGACCCCGACCGCCGAGCCCCGCCCCGGACGGGCAGCGATCGGTTGCTGGCGAGCGGTGACCGGAAGCTGTTCCTCGTAGACACCGCCCCGGAGGTCGCGCAACAGCCGCTGTGCGACGGCCCGCGCAGAGACGCGGTTGTCGCCGATGGCAGCGTGAAGGGCGTCGAGATCGGCGAAGCTCATCTCGGTCGCCAAGTTGTCCAGGGTGCGTTCCGAGGCGAGTTTCTGGACGGGCAGTCCTTCGCGGCGCAGCTCCTTGATCAGCTCGTCTCGACCGACCTCGATGGCGTCCTCGCGCCGCTCACGGGAGAACCACTGCCGGATCTTGGTCCGCGCCCGTGAGGACACCACCATGGACAGCCAGTCGCGGGAGGGACCGGCTGTCGGCGCTTTGGAGGTGAAGATCTCCACCGTGTCCGCGGAGTTGAGGCGGCTGTCGAGCGGAACCAGCCGTCCGTTCACCTTCGCCCCGATGCAGCGGTGGCCGACCTCGGTGTGGATCGCATAGGCGAAGTCGACCGGCGTCGCGTTGGCGGTCAGCGCGATGACCTTGCCCTTGGGGGTGAAGACATAGACCTCGTCCTCTTCGAGGTCGAGCTTCAGGGCTTCGAGGAACTCGATGGGGTCGGTCGTCTCGTTCTGGAAGTCGACGATCCGTTGCATCCACTCGATCTCGGCGGTCGTCGAAGAGGTCTCCCTGGCGAGCGCCAGGCGCTCGGCTCGCCGGTCTCGCTCGGCCAGCTCGGCGCGTTGGGCGGGGGTGATCGTCGCGCCGTTGCTCCGTGCGCTCTCACTGCCCGCGTCCTTTGCAGTCGTCGTCTTCGGCCCCTCCGCCCTGGCGCCGTGCTCGTTCTGACTCCCCTTCTTCCGGCCCGGCCTGAGGCCGCCTTTGACCGCCCTCGGCTGGTGGCCCGTCCCTTCGTCAGGCAGCGATCCGGGTCTGTTC
Source organism: uncultured Acidimicrobiaceae bacterium (assembly GCA_963839925.1). Taxonomy (GTDB): domain Bacteria; phylum Actinomycetota; class Acidimicrobiia; order Acidimicrobiales; family RAAP-2; genus Bog-756. The sequence continues at coordinate 1,199,282 of CAWIWV010000001.1, read as the reverse complement.
TCCGGCGGTCGTTGGGCCCTCTGCGCTTTGGACGTCTTGGAGGTCGCGTCCTTGCTCCCGGAAGCGGCGTTGCCCCGTTTCTTGCCCGCGTCCTTTCCTGCCTTGGTGACGCTTTGGCCAGGGCCGCCCCGATCTGGCCGGCTCGGGTTCTCCTTGTACCCCCAGTGCGCCGCGATGCCGTACTCGGCTCGGCGGTGCATCTCGTGGGTCCGGACCTGCACTTCGATCGGCTTCCCGTCGAGGCCGATCACCGTGGTGTGCAACGACTGGTACAGGTTGAACTTGGGCGAGTTGATGTAGTCCTTGAATCGCCCCTGGACCGGGGGCCAGATCGCATGGATCGACCCGAGGGCTGCCCAGCAGTCTTTCTCCGACTCGACGATGACCCGGATACCCACCAGGTCGAAGAGGTCGTCGAACTCCTTGCCCCGCACGACCATCTTCTCGTAGATGCTCCAGAGGTGCTTCGGCCGCCCGGTGACCTCGGCAGCGACTCCGGAGGCCGCCATCCGCTCGCGGACCACGACCAGAACCCGCGCCAGGAACTCGTCGCGCGACGGCGCCCTCGTTGCCACCATCTGCTCGATCTCGGCGTACCGCTTCGGGTGCAGTGTGGCGAAGGCCAGGTCCTCGAGTTGCCACTTCACCTCTTGAATGCCCAGGCGATGAGCGAGGGGCGCATAGATGTCGAGGGTCTCCTGCGCTGTCCGGCGGCGCTTCCATTCGGGCATGACCGACAGTGTCCGCATGTTGTGCAGCCGATCGGCGAGCTTGATGATCAACACTCGCCAGTCGTTGGCCATCGCGACCAGCATCTTCCGCACGGTCGCCGCCTGCTGGGCCTCCTTCGAGTCGAACTGGAGCCGGTCGAGCTTGGTCACCCCGTCGACGATCACCGCGACGGTGGGGCCGAAGTCCCGTTCGATGATCTCGTTGGTGACGCCGGTGTCCTCGACCGCGTCATGGAGAAGGGCTGCAGCCACCGTCTGCGCGTCCAGCCCGAGATCGGCCACGATGCCTGCCACCGCGATCGGATGGGTGATGTAGGGCTCCCCCGACCGGCGGAGCTGCCCGGCGTGGGCGACGGTCGCCGTCTCTGCTGCCCGCACCACCAACGACGTGTCGTCACCGGGATGACGCCGCAGGAACGACTGGATCACCGGCGCCAGCAATGCCACCTCGGCCGCCGGCAGTGAGGAGCCGGCCGTGTGCTCCTCGATGTCAGCGGCGACCCCCTCAGCAGGGAGTGGTGTGGCCAGGGCCATCCCTACACGGTACCTGCCGGAGCCCGACTCTCGGTAGCTCCCGAGCCCCCTGCCGAGGCCGGTCGACCCTGGTCAGGCCCCTCGACGCCGGTCGGTCTCAGCGGCGCTTGCCTTTGCCGCCTTTGCCCTTCCCCTTGCGAGGTCGGGGAGGTGGTCGATTGCCTCCGGGCCGGGTCGAGGACGAGGAGGACCTGCCACCCGCCGACGAGGACCGCGAGCCGCCACCGGCCGAGGTGGCTCCTGCCCCCACCGGTTCGCCACCTGACGCCTTCCCGTCACCCGATGCCTTCCCGCCACCTGAACCGCGCTTGGACGAGGATCCCGCGCCTGGACGGATGACCCCAGTGGTCTGGGCGGCGCGGCCCGAGGCGCGCCGACTTCCTCCCGCAGCCCCGGCCATGGCGGCAGCCGCCGCCGGGGTCAGCACGCCCCCGTGTTCGCCACGGGCTTCGAGACGCTGGCGGATGGTGATGTACCGGGGCTCGCGCTCTTTCATCGCGGCGAGCAGCGGCGAGGCGATGAAGATCGACGAGTAGGCGCCGCTGGTGAGTCCGATGACCAGTGCCAATCCGAAGTCCTGCAGCGAGGTGGCGCCCAACAGGCCCGAACCCACCACCAGCACCGAGAGGACCGGCACGATCGCGACCAGCGAGGTGTTGATGGACCGGGCAAGGGTCTGGTTCATCGAGAGGTTGACCATCTCCGAGTAGGTGATGCGGCCGGACGCACCGAAACCCTTCGAGTTCTCCCGTATTCGGTCGAAGACGACCACCGTGTCGTAGAGCGAGTACCCGAGGACGGTCAGCACGGCGACCACGGTGTCCGGGGTGACCTGGAACCCGGCGATCGAGTAGATCCCGACCGTGATCAAGATGTCGTGGATCACCGCGACGATCGCGGCGACGGCCATCTTGAACTCGAACCGCAACGAGATGTACAGGATGACCGCGAGGAAGAAGATGATCAGGGCTCTGATCGCGTCGCGGGTGACCTGCCCACCCCAGGTGGGCCCGACGTCGTTGAAATTGACGTTGTTCGGATTGGTATCTGCCGCCTTGGCCAGCGCGCCTTGGACCTTGGCCTCGATGGCCTGGCGCTGTTGCACCGTCTTCGAGTTGAGGTCGACCGACACCTGGATCTGCTTGGTGTGGTTGAGCTGATCGGTCAGCTGGACGACCGTGGGTTGGACGATCCCGACCGACTCGACCGCGGCAGTCGCCTGAGGCACGGTGAGGGTCTTCGAGCTGACCAACCACGACTGCCCGCCCTTGAAGTCGATGCCCTCGTTGAGGCCGCGGGTGGACAGCGAGATGATTCCCACAAGGATGATCAAGCCCGAGATGCCGAACCACCACTTGCGGTTGCCGATGAAGTCGAAGGAGGTCTCGCCTCGGTAGAGGCGGACGAACACGTTGTGGTGCTTCTCGCCGCTGGCCTCTTTCTCCTCCTCGATCTCGGCGAACTCGAGTTCCTCGTCGAAGGCCTCCTCGAGCTCGAGGGCGGCCTCCTCCTCGCCGGAGAGTCCGCTCACTTCCCCACTTCCGTTGCCGTCGGTCGACGAGCTCGGGTCACGGTCACCCGAACGGCCGTTCTGGTTCTGCCGGCGCGGGCTCACGGGTTCGCTCCCGCGGTCACGCCGAGCCCACTCGCCACGCTCATGCTCCGGACCTCACTCCCGCTACGGCTGCGCCCGAGGAGGATCACAAACGGTCGGGTGAAGAAGTAGGTCACGAATACGTCGAGGAGGGTGGAGATTCCGAGGAACAGTGCGAAGCCCTGCACCGGGCCGATCGAGAACTGGTAGAGGATAACTGCACCGAGCAACGAGACCGCGTCTGCGGCGAGCACCGTGCGGAACGCGCTCTGGAAACCCTTGTCCACACTGCTCCGAATCGTCCTGCCCGCCCGCGCTTCGTCTTTCAATCGTTCGAAATAGACGATGTAGGAGTCGACGGTGATACCGATCGACACGATGATGCCGATAACGCCCGCGAGGTCGATGGTGATGTTGAAGCTCTGCCCGAGTATCGAGATGATCGCGTACAGCAGCGCGCCGGTCACCGCCAACCCGGAGACGACCACCACACCGAGGAGTCGGTAGTAGAAGATCACGTAGAGCATGACCAAAATCAGTCCGGCCAGTCCCGCGATGAGACCCGCATGGAGGGACGCCTTACCCAAGGTGGGTGAGACCGTCTCGACGTTCAGCCGGTCGAGCTTCACCGGCAGTGCGCCGTAGGTGAAGTCGGTCGCCAGCAACTTGGCCTGATCCTCGGTGAAGCTCCCGCTGATCTGCACCTGCCCGTTGAACGAACTGAAGGCCTGCTCGGTGGGCTGGGTGATCGGGGCGGAGATGACCTGGCCGTCGAGGTCGATGGCGATGATCGCGTGGAACTGCTCCTTGGCCAGGGCGTCCCACTGTTTGGCACCGGGCCCGGTCAGCACCAGGTTGACCGCCCACTGCCCCTGATTCAGCTGAGCGCTCGCAGACTTGACCGCGGTGCCGCTCATCTGGGCGGGGCCCAGCACGTAGCGCCCTGAGCCGCTGGCAGCAGTGCCGGGCAGCAGCACCGTGTCGTTCTTGTTGTCGGTGTACGGCGACGTCGACTTGTAGGAGGCGAACTGAGGGTCGGCCGAGATGTTGGTGTTACTCGTGTACCCGTTCACGTTGTTGGAGTCGGGGGTCACCTGCAGGTTGGCCGCAGTGAGCTGGGTGGCTGCCGCGCAGGTCGGGAGCGGACCGGTCGAGGGCGTCTTTCCTTTGGCCACGCTGAAGGCGGGTGCGTAGCAAAGCGCCGGCCGGAAGAGCAGCTCGGCGGTGTTGCCGAGGGTCTTCAGTGTCGCCTGGGCGTTCTTCTCACCGGGGATCTGCACGGTGATCTGGTTCTTCCCCTGGCTGGAGACCGTCGCACCGCTGGCTCCGCCTGCATCGACCCGCTCGTTGAGGATGGTCGTCACCGTGTCCAACTGAGCCTGGGTGACCGGGGTGTGGGTCTGGTAGACGACCGACAGTCCTCCGTCGAGGTCGAGTCCCAGCTTCGGCGACCAGCCCGCGGCCAAGACCGCGGCGAGCGCTATGACCGCGATGAGGACAACCGACAGCAGGCTGACCCACAACGCGCGCTTGTCCCTCATCTCGGACTCGCGTCACTCACCGTCGGGGCCGCGAGTGTCACTCCGCCCCGACCGCCAGCGACGTCGGCCGAAGCCCGAGGGTTTCTCGTCGGCGGAGTCGTCGGTCGCATCGTCTCCGCCCGCGTCGTCTTCGTCCTCGACGTGCTCGGCCTGGTCCTCCTCGCCGGAGATCTCGTGGTCGTCCGCTCCGTCAACCTCGTCGTACTCCCCGCCGTCGGCCTCCTCGGTGTCTTCGTCGTCGTCTTCGAACTCGGAGGAGGAGACCGGCGCCTCGAGCTTTCTGAGGATGTAGGGGTTGAGCACCACGAACGAAGCGCCGACGCTCGTCTCGAGGGTCACCCGATCATCTTCGATGTCGATGATGTGGCCCACGATGCCGCCGGCGGTGAGGACCTCGTCACCGACGTCGAACTTCTTTCCCTGCTCTCGTTGGGCTTTGGCCTTGCGCTGTTGGGGTCGGTAGATGAGGAAGTAGAAGCCAGCCGCGATCAGGATGAAGATCAGAAATGCCGGGCTACCGCTCGTCTTCTTCGAGGCGGCCGCCGCGAACAGGGCGGCCTGCGTCAGGGCAGGGATCATCGACGTGCTGGAGAGGGGTCGGAGGTGGGCACAGCGTTCCGACTGTAGTCCAGGCCAACCCGGCTTTGGACGCCGGTCCGGTCAGTCCCTCCAGACCTCCTCCGTCGCAGCTCGCAGGGCTTCGAGGCGGCCTTCCGCGATCGCCGTTCGGGCCTCGGACAAGAGACCGAGCACGAAGGCGAGGTTGTGGATGCTGAGGAGCCGCCAGGCGGTGGGCTCGTTCACCAGCAGCAGGTGACGGAGGTAGCCCCTCGACCACCTCGCGCAGGTCGAGCACGAGCAGGCCGGATCGAGCGGTCCCTCGTCGGAGGCAAAGGCGGCATTGCGCAGGTTGAGACGCCCGGCACTGGTCGAGACCGATCCGTGCCTCGCCTGGCGGGTGGGGGCCACGCAGTCGAACTGGTCGACGCCGAGTGCGATCGCCTCGAGCATGCCAACCGGGTCACCGACCCCCATCAAATAGCGAACCCTGTCCGTCGGTAGGTAGGGCACCGTCGCAGCGAGTGCCTCGAGCATGTCGGGACGGGGTTCCCCCACCGAGAGTCCGCCGATCCCGTACCCGTCGAATCCGATCTCGACGGTTCTCATCGCGCTCTCCCGCCGCAGCACTGGATCGGTCCCGCCCTGGACGATCCCGAAGAGCGCTTGCCCCTCGGGCTTGGCCTCGAGTCGGAGATGGCACTCCGCCGCTCGGCGGGCCCAGGCCGCGGTCCGTTCGACTGCCAGCCGCAACGCATCGATCGGAGCCGGCAGCGACGCGCAGACATCGAGAACCATCTGGATGTCCGCCCCGAGCAGTCCCTGGGTGACCACCGCCGACTCAGGCGTGAGCCGGACGCGCTGACCGTCGTAGACCGAGGCGAAGGTCACGCCTTCGTCGTCGACGTCGGGTTGCAACGAGTGGACCTGGTAACCACCGGAGTCGGTCAGGGTGTGACCGGACCACCCGGTGAACCGGTGCAGTCCCCCGAGTGCAGCGACCGTCTCAGCTCCGGGTCGCAGCATCAGGTGGTAGGTGTTCGCGAGGACGACGTCTGCCCCGAGCGTCTCGAGATCGGCGCTGTCCAAGGCCTTGACCGCGCCACGGGTGCCGACCGGCATGAACGTCGGTATCGGGTAGCTGCCCCGCGTGGTGTGCACCAGCCCGGTCCGGGCCGGACCGTCGGTGGCGATGATCTCGACCCTGACCGGAGTCACCTCGGACCCGAGCGGCGGGCGGCTCGGCCCACGACCATCGCGTCGCCGAAGGAGAGAAAGCGGTAGCCCTCGGCCAACGCCGTGGCGTACAGGTCACGCCAGAGCGGCCCGCAGAAGGATTCGACCAGCAGCAAGAGGCTGGAGCGCGGCAGATGGAAGTTGGTGACCAGCACGTCCACGACCGAGAACTCGTACTCACCGTGGATGTAGAGCTCGGTCCTGCCGCGGAGCACCCCGGTCGAGGCCGCGGATTCGAGCGCGCGGACCGCAGTGGTGCCCACGGCGATCACCCGGGATGCCTCCGCGCACGCGGCCATCGTCTCTGCCGAGACCGAATAGCGCTCGGAGTGGATCACGTGCTGTTCGACGGTGGGCGCGGTGATCGGACGGAAGGTGTCCAGTCCGATGGCGAGGTCGACGGTGGCAACGGTCGCGCCGGCGGTCCGGCAGTCGTCGAGCACCTCCGGTGTGAGGTGCAACCCCGCGGTGGGAGCGGCGGTCGATCGCTCCCCCGGCGCTCGGGTGGATGCGTACACCGTCTGGTACCTGTCGGGATCGGAGAGGGTCTCGTGAATGTAAGGCGGTAAGGGCATCGTGCCCGCCCGTTCGATCACCGAAGGATCCAGCAGTCTGACCATGCGCTTGCCGATGTCGCCCCCGTCGTCGGTATTGCCAAGCGCGGGGCCGACCTCGACCACCGGCTCGCTTCCTTCCGCCTCGTACAGCTCGGTCGGGTCGGGAAGACGCCGACCGGGTCGCACCAGCGCCTCCCACACCGTGTCCTTCGAGTCGACCGGTTCGAGCAGCAGCACTTCGGCCCGTCCCCCGGTGGCCTTCACCAGTTGCAGTCTGGCGGGGAGCACTCGAGTCTCGTTGACGACCAGCAGGTCGCCAGGCCGCACCAGACTCGGCAGATCCGCGACATGGGCGTGGTGCACGCTTCCGTCTCCGAACAAGCCAGGTCCCACCAGCAGACGAGCGGCGCTCCGCGGTTCCATCGGGACCTGGGCGATCCGGTGCTCGGGCAGGTCGTAGTCGTACTCGCCGATCGGCGTCCCGCTCGCGGTCACCGTCGCAGCAGCGCCGCTCGGTGGCCGAGGAAGATGCGAGGTCAGCTCCGGCATGGCCACCATGGTGGCAGACCCGTCGAGCAGCTCCCCTCGGAGTCGTTCAGAGCAGTGTCTGTTCCGTCGGGGTGAGTCCGAGGTGGGCCCACGCCCGGGGAGCGGCGACTCGCCCTCGCGATGTTCGCTGGAGGAGGCCCTGTTGGAGCAGGTACGGCTCGTAGGCGTCCTCGATGGTGTCGGGTTCTTCGCCGACGCACTGGGCGAGCGTGGTGAGCCCGACCGGCCGTCCCGCGAACTTGCGGCAGAGGACGTCGAGGATCGAGAGGTCGACCTTGTCGAGCCCGAGCCGGTCGACCCCGAACACGTCGAGGCCGGTCACCGCTTCCTCAGAGGTGATCGCCCCCTCCGCGCGCACCTCGACGAAGTCGCGCACGCGTCGCAGGAGGCGATTGGCGATGCGCGGCGTTCCCCGCGAACGTTCGGCGATCCTGAGGGCGCCCTCGTCGTCGATCGGCACACCGAGGATCCCAGCGGATCGGATGACGATGGACTGCAGCTCCGCGACGTCGTAGAGATCGAGCCGGCCGACGAAGCCGAAGCGGTCACGCAACGGTCCTGCGACGAGGCCGGTGCGGGTGGTGGCTCCGACCAGGGTGAAGCGCGGAAGATCGAGCCGGATGCTCCGCGCGGTGGGGCCTTTGCCGATGAGGATGTCCAGCTTGAAGTCCTCCATCGCCGGATAGAGGATCTCCTCCACCGATCGATGCAGCCGGTGCACCTCGTCGATGAAGAGGACGTCGCCCTCCTGCAGGTCGGTGAGCAACGCCGCCAGGTCGCCCGAGCGCACCAGCACCGGACCCGCGGTGATCCGGAGTCCCGAACCCATCTCTGCGGCCACGATCCCTGCGAGCGAGGTCTTGCCGAGGCCGGGCGGGCCGGCGAAGAGCACGTGGTCGAGCGGTTGCTGACGCTTCCTCGCCGCCTCGATGACGATCTGGAGATGTTCGGTGAGCTCCCGCTGCCCGACGAACTCGCGGAGGGTACGCGGTCGAAGTCCGGCATCTTCGGCTTCCTCTCGCGGGGCGACCGTCGGGTCGACTGGTCGAGCCGCCGAGGACGAGGCGCCAGGGCCGTCCGTTGCGTCTTTCGCCGTAACCCCGGCAGCTCCGGCATCGACGGTGAGCACCTCCCGCCTCGCCTCCGGCGTCATCGGTTCCGTGCCAGTTGGCGCAACGCTGTGCGGACCATCTCTTCGACCGGCTCTCCGTCGTCGACCGAATCCATCACCGCCCGGATCTCGTCGTTCCCGTACCCGAGCTCGACCAGAGCCGCGCGGACCTCGCCGCGGGCGGACCCCGCACCGATACCCTGCGCGCCGTCCGGATCCAAGGTGGGGAGATCGAGCCGCGCCTTCAGCTCCAGCAGGAGACGGGCTGCGGTCTTCTTCCCGACCCCGGGTACCTGGCACAGGGTGTCCACGTCGTCCTCGAGCACCGCTGTCGAAAGGGTTGCGGGCGACATGGACGAGAGGATGGCGAGCGCGAGCGAGGGACCGACTCCGTGGGCCCCGAGCAATGCCTCGAAGCAGCGCCGCTCGTCGGCGTGGAGGAATCCGAACAGCACGATGGCGTCTTCCCGTACATGGGTGTGCACGTGGAGGAAGACCTCCGCGCCAAGCCCGCCGACACCGGCGGACACCGACGTCGGGACCGAGGCCCGGTAGCCGACGCCACTCACCTCGACCAGTACCTCGTCGGGCGAAGGCCGATCGATCAGCGTCCCGCGCAGCGAACCGATCATTGCGTCCCCCCGGTTGCCGCAGCGACCGCCTTGCGCAGTGGCTGCATGGTCAGATGGCAGGCTGCCAGTGCCAGGGCATCAGCGACGTCAGGAGGGTGCGGGGGCTCGGCCAGACCCAGCACTTCGGCCACCATCCGTTGGACCTGGTCCTTGGTGGCACTGCCGTAGCCGACGAGCGCCTGCTTGACCTCGTTGGAGGTGTACTGGGCGACCTCACAGCCCGACTCGGCGGCTGCGACCAGCGCCACACCTGCCGCTTGCCCGGTTGCCATGGCGGTCCGGGCGTTGACCTGAAAGAACACCCGCTCGACGACCACGGCACCCGGTTTGAACTCGCCGACCAGTGCCCGCAGCTCGTCGGCGAGGATCCGGAGTCGGTCCGGCAGGGGAACGCTGGGCTCGGTGGAGATGACCCCGCCGGCGACCGCTGCCAGCGATCCACCCTGTCGGGTGACCACTCCGTAGCCGCAACGCGAGAGCCCGGGATCGATTCCGAGGACGAACACCCGTTCGATGGTATCGGCGCCCGCCTGCGCAGGGTGGGATGGTCAGCCCTGATAGGCGGCCATCACCTCGTCGGGGATGTCGAAGTTGGAGAACACGTTCTGCACGTCGTCATGGTCGTCGAGCGCCTCGATCAGCCGGAGCACCCGCTTGGCCTCCGACTCCGAGGTCACCTCCACCGTCGAGGTGGGAACCATGGTCAGCTCCGCACCGGACGGCTCCAGCGACCCCTCCTCCAGCGCGGTCCGGACCGCCATCAGATCCGCAGGTGCAGAGGTGACACTCCACTGCTCTCCGTCGTCCTCCAAGTCCTCGGCTCCCGCCTCCATCGCGACTTCGAGGATCTCGTCCTCGGAGAATTTCTTGGGGACGGCGACCACGCCCTTGCGCTCGAACTGCCAGCTCACCGCGCCCGGTTCGGCCATGCTGCCGCCGTTCTTGTTGAACAGGTTCCGCACCTCCGCACCGGTCCGGTTCCGGTTGTCGGACAGGCACTCCACGATGACCGCCACCCCTGCCGGCGCATAGCCCTCGTAGGAGATCGACTCGTAGCGGACGCCCTCGAGCTCCCCGGAGCCGCGCTTGATGGCGCGTTCGATGGTGTCGATCGGCACCGAGGCGTCACGAGCCTTCGAGTACATGGTCCGCAGGCTCGCGTTGGCAGTCATGTCGCTTCCGCCCTCGCGGGCGGCGACCTCGACCTGACGGATGATCTTGGCGAACACCTTTGCCCGGGCCGAGTCCTGCGCTCCCTTGCGGTACTTGGTGGTCGCCCACTTCGAGTGTCCCGACATCGGCTAACCCTCCTCCCTTTCGGTCATTTCGAGCCTCGACTCCCCTGCCGACCTCGAGCGTGTCATCTCGAATCCTTGGTCATCTCGACGAACAGCTGATGCAGGCGACGGTCGCCGGTCAGCTCAGGATGGAATGCGGTGGTCAGGATCGGGCCCTGTCGGCAGACGACCGGTCGACCCTCGGGCAATGAGGCGAGCACCTCGACGTCGGGACCGGTGTGCTCGACCACCGGAGCGCGGATGAAGACAGCGTGCATGGGATCCTCCCCGAGACCGGCCACACCGAGATCGCATTCGAACGAAGCGACCTGGCGGCCGTACCCGTTGCGGCGGATCGTGAGATCGATCGCCCCGAACGCCCGCTGATCATCGCGACCGTCGAGCACCCGTGTCGCCAGAAGGATCATCCCCGCGCAGGTGCCGAACACCGGAAGTCCGTCCGAAACGGCGCCGGCGAGGGGGTCGAAGAGGCCCGACGACTCGAGCAACAACGAGAGCGTGGTCGACTCGCCGCCAGGGATGACCAGACCGGCGATGCCATCGAGGTCGTCGGGCTGTCGGACCAACCGGACGCGTTCGCCGAGAGATTCGACCGCAGCGGCGTGTTCGCGGACGTCACCTTGGAGTGCGAGGACACCCAGCACCATCGTCACCGTCCCCGGATCGAACGACGGTGGATCGGCTCACCAGCCACGTTCGGCGAGATGGACGCCGAGGGCGCCCATCTCCTGCCCGGGCATCGCCTCACCCAGCCCGGTGGAGACCTTCGCCACCAGCACCGCATCGGTGAAGTGGGCGGTGGCCTCCACGATCGCACGTGCGGTCCGTGCCGGGTTCTCGCTCTTGAAGATCCCCGATCCGACGAAGACCGCCTCTGCCCCGAGCTGCATCACGAGTGAAGCGTCTGCCGGCGTGGCGATCCCGCCTGCGCAGAACAGTGGGACGGGGAGTCGACCGGTGGTCGCGACCTCTTGCACGAGCCCGATCGGCGCGGCCAGTTCCTTGGCCCAGCCGTACTGCTCTGCAGAGTCCGCTTCGGTTACCTTGCGAAGGTCGCCCAAGATCGACCGCAGGTGCCGGACCGCCTCGACGATGTTGCCGGTGCCCGCCTCCCCTTTGGACCGGATCATCGCGGCGCCCTCTGAGATTCGGCGCAGCGCCTCTCCCAAGTTGGTCGCGCCGCACACGAAGGGGACCGGGAAGCCCCACTTGTCGATGTGGTGCGCCTCGTCGGCCGGGGTGAGCACCTCGCTCTCGTCGATGTAGTCGACACCGAGAGCGGCCAAGACCTGAGCCTCGGCAAAGTGCCCGATGCGCGCCTTGGCCATGACCGGCACGGTGACCGCGGCCTTGATGCCCTCGATGAGTGCGGGGTCGCTCATTCGCGCCACGCCCCCGTCACGGCGGATGTCTGCCGGCACCCGCTCGAGCGCCATGACGGCGACCGCTCCCGCGTCTTCGGCGACTTTGGCCTGTTCGGCGTCGACCACGTCCATGATGACCCCGCCACGCAACATCTCGGCGAGCCCTCGCTTGACGGTGAAGGTGCCGGTGGGGCCGTTCGCCCCGCTCACCGATCCAGGCTCCACCGACCCGACTTGTGGTGCTTCCGAACCCGTCTCACCCATCGCTCCATCCTACCTCCGACGAGGGGCGCCACCGCCGTGGCGCCCCTGCCGCAGACCCGGTGCTCAGACCTGGAGGACCGCTTCGACCTCGAGTTCGATGTCGACCTTCTTGCCGACGACCAACCCACCGGTCTCCATGACCGCACCGAACGAGACGTCGAAGTCCTCGCGGTTGATGGAGGTCGAACCGCTGAACCCGACCCGATGGTTCCCGTAAGGATCCTTGACGACCCCTTCGAGCGAGACGTCCAGCGTCACCGGCTTGGTCACCCCTCGAATGGTCAGATCGCCGGTGACCTTCCATTCGGTCGGGGTCACCGCTGCGATCGACGTGCTGGCGAACGCCCACTGCGGATGGTGCTCGATGTCGAAGAAATCGCCCGAGCGCAGGTGGTTGTCGCGATTCTCGTCGCGGGAGTCCACACTCGTTGCGTCGATGCTCAGGGACACCTTGGAGTCGACCGGGTTCTCGGCGATGTCGATCGTCCCTTCGAACGTGCCGAACCGGCCCCGGACCTTCGAAACTGCCATATGGCGGACCGCAAACCCCAGTTGGGTATGCGAAGCATCGATCGCATACGTGCCGACGGCAGGGTACTCCACGCCGTTCACGGTCCTGCTGGTCACCTCTGTGCTCGTTGTCATCTCTTCTGCCGTCCTCTCTTGCTCGACTGTCCTGCTCTTGCTTTGACCTGATCTGCCCGACCTCAAACTTCCTCGAGGCCAAGATTTGCTTGCACAAACAACTATACTCGCTATTGTTTGTTCACGCAAATAATGGGTGGATCGCTAGAGTTGGCGGCCAGGAAGCAGCGCAACATGCAGGGCGCAGAAGGGACCGGGCTCATGCCGGGCATCGACGGATCGGTTCAGAGCGACGAAGAGCGGCTGACCACGATCGGACTCCTGTTCGAATCGGCGATTGGCCTGCGCGTGGCCCTGCAACGACGGCTGGACTCGGAGCGGTCGCTGGCGAACCAGTCGTTCGACGTCCTCATCCGCCTGGCGCGCTCCCCCGGCTCCGAGCTGCGGATGAGTGAGCTCGCCGCGCAGACCTCACTCACGCCGAGTGGTCTCACCCGATCGGTCGACCGTCTGGTCGAACAGGATCTGGTGATCAGACGGATCTGCCCCGAGGATCGACGTGGAGCCTTCGCCGTGCTGACCCCCGCGGGCAGGGAGCTGATGGACAGAATCATTCCCGAGCACGTGGCGCACATCGACGAGCTCCTCGGTGACGTGTACACGCCCGAGGAGGAGCAGACGCTCTCACTCTTGCTCAGGAAGTTGCGGGACCATCTCTTCGCCGACAAGTCCGAGTGGGGTCTCGCCTGCGACGAAGTCGCCGAGGAGTGTCTCGGAGACGGCTGAGCGTCTGAACGGCTCGGCGCCTGAACGGCTCAGCGCAATGAAAGTGCGGCGGCTCGGACCCGGGTGTCGTCGAGGTTGCCCATCTGCCCTTCCGAGGGGGTCGACGAGCCGGCGAGGGGATCGATCCACAGCCAGCGGGTGAGGGCAGCGATCAGGCCAGTCTCCGGGGGCCAGGACAGCCCTTGGCCTTCCGTCATCGTCCCGAGCGCAGAAGCGATGCCGGGCGGGTAGCGCACCACCTCCGCAGCTCGCAGATCGGCGGCATACTCGCGACCCCGACCCACCAGTGAGTGCACGTATTCGGCTCCGGCCTCACGACCTCTGACCGCTGCCCACGGAGCGACTGCCACGACGGCCAGTGCCGCGACGGCTGTGTCGTTGCGCTTGATGTGGACCAGCTCGTGGGCGAGCACCCCTTCCAGTTCGACCAACGACAGTGACTGATCGAGGCCGGACGTCACGATCAACATGGCCGAGTCGGGGTCGCGACCCACCGACATCGCATTCGGGACAGCGCTCGGGACGACGCAGATGGTCGGTCGGGCCAGCCCCATGGTCGCGCAGAGACCGTCGACCAGGTTGTGGAGGCGGGGATGCTCGTGTTCGTCGCTCGGAGACCCTCGGACCGACCGGAGCACCAACGTCGGAGCGGCCCACCACAGCCAGGCCGCCACCCCGAGGGTGACCACCACGAACGCTGCGCCACCGACGGCGAACAACCCGACGGCAACCAAGATGATCGCGACCACGAATCCGGCGGCGAGGGCGGGGGTGATGCAGATCAACCCGGCCCGGCGCCGGTTGCGCGCGTACGCCGACGCGTCTTCGTTGCCGTCGGCGTTGCGATCCGGCACCGACGGAGAGGGCGTCGCCCCTGGTTGTCTCTGGTGAGGCTCCCGGCGCTGCGCCTGTGCGCGGTTGCCTCCCCTGTTGCCGGATCGACCCGAACCCGAGGACGATCGATTGGACGGGCCGCCCGACGACACTCCGGCTCGGGAGCGGTTCGATGCCGACCCACCGGATCCCCCCTCTTTTGCGCTGCCGCCGCCCCTCCCTGAGCCGTTCCCTGCGCCTGAAGACCGCCCGCCACTTCCCCCACGATTGCGATTGCGGTTGCGAGACCGGTTCCGATTCGCAGAGCCTCCACCCTGACCGCTACTGCCGGTGCCCGAACTGCCAGAGCCCGAGCCGGTTGATCCTGGCTGACCGGAGCTGTCGGACGCGTCGCTCATCGCCGAGCAGTGTACGGCCGTTCAGGACCGGGCCTGGACCATGGAGGCCCGATACCAGCCGACGTACCACTCGGCCAACCGCTCCATGGACCACCGTTCCGCTCGCCGCGACCCCCCCGACAACCACGCTTGTCGGGACTTCTCGAGCTCATCGCCAGGTCGGGATCCCGTGGATCCGGATTTGGTCGGCCCGGACAACGCCAAGCGGTAGGACACCACCCCGGCCAGGGCTTCGGCGAGCGCACCGGCCTCTCCGGGCGGGACCAGCACCGCGCACCCCCCTGCCGCGTCCCGGTACCCCTCGATATCGCTCGCAACGACCGGGACCCGGGCCGCCATCGCTTCCAAGAGGACGACGCCGAACGACTCGCCCCCGAGAGAAGGCGCGCACAGAACGTCGGCCGCAGCAAGGCGCCGCAGTTTCTCCTGCTCGGGAATCACCCCGAGCCAGGTCCTGTCGGCCGAGTCGGGATGGAGACGTTGCAAGGAAGCGGTGTCGGGTCCGTCCCCGGCGATCCAGAGCTGGGGCCTCCCCGGCAGCCCTGGATGCCCGGTCATCCGATCGAAGGCTTCCAACAGCACCGCCAGGCCCTTTCGTTCCTCGTGACGACCGAGAAAGAGAACGGTGGGCCGCTCCTTCGGCCAGGCGACCGCGTTGCGATAGCGATCCACCTCGATCCCGTTGAAGCCGATCTCGTAGGTGCCCCCGAGCGCAGCGGCCGCGGTCAGCCGTGCCGCCTCTGACACCGCGGTCCGAACTGCGATGCGGCCGGCAAGCCGCCGGGCAATCGGAGAGAGCAGCGAGTAGAAGGCGCTGCTCCCGCTGCGGTGGAACGTCGCGACCAGCGGAGGAAGTTCCCGACCGAGGAGCAGTCCGTAGGGAAGTCCCGGTGCGAATGGCTCGTGCACGTGCACCACGTCGAAATGACCCGCTCGGAGCACCCGGAGCGAGGAGGCCGCGGCAGGGATCGAGAGACTGACCGGGGCAACCGAGCCATTGGCCGGCACCCGGAAGGAACGGCCGGTCGGAACCAGCTCGACCCCGGACGGCATCTCCACCGGAACATCGACGGGAGCGAATACGACCACCCGGTGACCCGATGCCGCATGCACTCGGGCCAACCCGAGGACCTGTCCTTGCACGCCGCCTGGCCGGGACAGGCTGTACGGGCAGACCAGCGCGATGTCGAGGGCCGAGGTGCTCGACCGACCGGCGTCGTCCACCGACCGGTCAGTCAGCCATGGACCGGCGTTCGCGGCGACGGCTCCACTTGACTCCGTACATCGCATCGTCCGCCCGGCTCAATAGCTTGGACGGATCGGTGTCCGGATTGTCGGCGAACACCCCACCCACCGATGCGACCGCCGACAACGTCCGCCCGTCGATCCGATAGGGCCGTGCCAATGCAGCCGAGATCCGCTCGCTGATCCGGAGCATCTCTTCTTCCCCACTCTCGACATCGCACACCACGACGAACTCGTCCCCGCCGAGCCGGGCGACGGTGTCGTTGGGGCGGACGATGGCCGACAGGCGGCGGGCAACCGCGATGAGCATGTCGTCGCCCACCTCGTGCCCGAGCACATCGTTGATCTCCTTGAACTCGTCCAGGTCGAGCAGGAAGACCGCAACACCGCGCTGCCCGTCGTCCTCCCATCGACCGGTCGGAGGCAGTTCCCGGGCAAGCGCATCGATCGACTCCTGCAGGCGCTGGGCCAAGAGTGTGCGGTTGGCCAGACCGGTGAGCGGATCGTGCAGGGCCATCTCCGCCAGGCGTTCCTCGTTGAGCTTCTGCTCGGTGACGTCGTGCATCGCGACCACCGCACCGAGCATCCAGCCGTCTTCGTCGTGCAACGGTTGCCCGTTCACGCTCACCTTGCGTCGCTCGCCGTGCTCCGACTCGATGATCATCTCGACGTCGCGGAGCTGCTCCCCCGACATCGCCCTGATCAACGGGTGCTCCCGCTCGCCCAACGCCGTGCCGTCCGGCCGGCGGAGGTCTTGATCGGGCAGCATCCCGATCGGGTCGTCTCCTTCGTCCAGTCCGTGCAGCTGGCGCGCGGCCGGATTGAAGACCGTGATGCGCCCCTCGTTGTCACAGGCGACGATCCCCTCTTCCAAGGTGTCGAGCAGCACCTGCAGGAACTCCTCTTCCCGCCGGAGCTCGGCCGTCGCATGACGCACCGCGGTCACGTCGCTGATCGATGCGACCGCGCCGGTGATCGAACCGTCCGCCCCGACCATCGCCTGAGCGTTGGTCCGGATCCACATCGGGGATCTCCCGTCCCGAAACAGCCCGTGCACGATCCCGACCGATCGTCTGCCGGTCCGGAGGGCCGTCCCGATCGGGTCCTCTCGACCGCCGACCGCCACGCCCGTGGCATCGACGACCTCCATGCCGCCGGTCGACCCGCCCGCGATGAGGTCGTCGATCCGGCGTCCGATCAACCGGATCCGGGGGACTTCGAACATGACCTCGAAGGCCTCGTTGACCCGCACCACAGTGCCGCCCTCGTCGACGATGATCACCCCGTCGGCCAGCGATTCGATGATTGCGGCCTGGCTGCGATCGATGTCGCTGACGGTGCGCCGGAGACTCTTCAGCTCGGTGACGTCCCGGATGTTGACGACGATCCCACCGATCGGATCGCGGAGGTGATTGGCGGCGACGACCTCGAGGTCGATGGGCCTCCCGTCGGCCCGCACCGTGCGCATGTCCAGTGACACCGACAACCTGCGCCTCGCGACCAAGTCGTGGAACAGAGCGCGGACCGGCTCGACGCTGTGCGAGTCGAACAGTTCGAAGGCGTCGAGGCCGGCGACGTTGCTCACGTCGTACCCGAACACGTCCTCCGCCGACCCGCTGACCGAGATGAACCGCCCTTCGGTGTCGAGCACCGCGATCACGTCGGAGTCCTGCGCTCCCGACCACTGCAGGCGCGGTTGTCCGATGACCCCGTTCGATCCGGCTGCCCCCGCCGTTGCGTTCGAACCGTTGGACCCGTTGGACGACGAGACGGACGGCGATCCATTCGAAGCGGACAGGTCGGGAACCGGGCGCGACGGCACCCTGCGGAACCAGTCACGCCTCTTCGAGGTGGACGGAGTTCCGTTGTTTTCGAACTCCGCGTCCCCGTCCGGCGGACGGCTGTCGAACTTGGTCATGCCGGCACCCGATCGGCGAGCCAGAAGGGCTGGAACACGTGCCACTGATCAGGGGCACGTCGGATCAGGTCCTCGAAACGGTGCGCGATCTCTTGGGTGATTCGGGCCACATCCTCACGCAACGTTCCCCGGCGAGTCGTCTCGATCGGAGCCTGCACGACTGCCGAATGATCGAGCCCCGGGCCGCTGTAGACGGCAGCGGTCACCAGCGACGCGCCGGTCCGCATGGCCAGCGTGGCCGGACCCGCGGGCATGGTGGTGGTCTCGCCGAAGAACTCCACCTCGACGCCGTTTCCGACGATGTCCCGGTCGCAGAGCAGCCCGACCAGGCCGCCGGCACGAAGTGTCGCCATCAGCGTGCTCCCCGACGAAGCGTCCAGCGGCACGATGGTCAGGTTCATGGCGGCTCGCTGCGCGACGAAGAGGTCGAACAGGGCCGGGGGTTCGAGCCGTTCGGCCACCGCGGTCATCGGGAATCCCTGCGTCGCGAGGAACGCCCCTCCGAACTCCCAGCTCCCAACGTGTGGCAGTGCCATCACGACGCCCTTTCCGAGTGCCATCCCCTCCGCAAGATGGCCCAACCCCTGCACGAGCATCCGTTGCTCCACTTCGCCCGGCGAGGTACGGCCGAGTCTGAAGAATTCAACCCAGTAGCGAGCGTAGGCCCGAAACGACCGCCTTGCCCAACGCTCGAGAAGCAAACGATCGTTGGGATCGTCGCTGTCGGCACCGAGGACCCTCCTCAAGTTGTTGGCGACCATCGCGCGCTGGTCGCCGCGCACCTTGAACAGCACGTCACCCACCAGGTTGGCGACCTCGAGAGCCAACGGCTCGGGGATGGCAGACAAACAGCGTCCCAGTGTCGAATAGGTGCGGAGCACCGCTTGTCCCTTGTCCACGAGCCCTCGTTCTCGCTCGGTCAGTGCCACCAGACCGATTCAGGTGTGACGTCGTCCGATGCGTTGTCGCGGGCCCATGGGCGCATACCGAGTCCGCCAGGCGCGTGCCGGGCGGCCGGAGAGCTCACCCCTGCGCCGAGTGCGCCACCTCGACGGCGAACCATGAGTCTTCCTGTTCCCCGCTCGAGAGACCCGGCGCGGGCGTCGATGACGTCGAGGGGTCTCCACGGCGACCGGTGCCTCGGCCAGCCGCCAGATCTTGACGAACCGCCCCACCGCGGTCGCCAACGTGAGCACCAACATCACCCACAGCACGGGAACCAGGAATGCCGTCGACAGGAAGCCGATCCCGAGCAGGATCATCCGCTCCGCCCGTTCCATCAGCCCGCCACGGGCCGAGATACCGAGCGACTCGGCCTTGGCCCGCTCGTAGGACACCAACGTCGTCGCACCGAGGACCGCAAAAGGAAGCACCGCGAGATGACCGGGGTGGGTCGACGCCAGGTACCAGGCCACCCCACCGAGGATCAACGCGTCTGCCACCCGATCGGTCACCGAATCGAAGAAGGCCCCGCGCACCGAGGTCGCTCCCGATGCCTTTGCGACCGGTCCGTCGAGCAGATCGTGCAGGCCGGTGAGGATGAGCAGGGCGACCGCCAGATGGAGGTGCCCGGTGCCTACGGCCACCGCGGTCGCCGTCGCCGAGATCAGCCCGGTCGCGGTGAGCAGGTCGGCACTGACCCCATAGCGGTGCAGGGCCCGGCCCACGGGACCGGTCTTCCGGTCAACCGCGCCACGCCATCGCCCATCGAACATGGAACTCCTCCACTACGTTCGGCCAGACTCTACCACCCGCTTGCAAGAGTGAGCATTCTTCGAAACATCACTTGGG
The DNA here is from genome assembly GCA_963839925.1 of uncultured Acidimicrobiaceae bacterium. Taxonomy (GTDB): domain Bacteria; phylum Actinomycetota; class Acidimicrobiia; order Acidimicrobiales; family RAAP-2; genus Bog-756. The sequence goes on along the minus strand of CAWIWV010000001.1, from coordinate 1,179,756 downwards.
CCAGGCACGATGAAGGCGAATCCAGCTGTCGGCGAGCGTCTCGGGCAGGACCCGCACCCCGGCCAACGCGGTCATGAAATTGGTGTCGCCGACCCAACGGGGCACCGCGTGGAGGTGGAGGTGCCGCGGGATGCCGGCTCCCGCCGCTCGACCCAGGTTGGCTCCCAGGTTGATGCCGTCGGGACGGTACGCCGCCTCGAGCGCGGCGACCCCCTGCCTCAGACCCGCCCACATCTCGGCGGACTCCTGCTCGTCGATGTCACCGATCGAACCGACGTGACGGTTGGGCATCACCATCAGGTGGCCGGACGCGTAGGGGTAGGCGTTGAGCACGGCGAAGCTCAGCTCGCCCCGCCAGAGGACCCCGTTCTCCTCGGACGGTGGCCCGCTCGCCTCGATCCGGCAGAAGACGCATCGTGCCGGGTCGTCGCCGGGGTCGACGTCGGCGCGACCCGGATCCTCGTCGGTCGCCTGCTGCTCGTCGGTCGATCCGACCGAGGTGACGTACTCGCTCCGCCACCCCGCCCAGAGGTGCTCGAGGCTCACGGAGTGGTTTCGGGCAGACGTCGCTCGGCGATCTCCGCTTCGAGCATCGCGGTGAAGTCGGTGAGCTCCACCCCCCGATCGGGACGTTCGCTCCCTCGGCGGTTGACCCCGACGGTGCCGGCCGCGACGTCGTCGTCGCCGACCACCAGCACGTAGGGAATCTTGAGCAGCTTCGCCTTCCGGATGCGCGCGCCCAGCTTCTCGTCCGCCGGATCGACGCTCACCCTCGCCCCGATCGCCCGCAGCCGCTCGGCCACCTTGTGCGCGTACTCCTCGTGATCGTCACGCACACCGAGCACCCGGACCTGCTCCGGCGACATCCAGGTGGGCAGGGCGCCCGCATAGTGCTCGACCAGGATGGCGAAGAAGCGCTCGACCGTTCCGAACAGCGCCCGGTGGATCATGATCGGTCGATGGCGGCCGTTGTCCGCGCCGATGTACTCGATCCCGAACCGCTGAGGGGTCTGGAAGTCGAGCTGGATGGTTGACATCTGGTGGGTCCGCCCGATGGCGTCGCGCGCCTGCACCGAGATCTTCGGGCCGTAGAACGCGCCCCCTCCTTCGTCCATCTTCAGCTCGAGACCCATGGCCAGCGCAGTGGAACGAAGCACCTCGGTGGCTTCCGCCCACTCCTCCAGGGTTCCCACCGCCTTGCCCTCCGGCCGGGTGGACAGCTCGAGGTAGAACTCCTGCAGGCCGAAGTCGCGAAGCAACGAGAGGACGAAGTTGAGGGTCGTGTGCAGCTCACCGGCCATCTGCTCACGGGTGCAGAAGAGATGCGCGTCGTCCTGGGTCATGCCGCGCACCCGGGTCAGTCCGTGGACGACCCCCGACTTCTCGTAGCGATACACGGTTCCGAACTCGAAGAACCGGAGCGGAAGCTCGCGATACGAACGCTGCCGGCTCTTGAAGATCATCACGTGGAACGGACAGTTCATCGGCTTCAGGTAGTAGCTCTGGCCGTCGTCGAGCTCCATCGGCGGGTACATCCCGTCGGCGAACCACTCGAGATGGCCGGAGGTCTCGAACAGGTCGGCCTTGGTGATGTGCGGGGTGGTCACGAACTCGTAGCCGGCGGCCAGGTGGCGCTGGTACGAGTAGTCCTCCATCAGGCGACGGACGATGCCGCCCTTCGGATGGAAGACGGCCAGGCCCGGGCCGATCTCTTCGGGAAACGAGAACAGGTCCAGCTCCGCACCGAGCTTTCGGTGGTCGCGGCGCTCCGCCTCCTCGAGCCGGTGGAGGTGCTCTTCGAGGGCGCTCTCCGACTCCCATGCGGTGCCGTAGATGCGCTGGAGCTGTTGTCGCTTCTCGTCCCCGCGCCAGTAGGCGCCCGCAACCCGCATCAGTGCGAAATGCCCGAGCCGCGAGGTGGACGGAACGTGAGGACCACGGCAGAGGTCGGTGAACTCCGGGGAGTTCCAGTAGGTGGAAACGGTCACGTCGGCACCGCCTGCGCCGGCGGTGTCGTCGGCCGCCGCATCCACCTCGTCCGCTCCGGCGGCCACCGCCTCGATGATCTCGCGCTTGAACGGCTGCCCCTTGAAGATGGCGAGCCCTTCGTCGATGGTGTGCTCGTGGCGGAGGTACGGCTGGTCCTCGGCGATGATCTCGCGCATGGTGGCTCCGATGCGCTCGAGATCGTCGTCGCTGAAGTGCGCGCCGCCGGGCAGCTCGAAGTCGTAATAGAAGCCGTCCTCGATCACGGGGCCGATCGCGTAGTGGGCCCCGGGCCAGAGTCGCAGGACGGCCTGGGCAAGGACGTGGGCGGTCGAGTGACGCAGGACCGCTCGACCGTCGTCGGTGTCGGCGGTGATGATGGCAACGAGCAATCCGTCGCGCAACGGAGTGGAGAGGTCGACCTCGACACCGTCGAACGAGGCTGCGACCGCCGCCTTTGCCAGCCGGCGACCGATCGCCTCGGCAAGTTGCAGGGCGGTCGTACCCGCCTCGAGGTCACGCGTCGAACCGTCGGGAAGTCGGACGGTGACGGTTGCCATGGGCTACAGGGTAACCCCCAGCAGTGAGGCCCCATGGAAGACCGGACGGCCCACCTTCGCTTCGGCGTCGAGCGCGCGCAGCGCGCCCGGGGCGTCCAGATCGTCATCGAGATGCGAACGGACGAGTCGAAGGCCGGTGTCCTCGTCGACATCCACGATCGTGTCGTCGCCATCACCGGCCGAGGACTCCCGCCACAGCTCGAGACGGCGAGCGGCCTTGCCCATGTCGTCGTCCGTCCACTCCCAGTCCGGCCGATAGTGGTGGTCGAGTAGCGCGAGCCGGACGACGTCCGGCTCCCACTCCTTCAACAGGTCGCCGACGAAGACCAGGTTGCCCAAGGACTTCGACATCTTGGTCCCGCCGAGCCCGACCAACCCGACGTGGAGCCACTGGCGCACGAACGGGCGGCCGGTCACCGACTCCGACTGCGCGGTCTCACATTCGTGGTGGGGGAAGACCAGGTCGCGACCTCCCCCGTGCACGTCGATGGTCTCGCCGAGCTCCCGCAGCGCCAGCGCCGAACACTCGATGTGCCAGCCGGGCCGACCCGGTCCCCAGCGAGACTCCCACGACGGCTCGTCGGCCAGGGAGGGCTGCCACAGCACGAAATCGAGGGGGTGACGTTTGTTGGGGTCGTCGGGGTTCCCGCCGTGTTCTGCTGCGAGCGCCAACATGGCGGCCTTGTCGAAGTGGCTGATCGAGCCGAACGTCGGAAAGGTCGTGACGTCGAAGTAGACCGCACCGCCGGCTTGATAGGCCCGCCCCGAGTCGAGCACCGCGCCGACCAGCGTGAGAATGTCGGGGATGGCCGAGGTGGCTCTCGGTTCCGACCACGAAGGGATCAATCCGAGTGCCGCCATGTCCGTATCGAAGCGACGGATCTCCTCGGCAGCCAAGTCGAGGAAGTGGACCCCCATTTCCCGTGCCTTGCGAAGGATGTCGTCGTCGACATCGGTGATGTTGCGAACGCATCGGGTCTCGTGTCCGAGGTCTCGCAGCCGACGTTGGAGGATGTCGAACGTGAGGTACACCATGGCGTGGCCGATGTGCGCCGAGTCGTACGGGGTGATCCCACACGAGTACATGGTGACGACCGGACCGACCTCCAACGGCACCACTTCGCGGCGCGCGGTGTCGTAGAGCCGCATCTCGCCCCCGGCCACTCCTGCCTCTCCCACGTTCAGTGGTCGCCGTACCCGGTCAGCTTGAGGGCCGCGTGCACCTTGTGGCGGATGTTGACGGTGATGAGCACGGCGGTGAACGCCTCGATGGGTGCGGCTTGGGCGAGGCTGCCGGCGTCGACACCCCGCAAACCGTCGACTGACTCGACCAGCGCGACCGTTGCCGACGACGCCTCGGGGTGGTCCGAACAGACGAGCACGTCCGCATCGACCCGCGCCGCGAGGTTCTCCATCTCCGAAGCGGGCAGGTGGTGGAACGAGGCCGCGACCAACGACCCAGGCAGGGTCGCCTGCACCGAAGCCGCCACCGAGCCCCGCGGGGGAAGCAGCGCCAGAAACTCGCGGCCCTCCTTCACCAGAGCATTCGCCATGGACACGACCACCTTGCCCTCGAGCGGCTTCGCCAGTGCCCGGACCGTGGTCACCGCCCCCTCCCACGGGGTGGCCACGACGACAAGATCGCAGGAGGCAGTGTCAGCGTTCGAAGCACCGCCGATGGTCAGCTCGTGATCGGGCCATGTGGCAACGAGATCGCGGGCCACGGTGTCGGCGCGCTCCGCGTCCCTCGAACCGATGACAACGGCTCCTCCGGAGGCAGCAAGTCGAACCGCCAGCCCTCGTCCCGCCGGCCCGGTTCCTCCGAGAATTCCGATTCGCATCGCCTCACCCTTGTTCAGACGCCCTCGCGGGCCGAATCCCCGGTTGACGATAACCTGACCCGTTCATGGGCCTGTTGGAGGGGAAGCATATCCTGGTCACCGGCGTGCTCACCGATGCGTCCTTGGCATTCGCAGTGGCCAGATCGGCCCAACGCGAAGGCGCAACGGTCGTCCTGAGCGGCGCCGGCCGAGGCCTCTCTCTCACCCGCCGGACGGCGCGCAAGCTTCCCGAGGAGGCCGACGTCCTCGAGATCGACGTCGCAGAGCCCTCCCAGTTGGCGGCGGCCGGCAAAGACCTGGCGAAGCGCTGGGATCGGCTGGACGGTCTCGTCCACGCCATCGGGTACGCCCCTCCCGAGTGCCTCGGCGGCGACATGTTCCGGGCCGACTGGGAGCAGGTCCAAGTGGCGCTACATGTCTCGGCCTATTCGTTGAAGGCCCTCGTCGAGGCGTTCCGGCCCCTGCTTGCGGCGGCCGGGCAGGACGGGAGTCCGGGTGCATCAGTCGTCGGCCTCGACTTCGACGCCACCGTGGCCTGGCCGGCGTACGACTGGATGGGTGTGTCCAAAGCCGCGCTCGAATCGCTGTCGCGCTATCTGGCCCGGGATCTCGGCGCGGAGAAGACCCGGGTCAACCTCGTCGCGGCAGGCCCGGTCAAGACGATGGCCGCAAAGTCGATTCCGGGGTTCAGCGCGTTCGAGGACACCTGGGCCGACCGGGCCCCGTTGGGATGGGACGTCCTGGACGCGGACGTGGTGGCGAGGGCGTGCGTGGCCCTGCTCTCGGATCTGTTGCCGATGACCACCGGGGAGATTCTCCACGTGGACGGCGGGGTCCACGCACTCGGCGCCTGAACGGACGAGCAGGAACAGGAAAGGTGAGGTGCGATGCTGACATCGGATGAGCTTCGGGCGAAGATCGACCACTACGTCGCGACGATCAACCGGCGAGACCCAGAGGACATCGCAGCACTCTTCACCGAGGACGGCGTGCAGGCCGACCCGGTGTCGAACCCGCCGAACGTCGGCCGGACCGCGATCGCCGAGTTCTTCCGCAACGGGATTGCCGCCAGCGACAACTGGACCTTCGAAGCGAGTGATGTCCATACCTGCGCGCAGCACGTGGCGATCCACTTCCGCATCACGGTCGAGACCGGCGGCTCGCTGATGATCATCGACGGCATCGAAGTCTTCACGGCCGCGGAGGACGGACTGTTCAGCTCCGTCTACGCCTATTGGGACGATGCCGACCTGACCTTCGGGTGAGGCGCCCTCAGGTCGACGAGTTGCACGAGTTGACGGCGGACCGACAAGGAGTACCCACATGCCTGATCCATCCTTGACCGTCGCCGAGACACTCGGAGGTGCGGAGGCCGCACGCAGCTTGCGGGAGCTGGTGGCCACCGAAGCCGCCGGTTCCGAGCGAGATCGCACCCTCACCGCGAGAACCGTCGAAGCGCTGTGGGACAGCGGTCTCATGCGCTGGTGCAATCCGAAGGAGGCCGGCGGGAGCGAGCCGAGCTTTGCTGAGATGATCGAGACCTGGATCGAGCTTGCCTGGCAGGACGGTTCCCTCGGTTGGATCGGCATCGCCAACCTGCCGTCGGCCGCGGCCTTGGCGGCGTACCTTCCCGAGGACGGCTTCGAGGAGGTCTTTCCCAACGGCGACGAGCGGATCACTGCCGGTGGTCAGTTCTTCCCCAACGGCCTCGCGGAGACCGTCGACGGCGGCTACCGACTGACCGGATCGTGGAGCTTCGGATCGGGGACCGGACACTCCCAGTACGTGGCGGCGGGCTTCATTCCCACGGTCGACGGCCAGATGGTGACCGGCGAGGACGGGATCCCCCCCTCTTGGTCGCGGTGATCCCCCGCGACGAGATCGTCTTCGCCGACGGGTGGCATGTCCAAGGTCTCAAGGGAACCGGCTCCTACGACTACAACGTCACGGACCTGTTCGTGCCGCAGCGCCGCACCTTCGAGCTCTTCTGCCGGACTCCGAACCGGGGCGGATCGGCGGCCTTCCGGATGGGGCTGATCCCGATCACTGCGGCCGGACACGCTTCGTGGGCCCTCGGTGTCTCCAAGAGCATGATCGACGACGTCACCGAGCTGGCCGCCACCAAGGTGCGGATGGGGGACGACGCCTCGATCGCCCACCGGGCCACCTTTCAACGCAACCTCGCCCACCACCTCGCCCTCTGGAAGGCCGCTCGGCTGCTGGTGCTCAACGCCTTCGACGAAGTGGAGCGGGCGGTCGACGCCGGCGAATCGTTGACCCCGACCATGCGTGCCGACCTGCGGGTAGCCGCCACCTTCGCGACCGAGACCGGCCGCGAGATCACCCAGTGGGCCCACCTGGCCGCCGGTACCTCGGCCATCCGCGAGGGGACGCGGCTCGAGCGCGCCTTCAGGGACATGTACACCGGCACCCAGCACGTCTTCATCGGCGAGAAGACCTACATCGACGCGGCGCAGATCTACCTCGGACTGGCCGACGACAAACTCGGCTTCTGAAAGGAGCACCATCATGAACACCGAGATCCGCCAGAAGCTCGGCATCGAGTTTCCCATCTTCGCCTTCACCCACTGCCGCGACGTGGTTGCCGCGGTCACCAACGCCGGGGGCATCGGGGTGCTCGGTGCGATCGGCTTCACCCCCGAGCAACTCGAGGTGGAGCTGACATGGATCGACGAGCACGTGGGCGACAAGCCATACGGGGTCGACATCGTGATCCCGGCCAAGTACGAGGGCATGGACGAGATGGACCCGGACAAGCTGGAGGAGCAGATCCGTGCGCTCGTCCCTCCCCAGCACAAGGAGTTCGCGCTCAAGATCCTCGCCGATCACCACGTGCCCGAGATCCCCGAAGAGGAGCGCACGTCCGACGGGATGATCGGCTGGACCGCAGCCCACGCAGCAGGGCTGCTCACGGTCGCCCTTGCACATCCGAACGTGAAGTTGATCGCCAACGCCCTCGGCACTCCCCCGCCCGACGTCGTGGAGCGGGTCCAGGGCGCCGGCCTGATGATCGGCGCGCTCGCCGGTTCGGTGAAGCACGCGCTCAACCACAAGGCCGCCGGGCTCGACTTCATCATCTGCCAGGGGTCCGAGGGCGGCGGGCACACCGGCGATGTCGGGAGCATCGTGCTCTGGCCCGAGGTCATCGACGCGGTCGCACCCACCCCGGTCCTCGCCGCCGGCGGAATCGGCAGTGGCCGGCAGATGGCTGCCGCGATGGCCCTCGGCGCGCAGGGCGTGTGGGGCGGCACGTTGTGGCTCACCGTGGAGGAGGCCGATATCCCTCCCAAACAGATGGAGAGCTACCTGGCGGCCACGAGCCGGGACACCGTGCGTTCGCGCTCGTTCACCGGAAAGCCGTGTCGGATGCTGAAGAACGACTGGACCGACGCCTGGGAGGCCGAGGACACCCCCGATCCGCTGCCGATGCCGCTCCAGATGATCGTGGCGATCGAGGCGGTCGCCCACGGGCACCGCTATCCCGAGCAAGCGAGAGACGTGAACTTCAACCCCTGCGGTCAGGTGATCGGGCGTGCGACCAACGTCCGCAAGGCCAAGGACGTGGTGTTCTCGATGGTCGAGGAGTACCTGGAGGCGACCGAGCGGATGCAGGCCGGAGTCACCGTCTGACACACCCTCCACCGGGTCGGCCGGTGGATGCGATGAGACTGGTGGGATGGCCGAAGAACTCCAGTCCGAGCCGGCCGGCCGCCGCAGCAACCTGGTGCTGCACGGTTGGGCCGAGCGGACGGTGCTCGGCCTCGGGATTGTCGCCCTCGCCGCCGGATTCGGTCAGTTCGGGCTCGTCGCCACCCTCGGTGACGTCGCGAAGCACTTCGGTCACGTCCACCACGGGACCACGATCACCGAAGAGGCCGGCCTGTCCGGCACGGAACTCGGTCTCGGACTGGCGGTCATCCGGCTGGCATCGCTCGGTGGGCTACCCCTCGCCGGCGTTGCCGACCGACTCGGGAGGCGTCGGGTCCTGCTGTTCGGCTGCGGATTGGGCCTGGCTCTGACCGCGGTCTCCGCGGCCAGCCCGGGATATTGGTGGTTCGTGGTCGTCTTCGCTGTCGGCCGGCCCTTCCTTTCTGCTGCATACGCGGTCGCCCAGGTCGCCGCGGCGGAAGAAACCGATTCCGCCCAACGAACCTCGGCGGTGGCGCTCGTTGCAGCCGGCTATGCCGTCGGTGCGGGGGCGACCGCTGTCATCTACGGATCGACCGGGCACGCGCTCGGATACCGGGGGGTCTTCCTGCTGGCTCTGGTGCCGATGGCTGCGCTGCCGTTCGTGGCGCGGTGGGTGCGAGAGCCGGATCGTTTTCTCGTGGCGGAGCAGTCGAGCCAACGTGGGCGCCCGGTGCTCGGTGCGGTCGCCCGCCCCTACCGCCGGCGACTTGCCATCGTGGCGGGCCTGTTCTTTCTGTTGGCGGTCATCACCGGCCCGGCAAACAGTTTCGTGTTCCTCTACGCCCAGAACGTGAAACGGTTCCCCGGGTACGCCGAGTCCGCCATGGTGATCGGGGCGGGCATCCTCGGTTTCGTGGGTTTGCTTGCCGGTGTCCGCCTGGCCGATCGATTCGGCCGAAGACCGACCGCCATGGGCGCCATGCTCTGCATCGGTGCGAGCGGCCTACTCTGCTACAGCGGTTCGGGGGCGGCCCTGGTCGTCGGCTACCTCTTTGGGATCGCTGCTGGCGGAGTCATCGCTCCTGCAGCGGGGGCGTTCGTGAACGAGCTGTTCCCCACCTCGGTCCGTGCGTCGGTCGCCGGCTGGAACATTGCGAGCGCCGTTCTCGGGGCGGTCGCAGGCCTGTTGCTGTTCGGGGCGATCGCCGACATCGGAAACGAGTTCGCCCCGGCGGCGCTGGTGACCTTTGTGCCGCCGATGGCACTGAGCGGCCTGGTGTGGCTCCTGCCCGAGACCCGAGGCCACGAGCCCGAGTGGTTCTGGCCGGATCTCGACGAAGCGAGCGAACGATGACCGCGCACGCGCCGGAAGGCACCTTCGACCGAAGGAGGGCGGCCGTGATGTTCGGCTTGGTGGTGGTCGGCTACTCGATCATGGCCGGGTTCACCCGTCCGTTCACCGCTGCTGCTGACGCGGTGACCGCCCTTCCGCTCGTCGTCGCGACGGTGATCGCAGCGGCCCGCATGAGGCGTCGACCGTCACCTCCGAGCAGCCAGACGCAACCGATCAGACGCTTCGTGCTGTGGCTCGTCATCGTTGCGTTGATTGCAGCGTGGGAACTCTCCTGCTTCCTCTCGAGTCCCCGATCGGGACATCCGACGCTGAGCTCACTGTTCGATCTGCTCGACTCCACGAATGTCGGCAAGACGGTGGCTTTCGCATTGTGGCTCTTGCTCGGGACCTACCTGGTCACCTCGTGATCTGCCTCGCCGCGCCGTGGACGGATCGGGAGTGGACATTCTTCGGGTGGGGAATGGTTGGTCTGGCCGTCCTGATCGCAGTTGCCTTATCCCTGCTGTCCAAAGGACGCATCCCGGGACCGGGAGCGCTGGTCGGGCGGATCACCGCCAACACAGGCGGGCGGATACTGCTGCTCCTCGGGTGGATGTGGCTCGGATGGCACCTCTTCGCCCGCTGATCGGCCGGGTGTCCTCCGACTACCCTCCGTGAGTCGTTCAGGCAGTCACTCCGTCGTCGGGCGGGACTGCGTCGGCAGGCACGTCCATCGTGGCGTTCCGGGTCATCAATCCGTAGACCATGGCGGCGATGAATCCACCGACAAGTGGGGCCACGATGAACAACCAGAGCTGGCTCAATGCGGTTCCGCCGACGACCAACGCCGGTCCGATGCTGCGCGGCAGGGTTCACGCTCGTGCCGGTCAGTGGGATACCGATGAGGTGGACGACCACCAGGGTGACCCCGATGGCCAGCCCGGCGAGCGCCTCACGAGCCACTTTCGACGTCGCGAACAGGATCACCATCACGAAGATGAACGTGAGAATCGCCTCGACCGCAAAGGCGCTGCCGGCACCGATACGGATCCTGGACGCCGCACCGTACCCGTCAGCTCCGAGGCCCTGAATGTGTTTCGAATAGAGCGGCGAGCCGTCGAAGACGGCGAGCAAGGAGTATGCGGCTGCGATGCCGCCGGCGATCTGGGCGACCCAATACGCGATCGCCTCGGTCAGCGGCATCCGACCGGCAACGACGAAGCCGAGCGAGACCGCAGGGTTGACGTGGCAACCGGAAATGGGCCCGATCGCATAGACCAAAGCCATCAACACGAGGCCGAATGCCAAAGCAGTCGTGACCACGCCGGCTGCATAGCTGGTCCCGAACAATTTGAACCCGAAGCACAGGGTGGCAGTTCCGACCGCCACAAAAACCAGGACCGCAGTACCGATGAACTCCGCGATCAACTTCCGGATGTCAAGCATGAAGCCTCCTTGCATGTCTCCATGCCCCTGCTCAATTGCGGCTCCGATCATGTTCCAACCGCCGGCGTCGGTGGTGGATGCTCAGCCCTCCCCGGAGAGCATCGCGGTGATCTGAGCCATGTCGAAGTAGTCGCGCCAGGCACAGATCCGACCGTCACGGATCTCGAATGTCCCCATCACCGGCAACGCCCCCACCCGGTCGCCGGCAGTGATCGTGTCGACACGTTCTGTTAGGACGATGTTGCCCCGCTCCGCCAGATGGACCATGTCGATGACCAGGCTGTCGCACATGGAGAAGAAGCCCTGGACGAAGGCGATGGTCGCCTCGATCCCCACCGCAGGTTCCATCGGGATGTTGTGATACACGACGTCGTCGGTGAAGAACGGGCGCAGCGCCTCCGCGTCGTTCTTCTCCCAGGCTGCGCACATCTCCCGCACCACACGCTCGGCTTCACTCATCTCGACCATTCGGCACCTCCTGGGCTCGGCTGTTTTGGAGCACGCTAGCGACTCCCCCAAGTCCATGGAGACCCTGCCTCCCAGCCGCACAGACACGCTGGTCATTGTGTAACTGTCTACTTCACATGAAGACTTTTCTCACCCTCTACTGGACCCTTATGCTCGACAAGAGGTGCAGGGTTTGCGCCTGAGCAGCCGACGGTCGCTCCCCCACCTCGGTCGATAGCAGGTCCCACGATTGGGGGTTCAGAACTCCAGGGTGTTGAGCGTCTCTGCAAAAAGACGGGGGGCGGTCACCGGCAGGAGGTGTCCCGAGTCGACCCGAATCACGGTGGTCGGGTCCGGCAGACGAAGGACCATCTCCTCCTGGGATTCAGGGGGTATCGGTCGGTCTCGCTGGTTGAGGACGTAGACGATCGGCGTCCCGGCCACTGCAGACCAGTGCACCGGTTGGAAGTAGTGATGGACGGTGTCGGGGACGCAGCGGGCCGGATCGACCACGAATGCGAGCGTCTCGTCGTCCAGGGGATCGCCGCCATAGGCCCTTCGGAAGGATTCCGGATCGGCTGGCGGTCCCGGGAGGGTGATCGCGGTACCCGCTTGTTCTGCGGCAGCTCGGGCGGCCACCAACCCTTCCCGATGGCGTTCCTTCATGCAGTCGATCCCGCACCCTCCCTCCACCGGGACGAGAGCCGCGTTGAGCACGACCGCACTGATCACCCCGTTGTACCCGGCAACCACGCCGGGCACGACCAACCCGCCTGAGGAGTGGGCGACGATCGTCACCGGCGGCTCGAGATCCGCCGCCTGCAGATCCTCGATCACCGACGCCACCTCCTCGTCCACCGACAGGGTGGCGAGGTCTGCCTTCTTCCCCGCACGCCCTGGCAGATCGACCGCCAGAGCAGGGCCATCGAGGTACGGAATCAGTCGATCCCAGAAACGAGCCGTCGAACCGCCGCCGTGAATCAGGACGAACGTCATCGACCCCTACCCTCCCCCGGACAAGACATGGACGGTGACGCTACTGGCAGAGCTTCGTGATTCGAAACTCCAGGGACGGGATCCCATAGGCTGAGCGGATCGTCCGGTTCGACCGGGCCGAGCGCTACGAGATGGAGGTTCGACTTGAGCGATGGCTACCTGCACTCATCTGGACACGATCACCGATCCGGAACCCGACTCGTGGGGTTGCGTCGACTGTCTCGCCGCCGGGCGTCGTGACTGGGTGCATCTCCGGGTGTGCCAGTCCTGCGGCCACGTCGGCTGCTGCGACAACTCGCCCATGCGCCACGCGACCGCCCACTTCAAGTCGACGACCACCCATCCGATCATCCGCTCCTACGAGCCGGGCGAAGACTGGTACTGGTGCTACGTCGACGAAGTGGCGTACGAGCTGCCCGACAAGCCGCCTGCCCCTTCACACCCCTAGCGCTGTGACCGCCAACGCTACCCGGAGCGACATTGCCTGTCGTACGCTTCAGAACAGCTGGACCGGTCCGGTGGACGGATCGTGCATCGTGACAAATCTCGAGTGTTCCGCGACATAGGAACTCACCAGGTCCGGCGACAGATGGAACATGGCGGCCAGTTGCTCGATCGTCATCCCGTCCTCGAGCGCCTCGCAGATCACTACCTTCCGTAGCTGGTCACGAGCTTCGAACAGGGCCATCATCGTGTCGTCCGCAGCCGTCTGTGCCGCATAGACGGGGAGTTCCTCCAACAGCGCCGAGGCGCGCATCCCCTCGCTCGTCATCGCTGTCGCCTTATGAAGAAGCTCCTCATTCTCCTCGAGACGGAGTCGCATAGCGCGATTCGCATCGGCAAGGTCGTGCAGTGCTGATCCGAGGGCAGACGGGGAGAGTGGCATCTCACTCGCCTTCGGGACAGCTGCGGACGACGGGGAAGACTCTCACTGTCGGTCCATATCGGCACTGCACAACGCTTCCTGAAGCGAAACACCCGATGGTGGGGCACAGACGCCCAAAACGACCTGGCGCAACTCTCCGTTGCGCGAGATTCCCATGTTGCGGCAGCCTTTGCCATGAGATGACAAACCATCGACCTGGGGCCCGGTCGGGGTCCTCATGACATTTTCCCAAGCTGAACCCATGGATGATCGGGAACTCACCGCCGACTTGGTCGCGCTTGCCGGGCGTCGGGCAAGAAGCGTTGCCGTCGCCCTGATCGATCTAGCTGCGTCCCCGATCGCCCGGTTCGCGTTCATCGATTCCGACCTCGAGACACACTTCGAACTCGGCTCGGTCACAAAGCCACTGACCGGCATGCTCCTTGCTGACGCAATCGATCACGGCGAGGTTTCATTGGACAGCACGATCGCCTCCCTTCTGCCGAATGATTCGGAAGGTGAGTTCGGATCAATCTCCCTACGGGAGCTGTGCACCCACACCTCGGGCCTGCCGCGACTGCCGCGAGATCTACCGACATTCCTGCGGGCAGAGCGCTTCCTCTTGCTGGGCACTGATCCGTATCAGCGGACAGACGCCTCGGGCCTGCTCAGGGTGGCCGCTCGTCAACGGCTCTGGGGCCGGGGGCAGTTCCGGTATTCGAATCTCGGCGCCGCTGTCCTCGGACAACTTCTCGCCCTCGGTGCGAGCGTCGAGTACGGCTCCTTGATGACGCAGCGGATCTTCACTCCGCTGCGCATGAGGTCCTCCGGGGTGGCGGGGACACGACCGATGGCTCCGCCCGGCTGGTCTTCGATGGGCCGCCGGCGTCCGCCTTGGACGATGGGCGGCTATGCACCTTCGGGTGGGGTCGTCAGCACACTTGGCGACATGGTCCGGCTTACCACCGCCCTGTTGGATGGGTCGGCACCGGGAAGGGGGTCGTTGGAACCGATCGCAGGAGTCGCGACCGACAACGCCAAGCAAGCGAGAGGCATGTTCTGGGTCATCGATTCAACTGCTGGCTCTGACCGGCGGATGATCTGGCACAACGGTCAGACCGGAGGCTATTCGTCGTTCCTGGGACTCGCCCCGCACTCGCGTCGGGCAACGATCGTCCTGGCCAATGTCGCACGAGCAAGAGACCAGCAACGGATTGCCCTCGGACTGGCGCGCCACTTTGCGATCTCGGATCCTTCCGATGCGCAAGGTTGACTGAACGGAACACGACGTCGTGCTGGAACGATTCAGGCCCTGACTCCTTCGGTGGCCTATTGGTTTACGTACACGTTTCGGGAGACCGTCGCGGGGAATGCGGTCCTCAATCCGGTCAGACCCGCGAGCGATTGGTCGAAACCGAACACGTGTCGAAGTTGGGCGGTCACTGCCTGCCTGATCGCTGGCCAACCCTGGGTCACCGGGGTGTCGGGCGGATCACAGCCGTCGGTGGCCAGGGGCTTCAGATTCGCTGGCACGGGGATGTGGATCGCCTTGGCAATCCCCAACAGACCTCCGTTCGAAGCTCCGATCTCACAGATGTCGGCGAACACCAGATGGCCGAAGTTGTGGAGGGTCACGAGTCGCTTGGGCGACTTCATGGCAGCGAAGGCACGGACGATGCCGGTCGGGTTGACGACCTGGTCCGCCGTTCCCCCCATCAGCATCCCGGGCTTATCGGGAACCATGCTCGCAGCGCCTGAGGTGGTCTGACCGAACGAACCGACGGTTGCACCCGCAAGCCCGATGAACGTACTGACCCTGGGATCGGCAGCCGCCAGTGCTTCAGAAAGTGCGCCACCGAGCGAATGACCGACGGCGGCAATCCGACCCATGTCGAGATGGCCCTGGAACTCACCCGAAGCTCGTGCTTCATCGCCCATGAGAGTGATGACCTGTTGTTGCTCAGCAATGTCGGCGGTATCACTCTTGTTCGATTTCCCGCTCAGTACGGCGGTGAGGTCGTTGTCCGGAAGGTCGGCGGCGGCCACCACGAAACCCCACGAGGCGAGACGGGTCGTGAGGAAGGTGGACTGGTCCCGAAAACCGGAAAAGCCGTGACTGAATATGACGAGTGGGAATCGTCCCGATGCAACCGGTACTCCCCGGTACGCGTCGGTCTGGTACGTGGCTCCGGTGAAGTTGGCCGGCACCAACTTCCGAAGAGCTGGCGGCAACCAGTCCGAGACGTTGTAGCTGGCTCGGGTGTGACCTTTCACCGACGCCGGCGTGGCCGGATACCAGACCTCGACCAGGGGCCCACCTTTCGTGAGGCTCAGTGTCGTCACACCGGCAGCAAAGGGACCCGGGTCGGTGAAGCTGGTCGGCCCCAGGTGTGCAACGGTCGGCACAGTGTCCCCGTGCACGACGGCGGTTGTGTGCACAACGGTGGTCGTGGTGGCCGTACTGGACGAGGAACATGCGGTCGCGATCAAGACGACGATCGCGAGGATGCCGAAGACGGCAGAGGCAGATGCCTGGCGCCCCCGTCGGGTGGGTAGGCGTTCGGTCGATGGCATTGGGCGCAAGCTCATCTCCTCCCCAGGATGTCAGTCGCTTGGGACAGAACGGTAGCGCCCGCTGCCGATTTCGGCGCGGATAAGGGACAGTGGTTGAGCCGCAGCCTCGGGCGTGAGCCACCCGAGAGGACGGGTTCACACGGGTGGAGCCGGGTCGTACTGGATGCCTCGGCGGACCTCTCGCGCTCTTTCGAGTCCCGCGAGACGTCCCACAAGATGGAGTGCCATATCGATGCCGGCGGAAATTCCCGCCGAGGTGATCACATCACCATTGTCGACGAATCGGTCATCGGGTCGCACCTCGATACTGGGATCGAGATCGGCCAGTTTCGTCAACGACGCCCAATGAGTCGTTGCGGGGCGGTCTGCCAGCAATCCAGCTGCGGCAAACACAAGAGATCCCGTGCACACGCTTGCCATCAACGGGACGTTCCGGCGCTGAAGGCGGACCCACTCCAACTGGGCTTCGTCGTGAAGCTGGGGCCTGGTTCCCTGGCCCCCTGGGTAGATCAGCACGTCGAGAGGTGGGGCGTCAGCGTAGGAGCAGTCCGCTTGGATCACGAGCCCCTTTGCGCATTCGACGAGCCCAGCTGACTTCGAAAGCGTCAGGACCGCATAGCCATCATCGGGGTAGTTGCGAGCCCAGAACGACAGCACCTCCCACGGTCCAATCGCGTCGAGTTCCTCAACGTCTGGGAAGAGCAAGATGCCGATCTGCTTCGGTGTGCTGGTCACCGTCAGATTCAAGCAGACGGATCACGATCATTCGAGGGTTCGTTCGTGAGGATCATCGAGCCACCGTTCTGACCGAGTGGATTGCCGGCGGTTGGTGTAGCGACGGCAGCACAGGCACCCGACGGGGCGCAAGTGATCGAATCAATCGACCCTACGCCGGCCGGCACGATCATCGATTGCCAACTCTTGCCCGAGTCGGTGGTCTCGTCAATCAGTCCATAACCACCGATGAAGCAGGTGCCATACGAAGCGCAGCCGAGGGATGACCAGTCCACGCTCTGGTGAGTGACTGGGCTCTCGGCAGGCAGGGTAACCGACGACCATGCCACTCCTCCATCGCCGGAATGGAGAATCGTGCTCGGTGAACCTAGCGAAGGCGATTGGGCGGGACCTGACCAGCAGTCCCTGGCCGACGCGCAGACCACGTTGGCGCCAAGAGACGCCACTCCCGCAAGCTGACTCTGCTGCCACGTCTGACCGCCATTGCTTGTGGTCCAGAAATACTCAACGGGGGGCCCGAGACCACCAAGTGTCACAGCGACAACGCAACGACTTGGCGTTGGGCATGCCATCGAGGCACCTGTCGAGGATGAACTGAGCACCTCATCGTCAGCGATGCTGGAGCTTTCGGGAAGCGTCGTCTTCGTCCAGTGGATGCCTCCATCCTTCGTCGACAAGAAGACGATTTCGTCCGCAAGGATGGGACCGGGTCGATCAGAAAGTACGTGACCGACCAGATTGCAGGTGCCCGGAGAGCTGCAGGTGATGGCATCGACGGTTCCCGGCCAGTAGGTGGTCTCAGCCGGCAGTGATCCGTAGGCAGGAAGTTGCTGCACGTCAACCGGCAGGGGCACAGCGTGCATATCCCAGTGCTTCCCGGCATCATCCGTGGTGAGCAGTTCGGGATCTCGCATGACCTTTTTGGCAGCAGGGTCCCCCGTCTTCGGATCAGCGAGTCCACCACCGGCTGCACACCAGTGAGGTGTCACACAAGTGACGAGTGTGGTCGTCGCCACGTTCGCGGGAAGAACAGTCGGTTCCCAGGCGTGACCCGCATCGTGGGAAACATAGGTCGAACCGGTCACGGTGGTCGTAGCTCCGCCCAAGCCATAGATGGTGGAGAGGAAGCACGTCGGATCACCCGAACAGTCTGCGCCAGTGATCGCATTCGGGACACCAGCACCGAGGGAGAATTCAGATCCCGAAAGTGAGGCTGTGAGTCGCCACGGTCCCGGCGAAAGACTGGCTGCGCGGTGGTCGGTTCGAGTTCGGTCATGACCGCCGAGAACACCGGCAGAAAGGACGGCAGTGACCCCGAGAATGAGAATCGCGGCCGCAGACAGTGCAATGACCGCGGGCCGGCGATGCAGACGGGTGGAGCTGCTACTGACCGAAATCGTCGCTGAGCGTCCACCCAGCACCTCGTCGACCGACACTTCTCGAGCGCAGTCATCGATCAGTGCGACCAGTTGCTCCGAGAGATCAGACATCTGAACCCACCTGGAGCGCGGCGCGGAGCTTCTTGAGGGCTCGATCGAGGTGGTTCTGAATACTCGTGACCTTCACGCCTGTCATGTCCCCAACTTCCTTCATCGTCCAGCCGAATCCATGCACGAGAACCACCGCCGTTCTCTGGGGCTCCGTCAGTGCACTGAGGGCCGGCACAAGCCCAGGCTCAAAGGCGACCTCGGCTGTCCCAGATGTCTCGAACACGACAGGGACCTTCCGATTTCGAGTCCTGCTCTGACCGACGCGATAGAGGAGTCCGAGCGGATTTGAGGCTTGATTGACCTGTGTCCAGTTCTCCCAGGCGTATGCCAGCGCCTCGGACGTGGCTTCTCGACCACGATCGGATCCGTACGCAGCGACAAACGCACGTCGAAGGCGCGGTTCAGCCTGCTCGAAGAAGTGGCGGAACTCCTCTTCTGATGTCTCGATTGCTCGACTCCCTGTCCGCTCCCTCCGATGTATTAGACCGCCGAGACGGGCACCGTTACCACTGGATTCCTTCGGTTCTTTCGAGGGTCACCATCCTCGCCGACCCTCGCCAGGCGACAGGGAACGGAATAGATGAGGTGAAGTCCCCACGATGGTGAAGTGACAATGGTCAAGCGTCGCGATCTCAGCGATCGCCTTGGCGGCGCACCATGACACGACTCGTACGCAGTGGTGCCACAGCGCTCGACGTCGATGGCCCTCGGCCGAACACGACCGTCGTCGTAGAGGACAGGCGAATCGTCTCTGTCAAACCTAAAGCGGCGCAGTTTGAGACCGGGCCCGATGTCTCAGGCTGATGTCACGGCACGCGTCACAGACGTCGTCGGGAACCCAGCCCGCGCGCATGAGTAACCCGAAGATCTTGCAACCAAGGCAAAGGCCAAATACCGACTCGAGCAACGCGGCGACCGTCAGCATGGTCATGACGATTACGGCGGCCGCGTGCTCACCGAAACCGAACCAGAGGAGAACCGCGGAGGTCGAAAAAGCTACCCCCATGGCCTGCGCAAATCGCTTCGGCGGGCCCGCGACGTACCGTGCAGGCCCGAGGCGCGGGGCGACCACCCGTACCGCCAATTGCCCGAGGGGACTGAGGGTCGGTCCGCTGAGCAACCGCGCCCAGAAGCCGAGGGCGATGGGCACGAGGAGCCATCCCTGGTCGAATGCGGCAAGACCGATAGCCGTCACGCACAAGAGAACGACGCCTCCGGCCACAGCGCGAGCAGCGAGTTCGTTCACCGGGTTCGGGAACCGGAAGATGGATCGGACGTTGGACATCGACATATGGACCTCAACCCGAAAGTTTATCGGATAGATCGGGAATTGCCCTCCGCGATCGTTGCCCGGGGATGTCAGTGCCTCGACTGAGCCATCCCGGTCTCCGCTCTTCACTCCACGGTCAATCAGCTCCGCAACGGAGCCAGCCTCGACGAGCGAGGGCGATGGCACCTCGAGGACAAGAGAATCTGCGGGTGCCCGCCGATTCCAGACTCTATTCTCGAGCAGATCGAGCGGAGACGAGCGAAGGATCAGTGGGTCTTTGGCAATGATCGAGAACAACCTGCACGCTCGGCCAGGTGCCTGTTGAGTCGATGCGTGCCGCCCTACCAAGGTCCGCTTCGACGGATCGGAGAATGCGATGAGCAAGGAGCAATTGGGCGGCGAATTCGAGCCAGTTCTCGGACCTCATCGAATGCGCGCACGAGGTTTGCCAATCGCTGCCATTCTCATGACGGTCGGCATCTTCACGGCGGCGTGTGGCACGTCGGGAGCGTCCTCAGCGTCCTCCCTGCCGCCGCCGGCAGGCCTGCCCGAGTTCTACTCGGTCCCGCAACCCCTGCCATCGGGCCCTCCGGGCACCCTCATCAAGTCCCAGAAGGTGGCGGTAGCGGGAGTACACGGCACCGTCTACAGGGTGATGTACATGTCGGAGTCGGTGCGAAACACGCCCGTGGTCGTGACGGGCCTGGTGATCGTCCCTGACCGGCCGGCACCCAAGGGGGGATACCCGGTGGTCAGCTGGGGTCACGGCACGAACGGGATGGCAGATCAATGCGCCCCATCGCTGGATCCCGCACAGGACGTGCCCCTCACCAACGGGCTGTTGGACCAAGGGTGGGAGGTGACCGCCAGTGACTACCAAGGGGAGGGCACACCGGGGCTTCTGCCGTACATCGTTGGAGTGAGCGCCGCACGCAACACCATCGACATCGTCCGAGCAGCCCGTCATCTCGCACCGGCCCATGCCAGCAGCAACTATGTGGTGTGGGGCCATTCCGAGGGCGGGCAAACGGCGATGTTCGCCCTGCACATCGGTACGTCCTACGCACCGGACCTCCACCTAGCCGGAGTGGTTGCTGGTGCGCCTCCATCGCAGTTCAATCTGGTCTACGACTTCCTGAAAACCAGTCCGTACCGCTACTACCTCTTCATGGTGGCCGGCGCCTACCAGTCTGCCTATGGCAGCAAGGCAGCGCCGGTGTCGCAGGTCCTGACACCCTTGGGCATCAGCCTGCTCCCTGATCTCAACAAGGGATGCACCGACTACCTGGCCAGGGTCGTCGACAAGTACTCCACCTCGCAGTTCGAGAAGACCGACCCGTTCTCCGTGCCTGCCTGGAAGAAGCTGCTCGAAGAGAACGATCCGGAGAACTTCCAATCGGCGAGCAAAGCGCCGCTTCTCATCATCCAAGGTGGAGACGATGAGCAGATCCCAGTGGCGTCGACACAGATCTTGGCATCGCATCTGTGCGGGTTGGGCCAGGATCTCGAACGGTGGATCTATCCGGGACAGAGCCACGCGGGAGTGATCGGTCCCTCTTTCAACGACATGGTGCACTGGATCCGTGATCGCTTCGCAGGGGGCGCCGATCCTGACTCATATGCGCCGATTGGATTGCCGGGGGTCCAGGTCACGACCTGCCCAAGCTGAGATCGAGAAGGGGGCAAGGACGAACGCTCCGATCCGGCGTTCCTCGACCAGGGTGGGGCGGGCTCTCGTGACGGACGAGGCGGTGAATGGCAAAGGGGTAGACAGGCGGAAGAGCCGTATGAACCGGTCTCGCTAGGACGCCCGAAGTACCTCTACTCGCTTGGCCAAGTTGACCGCATGGTCGCCCAGACGTTCGTAGAAGCGAGCGAGCAAGGTCACCTGCGAGGATACGGCCATCGGCATCTCCTCGGCCTCGATCTCTCTCATGAGTCGATCGTGAAGGATGTCGATCTCATCATCTTGTTCTGCGAGTTCGTTCGCGCAATCACGCCCGGCCCCGTAGGCACCGGACGCTGACTGCCACATCTCCAGAGCTACCTCCGTCATACGCTGGACGATGCCCCTACTCACAGGAGTCATCTCCACCCCGAGATTGTCCACGGCCCGTTGTGCCACGTGCTCGGCAAGATCGCCGCTCCGCTCCAGCTCGGGCAAGATGAGCAATATCCCAACGAGCTGGCGCAGATCCTGGCCGCTTGCAGGTCGTTCGATCTCGTCCCAGACCAGCATTTCAACCTCGGCGGTCAGGTCGTCGACCGCCTGATCACCTGCCACTACCCTCCGGCCCATCTCCAGGTCCCCATTAAGGAGGGCACCCGTGGCCTGAGCGAGTGCCTCAGTGACCAGGGCAAACAACTGACCGACCTTCCGATCAATGGTGTCTGCCGCTTCTGCTCTGTCCGTCACCGTGCCGAACACTACTCAGCTTCTTCCCAAAAGTTCGCGGTTCGATCACTGGTTATTCACCTCACGGTCACCTTCTGTTCACTCGCGTGCGCAACTGTTCACACACCGATGGAACATCAACCGCAGAGGGTGGCATGACATCGGCGATCGAGGGTCAGTTGCGCGCGACGGGAGTGACCAATTCCGTCGCCGCTGCTCTTGACGACGCACCAAGGAGCAAATTCCACCGGCGCACGGTCCTGGTGTCCGGGGTTGGCTTCTTCACCGATGCCTACGACCTGTTCGTCATCAGCATCGTGGCCACAATCGTGGCCTCCCAATGGCAGCTGAGCACGCTTCAGACCAGTTGGGTAACGGGTTCCGCCATCCTGGGTGCGTTCTTCGGAGCCTTAGTGTTTGGGCGAATCGCCGACGTGCTCGGTCGCAAGCGGGTCTACACCATCGTGGCCGTCATCATGATCGTCGGCGCACTGTTCTCGGCCGTCGCCCCAGGGTTCTACTGGCTTGTCATCGCCCGGTTCGTCCTGGGCTTGGGCATCGGCGGTGACTACCCGGTGTCGGCTGTCCTGATGAGCGAATACTCCAATAGAAAGGACCGGGGCCGCATGGTCGGCACGGTCTTCTCTATGCAGGCACTCGGTCTCATCGTCGGACCCCTGGTCGGGCTGCTGCTCCTCTCGTCGGGGGTGAGCCAAAGCCTCACCTGGCGGCTCTTGCTCGGCTTTGGAGCCATCCCCGCCGCCGGGGTCATCTATCTGCGCTCCAAGATGCCCGAATCACCTCGCTTCAAGGCCCAGGTCCAAGGCAAGGCCTATCAGGCACAGCGGGAGTTGGCAACGTACTCCGGCGGTGCCGTCGACACCCCCATTACTGCCACTCAAGACGCCCAACGCATGAGATTGGGCCAGTTTCTCCGAGATCGACGCATGTTGATGTTCCTCGTCGGGACTGCCGGGTGCTGGTTCCTCTTTGATTACGCCTACTACGGCAACACCCTTTCACTACCAGCCATCCTCAAGGAGGTCGATTCGACCGCCTCGCTGGAAGCAAAGCTGCTGTGGACCCTGGGCATCTTCGTCGTGTTCGCCGTCCCCGGCTACCTGACCGCGGTCCTGACCATGGATCGGATCGGGCACCGCCGACTCCAATTCATCGGGTTCGCTGTGATGGCAGGGTGTTTCTTAACCTTGGCGGCCTTTGCCCATCTCACCACCGTCATCGCCCCCTTCCTGGCCGTCTTCGGTCTGAGCTACTTCTTCGTCGAGTTCGGACCCAACATGACGACTTTCGTCTTGCCCTCCGAGGTCTTCCCAGTCAGCATGCGCACCACCGGGCACGGAATTGCTGCTGGGGTTGGCAAACTCGGTGCATTCGTCGGCGTGTTCCTCGTTCCCCAGCTACAGAAGCACTACGGGCTCCGTGGCATGCTCACCATCGCCGGCATTGCAGCCGTTCTGGGCTTCGCCCTTACCACGGTTCTCCCGGAACCCGCCCGACGAACGCTGGACGAGATGCACGACGGGCACGAGGTGCTCAGAATTTCTCCTCCTAAGATGTCCCCACCCCAGATTGACCGTGCGTTCGAAGGTGCAATGCCGGCAGTGCCTGTACGTGTTCAGCAGGCAACTGAAACCCATGCAGCAAAGGGCAATCCACAGATGGCCCCGGATGCGGTGCAGGATGCTGGCTAGAAGCTTCCGTTTCAGCTCTCGCCCAGTACCGCTCGGTGGCGCCTGAGGTTTCCCCCTGAGCGCGGGTTCGGAGGCACCCCCAGTCCGCAAGCAGTGGGACGAGCCGGGAAACATCCTTTGCCACCCCGAGTCGATCGCTTGCGGCGGACGCGACAGAGGACGGGGCTTCCACCCCGTCCTCTGTCTTCATCCGTCCCTCGTGTGACCCGCCTTCAGACGGCAGTCACAGGAGTGGATCACGCAATGTTCAAGCTGCTGTGCGCCGAGTCGATCGTGGAGGTTGTGACCAGGTTCGACGAATTGCTCAACTGGTAGAAGAAGGTCGGGACCGTTGCCGGAGCGTGGGCCGCGACCAGATGGGTGCCGGTGACCTTGCCCAGGCAGATCTTGAGGGTCGTGACCGAGTTCAGATACGCGCCCGCAGTAGTGACCTTGCCCAGGATCTTGAAACCAACCTCCTTGCCGAGGCCCGTCGTGCCTGTGCCACACCCGGAGGCGTTGGGCAGGAGAGCCGATGCCGACGTCGTGTGGGAGACGTAGGTGCTGGAGCCGATATGGAGTGTGATGTTCGGGATCGACGAAGCGATGCTCGATGTGCCTTGGCTCACGTAGTTGCTCCAGGAGTCATAACCCCGTTTGCCAGCTACGCACGCCGGATTCGACGCCGGAAGGTGGGTCCCCGTGCAGTGGATGGTGGCTGTGTGGATGGTCTGGTTGGGCAACGTGCCCGAGTGGGTGGATCCGCAGCCGGATCCGGACAGGACGCCTCCGGTGGTGGTGGTCGCCTCGCTCGTAGCCGTGGTGACAGCTCCATTGTGGGAGATGCCCGGAGAAGCGAAGTGCACCACCGCAGTCAGGGCACAGTTGATCGGCGTGTTCGCTCCGGCGACACTCGGCGTGCTCACCAAGGCCACGGTCCCCAGGCTGACCGGCATAGCGATCGCCGCGGTGACCATCAACAGTGTTCGAATCATGTTCCGTCGCATTGAGTTCCCCCTTTGTAGGCAGGCAGAGCCATCCGGCTTCACCTGCCATCTGTAACGGACGAGGGGGTCCGGTCGTTACTCTTCGTGACAGTCATTACTCTTCGTGACAGTCGTTACTCTTCGTGACAACGGCGTGAACCGATCGAGCGTTGACCGAAGATCGGCGATGGAGGATAGTTGAGGCCAGACCGCTTCGATCCGGGTCGGGCGTGAGTGTCAATGTGCCGTAACGAGCAAGGGGGATCTCATGGCTCACAGAGCCGCCGTAACGATCATCGTCTCACTTGTGTCGCTTGCCTTCGTGCTGGTTGGCGTTGCTAGCGATGTCGTCGTCGCTCCGTCGACGGCCTCCGCCGCCCAGGTCCACCCGAACGTGCTCGGTGCGGGGCACACAACTTGCACGGGAGCCTGGACAGGAACTCTTCACTTCAGCCCACCGCTGAAAAATGGCGGCACGGCCACGCGTATGACGGTTTGGATGGCGGGCGTGGCCAAGCCGTGCACCGGCGGTGCGCCTACCCCGACGTACGGAACGATCCTCGAGAAGGGCGTCGTCCACGGAGCAGCAGTGAATAGCTGTGCCCACATACTGCCGTCTGGCACCTACACGAATTCCTTCCTCGCCCCGGGTTTCTCTGAGCGGACCATATGGACGCCAGCAGCCATTGCGGCAACTTTGATCAGGTTCCCGACTCTCAAGGTGACTACGACGACTGCTGCAGCGCCCGTCCAGTTCAAAATGACAGGTCCGACGGTGGCGGGTACCTCGTATGCGAACGCTGCGGCTACCGAAACTCTGTCCACTACCAAGACCTACGCCACGATCAAGAGTGCTGGAGCAGGGGATTGCGGGAATGGCGGGGTGTCGAGCCTCACGCTCCGTACAGTAGGAACTACTGAGACGTTCTAGTTGTGCGACGAGAGGCGGTCATAGGGACTCCCCGGTGCATAGCCGTTCGGGCGCGCGGTGGCGGCGACCGACGCTCAACAGGCTCTGCAGATCCGGACGGCGCCGAGACCCGCTCCTGACCTGATCATCCCTTGCTACGTAGACCTCCACGGGTAGTAGCAGACCGCCGAAACCACCAGCTCCGGGTTCAGCACCTAGAGCTTGCACCCAGCACATGGCCCACCACCGACCTCAGTTCGGTTCGCGTCGAATGAGGGTCCACTGGCCAGGGGATTCGGGGCGTTTTCCTGGTGGGCGCTAGAGGACTCGAACCTCCGACCTCAGCCGTGTGAAGACTGCCGCCGTCCGCGTCGCCATGCTGGCTGATCTGGCGTTTTCTCTTCATTTGCAACGAATTATGCCCCTTCGTGCCACTCGCGTGCCAGATCGAAATCAATCCCGAGTCCGAAATCTTGTCCTCACGTAATTTCGTTTTCAGCTGGCGTGGCGAGAGACGTATTCGTCCAGGGCCTCACGACTTACGTCGGCCAATCGCTTGCCCTGCGCCTTGGCCAGTTCTTCCAGCGCTGTTCTCGTCTCGGGTGGCACACGAACAGTGAGACTGGGAGTACGTACATTCCCGCCCGTCACTGATGGCCGACCCCGGTGGCGGGCGAGGGCACGTTCCGCCATCTCCTCGGCGACCTGTTGGGTCAGCCGGCTCTCATCGGCCAGGTAGACCTCCTCGGCGTCGAGATCGACATCGGTCCCAATTGCTCCAGGCTTGATCTTGCGGCGTGTCATCGACCCTTCTTTCGGTAGTGCGCAGGCATCACATGAATGACCAGGTAGCAATCAGGTTTCTCGATAGCCACGATCTCGAGTTCCCGACCGCGCTCATCGTCAGCGACCCAACTGAGTACGGTGGCCTCCGTATCCGGATCGGTGGTGATGGTGGCATCGGTCGTAGTAATCACGTAATAAGCGGATTCTCTGCCGACTCGGTGTTTCCGGGATCCCCGAGTGAACCGGACCGGCTTCACGCCTATATTGTGTCAGACATAAACAATTTGTGCAAGGCACAATACTATTCGGCGTGGGTACCGATCACCCGTATGACCACTGAACTGGGCGCCCGGAGGTTCCAGATCAGCCACGGTCGATAACTGACACCAGTCCGGTGTTCGGGGACGGTCCGGCGGTGTGGCGGGCCGTTGCCGAAGAACGGTTACGGACCGCCATGAAAGTGCCACGAGCCAGTGCATGGGGAGGCGGGATCTTCAAGGTTTGCTTCCTGCCACTCCCACCATTTCCCAGTCAAGTGCTGGTAACACTCATCCAAGAACGATTCCGGCCCTCGGTCGCTGTAGCTGACTCCGTGCCTCGGCGAACCAATCAGCGCCGTATACCGAACGATGTGGCCTTCGGCTGTCGAGACCGCACAGACTTTGTACGGTGCCAGAAGCGGGCCGACAGCTCCCGACTTCACGACCGAGCATGGAGGAACCGGGATGGTGGCATTCAGATCACCATGGTTGAGATCGAAGAGGATTGCTCGGGCGTGCTCAGTCGCAGGGGAAGTCGGCCCCAACTCTGGGTATGGGTTGGCCGAGCTAGCACCTGAGCAAGCGGCTGCACATATCGCCACGGCAGCCATCAATGGACGCACCCGAGCGCGCACCTGACCAGGCTACGGGACGGTCGCCGACTCCCAGCGGTCTGCGGCACTCTTGCGCTGGGAGGAGCCGCCACCAGCATCCGTGATTCCAACTGAGTAGCTTGAAGGCGATCCAACTAGGGAAGGTGGATCTCATGGTTCGCAAAGCTGCAATCGTCGGCGTTGCCGTTCTCGTCCAGGCTGGGCTTCTCATCGGAGTAGCCGGCCAGGCGTGGGCAGTGCCTCCCCGGCTCATCGGCACGACCAACTGCTCAAGCTTCGCCGGCAGTGGGTTATTTGCTCCCAAGTTGACCACAGCCGGATCCAGCACCGGAATGAAGATTAGGTTTACGGGAACGCTCTCAGGATGCGTCGGGCTCAACAGACGCAACGGCGTTGGCCCAGCCGTCACGATCACGTCGGGAGCGGTAACTGGCATTGGTTCTTTCTCGGGCGCTCCGCCCTCCAAGTGCACAAACTTCGAGGGCGCGGCACCCGCCGACAGTGTCGTACGAATCAACATGACAGTGAACTGGACGGCTGTCGGAGGCCCCGTGCAGCCCTCGATCGTCACGTACAACGCTGGCTTGTACACCGACCCAGTGGGGGTTGGCAGGATCAACCTGACGATCGGAAGAACCTTGACCCCGACAGTGGTGGTTGGATCGTTCGCTGGCAGCACGATCCAACGCACCATCATGCGGATCACGACGAACGCTGCGCATTGCCCCGTCGGTATGGCGTTCGTCTTCCCGCTCGGCCAGATGAGGTTCTGAGCCGGGCGGATTGCTTCCGACGCCGTTTAAGGCTGGGTTGATATCCACACGCCCGAATGCCGGTAGAGGGCACCCCGGAGCTACCGACTTTCGCAACACCATCCCCGCGTCGCGGTCGTCCCTTCCAATGCCGGATAGTCCGGCAGTTGTCGACGACGATCAATCGGCTTCGGAGTCATGCGAGCCAGAGAACAAGGGGTCGCTGTCGGACACGGCCTTGAGTCCCGCCTGGAGCTCATCCTGCAGATCGCCGTTGGTCAAACGGCGAAGTAGCTCACGGCTTCTGGAGTGATCCTGGGATCGCCGGCCCTTCGATGTCGACGGCGCTCCTCGTCCACTTCCTCGTCGGGACCCACGCCATCATCATCCCGCGGCATTCCCCGATCCAGTCAATGGGGAGGACTGCGATGGCCGGTGGTATTCCTGCAACGCCGTCGCAGCCTGGCGATCGGCGGACTCCGGCACGTGGGCATAGAGCTCCATCGTCAGCTTGGAGGTGGCATGCCCCGCACGGCCCTGCATCACCCTTGGATGCACGCCGGCCTCCACCATCGCAGTGATCGCCACATGGCGAAGCCCGTGGAAGGTGAGCGACGGATCCAGCCCAGCCTGACGAACTGCGGGTGTGAATACTCGTTCGGCAAACTGTCTCCGGAGCACTCCCCCACGGGGTCCGACGAATACCAGCGCATCTGGATCGCCTTGCGAATCAGCTCGATGGACGCTCAGGTGATCGGCAAGCTCGTCGATGAGGAACGCCGGTGCCGCCACCGTCCTCAAACTCGAGCGGGTTTTCGCTTCGGTCACCAGTCGCAACTGACCAGCGACTTCCTCGACCGTTTGGGCAACGGTGACTGTTCGTCGAAGGAAGTCGACGTCTCGGACACGCAGTCCGACCGCTTCACCCCATCGCAAGCCGAGGACGCCGGCGACGAGGATCAGCGCCCGATAGCGAGACGGGATGGCCTCGGCCAGCTCGTCGAGCTCCGAAGGAGTGAGTACGGTCCGCTCAGGCGGTCGCACCCTCGGCAACGCAACCTTCCGGCAGGGAGAGCGACCCAGCAGATCCGCGTGGACGGCAGCGTTGAACACCGCTCGCAAAGCTGAGAAGTCACGAGCCGCTGTAGACGGTGCGACTTGGTGACCCCGGGCGTCCACTGCAGCCTGCACGTGCATCGGGGTGATGGCTGCAAGTGGCCTCGGACCGAGGTCCGGCAGGAACACCGCGAGGGCCTGGCGATCACGGACGACGGTGTTTCGCCGCTTGTCGGGTCGGGCCAGCCACTGGTCGGCCCACTGGGCGAAGGTGATCCGACCACCTCGAGGATCGATGAAGGTGCCTCTCGCCATGTCGGACTCGACGGACGACAGGAACCGGGCGGCGTCCGCCTTCGTCTTGTAGGTGGTCGGAGCCGGCACCATCACTCCGGACGCGTCCGGATACCGGGCCTGCCACTTCCCCGAGGGCAGCTTGCGAATCGATCCGAATTGACGCCTGCTCATGACGACCTCCACATCTGACGACCTCTGGCGTGCCAGATCGCGTCTCGACCGATCCTTCTTCGGGGGTGTATCACTCGCCGTTTCGGCCGCCTCTGCGACCTACGGTCGCCCGGCGGCCATCGGCGTCGTTGCTCCCCCGTAGGAAGACCGTCTGCCGGACTACCGCCGGACCTTGTCGTCCTGCGTTGAACGCATGCCCGCCGTGACGGACCGGCCTCTGCTGACCGGCGTCGTGACGGACCAGCCTTGTCGCGTCGACGAGGTTCTTGCCGACGCCGCTGACGTAAGCGCAGCTCAGAGGTGTGTGAGAACTTCCTTTACAAGATCTAGAAACTGCCGCATCTCGCATCGGATGCATGGGGAGACCTCGTGCGCACCCAAACCTCAGAGGGCAATCAGAACTGCCGCCGCCCATCCGCCATCGGCGTCCGGGCGTTGCCCTCGTGCGGTCCGAAGAGACCGATGCGGCACCCTTGAGCTCTTCGCGACGGCCACCAATTCGCCACGGCGCCTGAGACCCAAATCCAGTACTCGTGCACGCAAACGTCGTGCCATTGGCATGCCAGTAGCAGCGGAAAACAGGGGTCAAAAGCGGTGATGAACGGTCAACAGTGGGAAAACCGAATACCACCACTGGCCAGGGGATTCGGGGCGTTTCCCTGGTGGGCGCTAGAGGACTCGAACCTCCGACCTCAGCCGTGTGAAGGCTGCGCTCTAACCAACTGAGCTAAACGCCCGCGCATCGTGCTGTTGCGCCGCTGCTTGCAAGCGAAACGGACAAACGATGGGCCGGACAACCATAGCTTCGACGCGGAAGAAGAGCAGACGCGCAAGAAGAGCGGAAGGGGTCAGGCTCCGGGCGGGTCTCCGCCCTCACCGAGCAGGAAACGGTGCGACATCGTCGAATCCGATCGCCGCCTCCAGAGCAGCAGCCGACCTCAGCACGACCAGATCTCCATGTTGAGGGCCGACCAGTTGGAGCCCGACCGGCAGGCCTCCCGAGGTCATCCCGACGGTGACCGAAGCGGCCGGCGACCGGGTCAGATTGAACGGGTAGGTGAACCTGACCCAGTTGAAGTCGGGGACACCGTTGATCAACCCGCGACCATCCAAGCTGCGAGGTGGTGGAGCCGCTGCAACCGTCGGGGTCAGCAGCAGGCGAGTGTCACGGAACAGCTCCACCAACCGCAGGTTGAGCAGATGACAGGCGTCTTCCGCTCGCACCATGTCCAGCCCACTGATCGACTTGGCCGCATCGATCACCAACGCGAGGCCCGGATCGACGTGGTCCCAGTCCGCCGTTCCCAAGATGTCGGCGTAGGTGCGGAGGTTGTACACCCCCGCAAGAGTCAACCACGGCTCGATCGGATCCGTGTCGAACACCGTCTCGACCTCGACGACCTCTGAGCCCAATGAGGCCATCACCTCCACGGCGCGCTCGCAGATCGCGAGCACTTCGGCATCCACCTCGGCGTATCCGAGCGTCGGCGACCAGGCCACCTTGCGAGGCGGCTTCGCATCCTCGAGCGCAGCCCTCCACGATGCTTCCGGCCGGGGCAGGGACCGAAGGTCTGAAGGGTCCGGGCTCACCACCACGTCGAGTGCCGCCGCGACATCGGCCAACCGTCGAGCCATCGGGCCTTTGGTGGAGAGATGCTGCCAGTCCGGCGGCTCTTCGCCTCCGCTCGGGATCCTTCCGAGGGACGGCTTGATACCCGACAATCCACAGCACGACGACGGGATACGGATCGATCCGCCGCCGTCAGATCCTGTCGCGAGTGGAACCATGCCCGACGCAATTGCCGCCGCACTCCCGCCCGAGGAACCACCGGGCGAGTGGTCGAGGTTCCAGGGATTAAGGGTCGGTCCGAACGCTGCGTTGTCCGTGTCGCCCTTCCATCCCAACTCGGGCGTGTTGGTCTTGCCGACGACCACACACCCGGCGGCGACCAACCGGTCGACCAACACCGAGTTCGAGCTCGCAACAGGGCCCTTCGAGAACGCAACAGAACCATGGGAGGTCACGAATCCGGCGGCATCCTCGAGGTCTTTCACGCCAATCGGAATGCCGGCAAGCGGCCCGGGGTCGCCACCCGCTGCCACCTTCTGGTCGATGGCCTCGGCTGCGCTCCGGGCCCCCTCCTCATCGACGGCGACAAACGCATTGAGTACCGGATTGTCCGCTGCGATGCGGTCCAACGCGTGCCCGACCAGAGCGGAGGCGCTGACCGATCCTTCGCGGACCTGCCTGGCCAGTTCCGTCACCGAGTCCGTGCGAAAGTCCACACCCCGAACGTACAGGGGGATCATCCCGGCCGACAACCGACAAGCCGACCGGCCATCCGACCCCTCCCCCACAGCCCGATAGCCTGACGCTGATGCCCGAACAGACCGGACGCGATCGAGCCAAGTCGCTTCGCTCCACCAGGCGGGCCATCGACCGTCTCGACGGCCGAGAGAGGCTCCTCTCGTTCGTCGCGTCCGGAGCCGCCGTTCTCTTCGGCGTCACCATCTACCTCGCAGAGACCAACAACAAGCACTTCCGACTCACCAAGGGTCAGCTCACCCCACAGACGACCCTGCTGCTCGCGATCGGGGCCGGGGTGCTCCTCCTCGGTGCGACCTATATCGGCCGGCGTGCTCCCGTCGCCTTCGTCTCACTCCTCGTCTTCTTGATGTTCGGAACGACCAGCTTCGTCGTCGGCCTTCCCTTTCTGATCCTCGGTGGATGGCTGCTCTATCACTCCTACAAGGTCCAAAAAGAGGCGACGGCCACACTTCGGGCGACGAAGGACGGCACCGCGTCTTCCACCTCTTCTACATCTGGCCGCGAGACCGGATCCGGTCGTGAGCGACCTCCCCGTGCATCCACCGCCCGGAACGGCAAAGCGAGCACGACACGATCGGAGCCTTCCAAGCGCTACACCCCGAAGCGCCCGCCGCGCCCGGCGCCGAAGCCCTCCCGTCGGGATCGCAAGTCGGCCCAGACATCCGAGTAGTTACTCCGGCGCCGTCACCAATGCCGAGCGCAGGAGTTCGAGGATCTCATTGCGGCGGCGCACCAACGACCGGGCAGTCGGTTCCTCTCCGAAGACCCTGAGCACCTCGACCTCGGTCAGCATGCCGATCACGGTGGAATAGATCGCGAGCAGCAACAGCCTCGGTTCGTGCCGGCGCATATGACCGGCGTCCATCTCGGCCTCGAGGAATTCGGACGCTCGCCCGACCAAGGGCTCGAGCGCGTCCATCATCCTGGTCGCCGCCGGTCCCCCGATCCGGCCCATCTCGCGCACCAGACCGACCAGCTCGGGACGTCGGGCGCCCAGACGGAACACCGAGCGCACCACCGCGTCCACCCGAGACCAACCACTGCCGGCTCGGGCCAACGATGCTTCGAGCGCACTCGACAACTCGACGGCACTCCGGTCGATCACCGCTTCGAGGAGCGCCTCCTTCGAAGGGAACCAGTAGAGGATGGTCTGCTTGCGAACATCGAGCCCGGCGGCCAACAAATCGAGGGAGGAAGCGTCGTAGCCGCGGGTCGCGAACGAAACCAGGGCTGCCTCCAAAATGCGTTCGGACGTACTTCCCGCGTCCTTCCCCGCCCTGCCAGCAGGAAGGCGCCCACCCCGACCGGGTGGTTTCCGTGACCGCTTCGGGATGCTCGACTCGTTCACTTACCATATGGTAGACAGATCCGGTGACCGGAGTCCGTGACTCACTCGGCGGCAAGCAGTTCTTCATCACCGGAGCCACTGGATTCCTTGGCACTGCCCTGGTCGAACGGTTGCTGCGCAGCGTTCCGGACAGCAGGGTCGTACTCCTGATCCGCCCCGGGCGACGGGCCACGCCGCAGCAGCGGGTGACCAAGGAGATCCTGAAGAACGACTGCTTCGACCGCCTGCGCACCGAGCTCGGCGATCGCTTCGACGAGGAGATGGCCTCCCGTGTGTCGGCAGTGGCCGGCGACGTGGGCACCGACGGCTTGGGCCTCGACGACGACGGGATGGCAGTCCTTTCCGAGTGTGATCTGGTCGTGCACTCGGCGGCCACCGTGAGCTTCGACTCACCGCTCGACACTGCAGTCGAAGTCAACCTGCTCGGACCGTCTCGAGTGGCGGCAGCAGTGCTCGAAGCACGCGCGCGTGCCAACAACGAAGGGCGCAGCGGTCCGCTCCACTTCCTCGCGGTGTCCACCGCCTACGTGGCCGGGACCCACCAGGGTGAGGCGAAGGAAGAGCTGCTGGACGAGAACCGCTTCACCGTCGACGTCGACTGGCGTGCCGAGGTCGAGGCTGCGCGGCGCCAGCGCAGCGACTTCGACGCCGACTCGAGGCGCTCCGACAGATTGGCAGTCTTCGCGAAAGAGGCGCGGCGCGACCTCGGAGGGGCAGGCCTGCACCTGCTGGCCGAACGGGCCGAACGACTCCGCGAAGAGTGGGTCAGGAAACAGATGGTCGCCTCCGGTCAGGCCCGGGCCCAATCGCTCGGTTGGCCGGACGCCTACCCCTACACGAAGGCCCTCGGCGAGCGCGCGCTGGTGTCTCAGTACGGAGCGCGCCTTCCGATGACCATCGTCCGCCCGTCGATCATCGAGTCGTCGCTCGCCGAACCTCGACCAGGGTGGATCCGCGGCTTCCGGATGGCGGAGCCGATCATCGTCTCGTACGCCCGCGGCATGCTGCGCGAGTTCCCGGGGGTGCCCGAAGGGGTCACCGACGTGATCCCGGTCGACCTGGTGGTGGCCGCGATCCTCGCCATCTCCGCCGAAGCGATCTCCGAGGACGCTCAGTCGCAAGAACGCCCGAGCGTCTACCACGTTGCCTCGGGCGTCCGGAACCCCTTCCGATACGGCCGCCTGGTCGAGCTCGTCCAGGGTTGGTTCATCGAGCACCCCCTCTACGACTCCGAGGGCCAACCGATCGTGGTGCCGGAGTGGTCCTTCCCGGGCAGAGGTCGGGTGCAACGCCAACTCACCCGTGCCACCAAGACCATGGATCTGGTCGAGCGGGTCGTCGGCTCACTGCCGATCCGGGGCAAGCAGGCCGACTGGATGGCCACGCTCGAGGAACAACACCTGTTGGCCGACCGCGCGCTCGGCTACGTCGAGCTGTACGGGGCGTACACCGAGACCGAAGCCCGCTACCGAGTCGATCGGCTGATGACGCTGTGGGACAGCATGAACGCGGAGGACCGGGAGCGGTTCTGCTTCGACCCTGGCGCAGTCGACTGGTCGCACTACGTCCGAGAGATCCACCTCCCGTCGGTCATCGAGCACGCCAGGGTCCGGACGTCTCCGACCAGGTCCAACCAGGTCAGTCGTGCAGAGCGCGCCCGAAAGGCGATCCTCTCCCCCGACCGGCATCTCGCGGCGTTCGATCTCGAGAACACCCTCATCGCGTCGAACGTGGTCGACTCCTACGCATGGTTGGCCTCCCGCCATCTTCCGGCCGCGGAACGTGCAGCCTTCGTGGCCGACCTGGTCCGTGAGGCACCTTCGTTGCTCCTGCTCGATCGGCGGGACCGGGGTGACTTCCTCCGGACCTTCTACCGGCGTTACGAGGGTGCCCCCGCCGACCGACTTCGAGACGACGGGTGGGAGCTCTTCTCGCATCTGCTGTTGGCGAAGTCGTTCCCGGCGGGCATCGCCCGGGTGCGCGAGCATCGTGCCCTCGGTCACCGCACCGTCTTGATCACCGGTGCCCTCGACCTCGTCGTCGAGCCGTTGCGCCCACTCTTCGACGACATCATCTGCGCGCGCGACTCGGCGAGGTCGACGGGAAGTTCACCGGACGACTCGACGAGCTACCGCCCATCGGTGAAGCACGCGCCTTGGTGCTCGCCGACTACGCCGACGCGACCGGACTCGAGCTCGAGGAGTCGATGGCCTACGCGGACTCCGCGAGCGATCTGCCGATGCTGGAGGCGGTCGGCTTTCCGGTCGCCGTCAATCCCGAGGCCAAGTTGGCGGCCATCGCCCGCAGGCGTGGATGGCACGTGGAGCACTGGGCGAAGGCCGACGGTGGGTCCGCCCCTCCTCTTCCACTCGGGCCGCTCGACCGGAGCACCTCCCGCCGACACCGGCAGTCGGGGCAGGCCGCCCTGGTCGGAGCGGCGCGTCGTCTCGGGAATGCAGGAACCGGTTCGTCCGGGTTGACCACGACGGATCCCGATCGATGAAGGCCCTGGTCCTCGAGCGCAATCTGCCCCGCTTCGCCGCCTCACGGGTCGCGTCGCTTCTCGGTTCGGGTCGCGGCGCCGGACTCGGTCCCCTCCAGCTCCTCGACGCCGAGGAACCGGGGCGCCCCGGCGAGGACTGGTTCCACCTTCGTCCGCTCCTGTCGGGGATCTGCGGGTCCGACCTCGCCACCCTCGACGGGCGGAGTTCCCGCTACTTCGAGGACATGGTGAGCTTTCCGTTCGTCCCCGGTCACGAGGTGGTGGGAATCCTCGACCAAGGAGGGACCGACCGGGCCGGGCGGGAACTCCCCCCTGGGACCCGGGCAATCATCGAGCCGGTGCTGGGCTGTGCACCGCGCCACATCCACCCGTTGTGCCCCCAGTGCGGGCGGGGTCACACCGGACTCTGCGGAAACGTCGCGTCCGGCGAGATCGAACCGGGCATCCAGACCGGGTTCTGCACCGACACCGGCGGCGGGTGGTCACACGCCGGTCTGGTGGCCCACACCTCGCAACTCCACGCCATCCCCGAGAGCTTCTCCGACGAGGACGGCGTGATCGTCGAGCCGACCGCTTGTGCCGTCCACGCGGTGCTCTCCGCAGCGGTCGACGACGGAGCCACGGTTGCTGTCGTCGGCGCCGGCACCCTCGGCCTGGCGGTGGTGGGCGCGCTCGAACACCTGGTTCGCCCGAGGACCGGTTGCACCGTGTTGGTAGGAGCGAAACATCCCCATCAACGCGAGCTGGCCGAGCGACTTGGTGCGGACACCGTCGTCCCTCCCGAGCAGTTGGCCCGAGCAGTACGCCGCCAGCGCGGTTCACTCGTGCTGGCGGGTCGTCTCACCGACGGCGCCGACGTGGTCTTCGACTGCGTCGGGTCGACCGAATCGATCACCCACTCGCTGTCGATGGTGCGCGCACGCGGCCGGGTGGTGCTGGTCGGGATGCCGGGGAAGGTCTCGATCGACCTCGCCCCGCTCTGGCATCGGGAGCTCTCCATCGTCGGGGCCTACGCCTACGGTGCGGAGTCCGACCCGACGACCGACCCCGAGTCGAACCCGGTCGAGCTCCGCCGGAGTTTCGAGCTGGCCATCGAGTTGGTGGCCGCGGCCGGACTCGGCTCGCTGGTCAGCGCCGCCTACCCACTCGAGCGTTACGAAGAGGCCATCGCTCACGCCGGCGCCGCGGGCCGGCGCGGAGCGGTGAAGGTCGTCTTCGACCTGCACAGACCGAAAGGAACCCAACGATGAGCCCCAGGCCGGGATTCGTGCTGGAGGTCGACCGTTCCACGCCTCCCACCCTCTTCTGGCGGGGTGAGCGATTCAGCCTCGAGCACCTGCCGGTCGGCAGCCGGGTGGTCTACGCACCCGAGCCGATGGCACCCCTCGGGGATCCGGCCGCGGCGATCAGGCACGCTCTCGACCACCCGGTCGGCGACCGCGAGCCGCTTCGGGCCCTTCTCCGCCCCGGGATGAAGTTGACGATCGCCTTCGACGACATCTCGCTGCCGTTGCCACCGATGGAACGGCCCGACAACCGCCAGATGGTCATCGAGCAGGTGCTCGACATGGCCGCCGACGCCGGGGTGGACGATGT
The DNA here is from genome assembly GCA_963839925.1 of uncultured Acidimicrobiaceae bacterium. Taxonomy (GTDB): domain Bacteria; phylum Actinomycetota; class Acidimicrobiia; order Acidimicrobiales; family RAAP-2; genus Bog-756. The sequence continues at coordinate 1,142,868 of CAWIWV010000001.1, read as the reverse complement.
TGCCCTCATCGTGGCTCTGGCGCTTCACCGTCGGATGACCGAAGCCGAGCTCCGCCACGCCATCGGCGATCGGATCTACGACGCCTTTGCACCCAACGGGCTCCTGACCCAGCACGACGCAGAGGATCCCGACGCCCTGGTTCACCTCGGGATGACCGACCAGGGCGAGGACGTGGAGATCAATCGCCGCGCCGCGGAATCCGATCTTCTGGTCTACGTCAACATCAACCTGGTGGCGATGGACGGTGGACACAAGAGTGTCGCGACCGGATTGGCCAGCTATCGAAGCCTCCGTCACCACCACAATCCGCTGACCATGCAGAACAGCAGATCGTTCATGGACCAGCACCGGTCCGAGCTGCACTCCTCCAACTGGCGGATGGGCAAGTTGATCGCCGACAGCGGGGTCACCGTGTTCCAGATCGAGACGACCCTCAACAACGACACTTTTCCCTCGAGTTTCAGCTTCCTCCAAAAGCGCGAATGGGAGTGGGGTGCCAAGGACCGGCTCGGCTACCTCGCCACCTCGAAGGCGCTCGATCGCACCCCGGCCCGCATGTCGAGGCAGATCTTCCATTCGATCAAGTCCCCCCACCGGATGAGCTCGGTGCAGGCCGGCGAAGTCGAGGCCGTCCACGCCCTCACCACCGAACGGGTCTGGGAGCAACAAGGCGTCGCAGTCGAGGGGCAGTCGGACATCCTCACGATGGGTCTCCCCTACATCGGCCCCTACAACGTGAACTCGATCCTCAACCCGATCCTGGTGGCCTGCCTCGGGCTCGGCTATTTCTTCAATCTCTACCGGGGGAAACCGCTCGTCCGCGAAGGCGGGGTCCTCATCATGACCCACCCGACCCCCTGGGAGTTCAACCCGGTCCACCATCCGAGCTACATCGACTTCTTCGAGCAGGTGCTGACCGAGACGACCGATCCGGTCGAGATGTCCGAACACTTCGAGAAGTCCTATGCCACCGATCCGTGGTACATCCATCTCTACCGAACCGGTCACGCCTACCACGGCGTCCACCCGTTCTACATGTGGTACTGGTGCGCGCACGCCCTCCAGCACCTAGGCGCGGTGATCGTGGTCGGAGGAGAGCGCAAGTCGGTGCACCGACTCGGATTCCGGTCTGCCACCACATTGGCCGACGCGCTCGAGATGGCAAGCGACGTGGTCGGAACATCACCGACCTTGACCCACCTCCACGCGCCACCGATCCTGATGGCCGACGTCCAGTGACCGGTCCAGCCCGGTGAAGGTCAAGAAGGGATCCTCCAACTCGCTCCGGTCCGCAAGAGCGGTCGCAGTCGATGCCGCGCTCGGCCGGGGAACCGGGAGGGATCTGACCGGCGGCCGGCTGTCCCCCTCGGCGCTGGTGTCGCGACTCGGCAGGGCGCGCTTTCCCATCGCGCCGCCCCGATGGCCCGAGTCGGTGCCGCGGCCGCAACCTGAGCCCGAGCTGGGCGCGCACTACGACACCGAGTGGTCCCGCCGGTACCCGGTTCGCCTGGCCCGGGCGATGGTGCTGGACAACGTGGCGCGACCACTGGCCCGGGCGTTGGCCTCACCAGTGATCCGCGGGGAGGAGGGCCTCACCGGACTCACCGGCTCGGTGATCTTCGCCGCCAACCACGCGAGCCACGTCGACACCCCTCTCCTACTCAGCTGTCTTCCGTTGCGTTTTCGCCACCGGACGGTAGTGGCAGCGGCTGCCGACTACTTCTTCGATCGTCGATGGAAGGCGGACACCTGGTCCTTCCTGCTCGCCGCGATTCCGTTCGAGCGGAACAAGGTCAACCGTCGCTCGGCCGATGTGGCCATCGAGCTGCTCGCCGACGGGTGGAACCTGATCATCTTCCCCGAAGGAGGCCGCTCCCCCGACGGCTGGGGACAGACCTTCACCGGCGGGGCCGCTTACCTGGCGTCTCGGACCGGAGCAACCGTCGTTCCGGTCCATATGGACGGAACCCGGCACATCCTCCCCAAAGGTGGTACCGGTCTCCGCCGCACCCGCGTCATGATCACCTTCGGCACCCCGATGAAACCGGACGAGGGCGAGCAGACTCGCAGATTCGCCGCCCGGATCGAGGAGTCGGTCGCCACCATGGCGGACGAGGCGAGCTCGGATTGGTGGACAGCGCGGAAGCGAGCCGCGCAGGGAGCCACTCCCCCACTCCAGGGACCCGACGTCGCACCTTGGCGTCGTTCGTGGATGCTCGCACCTGCCCCGCCGGCGGCTGGTCGGCGAGGCCGCGACGAATCCGATGGCGCCGACGAGTGGCCCCGGCGCACGAGCAAGACCTGAGGCGCGCGCCGAGCGAAGCGAGAAGGGCCGAGCGCGACCCCGCTCAGGACCTGTGCCGGCTCAATCCCCGGAGGAACCTGCCGCTCGTCGGTGTGCCGCCCGCTTCCAGTCGATCCTTTCGCAGCGCGGTCTCCCATTCGTCGTCCAGTGGCTCGAGCTGGGCCGGCTCCGACGTCGACAGGGCCCATCCGAGCAGGAGATCGGCCAGAGCCGGGTTTCGGGCGAGCACCGGGCCATGGAGGTAAGTCCCGAGGACCCGCCCGGACCAGGCACCCTCGCTCCCATCCCCACCGCCGTTGCCGACCCCTTTGATGACTTGTGCGAGCGGTCGAGCGTTGCGTCCGACGGCGGTGACAGCACCATGATTTTCGAACCCGGTGAGTACGGGGAGGCGATCACCCAGTGCCAAACGTGGCGCATCGGAGTGCGCGGTTGCGATCACGTCACCGACCGCTCGAGCGCCGGTCCCCTTGCGGGTGGTGACGTCGAGAAGTCCGAGGCCCTGATGAGGCCGGTCGTGGCTGTCGGGGAAGGAGTGGCCGAGCAGTTGGAATCCCGCGCACACCCCCAGCACGACCGCTTGCCGGTCCACCGCCCGGTTGATCGCCCCATCCCGAACCAGCAGCTCTGCGGCCCGGACCTCGGGACCGTCCTCCCCACCCCCGATGCAGTAGATGTCCGCCTCGGGGAGCGGTCGGGTGGAGGGAGCCTCGAGGAGCTCGACCTCGATCCCGCGCCAAGAAGCGCGCCGGGCGAGCACCAGACCGTTCCCTCCGTCACCGTAGGTGCCGAGCAGATCGGGAAAGACCACCGCAATGGTGAGCGACCTCCCCTCTCGGTTGCTCACACCCGGCTCCTCAGCTCGGCGAAGGCGGTGTAGTTCCCGACGAAGTCGATCACCGGGGCGCTGATCTTGCCGGAGCGTGAGGCCTCGATCGCGTGGTCGAGCGCGTCGAGCGGGTCCGCCACCACCTCGCAACCGACCTCTGCATACCGGAGGCGGACGGCCAGGTCGTAGCGCCGGTCCCCCGTCACGACCACCTGCCGGCCGGCCAACCGCTCGAACGGCACGTCCCAGAGCCAGCTCGGATCGTGTCCGTCGGCGATCCGGGCGTTGATCGAGAGCGCCACCGGGCCGGCAGTCTGGTCACTCTCCTCCAGAAGATCGAAGATCGCGGTCCAGCCGGCCGGGTTCTTGGCCAACAGGAGCCGCACGTCCGCACCGCGCCGAGTCGTCAGAGCAAACCGTCCCTCGACCTCCTCCAGCGTCGCGAGCCGACCCAACGCGGTGACCGGGGTCAACCCCGTCTCCGAACCACCGACCCCACCCATCGCCGGTGCGGCCATCGCCACCATGCAGGCGTTCGCCCGATTGAACTGACCGGGGAGCCTGATCTCGACCGGATACCGATCGCCGTCGGCGGTCACCAGCTCCGATCCTTCGATCCAGGCGGACAGCTTCGGCCGGGCGAGCTCGCACCGGTCACACTGCCACGCTCCCTGCGCGCCGTAGTCGATCCCGCCGCCGCATGCCGGGCATCCCACCGAGTCGTTGCGCCAGACCTGGCCGGCTCCGACCCACACGACGTTCGGCGCGTCTGCGGCTGCCCAGGCGACCAGCGGGTCGTCCGCGTTGGCCACCACCACCGGCCCGGGCAACCCCTGCTCGCCGGACCCGGGAGGGAGTTCACGGAGCGCCGTACGCCAGCGGTCCGCGAGCATCCGCACCTCGGAGATCCTGTCCAACTGGTCCCGCGACAGATTGAGCAGCACCACCACCCGGGGAGCGGTCTCCTCGATGAGCCCGCCGAGGTACCCCTCGTCGACTTCGAGCACCGCGTCAGTGCCGGGCGCCGATCCGGCGAGTGCCGCCACGTGACCGGCCGGCATGTTCGCTCCGGTGTCGTTGGTCGCAATGGGACGACGGTCGCCGCCAAGGGCTGCAACCAGCATCCGGGTCGTCGTGGTCTTTCCGTTAGTTCCGGTGACCAGCGCGACCCGCCTTCCTCGAGCGAGTTCGCGCAACAGCCGCGGTTCGAGCGCGAGTCCGACCCTTCCCCCTGCCACGGTGCCCCGTCCCCGCCCGAGCGCCCTCGAGAGCCGGTTGGAGAGTTTGAGCGCACCGACCGCGACCGTGGCACGACCGGTGAGGTCCGCGGTGGATTCTCGGGCAGAGACCGTCACGCGGGAGGCTTGGTGCGCGCCAAGTCCTCGGCGGTGGGAATGCGGGCGACCCGCGACTCCTCCGGCAGGAGGTCGACGATGGCCTCCATCAAGAGGGCGGTGTCGGCGACCGCGTCGTCGCGGCCGAGGATGAGCGGTCGACCCACGTTGACCGTCACTCGCGGCGGATGGATGACGGCGGCGACCTGAGGGACCCTCGACGATCGCGGCCACACCTGTTCCGTCCCCCAGAGCCCGATGGGGACGACCGTGGCGCCGGTCGCCTCGGCCAGGCGCGCGGCGCCGGTGTGTCCCACCAGGACGGGGTCGAAGAACTTCTCGGCCCGCGGGATGGTTCCCTGTGGCAGGACGATCACGACTTCGCCGGCGCGCAGCGCGGCGTCCGCGGCGGCCATCGGGTTCGAAGATCCGTCCGCTCCGTCCCCTCCGTCGCGGTCGACCCGGATTGCACCGAGCGCGGTCGCCAGTGGCCCCACCACCGGTGCATCGACGACCTCGCGCTTGATCATGAACCTGACCGGGCGGCCGAGACGGGCGGCGACGATCCCGAGGGCGACCACGTCGAAATAACTCCGGTGATTGGAGGCCAGGATGACCGGACCGGTCGTCGGGATCTGCTCGACTCCCGAAATATCGAAGCGGGCGTAGGGAAATGCTTCGGGGCGGAAGAGGTGCCGGGCCAGGTGGTACGGCTCCAGCCCACCGAGGGAGGGAACACCAGGGGGCTTGCCCCAGCTCTCCAGCGGCCAACGTCTGGCGACGGACACCGCCATCAGACGGGGGTCTGCGTTGATCGGGTGAGGATGGCCGACCGCACACAGGAGCGGGAGGTCGAAGAAGCTGTCCGAGTAGGCGTGTGAGTCCGCGAGATCACATCCGTTGCCACCCGCCCACGCGGCCGCTGCGGCCCGCTTCCCCAACCCCCACACGAAGCTGCCTTCCAACCTGCCTGTGTAGCGGCCGTCCTGCTCGCCATACCGGGTGGCGATGACGTGGTCGAACCCGAGGGCATCGGCGAGGGGGCTGACCAGGTCAATCGGAGACGTGGTCGCCAGCACCAGCGCCTTCCCTTCCCGTCGGTGCTCGGCGAGCACTTCGAGTGCTCGAGGCTGCACCAGGGTGGTGAGCGCTTCCACCGCCCGCTTGCCTGCCCGGCGGGTCGCCTCACCGGAGCGACCCCGCATGACCATCGCGGTCGCACGTGCGAGTCCGATGAAGGGCACGGTTTCGCCGAAGACGTTGTAGAACGCGTACATGAGGTTGTCCCCGGGCAGGTGCCGCCCCGGGGAGAGCACGCCCTCCTGCTCCATGGCCTGGTGGAAGACGGGTCCACTGGCCGACCGGATCAAGGTGCGGTCCAGATCGACGAAGACGGCACCTCCGGTGGGCATGCGGTTCAGGCTACCGTCGCCGTCAGACGTCAGAGGTACCTGCCACGTACCCGCCACCGGCCCCCAGACGCGGCAAAGGGGCCGCCGGGGGGGGGAAGGCGACCCCTTCGCACTGACTCAACAAGGATCGGAGGGGGATTCCTGACATCCTGTGGTCTAGGACTTCAGTGTATAACAACCGCGAGCAATCAGTCAAGCAGTTAATGTTGATATCTGCTATCGTCTTTTGAGATGGAACTGCGGCACCTCCAGGCGCTGACTGCGGTCAGCGACCACGGAACCTTTTCGGCGGCGGCCGAGCATCTCAATACCGTGCAGTCGAACATCTCCGCTCACGTCGCCAGACTCGAGCGCGAACTGGGAGTCCCCCTCTTCGACCGGGCGGACGGCCGGCTGACCCAGGAGGGAACGGTGGTGGTGGCCCGTGCGAGACGCATCCTCTCCGAACTGGACGCCCTGGTCTCCGACGTCGCCGCCTGCAAGGACGAGGTGACCGGAACGGTCCGGGTCGGGATGATCGGAACCACCGCTCGCTGGCTGGTGCCGCCCCTGATGGACATGGCCGCAGCGTTGCATCCGAAGCTCCGACTGATCGTGGTCGAGGGGAACACCACCGGACTCGAACCCCAGCTGGCGAGTGGGCAGCTCGACCTCGCCATCCTGCACCTGCCGGTGTCCGGACGCGACCTGGTGTCTCGCCTGCTCTTCGAGGAAGACCTGATGCTGGTCCTCCCCCAGGGTCACCCGATGATCGACACGGACCGCTCGCTCGGGCTCGAGGACCTCGCCGATATGGAGCTCATCCTCCCCCTGCCGGGGACCGCCTTCCGTGACGAGCTCGACGCGGTGACCCGGCCGCTCGGGATCACCCTCCTCCCAGCCGCGGAGATCGACGGGCTCCGGCTGATCGCCTCGCTCGCGCTGGAGGGCTACCGACCTGCCATCGTTCCCGCCACCGCCATCCCGGGCAGCCTGCGTGCACGATTCCACCCGGTACCGATCGACGGCCTCCCCCGGCGCAGGGTCGGCGTTGCCCAGCGAAGTCGCGGCCTGCCCTCCGCCCCGACCCGGGCGTTCAGTGAGCTCCTCGACGCGGTGGTCGCCGTTCCGGAAGGACGCCCCCATGGCGTGCACGTCGGGAGCAGCTCGGTCAGCTGACCGGCCTTCCGGCCGGCAGGGCCTACTGCTCGGGAACCCTCGGCTCGCGCCACATCCGCCAGATCGGTGGGCTGCCCGGCACCGAGTGGAGCTCTTCGACGACCTCGAAGCCGTAGCGGAGATAGAAGGGCACGTTCCGGTCCTTCGACGACTCGAGATAGGCGGGGTAGCCCGACTCATCGATGCGCTGCATCATCGACTGCATCAACGTCGAGCCGATGCCGGTTCCCTGGCGTGACGGTTCGGTTCCGATGGTGCCGAGGTACCAGTGCGGCTCCTTCGGACGGAGCCCATCGGTCTGGAACAAGAGCTGGAACGCACGGTGAGTGTGGGCACTCACCAGATACGGGGCAGCCGGAAGCAGGTCGAACAACTCCCGGAGCCCGTTCCGCGGAACATCCGGAGGACCCCACAACGCCGCCCCCTGCATGTCGTCGGTCGTGTACACGTGACCGTGCGGGAGATATTGGTGTCGGAGCTGCGACGTGAAGAAGGCATGCAGACCCCGCCGGCGACGGCGATCGCCGGCGAACATGAACGAGGCAACCGGGTCGTCGTCGAATGCCCGGACCAACATGTCGGCAAGGCGAGGCACGTCGGCGGCCACCGCCAGCCGCACCGTCGGGCCTTGCGCCGACCGACCACCATTCGCAGCAGCGCTCACGACCGAGGATGGTAGCCCTCACCGCTCAATTCATCGCCGGATCCTCGGGGAAGCCCGACACCACGGCCAGCGCTCCGCCCTGACGGCGCAGGACCCGCCGCCAAAGTCCTTCGGGATCCGCCGAGATGGGGTCGGCCGCCCTCGCTTGGACGACGTACCACGAGCCCTCGGCGACTTCGTCCTCCAGTTGGCCCGAGTCCCAGCCCGCGTAGCCGGAGAACAGGCGCGCTCCGATCAGGTTGGTCGCCACCGGGCCGGGGTCCACCCCGAGGTCCACCGTCCCCACCGGGCGGTCGCCGTCCACCAGGAGCCGCCATCCCTCCGGTCGGAGCGCCGAATCCTCCTGGCCGACCTCCCTGGAGGCCAACCGGACCAGGCCGATGAGCGCGTTGCGGGCGACCGGGCCACCGGTGAACAGCTCGGAGGGCGCGGTCGCCAACTCCTGCCACTGCGGCATCAACTCACCGACCTGGACTCCACCCGGTCGATCGAGGACGACCCCCAGAGCACCCGGTGCCCCATGATCGAGCACCAGCACCACCCGCCGGGAGAAATTGGGATCCATCAGGCGGGGGGAGGCCACCAGCAGGTACCCGGCCAGACGTTCGGGCGGATCCTCGCCGCCGTAGGGCTCGAAGGCGCTGAACGGATCGATCGGCACCCCCCGATGATGGCGCAAACCACCTCGTCGAGTGGCGCAACGGATGCGATTCGGTGAGGCTTGGCCCATGGCACTCGTCTCGGTCAGCCAGATCCACCCCCACGTGCGTCTGATCACTCTCGACAACCCTGCCCGGCTCAATTCGCTCTCCTTCGGACTGGTGAGCGATCTCTACGCCGCGCTCGAAGAGGTGGCCGCCGACAACAGCTGCCGGGTGGTCATCCTCACCGGCGCCGGTCGGGCCTTCTGCTCGGGGCTCGAGCTCGAGCACGCAGGGTCGCCCCCGGGCACCGAGGATCTCGGTCGACACCGCATGGGCATGCGGGCGATGGAGTACATGGGCGGGATCGTCCCGGCCATGCGGGCCCTCCCCCAACCCATCGTGGCCGCGATCAAAGGGCCCGCCTACGGCGGCGGCATGTGCCTGACCCTCGGCGCCGACATCCGGCTCGCCGGTGACTCGGCGGTCTTCTGCGGGGCGGGTATCAACAACGGACTGAGCGGAACCGAGCTCGGCGTGAGCTGGCTGCTCCCCCGGGCGGTCGGGACCTCCAACTCCGCCGAGATCCTGCTGACCGGAAAGAAGGTTGATGCGCAAGAGGCGCTGCGAATCGGGCTGGTCTCCCAAGTGCTCCCCGACGACGAGGTCGTGGACCGGGCGATCGAGATGGCCGAGCGGATGTGCACGTTCAGCCCGTTCGGTCTCAGCCTGACCAAGGACACCATCTGGACCTCCTTGGAGGTGAGCAGCCTCCGAGCCGCCGTCGATCTCGAGAACCGCACCCAGCTCCTCGCCGGACACACCGGCAATCTCAACGAGGCCACGTCCGCGTTCAAAGAGAAGCGGCCGGCCGTCTATACGGAGTAGGGAGCCCGTGGCCAAGGCCCGCCGAGGCCGAAAGGTCAAGCGTCAACAGCGCCCTCCGGCGCCCACCAGCGAACGGGAACACTGGCGGGCCGACGGGCTTCCGAAGACCCGCTTCGCGACCCGAGACGACGCCAACCGATCCTCGCTCTACCATCGACTCGAATCCGGGCGCGATCTCGATCCCTACCGCTGCAGGATCTGCGACGGGTGGCACCTCGGCACCGCCCGCGAATGACCCTCCGGAACCAACCCGACCCCGAACTCTCCTGATGACCGCAGGCAACCCCGCCCCCACTGCTCTTCGTTCGGCCGACGATCGGGTCGATCCCTCCACGCGCCTCATCCGCACGCTCACGCTCACCATCTTCTTGCAGTGGATGGGAGCCACTTCGCTCGTGCCGATGTTGCCGCTCTACATCCGTCAGCTCCACGGTTCCGATGCTCTGGCGGGTGTGGTGATGGCCTCCTACTTCGCCGCCGGCGTGCTGACCCAGTACCCCGCCGGTCGGCTCGCCGACCGGATCGGCCGGCGCCCCGTGCTGGTTTGCGGACTGCTCACCTACGGCATCGCCAGCGTCGCCTTCCTTCTTCCGGTGACCGCGGGGATCGCGGTCTTGCTCCGTGCCTTCCAGGGAGTCGGTGCCGGTGCTGCGACAGTCGCATCCCTGGCGATCGTGGCGAGCTCGGTCTCACTCGAACGACGCGGTCGGGCGTTCGCGACGGTCTACGGGGGAGAGATCGCCGGGATGGCGATCGGGCCGCTCGTCGGCAGCATCGTCGGTGTCGGCCACATGTGGGTCATGTTCCTGGCGTCGGGAGTGACCTCGTTGGGCGCCTGCATTCCCGCAAGCCTGCTGCACGAGACCAACCAGGACGAGCTCGAGCCGGCAGAACCGAGAGCGCATCTCGACAAGGTCGGGATGAGCGCGTCCATGCTCGGGGCCTTGATCTGTGCGGGGTCACTCGGTCTTGCGACCGGTGTCTACGACATCTGCTGGACGCTGCTCCTCGTCTCCCGGGGAGCCTCCGGGCTCGAGATCGGGATCTCCTGGACGTTGTTCGCGGTGCCGTTCGTCGCAGTGGCCAAGCCGAGCGGATGGCTTGCGGACCATGTCGACCGGCGCATGCTGGTGTTGAGCGGCATCGGATTCTCGACCGTGCTCTGCGCCTCGTACCCCTTCATCCACAATGTTCCGGCACTGGTCGTGCTCGGGGGTTTGGAGGCCCTCGGTTTCGCGGCCGCCCTCCCCGCGGTCCAATCCCTCCTCACCCAAGGTGTGAACCCGGCCGTCGTGGGGAGCGCCCAAGGCATGTTCGCAACGAGCGAAACCGCGTTCACCGCGGCAGCAGCTGCCGGAGCCGGCGCAGCCTTCGGGGTTGCGGCGTGGGTGCCGTTCGTCACCGCGGCGTCGATCGTCTTCGCGGGACTCGCGGTGACCGCGGTCGTGTGGCGCAACGTCGAAGGGAAGGTGGGTCGAACCGCGGTTGGAGCTCAGGTGCCGGCGCCTGATCCCGCTTCCGATCCTGCATGAACAGCGGCGGTCCAGCGACCGGTCGACGGCACCGCGCAGACCAGCGTCGCCGCCCGCAACAGCCAATCGAGCACCACCCGCTGGTCGGCGTCCGACGGGACACTCGCCACCAGACCGCGGCGGGGGTGGTCCTGGCTGATCCGCCAGCCTTCGGGTAGTGGACACCCGAGACCCGCCAGCCGACTGGCGACTCTCGGGCCGGAGGCATGCTGGAGCCCGATGGTGGTGGGCTTGGTGGTTCCGTTGGCAGACTGACCTCCCGGTTTCCAGGTGCACACCGGGACCTGATGGGTCGAACCCCCGAGGAAGGCGAACGGACCCGGCGGAGCAGGTTCGTACTCCTCGTCGATGACGGGTTGGAAGTTGATCCAACCGACTCCGCCGGCGGCGATCTCCTCCATTCGTCGGAGGATTCGGGGTTCGTCGAACGCGACGAACTCGATCTCGACCGGTCGGCTGCGAGTCACGGTTGGTGGGTCATGTCTGGAGGTCGAGTACCCCGACGGCGAGAGATTCGAGTTCGCTCCGCATCTCCCCGGGGCCCTCGACCGGCTCGACCGGACGCACGACGAACTTGGAGAAGCCCACCTCGAGGAAGCGCTCGAGCATCGAACGCAGCCCGCCGATCCCGACCGGAACCACCTCTTCGGGGTCGACGCCGCGACGCAGCGAAGAGAGGCCGCGCTTCATCTGTGCTGACAACGGGTGACGCGCATACCCGATCGACACTCCGAAATGCTCCGGCGAGATGGTACGACCGGACTCTTCTGCGACGCGGTCGATCTCGGCCTTCGCAGTCGCCACCTCCGGCGGGGTGCACGCCGAGGGCAGCCATCCGTCGGCGAACCGTCCGCATCGACGCAAGGCGGCCGGCACCATCCCTCCGGTCCAGAACTCGAGCGGCTGCTGGAGCGGAAGCGGTGAGATGGTCACCTCGTCGAGCTGTGCGGCCTCGCCGTGGTAGGTCACCGATTCCCCGGCCCACAGCCGACGCAACAACGGGAGCATCTCGTCCATCGCCGAGCCACGGCGACGAGGGTCGGTGCCGGCTGCTGCCGACTCGGAAGCCCGAGGCAACCCCGGGACGAGCGTGACCAGCAGCCGTCCCGAGGAGAGCCTGTCGAGGCCGGCCAGACTCTTTGCAAGGCGGACCAGGTTCCGACCGGGCAACAGCAGCGTCGTGCCCAACTTGAGACGCGGGTTGTGAGCCGCGGCGAATGCCAACCCGACCAGTGGATCGACGGCCGGCGCAGTGAGGATTTCCGGAAGCCAGATCGAGTCGAACCCGAGCTGCTCGATGTCGTCCACCAGCCGGCCGAACTCGGGCCCCTCCATCGAGGCGATCGCCCCGGTTCCCACACCGATACGCACCTTCATGTCGGACCGAACGGAGCGCCGCCGAACCGGTCGACGGTGGCGAACGACTCGACCGGCCGCCTGGTCAGGCGGGTGGGTTGGCGCACCGGTCGGCCCAACGCCAGCAGGCCGACCACCGAGACCGTGTCGGGGACTTCCAGCAGGTCCTTGACCTCTGCCTCCCGTTGCACGATCACCGTCGTCATGACCCCGGCGAGCCCTTCCGTCCGGGCGGCAAGCAGCAGGCTCCAGGCAAAGGGGTAGATCGATGCACCACCGACCATGGTGTAATGCCCGATGTCGCGGTCGACCGTCGCCAGGTCTGCCAGGTCGGCAAGAAGCACCAGCATGACCGGGACCTGGTCGAGGTGTTCGGCGAACCCTCCCGGACCCCCTGCCGCCGCGCGGGCAACCTCGGGAGCCTCGGCCAACGATCGCAGCTCCAGTACACGATCGGTGACCGACGCCCACGGGGTGAGGCCCGCGGCCGCTTGGGCCAGGTAGTCGTACCACCCCGGGAGGTAGGCGTCCCGCAGCGCACGCCGCACCGAGGGTTCCTTCACCACCACGACCCGCCATGCCTGACGATTTCCGCCGTTCGGGGCAAAACGGGCGGTGTCCAGCAGTCGATAGACGGCGTCGTCGGGGACCTCTTCGTCGAGAAAGTCCCGTACGGCACCGGTGGTCCGGAGGGCTTCGATCAGCTCCACCTCCCCGACCGTAGCGGGCCGGGTGCAGTTTCGTGGGCTAGCGGGTCACCCGTCTCACCCCCTGGTTACCTTCCCCGAGCGTGACCAGCACTCGCGTCGCCGTCGCCGCATGCACTGCCCTGGCGCTCTCCGTCGCCGCGTGTACCTCGCCAAGGTTGTCATCCGCTCTGCAGCCATCCGTGCAGCGAACGTCCCGGTTGGAGCTGTACGCCGACCCGGCGGACGGTGACGTGCCGATCGTCGGGCTGATCGGAGGCGCGCACCGATCGGTCGATCTGACCATGTACGAACTCACCGATCGGTCGGTCGAAGCGGCACTTGTCGCGGCGCACCGACGAGGTGTCCACGTCCGGGTCCTTCTCGATGACCGAGACGCCGGATCGACGGTCAACCGCGCCGCCTACTTACAACTGACAGCCACCGGCGTGCCGGTCAGATGGGGCTCCGGAGATGTCATCTTCCACCAGAAGACGTTGACCGTGGACGGCGAGGCCTCGGCGATCATGACCGGCAACCTGACGGACGACGAGGCCGACACCCGCGACTTCGCGGTGATCGACCACGACCGGGCAGCGGTCTCCGCGATCACCACCGTGTTCGACGCCGACTGGGACGGCGCACCGGTCGCCGCTGGACCCGACGTCGACGGACTGGTCTGGAGCCCGGGCTCGATGTCACCGCTTCTCGCGCTGATCGACTCAGCGCACCACTCGCTGGTGGTCGAGAACGAGGAGATGGACTCGCCGCCTATCGAATCGGCACTGGAATCGGCAAGTCGGCGCGGTGTGGCGGTCGAGCTGGTCATGACCGGGATCGGAGAACTTCTCGACCTCGAGCCTCGACGACAACCGGGAGCTCGGAGTGATCACTTCGGACTCGAGGATCGTGCGCCCGCTGCTGGGAACCTTGACGTCGGACTTCGACGCTGCAGCGCCATGGAGCGCCGCGTCCGGCTGAAGGCTCAGAGCGCAGACAGCATGGCGTCGGCGGCACTCACAGTGAGACCGGGCCCAGGTTCGACGTTGAGCACGGTCACCACCCCGTTCTCGATCAACATCGCATACCGCTGCGAACGTGTCCCCAACCCGAAGCCGCTTCCGTCCATCTCTAAGCCGACTGCGGCGGTGAACTCGCCGTTCCCGTCGGCCAGCATCACCACCGTGTCGCCCACGTGCTGCGCTTCGGCCCACGCTCCCATCACAAAGGGATCGTTGACCGAGATGCAGGCGATCGTGTCGACGCCTCCAGCCTTCAGCTCGTCGTTGCGGACGATGTAGCTGGGCAGGTGATAGTCGGAGCAGGTCGGGGTGAACGCCCCGGGCACCGCGAAGAGCACGACCTTGCCCGAACCGAGAACCTCTCCGGTTTGGACGTGCTTCGGACCATCGGGCCCGAAGGTCATCACCTGGACATCGGGGATGTTGTCACCGACAGCAATGGTCATGAGCTCTCCTCGTGCACCGGTCCGGCTCTCGCAGCCACGACCTGGACGAAGCGATCGTATCGCAGGCGGATGTCGGCCAAATCGTTCGGTTCGGCCACCTCGTCCCGGGCGCCGCGCATGATCATGTCGGCTTGGCGGGCGAGGACGTCGCGCTGCCAGTCGGTGGTCGTGTTCTCTGCGATGTGAGCCAGCGCGTCGACCAAGCGGATGATCACCGCGGGCATCCCGCGGGCTGCCTGGCGGACCTTGTCGAAGGATCGGTTGACCATCCGGCTGTAGCTCGGGTCGGACTCGATCAGCCGGATCTTCCCGCTCCGGCCGCGGTAGATCCCCTCGTCGAGCGATCGGGTGGAGATCTCCGACAGCCCAGCCGAAAGCCAGTCGATACAGGTGAGCGCGGTGAAGGTGTCGTTGACCGCGGGTGACAGCGCACGGATGGCGATCTCGACCAGCTGGTCGATCGCGAACACCGGATCCTGGGTGAGCGTCCGGTGTGGTCCGGTCACGTGAGCCGCGTCCAACGCTGCAGCCACCTGGTTCGCCGATCCTGCCGGCCAGACCCTCGCCAAGGGACGGTGGGCGACCACGAAGTGACCCGGCCGATGGGCCAACCGGATCACCGCATCCAACTCCTCCGCGACGTCGACCAGCCTGCCGTAGCTCACGAACTGGAGATAGCCGCTGTGCCTGGCGGTGACCGTTGCGCCTCGAACGTCCAGTTTCTCCAGCAAGTCGCCGATCGCAGCGGGTGAGTGGTCCACTTCGCTCCCGTCGAGGTGATTGGGGAACTCCGCATCGATGGCCCGGTTCAAGTCCCGGGCGATGCTCGCGATGACCTCGGGAAGCTGGATGGACTTTGCGATGTGGTGGATGAAGTACACGAGAACGGCGACGTCGACGAGGAGTAGCGCCTCTGCTGTGGTGATCGAGAGGTGCGGAACGAAGTCGCCGCCCGGCAACGCGGTGATCGACCCGAGGACGAGTACCGAGTAGACGAAGGTGCCGACGAACACCGCCAGGGTCATCTGATTGCCCGGATCGCGGACGAAGTTCCTGAGCATCCGAGGCCCGAACTGCTGGGACGCCAAGGTCAGGGCGAGGATGGTGATCGAGAACACAACCCCGACCGTGGTGATGATGGCAGCGGCGATGCCGATCAGCACCTGGCGCCCGGCATCAGCACTCCCGGTCACCACCCACCAGGGAAGGGTCAGCCGGTGGTGGTACGCGGCCAGATCGAGCTCGAAGGTGACGACGAAGAGCAGACCGGCAACCACGATGAGCACGGTGGGCGCCAGCCAGAAGGTCGTCCGCAGCGCCTCCCATCGCCAGCTGGGGAGCCTGAACTGTTGCCCAGGGGGCACGTCGCCCGCGTTCGTCATGTCTGGTTCGGTCACCGCGCTCCTTGGCGGGCGGCCGCATGAAGGGCCTTCCGCTGCCGACCAGACTTCCCGGCGCTCCGCCGCTACCTTAGTCCGCCCAGCTCGCAGGCTGAATTCGGCCAAGCTCCGAGGGCGCCCATGCACGGAGAATGTGCACCAGCGCCGGTAGTGTGTGGGGGTCGGTTTCCGTCGACGAAGACTCCGGCACGGCCGGTCGTTTCAGTGGGTCTGATGGGGGTGAAGTGACAACAACTGGCGAAACGACCGCGGCACCCGCCTCCGGCGGCGGGTCCGGGCCGACGCCCCCTCCAGACACTGCGCACGACCCACTGCACCGGTCCGACCCAGCCGACGAGCACACCGACCCCACCGGGACCGGTTCGGAGGGCTCGGTCAGCCATCGGTGGCGATCGCTGCTGCTCGGCTCCGCCGCCTACCTGCTTCTTTCGCTCTTCATCTGGATGCACGCCTGGCAGCACCCGACCTCGGTGACGACGTGCGGATGTGGCGACACCTCACTGTTCACCTGGTTCCTCGAGTGGCCCGCGTTCGCGATCTCCCACGGCCTCGATCCCCTCTACTCGAGCGCCATGAACTTCCCGGTCGGCGTGAACCTCCTCTCCAACACCAGCGAGATCGGAATCGGCATCGTCCTTGCACCGGTCACTTGGCTGTTCGGTCCGGTCGCATCCCTCAACGTGGCACTGACCCTCGCGCCGGTCCTCTCCGCCATCTCCATGTGCGTCCTACTCCGACGCTGGGTCTCGTGGAGTCCTGCCGCGTTCGTCGGTGGGCTCCTCTACGGGTTCTGCCCGTTCATCCTGGTGTCGCTCAGCGATGCCCATCTCATGCTCGGGATGGCCTTCGTGCCACCCCTGATGGTGCTCTGCCTCGACGAGTTGCTCATCCGGCAGCAATGGCGCCCGATGCGCACCGGGCTTCTGCTCGCGCTCCTCACCGCCGTGCAGTTCTTCATCGGGACCGAGGTACTGGTGATCACGTTTCTGGTCGTTGCGATCGGGATCCTTCTCCTCGTCGTCTACGCCGCGCTCAGGCGGCCCGCTCTCCTCCGCTCGCACGCGCGCTACGCGATCACCGGCTTCGCGGTCTGGATTGCGGTCGCTGTCGCGGTGTTGGCCATCCCGACCTGGTACGCACTCACCGGCCCCGCCGCGTTTGGGAAGACGGTCTGGCCCGGCATTCTCGGCGGCATCAACCGCAAACAACGAGCCGACCCGTCTCTCTTCGTCTCCCAGAAGTCGTGGCTGCTGAGCGCGGTCGCGACCATTCACGACAACCAGTTCGGTGGTTATCAAGGACTGGTGCTCTCCAACCAGTACTTCGGAGTTCCGATCATCGTGGTCCTCGGCGCCGGCGTCGCCCTGTGGCGTCGCGATCGCCGTCTCTGGTTCTTCGGTGCGAGCGGATTGCTTGCCGTGCTGCTGTCACTCGGATCGAGGACGCCGATCTGGCGCGGACTCCAGCACTTCTCTCTGCTCGAGAACATTGTGCCGGTCCGCTTCGTCCTGATCGCCTACCTCTGCGCTGCGATCATGCTCGGGCTGATCCTCGACCACACCTATGCCTACGTCCGTGGTCGAACCCGAACTTCTGCCCGATCGGGCCTCATCGGCGCGGGGGCAGCACTTCTGGTCGCCGTGATCGCGCTCGTCCAACCTGCCACCTATCTCCGCCAGACCATTCCGATGACCACCCGTTCGATCGACGTTCCCACCTGGTTTACGAGCGTTGCGCCGCATCTCCGCCCTCACCAGGTTGTTCTGGTCTTTCCTGCGACGTTCACCTCTTACGACAACGCGATGACCTGGCAGGCGGCCGAGGGCATGACCTATTCGATGGTGGGCGAAGGAGGTCCGGGTGGGGTCTTGATCGAGAGCGGCCACGAAAAGCCTGGCGCGACCGTGATCGCCCGAATGTCCAATCCACAGATCGGGGCCGGGCCCTTGAACAGGCTGCAGGTGGCCGCGGTCCGAAAAGCACTCCGCGGGTGGAAGGTGACCATGGTCGTGATCCCGGATCAACCCGGTTTGCCCGCGTACGACCAGACCAGATCGGTCACTGCTGCGTCCACACTGATCACCGCCGCGACCGGCATGCTACCCACCCATCAAGCCAGTGCATGGGTCTGGCGAGACGTGAACGGTTCGCGCCCCGGGCCCATTCCGAGCAACGATGATCTGAACAGGTGCACCGAGGGGCTTGGCAACCGGGGCACCGTGGCCGTGCGGCGCGCAACGACGTGCGTGCTCGCCTCCAGTCGGCGGGCTCGTTGACCCCGCAGCGCCCGCATGACGGGTGCCGATGACCGAATCCGACCGGAGCCGCCGTTGGCTCCCCGATCTGCTGGGTCTTGCCTGGGTCGTCCTCGCCGGGGGGGCGCTGATGGCGCCCGCCCTGTCCCACGGGTGGTCGCTCGGGCCGTTCGACCAGCTGACCCAACTCGGACTCACCCAGCAGGTCCATGCGGCTCCGCACAACTCCCAGGTGTTCGACCTGATCCGCGAGATCATCCCCTGGACGACCCTGTCGTGGACCCAGGTCCATCACGGGATCCTTCCGCTGTGGAACCCGTTTACCGCTCTCGGCTCCCCGCTGGCCTTCAACTGGCAGGCGGCGTCCTTCAGCCTCCCGGCACTGGTCGGCTATCTGCTCCCGGTTCGGCTCGCCTTCACCGTGCAGGTGCTGATGACGCTTGTGATCGGCGGTACCGGCATGTACGTGCTGGCGCGGGTGATGCGCCTCGGAGTGCTCGGCGCCACCATGGCGGCCAACGTCTTCGAGCTGAGTGGATCGTTCCTGGCGGTGCTCGGCTGGCCGATTGCCGCGGTGATGTCATGGGCGGGCTGGTTGTTCGCGTTCTTGATCCTGATGGTGCGTGGCAGGCACCGTCGACGCGACGTCACACTGTTCGCCGTCGCTCTGGCCCTGTCGATCTATGCGGGCGAGCCCGACACGCTTGCCGTCGTCATCGTGGCCCTGGTGGTCTTCCTCATCGTGATGTGCGCGCTGCGGATCCCCCGCTTCGACGGGCGAGAGCGATTCGCCCGTCCGCTGCTGGACGTCACCATCGGATCCGTTGCCGGCCTGGCGCTCGCCGCACCGCTCCTCCTTCCTGCGGCGCAGCTTTCGACGGGAGTGGTCCGCGGGCAAGGACGCCACCAGGCCTTCCCCTCCTATGACCTGCTGCATGCGATCTTCCAGACGTTCAACGGTTCGTCGCTCGCAGGGAGCCGCTCCTTCGACGCACACGGCCTCGGGTGGGTGTCGACCGCCGACTACGTCGGGGTGATCGTCGTCGTCCTTGCCGTAGTGGGTTTGATCGTTGCTCGCCACCGACCTGCCGTCGTGGCGTTCGGCGCGGTCGCCGTCGTCGCCGGCTGCCTCACCTACTTCTCGCCGTTCGTCGCGCTGCTCAACCGGCTCCCCGGTATTCAGGAGATCCGCTGGGTCCGATCCATACAGGTCCTCGGTTTCGCACTCGCCATCCTGGCCGGAGTGGGTCTCGACGTCCTGGTCCGCTCGAAGGGCGATCGGAAGGTCCGCAACCTGCTCGGCGCAGGCTTCGGGGCTTTTGCGCTCTTGCTGCTGCTCGTCTGGGCCTTCGGTCGCGGTGTGCTCCCGGCCGCGGAGGCGGCCATCCGGCGGAGGAGCTTCATCTGGCCGACAGCCGAGGTCCTGATCGGGCTGGCCGTCTTCGGCTTGCTGGTCGTGGCGAGCCGTGCCCGACGACGAAGCAGCGCTCACTCGGCCGGGAGTCGTGCCCTCGACAACCCGGGGTGGATCGGAGCGGTGATCCTGTTGGTCAGCTCCACCGCCTTCCTCGTCGCTCTGGGTACCTCGTGGTGGTCGTCATCGACCACCTCCCTCCCGCCCACCCCGGCGATCACCACCCTGCAGAAGTCGGTCGGCACCTCGATCGTCGGATTCGGGATCTCGTCGTGCCTGTTCCCCCCGACACTCGGCATCCAGCCCAACGTGAACATCGTCTACGGGGTCCACGAGCTCGACGCCTACGATCCGCTCACTCCGCAGCAGCTCTACACCTCGTGGCAGGACTCGACCGGCACCTACCCGCTCCCGATCGCCAGCAACGGCATCCCGTTGGCCGAGATCACCATGTTCTGCCCGGTCGTGAACTCGGTCGAGGCTGCCCGTCTGTTCGGGGTCGGGTACGTGCTCGAACCCGAGAACAAGAAGGGGCCGCCAGGGAGTGTGTTCGACAAGACCATCGGCGACGAGCGGCTCTACCGGATCCCCGGTGTTTCGGTTGCCACTCTCTCGCGGTTGGGGAAGAACGGCACGCTTCCTCCGGTGGACGCTCCCGGTAAGCCGCTTCCGGTCACCTATCCGAACGATCAGTCGTGGCACCTGGTGACCCGTTCCTCGACGGACCAGGTGCTCCGACTCCGGCTGACCGACGTACCCGGCTGGCACGCGTCGATCGATGGAAGGCCTTTGCCTCTCATCCGCTTCAACCGGGTGATGCTTCAGGCCCGCATCCCCGCGGGGACGCACACCATCGAACTCCACTATTGGCCGGAGTCGTTCACGGCAGGAATCGTGATCGCCTCAGGCACCGCAATCGTGCTCGCGATCGCGCTGGTCCTCGGGGGAAGGCGTCGGGAACGACTGAGCGCGAGCCTCGGAGCGCTCAGGAAGCCGAAGAACTGAGAAACCGGTGCCGCAGCCTCCGGCCGAAGATCACCAATATCACCAAGCCGACCGCTGTGATCGCGAAGATGACGATCCCCGCGTTGAAGGTGTCGGGCCAGTAATGCAGCTCGACGAGATGAGTTCCGGCCGGGATTTTCGCCTGGAACATGATCCGGTTGTAACGGATGAGCTTGAGCGGTTTCCCGTCAATCGACGCGTGCCAGCCGGGCACATGGGTCAGACGAAGCCGCAGGACCTGGGGACTCGTCGCACGGGTGACCAGCTTCCATGACTGGGCGTTCGGGTAGCTGACCGCCACGGGCGTTTCCGGCGCGTTCGCCGGTGGTATCGATCCGTTCTTTCCCAACTTCGAAAGCGTCGCAACCGATGAGTTGGGAATCCGGTACAGGGCCTCGCCGTCGATGTACTCGACAAAGACGCTTCCCTTGGGGCCGCTGTCCGTGCCCGGCTCCAAGACGAACCCGACACCGAACTCACGCGCGGCTGCGATGGTGGTCACGACCGGACAGAACGTCGAAAGCGGAGTGATCACTCCGAGTTCGTTGGGCGGGCGCGGATTGGTCTTGGTGGCCAGCTCCCACGAGGTGAAGAGTTGTTGGGGAATGAGCGGGTCGTAGCTGTCCAGCTCGTGGACTCCGAAGATCACGTTGACATTGGGGACAATTCCGACCGACGGCTTGTACCAGCAGTTGACCCCAAAGCCCACCACGGAGTGCCCCACCACCTTCTTCAGGCTGGCCTCGTACTTGTTGGCAACAATTGCCGTCTTCGCGGAGGGCCACCATGGGAGGACCTGTGGGATCAGAAACGCCGTCGATCCGACCAGCAGGAGCACGGCGGCAATCCGAGACGGATCGCCGACGACCCGTCCGATCCTCGAGTCGCCGAAGACTGGCTTGTCTCCCCACACTCGGTCCATCACGACGAGCAGGCCCCAGACCGCGAGACCAAGGGCCACCTCGGCCGCAGGCCACAGGAAGCTCCTCGCCCGGATCGAACCGTCCACGGGTGAAAGGTCTCCTCGACCGAACAGCCACACGACGAGCAGCGCAAGCGCAAAGACGCCGAACCCGATCCCTATTCGGCGCCGGACCTTGGGGTCACCGTGGGAACGGACAAGCACGTCCAGGCCGACACCGCTCAGAATCGCGAATCCGAGCGCCAGCACCTGCACCGACCGAACCCATCGCACCTCACCGAATAGCGGGAGTCCGTTGAGGAGCGCGACGAGTGGAGAGGCAAAGACGAGACAGGCAGCGACAATTGTGACGGTGGCGAAGGCGACCACCCCAGGTCGGCTCCGCCGTGCGATCACAGCGACGACCGCCAGCACGACGGCGATTGCCCCGACATACATCGCTGTCGGCAGATAGTTGAGGCCACTCCGCAGCGCTGCGCCGAAATAGGGGGTCGTGCCGTTACGGTTGAATCCGTTGAATCGTTGGAACGCAACGTTCAGCACGTAGTCGAGAGGAAATGCCGCATGGCGGCCGAGGCCTCGGATCGAGGTGCCCGAGACCTGCGCGGCCGGAAGCGCCAATGGCGCGGCCAACCCCAAGCCTGCCAGCGAAGCGACGAAGACATCGAGCAGCGGCTTCTTGACAGCCGACTGATACCTGCGAGCCCGCAATCCGATCATCACCACCGCGAACACGACGAGCCCGACCAGCAAGACCACGAGTGTGTCCGGCTGTCCCGCGTAGATCGCGAACGCGAGCGCCACTGCGAGGAGGGCAATGTTGCGAGGGCGGTTGCTCCCCCGGACAACCAGGATCACGAATGCGAAGAGCCATCCGGACCATGACATGACTGCGGCGATGGGCCACCCCAGAAGGGTCATGAACGCACCGCTCAACTCGAACACAGTCGCGGCCATTGCAGCTCCGAGTGCCCCCAACTTCATGACTCGTGCGAGCACGTACATCCCGCTGCCGGCGATGACGAGCGTGAGAAGAATTTGAATCGTGAAGTCGATTCCGACCGGAAACAGGTACCCGATCAGGCTCGGAAGGCTGAAGGTCGCGGACTGCCAGTTGAAGGCCAGGGGGGCACCGAGGGCGGTGTCAGGATTCCAGATGGGCAGTAACCCGTGATGAACCTGGGTCCAGGCGAGGTCAGTCCAGGGGATGAACTCCCGCATGAGGTCACCCAACTGGGTGTTGACGGGAGCACCGGGGGTGCGGGTCGACAGACCGAATCCGGAGAGCTGGTCGTAGGGGCCGAGGATCCAGCCACGCGACAACGCCGGGCCCATGACCACCCCGGCAGCGGCGATCACCCAGGCGACTCCGAACACGTCGGGCAGCCGACGACGACGCCCCCGATCGTCCCCCTCAGTCATTCAACCCCTCCGACACCCAAAACTCTCACACTCCGGCGCTGGACGCTAGCCGACCGAGCCCTGACCTGGGGGTTTGTCGGTTCGACACACCCTAGATCGCGTTCAGCAGGAGATGAAGACACCTCGAGCCGGGGCAGACAACAATGAAAGGCCTTGCAGAATCGCCTCCGTCGAGCGGAGACAACGAACCCACAGCTCAGATCGTTTCACTGAAGGCTCGAGTAGCAGGAATGTGACCGCGGCTGGACCCTCCAAGGCCAGAATCGACGGGACCGCTCTCACCACTCATCAGGTCGGGAGCGGCTCGACCTGATGACGCCCGACAGCGGAGTTTCGAAATACACACTGAGCGCAGACAACCATGAATTGAAGGCCTCCCAACACGTAGAGGTTTCGAACGACGAAAAGGATGACAGGCGACATGGTGCCCACGGCGACCCCGTTCAGCGTCTTCTGCTCCAGGTCCGCACACGTGCAGAGCGCGAGCACGATGGATGAGATCGCCAGGCGACGATCTCGGCGCCACTCGAGGAGAGCCAAGAAGGGGGCCAGCCCCACGAATACCCAGTAGTGAAGCCAACTCACCGGGCTGACGATCACGGTCACCAGCGAAAGCAGCACGAAGGCTGCCAACTCGCGGTCCTCTTTGATGAACCGAATTGTGATGAGCAGCCCCACTCCCAAGACCACCAACGCAATCGGGAGCCAGGGCAAGGTATGCGGCAAGAGGAAGGGGGGACGCCCGAGCAATCCACGCAGGGACTGGTCGCTCAGCCTCCCCACGCCCCGCATCCAGTGTGACGCCGCAACAGTGGTCACCTGACCCACTCGTCCCGACGGAAGGACGTGGAACCAATACTCCGCAGACTCGTGCGGCCACAGTCCGGCCGCAAGCAATGTCAGAACGGCAAATCCCCCCAGTGATCGGAGAATGGACGGGATCTCACGTTTCGCCATGAACCAGACAAGAAACAGCACGGGAAGGAGCTTGATCGCGGTCGCCACACCGATCAGGACACCACGGAACGCTCTCGGCATGACGAAAAGGTCCAAGAACACCAACAGTGCAAGAAACACTCCCACCTGGCCCCAAAGGAGAAGCGAACGATAAGGATAGAAGGCAAAAACCGCTGCAGGCGCCAAGCCGGCCGCAGAGACGAACCAAGCGTTGACCGCTGAGACGTTGAACCAACGTCGCAAAGTCACTGCGAACATGAGTGCGAGGGCGAACATGTTACCGATCGCCCACACGGTCATCGTTGCCGACAGACCTATCGCGTGGAACGGCACGAAGAGATAGGCCATGATGGGCGGGTAGGTACTGGTCTCTATATGGATTGCATACAGGCTGTGGTGAGCGAGAATGGTTTGGGAATCCCGGTAGCGGGCTTCCAAGTCGGACATCGCGCGATATCTGTGATCGAAAGTCGAATCAAAGATCCACTTTCCAACACGGGCCAAGTTCGAAAAGAAGAGCCCCCACAAGACGCTGGCGACGACCCCTCCGATGACCTTTGTCCACACGACGAGGCCAGGACGCATCATCATGTCATCGGGAGCGGCCTCCGCCGACGTAGGGTCCAAGATCAACGACGTTCGCTAGTGCCGACGACGGAGTCACCGCTGTCGACGAAGAGACCGATCACTCCATCGGCGTCGTCGGCCATCTCTTGTTGCCCTTCGGTTTGCCCCTTCTCGGCATCCAGTTCAACCGCGGGCAGCCGGAATGCCCGCCATGTGGCGATGCCGAGGAAAATCAGTCCACCGATCACATAGAGGTTTCTGACGATGAACAACATCAGTGGCGCCATGTGGATGAACGGTGGCGTGATCAGAATGTTGTTGTCCAGGTTGGCGCACGTCGAAAGGGCGAGCACGATCGAGGCGATGGCCAGAGGTCGGTCACGACGCCATTCGTAGATTGCAAGGAGGGGAGTCAGCCCCACGAACACCCAGTAATGCAGCCAGCTCACCGGGCTCACCAACTCAGTGACGAGCGACAACAGAACGAAGGCGGCGAGTTCGCGACCCTGTCTGATGAACCGAACCGTCACCGCGACCCCCAACGCAAGCAGCATCAAGGCGATGGGGAGCCAAGGGAGAGTCTTGAGCAAGAGGAAAGGCGGACGCGCAAGAAGTCCCCGAATCGACTGGTCCGAAAGCTTCCCGGCTCCCTTCACCCATTGCGAGGGTGGCACCGTAACGATCCGGCCCACCCTGCCCGACGGGAGCACGTGGAACCAGTACTCCGCAGAAATGTGTGGCCAGAGGGCCGCGGCGAAGAGCGTCAATACTGCAAACGCGGCAATCGCGCGCACGACCGCAGGAAATTCGCGCTTGGCGATGAGCCAGATGATGAACAGAGCCGGAAGCAGCTTGATGGCTGCAGCCACTCCGATCAGGATTCCTCGGAATCGCTTGGGAACAAGAAACAGATCCAGGAACACAAGGAGCATGAGGAAGACGCCCATCTGACCCCAAAGCAGCATCGAACGGAAGGGGTAGAAGGCGAAGATCGCCGCGGGAGCGAGGCCGAGTGCCGAGGCAAACCAGGCATCGACTGGAGCCACCTTGAACCAGCGATGCAAGGCGACGGTGAAGAGAACAGCGAGCGATATCAGATTGGCGATCGTCCAGAGCGTCTCGGTGGCCCGCAAGCCGATCAGTCGGAAAGGAACAAACAGATAGGAAGTAATCGGTGGGTAGGTGGTCGTTTCCCAGTGGACCCCATACAAGTTGCCGTGCGAAAGAATCGTGTGGGCATCGCGATAACGCGCTTGCAAGTCTTCGACGGGGGCATTTCCTTTCGCCAGGTCGCCAGCGTCCAAGAGCCATCGACCAACGCGTACGAGATCATCGAAGAACAAGCCCCAGAGCACGATAACGACCGCGCCAACGATGACTTTCAACCACATCGTCGTCCGAGGATCAAGCCGGCCGCGCCCCACCGGTGCAGACTGCGCCGAGGTGATCTCGGCCGGAATCTCCATATACCGCACACTACTGGGACCGCGACTACTCGCTTAGTGCATCCCTCACTCTGTCCATCCTCTCGCGGACCCGAGTGACCTGTTCACCACTCTACGCGCCGCCGATGACCTCCCTGTGCACGTCCACGGCACACTGCACAGACTCAATCCCGTCCGGCTGCACACGTTGACCGGGACCGACGCGATACCTTGCAGTGCTGACCGAGCGGATCTTCTTTCCCCACGTGAGGTTGCGCATCCACCTCTTCGAGGGTTCAGGAGATGGACGCTGAAATGGGGCCAAAGACCCGAGGAGTTCATGGACTCGTGGTCTGAAAGAACCTAGGCTGGCTATTGGGGGTGACAAAGTGGCGGAGGGGTTTGAGTCAGAGTTCCGGTTGTCGGCGGAACGGATCCTGATTCTCGCTGCCGTCAAGGGATCAATCCCTCGGACGCGCATGTGGCTTGGCCTGCTCACGGTGATCGCCGTCTCAGTTTCCCCCTTCGCTCGTAGGGCATGCCGAGGAGTGGGTCGCCGACCATGACCGCCGATTTGGCCGCCCTGGACCACCATCAGGAGGGGCCTCGCCGGTGGCTGCCCGACCTTCTGGGAATCATCTTGGTGTTGGGCGCCGCTATGGCCGTGATGGTCCCGGCACTCGTGCACGGACTCTGGCTCGGTCCGTTCGACTTTCTGTCAAAACACGGGCTGACTTCTCAACCCGGGGTGGCCGTGCACAACCCGAAGTCGGTTGACCAGATCCAGCTGTTCATCCCGTGGACGACATTGGCGTGGACCCAGGTGCACCAGGGCCATCTGCCCCTTTGGAATCCCTACAGCGTGCTTGGAATGCCGTTGGCATTCAACTGGGAGTCAGCTCCGTTCGGGCTTCCTGCATTGATCGGCTATCTGTTGCCGCTGAGCTACGCCTATACCGCGGGGGTCCTCGTCACGTTGGTGGTCACCGGGACGGGGGTCTACTTCCTGGGTAAGGTGCTCGACCTCAGTGTGCTCGGTTGCGTGATGGCGGCCATCGTCTACGAGTTGAGTGGACGGTTCATGGCAACCCTTGGTTGGTCGCTCGGTTCGGTGATGTCGTGGGCCGGCTGGCTGTTTGCCCTCTCAATCCTCGTCATGAGGGGGCGTCACCGCGCCCGCGACATCACGCTGCTCGCCGTGGTCGTCGCGCTGATGATCTATGCCGGCTATCCCGAGGGGGTGACTCTTCTGGCGACAGCACTGGTGCTCTTTCTCATCGTTCAACTTGCGCTGCGACTGCGGAGCAACGGTGATTCGGCTTCGGTACTTCGGCCACTTGGAGATCTTGCGGTTGCCGGTGTCGCCGGAGTCGCGCTCTCAGCCCCACTCCTGCTGCCGGGCCTCCAGACCGCTTTCGGTTCGAACCGCAACACTAAGTTGCCGGTCAACATCCAGACGTTGCGGCCGCACTTTCTCATCCATTTCGTGATGGACAGCTTCGATGGGTTCGCCGGAAACGAGTTCGGTCCGCACACGGTGGGTTCGACGCTCTTCTACGTCGGGGTGATCACCATCGTGATGGCGGTGGTGGCCGTGGGAATCTGTTGGCTTCGACCCGAAGTCTTGGGCTTTGCCGTCGTTGCAGTAGGGATGATCGCGCTGGTGTTCTTCACCCCTCTGGCATCGATCGTTGATCGTCTCCCGAATGTGGGAAGTGTCCGGCTCTACGACGGGCTCGGCCCTGCGTCCTTCGCCGTTGCGGTGCTCGCCGGGGTAGGGATCGACCTTTTCGCTCGGTCCGCCGCAAAGAAGGTGGTCCAGTATTGGGTGGCCACCGGCTTTGGGGCGATAGGTCTTGTTCTGCTCGGGGTCTGGTTGTTCGGTCGGGGCCATCTCAGGGCAGCGGATGCCTCGATCCGAACTCACAGCTTCGTTTGGCCGGCCGTCGACGTGCTCGTCGGGCTGTGCGTCGTCGCCGGGCTGGCAATCTACGGCCGCCGGCGGCCGTCTTCGAGCTCGGGCAGTCGAGGTTGGTGGATCAGCCGATTGGGCGCGATGGTACTCGTGGTTTGCGAGACTGCGTTTCTGATTGGCGCAGGCGCCCCGAGATTCTCCTCTAGCCCGACGGGTCTCCCTCAGACTCCGGCAGTCGTCTCGTTGAAACAAGCAGTGGGATCCTCGATCGTCGGTTTCGGCTCGTCCTGCAAACCCGCGGAGCGGCTCGGGATCATGCCCGACGTGAATGTCGCCTACGGAATCCAAGAGTTCGCGGTGTACGACCCAATCGTTCCGCGCAATTACCCGCCGACCTGGAACAACATCTCCGGCGCGACCATTACCGATACATTGAAAAGTGGTTTGCCCAGCGATACCTTTTGCCCGGCGGTCACCACCGCAAACGCGGCCCGTGCATTCGGAATCGGGTTCGTTCTCGAGCATCGTGGTCACAAGGGCCCCAAAGGAGCCGTCTTCGACACTCGGGTAGGAGACGAGGACCTCTATCGAGTTCCCGGCGCGTCGAAGGCGACCCTGACTCCGCTCACGCCGACTGGTCGCCTGCCTGACACCTCTGCCAACGGGACACCCGTGAAGGTGACGCACCCAGATCCTGCGGCATGGAAGCTGGTCACCCTGACCAAGACGACGGAGGTTCTACGCCTGCGTCTGACCGACGTTCCAGGATGGCACGCGACCATCGACGGCCGTCCCTTGCAGCTGGATGCACTTGCAAAGGTGATGCTCCAGGCAAAGATCCCGCCGGGTCGTCATACGGTCGAGTTGCACTACTGGCCGAACTCGTTCAGCGCGGGCATCGTTCTGGCGGTCCTTGCGGCGATCGGACTACTGATCGCTCTCATTCTCACCCTTTGGGGGACGCACAGGCTGCGGGCACGATCGAACTGATCCGGCGGATGATCTGCAGAGAGAACAAGGGTCTTCAGGACATCTCAATCGCAGATTTGTGCTGAACTCGTACGAGGGGCAACCAGGGAGTGGACGTGCCGATTACAGCGGTCGAGGTGGTCGACGAATCCGGCACAGCACCGGAGGATCGCACGTTTCGTCCCGACGTTGAAGGCCTTCGGGCAATCGCCGTTCTACTCGTCGTTCTCTATCACTCGGGCGTTCCCGGCCTTTCTGGCGGATTCGTCGGCGTCGATGTCTTCTTCGTCATTTCCGGCTTCGTCATCACTGGGGTTCTACTTCGAGACCGGGAGAAGGGTGGCCCCTCCATCCTCTCCTTCTACGGACGACGCTCTCGACGGATCCTTCCTGCTGCCACGTTGGTGATCATTGCTTCGGCACTTCTGGCCTATTGGTTCCTCGGAGTCGGCGGAGGGAACCAGACGGCGATCGATGGTCGCTGGGCTGCTGTTTTCCTCGCCAACTATCACTTCATCTCAACCGGAACGAACTACCTCGCCTCCGGTGCTCCACCCTCTCCACTCCAGAATTTCTGGTCGCTGGCAGTCGAGGAGCAGTTCTACGTCGTCTATCCCACGCTCTTCTTGTTGATGGGTGCATCGAGACGATTGACATTTCGATTGCGTCTCGCCATTGCTTTGAGTGCGGTGATCGCCCTCTCGCTTGGATACTCAATCCTCGACACGCGGAGCAACTCGGTGAACGCCTTCTTCTCCCCGTTTACTAGGGCCTGGGAACTGGCGCTCGGCGCTCTCGTTGCTGTCATCACCCCATGGCTCTTGAGTCTGCCCGTCAAACTCGCAGCAATCGCCACATGGGTGGGGTTCGTCGGCGTGCTCATCGCAGCCCACATCTACAACTCACACACACCCTACCCGGGTGCCTATGTGGTCCTGCCTGTCGTCGGCACGTCCATGATCATCGCCGGTGGCGTCCACGCGCAGCATCTGGGTGTGGAGAGGGTGTTGGGACTGCGTCCGTTCAGATGGTTCGGCAAGCTGTCCTACTCGTTGTATCTGTGGCACTGGCCCATTCTGATCGTCGCCGCCGAGTACGCCGGCAGGTCCACGCTGTCTGTCGCAGACAACATTGGGTGGGATCTCGTGGCCTTGGTGGTCTCTCTCGTCACGTATCGACTCGTCGAGAATCCAATCCGACACAGCGTCCGGCTCCATACGAGGCGATGGGCGAGCGTTGGGCTAGGGGTCGGATTGGTCTTGGCAACATTGGTCCTACTTACGCTCCTGATCGGGATCGGACCGTCCACCGATGCTGCAACATTGCCCAACAAGGTGCCCCTCGTTCAGCTCCCAACGGTGCTTCACTCAGTAGCCGAATCGGACCACGTTCACGCAGTGCCGAGCGACCTCTCACCCACCTTGCTCGGGGTGCAGGAGAACATCCTTTCGCAAATCGGCTTTCCCCCAGCTCCCTGCGATCCAGGTTGGGCCGCATCGTCGGTCCCCGCATGCACGTTCGGAGATGAGCGAGCGAGGCGCACCGTCGTTCTCTATGGCGATTCGCATGCCGGAATGTGGTTCGACGCGCTTGACGGCATCACAATTCGTCAGCACTGGCGGCTGGTCGTCCTGTTCAAATCTGGCTGCCCAGCCTCGCTGGTGTCGATCCCACCTAGCGGAAGTACCTCGGGAGTTTGGGGACCGTGCAACCTGTTCCACCAATTCGCTCTCCATCGGATCGCCACCATCAAACCGCAGATCCTGATCGTCTCCGAATCGTTTCGGTATCTGGAGCCCAACGGAACCCTGTACCCGATCGGTCAATGGCAAGCCAGCATCGCTCAACTACTCGACAGGTTCTCGAGTCCAAGGACCCACACCATCCTGATCGGCAATCCGGCCGAACCGGCTGACGGTACCCCGGGCTGCCTGAGTCGACACCTCGACGACGTCACCGCGTGCTCGGGCGTTCCGTATTCCAGGGCGATCATGTTCAACCGTGCGGAAAACAGGGCGGCACATGAGGCCAGCGCCCGATTCATCAACATCCTGCCTTGGTTCTGTACCAATCGCTGCAACTCGATTGTCAGCCACTACTTGGTGTATCTCAGGAACGACCATGTCTCAAGGTCCTACTCACTCTTCCTCGAAGGAGTGCTCGGCACCGCTCTGGACCTCGATCACGCAATGCCTCGACCCGCAGCGAGCCGAGCGGGGTCGCGAACCTGATCGCTTTCAGTATCGTCAAGAGGGTGGATTTGCAACGTCTCCAGCCCAATGCGTTTACAAGTGTGACCACCAACATCCCAATCGAATCACTGTGGGTGGTCGCCGCGAATCCACTGCTCCTGCCCGAGTTCTCCAGCGAACTGCAGTCAGTTCGCCTCGTCTCGCCATCCCCTATTGGGCTCGGCAGTCGATTCGAAGGAGACCAGTTGCGGGGTGAGCGTCGATGGACCACCACGTCGACGGTCACGAGATTCGATCAACCTTCGTTGTTCGAGTGGACCGTGGGCGACACGTCACATCCAGTTTCGCGATGGAGCTTTTTGCTTGACGAGAATGCGGATGGGACAACCATTTGCCACATGGTGGTTCTCTGTGGAGGGCCGTCGCCGCTGAGTGACAGGATCGTTCAGACTCCAAGCCAAGCAGAAGCAATGATTCAAGAGCGCCTCATCGTCCTCCGAGAGCGCATGGCCATCACCCTTGCGGGGCTCGTTGGCCTTGCGGGCAGGTCGGAATGGGACGGCTCCGATGTTGGTGGCTGATGGTGCGACCCCAAGGGCTTTCCCACCAGGCCCACCCCGAATTTGTTGGTGGGCCGTGCGGGACTTGAACCCACGACCCCTTGCGTGTCATGCAAGTGCGCTACCAACTGCGCCAACGGCCCGAGAGGCCTGACGCTACCACTCACCCCGTCCCGGGCGAAGCCGAGTCGACCATGACTAAGGGACGGCGGTCGGAACCGATGGCGTCTCCCGGTCGATCGCCGTCCATCCGCTGAGCTCGCGGCGACGTTCCATTTCGGTGCGAATCCCCCCTCGGATCCCGAACAGCCGCTTTGCCCACAGGAGGTAGAACACGATCGCCAGGTTGATGATGAGCGTCACGATCTTGAACGCACTCACCCCGAGGGTCAGCTCGTAGATCTCGACAGGAACAAAGATGGACGTTGCCACCAGGGTCAGGTATTCGGCCCAACGCTTGGCCAACCACAGACCGACCATCTCGGTCGCCTCCAACGCGGCGTAGGCGAGAACCACCAGTCCCAGGTGCACGAGGTGGGTCGGCGAGTACTGGAAGGCTTTCTTCAGGTAGCCGAGCACGCCCCGCAGCTGAGAGGACCCGGGATCTCCTCCCGAAAGGTCGTTCATCACGTTCACATAGTCGCGGCGCAACACCTGAGTGTGACCGGCGAACGCGAACAACACTGCCGCGAGGCCCACCAGCACAATGACGTGGATCGCCCGGTCGATCGCGATCAGTCTGAGCACATAGTGATCACGGAGGAGGGGGCCGCGCGCCGGCAACTCGATGTCCTCACGCTCGGGTACCCGCTGACGAACAGGATGCTCAGGGGGCTGCACCGGGGTCCAGGCGTCACACCGAAGGCACCGGCACCACCGGGTCCCACTCCCCTCTCGCACCAGGGCTCCATCCTCAGGCCCCACCTCCGCGGCATCGTCGCCCACCAGGAAATGGCCCTTCCAGGCGCAGGTAAGCAACTCATACCGCTTGCCCCACTCCTTCTTACGCGCCACGCTTTGCACAATAGGCTCAGGCTGGTTCGATGAACGAGCACCTGACGAAGGAGGGCCGATCATGAGCACCGACATCGAAGGGCACGTGCAACAGATCGAGGACGTGGGCTACACGATCGTCGAGGACGCCATCGATCCGCAGCTGATCGACGCCCTCAACGACAAACTCCTCCGCCTCGAACACGATCTGGGTATCGCACCTGCGCACAATGAGTTCGAAGGTCTCCACACCACCCGCATCTACAACCTCCTCGCGTACGGGTCCGAGTTCGAGCAGATCCCCGTCCACCCCGCAGTCCTTCCGATCTGCGAACAGGTACTCGATCCCGGCCTTCTGATCTCCTCGCTCTCCTCGATCGCGATTGGTCCTGATGAGACCCCTCAAATGATCCACGCCGACGACCAGGTCATCCCGCTCCCGAAGCCTCATCCCGCCATCATCTGCAACACCATGTGGGCGCTCACCGACTTCACCGAGGAGAACGGGGCCACTCGGATCATCCCCGGCTCCCACAAGGCGCCCGAGTCTCCCGACCTCTTCGGTTCCTACGAGTCGGTGCCGGCGATCATGACCAAGGGCAGCGTGTTGGTCTGGCACGGAAGTCTCTGGCACGGGGGCGGCGCGAACACCACGTCGTCGAGACGGGTGGGCATCGCCATGAACTACTGCGCGGGGTTCATCCGCCAGCAGGAGAACCAACAGCTCGGGCTTCCGATCGAGACGGTGCGCACGTTCACGCCGCGCCTGCAACAACTCGTCGGTTACGGCATCTATCAGGGATTGATCGGCCATATCGACAAGAAGGTCCCGGCTAACCTTCTTCTCGACGCGACGGGAGATCCCAATCTCCTCTGGGACTACGCCACCCCTGCCACCTCCTAGGAACTGCACACTTCGTTAGCCTGCCTGCGACCCTCTCGACGTCAGGTGAAGTAGTGGCCGGCGTCGATGTCCTCGAGAAGGCCTGCATGGGTCGGTGTCCAGTCGAGCAGCTGACGCGTGAGAGTGCTCGAGGCGGGCATATCGAGGCTGAGGAGAGGAAACAGCGGCGGTGTGAATTCCTCGGCCGGAAGCGGACGAGCCGGCAGATTGAGCCCTCGGCCAATGGATTCGGCGATATCGCGAATGCTGACCCCTTCTTCGCCAACCGCGTTCAGCACTGAGCCTGCGGGTGCGCCCTCGATCGCGAGGCGGTACAGGGTCGCAACGTCCTTCACGTGAGCTGCCGGCCATCGGTTGAGGCCGTCACCGATGTAGCCCGAGACACCCGTCTGGCGCGCACGGGTGATCAGCTGTGGGATGAATCCGTGACGTTCGCCTTCGCCGTGCACTGAGCGGGGAATCATGACGAGGCTCGAGCGCACACCCCGCTTGACGCTTGCTAGTGCCGCTTGCATGTTGACGATCCGCGCCGCGATCGGCCCTTGCGGGATCAGTTCGTCCCGTTCGGTCGCAGGGCGTCCGGGGTGGGAAAGCGTCGCTCCGGTCACGAGCAACGGCCGTCCGGATTCCGCTAGCGCGTCGATGAACGAAGCGATCGCGGTACCGTCTGTGGCTGCGCCCGCCGCCTGGCCGAGATCGTGCCTGTAGGCGAGGTGGATGACTCCATCACTTTCCTGTGCACTGGCACGCAGCACATCGGCGTCGGTGAGGTCGCCCCGTTGGACGCGCGCACCGGCGACCCTCAGGAATTCAGCTGATGCATCCGAACGTGCCAAGGCAACGACCTCATGGCCCGCCGTGACAAGTTCGGGGACCACGGCGGACCCGATCCAGCCGGACCCACCGGTAACAAAAATGTTCACAGAGATGCTCCTCTTCTTAGTGATGCGACTTCGTCGCATCACTAAACCGCCCCACGAGACTCCGTCGCATCACTGGTATGATGGAGACGTGGGAAGGTGGGCGCCGGACGCGCGGGAGCGTCTCGAGAGCGCTGCTTGGGAGCTGTTCACAGAGAATGGCTACGAGACAACGACCGTGGCAGATATTGCCGAGCGCGCGGGCCTCAACCGCGCCACGTTCTTTCGACACTTTGCTGACAAACGTGAGGTCGCACTGGCGGGTGGAGACGCGCTGGCCGAACTGCTCTCCGACGGCATCCGTCACGCCTCCACGGACGCGACCCCGAGTGACTGCGTGCAGGCCGCGCTCGCGGCAACGGCTACCGCTATGACCACCGAGTACAAACGATCGGCTCGGCGGCGGATCGCCATCGTTGCTACAAGCGCCGACCTGCAAGAGCGTGGGCAGCTCAAGTTCGCCCGCACAGCTCAGGCCATCGCCGACGCTCTCCGGGCGCGCGACGTCGACATCGTCGCCGCGCGAATCGCAGGCGATCTCGGGTTGCTTGCCTTTCGTGTGGCGTTCGAGCGCTGGATAGCCGATCCGACGGACGCGCCGTTCGCGCCGATTGCGGACGGGGCCTGGGAAGAAATCCGTCTCAGAGGCACGGACGTGCTTGACGGTTAGCAAAGACCGATCGCGAGGCGCGAAACTTTCGTCCAAGGAGCGATCCTGCTGTTGACTACTACGTACCACGTAGTAGTCTCTAGGTTCGTGGCACGACATCGCGACGGCGGGCTGGACCGCCCCAACGAGCCGACGGTTCTCATCTTGACCAGCCTGGCGTCAGGAGCGAAGCACGGCTATGCGTTGAGCAAAGACATCGAAGATTTCGCCGGCGTCGCGCTCGGGCCAGGCACGCTCTACGGCGCCATCACCCGGCTCGAGGAACGCGGTTTGATCGAGCCCGCTGCAGGGAAGGAAGAGCGGCGGCGTCCTTATCGCATCACGCCCGCGGGCCGCCGTGCGCTGGCCGGTGTCGTGGAGAACATGCATTCGTTGGCCAATGTCGGCGCCTCGCGTCTGGGCATTGTGCTTCCCGCCACTCAGGCCTGGGTCCTATGACGAGGGCAACCCGATTCGACCGCCTTCTCGGGTGGTATCCCGACAGCTGGCGCGAGCGGTATGGCGACGAGTTGGCAGCGCTCCTCGAAGAGACCTATGGCGAACGACCCATCCCTCTCCGCCAACGGGCGTCGCTCCTCAAAGGCGCTCTTGTCGAGCATGTGCATGCCTCTGGATTCTCGGCGAATGCCGAGCCGGAGGCCCGGGTCAGAGCGGGCGCACTGCTTGTCCTGTGTTCGTGGGCGGTCTTCATGGTGGTCGGGAGTGCCTTTGCCAAGTACCTCGAGCACTGGGATCTGGCCACGCCGGCAGGCGCCCGATGGCTCCCCGCCGACGCCGTCGACGCGGTCACGTGGGCCGCAGCGCTCGCGGTTGCGTTGATTGCGCTGGGCGCGCTGTTGGTCGCTGTGCCTGTGGCCCGGTCGGTACGGACCGAGGGGTGGGGTGACTTCGGCCGGGCCATGGGCGTTGCTGCCGTCCTGGTGGCGATAGCGCTCGCTGCCACCGGCGCCGTCGTTCTCCTCGCTTCGACCCAGGTGCATCACAGCAGCCCGTCCCGGGGTGGCTTCGGAGCTCTCGGTGTGTGGAGCCTCACTCTCCTCGCCGCCCTCGCTGCGTGCGTCAGGGCGGCGATCGCGGCTGCCGGTCGCGTCAAGTTACGAGGTGCGCTCCTGCGAGCAGAGGCGAGCTGCGCGCTGGGGGTGTTCCTGTGCATGGTCATGGTGCTCGCCGGCACGGCCACCTGGTGGGCAGCCATCGCGCTCCATGCGCCGAGCTTCCTCGGGACCTCACTCGGACCGTTTGGTACGTGGGGCTCGGTAGCGCCACCAGTCATGATCGGCATCACCGGCGCGATGCTCGTCGCACTGCTCGCGGCTGCCGCCGGCGCCTGGCGCATTCTCGGTGCGCACCACTCACCTGCTTGAGCGGAGGGCCTGGCCGAGGCGCTTCAGTATGTGACGCCGTAGCGAAGGTGGACGACTCCACTTCGTGTGCGCCGTTCGCCCAGCAACTCGAGGCCGAGGCGCGCCGGCACCGGGAAGGCGTCCTTGCCGGCCCGCAGAACGACCGGCCAGAAGAACAAGTGACACTCGTCCACCAGGCCCGCTCCGAATGCTTGGGCGGCAAGATCGGCTCCGCCGACCGTGAGGTCCTGAGTCGCGGCAGCCTTCATCTGTCGAATCTCCTCGACGTCGAACTCCCGTTCGAGGGTGGTCCGATCACTTGACACCGACGGAAGCGACTTCGAGAACACCACCTTGTCAGCCGCTCGCCAGGCATTGGTGAAGTCGACGATCCAGGTCGGCTGGTCGCTGAGGGTTGCTGTCTCCCAATAGACCATCGCCTCGTACATACGACGTCCATAGAGATACGAGCCGACCGATCGGTGCACCTCGTTGATGAAGCTGAAGTACTCCTCGTCGGGGGTACCCCAATCAATGCCGCCGTCCTGATCCTCGAGGTAGCCGTCCAGTGACGCGTTCGTTACATAGAGCAGCTTGGCCATGGGAGAAGCCTCCTTCTGGAGGCGGCGGGCGGAATCGAACCGCCGTACGGGGCTTTGCAGGCCCCTGCCTAAGCCACTCGGCCACGCCGCCCTGACGCGGCACGATCCTATCCCTCCGTCAAGGATGGTTGAATCTGCCCATGCGAATCGGACTCATCGCCCCGCCCTGGACGCCCATTCCACCGTTGCTGTACGGAGGCATCGAGTTGGTGGTGGACCAGCTGGCGCGCGGACTGCAGGACGCCGGCCACGAAGTTGTCCTCTATACGACCGGCGATTCGACCTGTCCGGTTCCGCGGGAGTGGGTGCTTCCGGCTGCCGAGGGGATGCGGATCGGCATGGCCGTCCCCGAGATCCGCCATGTCATCCATGCCTACGAAGCCGTGCGGGAGTGCGACGTCGTCCATGACCACACGGTGATGGGCCCCTTCTACTCCGAACGGTATCCACAACTGCCGGTGGCCACGACGATCCACGGTCCCTTCAACGAGGAGCTCACCGACCTCTACCGACACACCGCTGACCGGGTTCCCCTCGTGTGCATCTCGCACGCCCAACGGCGAGCCGCGCCCGATGTTCCCGTGTCCAGGGTCATTCACCACGGTGTCGACGCGACCCAGTTCCCGATGGGAGAGGGTGTCGGCGACGACGACGGGCCCTATGTCCTGTTCCTCGGCAGGATGGCACCGGACAAGGGCGCGCATCGGGCCATCGAGGTCGCTCGCAAAGCGGGCTTCCGGATCTTCCTCGCAGCGAAGATGCGTGAGCAGTGGGAGATGCGCTACTTCTCGGAGCACGTCGAGCCGTTGCTCGGGGAGGACGCCCACTACCTCGGCGAGGTGTCTCACGAACGCAAGCTCCAGCTGCTCGCCGGAGCTTCGGCCCTCGTCTTCCCCATCCGGTGGAACGAGCCGTTCGGAATGGTGATGCTGGAGGCGTTCGCATGTGGGACGCCCGTACTCGCCTTTCCGGAAGGGGCTGCACCCGAAGTGGTCGACGACGGTCGAACCGGGTTCCTGTGCGAGGACGAGGACGCCATGATCGAGGCGCTCGGTCGGATCAACGAGCTGAAGCGGAGTGACTGCCGCCTGGCGGTCGAGGGCTACTTCTCGACGAACCGGATGGTGACCGAGCACATCGAACTCTTCGAGTCGATGATCGGGTGAGACCTGAGGGCGGGGGCTCGCGCGCCTCGCCGTCGCCGGCTCAGGAACGTCGGCGGAACACCAACTTGACGACCAGGGCGATCAACGCAACGACGATCACCAGCTTCACGAAGAACCAGACCACCCCGGCAATGAAGTGGAGCACCCCGAAGCCGACGAACAGCAGGATCAGCCCGCCACCGACGATCAGGATGCCGTCGAACAGGCTCAGTCCCTTTCGCTCACCACCGTGCGGTTGGATCTCTCCTCTGGCCACCTCTCCAGCCTAACGGACGAGCGCCCGCAGGTGACCGCACCGTTGGCTGATCGAGTGCCTCTGTCACCGGAGGCGGCTGCCTGCGTTTGGCCGGTGGTACGGTCCGCTGGTGTCCCTCCGTTCGCTGCGCCAAGCCCTCATCGAGCGCGACGATCTGAAAGGGGACGCGTTCTGCCGCGCGTACACCGAGGTCGCCGATCAATGGCTCACCGGCCTCTTCGACCAGGCGACCGGTGGGGACGCCCGCGGCATCGCTCTCGTCGCGGTCGGCGGCTACGGGCGCTCGGAGCTGTGTCCGTTCAGCGACCTCGATGTGGTCCTCGTCCATCGCGGAAAGAGTGACGTCTCGACCACCGCCGACAAGATCTGGTACCCGGTCTGGGACGAAGGCATCGCGCTCGACCACAGCGTGCGGAAACCGAACGAGGCCCTCGACATGGCAGCAGAGGACCTTCGAGTCGCGCTGGGACTCCTCGACGGGCGGGTGGTGTGTGGCGACGCCAAGGTCGCAGAGCCGATGCTGGAGGGCGCCCACGATCGCTGGACGAAGCAGAAGCCACCCTGGCTCGGGGTGCTCGGCAATCTGGTCACCGAGCGCCACCAGTCCTACGGCGACGTGGGCTTCCTTCAGGAGCCGGACCTCAAAGAAGCCCACGGGGGGCTGCGGGACATCGCGGCGCTCAACGCCTTGATGCAAGCGGCTCCGGTGCTGGCCGACTACGTGGACACCGTTGCGATCGATGATTCCCGAAGGGTGTTGACCTCCATCCGGGTCGAACTGCACCGGCGAGCCGGTCGCGAGCAGAACAAGCTGCTCCTCCAGGAGCAGGACAACGTCGCACAGTCTCTCGGCATGCCTGATTCGGACGCACTCATGTTGGCCGTTGCGACCGCAGGGCGAACCGTGGCCTGGGAGGCGGATGACGCGTGGCGTCGCCAGACCTGGTGGGCCCGCGAGCAGGAGAACACCCGGCGGCTCCTTCGACCGAAGCGGAGGACGGGGGGCGCTGCGACGGAGGCGGCCGAGCCGGTGCCCGATCAGCCGGACATCGCCGTGAGGGGTGGCGAGGTGGTGCTGACCGGAGCAGCGGATCCAGGGGGGGACCCCACACTCGCCCTTCGGTTGGCCACGGTGAGCGCCGAGAAGAACTTGCCGATCGCACGGGATGCCCTCACCTTGCTCGGGCGCAAGGCGCCCTCTCCGCCGGTGCCTTGGCCCGACGAGGTTCGCGAAACGCTGATCCGAGTCCTCGCCACCGGGCCGGCGGCCATCCCCGCCCTCGAGGCCCTCGACCAACGGAAGCTGTTCGAGGTCTACCTTCCCGAATGGGCCGCCGTCCGGAACAAGCCGCAGCGCAACCCGTATCACCGGTTCACCGTCGACCGGCATCTGCTGGAGGCGACCGGAAACGCGGCCACCTTGGCCCACCGGGTCGATCGGCCGGACCTCTTGCTCATGGGTGCTCTTCTGCACGACATCGGCAAAGGATTCCCAGGCGACCACACCGACGCCGGCATGGTTGTCGTCCGAGAGATCGCGACCCGGATGGGCTTTCCACCCGAGGATGTCGACACCTTGGTGACGCTCGTCAAGCTGCACCTCCTCCTACCGGACAGCGCGACCCGCCGCGATCTCGACGATCCGGCCACCTCGCAGCGAGTGGCGGACGAGGTAGGCGACCGTTTGACCCTCGACCTGCTGGCGGCGCTCGTCGAAGCTGACAGCCAGGCAACCGGGCCCTCTGCCTGGGGGTCGTGGAAAGCCGGGCTCGTCGCCGACCTTGTCGAGCGCACCAGACGGCTCTTGGCTGGCGAGCCGGTCACCGCTCCCACTCCCTGGATCACCGACGAGATCAGGGTGGTGATGGACACTGTCCGGACCCAGGGGGCGCCTGCTCTCTCCATCGACGATCCGACCGTGATGGTGGTCGCGCCGGATCGACCGGGGCTGCTCGCGGAAGTCACCGGCGCCCTGGCCATCAACGGGCTCAACGTGCGGTCCGCGGTGGTCGCCGGCGAAGAGGGGGTCGCGGTCGAAGTCTTCACGGTCGAACCTTCGAAGGGGAGCTGGCCGAAGGCGGCGCGGCTCGCCGACGACCTCGCCGCCATCATGTCCGGAGCCGTCTCGGTCGAGGCCCGACTCGCCGAACGGGCCCGCACCTACCGGAACGATCGCCGACCTACCTCTCCACAGCTCGTCTCGACCGAGGTCACCGTCGACAACAACGCGTCAGCCGCGGCAACCGTCGTCGAGGTCAGGGCCGAGGACGTGGTCGGGCAGCTCCATCGGATCACCCAGGCATTCGTCGAGTGCCAGCTCGACGTCACCTCAGCAAAGGTGTCCACCTTCGGTTCCGCGGTGGTGGATGCCTTCTACGTGCGGAACGCAAGCGGGGAGAAGCTCACCGATTCGGGCCTCATCGAACGGCTCGAGGCGGCGATCCTGACCCGCGTGGCCGAGCACACTTCGGCCTGACCTCTCTGACCGCGCGTCGCCGAAGTGACCCGCGAGGTCGGAGAACTCCCACGATTCAATCGTCGGGTGCAGTCGGGGGCGCACGTCGGGCTGGTAGTTTTGCAACTGAGGAGAGCTATGCCTGGAGCACACTCGAAACGCGGAAAGCCGAGCGGCGAAGCCCGCTCGCGGAACGATCGCGGGTGGATGGTCGCCATCACGTTGGCAACCATCGCCGTCGTGGCCGTGGGCATCTCCGCCTTCGCGATGCGCCAGGATGCAAGTCGATCCGGGGTCACCAGTCAACCGCCGGCCAACGAGATCCGGTCGACCACTCACCCAGCCTCGTTCGCAGTGGTCACCGAGGCACCCGCTGCCGGGGCCACCGGAGTCCCGAGCAATGCGACGATCTCGGTGCAGTTCTCCGAACCGATCGGCGCCCACTCCCCCACCCCGTCACTGAGCCCGGCGGTCGGAGGCACCTGGCAGGTGGTCGCGCCGACCACGTACACCTTCGTCGCCTCCCAACCGCTCGCGCCGTCGTCGACCGAGACGGTGACCATTCCGGGAGGGGCCGCAGGGGTGACCAGCGCTTCGGGGAAGCAGCTGGCTCAGGGTTCATCGTTCCAGTTCACGGTCGCCCAGGGGAGCACACTCCGGCTCCAGCAACTCCTCGCGCAACTCGGCTACCTCCCGCTCACCTTCACCCCGGCCGGGCCGATCGCAGCACCACAGGAAGCGGCGCAGCCCCAACCCGGCACCTTCAGCTGGCGAGGCAACGAGCCGGGCTCGCTGACCAGCCTCTGGACCCAAGGCTCGGGCAACGTGATCCAGACCGGAGCCGTGATGGCCTTCGAGTCCGGCCACGGGATGACCACCGACGGACTCCCCGGGCCTCAGGTCTGGCAGCAGCTGTTGACTGACGCCCAGGCCGGCACGATGGACCCGAATCCGTACAACTACGTCTACGTGTCGGAGTCCAACCCCGAGACGGCCACCGTCTACAGCAACGGCACGCAGGTCTACTCGACCCTGGCCAATACCGGTGTCGCCGCGGTGCCCACCGCCACCGGCACCTTCCCGGTCTACGCGCGCTACAAGGTCACCACGATGAGGGGAACCAATCCCGACGGATCGCACTACGTCGACCCGGGGATCCCCTGGGTCAGCTACTTCAACGGAGGGGACGCTCTCCACGGCTTCAATCGGGCGAGCTATGGGTTCCCTCAAAGCGACGGTTGCGTCGAGATGCCCCCGGCCAACGCCGCGGTGGTCTTCCCGCTCACCCCGATCGGCACGCTTGTGACGGTCGCCTGACACGTGATCGGTCGCCGATGGGCGACCAGGTCGATCGGGTCGGGTCAGTCCGGCGGAGCGGCCGATGGGAACCGGGGCTCCCGCCGTTCCCGGAGCGCCGACAGACCCTCTTGCGCATCGCTGCCGAGGAAGCCGAGCATCTCCAGTGCGAGCGACTCGCCGAACGCCGGTGACGCTGTCTTGAGCCACTGATTGAGCGACCGTTTGGTCCACTGCACCGCAGTTCGGCTTCTTTGGGCCAAACGCTCGGCGATGGCCAGCGCCTCGGGGAGGACGTCGGCGTCGGGGACGCAACGGGTGACCAGTCCGATCCGCTCGGCCTCCCGCCCATCGACGAAGTCAGCGGTCATCAAGTAGTACTTCGCCTTCGCCATCCCGCAGAGAAGAGGCCAGATCAGCGCCGCATGGTCGCCAGCGGCCACCCCCAGACGGGCATGCCCGTCGGACAAGCGGGCCGACTCGCCGATGATGCTCACGTCGGCCAACAGGGCAACCGCCAGTCCTGCGCCGACCGCCACCCCGTTGATCGCCGAGACGATCGGCTTCACCGACACCAGAATCTCCTCGACCACCGCATTGGCATCCCGCCACTGCACGACCACCTCGCTCTGATCGTGGACCATCTTCTCCACCATGGAGAGGTCGCCTCCGGCCGAAAAGGCTCTGCCCGCACCGGTGATGACCGACACCGCCACCGACTCGTCGGCGTCGGCGACCGACCAGACCTGGGCGAGTTCGCGATGCAGTTGCTCGTTGGCAGCGTTGAGCACGTCGGGACGGTCGATCGTGATGAGCAGCACCCCACTGCGGGGTCGGTCGAACCGAAGGTGCTCGAAGTCCTCATAGGACCGGCACCGACTTCGAGGGACCTCGCTCATCGCTCGAACAACGGGTGCCGCAGCCCGAGGTCG
Source organism: uncultured Acidimicrobiaceae bacterium (assembly GCA_963839925.1). Classification (GTDB taxonomy): domain Bacteria; phylum Actinomycetota; class Acidimicrobiia; order Acidimicrobiales; family RAAP-2; genus Bog-756. The sequence continues at coordinate 1,100,055 of CAWIWV010000001.1, read as the reverse complement.
ACCAGGGTTCGATCGGCCTCGATCGGCTCGACTGTTGCGTCGGATGCGCCGTCGGTCCGTAAGACGTAGATGTTCCAGTAGGGAGCAAGGTCGCCGGGCTCGATGTCGGCGTAGAGACGACGCTCGATGTCGGGGCAGCGGGTGAACCCGGCGAGCTCGAACTGGCGGGTCCACCACTCGAATGCCGCGATGGTCAGGTGTCCCTCGACCGGCTGGCCTTCCGCATCCACGGCGAGGTCCGCCTCGGGAACCGGACCGACGAAGTCCGGACCGAGCTCGTCGTAGTACCGGACCCGTTCGGGCCGCACCTTCCCTTCGAAGTGGCCGTCCGGCCCGGACCGGTTCACCCCGAAGGACGGAATGGTGGCGTAGAGGTAGCCGCTGCACACCCGTCGGATCTCGGCGAGGGCAAGTCCCACCTGGTCCGGAGGAAGGTGCTCGAGAATCTCGAGGGCGGTCACCAGCTCGAACGCTCCGTCCGGCCAGGGCAAACCGGCGAAGAGGTTGGCGACCCGGAGGTGACCGACCGCCCCCGGGGTGGCGTGCTCGACCGCATACGGACTTACGTCGCAGCCCTGTGCGTCGATCCCCCGTTCGCGGAGGACCTCGACCAGGTAACCCGTGGCGCACCCGACGTCGAGCGAGCTTGCCACCCGAAAGTTCCTCCAGAGGAGCCACCCGGCGATATCGGCGTTCGAGGCGATCCGGTCATACCGGGCATACCCCGATCGTCCCTCTCGATCGCCGGAGGGGTCCCTCCCCTCGCCGAAGTAGCTGCCGTCATAGACGTCGGCGGCCTCGGTGGTCCGCGCCCCGGTGAGGGTCCGCCGCAACTTGCCGATGGCCGGCCTCCATCGCACGCTCGGCATGGATGCGAGACTAGCGCCGACGACTCGGAGCACCCTCTTTACCGGGGCGATTCCATCCCTTCCGGCGTCTCGGATCCGACGGGCTTCATGAGTGTGAAATTTCACTCTGAGTATGGCCCTTCTCACTCAATGCAGTTATTCTGGCTAGGAGAGTCGACCGGAGGACGGGGCACATGGTCAGGAGACGTGGATCGACGAGTTCGCAGGGACCTGCCCAGAGCGGGGTCTTCGACGGTTCTCCGGACGGGAGTTCGGTCTGGTCTGGCAGCGCGACCGATGCCGCATCAGCCCAGGTGCCCGGTCCGACGATGTCCCCCTTGTTCGGCGCCTCGGCAAGTGAAGCCGCGGCCGACTCGATCAGCAGGATCAGGGTGGCCGAGATGCCGGTCGACTCCCCGGCATCGTCCGCGGTGCTCACTGAGCAGGAGCCGGTGCCCTCGCTGACCGGATCGCTCTCCGCTTTCGGCCTCGCCGAAATCCTCTTTCTCCTCGCCGGCGCAACCCACACTGGTGAGCTGCGGGTCGCGGGCGACTCGGTCGACGGCCTGGTGTGGTTCGATCACGGAGCGCTTGCAGGCGCCAAAGCAGGAAAGGCCGTCACCGTCGCCGACGCGGTCTTCCTGTTGGCGCGGATCGACAGCGGTTGGTTCTCCTTCTCCCCCGGGCCACCTCCACCGACGAGCGGGCCCAACACCGCGGTCGCGACGGTTGTCGACGAAGTCCGTTTCCGGCTGGAGGAGTGGAAGGAGCTCGAAGCATCGATCCCGCTCGACGCGGTCGCCGCCCTGCAACCGGAACCACCAGGTCAAGACGTCCAACTCCGTGCCGACCAATGGCCGGTACTCGCTGCCATCGGCAAAGGAGGTCAGACCGTGGCGTCGGTTCTCGACACCGTCGGTGTGGACCCGGTCGTCGGACTCCGAGCAATCCGCGAGCTCAACGCTTCCGGCTTGGTCGAGCTGCTCGCGCCCTCCGTTTCCTCTGCTTCGAGCTCAGCGGACGCGTTCGAGTTCCAGGGATTCACGCCCGAGGAGGAGTTCGCGCCTCCAGTCATCGAGGCAGACGAGTTCGAGTTCGCCGACGAGTCGGTAGCCATCGAGCCGGATGCGGTAGTGACCGAGAGCGCGGATTCGATCCGTTCCGAATCCCCCACCGGTCTGGCCGAGGTCACGATCATGCCGCCGCCGATCGCAGACGATCCGTGGATGCGGGTCGGTGCCGGCCACGGTGCGGACGAAAGTGACGGTGTGGCTTAAGTTCCTTTGGGCGCCGTACTCAATCGATCGGCGAGCGCACGGAACGCTCGCCCACGGTGAGAGATTCCGTGCTTCTCGTCGCTGGTCATCTGGGCGAACGTGCGGCCGTCGAAACCGTCGGGCGCAAAGATCGGGTCGTAGCCGAATCCCGCTTCACCGAGGGCCTGCGTGCTGATCGTGCCCTCGACCTTGCCGTCCTCCCAAACCTCAGCGCCGTCGGGGTAGGCGACCAGCGCCACGCATCGGAAGGTGGCGCGGCGTCGATCCGGCGAATCGGCCCCCACCTTGGCCAGCTCGTCGAGAAGCTTCGCCACGTTGTCCCCGTAGGAAGCATGAGGTCCGGAGTACCGCGCCGAATAGACCCCGGGAGCGCCGCCCAAGGCCTCCACCTCGAGTCCGGTGTCGTCGGAGACCGCGGGCATCCCGGTCGCGTCGCACAGGGCACGGGCCTTGAGCCGCGCATTGTCCAGAAGGGTATCGCCGGTCTCGTCCACATCGGGGACAGACGACGGGCGTGGCAGGACCACCAGGCCGGGAACGCTCGAGAGAATGGCCGAGATCTCGGCGGCCTTGTCGACGTTGGCCGAGGCGAGTACGAGCTTCAGCTCTCCTGCGCTCACCGCCCTCTCCTCATCGCGGAGCGGGAGGCACCGCGAGCGTCTCGGCCTGCAAGTCGAGCAGCTGGGCGATCCCGTGTTCGGCCAGGGTCAGCATCTCGTCGAGCTCTCCCTTCGTGAAGGGCATCCCTTCGGCCGTTCCTTGCACCTCGATGAAGCGTCCTGACGAGGTCATCACCACGTTCATGTCGACCTCGGCTCGGCTGTCCTCCTCGTAGGGGAGGTCGAGCATGCACACACCGTCGACCACCCCGACCGAGATGGCTGCCACCGCTTCGGTGAGCGGGTTCTCCCTCAGCGCGCCCCGCTGGACCAGCCGGGTCATCGCATCGTGGAGTGCGACGTAGGCACCGCAGATGGATGCCGTCCGGGTGCCGCCGTCTGCCTGGAGCACGTCGCAGTCCACCGTCACCTGCAGTTCGCCCAGCACGACCATGTCGCAGACCGAGCGCAAAGAGCGTCCGATCAGCCGCTGGATCTCCTGGGTCCGGCCCGACTGCTTTCCTTTGGCGGCCTCCCGGGTCACCCGCTCCGCGGTCGACCCGGGAAGCAGGGAGTACTCGGCAGTGACCCACCCTTTGCCACTGCCCCTCATCCACGGCGGGACCCGCTCCTCGATCGATGCGGTGCAGAGCACCTTGGTCCGCCCCATGGTGACCAGCACCGACCCTGGAGCGAACACCGTGAAGTCCCGGTCGAAAGACGCCGAGCGGAGTTGGTCGATGGCCCGACCGTCAACACGGCTCGTCGTTCGTCCGGCAGTGGCACCCTCGCTCACAGTGTGAATTCCTTTCCGATCGCCGCTTGCTCCGCCGGTCTTCCAAAGGCCTCCTCGACTTCGCCCAAGAGCGTCGTCGGATCGATCGTCGGCCAGCGGTGGGTGATCACCAACCGCGCGACGTCGGCACGTCGCGCCTGCGCACCGGCCTGGCGTCCACTCATGTGATCGGCGGTCCCTTCGTGGTCGAACGTATAGGTGGCCTCGGTCAGCAAGAGGTCGAGGTCGGTCCCGAGCTCAGCCAAGGAGAAGCCTGGGCCTGTGTCGGCAGAGTAGCCCAGCACCCTGCCACCCCCCTCGATCCGGACGGCCAGCGTCTCGAAGGCGTGGTCGGTGCGATGGAACGAGCAGACCACGTCGCCGATACGAAGAGCGTCTCCGTCGGTCACCTCGTGCCAGTCGATGGCCTCCGAATCGACCTGACCCGCTCGTTCGATCAGACCCGCAGGCGCGTAGGCAGGAATCCCCTGGCGCCCGAGTGCGTACTCGGCATGGACCGACAGCGCATGGAGGTCGGTCCAATGGTCGGGATGATGGTGGCTGAGGATGACCGCGTCGATCGAGGCGGGGTCGATCCGACCCTGCAAGTTGGCGAAGGTGCCCGGGCCCGCGTCCATCATCAGGGTGGTCGCGCCGGACATCACCAGGTAGCCGCTTCCCGCTCCCCCAGGGCCCGCCCAACTTCCGTCGCAACCGAGTACGACCAACGAGAGGCCCGAACCAGAGGGCCCCGGTTCTCCGATCCGTTCGTCCGGCGGCACTGCTTCCAGCCCTGCGGAGATCAGAAGTAGGTGATCCGGCTGGCCCGCTCGGCGACCTCGTCGAGATCGTCGGTCCAAGCCCCGGTCGACAGGTACTTCCACCCACCGTCGGCCGAGACGACGACGATCGTGCCGGATTCGATGGCCGACGCAGTCTTCGCCGCCCCTGCCAGCGCCGCTCCCGAAGACAGCCCGGCGAAGATCCCGACATCAGCCAAACGCCTGGTCCACTCGATCGACTCGCGAGGGCGCACGATCCGCTTTCCGTCGAGAAGTTCGTTGCCGTGGTTGGCGACGAAGATCGGCGGGATGTACCCGTCCTCGAGATTGCGCAGCCCGTCGACCATCTCACCGGCCGGGGGCTCGATGGCCCACACCTTGATCTCGGGGTTCTGATCCTTGAGGTAGTGGCCGACGCCCATCAGGGTCCCCGAGGTGCCCAATCCGGCCACGAAGTGGGTGACCTCGGGGCAGTCTCGCCAGATCTCCGGCCCAGTGCCCTCGTAGTGCGCCTTCGGATTCGCCGGATTCGCGTACTGGTAGAGGAACGCCCACTCGGGATGGTCGGCCGCCAGCGCCTGTGCGCGTCGCACCGCCCCGTTCGACCCCTCCGAACCGGGCGAGGAGATGATCTCGGCCCCCCAGACCTCGAGAAGCTGGCGGCGTTCGGGCGAGACGTTGTCCGCCAGGACCACCTTCAGGTGGTACCCCTTCACCTTGCAGACCATGGCCAGCCCGATTCCGGTGTTGCCCGACGAGGGCTCGAGCAGGGTCTGGCCCGGTTCGAGTGTGCCGGCCTTTTCGGCCTCCTCGACCATGGACAGCGCGATCCGATCCTTCACCGATCCTCCAGGGTTCTGTCCCTCGAGCTTGATGAGAATTTCGGACGGAGGAGTTCGGGCTGAGGGTGGAGATGTCCACCAGCGGGGTGTTGCCGATCAGCTCCAGCACGGAGCCGAACACCCTCATCGCGGGTGGACCGCCGGCAGAGGATCCGATCCACCGGCAACGGCCGGCAGGATCGAGATCTCGTCCGAGTCCGTCACCGGCGTATCCAGCGCCGACAGGTAACGAACGTCGTCGTCGTTCAGGTAGACGTTGACGAACTTGTGGAGGGAGCCTTGGTCGTCGATGACCTGCCCGGACAACCCCGGATACTCGGTGGTGAGGGCCACGAGCACCTGGCCGACCGTCGATCCCTCGGCGGACACGGTCTTGGCTCCCCCTGCGTGCGTGCGAAGAACGGTCGGCAGGTTGACTTGGACGGCCACTTCTTCTCCTCTTAATTGGGGCGTGCACACGACCCGGCTCGTGTCCGTGACGGCGATCGATCCCTCGAAAGTTGACTGCTTCGGTTGGGATTCTAACGGGATCGCAGCTGGACGGGTTCCTCGGTGATCGAGCCGTCCACGATCCGGTAGCTCCGCACCACCGGCTGGACGTCACGCAGTGAGACCAACACGTAGTGCCAATCGGGATCCGGCGCTTGTGCCACATCGGTCGGCGACGGGTAGGCCTCGGTATGGGTGTGGGAGTGGAACACCCCGATGATCGAGAATCCGGATGCCTCGGCGTCACGGTCGGCGCGGAGGTGGTCCTTCGGATCGACCGTGTACAGCTTGGCGGACGCGGCGAGATTGTTGGTCGGATAGCAGGCGGAGACGACGCCCGTTTCGAGTGATCCCCCCAAGAGCCCACACGCTTCGTCGGGAAGGCCGGTGAGGCAGTGAGCGACCATCTGATCGTGCAGGGCCGTTGGAAGAACGAGCATGGTCACTTCACGCTAGAGGACACCGGGACCGCATCGGACGGCTACCGTCCAAGGGGCATGTCAGCGACCAAAAACAAGGCCAGGTCCGGCGCTCAGGGGACGCCGGCGAAAAAGGGCCAGGGAAAGGGCGCCCCGGAGAGCGGCCGGCCGGTGGCGTCGAATCGCCGCGCCCGGCACGACTACGAGATCCTCGACACCGTTGAGTGCGGGATCGTCCTGCAGGGGTCTGAGGTGAAGTCGCTGCGCGCCGGCCGCATCGCGCTGCAGGACTCCTACGCCAGAATCGTCGACGGGGAGATGTGGCTGTTCGGCGTCCACGTTCCGCCCTATGCGCACGCCGCCGGGTTCGGCGCTCACGATCCGGACAGGCGACGGAAGCTTCTGCTCCACCGCCGACAGATCGACGAATGGATGGGACGCTCCCAGCAGCAGTCCCTCACCATGGTTCCCCTTTCCATCTACTTCAAGGACGGACGGGCAAAGGTCGAGGTCGCACTCGCCCGAGGCCGACGTCAGTACGACAAGCGCCACGCGATCGCCACCCGGGATGCAAGCCGTGAAGCCGCTCGTGAGGCCCGGGTCGCCGCCAGGGGCGAGTAAGCTGGTTCTCCCTGATCGGGCAGGTCGCCCGACGGGCCTACCAGGGGGTGACAGGCTTCGACTCTGGTCGTCGATGTAGGAGAAGCGAGCCGTGGTCTCCGGAGCCACGTTAAAGAGCCGGAACAAAAAACAAATGCCGAGCCTCAGCTCGCGCTCGTAGCCTAGAAACTACGACGTCCGACCGGTCTCAGTCCCACGGGCCGGAACCGGGCGTCATCAAGTGGGACTCACCTGAACGACTGCGCCGACGGGCCGTCAGGGACAACTCAGTCGGATACGGAACGGTGTTGCTGCCGGTAGCGACGCCGATCCCGACAATCGAACACCGGCTGCGCTCGGAGAAGGCCTACTGAGAAGCCAGGGGACGCGGGTTCGATTCCCGCCACCTCCAAGGATGCTCAAGCGGAAACGCGTGAGCCTCGTTGGAGGTGTGCCCAACATCGGCTGGATGCAGTCTTGCCGCGTCCCAAAGTCAAATGGCCGAACCAGTGCAGTGCACGATGACATTGGTTCGTCGATTACTCCGAATCACTATTGCGTCGGGTCGGCTGTGGCAGCGGATTCCTGCCCTCGACTCAGCCTTGGTCGGAGCAACGCCATATCTGCCCGCCGGGACAGTCATGGAGAAAATGCCCGCATGACCCGCCGTGACCTTGCGATTTCCTTTCCCGGCGAGATCGAAGGTCCCGCCGCCTGTAGGGCAGGGCAGCGGATGAGGCCCACAAGACACCGGGGGGCCGTCCTCTACATAGATGACGCCCGTCAGGTGCCCGATTCCTCCAGAGGCGACTCGCGGCCCAGATGAGCACGAAGCCAGCAGAACTGGCGCAATCAAGAGACCGAGTAGGGCAACCAAGGCAAACGGCCGTCTACCCACGACAGGTGCCCAAGGCCTGACCTGTGTAGGGAACGAGGCCGATCGCGCCGTCGGGAGCGATCCAAACCGCAAGATCCTTGCGTTCGAGTTGGATCCAGCCCCGAAAGGGGGCGACCGGGGTCGGGGACGTCAGGGTCACCACCCACTTCCCCCCGTCGAAGATCGTGAGGCCGTCGCAGGAACCGGGCAACGTGTAGGGATAGAGGTGGCCGCGACCGGCACCGGCGCCGCAGGGAGGCCCCGCTTCGTTGCCGGTACAGAGCCCGTCCGTTCCGAGGCCGTCACCAGGTCCGGGGACCGGCCCGCAGTATCGGCCAGTCGCAAACGTGGGCACCTTCACATTCGCTGGACAAGGTGGCGGTACGGGGCCTGGTGCACTCCGAGCGGTGCCGTCTGCGCCGTGGACAGGGGCGTAAGTCGGTCCCGCCAAGCGGCGACCGGGTGTCGATGTCGCCGGTGCCACGGACCGGCCCGACTCGGGCGGCGATGCTGTCCGGATGCCGGTGGTGAACTCCAGACCCAGCGCGACTCCACCGGCGGCGACAGCCAGGGCACAAAGGGCCACGCCCGACCGAAAGCGGTGACGTCGACGCTCGACCCGCCCTCGGACGCGTTCCAATACCCCGGTGGAAGGGGCAGCCGGTGCCATGCCGGCCAATGAGGTCCGGAGACGATCCTCGTCGAGTTGCATGTTCGGGTCTTGACGGGATTCAGTCATGGCCACCTCCTTCATCGCTCAGAGCCGCTCCCAGCGCCTGACGGGCCCGGCTGAGCAGGGTCTTCACCGTCCCGTCACTGACGTTCATCGCCTCGGCGGTCTCGGCAACACTGAGATCCATCCGGTAGTGGAGGGCCACGGCTTCACGTTGGCGTCGCGTGAGCTCTCCCATGGCCCGAGCGAGGTCGATCGAGCCCTCGACATCGTCGAAGGTTGCTCTCGCCCGCTCCGAATCCTGAAGTCGCTGGGTCGCCTTGCGCTCGCGACCCTGGGACCTCCATCTGTTCCGCAGGGTGTTGAGAGCGACGACGCGCACCCACGCGGCGAGCGAGTCGATCGTCCCTCGACGCTGCGCGACCACGGCACGAGCCAATGCTTCTTGGACGGCGTCTTCGGCCGCAGATCGATCCCCGCAAACCAGTGAGAGGGCTGCAACCAGGTAGGGATACTCGCCGGCTACGAACCGAACCAGCTCGTCTTCGTCGGTCATCCCAGTCGCACGTTCAGCCGCCTCTTGTTCGATGAAGGTAGACGTCACCGCCATAGAGACACCACAGCAGCCCCCCCGGTTGACACCGCGCCGTTGGCCCAGTGCCTTCGTCAGACTTCGGCGGGAAGGATGCCCTTCTCGATGGCGAAGAGCGTGGCCGCTCCCCGTGTCGAGACCCCGATCTTCGTGTAGATGTGCTGGACGTGATGGTCGGCGGTCTTCGGAGAGATGGTCAGACGATCGGCGACGGCGCGGGTGGTCAGACCGAGGGCGAGCAGTCGAAGCACGTCGACCTCGCGCACGGTGAGGCCGGCGGGCAGCGAGGCGCGGACAGCACGCTTGTGGCCCGCCGCAACGAGGACTCGCTCCACCGCCTCGCCGTCAAGCTGACCGGATTTCACCATCGAACGCAGCTCGGTGGCCGCCGCTTCGCCGCTCAGTGCCTGACGTTGGGGTCGGTCGGAGACCATTGCCTGGTAACAATCCGCCGCTGCGACGACCCGCTGAGTCTGATTGAGGTGAGCGGCCGGCAGGCGGCGGTGGTACCCAGTTCCGTCGATCCGCTCGTGGGTCCCAGAAGCGGTGTCCGCCAATGCCGCCATCGCCGGCACCCGCCGGAGCAGCTGGTCGGTGACCAGCGCGTGCGTCTCGGCCCGATCCCGCTCGTCGCGTGTCAATGAGCCCGGCTTGTCCCAGACCGAGTTCGGCACGGCGACGCGCCCGAGGTCGTGGACCAGCGCTGCGGCCTCGGCGTCGGGGCCAGCCGCCTCGAGGGCGAGGTCGGCCACCGCCCGTGAGTGTCCACCGGTCCACGGCGACTTGAGGTCGGCGAAGTCGGCCAGGACGAAGAGAGCGTTGCGGGCGTCGGCGGCGCTCATCGGCGCGGCAGGTGGCGCGACGGCAAGCGCCTCGTCCCAGGGGTCCAGGGTCTCGGTCGCGACCCACCACTGCTCGCCGTCTGCGAGGACCAGATCAACGAGTTCCGGGTCGTAGTTCTTGGCTCGCCGGGCCTTGATCGTCCCGAGGGCACCATCCACACCTTCCACCCTCGCCAGAACCTCGAACTCCTGGCTGAGATGGGCGACCCGCATCGGTCTCGGAGTGTCCGCACCCTTCCGGCCCTTCGGGAGACCGCGTCCGTTCCAGAGCTCGAAGTTGGCGGCCAGAGCGCTCCGGACTGCATCGCCGAGGCCGAGACGCGCGGCGAGTGCGTCGGCGACCTCGCACGCCATCCGGAAGTTCAACTCCACCGGCTTGCGCCCCGCCGCCAGCACGGCCGCCACCGCGCGCAGCCGGGCAAACCCAGAGAGCCCGGGGCCCGCGTGATCAACCATCAGCCGCACGGCGTCGAGCGGGTTACCCAAGTCGGTGCGGAGCGATTCGGCTCGGAACTCGATCTCGTCGCCGATCAGCACCGCGGTCTCGTACGCGTGACCGGTGCAGCCGAGGAATCGCAGCGCCGAGGTCAGCCAGGTCGTGCCCCGCTCGGGCACCTCCATCCCCGCCGAACGTGCGAGGTGCTGGGCAAGCACGGTCGCCCTCAGTTGAGAGCCGGAAGGTTGCCCGAAGGCGTGGTCCTGTGCCACTGCCAAGAGGGCAGCCACCTCGGAGAGGGTCAGGGGCTCAGGCACCGGCGCCACCCTATGACTTCGTGACGAGAAGGGCTCGGAAAATAGGGAGTTCTCCCGATGTGCCGCTGACCAGAACGGTTCATCCTGTCGACATGACCACGAAACCAGCAGGAGACTCCAACCCGAACATCGAGGCAGTCCAACGCCTCTACAGCGCCTACGGCCGAGCCGACGTGGAAGCCGTCCTTGCCGAGCTTGCGGACGATGTCGACTGGGCTGCCGAGGCGGACGGTGACGTCGTGCCATGGTGGGGCCCGCACCAGGGCAAGGCCGAGGTGCCGCGCTTCTTCATGGAGATCGGCTCGAATGTTGACGTCACCGAATTCGACATCCTGTCGTACATGAGCGCCGGCGACGACGTGATCTCGACCGTGCACTGGAGCTTCACGGTGAAGGCGACAGGCAAGAAGGCCGCCATGTACATGCAGCACTGGTGGCGGTTCGTCGACGAGAAGATCGTCTTCTTCCGGGGATCCGAGGACACCGAGCAGTCGGCCCGGGCATTCTCGTAGGACAACCGACGTCCGACGCGGGGACAGCCGGTGCCCTTGTCCGGATCGCACGTCCCGGCGAGCCTGCAACTCGTGGGACCCGACCGTCGAAAAGACCTGCTGCTGGCTACCGCAGCTGTCGTGGAGGCTGCCCTCTCCTGACCTCACAGATCGGATCGGTTCGCGGCATCGCGGCCCACTCGGCTCGGAGCACTTACCGGTGGACTCGTCAGTGCGAGTCCAGCCAACGGACGGCCGGGTGCCTGGGACCCTCCACGGTCTCCGAAGTCACCGCTTTCCCTGGCACCGGCGTTGGGAAACAGGAGGGGCATCGCAAACGCTGGGCGGACCCCGGGATCAGCGCTGACACGTAGACGACGCCGCAGGGTCCCCCTTTCGAGAAGGGATAGGCGATCAACCCGGATGGGGCAGCAGTCTCGATGCCTCGAACAACTCCCGGCAGGGTGACCGCGACGGAGACTGCAGCGCCACAGTCGGGGAGCGACGGCAAGGATTGGCCACCGTCCGAGACCAGGAATTGGAACGACGCCTCTTCCCCGCGTCCCAGGTCGATCACCTCGGGACCCCACGCCGTCCGGTAGTCGGTGACGGCAGTGGAAAGCAGCTTTTGACCGGCGCCCACCAACCGGAGTCCAGGGAAACCCTCGCCAATGTCGCAGGGATGGGGGCTCCGGTTCACCAGGGTGCCGACCCAATTCACATTGCCTCCCCCGTTGCCGGTATTCGTCACGCTGAAGCCGAGCTGCGCATCGACACACCGAGGTGGCGGAGGAGCATGGCTCTTTGTCGTGGAGGTTGGCGAGGAAGACGTGGGCGGTGACGAAGCAACCGGGCCGGTGGCGCATCCAGCGAGTCCGAAGACGAGCACGACAAGCGCAATTGGTGCAATTAGAGAAGGCAACGGTCTGCGCCGTCGTCGGCCTTGCTCCATCGCCTCAAGTCTCTCATCCCTCCGAATCCTCTCGGCACGCTGGGGCTGATCTGAATGGCGCCCGCGCTACAGTCCGATCGAAGCCATTATCACGGGGGCCCCGGAGAGGTCGGCCCGCTCCAACCATCGGGCAAGCCGGGCACCCGATGCATCCAGGAGGTCGTGACTATGCGTTCGGACATCAGACCGGGTGGCAACTTCCCCGACTACTCCCTGCCGGATCACACCGACACCGTTCGCTCCCTCAGCGGACTGCAGGGTGATGATCCGCTCATCCTCACCCTCGCACGAGGTCACTACTGCCCGAAGGAACATCAGCAGCACCTTGAGCTCGCCGCGAACTATCCGAAGATCGCGGTGGCGTACACCCAGGTCGTCACGATCACGACCGACGACCACCACACGACACAGGAGTTCCGCGCTTCGGTCGGCGCCCAGTGGCCGTTCCTCTCGGACCCCGGTCGGATCGTTCAGCGGGACCTCGACATCCAGGAGTACACCGACCCCGAGCACGACCCGATGATCCCCCACACCCTTGTCCTCAAACCTGGACTCATCGTGCACAGCGTCTACAACGGGTACTGGTTCTGGGGGCGGCCCTCCTTCTACGACCTTTGGTCCGACCTATGTGCAGCCTCGAAAGAGATCCGGCCCGACTGGGATTTGAGCACGCCAGGCCTCCGTGAAGCGTGGGAAGCCGAGAACTATGCCGACTTCCACGGCTGGAACAGGCACGCGCAACAAGAGATGCCGAACTCGTACGAGTCATAGGCCAAGAGAGAGGCCAAAGGGAGAGTCAAGATGGGGCGGACGGCGGTCTGTGAGCTACTCGGCATCGAAGAGCCCATCGTTCAGGCACCGATGTCGGCGGTTCCCGAGCTCGCAGCGGCGGTCTCGAATGCCGGAGCGCTGGGGATGTTGGCACTCACCTGGTCCGATCCTGCGGGAGACCCGGTGCGCGAGACAGCAGCACTCACCGATCACCCATTCGGTGGGAACCTCGTCCTTGCCACGGATCAGCACCGCCGTCTCGACGACGCCCTCGATGCCGGACTCAGGATCGTCTCCTTCTTCTGGGGAGACCCCGCCGACTACGTCGACACCGTGCACGAGGCCAACGGCATCGTTCTCCACACGGTCGCAACCGCCGAAGAGGCACGGCGGGCGGTCGACAGTGGCGTTGACGTCATCGTGGCCCAGGGCTGGGAGGCAGGCGGGCACGTCTGGGGCCAGGTCGCGACACTTCCGCTGGTTCCCGCAGTTGTGGACGCGGTCGCGCCGGTGCCGGTCATCGCTGCCGGTGGGATCGGAGACGCCCGTGGTGTGGCTGCCGTGCTCACTCTGGGTGCTCAAGCGGCGTGGCTCGGTACTCGGTTTCTGTTGGCGAAGGAGATGCCGATCCACGAGGAGTACCGCCGCCGGGTGATCGAGGCCACCGAAGCCGATACTCGGTGGTACGCCGACCTGTACGAGGTCGGGTGGCCGGATGCGCCAAATCGGTCGCTCCGCAACTCGACCGCCGACGCGTGGGAGGCGGCCGGAAGGCCGCAAATGGGGAGTCGGCCCGGCGAAGGCGATGTGATCGCTCATTTTGCCTCCGGCGAGGAGATCCTGCGCTACGAGCCGGCGGCACCGATGATCGGTACGACAGGAGACATCGAAGCTGTCTCCATGTGGGCCGGACAAAGCGTCGCCCTTGCCCGGACGGAACAGTCGGCCGCAGAAATCGTGACCGAACTGGTCTCGCGATTGCCGTAGTTGAGGTGTGTGGAAAACACCTCTTTTCTGGCGTCATCACGCCTAATCGAGAGGGCGACATCCTCAAGTTTGATGATTGACTCGTCAGGGGCACTCACTTACCATGAGCTTCGCAAGGCAGGTCCCTCAGACCGTCTGGGGGCCGGGCGAAAGGACACGATACGATGCGGTTCCGAGGTAGGGCAGGATCAATTCGAGTGGTTGCGGCTACAGCAGTCGCCCTCGGCGGATTTGCACTGGTCGGTGGAGTTGCGGCCTCGTCCGCTGGAGCAGCCACCCCGGCAGGTTGTCCGCCAAAGATCACCAAGATCTTGCCTGTGGCCAGCGAGAAGGCCGGACTGACCAAGATCACGATTACGGGTGTGTGCGTCGGTGAAACCAATGCCGTTCACTTCGGTGCCACCGCCGGTTCCTTTGTTCGCAAGTCGTCGTCGGTCATCGTTGCATCCCCGCCGCAGGAGGCCGCTGGTGCGGTTTCCGTGTCCGTCACCACCCCTTCTGGTGCGGATGGACCTGGTGGAACGAGCACCGTGGCAAACGGCTACCACTACTACGCCCCGTCGATCAGCTCGATCACCCCGAACCATGACGGCATCCACGGTGGCAAGGTCATCACCATCCGTGGCACCTCGCTCGGCGTGTTCGGAGCGGCACCTCCTACGGTGAAGTTTGGTTCCACCCTCGGAACCGGCGTGACCGTCAACAAGGGTGAGCAGAGCCTGACCGTTACGGTCCCGGCGCACAATGCTGGCAAGTTCAACGTCACCATCACCACCGTGGCCGGCAGCAACGCAGCCACCGCCAACAGCGCCTTCACCTACACCTACACGGTGTAACAAGCCAATCACGAGGCGGGGGGATTCCTCCTCGCCAATCGTGTCCAAGGAAGTAACGCAAGAGCACCGGCCCAGGCCGGTGCTCTTGCGCATTCCGGGTGCTGTTTGCCCATCGCACGGGTCGCAGACACACGGGCGCGACCAGGGTGGGAACACGAAGAACGGAATCTGATCGGGCGACGATCAGATTGGGAACGGCGATCAGGTCAGATCGGAGTCGGCCGCAGCGCTTGCCTGCTGGCCGTTGTCTTCGATCCCCCACCCATCGGTGATCCCCACGAAGTTCCGGCTCCTCGTTGATTGCGCATTCGGCGAGGGAGGACCAGGGGCCACCCACACAGGGAGCTCATCCTCGAACAGGGGCGCGACGATCAAGGTGTCGATCTTGAAGGCTGCGATTCTCGCCAGACCGCCTAAGAGGCTGGCAAGGTCCTGTGTGCGATACGGGCTCCCGAGGGGCGCCTCGTCGAGTGCGATCTGGGGCACCAGGTGCGGATCGAACCGATCGGGCGCGACAGGCTCGTTGAACAGGAACCTCGCCACGACATCGCCCTCGTTGAGAGCCTTTCCGACCGGAAACCACCAGCTCGGAGTCGCGACCCCCTCAGGCAGCCCCCAGTAGATGCGCTCGATGTTGAGCATGGTCGCCACGGCGATGGGCAGCCGATGCTTGTCGATCCCCGACAGCTCCGCGACAACCCCGAGCTGGTCTCCCCACTTGCCGCCCCCGTGGTAGGGCTGCATCGATTCGACCGCTGCAAGGATGTCGGGCCGCTTGATGCCGGGTGCGATGTCCACGTGGACCTTCCGACCCTTCTTGTCCCGACTGGCGTCCAGCAGCGGAAAATGGGTGGCCCTGGTGGGAACCTGACCGTCGAGGAGGACGAGCTGCCAGGCGAGGTGGTCCAGCGCCGATCGGATGTTGTAGATGCCCTGGCCGAACAGGGCGCTCCAAGCGGGATCGATCCAGGGCATCCGGGTGATCCTGTAGACCACTTCGAAAGGATTTTCGGTCGGGGCCCGCTCGATGAACTGCTGGGCGGTTTCGACGAACGGCCGCAGCTGGGCCTCGAGTTGGTCGGCGTTGGCACGCGCCATCGCCAGTTTGACCCGCACCCCGTCCAGATCGGTCACGTTGGCGTCCACATCCATAACCGCCTCTCACGGTCCGCTGGCCCGAGCTTATCGCCGGGCTTCGGTCGTCACCTCTGCCCCCAACGGCGCCTCTGGAGGGCCTCGGAAGGGATCGCCGGCGAGGGAGTCCGGGGGGCGATCGACAGGGTGAATTGCCTTCAGCCGAGACTCCCCTCTGCCGATCTAGAGCGTGGAGGACCAGGCTCGGCTTCAGAACCGGCCTCATACGTCAACACCTTGAGGACAGAGGGGACCGTGGCTTCACTCGACGACACAGCACACGATGCTGATCTCGTTCGAACACCGCGGCTGGCCACCGTCCGTCCGAAGGGATCCCGGTTTCAGATCGAACCCGCGCTGTTCACCTTCCTCATCGTGCCGCCGTCGTTCGCCCTTGTGGTGATCCTCCAGCACTTCGGGCTCGTTGCCAGCCACTCGATCGCCTTGTGGGTTGGCGTCTTCCTCGGGGTCGTGGCGGTGAACCGGCTGGCCCAAGTCGCATACCTGCGCAACCGCAACATCTTCTGCCAGCAACTACAGCTGGCGGCCAATGCGGCCAGTGTCACCGCCGTCATCTATCTGACCGGGTGGGGCCCGGTCCTCATCGCCGGGTATCTCTTCGGTGTCCTCGACATCATTTCGACGAACGGATCTCGAATCTGGAAGTCCGCCGTCGCCTGGAGTCTCCTTGGGATCGCGGTCGGCCAGACGCTGATCGGAATCTCGTGGGCGCCCTCCATGCTCTCCCAGGGGGACGCGCAGGCCGTCGGAGTCATGAGCGCGTTCGTCTTGTGCTTCATCGTCAGGATGGCGGCGGTGATTGCGGAACATCGCGACCTGGCCGAAGCGTCACTCCGTTCGAGTGAACAGTCGCTTCGGCACAGCGAGCGTCGTTTTCGCTCGCTCGTGCAGTACTCCAAGGACACCACCCTCGTCGTCGATCCCGAGGGTCGGATCACCTACGCGAGCCCTGCAGCAGAGGCCCTCTTCGACGCCCCGATCGATGAGCTCCAAGGGATCGAGCTGATGAAGTTCTTCTCCGCCGACGATGCCGACCGGACTCGTCGGGCGATCGCCACCTATGTCCCGCAGATCGGACCGGCCGCTCCTCTCGAGTTCCAAGTGATCGGAACGACGGGTCGAGTGCGAGACGTCGAGGCGGTGGTGACCGACTTGCGTTCCGAGGCCGCTGTCGGCGGTTGGGTCGTCAACGTGCGCGATATCACCGACCGCACCGCGGCCGAGGCTCTCCTCGTCCATCAGGCGCAGCATGACGCGCTCACCGGTCTCCCCAACCGGATCGTGATCCTCCAGCAGGCAGATCGCATGTTGGCCCGATCGGCGAAAGCCGGAGGAGAGCCTTCGATCTTCTTCATCGACCTCGACAACTTCAAGGATGTCAATGACGGCCATGGACACGAGGTCGGAGACGAGGTCCTCCGGGTCATCGCACAACGACTGTCCGCGCAACTGCGCAGTGGTGAGACCATCGGTCGAATGGGCGGTGACGAGTTCGTCGTCCTGTCCGAGTCGACCAAGAGCGCAGAATCGGCGGCTGCGATCGCCAAACGCCTCGGCAAGGCCCTGGCGGATCCGATCCGGGTCCTCGGTCACGATGGTCCGCTGCTTCAGATCACTGTCAGTATCGGCATCGCGCAAGGCACACGCGAATCCGCGAGCGAACTCCTTCGAGATGCAGACATCGCGCTGTACCAGGCCAAGCTCGCCGGACGCGACTGCTGGGTCTCCTTCGTCCCGGAGATGAAGTCGACGGCACTCCGGAACCTGCAACTGCGATCGGAACTCGACGCTGCCATCGAGGAGAGGCAGTTCCACCTTCTCTATCAACCGCTGTTCGACCTTCGCGAGGACAAGATCGGCGGGGTCGAAGCGCTGATCCGATGGGAGCACCCGACACAGGGTGTGGTGTCCCCCGATCAGTTCATTCCCGTCCTCGAGCAAACTGGCAGGATCATCGAGGTCGGGCGCTGGGTGCTCGACGAAGCCTGCCGTCAAGGTGCGATCTGGTGCTCCCAAGGCCACCGGATCGGCGTCGCGGTCAACTCCTCGGCTCGCCAGCTCGAAGATCCTGCCTTCTTCGACGACGTCAGCACCGCCTTGGCGAAATGGGGATTCCCACCTCACCTTCTCGTCATCGAGATCACTGAGACCAGCCTCATGCACGCAAGCGACATGGCCAATCGACACCTGACAGATCTGAAGCAACACGGAGTGCGAGTGGCGATCGATGACTTCGGCACGGGCTACTCATCGCTTTCGTACCTGCTCGAGTTCTCGGTCGACGCGCTCAAGGTCGACCGATCCTTCGTGGGAGCGATCAGCACCTCCCCCCACGCCGCAGCCGTCGTTCGGACGGTGATGCAGTTGGGCAAGGCGCTCGATCTGGATGTCATCGCCGAGGGCATCGAGGACCCCGAGCAGCTCAGGTTCCTCCGCTCCGAGGGCTGCCATTGGGGTCAGGGCTTTCTGCTTTCTCGACCGGTCGACCCGATGGTCGTCCAGGACATGCTCGATGGCGGGCGCGAGTGGAAACAGAGCGCACTCCGCACGCGCACGCCGAAACTTGCAAGCTCCGGCTCGTAGTCGCTGATTCCGCTCAGCGGAGCCACTTCCTACGCAGGCAACCACGGTACGCGCGTGGACCGGCACGGTAGTCTTTTTCGGAGGTAGCTGCCCGCCACATCAAGGGCACCGTGCAGCCATACGAGGGGACAGAGAACCGATGCTCGACCACGAATCGCTTCCTATTCCGTCGCCGGCCAAGGCGTCGGTCGTAGTGGAGGCACCTGGCGACGGGCCCGGATACTGGGCCGGTGGTCCGAGCGCCGTGCTCGATCGAGATGGCGTCTTCTGGCTTGCCTATCGGCTGCGGCGTCCCCGCGGAGTGGGCAGGGGCTATGCCAACGTGATCGCACGTTCCGAGGATGGCGAGGCGTTCGAGACGGTCGCGGTACTCGAGCGCGAGCAGTTCGACTGCGATTCGTTGGAACGGCCAGCGCTGCTCGGGTCTCCCGACGGTACGTGGCGCATCTATGTCAGCTGTGCAACTCCCGGTAGTGACCACTGGCGCGTCGACGTCATCGACGCGCCTCATCCGCCGCAGTTCGACGCCCGCGCCGCGTGGACCGTTTTGCCGGGCGACCCAACGTCCGTCGCGGTGAAGGATCCCGTCGTGAAGGTCATCGACGGCAGATGGCATATGTGGCTCTGCTGTCATCCACTTGACGACGCCGACGCCACCGACCGGATGACCACCAGCTACGGCACCAGCCTCGACGGACTGGCATGGGATGACCATGGAACAGCAATGTCGGGGATCTGTGGTCAGTGGAACCAGCGGGGTACACGGGTCGCGGACGTCCTCCATCGCGGTGGGCGGTGGTCCGCTTACTACGACGGGCGAGCCGACAAAGAGGAGAATGCCGAGGAACGAACCGGGATCGCCATCGGTGACCGACCCGACCATATCGTTCCGACCGGGGAGGTCATCGGTGCCGGTGTGGACGGGCGTTGGTCACTCCGGTATACGTCGTGCGTCGAGCTGCCGGATGGCGGTCTTCGCCTCTTCTACGAGACGAGGCGACGTGACGGTGCCCACGACTTGCGGACCGAGTACGTCCCGCCTTTGCGGTAGGTCCGCCACTGGGTGAGGTCCCAACCGGTCGTTTCTTCGACCAGCGGGATGTCGTCGGCGAAGTAATCGATGAGCTTCGCTCGATCGTGCTCGGCCAACTCGGGTCGGTGCTGCGGTGACCATTGCATGAGCCACTGGAGTGGAAGGCTTGCCTTGCGCCAGACCTGGGGCGGGAAGAAGCGGCCGATCGAGGCGCTCTCGCGGAACACCATCTGGAGTGCCCGGGTCGGAAGCGATGGAGAGACGTATCCGCCCAGGTTCTTCGGTGGGGCCTCGGCGATCAACCCCTCCTGCACGCCGAGGAAACGGCAGACCCCATCCAGGGTTGCTCCGGGTTCTTCGACCAGCGATTGGTAGCGGATGAGATGGAGTTGCTCACGAGGGAAGAGCGTCAAAAGGTGTTGGAGCTGCCGACCGTAGCGACCGATCTCGAGGTACCTCCAGAACGGCGCCCAACCCGCTTCGGCTCGCCGGGTTTCCTCGGCGCATGCCTCGACGAAGTCACTGATCGGTTCGAGCCCATCCGCCCAGAGGTGCGCCCAATTTGAATAGGCGCGGTCGACCGGATCGCGCAGGATCGCGATCAATCGTGCGTGCGGGATCGCATCGTGAATGCGACGGTGCGCCTCGAAGTCGGCCAAGTAGAGCGGAGTGCTCTCCCCGCACAGGGCACCTTCGGGCGCGCCGTCGAATAACCGCGGTAGTCGTCGGGTCGCCAGATCCACTCGCGATAACTGTGCGCGTCGCCCGGTCCACCTTTCGTCGGCGGTGGGCCATCGCACAGGAAGAACTTGGGCTCCTTCACCCTGGAGAGATAGAGGTCCGGATGACTGGCCAAGGCCGCATGGATCGCGGTCGTTCCCGCCTTCGGAGCACCGACGACCAGAAACTCAGGGAGTGGCATCGTTGCGCAACACGGGGTGTCGGGACGAACTCTCCATATAAACGATGAGACTAGTCAGGTTTCTCGTCGCGCCGTCTGGTTTGAATGATCCGTTCACTGTCTCGTCGGATGCTCCTCCCCCAGCCTTCGTTGTCACCTTCCGCGTCGTGGCGATCACCCAACCGAGCCAAAGGACGCAATGTCGGGGGCCTCATCTTGACATCGAGTACCTGACCTTTTAGGTTAAGTTTAGTAATCCACTAGACTTTGTCGGGTAGGTTCAGAGACCAACGCTTCTCGATGGTCGACCCTCCGGCGCCGAACAAGGAGCGTTCATGAAATCCTTCCTGCGTACCAGGAGCATCCGGATCGTCGCAGCACTTGCTGTGGCCTCTGGAACAGCCGGTCTGGCCAGCCTGACCGCACTGAGCAGCGCCTCTTCTGCTCAAGCCGATCCACTGGCGAGCACCGCTGAAGTCGGCGTTGGCGCTGACGTTCTCCAGGACGTGTTCGACGGGTTGAGCGGAGCCTCGGCCCCAGGCACCACCTACACCCACTTCTTCACGCCGCTCAATGCGGGCTCGGCCAACGGCAATACGACGATCGAGTCGTTCGACGCCTTCCCCCAGGGTGGCTCGACGCTCAATCCGGGCGCCATCACCACCAAGACCGGTGGACCGACCTTTGACCGTCCGAACTCGACCACCAACGGCATTGCCGCCCTCGAGGACGAAGTGAAGGGGAACACCTGGGAGAACCCCACCGCCTCGCAGTCCTACACCCATGCACAGGTCAATCTGACCGGTCAGATCAACTTCGCCCGGGCCGCTCGAGGGCCGAAGGGGACGAGCACCGATCTCACCTGGGCCCCGTTTGCGCGTGATGCAGTGGCGTATCTCTACTACGACCCGAACGGCAACACGGCCCTGGAAAACCTGACCACCGCCCAGTTGAAGAACCTCTACGACGGCAACGCCACCACCATCGGGGGTGACACCGTCGATGCCTGCCTGACCCTCTCAGGTTCAGCTCCTCGCTCCAACTTGGAGACGGCCATCGGGCTCACCGACGCAACCGCCAGTGAGTTCGCCGACCCGAACTGCTCCCAGATCCAGCAGAACAGTGGGAATGCCTTCTACTCGTTCGCCCTGACTGACGGGTCGACCGACGCGATCATCCCGATCTCTGCGGGTGACTGGATCGGCCAAGCCAACGGCTACGACGTGGACGAGTCCAACACCGCTCGGGCCAACGGTCTCACCCTCGGTTCGATCACCGACGGCGCGACCTCCCTCGGCCAGCCCTTCACCGGCACCGCCCCGAACTTGTTGCCGAACACCACCTACTACCAGGACACCAACTACGGCTACAACGTCTACACCGTGCTCCCCACCAACGTGCTGAGCGGTTTCACCGAGGACGCCAGCCTGGTCAGCCTGTTCACCAACACCGCTACTTCGCCCGCCAACAACGCGGCGATCTGCCAGAGCGCTATCCAGAGCCAGATCAACAAGTTCGGCTTCGACAGCCTGACCGCCGGAGAGGGCAGCTGCGGATCCACCACTCAGACCGGCAACTCCTGAGCCGGTCCGGAAACCAACCGCAGATCGAGCGAACGAACGGAACGGAACGGAAAACATATGAAAACACCAAACGCTGATGCGACTCTCCGCCTCGAGACCGGGTCCAAAAGGACCCGCGTCTCGAGGACCAGGAGCCTGAAGGTGGGATTGGCCTCCGCGGTCGCCTTCCTCGGCGCCTTTGCCGGCCTCGCCGTGGTCGGGGTGAACCCTGCCGGGGCATCGACCGTCGACGCCGTTGCAACCATCGTCAATCCGGATGGCTTTGCAACGCTCACCTCGGGCGGCTCCACCACCCAGTTCACCCTGAGCCTCCCGGCCAGTGCGGCCTGCGACGGGGACACCGCCACCGGCGGCTACCACGTCTTCAGCTACCTGGTCCCCCAGGGCACCGATCCGACCCAGGAGTCCTTTGTCAACGGGTTCCCGTCGGTCGACTACGGATTGGTCGACGCTAACGGCAACTACTTCGGAAAGGTCAACACCGCCCAGACCACCGGCCAGGTCATCAACATCCCGACCAACCTCGAGTTCGGACCGCTGCTCTCGAAAGGAGTCACTGCCGCAACCCTCGAGAGCAACGACGGGGTGTGGGAGACGGGCGTCGCCTGCGCCAACTCGAGTGGCACGGTGACCGACTACTGGAACACCCAGGTCACCTTCACCGCCAACGGCGGTGACCCCAACGGGTTCGTCTGGTCGGACACCCCCGGTGGGCCTCCGAGCATCCCAGCCGCGCCGACCGCCACCGCCGGGCCTTCCTCGGCCACGGTCAACTGGACTGCTCCCGCTGGCAACGGCGGCTCCGCCGTGACCGGCTATGTGCTGACTCCGTACATCGGAGCGAGCGCACAGACGCCGATCAACCTCGGAAGCGTGACCACTGACGACGTGACTGGCCTCACGCCGGATACCGCCTACACGTTCACCGTCGCGGCGATCAACGCGATCGGGACAGGGGTCGCCTCGGCAGCCTCCAACTCGATCACGCCGACGACCGTGCCCGACGCTCCTGCAGCGCCGACCGCAACCGCGGGCAATACCCAGGCGTCGGTCAGCTGGAGTGCGCCGTTCGACGAGGGTTCGTCCATCACCGGCTACGTGATCACTCCTTATGTCGGAGCGAGCGCACAGACGCCGATCGACGTCGGCAACGTCACCTCCTACGTCGTCACCGGCCTGACCAACGGGACCGCCTACACCTTCACGGTGGCAGCGACCAACTCGGTCGGAACTGGGGATGCCTCGCCAGCCTCCAACTCGGTGACCCCGGTCACCGTTCCCGATCAACCGGCTGCACCGACCGCCACCGCGGGAAATGCCTCGACCACGGTCAACTGGTCAGCGCCTTCCAACGAAGGGGACCCCATCACCGGCTATGTGCTGACTCCGTACATCGGAGCGAGCGCACAGACGCCGATCAGCCTCGGCAACGTGACGAGTGACAACGTGACCGGTCTGACCAACGGGACCGCCTACACCTTCACAGTGGCGGCGACCAACTCGGTCGGGACCGGCATTGCGTCCAATCCGTCGAACTCGGTGACTCCAGCAACGGTTGCCGGTGCACCAACCATTGGAACGGCGACCGCCGGCAACGCCTCGGCCACGGTCAACTGGACGGCACCGTCGGACAATGGGGGCGGGACCATCACTGGCTACGTGATCACTCCTTACATCGGGGCGACCGCGCAGACGCCGGTGAATGTTGGGAATGTGACGACGTACAACGTGACCGGCCTCGCCAACGGGACCGCCTACACCTTCACCGTGGCCGCGACCAACTCGGCAGGAACCGGTAGCGCCTCGTCGGCCTCCAACTCGGTGACCCCGGTCACCGTGCCTGGTGCCCCGACAATCGGAGCTGCCACCGCCGGGAACGCCTCGGCCACGGTCAACTGGACCGCGCCGTCGGACAACGGTGGCGCCCCCGTCAGCGGCTACGTGATCACCCCCTACATCGGAGGGACCGCGCAGACGCCGGTGAACGTTGGAACTATCACCGCCGACACCGTGACCGGGCTGACCAATGGAACCGCTTACACCTTCACGGTGGCAGCGACCAACACGGCCGGAACCGGTAGCGCCTCGTCGGCCTCCAACTCGGTGACCCCAGTCACCATTCCGAGTGCGCCGACGATCGGTACCGCCACCGCCGGCAAGGGAACGGCCACCGTCAAGTGGACGGTGCCTTCCAGCAATGGCGGTTCGGCGATCACCGGTTACGTGGTTACTCCCTATATCGGGGCAACCGCGAAGACACCAGTGCACGTCGGCAACGTGACGAGCGACGCGGTGACCGGGCTCGCCAACGGGACTGCCTACACCTTCACGGTGGCAGCGACCAACGCCGCTGGAACCGGCAGCGCATCTTCCCACTCGAAGTCGGTGACCCCGAACGGGCTGTACGTGGTAACCAAGACGTTGCCCAAGGCCACGAAGGGGAAGAAGTACACCGCCGTCCATCTCACGGAGAAGAACGGTGTCGGTACCGAAACCTGGAAAGCAACCGGTTTGCCGAAGGGCCTCACCCTCACAACCGCAGGGGTGCTCTCCGGAACAGTGACGAAGACCGACGCGGCGAAGACCTACTCGGTCACCATCACCGTCACGGACTCGTCCAAGCCGAAGAAGCAGACGGCCACGGTCAAATTCTCGCTGGTGGTCGCCAGCTAACCCCTGTGCCACCCGGGCGGACTCAGTCAACGCCCCCGCCAACCGCATGAGGGGCGTTGACTGAGCGGGACGGACCCCAGGACGGCCCACCACCCCCGTCCTGGGGTCCTTGGTATTCCGGAGCAGCTGGGACCGCGATCGAGCGAACCGCGCAAATCAGAAGAGATAGAGGGCGCAAACGGTTGACTTCCGAGCTGCGCCGTCTTATAAAGAAACATAACTAATCCACTAGGTCTTGCCGGATATCATGACTTTCTCGATGGTCGACCCTCCGGCGCCGAACAAGGAGCGTTCATGAAATCCTTCCTGCGTACCAGGAGCATCCGGATCGTCGCAGCACTTGCTGTGGCCTCTGGAACAGCCGGTCTGGCCAGCCTGACCGCACTGAGCAGCGCCTCTTCTGCTCAAGCCGATCCACTGGCGAGCACCGCTGAAGTCGGCGTTGGCGCTGACGTTCTCCAGGACGTGTTCGACGGGTTGAGCGGAGCCTCGGCCCCAGGCACCACCTACACCCACTTCTTCACGCCGCTCAATGCGGGCTCGGCCAACGGCAATACGACGATCGAGTCGTTCGACGCCTTCCCCCAGGGTGGCTCGACGCTCAATCCGGGCGCCATCACCACCAAGACCGGTGGACCGACCTTTGACCGTCCGAACTCGACCACCAACGGCATTGCCGCCCTCGAGGACGAAGTGAAGGGGAACACCTGGGAGAACCCCACCGCCTCGCAGTCCTACACCCATGCACAGGTCAATCTGACCGGTCAGATCAACTTCGCCCGGGCCGCTCGAGGGCCGAAGGGGACGAGCACCGATCTCACCTGGGCCCCGTTTGCGCGTGATGCAGTGGCGTATCTCTACTACGACCCGAACGGCAACACGGCCCTGGAAAACCTGACCACCGCCCAGTTGAAGAACCTCTACGACGGCAACGCCACCACCATCGGGGGTGACACCGTCGATGCCTGCCTGACCCTCTCAGGTTCAGCTCCTCGCTCCAACTTGGAGACGGCCATCGGGCTCACCGACGCAACCGCCAGTGAGTTCGCCGACCCGAACTGCTCCCAGATCCAGCAGAACAGTGGGAATGCCTTCTACTCGTTCGCCCTGACTGACGGGTCGACCGACGCGATCATCCCGATCTCTGCGGGTGACTGGATCGGCCAAGCCAACGGCTACGACGTGGACGAGTCCAACACCGCTCGGGCCAACGGTCTCACCCTCGGTTCGATCACCGACGGCGCGACCTCCCTCGGCCAGCCCTTCACCGGCACCGCCCCGAACTTGTTGCCGAACACCACCTACTACCAGGACACCAACTACGGCTACAACGTCTACACCGTGCTCCCCACCAACGTGCTGAGCGGTTTCACCGAGGACGCCAGCCTGGTCAGCCTGTTCACCAACACCGCTACTTCGCCCGCCAACAACGCGGCGATCTGCCAGAGCGCTATCCAGAGCCAGATCAACAAGTTCGGCTTCGACAGCCTGACCGCCGGAGAGGGCAGCTGCGGATCCACCACTCAGACCGGCAACTCCTGAGCCGGTCCGGAAACCAACCGCAGATCGAGCGAACGAACGGAACGGAACGGAAAACATATGAAAACACCAAACGCTGATGCGACTCTCCGCCTCGAGACCGGGTCCAAAAGGACCCGCGTCTCGAGGACCAGGAGCCTGAAGGTGGGATTGGCCTCCGCGGTCGCCTTCCTCGGCGCCTTTGCCGGCCTCGCCGTGGTCGGGGTGAACCCTGCCGGGGCATCGACCGTCGACGCCGTTGCAACCATCGCGGATCCCAGTGGACTGAGCTCGTTGTCCTCCGGCGGTTCCACCACCCAGTTCACCCTGAGCCTCCCGGCCAGTGCGGCCTGCGACGGAGACACCGCCACCGGCGGCTACCACGTCTTCAGCTACCTGGTTCCTAGAGGCACCGACCCAACAGCGGTCTCCTTCGCCAACGGCTTCCCGTCGATCGACTATGGGCTTGTCACAAGCACCGGCAACTACTTCGGAAAGGTCAACACCGCCCAGACCACTGGCCAGGTCATCAACATCCCGACCAACCTCGAGTTCGCACCGCTGCTCTCGAGGGGAGTCACCGCCGCCACCCTCGAAGCCAACGGTGGTGTGTGGGAGACGGGAGTCGCCTGCGCCAACACGAGCGGGACGGTGACCGACTACTGGAACACCCAGCTCACCTTCACCGCCAGTGGCGGTGACCCCAACGGGTTCGTCTGGTCGGACACCCCCGGTGGGCCTCCGAGCCTCCTTGCCGCACCGACCGCCACCGCCGGGCCGGCGTCGGCCACGGTGCATTGGACTGCTCCCGCTGGCAACGGCGGCTCAGCCTTGACCGGCTACGTGATTACCCCCTATAAGGGGGCGACCGCGCAGACGGCGGTCCACGTGGGAAACGTGACCAGTGACAACGTGACCGGCCTGACCTCGGGCACGGCCTACACCTTCACCGTCGCGGCGGTCAACGCGATCGGCACCGGAGCGGCCTCGGCAGCCTCCAACTCGGTGACGCCCACAGCGAATGTGCCCGGTGCACCCACTATCGGCACCGTCAAGGCTGGCCATGCGTCGGTAGCTGTCAAGTGGACTGCTCCGGCGAGCAACGGTGGATCGGCCATCACCGGCTATGCGATCACCCCTTACATCGGGAAGACCGCCGAAAAGGTCGTGAAGGTCGGCAATGTGACCAGCGACACGGTGACCGGATTGACCAACGGGACGGCTTACACCTTCACCGTGGCAGCGACCAACTCGTCGGGCACCGGTGCTGCGTCGGGCCACTCGGCGTCGGCCACCCCGAACGGGCTCTACGTCAGCACCACCAGCTTGCCTAAGGCGACCAAGGGAAAGAAGTACGCCACGGTGCACATGGCTGAGAAGAACGGTGTGGGTACCGAGACCTGGAAGGCGTCCGGCCTCCCGAGTGGTATCACCCTCAGCACGGCAGGCGTTCTCTCCGGTACGGAGAAAGGCGGCGCCAAGACCTACTCCGTCAACTTCCAGGTGACGGACTCGTCGAAACCGAAGAAGCAGACGGCCACCAAGAAGTTCTCCCTGGTAGTCGCCAACTAGAACGTCGGAGGTGAAACCGCCGACGTTCGATGCTCGCTGCTGAGCAACCGGGCGGCGCCGGTGAGAATCGCAGGCAGAGATCCCGGAGCGCTGGTCATCGAAGCGCTCCGGGATCTGCCTTTTTTTGGTCAGAGATCCGGCCCCTGCGGCTATCTACCGAACAGGCCGGATTGCTATACTTCTAATCCATACTAAATGCGTAGACTTTATCAACTATGATCGATCGACCAGCCATCCAGCGGGCAGGAATCCTCGCCGCACTCCCAGTCCTCCTGCTCGCCTCGCTCCTGGTCGCCCCGGCGTCGGCGGGGGCTGCTCCGGTAGGAGCCACCGAGTCGATCACTCGACCTGGCGAACTCACCCCGTTGGAATCGGGTGGTTCCTCGACCGTCTACGGGATCGCGCTGCCGTCCGCGGCAAGTTGCCCCGGCGATACCGCTCACACGGGCTACCACGTCTTCAGCTACCTGGCCCGCAGTGATGTTCCGATCGGATCGATCAGCTTCAAGACCGGATTCCCGCACACGGGATTCGGGTTCATCGCCGACGGCCGCTATTTCGGCGCCGTCAACACCGCCGAGGGAACCGGGGCGATAGTCGGGATCCCCTTAAGGTTCACTTGGGCACGGCTGACCACGAAGGATCTCTTCCCCAACGGAGAGAAGTCGTCTACGTGGAACGGTGGCATCGCCTGCGCCAACACCCACGGCGTCGTGACCAACTATTGGAACTCCCAGATCGTCTTCACCGCCAGCTCCTCCGACCCGCGAGGGTTCACTTGGCGGGTAATCGGCGATCCGTCCCTGGGATCCTCACACAAGTGGCTTTGGTTGGGGGTCGTGCTGATCGTCCTGTCGATTGGCCTCGCCACCTTGGCCGTCTTCCTCAGCCGGAGGAGCAAGTCGTCGGACGAAAGCTCGTCGAGCAGGTCGAGTGATCCGATTGAACCGGATCCGAGTGGACCGGCGACCGATCAAGCCGAGCCTCACATCGATCAACCGTCGGAAACGGTGGGCTAGCCCGGATGGTCACGACCATGGCTCCGGACGCCGACGAACGGGGACTCGACGAACGAGCGAGGCGCAGTACACACGTGGTACCCGAGGCGGGAGATCGACTGTTCCGAGGGGTCCATCGGACCAGTGCTCTCGTCGTCCTCCTGGTGTTCACCGGGATCGGACTCTTCCTCACCATCCAGGCCTCCTCCGCCCTGCGAGTTGCCAAGTTTTCCTTCCTCACAACCAACGCCTGGGAGCCGTTCGCCCACCACTTCGGAATCGCCGGCATCATGGCCAACACCATCCTGATCGCACTGGTCGGGGTGGTCATCTCGGTCCCCATCTCGCTCGGGATGGCGTTGTACATCTCCGAGATCGCCCCCCAGAGGATCCGGCGCACCCTGGTCTCACTGGTGGACCTCATGGCGGCCGTGCCGAGCGTGGTCTACGCCCTCTGGGCGCTCTACTTCCTGCAGGGGCGCACGATCGGCCTTGCGCGTTGGCTTTCGGTCTGGCTGGGCTGGATCCCCATCTTCCACGTCTCCAACTCTGGTGCCACCAATCCCACCGACCTCGGCCACGAGTTCACCGCATCGATGTTCGTCGTCGGGATCGCTGTCTCACTGATGGTCATCCCGATCCTCACGTCGATCATGCGAGAGTCCTTCTCCCAGGCGCCACTCGGAGAGCGCGAAGGCGCCTATGCGCTCGGAGCAACTCGATGGGGAATGATCCGATCGGTGGTTCTTCCCTTCGGCAGAGGAGGGATCATCGGCGGAACGATGCTCGGACTCGGACGCGCTCTTGGTGAGACCCTCGTCGTCATTCTCATCATCTCGCCGGTCTACAGCGCCAATATCCACATTCTGGAGACTGGCGGCAGCTCGATTTCGGCCCTCATCGCGAACCTCTACGAGGACTACCCCGCCTTCGGAATCTCGGCCCTCATGGCCGCCGGTCTTGCACTCTTCGCTCTGACCCTGGTCATCAACTTCACCGCCTCGGCGATCGTTGCTCGGTCGCGGTCGGGTGCAGAGAGCGACGACTGAGATGACCATCCTCGACTACCCCCCCACCACAACCACCACCTTGCCCGAGCGAGGGACGGAGCTTCCACCCCAACGGCGTCGCAAGCTCGGAGGACTTGGGTTCGGCACGGTCTTCAATCTGCTCGGAGCAGCTGCCGCTGGTGTCGCAATTGCGCTTCTCTTGCAGCAACTCACCGCGGTGTCAGGACCCCTTGGCTTGGTCGTTGTCAGCTATCTGGCCTTTGTCGTCATTTACGCCGTGCTGGTCTCACTCGCGGATGATGGTCCTGTCGTGCGCGACGCGGTGATGACCGTGCTGATGGCGACCTGTGCGGTGGTGGCGCTCGGAGCCCTGGGCGTCGTCGTCGTCTACACCATCGCCCGCGGATGGGCTGCCCTCCGCCACCTCAACTTCTACACGCAGGACATGTCGAAAGCAGGACCTCTCCAGCCTTTGACGGTCGGAGGGATGGGCCATGCGCTGGTGGGCACCGTCGAACAAGTCGTTATTGCGACGGTCCTCACCGTTCCGATCGGCCTGGTTGCCGCCGTCTACCTCGACCTGACCCGCACCCGGCCGGCACGGCTGTTCCGGACCGTCGTCGAGGCGATGACCGCGCTGCCCGCCATCTTGGCAGGGTTGTTCATCTACGCCGCGTGGATCCTCAGCTTCGGATTCGGCCAATCGGGTTTGGCAGCCGCTCTCGCACTCAGCGTGATGATGCTCCCCTACATCATCCGAGCCGCTGATCTCTCGCTTCGGCTGGTGCCCAACAATCTCCGTGAAGCGGCAGCCGCGCTGGGCTCGCCGGGATGGAGGAGTGAGATGCAGGTCGTGCTGCCGACGGCGCGCTCGGGACTTGCCACCGCGGTCATCCTCGGGATCGCCCGGGCGATCGGTGAGGCGGCACCGGTGCTGCTCACCGCCGGGTACACGACCTACATCAACGCCAACCCTTTGAATGGACCACAGGTCTCTCTGCCTCTGCTGTCGCTGGAGTTGGTCAAGGCCGGGGTTCCCGCCTATACCGCCCGAGCGTTCGGGAGCGCATCCTTCCTCCTCCTCGTCGTCTTGGTGCTGTTCGCGATCGCCCGCAAGATCGGTGGGTGGGGCCCGGGTCACCTTTCGACCCGCGCACGGCGTCGGGTGGAGTCGGGTTCGGCCCGTGACCTCACAAGGTTCGACGAGAGGCACCGGCACACACAACTGAATGGAACAGATTCTGACCTCGCAACGATGGGGAGCAGCTGATGATGCAAGCGCGTCGCGCACCGAACCCGCATCCAGGTCTCATGACACGGCATCCGGGAGCCCGGCACCGAGTCACCGCGGCACTGGTGGTGGCAATTGTGGCCACCGTCAGCATGATTCTGGCTGCGAGCGCGCCCGCCGGCGCGGCCGCCTACGTCCCCGTCTACGGTGAGGGTTCGTCGTGGTCGGCCAATGCGCTCGACCAGTGGATCTCCGACGTCCAGGCGGACGGCATGCGAGTCCAGTACATCGCAAACGGTTCGACTGCCGGGCGGCAAGCCTTCATCAGCGGACAGACCGACTTCGCCGCCACCGACATCCCGTTCCAGACCGATCCCCACGACGGCTTCTCCACTCCGGAGAACCCGACGCCCGGCAGTTACGCCTACATGCCGATCACCGCCGGCGGCACCGTGTTCATGTACAACCTCAAGATCAACGGCCAGCAGGTCACCGATCTTCGTCTCTCCGGTCAGAACATCGCGAAGATCTTCACCGGGCAGATCACCAACTGGGACAATCCCGCGCTGGCCGCCGACAATCCGGCCCTCAAGCTCCCCAACCAGGCCATCGTCCCAGTGGTGCGCTCCGACGGAGCAGGATCGAGCTATGAACTCTCCGAATGGATGATCAGTCAATACCCCTCGATCTGGAACTCCTACTGCTCTGCAACGGGTCGAGCACCCTCCTGTGGAGCTACTTCGTTCTATCCGACGGCCACCGGCTCATCGATGGTCGCCCAGCCGGGGGACCTCGGCGTGGCCGGTTACGTCTCGCAAGGCTATGCCGACGGATCGATCGGCTACGTCGAGTACTCCTACGCGCTGAACGATGGTTTTCCGGTGGTTCAGATGCTCAACTCCGCCGGGTACTACACCCAGCCGAGTGCGCAAAACGTCGCCGTCTCCCTGTTGGCGGCAAAGGTGGACACCACCGATGTCAACGATCCTGCGAAGTATCTCACCGAGGATCTCTCCGGCGTCTACACCGACCCCGACCCGCGTACCTACCCACTCTCCTCATACAGCTATCTCATCTTGCCCACCAAGGTCCAAGGCCAGTTCAACAAGGCTGAAGGGACCACACTCGCGGCCTTCTCCTACTTCGCAATGTGTCAGGGGCAACAACAGTCGGCCGCGCTCGGCTACTCGCCCATGCCCGGCAACCTGGTCGAAGCCGCGTTCAACCAGATCACCAAGATCCCCGGGGCGGTCCGCCAGAACATCAACATCCAAAGCTGCAACAATCCGACACTGAGCAGTGACGGAAACGTCAACCTCAACCTTCTGGCCCAAACCGCGCCCTACCCGCCATCGTGCGATAAGCAGGGTCCGACCCAGTGCACCTACGCGACGGGTGGCGCGAAGACCGGCACTCCCGACACCGGCAAACCCGGATCCAATGGCTCCCAGGGTGCGACGGCACCTCAGGGCGGCTCGAGCGGAAATGGCACCACCGGAGGGCCGAGTTCTGGTGGAGGTGCGTCCAGTGGAGGTGGGCTCGGAGGAGGCTCCAGTGGGGGTGGCTCCGCCGGGGGCAGCGCTGGGACGCGGGGCGGGAGCACCTTGAGCGCCGCGGCCAGAGCGGCGGCTGTCCGTAGCTGTTTGAGTCAGCACCCCCATGACCAGGCTTACTGCGACAGCGTGACGGCAACCACCGAGCAAGGCCAGCTGGCGGGAACCGATCCGACCGCCAATACACAAAGTCTCGCGGTCACGACCGGGTGGTCGATCGAACAGACGTTGATCCTGCTGGTCGCGCTCGTCCTGATCGCAGTCATCCTCGTACCCGGTGGTCTGCTGTCCAGAAGACGAAAGAGGTCAGTGCAGTGAGTCGACCCACACACCCCCTGAGGCGCCGGTTTCTTGCACTTCCGCTGCTCGGCGTCGTGGCACTCGCGGTGATCGTTCCCGTGACCCGCGGAGACGCCGCGACTCCCGCCGCCACCGTCAACGGGTGCTCACAGACTGACCCGGTCGCCGGGTGCCAGGGAACTGTTACCGGCCTTCCTGCCTCCTCTTCGCAGGTCACGGTGTCCGGGAAAGGGCAGTTCTCCGGGCTGAAAGTAACCGTCAACCAGACCACCAACCTGATCAACCAGGCGGTATCGGTGACCTGGACGGGGGCCGCGCCCACCTACACCAGCCAGCAGGATGGCAGCTTCAACACGATTTTCAATGGTGACTATCTCCAGATCTTCGAGTGCTGGAGCGCAAACGGAGCCACGCCCGACCCCTCGCAGTGCGAGTTCGGCGGGGAGAGCAGCAATCCGACCAGCTCCTATCCGATCGGCACCAACCCAGGGTTCGAGTACTCGCGCATCCTGAGTCAAAAAGGTTGGGACAGCTACGCCGCACTCGAGCACACCTCAGGCACCTACCTCGACTCGACCGATGGCTTCGTCGTCCGGCCATTCGACGCGGTGGACGGGACCGTCGTCGATCAGCAGGCCGACTACGACTGGGACAGTAACCAGTTGAAGCCGCAACCTTTCTGGCTCGATCCCTACTTCAGTTTCAACACGACAAACGAGATCGATTTTGCCCGCACCTATGCCGACGGAACAGGCGCGCAACTCTTCCAGGTCGACAACGGCCTGACCGCGCCCGGGCTGGGCTGCGGGCAGCGCATCGAGCCGGTGAAGAAGGGGACCGCAATCCCCAAATGCTGGCTGGT
The DNA here is from genome assembly GCA_963839925.1 of uncultured Acidimicrobiaceae bacterium. Taxonomy (GTDB): domain Bacteria; phylum Actinomycetota; class Acidimicrobiia; order Acidimicrobiales; family RAAP-2; genus Bog-756. Next base: position 1,066,678 of record CAWIWV010000001.1, on the reverse strand, counting down.
TGTGGTTCCGAGGAGCACCTCGACGGCTGAGAACCCCGCCAACGTGAACGGAAACGGGGCGGTGGTCACCTCCCCGCTCAATCCCCAGGCATGGCAGAACCGGATCACCATCCCGTTGACATTCAACCCAGTCGGCACCAATTGCCCGATCAATGCAACCGCAGAGCAGATCATCGGGGGCGAGCTCGCGTCGCCCGCGCTGGCCAGCTGGCAGCCGGCTCTGTGCAACGTGCCCAAGCTCCCCCCTTCGAGTACATCCAGAACGAAGACGACGCGGCGCGCAAGAACCTGACCAACCCCAGCTTCGGCTCTGCCGGCATGTCAGTGTTCTCCGACCCGATCGACCCTTCTGAACTGAAACAGTCCGACGAAGTGGTGTACGCGCCCCTCACCCTGTCCGGGGTGGTTGTCGGTTTCAACATCGACAGGGCTCCCGCTACCGACGAGGACGGGAATCCGATCGCACAAGAGCTCGCCCTCGGTGGAAATCGGGTCCAACACATCTACCTCACTCCCCTGCTGGTGGCCCGATTGCTCACCGAGTCCTACCGCGATCAACTCCCAGGCGTCAGGTACAACACCTCTCCTGCATATGACTGGGTGAAACAGAACCCACTCAGCGTCTTTACCGATCCGAACTTCCTCGAGTACAACCCAGAGTTCGCGGATCTCAGCACCAGCTACCTGACCGACGCGGGGACCTTGCTGGTCGAAGAAGGGAGCTCGGACGCAACCGTCGCCCTCTGGAAGTGGGTGCTCTCCGACCCCGAGGCGCGAGCCTGGCTCGATGGAACACCGGATCCAGGCGATTCGGGGACCAACGTGAACCCGTACTACAGCGCCAATCTGAAGACCAACCCGTCTGGTGCCGCATTCGGGTCGCCGACGCCGGAGTCGTTTCCGAAGAGCGACCCGTACCTCTGGGACACCGGCCAGAGTGTCTACGGTCCGCCGGCCGCCCCGGCCCGTCCTCTCGGCATGCTCGATTGGTCTCCTTACGTTTCAAATATGTCCGCCGCTGCTGCTGACGCCGGGGTCGCCAATGATCAGGCAAAGACCACCTTCAACCCGGCCGACCTCCCCGCTGAGGCCTGGGGCGCCAACGGTCCTCAAGAGACAGGCAACGACCTGATCATGACGGTGACCACTTCCCCTTCGGCCGCTCAGTACGGACTCCAGGACGCAAGCCTGAGTGCGGCGGGAGACGACGGGCCGGACCGGACGTTCGTGGCGCCGGATACCCAGAGCCTGCTTGCCGGCGAAAAGGCGATGAAGTCGACGCAGGTGTCCGGCGTCTTGCAGGGTGATCCTTCGACCACCAGTGGCGGCGCCTATCCGCTAACCATGCTCACCTACGCGGCCACCTCGCCGAAGACCCTCAATGCCTCCGCCAAGAAGAGCTATGCCGCCTTCCTTCGCTATGCCGCCAACGCCGGCCAGGTGAGCGGCACCGAGATCGGTGATCTGCCCAACGGCTACGTCCCGCTTCCTGCCGCGTTGAAGTCGGAGACCTTGGCCGCAGCCGACACCCTCTCGGGTAGCACCACGTCGGGTTCGTCCAAGAAGCACGGCGGCGGAAAACCAATCGTTGAAAACGGGACGGGTCCGGGCTCCAAATCCGGTCAGGCCTCGGGATCCTCCGATTCTTCGGTGTCGGGCACATCATTGAGCCCGATCTCTCCTTCTGGAGGATCGACAGATTCGGGGTCGAGCAATGAGGGTCCCGCGAGGTCGAACTCGCAGGGACCCAACTCAGGTCAATCGAAATCCGAGGCTCAGTCGACGCTCAGTCAGAAGGCGTTGCGTGCCATTACGACCGAGGCCTTGGATGTCGGAGCGATACGTTGGACACTCCCCCTCCTCCTGTTGCTCGGCATCTGCGCAGCAATCGGAGCGGGGTTGATGAACCTGCTCCGCCGCAGGAAGCTGGCGTCGATCTCTGCTGAAACCGCAGTCGCGGCGGAACCCAGTGAGTCCGGAGAAGGCTCGGCGTGATGAGCGCAAGCCGGATCAGGTATCGGTCCAGACGCATCGGGTCGTTTGGCCTGCTCGCCGCCGGATTGCTCCTTCTCTTCACGACCCCTGCGTCAGCTACCTCAGCCGCGACGGTGGGAGCCGCCACCATCGCGGCACCGGGAGCCACCGCTGTAGCAGTGCTTCCCTCCGGGAAGGCCGGCACCCCGTTCACCGTTGCCCTGCCGACCAATGCCGCGTGCCCAGGCGACACTGCTCACAGCGGATACCACGTCTACAGCTATCTGGTCCCGGCGGGTACCAATCTCGCCGCGGTGAGCTTCGTCAACTTCCCTTCGAAGGGGTATGGCCTGGTCGACCAATACGGCAAGTACTACGGGGCGATCAACACTGCCGAGAACACCGGGCAGATCATCGGCATCCCCAACGACTTGGAATGGGGTCCCCTGGTGACGTCTGACGGCGGAAGGATTCCGATCGCTTCACTTGTCGGCGGCGCCAACCACGGGGTGTGGGAAGCCGGGATCGCCTGCGCCAACACGCACGGTGTCCTTGCGGCGAGCTGGAACACTCAGGTCACGTTCTCAGGGGGCGTCCACGCCGCAAACGGGCTGACCTGGAAAGCGACGCCGGGGGTTCACTCGGGCACCGGCTCAACCTCAGTGCATGGCGGACAATCCCCGAGCACTGCATCTCATCCCTCCACGGTCGCCGGTAGTGACACGAGTCCGGGCGCGGATCGTGCTACTGCGACCAGAAAGCATGGGCCAGCTGTCTCCAGTGCCCACACCCACAGCCCGGCTCCTGCCAAGCATCCCGCAGCAAAGACCGGAGGGGCCACAGAAGAACCCGCCACGAGCAGCGCACCCGGCTCGTCCGGAGTTGCCGGCTTCCCGCTGGCAGTCACCGTGGTTGGGACCCTGGTGCTGGCCGCGTGCATCGCGCTCGGACTCAGGCGAAAATGGAGGTTGGGCAGCGTGTCGACGACCCAACGGTCTGCCTCATGACCTCCATGCATCCACCCCTCGAATCCGAACCGGTCCTTCATGTCGTTCCGATCACCGAGCCGGTGACCCTCGCGCCCGACGAGACCGACGGAAACGGACACGGAGGGCTCGCGGACCAGGGGCACCCAAGCGTGCGGGCACAGAACGGATCCGAAGAACCTGCGACGAACGCTCCGACGGACGAGCCGGACGCCAGTACCCCGGAGCCGCGGCCTGAGACGAAGCCCAACAAGGCAACTCGAGCAGTACTCGCCACGCTCGTCGTCGTGGCGCTTCTGTCAATCGGGATGGTCGTGCAGCTCGCCTATGTCAGTGGACTCGAGCACCGCTCGGCTCAAGTGAACCTCTACAACCGGTTCCGCACCGAGTTGGCACTCGGCACCGCACCGCTCGGACCGAAGGTGTCCGCGCACAAGACCTTGCCGATCGGCCAACCCATGGCCCAGATCACCATTCCCTCGATCGGGGTCAGCCAAGTCGTGCTCGAAGGCACCACCGGCTCGGTGCTTGCCGACGGACCCGGTCATCTGCGCTCGACGGTGTTCCCTGGCGGCACCGGTGACAGCATCATCCTGGGCCGGAACGGTGCGTATGGCGGCCCCTTCGGCCGGATCTCCGATCTCCGCAAGGGGGCGACCATTACCGTGGTCACCCAGGTGGGCACCTCGACCTTTCACGTCGTCGACATCCACCGGGCGGGTGCCAAGGTCCTGCCCGTGGGCCCAGGGAAGTCGCGCCTCACGCTCGGGACGGCCTCGGGCACACGGTACGCGCCATCAGGAGCGATCTGGGTGGACGCCGACAAGGTCGGAACCCCCCTCGCCGCCCAACGGCCGGCGGTGAAGACGGTCCCCGCCGCGGAGCAACCACTCGGGCTCGACACCGGCACCCTGTGGGCCCTCGCCCTGTGGGCACTCGCGCTCGGCGCACTCGTTGTTGGCGGTGTCTGGACGTGGCGTCGGCGGGGACATGCCCAGGCGTGGATCATCTTCACCGCGCCGGTGCTGCTCGTCTGGATGTTTGTTGCCGATCAATTCGCCCGACTCCTTCCGAACCTGTTATGAGACAGCTTCGATCACTCCGGCCGTTCCAACCGTCGACCGATCAAGGAACCGAACAGATGCAGCTCAGATCCACCACGTCGCTCCGCACCCAGCCGGACGAGGTCTACGAGCCCGCCCAACTCGAGGCGCGGGACATCTCCGCGTGGTTCGGGGACCACCAGGTGCTCGACCGGGTCTCGCTCAATATGGAGTCGCGTCAGGTGACCGCACTCATCGGACCGTCGGGCTGCGGCAAGTCGACGTTCCTACGCATTCTCAACCGCATGCACGAACTGATCCCGGCGGCAGCGATGGCCGGCGACGTGCTACTCGACGGCGTCGACATCTACGACCCGAGCCGGAAGCTGACCGAGGCACGCCGCCACATCGGCATGGTGTTCCAGAAGCCCAATCCCTTTCCGACCATGTCGATCTACGACAACGTGCTCGCCGGTCTCAAGCTCACCGGCACTCGAAAGGACCCAGACGCAAAGGACGATCTCGTCCAGACCTGCCTGTCCAAAGCCGGCCTCTGGAATGAGGTGAAGAGCCGTCTCCGCCAGCCGGGTGGTGCGCTCTCCGGCGGCCAGCAACAGCGCCTCTGTATCGCTCGCGCCTTAGCGATCCGCCCGCGGGTGCTGCTCATGGACGAGCCGTGCTCAGCCCTCGACCCCACCTCCACCCGAAGGATCGAGACGACCATCGAGGAGCTGAAGGACGAGGTCACGATCGTTATCGTGACCCACAACATGCAGCAGGCCCAACGGGTATCTGCCTATACCGCCTTCTTCCTTGCTGAGCAGGGGACGCCCGGTTACATCATCGAGCACGGTCCCACCGAGGCGATGTTCGACTCACCTTCGGACCCGAGGACCCTCGACTACGTCCACGGTCGGTTCGGCTGAGACCGGCCCGCCGGCTGAGCTGGAGGGCAACCGGGCGGTTTCCACCTGCGTCTAACAATCTTCTAAAGAGGGCCTGCAACTAACAGTCTCCTCAACCAATAGTGATATTCTCAGCCGCCCTGAAGCAGGCTGCGAGGAGAACGAACGATGGAAATCGCCGGAAAGAGAGCCGTGGTGGTGGGAGGAGCCTCCGGCATGGCCAAGGCGAGCGCGATGCTGCTCCACCAGAAGGGCGCGACCGTCGCGATCCTCGACCTTCCCGGATCGGGGGGTGCAGAAGTCGCCACCGAAATCGGCGGCGGCACCACCTTTCATCCCTGTGACATCACCGACTTCGCAGGTGCCGAGTCGGCCCTCGGGCGCGCGGTCGAGTCGCTCGGCGGCCTCGATATTGCGGTCAATACCGCGGGGGGCGGCATCGCAAAGAAGACCTTGTCCAAGTCGGGTCCCCACCCCCTCGACGATTTCCGACAGGTGATCGACCTCAACCTGGTGGCCACCTTCAATCTCAACCGGCTCCAGGCTGCAGTCATGGCCGAGAACGAGCCTGAGGACGAGGAACGGGGGGTGATCATCAACACCGCTTCGATCGCCGCGTTCGAGGGGCAGATCGGGCAGGTGGCCTACGCAGCGGCGAAGGCGGGCATCGTCGGCATGACCTTCACCATGGCCCGAGATCTCGGCTCGTACGGGATCCGGGTGGATGCCATCGCTCCCAGCCTGTTCCTGACCGGGATCACCTCCGGCCTCCCGGACGAGTTCGCCGGCAAGCTCACCGCGGATGCCGCCTTTCCCAAGCGGATGGGGCGGCCCGAGGAGTATGGCCGCTTGGTCGTCGCGATCGTCGAGAATCCGATGTTGAACGGTGGGACGATCCGCCTCGACGCCGGCCAGCGGTTCGCCCCGCGCTAGGCAAGCTCAGGGTTCGTTCGACGCAGGGGTCGCTCGCTCAGGACCCCACCGACACCGGCACCCGGGAGTAGCCGGCGACGTTCGCCATGTTCACCCGCTCGAGACCGTCGCGGTCGACGGTGTAGCGGGGCCAGCGGGCACGGATCCCCTCGAACGCGAGCCGGCTCTCGAGCCGGGCCAGCCAAGCACCGAGGCAGCCGTGGACTCCATAGCCGAAGGCCAACGTCGTCCGACCGCTCCGGCTGATGTCGAACTGGTCAGGACGCTCGTACTCCCTCGGGTCGCGGGTGGCGGCTCCGGTGAGCAGGATGACCGGAGACTCCGCCGGGATCGTGCCGCTGCCGACCTCGAACTCCTCCAGAGCGAAGCGACCCTGATACTGGGACGGCGGGTACATCCGGAGCACCTCCTCCACCGCAGGCTGCACGGCTGAGGCATCGGCCACCACCATCTCCCACTGCTCGGGATGTTCGTCGAAGAGGACCACCCCGCTCCCGACCAACTTGGTGACCGTCTCGCTCCCCGCACCGGCGATGAGCACCGCGAACGAGGCGACATCCTCGTCGCTCAGGTGTTGCGGGTTTCCGTGCTCGTCCTCGAGGACGACGTCGATGAGTTTGGACATCAACAGACCGTCCGGGGCAGCGCGCTTCGCTTTTGCCAGGTCGAGGAAGTACTGGGCGGTGAGCAGCATCGCCTCCATGCCCTCCTCGGTGGTGTTGGGGTTCCCCTCGTCGCGATGCAAGAAGGTGTCCACCCAGAGGCGGATCTGCTGCCGCTCGCCTTCGGGAACCCCCAGAATGGTGGAGATGACCTCCACCGGAAACGAGCGCGGCGAACTCGGCAACCGCGTCGAAGTCGGTGCGACCGGCCAGTCGATCCAAGAAGCCGTTGATCACACCTGCGATCATCGGCTCGAGGTTCCCGATCGCGTTGCGGCTGAAGGCCTGACTCACCAACCTCCGTTGGCGGGTGTGCTGCGGCGGGTCCATCATGATCATGATGTTGGTGTCCATCGGCTGTTTGTGCTGGAGCATCTCCAACGTGATGCCGTAGGAGCTGACCAGTCGATGGGGATCCCCGTGTGCGGCGACGACGTCCGCGTAGCGGGACAGGGCGTAGAAGCCGTACTTCTCGTTGAAGTACACCGGTGCCTCGTCCCGAAGGCGACGCGTAGGTGTCGTAGGGGTCGTCGAAGAAGGTATCCGAGAACGGATCGAAGTCGATCAGGTCATTCGACATGAGGTCCCCCGTCCTATCTTCCTTTGGTGAACAGCGCACACCCGCCGGGGGTGCCGCCACCGGTGGAGACCACGGCGACCTCTGCTCCAGCCACCTGCCGATCTCCGGCCTCCCCGCGGAGCTGAGTGATCGCCTCGTGGATGAAACCGAACCCGTGGAGCCGACCTGCCGAGAGCTGCCCGCCCGAGGTGTTGAGTGGAAGTTCGCCGTCGAGGGCGATCCGTTGCCCGCCTTCGACGAATGGCCCGCCTTCCCCGACCTCGCAAAAGCCGAGTGCCTCGAGCCAGCTCAGACAGTTGAAGCTGAACCCGTCATAGAGCTGAGCCACGTCGACGTCGGCCGGGGTCAGCGAGGATCGGCGCCAGAGGTGCTGGGCGGGACCGAAGACCTGCGGCTCATGGGTGAGGGTGCCCTGGTCCCACGAGAGACGGTCGGCGATGGCGGTTCCGACGGCGTCCACCAGGACCGGGGGCTTCTTGCAGTCGGCGGCCGCATCACGGGCGGAGATCACGACCGCCACCGCGCCGTCGCAGGGGACGTCGCAGTCGTAGAGGCCGAACGGCGTCGAGATCCATCTCGCGCTCAGGTAGTCCTCCATGGTCAGGGGATCCCGGTAGATCGCTGCAGGATTACGAGCCGCGTTCGCCCGCGCGTTGAGGGCGATCGCTCCCAACTGTTCTCGCGTCGTGCCGTAGCGTGCGAAGTGTTGGGAGGCGGTCATCGCGATCCAGTTGGCGGCCGACATCGCACCGTAGGGCGCCCGACCCTCCATCATCTGCGACGCGCGGCCACCGTGTGCCAGCTGGATCTTCCCTTCGCGCATGAGCTGTGCGTAGGTCGCCTCCCAGACGGTCCGAAAGCACAGCACGTGTCGACAGAGTCCCGACGACACGGCGAGCATCGCCGAGATCAGCGCCCCGATCTGACCCGGTGTCTCCCCTCCCCCGTTGTGCCAGACCGGCTCGAGGCGGAGCGCCTCGATCAGAGCACTCGTGCCGCCCTCCCCCATCCCGACAGCTGAGATTGCCGGATAGGTGGCCAGTCCATCGATGTCGTCGAAGGTCAGTCCGGCATCGTCGAGGGCAGCCAGACTCGCCTCGATGGTCAACGCCAACGGCGCGCGCATCAAGCGTCGCCCGACCTCCGACATCCCGATGCCGGTGATCGCGCAGTCGTGTTCGAAGCGACTGCTCGCGCCGCCTCGAGCGGCACCGGTGGTCGGTTTGAGGGTTGCCGGCCCGGCCACCGACCAATCGCCATCGGGCTCGCCGGTCGGTGCAAACAGGGGAATCCATACGTCACCGTGCTCTTCGAAGAAGACGGACACCCGCATCCCGAGGTGGACGTCCTCCGGTTCGACACCCACCACGTTGGTGGTCAGCCGGATGTCCCGGTCCTCGTCGATCGCGACCACCGCGATCGCATACGGCGGGTCCATCGCCGGCGTCCACTGTTGGTAGTTGACGGTGACCGCAACCACGGTTGCCCGACCCGACACGGCCGCGGGCTCCCACTCGAACGACAGGCAGTACGGGCAGACGGGGACGATCGGGAAGCGCAGTCGTTCACATGAGGTACACCGCTGGAACCGGAGCTCGCCCTCAGCACCGGCGCGCCAGAAGAAGGCATTCTCCGGGGTGACCGCCGGCAGCGGCCGATCGACTGCCGGACCTGGCACAGCCCGCCCCTCAGCGACCGGGTACTTCGATGACCGTCGCGGTGCTCATGCCTCCCCCGGCGCACATGGCCGCCACCCCGATGCCACCTCCCCGCCGGCTCAGCTCGTAGACGAGCGTCGTCACCATGCGAGCACCGGTCATCGCGATGGGATGGCCGAGGCTGCAACCACTCCCGTTCGGGTTCACCTTCTTCGGGTCGATGCCGAGCTGGGCGGTCGTTGCCACGCACATCGAGGCGAAGGCTTCGTTGATCTCGAAGAGCTTGACGTCTCCCAGATCGAGGCCGGCCCGCTTCAGTGCGAGCGGAATGCTCTTGATCGGGGCCAAACCGGTCTCCGTCGGGGGCACCCCGACGTTCGCCCACGACCGGATGACCGCCAACGGCTCGAGTCCCGAGGAGCGGGCGAGGTCACCCGATGTCACGACCATCGCCGCGGCGGCGTCGTTGATCCCCGCCGCGTTGCCGGCGGTGATCGAGAAGCCTTCGATCTCCGGGTGGAGGGGCGGAAGTGCTGCGAGCTTCTCCATCGAGGTGCTCCGGCGCGGATGCTCGTCGGTGTCGAAGGTGGCAACCGTTCCGTCCCGACGGGTCACCTTGAGCGGGACGATCTCTTCGACGAAGCGACCCTCGTCGATCGCGGCCACTGCCTTCTCGTGCGAGTGCAACGCCCAGGCGTCCATGGCCTCGCGTGTCACCCCCGCCGAGACCGCCGCGTTCCACCCCACCGTGATGCTCATGTCCATGTTGGGGGCTTCCGGGGAGTCGGGATGGCTGGGCGACATCCACCCCTTGACCTCGTCGGTCCCCGGGATCCGCCGGGTGCTCTGTGGCATCAACGAGGTCGAGTGCACGCCCCCGGCGATGACCACCTGTTCCATGCCCGCCATGACCGAGGCGGCCGCAGAGTTCAACGCACCGAGTCCGGAGGCGCAGTGCCGATTGACCGCACCACCCGCGACATCGGTCAACCCTGCCTGGATGGCGGCATAGCGGGCGATGTCCCCTCCACCGGCGAGAGTCTCGCCGAGAATCACGTCGTCGACTGCGTCGGCAGGGACCCCCGAGCGGGCGAGTGCCGCCGCGACCACCTCGGTTCCGAGGTCGAGCGGGTCGACGTCGACCAGACTTCCCTTCAGCGCGGTGCCGATCGCGGTGCGGCACGCGGAGACGATCACGGCGTCGGTCATCGGTTCCCCCTCGGGTCGGCGGGACTCACGCCTGGAGGCCCGGGTTCATCGAGAATATTCTTCTCCTGAAAAGCAAGTCAAGATTGCGGAGGGAGGCCGACGGCCTACTTCCGGCCCCCCAAGTCTGCAGCGCGGGTCGCCCGAGCGGCAGGCTTCCCCTTGGACACGGGCGACACATCACGACCGGCCACCCGTGCCCGCAGCGCACCGACGGTCGCCTCACCACGTGGAACGTGGGCGAAGGGGTCGTAGTGAAACGCCCGCATCGCGTTGGCATGGGTGATCTTGTCGATCTCTTCGTCGGTGCACTCCCCGAGCGACTTCATCAGCTGCTCCGGTGACGTCGGCCAGGTGGAGTCCGAATGGGGGTAGTCGCATTCCCAGGTGAGGTGGTCGATGTTGAGGTGGCTCCGGCTCTCGATGCCGAACTGGTCGTCGATGAAACAGGTGTAGATCCTGTCGTTGAAGACCTGGCTGGGGAGCTGGTCACCGAAGTCCTGACCGGTCCAGGCGCGATGGCGCTGGTAGGTGTAGTCGATCCGTTCGAGAAAATAAGGAATCCACCCGGTCCCTCCTTCGGAGAGGGCGAACTTGAGATTGGGGAACTTGCGCAGCACCGGCGAGAACACGAGGTCGGCTGCGGCCTGCACGATGTTGATCGGAGTCAGCATCATCGTGACGTCGATGGGGGCGTCGGGCGCGGTGATCACGAGTTGGCTGGACGATCCGATGTGCAGACAGACGGTGATGGCGAGGTCCGAACAGACCTTCCAGAACGGGTCCCAGTGCTCCGAATGGAAGCTCGGATAGCCGAGCTTGGCCGGGTTTTCGGAGAAGGTCACCGCATGGACACCCTTCTCAGCGACCCGGTGCATCTCCTCGACCATCCACTCGGGATTCCAGATCGGCGCGGTCGCCAGAGGAATGAACCGGCCCGGATGGGTTCCGCACCACTCCTCGATGTGCCAGTCGTTGTAGGCCTGCAGAAGGGTGAAGCCGAGGCGCTTGTCCTCCGGGCGAGCGAAGAGTTGACCGGTGAAGCCGGTGATCGAGCCGAAGCACAGCGAACCGAGCACGCCGTTGGCGTCCATGTCCCTCACCCGTTCGTCGATGTCGTAGCAGCCCGGACGCATCTGCGCCCGGGAGGTCGGCTCGAGCCCGTACTCGTCCGGCGGGCGACCCGCGACCGCGTTCAGACCGACGTTGAGCATCTCCGCGCCGAGGAACTGCCAAGCCTCGGTCCCGTCCGGTTTGACGACGTATTTGGGCGCTTGGTCCTGCACTGCTTTGGGAGCCCAGCGCTCGAACAAGTGCGCCGGCTCGACGACGTGGTCGTCGACGCTCACCAGGATGACGTCTTCGATCTCCATGGCTCCCCACCTCATGTCTGCTGGATATCAGGTATGGATATCAGACTGTTCTCCTGCGAGAATAACACTTTTCACCGGGATAGGAGAGACTCGGACAAGTTGGATGGGGTCGACGTGAGAGAGAGGAGGCCGACCGAGTGACCGACACCGACCTGAAGGGCGACGAATCCGATCTCGATGCACTGCCTTCGTGGAAGCGTCAGAGCGTCGAGCGGTCCCTGCGCACGGCCCGAGTCCGGGCTGCCGATCGGTCCGACCGGTTCGTCCAGGCGGGGATCGAGCTCATCAAGACGACCGGCGACACCGGCTTCACCGTGCAGGAGGTGGTCGACGGATCAGGCATGTCCATCCGGACCTTCTACATGTTCTTCGCGAGCAAGGACGATCTTCTCCTTGCCATCCACGAGACCCTTCTGTCGACGGAGGTGGAACCGAGGCTCCGGAAACGTTGCAACGCGCAGCAGGACCCGGTCAAGAAGATCGAAGCCTTCATCCACGCGCTCTTCAAACTGACCGACAACTCCGAACCCGCTACCAGGGCTCTCATCGTCCAGCAGCACCGGCTCGCCGAACTTCGACCCGACGATCTCGATGTCGCCCTCGAACCTCAGATCAGCTTGTTCATCGAACTCGTCGACAATGCCGCCACCGCGGGAAGGCTCCGAGCCGATCTTCAGGTGGAGACCACCGCCCGCCTCCTGCACCACATGCTGCTCGCGGTCGTCGAGGCGCGCGTCCTCGGATCCAGCCGTTCTGCCTCGATCACCGCCGATCAGGTCTGGGGACTCTGCGAGAACGTTCTGGGGACCTCCACTCCGGGGGATCGCCGCTAGGGCGCATCCTTTCAGCCTGTGTGGCTGCCGTCGAGAACCGGTAGCGCCCCGATGGAGTGGACCAGGGCGTGTTCCTCGTACACCGGACTCGTCCCTTCTGCCACCGTCATGTCCGGGAAGCGCCGGATCAACTCCTCGAAGAGGACCCGGATCTCCAGCCGGGCCAAGTTGATGCCCATGCAGACGTGCGGCCCAACACCGAAGGCGAGATGGGGATTGGGATTTCTATCCACCCGGAGCAGGTCCGGCTGTTCGAAGACTGCCTCGTCCCGGTTGGCCGACTGGTAGAGCATGAGGACCTTCTCACCCTCGGCGATCCTCTGGCCGCCGACCTCGGTGTCCCTGGTTGCGGTCCTGGCAAAGCTGATGACGGGTGACACGTATCGGCAGATCTCGTCGGGCACGGTGGCGAAATGCTCGGGTTGGTGGCGGAGCAGCTGCCACTGGTCGGGGAACCGGGTGAACGCCCACATCCCACCGGAGATTGCGTTCCGGGTCGTCTCGTTGCCCGCAACGAGCAGGATCACCAGAAACATGGTCAGCTCGTCGTGTGTGAGCTCCTCGTTGGACTCGAGGACACCCTCCTCGTCGGCACCGACCAACACGCTCACCGCGTCGTGCCCGGTGACTCCCCCACGTTGGTAGCTCCTCCGACGATCCTCGATCATCTCCGCCAGGTACCCGACGTACTCACCGAAGGCGGCCGCGGAGTCGGCCAAGACCGGGTCCTCGGGATCACCCCTTCCCTCACCGGCCATCATCCGGTCAGACCAGCGACCAAGCAGTTCCCGATCCGCGGTCGGCAGACCCATCAGCTCGGCGATGACGACGAGCGGGACTGGGACCGCGATGTCTGACACGAAGTCGCACGACTGCCGGTCGGCGACACGGTCCAGGACTTCGGTCACCACCTGTCGCACTCTCGGCTCCATCGCGCGGATCACCCTCGGCGAAAAGCCGCGGTTCAGCAGTCGCCGTTGGCGAACATGGCGCTCGCCGTCCAATCCGATCAACGAGAGGTCGACGGACTGCTCGGGTCGGATCCCTTCGCCGGAACAGAAGAGGTCGGCATGGGTCGACACATAGGAGACATCCGCGTGACGGGCCAGCACCCACAGGCGGTGCTCCTCGTCCCAGAACACCGGTCGGTTGGCCCGCATCCATCGGTAGGCAGGATGCGGATCCTGGTAGAAGGCGCGGTCCACGACATCGAATTCGCAGGTGGGTCGGGCTTCGGTGGGACTCGTCATGCGGATTTCCCCTTCTGTCGCTCCTCGCCTGGTTCCATCGACGATCCCACCTCGGGAACCCGATGGAGGCACATGGACGACCGTATACGAGAACGAGTTCTAGTTTTAGGGCCATTGGACCCTAGTGGGTCGGCCGGGGCTTGCTTAGCGTCGACCTCATGGAATTCGGGATCTTCCTCCAGGGCTACCTTCCGGGCCCACAGGCCCACGACTCCGAAAGTGAGCACACCGCGCTCCTTCGTGAGATGGAGCTGGCCCAGGTAGCCGATCGCAACAACTTCAAGTTCGTCTGGCTCACCGAGCACCACGGTCTGACCGAGTACTCGCATCTCGCATCGAACGACGTGCACGCCGGATACCTGGCCGGAACCACCCAGCGCATCCACATCGGCGCCGGCATCTTCAACATCTCGCCACGGGTGAACCACCCCGTCCGCACGGCGGAGAAAGTTGCCACCCTCGACCACCTGACCAATCGCCGATTCGAATTCGGCACCGGACGAGGAGCCGGAAGCCACGAGGTCGGGACCTTCAACATCCACGACAAGGACTCGACCCGGGCCGACTACGACGACGTGATCCACCAGATCGTCCGCATGTGGGAGCAGCGGGACTTCACCTACCACGGCACCCACTGGGCCATGGACGTTCCCCACAACGTGCTCCCGAAGCCGTACGCACCGGGGCACCCCCCGTTCTGGCTGGCCGTCGGCTCCCCCGCCACCTGGGAGAAGGCCGGGAGGCTGGGGCAGGGAGCGCTCGGCTTCACCTTCTCCTCGGTCCATGACGTGGCGCCATGGATCGACTCCTACAAGAAGGGCATCAGCGAGTGCATCGACCCGGTGGGAGAGTTCGTGAACGACAACGTGATGATCACCACGGCTGTCCGCTGCTCGACCGATCGGGCTGCAGCACGCGCGCAGGCGTGCCGAAAAGGGAACGGGTACCTCCCATCGATGGTGGCGCTCTATCACGACACGATGCCGGCACGGCCGGGTGCGGTTCGGTGGCCCACTTCCCCCCAGCCGATGACCGAGGAGGGTCTTGATCCGCTCATCGAGGGTGGGTACCTCCTCTGCGGCTCTCCCGAGGAGATCTGCGAGCAGCTCCAACCCTTCGTCCGTTACGGGGTGGATCAGGTGTGCTTCGGACTGCCGGGGGACGCCACTTCCCACGAAGAGGCGATCGAGCTGATCGAGACCTTCGGTCGGAAGGTCATCCCCGAGTTCGACCGCGATCCGGTGATCTCGACTGATCGCTACCGTGCGCTCGCCAAGCCGAAGTTCCCGGCCTTCAACAGCGAGCCCTCACTCATCGAAACCGTCTACAGCACCTGAGCGATTGGGATCTCAGCGCTCCTGGGTCGGCATCTGCTGCATCGAGGGGACCGGGTAGGGCGGCTGGTTGGTGGCGATCTCGAGAAGATCGGTCTCACCGCAACCCTTGGCGGCCAGATAGGCGGGATCGTTTCGAGTCGGCGGCAAGTTCGGGACCGAGGAGTCCGCCTTGTCGAGATGGAGCGTGGAGGTCAGGTCCCCCACCGTCTTGCGTCGCCACGCCGACAGGTTCGGAGCCTTGACCCCGAAGCGTTCCTCGATGAAGCGGAGCTGCGAGGTGTGGTCGAACGTGTCGGAGCAGATGTGCCCGCCTCGGCTGAACGGTGACAGCACGAGCAGGGGAACACGGAATCCCAAACCGATCGGACCGGCGATCCCCTTTGCATCGGCGGGCAGCGGGTCCACCGACAGGTACTCCCCCTCGGTTCCTGGGGGTGCAACGGGTGGGTCGACATGGTCGAAGAAGCCGTCGTTCTCGTCGTACATGTGGAACAGCACGGTCTTCGACCAGACGTCGGGATTGCTCATCAGGGTCTTCAACACCTGATCGGTGAACCACTCACCGAGGAACGAGGGGGCCGGAGGGTGCTCGTCGTAACCCACCGGAGTGCTGATCCAACTGACCTTGGGCAGGGTGCCCGCCCGCACGTCGGCCGCGAAATCACCGGGGAACGTCTGCAAGAACGCCTTCTGGTACAAGGCAGACTTCGGATTCTCGTACTGGGAGAAGTAGGGAAGCACGCTGTCGGTGGTGAGTCCGAGCTTGCGCATGAGCTCGATGCTGTAGAGGGCGCCGCCAGGGTTGTAGTACTTCCAGCTCACTCCGGCATCCTCGAGGACTTCGGGCATCGTGTCCCAGTGCACACTGAACAGTGCCGACGGCGAGCCATTGGTGATCACGACCGGGCCGCCGGCTTTCCCGGCGGGGTCGATGGTTCCCGACATCTGCATCAGCCGGTTGGGATGGGTCGGACCCATCACCGAGCAGTGGTATCCGTCGCACAGGGTGAACGCATCGGCGAGGGAGTAGTAGTAGGGAAGGTCCTCCCGGGTGTAGTAACCCATGGTGAGGGTCCCTTGCGTCGGACCTTCGTACTCGGGTTGGGTGTGGACCTGGGCGAAGGAGTCCATCTTCCCGTGGTTCCGGCAGAGATGCTGGGGCTCCCAGGCGTGGGTCAGATCGAAGGTGCAGTCCGCGATGTCGGTCGTGACCGTGTCGAGCCGGAAGGGCAGCAGCTTCCCGACCGGGGATGCCGACGTATTCGACGGGCAGGCTTGGGAGAACGCGCCGAGGTCGTCCTTGGGGTGGTCGTCGAATCCTCGGACGCCGGGATAGGTGCCGTAGTAGTGGTCGAAGGATCGGTTCTCCATCATCAGGAAGATGACGTGTTCGACGGCACCGATGTCCGAACCGGCCGGTGGCGTGCTCGCCGCCTTCGCAACGGTCGTCGCCGTGGACGATCCCGACCCGGTCGCACACCCTGCGGCCACCATGCCCATCCCCGACGCCGCACCGGCTGCCAACAGCTGCCGGCGGGAGATCACTCTCCTCGCCCGGTCATCTCCGAGAGGTTCCTTTGACATCCGTCGTAACGTAGCCAACCGGACGGGGACCCGCTCGGGTCGCTGCTACCCGGAAGATGACCGGATCGAGGGAGGAGACGGCATGCCGACCATCGAGGAGCTGGCGGGCCAAGTGGAACGACTGGCTCGCCGAGTCGAGGAGTGTGAGAGCGTCCTCCAGCTCCAAGACCTCAAAGCCCGCTACGGCGAGCTGGTGGACCTGCGCTACTCGCGGCGGGGCGTGGTGGGCCCGGTCGACCTGGCACGGATCGCCGACGAGGTCGCAGCGCTGTTCACCACCGACGGGGTCTGGGACGGCGGGCCGGGGCTCGGCGTTGCGGTCGGACGGGCGGCAATCGCCGAGAGGCTTCGCTCCCCCACCCTCTCCTTCTCACACCACTTCTTCGTGAAGCCCCGGATCCAGGTCGGCGGCGAGCGCGCCTCGGCACGGTGGGACCTCCTCAGCCCGTGCCGGAACGCCGAAGGCCGCTCGTACTGGATGTGCGGTTACGAGGACGACGAATACCTCCGGGTCGACGGGACCTGGCTGCACCAGTCGATGAAACTCACCACCATCTTCATGGCGCCCGTGGAAGAGGGCTGGTCGAAGATCCTGGCCTGAGGCCAGTTCGGTGAGTGGGGTCAGTCGCCGGATTCGACCACGTCGAGCAGCGACTTGCCGGTCATCTCGTACATCGTCTCGTCGTCGGCCTGCCGCCACAGTTCGAGCAGCCCGATCGAGAGTGGATCGCAGCCGTAGCGCATGGGCCCGTCGTCGTCGAGAATCGCGTCGACGATCAGCCTCGCCGCGTCTTCTGGGGTCGCGACCTGCGGATCAGCCGTCTCGCGGCGCAGACGGGCCGCCACGTCGGCCATCGGGCGGTAGCGATCGAACCGGGTCGCCGCCTGGTCACCAGTGCTCAGCTGGAACATGTCGGTGTCAACCGGACCCGGGAGGATCTCGACCACCCGGATCCCTGAGGGCGCCAGTTCGACCCGAAGGCTGTCCCCCATCGCCGACACGGCGGCCTTGGTCGCCCGGTACGCGGAGTAGAAGGGAACCGAGGCGAAGATCGACGACGAGGAGACGTTGCAGATCACCCCTGGGCGGTTGGCGCGCAGGACCGGGATCGCGGCAGTGGTCAGCCCGACCACTCCGAGCACATTGGTCTCGAGGAGCGCGCGCCAGTCGTCGAGGTCGCTGTGCTCGAACGGCAGGTAGTCGGAGTCGACGCCGGCGTTGTTGACGAGCACCCGGAGATCGTCGGGCAGCTGGTAGGAGTCAGGATCTGTGACATCCAGCCGGGCCACTCTGAGCCTGCCCTCGTGACCTTCCGCGAGGTCGGATCCATCGGCGGGATTCCGCATCGTCGCCACCGTGTCGAAACCACGCGCAGCCAACTCGACGGCGACGGCGCGTCCGATCCCTCGACTCGCTCCGGTGACCAGTGCACTTCCTTTGATCTCCACCGGCCGGATCGTAGCCTTGTGCGATCCGAGCAACGGGAGGTCAGTGATGGGACTGCTGGATGGACAGAAGGCTGTGGTGACCGGGGGCGCCTCGGGCATCGGACGGGCAACGGCGCGCCGGATGGCCGAAGAAGGGGCCAGCGTCGCGGTGATCGACGTCAACCACGACGCTGCGCTCGAGGTCGCAGCCGAGGTCGGCGGAACCGGCCACCTCGCCGATGTCACCGATCCTGAGGCCTTCACCGCTGCCGTGGACGCAGCAGCTGAGGCGATGGGTGGCCTCACCATCCTGTTCAACAACGCAGGGATCGGGAACATGTCACCGCTGCACGAATGGTCGGTCGAAGAGTGGAACCGCGTCCTGGCCGTCAATCTCACCGGGGTCTTCCTCGGGTTCCGTGCGGCCATCCCCCATCTCCGTGCCTCGGGGGGCGGCAGCATCGTCTCGACCGCGTCGATCAGCGGAACCCGGCCTGCACCGGGCGAGGCTCCCTACTCGGCGGCAAAGGCCGGAGTCGCCGCGATCACCGCGTCAGCGGCGCTCGAGTACGCGCCGGACATCCGGGTGAACTCGGTCTCACCAGGGATGATCGTGACCGCGCTGACCGAGCCGTTGCTCGGCCTACTCCCCCATGAGAGCGAACGGTATGTTCGTACCACCCCGGTGGGTCGTCTCGGGGAACCCGAAGACATCGCGGATGTCGTGGTGTTCCTCTGTTCGGACATGGCCCGGTTCATCACCGGGCAGAACATCGTCGTCGACGGCGGCATGACCCTGCACGGTTCGGGGATCGACGGGATCTTCGAGCAGGTGTTCAAGCAACGCTGATCGGTGCAGGCGAGTACGGTGGATGCGTGGCCGCTGGATCGTTCGGGTCGATCGATTTCGACACCTTCCACCGGGACGAGCTCCCCGCTCGTCTGGCAACCAGGGATCGCGTCTTCTCCGACGCGGACCTGAGACACGTACGACCCATCGCCTTCCAACTTCCCGACGGTCGGGCGTACACCTACGTCCCTTCGGGGCACACGTTTTCGATCGAGCCGGGAATCGATCGGGCCGACACGGTGGTGGCGCTCTCCCCGGGCGACTGGTGTGCGTTCGTCTGGGAGCTCCAGTCCTGCTTCGCTCTGTTGTACGCCGACCGGATCGCCACCCCTCGGGGGAGCTTCGGACAGCTCGTTCGTTGGGAACCCGTGTTACGGGTGGCGTTCGACGGGCAGTCGCTCTACGACGTCGACGATCCACCGGCGATCCTCGACGCGGACGGTCGCGCACTCGACGTGTCCCGCAGCTTCACCCTCGACGATCCCGACGAGGAGATCTCCGATTTCCTGCAGCGGGCAGGCTTCGTGCATCTCCGGCAGGTGCTCTGCGAAGAAGAGGTCGCGGCACTTCGGGACGATGTCGAGCGCGCCGTCGCCGCCGCCCGCCCCGACGATCGGCGTTCGTGGTGGACCACGGTCGAAGGTCGAGAGGTGTGCAGTCGGGTCAACTACCTCAACGAACAGTCGGATCGCATCGCCTCGCTCAGTGGCGATCCCCGGTTCCTGCGGATCGCCGCGCTCGCCGGGGCCGACCTCCGTGACGCGTCGGACCGCCTCGATGGCAACGGGGTCGTCCTGAAGGTGCCCGGTGCAACC
The DNA here is from genome assembly GCA_963839925.1 of uncultured Acidimicrobiaceae bacterium. GTDB lineage: Bacteria > Actinomycetota > Acidimicrobiia > Acidimicrobiales > RAAP-2 > Bog-756. Next base: position 1,047,261 of record CAWIWV010000001.1, on the reverse strand, counting down.
GAAGGGCTCGCCGACCTCCCCTGGCACCGGGACTGCGGCATGGGCGGCCATCCGATCAAGTGTCCGCTGCTCAATGTCGGCATCCAACTCGATGCAGCCTCCGCCGACGCCGGCCAGCTCTTGATGATCCCGGGGTCACACCGGGGGACGTCCAGACTCCCCGGGCCCCACGAGGTTTCGCGCCTACCGGTCGTGCCGTTGTCCACCGACCCCGGTGACGTGACCGTCCACTTCGGGCACACCCTGCACGCCGCTCCGCCGCCGACCGATCCCGACGCGCTCGGCCGGCGTGCGCTGTATCTGACGTTCGTTCCGCCGATCACCTTCGAGATGATCGGCCCGGGTCAGAGCTCCAACGACGTCCTCTTCACCCGCGACGAGGGCAGAGTGCGACACGTCGATCAGCTCCAGTCCTAGGCGTCGAACGACCCTACCCTCCGAGGGTTCTTCGGCTATCGTCTTGTGCTCACGCGGGCGTAGTTCAGAGGCAGAACACGAGCTTCCCAAGCTCGGAACGCGGGTTCGATTCCCGTCGCCCGCTCTCCCCCGAGGTGGTGCTAGCACGAAGCGCTACGAGGGGCTTCCGCCCTGGTTCCTGCGGCTGATAAGACCAGACTGAAGCGAGAACGCTCTATGGCCTCTGTCTGGTTCGTCTTTCGGGTTGAAGCTCGCCGGCGGTGGCGGTCTTGGATGACCGTCGCCCTCCTCGTCGCGCTGGTCGGAGGAGCCGCGTTCGCGGCAATGGCCGCTGCACGGAGGACCGACCGGGCCTTCCCCGAATTCGTGCAACGTTACGGGTTCGACGCCGTCGGCTATGCCGACTTCACCGTCCCCCAGGTCGCTCGCCTCCCCGAGGTTCGTTCGGCAGTCCCCCTCCTCTCCCCGATCGCCGCGCAGCCCCGCTGTGCCTGCTCGAGTCCCATTGATGCGAGCGACTTCGGTATCTCCGTCGAGCGAGGTCAGTCCCAGGACTACGTGAAACTGCTGACCGGTCACTACCCCTCATCCTCGGACCCGAGGCAGGCACTGGTGTCTTTCACCATGGCCCAGACCTACGGATTGCATATCGGAAGCCGGATCACCGTTCCCTTCTATGCGCCGTCGCAGGAGCAGGCCTACTTCAGTGCTACCGGTACGTATCCAAAGCCGACAGGACCCACCGTGACCTTCGACGTGGTCGGGACCGAGGCGAGCGAAGGTGATTTTCCCGACGGGCAGACACCGTCTTACGACATGGTCGTCGGACCGGGATTCGGCCCCGCTTTCTCCGGACAGGTGGCGGACTCCATCGCTTATCTCGTGCGCCTCCGAGCCGGACCGGGGGGCTTGGCCAAATTCAGCAACGACGTCACCGCGCTGAATCGGGCCGGAATGCTCGGCTACGAGTCGGTCGACTCGGCCAACTCGGCGGTTCAGGGTTCCATCGCACCACAGGCCACCGGCTGGTGGGTGCTCGCAGCGCTGGCCGGGCTCGTCGGCATCATCGTCTTGGCGCAGGCTTTGTCGCGCCAGAGCCGCGCCGAGGCCGAGGGTTACGGGATCCTGATGACTCTCGGAATGTCCAGGGACGAACTGATCGCTCTGGCCATGTTGCGCACCTTGGCGGTCGGCCTGCTCGGAGCCTTGGGAGCAGTGCTCTTCGCGTTCGCGCTCTCGCCACTGACCCCGCTCGGCGAAGCGCGCATCGCCTTGCCGTCTGCCGGCTTCTCCTTCGACTCCGCCGTGCTGTTGCTCGGTGCCGGTGGCCTGGTCGTCGCAGTCCTGCTTCTCGGCGTGTGGCCGGCAATCCGTTCGGCGCGCGTCCTGCGAGCCCACGACGCCGGATTCGCCATCACCCGACCGTCGTCGGTGGCAACGCAGCTGGCCAATGGTGGCGCGCCACCGAGCGTCGTCATCGGGGTCCGCCATGCCGTCGAGCGCGGCCGGGGACGGTCCGGCATTCCCGCCAGAGCCGCCCTACTCGGAACGGTGCTCGGAGTCACTGCCCTCTGCGGAACAGCAGTGTTCGGCGCAAGCCTCACCAACCTGGTCACTCATCCGAGCCTCTACGGGGTGCTCTATCAGCTGAACTTCAACGACGGAGCCGTCGGCTCGCCCCTCGAGAAACAGTTGCAGCACGATCCCTCTGTGCAGTCGATCAGCCAGGGCTTCGGATCCGAACTCTCTGTCGAGCGGGTTGCTTTCGGCGTTCTTGCGCTCACCCCCCTCAAGGGTCCGTTGCTCGTGACGACCCTGCACGGGCATGCACCAGACGGTCCGAGGCAGATCGCCCTCGGAGCGAACACCATGCGACGGGTCGGCGCGCGGGTCGGCTCTACGATCCCGGTTTCTCTCGTCACCCCCAAGGGCGCGCCGCGGACAGTTCCGTTCAAGGTCGTCGCCGAGGCGGCAATCCCACTCGTCGCCGGGAACACGTCCATCGGAAACGGCGCAGTGGTCACCCAGTCCGGCTACCTCGCTGCAGTGTGTCCCCAAGGTCCCCAGCAGGATGCCTGTCGAGCCGGAGTCCTGGCCTCGACCACCCAAGGCATGATCGCCGCGACGGTGCCGACCCAGGCGGGGACCCGCACGGTCGCCCGATACCTGCGAGAGGACCCCAGTGTCGTTTCCGCACCCACCACTCCCACCTCCCTCGTCAACTTCGGCCAGGCTGTCAACTTCCCGCTGCTGTTCGCACTGTTGCTCATGGTGTTTGCGATTGCGACCCTCGTGCATGTCCTCGCACTCACTGTTGCCCGGAGAGGTCGTGAGTTCGCGGTGCTCCGTGTGCTCGGTTTCCTGCGACAACAGGTGGCGTTCACGGTCACCTGGCAGGCGACGACGTCCGCCGTCGTCGGGGCGCTGATCGGAGTGCCCGCCGGAATCGCACTCGGCAGGGCGGTCTGGCTCGCCTTCGCCAAGAACCTCGGGGTCGTCCCTGCCACCGTGATCCCGACAGTGATTCTCGCGGTCCTGGTTGCCGCTGTCCTGGTCGTGGCGAACGCGATCGCCGTGGTGCCGGCGTACCTCTCCACCCGCCCTCGACCCTACGAAGCGCTGCGGACAATTGACATCGCCGACTGAGCCGGGCCCGGTGCTCCTGATCGACGCAGCGAACGTGATCGGATCGCGGCCGAACGGATGGTGGCGGGATCGTCCCGGGGCTGCCCGGGCGTTCGTGGATCGGGTGCGGGCCGCCCTCGCTGACGGTCGCCTCGTTGGACAGACGGTGGTCGTGGTGGAAGGAGCCTCCCGCGCGGGCGTCGACGAGTCGGCATCGGACGGACTCACCGTGCTTCATGCGCAGGGAAGCGGCGACGACCTGCTCGTCGCAGTCGCCGGCGAAACGGCCGGTCAGGTGACGTTGGTTTCGGCGGATCGAGAGTTGCGGCAGCGAGTGGAATCTCTCGGCGCAGAAGTGGTGGGTCCTGGCTGGCTCATCGACCGAATTGGCGAATGAGGCCCCCCATCACCGGGGAGCTCTCGGCATGCCGAGGCCGACCATGGCGATGATGTCGCGCTGGATCTCGTTGGTCCCTCCGCCGAAGGTGAAGATGGTCTGGCTCCGGCAGTTCTGTTCGAGTCGCCCCTTGACCGCGGCGCCCGGCGACCCCTCGGGGAGGTAGCCGGCCTGCCCCACGATCTCGAGCAGAAGCCGGTAGGCCTCCAAGGCGAACTCGGTCCCGAACACCTTGGTCGCCGAGGCATCCGCAGGATTGAGGCCCTTGCCCGAAGCCCAGGCCACCTTCCAGTTGAGAAGCTTCAGGTATTCGGCCCGCGCCTGGACCCGGGCCAGATGGACCTGCACCCACTGCTGCTGGATGATCGGACGTCCGCAGACCGAGGTCTCGCGGGCCCACCGGGTCACCTCGGCGATGCTGCGAAGGATCCCCGACACCGGGCAGATCGCAACCCGTTCGTGGTTGAGCTGGTTGGTGATCAATTTCCAGCCCTGGTTCTCCTCGCCGACGAGGTTCTCGGCCGGCACCCGCACCCCCTCGTAGAAGGTGCTGCTGGTGAACTCCCCGGCGACGGTCCGGAGCGGTGTCCAGTGGAACCCAGGAGTATCGGTGGGCACGATGAACACCGAGAGGCCCTTGTGCTTGGGGGCGTCCGGGTCGGTCCGCGTCGCCAGCCACACGTAGTCCGCATACTGGATGGCACTCGTGTAGAGCTTCTCGCCGTTGATGACGTACTCGTCGCCGTCCCGCACCGCCCGGGTTTGGAGCGACGCCAGGTCGGTGCCCGCGTTCGGCTCGGTGTACCCGATCGCGAAATGAACCTCGCCGCGGAGGATGCCCGGGAGGATGCGCTGCTTCTGCTCGGGAGTGCCAAGCGCCATCAAGGTGGGGCCGACGCTGTTCAGCGTCAGGAGTGGCAGTGGAACCCCCGCCCAGTGGGACTCCTCCACGAAGATCATCTGGTCGATCGGACCGCGTTCCTGACCGCCGTACTCCTTCGGCCACCCAAGGCCGAGCCAGCCGTCCTCGCCCATCCTCCGGATGTAGCGGGTGTAGGTCGACTCGTCCGAGGAGGCCCCGCCCACCCCTTCGACCTCGTCGACCAAGCGGACGAAGTACGACCGCACCTCTCGTTGGAGCTGAGCCTGTTCCTCGGTGAATGCCAGTTGCATCGGGACCTCCCCACCCGGCACCCTAACAATCGGGAATCCGGCCGGCGGTGCCCCTCCCGGCTCATCGAACCTGCACTACCGTCAATCCCTGATGAACGATCCCTCGCAGCAGACCGGCCCGACCGACCTCTTCGCCGTTGCCGGAAAGACCGTCGTGGTCACCGGCGGGACCCGAGGGATCGGGCGGATGATCGCAGAGGGATTCGTCGCCGCCGGAGCCACCGTGGTGATCGCCTCGCGCAAGGAGGATGCGGTCACAGCCGCGGTCGCCGAGCTCTCCACGATCGGTGCATGCTCGGGCCATGCCGCCGATCTCTCGGACGAAGCCGGAGCACGCGAATTGGCCGCACGGGTCGCAGCCGATCATCGCCAGGTCGACGTGCTGGTGAACAACGCAGGCGCCACCTGGGGTGTCCCCCTCGAGGAGCATGACGACCGTTCGTGGGACCGGGTGCTCGACCTCAACGTTCGTGGCGTGTTCCAGACCACCAAGTACTTCCTCCCCCTGCTGGAGGCCAGGGCGAGCGCTGCCGAACCCTCGCGGGTGATCAACATCGGGTCCATCGACGGCATCCACGTCCCTGACCTCGAGACGTACTCGTACTCCTCGTCGAAGGCGGCCGTGCATCAGCTGACCCGGCACCTCGCGAAACGTCTTGCTCCCACCATCACGGTCAACGCTGTCGCACCCGGGCCGTTCGAGTCCAAGATGATGGCCGCCACCCTCGACGCGTTCGGTGAGCAGATCGCCGCGGCTGCGCCGCTCAAGCGCATCGGTCGGCCCGACGACATGGCCGGCATCGCCATCTTCCTCGCTTCCCGAGCGGCCTCCTACATCACCGGGGCGATCATCCCGGTCGACGGGGGCATCGCCACCACCGCCTGAGTCTGCTACTCGGCTGAGGCGCGCAGCCGTTCGGAGAGGAAGGCTCCCACCGACGCGATGCTCTGGTCGGCTTCGGGTTCCAGCAGTTCCCCGAACATCTGGAACACGTGGATCATCTCGGGCCACACGGTGAGGATGACCTCCCCTCCTGCAGCTCGGAGGCGTTCGGCGAACTGCACGGAGTCGTCGAGCAGCACCTCGGCGGTCCCGACTTCGATCATCACGGGAGGGAGGCCGCCCAGGTCCTCGGCGAACAGCGGCGAGATCAGCTCCGTTCGCCGGTCGCCGGCTCCGACATAGGCATCGGCCAGCAGGTCGAGACCGTCCTTGGAGACCATCGGATCGGCATCCCCGAGGCGATCGTAGGCGGGTGACGACTGGGTCAGATCCAGCCACGGGGAGAGACACACCGCGGCTGCCGGCAACGGTGTTCCCTCGGCCCGAAGCGCCAAGAGGGACGAGATGGTGAGGCCACCGCCCGCCGAATCACCGGCGATGGCCATTTTGGAGGGGCTGGTCCCGGCCGCGAGCAGCTCACGGTAGGCAGCGGTCGCATCCTCCACCGCCGCCGGAAACGGGTGCTCCGGGGCGAGTCGGTAGTCGAGCGTGACCACCTGACATCCCGAGGCGAGGGCCAAGCGACCCGCGACCCCCCGGTGACTGCCGATCGAACCGATGCAGTACCCGCCGCCATGCAGGTAGAGGATCACGCCCTCGGGCGCGGCCCCCGAAGCGGTGATCCGCTCTGCCGGGCGTCCTCCGACGGTGACCGACTCTACGGTCACCCCATCAGGAGCGGCCGCCTCCGATGCCGGGTCGTTGAGCATCGCTCGCTGTTCGTCGATCGACATCGACGACATGCCCGACACCTCCATCATCGTTCGGACCGACTCGACTCCTGTGTGGCTCATCGTCCTACCGTAGATCCCGGGTCCACGATCGGGTGAGCTGGTCCGGGGATTTGCAAAAACTTCTCAACCCACGGCCCGATCGCGCCGATACCTGCGACATCCGGGTGGAAAACCGCGGACTGGACGACGAACACAGGGCAAGGGGTTCTCGGACATGGGGCAACGAAGGAGACGCGCCGGCCGCTTCTACGCGGGGGTGCTCGCCGGGCTGATGCTGGCGACCGTCGCGGGTGTGATGGTGCCGATAGGGACGGATACGGGTCAGGCCGGTGCGAGTGCTGCTCGGGCGGCTACGGAAACCACCAGCAATTTCTGGCTCGCCACTCCGGCAGGCAACCTGTATCCCTTCGGTACGCCGAACTTCGGGCACCCGAGCGGTCCCCTCAAGGCACCCATCGTGGCCATGTTCCCGTCGTGGGCGGAGCGTGGCTACTGGATGGTGGCCTCCGACGGCGGGGTGTTCGCCTACGGCGCGGCCCGCTTCTTCGGATCGACCGGAAGCTTGCCCCTCAACCGGCCGATCGTGGGCATGAGCCCGACGCCCGACCAGCGCGGTTACTGGCTGGTCGCCTCCGACGGTGGGATCTTCTCCTTCGGGGACGCTCACTTCTACGGTTCGACAGGAGCCATCACCCTCAACAAGCCCATCGTGGGAATGGCCCACACCCCCGACGGCAAGGGCTACTGGCTGGTCGCCTCCGACGGTGGGATCTTCTCCTTCGGGGACGCCCACTTCTACGGTTCGACCGGCGGTATCCATCTCAATCAACCGATCGCCGGCATGGCCCGTACTTCAGACGGAAAGGGCTACTGGCTGGTCGCCTCCGACGGCGGGGTGTTCGCATTCGGAGACACCCGTTTCTACGGGTCGACCGCCGGCCGAGCCGGGGATCCGGTCGAGCGGCTGGTCCCCACCTCGTCGGAGCAGGGCTACTGGATCGTCCAGCAAGACGGCACGTCCACCCCCTTCGGTGATGCACCCTCGCAGTCGCTCGCGCCTCCCGCGCTCATATTCAACCCCACCACCGCCGGCGACCGCGCGGTGACCTTCGCGCTCCAGCAACTCGGCAAGCCGTACATCTGGGGCGGGAACGGCCCGGTCGGCTACGACTGCTCGGGGCTCGCCCTCGCCTCGTGGGAGCACGGCGCCGACGTCGGGTTCGCCCGAGTCGCCGACGATCAGTACGAAACGGCCGGAACGGCCGTTTCGTACGGCAACCTCCGCGCCGGTGATCTCGTGTTCTGGGGCACCGACCATGCGGCTTGGACGAGCGTTTACCACACCGCGATCTTCATCGGAGGCAACCGGATCGTCGAGGCCACGGGCAACCATGTGCAACTCAACCTCCTCGACCAGTGGGGTGCCGACGACCTGATGCCCGTCGGCCGGGAGCCATAGGCCCCGACGAGCTGCCAACATGGAGGCTGGTGAACCTGACACCAGCCAAGGAGGCAGCACCATGAGCACCTTTCCCTACGAAGGTCGCTTCCCCGTCCACCGAACCCTCCCCGAGCAGGGCACCCCTCGCTCGGAGATCCTCGACGCGCTGCGCACCATGGCGACCGAAGAGGACGCGGCCTGGGAGTCCGGCAAGTGCTCAGGGACCATGTACTGCGGAGATCACGATCATTACCACTTCTTGAACGAAGCGTTCGGTCTCTTCGGGCACGTGAACGTGCTCCAGCGGGATATCTGTCCGAGCGCCACCAAGTTCGAGGCCGAGATCATCGCGATGACCCTCGACCTCCTCCATGGCGAGGCTGTCTCCGAGGAAGCCCCCGTCGGCCTGGTCGCCACCGGCGGGACCGGAAGCATCTGCCACGCGATGCTCGCCTACCGTGACCACGCGGCGAGTCACCGGGGCATCCGTCAACCGAACGTGATCAAGCCGGAGACGGCCCACCCCGCCTTCGACAAGGCCTGCCACCTCTTCGGGATCGAGGTCAGGACTGCCCCCGTCGATCCGGTCTCCACCCAGGTCGACGTCGAATGGGTCGGCCGCAACATCGACGCCTCGACCGTTGCGCTCATCGGATCAGCCTGTAACTACGGCTACGGGACCATCGATCCGATCAGCGCACTCTCCGACCTCGCACTCGACCGCGGCGTCGGGCTCCACGTCGACAGCTGCCTCGGCGGTTTCATCCTCCCCTTCGGTCAGGAGCTCGGCTACGACATCCCGGTGTTCGACTATCGCGTCCCAGGGGTGACCTCCATGTCCGCCGACACCCACAAGTACGGGTACGCGTTCAAGGGAACGTCGGTCCTCACCTTTCGGGAGAAGGCGCTCCGCAACGCCCAGTACTTCTTCCGCACCGACTGGAGTGGCGGGAAGTACTGCTCCCCGGGGATGGAGGGCTCGCGGTCGGGGGGTCTTCTCGCCGCCACCTGGGCGTCCATGGTCCAGTTGGGGCGGGAGGGATACCGCTCCTACGCGAAGGACATCTTCGAGACGGCCACAGCCATGGCCGACTCGGTCCGATCGCACCCCGAGCTCACGATCATGGGCATGCCCACCTTCCTGTTCAGCTTCACCTCCGATCAGTTCGACATCTACCACGTGAACGATTTCATGCGTGAACGGGGATGGCGTTTCAACGGCCAGCAGTACCCCAACGTGCTGCACATGGCAGTCACCCGCCCCCAAACCCAACCGGGAGTGGCCGACATGTTCGCAACCGATCTCGCCGAGGCGGTGAAGTACGCGCACGAGCACGCCGACGAGGCCCCCCAGTCAGGTGCGATCTATGGAGGGGTGATCGGAGGGATGACCGACGAGGCGGACGAATTCATCAAAGTGGTCATGTCGGACATGATGGACGGCCAACAGGCTGTTCCAGCCGACGCGTGACCGACGGGTCCAGTCCGTTCGGCGAGACCATCCGTTTCGACGAACCCCTCTGCAGCTTGGGGAGATGTTCGAAGACCGCCTCGGGCGGCCCGGGCTTTGCCAGCAGGAATCCTTGTGCCTCGTCGCATCCGATGTCCGCGACACACTCGAGCTCCCTGGCCGTCTCCACTCCCTCTGCCACCACCAACAACTCGAGCTTGTGGGCGAGATCGACCACGGCCGAGATGATGGTGGGCTCCTGCTCCGGGGTGCCGAGCCCGGTCACGAAGCTCCGGTCGACCTTCAGTCGATCGATCGGCAGCCCCCGCAGGTACCGGAGGGAGGAGTAGCCGGTTCCGAAGTCGTCAAGGGCCACGTGCACGCCCACGTCGCGCAGCCTCTGCATGGTGGCACCGACCCGGTGGATGTCCGCGACGAGGACCGACTCGGTCACCTCGAGAACCAAAGACCCCGGTGCGAGTCCGGAGTCGGTCAGGGCCCGTTGGACATCGACTGCGAACGAAGGATCTTGCAGCTGGAATGCCGACGCATTGACCGAGACGGCCAGATCGCAACCGCTCTGCTGTTTCCAGGCGCGGCACTGGGCGACCGATTCCTCGAGCACCCACCGGCCGACCGGCACGATCTCGCGGCTGCGTTCGAGAAGTGGGACGAATTCGGCCGGCGAGACCCAGCCGAGCTCGGGATGTTCCCACCGCAAGAGGGCCTCCGCCCCGACGATCTCCGGTCTCACCGACAGCTCCGAGAGCGCTCCGGCGTCGCGTCCGATGCCCCGCACGGCAGGTCGCAACCGGAAGATCGGTTGGTACTGGATGGAGAGCTGACCCAGGCGGTGCGCCGAGTGCAGTTCGTGGACCAAGTGGCTTCGGCGACGGCTGTTTTCTCCGATCGACGGGTTGTAGTACTCCGAGCGCGCCGGCCCTCCCCGTTTGGCCTGGTACATGGCTGCGTCTGCTCTGGCCAGGTTGACCTCGGGATGGTCGTTCGGGCTGACCGCGGCGATGCCGATGCTCACCGAGGTGTAGAGGTTGCGGTCGCCCATCACCACCGGTGCTCCCATCGAAAGGTGAATGCGTTCGGCCAGCGATCGAGCGGCGACCTCGGGCCCATCGAGGCCGTCGGCCAGAATCACGAACTCATCGCCTCCGAGCCGGGCCACCGTGTCGGATTTCCGGGTCAACTGCTGGAGGCGATCGGCCACCGCGACGAGCAGGCAGTCCCCTGCGGCGTGCCCGAACCGATCGTTGATCGCCTTGAAGTTGTCGAGGTCCAGATAGAGGAGCATCGCGCCGGTCCCCGAGCGTTCGAACGAAGCGGCCGTTCGCTCCAAGCGGTCGATGAGCAGGGACCGATTGGGCAGCCCGGTCAACTGATCGTGCAGTGCCTGATGGGTGAGCGACCGTTGCTTCTCGTCGAGATGGCGCTGGAGCATTCGACGGGTCTCGTCGAACTGACGGACCACTCGGACGAGACTGCCGTCACAGCTCAGGCGGACGACGTCACAAGCCATGGCCAGCAACCCGTCGTCGACCCCGAGCGAGTGGGCCTCCTCGGTCAGGATCGCGATGGTGCACCCGCGCCATGCGAGGTAGGCCTTGGCGACACTTGCCAGCGACGCGTTCTCGAGGATGGCCTGCTCCCCTTGACGGGCGATGACCGCCTCGTCCTCGGCCGAAGCCACTTCGTCGGTAGCCAGCCATCGCCCGATGAGGAAGGTCGCCAGGCGGGCCGTCGAGAAGGCTTGACCGTAGAGGTCCTCGGCGAACCTCTGGTCGACCAGCTCACCGACCTCGTCCGCCCTCGCCTGGAGCGCGACACCGAGCCGGATCCGATCCTCAGCGATCCCCTCCCCTGCCATGCGGTTGGTTATCGACCGGCGGGCAGGGGTCCTTTACGCCGGGTTGTGGCCCGATCGGGCGCGCAGCACGAGAAAGCGCAGGATCAGATGGTGAAGGCCAGGTTGGACGCCAGCTGCTCCGCCAGCGCGCGGTCTCCGCTGGTGCGGATCTCGTCCGGACCCGGGTTGGCGTCAGACCTTCCTCCGGCGAGCCTGAGAAAGAGCATCGCCGGCAGCTCGATCCCCACCGTCGGCGGAGCATCGAACGAATCCACCTGACGAGCCCGACCCTCGACCAGGACCAGGTACGAACGTTCCACCGGACCGGTGAGGTCGATCTGCACCCGGGACCCTTCCGGCATCGAGGCTCGTCGCCCGACGATGTAGCCCAGGCTGGTCTCCACCTCTTCGAGTGACGATTCGATCGCAGCGGGATCCGAGCGCAGCGGAGCGCCGACCGGACCGCGGATGTCCTGCTCGTGCATGAAACAGTCGAAATGGCGGATCCTCATGAATCGCCCGTAGGTCTCGTCGGGGCCGGCAGGGGTCCACGACGGCCCGTCGAAGTCCCCTTGGGTCATGGCCTCCAGGGACTGCAGGCGCTTGGCGGTGATCTCCTCATACCGCGACAGCAGCTCTGCCCCGCTGAGCGGACGCATCGATGCCACCCATGCCTCGTTGACTTCGGCCACTGGATTCTTCACGTGGTCGGGGTTGGGACCCTCGGCGGGGCTCGGGGTCTGGACCCCCGCGAGCATCGACTCGGTGCCCACGATGTGGCTGACCACGTCTTGCACCGACCAGCCGGGAAGGCAGGTCGCCACCTTCCATTGGTCGGAGCTCAGCGAGGCGCAGAGCTCGTCGATCGCCGAGAACTCGCTCCGAAGGAGGCCCACCGTCCTCGACTTGTCGACGATCGTGGGCATCGATCGCACACCGTAGCGGGCCGGGAACGAACCAACACCTCCCTCGCCTCAACTTTTCGCCGAATTGTGCCGACAACCAGGGGGAGTGACAGGGCAGAGGGAAGCGAGCAGGCGGTGACCGTACCCACACTGAGAACGAACTTGTGGAAGGGTGCGCTCGTCGTCGGGCTGGCCGCCTTCGCCGGATACCTCGCGCTCTCCGGACGGGCCAGCCAGGACATCGTGGCCCAGGCGATCGGCGTGGCAGCGGTTGCCGCCATCCTCATCGGGGTCCGGCTCAACCGTCCGGACGACCGGACGAGCTGGTACCTGCTCGCTGCCGGCATGTTCGGCTTCGTCTGTGGCGACTCCCTCGAGAACGTCTCCGGCCTCGGACTCCGTGCGAGCCACCAGCACCCGACCGTTGCCAACGCCCTCTATCTGGCGGGCTACCTGTTCCTGATCCTCGCGGTGAGCCGGTTGGGCAGGACGCGGAACCGCACGGTCCGGCGAGAGGACTATCTCGACGCGGCCATCGTGACCCTCGGGGTGCTGGCGATCTCTTGGGATCTCGTCATCAACCGCTACGCCGACAACGGCTCGCTGAGCTGGGACGGCAAGATCGTCCTCCTCGCCTATCTGGCCATGGATCTCGTGCTCGTCTTCACCGTCTTCGAAGCGCTTCTCTTCCAGCGGGGCGGCCGGCCGTTCCACAGGCTCCTCGCCGGCGGACTGCTGGTGATGGTCGCCACCGACTTCGGCCACGCCTTCCTCGCGCAGCGAGGCCAGGGCACGAACGCGAATCTGTGCAACGCGGGGCTGGTCCTTGCCTACGCGCTCATCGCCGCAGCTGCACTGCACCCGTCCGTCGGCGAGGTGGTCGCCGGCGAGACCACGGCGAAGCCGAACATCTATCGCCGCGAGCCGACCAGCCCGCATCGGACCCCGGTCGTCACCTGCGCCGCGGCCATCCCACCGACCGTCCTTCTGGTGAGCAGCGCTCTCGGAACGTCGGTGAACGTCGTCGCCATGTCCGCGCTGTGCGTCACCGCCTTCGGACTCATCTACTTGCGGATGATCTGGATGATCGGACGGATCACCCGTCAGTCCGACGAGATCGAGATGCACGCCCACGAGCTCGAAGCCTCACACCGCCAACGCGACGCGCTCGAGGCCGACCTCCGCCACCTTGCCTTCCACGACGAGCTGACCGGGCTGGCCAACCGCGCCCTGCTCCACGACCGGGTCGAGCACGCGCTCGCCTCGATGCCTCGATCGGGGCGGTCGGTGGCACTGTGCTTCGGTGACCTCGACGGATTCAAGACGGTCAACGACACCTTGGGGCACAAGGTCGGAGACAACGTGCTGGTCCGGGCCAGCCGACTCCTCTCGTCGATCGTTCGCCCCGGGGACACCGTCGCACGGCTGGGGGGCGACGAGTTCGCGGTCTTGATGGTCGACGTGCAGGATCCGCAGGACGCGGTGGACTTCGCCCACCGGATCGTCGCGGTGCTCCAGAACGCCCCGGACTTCGAGGGACATCAGGTCGATCTCTCCATCAGTGTCGGAGTGGCCTACGCCGACGCCGACAAGACGACGGAACAGCTGTTGAGCGAAGCGGACGCCGCAATGTACGAAGCCAAGGAGAAGGGAAAGAACTGCGTCGAAGTGTTCCGGAGCTCGATGCGGGCCAAGATGCTCGAGCGGCTCGATCTCACCAATGGCTTTCGCTGGGCATTGGGCCGCTCGGAGTTCTATCTGCAGTACCAACCGATCATCTCTCTCTCGGACAATCAACTCCAGGGATTCGAAGCACTGGTTCGCTGGAGCCACCCGACCCTCGGCGAGGTCGCCCCGCTTCGGTTCATCCCGATCGCCGAGGAAACCGGCTTCATCGCACCCCTCGGACGCTGGGTGCTCGTCGAAGCGTGCGAGCAACTCAGCGCGTGGTGCGCCGACGCCGGGGAGAGGATCAGCCTCTCGGTCAACCTTTCGAAGCGACAGCTGATCTCTCCCCACCTGGCCGACGAGGTCGAGCACGCCCTGTCGGCGAGCGGCGTCGATCCGCGCCAGCTCATTCTCGAAATAACCGAGAGTGTGCTCATGGACGATCCGGATCGATCGGTGCTCGCGCTGGCGGAGTTGCGGGAGATGGGGATCAGGATCGCCGTCGACGACTTCGGGGCCGGCTACTCCTCTCTCAGCCATCTGCAACGCCTGCCGGTGGACATCCTCAAGATCGACAAATCGTTCGTCGACCCACTGGTCGGGTCGAGCTCTGACGGCTCGGCTCTGGTGGCCGCCATCGTCGGGTTGGCAGACACCCTGGGGCTCCAAGTCATCGCCGAAGGCATCGAGCACCAGTCCCAGCTCCACCGGCTCGTCGATCTTGGCTGTATGCAGGGGCAGGGATTCCTGCTGGCCCCGCCCCTCGACAGGGACGAGACCGAGGCGCTGATCAAGCGGCTGACGACCGGCGTTCCGGTCAGCTGAATTACGCTGGCGGGGTGACACAACCCGCGGGGCACGCCTCTTCTCCTGCAACCATCGAGTTCGCGGTGGAGGGGATGCACTGCGGATCGTGTGTGGCGCTCATCGAAGAGGTGCTCGCCGAACAGCCGGGGGTGAGCGCAGCCTCGGTCGATCTCGAGTCCGCCCGAGCGGTCGTCACCTTCACCCGAACCGACCTCTCGGTCGAGCAACTTCAGTCGGCGATCGAAGAAGTCGGGTACTCGGCGACACCGGTGGGCTAGGAGAGCGTCGGTCCCGATGACTGCCCCGCGCACCGACACGCACTCCCCCGCTGCCGGGTCGGCGGTGTCGACCGGATCGAACGGCTCGTCCGAGCTTCCCTTGCAACAAGGGACTGCTCTGGCGACGGCCGAGCTCGAGCTCGGCGGCATGCACTGCAGCGCCTGTGCCACCCGGATCCAGCGATCCCTCAGTCGTCTTCCGCCAGTGAGCAGCGCGTCGGTCAACCTGGCAACCGCCCGCGCCTTCGTCGCCTACGATCCCGCGCGCCTCAGCGACGAAGATCTGTGTGAGGCGGTCTCGGCGGTCGGCTACACCGCGACACCGGTCACCGACGGAGCGGCGCCGAGCGACGAGGACCCGGACCACTGGGCCCGACGGGCCGCCATCTCGTGGCCGCTCGCGATTGCTGCGCTCGTCGTGTCGGTCGCCGGACCCGAGACCCCACTCGCCGGCTGGAGCGTGCTGGCACTCGGCATCATCGTCGAGTTCGCCGGAGGTTGGCCCTTTCTGCGCGACGCCACCCGACTGCTCCGCCACGGAGCGGTGAGCATGGACACCCTTATCTCTGTGGGAACGCTTGCCGCACTCGCGGTGAGCGCGGTCGAGGCGATCGCCCTCGGTGGACGCCACCTCCACCTCGGTGGTAGCGGCGCGTTCGCAGCTCGGTTGCACGGCGCAATGGCACCACTGATCGTGGCGGTGCTGGTGGCCGGACGGGCGATCGAGGCCAAGGCGAGGGCTCGGGCGAGTCGAGCGATGCACTCCCTGCTGTCCCTCCGCCCGCCGACCGCCCGGGTGGTGCTGAGTCCGGACGACGACCAAGGCGAGCTCGTCGCACCCGAAAGCGTGCCGGTCGGTGCGCTCATCCGGGTCAGGCCCGGGGAGGCGATCCCGCTCGACGGAACGGTGATCGCCGGATGGTCCCCGGTCGACGAGTCGATGCTGACCGGCGAACCCATGCCGGTCGACCGGAGCGAGGGAGACCGCGTCACCGGCGGAACCCGCAACGGGGGCGGCGTGCTCGTCGTGCGGGTAGAAGCGGTGGCGGCCGAGTCGGTACTCGCACGACTCCAGCGGCTGGTGGAGGAAGCGCAACGGGACAAGGCGCCGCTCCAGCGGATCGCAGACCGGATCAGTGGCGTCTTCGTCCCGGCGGTCCTCATCGGTTCGGCGGTCACCTTCCTGGTCTGGTGGGTGGTCCTCGACGACCTGGGTAAAGGGGTCCTCACCGGACTTGCCGTACTGCTGGTGGCCTGTCCCTGCGCGATGGGCTTGGCGGCCCCGGTCGCGATGATGGTCGGATGCGGGAGGGCCGCAGCACTCGGGATCTTCGTGCGCAACGGCGACGTCCTCGAACGTCTGGCCCGGGTCGACGGGGTCGTCTTCGACAAGACCGGGACCCTCACCGAACGCCACGCAGAGGTGACGCTCGTCGCGACCGAACGGCCCTACACGGAGTCCGAGGTGCTCGCGTTGGCGGCAGCCGTCGAAGCCGAGAGCGACCACCCGATTGCGACGGCGATCACGGCACGGGCGGATGCGCGACCAACGGCCTCCGACGTGAGAGTGTCACCGGGTTCGGGGGTGAGTGGGACGGTGGAGGGCCACCTGATCGAGGTGGGCAGGGTGCAGGACCGCCTCTCGTCAGACTCGCTCCAGACCGTGGTCGAGGACCGGCGCCGACACGGGGAAACAGTGGTCGCCGTCGAGCGCGGTGGCGCGACGATCGGTGTGATCGCGGTCAGCTCACCACTCCGGCCCCAGGCGCGTACTGCGGTCGCCCACCTGGCGGCCATGGGTCTTCCCTCGTCCATCCTGAGCGGCGACAGCGAGCCTGCAGTTCGCACGATCGCCGGGGAGCTCGGGATCGCGGACGCCCACAGTGGGCTGAGTCCGGCCGGCAAGGTCGAGGCGCTCCGCTCGATGCGGGACCGGGCGCGACATGTGGTGATGGTCGGCGACGGAGTGAACGACGCGCCGGCACTTGCAGCAGCGGACGTCGGCTGTGCCATCGGAAGCGGCTCGGAGGCGGCCCTCGCCAACAGCGATGTGGCGCTGCTCGGCAACGACCTCCAGGGGGTTCCCGCGGCGATCGGTCTCGCCAGTTCGACCTACTCGGTGATCGTGGAGAACTTCGGATGGGCGATGGGATACAACGTCTCCGCACTTCCGCTGGCAGCCTTCGGCTTCCTCGACCCACTCGTCGCCGCGGTTGCGATGGGGCTCTCCAGCCTTTTGGTGGTGCTCAACAGCCTGAGGCTCGGAACACTGGGAAAGCGAGGCCTGGCCGAAGTCGGAACCGCCCGTTCACTGCACACCCGCCGCGGGTTGCTCGTGTCGGTCCTCTTGCCCATCGTGCTGTTCGCCGGGTTGACGGTGGTCAGTCAGGCACTCTCGCCTGCCCGTGGCCAGTCCCTCCTCCCGTCGCTGCCGTCCATCACGACGGTCGGCCTCCCGGACGGAGTGAGCGCGGAGGCCTATCTCGACCCGGGCAATGTGGGCGTCAACCAGTTCCATGTGATCTTCGCCGGGCCGACCGCCACGCTTGCCGCGATCACACCGGAGGTCACCGCAAGCACCGACGGAGGCTCCTCGACGGTGCTCCGCCAGCTGCGCGTGAGCGCCGGGCACTTCAGTGAGATCGTGGTCCTTTCCCCTGGAACTTGGCGGTTCCACGTGACGGCAAGATACGGACGAGTGCCGGTTTCCTTCACCGTCTCTCGAACCATCTCCTGAACCAGGGAGTCAGTCTCCGGCCCAGCACCCGAGAATCACGTCGCCGACGGTCACCGCCACATACCCCGAAGCAGTCGGCGGCACGCCGAACCTCGGGGGGAGGTGGGAGACGTCCACCAGCAGAACTTTCCAATCCTTGCGCACCACAACAGAACCATCCTTGGTCTGGAACGCTCCTTGACCGAGCCCCTGCAGGTTGCGACCCTTGCCCATGGTCTTGGCCAAGCCGTTGAAGTAGGCGAGTGTCTCGTTCCAGCTCGACAGCTCTTTGATCGAAAGCCCGATCGACCCGGTCGGATAGTCGTAGCCGCACGAATACAGATGATCGGCCCAGGTCGGGGGTGAGACCGTCGCGGTTTCGCCCAGTGCCGACTCGATGTCCTTCTGCGCCTCCTGCTGGCAGGGTTGCTTGGCGATCTCTGACGGCTGGGCTCCTGCAGGCTGCGGAGCCTCGGTCGTCTTAGAGGAGGTCGTCGATGCCGACGAGCACCCGGCGGCCGACAGGGCGATGGCGGCCAGCATCGCGAGGACCACGCTCCCGATGGCACGACCACGCACCCGCGGAGCGTACCAAAGCCGACTCGTTTTCCCAGGTCAGCTCGTGGTCGTTCAGAGGCCCGACAAGCAGACGAGCGCCTTCGCCGCCGTCAGGCCGGCGGCTCGAGGATGGCCACCAGCTCGACGTGCTCGGTCATCGGAAACAGGTCGTAGCCGGTGAGCGACCGCACCGACCATCCGGCGTCGAGCATGAAGCGAAGGTCCCGCGCGAAGGTCGACGGCTCACACGAGACCGACGCGATCCGCCGCGGTCGCGGCATCATGCCTGCCAAGGCTTGCATGACCGAGCGTCCTGCACCTTCGCGAGACGGGTCGAGGACGACCAGGTCGGGTTCGCCGAGTCTTTCGGTGATGACCGCGCCGGTCACCTCGGACCGCAGCAGTTCGACGTTCTCCATCCCTCGGGTGTTGCGCGCTGCATCGTCACAGGCTCGGCGACTCCGTTCGACGGCCACCACCGACCCGGTCGGTCCCACCGCGTCGGCCAGCGCGACGGTGAAGAGGCCGGCGCCCGAGTAGAGGTCGGCTGCCCGCTCTCCCGCGACTGGTGCGAGGCCCTCGAGCACCCGTTTGGTGAGGACGGCTGCTGCCTGGGGGTGCACCTGCCAGAACACTCCGGCACTGACCTCGAATCGACGTCCGGATACGTCGAAGCGGGCACGCTTCGGTCCGCGCACCCATCGACTGTCACAGAACACGGCGGGCTCACCACCAGGTGGCGCGACCACCTCCACCTCGCGCGATCCTTTCCAGCGCATCGGCTCACCGAGCAGATCGTTCACCGCGGGCACCGCGATCGGGCAGCGTTCGACCACTTCGACGTCGTGCGAACGGTGGCGTCGAAATCCGAGGCGCCCAGCCGGACCGACTGCGAACCTGACCCTCGTTCTCCAACCGAGGCCGTCCGGTGCTCCGTCCAACTCCTCGATCTGAACCTCCTGCTCGATACCGGCGAGCCGACGGAGCTGCCCCGACACGAGTGCCGCCTTCAGCCGCCGCTGGGCAGGAAGCGCGACGTGTTGCCAGTCACACCCTCCGCACCGGCCGGGCCCTGCGTGGGGGCACGGGCATTCGACCCGGTCGGGGGAAGATTCGAGCACCTCGACCGCATCCGCCCGCAAGAACGAGGCCGTTTCGCCGGTCACTTCGGCCACGACTCGCTCGCCGGGGAGTGAGTGCCGGACGAAGACGACTCGTCCGTCCTCGGCCCGGGCCACGCAACCTCCGCCCGCAGCGATCTCACCGGTGACCAACTCCATCCGCATGGTCCCGGTCATAGCAGGCGATGCATACCGACCATGGGACAGCGCGGGAAGCGAGGCTACGGTGAGCGCATCGACGGCACAGCTGCGCGAGTCAGCGATTGGGAGGCGACCGTGGACATCGAAGAGGCGCTGTACACCACCAGGGCGATGCGCCGGGTGCGACCGGATCCTGTGCCGATGGAGGTGCAAGAGAAGATCCTCGATGCAGCAATCCGCGCTCGCCGACGGGAGGCAACGCGAGAACTGGAAATTCCTGTTGGTCGATGACCGTTCGGTGATCGACCGGATCGGACCTCTGTATCGAGATTCGATCGAGCAGCTCTGGACCACCATCTACGCCGATCGACTCGCTGCAGCCGCGGAGAATCCGACGAGCGACGAGAGCATCCAGATGCTCAAGGTGCAGCGATCCGCACAGTGGTTGGCAGACCATTTCGAAGAGGTGCCTCTCTACCTGTTCGGGTTCGTCCAGGCCGATCCGACCGGCGGCTCCATCTTCCCGGCCATCTGGAGCGCCCAGCTCGCGGCCCGCGCACACGGTGTCGGCAGTTCGCTCACCGTGGTGCTCGGCGTCTTCCATCCCGAGGAGCTCTTCGAGATCCTCGGGGTCCCGACCGACGAATACTGGGTGATGTCCTGCTGCGTGAGCTTTGGCTACCCGACCGGACGCTGGGGAGTGGCTCCTCGTCGGCCCGTTCAGGAAGTGTCCTACCGAAATAGGTGGGGTTCGCCGGTCGGATTCGCGATCGACAAGCCCCTTTGGCCGGCCACCTGAGGGCCGCTGCCGACCTCCGGCTGCGCTCGACTGCCTCGGGGTAGCCTGTCGCCATGCGTCCCCGTCGTATCGCCATCCTCGCAGCTGCGCTGGTCGTGATCGTCGCCGGTCTGACCGTTGCGCTCACCCAGACTTCGAAAGCTCAGACCTCTCCCCACCCGATCACCACGATCTCGCTGAAGCAGACCACCGCGTACACGCCGAAGGCGCCCGCCGGGGCCACCGACGACTACCACTGCACGGTGATGAACCCGAACGTCAAGAAGAACTCGTACATCGTCTCGAGCCAGTTCTTCCCCGGCAGCGCCGAGGTCCACCACGCCATCTTGTTCCTCGTGCCACCCGAACTGGCGCCCGCAGCGGAAGCCGCCAACGTCGACGGAAAAGGATGGTCGTGCTTCGGGGAGTCACCGATCCCCGACACCGGTCTGGACCAGATCTCCAACACACCATGGCTGAGCGCCTGGGCTCCCGGCCATGGCGAAGACAACCTGCCCAATGGAACCGGTGTGTACCTGCCGGCCGGGAGTCTGGTCGTCATGCAGGTGCACTACAACCTGTTGGTCGGAGACAGCCCGGTCAAGAACTCGCTGGTGCTCCACACCGTGCCGGCGTCGACTCCCCTGCTTCCGCTCAAGCTCGACCTGATGCCCGCACCTCCCGACGTCCCGTGCCCGGCTGGTGTGACCGGACCCCTCTGCAACCGGACGGCGTCACTGGCGAACCTCGGCCAACGTTTCGGTCAGAGCGCGATCGACTTCGTCAACACCCTCGAATCGGTCTGCGGACGGGACGTCTCCAACCCGCCGGCCGGTGACTCGACGTCCTGCAACTGGCCCGTGTACCAGAGCGGCTACATCGTGAGGGCCGGTGCCCACATGCACTTGTTGGGCGCAACGTTCAAGATGGTGCTGAACCCGGGGACGCCTCAGGCAAAGACCATCCTCGACGTCCCCGACTACAACTTCCACTATCAGCGTGCGTACGACCTGGCGACTCCGGTGAAGGTGACAAAGGGCGACACGGTGCAGGTGACCTGCACCTACGACCCGACGCTCGCGCAGGAGCTGCCCACGCTCCGCAAGCTCCCGCCGCACTTCGTCACCTGGGGAGACGGATCCTCGGATGAGATGTGCCTCGGCCTCATGTGGGAATCGGCGACGTTGCCCAACCCCCACTACCCGGTCTGACGCCCGCCGTGCGGACCCGAACCAGGGGACTCGGCCTGATCGTCGCAGCCGGACTTGCGGCCGTCGGAGTCGCCGGTTGCTCCTCATCCCCCTCGACGGCCACGACGACCTCCACCACGGCGGCGCCTTCGACCACGTCGACCACAGCACCGTCGACTCCCACCACCACACCTCCGTCGTTCGAAGTGCGCACGGGAACCGTCCACGGACTGGGAACGGTCTTGGTCAACGGCAAGGGCCTGACCCTCTACATGTTCGTTCCGGACAAGCAATCGGGAAGCTCGACCTGTTACGGACAGTGCGCACAAGCCTGGCCGCCCCTCGTGCTCCCCGCGGGGACGACCACACCGCTCGCCGGTCCTGGCGTCGAGTCGTCGCTCCTCGGGACGACCCATCGCACCGACGGGACAGTGGAGATCACCTACAACAAATGGCCTCTTTATCTCTGGGTGGGCGACTCCCAACCCGGACAAGCAACCGGACAAGCGATCAATAACAACGGCGGGCTCTGGTATGTGTTGACACCGAGTGGTCACTTGATCACCACCAAGCCTTCTGCGAGCTCATGACCTTCTCAGCCCGCTCACAGCATCCGTTTCTCCATTGATGCTTGTTGATGCAAACTGATACCCTTAACCCACTCAGAGATAGGGCAATCACCGCATTCTCATTGTGGCGTTTTCCCTACCAAGCCGATGGGAAAGTGGGGCTGCACCGGCGAATGAGCGTGGGGGGTTTGTTGTCGGGTGAGTGATCGCAACGTGTATTCAACCGAACGCGGAGACACGGAAGAAGCTGTGCTTCTTGCCACTCGCCCGTATTCGGACATCGAAGTCGCGAATGGTCTCGAAGGATCCGCCGAACCGTCCGGGGAGCCGGCTCGTTACGGACCTCTCGAGAGGGCCAATACCTGGGTACGCGAGCTCCTGTTCCGGAAACGAGCACATCTCGGCCGGGTGGTGAGATACGGAGCCACATCCGGAATCGCCTTTGCGATGAGCGAAGCAATCCTCCTGATTCTGGTCAGCACCGGCGCCACCGGGGCAACCGTCGCCGCCATGATCGCGAACGTCGCTGCGACCATTCCCTCGTACCTGATGAGCCGCTACTGGATCTGGAAGGACGCCGAGCGAGATCGAGTCGGACGCCAGGTGGTGCTGTACTGGACCACCTCGGTGGTGTGCTGGATCTTGATCGCCCTCGTCACCGGAGGCATCGCCAAGCTCATCCCGAAGGGACACGAGTACCACCTCGCCCTCATCGGGCTCACCTTCCTGGCGGTGAACGCGGTCTTCTTCGTGCTGAAGTACGCGGTGTACCACAAGATCATCTTCCCGAACGGGCAGTCGGCTGCGGACTCCTCGGGATCATTTTCATCAACAGTGCTTGCCGAATCGGCCACATCGGTCGCTGCTGCGACCGACAGTGCTCTTCCTGAGGTAGCCGCCGGCCCCGCCGAAGGCAGCTGGTCGGTTGAGCCGAGCTAAGCCCCAGCTGGGCCTCGTCGTTTCAGAAGGACTCTGACCCGCCAAGCTCGCAGTCAGCCATAACTCCGCATCGAGCGTCTGTTCGTCCTCCGGGCTGTGTCGACACACAGCGACGACCTGTTCACGCAAATACGCGCGCCTCGGTGTATCTGCTGACGGAAATCCGGGCTCGCCCAGCACGCGAGGCGCGTGTTCTCGACAAAGAGCCACGAATCATCAATCCGACGACGGCTGGCTCCCACCAAGAGAGCACACGAGAACCCGAACGGAAGCAACCTGGTGGAACGACCACTCAGGCCGGCCGAACAGCCGATGTTATGCTCGCTGTTCCTCACATGCGGCTGTAGCTCAATGGTAGAGCCTCAGTTTTCCAAACTGATGACGAGGGTTCGATCCCCTTCAGCCGCTCCGATCAGCCCCGCTTGGAACCGGCTTTGGGCGGCACGAACGAACCGTCCAGCACGGACTTCACCACGACTGCCAGCGTGCGGTCGAAGAGTTGACTTTCGTCCGACGGACGGGACAAGACCTCCAGCAGTTCCGGGTCGTCGTACGCGTCGTCGAGCGACCAGAGCTCCTCTGCATGGTCGCGTTGGGCGGGCTGCCGTTCGAGCTGGCGGTCCAACAGCACCGATCCGATCACCAAATCGAGCACCGCTTGCACCCCCCATGCCACCCCGACTGCGGAAACTCCGGCTTCTCGCAACTCTCCCACCAGGACCCGACGGGCCGGCTGGAACAGCGCCGCGGTTCGTCCTTGTCGATGCACCACGGCCACCAGCGCCGCACGCTCGAGCAGCACCGCCCGCAACGAGGTGGCGATCGAGATGATCCGGTCCTCGGGCTTCCTGCCCCGGACCGAGACCTCCCCAAGCCTCGAGATCGCCAACTCGGCCACCCCGTCGAAGAGAGCCTGCTTGTCGCCGACGTGCCAGTACAGGGCGGTGACCGCCACACCCAACTTGTCGGCCAGCCCGCGGACAGTCAGCGCGTCGGGCCCGTCGGCCTCGACGATGAGCGAGGCCGCGTCGAGTACCTGGTCTCGCGACAATCCCCCACTTCGCTTTTGCGAGGACCTTCGAGAAGAGGATCGCGTCCCGGACCGGGCCCCCGGAGAACCTGCTTGACCTCGCCCCGTCGCCATGTGACGATGTTACAGGGCAGGGTGACGGGTGGGGTGTGAGACCGGAGTGAACAGGGGGAGGCGAGGCCATGGCCGACGATGACCGATACACGATCATCTCGGCGGACTGTCACGGTGGGGCGGAACTCCACGAGTACCGCGAGTACCTACCGTCCAGACTCCACCGGCAGTTCGACGAGTGGGCCACCGAGTACCGGATCCCCTACGACGATCTCATGGGCGAGGACGCGAGTCAGAACTGGGACCGTGCCCGTCGCCTCTCCGAGCTGGAGGCCGACGGCATCGTCGGCGAGGTCGTGTTCCCCAACACGATCCCCCCCTTCTACCCCGAGCCTTCCCTGAAGGCGCAGGTTCCCGGCGCGAGCGACGGCGACCTCGAGCTCCGATGGGCCGGGCTCCGCGCTCACAACCGTTGGCTTGCCGACTTCTGCGCAGCAGCACCCGGGCGTCGTGTCGGGATCGTCCAGATCATGCTGCACGACGTTCCGGCCGCCGTCGCCGAGGTCGAGTGGGCCGCTGAGGCCGGTATGACCGGCGGTGTCCTCCTGCCGGGCGCACCCCCGGGCTCAGGGCTCGAGCCCCTCTACTCGCGGGCCTACGACCCGCTCTGGCGGGCGTGCGAGGTGGCGGGTCTCCCTGTAAACCACCACAGCGGAAGTGCGGTGCCCGCACTCGGCGATCAGGACATCGAAAAGGTCATGTTCATGCTGGAGGTCACCTGGTGGGCGCATCGATCCCTCTGGCACCTCATCTTCGCCGGCGTCCTCGAACGCCATCCCGAGCTCCAGTTCGTCTTCACCGAACAGGGTACCGCCTGGATCCCCGAGACGCTCGGGACCCTCGACTACTTCTACACCCGGATGGGCAACGCCACCGGCTCCCAAGAGATCGAGTGGGGCCAGCCAGTGGTTTCACAACTTTCCCTTCGCCCGAGTGAATACTGGGCCCGCCAGTGCCATGTCGGTTCGAGCTTCATGCGGCCGGCGGAAGCAGCGATGCGTCACTTGGTCGGCGTGGACAAGATCATGTGGGGTAGCGACTACCCGCACAAAGAAGGCAGCTACCCCTTCAGCAACGAAGCGCTGCGGGTCTCGTTCGCGGGTATCGATCCGGTCGAAGTCCAGGCGATGGTCGGGGGAAACGCTGCGCAGCTGTTCGGATTCGATTTCGACGCGCTCAGCAAAGTCGCCGAGCGGGTGGGCCCGACCCACGCCGAGATCAACCGGCCCCTGGAGGCCGCGGAGATTCCCGAAGACGCCGACCGGTGCCCGGCCTTTGCCGGGATGACCTGACAACGAGACACACGAAGCAAGCGACACGACCGAGCCACACAAGCCAACCGAACAAGGGGGTCCCATGGGAGCCATCCGATATGGAGCACGTTCTGAAGAACAGTTGCGGAACCGCGAGGTCGAGGCGACCTCGGTCGACGTCTGGGCGAACACCCTCGTCGCGACCTACCTGACCGATCCCGAGATCATCGCCGCCGTCCTGCCGCCCCCCATCGAACCGGGAAGCGAACCGCTGGTGAAGGTCACCGTCGCCACGGTCGACATCGCCGGGTACCCGACCTTCGGCGCAGGCAGTTTTTCGGTACGGGCACGCCACGAAGGCACCGATGGCTTCTACGCCCTGTTGATGCCGATGACAACCGAGCAGTCGGTCATCGGTGGTCGCGAGACCTTCGGTGAACCCAAGAAGCTGGGGTCGGTCGAGCTCAACCGTGACGGCGACCAGGTGACCGGCACCTTCGCCCGGATGGGCACCGAGATCGTCAACGTGAGCGGCAAGATCGTCGGGGATCTCGAGCTTCCGAGTACCGAGACGCGCACCGACTTCTACTTCAAGCTCCTGCCATCTCCTGACGGCAAAGGTTTCGACAGCGATCCCGCCCTGGTCTACTGCCATCGGACCGAGCAGACACGCAGGCTCGAGGAGGTCTCCGGTGAGGTGCTCTTGCGAGACTCCCGTTTCGACCCGGTCGCCGACCTTCCGGTCCGCGAAGTGCTCAGCATCCAACTGGCCGAACGCAGCAGTGTCCAACGAGGTGAGATCCACGGCACCGTGCCGGGTGAGTGGCTGCGCCCCTACGTACACCAGCGCTACGACGACATGTCTCCGGTCGGCGAGTGATCAAGAACCTCGACGGGAAAGTCGCGGTCGTCACCGGGGGCGCCGGGGGGATCGGACGCGCCATGGGCGAACGGTTCGCCCGCGAAGGCATGAAGGTAGTGCTGGCCGACGTCGACGACGGCCCACTCGACGATTCGGTCAAGGAGCTCCGGGCCGATGGCCTGGAGGTCACCGGCGTCCGGTGTGACGTCTCCGACTTCTCCTCGGTCGAAGGTCTCCGCGATGCGACGCTCGACGCGTACGGAGCCGTCCATCTGCTCTGCAACAACGCCGGCATCGGCGCAGGGGCCGAGGGAGCGATCTGGGAGCACGAGCTGAACGACTGGCGTTGGGCCTTCAACGTGAATGTCAACGGCATCATCCACGGCATCAACGCGTTCGTGCCGACGATGGTGTCCTCCGGAGCCGAGGGACACGTCGTGAACACCTCCTCGGGCAACGGTGGGGTCTCGCCGCTTCGGGGCACCCCGCAGTACGCGGTCACCAAAGCCGCGGTGGTCACCCTCACCGAATGCCTCTACGCCCAGCTCCAAGACGCGGGATCCGCGGTCGGAGCCTCGGTGCTCTTCCCGGGGCCCAACATGCTGCGCACCGGCATCTTCAGTTCGTGGCGGGTACGCCCACCCGAGCTGGCGAAGGAACGACCGCGCCAGACGCCGTACCCCACGATCGAAGACATCGAAGCCCAGATGGCAGCAGCAGGCATCGAGGCCCACTACACCGAGCCGTCGGAGGTCGCGGATCAGGTCGTCCGTGCGGTGACCGCCGGCGACTTCTGGATCCTGCCGCGGAGCGACTCGATCGACGCCCAGATTCGGGCCCGTGCCGATTCGATGCTCGCCCGGAGCAACCCCTCCTACCTCCGTGAGGTTCCGGGATGAGCCTGTCACGAGCCGTCCAACCGACAAGGGAGCGACCCCTGTGAAGAACTACCTGGTGATATCCGCCGACTGCCATGCCGGCTTGCCGAGCGTCGAGTACCGAGAGTGGCTCGATCCCGAGTTTCGCGAGCCGTTCGACCAGTACCTGGCCGCCCGAGCCGCGATGGAGGCCGAGCTCGCCGAGCAAGGGCTGCGCAACGAGGAGTTCGCCGAGGAGTGGGAGCAGGAGAACGCCGAAGGGCTTCGGGGCGGATGGGACGCGAAACGCCGCGACGAGGAGCTGGACCACGACGGCATCGTCGGCGAGGTCATCTTCCCCGACGCGGACGCGGTGACCGGAGGAGCCTCGGCTCCGTTCGGGGCCGGCCTGGCTTCGACCGCCGAGGTTCCCATCGAGCTGCTGATGGCAGGAGCGAAAGCCCACAATCGGTGGCTGGCCGAGCTCTGCAGCGACAGCCCACACCGCCGAGCCGGGGTGGCGATCGTGCCGATCTTCGACGTCGACGCCGCAGTAGCGGAGATCCGCCGAGCGCGCGAGTCCGGGCTGCGGGGAGGAATCCTCATTCCGTCGATGTGGCAGCCCTACGCCCCGTACAACGACCGCAAGTACGACCCGATCTGGTCGGTCTGCTCGGAGCTCGAGATGCCGGTCCATGTCCACTCGGGGGCCGCCGATCGAGCTTCCTACGGCGACAGCGTCGGGATCTACGTCGCAGAGGTTCGCTGGTGGTCGATGCGGCCCCTTTGGTTCCTCCTCTGGGCGGGAACCTTCGAGCGATTCCCAGACCTCAAATTCGTCATCACCGAATGCGGCGCCTTTTGGGCGCCCGATCTGCTCTGGAGCTCCGACATCGTCTATGACCGCGAGCACGCCGCCAAGAAGCTCGGCAAACAACTGACAGCGCACCTCTCGATGCGCCCGAGTGAGTATTTCGACCGCAACTGCTACATCGGAGCGTCCAACACACGGAGACGGGAGCTCGCACGTCGCTACGAGATCGGCCTGGGCAACATCATGTGGGGCAACGACTTCCCGCATCCGGAGGGCACCTGGCCCCACACGCGGGAGTGGTTGGGTCGGGCGTTCTGCGACATTCCCGTCGACGAGACGCAGCAGATCCTCGGCTCCAACGCGGCCGAGTGCTACCACTTCGACCTCGACGCCCTCGCTCCCCTGGCTGAGCGGGTCGGGCCCACCCCGGAGGCTCTCGGGCAGCGGGGTGACGACCTTCAGAAGTGGGAGGAACTGGCGGCGGCGGGAAGGCCGTGGCTCACGGGCAAGGAGGCGCTCGAACTCCCGGTTTCGGACTGAACCGCCCCGAGCCTTCCGCCAGACCGGGGCGTTCGGCGTCCTGACCAGGCCGTTTCACTGGCTTCGAGCAGTCCGTAGCCTCCGATGGTGATGTCGCATTTCCGCCAGACAGCCGACACGGAATGGTGGAGGCTGGTGGGGTGATCGAGGACTTCGAACGTTGCTACGTCGCCGTGCGGTCGCGGGACCCGCGCTTCGACGGCATGTTCTTCACCGCGGTCACCTCGACAGGGATCTACTGCCGTCCGAGCTGTCCGGCCAAGACTCCGATGCGGGCGAACGTGCGCTTCTATCCGACGGCCGCCGCGGCGCAACGGGCGGGATTCAGAGCCTGCAAACGTTGCCGACCGAACACATCCCCCGGTTCACCCTTGTGGGACATCCGTGCGGACGTGGTCGCTCGAGCAATGCGGCTCATCGCCGATGGACTGGTCGACCGCGAGGGTGTTCCGGCACTGGCGTCTCGCTTGGGCTACAGCGTTCGTCAACTGGAGCGCCTTCTTTCCAGCGAAGTGGGTGCGGGGCCGACGGCGCTGGCCCGGGCGCAACGGGCGCAGACCGCCCGGATCCTCGTCGAGACCACCCGCCTGCCGATGGCAGACATCGCATTCGCTGCCGGCTTCTCGAGTGTGCGTCAGTTCAACGAGACGGTTCGCTCCGTCTTCGCGAGCTCGCCGTCCCAACTTCGTACGCGGGCTGCAAAAGCCGGCAACGGCTCCGGAACAGCCGGCACCCCCGAGCCGAGCGGGGTCTCTTCGACCTCGATCGTCCTACGGCTTCCGTTCCGGCAACCCCTCTGTCCGGACAATCTCTTCGGCCACCTGGCGGCGACCGCGATCGCCGGTGTCGAAGAGGTCCGAGGTCTCACCTATCGACGAACGCTCCGACTGGAGCATGGTCCCGGCATCGTCGAGCTCACCCCTGGCCCCACACACATCACCTGCCGTGCCGTGCTGTCCGACCTGAGGGACTTGACCACGACGATCGCCCGTTGCCGGTGGTTGCTCGACCTCGACGCTGACCCCGAGGCCATCGACAGACATCTCGCCTCCTCTCCAACGTTGCGTTCCGCGGTCCTCAAGGCCCCTGGTCGTCGGGTTCCGCGGTGCATCGACGGCGCAGAGCTCGCGATCCGAGCTGTGCTCGGCCAGCAGGTATCGACTGCGGCCGCACAGGTCCACGCAGGGCGCATCGTCCGGAAGCATGGCGAGCCGATCACCGATCCCGATGGTGAGCTCACCCACCTCTTTCCATCGTCAGAGGCGTTGCAAGACGCCGATGTTGCACTCCCAGGAGCCCGCCGGCGAACCCTGCGTTCTCTGGTGGAAGCACTCGCCACAGGACGCCTCGACCTCGGCATCGGCTGCGACCGGGCTGAAGCACTGTCGGTCCTCGGAGACACCCCAGGTGTCGGGCCGTGGACCACGAGCGTGATCGCGATGCGTGCCCTGGGCGATTCCGATGCCTTTCCGGCATCCGACCTCGGTGTGCGTCGAGGCGCAGAGGCGGCGGGTCTCCCATCGTCGTCCGAGCCCGCGATGCTCAGGGAGGCGGAGGCCTGGCGCCCATGGCGCGCCTACGCCGTGCAATACCTGTGGTCCCTGACCGATCACAGCATCAACGCTTGGCCACCAAGGAGTCCCGCCTCTCGAGCGACCACCCGATCTGCATCATCAACACGAGGAGAATCAACGCGATGACAACCACAACTGCTCCGCCGTCGACACGAAGGACCACGCGGGAATCCACACACGAGGCCCCTTCTGTCACCACCTCCATCCCCAGCCCGATCGGGACGCTCACCCTGTCCGGTTCCGACGGCCATCTCACCGGACTGTCCATGGACGGCCAGGCGCACCTTCGGCCGGCGCCGGCGATGCAGGAGAGAGACGATGCCTGGTTCGGTGACATCGTCGCTCAACTCGAGGCCTACTTCAGCGGCTCTCTGACCGAGTTCGACATCCCGATCCGACTGGAGGGGGGAACCGAGTTCCAACAGACAGTGTGGGAGCACCTCGTGGACATCCCGTACGGCACCACCATCAGTTACGGGGAGCTCGCTCGCAGAGTCGGCAATCCCAATGCGTCACGCGCGGTCGGGCTCGCGAACGGTCGCAATCCGATCGCACTCATCGTCCCGTGCCATCGAGTCATCGGATCGAACGGTCAGCTCACCGGCTACGGCGGAGGTCTCGACCGCAAGACTTGGTTGCTCGAGCACGAGTCCGCGCATCGTTCGCGGCGCTGACCTGGGCGTTCTCCTGCCCCAACCCGGCGGTCGTCCGTCGGTAAAGGAGTGCCCCACCAGGGCCGATAACCCTAGGGTGACCGTCGACCTGGCACGTCCGACCCACACCCGGCGGAAGAACTTCACCGGCGTCTGTCTGGGTCTCACCGCGCTCCTGCTCGCCGTCGTCCTGGCCGGGCTGAGGAGTTGGACCGAGGGCATGAATGCGGTCGAGGTCGCCGCGGTGCTGTTCGCCTACTCCTCCATCAGTGTGCTGATCACTTGGCGCATTGCTCGAGCGTTGCTTCCGCGGCGAACAGCGTTCGACCCGGGTGAAGTTCTCGATGGGTTCAAGGCCGCCCTCGACGACTTCGATCCGAGGCATCCCAGCGTCGCGAGCGACTCGGATACCGGGCTCGAGGCGATCGAACCCATCTTCCGCAGGGCCGTGCCACTCGTCGCCGAGATCATTCCGGCAAGACGGATCATCGTCCTCTCCCGCAACGAGACGCTGGGCTGTTTCACTCCGGTACTGACCTGGCCCGTGGACAACCAGGACGTCTCGGAGCTCGCTGAGCTTCCTCAGCTGGACGAGGCACTCTCCGCCGGCTCGGCGATACTCGACGGAGCGCGACTCGCTGTTCCCGTGGGCTACGACGCCGAAGGCGAGCTGGTCATGCTCCTCGAGGGCAGTGAGCTCGAGGAGCATGAATGCTCTCGAACCCTCGAGATGGCGGAGCTGATCGCCTCGGTCTTCGTACGATCGACCGCCAAGGTGAGCTTTACGAACCAGCTCAACGCCGACCGCCGCACCGACCCGCTGACCGGTCTGGCCAACCGGGTGACCCTGTACGAGCGGATCGAGATCGAGATGGCCCATGCACTCCGGGCGGAAACGACTCTGAGTGTTGCGATGATCGATCTCGACCATTTCAAGGACTACAACGATCGTTTCGGACATGTCGCCGGAGACACCGTCCTGCGAGGCATCGCCGCGCTCATGGTCTCGAACATCCGAGGGCAGGACCTGGTCGCTCGTTTCGGAGGCGAGGAGTTCTGCCTCGTGATGCCGGAGACCGATCTGGTCGGCGGCCATCACCTTTTGGAGAAGCTCCGCAGCGGAGGGCGTGAGGCGACGTCCGATTTCGGAGTGACCCTCTCTGCGGGACTGACCAGCTGGGACGGTTTCGAGAGCGTCACCTCGTTCATCGAGCGTGCCGACCAGGCCCTCGATCGGGCGAAGGAGACCGGCCGCGACAGGGTCGTGTCCATCCAGGCGTTCACCGAGTTCTGAGTCGGCCCTCAGACAGCACCGCCCGATCGAGCTCCGGGTCAACCGGCTCCTCAGTCCTGCTGGCGCAACACCAGGTAGACGTTGTCGTCCACCACGAACGAGTTGACCAGAACGAACCCTTCGGCCGAGACGGCATCCAGCTCAGCCTCCAACTCGAGTCGACGTTCGGCAACGACCAGTCTGCCCCCCTGGACCCGCAACACCCGATGGGTCGTCACGAGTCCTCCCCGAGCAACAAGGCCTCCTCTTTCGGACTCTCTCCGGAGACCGACCAGGCGGGAAGCACCCGGATGTACCACTCGGTTCCCCAGACTGTCGCGAACACCTCCGGTGGCATCGAGAGGAAGAAGCTGGTCTCCCCGATCTGGCTGGCGTGGGCGGCCATCGCCTCGCGCTTGTGGCCGATCCAGTCGGACACGTCGACGTGGGTGGTGATGCGGGCTGCGGGCTCACCGAACGTGTCCAGATCGTCGACCGTACCCTCGGGTGGTTCCCACTCGGATGAGGCAAGCTGCTCCGCGAGGCCGCCCACGAAGTCGCGGTTGATGGTGGACAGGTACACGACCGGGGTTCCTGCGAGCTCGGCGGCACGCATCCCTACCCGGTGCACCTGGATGTGGTCCGGATGGCCGTAGCCACCGTGCTCGTCGTAGGTGACCAACACGTCGGTTGATTCTTCCGAGAGGATCTCAGCGAGGGCTGCGGCAGCCTCGTCGACGTCTGCGGCAGCGAAGCATCCTGGTCGCTCATTGCTGGGCTCGCCCGCCATCCCCGAATCGAGATAGTCGAGATAGGTCTGACGATGGACTCCGATGATCCGGCAGGCCTCCTGAAGTTCCGCAAAGCGTCGGTCGGCAAGCGACTCCCCTTCGGCCAGGCCTTCCGGAATCTCACCGAGCTCACCCCTGGTCGCGGTGATCAGCACCACTCGATGACCTTGATCCGAGAGGGACGCCATGGTGCCCGCAGTGGCGATGGCTTCGTCGTCTGGGTGGGCATGGAAGAAGACAACGGTAGACATCTCCGGCACCCTATCCGGGTCGGGATTCTTCTCAGACCTCCCGCTCGAGAGCCGGCAATTTCCAGTCGACGAGCAAAGCACCGTTGGCTTGCGTTTTCTCACGGTCACCCACCCCGGGAGGTAGTGATGAGATTCGTTCAGCTGATCGAGTTCAAGACCAAAGACATCGACGGGTTCAACCGGACGCTCGATGCGTGGCTCACGAAGACCAGTGGGATTCGCACGCCGACTCGTGCCACCCAAGGACGAGACCGCGACGCCAAAGACACCTACATCCACATCGTCGAGTTTCCGTCCTATGAGGCAGCCATGGAGAACTCGAACCGGCCCGAGACCGCCGAGTTCGCTGCCCAGTTGGCCAAGCTCTGTGAGGAACCCCCGACCTTCCGGAACCTGGATGTGACCCGAGAAGAGGACATGTAGCGCACCCGCCGTCCTGTCCGCAGGGGCTCGGTCAGCCGAGGGGAAGTTGCGGCGCCTCCGCCACGGACAGCTCGCCGGCGACGGACCGGTCGGAGTCGGTGCGGCGCCGTGTCCGGCCGGTGACCGCGAAGATTCGCTCCGGCTCGAATGAACGGATCTTGCGCTCGCCGGCACGTCCTCCGACCACCTCGACCACCTCGGTGCCGTTCTTTCTGTTGAGGATGTGGGTGCGGAACTCCCACTTGGCACCCCTCATCCGCAGACCTGCGACGACGACCGGATCGCCTCGACGCAGTCCGTTCCACGACTCCGCCCGCTCGAGGTGATCCGAGGCTTCTAGAGCGGCCTTGCGTGATCGAGCCGTTGGCTGGCGGTTCACTGACGCTCCTCGCGCACCGCCCGGAGACGGTGCCAAAAGACGAAGGCGACCGCAACCACCGCCACTGCAGCGGCAGCAAAGCCTGCGTAGCTGAAGGCCTTCAACACGTGCTCGTAGCTACTGCCGAGCGAGTAGCCGAGGCTGGTCAGTGCGGTGCACCAGATGGCGCAACCGATGACGGTGAACGCGACGAACTTGGCGATCCCCATCTCGCCCAGCCCGGCGGCGAAGGACACGAACGAGCGAAGGAGCGGGATGAAGCGCCCGAACAGCACGAACGGCTCGCCCCTCCGAGCGAACCACGCTTCTGCCCTGTCGAGGTCCTTGTGGGTCAACAGCACATACTTGCCCACCCGATCCACCAGCGCCCGGCCACCGAAGTAGCCGATCAGGTAACCCGCCAAGGAACCCAGCACCTCGGCCAGCGTGGCGACCACGATGACCGCCACCAGGTTCAGGTGATGGGGTTCGTTGGGGATCTGCCCGCTGGCCAGCACCCCCCCATAGATGATCGCCACCTCCGCACCGACCGGGAGGCCCATTGAGGAGATGAAGCTCAAGACAAAGACCGCCAGGTATCCCCACGTCTCGAGAAAATGCTCCATAAGCCACCAATGTCTACTCGGTCGCGCCGACACCCAGCGTGCATCTGTTGTACAGAGCGAACCTGAAGCAAATCTGACGGCGACCTGACGTCTCAGGCTGCCGACCCGCCTGGGCGGGTCGGCAGCCATCGTTGCTCGACTACCGTCCTTCAGGTGACCATCGGCAGCGGTGACGACTCCCCGGCCTACGAACGGTGCACCACCACCGATGGGATCGAGGTCGCCGTCTACGACTTCGGGGGGAGTGGGGACGATCTCCTGCTGGTCCACGCCACCGGGTTCTGCGCGGAGGTACTCGGACCACTGGCCCGACTGCTCGGCGACCGCTTCCACTGTTGGGGTCTCGATCTCCGGGCCCAAGGGCGCTCGGACCGACCCCCGGACGACGACTTCGAGTGGTCGGGGTTCATGATCGACGTACTCAGCGCGGTCGATCATCTCGGTCTCGAGCACCCTGTCGGATTCGGTCACTCGTGCGGAGGTGCCTCGGTTCTGTTGGCAGAGGAATCCGCACCCGGCACCTTCAGCTCGCTGTACTGCTTCGAGCCGGTCGTCTTCCCATCGCCGATCGGCCCGAATGTCTTCGAGCGGAACCCACTCTCCAAGAGTGCCCGCAAACGCCGCGAAACCTTCCCCTCGGCCGAAGACGCGATCGAGAATTTCTCTTCGAAGCCCCCCTTCGGCGATCTCGACCCCGAGGTGCTTCGGATCTATGTCGAATCCGGATTCGAGCTCATACCAGAGTCCGAAGGTGGTGACGGGCGGTCCATCCGCTTGCGGTGCCGGCGTGAGGACGAGGCTCAGATCTACGCCCACGGGGCTGCACACGGCGCGTTCGAGCACCTGGGCTCGGTCGGTTGCCACGTGACCCTCGCCTGCGGAGAGAACACCGATGCCTTCGGCCTCTCGTTTCTGGAGGCCGATGCAGGGGAGCTGAGCAGCTCGACGGTCGAGGTGATCCCCGGGGTGGGCCACTTCGGGCCTCTACAACGTCCGTCCGTGGTCGCAGCATCCGTAGGGGACGCGCTGAACCTCGATGCGGACACACCCCGGTCCTAGTCTGTCCTTGTGTCGTTCGATCCTCCACGCTCGCTGTCGCCGTCGAAGATCAGCGCGTTCCGCCAGTGTGCACTCGCCTTCCGATTCAACTCGATCGAGCGCCTGCCCGAGCTGCCGACCATCTGGACCGTCAAGGGCACGCTGGTCCATCGGGCGCTCGAGCGTCTGCTGTGGCTCCACGAGGCCGGAAGTCGGACACCGGAGACGGCCGACGTGGAGTTGGGCAATGCCTGGGAGGAGCTCCTGTCCGACCCTGACTTCCTCGCACTGGATCTCTCGGAGCAAGAGGCCGCGGATCTGCGCGACGAATCGGCTTCACTGGTCCAGAACTACTTCGCGCTCGAGGATCCGAACGAGGTCAACCCGATCGGTGTCGAGCTCACCTTGGAAGCAAGGGTCGGCGCGCTTCGCCTACGGGGCATCATCGACCGACTGGACCGCACCGCCGACGGCGAGCTGATCGTGATCGACTACAAGACCGGACGAGCACCGGGCCCTTCGTTCGAGCAGCCCAAGTTGGCCGGAGTCCACATCTACGCGCTTCTCTGCGAGGAGGTTCTCGGGCAGCGTCCCGTGCAAGTGAAGCTTCTGCACCTCAAGGAACCGATGACCATCACGACCGAGCCGTCCGAGCAGTCCACTCGGGGTCAACGCACCAAGTCCCTCGCCATCTGGTCTGCCATCGAACGAGCGTGTCAGACCGAGGACTTCCGTCCCCAGACTTCCCGCCTGTGCAATTTCTGCCGCTTCCAGCCCTACTGCCCCGCCTACGGCGGTGAGCCGATGCAGGCGGCAATCGAGTTGGGAAGCAAGCTCGGCGCTGCTTCATGACAACGGGCATGACGCGTTGACCCTCGCCGACCAGCTCCACGCGTTCGACGATCGGGTCGACTCCTGGTTCGAACCGCTTCGGGGGAATCCCACCGCGGATGGGATCGCCAAAGCGATCACCGGACTTGGCGACCACGGTCTGATGTGGGCGGTCACGACCGTCTGGCGGCTGAGGCATCCCGGGCCGGACCGAGCTCGGGCCGTCCGGGCGCTCGCCGTGGCGGGGGTCGAATCCAGCCTGGTCAACGCCGCCCTCAAGGGCGTCGTCGGTCGGTCCCGGCCCGACCGGAGCGACATCCGTCTGGCCGATGTCGGAATTCCGGTGCGCGAACCCAAGACGACCAGCTTTCCGAGCGGCCATACGTTGGCCGCATTCTGCGCGGCAACCGCGATGGCTCGGAAGGGTGACCGGGGCGGCAATCTGTTGCTCTATACCGGCGCCGCCCTGGTCGGCGTGAGCAGGGTCCATCTCGGAGCTCACCACGCCTCGGACGTCGTCGGAGGAGCCGCCATCGGAACCGCCCTCGGACTGATCGGACGACGGCTTCTCTGACCTGTCCGGAATGGATCGGGCGGGCAGCGGGTTAGACATGCATGAGCGATCGTCAGACATTTGCTGTGACCTGGGACTATCGGTGCCCATTCGCCCGAATCGGCCACGAGCACATTCTCGACGGCCTGGATGCGGGCGCCGAGTGGAACGTCAGGTTCGTGCCCTTCTTCCTCAACCAGAGCCACGTCCCCGAAGGCGGTACTCCTTCGTGGGAAGACCCGGCTCATGCACCCGATCTCCTGTCCCTCGCAGCCGGCGTCGCGGTCAGGGATCGGTTCGAGGAGCACTTCGTGCCCGTCCACCGTTCACTCTTCGCAGCCCGACACGAGGACGGCGGGGACCTCCGAGACATCGAGGTGGTACGCAAGGCGCTCACGCGCGGCGGCGTCGACGCCGACGCCGTCATGGCCGAAGTCGAATCGGGGTGGCCCGCCAAAACCGTCCGGCAAGAGCACGAAGAAATGGTCAACGGATACGAGGTGTTCGGAGTACCGACCTTCATCGTCGGAGAGAGCGCGGTGTTCGTCCGCTTGATGAACCGCCCGGGCGGAGACGGTCGCCTGGCGCGAGAAACGATCGACGGCGTGCTCGACCTCATCCAGAACCGTCCCGGGCTCAACGAGTTCAAGCACACCCGGATCGCCAGCTAGTCAGACGGCGGGATCAGACGGCGGAGCCGGGCCCCCACCCGCTGAGCGTCACTCTCCGACCAGCGACGCGAGCACTCCGATCGTCGACTTGATCTCCGAAGCAGAGCCGAACGGCACCCCGCAAAAATCGGTGGTGCCGATGGCCGCCAGGCGCCGGATCTGACTCTTCACCTCGGACTCGGTGCCGACGATTGCCACGTCGGCCGGACCGGCGGCTCCTTCGCGGTCGAGCATCGCCCGATACGACGGCAGGTGCCCGTACATCAGGAAGGTCTCAGCGGCCTTCTCGCGGGCTGCGGCTGAATCATCGGTCACGCAGACCGGTAGCCCCACACCGATCCGAGGGACAGGACGGCCGGCCTCTGCAGCTGCAGCCTGGATGGTGGGCACCACGTGCGATTCGAGCGTCCCTGGTCCGGTCATCCAGGTAACCGTTCCCGCTGCCATCTGCCCGGCGATCCGAAGCATCACCGTGCCCAGGGCGGCCACAAGCACGGGCGGGGGTGGAGCGATGATCTGGAGCGGGCCGAACGTCGAGGCCTTGAGCGTCTCGCCGACGAACGCGACCTGCTCCCCCTCGAGAAGAGGCTGGAGAATGGACAGGTACTCCTTCATGTGCCGGGCCGGCCGATCGAACGACTGACCGAAGACGTTTTCGATGACCATCTGGTGGGAGAGACCGATCCCCAAGGTCAGTCGGCCGCCGGTCGCCGCCTGCACGGTGAGCGCCTGACCCGCGAGCATGACCGGATGTCGCGGATAGGTGGGCACCACCGCCGTGCCGAGAGCGATCCCCGGCACTTCGCGTCCGATCACCGCCAGCAGGGTGAGCGAGTCGTAGCCGAAGATCTGCGAGGCCCAAGCCGCCTCGATCCCGGCCTCTCCGAGAGACGCCACCTGCTCGACCACTTGGTCGAAGGGCTGTTCGACCTCGAACATCACGCCGATCTGCACTGTCTCCCCCTCTTCTCCTCAGGTGATCGTGCCCCCGGAACATGGCCCGTTGCGTCCGGTCACACGACGGAGCGCGAACGTCCGGCCGGGGCCCGGTCATGGTACAGGGACCTCTCCCGAGATGCCCGGTCGATCCGTCACACCGGACACGCCACGTCGGGCAGAATACGCACATGACAGTTGCCATCATGATGGGAAGTTCCTCCGACGCATCGATCATGGACGACGCGGTCCAGACCCTCCGGTCGTTCTCGATCCCCGTCGAGGTGCGAGTCCTCTCCGCACATCGAACCCCCGACGACACCATTGCCTTCGCACGCGGGGCTTCCGAACAGGGGATCAAGGTGATCATCGCTGCGGCGGGAGGTGCGGCCCACCTGGCGGGCGTCGTGGCCGCCGCCACCCCCCTCCCGGTCATTGGCGTGCCGATCGCTCTGGCCAATCTGGGAGGCCTCGACTCGCTCTTGGCCATGGTCCAGATGCCCAAGGGGATCCCGGTCGCGACCGTGGCGGTCAACGGAGCGCGCAATGCGGCGCTGATGGCGGTGAGAATCCTCGCTCTCTCCGACCCGCGCCTCGCCGCCGACCTCGACCGGTTCGGAAGGGATCTCGCGGATCAGGTCCACGACATGGATGCCGAGATCGTCGCCAAGTACGCGACGGCCTGACCAGCACCCGGAAGGTACGCCTCAGCCGGGGCCCCACGGAGGCGCCAAGCCTTTCACCGCTGCGTCGAGGGAGACGTCGATGGGGATCACTGCGATGACCGGGATGTCGACGCCGTGCGACACGTATCGTCCGATGTGCCTCCGGCACTCTTCGAACGATCCGTGCACGACCAGGGCGTCCACGACCTCATCGGGTATCGCGGCAAGTGCAGCTTTCCGATCACCGACAGCCCAGGCCGTCCACATCCCCTCCAGCTCGGGTCCGCGACCGAGCCACCGGTGGAAGGCCGCGTAGACGCCGACGTTCAGATAGGCGGCGATCATTCGTCGACCGACGGCGCGTGCCACCTCCTCGTTCTCGGTCGGGCACACGAAGATGCGTGCCGCGACGGGGAGCTCCGCTTCGACCACCGGCTTGACCGTGGCGACATCCTCCGCGGAGAGCCAGTTCAAGATCACCCCGTCCGCCTCGCGTCCGGCCAACCGCAGCATCCCCGGACGCAACGCAGCCAGAAAGATCGGCGGCGGTTGGTCGACCGGCCTCGCCAAGCGAAATCCTCGGACCGTGAACGTCTCGTACTCGGAGTCCACCTTCTCGCCCGCCAACGCCGACCTCAGGAACCGGATGATGTCCCGCACCCGACGGTAAGGCTCATCGAATTCGATGCCGTTCCACCGTTTGACGATGACCTCCGAGGAGGTGCCGATCCCGATGGTGACCCGCCCAGGAGCGGCCTCGGCCATGCCCGCCACGCTCTGAGCCAGCAACGCGGGCCCTCGCGTGTAGGCAGGCAGGATGGCCACGCCGAGCCGAAGGGAGGGCTCCCAGGCCGCTGCCATCGCCAGCGGCGTCAACCCGTCGGTCCCGTCGGTCTCCGCGGACCACACGTCGGTGTAGCCGAGCTGGAGCAATTCCGCATACCACCTGCGGTGATCTTTGAGCGTGACTCCGTCGAACGGGATGGTGATCCCATAGCGGGGGCCGGCGTCGGACGTCGGATCTGTCGTGGGCATGACCCCGTAATACACCCTTCAGGCATCCTGTCCCAATGACGTCGAACCCAAGGCCCCTCCCCCATGCCCTCCAGCTCGAGCTCACCCTCCCCGCTTCCCCGACCCGGGCGACTCCCCCGAGGGACGACGACTGGCGGCTCGACGAGGCGACTCGACGCATCGGACGGCGAGGTGTCGCCGCCGCACGCGCCGTGTTGGCCGGAGGCGACGCTGACCGTGCTGCCGGAGGGGAGGGGTCGGGTCGCGGCTTTGCCGACCCGGGCGTGGACGCCGGACGTACTGGCCGGGCGGCCTGATATCGGTGGTGCGGCAGGCCGAGCCGTGGCGCTACGGTCAAGTGGATGCCGACCGTTGCCGAACGTCTCGACTACCCCGCTGACGCACGACTTCTGATCATCAACTGTGCCGATCTCGGCCTCTGCCACGCAGCGAACGTCGGGGTGTATGCAGCACTGCGCGACGGGATCGGAACCAGTGCTTCGCTCATCGTCCCGGCACCTTGGGCGCGCGAATCGGCGTCACGGTTCCGCGGCGACGATGTCGGCGTCCGACTGACCCTCAATGCCGAGCACGACCGGTATCGCTGGGGCCCGATCACCCAGGCACCGTCTCTGCTGGACGGCGACGGGGGCTTCCCGCGTACGGTCAGCGATGTCTGGGACCACGCGGACATCGACGAGGTTCGTCGGGAGTGCAGAGCCCAGGTCGAACGTGCCGTGCTGTGGGGCTTCGACATCAGCCATCTGGATGCACATCTCGACGCGCTCCTCCTGCGGCCGGAGTTCTTCGACGTCTACCTCGAACTCGCCGTAGACTTCCGTCTCCCCCTCCGACTACTGAGCGCGGACGCCGAGCCCAACGTCGGATTCCCGGTCCGACAGCTCGCGTCGGAAGAAGGAGTGGTGTACGCCGATCGCTTCGTCTCCCTGCCGCCGAGCGACTCCCGACGCCAAGCATTCCTGGACATGGTCGCGGGGCTCGAACCTGGTCTCACCGAGGTCACCTTGCACCCTGCCGTTGACACGCCGGAGCTTCGGGCCGTCACGACCGACTGGGAGGAACGGGTGTCCGACCACGCGCTCCTCGTGGAGGATCGCGGGATCGCACAGCTCCTCGCCGACACGGGGGTCACCCTGATCGGCTACCGACCGCTCCGCGATCTGATGCGGGGCGTCTGACCCACCCCGCCAGTCCTCCGCCTCCGACCCCCGCCGCCGATAGCCTGAGGAATCCTGCGCAGCCTTGAGGAACCGGTGATGGGAGGAACCACGGCCAGAAGAGAGCGACGCGGGGCGGGAGGGACGATCCCCAACTCGATCACGCTCGAGAACGTGCTGCTCCTCGGCTCCGACGGCAACCCGACCGGTGAGGCGATCCCCATCGAAGCCCTCACCTTCACCCCCTACGGCATCGGGGTGATCCGCTCCACGGGCGAGCGGGCGCGGGTCCTCCCCTGGTCGTCGGTGACCACCCACGTCGTCGAGCCCTGGAGTGGTGGCGTCATCCCCGAGTGGTGGGTCGACCCCGAGCTCAACAGACGCGAGGCGCCCTCGGACTCGAGCTGGGCGATCACCGATCCAAGCGCTACCAACCGACCCCGGCCGAGCCTCGAACCCGGCGCGCTGATCGGGATCCAGACGCCATCCCAGACCTACCGCTTCCTTCTGCCCGGGGGGGACGCCCGAGAGGTCTCTCGCCAGATCACCGACTTCGCGGTTCGGTTCCAAGGAACATCGGGTGCGACCTCGGTGACCCGAGCCGTCGAATGGGGCAAGGACATCGAGCGCCGCAGCTCGCCGCGCCCCCAGAAGAAGCCCACCTGGTCGAGGATCCAGCCGATCCTGGTGGTGATCCTCGTCGTCTTTCTGGCGACGGCCGTCACGCTCATCTTGCTGCAGAGCGCGGGCACCATTCACCTGCCCTACCTGGGCGGCATCGGTTCAGGCGTCGTGGGCACGGCCCGAGCGGGTTCCGTCTAGAGCTCGGTGATCGAGGCGATCCGTGCCAGTAGGTCACGGCACTCGTCTGACTGCGAGGCCGGAAGCAACGCCATCAGCACCTCCATCGACCCGGTCGCCTTCATCCTCCCCTGCATGAAGGCGACGTTGGGGTCGAGTTCGGAGCGTTGGATCGAGGCGGCCACCGCCCGCTCCATGGTGAGGACCACATCGGCCGGTCCGGTGCCGTCTGCGGCACTCGGCGACAGGCGACCGTCGGCAATCGCCCACCGGCACGAGGTATCGCCGTCCGGACCGCCGGTGATGTCGAACTGGATCGTGGCCGTCACACCCGCAAGGGAGGGAAGGTCCGCCTCCATCAAGCGACGGACGACTCGGCTCGGACCCCGGCGAAAAGATCACCGCTGGCTTCGCCGGCGACCGAAGGCGATTCGTCGATCACCGACGGACCGTCCGTGCCGGCCGGCGACGCGGTTCTGGCCAGCCGGTAGTCGTCGAACGGGTGGATGGTCCGCATCACCTCGGGTGGCAGGCCGAACCAGAACGGGGACTTCGGGTCGACCTGGGTGGCGTGGGCCAGCAGCGCCTCGCGACGGACGTCGGCGAACTCCAGAACGTCCACCGAAGTGGTGACGACCTCCGCCGGGACTTCCTCCCAACGCTTCCGCCAGTTCTCGTCGAACGGAGACTCGAGACCGAGCTCCTCGAACTTCTCGTGGAGCTGGCGGAAGCGGGTGACGGAGAACACCGTGTAGTAGAGCTTGGCCACCTGCCAGGCCGGACCGGCCTCCGGAAATCGGTTCGGGTCGCCGGCGTCCGAGTAGGCCGCCAACCCGATGTCGTGGACCCGGAGATGGTCGGGATGGGGGTAGCCAGACTGTTCGTCGCCGTAGATGACCATGACCTGGGGTCGGTTGCGCCGGATCACCGTGACCAACCGCTCCACCGCCTCGTCGTGAGGCGCCCGGGCGAAGCAGTGCGGATCCTCGTTTGACTCCGACCCGGCCATCCCCGAGTCGCGGTATCCCAGCATCACCACTTCGTCGTAGCCGATGATCGCAGCCGACCGGTCGAGCTCCTCCTTGCGCAACTCGGCGATCCGAGCGTGGACCTCCGGGGTGTCCAGGGCCGGGTTGAGGACCGACCCCTCCTCGCCCCCGGTGCAGCAGACCAGCACCGTGTGCACCCCTTCCGCGTGGTATCGGGCGACCGTTCCAGCGCCTTTGGATGCCTCGTCGTCGGGGTGTGCATGGACGGTGAGCAGGGCGAGCGACTCGGGCACGGCGCACACGCTACCGGGCGGGCAGGCCCTAAGCTGCATTTGGAAAGATCAAGGAAGGTACCAGTATGAGCGTGATGAAGCGCCTGTCGGGGATTGTCCAGGCCAAGACCAACAAGCTCCTCGACAAAGCCGAGGATCCCCGAGAATCCCTCGATCTCTCATACCAGAAACAACTGGAGAGCCTTACGAAGGTGCGGAGGAGCGTCGCCGACGTCACCACCGCCAAGAAGCGCATCGAACTTCAGGCGACCCAGCTCCAACAGCAAGCGGACAAGCTCCAGCAGCAGGCGAAGGCGGCCCTCGGCCAAGGGAACGAAGACCTCGCCCGGGAGGCACTGAGCCGCCGGACCGCCCTCGCCGAACAGCTCACCGAGCTGCAATCCCAACATCAGCAGGTCTCCGAACAAGAGCAGAATCTGATCGCGACCGCACAGAAGCTCCAAACCCAAGTCGATGCCTTCCGCACGAAGAAGGAGACGATGAAGGCCACCTATACGGCGGCCGAGGCTCAGACCAAGATCGGAGAGGCGGTTTCGGGCATCTCCGAGTCCATGAGTGACGCAGGCATGTCTATGCAGCGTGCACAGGACAAGATCGACAGCATGCAGGCGAGGGCGGGTGCGATGGACGAGCTGCTCGCTGTC
Source organism: uncultured Acidimicrobiaceae bacterium (assembly GCA_963839925.1). Classification (GTDB taxonomy): domain Bacteria; phylum Actinomycetota; class Acidimicrobiia; order Acidimicrobiales; family RAAP-2; genus Bog-756. Next base: position 1,003,461 of record CAWIWV010000001.1, on the reverse strand, counting down.
CGGGGCCCTGACCGATCTGACCAACCCGGTCGATGACATCCAGGCCCAGCTGAACCAGGCGTCGACCGCCTCGGCCGTCGACGCCCAGCTGGCCGCGCTCAAAGCAGAGGTGGGTGCGGGTACGCCGCCCCCGGCCGAGCTCGGGTCCGCGGAGGGCGGAGGCCCACCCTCGTGATCGTGCGGATCCTCGGTGAGGGGCAGTACCGACTCTCAGACGATGCACGGAGGAAGCTGGAATCGCTCGACTCGAAGGTCGCAGATGCAGTCGACTCCGGGGACGAGGCGCAGTTCCGATCGGCCCTCACTGCACTGACCGCCGAAGTCCGACGACTTGGTGCGCCTGTGCCCCACGACACGTTCGCCGCCTCCGATCTCGTCGTGCCCTTCCCTGACGCGACGTTGGCCGAGACCAAGGGACTACTCGCCGAATCGACGGACGGTTCGAGGACGGACGAGCACTGACGCACCCATGAGCACTGCACGCAACATTCCCAACGACCGCGGACTCACCCTCCGGATGTTCACCACCGGGCTCATGCTGGTCCTCCTCTACGGCGCGGTCATCGGCATCCTCATCGCGGTCGGACTCGACATCGCGGTGGTGCTGGTCTTCGCGGCGATCATCCTCTTCGTCCAGTACTGGTTCTCCGACAAGATCGCCCTCTTCGGCATGGGGGGACGCATCGTCACCCCCGAGCAGGCTCCGCAACTCCATGGCGTCGTCGACCGCCTGTGCGCGCTGGCCGACATGAAGAAGCCCCGGGTGGCGATCGCCGACACCGACGTCCCCAACGCATTCGCAACCGGGCGAAGCCCCAACTCGGCCGTCGTCTGCGCAACCACGGGTCTCATGCGACGGCTGGACGAGTCCGAGCTCGAAGCGGTGCTGTCCCACGAGCTGTCCCACGTCGCCCATCGAGACGTCGCGGTGATGACCATCGCCAGCTTCTTGGGAATGGTCGCCGGCATGATTACCCGCATCATGCTCTGGACCGGCCTGATAGGCGGGTTCGGCGGAGGGAACAACAACAACAATCAAGGCGGAAACGACAACGCCGCGCTCGTGGAACTGGCGGTCCTCGCGGTGTCGGTCGTCGTCTACGCCATCAGCTTCCTCCTGACCATGGCACTCTCCCGCTATCGCGAGCTCGCCGCCGATCGATCCGGGGCGTTGCTTACCGGCCGACCCTCCGCACTTGCCTCTGCACTGGTGAAGGTCACCGGTGACATGGCGCGCATCCCGACCCGCGACCTCCGCGCCTCGGAGAGCTTCAATGCCTTCTACTTCACCCCCGCAATCGCCAAGAACGGCGTGAGCCTGTCCACACTCTTCTCGACCCATCCGACGCTGGACAAGCGACTCGCCCAGTTGGCCAAGATCGAAGCCGAGCTCGGCCGGCCCTCGTGAGCGAGCAGGACCGGACTGGCGGAACACGCTGATGGGTCTGTTGAACACCATCCTCGGACGGACCAAGCCGGTCCAGTCCGATCTCGATGCGCTCTTCGCCCTGCCCTCGGCCTCGATCACCCTGCAGAGCGCGGCCGGCATGTCCTGCTCCGGACACGCTGGTGTCTGCTTCAAGCCGCCCTCCGGCCAGGGCTTCGAAGAGATGCAGGCCGAGGTGGTCAAGCTCCTCGAGATGGACGGGTCGGACGGCCTGCAAAAGGCCGAGGACTCCTATGGCTACCACTGGCTCGTGGTCGAGAACCCGGACGTGGAGGCGCTGGTCACCCAGATCCACATGGTCAACTCGTCACTGTCGGACGCAGGCTGGGGGCCGCAACTGCTCTGTTCGGTCTTCGGAATCGCCGAACTTCCCCCTGCGGATCCGGGTGCCGATCCGGAAGATGCAGCGGCGGGTGCGGACGCGCTGCCCGAACCGACGGTCGGGCCGGGCAAGGTGGTGCCGTCGAGCGCCTATCTCGTGTACCTGTTCAAGCGAGGAACCTTCTATCCGTTCGTGCCGAGCGGTCACGAGCAGCGAGACACCGAGGAAGAGCTGAAGCTGAAGAGCCTGGTCACCGATGACCTGGCCGTCGAGCCCGACCTCGATCGTTGGTTCCCGTTGTGGGACCTCCCGGTCGGCTGACCCCAACCCTGCTTGTGGCTCACGCCTTTTCGGCGTAGTCGACGACGGCATCGATCGCCTTTGCGAGGTCCAGGTCGAGCTGGGTGATGCCGCCCGAATCGTGGGTCATGACCGCCAAGGTGACTCGGTTGTACCGAATGTCGATGTCGGGGTGGTGATTGGCCTCCTCGGCCAGTCTTCCCACCGTTGCCACCAGCTCCAGCGCCGCGACGAAACTCCGACAGGTCACCACCTTGACGAGCCGTCCCCCGATCGACTCCCAGCGCGGACCATCCGGATCGGCCAATGCAGCATCGACCGTTTCGTCGCTGAGGACAGGCTGCGTCACGAAGCGGCGCCCACCGGAGCGGATGGAGTGAACACGACCGGCATCGTCTCGTAGCCGGAGACGAAGTTGGCGGCCCGCTTCGGCGGCTCGACGTCCTCGGCGAGCGTGAGATCACCGAGGCGATCGAACAGTCGGTCGAACATCACGTTGAGCTCCATCCGCGCAAGCCGATTGCCCAAACAGAAGTGGGATCCGAAGCCGAAGGCCATGTGGTCGTTGGGAGTCCGACTGATGTCGAACTGCTCTGGCTGGTCGAAGACCCGCTCGTCACGATTGGCGGAGGGATAGAGCAACAGCAGCTTCTGGCCCTGCCGGAGCGTCTGCCCGTGCAGCTCGACGTCCCTGGTCATCTGCCGCGCCATGTTCTTGATCGGTGACACCCACCGCAACATCTCCTCGACTGCGCCCGGCAGGAGGCTGCGGTCGGCCATCAGCTTGGCCTTCTGGTCGGGATGGCGGAGGAGCTCGAACATGCCCCCGCTGATCACATGGCGTGTCGTCTCGTCGCCACCGATCAGGATCAGCAAGGACTCATAGATGATCGATGAATCATCCAAGCGGTCGCCGTCGATCTCCGCGTGGACGAGTGTTCCGATCAAGTCGCCGTCCTGGTTATCGCGCTTGCGTTGGTCGGCCACCGCAGTGATGTACTCCGTGTACTCCATCGCAGCTTGCGCCGCCTTGTCCATCGCCCCGGGGTCGGGAGAGCCGAGCGACTTCAACATATCGTCGGACCAGCGCAGGAGATCGTCCCTGTCCTCGGGAGCCACTCCCAACATGTTCCCGATCACGATCATCGGCAACGGGGCGGCGATGTCCCGCACGAAATCGGCAGTGCCCGCCTCGCAGACCCGGTCGATGATCCCGTCGCAGATCGCCCGAATGCCCGCCTCACTTTCGCGGATCCTTTTGGGAGTGAAGCCCTCGCTGACCAGACGCCGCCTGCGAACGTGTTCGGGAGCGTCGCAGTCGATCATCATCGGCAGCGCTCCGCTATCGGGCCGTATGCCCCCGGCATTGGAGAACGTCTCGGGGTCCTTCGAGATCTCTTTGACGTCGGTATAGCGGGTGATCCCCCACACCTTCGCCTCCTCGTCGAAGTAAGCCGGTGCGTGGTCGCGCATCCAGGCGAATGCCGGAAAGGGGTCACCACCGTAGAAGGTGCCGTCGGTGAGTCCGATGAACAGGTCATCGGGCGAGGTGATCGTCATGTCCTTGTGCTCCTTGTCGGAACGATCGACTCCCTGCGGTCAGGGATGAGTCATCGATTCGGGCCGGACCGCTTCGTCGAACTGCTCGCCGGTGAGGTAGCCGAGAGCGATCGCCGACTCGCGTAGCGTACTCCCCTCTTTGTGCGCCTTCTTCGCCACCTCGGCTGCCTTGTCGTACCCGATCAGCGGATTGAGAGCGGTCACCAACATCAGGGAGTTTTCGAGGTGCTGGCGAATCCGGGTCTCGTTGGGCTCCAAGCCCTCGACGCAGAAGCGGGTGAAGGTTCCGGACGCCTCGCTCAGCAACCGAACCGAGTGGAGCACGTTGTGGATGATCACCGGCTTGCACACGTTCAGCTCGAGATTGCCCCGTGCCCCGGCCATGGCCACCGCCGCATCGTTCCCGTACACCTGGATGCAGACCATGATCATCGCCTCGCACTGGGTGGGGTTCACCTTGCCGGGCATGATCGACGATCCGGGCTCGTTCTCGGGGAGGTTCAGCTCACCCAGTCCGCTGCGAGGCCCCGATCCGAGCCACCGGATGTCGTCGGCGATCTTGATGAGTGACGCGGCCAAGGTACGGAGGGCTCCACTGAACATGACCAACGCGTCATGAGCCGCCAGCGCGGCGAACTTGTTGGGCGCAGACACGAAGGGCAATCCGGTGAGCTCGGCGATCGCAGCGGCAACCCTGGTGCCGAACTCCGGATGGGTATTGAGCCCCGTGCCGACCGCGGTGCCCCCAGCAGCCAACTCGTAGAGGTCGTCGGTCGCGAATTCGATCCGCCGGATGTCCGCATCCAGCTGCGACACGTACCCCGAGAACTCCTGCCCGAGGGTAAGTGGCACCGCATCCATCAGGTGGGTGCGCCCGATCTTGGTGATCCCTGCGTAGGTCACCGCCTTCGATTCCAGTGCATCACGGAGATGACGGATCAGCGGAAGTAGGCGATGGTTGACCTCCTCGACGGCCGCAATGTGCATCGCCGTCGGGAAGGTGTCGTTCGAGGACTGGGACATGTTGACGTCGTCGTTGGGATGGATGGGATCCTTCGAGCCCATCGCGCCCCCGGCCATCTCGATCGCGCGGTTGGCGATCACCTCGTTGGCGTTCATATTGCTCTGGGTGCCGCTGCCGGTTTGCCAGACGCTGAGCGGGAAGTCGTCGTCGAGCTTTCCCTCTGCGACCTCGCGAGCCGCTGCCACGATCAACGCCGCCTTGTCCGCAGGCATCTTTCCCAGATCAGCGTTGACCTGCGCCGAGGCCTCCTTCAAGATGCCGATGGCGCGGATCAGCGGCTTGGGCATGCGGTCGTCACCGATGGGAAAGTGATGAAGCGAGCGGGCCGTCTGAGCACCCCAGTAATGGTCAGCGGGGACTTCGATCTCCCCCATGCTGTCGGACTCGATGCGGGTCTCGGTGCTCATGGTCGGTTCCGTTCGGTTCCCTTCGTTGCTCGTCGGCTCGTAGTCGGGCGCTCCCCCGCACCCGGGGGCGACCCTATCGTGCCTGTCTCCCGTTTGGCCTTGCCGGAGACCGTTTTTCGCCCGGCCTTCTCCGCGTTCTGGGCCTTGCCTGCCTTTCCCGTTGGACCCGCCCGAAGCTTCAGCCCGCGCTTGAGGACCTGCCTGGCCTTTGCGACGTCCTCGGAGCGGGGACCGTCGCCGATCCCGGGCACCTCGAGGATCGCCGGCAAGCCCTGGAGCTCGGGGTGTCCGAGCAGGGCGGCAAGTCCGCTCAAGCCGATGGTTCCCGCCCCGAGGTTCTCGTGGCGGTCCCGATTGGCCCCGAACGGGACCTTGGAATCGTTGAGGTGGAGGCACTGCAGGCGCTCGATCCCGACTGTGTCGCCGACCACCTTCATGACCGAATCTGCGTCTTCGACGCTGGCGAAGCCGATGCCGGAAGCCCACAGATGCTGAGTATCGAGGCAGACCCCGAGCCGCTCGTCATCCTCGGCGGCGTCGATGATCGCTGCCAGCTCCTCGAAGGATCGCCCGACCGTGTCGCCCGCACCGGCGGCGTTCTCCAGCAGGATCGGGCAGGGGGCTGAGCTCTCGGATAGGTCCGCCGCTGCTGCCACGTCGTCGGAATCGAGCGCACCGAGAAGCGCCTCGGCCACTGCCGGAAGAGTCGTCTCGAAGCCGGCTCCCCGATGGCTGCCGACGTGGAGCACCAGCCCCTCGGAGCCGATGCCGGTTGCAGTCGCCAAGTTGGCGTTGAGGCAGAGTTGGGACTTGAGGGCCAACTCCGGATCGGGAGACGCGAGGTTGATCAGATAGGTCGCATGGCAGAAGGTCTTCTTGACCTTCGGGTGCACCGACTGGGCCGCCCGATAGCCCTCCATGACCTCGGGCCCGTACTGAGACGGCTTCCACATCCGGGGGCTCTGGGTGAAGATCTGGACGACCTCTGCCCCGATCTCGTCTCCGTGTTCGAGGGCCGAGGTCAACCCCTTGCCCGCGCGCACGTGAGCACCGATGAGCATCTCGGCACCGTAGCAGCGCTCCCGCGGCGGCCCGATGGGGGCGACTCAGCGCCGAAACGTCTGCGAGAGGTCGAGGCCCAAGTTGGGCAAGGACCGCTGGGTCGCGTGGCGGTAGAGGATCACCCGCATGTACATGCCCGCAGCGGCCATGTACATGGTGATGACGAAGAAGCCGGCAACTCCGACGACAACAAGGGGCACTCCCAGCAGCGGGGTGCCGGCAGCCGCTGTCGCAACTCCTCCGACGATGACCGCGACCGCCAGCAACATCCACCCGACGAAAAGTGCTCCGAATCGCAACGCCCCCCGGGTGACCGTCCCGAAGGTGGTCTTGATGAGGTGCGAGGACCGCTTGACCGCTTCGATCGGCCCAACGTCCTCGAAGGCCAAGACCGGGACCACCAGGAACGTCGCCACTGCCCAGGCAAGCCCACCGAGGATGCCGACCAACCGTCCCAGTATCCCGAGACGCTGTTCGACGACCTGGATGACCATGCCGACGACCGCCGCCAAAAAGGCCCAGGTGAAGACCACGCCGCGCCGCTTCCACGCCATGCCGAGGGCCTCCCCGACCGTGATCATCCGGCCTTCGATCTGCTGGTCTGCTGCGAAAGCCAGGGCCACATTGAAGAACACACCGGTGAATGTCGAGGCCATGGTGGCCGGGAGGAACAACAGGAACGTCCAGACGGTGTATCCGTCTGCCCGGACCAGAGGGACGATCAGCAAGCCCGAGACGATCAGAAACGCCAAAGCCGACGCGACACCCGATAGCACCGGCAGCCAGATCATCTTCCGGTTCTGGCGGAACAACCCGAGCGATGCCCGCAGCAGTTGTTTACCGACCGGCGCGCCGTTCGCCGATCGTCCCCTGGGTGCGGTCGACGGAGAAGATCGATGCTCCGTCCAGACCCTTCCGTCCCAATACCGGAGAGAGCCATTCTCAGCCGGGTCTGGGTACCAACCGGATGGGGGAAGTTCCGAGCTCACTGGAACGATTCTACCGACCGTGATGCACGCTCGACAGGGATCTTTCGCTCGTCGCCGGTTCGATTCGCCGCCGTTCCGGCTCGGCGACGCGTAGCGTGGATTCCATGGCAGTGGGCGGCTAGGCGATGTTCGATCGAAAACGCCGTCGGCCGCGGCCGACGGTCAGGGTCAGGTCTGATCCTCGCGGAGTTCGGCCACAGCCCATCGCCGCGTCGCGGCCCCGCCCCCGGAAATACATCTCGTGGACGGTGTTGGCGATGATGACCGTCGGTTCCGTCGGCTACCTCGGATCTGCGCCTGCGACCTCTGTGTTCGGACTGGCTTCGGTCTTCCTCTACGTCGTCCCCGCGTTCCTGTTTCTCGTGCCGGTCGCACTCGTCGCGGCAGAGTTGGCGTCGGGTTGGGAGGGCGGTGTCTACAACTGGGTCGGCGAAGGGGTCTCCGAACCGATGGGGCTCATGGCGGTCTGGTGCGAGTTCGCTCAGACGATCTTCTATTACCCCGCACTGCTCGCCTACGTCGCAGGAACCCTTGCCTATGTCATCCGGCCGAGCTTGGCGGCCAACGGCGTCTACAACGCGGCGGTCATCATCGTGTTGTTCTGGGGCGGCGTGCTCATTTCATCCCGAGGCGTTGGGCTCGTGTCAAAGCTCTCCTCAAGCGGGACGCTCATCGGAACTCTCATACCTGGTGCGATCCTCGTTGCGCTCGGTATCGTCTACCTGTTGCAGGGGAACCACTCGGCTGCCCCGATGAACGTTCACCACCTGCTGCCGGCTTGGACGGGAATCGCCAGCATCGTGCTCGTCGTCAACAGTTTCTTCACCTATGCCGGCATCGAGGTGAATGCCGTGCACGTCGGTGACCTACGGAACCCGGCTCGCGAATTTCCGAGATCCATCTTCGTGGCCATGGCTCTCGTGCTTGCCATCTTCATCCTCCCCACCCTGGCGATCGCATGGCTCATCCCGGCAGGGAACATCAGCTTCACGGTGGGCGTCATGCAGGCCTTCAAAGCCCTGTTCGCGCACTTCGGAATCTCCTTCGCCGTGCCCTTGATCGCGATCGCGCTCGCAATCGGAGCCCTCGCAGGCATGATGTCCTGGCTGGACGGCCCATCCGAGGGACTCCTCAGGATCGGTCGTGAACAGGGGTTCCTCCCTCCCTTCTTCCAACAGGTGAACAAAGAGGGCATCGAAGTCCGCATCCTGGGTGGCCAGGCGATCGTGATCACCATCATCGCCCTGCTCTACGCGTTCATCCCGGACGTCTCGCGTGCCTACTGGATTTTTGCGGTCATGGCCACCCAGGTCTACCTGATCATGTACCTGCTCATGTTCGTCGCAGCATCGAGGCTACGTCGCACTCAGCCTGACCGTCCCCGCGGCTACCGCGCGCCCGCCCTTCGCACCCTGAGCCTGGTCGGGGGCATATCGTCAGCCGTCGCTTTGCTCATCGGCTTCATCGCGCCGTCGCAGTTCTCGCACTCGAACCCGGTGCTCTACGCGTTGCTCATCCTTGGCGGGCTACTCGTGATCGGGATCCTCCCACCGCTCCTGATGGATCGATTTCGCAAGCCCGCGTGGAAGGTTGTAGCTGATGCCCCGGGTCCCGAAGTGTGAAATTCAGGTCTGCCGATCGTCCGACGCTCAGGAATTGAAGACGGTGCGGATCAAAGCCCCGGTGCTGGCGTTCATCTCGGTCAACGAGTTGCCACCTTCGTTGACCACCCAGAGATTCGGGCCGGCCACCGCCATCGCTTGTGGGTTGTTGAACAAATATGGGCCGTTGCCGTTGCACATCATCCAGGGCAACAGCACCGGTGACCCGGCGATCTGGGTCACCATGGGAGAGGATCCTGGAGGACTCGCAGCGAACAGGTCGTGATCGCCGTAGACGATCGGGCCAACGTCAGGGAGATTCGTGGCGTCCGTTGTCACACTCAGCTCGTGCAGTGTTGTCGGGGAGAACTCAGTCACCGAATCACCAGCTTGGTCGGTCACCCACAAGTTCGTGCCGTCATAGGCGATCCCCTTCGGAGTTTTGAACTGGAATTGTGACCCTGCCAGCGAAGCGAGGAAGGTCCTCGTGCCGGCGTTGAAAACGGTAACCGTATTGCCGCCGCTATTGACCACGAAGACTCTTCCATGGGCAACGGCGATCGCAGTCGGGCTCTTGAACTTGAATGCCGAGCCGGACGCCGTGCCGACCAACGCACCGGACCGCACGGCCACCTCAGTGACCGAACCACTGCCATTGAGAACAAAGAGATCCGTACCGTCCAATGCGAGAGCGATCGGGGAGGAGAACCGATACCTGGCCCCGAAGATCGTCCGAATGTGCTGACCGTTCGAAGTCTTGAATTCGCTCACCGTGTCGTTGGAGCGATTGGCGACGAACAGATCACCGCCGGTCACAACCGTCGCCGAGGGTGCGTCGAGACCTGTGCCCTTTCCCGAGATCGTTCGCACATACGCCCCGGTCGAAGCGTTGACCTCGGTCACTGAGCTATTGCCGCCATTGGCCACGAACAAGTCGGCGCCGTAGACCGACGCGGCGTCGGGGGCAGCGAATTGATACGACTGCTGGTGCGCCTTGACAGCTCCCCAGGCGGCGGAACTGGCGACCACCAGGCTGAGGGCCACCAGTACCGGCGGGGCAAGCACTGTCGCAGCGAACTCACCACTCTGATGCCGGAGTGGCCTTTGCCAAATCTTCATGGAAGCTCCATTTCCCTCATCACGCGCCGACGGATTGCTCCGAGGCGCGCTCCTCCCTGCCACGACCAGTATCCCACCAAAGTCGCCCAGTTGCCCGGGAAATCACTTCTCGCGTGATCCATGGACGCCCACTTCCCGTAGTGTTCGCTGATGATGGTGTATTCGGTGACGGTGGCCACTCCCGGAGTTCGCTGGTGACGGAACCCAGCCTTGCGCAAGAGGAACGGGGAACCCTGTGTGACCTGCTGCTCGATCGGGGGCCAGATGCACCCACCTTGTGCGAAGGGTGGTCCTGCGCCGATCTGGCCGCCCACCTCATCGTCCGCGAACGACGACCCGACAGTGGACCCGGACTGGTCTGGCCGCCACTGTCCGGCTACACGGACAAGGTCCGGCGGTCCTTACGAGATCGGATGCCTTGGGAGAAGATGGTCGAAACCGTACGGAACGGGCCGCCCTTGCTGCTCCGTCCATTCGACGGACCCATGAACACCGTCGAGTACTTCATCCACGTCGAGGACGTACGTCGGGCACAGGACGGCTGGGAACCCAGGCCTCTCTCACAGAACATGGCCGACGCCCTGTGGGCACGGGTGGGCCCCGGTGGCATGGCAAAGAAGATCCCCGCCACGATCGTGATCAGCTCGTCACAGCGTGCAGACAAAGAGAGCGGGAGTGGACCGCGTCTGACCCTCTCCGGCGACCCTGGCGAGCTCACCATGTTCGGCGCAGGTCGCCAGGCCGCGGCGCGAGTCGAGATCAGTGGAGACGAAACACTCGCCGCCCAGCTTCGCGCCGCCTCACTCGGCGTCTAGCTCCACGAGCGCTTCAGAACGCTCCCAGCATGTTGGGAGGCCGACCTCTCAGCTTTTGAGCGTTGCGACGTGAGCCTTGTAGACCGCACCGTAGGGGTTGGGTGTGCCGTTGGCATTGAGGAGGAACGGCTGCTTGCAGGTTCCTGCGTTGAAGGCCCAGGCAAGATAGGAGACCTTGTTCGTGTCGGCCCAGGCCATGTAGGAGTTGATGAAGTTGTCGGTGCAGTCCTTCTCACCCAACTCACCCGTCACGATTGGTGCCTTGGAGAGTAGGCCCTTGCGCAGCCACGTCGCCCAGGTGGCCGGCTCCTTCGCTGCGTTGAAGTTGTAGACGTGCACCGAGATGGCGAGCTGCTTTTTCGGGTCGCTCGGCCAGTCCTTCAGGAACCCGAGTGGGTTGGCCGCGTAGGCGGTGCCGGCCACCATGATGACGTTGGTGGCTCCCGCGTTCCGGACGTCGGTGATCAGCTGATCGAAGCCGGCCACATTCTCTCCGCTCGTTGCGGTGCAACCTCCGTGGACCAGGCAGGAGAAGGGAAGGTACTCGGGCTCGTTGTAGAGATCGAAGAGAACGCCGTGATCACTTTTGAAGGCTGTGGCCACCGATGACCAGAACGAGGGTGCGTGACTCTCGTCGGCAGCGATCTCCTTGCCCGTGGCCAACTGGGTCCCAGGGGCGCCCCAATGAAGGTCGACGATCACCGCGAGCCCTGCATTGGTCAGGTCTTCCACGTAGGTCGTCACGGCCGCCCGGTATGGCGCCCCTCCGTCCTGAGGCTTCGGGAGTTTGTTGATACCGAGCCAGCAGTCCTCGTTGAGCGGGAACCGCACGGCATCGATCTTCCAACTCTTCAATGAGGAGATCGTGGCCGGCGTGTTCGCGGGAGTCGGAACACCGAATCCCTCCCCGTGCACGCAGTTCGATTCGGCGCCGGATTGGTCGACACCGATGAGCCGGATCGCTGCACCCTTCGCGTTCACGAGTTTGTTGCCAGAGACCCGCACAACGGCAGCCCCCGAAAATCCGGTCACCGCGGAGGCTGGTGACGTGCTGATCGGACCGAACAGGACCAGAAGTAGGGTGAGCGCGATGAGCATCACTCCCGTTCCCAGCATCTTGGTGCGGGTCTGAACGGGCCCGAGCATCCGCCGGCGAGTAGGTGCGGTCATCGGTATCGCTCCTCGCTTTGTGTCGAGCGCTCGAAATCTCGAGGCTCAACTTCCGATCAGACGAAGGCTACTGGTCGGGTCAGGGGCCCTCAAGTGGTTGCTCGCCCGCTCAGATCGGTTCGCTCTGCGCCCAGCTCAGTGTTTCGACAGCCCCCGACGGTCCCTTCGATCCGGTGACACAATTGGCTCGATGCGACCACACGACTCCGAGGCTCGAAGGACGGAGCAGCAGAAACCGCTGCCGGACTTTCCGCCGCCGAGCGTCTGGGCGTTCCTCGAATCGAACCGGCCAAGGCAACCGAGGTACGTGGACCACATCCTGAGTCTCTCCGAGCTGGCCGAAGCGGTGAAGGAGAACAAGCAGCGGCGCAGGAGAGGGAAAGGGTCTGATTTGCCCTGAGCCGGTGAAGCGGGCCCTTCCGATCAGGCGGAAGGGCGAGGCTGGCCGGGTGCCGCGGTGCGGGCCAGAATCCCGAGCGTCGCACGCAGGGCTCCCTCGGAGATCACGGGGAAGATGCCCGCATCCTTCCAGTCCTGACCGATCGTCGACCAGTCGTAGTAGGACGTCACAAGCGTTCCGCCGTCGATCGGCTCGAGACGGTACCCATACACGTGACCGATGTTGAGCTGACCCTCAATCGTCCATGCGATCTCGCGGTCCCGATCCAGTGTGACGATCTTGACGATGACGTCATAGAGACCCATTGGGTAGTCGTTGAGCGCCTCGCGGTCCATGTGCACGACGAAGGAGTCGCCCACCGCGGAAACGGGATCCCCCGATGCGTCCATCAACATGCCCGAGCTGTCGATGGCCACGTGTCCTTGCGGTGTGCTCAGCACCCCAAAGATCGTCTCCGGATCTGCGGCAATCGCGCGCTGGACTTCCAACCTCTCGGTCATGATCGCCATCATGGCACGCCCGCTGTCGGGTCGCATCGGCTGTCGGGCGACCGGTAGCTTGGCATTGCCGATGACCCTCGACCCCGAATCCACCGTCCGCACCTATCTGGATCGGCTCGTCGATCATGATTGGGCCGCGGTGACCGAGTGCCTTCATCCTGAGGTGGTACGGATCGGTCCCTTCGTCGACACCTACACGCCGCGTGATCGCTACGTGCAATTCCTGTCCAGCTTCATGCCGACCTTGGTCAACTACCACATGGACATCGAACGATTTGTAAGTCGCGATTCGGTCGTCCTCGTGCAGCTGTCTGAATTCATGGAGATCGCTGGATCAGAAGACGTCACTCACGAGGTTCTCGTCTTCGACACCGACGCCACCGGGCTGATCACGAGGATCGAGATCTTCATTCAGCGCCCACCAGCCTGAGCCTCCGCGTCACTCAGCCTTCCGCGACCACCAACCTGGGCCGGCGATGAGTGCTCCACTGTCGGTCAATCGATCGCAGGCCTTCGCCACGTCGGCAATCGACAGGTCCGTTCTGTTCAAGACTGTTTCGAGGTAGGTCGGGACGTCATCGATCGCTTCGAGGACGGCCCGTTCGTTGCTGCTCCACGAGACCATCGAACATCGGCTTCTGCCAAACCCGGGAAGGGTCGGGCGTCGACCGCGGCCACCGGAGTCAGCCGCGGGTGGCCTCGACGACGATCCACCCGAAACCGGGTGAACGACATCCTTCTCACCGCGCATCTCCTCCTTGGACTCTGTCGCCAGTGCGAGTGCGACCAACACGTCATCGACATCACGAATCGGAGCGCACCCGTCGACCAGCAGCGCGTTCGTCCCGTCCGAGGCACGACTGCGAACAGAGCCGGGCACGGCACAAACGGGAATCGACCGTCGGGCAGCCGCGTCGACGGTGTGGAGCGCTCCCCCTTTGTGGTGGCTCTCGACGACCACGACCACATCGGAGAGGGCGGCGATGATCCGGTTCCGCGCCGGAAACACACCGGGATGAGGCTTCGTTCCGAGTGCCGATTCAGAGAGAACTGCCCCAACGGCTGCCACCCGTTCCCACAGCCCTCGGTTCGCTGGCGGATAGACGACATCCAGGCCGGTTCCGACAACAGCCACAGGTGGCGCGGCGCCTTCACCCTCCGCCGTCAGTGCGCCAGAGTGCGCGGCCCCATCGATCCCCGCGGCAAGTCCGGAGACCACCACGACACCTGCGGCTGCAAGATCATGTCCCAACTCGGAGGCGACTTGGCGCCCGTAAGGGGTCGCCGACCGTGTGCCCACTATCGCCACCCTCGGTCTGCCTTCCAATACCGTGGGATCTCCGAGGGAGAACAGGACGGCCGGCGCCCCCGGATCTCCGGTCAGCATGGACGGGTACTCGATCATGTCGGGCAAAAGCACCCTGATGCCCTCTCGGCGGTAATACTCCGAGACCTTCTCGAGCTCGGTTTCCCGTGATGATGCGGCAAACCTGAGTTTGGGATCTCCAGGATGAGTGCCCGCCCGGATTGCCTTCCACGCCAGGACCGGACGAAACCCATCGAGCACCTTTGCGAGACGGACCGGAGTCATCCCCGGCAAGCCGGCCAGGGCGGCTGCGTAGATGTCCCCATCGAAGCGTTCCTCTGTCAACTGCGAAGATCGTTCCGCGGAGTCGAGGTGAATCCCATTGACTCTGCCCCTCATCGGACTCTCCCTTCGAGCACCGGATGCCCAAGCAGGATGTCGCGCCGGCACCGCAGTGCCAACGCCTCGTGCACATGGTCCTCGTCGAGGACATCTCCCGATCCGTCGAGATCGGCCAAGGTTCTGGCCAATCGACGAACACGATGGAGTCCCCGAGCGCTGAGCGATCCAGCACGAACCTCTCGCTCGATGAGGGCAGTCGCACCGTGACTCATCGGGATGGTTTGGGTGAGCGAGGAACCGACGAGGTCAGCATTGACGACGGCTCCGCGCTCGGCCGCACGTCGGCGGGCACCTGACACCCGAGTGGCGACCGTGGCGGTCGACTCCCCCGCCGCCCCGCTCATCAGATCTTCGACGTCCGGTCGATCGACCCAAATGGCCATGTCGAACCGATCGAGAAGGGGTGCCGAGAGCCGCCGGGCATATCGTTCCCTTGCGGCATCACTGCAGCGGCAGGCACCGGGGGCTCCACCCTCGCCACAAGGGCAGGGATTCATCGACGCGACCAGGAGAAACCGGGCCGGGAACGTCGCCGAACCTCGAGCTCTACTGACCCTCACCTGGCCATCCTCCAACGGTTGTCGAAGTGCTTCGAGGACGACCGTCGGGAATTCGCCGAGCTCGTCGAGGAACAGCACCCCTCCGTGCGCCAGGCTGATCTCACCCGGCCTCATCACCGAGGTCCCGCCGCCGATCATCGCGACAGGTGACGTTCCGTGGTGCGGTGCACGAAACGGTGGACGCGAGATCAATCCCCCGGATGGGAGGGAGGCGCCGGCGACGGAGTGCACTCGAGTGGCCTCCAGCGCCGTCGATTGATCGAGAGCCGGCAGCAGGTCTGGCAGGCGGGTGGCAAGCATGGTCTTTCCCGAGCCCGGAGGCCCCACCATCAGCAAATGGTGTCCGCCCGCAGCGGCAACCTCGAGCGCCCGTTTGGCCAGCTTCTGACCGCAGACATCCGAGAGGTCAGAACGGATCGCGTGATCGCTTGGTTGGAGATCGGACACGACATGGAAACGCCCTGGCCGACGACCGTCCGATTCGTCGCAAGCGCTGGACACGGGCTCCCGTTCCGACCAAGGGATCCGCCCCGAGACCCTCGCGATCAGGCCGCGGAGCGAGCACGCGGTCAGCACCTCAGAACCTCCGGCGAGAGCCGCTTCAACCCCGCTCTCTTCCGGCACAACCAACCGGTAGCCGGACAGCGATTCCGCGAGCACCATGACCCCTGGCACCCCTCGCAACGATCCGTTTAGACCGAGCTCTCCAAAGAACGCCATCGACTGGACCAACTCGGCCTCCAGTTCCCCCGAGGCAACCAGAAGGCCGATCGCTATCGGGAGATCGAGCCCTGCGCCGTTCTTCCGCATCCCAGATGGAGCGAGGTTCACTGTCACTCGACGCAGTGGCCACGGAAGGTCACTCGACAACAACGCTGCTCGGACACGGTCGCGGGACTCTCGGACCGCCGCATCGGGCAACCCCACGACGGTGAAGCCCGGAAGGCCGTTCGAGACATGGACTTCGACCGAGACTGGGTATCCGTCCACTCCTACGAGGACGGCAGAGGGTATGGCGGCGATCACGGGGCCTCCGATTAGGTCCGTTCGTCTCGACCGAACCTGCAATCCAGAGCTCGTCGAGCGATGAGAACTGCTGGGAGCCCTCTCCCTCAGGGGCGGACGCTCGATGCACAGCACCGTAGATCAGGGGTGCGACAACACCCCTCCGCAGTTGGAACGCGCCGAATAGGGGCGACTGGTCTCTTGGGATATCGAGCAATGAATAATGGTGTCGTGCACAGAACGCAGATCTACCTCGATGATGCAGATGTGTCCTACCTAGATGCCGTAGCCAGCCGCACAGGCACCAGCCGCTCGGAGTTGATCCGAAGGGCGATCAAGGCTCACTACGGGCACCGCTCGGTGGCATCCAGGCTGGAATCGCTTCGCTCCTCCGCTGGAGCCTGGATTGATCGGGACTACACGGGCTCGCAATTTGTCGACTCCATCCGAAGTGATGGAAATGAACGGCTTGGCCGACATCATTCAGGTTGATCCTCGTCCGTTGCCATTGATCATCTTCGAGATGATGGCAGCGCCTAGGAGCTACTCGAGGTCTCATCCATCCGCTCCGTTGACTTCGATTGCTTTCGCTCCGCAGCGCTGCTGACCGGACCGAACAAGCGAGAGTTGGGAGCCAGTTTCACGCCAATGAGCAGTCGGGAAGGACGAATGCCAGGGTGGTTTTGGAGTCGTTCAGTCCAGATACTCCCGCGCCTTTGCACTTGCCTCGTCAATCGCCCGAAGCTGCTGCTTGCAGGTACCGCCGTCGCTGCCGTTCACGAGCTGATCCCAATGTGGGCAGTCTTTTCCGCCACATGAGCTCACGACACCAGCTTCTGACAGGATCGTTCTGTGGGGGGCGACGATACTGAGGGCTGGTACACCGATCCGTACGCCCGTCACGAAGCCCGCTGGATGTCACACGGCGCGCCTACGAGTCGCGTTCGAGATGGACGAACAGAGGGGTTCGACCCGACCGCGAACGATCCCTTCATCGTCAAGCCTTTGAAGGTCAGATATGTCGAGCACGAACCGGGCCCTCAATCTGGATTCCTCAAATCCAAGGGTGGCATCCCCGTCCCAGGTGGCGTCGTGACCATCGAGCCTCACCTGACGAAGCATGACCGTGTTCCGGTGGCAAAGATATTGCTCGAATCTGTGTCGCCAAATGGTGCGCTCAGCGTTCAGAGAGACATCGTCGTCTGGGATGAAGCACATGAACACCAGCTCTACCGAGACGGCCCGTACGACTCGATAACGGTAGACCGTCCTCTCGAAAGGATTGTGGCAGAACTCAACCGTGTTGGAGTCGACACATTCGTGTCTCGCCGAGGTGGGGGCAAATCCCGCATCGTTTCGGTCGAACGAGTGACTCCGGATCAGACGATGAAGGCGGCGGCTATCACTGGGATTGGATATTACTGGAGAAGGTTCGTTCAGTTCGTCGTGCGCCACTAAGTGAGTGGACAGATCGTCGAGCCCTGTGGTGGTGGACGCACTCGTTGTCGGCGGAGAATGTGTTGCGAACTACGTTGTGCCCCGTGAGCCTTCCACCGCCCGCTGACGACCGCACCGCCATCGTCACGGGCGCATCCTCCGGGATCGGAGAAGCGATCGCACGGGAGCTGGCCAGACGAGGATACGGCGTCACGCTCGTCGCCCGACGGGTGGACAGGCTGGAGTCACTGGCCACGAGCAATTCGAACGGATGGCGGACATGCAAACGTCATGCCTACCGATCTCTCCGACCGGGACGCCCGGTCCGGCTTGCTCGATCGGGTAGCCGAACTCGGACTCGTGCCAGACATTCTTGTGAACAACGCAGGCCTGTCGACCCTAGGTGCAGTCGCGCGATCAGATCCCACATCCGAGATGAACATGATTGAGGTGGACGTGGTGGCGGTGGCTGATTTGTGCAGCCGGATCGTTCCAGGCATGGTCGAACGCCACGTCGGTGCGGTGCTGAATGTTGCCTCGACCGGAGCATTCCAGCCCCTGCCTGGTCAGGCAGGCTACGGAGCAGCGAAGGCCTTCATACTCTCCTACACCGAGAGTCTGAGTGGTGAGCTGCGCGGCACGGGCGTCAACGCAACCGTGCTCTGTCCCGGTCCTGTGGATACCGGATTCGGAGAGCGGGCTGGGTTCACAAAAGAGGACGCGGAGGCCGCACTCCCGCAATTTATGTGGGAGTCGGCCGAGGCGGTGGCCAAAATAGGCATCGACGCACTCGACAGAGGCAAGGTGGTGGCCATCCCGGGGTTCGCCAATCGCGCCGGCACCTTTCTTGCGCGCATCACACCCAACCGCCTCCTGGTCCCCATGCTCGCTTCGAGACATCCAGGTTTACGCGACTGATCGGTCATCCCGACGGCGGTACTGAAGTGGGCAGGGATCAGCGGAGCGGGCCACGCCTCCGATTTGGGCCGGGACAGCAGAGGGATGATCGGCCCAGCCCGGCTCCAACTCATAGTCGTTGAGGAGACGGGCGACTGCCGAGGTCATGGTCGACAATGAGAATGGCTGAGCCGGGCAGGTGTGCCGCCCGTGTCCGAATGCCGTGACCAACTCAATGGCCTCGATCCTCGAACTGTCGGCCAGCCGCCGGCGGTTCCAGTGGGTTGGATCCCACGTGTCCAAGCCGGGCGCTGCGCCCGTATTGGTGAGTGGGAGCAGCGTGGCAATGGTGACTCCGGCCTCTACGTCATACACGGCGTTTCCCACATCCATCGTCACTGGCTGCAGCACATAGCGGGCCATGATCGAGCGTTGGGCAAGCCGGATGGACTCGAGCGCACATGCCTCGGCCACCTTCTGGTCACCTGCGCGCACGAGCGCAGCCTCCTCGGGATGGGCCAGCAGGTCGACCAAACTCCAACCGAGGGCTGCGAAGAGATTGGACATGGAGGCGATGTGGATGAGCGCGACGTCCTGGGCTACGCCGCTCGTGTGCCCTATGGCCGGAGCATCCGCCCAGGCTGCGGCTACACGGGCAAAGAGAGGGTGGTCCTGTTCGACTCCCGGGAGTTCACTGAGGCCATCGCTCAACTCTGCAATGACGGTGTTCAGTGCTTCATATTCGGCCGATTTGCCGGTCGCGGCCACAGCCGCCATGGCGTCAGGATGCACAAAGGACTCGGCACCATCCAGCGCATCGAACGCTCTGACGAGCAGATCGAACCGCTTGCCGCTGGCAGCACCAGGACCTCCCCATGACGCCAACCCGACCCGGTGCCCCAACCTCCTCGTCAGCTCGAAGACGTCGATCTCGCCTGATACCCCGAGCTCGAGAACTGTGTCGTCGAGAGCCTGATCGACATTCTCGAGATACGCGGCAACATCGTCGCGCCCGAAGAGTTGATTGGGGAGAACCCGTCGCCCTATGAATATCTCGTCGGGCAGCTTCCGGCGCAACATCCGCCAATCGGCCGCTCCTTTGCTGGCACGGTCTTCCGGGAGTGCATAGAAGGACCTCACCCCACTGGGTGAAAAGGTGAACAGATAGAGGTCTTCGCCACTGTTGACAACGAAGGTGTCCCCCAATGAGCGCCGAACCTCGGCCAACGATGCGATCGGATCTTGCACCGGAACGTCCCAAGGCATTCCGATACCCGTCGCCGCAGGAGGCATCGGAGAAACCGTCGGGATTCTCATGGACGTGCTTGCGATCTCTAGACGGCAGCAACCGGCAATCGGAGCCCCGATTCGAACGCCAGCTCGTCAGGGCTGGAGGATCTCGTGAACAGGGAACTCTTCGATCGAAGGAGGCCCACCGGGAGTGACACCCGCCGATTGAATGGCTTGCTGAACGAGGGGGGTGGCGTTGTCGTAGTCCTGTCGTGACACCCAGAAGTCAATGATCAGCCAGCCCTCTTCGGACTGCGCTGACGAGTGAAAGATCAGACCCTGGTTCGCCGGAGGAGGTAAGGGCTTGGTGGATTGCATCGAACTCCGACTGGCCAATGCCGGGAATAGTGGCGTGGATCCGGACAGTCATGACAAGACCTCCCTTGGTGGTAGCTGAACCTTAGGACCATCGAGTCCGGGCGAGCGACTGAGCTCCCTATGAGGCCTCACTCCTTGCGGATTGCAGGTCCGTCGAATAGCCGCATGTCGGCACCAGGTAGCTCAGTCGCCATCCTTCGGCCAGCGTTCGATGCCGACCTTCTCGCCCAACGGAGAGAACTAGAAAGCGAGGGCGGCTGCGGCTGCCGCTGGAATGACCAGCACGGGCCAGCTCACCGATCTCACCGGTGCGATGTGCACGTACAGGGCAATCACCGAACACTTGTTTCCGAGCGGGTGACGACAGGGTGGCGCAGAAGGGCTCTGGGGCAGATCGGGCGTCGGGAACATGGGGCAGACCACAAAGATCGGTCGACGGACCCTCCTTTCTGAGAGGTAGCGTCCGACTTGCCACCTATTCAGGCAGACCACCGGGCGCGTTCGTGCCTGATCAGAAGGAAGGACGGATCACATGGCGTTGGGCATCTACTTCGTACACGAAGGGTTCACACCCGAGAAGTACCGCAGTGCCATCAAACAGCTCGAAGCTGCGGGTGCAGGCAAACCAAAGGGGCGCACCTATCACTGCGCGCTCGAGTCGAACGGTGCCATCCAGGTCTTTGACATTTGGGAATCCCAGGCGGACTTCGACGCGTTCGGATCGACGCTGGTGCCGATCCTCACCGAACTGGGTGTTCAACTGAAGGAGCCGATGGTCGCCACCGTCCACAACGTGATCGAAGGATGAGTGGCATGTGGGCACAGATGATCACGACTCGCTTGAAGCCAGGGCGTGCGGACGACCTGGCGAAGTTGGTCGCTCAGCTGAAGGCGACTGAACAGCCGGGTTCAGGTCTGGTGCACTCGACCGCAACCCGAGATGCGAAGGATCCGGATCGGGTGGTCATGTTCGTGGTCTTCGAGAGCGAAGAGAAGGCTCGCGAGCGCGAGAACGACCCTCGACGCCAGGAAGGGCTGGGGGCGGCGAGAGCGATCATGCAGGACATCTTCGAAGGTCCTCCGGAGTTCACCGACCTGACGGTCGTTGAGGACTGGGCGCCATAGCCCCCACGGTTGCTCCGCGCCCGATGTTCGGGCACAACGGTCTACGGCAGCCGTTCTAGAGATTCCGGATGACCGTCGCGGGCACACCTGCCACCAGGGTTCTCGGTGGGACATCGTGGGTCACGACACCCCCCGGAACTCCGGTGATCGCACGCCGATCCACTGACTCTCGTGCATCCCGAATCCTCGCATGTGGCACTCGGTGGACCGCCGAGACTAGTCAGAACGCGCCTTCGATGACCTCGATCTTGCCGGCGGTAATCGAGACGACATCGAACCGGACGTCGACACCGCGCCGGCCCGACGCCGGGGTCAGCTCCGATAGCCATCGGGCGCCGAGCCGCCTGATCCGGCGCTGCTTGGCGGGTAGCACCGCTTCCGCTCCAGAACCGAACCGATCCGAGGAGCGGGTCTTCACCTCGCAGAAAACGACGGTCTTGCCTCGGCGAACGATGAGGTCGATCTCGCCCTCTCGCCTCCGCCAGTTGCGTTCGAGCACCTCGTAGCCGTTGTCTTCGTACCACTGTGCCGCCAGGGTCTCGCCTTCGGCACCGAGGACCTGCCGGGGATCGGCGCCGCTCGCTCCACCCTCGTGTGGGCGGCCGGGTGCGTCCGAGCTCACAGGTCCTTTTCGGGAAGCCGTTCGATGTTGACGTCCCGGAAGGTCACGATCCGGACCGAGGGAACGAAGCGGGCGGGTCGGTACATGTCCCACACCCAGGCATCGTTGAGCTCGACTTCGACACAGGCAGGCGTGGTGTCCGACCTCACCGTCACCTCGACGCTGTTGGCCAAGTAGAAGCGGCGCTCGGTCTCCACCACGTAGGAGAAGAGGGGCACCACCGCCCGGTACTCCTGCACCAGGCCAAGCTCGATCTCCGACTCGTACCTTTCGAGATCCTCTTCGCTCATCGGATCCCTTCTCGGTCAGGAGCGAGCAGACCGACGCTCCTTGATCTTCGCCGCCTTCCCGTGACGGTCCCGCAGGTAGTACAGCTTCGCCCGGCGAACATCGCCGAGGGACACCACCTCGGTCTGCGCGATCACCGGAGAGTGGACGGGGAACGTGCGCTCCACGCCGACGCCGAAACTCACCTTTCGCACGGTGAAGGTCTCGCGCACCCCCGTGCCCTGCCGCCGCACGACCGCCCCCTGAAAGACCTGGACCCGCTCGCGGGAGCCCTCGACGACCCGCACATGGACCTTGACGGTGTCACCCGGTCGGAAGTCGGGGATGTCGTCACGCAGGCTGTCACGGTCGATGATGTCGGTGGGGTTCATTGGACGCGTCTTTCCACGGTTCGTCTGGCTCTCCCCCGTCTGGCAGCCGCCCGCCGAGGTCCGCGTGGAGGAGCTTTCTCCCTCGCGAACCGCTCTGCGATCGAGCCACAACCACTGACGCCAGCAGCACTGGCGCTCACGGGGCTTGTCCATCGTAGCCGTGATCACAGAGGAGCTGCACCTCGCCGTGTCTCCGCAGGAGCTCGACCTCGGCTTCGGTCAGCCCTCCCCGCTCGGCGATGAGGTCGGGGCGGCGCCGGAGGGTGCGAGCGAGGGCCTCGGCCCGCCGCCAGTGATCCACCTTCCCGTGATCCCCGGAGACCAGCACGTCAGGGACCTTCCATCCCCTGAACGAGGCGGGCCGGGTGTACTGGGGGTACTCCAGCAGGCCGTCCGTGAAGCTCTCGTCGCCCGCCGACTCCTGGTTCCCGAGCACGCCCGGGATGAGGCGCACGACCGCCTCGACCACCACCAGCGCAGCCAGCTCGCCACCGGCCAGCACGAAGTCGCCGATGGAGAGCTCGTCATCGACCAGATGGTCGGCGACACGTTGATCAATACCCTCGTACCGGCCGCACAGCAAGGAGAAGCCCCCGGTCCCTGCAAGCTCCGAAGCGACCCGCTGACCGAAGCGCCGGCCGGACGGCGACAGCAGGATCAACGGCCTCGGGAGGCCCTCGTCCGACCCGGCGACACCCTCCACCGCTCCGAACACGGGCTCGGGTCCGAGGACCATCCCCGCCCCACCCCCGAACGGCGCGTCGTCGACCGTGCGGTGCGGATCCGTCGCCGCATCACGCACGTCATGAGTCCGAAGATCCAGCTGCCCGGTGTCCCTTGCACGGCCGAGGATGGAGGCACCGGCGTAGTGATCCACGACACCGGGGAAGAGCGAGAAGACGTCGATCCGGAAGGAGCCCACGCTGCCGGCCCGGATCAGGCGAGGTCGAGCAGACCGTCAGGCACCTCGACGGTCACCCGGACACCGGGGTCGTTGCTCACGACGAAGCGCAGCGGGATGAGGCCGCCGTCCTGAAGGACCAGCAAGTCGCTCGCGGGATTCTCCTGCACACTCTCGACGGTTCCCAGCACGGTTCCGTCGGCATCGACCACCTCGGCCCCGATGAGCTCGTGGACCCACAGTTCGTCGGGGTCGGCCAACGGTGGGGCAAAGAGCTCGGTTCCGCGCAGCCCCTCTGCATCATCGATGCCGGACAGGCCCTCGAAGGTCACGATGAAACGGTTGCCGTGAGGAGTCGAACGCACCACCCTCATCGGCCGTCCATCTTCGGTGCTCAGTACCGACCCCGGCGCCAGCCGTTCGGTCCGGTTGGTCGAGAGGGAGACGACCACGTCACCCCGCAGTCCGTGAGGCTTGACCACCTGGGCGACCTGAAGCATCACCACATCGGCGGACTTCAGTCGTCGACGATGTCGACGCTGGTCTGCACTCCGTCGCGGGCGCCCGCCGCTGCAACCACCGTGCGAATGGCCTGGGCAACCCGGCCCCGCCGTCCGATCACCCGACCCATGTCGTCGGGAGCCACGTGGATGCTGAATCTGACCGAGCCGCCTCGCTCTTCGGTTTCGATGACCACCGATTCGGGTTCGGAGGTGATCGAGTTGACCAGGTAGGTCACGACCGCAAGCGGCGTGCCGCCCGAGACCCGGTTTCCTTCGTCGTCCCCGTCATCTTCGAGAGCACCGTTGTCATCGATCCTGTTGATGTCTCCGGCACTGTCGTCGAGGGTGTTGACGTCGTCGATCGTGTTGACGTCGTCAGGAGAGTCGAGCGACACCTCGTCGCTCACTTGGCCGACTTGGCCAGCTCGAACTCATCGAGAGCGCCAGAGGTCTTGAGCAACTTCTCGACTCGTTCGGTGGGGGTGGCACCCTGAGAGAGCCACTTCACCGCTTTTGCGTTGTCGATCTCGATGACGGCTTCGGGCTCCGCGAGCGACTTGCCACGGGGTGCGTACGTTCCCACGATCTCGATGAACCGACCGTTGCGCGGTGAGCGACTGTCCGCCGCCACCAGCCGGTAGGTCGGCTGCTTCTTCTTACCGATCCGCACGAGGCGGAGCTTTACGGCCACTGTTCACTCCTCTGGATGTCGTTGCTCGCGCCGGACAGTCTCCCACCAATGCCAGGACCGGCGTGCACACCGGTGCGGTCGTCGCTCATCGAGCCTTCGGTGTCACTCTTCCGCCGCCCTTGCCCTTCTTGCCGCCCTTGCCCTTCGATCGGGAAGATCCCCTGGCCAGCCCGCCACCGGACCGCTCCATCGGCATCGATCCGGGTCCCAACGAGGCCCCGTTCGCACCCATGCCGGGGAAGCCGGACAGGTCTCCGGCCGCGCTCATCTCGGCCATCTCTGCCATCGCCTTCTGCGAGAACTTCGGCCCGCGCCCGAGCATGCCGCCGAGCCCGCCCATCGCTCCACCCATGCCTCCCTTGCCCATCCCCTTCATCATCTTCTGCATCTCTTTGAACTGCTTGAGCAGCGCGTTCACATCCGACGTCGCGGTGCCGCTGCCATTCGCGATCCGGACCCTGCGGGGGCCGTCGACGATGCTCGGATCGGTTCGCTCCTTCGGGGTCATCGAGCGGATGATGGCCTCCACCTGGCCGATCTGGCGATCGTCGATCGCCGAGGACGCCTGCTTCAGGTCCTTCGGCATGCCGGGCAGCAGCGAGAGCATGCCCGAAACCGATCCCATCTTCTTGACCTGCTGGAGCTGCTCCAGAAAGTCCTCGAGCGTGAACCTGCCCTCCATGATGGCGGCCGCGCCTTTGGTGGCGACCTCCTTGTCCATGGTGCGATCGGCCTGCTCGATGAGACTGAGCACATCGCCCATCCCGAGAATGCGGTCCGCCATCCGGTCCGGATGGAACTGGTCGAAGTCGTCGAGCTTCTCGCCGGTCGAGGCGAAGGCGATGGGTTTGCCCACGACCTCCTTCACCGACAGTGCAGCACCGCCTCGGGCGTCGCCGTCCAACTTGGTCAGGATGACCCCGTCGAGGGAGAGCGCGTCGTGGAACGCGGACGCAGTCGACACTGCGTCCTGCCCAGTCATCGCATCGATGACCAAGAAGGTGTAGAGCGGATCCACCGCACCGGCGATCTGGCGGACCTCTTCCATCAGCTCTTCGTCGATGGAGAGACGGCCGGCGGTGTCCACGATGAGGACATCTCGTCCGAGACGTCGGGCTTCTTCGAGACCGGCGGTGGCAACCGCGACCGGATCGGTGGGTTCGCTGAACACGGAGACGCCACCTTGTTCCCCGAGGACCCGCAGCTGCTCGACGGCCGCCGGTCTCTGAAGGTCGGCGCCGACCAGCAGAGGATTGCGACCTTGCTGCTTGAACCAGCGGGCCAGCTTGGCCGCGGTCGTCGTCTTCCCGGAACCCTGGAGTCCCGCGAGCAGCACTACGGTCGGGGGCTTGCTCGCGTAGGTGATCCGGAGCGTCTCGCCACCGAGGATGTTGACCAGCTCCTCGTTGACGATCTTGATGACCTGCTGGCCGGGACTGAGGTTCTTGACCAGATCCAGCCCGACGCACTTCGTCCGCACCGCGTCGGTGAACCCGCGCACCACTCCGATATCCACGTCCGCCTCGAGGAGTGCGGTACGGATCTCCCGCAGCACCTCGTCGACGTCGGCATCGCTCAGTCGTCCGCGGCTGCGGAGTCGGGAGAAGATCCCGTCGAATCTGTCGGTCAGGCTCTCGAACATCGGGCCATCAGGCTATCGGACGCACCGGCCGGATCCGGGCGCAGAGAACGCCCGATCGAACACTCGTCTCAGAACAGCGCGTCCACGAATGCCGTCGGATCGAAGTCGATGAGGTCTGCGGCTCCCTCGCCAAGGCCCACCAGCTTGACCGGTAGCCCGAGCTCGCTCTGGATCGCGACGACGATCCCGCCCTTGGCGGTGCCGTCGAGCTTGGTGAGCACCACTCCGGTCACCTCCACCGCCTCGAGGAACACCTTCGCCTGGGTGAGCCCGTTCTGCCCGGTGGTGGCATCCAGCACCAGCAGCACCTCGACAACGTGACCCGGCGGGCGGTCGGCGACCCTCCGGATCTTCTTCAGCTCTTCGATGAGGTTGACCTTGTTGTGGAGCCGGCCAGCCGTGTCGGCCAGCACCACTCCGTGACCCCGCGCAGCGGCCCGCTGGACCGCATCGAAGACAACCGCGCTCGGATCGCCTCCCTCCGATCCCCGCACGATGTCCGCTCCGGACCGTGAGGCCCACATCGCCAGCTGCTCCCCCGCCGCGGCTCGGAAGGTGTCTCCGGCTGCGAGGAGCACCTTGGTCCCGTTCATCGTCATGCGATTGGCCACCTTGCCGACCGTGGTCGTCTTGCCCACGCCGTTGACTCCGACGAACAGCCAGACGTCGACCGGTCCGCCATCGCCGTCGGCCTGCGTGGCCTCGCCGGTGCCCGCAGCACCGTCGGTCCCCGGGCTGCCTTCGTTCCGTGGCCCCTCCTCAGGAGCCGGCAGTGCCAGCGAGGCGTCGGCCGAGCTGAGCATCGAGATCAGCTCCGACTTGAGCGCGTCCAACAACCCGTCGGGCCCGGCGATCTCGCCGCTCTTCACCCGTGGGCGCAATCCGCCGAGTAGCGAATCGGTCGCCTTCACCCCAACGTCGGCACGGATCAGGGCCTCTTCGAGATCGTCCCAGGTGGCGGCGTCGATCTTGCTCCTCGATCGAACCGACCCCAGGTAGCCGGAGAGGAGGCCGCGGGCCTTGCCGAGACGGCTCCGATAGGTGGGAGGTTCGGCCGGTTCGGGCTCCGGCTCGGGTTCCGGCTCCGGTGGTGCAGGTTCCTCGACTGCGGCGGCTGCCTCGACGGGCGCTGCCGGCTCCACCGGTCGCTCGAGTGTCGCGACCGGGGATCGATCGGCCTCCTCTTGCCCCTTCTGGTCGGACCTCGCCTTGGTGCTCGCCGCCGATTCCTCGCCCTGCCTTCGACCGACCAGACGGACCGCGTAGCCGGCACCCCCCAACACCACGACCGCCGCCGCGATGACGATGCCGACCGTCGCGTCCGAAGCCAGCAGCACCGCAGGATCCATCAGAGATCGCCCCCACCGACCGGCTCGACCCGAACAGCAGGCTCGACGTTGGCGATCGGGCCCTGGAACGACATCCGCGGAAGCTCGCCCTCGATACCCGACTCGAGATCGTCACCGGTGTGGCGCGGGACCTTCTGGCTGACCACCTTCGACGAGCCCCCCGGGGCCATGGTCACCCCGTAGAGCGCGTCAGCCGCCTCCATGGTTCGCTTCTGGTGACTCACGATGATCAACTGGGCATCCTCGCGGAACTCGTGCACGAGCCCGAGAAACCGCTGCAGGTTGACGTCGTCCAACGCCGCCTCGACCTCGTCCATCAGATAGAAGGGCGACGGCCGGCTCCGGAACACGGCGAAGAGGAAGGCGAGGGCGACCAGCGACCGCTCCCCACCCGAGAGCAGCGACAGCCGCCGCACGTTTCGTCCCGCCGGGCGAACCTCGACCTCGACGCCGGTGTCCAGCAGATTCTCCGGGTCGGTGAGCGAGATTCGGCCGGTGCCGCCCGGGAACAGCGAGGTGATGAGTGTCGAGAAGTGCTCGTTGACATCGGCGAACGCCGAATCGAACACGTGCATGATCTCCTCGTCGAGGGTCCGGATCACCTGGTGGAGCTCGCGGCGGGCCGAGCGGACGTCTTCGACCTGGCTCTCGAGGAATCGATGGCGCTCCCCGAGCTCGGACAGCTCCTCCAGCGCCAGCGGATTCACCGGGCCGAGTGAGGCCAACTCGGCCTCGAGCTCCACGATCCGGGCCGCAGGATCGGTCCCCTCGGCCAGCTCAGGTGATGGGGCCGCAAGCGCCTCGTCCGGTCCGCACCCGAGCTCGCGCCGGAGGGTTTCGATCACCGACTCGCGGCGGACGTTCGTCTCGACGAGGTCGAGCTCTGTCTTCTGCAGCCGCCCGCGCACCGCGGCCAACTCGTGCTCGTGCGACGACCGGCGACGCCGAAGCTCCTCGAGCCGCGCACCGCCGGCACGGACCGCTTCGAGTTGGCGCTGGTGCCGCTCGCGCAAGTCGCCGAGGGCCACGTCGAGTTGGAGCTGGGCCGAGTCCACCACCTCGAGCAGGCGTTCGACCGCGGTGGCGTCGGCCTCCAGCCTGGTGCGCCGCTCGGCCGCCTCCGCACGTTCGTCGGCATGCCCGGTCAAGCGCCGATCCACCTCCGCCAACCGGGCACTCAACACCCGCCGTCGTTCGACGAGACCTGCCGACCGGCTCTCCCATTCACTGCGCAGCGAGGCGACCTCGGCGAAGCGATCGTC
The DNA here is from genome assembly GCA_963839925.1 of uncultured Acidimicrobiaceae bacterium. Classification (GTDB taxonomy): domain Bacteria; phylum Actinomycetota; class Acidimicrobiia; order Acidimicrobiales; family RAAP-2; genus Bog-756. The sequence continues at coordinate 974,776 of CAWIWV010000001.1, read as the reverse complement.
GATCCGCTTGCGGTCTTCGCGGGCGGCGGCCGCCAGCCGGGCCGCCTCACTCTGGGCCGCTTCCAACCTGGGCAGCTCCTCGCGCAGCTCGGCGATCCGCGCGTTGTCTCGGGCGATCCGTTCGTCGAGCTCGGCGTGGGCACGGCGGATCTCTTCGAGCTCGGAGACCAGTGCCTCCCGGTCCTCCGCGACACGTTGCCGTGCGGCCCGGGCACTTTGATGGACGACCTCGTTCCGATCGTCGGCCCGCACCGCCTCCAGCGCGGCGGCACGGGTCTCCTCGACCGCCGCCCGCGCACCGTCCCTCGCCTCGGCCGCTTCGGCCGCCGCCGACGCCGCAGCGGCGGCCCGGTCACGAGCTTCTGCCACGACCGCCGCGGTCACCACACCGCCTCCGGCCCGAACCCTCCATCCAGCGGACGAGAAGCGGTCTCCCTCCCGGGTGACGACCACCAGGTCCGGCCGGGTGAGCGCAAGATCGATCGCCTCCGACCATCCCCCCCGAGCGCAGTACGACCTGGCGAGCAAGGTGTCGAGGGCCTCGTCGAGCCCGGCCAGGCCGAATCCACCCCGACCCCGACGCACGTGCGAGCGGACCGCCTCGGTCCCCGGCGGGGCCTCGCGCAGGACTGCCACGCTCTCGCCCGACCCCGAGGCGTCGGTGAGCGCGAGCACCGCACCCGCGGCACCTCCCTCACGCAACCGGGCGAGCGCAGACTTCGCCGACGACCTCCCCGACACCACGACCGCCGCGACCGAAGCGCCGGCGGCAGCTTCGAACGCTTCCTCCCAGCCCTCGTCGACCTCGACGAGATCGAGCAGGATCCCGACCACCCCGTCGACACCCGACAGCAGCTCGGCGCCGGCGGCACCTCGGGCCTCGTCGAGTGCGCGTTCGAGCGCGTCCGCTCGGGCGACCGACCGGTGGTGCTCGAGCTCGGCTTGGCGGAGGGCTCCCTCGGTGGCTTCGAGCCGGGAAGCGGCACGCTGGTGGGCGTCCTCGGCTTCGCCGACCGCGCTCTGGAGCCGGTGGCGGGCTTGCTCGGTCTCGGCCAGCTGCTCGCCGAGCTCGTGCTCCTCGCCTTCGAGCAGTGAGGCGCGCCGCTCGGTGGATCCGAGCCGGATGGAGAGCTGGTCCAGGGTTCGCCTGTCCCGGTCGAGCGCGTGCTCGAACGACCCGAGCTGCCCCTTGGCGATCGTCACCGCCTCGTCGGCTGCCCTGAGCTGGGTCTGGTCCCCCCAGGCGTCGAGATGCTCCTGCAACTCGGCGGCCACCTGCTCCTCGGAGCCGACCAGCTGTTCGAGCTCCGGGGCGAGCGCCGCGGTCTCTGCCTCGGTGGTCCCCAGCTCTTCGGTGAGCCGTGCGCCCTCGGCCTCGAGCGTCGAGACGACATCCGCGTCCGCAGCGGCGTCGAGCGCCTGGGCGAGCGATCGTTGGCGCTCCCGGAGGACCCCGGTCAGGCCACGTGCGCGCTCGACCATCCCTTCGGTCCGGCCGAGGGCCGACGCCAGGTCCGACTCGCGCTGGGCCGACATCTCGTCGGCGGTCCGCTCGGTGTCTTCGTCCAGCTGGCCGAGGGATCGCCGGATCGCCTCCTCGGAACCGCGCTGCTCGTCACGGGCCTTCTCGCCTTCGTCACGGCGGGACTCGAGGGCACGCAGCTCGGTCCCGGCTGCGAAGAGCCGCAGCGAGGTCAGCGCTTCGGACAGGCCTGCGTGGGAACGAGCTGCGGCCGCCTGCCGCTCGAGCGGGCGGATCTGGCGTTTGACCTCGCGGATCAGGTCGAAGAGCCGCTCGAGGTTCTCTTGCGTGGAGGCAAGCCGTCGTTCGGAGCGCTCGCGACGCCGGCGGAACTTGAGGACCCCGGCCGCCTCCTCGATGACCGCCCGTCGGTCCTCGGGTCGGGCTTCCAAGATGGCGTCGAGATGTCCCTGGCTGATGATGACGTGCTGCTGGCGTCCGACCCCGGTGTCCGAGAGCAGCTCTTGGATGTCGAGGAGCCGGCACGGTGCCCCGTTGATCGAGTACTCGCTGTCGCCGGACCGGAAGAGCGTGCGGGTGATGGTGATCTCCGCCAGGTCGGTTCCGAGCTTGCCGGCGCTGTTGTCGATGGTGAGGGCAACCTCGGCCCGGCCGAGCGCAGGCCGGTTGGCCGTGCCGACGAAGATGACGTCCTCCATCTTCGCCGAGCGCACCGTGCGGGGACCCTGTGCTCCGAGCACCCAGGCCACCGCGTCCACCACATTGGACTTGCCGCTCCCGTTCGGCCCCACGACAACGGTGATGCCGGGTTCGAATTCGAGCACCGCCGGGTCGGCGAAGGACTTGAATCCCTTGAGGGAGAGTGACTTCAGGAACACCGCGCGCTCACCATACCGGTCGGTGCCGCGCCGCGCGAACCACTGCAGCGAGAGGGAGTCGTCTCCGCCGACCGTTCACACTTGGCAGTGCGGGCAGTAGTAAGTCGAGCGCCCCCCCGACTTCACCTTGACGATGGTCGAGCGGCAACGTCTGCACGCCTGCCCCTCACGGCCGTAGGCCTGGTGCTGGTCCTGGTAGTCGCCGACTTCACCGAACAGATCGCGGTACTGCTCGTCGGCGAGCGAGGACCCCCGTCGCTTCACCGCTTCGGCCAAGGTCTCCACCATCGACCGGTAGAGACGGCGAACCTCTTGCGAGGACAGCGAGTTGGACTGGCGGTCGTAGCGGAGGCCGGCGGTGAAGAGGATCTCGTCCGCGTACATGTTCCCGATCCCGGCCACGAACTCTTGGTCCATCAGGAGGGCCTTGAGGCCGCTCTTGTGCGAGGAAAGCAGCACCCAGAACTTCTCCCAGCTCATGACGTCCTCGAGTGGGTCGAAGCCCAGATGGGCGAGCTCGGGAACGGCGGGACCGCCCTCGACCGGCTCCGAGACGAACATCTCGCCGAAGGTGCGCGGGTCGACGAAACGGAGTTGGCCGCCCTGGGTGAAGGTGATCACCGCGTGGGTGTGGGGGGCCTTGGGCTCTTTGGCGCTCTTCGATCGCTGGAGCTGGCCGCTCATCCCGAGATGGACCACCAGGGTCTTTCCATCGTCGAGGCCGAGCAGGAGGTACTTCCCTGCCCGGTCGATCGACTTGAGGGTGTGGCCCTCCAGCTGGGCGCGGAAGTGCTTGGCGCTCGGGTGGCGCCGGACGGTCCGGCCGTTGCGCACCTCGACCGACTTGATCTTCCGCCCAACCACCTCACCCTGAAGGTCGCGCCGGATCGTCTCGACTTCAGGAAGCTCAGGCATCCCCCCCGCCTCTCTCTGCTCCCAGCGCCTCGCAGGCGGCGCGGGCGGCGACCTGCTCGGCGTCCTTCTTCGATCGCCCCTCCCCCGTGCCCAGGCACCGGCCTGCAACGTACACCGTGGCCTGGTACCTGCGGGCATGATCAGGGCCGAAGCTCTCGAGCTCGTAGCGTGGGACCCCTCGCCCGAGCCGCACCGACTCCTCTTGCAGACGACTCTTGTGGTCGGACACCCCGGGCTGCCCGACAGCGATGGAGATCCGCTCCTCGAGCAGGGAAAGCACGAGCCGTTCGGCCTCGACCATGCCTCCGTCCAGGTACACCGCGCCGATCACCGCCTCAGTGGCGTCGGCCAGGATCGACTCCTTCGCCCGTCCGCCCGAGAGGTCCTCGCCGCGACCGAGGAGGAGGCTGTCGGGGATCCCGAGGTCGGTTGCCACCTGGCCGAGCACCCGGGTACTCACCACCGAGGCCCGCACCTTCGACATCTCGCCGTCGGACAGCTCCGGGTAGGTCAGGAACGTGTGCTCGGCGACCACCAGACCGAGCACGGCGTCACCCAGGTACTCGAGCCGTTCGTTCGACGTGCGGCCGGGCTGTTCGGCGCACCACGAACGGTGGGCCATCGCCTCGGCCAACAGCGCTGGTTCCTTGAACCGGTAACCGATCCGGTCCATGAGCGCGTCCCCCCGTTCGGGCCGCTCCGAGTCGCCGACGGGCGCCATCGGGCGCGTCAGGCCCCTCCCAGTCTGGCGTACACATAGTCGACCGAGTCACGGACGGTTCGGAGCTCCTCCAAGTCCTCGTCCTCGATCCTGAACCCGACCGATCGCTCGCCGAGCTCCTCCTCGAGGCCCTCGACCAGCTCGATCAAGGCCAGGGAGTCGGCGTCGAGGTCCTCGGCGAACGACGAGGACTCGGTGATCGCCGAGGGCTCGATCTCCAGGATGTCGGCGAGCAGGTCCCGGATGAGATCGAGGACCTGCTGACGGTCGAGCGGACCCTTCTCCATGTGGGTCTCAGCTGGCACGGCTTCTCCTGTTTCTCGTGACCGGTCGCACCCGACCTGGACAAATGCTGGCCAGATGTTACCGGAACGTGACATTCACGGAGTCGAAACACTCCGGCAACCCGACGGACCCATCTCCGACGTAACAAGAAGATGTGCCCCACACGAGCCCTCCCGACGCGCCCGGCAGCAAGCCGGTTCCGGGCGACGCGCTCCACAGCAGGCGGCAACCTGGCGACGCGGGATGGCTCTCGTACGATCCCGGCGAGTACTACGACGAGCTGGTGGGGCCCGACGGCATGCCGAGGCAGGCCGCCGCCACCCTCTGGAAGCACTTCATCGACCTGGGTCCCGACGTACTGGCCGAACGGCAGGAGGCCGCCGACCGCGAGATGCGGGCGATCGGGGTGACCTTCACCGTCTACGACGAGAGCTCGGGGAGCACCGACCGTCCCTGGCCCTTCGACATCATCCCGCGGGTCATCCCCTCGGAGGAGTGGCACCGGATCGAAGCAGGGCTGGTCCAACGGCTGAGCGCCCTCAACCTCTTCATCGACGACGTCTACCACGACCAGAAGGTCGTCAGCGCGGGGGTCGTCCCCGCCGAGCTGGTCACCGGCTCCCCGAACTTCCGCCAGGAGTGCGTCGGTGTGGACCCGCCGGGCGGCATCTGGGCCCACATCTGTGGCAGCGATCTCATCCGCGACGACGAGGGCGCCCTCTACGTGCTCGAGGACAATCTCCGAATCCCCTCGGGGGTCTCGTACCTGCTCGAGAACCGGATGATGGCCAAGCGGGTCTTCCCGGAGTTGTTCCGGCACTACAGCATCGAGCCGGTCGACCCCTACATCGGGCGGCTCGCCGGCCTGTTGGCCTCGGTCTCCCCCGCCACCGGCGATCCGACCATCGTGGTACTGACCCCGGGGATCTACAACTCCGCCTACTTCGAGCACGCGTTCTTGGCCCAGCAGCTCGGCGTCGAGCTGGTCGAAGGAGGCGACCTGATCGTCCAGGACGACGACTGCGTCTACGCGAAGACCATTGACGGTCTCCAGCGGGTCGACGTCATCTACCGGCGGATCGACGACCTCTTTCTCGACCCCGAGGCCTTCCTGCCCGATTCGTTGTTGGGGGTACCCGGGCTGATGCGTTCCTGGCGGTCGGGTCGGGTGGCCCTGGTCAACGCGCCCGGCGCCGGCATCGCCGACGACAAGGAGGTCTACTCCTATGTCCCCGACATCATCCGGTTCTTCCTCGACGAGGAGCCGTTGCTGGCCACGATCTCGACGTTCGGATGCGGCGACGAGGCGACCCGCGGCTTCGTGCTCGACAACCTCGAACATCTGGTGGTCAAGCCCGCCAACGAATCAGGTGGCTATGGGGTGCTGGTCGGGTCTCAGGCCACACCGGCTCAGCTGACCGAAGCCGCCCGCCGGATCGAGGCCGACCCGGCCCGCTGGGTGGCGCAACCGATCATCCCGCTCTCGACAACCCCGACACTGTGCGATGGGGAGATCGCCCCCCGCCATGTCGACCTGCGGCCGTTCACCCTCTTCGGACCTGAAGGGGCTTACGTGACCCGGGGTGGCCTCACCCGTGTCGCCAGGCGGCCGGGATCCCTGGTCGTGAACTCCTCCCAGGGAGGCGGCAGCAAGGACACCTGGGTGGTGGACGCGGAACCTCGGCGACAGAGCCAACAGCAATGAACGAATCGACCACCGAACCGAGCGGGGAAGACCTGCCGAGCGGAAGGGAGGAACCAAAGATGCTGCTCGCACGCATGGCCGAGGCCGTCTATTGGGCCGGTCGCTACATAGAGCGCGCCGAAGGCACTGCCAGGATCGTCCAGGTGCACACCGACGCCCACGTCGACCTACCGGTTGGAGAGGACGTCGGTTGGGAGCCGCTCCTCGCGATCACCGGCGTGCACGGCGCGTTCGACGCGCATTATTCGGGTAGTCCGGAGGACACAGTTCCCCTCGACGCGGTTGGCGGCGCGTCCGAGGAGGACGTCATCGAGTTCCTCCTCCACAGTGCGGGGAACCCGTCTTCCATCCTCGGAGCGGTCACCTCCGCGCGGGAGAACCTCCGTACAGCCCGGCCGGTCGTCCCCCGCGAAGCCTGGGAGGCGGTAAACGGTCTCTGGCTGGACTCGGCGGACAATCTCGACGAGGCACGGTCTCGGGAGGGTCGGGTCCAGTGGCTCCGCCGAGTGGTCGAGAGCTGCCAGCGGACCAGCGGTATCTTGCTCGGCACCATGAGCCGCGACGAGGCGATGTCGTTTCTTTCGATCGGACAGAATCTCGAGCGGGCCGATCTGACCACCCGGGTACTCGACGTCCGGTCGGAGAATCTGCATCCCAAGCGCGGTGACGATCCCTACGACGTGGTGCACTGGATGGCCGTGCTCCGTTCGCTCGCCGCCTACCAGCCGTTCCGGCGCGCCATGCCCGCCCGCCCACAAGGGGGGTCGACCCTCCGGTTCCTCCTGCAGGACGATCGGTTCCCGCGCGCGGTCAGCGCCTGTCTTGCCGAGGTACGCGACCACCTGAAGGACCTGGCGCAAGCCGGGGACGCGCTGGATTCGTGCAGCGAGGCCTCGATGCTGGTGGCCTCTGCGGCGATCCCCCGCCTGGCGCTGGACGGCCTGAGCGAGTACCTCGACGAGGTCCAGCTCTCGTTGGCGCAGATCCATCAGCACATCGAGCGGACCTACTTCCGGTCTTCCTTCGCCGAATGGCGAACCACGTCCCTGGCCTCGTGACCACGGCGACGGCCGGGGAGCCCTTGGAAGACGGCGGCTCGCTCCGAACGGGATGGGACCGGGTGGCCGCCGACATGGTCGACCTCGGGCCGAGCGGCCTGCTCAGCAGGCGGACCGAGCTGGCCCGTCTGCTGCGCAACGAGGGCGCCACCTACAACGCCACCGTCGACGACCAGAGCCTGCGACAGCCCTGGACACTCGATCCCTGCCCCCTGGTCATCGACGAGGACGAGTGGGCCGAGCTCGAAGCGGGTGTCGCCCAGCGGGTCGCGCTGCTCGACCTGCTCTACGCCGACATCTACGGGGAGCGTCGGCTGCTCCTCGGAGGCCTCGTGCCTGCAGAGCTGGTCCTCGGCCATCCCTCCTTCCTCCGGCCGTGCGTCGGGATGGGCGTTCCGGAGGACCGGCGTCTGCTCGTGGCCGCGGTGGACGTCGCCCGCGACCGGCACGGTGAACTGCGCGCGCTCGGGGACCGGGTCCAGGCACCGTCGGGACTCGGCTACGCGCTGGTCAACCGAACCGTCCTCTCGAGAGTCCTCCCTGCCCTCCACCGGGAGCTCGGCGTCGAGCGCCTCGCCGGATTCTTCCGTTCGATCAGGGCAGCGGTGGCCGCTGCGGCACCCGACGGGACCGACGAACCTCGAGTCGTCATCCTCACGCCGGGCCCACTCAGCGAGACCTACTTCGAGCATGCCTACCTCGCCTCGTACCTCGGGTACCCCTTGGTCGAAGGACGCGACCTCGAAGTGGCGAACAACCGGGTCTGGCTGCGTTCGCTCGGTGGGACCGAGGCGGTGGACGTGGTGATCCGCAGAGTCGACGACCGATGGTGCGACCCGGTCGAGCTCCGGGCCGACTCACTGCTCGGCGTGCCGGGTCTCCTCGAGGTCGCCCGTCGGGGACGGGTGGCGATCGTCAACCCCCTCGGCAGCGGGATCGTCGAGAACCCGGCCCTCCTCGGTCGGCTCGAGGCACTCGCGCCGGCGCTCCTCGGCGAGGACCTCGCCCTTCGCGGACCGGAGACCTGGTGGTGCGGGACGAGCAGCTCGCTCAGCCACGTACTTGCCCATCTGGACGAGATGATCCTCCTGCCGGTCGATCCGTCGCCGACCGACGGTCCGCTGGTGCCTTCCGTGATGTCGTCGGCCGCACTCGACGAGCTCAAGGACCGCATCCGTTCGAAACCGGGCGGATGGGTCGGACAGGATGCGATCGAGCCCTCCGCCTCCCCGACGGTGACCGACACCGGCTCGCTCGAACCGGGCCCCACCGTGGTGCGCACCTTCGCGGTCTCCGATGCCCGGAACGGAAGTGCTGCGCACCACGGGTACACCGTGATGCCCGGTGGACTGACCAGAGTCGGAGCCACCTCAGGAGGGGTGGTGATCTCCAGCCGGCGTGACGGGACCAGCAAGGACACCTGGGTGGCGTCAGCGAAGCCGGCGCTGCAACAGAGCACGTGGCTGCGAAGGTCCCGGCCGACACCGACCTTCGGCGAGTCGTACTCGGGGCTTGCCGGTGGGCCGGCCGCCCCACTCCCCGGACGAGTCGCAGCCCGCCTGTTCGTCCTCGGGCGCACCGGCGAGCACGCTGAACTGGTCATCCGGCTCCTGCGGACGGTGCTCGCGCGACTCGACCAGCCGGTGGGACTCGGCGTGAGTGGCGGGGCCGAATCCCTCGGGGTCCTCCTCTCCGCGCTCGGGACCGTCTCGGGCTTCGATCGGGTCTCCGAACCGGACGACCCCGATCCCGGACCCACCGAGCTCGAGGCGACCCGTGCTGGCGCCTCTCCGTCCGCCGGGTCCATCGGACCGCCGACCGACAAGCGCGCCCTCGCCCTGCTGCTCGATGCCGGGGTGGACGGCAGCCTGGTATCGACCCTCGGATTGCTGGTCGACGCCGCTTTTTCGGTTCGGGAGCAGCTCTCGGCCGACAGCTGGCAGCTGGTCGGCGATGTCGAGGAGGAGGTCGCTCGTCTCCGCAGCCGTCCGCCGACCCACCTCGCGGGTGCCCAGTCGAGCCTTCAGCGCCTGCTCCAGGCGCTCCTCGGTTTGTCCGGACTCATCGCGGAGAACATGGAGCGGGATCCGTCCTGGCTGTTCCTCGACGCGGGCCGGCGGATCGAGCGCGCCCAATCGCTGGTCAAGCTGGTGCGCGCGGTGCTCGTTCCACGACGAGCTGCGGTTATCGAAGACCTGCTCGTCGAATCCCTCTTGAAGACGTCGGACAGCCTGATCACCTTCCGCCGGCGCTCGGGATCGATCCTCGAGGTGGCCGCCGCACTGGACCTGGTCGTCTTCGACGTCGCGAACCCTCGCAGTGTCGGCTTCCAGCTCGACTGCCTGGTCCACCATCTCTCGGAACTACCCATACGATCTCCGTCCAGAAGATCCGGCGACGAGCAACGGATCCTCCTCGCGGCGACCACCACTCTTGCGAGGACCGACGCCGGCCGGCTCGCCACTGTCGACCCGGCAACCGATCGCCGCCCCGACCTCGACGCGACCCTCGGAGGGGTGGACGACCTGCTGGCGGAGTTGCTCGACAGCATGCGACGCACCTACTTCGTCCACGAGCGGCTCTCGGTGCTGGACGGTCAGCTCGCGTGACCGAGCAAGACGGCACCGAACGGGAAGGAACGACGGAACCGGACGGCACCTCGGACGTCGACGCGGAAGGTCGGATCTACCGGATCGTCCACCGCACCAGCTATCGCTACCCCGCATCGGCCTCGCGTTGCCGCAACGAGGCCCATCTCCGACCCCGGGACACCCCCCACCAACGCTGTCTGGCGAGCGACCTGGTGGTCGATCCGCGCCCCGCCAGTTGGTCGGATCGCTCCGACTACTTCGGCAATCCGGTGGTCTCCTTCGCAGTCGACGGTCCCTTCGACGAGCTCACCGTGACCGCGACCAGTTCGGTCGCCGTCAACGAACGCGCTCCTTGGAGGTCGACCGCCGAGGCCGGAATCCCTACACAGTCGGGTTCCGGGCCTACACCGGTGGACCTCGGATGGCAGGAGACCCGTGACCACCTGTCGGGCCCGCTGAATCCCGAGGTCCTGGCCGCCCGCGAGTTCTGTTTCGAGTCGCCGCTGGTCTCGGTGTCCCCGGAGGTGCGCGCCTACGCCGAACCCACCTTTGGAGCAAGCCGATCCCTGTTCGACGTGATCACCGAGCTCACCGAGCGGATCTTCACCGACTTCGCCTACGACCCGGGGTTCACCACGATCACCACGCCGCTCCAGGAGGTGCTCCGGTATCGGAGGGGGGTGTGTCAGGACTTCGCCCACCTTGCCATCGGCTGCTTCCGGTCGATGGGCTTGGCCGCGCGCTACGTGAGCGGTTACCTGGAGACGACCGCACCGGTCGGCGAACAACGGCTGGTCGGCGCCGATGCCTCCCACGCCTGGCCGTCGGTGTTCGTCCCAGGCTGGGGTTGGCTCGACGTCGATCCGACCAACGACAAGATCGTCGGGTCGACCTACGTGACCACCGCGTGGGGCCGCGACTACTCGGACGTCACGCCGCTCAAGGGCATCGTGTTCGGAGGAGGTGACTCACACCACCTCGACGTCTCCGTGGACGTCACCCGCTCCTGAGCACACCGACTGGCTACGCTCGCTGCGATGCGCATCCTGATCACCGGCTCGGCGCGGGCCATCGGCGCCGCCACAGCCGTCGAGCTCACCCGGGCAGGACACCAGGTCGTCGCCACCGCACGGGACGTGTCCATGCTCGACCACCTCGACGTGGCGATGCGACTCCCTCTCGACGTGACCGACGAGACGTCCATTGTGGAGGCGCTGGCCAAAGCCGGCGAGCTGGACGCCATCGTCAACAACGCCGCCATCTCCGGCAAAGGCCCCATGGAGCACTTCCCGATCGATCGCCTCCGGGAGATGTTCGAGACCAACACCCTGGGGCCGATCCGCCTCCTCCAGCACGTCCTGCCCCACTGGCGGGAACGGGGCACCGGTGTCGTCGTGAACGTGAGCTCGGTGCAGGGAAAGGTGGCGACACCGCTCGAGGGACCCTACGTGGGGACCAAGTACGCGCTCGAGGGGATCTCCGAGACGATGCACTACGAGCTCGGTCACTTCGGCATCAGGGTGGTCCTCATCGAGCCCGGCTACATCGCACCGGGGATGAAGCAGGCAGAGCCGGTCGAGGGCGGCGATGCCTACCGCGAGCTCTGGGAGCAGTGGGATGGACATGTCAGCAAGGTGACAGGCCCTCAGGGGCGCTCCGGCCCCGAAGTGGCGGCTCAGGCCATCCTGGGTGCGATCGAAGACCCGACCACACCGTTGCGGGTCCCGGTCGGTGATGATGCCCGCATGGTCCTTGCAACCAGGTCTCAGCTCGGCGACGCCGAGTTCGAGGCGGCGATGCGCACCACCTTGCACATGACCTGGTGAGGATCAGCCCGGGGCGTTGATCAAGCTTCGGGCGGCCATGCTCAGGTAGTCGAGCAGCTCGCGCTCATCGGCGGGCTCGAGTCCCGAGTCACGCACTGCGTGGGTCATGTGACGCAGCCACGCCTCAGCCTCGGCTGGGCCGATCACGAAGGGCGCATGGCGCATCCGAAGGCGGGGGTGCCCACGCTGGTCGCTGTAGGTGCGGGGACCTCCCCAGTACTGGATGAGGAACATGGCCAGATGAGCCTTCGACTCGGTCAGGTCGTCGGGGTAGAGGGGCCGAAGCACGGGATCCACCGCCACCCCGGCGTAGAAGCGGTCGACCAGGGCGACGAAGAACGGCTCGCCGCCCCAGCGAGCGAACGCGGACTGCTCCGGCTCCCGTCTCATCGGCAGCATTCTCTGACTGTATGCGGCAGACGATTAGCCTCGGAACACTCCGATCGGGCGCGAGCGTTGCTCCGACCGGGTGAGAGTCGACAGGGGGTCCCGCGTGTTCGAATGGTCAGAAGAGCAACTGATGGTCCGCGAGGCCGTCCGACGCTTCATCGAGGCGGAGGTGGTGCCGAACGTCGAGCAGCTGGAGCACGGCGATCTTCCCCCGTACGACATCATCAGAAAGCTCTACGCCACGTTCGGGATGGACCAACTGGCCAGAGATCGCTTCAAGGCCCAGGTGGAGCGGAAGGCCGCGGCGGAGCAGTCCGAGTCGGGCGAGGCGGCCGACGTCGGACCTGGTCAGGGATCCGCAGAAGGAGGCGAACGGAGGGGCGACGGAGGCGCTGCGGCGATGACGATCATCCCGATCATCGAGATGTGTCACTACTGCCCGGGCATCGTGACCGCGATGGGAGTGAGCGTCGGCCTGGCCGGGGGCACGATCATGAAGCAGGGAACGTCGGCGCAGATGGAGCGCTGGGGGCTGGACCTGCTGACCGCAGAGAAGGTCGGTGCGTGGGCGATCACCGAACCGGACTCGGGGTCGGATGCTCTGGGGGGGATGAAGTCGACCGCGTTGCGCGACGGCGACGAATACGTCCTCAACGGCAACAAGACGTTCATCACCAACGGCCCCTACGCCGACACCATCGTCTTCTACGCCAAGCTGGACGACGGGTCCGACACCCCGATGCGCGACCGGTTGGTGCTCACCTTCGTGCTCGACAAGGGAATGCCCGGGCTCGAGCAGTCCAAGCCGTTCAGGAAGATGGGGCTCCACTCCTCACCCACCGGCGAGCTGTTCCTGTCGGACGTGCGGGTCTCGAAGGAGCACCTGCTCGGCGGGGCCGAGGACCGGCCCGGCAGCGGGCGCGACTCGGCCAAGGGCAACTTCGTCACCGAGCGGGTCGGTTTGGCCGCGATGTCCCTCGGGGTGATCGAAGAGTGCCTCTCGCTCTCGGTCGAGTACGCGAAGAACCGGATGCTCTGGGGTCAGCCCATCGGGGACCGCCAGCTGATCCAGCTCAAGCTGGCAAAGATGGAGGTGGCACGGTTGAACGTTCAGAACCTGGTCTTCCGCCACATCGAGCTCTCCGCAGCGGGCCGGAGCCTCTCGCTCGCCGAGGCGTCGGCGATGAAGCTCTACTCGGCCCAGGCCGCGTCCGAAGTCGCGATGGAGGCGGTGCAGCTCTTCGGAGGGAACGGGTACATGGCGGAGTTCCGGGTCGAGCAGCTCGCCCGCGACGCCAAGGTCTTCCAGATCTACGCGGGCACCGACGAGATCCAGGTCACCCACATCGCCAAGGATCTCTTGAACCGCTGAGGTCCCAGGCAGCAGCCGGTAGTCTGCGGCGGTGCCCCCGGGTCTGACGGCTCCGAGCATCCCCGCACCCGATCTCGCCGTGCCGCGTTCGTTCGACGCGCGCTACGGGCACGGGGTCGATCGCGGACTCTGCCTCGGCGGAGGTGGCCTGTTCTTCGTGGCCTGGCAAGCTGCCTACCTCACCACACTGGAGAAGTGCGGCGTCGCCGTCGATCGCTTCGACCGGGTCGTGGGGACTTCGGCCGGATCGGTTGTCGCCTCGGTGCTCGCCAACGGAAGACTGGGACTGCTTCACAGCGAGATCTCGGTCCTGTCCAGGGCGCCCGGCGTGGTGTCCGCACTCGCTCCCGCGTCCAAGCTCCGTCCGAGCCAGCAGCGTGCGCTCGACCTGTTCATCGTCGCCACCGATGCCAAACCCGAGACGGTCCGTGAGATCGGGCATGCCGCCCTCACGGCGCGCACACCCGATCCGAGCCGGACCAGACGCACCATGCATCTTGTCGTCGGACCCGGACGGTGGAGCTCCGATGCACTGCACATCACCTGCGTGGACGCCTACTCGGGAGAGCGTTGCGTCGTCACTCGCCGGGCGGGCACCACGATGTCCCGAGCGGTGGCGGCGAGCATTGCGGTGCCGGGGGTCTTCGGCCCGCAGCCGATCGGGGACCGTCGATGCATGGACGGCGGGGTGAGCGGCACGGGTACCCACACCGACCTGCTCGCCGGCTCCAAGCGGGCGCTGGTCCTCGCCCTGACCCACCCCGCCGACCAAACCGAGGGGATGATGACCGCTCATCCCGAGCAGGGGCGTCAGGAGCTCGAGGACCTCGAGAAATCCGGTACCGAGGTGCTGGTGAGAACTCCCACCGCCGTCGACCTCACCCAGCTGATGTCCCCGGACGCCGTGCCGAGGGCGATGGCCATGGGCGCGGCCCAGGCATCGGCAGACGCGGGGCTCGTCGGGGACTTCTGGAACTGACGCCGGCTCCTAGGAGCCGGCAGGCACCGGCGCCGCAGCGGTGACCGAGGCGGCAACCGCCTCGACCAAACCCCCCACCGCCAGATCGTGGGCCACGGTCACCGCGTTGACGATGGCCACAGACGACGACGAACCGTGGCTGATCACGCAGACCCCGTCCACCCCGAGCAGCATCGCTCCCCCGGTGTTCTCCGGATCGAGTTGCGCGGCCAGCGGGAGGAGGTGCGGGTAGAGCGCGTCGGCGGTCTCACGGACATCAGGTTTCCCGAGGATCTCGGTCAGCGCTCCGATGAGGAACCGCATGGAGCCTTCCAGGGTCTTGAGCGCCACGTTCCCGGTGAAGCCGTCGGTCACGATCACGTCGGTCGCACCGGTGAAGAAGTCCCGACCTTCGACGTTCCCCACGAAGTCGAAGGAGGTGCCCCCTTGGCCTTCCGCCAGCAACGCGTAAGCCTCCTTTTCGAGCGGGGTGCCCTTGCCCTTCTCCTCCCCGATCGAAAGCAGTGCCACCCTCGGTCGCTCGATGCCGTAGCGCTTTCCGGCGAACGCGGCTCCCATCTGGGCGAACTGCACGAGCATCTGTGGCGTGCACTCGGCGTTGGCGCCCGAGTCCAACAGCACGGTGGGCCAAGGACCGCCCGGGTACGGAATCGGCGTGGCGATCGCCGGTCGCACCACGTTCCGCAACCGGCCCATCCGCAACAACGCCGATGCCATTGCCGCACCGGTGTTGCCGGCCGACACCATGGCCATCGCCCGACCGTCGCGCACCGCCTCCGCGGCGCGGACCAACGAGGAGTCCTTCTTCCGCCGCACGCTGGTCCCGGGGTCGTCGTCCATGCCGATGACCTCGCTCGCCGGCCAGCAGGTCAGATCACCGACGTCCCCCATCTCGCCGGGTCGGCCGACGAGCACCACGTTGATACCCGACTGCTCGGCAACCTGGCGCGCCCCCGCGACGATCTCCTCCGGTGCCCGGTCGCCACCCATGGCATCCACGACCACGGGAAGGGAGGCGAATGCTTCTCCCTCGGGCCGTGCAACGCCCCGCGCCACTACTCGACTTCGATCGCCTGCCGGCCCTTGTACCAACCGCAGTTCGGGCAGACCACGTGCGGAGTCTTGGCGGTGGTGCACTGGGGGCACACCGAGCGAGCCGGTGCTTTCAGGACCCAGTTGGATGCTCTGCGGCTGCGGCTCTTCGCCTTCGAGGTCTTCTTCTTCGGGACGGCCATAGGGAGGGCATCCTACGCCAATCCGCCGTCCCCGGGGCCACGGAGCACCTCGAGTGCCGCCCAGCGCGGGTCCACCTCCGGTTGGCAGCCACAGTCGACCAGGTTTCGGTTCTCACCGCACCGGGGGCAGAGCCCTCGACATTCCGGCAGGCACAACGGGGCCAGGGGCAACTCGAGCAGGACCGCGTCCCGAACCAGCGGCTCGAGGTCCAGTTGGTCGGAGTCGAGTGGATAGGAGTCGTCCTCGGCATCATCGGGCGATGCGACGAACCGTTCTCGCACCGCGGCTTCCACCTCACCCGACACCTCGCCTCCACAGCGGCGGCACTCCCCGTTCCACCTGGCGGTGACCGTCCCGGTCACCATGATCCCCGCCGGGTCGGACGAGAGTTCCAGATCGCAGCGGATGGGTTCGGCATCCGGGACTGCGACCCCGATCGCTCCCAGACCGGGGATCCGGCCCTCTCGCACCACGTGTTTGGCGCTCCCGATCTGCTTGCGCAACGAAGCGACCGGCACCACGAACCCGGCCGGGCCCAGGACCGCCTCAGGAGCAGAGGATCCCTGTTCGATCCTCACCACCCCGGCCGGTTCGATCGCCTCACTCGAGGTCCTGATCGAAGAAACCTTCAGGCTCGTCGACAGCACGACCTTGACGGGGGTCGCCATTCGGAGCGATCGACGTGTCTCCTCCTTCGCCGATCTCCACCTTCGGCAGAGGGCTCACCTGGAGCTTCTCCCGCCCCGCTTGCACGGTCTTCATCGTGCGGTCGAGCACGATCTCGAAGCTCGCCAGCTTCTGGTCCGCATAGTCCTCGGCCTCGTGCCGGAGTCGCCGAGCTTCCTCGTTGGCATCGTCGAGGATCCGCTGGGCCACGTGGTTCGCCTGGCGGACGATCTCGGTCCGCTGCACCATCCGTTCCGCCTGCACCTTGACCTCTTCCAACAGGTCGTCGGCCTCCCTGCTCTTCTCCGCGATGAACTCGTCGCGCTCCTTCAACAGCCAGCGTGCATCCCGGATCTCCTCGGGCATCCGATCCAGCGCCGACTGGAGAAGGTCGGCCACCTCGTCACGCGAGATCAGCACCGACGCCGAGAGGGGCATCGCCTTTGCCGCTTGGACCAACCCGAGTGCCTGGCGGATCAGCGCTTCGGCGTCGTGCTCCTCACCGGCTGCACGTTGCTGGTCGAGATCCTCGAAGAGATCGCTCATCCGGAGAACTTCTCCTGAAGCCTGAGCGCCACCACCTTCGGAACGAACGCGGTCACGTCACCACCGAAGCGGGCCACCTCCCGCAACAGCCTCGACGCAATGAACGAATGGGCCGAACTGGTGGGGATGAACAGGGTCTCCACCCCGGAGAGCTGCTTGTTCATCTGGGCCATCTGCAGTTCGTTCTCGAAGTCGGACACTGCTCGCAACCCCTTCACGATGGCGCTGGCCCCGACGTCGTGGGCCACGTTCACCACCAGGGTGGACACCGACACGATCCGCACGTTCACCAGATGGGAGAGGGACTCCTCGAGCATCTCCTGACGCTCGTCGAGATCGAACAGCGCCTCGCTCTTCTGAGGATTTCGCACGGTGGCCACCACGACCTCGTCGAACAGCCGAGCCGCACGCTCGATCACCTCGAGATGACCGTTGTGGACCGGGTCGAACGACCCGGGGATGAGAGCAATTCTCACGAGACGCCTTTCTCGGTGACCAACTTCCCTTCGACCGATTCCGGACGGGCCACGGTGACGATCGTACCCCCATACCGCCTGGACTTGATGATCACCCAGCCAGGAGGAGCCGCAACCTCACCGCCGGATTCGAGGATCGCCAGATCGGCCGGCAGGGTCCCCACGAGCGATCCCCAACCGTCGTAGTCGTAGGGCGGGTCACACAGGACGAGGTCGAAACGGGACGCGGTGTTGGCGGCCCACGATGCGGCGTCGGCGCGGACCACCGTGGCATCCCCGTGACGCTCTGCGTCTCCCAAGCCCACCGAGGCGAGGTTGTCGCGGACCGCACTGAGTGCCTCGGGCGAACGGTCGACGAAGGTGACGGACGCCGCACCCCGGGAGAGGGCTTCGATGCCCATCGCCCCCGAGCCGGCGAACAGGTCGACCACCATCATTCCGTCCACCCCGCCCAAGCTGAACAGCATGTCGAAGATCGCCTCACGCACCCGGTCCGACGTGGGGCGCAACGTGGTCCCCTCGGGCGCCCGCAAACGCCTGCCCCGGAGCTCGCCACCGATCACACGCACCGCTCAAGGCTACTGGGCGGGGAGGTACTTCCCTCCCCGCCCGCACCGGTTCGATCAGCTCTTGAACAGGAACTCGGCCTCGTCCTCGTCGATGAAGAGACGCAGCTCGTCGACGAGAAGCGGGTGGGCGGTCAGGTCGGCATCCTCTGCGACGAGGGCCTCTGCCATCGTCCGGGCGTCCGCGACCAGTGCCTTGTCCGAGATGAGCTTTGCCAGCTTGAGATCACTCCGCCCTTTCTGGCGAGCGCCGAGGATCGTCCCCTCGCCTCGCAGCTCGAGGTCGACTTCGGCGAGCTCGAACCCGTCGGTCGTCCGCTCCATGGCAGAGAGGCGAGCGGCCGCCTCAGGGGTGTCGTTGTCCGAGAGCAGATAGCACCACGCCGGGTCGCTGCCTCTCCCCACTCTTCCGCGCAACTGGTGGAGCTGGGCGATCCCGAATCGGTCTGCATCCTCGACGACCATCACCGTGGCTTCCGGAACGTCGACCCCGACCTCGATCACCGTGGTCGCGACCAGGACGTCCACCTTGCCGGTCCGAAACTCCTCCATGACCCGCTGCTTGTCGGCCGACGGGAGCTGACCGTGGAGGAGCCCGACCCGGAGGCCGGCCAACTCGGCGCCTTCGAGTCGCTCGGCCTCGGCCACGACGGACGTCGCCTGGACTCGCTCCGATCCCTCGACCAGCGGGCACACGACGAACGCCCGATGCCCGAGGGCGACCTCCGACCGCACCCGATCCCACGCCTCGTCGCAGTCGGCAGCGACCTGCAGCCACGATGTGGACACCGGCAGCCGACCAGGGGGAAGCTCGTCCACGATGGTCATGTCCAAGTCCCCGAACACCACCATCGCCGCCGTGCGCGGAATCGGTGTCGCGGTCATCACCAGGAGGTCGGGGTCGCATCCGGTGCCGTCGTCACCTCGGCCCTTGGCACGGAGCGCTGCCCGCTGCTCCACGCCGAAGCGATGCTGCTCGTCGATGACCACCACTCCAAGGGAGCGGAACCCGACCTGATCGGTCAGGAGCGCGTGGGTCCCGATGAGAAAGTCGACCGTCCCTTCGGCGAGCCCTGCCAACAGCACCGTTCGCTCGGAGGCGGTCGTCTTGTTGGTCAACAGCGAGACCCGCAGCGGCCGAGTGCCCTCGAGGGTCGAGGGGTCCGGCACCGAGAGCCCTTCGACCAGGCGGCGGATCTCGCCCGCGTGCTGTTCTGCCAATACTTCGGTGGGCGCCATCAGGGCACTCTGATGCCCACCCTGCGCGGCGACCAGCATGGCCGCCACCGCCACCACGGTCTTTCCCGAACCGACATCCCCCTGCAGGAGGCGGTGCATCGGAAGCGGAGCGCCCAGATCTTCGGAGATCTCGCCGATCGCACGGACCTGGGCGGGGGTGGGTGAGAACGGAAGCGCCTCGAGGAACCGATCCAAGAGGGTCGGGGAGCCGTCGTCTGCCACAACTGTATGACGTATTCCGCGGGCATCCCGCTGGAGCCTCTCTTGGCGGAGCACCAGCGCCATCTGCAGCCGGAACAGCTCGTCGAACGCCAGCCGACGGCGTGCGGGCTCGCGTTCGCTCATCTGGGCCGGTCGATGGATGCCGTTGTAGGAGGTGGTCCGTTCGACGAGATCGAATCTTGCCCGCCAGGCCTCGGGTACAGGATCGGCGAACCGACCGGCCCGGTCGAGTGCTTCGCCCGTGTAGCGACCGAGCCGGGCCGAGGTGATCCGCGCCCGCTCGGTGAGCGGGTACACCGGCAGGATCCGGCCGGTGGGTTCCCCGTCCTCGGGGTCATCCCCCTCTCCCCCTGCATCCTCTCCGGCGGCACGCAGTACCTCAGCGGTAGGACTTCCCAGCTGGAGGGCGCCCCGGTAGCTCCCGATCGAGCCGAAGAACAGAGCGAGCGTGCCGACCGGCAGCTGCTTGGCCCGCCAGGTCTGGTTGAAGAAGACGACATCGAGCCGTCCGCTGTCGTCGGCGATCTCCAACACGACGCGCGACGGTGCCCGCCTCCGCCCCCGGCCGTAGCCCGAGGGCGGCCGGCTGACCCGGGTGACCCGGCCGAGCACCGAGGTCTTGTCGCCCACCGAGAGGTCTGCGATGGGCGTCAACTTGGTTGCGTCGATGTACCGGCGCGGGTAGTGGGTGAGCAGATCGAGCACGGTCTCGATCTCGAGCTCGGCCAGCTCGGACCGAGCGGCCTCCCCAACACCCTTGAGGACCGACACCGGCAACTCGGAGAGCTGGCGGAGCTTCCGACCCGAAGCGGCGTCGGGTTCCCGGTCAGTGGTGGCCGTCCCTCCCGTCCGGCGAGGAACCGAGGCCGGCTCGCTCACTCGATCGAAAACAGGTACGGGTAGTGAGGCTGTCCGCCGTGGTGCACCTCGATCTCGACGTCGGGCCGCTGATCCTTGATCCATTCGGTGATCCGCCGGGTGTCCGCCGCGCCCGACCCGTCGCCCTCGATGATCGTGACCAGATCGTGGTCGCCGGTCACCAACATGTCCAGCAGCGCGCATGCCGCACCGGCCAGGGAGTCGTTGACCACTTCGATCCCCTGACGAGAGAGACCGAGCCAATCCCCGACCACGATCGCACCCGCTCTGCTGTCCGAATCGCGCACCGCCCGGGTCACCTCGCCAGGGACCACTCGGAGCGCGGAGGCCGCCATGCTCGTGGCGTTCACCTCACCGTGGGCTTCCGGGTCGTAGGCGAGCAGGGCGGCAAATCCCTCGACGACCGTCTCGGTGGGCACGATCCGCACCGTCTTGGTCGTGAGCTCGCCCACCCGCTCGGCTACCGGCCGGATGTTCCCGTTGTTGGGGAGGATGATCACCTCGTCGGAGCGGACCGACTCCACCGCCTGGAGCAGGTCGGAAGTCGACGGGTTCATCGACTGGCCGCCCGCGATGAGCCCCTGGACGCCGAGCGACCGGAAGATCCGCCCGACCCCGTCGCCCGTGGCCACCGCAACCACCGCGGTGGTCGGTGCCGGACCCGGGGGTGTGGGCGCCGGTCCACTCCCGACGGTTCCCGCGCCTTCACGCACCCACCGCTCCTCCTCGACCTGTTCGAGCAGGTCGGTCACTCTGATCGTGCGAGGCCTCCCCGCATCGAGCGAGGCCTCGATCGCGCCGCCGATGTCGTCTGTGTGGATGTGGCAGTTCCAGAGACCGTCGCCTCCGACCACGACAATCGAGTCCCCGAGCCCGGCCCAGACCTCTTTGAAGGACGGGATGGTCTCGTCCGGCGCCTCGAGCAGGTACATCACCTCGTACCGCAGCTCGGCCAGCTGAGCGTCGCGATCGTCGCTTGCGAGCGCGGCAGCACCGGGCGCCTCCGGGTTCACCGGCCCGAAGTGGACCTCGGGTAGCTCGGGCGGCGCCGGCATCGAGCGGCCGTCGATGACCGACAGGATCGCGTCGAACAGCAGGACCAAGCCGGTCCCCCCGGCGTCGACCACCCCGGCCTGTTCGAGCACCGGCAGCAGTGACGGGGTGCTCGCCAGCGCGACGGCCGCGCCATCTCGCGCCGCCTCGGCGACATCCACCAGGGACTTGCCGGCGTCGGCGGCCTGTTTCGCCTCCTCTGCCGCACCCCTGGCGACGGTCAGGATGGTGCCCTCGACCGGTCGCATCACCGCTTCGCGTGCCAACCGGTCGGCGAGCGTCAGCGCATCGGAGAGTTCGCGGGGCCCTGGCTGTGCCGAGCCGCCGAGGCCCTCGGAGATCCCCCGCAGCAGCTGGGAGAGAATGACCCCGGAGTTACCCCGGGCGCCCATCAGCGAACCGTGGGCGACCGCCTTACAGGTGGCGGCCAGGTCGGGCTCCTCGAGCGCGGAGATCTCCTCGAGGACCGACTCGACGGTCAACGCCATGTTGGTCCCGGTGTCACCATCGGGGACCGGGTAGACGTTGAGCCCGTTGATCAACTCACGGTGGGACGAGAGCCCGTCACGGAATGTGATGATCACCTTGCACACGTCTGCAGCATCGAGGGCGTCGAGGACCACCATTTCCAGGATGCTAACCTTTGCGGCTTACCTGAGGATCGAGTGAGGAAGCCGGATCGCGATGGCATCGGTGTGCGACATATGCGGGAAGAAGCCGTCGTTCGGCATGAACGTCAGCCACTCCCACCGGCGGACCAAGCGGCGCTGGAACCCCAATGTGCAGCGGGTCCGGGCGATGGTGGACGGAACTCCCAAGCGGATCAACGTGTGCACCTCGTGCATCCGATCGGGCAAGGTCGTCAAGCGGCCTGTCCGGAACATCCCCGCCTGAGCAACTCCAACCGCGCTCAGAACCGGTGGCGCCACCCGGCCTCGGCCAGCGGGTGGCCGTCCAGGGTGTAGGTGTTCTGCTCGGCGGTGCACCACCCGATCGCCAACGGGGCGCGCAGGCCTGCGGCGGCAAAGGCAGTCACCAGGCCCCCGGGGTCGGGCGTCGCCACCAACAGCTCGTAGTCCTCACCGCCGCCCAACGCTTCCTCCTCGGTCGCTCCCTCTGCGACGGGAAGCGCGCCGAGCGAAGCTCCCACTCCCGACGCCGTCCCGAGCTGCCTCAGATCGGCTGCGAGCCCGTCCGAGAGGTCGATCGCAGCCGTCGCACCTGAAAGCCGGGCAATCTCGCCCTCACGGATCCTCGCCACCGGCCTGCGATAAGCGCTGGTCAGCCGATCGGGGGCCTGTTCCGCGGACCGGTCGCCGCCAAGAACACGGAGGCCCGCCGCCGAGCTCCCGAGGGGGCCGGTCACCAACAGACGGTCGCCGGGGCGTGCTCCCGAGCGGAGAAGCGGACCCGGGGAAGCACCCGCCTCGAGGATGCCGACCGCGGCCACCGAGACCACCAGCGTCGCCGACTCCGAGAGATCCCCGCCCACCACGACGCATCCGGCCTCCGTCGAGGCGGCGGCGAGACCCGCTCCCAGCAGGTCGAGATCGGTCTTTGGAGGGGAGGCGACCGATACCAGCGCGTAGCGGGGCGGCACCCCCATGGCCGCGAGGTCGGAGACGGTCACCATCAGCGCCTTGTAGCCCACGTCGTCCAGACCGCAGAGGTCCAGATCGACGTGCACGCCTGCGACGACGAGATCGGTGGACCAGACCACCTGACCGGCACCGGAGAGCCCGACAACCGCCGCGTCGTCGCCGATCCAGGTGTCTCCGGGCGACCGGATGACCCCCAGGGAACCGGCCGCAGACTCGAACCGGCTCTTCAGTCGTTCGATGACGGTAAATTCGTCAACGCCAGAGGGCATGGAATTGGGACTTCCCACGAGTCCCTGCCTACCATTGTGGGCCGTAGTCTCCCACTCGGTCGGTGGATAACCCGTGGACGGCTCCACGGGCCCCCTGCCCGATGGTCGAACTGAAGCAGACGCGAGGAGGAAGAACCAACCCATGCCCCCCACCCGGAACAAGAGGCTGATCGCATGGGTCGATGAGATCGCCGCGCTGACCGAACCTGACCAGGTCGAGTGGTGCGACGGTTCAGCCGAGGAGTACGACCGGCTCTGCCAGTTGCTGGTGGACGCGGGGACCTTCACCAAGCTCTCGGACGCCAAGCGGCCCAACAGCTACTGGGCGCGCTCGGATCCGGGTGATGTGGCACGGGTCGAGGACCGGACCTTCATCTGCTCCACCGTCGAGTCCGATGCCGGGCCGACCAACAACTGGCGCGATCCCGTCGAGATGCGCGCCACGCTGACCGATCTGTTCAAGGGGTCGATGCGCGGGCGGACGATGTACGTGGTGCCGTTCTCGATGGGACCGCTCGGCTCGTCCATCGCCCACATCGGGGTGGAGATCACCGATTCGGCCTACGTGGCGGTTTCCATGCGGATCATGACCCGGGTCGGAAAGGGCGCCCTCGAGGTGCTCGGCGACGACGGCGACTTCGTCCCGTGTCTGCATTCGGTGGGCGCTCCGCTGGCCAAGGGCGAGCCCGATTCGGCGTGGCCGTGCGATGCCGACAACAAGTACATCGTGCACTTCCCCGAGACGCGGGAGATCTGGTCGTACGGATCCGGCTACGGAGGAAACGCTCTCCTCGGAAAGAAGTGCTTCGCACTGCGGATCGCCTCGGCCATGGCGCGCGACGAACACTGGCTGGCCGAGCACATGCTGATCCTCAAGCTCACCTCGCCGGCCGGCGAGACCAGGTACGTCACCGGCGCCTTCCCCTCCGCCTGCGGCAAGACGAACCTCGCGATGCTGATCCCCACCCTGGCCGACTGGAAGGTCGAGACGGTGGGTGACGACATCTGCTGGATGAAGTTCGGACCCGACGGCCGCCTCTACGCCATCAACCCCGAGGCGGGATTCTTCGGGGTCGCGCCGGGCACCAACAGCCATACCAACCCGAACGCGATGCTCACCCTCGAGGCCAACACGATCTTCACCAACACCGCACTCACCGACGACGGTGATGTCTGGTGGGAGGGCATGACCGACGAGCCTCCCGCACATCTCACCTCGTGGAAGGGTGAGGACTGGACCCCCGAGACCGGGACACCGGCTGCGCACCCCAACGCCCGCTTCACCGTCCCCGCGTCGCAGGACCCCGCCATCGCCACCGAGTGGGAGGACCCGGCCGGCGTGCCGATCGATGCCATCCTCTTCGGTGGACGCAGGGCATCGGTGGTCCCCCTCGTCTTCCAGTCGCGGGACTGGGCACACGGTGTCTTCCTCGGGTCGATCATGGCCTCCGAGACGACCGCGGCAGCGGCGGGTGCTGTCGGCAACCTCCGGCGCGATCCGTTCGCCATGCTTCCCTTCTGCGGTTACAACATGGCCGACTACTTCGCGCACTGGTTGGAGATGGGCGAGTCGGCAGACCCGGACAAGCTCCCGAAGATCTTCTATGTCAACTGGTTCCGCAAGGACGACAACGGGAAGTGGCTCTGGCCCGGTTACGGCGAGAACTCCCGGGTGCTCGAGTGGGTGTTCGAACGGGTCGGTGGCAGAGGTGAGGCGACCGACACACCGATCGGCTTCGTCCCCTCGTCCTCGGCCATCGACACCGAAGGGCTCGACGTCTCTGCGTCGGACATGGAGAAGCTGCTGTCGGTCGACCGGGACGAGTGGCGGTTGGAGGTTCCGAAGATCCGGGAGCACTTCGCCGTCTTCGGTGACAAGCTGCCGGCCCGCCTCGCCGACGAGCTGGACACGCTCGAAAAGAAGCTCGGTTGAGCTGATTTTCGTCAGTGACCCTCCGATCGGTCACCGACCGATCGGTCACCCTCTGAACGAGCTCCACGAGGCCATGTAGAACACCGCGCCGGTCGCCGCGGCCGCTGCCATCACCAGGTTCCCCCCGGGGACAGGCAGCGAGAGCACCACCGGCACGAACGAACCGGCCACCCACATGAGCTGGAAACGGGTTTCGTTGCGGGCGAACGCCCGGCCCTGGTTGGACTCGCTTACGTGGCGTTGGACCAACGCGTCGAACGACGGTTTGGCCACCGCGCCGGCCACTCCGACCGACAAGGCCACCACCGCCCAGAACCAACGCGCCGGATAGAAGGCGCCGATCCCGGCGACCACGACGACCAGCCACAACGAGCCGGCCAGCATCCGCGGTTCGTCGAGCACGCGTCGGATTCGGGCCACCAGCAGCACCCCGATGAGCGAACCGGCGGTGAACGCGGCGAGCACCAACCCGAACCACCAGGTCGCCGCACCGGCCCTGCGCAGCCCGAAGGCGAACAGGAAGGTCGTGAACCCGACGAGCGCCTTCAGCACCGACATCGGCATGAGGGCGAGGAGCACCTGGCTGTCTGCGATGGGGCGGAGCGCGGCGAGATCTGCTGCATCCTCGGCCCACCTGGTGTCCTCCCCCGGAGCGAGCACGACGGCCGGTGCCGACTTGCTCTTTCGATCTCTTCCCCGGAAGGGCACCGGCAGTCGGGCGCCGGCGACCGCAGCCGCGACGAACACCCCGACCAACACCCACAGCACGCTGGGGGCGCCTCCCAGCTTGTAGATCGCCACCGCCGGAAGGGCGAACAGGAAGCCGGCGAGGCAGGCCAGCAACCCGAGGCGCGCGTTCAGGGAAGCGAGGTCCGGTTCGACCCGATCGGTTCCGCTGTCCGGGTCGTCGACGTGGATGACCGGCATCCCGTAGGGCGGGGTGGGCTCGGGTCCCTCGGCGGCGGCTCGAACAGGAGTGGTCGGCGGCAGCGGTGAGGAGGCCGATCCGCTCGGAGTGGAGGGGGACCCGTCCAGCATGCCGATGGCCGCCATCTCCGGAACCAGCGCCCCTTTGGTGACGACGTACACCTTGGAGAACACCAACATGGCGAACGCCTCGGGGAAGAGGAGAAGCGAGTGGATGTCCCGGGCGAGGAACGGGCACAGGGCCGCCCGGCCCAGCGCCGAGATCACCACCATCGCCCGCCTCGCCCCGCGGCTGGCGTCGATCGTGGGTCCCAGTGCGGGAGCGGCGATCGCGAACGGTCCGACGGTCAAGAGCAAGTAGAGCAACACCTTGTCCTTGGCTTCCGTCGGCGAGATCGAGAAGAAGAGCGAGCCAGCCAGGGAGACGGCGAACATGGTGTCCCCCGCCGTCATCAGCACGTGGGTGAGTGCCAGCCTGCCGAACGGACTGCGTTGGTCGAAGAGGTCGGTGAGCGCCGATCGAACCAGCCGACGGAACTGATCTCCGCGCTCCCTGACGCTCACCCTGGGCATGGTAGGCGGCGGAAGTGCGGCGCTAGCATGCGTGGTCACCCGCCCCCGTGCCCGGAGGTTCCAAATGGCGGTCCACGCCTACGTGCTCATCCAGACCGAAGTCGGGAAGGCCGCCTCGGTGGCCCGGGCGGTGGCGTCGCTCGCCGGCGTCGTCGCGGCGGAAGGGGTCACCGGGCCCTACGACGTGATCGTGAGGGCCGAGGCGGGCACCGTCGACGAGCTCGGCCAGATGGTGGTGGGACGCATCCAGCTGATCGAGGGGATCACCCGGACGGTCACCTGTCCGGTGGTGAATCTCTGAGCGGACCCGCTCAGCCGGTCGGGAACTTCACCTCACGCGCTTGGGCGAGCAGGCCTGCACGTTCAGACGGGAGCAGGTACCCGCCGGCGATCGCGTGGTCGAGGCTGGCGGAGTACTCCTTGAGATAGTTGGCCTCGGAGCCGTAGAGGCTGGTCAGTTCCTTCGGACTGAACGGCGTGGTCGTCCCGAAGAGGGAACACAGCACCGACGTGCCCTTGGGAGCAGCACCGCTCAATGCTGAGATCGGCACGTCGACTGCCGGTGTTCGGACCCCACCGATCACGTTGCCGTGCTGATCGAGCGCCAACGTGGGTGGCTTGGTGCTCGCCAACTTGAACGGAGGAGGCTCCGGTGGAGGCGTGCCGTGGACGACCCATCGAACGAAGGAAGCGAAGGCCGCTTGGGCCACCACATGCTGTGGACCGGTGTTGATGAGGTTGGTGCACCCGAGCAAGCCGGGATCTCCCCCGACCTCGTACACGTCCGCGTGCGAGGTCCCGGCCACCTCCCAGGTTCTGATTCGATCCGTGTTCGGTTGCTGGGATGCCGCGTACCCGAGGAAGATCAAGTCGGTCTGGGTCTCGAACATGAAGACCGGCACCTTCAAGTCGGTCCGGATCAGCAGCGGCTTGTTCGCCGACCCCTTCGGGAGCGAGTTGCCGTCCAGCTCGGCCCCCGACTCACCCCTGCTGTGGATGAAGATCCCGTCGTAGGGGTAGCCCAACGGCTCGAGCACGTCGGTGAACGTGGTGAGGAAGAAGGCCGACTGTGACTCACCGACGGCGAGGATGGTATGCGGGTGCAGTGGTCCGAGCACCGCCGATGGTGAGTGGCGGAGACCGAACCCGATCTGGTCGAAGATGTCCAACGCATACTGGTCGCCCGGGTGGTGTAGATCGCCGTAACGCCGAGGCTCTTGCTGCGCCAGTCCCTTCACCGAACCGGACACCTTCCCCCCACTGAGCAGTGAGGTCCCGCCGTCGACGCCGAGCTTTTGGGTGGAGACGCCGACCCAGGCGACGCCTGCGTCCATCAGCTCAGGATCGAGGTAGTCCCAATCGGGGGCGGACTCCCCTGCGGACTCGTTCATCCATTCGACCGCGACCACGCCGCTGAACTTGGCCGGATCGGCGGGCCGTCGGACCAGGATGCGGGTGCGATAGGAGGCAGCCGTTGTCGGGGCGATGCCCCACTTTCCATTCGACGGCGACGACGTGGCACGAAATGCATGCGCGGTTCCGGCCGCGGTGAGCTCCTGTTCGACATAGCCATGCGCGGCCAGGCCGGTGGGCAAAGCGCTGAGTGGCTCGATGACGTGCCCCGCGACGAGCGGTCCGCTGAAGGTCGCGGCGGCTTCGTAGACCGCTGGCACGACCGTGCTCTGCTGCGGCGACGACCTCGCGCTCGAACAAGACGCCAACAGGAGGGCCCCGACCACGAACAGCAGTGGTATGCCCCAGCCGATTCTTCCGGCTCTCGGTGCTCTCGGTCCTTCCATCTCTCTCAGCTCTCCTGAGTCACGAGCCTTCGGCGTCATCGCTCGGACTTCCGAATACGGACTCGTCCTCGAGCTCCTCTTTGATCGCGATCAGTTCGACGAGGCCGCGGCACGACCTCGCTCGGTCAGCTGGACGGTCATCTTTCGCGGATCCGAAGGATCCGCCTCCCTGGTCAGGTAGCCGCGCACAACCAGGGTGTCCGTCAGCTGACCTGCCGCCCGTTTGGAGAGCCCCAGCTCGCGAAGGAGCTGCGAATGGGCGACCTCCTGGTTTGCCATTCCACCGAGGATGTACGGCCCGTTGAGTGGAAGATCCTCGCAGTCCACCTCCCGCAGTTCCGCGCGTATGGAGCGGGAGAACGCGCCGCGGGCGTGGCGAAGCAGCGCTGGGATCGGGAACTCGGCGTCGGTGGCGTCGTCAGCCATAGCCGAGTGGACTATAAGCGACTCGCCTAGCGAATGGCAGCCGACGTTCGCAGGCTCGCGATCTCCTCAGCGCTCAGGCCCCACTCGGTCAGCACCTCGTCGGCGTGCTGCCCCGGATTGGGCGGCGGCCGACGGATCGCCCCCGGGGTGCGAGTGAAGCGAGGCGACGGTGACGGCTGCACCACCCCCGCCACTTCGGTGAACGTCTTGCGATGACGGTTGTGTGGGTACTCGGCGGCTTCGGACGGGGACAGCACCGGGGCGGCACAGGCGTCCTTGCCGTCGAAGATCGTCTCCCACTCCGAGCGGCTCTTCTCGGCGAACAGCGCCGCAAACCGCTCCTTCATTGCAGGCCACGTGTCGCGATCCATCTGGGGCGGTAGCTCGTCGAGCTCGAGTCCGAGGAGCCTGACCAACTCTGCGTAGAACTGAGGTTCGATCGCGCCGACCGCGATATATCCACCGTCGGCGGTCTCGTAGACCTCGTAGAAATGGGCGCCGGTGTCCAACAGGTTGGTCCCGCGGGGACCTGACCACATGCCGGCCGCCTTCAGGGTGAAGGTCATCGTCAGCAACGAGGCCGCCCCATCCACCATCGCAGCATCGACGACCTGGCCCTCCCCCGTCTCACGCGGTGGATCATCGCGGCGACCATTCCGAAGGCGAGCAGCATTCCACCGCCCCCGAAGTCTCCCACCAGATTGAGTGGGGGCACCGGTCGATCGCCGGCTCGCCCGATCGGCTCGAGGGCGCCGGCCAATGCGATGTAGTCGATATCGTGACCCGCCGCCGATGCCATCGGGCCGTCCTGGCCCCAACCGGTCATCCGGCCGTAGACCAACTTGGGATTGCGGGCCAGGCAGACCTCGGGTCCGAGTCCGAGCCGCTCCGCGACGCCCGGGCGGAAGCCTTCCATCAGACCATCGGCACCCTCGACCAATCGGAGCACCAGGTCGACCGCTTCGGGATGCTTGAGGTCCATGGCGACGGAGCGTCGACCGCGGTTCATCAGGTCGACGTGAGCCTCTGAATGAGGGGGGTAGGTGGCGCGCTCGAACCGGTCCACCCGCACGATGTCCGCCCCCGCGTCCGCAAGCATCATCCCTGCGAACGGCGCCGGTCCGAGCCCGGCCAACTCGACGATCTTGACTCCGGTGAGGGGTCCACTCATCGTGCACCTGCAGATGTCATCTCTGAAAACGTCACGCTCGGATGGTGGCCCCCGACAGCCCCGGGGGTCAAATGCATCTAGCCTCGGCGCGCCGGTCGGATGAATCGCCGACCGGTCACCTGGGTCGCCTCGGAGGATCGGCTGGTGCCACGAAGGAGAAGGGTCAGGGGACCTGGAAGGGTCAACCTGATCGGCGACCACACCGACTACAACCGAGGCCTCGCCCTCCCATTCGCGATCGACCTCGGAGTGACCGCGGAGCTGACGCCGTCCGCCGCGCAGGAACTCGTCGTCACCTCGAAGGAATTCGATGAGACAGTGACGATCCCGCTCGACCTCCCCGGGGGTCCGGAGGATCTTTCGGGCATGTCGCCCGACTGGGCCCGGCTGGTCGGGGCGATGGTCGCGTTGGCCAGACCGGACTCGGGCGGCACCGTCGTCATCGACTCGGACCTGCCGATCGGCTCGGGCCTCTCCTCGAGTGCCGCGCTCTGCGTGGCCCTCGCCGAGCTGTTCGGGGTGACGAGCGATCCCGCGGGCGTGGCTCGTCTGTGTCAGGAGGCGGAGCACCGCTGTGGCATTCCGGTGGGAGCGATGGACCCCCTGGTGTGCGCGGGTGGGAAGCGTGGGTTCGCGCTGTTGATCGAGTTCGACTCACTCACCTATCGAGAAGTCCCGATCCCGGACGGCGTCGACACCGTGGTCGTCCACTCGGGACTGCCCCGCACGCTTGCGTCCTCCTGGTACGCGCTCCGGGTTGCCGAGTGCGAAGCGGCAGCGGCCAGGATCGGGCCACTCGGCGCCGCCGCGCCGTCGGACCTCGCTGGGCTCCGCGATCCGCTCCTGCGGAGACGGGCGCGGCACGTCGTATCGGAGTGCCGCCGGGTGCGCGAGTGTGCTGCCGCGTTGTCCGCAGGCGACCTGGCGGCAGCGGGTGCCCTGATGATCGAGAGTCACCAGAGCCTCGCCGACGACTTCGAGGTCTCGACCCCTGAACTCGACGCCCTGGTGAAGATGCTCGTCGGTCTTCCCGGAACCTTCGGAGCGTGGATGACCGGTGCCGGCTTCGGCGGGTGCGTGGTCGCGCTCTGCCAACCAGGAGCGATCGACCCTTCGTCACTCGGGACGCCGGCGTGGAGGGTCGAGGCGAGCGACGGCACGGTGGCGATGCGCACCGAGCCGACACGCGATCATCCCGACGCGCGCGCTCCGATCCCGGAGACGGCCCCGCATAGGGCCCGAATCCGCTCCCGGGATACGGGTCGGCGCCGGAGCCTGGGAAGGGCCCGAACGAGGTGGGAATCCGCCGGTCGATCACACGCTTCACGATGTCGGGCTTGCGGACGTCGTCGAGCCAGCGGATCTCGTCGTCCCCGCGGATATCGAGCTCGAGCCGGCCGGTACCGACGATCCTGCGCAAGAAGGTCTGCACCGCGGTGACCGCTGCGATGTCCGCAAGGGCCGTCTCGGCCTGCCGGCGCACCAACACACCCCACCGCTCGACCAACCGCCGATCGGTCAACACAAGGGTGGTCCTCCGCCACCGGACGAAGCGAAGCGCCAACCACGCGCAGGGCAGCGCCACCACCGCTCCTTCGACCCAGTGCAGCTGGACGGAGGTATGGGGAATGGCGAGGTCCAAGGTGACTCCCACCGCGATGGCGGCCAACGATGCGAAGAGTGGACCCGAAAGGAACGACCAGTGCGGTCGGAGCTCGACCAGAACCGCCTCGCCGGGCAGGAGCTCGAGCCTGCGACCGGCCAAGAGCTTCAGCCCAGCTTGGCAGCGATCGAGCCGGCCGAAGCGAGCACCGAACCGTCGGCCCCCGCCGCGGTGTAGAGGTGGGTGGCCCGCTGCCGGGCCTCGTCGAGGAGGTCGTCGAGCAGTTCGGAGAAAGGCAGTGCCGGCGACACCCACAGGTAGCGGGCCAGCGAACCGGGCACCGTGTTGATCTCGTTGACCACGAACGTGGACCCGTCCGAGAGGAAGTCGATCCGAGCCACGCCCCGCACCTGAGCCAGCGCACAGATGCGCTCCGCCGCGTTGCGCAGGCTCTTCTCGAGTTCGGACGGGATCCGCGCAGGGAGCTCGCGGGGAGCTCCGACCATGCCCTCTCCTGCCACGTACTTGTCGCGATAGTCGAGGATGTCGGCGGAGCTCGAGCTGCGGATCGGCCGTTCGACCGCAGAGATCTGGAGCGTCGGCCAGGTGCGGACCGCCAACTGGAGGTCGCTCAACTCGGGCCGATAGGGCTCGATCACCGCGCCGCTGCGAAGATGATTGTTCGCTCCGAGACGGGCGACCGCGGTTTGGAAGTCCTGGACGACATCGATGCCGATGGACGAACCACCGAATCGAGGCTTCACGATGTAGGGCCCCTCGAAGGACGGCGGGTCCGACTCGGAGGTCAACAAGGAGCGGGGCAAGGTCGGAAGTCCGTCACCCGCCACCACCGAACCGAACGCCAGCTTGTCCATGCCGAGCGCCGCGCCGGCAACCGACGGACCCGAGTACCTGATGCCGGCGAGGTCGAGCGCCGCCTGGAGGGTCCCGTCCTCGCCAGGTCCACCGTGACAGCACACCAGCGCGGCATCGAGATCGAGTGTCCGCGCTCTTCCGAGGCGACTGCCAGGCTCGGCGAACCCGCCCCCCCGGGCGGCGGTGAACACGAGCTTCTTCGCTCCACGGGGAACACCCTCGACGAACGCGTCGGCCTCGAGCCCGGGGTCCACCTCGTACCAGTCCCCCGCCTTGGACCAGAAGAGCCCCCGGACTGTCGCCGACCCTCTGCCGCCGCCGGTCAGACCTCGGGTCGCCTGGAGTCCGGTCAGGACGCTCACGTCGTGCTCGGGAGACGGACCTCCGAAGATGACAGCTACCTCGGGCACGGTTGGTTGGCTCCTCCGATCGGTAACAGCTCGGTCCCGGCCGTTTGGTCCTCGCCCGGGTCGACAACTCGAGCCGGCAAGGCCCGAGCCCTCAAGGGTAGTGGTCGGGCAGATCGTTCTCGTACAGCACGACGTCACCAGGTTCCATCTGCCCGCGCACCCACTCGACCGCCTCCTCGCGGTGCGGGAGCACGACGATCCGGAGCCCGGACCCGACCACCGAGCCGGCGCCCTCCAGGAGCGCTTCCCGGTTGGTTCGTCCGACGACGACCAGGTCGGACGCAACCGATGCGATCGCGGCGCCGAACCGGCGGTTCTCGTCGAACTGGCGCTCCCCGAGCTCGACCATCCCGGGGGTGACCACCACCGACCGGCGCGGGCGGCCCCCGTGGTCGGATCCCGGATCGCCGTCCGCTCTCGCCAATGCCAGGGCGCGCAACGCCGCGGAGGCGCCCGCAGGGTTCGAGTTGTAGGTGTCGTCCAGGATGGCGACGCCCGAGTCCGATCGCACCGCTTGGAGCCGGTGCTGGACCGGCGGAAGCTTCCCCAGCCGGTCGCCGACGCTGCCCGGGTCCACCCCGAGCGCGAGGGCCCCGCCGATGGCACAGGCCAGATTGAGCGGTTGCACACCGACGGGTAGCTCCACTCCTTCTGCGACCACCGTGCCGTGGACGAGCACGGTCATCTGATGCGCGGCATGGTCGCTGAGGACGCAGACGTCGGCGGACCGGTCGGTGGTCGAACAACGGAGCACCCGCTTGCCCTGCGATTCGGCCCGATCGGCCAGCGCCGCAAGGCGCGGATCGTCGATCGGGAGCACCACGTCGCGGGCCGGTTCGAGGATCTCTGCTTTCGCCTCGACGATCCGATCCTCCGATCCGAACCGCTCGAGGTGGACCGGCCCGATCGCGGTGATCATCGCGATGTCGGGAGGGCACCAGCGACAGAGATCGGCGATCTCCCCGGGACCGTAGGTTCCCATCTCGGCGACGACCACCTCCGTGCCGTCGGCCAGTTGCTCGTTCACCGCCCGAGCCAGGCCGGCCCGGTTGTTGAAGCTCGCCGGGGTCGCCATCACGGTGAAGTCGGGCCTCGTCAGGAATGCGATGTGCCCCTTGGTGGACGTCTTCCCGTAGGAGCCGGTCACTGCCACCACTTTGGGAGCGACCCGACGCAGACGGTCGGAGGCATCGTCGATGAAATGCGCGGACAACGAATACTCCAGGGGGGAGGCGATCGCACAGGCGGCGTCGACCAACAACGGGACTGCCAGCACGGCGACCACCGCGAGGACCGAAGCGAGCCCACTGATCACGCCTGCGACGACCACCACGACTTCGAGCAGCCCCCAGATGACCGCCAGCCTGATCAGGCGCCGAGTCCAGACCAGCGACGCCGATCTCCCCCGCAACGAGAGTCCGAGCGGACCCGCGACGACGACTGCTGCCACGACCACTCCGGCGAGGGGCCACCGAATCGATACGACCGCGGCGACCAGCGCGGCGACGGCCAAGGAGACGTTGGCCGCTGTCGATCGCCACCAGCGACCGGCGAACCGGGCAACCGACCCGGCCAGATAGTGCTCACGCTGCGCGACTCGCAACCATCGCATGCCGGCCGGCACGCACGCCGCCACACAACAGCCGACGGTGACCCAGGCCGTTCCGTGGTGGAATCGGGAGAGGTCGACCGCGTCGATCTGTCCCATTCGGCCGGTCGCGCTCAACGCGACCCGGCCGCCGGGCCGTCGTCCGCGGTGCTCGCCTGCCCGAGCACGGCCCGACGCAGTTCGGAAGGTGACTCGGTCGGGAGGAGGTGACCGACGTCGGGCAGGACCCGCAACATCGCCTTCGGAAGGATCGCCTGTGCCCGTTCCGCCACCTCCACCGGCACCTCGCTGTCCTGTTCGCCCCAGAGGAGCTCGACCGGGCAGCCGATCCGGGGCAACGCATCGTCGTACCGCTCGGCCAGCAACTTGACGAGGACGTCGCGCATGACGCCGCTTGCCGCCCGGTAGTCGGCCGACCCGTACCGGTTCCTCATCTCCTCCATCCGATCGTCACCGATCAGGCCGACCCGGTTGAGCCGGCGGGCAATCCGGAAGGCACGGGCGGGGCGGACCCGACGATCCGACCGGTCGAGAAGGGGCACCCCGCACAGCACCATCCGCTCGATCCTGTCCGGCACCATGGTGGCGAGCCGAACAGCCACCCGACCACCGAAGGAGTGCCCGACGACGACGATCCGCTCGGCGAGCGTCCCGGCCTCGTCGAACAGAGGCAGGAGGTTGCGCGCGTACTCCTCGGTGCCCCACGCCTCAGGCGGTGGCGGCGTGGCCCCGAACCCGAACAGGTCGACGGCGACCGCATCGACACCGGCCGTTCCCGGGTCCCCGGGATCGAACACTCCGGCGAAGTCGGCGTGGGTCCGTCGCCAGCCATGAAGTGCCAGGACGGTGGGCACCCCCGACCCCCAGGTCCCGCCGAACAGGCGGCCGCCGGCGAAGGTCTTCAGCACCGGTACACCCTACCGATAGCCTCCCAACCGGTGGAACCATTGGAGACGACAGGGGACGGCAGCCTCTTCGTCCGCGACCTGGCCGGGCTCACCGAAAGCCAGCGAGTGGCGGTGGACGCCGAAGCCCGCGCCCTGTGCATCATCGCAGGGGCCGGTTCCGGAAAGACCAGGGTGCTGACCCTCCGGGCCGCCACCCGCATCCAGAACGGCACCGCGGAGGCCGACCACACCCTCATCTGCACCTTCACCCGCAAAGCCTCCCGCGAGTTGCGTCACCGGCTCCGCTCCTACGGGGTGACCGTCTCCGTCCCGGCACAACCGGGGACCCCTCCGAGCCCCGGGGTCCGTGCCGGCACCCTCCACCAGCTGGCGCTCACCATGCTCCGACGAAGTGCTGCCGACGCGGGACGTCCGGCTCCCGCGATCGCCGAGCGTCGGTACCGAATGCTGACCACGATCACCGGCGACCCGGCGCTGGCGTCGGCCATCGATGTCGAAATCGGGTGGGCCAAGGCGCACTGCCTCGATTCCGCCTCCTACGGCGCAGCGGCCGAGCTCGCCGGCCGGCCGGCTGTCGTCACGATCGACCAGGTCGTCGACGTCTTCGAGTCCTACGAAGAGACCCTTCGGCGTAAGAACACGCTCGACCTCGACGACGTCCTCCTGCGCGCCGCCGATCTCGTCCACGACGATGTCGAGTTCGCGGAACGGGTGCGCTGGCGGTACCGACATCTGTCGGTCGACGAATTCCAGGACGTGAACCCAGCGCAGTTCCGCCTGATCCTGGCTCTACTCGGCCCCGAGCAAGACCTCTGCGTGGTCGGCGACCCCAACCAGGCCATCTACGGATGGAACGGTGCCGATCCTCGCCTCCTGGATCGCCTGCACCTCCATGTGCCTACCTTGGAGGTCGTGCGCCTCGACCAGAATCACCGGTCGAGCCCGCAGATCGTGGCGGCGGCCTCGGCCGCCCTCGGCCCGTCGCTCGTCACGCCCCCTCGTTCGGGAGCGCCCGCCGGGGTGATGCCGGTGGTGACCGCCTACGAGGACGACACCGCCGAGGCTGAAGGAGTCGTCGCCCTCCTGTCCCAGCGCTCGGCGGAGGGTCTGGGGTGGTCGGACCTGGCGGTGCTCGCCCGCACCAACGACCAGTTGCACGTCGTACGCGGCGTGCTCGAACGGACGGGTATCCCCTGCCAGACGGCCCCTGATCCTCATGGGGGTGCGGGCGCCAGCAAGCCGGAGGTCGATGCGGTCACCTTGGCGACCTTCCATCGATCGAAGGGACTCGAGTGGGACTCCGTCGCCGTCATCGGTCTCGAGGACGGCTACGTGCCGATCATCTACGCGGAGTCCGGCGACGCACGCGAGGAAGAGCGACGGTTGCTCTATGTCGCGTTGACTCGCGCTTCACGTGAGCTTCACTGTTCGTGGGCGCGGGTCCGCACGATGGGTCGAGGTCAGAAGGTGGAGCGCCAGCCGTCACCTTGGCTGGCGAACGTGGCTCGGGTCTCGCGAGTCGGCACCGGTCGGATCGCACCGCGCGACGCGGTGGCTCGAATAGCCGCGATGCGGGCCCATCTCGACTGATTCGCTTCGACCCCGGGCGCGCGCTCGGCGCCGGATGCAACCTCAGGACTCGGCGATGCGTTTGAGGTTGGCGAGTGTCGCCGACATCCCATCACGGGCCATCTGAGCCATGCCGTCGATCCGGGCTTTGACGTCGATGTTCGGTTCGTCAGTCCGCACGAAGTCCGGGTAGGCCGGCAGGACCTCCCACGACTCCGCCACTTCGGTCTTGTCGTCGGTGCCCGCCAAGGTGAATCCCCACCGCACGAGCTCCTGCTCGCCGTCGGCTCCGAAGTTGACGAACGAGAACTCGCGGTCCGGCTCCGAGGCGACCACCTTGCAGCGGGTGTCCCAGGTGAAATCACCGATCGCGTTGTGACCGGTGAACCATGCCCCGGTCGCGCCCGCTTGGGAGACATCGTCCCAGCTTCCCGATTTGCACACCGGACTCAGTTCGCCGATGCGGGTCACGTCACTGACGATCGCGTAGACGTCTGCGGCCGGTCGGTCGATGGTGATGGTTTCGGTGTGGCGATACGCGGACAGATCCATGGACCGCACCTTATGTCACCTGTGCCGCGCCCCGGCGATGTCGGCCGCCGCGCTACCCGACTTCGGTGTCGATGAGCACCGGCGCGTGGTCGGAGGGCTTCTGGCCCTTGCGCGCGTTGCGGTCGATGAGCCCGTAGCTCGTCGCGCGTGCCAGCACCTCGGTCACCAGGATCAGATCGATGCGCATTCCCTGATGGCGGTGGAAGGACCCGCCCCGGTAGTCCCACCAACTGAACAGTCCACCGTCGTCGTAGATCCGTCGAAAGACGTCCACCAGACCCCACGACTCGAGGTCGGCCAGCGCGTCCCGTTCTTCTTGGCTCACGTGGGTCGCGCCGACGAACTGTGCGGGGTCCCAGACGTCCCGGTCGGCGGGAGCCACGTTGAAGTCGCCACAGATCGCAAGCGGTTGGTCGGGCGATCCCTCTTCGTCGAGAAGCGAGCGGAGCCGGCGCAACCAGTCCAGCTTGGCCGCGAAGTGCTCGCTGTCGAGGCTGCGCCCGTTGGGGACATAGACGGACATCACCCTCACTCCCCCGCAGTCGGCAGCGATCAATCGGGCGCCCTGCTCGTGAGCGTCGGGACCCAGACCGACCTTCACCCCGCTGAGACCGACCCTGCTGGCGATCGCCACGCCGTTCCATCTTCCCTCGCCGTGGTGCGCCGTCTCGTATCCGAGGAGGGTGAACGCCGCGTGCGGAAAGGCGGCGTCGTCTTGCTTGGTCTCCTGCATGCAGAGCACATCAGGCTGCGCATAGGCGAGCCATCCCTCGACGCGGGGAAGACGGGCAGCGAGCGAGTTCACGTTCCAGGTTGCGATGCGCACGAGCAGGTCGCCGTTCAGGCGGTTCCGGTCGGGGCTGCGTCGACCAGGACGAACAGCAACTCGCCCTCACACGCCAGCTCCCCGTTGACCGACGCTCGACCGCTTCCCTTGCCGGCCCGCGCGGACATCCGGCCCAGTGTCACCTCGAGATCGAGCCGGTCACCGGGGACCACCTGGCGGCGGAATCGGGCACGTTCGATCCCCCCGAACAGCGGAAGCTTTCCGGCGAAGGCGGGGTCGGCCAGGACCGCCACACCGCCGAGTTGGGCCAGCGATTCGACCATCAGCACCCCGGGGAGCGTCGGTCGTCCAGGGAAGTGACCGGCGAAAAACGCTTCCTCGCCGGTCAGTTGCCAATTGCCGGTGGCCGATTGCCCCGGTTCGACCGTCAGCAGCTCGGTGATGAACAGAAAGGGATCGCGATGTGGCAGATAGTCCTCGGCTCGCACGGGTGCCGACAATAAGGGCTCGGACGAACTGTTGCGACTCCCGGGAGTGGCCGGCTCGAAGCCGGCTCGCTCCGGCGGTGGCCGTCATCGGTCCTACAGTGGCGGCCATGTCGACCTACGTGCTCGTTCCTGGCGGTGGCCACGGAGGATGGTGCTACGCGAAGGTGAAGCAGCGTTTGGAGAAGGCCGGACACGAGGTGTTTGCGCCGTCTTTGACAGGGCTCGCCGAGCACTCTCATCTCCTCTCGCCTGCCGTCGACCTCGACATGCACATCAACGATGTCGTCCAGCTTCTCTGCTACTGGGATCTGAAAGAGGTGATCCTCGTCGGCCACAGCTATGGCGGCATGGTGATCACCGGCATCGCGGACCGGGCAACCGACCGCATCGGCAAGATCGTCTACCTCGATGCGGCGAATCCCAAAGGTGGCCAATCACTCGTCGATGTAGCGGGACCCGTCATCGAGTCGGTCCGTCCGATGGGTGCGGTTGTCGACGGCGTGGAGCTGGTCCTGTTGCCTGCAACTGGTGCTGGAGCCTTTTACGGCGTGACCGATCCCACCGACTTGGTCTGGATGGACGATCGACTTACCGGGCACCCCTGGCGCTGCTTCGAGCAGAAGCTCGAGCTCGAGAACGAACGCGAGCTCTGGGACCTGCCGCAGTATCACATCGTCTGTGAATCGACCGTCCTCACCCGGGACGCTGCGATGATCGAGAAGGCCCGGAACGAAGGAAGGTTCTGGAGCATCGACACCGGACATGACCTGATGATCACCGAACCGGACTTCGTCGCCGAGGCTCTTTTGCAGGTGGCTGCCGACTGAGCCTGTGGGCTGTTTGAGTACCGTCACCGTTGGCGGTTGACACCTGAGTCGATCTGGCGAACAGTGTTTGCATGGGGGCCAGATCGATTGCCATCGGAGACGCTCGGGGGCAGGGCGGATCGCTTCGTGTCACCCGACATCCCGACCAAGGAAAAGTGGTGCTGAGCCATTGGCGGGACGGGATCTGCGTGGCTTCCACCCCGGTCGAGCTTGACGAGCTCCCTGAGCTGATCGCCCTTCTGGCAGACGCCCTGGGAGATGCAGCCAGGCGTCCTGAATCCTCTGCAGTCGCCTCTGGACCCGTCCGGCCGGGGGTACTGGCAAAGCTCAAGATGTGGCTTCGACCTCACCTGGCACAGATCGTCGAACTCGGAGCTGCCGTCCGGCACGACGGCGAGGGCAGAGAGTGACAGATGTGCCCTTCCACTTCACCGAGTCGATGAAGAACTCGGGAACGGTGCGAGCTGGTCGTGCCAGACTCTGGGGGTGCGCAGCGGTTTCTTAGCGAGACGGGTCGGGCTGCTCATCGCAGTGACCTTGGTGGCGGTCCTCGTCGGCTTGTGGGTCGTTCGCCCGGAGGCTGGGGTCGGTGCACGTACAGGTGGCACGTTTCCAGCCTGGTTCTGGCCGACGATCTGCATCGTCGGGTTGACCGTGATCTGGCTCGGCACCCTTTGGTGGGGAGTCATCCGACCCGTCCGGAATGAACGCCACTATGCGCGGATTCGGGATCATCGCGATCCAAGGGTGACGACCACCGAAAGGGCGCAGGGTTGGTACGAGGACCCCTACCGCATCCATCAGGACCGCTGGTTCTCCAGCGGCAAGCCGTCGAACCTCGTGAGAGACGGAGGGGTCGAATCGAAGGACCCTCCCCCCGGCATGCCCTACGTCGGGAAGCTCGTTCCATCCCGCACCGCCGAGTCTGCGGTGAACGGATCCGACCTCCAGCGCGTCGGTGACGGAACGAAGCCCGATCCCTGGGTGCTGGCCGCCGACGCGAGCACCTGGTTCCCTCTCAACTAGAACCTGCCCGGCAAACGCAGATCGCCCGTTGACAATGCCTCCCGAGGCCGCCCAACAACCTCTCAAGGACCAGAGCCACGCCCTCGATCACGTCGTGGTGGTCCTCTTCGAGAACCGCTCACTCGACAACGTCCTCGGGCACCTCTACGGGCCTGACGACGGCAAGGTGTTCGACGGCGTGATTGGCAAGCAGCTCTCCAACCCGATCCCTGAATGGGCAGAGCACGGGGCTGATCGGGGGGTGGTCCCCTACACGGTGGCGACCGATATGGACTCACCGAACCCGGATTCGGGCGAGGAGTACTTTCACACCAACACCCAGCTCTTCAACAGGATCGACGATGGCAACCGTTTCAAGATCGGCTCTGCGTGCACGGCACCCTGGAATGCGCCGCCGCCGGGAACGACTCCGACGATGAACGGATTCGTGACCGATTACATCTCCACGTTCACCGGCGAGATCGGGGGACAGCCCACCTACGACGAGTACGCGCACATCATGACCGGGTACACACCCGCACAGCTGCCCGTACTCAACGGACTGGCCCGAGAGTTCGGGGTCTTCGACCACTGGTTCAGCGAGGTGCCCTCTCAGACCTTCATGAACCGGTCGTTCTGGACGGCTGCGACGTCCTCGGGGATGGTGGTGAACCATCCGATCACCAAGTGGTTCACGGAGAACGACGCGGAGACGATCTTCGAGCGTCTCGAAGCCCAAGGAAAGACCTGGAAGGTCTACGTCATGGAACCGATGCCGGTGTCCTTCACCGGGATCATCCACTTTCCGCGGCTGAAGGATCGACTGGCCACCCATTTCGTGCCCTTCGCCGAGTTCGAGAAAGACGCGGCAGCGGGGACACTCCCGGACTTCTCGTTGATCGAACCCAACATGATCGCGGGGCACGGCGACTACCACCCCGCCATGGGTCGCTCGCTCTCCGACAAGGTGAACATCGAGGTCGATAGCCCCTCCTCCACGCTGGCCGGCGAGGCCTTCTTGGCCCGGGTGTTCAACGCCTACCGGTCAGCCACCTCAGAAAACGGTGCCAACGTGTGGAACACCGCCCTTCTGATCGGATGGGATGAACCCGGGGGAACCTACGATCACGTACCGCCACCTGCGGTACCACCGCCGGATCCGGCCGCGCCTGCAGGCGAATGCGGCTTCACGTTCGACCGCTCCGGCTATCGAGTGCCTGCGATCATCGTGTCGCCGTGGGTCGAATCAGGCTCGGTCTACAACGAGGAGTACCGCCACACATCCCTGATCGCCACCTTGACGAAGGCCTGGGGGCTGGGGACACCGTTGACCCACCGCGATGCGTCTGCTCGCACCTTCGACCACGTCTTTTCGCGCACCACACC
Organism: uncultured Acidimicrobiaceae bacterium; assembly: GCA_963839925.1. GTDB lineage: Bacteria > Actinomycetota > Acidimicrobiia > Acidimicrobiales > RAAP-2 > Bog-756. The sequence goes on along the minus strand of CAWIWV010000001.1, from coordinate 932,971 downwards.
GCGTGACCCCGAGACCTGGGCCACGGTCACGCCGCTGCCCGTTCCTGAATGGATGATGGATGAAGAAGTCGTGGGCAAGGGCCTGAGCACCCTGGGGAAGGGCATGGGAGCCGGCCTCATCGCAAAGGCGAGAGAGCTGGAAGTGCGCCTCCCAGCAGAACTCACCGACCCAAACGCGGAGCTGACGCCTGGGTTGGTGGTGCGCTTCCTCAGAGGTGTGGCAGCTCACTTCTTCCCACTCCTGGGCAACGAGACAAGGAAACCGAAGTAGGCGCGAATCAGGTATCCGGATTCCGCCTTCCCCGGCCTCGGATGCGTCGTAATGTGCTGATCTAGTGGAGATCGAAGTGTACGCAGACATCTGGTGTCCCTTCGCCTACGTCGGCTTACGTCTTATCCGCGAGCGAATCGAAGAGCGCCGACGCAACGACGTCGTACTCCGCATCCGTGCGTGGCCCCTGGAACTCGTCAACGGAAGACCCCAGGATCCCGCAGTATCCGCCGCACACGTTCAGGAACTCCGCGAACAGCTCCCAACGGAGCTCTTCGTTGGATTCGATCCCGACAGATTTCCTTCGACCACCTTGCCCGCCCTCGCCCAGGCCGCTCGTGCCTATCGGCAATCGAACAGGTCGGGTGAGGCCATGAGTCTTGCGCTTCGCGAAGCCCTCTTCGAGGAGGGGCGTGACATATCCGATCCACTCGTTCTGGAGGACATTGCAGCGATCCACGGCATCCAACCTGTCAAAGAGCGGGACCGGAAGAGCGTCTTGGAGGATTGGCACCAGGGACAGGACCGTGGGGTCAAGGGCTCTCCACACTTCTTCTGCGGGGCACGCGATGTGTTCTGCCCTTCCCTGGACATCGCCAAGAGCGAGAGTGGGCACATCCTGATCAAGCGCAACCGAGAGGCTCTGGATGCTTTCCTCAATAGTTGTCTTGGGGGCTGAAGCTCCGGCGAAGTAGTGAGCGACTGGGGCAAGATTCCGTGTACCCAAAGGCGTGGCCCCGGTGCCACAAGCGCTCCGACGGACTGAGGAGGTCGAGATGCCCGCAAGCGATCGACAGGACGGTGGAACCGACGGCACGGCTGGCCCGGGCGTCGATCTCAAACTAGAGGCTGTCGTCATCCCTGTGGCTGACGCCGACCGCTCCAAGTCTTTCTACGAAGGACTCGGGTGGAGGCTGGACGCCGACTTCTCTTTCGACAACGGCTACCGAGTCGTCCAATTCACGCCTCCCGGATCGCTGTGCTCCATGCAGTTCGGCAGCAATATCACAGCGGCTCCGCCGGGATCTGCCCATGGCCTCTACCTGATCGTGTCCGACATCGCTGCCGGGCGTGAAGAACTCCTGCGTCGGGGTGCGAAGGTCAGTGAGGTCTTTCATGCCGGAAAGCCGGGTGCACAGCTCGATCCCAATGGGGCCAGTGATCGGGTGAACGGACCGGATCCGGACCACAAGAGCTACAGCTCGTTCGCCACGTTCGATGATCCGGACGGCAACAGTTGGCTTCTCCAAGAGGTGACTGACCGGATTCCGGGCCGCGTCGATCCCGCGCAAACCTCGTTCAACTCTGCTGCCGACTTGGCCGCGGCCCTGAGACGAGCCGAGTCGGCACATGGTGAGCACGAGAAGCGGACGGGCAAGGCCGACCCGAATTGGCCCGACTGGTACGCCAGATTCATGGTCGCCGAACAAGCCGGCGAGGATCCGCCTTCCTGACCGAAGCTCTGGCCCTCTACGACCAGGTAGCGGGTAGCCAGTCTCCCTTCGAGTCTGTCGTCTGCCCGACTTCGATGATGTACCCGTCGGGGTCGCGCATGTAGCAGCGGGTCTCGTACCGGTGCTCTTGCGGCGGTGTCAGGAACTCAGCCCCCTTGGCGCTCCATTCCTCGTACACCGCCTGGATGTCTGGGACCCGGATGTTGAGGAAACTGCTGACCTTGTCCGGATCGCTGGGCGTCTGAAGCGTGACCGTGGGTTTGTCATCGGTAGGTCCGCCACCGGCATTGATGACGATGAAGCTGTTGGCGAGCTCGACGTTGGTCGGCTCAGGGCCGAAGACCACCCTGCCGCCGAGCACTTCGGTATAGAAGCGCCGGGATCGCTCGACATCGTCGGAGGTGATGAAGTAACACACCACCATCCGCTCTGAGGGTTGCGTTGACTCGGCCACCGGTGCCTCCGCTCAAGACGACGTCTGGGTTCCCCAGTCAACCAGGTCCGCCGAGGGCCAACCAGCGAAGTCAGGCAACCGGGGCGTCGTTGTCCGACTAGGAATCTCAGGCAATTCCGGGAAGGGCGAGTTCTGCGCGCCGACGGGCTGCATCCAGCGAGACGAGCACGAACGGACGGGTCTCTCCCTTTGTCAACACCTGACGCGCCTTCTTCGGTGGCGGATCGGCCATACCCCGTAGCGGGATATGGCAGAGCATCCCGCCCACGTCCACATGTGCGCCGTGCGAGGTGAATGAGACGACCGCGCCGTCGAAGGTGCTCCCGACCGGATGATCGGCGACAAAGGTCAAGAAGGTCATCGGATCGTTGAGCGCCTCATGGGTCGACCGAGGGGTGGATTGTTCCGAGCCCCGAGAGTCCTTCGCTCCGGTAGCGGACGATTTGCTGGTTTTGGTCACCTTGCCCGCTGGCGCCTTGGCCGTCTTGGTCACCTTTTTGGCGGCCTTGTCGGCCTTGGTCGTCTTGTCGGCCTTGGTCGCCTTGTTGGCTTTCGCCGCCTTGGCAACCTTCGTGGTCTTCGTCGCCTTTGCAGCCTTCGTGACCTTGGCGGCCTTTTTTGAAGCCTTGGTGGCCTTCGTCACCTTTGAAGCCTTGGTGACCTTGGCGGCCTTGATGGCCTTGGTGGCCTTCGGTGGACTCGACCCATCCGGCGCCGATGACGCCACCGCATCAGCCGGATCGGGGCCATCGACGGCAGTGACTCCTGCCGCCATCTCAGGTGCCTTGCTCCCCCGCTTCGCCTTGGCGGTCGCCGCGCGGCTCTTGACCCCGCGCACTGGAGTTCGTGGGGTGAAGATCCATCCCACCCCCGGTATCGGCTTCCCTCCGATCAGCCGGCCCGGCTCGAAGAGCCACGGCCGCTCGGCGTGGAACTCCTGAAACGAGTCGTTCGAAAGAACCAGCGCACCCGACTTCTCGGCGATGCGGAGAATGAACCCGTCGCCACGGCCGATCGCTCCGGCCGGCGGGGTGACCATCTCACCGTGCTCGACCGCCTGGTCGAACGCTGCCACCTCCGAGGGATCGATTCGATGGCCGAACGTGGCATCGACCACAACGGTGACGTCGGAAGAACGAAATCCGCGGTACTCCTCCAGAAACGCCTGTATCGCCTCATCGAGCTGGGCGAGGCTTGGCTGGCTCCGACCTTCGGTGGCGATGTTGGAGCCGTCGACGACGATGCGACGGCGTTCAGGAGAGTCCTGGGTCATGTCGGGCTCCAGTCAACCATCCGACCAGGCTCATTCGGTTCATGCTCCGCCCGATCGACGTCGAAGAGCGGACCCGAGGGCTCGATCACCCGATGGCGCGGCGCAACAGATCCTCTTGCTCCAACCGGTGCACTGCGACGCTCCCCGTCGCCGGGCTGGCTGACTCGGCTCTGCTCACGTGCAACAGCGTGTGGGTGTCCCGGAGGATGCGATGCAGCCGGCTGTGTACGAAGTTCCACGCCCCCATGTTCTCGGGCTCCTCCTGCAACCAGACCACCTCACGCGCTGCGGCATAGCGATCGAGGACGTCTGCGAGCGCCGATGTCGGCCACGGGTACAGCTGCTCGATGCGCACCACCGCGACACTCGGGCCGGCCTCACCGAACTCGTTCCGCCTTCCGATGGCGTCGTAGGCCACTTTCCCTGCGCAGAGGACCACCCGTTCGACACGAGCGACGTCGAGCGACCCATCGACGCTCGCCGGGTCGTCGAGCACCTCCGCGAAGGAGCCGGCGGTAAAGGCCTCGACCGGCGATCGGGCGTCCCGTGCACGCAGCAGCGACTTGGGGGTGAACACGACCAACGGCCGTCGTTCTGCTCCCCTGACCTGCGCCCGCAGGAGGTGGAAGTACTGCGCGGCGGTGGTCGGTTCGGTCACCCGCATGTTGCCCCGTGCACACAACGTCAGGAACCGCTCGATCCGTGCAGACGAGTGCTCGGGGCCCTGCCCCTCGTACCCGTGAGGCAACAGGAGCACCAGCCCTGACTTCTGCGCCCACTTGTCCTCCGCGGACACCAGAAAGTTGTCCACGATGATCTCTGCGCCGTTCCAGAAGTCGCCGAACTGGGCCTCCCAGGCCACCAGATCGTCAGGCGCCTCGACCGAGTACCCGTACTCGAAGCCCAGGCTGGCGTACTCCGACAGCAGCGAGTCACGCACGGTAAAGCGTCCGCCCTCGAGGCCGGCGAGGGGCACGTACTCGGCTCCGGTGTCGTGATCGACGAGCACGGCGTGGCGCTGGGAGAAGGTTCCCCGCCGGGTGTCCTGCCCGGTCAACCTCACGTCGGTCCCTTCCAGCAGCAGCGAGCCGATGGCAAGTGCCTCGCCGAGGGCCCAGTCGATCTCCCCCTCGGCGACGACCTTGTCCCGCTGCTCGAACTGGCGCGCCAGCTTGGGATGCAGGACGAAGCCTTCTGGCACAGTGCGGACAACCTCGGCCAGGCGCGAGACCGTCGCCGCCGCAATACCGGTCTCGACCGGCTGGATCGACACGTCGGGCTCGGCAGACCGGAGAACCATCGTGGTCTCCCCGTCGGCGGTGGTCGCCTCGGCTTCTGCCCGGGTCTCCTCGAGCGCCGCCTGGAGTCTCGCCGAGAAGTCGTCGAGCGCCTGTTCGGCCTCGTCCAGGGTGATGTCCCCCCTCCGCACCAGCGACTCGGTGTAGAGCTTCCGGACCGAGCGCTTCGCCTCGATCAGCGCGTACATGCGAGGCTGGGTGTAGCTCGGGTCATCGCCCTCGTTGTGACCGTGGCGGCGGTAGCACACCATGTCGATCACGACGTCCTTGTGGAACGCCTGACGAAAACCGAACGCCAACCGTGCTGCACGAACGCAGGCCTCGGGATCGTCGCCGTTCACGTGGAAGATCGGCGCCTGCACCATTTTGGCGACGTCGGTCGGATACACCGACGTGCGGGCAGCCTCGGGTGCGGTGGTGAAGCCCAACTGATTGTTGATGACGATGTGGATGGTCCCGCCGGTGCGGTAGCCGGCGAGACCCGACAGGTTGAGCGTCTCGGCCACCACCCCCTGCCCGGCGAAGGCCGCGTCTCCGTGGAGCAGGATCGAGAGCACCGGAAACGGATCCCCGGTCCCCTCCTCGAAACGACGGCCGGATCCCTGCTCGCCGCCGAGCGCGTCCTGCTTGGCACGGGCCATGCCGACCACCACCGGATCGACTGCTTCGAGGTGGGACGGGTTCGAAGCCATGGTCACCGGGATCGAACCGCCGCCTCTGGCGACAAAGGTTCCGACGGCCCCCTTGTGGTACTTGACATCGCCAGAGCCCTGCACCGACTCCGGATCGAGGTTTCCTTCGAACTCCTCGAAGATCTCACCGTAGGACTTGCCCACGATGTTGGCGAGCACGTTGAGGCGCCCACGGTGGGACATGCCCATGACCACGTCGTCGAGCCCCTCGTCGACTGCACGGTCGAGGATGGTCTCGAGCAGGACGATCGCAGACTCGGCACCCTCCAGCCCGAAGCGCTTCTGTCCGACGTAGCGCGAATGGAGGAACCGTTCGAAGACTTCGGCCGCGTTGAGACTGTCCAGGATGTGCCGCTGCTCGTCGATCGGCAGTATCGAGGACACGCCTTCGACGTGCTGTTGAATCCACTGCTTCTGCTCGGGATCTTGGATGTGCATGTACTCGATGCCGAGGGTCCGGCAGTAGGCGTCACGCAGGATGTGCAGGATCTCGTCGAGCGTTGCGGTGTCCTTGCCGGCCAGCCCGTCAGCGACGAAGTGGCGGGGAAGGTCCCAGATGGTCAACCCGTAATGGAGGGGATCCAGCTCTGGATGAAGCCCCGGAGGCTCTGCGTCGAGCGGATCGAGGTGGGCGATGAGGTGGCCTCTGACCCGGTACATGTTGATGAGGGTCTGGACGTGCACCTGCTTGATCATCCGCAGGTGGTCACCGCCCTCGCCCTCGGACGCGTTCAGGTCGGTCTGCCATCGGACCGGCTCGTAGGGGATCTCGAGGGATTCGAACACCTGGTCGTAGAAGTCGTGCCCGCCCATCAGGCACTCCGACACGTACGCGAGGAACAGACCTGATTCGGCTCCCTGGATGATCCGATGGTCGTAGGTCGAGGTGAGCGTCACCGTCTTCCCGATCCCCAAGTCGGCAAGGGTGTCCGGATCCGCTGCCTCGAACCCGGCGGGAAAGCCGAGCGCCCCCACTCCGACGATGAGTCCTTGGCCCGGCATCAGCCGGGGAACCGACTGGATCGTGCCGAGCGTCCCCGGATTGGTGAGGGTGACCGTGGTGCCGGCGAAGTCGTCCGGGCCGATCTTGTTGGTATGGATCTTTCGCACCAACTCCTCGTACGTGCTCACGAAACCCCGGAAGTCGAGCGTGTCCGCGCCCTTGATGCACGGCACGAGGAGGGTGCGACTCCCATCCCCCTTTTCGACGTCGACCGCCAACCCCAGGCCGACGTGCTGGTGCTTCACGACTCCAGGTGTGCCCTTTCCGTCGGCGTCGTCGACGAACGTCGCGTTCATCGCCGGGACCGCGCCCAGGCCCTTGACCACCGCGTAGCCGATCAGGTGGGTGAAGCTCACCTTCCCGCCGGTGGTTCGGAACAGCTGGTTGTTGAGGATCTTCCGGTTGACTTCGAGCAGCTTCGCCGGGACCGCCCGCACGCTCGTGGCAGTGGGGACCCCGAGGGACGCCTCCATGTTGGCGACGATGCGGCCGGCGGCCCCCCGGAGCGGGGTTGCCTTCTCGTCTGCGTCGGCCAGTCCGTTCGACGATCCACCCGAGGGGACGACACTCGCCGGAACCGACGGTGACCGAGAAGGTTCAGGCGACGCCACAGGCGGCGAGGGCACCGGCCGAGGCTGCACTGTTCCATCGGTCGCGACCGCGGCGGCGGTCTGTGCGGCGACCGGCCGATAGTCGGCAAAGAACTCCGCCCACGACTCGGAGACCGATGACGGATCCGTCCGATAACGGTCGTACATGTCCTCGACCAACCAGGCGTTGGGCCCGAATGCACCGGTGACGGAGCCGCCCGGCCCGTCTCCGTTGGCTCCAGAGACCGTGCTCTGTTCGGTCGCTTCCATCGTGAGCGAGCCTACCGGTCCGCCCGGCGCCGACACCGCGAACCGGACACCTGTTCTGCTCGGTTAGCGTCACGAGGGTGACCGAGCCGCTGACGAGTGTGACATGCACGTTCACGTTCGAGGCTGCGCATCGGCTGCCGTGGCACACCGGCAAGTGCCGGAACCTACATGGTCACTCCTATCGACTCGACGTAACGGTCGCGGGACCGCTCGATGGCAACGGCGTGGTCATCGACTTCGACGAGTTCCGCGAGATCGTGGATCGCACGGTGATCGCAGCATGGGACCACCACGACCTCAACGAAGTCCTCGACAACCCCACCGCCGAGCTCCTCGCCCATCGTGCGTGGGCGATTCTCAGTGATGCCGGGGTGCAGCTCGCGAGCCTGCGTCTCTGGGAGACGGAGACCTCCTCGGTGGAGCTGGCCCTCCCGAGCGGCTCCTGAGCAGATGGGCAGATGAGCGGTCACCTGGTCGTCCTGTCCGGTGGGCTCGACTCGACGGTCTGCATGGCCCTTGCCACCGCGGAGGCGGGATCGCCTCCTCTCGCCCTCACCTTCGACTACGGGCAGCGCCACCGCACCGAGTTGGACCGGTCGGCAGGCGTTGCCGGGCACTATCGGTCGGAACACCTGGTGGTCGTGCTCGACACGCGCGCCTGGGGTGGTTCCGCACTCACCGACCCTTCCATCGACGTCCCCACCGGGGACGGCGGTGACGGCATTCCGGTCACCTACGTGCCTGCCCGAAACAGCATCTTCCTCTCGGTCGCCCTCGGTGTCGCCGAGGCCCGCGACCTCGACGCGGTCTGGATCGGGGTCAACGCCATCGACTACTCCGGCTACCCCGACTGCCGCCCCGAGTTCATCGAGGCGTTCCGAGCGGTGGCAGCGACAGGCCAGAAGCGTGGCGTCGAGGGCGACCCGATCGCGATACGGACTCCCCTGATCGACTCCACCAAGGCCGACATCGTCCGCCAGGGGCTCTCGCTCGGCGCGCCGCTCGGACTGACCTGGTCGTGCTACCGGGGTGGAGACAAGCCCTGCGGCACCTGTGACGCATGCGTCCTGCGGGCCAGAGGTTTCGCCGAAGCGGGCGTCGACGACCCGGCGCTCGGGTGAACGCCCGATCCGCTCCGCGGGCGGCGCCGACCGACATCCTGGCCACCGAGGTCTTCTCCGCGATCCAAGGTGAGGCCGCCCTGGTCGGAGAGCGCCAGGTCTTCATCAGGCTGACCGGATGCAACATCCGGTGTGCGTACTGCGACCAGCCCGAAGCACTCGAGCTTCGACCAGGAGACTGTCGCATCGAAGCCACACCGGGGCGGCGCGACTGGCAACTGATCACCAGTCCGCTGCCCATCCGCTCGTTGGTCGAAGCCGCCGACCAGCTCTGCCGGGCGGTACCGCACCACTCGATCAGCCTGACCGGAGGCGAGCCGCTGATGCAGTCGCGCAGGGTGACCGAGCTCGCCAAAGGACTTGCCGAATCCGGACGAGCAGTAATGCTCGAGACCAACGGCACGATGGTCACCGCACTGGAACGGATCCTGCCGTGGACCACCTACGTGAGTATGGACCTGAAGCTCCCGAGCGTGGACGGCGAGCGGGTCGCGCCGGACACCCAACGAGTGTTCCTGCGGACCGCGCTCGCCGCGGGTGCGACCACCTGGGCCAAGATCGTGGTCGGCGATGCAACCGATCCCGATCAGTTCGATGCCGCGGTGTCGATGGTCGCCGAGGCAGCCAGGGACACCGGCCACGAGGTCGAGATCTTCCTTCAGCCGGTCACACCCTTCGGCACGGTCGGAGGCTCCCCCAGCCCGGACCAGATGCTCGACCTACAGGAGCGGGCCCTGCACCGGCACCCGCGGGTCCGGGTGATTCCCCAGACCCACAAGGCGATCGGTCAGCTCTGAAATCGTCCGAGTCCCGTCGGGACTACATCGTCCGACTCCTGTCGGAACTACTTGGCCTTGGTGATCTTCGGTGCCGGAGCCTCTCCGTTCACGACCTTCTTGAACGATGCACCGGCGGAGACCTTCGGGTTCTTCGATGCCTTGATGTTGATCGTCTCGCCGGTCTGGGGGTTCCGTCCCTTGCGGGCGGCGCGCTGGGAGCGGTCGAAGGTCAAGAAGCCGGTGATGACCACCTTCTCTCCCTTGGCCACGTTGGCGACGACCACATCTTCCAGGCCGGCCAGAACGGTGGAAACCTCCTTGGCGCTGGAGCCCGTATGGCCTGCGACAGCGGCGATGAGATCGGTTTTGGTAAGGGGCACTCTCTCTCCTTCAGTGTCGGGAAGCCACAACTTTGCACGATATGAGGGGGTCGCGGGTGCATCCCTCGGCGAATCCACCCTCACCTCCGGGCTTCCACGCGGGTGGCGTCGAACCCGGGGCAGCTGACATTCTGAGTCGGACATGTCCTCCACGACCGAGCTTGCCGTCACCGAGCACCGCCCGGACCCCGACTCCACGCAGGGACCACTCGTCGTACTCGTGCACGGATCGCTCGACCGCTCGGCCAGCTTCGGCCGGGTGATCCGCCGCCTCGACGACCTCCACACCGTCGCCTACGACCGTCGTGGCTACCACCGGTCACGAGACGCGCTTCCGATCAACACCACCCTCGACGGGCACATCGACGATCTGCTCGAGGTCGTCGACGATCGTGCGGCCGTCGTGATCGGACACAGTTACGGCGGCGCGGTCGCGCTCGGCGCCGCCCTCCGTGACGGCCCACAAGGATCCATTCGCGCGCTGGCCGTCTATGAACCGCCGATGCCCTGGTTGGACTTCTGGCCCGCCCGCCCTCCGGATCCAGCGACTGGGGATCCCGACTCGCGACCAACCGATCCCGACGAGCTCTCCGCCCGAGCCGCCGAGCGGTTCTTCCGTCGAATGGTCGGCGACGCCGCATGGGAACGGCTGCCCGAGCGCGAGAAGGCGGCGCGTCGGGCTGACGGCGCGGCGCTCTCGGCGGAGCTCGACGCGATCCGCATCGATGCGGCTCCCTTCGACGTGACCCGGCTCGCGGTGCCCCTGGTGTGCGGACGGGGCGAGAACTCGGCTCCACGCCATCGAGATTCGGTGGCGTGGCTGGTCGAACACGTGCCCGGTGCGGAGCTCTTCGAGATCCCCGGGGCCGGCCACGGAGCGCATCTGAGCCATCCGGACGCGTTCGCTGCCATGGTGAGGCGTACGGTGGCACGAGTTGGAGAGCCCGGCATCGGCCTCGATCGGAACCAGAAGGGAGCCTGAGCATGGACGACCAGTCCGAGGTGATCACCGAGGAGCAGTTCGAGGTCGAGGCGCGGGCCTTCCTCGACGGTCACACCCAACGTCGCCCGCAGGAGACGTTCGTGTGGGGTCAGGGCTCCGACAGCGTCGGCCTGTTCCCCGAGCGCACGCCCGAACAGGACGCAGCCGATCTCGCGGCGGCGCGCACCTGGGCCCAGACCGTGTTCGACGCCGGATTCGGATGGATCACCGGACCACCCGCGTACGGCGGCCGGGGGCTCGGCCGCGAGTACCAGCGGATCTATCAGTCGATGGCTGCCGACTATCGGGCACCCTCGATGGCTGTCTACGGGATCGGGCTCGGCATGGTCGCACCGACCATCCTCGCCCACGCCACGGACGAGGTGAAAGAGGCGTACCTGCGCCCGATGTACCGGGGAGACATCGTGGGCTGCCAGCTCTTCAGCGAACCTTCGTCGGGGTCGGACCTCGCGTCGCTGCAGACCAGTGCGGTCCGAGACGGCGACGAGTGGATCGTCAACGGGCAGAAGGTCTGGACGTCGGGTGCGCACCTGTCGGACATCGGCGAGATCATCTGCCGGACCGATCCGTCCGCACCCAAGCATCGTGGACTAACCGGGTTCGTCGTGGACATGCACGCCCCCGGGGTCGAGGTCCGACCGCTCCGCCAGATGACCGGTGGCGCATCGTTCAACGAGGTCTTCTTCAACGACGTGCGGATCCCCGATTCCCACCGGTTGGGTGATGTCAACGGGGGCTGGACGGTCGCCCTGACCACGTTGATGAACGAGCGAGCCGCGATCGGAGGTGGCGGTGGAGGCGTCGGGCTTCCCGCCAGCAACCGCCTCATCGCGATGGCCAAGGCGGCAGGGCGGGCGGACGATCCGCTGGTTCGTCAACAGTTGGCGGCCATCGTGATCAACGAGCGGCTGGCTCGCTACACGAATCTGCGGGCGATGGCCCGCATCGCGGTCGGCCAGCTCCCGGGGCCGGAGATGTCGCTCTCCAAGCTGCAGCTGACCGCCAACATGACCCGCACCTGCAATCTGGTCTCGTCGCTGCTCGGTCCCCTGCTGACCGCCGACACGGGAGCGTGGGGCTCCTATGCCTGGTCGGAGTTCCTCCTCGGTGTGCCCGGCATGCGCATCGCCGGTGGGACCGACGAGGTACTTCGCAACATCATCGGCGAGCGGGTGCTCGGCCTTCCGAAGGATCCGGCACCCGCCTGACCCGGCGCTAGCGGAAGGCCAGCTCGTCGACGTAGGACCATGAGCGGCGGTGCAGTGAGGTGAGCCCGAACCCTGCCAAGGCGGTTCGGTGGGCCGGCGAGGGGTATCCCTTGTTCCGGTCGAAGTCGAAGGCCGGGAAGCTCTCCGACATCGACCGCATCAACCGGTCCCGGGTCACCTTGGCGACGATCGAGGCGGCGGCGATCGATACGCAGGTGCGGTCCCCTTTCACCACGGTGTGCACCTTCGGCAGCGCGAGCACCGGGGCCTGGTCGTCGAAGACGGTTGGTCCTGTATCGGGCGGGCCGCCCGCTTCACCGGGGTCATCCGGCGGGTCGCTCACGTAGTCGAAGGATCCGTCCATGGCCACAACCTGGGGCATCGGAGCCAGGCCACCCAGGGCACGGCGAGCCGCCAGGCGCAGAGCCGCGGTCATCCCCAGCTGATCACACTCGACCGGGCTTGCGTGTCCCACCGCCCAGGCCGCGCACCACTGGGTGATCTTCGGGAACAGTTCTTCGCGCCGCTCCTCGGTCAGCAGTTTCGAGTCGCGGATCCCGCGGGGTGCGGGCTTCCCGTCGGGAAGAACGACCACTCCCACCGACACCGGCCCGGCCCACGCACCACGGCCCACCTCGTCGAGGCCACCGACCCATTCGAACCCTTCGGCGGCGAGCGATCGCTCCAGCCGACGGGTCGGTGGTCGCTGCTTCTGGAGCACCTCTGGAACCTACCGCCTCACCACGCGCTCAGCCGGCTCCTCACCACCTTGCCGAGCGCGTTCCGAGGCAGCTCGGCGACCACATGGAGCATCCTCGGCCGTTTGTACGACGCGAGCACGGGGGCGCTGAACTCCACCAGCTCCTGTAACGACGGTGGTCGGCCGTCGGCAACTACCCATGCAGTGACGACCTCGCCCCACTCGTCGGAGAGAGTTCCGGTCACTGCGACCTCGGCCACCCCGGGGTGGGTGACCAGGACGTCCTCCACTTCCGCCGGGTACACGTTCATCCCCCCCGAGATGATCAACTCCTTCGATCGTCCACAAATTGCCAGGTAACCCCCCTCGTCGATGCCGAGGTCGCCGGTTCGGAACCATCCCGGTCCCGCATCGTCGGCGGTGAACGCATCCGCGTCGGCGGCGGGCCGCTCCCAGTACCCCGCAAAGACGTTGGGCCCGCGGACGAGTACCTCACCCTGGTCGCCCGCCAACCGAACCTCGACGCCCGGCAGGGGGAAGCCCACGGTGCCCGGCCGGCGCTCACCCTCGTAGGGATTGGAGGTGTCCAACAGGGTCTCGGTCAGGCCGTAGCGCTCGAGGACCGGCGATCCGAGGAAGGCGCTGACCTCGGCGTTGAGGTCGGCCGAAAGCGCGGCGGATCCCGAGACACAGAGGCGGAGCGGCGAGAGCGCGGCAATCCGACCGGCGGCCAGAAGGCGGTGGTACATGGTGGGAACCCCGAAGAACAGGGTTGCGCCGAAATCCCCCACCGAATCGGCGACCGAACCGGGATCGAACCCGGGCAAGAGCACGGCCGACCCACCGCTCAGCAGCGTGCCGTAGACGCCGACGCACAGCCCGTGCACGTGGAAGACCGGCAGGCAGTGGACCAGCCGATCGTCCGGGCTCCAGCGCCAGGCGATCCTGACCGACTCCGCCCCGGCCAACAGATTCCGATGGGTGAGCACCGCCCCTTTGGGCGCACCGGTGGTTCCCGACGTGTAACAGATGAGCGCCGGATCGTCCGGCTCAGCGGCATCGATGGAACCGGGGTCGGCGCGGGCGACCTCGACCTCGGGCAGGTCGACCCCGGTGCCGGTCACCGCGGTGTGCGGCGAGGCGTCTCGAACCCACTGCTCCTGTTCGGCGCGCTCGACGATGGCGACGACGGGACGCACGTCACCCACCACGTGGGCGAGCTCCCGCTCCGAGGACGACGGATTGAACGGGACCACCACCATTCCCGCCCTCAACACCCCGACGTGCGCGCACAGCGCCGCCACCGAGGAGGAGGTGGACCACAGCGCCCGATCCCCTGGTTTGAAGCCGGCCCGGCTCAGTCTGACCGCGACATGCCTGGTCGCCTCCTCGAACTCCCCTGCTGTCCACCAACCCCGGCGAGGCGCCGAGGTCCCGCGCTCCAGCCAGACCGGTGCGTTCGGGACTGTCGCCCACTGCTCCGACCAGGCTCGCAAAAGTGTTCCCGAACCGACCAAGTGTTCCGGTGTCATCTCATCGCCTGTGGCGAGATGATCACGCCAGTGACGCAAGGTGACCTCCGACTCTCCGAATCCCCGCGTGATCTTGCGAAAGAATGATGACATGGGACTGATCGAGGGATCCGAATCGAGCACACCGCCCCGGCAGATCGCGGTGGTTCCCCACACCCACTGGGATCGGGAGTGGTACGACCCCTTCCAGACCTTCCGTCTGCGGCTGGTGCGGATGGTCGACGCCCTGCTGGAGCAGATGGAGGGGGACGCCTCCTACCGTCACTTCTTGCTCGACGGGCAGCTCGCGGTCATCGACGACTACCTCGAGATCCGGCCCGAGAACGAACCCCGACTGCAGGCGCTGGCGACCTCGGGACGACTTGCGCTCGGCCCTTGGTACGTGCTGATGGACGAGTTTCTCGTCTCCGGTGAGACGATCGTCCGGAACCTCCAGGCAGGAATCGCCCGAGCTGCCGGCTTCGGAGGGGCGATGGACGTCGGCTACCTCCCGGACATGTTCGGCCACATCGCGCAGATGCCCCAGCTCCTTGCGCTTGCCGGCTTCGAGCACTCGGTGGTCTGGCGAGGAGTTCCCGCTGTGATCGAGCGCAGCGCGTTTCGTTGGCACTCGCCGGACGGGTCCAGCGTGCGGGCCGAGTACCTGGTCGCGGGATACGGGAACGGAGCGGCACTTCCCGAAGACGCCAAAGCGCTGGTGCGTCGGCTACGTTCGCTCGCCGAGGAAGCGGACGCATTCCTCGGGCCAAGCGATGCCCTGCTGTTGATGAACGGCACCGACCACACCCGCCCACAACCGTGGTTGGGGAGGGTGGTCGCCGAGGCCAACCAGATCCAGTCGGAGTTCGAGCTCACCATCTCGTCGCTCAAGGCCTACCTCGACCTGGCCGACGACACCGAGCTCGTCGACTGGCACGGCGAACTCCGTTCGGGAGCCCGCGCCAACCTGCTGATGGGGGTGACCTCCAACCGGGTCGACGTCAAACAGGCTGCGGCCCGCGCCGAGCTCGCCCTCGAGCGGAGGGCAGAACCGCTGTCCGCCCTGTTCCTGCCGGCCGACCGTTGGCCTGAGCCGTTCCTGCAGGTCGCCTGGAAGCAGATGATCCGCAATGCCGCCCACGACTCGATCTGCGCCTGTTCGGCCGACGAGGTCGTCGACGCGGTGCTCCACCGCTACGCCGAGGCTCGTGACATCGCCAACGGGCTCACCGACGAAGCGATGGCCGCTCTGTCCGCATCCATGGCGACTCCAGGGCCGGTGGTGGTCAACCCGTGCGCCGGGGAGCGGACCGGGATGGTCGAGGCGGTCGTGGTCGCGGCGGGCGATCCGAGCCCCGACGTCCAGGTGCTGTCGGAGCGGGCCGGCCTCCCCGGCACGATCACCCTCAACGGTGCAACGGTGCGGAGCATGCTCGGGCTCATCCAGGGGGCGCGGATCGATAACGACGCGTACATCACCGACGTCTCCCTGGACGAGGACGAGACCGGCCTCGACATCACCATCGCGATCGGCACCGAACCGCGTTCGGGTGTCCCGGTGGAAGAGATCAAACGCGAGCTCTACACGAGGCTGGCCGCCCGTCCGGAGACCGAGGTCCGGGTCACCCTGGACCAACCGCCCACCCGTCGCATCCTCGCCCGCCAGGAATCCGTGCCCGGTTTCGGATGGGCGCGCTTCGCGCCGGCACCGCTCGCCCACCCGGTGCACGCCTCGCAGGCAGCCTCGGGAGGAGTGGTCCTCGCCAACGATCTGGTGACCGTATCCATCGACCCCGAGGTCGGCACCTTCTCGATCGACGGTATCCCCGGGTTCGGTCGGCTGATCGACAGCGGCGACCATGGTGATACCTACAACTACTCGCCGCCCAGGGTCGACCGTGTCGTGGACATCCCGAACTCGGTTACGGTCACCCTCGACGAAGCCGGTCCGATGCGGGCGATCGCGACGATCACCTCGACCTTCACCTGGCCGGATCGAGTCGACGGGGCCACCGGCTCCAGAGTGGGTGAGCACACGGTCGCGGTCACGACGACCCTCGAGGTCCGCGCCGACGAAGCCGTCGTGCGGGTGACCACTGCATTCGACAATCCGTCGAGGGACCATCGTCTGCGAGTGCGGCTCCCGCTCCCCGAACCGGCAAGCACCTCCCATGCCGAATGCGCCTTCACCGTCGTCGAGCGCGGTCTGGCCGCGGAAGGTGGGAAGGAAGAGATCGGGACCCCGACCTTCCCGGCGCGGAGGTTCGTGTCGAGCGGAGGATTGACCGTCGTTCACGAGAGCGTGCTGGAGTACGAACTGATCGACCTGGTCGAGGCTGAGGGTGAAGCCACCACTCCCACCAAGGCCACAGCACTTGCACTCACCCTGTTGCGGGCCACCGGCATGCTTTCGAGGATGGGCATGGCCACCCGTCCGATGACCGCCGGGCCGATGAACCCGCTCGACGGACCCCAGATGATCGGACCACACCAGGTCAGCTATGCCATCGCGCTCGGGCAGCACGATCCCTACCGGCTGGCCGATGACGTCCTCGTTCCGCTGATCCCGACCGCGTCATTCGGGGGAGGGTCGCGACCCGACCGCGGATCGGAGCTGACCGTGCGCGGTGCCGAGGTGTCCAGCGTCCGACGTGTTGCCGGCAACCTCGAGCTCCGGGTCTACAACCCGCGTCCGGATCCGACGGTCGTCGAGTTCGCCGGACGATCCGGATGGCTGGTCGACCTACGAGGGATGTCCCTCGCTCCCTTCGAGGAACGGTTCGACCTCCGAGCCCAAGGAATCGCGACCGTCAGACTCGACCCGACCTGATCCGCTCGGCCGGCACACCGGCTCCCCGCGTTCCTGTTTGCCAGACTTCCCCGAGCACACCTCCACGTACACTGGCGCGGTGCCAGGCGTCGCCCGAGGGCCTTTTCGGCCGGGAGATCCTCCTCCCATCGGGCCGCGGGCCGTACTCATTCCGGTCAAGGCGTTCGCACAGGCCAAAGGACGCCTGCATCTCACCATGGGTGCACATGAACGTTCCGCTTTCGCCCGCGCCATGGCCGAGCGAGTGGTCGCAGCCGCGGGTCCGCTGCCGGTCGCGGTGGTGTGCGATGACACCGGTGTCGCTGCGTGGGCGCGCTCGCTGGGTGCGTTGGTGGTCTGGGAACCGGGCCGAGGCCTGAACGGAGCCGTCGAAGCCGGAGTCGACCACCTGGTCGGGATCGGGGTCACCCAGGTGACCGTGGCCCATGCCGATCTTCCGAGAGCTGCCGACCTGGCGCAGGTCGGCGACGCAGAAGGGATCACTCTGGTGGCCGATCGCTTCAGGAACGGAACCAACGTGATCGTGGTCCCGGGAAGGGCCGGCTTCCGGTTCTCCTATGGCCCCGGTTCGTTCTCGAGGCACGTGCTCGAGGCCGAACGGCTGGGACTGCCGTATCGGATCCTCGATCGACCAGACTTGGCCTGGGACGTCGACGAGCCCGACGACCTGATACCGGTCCGGTCCCCAGGGTTGCAGCACTCGTGACAACCGAACCCGACCCCGTCGGTGGAAGCAGGTTCGGACCAAGCGGACTCCCCGGTGACCTCCCGCTCTCCGGACCGATGACGGTCGATCTGCCTGCGCCAGCTCGTGCCCTTGCCATCGGCGCACATCCCGATGACATCGAGTTCGGGTGCGGGGCGACGCTGGCCAAATGGGCCGCACGAGGTTGCGAGATCCGGCACCTCGTCCTCACCGACGGCTCGAAGGGCAGCTGGGACCCCGAAGCCGACCTCGCTGCATTGGTGGCCGAGCGCCAGGACGAGTGCCGCGCTGCGGCCACGGTGATCGATGGCGGTCTCGCCGGACCTGCTTCAGCCCTGCCGTCTGAACAGCGGATCCTGTTCCTCGGCAGGGTCGACGGGGAGTTGTCCAACGGAGTCGAGGAACGGCGGGAGGTTGCCCGAGCTATCCGCTCGATCCAGCCGAACGTGGTGCTGTGTCACGATCCGTGGAGGAGATACCGACTCCATCCGGACCACCGGTCTGCCGGCTTTCTCGCCCTCGACGCGCTCGTCGCAGCGCGCGACCCCCACTTCTTCCCCGAGCTCGGGCTGGCCGCACATCGACTCGATGCGGTGCTTCTCTTCGAGCCGGACCAGCCGAACCACATCGAGGACACCAGCGATTTTGCAGCGATCAAGGTCGACGCGCTGCTCTGCCATCGCAGCCAATGGTTGACGACCTTTGGCATCGGAGCGTCCAACGGCACCGCGCCGGCGAGCCCTTCCCAACGCAACGCCTTCCAGACGAAGGTCGAGCGACAGCTCGCCGATCACGGCTCGTTGGTCGGGCTCCCCAGCGGGGAGGCATTCCACTTGCTCACCGAAGTGTGAGCAAGTGGTGCATGCGTGTTGCCGAGCCGCAGCCGCTCAACGCATCAGCCGGGGCCCGAAGGCCCCAGCTGACCTGTTGAGGGAGGAACGAATCGGCGAATCTGACGGTTAGCGGCGGGCCGAGCGCTTTGCCGCCTTGCGAGCCGGTGCCCGCTTGGTGGTGCGCTTGGCAGCCGTCTTCCGTGCCGTGGTCTTGCGTGCGGTGGCCTTCTTGCGTGCCGGAGCCCGCTTGGTGGTCCGCTTAGCGGTGGCCTTCCGCGCCGTGGTCTTGCGTGCGGTGGCCTTCTTTCGTGCCGGAGCCTTCTTCGCAGTGCGCTTGGCGGTGGTCCGCTTGGCGGTGGCCTTCTTGGTCGTGCGCTTGGCTGCCGTCTTCCGCGCCGTGGTCTTGCGTGCGGTGGCCTTCTTGCGTGCCGGAGCCTTCTTCGCAGTGCGCTTGGCGGTGGTCCGCTTAGCGGTGGCCTTCTTGGTCGTGCGCTTGGCTGCCGTCTTCCGTGCCGTGCTCTTCTTGGCCGGAGCCTTCTTGCGGACCGCCCTCTTGGCGGCTGCCTTCTTTACTGCCATTGATTCTCCCTCCTTAGGGTTCAACGCCGATTTGAACGTTGAACCGGTGGCGAACCGGACACCCTTCGACGCCGGTATCGGTACCACTGCGCCAGTCCGGGGATTTCGACCCACACGAGGGCGGCGAACGGTCGGGTTGAACGTCCCGAAACCGACCACCGTGACCTTTCGTCCGGACCGAACCTCGGTAATGATCGTGTCGAACAACTCATCAACCACTGTCTCGACAGCCACGCGCGACGACGACGTCGACTCGCTGACGCTCTTGACGAGTTGAGACTTGTTCACGATCACCTCCTCAGCGGTACGCGATCCTTACTAGCAAAATGGGTTTTCTACCCCAGGTCAAGCATCAACGCAGGTAGACGGCCGACATGCTTCGCCGCGCGCACAACCGCCGCGACGCCGCGCGCGCGCTCCGCGCGACGTTTGTTTCAGAAATCGGTCGAAGACCCTGGACAGAAAACCGTTTGTTTGCAAGGCTTATTCGGGTCGGCGCTACAGCCTGACGCGTTGCGGAGAGCGTGCCCCGCCTTCCTCCCGAGCTGTTGAGGCGGCCAATCGCGAGCGTTTGGACCATGGATAAATTTTTCTCTCCGAAACATGATCATGCCCCGTTTTCGCAACTTCGCGAGGTGTTGAGCCGTTCGACGGCAGCCGGGCACGGCGTCTACCTCGGACACGATGCACACGGTTGGTGTTTCGCGGAACCGGAGCAGTCGGTGATGATCCTCGGACCACCCAGATCCGGAAAGACATCCGCGTTCATCGTTCCAAACGTGGTCGTGGCAGAGGGACCGGTCGTCTCGACGTCCACCAAACCCGATGTGTTGGACGCCACGATCTGGCATCGAAGGCGCACGGGTGACTGCTTCTCGTTCGACCCGACCCGATCGGTCGAACGGTCACCGGAGTTGCGTCCACTGCGATGGTCGCCCCTGCAATCGTGCACGAGCTGGGCTCCCTCGATGTCGATGGCCCACACGCTGGTCGAGGTCGGAACCGGGTCCGCCGGACGGGCGGGACAACTCGGCGACCAATCCCACTGGAACGAGCGGGCAAAGGCCTTGCTGGCCCCCCTCCTCCTGGCTGCCAGTATCGGTGACGAGGACATGCGCACGCTTCTGACCTGGGTGGACAGGAGGAAGGCGCTTCCGGCGCAACAGATCCTGGCAAGCGAACCAGGGCAGGAGACCCAACTGGCCCGACACCTCCTCGAGGGCATCATGGAAACAGACGACCGGGAGCTGAGCGGCATCTGGTCGACCGCTTCGGGGTCGCTTCGCGGGTTCCGGACCGACCAAGCGCTGGACTCGATGGCAGAACCCGACTTCGATCCGGCCTCGTTCGTCAACTCGACCGACACCATCTACATCGCAGCTCCGGCACACCAGCAGACGATGGTTGCGCCGATGGTCGTGGGCCTGATCGAAGACATCCGGCAAGCCACCTACGACTCGAGCGCCCGGACGCCCTCGTCGAGTCGTCCTCCGGTCCTCCTCGCGCTCGACGAGGTCGCAAACATTGCGCCCATCCCCCAACTGCCGGAGATGATCAGCGAAGGTGGTGGCCAGGGGCTGGTCACGTTGGCCTGCCTGCAGGATCTGTCTCAGGCCCGGAGCCGGTGGCCCGATCGTGCCGACGGACTCCCCTCCCTGTTCGGCACCACCATCGTGCTGCCGGGGATCGGGGACACGAAGACACTGGAAGCACTGTCACTGCTCGCCGGCGAGGAGGAGGTCCTGTCCCGCACCCTCTCGGCCGGGCGCATGCCAAGCGGTCATCCATTCGCCGATATGGTCACCGGAGGTCGACCGCAACGGGGCGAGAGCGTCTCCACGCACTGGAGGCGACGGCTGCCACCCGATCTCATTGCTCAGGGAAGTGCTGGTCACGCGTTGTCGTTCGACCGGCGGAACCGACCGGGATGGGTTCCCCTCGCCCCGTTCTACGCATGCGAACCCTGGCGACGGCTGTGCCGCCCCGACCACGATCTCGAAGCGACTGTCGGGCGGCTCGGTCTGTCCAACCAGCGCGCAAACCCCCAGGTCGGGATCGGTGCATCCGGTCTGGAGCGTTGACCCCGCGACAGCCCTCACCGTCCGAGCTCGGGACCGGATCTGACCCGGTCGGTCCCTCGAGGTGCTCGATGCAGGTCGCGCGCAGGCCGGTCTCTTCCGCGCTCGGATGATCGGCCGACCTCCGAGGCACCTCGCGCCGCGGCCTGATCCAGCAGTTCGGCCTTGCCGTGCTCGAAGGCACGCTGCACGTCCGGCGTGGTCCAGCGTGCTTCGAAGGGACCCCTCCGACGATCGGCCCGACCGTTCGTTGTGAGTGAGTCCTCTCCGGCATCGCGCCGGGAAAGCGGAGGCCCTGCAGACTCGACGATTCGGGTCGCGGCCGATTCGATCATCCTCGTCGCTGCGCCGTTCGGAGTGGCGGCAGCGATCATCGCCACCACATCGCGGTGGGCGAGCGTCCGTCGGTACTCGGGTAACTGCTCGAACGAACGATGCACGGTGTCCAACCGGATCACTTCGGTGCCGCGACGGCTCCGACCTCGCCCGACCACCCCGGTGAGATCTCCGAGGTCGAACCCGAAGTCGGACGCGCGACCCTGCCACTCCCGCATGAGGCCCTCGACGGTCACCGTGCGGTCCTTGTCCGGACGAGTGGCGTAGAAGGCGGCCTGCATCCTATGGCGATCCGCCGGCGTGGCACCTCTGCGCGCGAGATGCTCCTCCATGCCCGCGAGACGTTGGGAGAACAATCGCCTGAGGCCCGGGTCGACACCCAGCACATCCCCCATCCCCGACGACCGGACGACCCATCCTGCTCCGAGACGTTCGCTCAATTCCATCCGGAGGCGGGCGTGGTAGATGCCGCGGGTTGCTCTGACGTGGGCGAACAGTTCCCGACCGTCCACCGCCGACCAGCGACCGTCAACTCCCTGGGCCACGTTGGCCACGACCAGGTGGGAATGCAGGTGCGGATCGAGTGCGCGGCTGGTTCGATGGACGAACTCAGCGGCGACCAGGCCGGTGGTCGGGAGCGTCACCCGGTCCCCTTGGGTTCGGCGAACCCGAAGCGCCGTGCGCTCCACGTAGTCGGCCGCCTCGGCAACGGCCGCCCCGTGTCCCGCTCCCACCTCCTCGGCGATCTCCCTCGGTGCCAGCAGATGGAGGAGACTGACCGACTTCGGTGCCGCGAAGGTCAGGTCGTAACCGGCAACGGTGCGATCGCCCCTGGGTGCTCGAAGGGTGCGGCCGGCCCCCGGTTCGCGGCCATCGAACACCTCACCGAACCTCACCGACTCGACCGAGCCGCCCAGACCGAGGTTCGAGGTCCCCGAGCCAACCCATGCCCCTGGTGACTCGCCGGCGACGAGGCCCCTCTCTTCCTCACCCGGGACCAGCTCGTCCGCCCCTTCGACGTAGTAGCGGTGAGCCCCCGGCCGCATCACATGGATCCTGAGCACGAGCGACGATGCGCCCGCGGCCTGGACGAGAACCTTGCACCGATCCTCCTCACCTGCTTGCCAGTGAGAACGGTGCTCAGGCGCGAAGACGCCGGGTCCGGAGCAGAATGACAACTTGCGGTTGGGGGGCTGCAGGTTCCCTGCTCGACGGACCCGGCTGTTACTCAGGTATCGGCACCCCTTGAGGGAACTTTAGAAAAAATCTCGAACTTTCTTTCTGGCCTCTGGCGGGGCGGTGCTCCCACGCCCAGGAGAGCCAAAGTGCCTGGTCAGGGGGCTGGACGACGCATCACGAACTGGGAGCCGAGATCGGCGACCGGCTCGGCGTGCCCGCCGGCCACGAACTCGTCGACCGCCTTTCGGACCCCGTCCTCCCACCAGCCGGGCGAACCGTAGTCATCGCAGGCGATCAGCCCACCAGGACGGACCTTCGGCAGTGCTGCGAAGAGATCGTCCTTCACTCCCTCGTAGAGGTGATTGCCGTCGATGTAGATCCAATCGAGGGAGCCGTCGTCGAGTCCCGCCAGCGCCTCGGTGGACGTCGCCCGGTGCACGACGACCGTGCCCTGGGCAATGTCGGTGGCGAACCGGCCCCGCACGCTCTCGCTGATCGCGTCCATGTCCGATTGGGAACCGGCCGCCAAACCGCCGTACCAGGCGCGGGGAAGGTCCGCTTGAAAGACCCACGGGTCGATCAGGTGCAGCCGGCTCGGGTGGGCGTACCGGAGGAGCGACGCGGAGAAGTCCCCTTTCCAGACGCCGACCTCCGCCCCCACAGCCTGCTGCGGAAGCATCTTGACCAACCGGTAGCGCGACTTTCCCAGCCCGCCGCGCATCCGGAGCGCAACCTTGTCGGGAAGGTTGAAGGGGAAGACCGTTCGAAGGTGCGCCATCAGGGAGTGTGCGTCCGGTAACGCTTCAGGATTCGCTTCGCCGCGTCAGCCCCTCGTTGCGCGTCGTCGGGCGGTTCGATGACTCGGGCGTCAGGTCCGAGGCGAAGGAGCAAGCGCTCCAGCCAGGCATCACCGGCCACGAAGACCTCGATCTCCTCCCGCTCCCCCACGGTCGTTGCCGGGCCCGCAGACGGAATCGAGTCGATCAGCCAGGCGTTGGACCGTCCGACTGACAGTCGTACCCGCCGGGCGTCCGGACCGGGGACGAACGGTTCGAATCCGTCGCCGTCCTTCCCGGTCGATTCGGCGTCAGACCGGTGTTCCTTCTCGCCACTCGCCGGATCCGAATGGGAGATCTCCGCCGCAGCGATCCGGTCCACCCGGAACCTTCGCAGACCGCCGGCGGACTCACACCACGCGTCCACATACCAGTGCCCTTCGGAAGCGAACAGCCGCCGGGGCAGGATCTCCCGCTCGGTCACACGGTCGGTCGATGCCGAGTAGTAGGAGATGGCGAGGCGTTGCGACGACTCGAGTGCATCCTTGACCAGCGGTAACAGTGGGGGGGCATCGAGCTCGACGGCCACCTCGCCGCCCAGGGCCCGATCGAGCTTGGTCAACGCCCTCGAGAGAGCGCCACCCTCATCACTCCCATGCACTGCCAACAGGGCGCGGGCGGACGCGGCCAAGGCGAACCCTTCGGACGGGCTCAACCGCCGCGGACGGGCGAGGGCGGTCCCGACCCGGGTCGAGACCGTGGTGTCGGTGACCACGATCTCCATCAACTGGTCGGGGGTATAGGGAGGGACGCCGCAGCAAGCGGCCATCTCGAGCTCGGTGACCAGATCCTCAGGCGACAGATCGAACTGCTCGGCGACGTCGTCGATCGGAGCCTCCCCCACCTGCGCCAACCAAGCCAGGATGGCCAGCAGCCTGCGAAGCCGGCCTGCGGTGCCGACCACGGCGCTCACGAGGCCGCCCCGCCGCCGGTGGCGCTGGCCACGATGTTCTCGAGGCGGTCGACCACCGCGGTGCGAACCGACTCCGGCGCGAGGACCTCCGCATGATCGAGTAGGTCGAGTATCCACAGCACGACTGCTTCCGTATCGGTGACCGACAGGCGCACGACGACCCCGCCGTCGCCAGGGCGCTCCACCACCGCCTCCTCCCCCAGCTCGGTCACCACACGGCCGGCTTCGGCCGCGTCCACCAACACCTGGACCTCGAATGGATCACCCTCGCCGAACTGCCACGGGTCGCGGCTGAAGGCCTGATCCACATCGAAGCCGGCAGGCACCTCGGCCGAATCCGCTTCCCCGAGCTGGGGTGGGGTGGCGATCCGATCGACCCGAAACGTGCGCGCCTCATCGCGTCCGCGGTCGAATCCGATCGCGTACCAGTAGCCGTTGCGGAACCGAAGGCCAGCCACGTCGACATGGCGCTCCTCGCCGCGGTAGTCGAACTGCACTGCCGACCGTTGGCGGATGGCCTCGAACAGAAGAGGAAGCGCCTGAAGCCCATCGACCAAGTGAAGGTCGACAAGCGGAGCAGCTTCGGTTCGCACGATCGATTCACCGCTGGCACCCAGTTTCAACAGGGCATCGCGGCCGATAGGCTCGCCGAGGTGGACTCCGGCGACCGCCAGGTTCAAGGCGGCCTGTTCCTCGGGTTCGAGTCCGAGGTCGGGCAGGTAGTACGAGTCGGGATCGATGCGATACCCGAGCTGGTCCTGCCCGCCGATCGGGATCACCAGCACCGGAATTCCCTCGTCGCGGAGCAGTCGCTTGTCCCGCTCGAACGCCTGTCGGCGGGCCCCCTGGGTATCGGGGTACCCGGGCACCCGGTCGGCAATCTCGCGCAGGCTGAGCGGATGCGACGTGTCGAGGAGGACCAGCAGCAGATCGGTCACCCGTTCGAGTCGGTCGAGGCGCTGCACCCGAGTCAATCTAGGGCGCAACGAGCCAGGATCTGACCGTGGGAACGGTGGGGCCCTACGTCTGGGAACCACACCTCGTGGCTTGGGTCGCCGTCGGGTCGGGTATCGGGCTGGTCGTCGGCGGCCACCTCTGGCTGGTTCGGATCCGCCAACCACCGATCCCCTGGACCCGACGCCAGATTGCCTGCTTCTGTGGCGCATGCCTCTTGTCGATCGTCGCACTGACCTGGCCGATGGCCGATCTCGCTGCCCACTGGTCGCTGATCGCCCTGGTCACCCAGCGGTTGGTGCTGCTGATGGGAGTCGCTCCTCTTCTGCTACTCGGCCTTCCCTACGATCTCGTCCAGTGGCTCACCCGCCCCGCTCCGGTGGACGCGCTGGTGGTACAGCTCCGGCGTCCGCTGGTGGCCATTGCCGGGGTCACGGTGGTGGCCATCGGCTCGATGACCCCACTGATCGTCCGCGCATCGGCCGACTCGGCGGTCATCCGAGGACTGGTCGACGTGGGAATCGTGTTGGCCGGCCTGGTGCTCTGGTTGCCGGTCATCGGGAGGATCCCCGGTTTCACCCGTCCCCAGCCGGTGGTCCGGTTCGCCTATCTGGTCGTCCAGTCGGTGGTTCCTGCGTTCTTGTCGTTCATCTACATCTTCTCGACACGCCCGCTCTATCCAGAGTTCGCTCGATCCCGCAGCGCGACAGGGCTCGCGCCACTCACCGATCAGCAGATCGCAGGGTTCGTCTCGAAGTTGACGATGCTGTTCGTCCTGCTGGTCGTCGGCGCGGTGGTGCTCGCACGGGCGCCGCGGACCGACGACGAACTCGACGCGAAGGAACCGTTGGTGTGGGCTGACGTGGAACGGGAATTCGAGCGAGCCGACCGGCACGGAAACAAGCTGACCAGCGAGAGTGCCGATGGGCCCCCTCCTCCTCCTTCTGGGGTCGGCCCGGCTTCGGCGCCCGGTCCTCCTTCCTGAGCGGCGGGGACATGCTCTGCTGGGGGTGGCCGGTTCCGTAGCATGGGCGGGTGACCCTCGAGGCCCCTCCAGCGCCCATGTTCCGCCGGCTGGTCACCGGCTCGGTGAGCGCCGGGGTCGAGGAGCTCGCCAACCGGCCGGCGATGGTGGTGCGATCCGTCTCGACCGTGCGACGCGGTGCGCTGTCCGTCGAGGACGGTGAGACGATCCGGACGGCCGCGGCCTCGGCGCGTACCTGTCGGATCCCGCTTGTCGTCGTACTCGCGTCGAGTGGCGCCGACGTCTCCCATGGGGTGGCCTCGCTGCACGGATGGGGCACCGCGGCACAGGCGATCACCCAATGTTCGGGGGTCGTCCCCGTCATCGTGGTGGTGACCGGTCCCGCGCTCTCGGGTCCTGCCCTCCTTCTCGGGCTTGCCGATCTGGTGGTGATGACCACCGGCGCCTTCGCCTATGTGTCGGGCCCGACCATGGTGGAGGAGTTCACCGGCATTCGGATCGGCGTTCAACAGCTCGGCGGGACCTCCATGCACGCCCGTTCGAGTGGGTTGTGCGCGATCGAGTCGGCGAGCGAGGAGGAGGCGATGGCTCACGTCGAGCACATCCTCGGACTCCTGCCGTCCAACACCGACGAGCTCGCTCCGGTTGTGCCCGACGGCTTTCACCGTGTTGCACAGGATCCGGTCCCCTTGCGAGGGCTCATTCCCGATCGTGCGACCAGCTCGTATGACGTCCGCCATGTGGCTGCCGCGCTCGCCGATGGACAGGAGATCACCGAGTTGTGGACGAGGTGGTCGCCGCAGCTGGTGACCGCGTTGGGTCGCATCGGCGGGCGAACGGTGGGATTTCTGGCCAACCAGCCTCAGGCACTTGCCGGCACCTTGGACATCGCCGCCTCCCAGAAGGGAGCCCGCTTCGTCCGGTTCTGTGATGCGTTCAACCTCCCGCTGGTGACCCTGGTGGACACCCCGGGGTTCCTGCCGGGCAAGCAGCTCGAATGGCGGGGAATGATCCGCCACGGTGCCGAGCTCGCATTCGCCTACGCAGAGGCCACCGTGCCTCGAGTGTGCGTGATCCTTCGGAAGGCATTCGGCGGTGCCTACATCGTGATGGACTCGAAGGGACTCGGGAACGATCTCTGCTTCGCCTGGCCGGGTGCGGAGATCGCGGTGATGGGGGCCGAAGGCGCGGTCCAGATCCTCCACCGTCGAGCTGACGCGGCGGAACGGGAGGTTCTCCGCGAGGAGTACGCCGAGCGCTACCTCACCCCGTGGCAGGCGGCAGAGCGTGGGTTCGTCGATGCGGTCATCGACCCCGACGACACGCGGGAGGTGGTCGCCGATTCACTGCGAGCACTCGAGACGGCACGGGAGTTGCTACCGGGGCGTAAGCACACGGTCGGGCCGCTGTAGCAACCCGGGTCCTTTTTCAGCCGACGAGGGCTCACCTGGAAATAGCTCATTGCCGACCCACTGGTTGGACGTGGGAGCAGCGGAAACAAAAGTGGCCTTGCCTGGCCAAGCCAGCAGCAAACCCACGGCCAGCAAAGCAACCATGGGCAACCAGTAGACCCACTCTGAAAGATGATGGAACGAGAGGACCGTTGCGACCAATGCGACTGCCCACGCACCCACGAGCCGTGGCCAGTTGCAACGGATGGACGCGACAAAGACTATGAGCGCCAGTGGTGGAGCCAGGTAGAACGGATCCATGACCGCCTCGAAGAAGCAGCGCCCGCACAACGCCACTGCCCCGAGCCAGAGCAATCCGGCCATCGAGGGGCGGAGCCGCCACGCGATCACTCCCAGTCCGACCGCAATCATCAGCGCGATCAGCCTGCCCGGACCGGCCCCGACGCTCACGGCACTGAGACGAGGCGACAGTGCGATCCAAGGTGTTGGGTGATCAACCGTTGGAAAGTTTGCTTGATGAAAGAGGACTTTGGAGGTTTGAGTCCACTGTGAAAGCAGTGGGGTCCCAACCAGAAGTACGGCCGGAAGAGACGTGAGAGTGCATACCTTCAGCCGGCGCCCCTTCGGAATCTGCACGATCAGGATCGGGAAGAGCAGAAGCACCAGCGGCTGAACGGCAATCGCCAACCCCAACAACCATCCCACTCTCGTCCACCGTTTCCGTTCGACGGCGATGAACGCGTAGAGAGCGAGTGCCAGTGCAAGCAGATCCTCGGGGTGACCCCAAAGGACGACTGCCTGAAAAATGAGAGTCGCCTCCATCCAGACCAACGCAGCGCGTCGACGTTGAC
This sequence comes from uncultured Acidimicrobiaceae bacterium, assembly GCA_963839925.1. Classification (GTDB taxonomy): domain Bacteria; phylum Actinomycetota; class Acidimicrobiia; order Acidimicrobiales; family RAAP-2; genus Bog-756. The sequence continues at coordinate 904,472 of CAWIWV010000001.1, read as the reverse complement.
TGATTCCCAAGAGTTCAGCCAGAGCGTCAAAGGCGAGTAAGCACACCGATCCGAGCAGCATGATCGCCGGACCCAACAAGATCCACGAACTGGGCCTAGCAAGAAAGAGTGGATCGAGGGATTCGGTGAGTCCAAGGTGCTCGGACAGCACCGCAAGCGGGGCGAGAATCACGGCAATGCCCGGGAAGGTGACGAGTTGGGTGTCAGGGCTGTAGACCCCACCGAGGTCACCCCAGCCCACCCAATGTGCGGCTCTCCAGGTGGACCAGACGTCCCCCGGTATGACCCACGAGCCCGTGTGATGAAACAGCGATTCCCAGCGAAAGCTGAAAAGCATTCCAACGACCAAGAAGGCCAGCATGGCGAAGAGCGCCCAACCGCGTCCTCGAAGGCGACGGACGTAGGCTTCACGAAGTCTCATAGAGCTTGAGGTCGGGCAGGATCTGACATGGACAAACCTCGACGAGGCAAAGGTTGAAGCGACAGCTCCGGCTCAGACGGCGAGGACTTACACGCGCAATGGAATCGCGGTGGTGCCCCCTGCTCGATGAGAGGGGGCACCACCGTGAAACGTCCGAATAACTGCGTGATGCTTACAGCGTCGGGAACCCGTTGCCCTGGAAGAACTGCGCGCTGTTCGCGGTCCAGGTCGTGGGTGCAGAGGCGCTGCACGTAGGAGCAGTTCCGGTGTTCTTGGACTCTCCATACCAGGTGCCAGCGGCAATGTTGTTACCACTGATCAAAGCCTGTGGGGTCGCTCCACCATACCCAAAGAGGGTGGTGTACGGAGCGACCGAACCGGTGCCAGTACCAAGCTGGGTGTTCGACTGATCGACGATATACCAGCAGTTCTGCGTGGTCTTGGCCTGAGCTGCCAGAACGATGCTCTGGCCATCGGCTGAGACGGCAACGCTGATCTGGTTCTGGGCCGTGGAAGCACCCGTGGTGAACGAGAGAGCTGGCTCAGCGGAAGACAGCGCTGATACAACGGCAGACGAGTTCGCCGCTGCCGTGCCAGACCCATACGACTGACCACCGCTCTGATACTGAGCCTTCGCATTGGTCAGCGCAGTATTCAGGTTGGACTGTGCAGCCCGGTCATTCGCCGACTTCGTCACACCCAGGAATGTCGGGATGGCGATAGCAAGCAGAATGGCCAGGATCAAAAGGACCACCATGAGCTCGATGAGGGTAAAGCCAGCATCGGCCTCGCTCCCCTCGCAAGCGCTGCGCTTCTCACGCAGACGCTCGATAACGGATGAAGTCATTTGTTGCCTCCTCGTGGCTATTGATGCATCAATGTTGGCGTCAATGCGAGACGCCACCAGTGCTATCGGCCTGGACTCTCTCAACCTTTAGAGGCAATCGCGGTCAAGTTTCGATGTCGTATTGTCAACCGTTCGGAACGAGCTTGATGTAGTCGAACATGGGCAGATAGAGACAGATCACCATCGCTCCGACCATTGCACCCATAAAGACGGTGAGGAGAGGCTCGAGAAGAGCCGTGAGGTTGTTGACCGTGACTTCGACTTCCTGGTCATAGAACTCGCCGACCTTCTTCAACATCGCATCCAAGGCACCGGTCTGCTCCCCCACCTCGATCATCTGAACGACAAGGGTCGGGATGACATCCTCGTGCTCCCGAAGAGGATCGGCCAGGGGCCGACCCTCCCGCACACCGTCCTTGGCTTCGATCAGCACGTCCCCAACCGTTCTGTTGCCGGAAGTCTCCGCACACAGGTCCAGAGACTCGAGAATCGGCACACCTGATCCGATCAATGATGCGAGTGTTCCGCTCATCCGGGCCAATGCGATCTTGTGAAAGAGGGGTCCGAAGACCGGAGGACGGAGGACGAGTTTGTCCCACCTGCGTCGACCGTTGTCAGTGGAGATCCATTTGCGAATCCCGACCACCGTGCCCACGATCACCGCGATCACTACAAGCACCCATGCACTCGTGATGATCTGAGAGATCTGGATCAGAACTCTCGTCGGAAATGGAAGCTTTCCCCCCAACGATGCGAACAGCTTTTGGAACACCGGCACGATGAAGACGATCATCGCGGTGAAGATCACCAGCATCACGCCCATGACCACGGCGGGGTAGGTCATCGCAGAGCGAATCGTCCGGTTGAGCTGCGCCTGGCTCTCGATCGTGTCAGCCAGGCTCTTCAGTACCTCGTCGAGGTTTCCGCCTGCTTCCCCAGCCTGAACGAGGGTGCAGAACAGGTGGGAGAACACTTTCGGATGCTTGGCGCACGCCGCCGACAACGACGAACCGTGCTCGAGATCGAGCCTGACCTCCCCGAGCACGCGGGCAAGCGACGGGTTCTCGACCTGCGCAGCCAGAATTCCCAGGGAGCGGACCACCGACAGACCCGAGTCGACCATCGTCGAGAGTTGACGGGTGACCACTGCAACTTCCCGAAGCTTGACTCTCCCTGAGATCCCGGGGATCTTGATCTCGGTCTTCAAATTGACGCTGGACTTCGGAGTCACCGAGATGGGCATATAGCCCATCTCCCGCAGGCGCCGTACAACCAGCGCCATGCTGTCGCCGTCGAGCTGCCCCTCGACCAAGCTTCCCGAGCGGTCTCGGACCTTGTAGTCGAATGTCAGTGCCATTACTCCCCGATTCGTTGGTTATTCGAGATGATGGGTTCGTTCACGTACTCAGGTGATTTCGAAGGTCTTCTTCGTTGGAGGACCGGTCGTAGGCGACGCTTTCGGTGATCAGACCGTCCTTCACGAGCTTGGCAAGACCCTGATCCATCGTCTGCATCCCGTAGGTTCCGCCGACCTGCATCAACGAGTAGATCTGATGGGTCTTGGACTGGCGGACCAGATTCCGGATGGCCGACGTGCACACGAGGACTTCCGAACACGGCACCCGACCTGTGCCGTCAGCATTGATGATCAGCTGCTGGGTGACCACCCCTTCCAGCGTGGCGGCGAGCATCACCCGTATCTGTTCCTGCTGATTGGTGGGGAACACGTCGATGATCCGGTCGATGGTCTGTGGGCAGTCCTGCGTGTGGAGTGTCCCGAACACCAGGTGCCCGGTTTCAGCGGCGGTCAATGCCATCGAGATGGTCTCCAGGTCGCGGAGCTCGCCGACCAGAATGACGTCGGGGTCCTGCCGCAGGACCCGTCGCAATGCCTCGGAAAACGACTTCGTGTCCTCGCCGACCTCCCGTTGGGTGACGATCGAACGCTTGTGGTCGTGGAGGAACTCGATCGGGTCCTCCACGGTCACGATGTGGAGAGGCTTGCTCCGGTTGATGATGTCGACCAGCGACGCGAGAGTCGTCGACTTGCCCGAGCCGGTCGGACCGGTGACAAGGACCAACCCTCGCCGCAATTCAGTGAACGACTTGATCGTCTCGGGTAGGCCCAGCGAGTCGAACTCGGGCATCTCGTGAGGGATCGGTCGGAGGGCAGCCGCGATGGTTCCACGCTGCATGGAGACATTCACCCGAAACCGTCCAACTCCAGCAATCGAATGGGACGTGTCGAGTTCGCTCTCTGCTTCGAAACGCTCCCGCTGCGACGCGGGGAGGATGCCGAACACCATGTCCCTGATGACCTCGTTGCCGAGGACCGGACATCCCTCGATCGGGCGAACTGCTCCGTTGAGGCGGATGCACCCAGGCATCTCAGTCGTCAGATGGAGGTCCGACGCGCCAACAGCAACTGCGTAGCGCAGTAGGTCGTCGATGTGCATGGGCATGTCGCCGTCGGTTGCGATTCGGGCGATTCCGGTCTCAAGAAGATTTGCGACGTCAGGAGCGGCCGATATCTGCTCCGGCGCCGCAGGCTCAGCGGTGTCGACCAACGGCGAGCTGGGAGCCGGCCCCGTGGGAACCAATCCGTTGGAGTCGAGATGCAGTATCTCTGCGACGACGATCGGGTCGGCCAGCATGGGACTGATCCGATGTCCAACTTCTGACGAAAGCGCCTCGATGTCGGCACTCGAAGGTGGCTCTGCAAACGCGACAGCCAGCGTGTTGCCGTCGAACTGCAGGGGAACTGCCCCGAACTCGACCGCCACTTCCTCGGGAATGGCGGCGATTGCGTCCGGGGTTCGGGTGGTAGCCGCGAGATCGATCGCTGGCATCTGAGCCAGGTGGGCCAGTGCTCCGACGACGACGCCGGGGAGGGCCAAGTTCCTGCCGATCAACAGCGCGGCCAAGTTCTGACCGGTCGCCCGCGACTCCGCAAGCAGCGGCGCCAGGCGGGACTCGGTGTCGTAGCCGGCTTGCACGAGAGCCTCGGCCAGACGACCGGACCATTCGATGCGCGACTCTGCGCTGACCGGGCTCATGCGACCACCCGGAGGACTTCCTCGAGGGTCGTCTCGCCCTCGAGCGCTTTGCGAATTCCGCTCTGGCGGAGGGTGAGCATCCCCTGGGCCACCGCGAGCTTATGAATGTCTTCCACGGATCCTCCTTCGATGATGAGTCGCTTGATCTCGTCGGTCATCGGCATCAATTCGGCCAGGGCTTTACGCCCGCGGTAACCGGTGTTCGCGCAGGCTGAGCACCCCACCGCCCGGTAGAGGTTGGACAGTCCCCCACCCTCCTGGACCTCGTCGACTGTCCAACCGGCGGCGGTGATCTCCGCCTCCGTCGGCTCATGGAGTTCTTTGCAGTGCATGCACAGGCGGCGAGCAAGTCGCTGCGCGAGTACACCCGAGACCGACGAGGTGACCAAGAACGGCTGGATGCCCATCTCGATCAGGCGCATCGGGCTCGATGCGGCGCTGTTGGTGTGCAGCGTGGACAAGACCATGTGTCCAGTGAGGGCGGCTTCGATCGAGATCACCGCGGTCTCCTTGTCACGGATCTCTCCGACCAGCACGATGTCGGGGTCCGAACGCAAGATGGACTTCAACGCGGACGCGAAGGTCAGCCCGGCCTTGGGGTTGAGCTGCACCTGGTTGACGCCCTTGAGTTGGAGCTCGACCGGGTCTTCGACGGTGATGATGTTCTTGTCTGGCGCATTGAGCGCGGTGAGCGTGGTGTAGAGGGTCGTCGACTTTCCCGACCCGGTCGGACCTGTCACGAGGATGGTCCCGTACGGCTTGGTGTACAGGCCCTCGTAGGTGGCCAGAAGATCGTCATCGAAACCGAGATCGGGGAATCCGAGGACCACGCTCGACTTGTCGAGCACCCTCATCACCACCTTCTCCCCGTGGATGGTCGGGAGGGTCGCCAACCGAAGATCGATCTCTTTGCTCCCAACGTTGAGCGAGATACGCCCGTCTTGAGGAATGCGGTGCTCGGCGACGTTCAAGTCAGCCATGACCTTGAGGCGGGTGATCACCGCCGCCGAGATCGCTCGAGGAGCCGTCGACACGTCGTGGAGCACACCGTCGATTCGATACCGAATGCGCAGGTCGCTATCGGTCGGCTCGACATGGATGTCAGATGCTCGCTCGTTGAGAGCTTGGAGGATCAGGAGGTTCACATAGCGAACGATGGGGGCCTCTTCGGTGACGGCCTGGATGTCGTCGACCTTGTTGTCCTTCGAGCTGTCGAAACCGAGTGAGGCCTCGACCGCCATGTCGGCGGCATCGTCACCGCCACTGAAGGACTGCGAGATGAACGAAGCGATCTGGGTCCGGGTGGCGACGACCATCTTGAAACTGCGCCCGATGATCGTACGGAGGTCGTCCGTTGCAAAGACGTCGGTGGGGTTCGAGGTGGCAACCACGGGCACACCGTCTTCGCTCCCGATGACCATGACGTTGTGGTAGCGAGCGGTCGCCTCGGGAATGGTCCCAGCAGCCGTGTAGTCGATCCCGTAGGTGTCGAGGTCGACGAAATCGAGCCCCAGCTCCTGGGCCATCCCCCACATGAGATCGGCTTCGGTGACGAGTCGTTTGTTGGTGAGGATCCGGGCGATGCTCTCGCCGGTCTCTTGATGCTCCTCGAGCACCGCCTCGATGTCCTCCATGGACACCCGCTCGTCGTCCACCAGGAACTTGGCCAATGGCGGGAGCGACGACGTCCCCTCCCCGCCATCCGAACCGATTGAGTCCGCCTCATACTCCGCGACGGCCTCTGCGACCAGGTCGGCAGCAATGGCAGCCGAATCCGCGGGATCTGAAGTGCGATCGTCATCGCCTTCGTCCTGGTTGCTTTCAACCTCACCAACGTCAAGCGTCAATGCGAGGTCGTCGAGAGTCGGAGCTTCGGGGTCAAGGATGGGTATCTCGGCATCAAGGGTGGGCGTTTCGGCAACGATCTCGTCCTCGGCAACGATTTCGTCCTCGTCGGCAACGATTTCGTCCTCGTCGCCAATCGCATCCTCGAGGCCGGTCTTCTCGTCCCGATACTCCTCGAGTTCGACGATCTCCGGTGAGCCGTCCGCGGCTTCTGGTTCGGTGGGCTCGAGGTCAAGTTCGGCAACATCAGGCTCTAGGTCGGACTCTGAAACGTCCGGTTCGGCGACATCCGGCTCTGCGAGCTCGACGACCACCTGCTCGAGTGGCTCCGTCAAGAGTTCCTTGGCGATCGGATCCAAAAGATCGACGTCGGCTGCCGGCAGATCGTCGAACCAGTCATCTTCAGCAGGCGACTCAGGAGCGGCGACTGTGCGGCCGCTTCCGGTCGCCGAGTTTCCTTCGTCGGCACTTCCGGAAGACTCACCGGTCCCGAACAGCTGTTCGAGCAATCTGTCAATCTGGTCCGGGGAAGCCACGACCGAGATGAAGTCCCTGCCGATGGTCTCGCGGATCGACTCCTGCGCCGCCAGGTCCTCCGGGTCGGAGGTGGCGACAACCGGGGTCCCGAACTTCCGCTTGATGGCCACCACGTGGTGCTGCATGGCAAGAGGCGCGGGAATGATCCCGCCTGCGGCGGGATCGACCCCATAGGTATCGAGGTCGACGAACTCGAGGTCGTGCTCGCTCGCCATCCAACGAATGGCGTCCACGTCGGGCATGCCGCAGTTATCGGCAGACGAGTGGGGGAGATTGAACCGCAATCCAAATACAGGCCGTCAGACGCGAGTTGAATACGTACCCATGGGCTCGGGCGACACTCCGCGGTTGGTGGCGACGGCCCTGTTCGCCGGTGTCGTTGGGCTGCTGGTCGGGTCATTCCTCAACGTCGTCGTCTATCGTGCCCCCCTCGGTCTCTCGGTCTCCTCACCCCGCTCGTTCTGCCCGAACTGCCGGCACCAGCTGAGCTGGTGGGAGAACATTCCGGTCGTCTCGTGGATCCTCCTGCGGGCCCGGTGCAGGAGCTGCCACCAGCCCATATCGAGCGCGGTACCCGCTGGTCGAGTTGACCACGGGCGTCACGTTTGGCCTGATCACCTGGGCTTGGCATGCCAGCCTGGTGTCCGCCGGCTACTGCTCACTGGCCGCAGGTGCGCTCGCCATCGCCCTCATCGAATACGACGGGAATCGGGCACCGGTCTCGGTGGCTGCAATCGCTGCCACTTTGGGGCAGGCCATCGTCGCCATCGGAGCCGGTTGGGACGGCCATTGGCGGATCCTCGTCGGATCGCTCGCCGGTCTCATCGTGGGAGTTGCCCTCTTCGGGCTGCTCCGATCCATCGACCCGGCTTGTCTCGACCCGCGAGGACACGGGCGCTCGATGCTCCTGCTGGTCGGCTGCTGGTCAGGAGGCCTCGGATTAGAGTCCTCGATCGTCGGGGTCAGCTTCGGGCTACTCACCTATTTCGTGTGCTTGGTCGGAGTCTGGTCGTCGAGCAGGCAGGCCACTCGTGTCGGCGACCAGTACCAAGTGGCCCCGAGCATTCCCCCGGTCTTTGCGACCCCGCTGGTCTCTGCTCTTGTGATCGCACTCGTGGCGTCCCTTCTCGCAGGCGGTTGACGAACCTACGATGGGGGTATGGCCAGCGTCGAGCGCCTCGGGCCACCCTGGCGGGTCGTCGTGGTGGACGATCACGAGCTGCTTCGGACGGGAACCCGTCGCATTCTCGAAGACGCGGAGGACTTCACGGTCGTCGGCGAAGCGGCTGACGGGGATGCAGCACTCCGAGTCATCGCCGATGCGAATCCCCAGGTCGTCCTCGTGGACATCAAACTTCCCTCGGTCAACGGGATCGATCTGGCGCGACAGATCGGCGTTGACTTTCCCGACATCACCGTCTTGATCCTGAGTGCGTACGACGACGAGAACTACGTGCGGGCAGCTCTCGGAGCAGGAGTCGCCGGCTACCTGTTGAAGACGATGCCGAGCGACGAGCTTGTCCGGACGATCCGCGAGGCTTGCGAGGGCAACGCCCACTTCGCCATCGGCGGCGCGAGTGGCGGAACGCCTGATGCTTCAGCAGAGGTTGGAGCCGTGCCGCGACTCACCGCAAGGGAACACGAGGTCGTTCGCTTGGTCGCGAGGGGGATGTCGAACAAGGCGATCGCCAGGCAGCTGGAGATCAGCCCACGCACCGTCGAGGGCCACCTCAACCACGTCTTCGACAAGCTCGGGACGACCTCGCGCACCGAGCTGGTCCACTACGCCCTTGCCAACAGCTTGTTCGGCCGGGATCGCCTGGAGGAGTCGGAGTCGACCACGTGAACCCGGAGGAGAGAGCCTGGATGTACTCGCGGTTTTGGGTGCTTCAGCTCGTCATTCTGGCCCTCGCCCTGATCCGCCTCTCGGTCACCGTCGCCTTCAATCTCGATCCGGCGTCGCAGGCAGTCGAGTTCTCGACGCTGGTGATCTTTCTGGTTCCGGTTGTCTATGCCGCGTTGAACTATGGGTTGAACGGTGCACTGGTGACGGGAGGCTGGGTCACCCTGCTTTCGGTTCCGCGATTTGTCGCTGCGATCGCGGATCATGATTACGGAGCCGCCTGGGCCGAGGTCGTCCAAGTGGTGCTGCTTGACGGCCTTGCGGGTCTGATCGGATACCGGGTCACCGCGGAGCGGGACGCCCGCCGGATTGCCGAACTCGCCCAACTGGCTCATTCGGATGCACAGGCGCTCTATCGCGAGCTGTTCGACTCCAACCCGTCGCCGATCCTGATCGTCGACGGGAAGGGCAATGTCGCAGAAGCCAGCCCTTCGGCTCAAAGGGCGTTCGGTCGAGCGTCGGCTGCAAGAAACGGCACATTCGCTTCGGAAGACCAGCCGGCCCCCCCGATTCGTCTGGTGGACATGATCGGGCCGCTCGCCTCGGGTCAGATTCTGACCAAGCTCGTCTCGCTCCAATATGCCGGCGGTGTCGGCTCCCTCCGCAGCAGTGATCCCATGGAACCGATCTCCTTCGAGATCAACGGAGAGGAGGTGCTCTACCGCCCGACCGCAACGATGCTCGGCAGATCTGAGATGGGAACCAGGATGCAGGTCGTCTTCGAAGACGTGACCGCAGAGACCAGACGCCACGAGATGATGGAGGCATTCGCTGCCCACGTGTTGTCCGGGCAGGAAGAAGAGCGCCGTCGCATCGCGCATGAGCTCCACGACGGTCCTGTCCAAACCCTCATCCACCTTTGCAGGCAGATCGACTCGATGAGCTCCCTCCCCGATCCGTTGCTCGAACAGGGATCGGAGCTGGTCGATCTTCGAATGACCGTCGAAGAAATCGTTGCCGAATTGCGCTCCATCGCAAAGGGCCTTCGACCCTCCATCCTCGATGACTTGGGCCTGGTCGCCTCCATCGATCAGATCCTGACCGAAGCCGGCGAGCGACAGGATTTCGAGACATCGTTCAGCGTCAACGGCGCCGAGCATCGCCTCGCCCCGCCGGTCGAGTTGGCGCTGTTCCGCATCGCCCAAGAAGCCATCTCGAACATCGAGCGTCACGCTGCCGCTCGACTGGTGACCGTGAAGTTGGAATTCAGCGAAGATCGGCTTCTCCTCGTGGTGGCGGACGATGGCGCAGGGTTCGATCTCGAAGCGAAGCGGGAGGCTTCGGGCTCCAGCACCTTGGGCCTTGCCGGGATGACAGAGCGGGCCAACCTGATCGGCGCCCAGCTGCTGCTCCGTTCGACACCTGGCTGTGGGACGACCCTCGAGGTGCGGGTCCCGACGACGAATACCGCCTGATGGACGACCTTGTTTTGGCCTATTCCCCTGATCCAGGCCAGTTTTGCCACTGATTTCGAATCCAAGAAGCTCGATCAGCACACTCGCAGGTACACGCAACTGTCACTCAACCGAAACGAAAGACAGAGCTGTATCTCATCAAATTCATGGGATACTGACCCCGTGGAGCCAATCGTTATCGAGTCGTGCCACAGCACTTGGATCATCGACTTGGACAAGTCGCGGTTCCGTCGCGTCGTCAAGGGCTCGGACCACCGCGCCAGCCCTGCCTCGACCGAATGGCAGGCTTGTTACGGAGTGGAGATCGATCCCCTGTCCGAGTCGTTCGTGGTGCTGCTCAACCCCGAAGGCACTCGGTTGCTTCGTAGCTGGAGGCACGTCGAGCACTGTTCGCAGTGTGGCGGAGAGGCCACGTCGGAACTCTCACTGAGGGATCTGCGCTCGGCAGTTCGTACCTGACCGGCACCTTCTGGCCTTCCTCCGCCCCATCCGCGTCTAGGCGATGCGCGGGTCCCGCTTCCAGACGCCGGAGCTCCCGCCCGTCTTTTCCCAGAGCATGAGCTGCCCGATGCTCATGGTGCGGTCGGTGGTCTTACACATGTCGTAGACGGTGAGCGCGGCAATGGCACACGCGGTCATCGCCTCCATCTCCACTCCAGTCCGATCCACGGCTTCGACCTTGGTCTCGACCTCGACGAAGTCGTCCCCGATGGTGAAGTCCACGTGCACTGCACCCACCAGCAGGGGGTGACACATCGGGACCAGTTCTGCGGTTCGCTTTGCCGCCTGGATGCCGGCGACCCTCGCCGCCGCAAGGACGTCGCCCTTGGTGATGGCGTTGTTGGCCACCTTGGCAGTCGTCTCGGGCTTCATCGCGACTCTGCACCGCGCCAGCGCCCTTCGGTGGGTGGCTTCCTTCGGTGATACGTCCACCATCCGGGCTCCGCCGAAAGGGTCCAGATGGCTGAGGCTTCGGTCCGTCATGACACCATCCCGTCGATCACCGTCACATTGTACGGGCGCCAGGTCCCTCAGGACGGAACTGGCACTCGATCAGGTAGACTGCTAGCCAGACTTTGAGCCGCCAACTGCCCACGTCAGACCCGAGAGGATGACCGGATTGCCCACCTACGAGTATCGCTGCGAGAGCTGCGAGAAGAACTTCGACGTCGTGCAGTCCTTTCAGGATGACCCGCTGACCTCTTGCCCCACCTGTGGATCGCCGGTGCGAAAGGTGTTCGGCAACGTGGGCATCGTGTTCAAGGGGAGCGGTTTCTACAAGACGGACAGCCGGAACGGTTCCTCCTCCACCAAGAAGTCAGACGGCGAGGTGGCGTCGAAGGCCGGCTCAGGCTCCGATGATTCTTCTTCGAGTGGCAGCACCAAAGAGTCGTCCTCCACCTCGTCCGACAGTTCGAGTTCACCCTCTTCCACGAGCTCTTCGAACACGACATCTTCAGACTCTTCCTCGAAGAAACAGGGCACGACGAAGACCGCCAAAACGTCGGAGTGATCGCGGGCGGCGAAGGAAAGCCTCGCAAACGCGCGAACCGCGCCCGTACAATATGCGGGTGGACGTAACCGACCTCGCCCGGTTTCTTGTCATGCTGCACGAGCTCGACGGCTCGGATCTGCACATCAAGGCCGGTGCGCCACCTCGGCTGAGGGTGGCCGGCGCGCTGCGCACGCTCGACGACGAACCGTCGTTCACTCCCGAAGAAACCCTGGACATCGCCGAGTCGATCATGGACCCTGCGATCCTCGACGAGTTCCACAAGAACCGCGAGGTCGACTTCGCCTACAGCCTCCCTGGCACCGGCAGGTTCCGGGTCAACGCGTACTACCAGCGCTCTTCGGTCGCTATGGCCATGCGACGGATCCGATCTGGCACGACGACAGTGAGCGAGCTCGGCTTACCCCCGGTGGTCACCACTCTCGCAGATGAGATGCGCGGGCTCGTCCTGGTCACCGGCCCGACCGGCTCGGGCAAGACGACCACGCTTGCGGCGATGGTCGACCACATCAACCACACCCGTTCCTGCCACGTCGTGACCATCGAGGACCCGGTCGAGTTCCTGCACACCGACGACATGGCCGCCATCGACCAACGCGAAGTCGGTTTCGACACCGACTCGTTCCGCTCGGCGATGCGGGTGGTCCTCAGGCAGGACCCTGACGTGATCCTGGTCGGTGAGATGCGGGACCAAGAAACAGTCTCCGCTGCATTGACCGCTGCAGAGACCGGTCACCTCGTCTTCTCGACGCTCCACACCATCAACGCCACCGAGACCATCAACCGCATCGTCGATTTCTTTCCGCCCCATCAGCAATCCCAGGTGAGAGTGAGTCTGGCTGGATCGCTGAGGGGCATCATCTGCCAGCGGCTGGTGCCGACGGCCGACGGCGAGAACCGGGTTCCGGTGCTCGAGATCCTGGTCGTCAACGGTCGGATCCAGCAGGCGATCGTCGATCCGTTGCTCACCGCCGACATCGAGGGCATCGTGGCCGATGGCGAGTACTACGGCATGATGACCTTCGACCAGTCACTGGTCAGTCTGGTCGCCGACGGAACCCTCGATGTGGCTGGCGCAATGTCGACCGCCACCAACCCACACGACCTCAAGGTGATGCTCGAGCGCGAAGGTATCCTTCAGACCGGGCAGTTCGTCGCGGCCAACCTCGGCTGACGCCCTCGGTACCCTGACCGGCGGCGGCCAGTCCACCGTCGTAAGCGCCTTCATCGAGTGCCTCAAGGTGGAGTCCATTCCATCCGATAGTGCTTCGTACAGTCCGGTGCACTATCAAACGGGGAGCACTCATGGCACAGGTGACCGTTGGTCTCGATATCGGCACGAGCGCAGTACGCGCTGCCGAGCTCGATGTCGGCCACAATCCGCCGGTGCTCCAGACCTACGGCCAAGTCGGCCTGCCGCCTGGATCGATCGTCGACGGTGAGATACGCGACCCGACGGCCGTCGCCGAGGCCATCACCAGACTCTGGAAGAACGGGCAGTTCTCCAACTCCTCGGTGATCGTCGGCATCGCCGGGCTCCGAGCGATCACCCGTGAGATCGACCTTCCCTTCGTCCCCGACAACGAAGTCGACCTTGCGGTTCGCTTCCAGTCGGAAGAGGTCATCCCGTTCCCGCCCGATCAGACCATCCTCTCCTCCCAGATTCTCGCCGATTACACCTCGCCTGAGGGCGACAAGATGCGCAGAGTCCTGGTGGCCGCGGCACATGCCGACCTCGTCAACGGCGTGATCGAGGCCGTCGAGCATGCCGGCTTGAGCGTCGAAGGTGTCGACCTGATCTCTTCGGCGCTGGTTCGGGCGATCGGTGCCCCGGAACGGTCGGAGAACCCCGAAGCAATCGTGTCGGTTGGAGCGGGGTTGACCGTGATCGCCGTCCACCAGCAGGGCCGGCCGCAGTTCGTCCGGACCATCGGCATCGGTGGAAACGCGACGACCGCAGCGATCTCGGGCGCGCTCGACATGCCGCTCGCGGATGCTGAAGGGATCAAGCGCCGCATCGGCGAGCCCGTCGCCCAGTTGCAAGCGGCCGAACAGGCCGCACAAGGCACCATGGACGAGCTGGTGAGCGAGATCCGCAACTCGATCCAGTACTTTGCGTCGCTTCCCGGTCGCCTCCCCGTGTCGCGGATCCTGATCACCGGAGGTGGGTCAGAGCTCCACGGGTTGGTGGGCAAGCTCGAGGAGCAGGTGCGCCTGCCTGTCCTCCAGGTGTCCCCGTTCTCCCGACTGAACGTCTCGAAGCTGGACCTCAGCGAGGAGCAGGCCAACGAGGTCGGCCCAGTGCTCGCGACACCGATCGGCCTTGCTCTGCCCGAGCCTGACAAAGCGGTGAAAAAGTTCAACCTCATCCCGCCTGAAGTCGCCAAGCGGATGAGGATGAAGGTGATCCAGCAACGCACTCTCCTCGCGAGTGTGGCGGTGTTGATTCTTCTCGTCCTCTTCGGCGGTTGGAAGCTCTACCAGGTGCACAACGAGCAGAACAACGTGGACACGCTGCAGGCGAACATTGCGACGCTCAATCAGCAGGTGCCGAAGTACGACCTCGTCGTCGCCGCCAACAACGCCTACTCCGCAGGGGTAGCGCGTCGTGCCTCGGTACTCAGCTCCGCAGTGGACTGGCCGCTGGCGCTCAGCGATCTCATCTCGATCACCCCTTCCCAGGCGCAAGTGAATTCCTTCGCCGGCACAGCACTGTCAGCGACTACGACGAGTGCTGGGTCCACAGGATCAACCGCAGCCGGGGCCTCCACCGGCACGTCAGCGAGCTCGGGGGCACCGACCTCCGCTTCGATCGGAAACATCCAGCTTCAGGTGACCGGCCCCGGCCCAAGCCTCTCGATCTCCGAAGCTTGGATCAACGCCATCGCAAGCTCAGAGTTGTTCGCCAACCCTCTGCAGGGGAACACCGCTGTCGATCAAAACGGAACCATCTCGTTCCCCTTCTCGATTTCGATCACGCCCAAAGCCAGCCTTGACAAGAATGCGAGTCTGAAATGAACACCGTCCGCGAGTACCGGATGCCGCTGTTGATCGGTGCGGGAGCATTGGTCGCCGCGCTGCTCGTCTGGCTTGCCTTCGTCTCGCCGCAGACGTCGAAGCTCTCCAGCCTCCAGAACCAGGAGACCCAACTCCAGTCCCAGGAGTCCTCACTCCAGGTGAAGCTTGCCACGCTGCGGACGGAGAAGGAGAACCTGACCAAGAGCTGCAAGGACCTCGAAAAGATCGCCACTCAGATCCCGAGCGTGCAGAGCCCGACCGACGTCGATGCCGAGGAGTCCTCGTTCGAGAGCCAGTTCAACGGTCTGGCCGAGACTTCCGGCGTCACGCTCACTCAGTTCAGCGGGTTCACACCCGCCACCCCGGCGGCGGCTACACCGTCTGCATCGTCGAAATCGACGGCAGGGGTTGTCGCGGTGCCGACCACGCTCGCTGTCACCGGCAACTACGGCCAGATGACCTCGTTCATCAAAGGACTCGACAGCTTCCCACGGCTCTTCGTGATCCAGACCTTCGGCCTGGCCTTCGGGACCTCGGCCGCTTCGGGCTCGTCGTCCTCGGGATCATCGTCGTCATCTGCATCGACCGGCTCGTCAGCATCGAGCGGCTCGGGATCGTCGAGCGGACCGCCGTTGTGGGTGGGTGGCACGACGACCTCGCCGTCGGCTGGGCCCTACAGCCTGTCGATCACCGGATCGATCTACTACACCACGACCCCGAACGCGCTGAACGTGTGCACCAAGGCCACGGCAACGACCGTGCGCTGAGCTTCGAATCAGCGTCCGCTGAGCGTCGAGTCAGATCCCGCTGACCTGCATATCGGCGATGGCCAGCGTCTGTCCCGCGGCGATGCCCGGGAGCCACTCGACATCAGCGCCGACCGCCACCAGTGAGAGCAGCATCTTCTGCAGAGTGGAGGCAACGGTGATCTCGTGGACCGGCTCCGCGAGCTTGCCGTCTCGGATGACCAGCCCCTCGGCGCCCACCGAGAAGTCACCGCTGATCGGGTTCACACCGGAGTGGATCCCGCTCACCGACTGGACGAACAGGCCCTCCCCCACCGCGGCGATCACCCCGGCTTCGTCGTAACCTTCGGGGCCTGGCGCAAGGGTCAGCGCCCGGCACCCTGGCCCAGGAGTACCCGCGAAGCCACCTCGCACTGCGGATCCGGTCGAGGCCACTCCCGCTCTCGACCCGGAGATGGTGTCGTAGAGGAAACCGGCGAGGACGCCGCCGTCGATCAGCGCGTTGCGCCGACAGGCGAGACCCTCGGCGTCGAACGACGACGCTCCGTAGGCCCTCGGATCGGTGGGGTCGTCGACCAGGGTCAGACCCGGCGCACCGACCGTTTCACCGATCCTTCCGGCGAAGAAGGACCGGCCCTTGGCGACAGCCTCACCCGACAGAGCACTCGAGACCACCGACAGCAACGTGGAAGCAACCCGCCGGTCGAACACCACGGTGGCCCGACCAGACTTTCCCTTCGTCGCACCGAGGAGCCGGACCGCCCGGTTGACTGCGTCCTCGTTCGCTCGACTCGGATCCAGATCGGAGAAGCCGCGGCCGACGCTGAAGCCACCGGCGGTCTGGCTCTCTTCCCCTTCCCCTGCGATGACTCGCACCGATACATGCGCCGACGTCCTGCGGGTAGACGATCGGATCCCCGTCGTCGAAACCAGAGCCGCCTCCATCGCGCCGTCGCCATAGTCGACGGCGTCCACCTGGCGGATCCGAGGGTCCGACGTGCGCGCCAGTGCCTCCAGATCGAGAGCCATCGTCACTTTGTCGGTCGTCGGAACGGTGGCGAGTCCCTCGTCCCACAGTTCGACCGGCACAGGTGCCACCCCGTCGGGGACGGCGAGCCGGACGTGTTCGTCGGCAGTGGCGAACCTGGCATTGTCCCTCGCTTCGGCAAGCGTCTCCTCGAGAACCGAGTCGTCGAGCGAACCCGCCCACGCAAATCCCAGACGATGGTCCACGACGACCCGGACTCCGATGCCGGCCGAGGTCGCAGACGTCAGCGACTCGACCTCCCCGTCGAAGGCGCGGACCTCGGTCTCGTCGCCTCGGGCCACATAGACCTCGATCTCCTCACCGCTCCGTGCCCAACCGGCCACCCGGTCGGCCAGCTCCAGCAATTCGGAGGAGTCACCGGCGGTCTCTTGCGCTGAGTCGACGATCGTGCTCACTCGGCGGTCCCTCCGATCGTGATGCCGGTGACCCGCATCGTCGCCTGGCCGCATCCGACCGGCACGCTCTGGCCGTCCTTGCCGCAGGTGCCCGGAGTCATCGCGAAGTCGGTGGCAACCGCATCGATCCGCTGCAGGATCTCGGGCCCGTTGCCGATGAGGTTCGAATCACGAAGTGGCTCGGTGATCTTTCCGCCTTCGATGAGGTACGCCTCCGTCGTTCCGAACACGAAATCGCCGGTGGTCGTGTTCACCTGTCCACCCCCGAGCTTGGCCACGTACACGCCATGCGGCGTCTGGGCGATGATCTCGTCGGGATCCTCCGTGCCCGGGAGCAGAAACGTGTTGGTCATCCTGACCATTGGAAGGTGCTGGTAGGTCTGTCGCCGACCGTTGCCGGACGATGCCCTTCCCTCCTTGCGCGCCCGGAGGAAGTCCCAGAGGTAGTCGGTCAGCACACCCTGGTCGATGAGCACGTTCCGCTGCGCCGGCCTCCCCTCGTCGTCGATCGAGAAGGTCCCCCACTCGGATCCGACCGTCCCGTCGTCGACCAGGGTGACCAGTGGGCTGGCCACCAACTGCCCGACCTTGCCCGTATAGACCGACGCATCCTTGACGATGTGGTCCGCCTCGAGACCGTGGCCGCAGGCTTCGTGAAAGAGGATGCCTCCACTCCCCCCGGCCAGCACCACCGGCACCTCTCCCGTCGGGGCGGGACGCGCGGTGAGCTTGGACAGCGCCCGGTTGGCCGCCAGCTGGGCCAGTTCCGCCACCGACACCTCGTCGAACATCTCGAACCCGAGGGTTCGGGCCGCCGACTCGAACCCGGTCTGCAGCCCGGTGTCGGCGGTGGCCACACACGACACGACGAACCTGGACCTCGACTGTTCGTCTCCCGCCACAAGCCCGTCCGAGTTCGCGACGAGCACCCGGCGACGCGATGCACCGCAACTGGCCTGGACCTGGTTGATCGCACCGCCCGATGCACGGGCAGCATCGTCGGCCTGGCGCAGGAGCTCGAGCGTGTCGTCCTTCGACCCGGTCGAGGCATCGGTCGATCTGGCGCTTCCGAAATCGGGGGCCGCCGGAAGCGGGTCGACCGCAACACCGGAGCGGGCCGCTCCGCCACGGGCGATCGCCGAAGCGGCCTCGGCCGCCTTGAGGAGGCCCACCTCACTGAGATCGGCGGTGTGGGCGAAGCCGGTCGTCTCGCCGCAGACCACCCGGATGCCCGCCCCGCGCTCCCGCCCGGAAGAGAGCTCCTCCACCCTCCCGTCGTCGAGGGTCGCCGAGGAGGTCGACCGGTCCTCGGCGAAGACCTCGGCAAACTCGCCGCCGTGGCGAAGTGCCTCGGAAAGCACCCTCTCGAGAACCGGGGATTCGATCACGTCAGTCTCCTCTTTGCACCGCCAGGCGCTCGGTGGCCGACGTCTGCATTGTTCACGTATCGTACCGGCGTGGCGCCACACACCGGCCTTTCGGCACGGATCGAGCTCAAGGTGACCGAAGCAGACACCGCCGAGGTGTTCCGCTCGGGAACCGTTCCCGTTCTGGCTACCCCCCGGCTCATCGCCCTCTGCGAAGAGGCGAGCTGCCTGGCCATCGAGGGGCACCTCCCGGAGCACTGCACGTCGGTCGCCAAACGTTTGCAGTTCGACCACTTGGTGCCGGTCGGGATCGGCGGCACGGTCTGGGCGGAGGCCACCCTGGACCGGATCGAGGGGCGACGCCTCGTGTTCACGCTCTCGGTCTCCGAGAGTGCGGGGCTGGTCGCGGCGGGCAAGCTCATCCGGGTGATCGTCGATCAGGCGGTCTTCCTCTCCAACGTCCGCTGAACAGCAGGCAGGGAAGCTGCCTTGACCCGCCTGAGCACCCCTTCTTTGGGCGCGACGCGCTGGTACTCTGATGAAGAGGTAATTCGCCGCCCATGATCCTGGAACACATCGACAGTCCTGCCGACTTGAAGGACCTGACGCCGGACGAGCTGACCACTCTGTCAGCGGAGATCCGCGGGTTCATCGTCGAATCGGTCATGGCGACCGGGGGGCACCTGGGTTCCAACCTCGGGGTGGTCGAGTTGACCCTGGCCCTTCACCGCACGTTCGACTCGCCCAACGACGCCATCCTCTGGGACACCGGTCATCAGGCCTACGTACACAAGCTGGTGACCGGCCGGCGATCGGGCTTTGCCAAGCTCAAGCAGGCAGGGGGCCTGTCCGGCTACCCCAACCGGGCAGAGTCCGAACACGACTGGGTGGAGAACAGCCACGCCTCGACCATCTTGAGCTACGCGCACGGTCTTGCCAGCGCCTTCGAGCTCCAAGGAAGCGACCGACGGGTCGTCGCCGTGGTCGGGGACGGGGCACTGACCGGTGGGATGGCCTACGAAGCGCTCAACAACCTCGGGCACTCCGGCAAGCAGGTGCTCATCGTCCTCAACGACAACGGGCGCTCCTACTCACCGACCATCTCGCGTCTCTCCTCCAGCCTCACCCACCTTCGCTTGAACCCCGCCTACATCCATGCCCGCCAACGCCTTCGCCACCTCATCCGCGAACTGCCGGGCGTCGGCGATCTGGCCTACTCCGGCGTCCACGGTCTCACCAGCGCACTGCGGGAGGTGGTGACGCCTCACACCTTCTTCGAGGCCCTGGGCATCCGCTACGCAGGGCCGATCGACGGGCACGACATCGCCGAAATGGAGCAGGTCCTCTCCCATGCCTCGGAGTGGCAGGGTCCCATCGTGGTCCATGTCCTCACTCAAAAAGGAAGGGGGTACGCCCCCGCCGAGGAAGACGACATCCAGCACCTCCACGACGTGAAGGTCGCAGCGCCGCCGGCGCCCGATGTGATCCCATCCGACTCCGCCCCGTCGGGAACGGCCGGTCATGCCGCGGTGAAAGCCGCTCTGCCGGTGACCACCTACACCGACGCGTTCACCCGTTCGCTCCTCCACCATGCAGAGTCCGATCCGCGGATCGTGGCGATCACCGCCGCGATGGCCGGTCCGACCGGCCTCCTTCCGTTCCAGGCTCGCTTTCCCGACCGGTTCGTGGACGTCGGTATCGCGGAGAGCCACGCGATAACCGCAGCCGCCGGCATGGCGATGGCTGGACTCCGCCCGGTCGTCGCGGTCTATTCCACCTTCTTCACCCGGGCCTTCGACCAGGCCAACCTCGACGTCGGTCTGCACCGGCTCCCGGTGGTCATGGTCCTCGACCGCGCGGGTATCACCGGTGACGACGGACCCAGCCACCACGGGGTGCTGGACATGACCCTGGCTCTCAGCATTCCGGGGATGACCGTGTTCGCGCCGTCGTCTGCGCCCGAGGTCGAAGTGATGCTGGCCGAGGCGCTCAAGCTCGAAACCCCCTCGATCATCCGGTTCCCGAAGACCCCGGCTCCGCCTCCCCCGGCAACCGTCGGCTCCGGGCTGAGTGCACGGCGGACCCGGGCCGGAGACGGATCGGTGTGCTTGTTGGCCGTCGGGAAGATGCTCGCGGCGGCCGAGGCTGCGGCGGCGGAGTTGGAGCTCGAGGGGATCGACGCGACCGTCTGGGACGTCAGAGTGGTTTCGGATCCCGATCCTGCGATGCTCGAGGACGCCGCCCGTCACCAGGTGGTGATCACCGCCGAGGACGGTATCCGCCAGGGCGGAGCGGGCATGTTCGTCGCTGATGCTCTGCGGTCCACGATCGGGACCGGTTCAGCGCCTCCGACCCTGAACCTCGGAACGCCGCGATCGTTCCTCGCGCAGGGCAAGCCCGACGCAATCCTTGCCCGGCTCGGGCTCGACGGGCCGGGGATCGCCCACTCCGCGCGCTTGGCGCTGGCCGATTTCACCGTCGGGCTGCGCGGAAGTCCTCCGGTCACCCCTCCAGGTTTTGCCGCCGGGGTGACCACCAACGATTCGCTGGACTGACCTTCTCCGAGCGCGCGATGTCGCTGGCGACGAGGTGTTTGCCGCCAGAATAGAAACGTGTTCTACTAATCCCCGATGAGCACGTTCAACCTCGCCGACCTGTTCGAGGCCGCAGTCGACGCGTATGGCGAGCGCGAGTACCTGGTGGCAGACGGGGAGCGTCGCACCTTCGCCGAAATGGAGGCGCGGGCCAACCGACTCGCCCACTTCCTGGCCGAACAGGGGATCGGGCCGGGGGACCACGTCGGGATCTACGCGCTGAACAGCGCGGAGTGGGTCGAGACCGCGTGGGCGGTCTTCAAGCTGCGGGCCGTCTGGATCAACATCAACTACCGGTATGTGAAAGACGAGCTGCGCTACCTCTTCGCCAACGCCGACCTGGTCGCCCTGGTGCACCAGGCGGAGTTCGGCCCACGGGTCACAGAGCTCCTCCCCGAGCTGCCGGACCTGCGCCTCTTGATCACCATCGACGACGGATCGGGAGAAGCTCCTCCACCGGGCGCGGTTCCCTACGAGGAGGCCATGGCGTCAGGCAGCCCGGAGCGTGACTTCGCCGCTCGAGCAGGAGACGACCACTACGTTCTGTACACCGGTGGGACGACCGGCATGCCGAAGGGCGTGGTGTGGAAGCACGAGGACGTCTTCTACGCGCTCGGCGGTGGTGTCGATCCGAGCACCAACACCCGGGTCCTTCGGCCTGAGGAGATGGTCGAGAAGGGACGCGGCGGTCAGCTGACGCTTCTTCCGATCGCCCCCCTCATGCACGGTGCCACCCAATGGTGCGTGATGGGCCAGAGTTTCGTGGGCAACAAGACGGTCCTCATTCCCAAGTTCGACCCCCACGCCGTGTGGCGGCTGGTCGAGACCGAGCGGGCGAACTCGGTGATGATCACCGGGGACGCCATGGGCAAGCCCCTCATCGAGGCGCTCGATGATCCCGATGCCTCCTACGACCTTTCCTCGCTGCTCGCGGTGACCTCCTCGGCGGCCCTGTTCTCGGCACCGGTGAAGGACGCCTTCTTCGAGCACTTCCCCAACCTGGTGATCGTCGACGCCGTCGGATCGTCGGAGTCGGGCAACAACGGCATGGTGACCGTCAGCAAGGGCGACACCGCCATGAAGAGTGGGCCGACGGTCAGCGTGCTCGGCGACACGGTGGTCTTCGACGAAGAGCTCGCCCAGGTCCAACCCGGTTCCGGGGTGATCGGGAAGATCGCCCGCTCGGGCGACATCCCGGTCGGTTACTACAACGACCCGGTGAAGACCGCCGAGGTGTTCATCACCGTCGACGGCACCCGTTACGTGATGCCCGGCGATTTCGCCACCGTGGAAGCCGATGGCACGATCACCCTGCTCGGGCGCGGATCGGTCTCCATCAACTCCGGCGGGGAGAAGATCTTCCCCGAAGAGGTCGAGTCGGCGGTTCGCTCCCATCCCGACGTGTTCGACGCCATTGTGGTGGGAGCACCGGACGACCGGTGGGGGCAGCGAGTCGCGGCCATCATCCAACCCAGGGACGGGCGACACCCGAACCTCGAGGACATCCAGAACCACTGCCGCGACGCCATCGCCGGCTATAAGGTGCCACGCCAGCTCCATGTCGTGGAGACGATCGTCCGCTCGCCGAGCGGGAAGCCGGACTACCGGTGGGCGGCGGGCATCGTGGCGGAAGCGCCCGAGGAGTCCGACGCAGGAGGGGAACGCACCTCCTCCGGTCGCTGATCCGGTCGGTCAGCCGTGCCGGTCTCGTTGAGCGAGTTGGCTGCGCCGGACACCTGCGCCGTGCTGACCATGGAGATCCAGCGGGGGGTCGTCGGCGACCTGAGCTCTTTCCCTCAGTTGGCCGAAGCCGCAGCACGCGCCGGCGTCGTCCCCAACACGGTCAAGGTGCTGTCGGCGGCGCGACGGCTTCACATCCCGGTGGTCCATTGCACGGCCGAGTTCCGTGCCGACCGGTCCGGAACGACCATCAACTGTCAGCTGGTCGCGGCGGCGCTGCGCAACCCCGAGCACCTGCTCGTTGGCACGCCGGCAACCGAGCTCATGCCCGGACTCGGTCCGGAGCCGGGCGACCTGGTGTCGGCTCGGCTCCATGGTGTGTCCCCGTTCACCGGAACCTCTCTCGACACCTGGCTGCGTAACCTCGGCGTACGGACGGTCGTCGCCACCGGGGTCTCGGTGAACCTCGGCATCCTCGGGTTGGCCATCGAAGCGGTCAACCTCGGCTACCGGGTGGTGATCCCCCATGACACGGTCGCCGGGCTGCCACCGGACTATGCCGAAGCCGTGCTCAGCACCACCCTTCCGCTGATCTCGACGTTGACCAGCGCAGACGAACTCATCGACGCCTGGGGCTGACGCTCGGAGTCGACCCTTCGGTTCAGAGGGTGCGGGTCCCGTCCAGCTGGATCATCGCGTTGGTCGGAAGCTCCTCCACCGTGATGTCCGGGATCGGGAAGTTGATCTCTTTGTACTTCCGCTTTGCCGTTTGGCGATAGCGCGTGGTGGAGTGCACCGGGTCGGGGTCGAACTGCGGGATCACCTTCGACCCGAAGACCTCCAACATCTCGTGCACTTCATCCTCCATGAACGAGTCCGAGGGGAGACCGAACACCAGTTGGTCACAGCCGACCGTCTGGTACTTGGTCACCTGCTCGGCCACTTCATCCGGATCGCCACACAACAGGTAGCCGCCTTCGATCAGGTAGTCGAGCGCCTCCTCGTCAGGGATGGTGTTCGGCTTCTCGGGCCACACCGGCACGCCGTCCTGATGCGGAATGGTGTCGTGGTAGTTGCAGACCATGGAGTACAGGTATCCCCGACCGTGCCGGAGCGCGACCTGCCTGGCCTTCTTCCTGTCGTTCAGGCAGATGACCGCGTTGGTCATCATCACGTTGTCGTTCTTGAACTGCCCGAGTGGCTCTGTGCAGTTGGAGATGCCTTCCTTGTAGGCGTCGATGCGACCCTGCAGGTTGTAGATGGGTTCGAAGTTGAAGGCGATGGCGCCGATCCCGAGCTCGCCGGCCTGGGTGAAGGTGCCCGGATTGCCACAGCCCACCCAGATCGGGGGATGGCCTTGGCCCTTGTAGGGCTTCGGGAGGATGTTGTGAGGGTAGGGCACCGTAAAGCTCTCGCCCTCGTAGACGTAATCCTTCTCCTCCCACATGCGGGGAATCTGCTGAATGACCTCGTTCCACTCAGCCTTGGTGGAGTTCTTGTCGAGAATGTTGAAGGCGGCGATCTCGTGGCTGCCCGCACCCCGGCCGGTCCCCCATTCGAAGCGACCCTCCAGCACGTGGTCGAGCATGGTGACCCGCTCGGCGCAGCGGACGGGATGGTTGACCCGCGGGGAGATGTTCATGATGCCGGTGCCGATGTGGATCCGCTCGGTGGCATGACCCAGGTAGCCCATGACCACCTCGGGAGCGGACATGTGGCTGTACTCCGTCAGCGAGTGGTGCTCGCCCAACCAGGCGAACTTCCAGTTGTACTTGTCCGCCTCGACCACGTAGGCGATCTCACGTTTGAACATCTCGTGCTCGCACTCGGGATCGTGGGCGGCGGGGCCGGGCAGGTAGCCGTTGAGAAAGACTCCGAATTCCATCGCCGTGTCACTCCTCTCGCTACGCTCGGGGGCCAGTTCACGGTACACGGAGCCTTGATAAATTGCAACGTGTTCCAGATTTGTGCCTGACCCGGCGCCGGGTCCGACGAACCGAAGCGTGGGGGACGTGATGCAGACCGTCGACGAGTTGATCCGCCGTCGTGTGGGCGACGACAACCCGGGTCTCGCCTTCGAGGATCGGACCTGGACGCACGATCAGGTGGTGCAGGCCCAGGCCGATCGAGCGAGCCTGCTGGCGTCGCTCCGCCGGCCCGGTTCGTTCCACGTCGCGGTGATGCTCGACAACGTCCCTGAGCTGATCTTCTGGATCGGAGCGACGGCGCTGGCCGGAGCGGTGATGGTCGGCGCCAACCCCACCCACCGCGGCGAAGAGCTGGCCAGGGACCTCTCCCATACCGAGTGTCAACTGCTGGTGACAGACGCCGAGCACGCCATGCTGGTCGCGGGACACGATCTCGGGCCGGCCCTTCCCCCCGAGCGGATCTTGGTGATCGACGATCCCTCCGGCGACACCACCTCTCCCGACGTCGATGCTCGACCGTCCACCCCCTACGGGACCCTGCTGGCCGGCGTGCGGGGCGCGTCGCTCCCCGACCCGCGGGACACCGCCATCACCGAGGACTCGCTCGGCTTCTTGTTGTTCACCTCGGGAACCTCCGGAGCCCCCAAGGCCTGCCTCTGCAGCCAAGGGCGCATGGCTCGCATCGGATCGACCGTCGCCCAGATGTTCGAGCTCACCGAGGAAGACGTCTGCTACGTCTCCATGCCGCTCTTCCACTCCAACGCCCTGATGGCCGGGTGGGCTCCCGCTCTGGCCGCGGGTGCGACCGTCGCCCTGCGGGAACGATTCAGTGCCTCCAAGTTCCTGCCCGACGTGCGGAAGTACGGCGCGACCTACTTCAACTACGTCGGGAAACCGCTCTCCTACGTTCTCGACACCCCTGAGCTCCCCGACGATGCCGACAACCCGCTCCGTCGGGTGTTCGGAAACGAGGCATCTGCGGGAGACGTCTCCCGCTTCGCGGAGCGATTCGGCTGCACGGTTCAGGACGCCTACGGCTCCACCGAGGGGGGCGCCTCGGTGCAGCGCACTCCGGATACTCCCCGGGGCGCACTCGGCCGAGCGCTGCCGGGGACCATGGTGGTCGACCCCGAGACCGGTGAAGAGTGCCCGCGGGCGGTGTTCGACGAGCAAGGCCGACTGCTCAACGCGGAGGAGGCGATCGGCGAGATGGTCAATCCCGCCGGGGGTGCCGGTTTCGAGGGCTACTGGCGGAATGCCGATGCCGAGGCGGCCCGGGTCCGAAATGGCTGGTACTGGACCGGGGACCTCGCCTACCGGGACGAGAACGACTTCTTCTACTTCGGCGGTCGGGACTACGACTGGCTGCGGGTCGACGGTGAGAACTTCGCCGCGGCCCCGGTGGAGGAGATCATCCAGAGGCATCCCGATGTCGTGCTCGCGTCGGTCTATGCAGTGCCCGACACCGTCGTCGGCGATCAGGTGATGGTGGCGCTGCACCTCGGCGAGGGCAGAGCGTTCGACCCCGAGGGATTCGCCGGGTTTCTCGCTGCCGAAGAGGACCTCGGCACCAAGTGGGCACCGCGCTACGTGCGGATCAGCGCCGAGCTACCAGTGACCGCCACCTCCAAGGTGCTCAAGCGTGCGCTGCGCGCCGAAGGATGGCGGAGCACCGATCAGATCTGGTGGCGTCCAGTAAAGGATGGCCCGTACCGGCTTCTCCTTCCGGAGGATGCCGACGCCCTCGACGAGGCGATCGCCGCTCGGTGAACCGCTCAACGCCGCCAGTGGTGGCCCAGCGCCCCGGACCACCACTGAACGGCGCGGTGTCAGCCTCCTGAGGGAGCTGACCGAACAAGTCCGGACCTAGGAGACCGCGATTCCCTCGCCCGCTTGGGCACCGGCGACGGTCACCGAACCGACTTCTGACAGCTGCCCCGATGGCTGGACCGCGAACTCGTCGACGATCCCGTTTCCACCGGTTTGGACATAGAGATACCGGCCGTCCGGCGAGGCCGCGGCGTCGACCGTGCCCGGATCGGTCGAGGTCGCTCCGAGGAGGTCGAGTTGGCCATGGTGACTCTCCTGATAACCACTCACCGATCCACTCGCTGCGTTCGAGGCATACAAGTACCCCTGGGCCGACGCCACCCAGCAGGTCGCGTTCTGACCGGTTGGCACCGTGTCGACCGCGGTGAGCGTGCCGTTCCACCCGAGGTCGAAGGTTGCCAGGGCGTTGGTTCCCGCCTCAGTGACCACCAGGCGGCTCTGGTTGTCGAAGGTGACTCCGAAGGGGACGGTGCCGGGCTCGGCATTCACGACCGGAGAGGGTGAGAGATAGCCCCAGAACCCAACGCCGAACACGTCGATGTCGCTCCCGTTCATCTTGGTCGTCACGATGAGCTTGGTTCCGTCCGGCGAGAAGGCCACCTGTCCGGGGGTGTTGGTGAACTGTGGGGTGGCCGTCGGATTGAGGTTCAGAGCACGACTCGATCCAGGAAGCGGGAACAGCTGGCCCTCGCCGGCGTAGAAGCCCTGCACCGAGCCGCCATTTTCGGCGTTGAGCACGTAGACGAGATGACCGTGGACGGCGATGCTCACCGGGAAGGTTCCCCCTGAGCTCACCACTTGACGGAGTGACAGGTGGGTGCCGGCAACGCTGAACACCGAGACGGTGTTGCTTCCTGCATTGACTGCGTAGAGCGAGTCGTGGTTCTGGTCGAAGACGAGGGAACCCTCCGATGCGAGATGATCGACGACCGAACCGGTGAGTGCTCCACCGAGACCTCCGGTGTTGTAGGTGCCGGCGAGGGCGAGCGTCCCGTTCCCCGAGCGCTCGTAGGCAACGACCTGGTTCCCCGCGGTGTTGTCCGTCTGCACGAAGACTGCATGGTTGCCACCAGAGAAAGAATGCGGCGGCCCCCCGCCCCAGGACCAGGGTGATGCCCCGGCGGTCCCGGCAAAGCCAGCCGTGCCGGCGAGAACAGCCGCCGCGGCGAGGCCAGAACGAATGAAGGATTTCATGGGTCTGATGCTCCTTTGGTGATGGATGGCACCCGTTCATCGGGTGATGCTCTTCAGTCCCCGCCAGACCCGTTCCGTTACACCAAGCTGTAACGACGATGGCTGTGCCTGTGACTACACCCGTGTGCCTGCCGCGAAACGATCGCCCGCTCCTGCACGTACGCTTCCCGGCATGGAGACCGATGGCGAGCTCCTCACCCGCCTTCGATCGGGGGACGAGGGGGCGTTCGTGATGTTGGTGAGCCGCTACAACGGATCGCTGCTGCGACTGGCCCGCGCCTACGTTCCGAGTGACGAGGTGGCCGAAGAAGCGGTGCAGGACACCTGGATGGGGGTGGTCCGTGGAATCGACCGGTTCGAGGAGCGGTCCACCTTCAAGACATGGCTGTTCCGGATACTCGTCAATCGCGCTCGCACTGCGGGTTCGCGGGAGCCTCGGCACATTCCGATCGCGGGCGACGGACCTGCCGTCGACCCTGCCCGTTTCGACGCTGGGGGCGGGTGGGCCGAACCCCTCGTACCGTGGGCTGACACCGACGACCGGCTGGTCGCAGCGACCTGGTCCAAGTGCTTGAGCGACGCGCTGTCCGATCTCCCTCCTGCCCAACGCGAGGTCGTCATCCTCCGAGATGTGGAAGGACTCTCCGGCAACGAAGTCGGCGAGGTCCTCGGTATCACCGACGGCAACCAGCGCGTCCTTCTCCACCGCGGACGGAGCAAGCTCCGTTCGATGCTCGAATCAGAGCTCGTGTCGAGGGGGCGTTGACCATGTTGCTCCGTCGCAGAGGGGATCTCGCCTGCCAACAAGTAGTGGAGCTGGTCACCGACTACCTCGAGGGATACCTCTCCCGGTCAGACCGCCGCAGGTTCGAGGCTCATCTTCGGAAGTGCCCGAACTGCACGAACTACCTCGCGCAGATGCGGGCGACCATCCAGGCAACTGGGACGCTCCACCAGGATGATCTCACCCCCGAGGTGCGTCGCGAGTTCACCGAGCTCTACCGGAACTGGCGGTCGGAGGACAACTCGGACTGATCTCTCGGTCCGAGCCCGATCATCGCGACGATCAGCGATCGACGCCGAGGATGAGCCCGCTGGTGGGCACCCCGGTTCCTGCGGTCACCAGCACGTGCTCGACATCGGCCACCTGGTTGACCGAGCTCCCACGAACCTGGCGCACACCTTCGGCGATGCCGTTCATGCCGTGCAGGTATGCCTCACCCAGTTGTCCACCATGGGTGTTGACCGGAAGCCCGCCACCGAGCTCGATATTGCCGTCGCGCACGAACTCCTTCGCTTCACCCTTGGCGCAGAAACCCAGCTCTTCGAGCTGGTAGAGCACATACGGAGTGAAGTGGTCGTAGAGGACGGCCGTTTGGATGTCGGCCGGAGTGAGGCCCGAGGTCTGCCAGAGCTGGCGAGCGACCACAGCCATCTCACCCAGCCCGCACAGATCGTCGTAGTAGTACGAGGTCATCATCTCCTGACCGGGTCCGGAGCCTTGGGCCGCGGCCTCGATCACCACCGGAGTGCTCGGCAAGCTCCGTGCCCGCTCGAGAGAGGTGACCACCAGGGCCTGCCCGCCGTCGGTCTCCTGACAGCAGTCGAGCAGGTGGAGCGGCTCGACGATCCACCGTGACGCCTGGTGCTCCTCGAGAGTGATCGGCTTTTCGTAGAACCAGGCCTTCGGATTGGTCGCCGCGTGCTTGCGGTCGGCGACCGCCACCCTCCCGAGGTCCTCCGAGGTGGCGCCGGTCACGTGCAGGTAGCGCTGGGCGGCCATCGCCACCCACTGGGCCGGAGTCAGCAGACCGAACGGCGCGTACCAGGCGAAGTTCGCAGTCTCCGCGTTGGGGACCGGGGGGCGGTCCTGCACGCCCGCTCCGAACCGGTTCCCCGACCGTTCGTTGAATGCGCGATAACAGACCACCACGTCTGCGACCCCCGCCTGCACGGCCATCGCCGCCTGCTGGATGGTGCCGCACCCCGCGCCGCCTCCGTAGTGGACCCTGCTGAAGAAGGAAAGCTCCCCGATACCGAGGCTTCTCGCCACCTCGATCTCCGGGTTGGTGTCGGCGCTGAAGGTGACCAGCCCGTCGACCTCCGCGGCTTCGATGCCGGCGTCGCGCAGCGCATCATCGACCGCCTCGGCGGCCAGTCGGAGCTCACTCCGACCCGACTCCTTCGAGAACTCGGTGGCTCCGATGCCGACGATCGCGGTGTTGCCGACGAACGAGTGACGGTCGCCGCTCATCGGGGAGACCCGCTTGCTGACGGGAGCAGCAGCCGGACCGTGCCGGTCACGTGGTCGCCGAGGCTGTTGGAGCCGCGCACCGCGACTTCGACTGCACCCTTCCCGTCCACCTCTGGATCGTCGGCCTTCGCGGTCACCGATCCGGTCAGGGTCATGGTGTCGTCGGGATAGTTGGGGGCGCCCAAGCGGATGTTGACGTCGGTGATCACCGCGCCGGGTCCCGCCCAGTCGGTGACGTAGCGGCCGACGATGCCGTTGGTCGAGAGGATGTTCATGAAGATGTCCTTCGAGCCTCGCTCGACCGCGAGCACTGAATCGTGGTGGACGTCTTGATAGTCACGTGAGGCGATCGCTGTGGACACGATGAGGGTGCGGGTCAGCGGGAGTACCAGCTCCGGGACCAGGTCCCCCACCGAAACGTCTTCGAAGTGAATCGTCGGGGCGTAGGCCGCTCCGGCGACCTCCCCTTCCGACTCGGTGTTCGTCGTCATACCGCCACCGGCTGACCACTCCGCAGCTGGTCGATGAGCTGAGTTCCGAGCCGCGACAAGTGACTGCTCGGGGAGCCGAGCTGGAGCTCGATCTGCTTCCCCCACAAGAAGTATCGGTGGATCGGGTAGGAGATGTCGGCGCCGATCCCGCCATGCAAATGCTGGGTGGCAAAGACGACTTTCCTTCCGGCCTCCGCGGCGAACCACGAGGCCACCGCGATCGCCAGGTCGGCATCGAGGCCGTGGTCGATCCGCCAGGCGGCCTGCAACATCGTCACTCGGATCGACTCGGTGTCGATCGCCGCGTCTGCCGCTCGCAACAGGGTGCCCTGGAAGGTCGAAAGCGGGCGACCGAACTGCTCACGCGTGTTGAGATAGGAGGCAGTCTGGGCGACCGCGGCCTCGGTGACCCCGACCTGCAGGGCACAGAGGCCCGTCCAGGCCCGGTCGAGGATCCACTTCACCACCCCGTGCCCCTTCGTCGGGTCTCCCCCGGCGAGGAGATCGGCTTGGGCGACTTCGACATCCTCGAGGTGAAGGTGGGGGTGGATCTCGCGGTTGGTCGTCCAGGCTCGCTCCATGGTGAGACCTGGGGCTGCCGGGTCGACCGCAGCGACCACCACGCCGTCGCCGAGGGTCGCCGGCACAAGCACTCGATCGGCTTCGTGTGCGTAGGGAACGGCGAATGCGCTACCCGACAAACGCACCCCGCCGCCGGTCACCGCTTCGGCCGACACCGTGGGACGACCAGCTCCACCGAGCGCGATATCCGCTGCTACGTCGGTGACCGCCGCGGTGAGCACGATCTCGCCGGCGATGACCCCGGGCAGCACCGATGCTCGAAGTTCGTCCGATCCGAACTCGGCGATCGGCATCGACCCGAGCGCGACAGTCGCAAGCACGGGAGCCGGGGCGACCGTCCGACCTTGCGCTTCGAGCACCAACGCGAGGGCGACCATGCCGAGGCCATCTCCCCCGTCGGATTCGGGCACCGTCAGGCCCAGCAGGCCGGCCTTTGCGATCTCCGACCACAGCTGGCGATCGAATCGATCCTCGCTCGCTTCGATCTGTTCGATCCGTTCGGTCGTGCCGAGCCCGGAGAACAGCGCCTCCGCGCTCTGCTGGATCGCCAGCTCCTGCTCGTCGAAGGTGAAGTCCATCAGTTCGTCCCCGTCTCTTGATCGGCCCGCCGGAACACCGGCAGGGTCAAGTCGTCGTCGAATTCCACGAAGTCCGCCACGACCGGCAGTCCGATGCTCATCGCTTCCGGGGCGATATCCACATTGGCCACCAGCCTGGTCCCCTCTTCCAACTCGACCAGTGCAACCACCAGCGGGTAGTCGAACGCCGGCACCTGCGGATAGTGGTTCACGACGAAGCTGTAGATCGTGCCCCGACCCGTCGCCTCCTTGGCGTCCCACTCGAAGGATCGACACGCGGCGCACGCGGGGCGGGTCGGATGTCTGAGCGTCCCACATTGAGTGCATTGCTGGATGAGCAGCTTGTGTTGCTTCGCTCCGTCGAAGAAGAACCGGTTGTCCTGGGTCAGTGCCGGGCGGGGCCGTTTCGGCCGTTCGCCGGCAGCCGGCGCGGTGCCGCCGGCATCTTTCGGACGAGGCTTGAACTTGAGGATCCGGAACTGCATGGTCGCGACCAGCTCGCCGTTCTGATCGGTGAACTCCAACTGGTTGGTCACGAAGTGCCCGACGCCGAGGCCGGTCGCCTTCTCGCCGGACACCGCAGCGATGGTCGAGGTCACCTCGAGATGGTCACCCGGCACCAGCGGACGTACGTAGTGCTGATCACAGTTGGTCGCCACCACCGAGGTGAACCCTGCATCGTCGAGCATCGCCATCAGTTCATCGGCGGGTGAGCTCGATGAGACCTGACCGTTGGCACGAGCCCGATCCGACTCCTGCGAGGCGCGCAGCCCACGCATGATCCACGCCTGAAGCATGGTCGGAGGAGCGATGATCCCCGGAAATCCGGCCTCACGTGCAGCCGCCTCGTCGACGTAGACCGGATTGTGATCGCCCATGGCTTCCACCCAGTGGCGGATCATGGGGAGATTGACCGGGTCCTGGCCCCTTGACGGTGCACCGGCGGACTTCCCGACGAACGACTGGAGCCGTTCGTCCAAACTGGGCTGCGAGCTCACCGGGAGGACCGCTTCATGCCCAGGCCGGCCGTCGCCAGGATCTCCCGCTGCACCTCGTTCACTCCGCCGCCGAAGGTGTTGATCTGGGCCTGCCGACCGGCGCGCTCCAACTCGCCGTGGAGGACCGCTCCGGGCGACCCCGGGCTGAGGTAACCACCGGCGCCGACCATTCCGAGGAGGCGCTCGTAGATCTCGACCGCCGATTCAGTGCCGAACACCTTGACCGCCGAGGAGTCCGCGGGGCCGAGGGTGTTGTCCCCGACTTTGGCGGTCATCCTCCAGTTGAGCAGCTTCTGGGCCTCGAGCAGCGCGTAGGTCCGAGCGAGGTCGGCGCGGATCCAGTCGACCTGGTCGACCTGGTTGTCGATGACCCACTGTGCCGCCTCGACCCATAGGCGCTGGGAGAGGGCACTCACCGCGGCAAGCCCCACCCGCTCGTGGTTGAGCTGACCGGTGATGAGCCGCCACCCCTCGTTCAACTCCCCGACCAGCGCGGAATGCGGGACCCGCACGTTGTCGTAGTAGGAGGCGGTGGTCGCCACGCCCCCGACCGTGACCAGCGGTGTGCACGAAAACCCCGGGCTGGAAGTAGGCACCAGAAAGATCGAAATCCCCTTGTGCTTTGGCACATCGGGATCCGTTCGGGTCGCCAGCCAGATGTAGTCGGCGTTGTTCGCGCCGCTGGTGAAGATCTTGTTCCCGTTGATGACCCATTCGTCCCCGTCCCGAACGGCTCGGGTGCGCAGCGACGCCAGGTCGGTGCCCGATCCGGGCTCGGTGTAACCGATCGCAAAGTGGATCTCACCGGCGAGGATCCCGGAAAGAAAGAAGCTCTTCTGCTCGTCGGTCCCGAACCGCATGATCATCGGGCCCACCGTGTTCAAGGTGACGAATGGAAACGGAGCTCTGGCCCGCTGGACCTCGGTGAAGAAGATGAACTGGTCCGAGGTCGGCCGCCCCTGGCCGCCGAACTCCTTTGGCCAACCGATCCCGAGCCAGCCGTCCTTGCCCATCCTCTTGACCAGGGAATGGAAGACCTCGCCACCCTCGTCCTCACCGTCGATGGCGGCACGGACGTCTTCGGTCAGCAGCTCGGCAAAGTAGGCACGCAACTCCACGCGTAGTGCCAACTGCTCGGGAGTCTCTTCGAGGTACATGGCGTCTCATCCCTCCCCATCAAGGACTTACGTCCTGTACCGCACCAGATTGGTGGACGGCGCCGCGTCGGTGGACTGGCCACGTTCGCGGACGTCGTCGCAGCTCGCGCCGACCCGCGGTGTCGTGGGGCGAACGCTGCTGGCCTATGATAACTGATACGTGTTCTAGAAACGAGAGCGTCACCGAACCGGCGCGGCGCGCTGTCTCCCGTCGGCACCGGACACCGAAGACGGGGGAGAAACCATGGACGTGACGGACATCGACCTGTGCGATCCCTCCAACTTCGTGGAGGGTGTCCCCCACGAGTGGTTCGCGTACCTCCGGCACCAGTCGCCGGTCTACTGGCATCCCGACCCCGATGGGTTCAACGAAGGGTTCTGGGCGGTGACCCGGTACGACGACTGTGTCGGTGTCAACCGTGACTACGAGCATTTCTCCTCCTACCGGGCGACGGCCCTGTTTGTGGACATGGACGAGGAAGCGATAGCCCAGCAGCGGATGATGATGTTGAACATGGACCCGCCGATGCACACCCGCTATCGGCGTCTGGTGAACAAGGGGTTCACTCCTCGGATGATCAGGGATCTCGAGGAGAAGGTGGTCGCCGCGACCGATTCGATCATCGATTCGGTCTGCGAGGCCGGCACGGCCGACTTCGTGGAGCAGATCTCCGCCGAGTTGCCGCTCCAGGTCATCGCCGACCTGATGGGCGTTCCGCAGGAGGACCGCCATTTGGTGTTCGACTGGTCGAACAAGATGATCGGCTCGAACGACCCCGAGTATCAGCTGAGCCCCGACACGCCCGGCCAGGCCGTCGATGGAGCTGTTCGCCTACGCCGACGAGCTTTGCGCGAAGAAGCGACTCGACCCCCATCAGGACCTGCTCAGTGTGCTGACCCAAGCGGAGATCGACGGCGACCAGCTGACCGGGGTCGAGCTCGATCTCTTCTTCATGCTGCTGGCGGTCGCCGGCAATGAGACCACACGGAATCTGATCTCGGGTGGGATGGTCGCGTTCTTCGACCATCCTGATCAGTGGGAGCGGCTGAAGGCCGACCGGTCGCTGCTTCCGTCTGCGATCGAAGAGATGCTCCGATACGTCTCGCCGGTCATGCACTTCCGCCGGCAGGCGGTTGCCGACATCACCATGGGGGACCAGAAGATCTCCGAGGGGGACAAGGTGGTGTTCTGGCACATCTCCGCCAATCGGGACGAGACGGTGTTCGACAGCCCGAACCAGTTCGACATCGGGCGCAGCCCCAACAACCACATGGCCTTCGGGGCCGGCGGTCCTCACTTCTGCCTCGGGGCGAATCTCGCCCGCATGGAGATCAAGGTGATGTATGACCGCCTGCTGGACCGGATGCCCGACATCCACCTCGACGGGGAGGTGGAGCGGCTGCGCTCGAACTTCATCAACGGGGTCAAGCACATCCCTGTCGCCTTCAGCCCATCCGCCCCGGTCGGTGGCTGAACACGCCCGATGCGCTTCCATCTGGCTGTCACCTTCCTGCCGACCGAAGAGATCGTCCCGCTGGTGAAGGCTTGCGACGCCATGGGCTACTCGGGTGTGTTCTTTTCGGACCACCTGTTCAATCCGAAGACCCTCGAGTCGCGCTACACCTACTCGGAGGCGCCGGATGGCTCTCCCTTCTGGGAGAAGGAGACCGAGTGGCCCGACACGATGTGCCTCATCTCGGCGTTGTCGTCGGTGACCACCACCATGACCTTTACGACCGGGATCTACGTCGCACCGGTGCGGGACCTGATCACCGTCGCCAAGACGGTCGGCACCGCTGCGGTGCTCTCGCACGACCGGGTGAGATTGGGCGTCGGGGTCGGATGGTGCAAGGAGGAGTTCATCCAGACCGGCCAGGACTTCCACAACCGCGGAAAACGGTTGGACGACATGATCCCCGCGCTGCGGGCCCTCTGGTCCGGAGGGTGGGTGGAGTACCACGGTTCGCACTACGACGTGCCGCCCTGCCAGATGAACCCCTCGCCGAAGCTGCCGATTCCCTTCATCGGAGGTGGCGAATCCCCTGCTGCACTTCGGCGGGCCACCACCCTCTGCGACGGCTGGATGAACACCAGTGCCGCCTTGCCGGAAAAGGCGTTCGAGGAGTTGGCGACCATCAAGGACGCGCTCAAGCAGGCCGGGCGGCAGAACGACGAGTACTCGATCTACATGGCCATCCAGGCGTTTCCCGATCTCGATCTGTATCGCCGGCTCGAGGACGCCGGGGTCACCGATCTGTTCTGTGCGCCTTGGATGGGTGTGGAGATGCAGCCGGGTGACACCCACGAGTCGGTCCGTGCGGCGCGGTTGGCGATCTGCGAGGAGTTCGCCGAGCACATCGTTGCTCCGATGGCCTGAGCCCGTCCACGAGTCGGCCCCGAGCATCGGGGACGGGCCGACAACCACCAGGAGGAAGAAGGATGAAGGACATGAAGCTCGGACTGCAGCTCGGCTACTGGGGAGCGAGCCCTCCACCCAACGCTCCGGAACTGGTGGCTGAAGCGGAACGATTGGGGTTCGATTCGATCTGGACGGCCGAGGCCTGGGGTTCCGACGCGCTCACCCCGCTCAGCTGGTGGGGCTCACAGACCAAGCGGGTCCGACTCGGAACGGCGCTGTGCCAGCTGTCCGCTCGCACCCCGACGGCGATGGGGATGGCGGCGATCACCATGGACCACCTGTCGGGTGGCAGGTTCGTCCTCGGGTTGGGAGTGTCCGGACCCCAAGTGGTGGAGGGCTGGTACGGGCAGTCGTTCGAGAAGCCGCTCGCCCGCACCCGTGAGTACCTCGACATCGTGCGCCAGGTGATCGCGCGGGAGGAGCCGGTCACCAGCGACGGTCCGCACTATCCGCTCCCCTACCCGGGCGGACTGGGACTGGGCAAGCCGCTCAAGCCGATCGTGCATCCCCTGCGCAAGGAGATCCCGATCATTTTGGGAGCGGAGGGGCCGAAGAACGTGGCACTCGCCGCCGAGATCGCCGACGGTTGGTTCCCCATCTTCTTCTCACCCAACGCGGTCAAGGCATTCGAGCCTGCGTTGGCGGAGGGCTTCGCCCGACCCGGCGCTCGGCACACCGCCGACGACTTCGAAGTGATCGCGTTCGCCCCGACCCTCATCGACGACGACATCGAGCGGGCCGCCGACAACTACCGGCCATTCATCGCGCTCTACATCGGAGGGATGGGGGCCAAGTCGATGAACTTCCACTTCGACGTGTTCGCCCGGATGGGTTACGAAGCCGAGGCGAAGAAGATCCAGGAGCTCTACCTCGAAGGGCGCAAGGACGAGGCTGCAGCTGCCGTTCCGACCGCGCTGATCGAGGACACCACCCTGATCGGCCCCAAGGAGAAGATCCGCGACGATCTCGAAGGGTGGAGAGAGTCGATCGCAACCACCCTGTTGGTTGCCGGCCCGCCGGAGACTTTGCAGACGATGGCGGAGCTGGTGCTGTAGGTCGGTTCGGCACCTACCGGACAGCTTTCCGTCTTCGGCTGAGGCTGCGATAGAGATCCATGGTGCTCGGATGGACCGAGTCGAGGGGCTCGATGTCGTCTGCCACGAGCCTGATCAGCTCGGCCATTACGGACTCCACGCCAGCGGGATTTCCGCCCGCGTCAGCAGCACGCATCAGTATCCGGTACAACCGTTCGTCATAGGGGCTCACGAGCAATCCCTTTCGAGCTGCCCATGCTGCGCCGTCAGCATCCTCCGATGACAGGCACGATTCCGCCAAGCGACTGCTGAGGTCGACGACAGATGCTTCGATTGCCGGGCCGATACCCTCGAGCGTCGGCCAATCTCCAGATCGGAGTCCCTCGAAGAGGCGGCCACGGACTAGCTCCAGAGCACGTCTCCATCTTGCCGGGTTGCTCGACTCTGCATACTTGACGAACTGACCCCAGTCGGTGCCGACGGAGTCCGCCAACGCCAGTCGGCCATGTGATCGCGGGAGATGATCGAGGCCGTTCCGCGCTTGTCCAAGCGCCCTTCTGGCAACCGATGCGGTCGAATGAAGACTCGAAGCAGCCATCAGGCGATCGGGCCACAACGCAGTCGCCCAAGCATCATTGGACGCGCCACCCGGGTGCATCGCCAGGTATACGACGAGTTCCGCTGCCCACGCCCTTGTGAACTCCCGCGCAGCGCCGTGAATCTCGATCGGACCGAGTACCGCGATCTCGATCTCACTCTCGATCTCACCATCGAGTTCGGTAGCTTCGATCCCATTGTCGGCGAGAATCACGGGAGAGGTAGAAGGGGCATCGAAGGCGGCAGAAGGCATCCGAACGGCAATGCTGGCGTATGGCTCATCCGATCGAAGAGCGGTCGTCCGGTCCGAGGCAGTGTCCAAGAGGGCGTTGACTCCATCGAGCTCCTCAGAGCTGACCTGTTGGAGCAGGATGATCGAACTGAGCAACTCGGCGCTGAGCACGTTCTCCGATCCCAACAGCCTGAGCACGCGCTGTTCCCCTGGCATCGCACGGGTGATCAGTGACATTCCGAAGCGAGGGTCGGAGGTCAACTCCAGCAGTTCGGCCACATCCTGATCGGCGGCCGTTGGTGCGCAGATGATGACCATGGGATCCCATCGCTCCGAAGAAT
The DNA here is from genome assembly GCA_963839925.1 of uncultured Acidimicrobiaceae bacterium. Classification (GTDB taxonomy): domain Bacteria; phylum Actinomycetota; class Acidimicrobiia; order Acidimicrobiales; family RAAP-2; genus Bog-756. The sequence continues at coordinate 866,451 of CAWIWV010000001.1, read as the reverse complement.
CATGGAATCGTGCTTGAGCGAACGACGAGAAGCCCGACTCACTCAGAAGGGCCTCGCTCTTCAGTCGCCGACGATGCAGTCGATCGAGGAACGGCGAAAACTCCGTCACCGATTCCACCCGGCCGAAACGCTCGAACTCTGCGCCGAACCCGATCAGGCTGAGGTCGAAGCGATCTTTCCAACAGGAAGTTGCCAGCTCAAGCGCAAATGCCCGCCCAATACGGTCGCAGCCACCCAGCTCTCCATCCACGAACAGGGTCCCCACTGCCTCCAGATTGACCATGACAAGACCCTCGAGACCAAGGCCGGCGCTCACCAAGAGCGGTGCCTGACATGCCGCGACCCTGTTGCCCCTCGTCTCGTCCTCGATCGCGCCGAGCTCGGAGAGCCTGAGCGATACCGAGCTCCGATCTGGAGCGATGGCGAAGTAGGGAGCCGGGCCCAGGTCCTCATCGAGCTGATCAACGATCAACTCGATTGTTTCAGGCTTCACCTTGACTCCGACCACGACCGGGGGGCGAAGGCCCATCTCGATGGATGTTTGAGCCAGGGTCCGGAGGGCCAGATCGGCAGCGTGAATCATTTCGTGCCCTTGGCCAACCCGGAGCCTCTGTTCAGTGAGGCGCTGAACAGAGTCGGGAAGTCTGATGTAGGCACTCCCGTCGCGGTAGCGCTGTTGCACACGCCTCATCCGATCGATGAGGTTGACAACGCCGGCGCTGACCACGCTCCCCCCAATTGGCATGATCGGAAGAGGAGTCCGTTCGAGAGGCATCCTCGATTCATCCGCTCGAGAAAGAGTCGATGGTGAAGCTTGCGCGGAGGGGCTCGACCTCTCGATCCGGCTGCTTCCGAGCGGAAGGGTGAGTTTCCAACCGGGCCGAATCCAATGCTCGGACGTCAGGGCGTTCCCATCGACCTGAACGATCCCGTAGTTGAGGTCTGCGATATCCCTCCATCGCATTGGTGATCCAAGTCTGTCGCCGGCGATCGACCAGAGTGTCTCTCTGGCTGTGACCAGATGTTCCGAAGTGGTCGGCCTGAACTCGGGCACATCAGCCAACGTGGCACTCCTTGACGTGACGGGAAGCCGGGCGGTATCGCCGGCTGACGTCGCTCCTGACTGGACTTCCGGCTTCACCTGAGCGGGCCGGAACGGACGGCCGTCCGGCGGTTCATCCTCGATAACCCGCAGAGGCATCGTCCTCGACGGATCCGGATACTCCGATCGACCGTCGGTCCCCAGTAGACCTACCACCGAGCCGTGCTGATTTCGGTTCATCTTCGGCGTGGCAGTGACCCGCCCCACTGAGGAAAGGGCCAGCGAAGCCCCAACCAATAGCGCGACCATCGACTGAACTGAACGACTTGCGGGCAGTCTCACCGATGTGCGGCCCGTCACCCGTGCCCTGATCTCCAAGGCAACACAGACCATCAACCACATCCAGCCGATCCATGCAACGAGCAACGCTCCCTGCCGTAAGCAATGCACGATGAGGTCGGAGCCGCTCAGCTGGTGGGATGAGATCTGCCTGACCGTGTCACCGAAGCCGAGCTGAAGAGGATCACCCCCCACCGCGTGCATCACAATCGGAGCGCCGATCACAATTGTGAGCAACAGAGCTGCTGAAAGCAGTGCCCTCGTCGCGCCGGGGCGAGCCGGAGAGTCTGATCCGATCGATCGGTCCCTCATCATTCCCCTGTTGACCCCGCGGTCACCCCTGCCACGTCAACCGACGAAGCGGATGCCGAAATCGACAGCGTATGGATTCCGATGATTCCTAGTACTGCGGTGGGAATGCGATAGTGCACTTCGACCGTCACAACACCTTCGGACACCGTTGCTGTTCCGGGGTGCCCAGCGACCACGGTGAAATCCCTTGCGGCGTCGACTGCCTGTATTGGGTCGACCTTGATAACTCCTGATCGAAGCCCACTCTGCGAGAGCTCGGCAGCTCCCCTCCTCGCCGCTTGCTCCGCCTCATCGCTCGCCGCTTGGTGCGCACTGACTGCCGATCCACCATCGATGACCAGACCTGCAATTGCGAACAGGAACACGAACATCACCAACACGAAGGCAGTGATCGAACCAGCATCCCGAGCGACAGTCCTCTGCGAAGCCATCTCAAGTGACCGATCGATACGGGTCGATCGGCGCGATGGCCGATGCTCTGATCACGGTGCTCCCCGGGATTGCAGGGACACCCAAATCCGACAAGTTGACCCTGCACGCCACGGTGACTGTGACGTACCCACTTGGGACAAAGTGACTCACATCCGTGGTAATTTCAGGTTGCGCACATGTTTGGCTTCCGTTGAATACTCCGACGACGGCACTCTCGGCAGCGCCTTGTGCAGCATCCGCAGAATTGGGAAGGACTGCGGCCGATTGAGCCCCGGCCCTTGCAGCTTCGACCACCTCTTGCCGTGGCTCGGAAACTCGGCCGAAAGCGACGATGAGTAGTGCGAGCGCGAACAGCACTGGCGCGATCACAGTGAGTTCGACGAGAAGGTTCCCATCCTCTCCGCGGCTGGCGTGGGGTGTCATTCCGACGCCCTGAATTCTTGTATCGGACCGATAGCCATCGATGAAACAGGGATCTTCATGCCCGGGAGTATGGACAGGGCGGCTCCGGTGACCGTGACTCTCGCCATGTCCCCTGGATCCACATTGACAACAACATTTCCGGACTGGACGTCCGAACCCGGTCCTTCGAGGATCGAGTACGCCCGGGTTTCCCCGGCCACTGAGCCTCCGTCGTAGTCTCGAGCCACCCGGTCACCTTCCGAAGCGGCAGCATGAACGACCTGTTCAGCGTGAGCCCATAGCGCACATTGAATCAACACGGTCATAAGCAGCATCAGCACTGGCACCACCAAGATCGCTTCAATAGTGAAAGCTCCCCGATCACTGAACGATCTCCTACTGACAGGAACTCTTGTGAGTAGCTGTTCGCGCGCAACATCTCAATTCAGGTTGATCGAATGTGCTTTCGCATTGACTTTCGCCACGATGATCGCCATCACCGCTATCGCCAGTGCGGCGAATAGCGCCGTGATAATGACCGTCTCGACCACGGAGCCTTCCTCGTTCTGTTCGAAGGTCGCTTCAACGCGGTCGCGTAGGTAGAGCCACACGATCAGCAATTGGTTTGACATGTTCTCGATGTCCCTTTCAGTTTCCGGGTCTCACTCGTTCAGAAGCCACCGATAATTCGGCTGAGCGCCGGATATCCGATGAAGAGGAGAAATCCGAGCAACAACAAGCTGCCGGGGATGAACAAGCGTTCGGTCATCGCGTTCGCATCCGATTCGGCATCTGCTTGTTCGTGACGACGCAGCGCCACCGCTCGGGCACTCAACGATTGGCGGATTCTTGCTCCCTCGGTGCCGGCCAGCTCGAGTGTCGTCGAGAGCTCGAGCAGCTCAGGAACACCGATCTCCGCGCCCAACTGAGCCAGCCCCGACCAGAGGGTCTGTCCGCGATCTCGTGCCCGGAACAGAGCTTTGGCCATCCGACTCGCTGCCCAGTCGTTGCTCACTTGAGAAGCTGCAAAGAGTGCGCCTTCGATACCGACACCTCCCGCGAGCCCGAGCACGACAAGGTCCACGAATGAGCCAATCACCACCCTGAAGTGACGACGACGCGCCCGAGCCCGGCCAAAGAGCCCGACGGCCGGAAGACATGCTCCGACCGGACCCGCAATCAGAGCAACCAGCGCCGTCAACACTGGGTTGATCCCAACTCCGATCATCTCCGCCACGATCCAGATCAAGAATGGTCCGAGCAGACCCACTCCGCCTGCCGCCAGGATCTTCGCGCCTAGTGTGTCAATGGACTCTGCGGTAATCGAGAGAGAAGTCTGGACGGCCAACCATCTCGGGTGAGAAGACCATCCCAATCCCTCGACCCAGCCGTTCAATGCCCGCCCGGCCCACAGCCCAACCCCCGGTCGGCTCGTGGCAGCTTGCTTGTTGGGAACGGAGCGATTGATCTCGGCGGCGATCGCCTCGAGCGTCGGAGGCGTGACCCTCACGTTGGAGACGAGGCCAACGGCACCCGCTCCAGCGAGTGCACCGAGAAGTAGAGCGATGCTCATGCCTCGATGACCTCCTGACCGATCAATCTGACCGGTGCGGGTGGGTGGGCCAAGGCAACCATCAATGTGAGTCCCGTCGCATAGAGAGCCGCGACCGCAGCCAGCACCACCTGACCCTGAGCTGAATCGAATGGTGTCAGATATGCGTGGGCAAAGAGGACCAGGCAGCCCGCGAATCCAACGGAAAACACCAGGACTGTCCTTACCCCGCCGCGAACTCCTGCCCGGCTGGTCTCAATCCGGAGTCGAAGCGCGACCTCATCCCTCGTCGAGTCGGCAAGAGCAGACAACAGGTCTCCAATTCGTTGGGCGCGAGATGACGCAACCAGTTGCAGTGCGCAGACCACTCGATCCGCACACGGGTCTCCGACTTCGTCTGCAAACTGCCCCAACGCCTCATGAGGGTGCATTCCTGCGCTCAAGCGGCTGGCTAGTCGAGCAGCGGCCTCTCTGAGGGGCGGAGGGCTGAGTGGCGCGGTAGCAACGATCGCCTGGCTCAGGCCGGAGGAGGCGGCGAGTGTGCTTTGGAGCATTTCTGTCCAGGTGGCAATCGCCTCGATCTTGGTAATCGACACTGCACGAGACGTGCGCGCAAATAGCCTCGGGAGCCCATATGTCGCTGCACAGGTGACGACGGCCAACACGGGCCACCCCGTCGCCCAAAACGCGACGATCCCCAAGAGCGCTCCAACGACGAGCAGACCCAGACGAGCTCGAAACCGCTCCGTCATCAATCTCCGCCCAACGCCATGCCCTCTGGACCTGCCAGTGCGCCAGACCATCGCGAAGCCGAGGATGCCAAGCCCGAAGCAACACCCGCTGCTCAAAATGAGTACGGTGCTCATCCGACCATCCCGACACGTCCCGAACGGAATGGCTGGTATCCGAACAGTTCCAGCTGTCCCAGAGTTCGAGGGCTCAGCGGGGATGCAGGAGTTGCCCGGCGGTCCACACCCGGTCGGTAGATCTCGTTTGAGATGACCTGCTCTCCTTCGGCGCCGACCACCTCACGGACGGAAGAAACGAACCGACGGCGGCGTTCACGGGCCGGGAATTGAAGCTGACCAGGGTCTGTTCCATGGCCGTATTGCGAGTTTCCGTGGTCGAGCTCTGCGTCGAGGTGGACCACGAAATGGATTGCCCCTGCGACGAGAAGATTGCTCGCTTCCAGCGGCAGGCGCTCCTGTGCTTGTACGGCGTAGGACGCAATTCGCCTGAAGACCCCCGCAGAGGAATCAGCATGAATCGTGCACATCGAGCCCGATCGACCTTGACTCATGGCATTGAGCATCGGAAGGATCTCGTCCCCCAACACCTCGCCGACGATGACCCGGTCTGCATTCATCCGAAGGGACCGTCGAACCAAATCAGCTACCGAAACCAGACCAACGCCCTCGACGTTCGCCGGGCGCGCTTCCAGCGCGACCATGTCCGGGTGTCGGTCAGGTGCGGCATCGAGCCCAAGCTCGAACGCTTGCTCGATTGTCACAATCCGCTCCCGGGGAGGTATCTCGTTGGCGAGCGCGCGTAGCAGAGTTGTCTTTCCGGAGTTCATCGCACCCGATACGACGATGTTCTTGCGCGCCCTGACGGCGGCGCTCAACAACGCAACGAGACCTTCATCCAAGGTCTCCAAGGTCTCCAAGGTCTCCAAGTCGGACAGAGACAGATCGGCAAACCGATGTCTCCGAACCGATATTGCCGGTCGAGTCGCGACCGCCATCAATGCAGACAGACGACTGCCGTCAGGCAAGCGGAGATCGAGCTCCGGTCTGGCAAGGTCGAATCGACGTTCGGACAGACCAAACCGACTCGCGGCCGACCGGATCAAATCAACGAGCTCCTCATCCGAATCGGCGATCGGTTGCATGAGTCGCTTCGAACCGTCGGCAAAGGTTGCCCACACCCTGTCGCACCCGTTGACATCAATATTCTCGATGTCGGGGTTGTCGATGAGCGTTTGAAGGCGTCCCATGCCGAACAGGGAATCGAGCACCGCCTGAGCGAGCTCTTGCTCATCTTCGGTATTCGCTATGGGAGTCCACTCGCCACTTCCCGAAGTGAGGTCGTCAAGGTGAACGAATACTTGCTGGCGAGCGAACTCTCGCCGGTCATCAGCAACGAGAGAGACGGCCAGAGAGCCGGCGAGGTCGTCGGCCACCTGCTCGCGGATCGCCTTTGCAAGGTGCGGGTTCAACCGAGTACTCCCTCCTGGTGGCCTTCAGATGGCGACCTCCCTGCGGCGCCCGCCTTCTTTCTGAGCGCCAGCAGCGAACGAAGCCGGTCGTAGCCGGCTGGAGACAGATCGGAATGGTCCGAAGGCGCGCCACCGTCGACCAAGACAGACACGATTTGGATTGCACACTTCACCAGTGAAGACCGACGGAGACGACGCTTTCCGGGCCGTTCTCCGGCCGCAATCGCAGCGGCCAGCGGCTCAAGCGCGCATTCGCCGATCACGGGAATGCCGGTGAACTCTGCGATGTCATGGCACGGATAGACGCTCTTCCCGATGACCGCCAAACCGACTCTTCCCTCGTGATGCTCGACAATCGCTGCGGACTTCTCCCGCACCTGGTACACAGACGCCGCATCCGCCCGGGTGCAGATGACCATGCGATCGGAGGCCCCTATCCATGCCATCGTGCCCGAATCCCAGGGCAACACCCTTCCGAGGTCGACCAAGACGTCTCGCGAGTCGTTCAAAGGGGTCCGTACGCTCGACACGAATGCCTCCATCGAGGCAACCGCCTCCGATCCATTCATCCCGGCTGTTCCCAGCAGAACGTCGAGACCACCGGGAAGCTGTTGGAGATGGGGTTCGACCGGCATCTCGCCGGCGCAGCGGCGGGCGGCAGCGTTGAACGATGGCCAACCCAACCGCGACGACAGTCGGAAACGAGCTGCGAGATCGCCACCATTCGGATCTGCCTCGACCACCATCGCCTTGCGCTGGGCTGGCCACGCCGCCGCCAACAGGCAGGTCAGGGTGGTCACCCCTGGTGCACCCTTTACCGAAGCGACGGTGATCATGGTCATGATCCCGCTGTCCTGCTCCGGGCCCCTCGGACCGAGTGCGAACTCTGGGGACGGTTGCCTCCGGAACCCGAAGGGCCGTAGCCCGGCGGAAGAAGAACCAGGCTGGTTTGATCCGCTGCGGCCGCGGAGCTCACGACCGCCGCCACGGACTGCGGGACCTCGACGGATACCAGCTCGGATGCGGTCGACTCAGAGTTCGCTTGTGGTGCTTCGACACCAAATACGGTCGCTCGGCGCACAAGGACATTGGTCGCCGCACCGACATCGACCTGGGATTCGCCCGAGCCGGTTGGCAAGTCCAACGACGTGCCCGGGGAACCCGTCTCGACAACCATGACCTCGTCGCCCGGCTCAACCCCCGCAGATGGGAGCTGACCGGACTTCAACGCCATCCCGACAACCGCATCACCCGGACTGAATGGCTGTGAGTTCGTCACGTCTTGGATTGTGAGCAGGCTGCCCGCCGGAATCGTCACTGAGGCGCGCTTTCCGCGGAGTTCCGATGCGTGGGCCGCCGGAATCACACTCACATCTCCCGAAATCGAAACACTTGCCTCACCGAGGTCGCTCGAGCTCAGTTGTTGTCCCTGCTCGATGGACGTGGTGGTAATCAGCACCGAAGTCTGCCGTGCAGCGGAAGCGTAGAGCTGGGCAAAGACGGCAACACTGGTGAAGATCAGCACTGTCGATCCGAGGATCATCAATGACCTCCGGCTTCCCGCTCGAGGGAACAGCGAGCTCTTGTGGATGCCGTGAACGAAGTGGCTCGGCGCGCCATCTCGTTCGAGCAGGGTTGTCACGTGGACGACCCGACGGAGTCGATGCTCTCCACCTGTTCAACCCGGACTCTCGTCGATGAAGACGTCGTGAGAGACGGAAGGGTTCCTCCTCCCGCCGCCCCCCGGCTCGACCACGACACTGACCAATCGATAGTGGTCGTGACGATGAAGGATCCGTCGTTCGGACTTCCGTCGGTCGACGGTTGGTCGATCGAAGTGATCTTGTACGTATGCAGGCACGCTGTCGACGGGACAGGCGAAGTCGATCGGTACGGCACCCCCGGTCCCGCACAGGTCGTCGCGAAGCCATCGCCGGTGGACCAGACAACGACAGTTGGCATGGCAACGGCAGTCGCACTGACTCCGCCGACGGTCGCGGTCACCCTGTAGGGATGCCACACACTGGGGTTGATCCAAAGCCAGGTGGGGAGATTGACGATCGACGTGCCCGGGGGATTGAACGAGCTGGTTGGAGTCGGCAACCGCAGTGACCTCTCGGCCTCAAGAGCAACCGAGCGAGGACTGACGGTTTGAGCGGGAACAGCGGATCGGTCGTAGATGAACTCCGTCCGCGCGCTGTTGACGCCGGTGACCCGATTGTGACAGATCACCGAGTACCAAGTTCCAACGTTCGGAACTGGAGGAGGATCAAACAGCGGGCTGTACCCACACCAATAGGGGCTGCCACCGCCTCCTCCCCCGGTGCCAGCCCCGGTCGGTTCACCTGGACCGCCTCCCGCTGTAGTGCCGGTGGACACACCCACACTTACGGTCGATCCACCATCCGTGCCAGTGCTGGAAGCTCGAGCGGGCGACGGCGAAAGCACAACAAGTCCTCCGCAGAGAGCCACCGCGGCAACGAAGCCCACCGAGAAACGTCGTAAGCGCCGTCGCACATCTCGTCCGGTTCTTCTACCGTGCCGCATGAGCGTCGGACCATAGGAGGCGAATTGGTCACCGGCAAAACAATTTGAAGTGGCACTACAAGTTGTTTGGCGAGTTGATTCGGCCTCTCTGTTTGCGAGCCCGACCAGGTCGCGCTTCATTCCGGTCCATTCCATCACGCCGCGAGCGTCAGCCATCCACTTTGCGAGGCTGCTTGCCAACAACCTTGCAGAGAGCTGCTCCCGTCGTCATCGACATAAGATTCATTCTGCGATCCGCCGAATTTTCCCCCGCCGACAACAAGTTTCTTGCCCCACCGCGATGCGTCGCCGAATGACGGGCCAATGGTGGAGGTCATCGCAGGACTGTTCGTGCCTGCCGTTTCGACAACATCGGATCCCCACGGAGACGCGAATCGTAAGAACTGGATTCCTCGCTGCCCCAGTATGAGTGCCGCGCCGGACAGTGCCGAACCTGTCGCTGTACGTAGCGAGGATGACATCGATGTCGTGCTTCGATATTCGACCAATTCCATGCACCGCGAGGGGTGTCCGTCGACTTTCAACCCACCGAGACACACTCGTCGCCGTCCGAAGAGAACGACCGACCCAGGCCGACTAGACCCATCGATAGAGATTTATCGAGAATTCTGGGACTCATCGAGCCGCCTGGGCCACACTGTTGCGATGGCAGCCCAGTACATCTACACAATGCGGGACCTACGCCGCTTCTACCCGCCCGATCGTGAGGTCCTGAAAGGCATCAACCTCTCCTTCTACCCCGGGGCGAAGATCGGAGTCATCGGCTCGAACGGCTCGGGGAAATCCTCCCTCTTGCGGATCATGGCCGGCGAGGACGACGGTTTCACCGGAGAGGCCCGGCTGACCTCGGGATTCACCGTCGGCTACCTCGCCCAGGAGCCCCATCTCGACCCCGAAAAGGACGTGCTCGGCAACGTCTCCGACGGGGTCGGCGAGGCGAAGGCCCTGGTCGACCGCTTCAACGAGGTCTGCGCCGCGATGGGGGAACCGGACGCCGACTTCGACAAGCTGCTGACCGAACAGGCCGACCTGCAGGACAAGATCGACGCCGCCGGCGCCTGGGATCTCGAGCGCACCTTCGAGATCGCCATGGACGCGCTGAGACTTCCGCCCGGCGACGCCGATGTGACCACCCTGTCCGGCGGAGAGCGCCGACGAGTGGCGCTCTGCCGTTTGCTCCTTTCGAAGCCCGATCTGTTGCTCCTCGACGAGCCCACCAACCACCTCGATGCCGAGTCGGTCGCCTGGCTCGAACGCACGCTGCAGGAGTACCCCGGCACCGTCGTCGCAGTCACCCATGACCGCTACTTCCTCGACAACGTTGCCGGCTGGATTCTCGAGCTGGACCGGGGTGCGGGCATCCCCTGGGAGGGGAACTACTCGTCATGGCTCGATCAGAAGCAGGCCCGCCTGGCCAACGAGCAGAAGTCGGATCAGTCCCGCCAACGTGCGCTGCAACGTGAGTTGGAGTGGATCAGGATGTCCCCTCGGGCCCGCCAGAGCAAGGGCAAGGCCCGCATCACTGCCTACAACGACCTGGTTGCCGAAGCCGAATCCGTCGATCGCCGGGCCGACGCTCTGGAGATCGCCATCCCGCCGGGCCCCCGGCTCGGTGACCGTGTGGTCGATGCCCAGGATCTGACCAAGGCCTACGGTGATCGACTGCTCATCGACGGCCTCTCGTTCCTGCTCCCCCCCGGGGGGATCGTGGGGGTCATCGGACCCAACGGCGCGGGAAAGACCACGTTGTTCCGGATGATCGTCGGAGAGGAAACCCCTGACTCCGGCAGCATCGACATCGGTTCGACCGTCCAGCTCGCCTATGTCGACCAGTCGAGAGACCAGCTCGAGGGCGATGCGACGGTCTTCGACGAGATCACCGCAGGCGAGGAGCGCATCGTGGTCGGTCACCGCGAGCTTCACGCACGGGCCTACGTCGCCAGCTTCGGCTTCACCGGGAGCGACCAGCAGAAGAAGGTCGGCCAGCTCTCGGGCGGGGAGCGCAACCGCGTGCAGCTGGCCAAGGTGCTCAAGAGCGGGGGCAACGTACTCCTGCTCGACGAGCCCACCAACGACCTCGACGTGGATACGCTCCGAGCCCTGGAAGAGGGACTGCTCGGGTTCCCGGGCTGTGCGGTGGTCATCAGCCACGACCGGTGGTTCCTCGACCGGATCGCCACCCACGTCCTCGCGTTCGAGGGGGACTCGGAGGTGCGTTGGTTCGAAGGGAACTTCAGCGACTACGAGGCCGACCGGAAGAAGCGCCTCGGCGTCGACGCCGACCAACCGCACCGCATCCGTTACAAGCCGCTGGCACGGAGTTGAACACCCTCCCGCAAGCGATCGAGATCCCGTGGGTTCCATCATGAGCGTTGGTTCGCATTCGTTCGCGAGCGACAACTGGTCGGGCGTCCACCCCGAGGTGCTGGATGCCATCATCGACGCCAATCGCGATCACGTCCCGTCTTACGGCGAAGATCCTCTGACCGCTCGAGCAGTTGAGCTCTTCAAGCGGCACTTCGGCGCCGATTCGGAAGTCCTCATCGCCCTCAACGGGACAGGGGCAAACGTCGTCGGCCTCCAGTCGTTGCTTCGGCCATTCGAAGCCGTCATCTGTGCGGAGACCGCCCATATCTGCGTCGATGAGTGCGGCGCCCCCGAGCGCTTCCTCGGCAGCAAACTGATCGGGGTCGCCACGGAGCACGGCAAGCTCACACCCGAGCTCGTCGCCGCCGCGCGAGATGGCGTCGACGACGTGCACCGCGTTCAACCCAAAGTGGTCTCGATCACCCAGGCGACAGAAGTCGGAACTTGTTACCGCGTCGAGGAGATCCGCGCCCTCGCAGACTGGGCCCACGAACACGACATGTGGCTCCATCTCGATGGAGCACGTCTGTCGAACGCCGCTTCCTTCCTCGGCGTTGAGCTCGGGGAATTGGGGGCAAGAGCCGGCGTGGACATGCTTTCGTTCGGTGGAACCAAGAACGGTGCGATGAACGCCGAGGCGGTGGTGTCGTTTCGACCGGAGACCCATGGCTCCCTGCCCTACATCCGAAAGCAGTCGATGCAGCTCGGCTCGAAGATGCGTTTCGTGTCGGCACAGTTCATCGCCTTGCTTCAGGGCGATCTCTGGCACCGCAACGCAACCCACGCCAATCGCATGGCACAACGGCTCGCAGAGGGTATCGTCGGCGTCCCGGGAGTGGCGGTGGCCCATCCGGTCGAAGCGAACGGGGTATTCGCAGCACTCCCCGCCGACGTCATCGAACCCCTCAAACGGCGCCATCCGTTCCACGTCTGGGAAGAGGTGACCGGGACCGTCCGATGGATGGCATCGTTCGATACCTCCGAGGAGGACGTTGATGCCCTGGTCGGGTCAGTGACGGCGCTGATGGCTGCGCGTCACTCGGATTCGAGCCAGTAGCGGTTCGCTCCAATCACCTCGAGCTCGGGCTGGGACCAGACGAACCGCTCGACCTCGTCCAGAACATCGGTCGTGTGGGCAGCCGACGCCGAGACCGCCGCAAAGCCGAGTTCGGAGCGTTGCCACAGATCCTGATGATCAACTTCAGCTGCGGCCACCCCGTAACGCGACTTGCAAGTCTCCACGATGTGCTTCACAACGGATCGCTTTGCTTTGAGCGACCCACTCTCGAGAATACGAAGTTCGATGGACATCGCGCACGCATGCATCATCCCCACAGACTGCACACAGATCCGAAGGAATCGCACGGAGACCGGACCCAGCTTGGGGCCCTCCCTCCCCGGTGCCGGGGGGAGGACACCGGGGAGGGATCTGCAGGGCGTTGGAGAGATCGTTGGCCTTCAGGAGCTGTTGGCTCAGGACCCTGACGTGGAGGTCGGCGGCGGTCCACTCGGTGGGGCAGAAGACTTGTTGGTATTGGCGGGCGCCCCACTTGGCGGCCTCCCGGGGCCACCGTTCGCTCCCGAAGGAGGCAGGCCGATCGCCACGCTGGTCGCCGCCACCGAGCCGGAGGTTTCGCTTCCGAACACAGCCACATGCTCACCGACGGTCACGTCGGAGATGCTTGGTGAGGTGACGCCCGGGTCGAAGTAGGTCGTCGAATCGGAAACATCGACGGTGACGGTGGTGCTGCCGGACTCGACGGTGAACGAACCGTCGCCCTTCTTCTCGACCGTGCCCACCACTGCGGGCTTCGCTCCACCGAATGGTGGCCGCCCAGCCGAGGAACCCGAACTGGGTGGGGCGCATGTGCCTGAAGGTTTGGTGGAGGTGGTGGACGAGGTCGAGGTTGATGCTCCTGCGACACTGCCACCTGCAACCACCAGTCCCAACGCGACCGCGGCCGCGCTCATGACCCGTACGCCCCTTCGTCGTTTGCTGCTGATTTCGGGATACGGATCGAAGTCTGTGTCAATGTTGCCGCCACTCGATTGGAGTTCTCTCATCTTCTTCTCCTTGCTCGTCGGTGTTGCCGTCAAGGAACAGCATCGAGAACGGGTCTGTGATCGACCTGAGGGCGAGTGCAAGAAGCCATACGAAATTTTCGGAGCTACAAGCAGGCGGGCGCCTCGCGGGAACCAGTGTGGTGATTGTTAGAGCGAGCCAAGTGATTGAACGATGGAGTCCACGTCTGCCCAGCCGAAACCCACTGTCTCCGTGACAACCACGCGAGTCGATGGGTCGACGAGGACCAAAAAGGGGTAACCCGTGACTTGGTAGTCGATCCACGTTTGGTCGCTCATGACCGTCAAGGAGCGTGAGTCGGCAGCAGCACGCGAGACCTCTTGTGGATCGACGCTCTCCGGCCCCTTGGTCACAGCAACCACGGTGATCGAAGGATCCGGCGTGTTCGGATCAACTTCTCGAAGTCCGCGCCAGAACTCGTCGCAGCCATCGCAACGAATGTGCAGGAAGACGAGCAGCAGATGACCCGCGATGTCGTTCATCCGGAGGGTGATCGGGTGGCCGGCCGGATCGGTGCCGAGGATGTCTTCAGCTCGGATGGGGTGCTCAGCGCTGGATGGTCCAGATGGGATTGGGCGGAGACCCGCGACGAACGCCGGATCCGACATCGGACCTGACTTCCGTCCGACCTGCCCCACCGAATCGATGGAGCGATCCTCTACGAGGTCGGCGTTGCTCCCTCGTCGATCACTTCGACGGCGTTGCCATGGCCACACCACCGGCACGACACCTCCTCCACGGACTCCTGAAGGACCTCGACGTCTTCGACGGTGAGTTCGCCTCCAACCGAGTAGTGATGGAACGCCCTCGTCTTGCGAGTGGACACCACGTCGAAACGGGTGAGATTTCCGCACGCAGCGCAGCGATAGCGAGTGGCCGGCCCATCGGGTTCGGTGTTGGCTGAGACCCCCTGGTCAGAGCCCTCATCTGGGGCAGGAGCCTCGGAACGGTCCGGAGCTGAAGGCGATCTGGTGGTCACCGCGGACACGGTAGTGCCTTCACCGAGGTCTCATATCCCCTGGCAAAGAAGGTCCCACTGGACAACCAGAACCCACGTGTCCCACTGAAACGAACACCTGTTCGATACTGTGCTCTCGATGGAGCACGCACGCCAGGGATCCTTCGACGACCTGGGGACCCCCCTGCACCAGGTCACCTTCGTGGTGGTGGATGTCGAGACAACCGGGGGCGCACCGGACTCGGATTCCCTGACCGAGGTGGCAGCCGCCCGGTACAGGGGCGGAGAGCTACTCGGCACCTTCCAGACCCTGGTCCGGCCTGGGGGAAGCATTCCTCCTCTCATCACCGCGCTCACCGGTATCAGCGACGCGATGGTCTCCGAGGCGCCATGCGTCAGCGAGGTGCTGCCGCCCCTGCTCGAGTTCATCGGCGGATCGGTGCTGGTCGGGCACAACCTCCGGTTCGACCTCTCCTTCCTCGATCACGCGTTGACCTCCACCGGCCGGGAGTCATTGGCCAACGCGACGGTCGACACCCTCGCACTAGCCCGTCGCCTTGTACGGGACATGGTCCCGAACTGCAAGCTCGGCACTCTCGCTTCGAATCTCCGCCTCGATCATCAACCATCGCACCGAGCACTGAACGACGTGCTCGCCACCGGCGACCTTCTTCATGCGCTACTCGAGCGGGCCGGGTCGTTCGGGATCGTCGATCTCGAAGAGCTGCTCGACCTCCCACGCCTCATCGGTCACCCTCAGGCCGGCAAGCTTCGACTCACCGTTCGGCTCCCTCATCGCCCCGGCGTCTACTGGTTCACCGATGCCGCAGGCAATGTCCTCTACGTCGGCAAAGCCACCGATCTGCAGGCCCGCGTCCGGTCGTACTTCACCAGTGATCGGCGCTCGAAGGTCGGCCGGCTTCTCCGGCAGCTCCACGCCGTCCATCATCGAGTCTGTTCGGGTGCGCTTTCCTCAGCCGTTCTCGAAAGTCGGCTGATTCAGGCGTGGTCACCCCTCTTCAACCAACAGGGGAAGGCAAGGCGAGCCCGGCCACGGACGGGGAGCGTCCCGGAGGGGGTGACGACCCGGCCACGCGCCGTCCGCAACCGGACCCGCGGACTCCGATGGAGTAGCGAAGACCTGACCAGGGATCCGGTCGAACTCTTGTCGCCGATGGCAGATCTCTTGGTCGAGTTGTCCCACCAACAACGGTACGAAGAGGCCGCGAACGTCCGCGACCAGGCAGAGCGGCTACGCCACCTCCTTGCGAGGCATCGGGCGGTGCAGTCCCTGCGAACAACAAGGCGGCTCAGCCTCGAGATCGAGGAAGAGGGCCGGGTTGAGCTCGACGACGGCCTTCTGCTCGGCGAGGACCTGCTGGGCGGTGACCTTTCGCCGCAGGGAACGACAGTGGGTGGTCCAACCCAGAGCAGCCTCGATCACGAACGAGCGGTCATCGCGCAATGGCTCATGGCGAATCCCGAACGAGTTCGCGTCATCGGGGTCGGAACCGACGTAGGCCTTTCGATGTGCTCGGAACGGATCCCTGAGCTCAGCGAGCTCTACGGCCGCGGGAGGTCGGGCGAGGCGGTTCCGCCTACGCCTCCTCTTCCTGTTCCTCCGCCAAAGCCAGTCGCGATACCCGGGTGAGTGATTCGAGCACGTTCGCCGCACCCCCGTCGTCGATCACTCTGCGGGCGAGCTCCATACCGGTCGGCAGGTCGGGAGCCAGTCCGATCACCAACAGGGCGGCCGCCGCGTTGAGGACCGCGATGTCTCGATGAGGTGAGGGTTCGCCACCTACCACCTGACGGATCGCCTCGGCGTTGAAGGCAGCGTCCCCTCCCCGCAGATCTTCGATCGTCGCCGGAGCGAGGCCGAGCTTGGCCGGATCGACCCGATACTTCGAGCTCTCATACCGGCCACCCTCAGATGCCTGGAGCTCGTGCACGGTCGACGGACCGGTGGTGCTCAGCTCGTCGAGCCCGTCATCCCCGTAGACGATCATCGCTCGCTTGGTTCCATTCGCTGCGAGGACTCCAAGCATCTTGTCCGCCATCGCCGGATTGCTGACCCCGACCACCTGGTACCGAGCGCGACCGGGGTTGGCCAGCGGCCCAAGGTAGTTGAAGACCGTCGGAATCCCAAGCTCCTTCCGCACCGGCGCCGCGAACCGCATCGCCGGATGGAATCGGGGTGCGAAGCAAAACCCCATCCCAACCTCGTCGATGCAACGGGCGACTCCTTTCGGGCCGAGATCCGCCACCACTCCCAAGGCCTCGAGCACGTCTGCCGCTCCCACCGCGGAGGACGACGCCCGGCCTCCGTGCTTGCAGACCTTCGCGCCGGCGGCGGCGACGACCAACGCAGCGATGGTCGAGACGTTGATGCTCCGCAATCGGTCCCCACCCGTGCCACAGGTGTCGACCACATCGGTGCCAGGGGACAGATCGAGAGGAAGGGCGCGGGAGATCATCGCTCTGACGAACCCGGTCATCTCGGCGACCGACTCCCCCTTTGCACGCAAGGCGGTCGCGAACGCGGCGATCTGGGAATGAGTGGCCTCACCGGAGAGAATCTCGCCGAGCACCACCTCGGCCTGCGCCGAGGTCAGAGAAGTGCGGGCCAGCAAGTCGGTGAGGACGCCAGGCCATCCACCGAGCGACTCGAAGGTGGGTCCGGAGGTGGAGTCGCCGCCCACCTTCAGTCCCACCACAGATCGTGCCCGAGAACTCCACGGGCGATCAGCCCCAACTGCACCTGTGAGGTTCCCTCGACGATGGTGAGCTGACGTGCGTCGCGATACCACTGCTCAGTCGGATGGTCCTCCATGTAGCCGGCCGCACCCAGCAACTGGACAGCCAGTCCGGACGTCCGAACGGCGAGCTCGGTCGCAAAGTACTTGGCCATCGACAGGAAGGGCACGTACTCCTTTGTGAACTTCCCCTGGTCCGCCAACCACGCCGACCGGTAGGTCAACAGGCGCGCCGCCTCGATGTCCACCGCGGCCTTGGCAATCTCCCACTGGATGCCTTGAAAGTCTGCGATCGTCCCACCGAATGCCTCGCGTTGTTTGACGTACTCGGTCGCGTACATCAGCGCGCCTTCAGCAAGGCCGATGCCCCGAGCGGCCACGATCGGACGCATTGCATTCAGACCGAGCATGGCCAGCCGGAACCCTCCGACCTCACCGATCACGTTCTCGGGCGGCACACGCACCCCGTCGAGGATCAGTTCACCGGTGTCGACGCCGCGGACCCCCATCTTGTGATCCGTCCGCCCGACCGAGACGCCGTCCCAGGATCGCTCCACGATGAACGCGGTGATCGAGTCGTGCGATCGTGAGGCCGGGTCACCGGTCTTGGCGAAGACCGTGTACCAATCTGCCTCCCGCACCCCGGACATCCAACACTTGGTGCCGTTGAGTATCCATCCCCCGTCGTTGCCGCCCTCGGTGTCCGGCTCGGCCTTGGTCCTCATGCCGGCAACGTCACTTCCGGCTTGGACCTCTGAGAGCCCGAACCCCGCCCGAAGTTCGCCACTCGCGATTCCGGGGAGGTACCGCTTCTTCTGCTCATTGCTTCCGGCGATGAGCACGGGTCCGATCGGGAGCCTGGTGAGCAACAGCATCAAGGCGGCGGTGTTCGAGTACTTGGCCACCTCCTCGATCGCCAAGGTCAGACCGAGGATTCCCGCACCCGAGCCTCCGAGATCGACCGGCAGGCAGAGACCCAGCAGATCGGCTTCTCGAAATGCCTCGAAGATGTCTGACGGGTACTCGCCGGTCGAGTCGATCTCACGGGCGCGCGGTTTGATCTTGTCCTGAGCAAGCCGGCGAACGCTCTGTTGCAGAGCGGAGAGTTCGGGGGACAAGTCGAAGTCCACGCCGGACGACATTACCCGAGGTCGTGGCGCTCCCCGGCAGCGAATCGGAACCGCGGCGGACAAGACCGCACGTTCGGCGTTGTGGATAGGATCACCGCTGTGCTGACTGAGGCCCGGACATCGGCGACTGACCGGTGACTCCTCCGGGACTTCGACCGCCGCCCCCGGTGGGTGCATCGGCGCTGCCGCCGGGCACCTACGACGGGCAGGTGGTCATCGTCACTGGCGGTGGAACAGGGCTCGGGAAGTCCATCGCCACCGAATTCGCACGCCTTGGCGCGTCGGTCGGTGTTCTCAGCCGCGGTGAGGAGCACCGGGCCGCGGGAGTGGCCGCAGTCGAGGAGGCTGGCGGGCGGGCGGTGGCCGCACCGTGCGACATCCGAGAACCAGACTCGATCGCGTCCGCCTTCGACTTGGTCGAGTCCGAGTTCGGTCCGATCGATGTGCTCGTCAACAACGCGGCGGGGAACTTTCCGGTGCCGGCTGAAGACATGAGCCCGAATGCGTGGCGCACCGTCGTCGACATCGTGTTGAACGGCACCTTCTACTGCTGCCGGGACTTCGCTCGCCGCCTCATCCCCGCCGATCGGGGCGGTTCGATCGTCAACATCGGCGCTTCCTACGCCTGGACCGGCGGCCCGGGGTTCGCCCATTCGGCTGCGGCAAAGGCCGGCGTGAAGAACCTCACGGAGACGCTGGCGGTCGAGTGGGGCCCCTACGGCATCAGAGTCAACGGGCTGGTCCCCGGTCTCTTCCCCCACGAGGACGAGACAGCGGCGATCGCCGCAGTCCCTGGCAAGTACGAGGGTCAGGACTCACGGGTGCCCGCCGGAAGAGTCGGCTTCCCGCGCGAGCTGGCCTGGGCGGCAACCTATCTCTGCTCGCCTTTCGCCACCTATATCAGCGGGCACTCGTTGGTCGTCGATGGGGCCAACTGGCAGAGGCGTCACACCGTCCAACCCCCGTTCGTCCCTGTCAGAGAACAGCTGAATCGACCACCGTTCGGAGCAACCACATGAGCGACCAGACCACAGACGACCGCGCCCTGGTGCGACTCGAAGTCGATGGGCCCATCGCGGTGATCACCAACAACCGACCTGATCGTCACAACGCGATGAGCGACGAGATGGACCGGCGACTGTGGGAGGTCCTGGCAGAGGTGCACGCCATGAACCATCTGCGGGCCATCGTGTGGCGCGGTGAGGGCAAGTCGTTCTCCTCAGGCCGAGACACCACCCAGCTCGGCCTCCGGGTAGAGGACATCTCCGACCTGGAGTTCATCGAACGCGGGCATCGGCCCACCCAGATGTTCATGACGATGCCGTGCCCGATCATCTGCGCCCTCAAAGGATGGGTGATCGGGGGCGCCTTCGAACGGGCGATGCTCTGCGACATCAGGATCGCAGCGGCAGGCACACGGATGATGCTGCCGGAAGTCGCCCACGGGGTGATCCCCGACTCGGGCGGCGTCGCCCGCCTCTTCCAGATGGCGGGACACGGCTTGGCCGCCGACCTCGCACTCACCGGTCGGGTGTTCACTGCAGAGGAGGCTCTCACCCACGGCGTGGTGAGTCGCCTGGTCTCTGACGAGAACGAGCTCGACGAGGTGGCGATGGAGATGGCCTACCAGATCGCCAAGGCCCCAGCCTTCACTGTCAAGATGGCGCGGCGCACGCTGTTCAGCTTGGGCGCTCCCGAAGTACAGCGCTCGATAGCGGAAGAGGCGGTCGCACAATCTCTGGTCTTCGCATCGGACGACTACCGCGAGATGAAGGCCGCACGAGCCGAAGAACGCGATCCGATCTACCGCAAGCGGTAGCCCGGCCACCGGGCGTGGGCGGTCGTGCCGACGCAAGAGGAGTGGGCTATATATGACACGTCACTCGGTTTCCCCTGCCCTCAACCCGATGCCCTCGTATCGAGCACCGGGAGCTCTCCCCGGACTCAGCCTGCGGTGAACACCAACGGCGCCGAGCGCACTCCTGCAATGACCGGCGACGCAGTTCGCACGACACTCCCGGCCTGCTCGACCCCTCCGAAACGCGCAAGCAGCTCCTCGAGCAGAACGCGGCCTTCCAGCCTTGCAAGGACGGCACCGACGCAGAAGTGAGGCCCGAACCCGAAGGCCACGTGTGGGTTCGGGTTCCTGGCTGCGTCGAAGCGGTCCGCGGTCGGACCGAACACCGACTCGTCCCGGTTCGCTGACGCATAGAGCATGAGGACCGGTTCACCCGCCCCGAGCTCGCGACCTCCGAGCTCCGTGGGGCGAGTGGTCGTCCGCATGAACGAAACGACCGGCGTCGTCCATCGCAACATCTCCTCGACCGCCACGGGAACCGCGCGTGCGGTCGAGGCCGATGCCCGCGACCGGAGTGACGCCCACTGGCCCTGCTCGCCGGCAAAGCCGACCAGACCTCCCGACATCATGTTGCGGGTGGTCTCGTTGCCTGCCACGAGCAGCTGCACCAAGAACATGCCGAGCTCCGCGTCGGTGAGTCGATCGCCGTCGATCTCCGCTGCTCCGAGCTCGGAGATGATCCCCTTGCCGGGGTGGGCACGCCCTTCAGCGGACGCGGCAAGGAGATAGGTCACCATCTCGGCGCTGAGCGCTTGGCGTTCCTCCTCGGGCCAATCGGTCGCACCGGGGATGACCGCCTCCGACCATTTGAAGAACTGTGGCCACTGCTCTTCCGGCATGCCCATCAGGTCGCTGATCACTTGCAGCGGAAGAGGGACCGCGACCTCTGAAACGAAGTCGACCGGCCGACCCGGTTCGATGCGATCGACCAACGCCCGAGTGCGAACACGCACGGTCTCTTCGAGAGTGCGGATGAAGGACGGGCGGAAACCGGGCTGCACCAGAGCCCGGTACCGGGTGTGATCGGGGGGATCGGTGTGCATCATGGTCGGCGGGGTGGCGTACTCGGAGCCGATCTCGAACGCCATGATCCCCTTCGAAGAACAAAAGACCGTGGGATCGCGCGAGACCGTCACGACGTCGACATGACGGCTCACGACCCACATGCCCAAGGTGTCGTTTCGGGCCACCGGTGCCTCGGCCCGGAGCCTGGCGTAGAGGGGGTACGGATCGCCGGCGTAGAACTCCGGGTCCAACAGGGGAGCGGTCAAGTCCTGGTGTTCGTCCGTCGTGGCAGCCATCTCGACGATCAGTCTGCCGGACCAGGTTGGCCCCTGCCAGCGCATGTTCGATCAGCCATCCGAGCACCTCGGGGTGACCCCTCGTGAGCGGTCACCATCGGTAGCATCCCGAAGCGTGACCCGGACGACACGGAGACGTTTCTCGTGACCGGTGAGCGTTCGAACCCTCGCCGCGGTCGATCGGCGTTCGTCATCGCCCTCGTCGTCGTTGCCGTGGGACTCGTCGCCGTGCTCCTCGACGGCTCGTTGCGACGCTCCCTTGCCGACGCCGTCCATCTTGGCTCGTCGACGGATGGCGTCCCGCTGGACTCTTCAGAATTCTCGCCGGGCGCGTGTACTGCGTTCGACCCGACCGCCGGCAACAACGGCAAGACGGTCTTCCTCGACGCCGGGCACGGTGGTCTCGACCCTGGAGGAGTTGGAACGACCGAGTCCGGCCAAACCGTGGAGGAATCCAACGTGAACCTGGCCGTCGAGCTCGACACCATGGCTCTCTTGCGAGCCCGGGGCTACCGAGTCGTCGTGTCGCGTACCTCGGACTCCAGTGTCGTCCGGCTGTCGGCGAGCGATGTCGACGGCAACCTGCTCACGTTGCAGGGAGCGCACGATGATGTGGCAGCCAGAGACATCTGCGCGAACCTTGCCGGCGCTGATGCACTCATCGGGATCTACATGGATGCAAGCACCTCTGAAACTGCCGGAAGTGTGACCCTCTACGACCAGGACCGGCCTTTTTCCTCGCAGAACCAACGGCTGGCAACATTGCTGCAATCCGACGTTCTTGCTGCGATGAATTCGCAGGGTTGGCAGATCCCCAACGACGGAACACTTCCCGACAGCGGCTTCGGATCATCGGCCGGCGATCCCGCGCAGGGAGGACTTGCCGCAGAGGCCGCTGCGTACGACCATCTCATGCTCATCGGACCAGCCTCGACCGGCTTCTTCTCCACTCCGAGCCACATGCCGGGAGCGGTCATCGAGCCGCTGTACCTCACCGACCCCTTCGAAGGATCGATTGCTGCGAGCAGTTCAGACCAACAGGTGATCGCCCAGGGAATCGCCCGCGCGATCGAGTCCTATCTGGCCTAGCCGCTCGACTCCGGCCTAGCCGGTCGAACCGAGCCGATTGGTTCGGACGATATCGGCATACCAGCGCGCACTCGGTCTCGCCTTCCGTTCGAAGGTGGTGCGGTCGACCGAGTGGAGACCGAACTTCGGACGGTATCCGAGCTGCCACTCGAAGTTGTCGAGCAGACTCCACACGAAGAACCCGTGGACATCGATCGCCTCGGCAATGCAGGCATGGACGCCGCGCAGCACCGAGTCGAGGTAGCGGATGCGCACCGAATCGTCGCCGGTGGCGATGCCGCTCTCGGTGACCAAGACCGGGAGTCCGGTGAACTCCGCAGTCCGGCGTACACAGTGGGCGACCGCTTGGGGCCAGTACTCGGTTCCCAGGTCGGTCTGGGGAACCGAAGGATCGTCGGGCGCGACCCCGTCGGGACCGAAGTGCATCCGGGTATAGGCCTGGACACCGACGAAGTCGTCTCCCTCACAAGCTCGGAGAAAGGCGTTCTCGAGTACCTCCTCAGCCATGTCCCGAGTGACTTCACCTCCAGCAGCCGCGACGTTCTCGGACATCGACAGAGTGAGGCCGATCGGAAAGGTGCCCGGCGACGAGCGAAGCGCTTCCACCGCGAGTCGGTGGGAGCGCACCATCGCCTCGTTGACCGCGAGATGACGGGTCAGATCGTCTTTCACGCCCGGCGGATAGTCGCCAACGGTGTAGCCCATCGCGCCGATCACGTTCGGCTCGTTGATGGTGCACGCCCAGCCGATCAGGTCTCCGAGCGAGGCAGCGGCCCGTCCCACATACCTGCCGAAGCGTTCAGGGGCGTCCAGGGCCTCGAACCCACCGCGCCTGGCCAGCCACAAGGGGATGGTGAAGTGATGAAACGTGACGACCGGGACGATCCCACGCTCGTGACAACCGCCCAGCAGACGGCGGTAGTGGTCCAACGCTGCCTTCGAGAACTCTCCCTCCGCTGGCTCGATGCGACTCCACTCGATCGAGAACCGGTAGGCGCCGAGCCCCAACCCCTTGACCAGGTCGAGGTCTTCCCTCCACCGGTGGTAGGAGTCACAGGCATCTCCACTCGACTCGACACAGACCGAACCCGGTGCGTGCTCGAACTCCCACCAGTCGCTGTTGGTGTTCCCGCCTTCGATCTGGTGGGCGGAACCTGCCACCCCCCACAAGAATCCGTCTGGGAACTCCGACGTCTCTCCCACGTCTGATGGCATCAGTATCCACCGTACCCACGACCCGTCTCACTCGCATCGTCGCCGGTCACCGTCTGTCGAGGGTTGCACTGCTAGGTTGCCGAGAACAGGGAGCCGATGATGAATCCAGACCGAAAGACGCGGATCGCTCGATGGGTCGTCGGACTGGCCCTCGCTCCACTCGCGCTTGCTGCCGGCGGGCTCGTTCTACTGTCGGCCTCACCTTCCGCTGCGGGGTCACGAATCGGGCCCCGGACCGCGGGCGCCGTGCCGCCTCCGAACTCGGCCGTTCCCTTCGGGGCCGCGCCCGCCGGTGCTCACGCCGTGGCCAATCCGCGGGCGCCCATCGTCGGGATGGCTGCGACTTCGAACGGTCGGGGTTACTGGCTGGTCGGCTCGGACGGCGGCATCTTCAGTTTCGGCAGTGCCGCTTTCTACGGATCGACCGGTGGTCTGGTCTTGAACAAACCGATCGTGGGCATGGCCGCCGCTCCCGACGGACGGGGCTACTGGTTGGTCGCATCCGACGGCGGCGTCTTCTCCTTCGGTAGTGCCGCGTTCTACGGATCGACCGGTGGTCTGACCTTGAACAAACCGATCGTGGGCATGGCCGCAGCTCCCGACGGACGGGGCTACTGGTTGGTTGCATCCGACGGCGGCGTCTTCAGCTTCGGTAGTGCCGCCTTCTACGGATCGACCGGTGGTCTGACCCTCAACAAGCCGGTCGTGGGGATGGCTGCGGCGCCCGACGGGCATGGGTACTGGTTGGTGGCATCGGACGGCGGCATCTTCAGTTTCGGCAATGCCGCTTTCCACGGATCGACCGGTGATCTGACCTTGAACAAGCCCATCGTGGGCATGGCCCCATCTGCCGGCGGAGGGGGCTACTGGTTGGTCGCTTCGGACGGCGGCATCTTCAGCTTCGGTAGTGCCACCTTCCACGGATCGACCGGTGGTGAGACCCTGAACGCTCCGGTCGTGGGGATGGCTGCCGCACCTCATGGAGCGGGCTATTGGCTGGTGATCGGTTCCCCATTGCTTCTCGCAGGAAAGGTCGTCGGCATCGACCCTGGGCACAACGGACTCAACTACTCGGCGCCCCAGATCATCAATCAACTGATCTGGAATGGCCAAGAATACGAGTCGTGCGATACCACCGGCACCGAGACGGCCAGTGGGTACACCGAGGCTCAGTACAACTTCAACGTCGCGACCGATCTGGAGGCTGACCTCGAGTCCGAAGGAGCTCAGGTGGTGATGACACGAACCAACAACGCGGGGGTCGGTCCGTGCGTGACGACCCGCGCCGCCATCATCAACAATGCCGATGCAAACGTTGCCGTGGACATTCACGCCGACGGTGGACCGGTCGACGGACGAGGATTCGCCGTGCTCGAACCGGTGGCAGACGGCCCCAACGATGCGGTGATCGGATCGTCAGCTGCCTTTGCCGCGATCCTCAGAAACGCCTTCGTCGCCGATACTCCGATGCCGATCAGCACCTACGACGGGGTGGACGGTCTGGAGCCGCGAAACAATTTAGCGGGGCTCAATCTCACGACCGTTCCCAAGGTGCTCATCGAGTGCGGCAACATGCAGAACCCGACCGACGCGGCGCTCCTCGTCACACCGGCCTTCCAGCAGTCGGCCGCCTCGGCAATCGCTCAGGCAATCACCGTCTACCTCACCGGCCAGTCATCCCCCTGAAGTCAACGGACCTCGGCGGGTCGCAGACCGGTTGACCGCGATCGCAATCGTGTCGGCCAAGGCGAAGAGAACCCCGTACCCCACTTCGCGACCCATGCCGTCGGTTGATTCGTTTTGGACCGCTTTGTGAAGCTTCATCACGAGCTCGGGGAAGGGGCGGACTCCGAAGAAGTGCTCGATCGGCTTGTCGATGTCGAGAAACGCCGCACCGGCCATCGCTGCGACCGTCGCACTGCGACTTTCGCGATCGACCGCGACCGTCGCCACTGCGATCGCGCCCAAACCGAGGATCCCGTCTCGCCGAGCGATCCGCATGAACTGGTCCATCCCCTCGCCGGCACCAAAGTCACAACCCCAGTGAGGAACCGCATCGAGTACGAGATGGGAGGCGACGCCTGCAAGAAACGCGGCAACCGGGCGACCTTTCATCGCCTGTCCGATCATCACACCCGAGAGCACATGGTTGGTCACGAACATCGTCTACGTCATCGGTGTGGTGAGATCAGACCTGAAGCTGAGTCTGGGGGAGAACTGGACGCTCAGACGTACGGACCGATGCGCTGGTCCGGATTGGTATCGATCAGATGGTGCCCGTCGGTCGACACGTGGGACGTCCACTCATGTCCGTCCCACCAGCGGAATTGAAATCTGCCGCTCGGATCGGGATGCCACGCCGGCGGCGAATGGGGCCAGCTCGCCGTGCTGCCGTCACCCGCCTCCTCCCCCTCCCCGAGCTCACGAGTTCCGTCCCCGGCCTCACCGGTCTTGGCGTCGGAGAGAGCCGGAGCAGAGGGTTCCTGCACGTGGCTCGACTCCGCCCAGGAGTTCGCCGGGCGAGGGTAGGCAGGGAACAGGTCAGCCGCGCTCGGTCGACCGGGTGGCGGAGGGTCCGTGGTCGACCTCTTTGCCGGAGACGACTGCTGCTGAAACTGGCGAACTCCGTTGGAATGGGCGATCAGGTAGAGCACCAATCCAAGCGGTAGGAAGAGGAACCAGAAGAAGGCCCAAAGCGCGGAGGGGAGGCCCCACGGGGTGCGGCCGAGCGCCCTCCGGTCGTTCTCCGAAAGGCGGTATCCGAGTATCGCCCAAACGACCGCAAGCACTCCCCCGACGATCAGCTGGGCGTTGCTCACCCCCCAAGCCTAATCCTCCTGTGAGCTCCTCCCAGCGATCGGACGGCGTTGTTCCCCACTCGTTTGGCTCCTCAGCCGAGGGGATGCGTATCGAAAAACGCCCAGATCGCCGCATTCGCATCGATCGCGGAGCTCTGGGGGCCGAGCACCCTGGTCGTCGCCTTCCGGAGGTGGGGACCTCCTGGCCACTCGTGACCTTCGCCGGCGATCACAGCCAGCTCGACCGTCGATCCCCCCGAGCAGTGGCCGAAGGTGGACTGCGTCACCCCGGCCTCTGGGGAGGTGATCACAGGCGTCGGTGCACAACCGTTGTGGGCGGCCCATCGTTGGGCGGCGACCGCGACGCTGTAGGTCCAGTACGCCTGCCCATTGCCCGCGATGAGATCGATCGGGTCGGCGGTGCCATGGAATGACAGCACCGGCACCGCCCGTGTCGATGGGCAGGGTGCAGGAAACCGAAGACCACTCACCGGGGCGATGGCGGCAAATACTCCCGACGCGTCACATCCGAGTTGGCTCGCCATCCGGGCACCGCCCGAAAAGCCCGTGACATAGACGCGGTTGCGGTCGACGCAGTAGCTGCGTTCCATCAGATCAACCAGCTGCTGGAGAAAGGCAACGTCGTCCGGTGCGTCGGCCGGAACGGCGGCACCGCCGGAGAGGGGTTGACCGGGGACATTCCATTCGAATCCGTCTCCCGCCGGGATATCACCCTGGGGGTACACCACGATGAAGCCGTCGGCGTCGGAGGTGGAGTCCATCCCGGTGAATCCCTCCTGGGCCAAGGCGGTCGACCGGCTGCCGTGCAGGTTGAGCACGAGTGGGACCGGTGTGGTGCCCCGATAGCCCTTGGGCAGGTGGACGATGGCCAGACGTGCTCGCCCTCCGATCCTCGGAGTCACCGTGATCGTCCCCGGTTGTGCCGTCCTCCCACACCCACTGAGCGCGACCCTCGAAGTGGGCGAACTGGTCGTGGATCCACCTCCATTCGCCGGCAAGGTGGTGGACGGAGACGTCGACGTGGCTGGTGTCGGGGAACGCGCGCCGCCACACCCGGCCAGCAGCAACAGGAGCGACATCCCCGCGAGCCAGTGGCGACGACGCGGCCCTCCGAGCACCTCTCGGCCGCTTCGACGCCTCTGATGCCGTCGATCGGGTGCCAATCTTCCTTCCCCTCGACCGCAACTCTGCCACCGGACAATCGGGCGACCTTACCCTGCCGGCCTCGCATGACCGAGGCGGCGAAAGTACGGTTCCCCGGCATGACTGATCGACGGTCGATGGTGGGATCCGGGAGCTTCTGGAGGACCTCGGCCATCTGCGTGGCGGCACTCCTGATCGGGTCTGTCGCCCAATGGACAGTCAGTCGTCCGGCAGGGGCGGTACAAGCCCGAATGACGTCAACCCGACCCGATGGGTCCATCGCCAGCGCCTATGCGGTCGTCGATGCCGCGGGCGCTGTCATCACCTACGGCGGCGCCGGGTTCGAGGGAGACCTGCTCGAAACCGCCTTGCACGCGCCTGTGGTCGGTGCAGCACCAGACGGACGTGGCTACTGGCTGGTCGCCTCTGACGGTGGAGTCTTTGCCTTCGGCGACGCACGCTTCGACGGATCGATGGGAGGGCTGCCGCTCAATCGTCCGATCGTCGGGATGACCACGAGTCCGCGCGGAGAGGGCTACTGGCTGGTCGCCTCCGACGGAGGGATCTTCGCCTTCGGAGACGCGGGCTTCTTCGGGTCGATGGGAGGGCAGCCTCTCAACCGTCCGATCGTCGGGATGGCTGCAACGCCGGACGGACGTGGCTACTGGCTGGTCGCCTCTGACGGTGGAGTCTTTGCCTTCGGCGACGCCCGCTTCGACGGATCGATGGGAGGGCTGCCGCTCAATCGTCCGATCGTCGGGATGACCACGAGTCCGGACGGAAGTGGCTACTGGCTGGTCGCCTCCGACGGCGGGCTGTTTGCCTTCGGGGATGCTCGCTTCGACGGGTCGATGGGAGGGCAGCCTCTGTCGGCACCCATCGTCGCGCTCACCGCCTCGCCGCTCGGGAACGGGTATTGGATGGTAGGCCGAGACGGTTCGGTCTACGCATTCGGTGACGCTCCCTATGAGGGCGGTGCCAGCTCTCCCCTCCATCCGCCGCTCTACCCCGCCCTGCTCTCTGCATCGATTCCAGCGGCAGTGGCCATCCTGCCTCTCCCGACAGGTGAGCAGGCGGCTCATGCCGGACCTGCCCGCGTGGCATTCGCGGGCGATTCGCTGGCCTACTTCGAAGGCTTCTTCACCGCGGCCACCGTCCCTGGCTTTGTCGTCGACAACGGAGCGATGCCCGGGTGCGGCATCACCGACGGCGCGGAGATGGAGGAATGGTCCGCACCCGGAAGCATTCAAACCAGCCCTGCGGCCTGCTCGGAATGGCTCGCCCAGATGCAGTGGGTCGTGCAGCGATTTCATCCCGACGCGGTGGTCGTGCAACTCGGGTACTGGGAATGCCAGCCTCGCTCGTGGGATGGGAGCTTCGTCGACCTGAGTGACCCCGCCTATGCCCAAGACATTCAATCCAACCTCACCCAGGCGCTCGCCACCGTCCACGCCGATGGCGCGCACGTGATCCTCGCAACCTCTCCCTACTTCGGTGACGGAACTCCTGCTTGGGCCGTGAACGATTTCAACTCGATCGTCTCGACGGTGGCCCACCGCGACAGCTCGTTCGTCTCCGTGCTGAACGTCAACGAACTACTCGATCCGGGAGGCGTGTACGTCGGATCGATCGACGGGATCCAGACCCGCATTGCCGACCAGGCCCACCTCACCCAAGCTGGTGTCCAGCAGTTCATCGATCCCGAGTTGGTCCCCCTGGCCACCTCCCTCGCGAAGGCAACCTACGACGGAGCCTCGTGACTCGGCCGGCTCCGGGACCTGAGCCGGGTTGCTTCCGTCACGAAGGGCCGGCAGGCCGGCGACAATTGGTTGTCGATTCGGCAAGGTCGAGTTCGTAGTACCCGTGGGAGCCGGCACTTCGACGCGACGCTCTACGAACCCAGCCGGACCGCGTCGACGAGCCAGGCCTCCGCTGTCGTCGGGCCCAGACCCGGATTGAGCTCGAAATTGTTCGGGGCAAGCGAATCGATTCTCCATCCGTCACTGAACGAAGCACGCAACTCGTTTTCGGTGACCCGTCGAGGACCCCAGTCGCCCGGCTGACGGTCACTGAAGCACATCAGGTGGACGTGGCCACCTGGGCGAACCACGTCGGAGAGAGAGCTCACGTACTGGGCACGAGCCGCATCCTCGAAGACGTGGAACAACCCGCTGTCGACCACGGTATCGAACAGCACGCCGAGTTCATCGAGATGCAGTGCGTCGAGGACCTGGAATCTGCAGGAAGCTCCGCGGTCGGCTGCCTTGCGCCGGGCAATCTCGATGGCGCGCGGAGAGACGTCGATCCCGACCGCTTGGGCGCCGTGGAGCGCGGTGAGGATGGTGTGCTCTCCAGTACCACAACCGGCATCGAGCAGTTCGCCGGTGAGCGCTCCGGACTCGGCAAGGCGTTCGAAGGCGGGCTGCGGGCAGCCGATATCCCAGGGCGGTGGCGGGCCGACATAGGACTCGTCCCAGTCAGGGTGTGGCGCTGTAGCTTCGGTCACGTCCTCATCTCTTCTCGCGAACGCCCAATGCGGGCGTCGGACAGTCTGG
The DNA here is from genome assembly GCA_963839925.1 of uncultured Acidimicrobiaceae bacterium. Classification (GTDB taxonomy): domain Bacteria; phylum Actinomycetota; class Acidimicrobiia; order Acidimicrobiales; family RAAP-2; genus Bog-756. The sequence goes on along the minus strand of CAWIWV010000001.1, from coordinate 836,333 downwards.
CCGTCACAGCGGTGAATTCTTGCCTCTATTCGAGCAGAAATAGAACTCGCCATCTCTTTGCTGTAGTACTCGTAGCCACGTAGCACTCTGAGTGGGGACGGAGGGAGTCGAACCCTCACTGGAGGCGGTTTAAGCGCCCTGCCTCTGCCGATTGGGCTACGTCCCCGCAGGTGGTCCGCAGTTGGACGGCCTCATCGGCCGCCTCTGGAACCGGTGACCGGCCGGGCATCCATCACCGCTGCCATCGCCTCGAGCTCCTCATCCCGTGGGCGGTGGACTTGATGCTCGATTCCATCGCTACCGGGCCACGGGCCGAGCACCGTCGTCTGCCTCGTCTGTGCATCCCAACGCGGCCATCTCCCGGGAGTACCGCTCCGAGCGAACGCCACCCAGGCCTCACGCATGCTCGCCGAGAGCTCGAAGGCTTGCTCCCCTCCCCCGGCAAATGTCTGCACCGCCGGATTGTGGACGGTACCGAAGGCGAAAGGGACGTCCAGGGCATGGCACGAACCGAGGATTCCTCCGAACAGCGGCGACTCCCAGGTGAACAGGTAGCAGTGCGTGCCCACCCCCGGCTGCGCGGCATGGGAATGCGCCTCGGCAAGGCGAACGGTGGGCGCCCGGAACACGTACTCGGTCGCGATCGCCACCCAGAGATCGCGCGGACTCACCGGCTCGCCACGCCCTGCGCGGGCAGAACGGACCGAACCGATCAGCTCCTCAGCCTCCTCCCGATGAGAGGTGATCCGAAGGATCCACTTGAGCAAGCCCTCCTCGTCCAGCGCGTTCAGCGCCGCACTCCCGACTGCAAAGAACGCCGACTCGTCACGGGTGGTCCCGGTCAGCAAGGGCACATCGCAGACCGATCCGTTCGCAATCGCTTCTTCCGGGGAGGCAGCCAACAACCCACCGTCGATCGCCGGGAGCATCAGCAAGGCGGGATCGTCCTTGGCAGCCACGATCGCGCCGAGCTCCGCCGCGGCCTTCACCAGGTCGCCGACCGGCACTTTCTCCATCGCAGCCCTGGTCAACGGCACTCCCAGGTGGGCGGCGACCTGTTCCGCACGCTCCGCCGCCCTTTCCGCCGTGTAGGTATACGGGGGGCCGCTCTGGATGATCGCCCGATGGAACAGGCCCCGAGCTGCGGGCACGGCGAGCAGGGCCGAGATGCTCATGCCACCGGCCGACTCTCCGAAGATGGTCACGTTCCCGGGGTCCCCACCGAAGTCGGCGATGTGCTCCTTGACCCAGTGGAGAGCGGTCACCTGGTCGGCGAGGCCCCAGTTTCCGAAGCCCACCCACTCCTCGCCATCCAACCAGGTCTGATCCGGGACTTCCAGGGCGGGGTGAGCGAGGAAACCGAGGAGGCCCAACCGGTAGTTGAGGGTGACTACCACGACATCCCCTTCGTGTGACAACATGCCACCTCGGTACAGGCTTCCCGCTCCCGAACCGGAGACGAACGAACCCCCATGGACCCAGACCATTACCGGCCTCTTGCCACCGTCGGGCGCGGGGGTCCAGATGTTGAGGGTCAGACAGTCCTCGGCCTGTTCGTCGGGCTCGCCCCCCAACGACAGCTCGACCAGCCCGGGCGACTGGGGCGCGATCGGCCCGAAGCGCTCACAGGCCCGTACTCCGGTCCACCCGGTCACCGGCCCCGGAGGTCGCCAGCGACCGCTGCCCTCGTGGGTGGACGCGTAGGGAATGCCGGAGAACGACCATTGCCCCTGGCGTTGGACACCACGGACCCTTCCGCCTCGGACCTCCACCTCCCCCTTCACCGAATCGCCCTCCAGTTGTGGTGCCGACCTGCCGATGACTCAGGCAACCTATCGAGTCCGATGCCCATCATGCCCGTCATGGCCGTCGGATCGCACCGGGCAGGGAGCGAAGTGTGCTGCAAGTGACATCGGTCACCGACAGGCGGTCAACGAACGCGGGGGCGTACCAGCGGGTCGCCGCGGCTGCCTTGTGCCTGTTGACCGTGCTCGGATTGCTTGTCGCCCCAGGGTCCGTCGCGGCCGCCGAAGGAACCGGCTCGTCGACGACCTCGACCTCGTCGACAACCTCGACGACCTCCACCACGTCGACCACATCGCCCACAGGCACCGCCGCTCTGCCGATGACAACGACACCGACGGCGTCATCGTCCGTTCAGTCCCAGATCGAGGCGACCGAACACCAGGTGACCGCCCTGGAGAACCAGATCTCACACGAACAGGACGCCTTGGACCGTGCCGATGAGCAGTACAACCAGTCGGTGATCGCACTCAACAGCACGACGACGTCGCTGCGGGCGACCGAGGCCGCAGCGGAAGTACAGAAGTCCAAACTCGGGACGGAACGCGGATTGCTGCGAGACGACGCGATCGAGGCCTACGTGGACGACGCATCCGCGAGTGGTCTCTCGGAGCTCTTCTCCGCTCCGAGCACAGGATCGGATGTCCGCGAGGTGTACCAGAAGGAGAACGCGGTCGCCATCACCGGGGAAGTGGCCGTGGTCCAGAGCGATCAACAGAAGCTGGCCGCGACCCGCTCGAAACTCATCGCAGAACAACGGGCACAGACCGCTCAGCTCGGCGTGGAGAACCGAGCCCGCCAGAGCGCCGCCGCGGCAAGCTCGCAGGCAGAGACGACGTTGGACAGGGTCAAAGGCGTTCTCGCCGGTCAGATCGCCGAGCAGGCTGCCCAACAGGCGGCCGCCGACGCGAAGACCGCTGCGGCCGCAAGCTCGTCGACCGCTGCCCAGGCTGCCGCCACACAAGCGTCGAACGCGGCGCAGGTGGCCGCGACGGTGAGCGGCGGAAGCGAGGCTGCTCAGAACGCGGTGACCGCAGCGAATCGAGCGGCGAGCAGTGCCGGCGGGGTGACCTTCGCGTACGGCGACAGTCCCACCGCTGCCGGTCTGGCGGCCGTCCACGCGGCGATGCAGTACCTCGGCGTTCCCTATGTGTGGGGAGGATCCAGCTTTGCGGGCGTGGACTGCTCCGGCCTCACCATGCTGGCATGGGCCAACGCCGGTGTGACCATGGACCACTCCGCAGCCGATCAGTATGCCGAGTTCCCCCATGTGAGCGCTTCCGATCTCGAGCCGGGCGATCTGCTCTTCTACGACTTCGGCGGGACCGGCATCGACCACGTGGTCATGTATGTCGGTCCGACGCTGGACGGGCGGTCGACGGCCTTCGGCAGCGGGACGATCATTCAGGCGGCTCACACCGGCACGGTGGTGACCTTCGATCCGGTGTGGTCCGAGGGGTTCGTCGGCGCAGCCAGACCCTGAGCCCTCTGGGCCGATCCGGTCAGGGAATGGAGACCTTCTTCGTGCCAGGCGGCGGTCGCCAGAGAAGCACCGTCACGCCGTCACCATCGGTGAGCACCCGCGGATGCAGATCACGGCGGAGGTGGTTGATCGACGCTTGTACGACGCTGATCGGGGCTCCCTCGTAGGGCGGAGCGAACACGAAGACCACCGGGGTGCTCCGGACCGGCTGGGGGGCGTACCAGTTGAAGTAGTGGCAGTTCTCTCGTCCACAGAACCGGCCGAGCACCGAGAGCGGCGCGAACACTTCGGCAGAGCCCGGTGTCTCCGCCAGCGCAGTCTGCAGGCGAGCTGCCTGGGCCGAAGTGGGCGGTTGGGCGAGAAGTGCCCGCACGTCGGCCGGGGAGCGGCCGATCCCGAAGAAGAGCGACTGAGTCACCAAGAGGATCCCGACCAGACCGACCACCCCGACGAGCAGGCGGTTGCGGTGCAGGCTTGACGCGAGACCTGCCAACACCATGACCGTCCCGACCAACAGGAACGGGAAGACGGCGAAGTTCTGGAAAGCCTCCTGGATGTAGATCTGCTGTGAATTCAACGCGTCGGTGAGGATCACCGCCGCCGGAACTCCGAACCCCCATGCAGACGCCAGTCCGATCACCCCGGCCGGACGGAGCAGCACCCAGATGTCGCCGAGGCGCGACTGGAGTTGGTGGACCACCCGGAGTGGACGGGTCACGATGCCCTTCGCCACCGAGGTCATCCCTGGCGTCCCCCCACCGGAGTTCCGTCCCGCCAGGTACGCATAGAGGCTGCCGCCACCTTGGTCGAAATGCAGGGTGCTGATGGTCGCCAGCCACGCGAAGCTCGCGCCCATGATCAGCAACCCACGGCGGCGGGTTTTCGGTCCGGCCAACACCGCGGAGACGCCGAGGCCGAACAGACTGATCGTGGAGAGCGAACCACAGAGAAGCACGATGCCGGCGAACACCAACCCTCGTTGCAGACGACCGTTCCACAGGTCTCGGCCCGCCAGCAGAAGGAAGAGGGTGCCGATCGGTTCGAGGTGGATATCGAAGCCCACCGTCCCGTAGGAGCCCGGGTTGACCACGGTCACGGCCACCACGCCGACGGCCACGATCGACGCCACCCATACCGGCATGGTCCGGCGCTCGAGGACGTCGATGATCCAGAGGTAGGCGACCAACCCGGTCCCTGCCACGCAGACATCCTGCACGACGAGCAGGAAGAAGGATTGGGGAACGATGAGGTGGAAGAAGGCGAGCGGCCAGAGGATCAGCTCCAGATTTCCCTTGATGAACGGGTACCCGTACACCGAGTTGTAGGGGTTGAGGTGTCCCGATGCGATCTGAGTCCATGCCTGGTAGTAGATGCCGAAATCCTCACCGAGGAAGAACCGACGGTAGAGCGTGACCGAAAACGCGATGAGGACGACCAACCACAGACCGAACGCGACCCAACCGACCGTCCGGATCACCCGCCAACGCCTCGCCTGACGACGAGCCTCCACCCGGTCGAGGGGCTGCTTGCCGGCACCTGACTCGGGCGGAATGGGACCGTCGACCTCGGAGGCGCGCGGTGCAACCTCCACCGGCGCCCCTACTCCCACCGCCGCCATCCGGACTGTCAGTCCCGCCGTTGCCATCCGGACCAACGGATGACCGAATCACGCATGGTCCGGAGCGTAACCAACGACGACCGCCCGGAGCGTGACGCCCCCTCGCGATCCACACCCTGGCCGGCGGTACACTGCCTCCGGTGAGCGCGGATTCCCCCGATGCCGCTTCGACCCTGCATCCGATGCAGGCCCCCAGGTCCGAGCAGCGGCACGAGCCCCGAGGCGAGCCGGTCCTCGAGGAGCACGAGCACCCACACCGGACCTTGCCCCCGGCGTCCCCCGCTTCGATGTCGATCCTGCCGGTGGCGAGGCCGCGACCCGAGGACGACCTACCCGACCCGGCACGCCGATCGGACGTGGACGAGTGGGGCCGGTCCGAGCACATGCGCTCGATCGTCCGCCGCCTCTACGACCCGGTCTACCGCTACTGGTTCCGGGTGGAGTGGCAGGGCCTGGAGAAGATCCCGCGCCAGGGTGGTGCACTGCTCATCGCCAACCATGCCGGCGCCATTCCGTCGGATGCCCCGGCCATCATGCACGGCATCGAGCAGGAATTGGGACGGCCGGTCTACGGCATGGCGGACAACTTCTTCCGCACCATCCCGGTGGTCGGGACCATGTGGTCCCGAACCGGAGGCGTTCCGGCCCACCCGGACAACGCCTATGGAATCCTTCACGACCGGCAACAGTTGGCCCTGGTGTTTCCCGAGGGCACCAAGGCAACCTCCAAGACCTACACGGATCGCTACCGGCTCCGCCGATTCGGTCGGGGCGGGTTCGTCGAGATCGCCATGAGGGCGGGGGTGCCGATCATTCCGATCGCCGTGATCGGCGCCGAGGAGTCGATGCCCATCGTCTTCCGGGTGAACTCCATTGCCAAGCTCTTCAAGCTCCCCTACTTTCCGGTGACCGTCAACTCGCTGCTGATGGGTCCGATCGGCTATGTGACCTACTTCCCAGCGAAGATGAGGATGCGGGTCCTCGACCCGATCTCGTTCGACGTCGAACCGGGTCTCGAGCGCTACTCGAGGAGCAGGGTGATGGACGAAGCCGAAGCGATCCGGGCACGGCTGCAGGATTCCATCCACGACATGCTGCGCGAGCGGCGCAGCGTCTGGTTCGGCTGAACGTGGGCAGCCGAGTCCTGATCACCGGCCTGGACACCTTCTGGGGAGGGCGTATGGCCCAAGCCCTCGAGGCCGAACCCGAAGTCGAGATGATCCTCGGACTCGGCGCCCGCGAGCCGCGCGTTCCGCTGGAGCGAACCGAATTCGTCCGGTCGGACCAGAAGTACTCGATCCTCAGTCGGATCGTCCGGGCAACCCAGGTCGACACCATCGTGCACACCTTCCTCGAGACCAACTCGGTCAACGTGTCGAGCAGGGCGCTCCACGAGATCAACGTGATCGGCACACTCAACCTGCTTGCCGCGGCCGGTTCTGCCGGCTCCTCCGTGCGCCAGGTCGTGGTCAAGTCCTCGACCCACGTGTACGGGTCGGCCGAGACCGATCCCGCCTGGTTCCACGAGGACACCCAGCGGACCAGCCCGGTACGCACCCGAGTCGAACGGTCTCTGATCGAGGTGGAGTCCCTAGTGCGTGACTTCACCGAGGACAACCCGCACCTGGTTGTCTCCGTGCTGCGGTTCGCCAACGTGCTCGGCACCGACATCGTGACCCCGGTCAGCTACGACCTCCGTCGACGACTGTTGCCCTGCATCGTGGGATTCGATCCGTTGGTCCAGTTCATCGAAGAGGACGACGTGGTCCGTGCACTCGAGTACGTCACCCGCCACCAGATCGCCGGAGTGTTCAACGTGGCCGGTTCGGGCAAACTGCCCTGGAGCGAGGTCGCCTCGATCTGCAACGGCTATCTCCTGCCGTTCCCACCCTTCCGGCCACGGACCTTCGCCGCTCCGCTGCTCCGGATGGGCGTCGTGCAGTTCCCTCCGGAGATGGAGGGCCTGATCCGCTACGGCCGGGGTGTCGACACCTCCAGGCTCGTCGACACCGGCTTCGAGTACCGGTACACGAGTGCCGGAGCCGTGGAGAGCTTCGCCCGCGCCAACAACCTTCGCCGCTCCATGGGATCAGGCGAGCCCGGCTACCGCTACGAGCGGGACGTCGAACAGTTCTTCCGGCACTCCCCCGCCGTCGTGCGGGGAATCGACGGTTGAAGCCCGATCACTCGGGGTTCGGCGTGGCCTCCACGATGAACTGGTAGCCGAACATGGTCGGCCAGAGGTCGAGCAACAGGTGGTCGACCAGCCGCAGCCACCGTGTCTTGCCCCCGCCCTCGACACCCAGCGCGTCGAGCGGCAGTCCCACCGGCTCGAGCCGCCGAACGGTGAACCCCTCACGCTCGATCAGCTTCCGGATACTCCGGCGGGTGAAGAACCGCAAGTGCGTCGAGTCGAGGATCCCGCGCTGGTCGTAGTCGAACATCCCGAGCATCGATCGGGTACGCGGGTACCAGTGGGCGATGTTCGGGACGCAGAAGACCGCAACCCCCTCGGGTGAGAGCACGTCGCGCACCTGCCGGACCAGGGCCCCCGGGTTCACCACGTGCTCGAGCACGTCGGCACCGAGGACGATGTCGAAACCGGACCCGGCCTCGAGCGGGATCCCGTCGTTGAGATCGGCACGGAAGAAGGCGTCGGTGCGATCCCGCACCCCGTCGATCTCCATGTGGTCCACGCCGGTCACATGGTGGCCCATGGCCCGGAGGCGCTCGGAAAGAAGACCACTCGAACACCCGAGATCGAGGATCTTGCCGGGCGGACGGGAGTGAAGCAGAGTCGAGATGCGCCCGTGGGAGCTGTCCTCACTGGGCTTCAGTTGGTACTCCTCGTTGAGGGCGATCTTGCTCCCGTCCCCGAAACCCGCCTTCTGCAGGCGGTAGGCCACGACGTCCTTGGTCACGTCCGCCGCGTACCCCATCCCGTCGACGTAGCAGATCTCGTCGCCGTAGTAGGTGGGGATCGGCACCTCCACGATCCGCATTCCCGCATCGTGGAGTTGGATGATGATCTGGGTGTCGAAGTTGAACCCGTCGGAGTTGCGCTCGAACGGCAACTGCTTGAGTGCGGCCACCGAGTAGGCCCGATACCCCGAATGGAACTCGGTCAAGTTGGTGCCGAGAGCCGCGTTTTCGAAGCGAGAGAGGATGCGGTTCCCCACGTACTTGTAGAGGGGCATCCCCCCCTTTCGTGCAGCACCCTTGATCATGATGCGGGATCCGAAGACCGCATCGGCCTCGCCGGCGATCAAGGGGGCGAGGATTTCCGGCAGTGACTCCGGCGCATACTGCCCGTCGCCGTGGAGCATCACCACGATGTCGAGGCCGTGCTCGATGGCCAGTTCGTAGCCGGCCTTCTGGTTGCCTCCGTACCCGAGGTTCTTGGGTTGGCGGATCAGGGTGATCGGGAGATCGGAGACCTGTTGGTAGCCGAGGCCGACCAGGTAGGTCGAGTCCTGGCTGTGGTCGTCGCTGACGATCACCTCTTCGATCTCCGAGCGGATCTCTGAGGGAATCCTGTCGAGCACCTTCGCAAGGGTGGACGCCGCGTTGTATGCGACCACCAGAATTCCGATCCTCTTCTTTGGAACGAACGCCACGGCCGGTCCCCCCTCGTCCAACAAATGACCTGCTCCATAGCGTATTCGCCATTTCGCCCCAGCGAAAGAGCCCCCCACGTTCGTCCAGCTCACCGGGGGCTGCCACACACCAGGCGGGAGGCCGCTCAGCCCCACCGACTCAGGTCAGCGGTTGCCGATCCAGAGGGAAACCAGCTGGCGCTTCCTGACCGCCCACTCCTCGGCGGTCATCGCGTAGCGGACATGATCCTCCCATTCGCCGTTGATCTCGAGGAACCCGAGCGCAACCCCCTCGGATCGCAAGCCCAGCTTTTCGACGACCCGCCGGCTCGGCCGGTTGCGAGGGATGATCGCCACCTCGATCCGATGGAGCCTGAGCGTCTCGAACGCGAACTGCAAGACGACCACCACCGCTTCGGGGATGAGCCCCTGGCCGGCCGCCTCCTGGTCGATCCAGTAGCCGATGGATCCGTTCTGGAAAGGACCCCGCTGGATCGAGGACAAGGTCACCTCTCCGACGAACCGATCGTCGAAGAAGATCCCGAACCCGAACCCGCTCCCGAGCTGGCGTTCCCGCTCGCGCATCCCGCAGCGGGCGGCGAAGCTGGCCGCGTCCTCGGGCGGCAACGGGGCACCCCTCGAACGCGGCTCCCACGGGACGAGCCAGTCGCGGCAGCGATGACGGACCTCGAACCAGGCCTCGTGGTCGCTCTCGTCGAGCGTGGCCAATCGGACTCGCTGTCCGCGGAGCTCCAACGAGCGAACGACCGGTGCGGGCTGGGTGTGGCGGATCATGATCCAATCATGCCTACCCCGACGACGAACCGCCCGCAAACCGGAGTTCGGGCCACGGTCGTCCTGCATCCTTCAACGCTCGCGAAAAAGGCCGTTCTCGTGCTCGGGGTGACCGGTCTTCAGAATCGGGCCGGAGAGAGCTTCGGCCGAGGGAGCGGCTCGGTCAAGGACTCAGCTTTTCCAGCCCGATGTCGTGGAGGGTCATCGATCCACTGCCGAGGAACTTCACCCGGACTGCCACCGCGATGGCGTGTTGCACGTCGAATTCGTATGTCACCCGTTCCTTCGAGGGCGACAGACTGCTGCCTGCCAGCACCATCACAGCCTTCCGCGGCGGATTCCCGACCGAGACCACCTGCGCCAGCGCGGCCCCGGGCGCGTCATCGTCGAGGGCGTAGTCCACGGTGGCCCGGTAGTGACCGGGCAAGACCCACCAGAAGGGGCCGACACCGAGGTCGCCGTCCTGGCTGGAACCACTCACCGTTCGTGAGGTCCCTTTGACCGTTCCCAGGTGGGACTCGAGCGCCGCCGCGTGGAACGTCACCGGCGCGGGGAGTTGGACCGAGGAGGTCAAGGTGAACACCAGGCAGAGCAGCCCGGCCGCCCACAACCCACCGAGCAGCGGAAGGCGAAGACGTGACGGACGCCGAGCCAGTCCGACCAACCAGTACAGGCAAGCGGAGGCGACCAACAGGACACAAGCCAGCCCCCACAGATTGCGAGCGTTCGTCCACGGGAACATCCCTTCGAGAATCGTCGGAATGCCGGAGCCGTTCCCTGGCGTCAGAAGCGGCACGTTGTAGATCTGGGCGCCGATGAGATAGCCGAGCGCCGGTGAGGGGTCGAGACCTCCCCACCAACCCTGATAGAGGATCGGGTCCCAGGGGATCTGACTGTAGTAAGTGTGCTCGTTGCGCAGCACGGGGATCGCCTCGAGGGCCGCGGCGAGGAACCCCGCCCCGACGACCAGGGGAACGAGCCGCCTCCTGACCCTCCAGAGATCGATCAGGTAGAGCCCGGTGAAGGCCACGAGGACCGGGACCAGCGGCCACACGTACCGACCGACGAAACTCCCGCCGGTCTGGCTGCCTACCTCGGTGCCGTTCCCGTAGATCACTGCGAGAGAAGCCAGAACGGTGGCCAAGACGGCGACGGGTATACGTCGGCGCCACGCCCACAAGGCGGCGATCCCGAGGAGGATGATCGGGAGCTGGATGAGGATCCCGCTTCGGCGATCGAACAGGAGAGCGACCGAACGGGTCAGGGACTCGATGCCGGTCAGGGCAACCGAGTTTCCGATGCCGAGCGGGTGGCCGAGCGCCCACTTGTTGAACGCCACCACCCCGACGGTGGAAACCAGCCCGGGGAGAGCGAACCACGCGAGTTCCCTCTTCGACATCGAGGTCCGGCGGTAGGTCAACGCGACGACGAGGAGGAGGAGTATCGAGATGAGGATGTCCTTGCCCGCCAGCCACGGGAGAAGCGCGAGCAGGATCCCCGCGGTGACCACATGGGCGGTGGTCGGGCGCCGTCCGGCCTCGAAGAGCGCGACCACGAGAATCGTGATCGCGATGACCATGCCGGTCAGCAGGTCCGGATAGACCTGGGTGCTGGCCAGCAGGTACGTCGGGGCGAGGAAGAGCCCGGCCAGGGCGAACCGCCAGGGCGAGCGGGCCTCGGCCAGCAGACCGACGAGATGGACGACTCCCACGGCAAGCACCGCCAAGAGCAGGATGAAGGCCAACACCGCGACTCGGGGTCCGGCGAGCACAGGGATGGCCAAGAGGACGGACACCCCGATCGAATGGATGGGGAAGTACAGGCCGTGCCGGAACACGGCCTGCCCGGTCTGGCCTGCGAGATCCGGAGTGAGATGCAGATGGACCGGGTAGATGATGTTGTGGATCACGGCATAACGAAGCCCGGGGTTCATGTTGAGGGTGAAGAATCGGCCGATCGACTCGGCTTCCACCAGGTACTGCGGCTCGTCACCGTTGATTCGGATTCCCTGGTGCCTGATCAGCGCGAGCGCCGCCGTCGATGCGCCGAACAAGCCGGCGACGGCAAGCAGAGCCGGCCAGACTGCGGACGTTCGTCGACGTCGCCTCATGATCTCGGGTCGCCCAGGACCCGCATCGAGCGGGCCGTGTCTCGGTTCCGCCTCGGGCTCGGCCACCTGTTCGGGGCTCTGGCCGAACACTTGGGAGGTCTCAGAGGTGCCGACGATGCCGGTCGTGGAGGTCGTCGAGGTCCCCTCGGTCGGTCCGGAGGTGGCAGGAAGGGTGGCGGGAGCGCTGCCGGTCGTACCGGGGGCGGAAGCGCCGGTCATCGAACCAAAACCCTAGGCGCGCAGAAGGCCCGACTCCGGTGATCCGCAGGCTTTGAGACCGGGACGGCTTGGTCGACAACCAAGACGGTGGGCCTCAAGACGAGGACGGTCGGACCAGCTGGCGGGAGCGGAGACGTCGAGCCCGCGCAGCCCGAATCGCAGCGGTATAGATCTCCTGGTGATCGGCCACGACCCGCGGCCAGCGATACCGGCGGGCCATGACCGCAGCACGATCGGCCAGATCCTGTTGGAGCTGGTTGTCGCTCAGGACCCGGCGGAGGCCGTCCTCGATACCGACTGCATCTGCTCGAACCACGGAGAGCGCCTCCCTCGAGTCGGCGAAGATCGGGCTGTCGGCGACCACCAGCGGCCGACCCAGGGGGAGCAGGAAGCGGAGCGCGGCACTCGAGGACTCGCCCGTCTCCTGGTAGGGGAGGACGATCGCGTCGGTCCCGAGGAGGAGCGTCCGGGCGGTTTCGTCGGGGAGGTACTCGGTGACCAGATGGACCATGTCGCCCATCCCGCGAGCGGCGATCTCCTCCCGGATCACCTCCTCGTACTCCTTCGACTCGACGTGGGGGTACCGGGCGCAGAGTGCCACCAGCACGATGTCCGGAAAGTCTGCGCGCAAGGGGTCCATCGCCTTCACCAACTCGAGCGTGCCCTTGTGGGGCAGGAGGAAGCCGAACGTGCCGACGACCGGCCGGGTTCCGAGGCCGAGGGCGGCGCGCACCTCCGGATAGCTGAGCTCTGGCGGAGCAGAAGCACCGATCGGCACCACGGTCACGTTGTCCTGCAGTCCCATCTCGGCCAGGAATCGGGCGTCGGGCTCCTGATGCACGATCAGCCGATCCACCTTGGACAGGGTCGACCCGATCTGGCGAAGGCTCAGCAGCTCGCCGCGGTCGTCGTAGTCACGGGTCCGGTGCAGGGTGACCACGACCCCTCGGCTCTCGAGCTGCCGCTCGATGAGGTCGGCCATGCGTTGGAACTCGAAGAAGCCGAAGTTGAACTGGACATGGACCACTTCGGCGTCGGTCAGTCGCAGCGCCTCCTCCAGCGTGGAGAGATCGGGCGTCCAACGGTCCTTCCAGGTGCGGCTCACCCCGGCGTCGGCAACCGGGTCGATGACAGTGGCGTCGACATCCGCGAAGAGTTCGAACTCGAGGAGGCCCCGGGAGTTGTCGACGATGTAGCGGGTGTTCTCGGCGATGCCGCAACGCGAATTCCACGTCGTGACCATCGCGACCCGCTGGACACCGCGGGTGTCCTCGAGGTCGGTGATGAACTCCTCCCAACGCCGGCAGACGGCTTCCCAGGTGAACCTGGTGGTGATCAGCTCCCGGGCGACCTCGACCCGCTTCTTGACCGCCGGGTCGTCCGGGTCGCGAGCCATACGGACCAGTTCGGCGGTCAAGGCCCCACGATCCGGTTCCGCCCAGGTCGAACGGTCGAGCTGCAAGTGGGTCTGGGCCTGCTCGATGACGTGAGGGACGGTGACCGCGGTGTCCTCGGAGACGAAATCCGCCAGACCGGAGTATGCGACGCTGATCACGGGTACGCCGGCCGCCATGGCTTCTGCGACGGGCAGACCGAACCCTTCTCCCCGCGCCGGATGCACGTAACAGTCGGCGAAGCCGTAGAGGGCTTGGATCTCGAGATCGTCGAGATCGCGGTCGATCCAACGCACGTCGGGCGGGTTGGGGTGGGCGGCTCGCAGGAGCTCGAGCATCTCGCCGACTCGGTTGTGAGGGTTGGGAAAGGTCTTGAGGATCAGCGAGACGTCGCTCGATCCGTCGAAGGCGGCGAAGTACGCCTCGAGCAACACGTCGACTCCCTTGCGCGGGAACGCCGAGCTGATGTGGAGAAAGGTGAAGTCCGACAGGTTCTCCAACTCGGGAGCGTCGACCACCGCGTGCGGGTCGGGCGTCTCGACCCCGACCCCGACGACCCGTACCGGGATGTTCACCCCCGAGTCGCGCAGCAGGTCGCGGACGAACGTGGACATGACACCCACCCCGTCGAGATAGCGGTTGAAGTCGTCCACGATCGAGTCGGGAACCCTGCTCTCCTCCCAACCGAAGTACTCACAGGTAATTCCCCCCGGGGTGTCGATCACCCGAGGCGGGTACATCTGGCGGATCACGACATCGGGAAACGGCACCTGCCTGGACCGCTCGAAGAGGACGGCGGCTTCCGGGTGCGCGTCGAGATCCGCCTGGGCCGGCTCGTAGTCCCCGGGGCCCTCGGTGGCATAGATCGACGTGTTGATCCCCGGGAGGCGATCCAGCCCGAGTGCGACCTGGCGGTTGAGCCCGGCCAGGCTGTAGCTGGTCTCGAACGGTCCCTGGACCTGGACCTCGAGAGGAACCGGCTCCCCCGAGGCACGGGCGATCACCCGGCGCAGCAGGGCCCGGCAGTCGAAGCTCTGCACCTGCTCGACCCGACGGAACTGGCGATCGACCAGCCGCTGCCTCAGTTCCGGATCCGACTGGACCGCTTGCACCGTGGCGGCGACCACCGCCGGGTCCTTGGTGTGCAGCAGGACCCCCGCTCCACCCATCGTCTCGGGTATGGCGGCCGCGGCATAGGCAAGCACGGGCACCCCGGCCGACATCGCCTCGAGGATGGGTACCCCGAACCCTTCGTGTTCGCTGAGTGACACGTAGACCCCAGCGCCTGCGAATGCGGACCGCAGGAGGTGGTCAGGCAGCTTGCCGAGGAGGCGCACCTGGTTCGCCACGCCGAGACGCCTCGCCTCCTCCGTGACCAGCGCGACGTAGTCGTCAGCCGAGGTGTCGCCGACCAGGAGCAGGCGGGCCTCCCGATCGAAGGCGGCGTGATAGGCGGCAAAAGCGGCGACCAGATCGTGCTGGCACTTGTTCCCGATGATCCGTCCGACGTAGAGCCAGTCGTTGGATCCCCTGGCGCCGGCCGGGCCACTCGGGCGGATGAGGTCGGCCGCGAACTCGCTGAAGTCCACCCGCACCGGCATGACCTCGACCCGGCGGAACCCTGCTTGAAGCATCTCGTGCCGGTTGAAGTTGGAGACGGCGATCCCGAACAGCGAACGGTGGGCCAGCGCGGCGAGCTGCTCACGGCCGAGGCGGACGTGACGGCGGACGTGCTCGTTCTCGAAATACCGCTCCGGGGTGACGTTGTGGAACACCGTCACGATGTCGTTGGGCAACAGGACCACGTCGTCGAACGCGCCGTACCCCATCGAGTGATGGAGCAACAGCAGGTCGAGGTCGGATCCCCGGTACGCGTGGATGGACCGGATGCGGTCCTGCAGTTCGGGGGCGATGTGCTCTGCGAGGATCTCCGACTCGTAACCGAGCTCGCGCAACAGCCGCTGGAGCTCGAACATCTGGTTGGTGATCGCGTCCCCCACCGCCGTCCCCGAGTGGAACTGGTGGACTGCCCGGTACTCGATCACTTGGTGGCGACGATGATGTAGTCCTGGTGCCCGAACACGTTCTCGAGCAATGCCCCGACCGCCTCCCCCACCGGGCCTTCGGGAAGATCGCCACTCAGCTCGAGGAGTTGGTGGGGAGATCGTTCCTCGAGCTGGACCGTGGTGAACCCGACCTGCTCGCAGATGAAGCGCAGCGTCTCGGGATGGACCGGTCGAACGTGAGAGGTGTCCGCGTAGAAGTGGTTCCCCAACGCGAAGGAACTCCGCGGGTTGATCGTCTCGATCACGATCACACCGCCTTGCTGGAGTTTCTCGCGGGCGAGCACGACGAGCTGTTCGAGCTCCGGAGTGAGCAGATGTTCCACCACCTGAGCGCAGAAGATCCCCTTCAACGAATCGTCCTTGGCTGCCGACAGGAAGTGGATCCCGTCATCGACGACTGCAGGCAGTCCCCGCGAGGTACAGGCCTCGACCATGTCGGGGTCCACGTCGACACCCATCACCTCGTAGCCGGCATCGGCCAACAGTGAGAGCATCTCGCCCCGACCGCATCCGATGTCCACGATCGGTCCGATCCCCGGCGGGGGGAACAAGCTCACGTAACGCTCTTGGGCGAGGCGCAGGTCCTCGGTGGTGCCGCGGAATCTGTCTTCGAACCCGACGTAGTCGATGTCGGCTCCCGTCGTTCCGACTGCGCCCAACCTGCCGAGAACGGACGTGAGCTCGGTCTGGAGCGGAGCCAGCTCGGATCGCAGCACGCTCTGGTCGAGCCGCTGGACAGCGAGATCTTCCGTAAGGCTGTCGAGACGGTCGGTCACTCGATCGGCCAGATCGCCGACGTCCCGTCGGACACGGTTGGTGCGCTCGTTGGCGGCAACCAGCTGCATCTTGAGTCGGGCCATCTGCGCCCGAAGCTCCTCCAGCTCGGCGTCGACTCGGTACACCGCGTTGAACGCCTGGGCGGAGAACTCGATGCTCTGGGTGTCGAATTCCTGCTGGAGGACCCAACGAGGTTCGACGTACCAACTCGTCAACCGGCGGACCACCCGGCGGAGCACGGACCCGACCCGACCGCGCAACCCGGGCCGCCCGTCGACGTCGGGTGGGTGGAGCTGCCCGTGGATGACCCGCATGGCATGGATCGGCGCGTCGAGCGCCGTGGGCGGTGCGGGCTGGCCGGCGACGGCCCCTGCCGAAGGACCTCCGGCCGATCGGACCCCTTGCAGCAGGTGCTCGACCCGTTCGACCAGCGCATCGGCCGATATGACCTGGCCATCCACGTCGAAGAGGTGAGTCCCCGGCGCCGGGGAAGGGCTCTCGGTGACGGACATCCGCTGCAGTTTACCTTCCGGCAATTTGCCCCTCTGGAACCCTCTGGCTCCTGGTCCACGAAGCGTTGTGCTCACTCAGGGCGTTCTCAGCCTCCGAGCAGGCCTGCCACCATCCCGTCGAGGATGTCTGCTTCCGAGACCAGGCAGTCGTCGAAGCCGAAGCGCTCCATGACCGCGTCGAGGATCAGTGCACCACCGACGATAACGTCCTCGCGCCCGGGGACCATGCCGGCCCGGTCCAGTCGCGCCTCTGCGACCTCAGCCGCCAGGGTTTGGTACCAGAGGCGCACGTCAGAGGCGGTGAGCACCGCATGATGGATCCGGTCACGGTCGTAGTCGTCGAGTCCCATCGCCAGCGACGCCAGGGTGGTGATGGTGCCGGCCAGCCCGACCAGCCGGCGGGCCGAGAGGAACCGGGGTTCGTCGGTGATCGCCTGGTCCAGAAGTTGCCCGACCGTCGCTTGTGCCGCGTCGAGCTCGTCCCTCGACGGCGGATCCGAGTCGAGGAACCGCTCGCTGATCCGTACACATCCGATCTGCATGGAGACCATCGCGAGATCGGGATCGTCCGGACCCGATCCGACGACCATCTCCGTCGAGCCGCCACCGATGTCCAAGATCATGAAGGGGCCGTTCGCTGCATCGAGGTCGGAGACGGCACCCGCCATGGAGAGCCTGGCTTCTCCGGTCCCCTCCAGCAACTCCGGTTCAGTTCCGGTGACCTCGCCGGCGGCCTTGAGGAAGTCGTTGCCGTTCGACGCGTCCCGCGCCGCAGAGGTCGCCACCAGTCGACTCCTGACGACGTTGAACCCGTCCATCACCCTTCGGTACTCCGTCAGCACCGTGAGGCACCGATCGACCGCCTCTTTCGAAAGTTCACCGGTGGCGTCGACCCCCTCGCCAAGCCTGGTGATGCGCATCTGACGTTCGAGAGGATTTCCCTGCGCGTCGACGATGAAGAGCCGGGTGGAGTTGGTCCCACAGTCGATCGCCGCGACCGGACCGACGGTGCGCATGGCTCCTTGCTAGCACGGCCGGAGCAGCGCTAGCGCCACCTGGCCGGCGACGCGCCTGCCGCCGAGGATCGAGACACATGGAGGCCGAGCTGACCGGCCGTCCACTCTCCGACCGCGTCCGATCCTCCGGCAAGCCACCAGGCCAGGTGGGCGTGGAGGCACTTCACACCCTGCCTGGTCCCCCCCACCCCTCCACTCGGTCGTGGTCCGCGGTGGTCGGCGGGGATCAGCTGGTCACGCTCGTCGGCATATCGGGCGTGGAGCTCGCGGATGCGGTCCATCCCCACTTCGTCTTCGGCACGCCGGACGCCCCCACTCGACTCGATCCTGCTCACCGCCTCCCTCAGGTAGGGATCGACGAGCCAGTAACGGGTCGGCATCGGTGTGCCGTCGGCAAGGAACGGATCGTTGGCGATGACCGCCGGTGCACCCTCGTCGGTGCGGACGACCACCTCGAACCCTCCGGCCGGTTCGCGCCCGATCAGTTGGGCGACGATCTCGTCGTCGCTGAGGTGCCCGGGTCCTTCCGCTTCGCGAACGGCACCATCCTCCTCTCCGATGCCGTCGAGGAAGGTCACTTCCAGAATTCGAGCGTTCCGGCCACCCGGGACCAGAAGCTGGAGGAGCTCGACGCGCTCCCCTTTCCATCGGAGGACGATGCCCCGGCGCCGGACCCGGCCGTCGAGTGCACCGTGCCTGCCCCGCCCGCGGGTGTCACCGAGCGCGGAAATCCGGGGTCCGGCGACATGTCGGGCGCGCTGGACGGCGAGACCAGCGGCTGGTTGGCGGGATCGCCCCGCGTCGTCGACACGGAGGTGCCAGAGGGCGGAAGCACGTCGAAGAGCGTCTGGCCCGGCAGGACCAGCTGGAACTCCTGACGAGCCAACCGATCCACCTCGGTGCTCGAGCTCAGTTGCCGATCCTGCTCCGCGAGCAACTGATTGTCTCCCTGGATCTGGCGAAGTTGCGCGGCTTCCGCGGAGAGCACCCGATGTTGGGAAAGCAGAGTCGAAAACGGAAAGCTGGTGCCGATGATGGCCAGCGCGAACACCGCACCGAGTACGACCGGAACCCTGTTCCTGCGAGTGCCCGGAGACGTGGATTTCCGGGTCGTCGCTCGAGCCTTCGGCTGGTCCTTGGGGCGGGATTTGGCACGACTTTTCCGAGTGACCTTGGGACTCTTCCCGATGACCTTGAGGCGGCCCTTGGCCTTGGCCTTGCCCTTGCCCTTGGTCTTGGCCTTGTCCTTGGAGCGGCCTTTGCTGCGGTCCTCTCCTCGTTTGCGGGCGTGGGCGCCTGCGCTCACCGGCCGGGACTCCACGCCGCCAACGCACGACCACCGCGAAAGGCCGCCGTCTCTCCCAACAGCTCTTCGATCCGCAGGAGCTGGTTGTACTTGGCGACCCGATCCGATCTGGCCGGAGCTCCGGTCTTGATCTGCCCGCAGTTGGTGGCCACGGCCAGATCGGCGATGGTGGTGTCCTCGGTCTCGCCGGAACGGTGCGACATCACACAGGGATAGGAGGAACGGGTCGCGAGATCCATGGTCCCCAGCGTCTCGGTGAGCGTCCCGATCTGGTTCACCTTGATCAGGATGGCGTTGGCAGCACCCGCTTCGATGCCGCGCTGCAGTCGGTTCTCGTTGGTCACGAACAGATCGTCGCCGACCAACTGGACCGACTCCCCGAGCGACTGGGTCAGTGCGACCCACCCCTCCCAGTCGTCCTCGGCCATTCCGTCCTCGATGGAGACGATGGGGTACCGCCCGACCAAGTCCACCCAGTAGGCGACCATCTCCTGTGACGTGAGCTCGCGACCTTCGCCGGTGAGCACGTAGCGGCCGTCCTTGTAGAGCTCGCTGCTGGCGGGATCCATCGCGATCGCGATCTCGTCGCCAGGAACCCTGCCTGCCGCCTCGATGGCCTCGACCAGCACCTGCACCGCCTCTTCGTTCGAGGACAGATCGGGGGCGAACCCCCCTTCGTCCCCGACGGTGGTCGAGAGTCCCCGCACCTTCAGCACTCCGGCAAGTGCGTGGTAGGTCTCCACCCCCCATCGGACGGCCTCGGAGAACGAGGCGGCGCCGAGGGGGACGATCATGAACTCTTGGAGGTCGATCGAGTTGTCGGCGTGGACGCCGCCGTTCACCACGTTCATCATCGGCACCGGCAGCACGTGAGCGTTGGTCCCACCGATGTGGCGGAAGAGCGGCAGGTCGAGCTCGTTGGCAGCCGCCTTGGCCGCCGCAAGCGACACGCCCAGTACCGCGTTCGCTCCCAGGCGGGCCTTGTTCGGCGTTCCGTCGGCGTCGATCAGCGCCAGGTCGATGAGTCGCTGATCCAGCGCGTCGAAACCGTCGAGCAGGGCTGCGATCTCGCCGTTGACGTTGGCGACTGCGCGCTCAACGCCCTTCCCGCGGTAACGATCCGAGCCGTCGCGAAGCTCCACCGCCTCGAACGACCCGGTCGACGCCCCGGAGGGAACGATGGCCCTCCCACGTGCCCCGGAGTCGAGGGTGATCTCCACTTCGACCGTCGGGTTGCCACGAGAGTCGAGAACCTGCCGGCCGAAGACCTGTTCGATCGCGCTCACAGTCCGGAGAAGTTACCACCCAGGTCCTGCTCAACCTGGGAATTTTCCACGGCCCATGCCGACAGCAGTGCGCGGGATCGCGCTCAGCCCAACGCTTCGACCGAAGAACGAAAGGCCGTCGACTTCGCCCGCAGCGCTGTCTCCGGATCGATGCCGAGCAACCTGGCGACGTTCACCACGGCGAAGAGCAGGTCGCCCAGCCCTTCGGTTTGATCGGGCGAGTCGTCGCCGCCTGAGAGCTTCCCGACGTCCTCGGCGACTCGTACCAGCTCGTCGGCGAGGGTCGGGAGGACCATCCCGACCGCCAGTGCCTTTCGCTGCAACTTGGCGGCGAGAGCCAACGAAGGAAGGGCGGCGGGTATCCCCTCGGTCACGCTCGACCGGTTCTTCTCGGATTTCTTCAAGGCCTCCCAGTTGGAGGCAACCGCGTCCGCGGATTCCGCGACCACGTCGCCGAACACGTGAGGGTGACGCGAGACCAGCTTGTCGTGCACGCCCCTTGCCACGTCGGCCAAGGTGAAACGACCCTCTTCGGCCCCCAACACGGCGTGCAGGTACACCTGGAAGAGAAGATCGCCGAGTTCCTCTTCGAGATGCTGCACCGCAAGTTGCTCACCCCCGTCGTCGTCGGTCGTACCAGTAGCGGCGTCGGTGTCGAGCGCGGCCACTGCGTCGATGGCCTCCAGCACTTCGTAGGACTCCTCGAGCAGATGTCGGGCGAGAGAGCCGTGGGTCTGGGCAGCGTCCCAGGGGCACTTCTCTCGCAGGGTGTGCACCAGCTCATCCAGTCGGACCAGTTCCGCCGCGACCGGTTCAGCGAGGCTCGGGATCCACAGAGCGGTGAGGTGGTCGGGCTCGAAGGTGCGATCGAGCTCGTCCCACGCCAGCTCCACGATGCGCTCGTCGGGGAGACCGAGGTGGTGGAGCAGGGTGACGGTCTCCGACCCGGTCGACTCGACGGAGAGCTTGATCGCCGACAGCACCTGTGCGTTCCAGCACTGCGCGACCAGCAACGGCCCCACCTCGCCGGCCGCGTCGAGGAGGAAGGACTCACCGTCGACCACTTTCACGCCGGCGGTCACCGGGTCGACGCCCAATCTCTCGAAGGCCAGGTCGAGGAAGGACACTGCCGGGTGGACGACGAGATCGACGGCTCCGGTCACCACAGCTGGGTGCTCGCGGAGCAAGGCCACCGTGCGCTCGGCGACATTCGGCGACCCGGGGACTGCATAGACGATCCTCGCTGCATCCTCGCCTTCGTCGCCCAGGGCTGCCTTCACCAGGTCGGCCACGATCGCCTGGTAGACCTCCTCGAAAGAGTCGGCCCGTTCGTAGTGCCGGTCGAAGGACTGGACCCCAGGCAGTGCAGCGGCCGCCGGATGGCGCGTCGTCCGCAGGAAGACGAGCTCGGCAGAGGCCACCGCCTCGGTGGTCTCTGCGGTGATCAGCTCAGGACCGGCCGGCCCCAACCCGACCACGTCGATGCGAGGTCCGGACGACCGCCCGGTGTCGGCATCTTTCCGGCCGCTCATCCGCGCCGCCCTCGGCGCGGATCAACCGCCGACGGCGATGTCAGGGTTCTGCGACCCCGTCGCCGTCGACAACAGGTAGCGAGGCGGAGGCGCAACCGGCGGGACGACCGTGAGTCCGCTCCACGTTCCGTACCGGGGATCGATCGACACGTCGGACCGGTGGGCATAGGCGATGATCTCGGCGCTCACCCTGTTGACGTTCGACGTCGACTGGAGCAACTCACGCTTCACGAGAGACGTGGCTTGAGCGAGCGGTTCGAGCCTCTGGCTGGTGACTTCGTAGACGAACCACTGACGCGACTGAGCGTCCTGCAAAGGCGGCAGGGGGTGTCCGGCGGAAATGCTCTGCTGCTCGAGCTCTTGTTCGACCTGTGCCTGGGAGAAGTTGCAGCCGAGCGAACCGCCGTTGGCTGCAGTCTGGGTGTCGATGGAGCTCGACTTGGCGAGCGCAGCGAACGAGGCTCCGAAGTCGAGTTCGCCGACGATCTTGTTCGCAGCAGCCTGCGAGGTGGTCACGATCCGGCTCAGGCAGTCCACGGTGAACGCCGCCTTGTTCGCGGCGTAGTAGTCGAAGACCGCCCTCGGCGAGAGGTCGGCTCCGTCAGACAGCAGTTTCTCGTCATAGGCCTGGGCCAGCACCTGGGTGGCGGCGAGCGAACTCGGCAAGCCGATGAGCAGCTGGGTGCCGGTCATGGCACTTCCGTCGGCGTTCTCGCAGGACGACACACCCCCGCCCGACGACAGCGCCTGCTGGATCTCTCCGTCGAAGGTCGAGGCGAGATCCGATTTGGCCGCGGCGAGCTCAGCAGCGCTGACCTGCAGGCCCTTCGACGCGGCGTACTGCTGCGCAAGTACCTCGCCCACCTGACTGTCGAGCACGGTTGCGGCGTAGGTGGTGCTGTACGTGCCTGATCCCCCAGCACCCGTGCTACCGGCGACCTGGGGACTTTCCAATTGGAGCAGGCACTGGCCGGCGGGAGTTGTCCCCAAGGTCTGGAGGTCACTGTTGAGGCTGGAGACCGAGATGGTCGTCCCGTTCGCGGTCGCGGCGGACGGGGTGAGACCGCACGCCGAGCCCAGCGCAGCAGCGGTCACCAGAGCGGCGGCACCCAGTGCCGTGCGGGGGCGAATCACGGCGCTGATGCTACTGGTACCAGCTCGCGCAGCAGCCTCACCAACACCGAGGCGAACCCGGATCCCTCCGGTGGTGGGTCCAACGGAGCCAGCAGACGATGAAGATCGGGCTGATAGGTGGCTCCCGGTGCAAGCCTCCGGAGTCGGACCTCGGCGGACGCCGGCAGGGTAAGCGGAGAGAGCTTGGCCTTGCCCGACTCACCACCACCTGTTCTCGAGCCGCTCACCGATCCACCCATCCCGCGGCGGGGCACGGTCACCGACACCTCGGTGACCCCGAGTCGGAGGCACTCGACCCGGAGCCTCGCGACGTCGAGCAACGCACCGGCCGGAGCGGGGATCGGGCCGAAACGATCCTCCCACTCTCGCTGCACGTCATCGATCTGGTCGTCGGTCTCGACGGCGGCCAACCGGCGGTAGGCCTCGAGCCGAACGTCTTCGGCCTCCACGTAGTTCGGCGGGAGGTGGGCGGTGTCGGGAAGGTCGATCGAGAGCTCGACGGGTTGGGGACGGGGTTCGCCTTTGAGTTCGGAGACCGCCTCGGCGACCATCTGCACGTAGAGGTCGTACCCGATGGCCGCGATGTGACCCGACTGATCCCGTCCGAGCAGATTGCCCGCGCCCCGAATTTGCAAGTCGCGCAGGGCGATCTTGAATCCGGAACCCAGCTCGGTGTGGTCACCGATGGTGCGGAGTCGCTCGTAGGCCTGTTCCGACAACACCCGGTCGACCGGATGGAAGAGATAGGCATAGGCCCGCTGTCCCGCACGTCCCACCCGACCGCGAAGTTGATGGAGTTGGCCGAGCCCCAACAAGTCGGCCCGGTCCACGACCAAGGTGTTGACCGTCGGCATGTCGATACCCGACTCGATGATGGTGGTGCAGACGAGCACGTCGTACTCACCCTCCCAGAAGTCGAGGATCACTTTCTCCAAAGACCCCTCGTCCATCTGGCCGTGCGCGATCGCCACCCGCGCCTCGGGTGCCATCCGCCGCACTCCGGCGGCGACCGCTTCGATGTCCTGCACCCGGTTGTGCACATAGAAGACCTGACCCTCTCGCAAGAGCTCGCGCCTGATCGCCTCGGATGCCGCCGCCTCCTCGAACTCCCCGACGTGGGTGAGGATGGGCCGCCGAGCCGCGGGCGGGGTGTTGACCATCGAGAGGTCACGGATGCCGGTCAGTGCCATCTCGAGCGTGCGCGGGATCGGGCTCGCGGTGAGAGTGAGGACGTCCACCCCGTCGGCCAGGGCCTTGATCGCCTCCTTGTGGCTGACCCCGAAGCGTTGCTCCTCGTCGACCACCAGCAGCCCGAGCTTCTTGAAGGTCACGTCCCCCCCGAGCAGGCGGTGGGTGCCGACCACCACATCCACCGATCCGTCGGCCAACCCGGCGAGCACCGACTTGACCTGCGCGTTGGTCAAGAAGCGACTGAGCAACTCCACCCGAACCGGGAACGGTGCGTACCGCTCGGCAAAGGTCTGGCTGTGCTGGCTCGCAAGCAACGTGGTCGGAACCAGCACCGCGGCCTGGTACCCGTCCTGGACCGCTTTGAACGCCGCGCGGATGGCCACCTCGGTCTTGCCGAACCCCACGTCGCCACAGACCAGCCGGTCCATCGGCTGGGGACGTTCCATGTCCGCCTTGACCTCTTCGATCGCGCGGAGCTGGTCGGAGGTCTCGACGTAGGGGAAGGACGACCCGAGCTCGGCCTGCCACGGGGTGTCGGGTCCGAACGCATGACCCTCGACCTGGAGCCGCCGACGGTAGAGAGCGACCAGCTCCTCGGCGATCTCGTGCACCGCGGCGCGAGCCTTCGAGCGGGCCCGCTGCCACTCCGATCCACCCAGGCGGCTGACCGTCGGCGAATCGCCACCGGCGTAAGGGGTGATCAGCTCGATCTGATCGGTCGGGAGGTAGAGCTTGTCCGCGCCCCGGTATTCGAGGAGCAGATAGTCCCGGGTCGAGCCGCCCATGGTCCGGGTGACCATGCCGCCGTACCTGGCAACCCCGTGCTGGCGGTGCACGACAAAACTGCCCGGTGCGAGATCGTCGAAGAAGCCGTCGACCGGTCGCGCGCGGGCCCGGGCCTGGCGATGGGGGCGGCGGCGCCCTGTGACGTCGGACTCGGCAAGGACCGCCACCTTCGCCCGCACCAGCACGAAGCCGCGATCCACCGAGGCGACCACGATGCGCGCACCCGGAGCAGCGAACTCGGTCGATGTTCCGTCCGTCGGGTCGACCACGACCGGCACCGAGAGGCCTTCCTCGGCCAGCAGCGCCGAGAGCCGTTCGGCTCCGCCGAGGCTGGAAGAGCACAGAACGACCGAGTAACCGTCTTCGACCAACAGGGAAATCTGGCCCGAGAGCTTCGTGCCGTCACCGAGGATCGGCTCCCAGCCCCGGCTCTCGACCGAGGGAACCTCGGGACCGGCGGCGGTGGGCACCAGCGAGAGCACGCCCGACGAGCCTCGGGCCAGGAGGCGGTCGAACTCGGCGTGGAGACGAGGAGCACCGACCCCGTCGGTGAGACCCCAGGTCGCCGCCAGCGCGTCGGCCAGCGCCGACTCCTCGTCGAGCAACTCGGCAGCGCGGTCCCTGATCCTTGCCGGCTCCACCAACACGACGAGCGAGTCGTCGCCCAACAGGTCGGTGATCAGTTCCTCGGAATCAGTCAGCCACGGGAGCCACGACTCCATCCCGTCGAACAGCTCGCCGTCGGCCATGCGCTCCCATTGATGCCGTCCCCACGGTGCGGTTCCGACCAGCTCGGCGGCACGAGCGATCATCTCGGCGTCCAACACCAGCTCCCGACAGCCGAACAGCTCGACATGGCCGAGATCGTCGGTCGACCGCTGGTCGGACACGTCGAAGACGGTCAGACGGTCGACCTCGTCACCCCACAGGTCGATCCGGACCGGCTCGTCCGCAGTCGACGGGAACACGTCGACGATGCCTCCTCGGACCGCCAGCTCACCGCGGTGCTCCACGATCGGCTCGCGTCGGTACCCCATTCCCACCAGACGGGTGACCAACTCGTCGAGGACGATCTGGTCCCCCTTGGCCACCGACACCGGTCGGGCTGCGTTGCGCCAGGGTCCGAGTCGCTGGAGCAGCGCCTTGATCGGTGCAACCACGATCTCCGTGCCCGCCGAATTCGCACCGTCGCCCACACCCCACAAGAGACGGAGCCGCCGACCCATGGTCGACACCTCCGGGCTCACCCGCTCGAAGGGCAGGGTCTCCCACGCCGGGAACACGTCGACCGTGCCCGCACCGCCGACGAAGACCCCGAGGTCGTGCGCCAACTGATCGGCGGTGGCCCCGGTCGGTGTCACCACCAGCAGCGGTCGGCGGGAGCCGAGCCGGACCAGCCCGGCGAGCACGAAGGCCTGCGCAGGGGTGGCGGCCGCAAGGGTGGCGGTGGGCGCGCCCACCACCTGGGCCATGGCCGGCTCGTTTCGGATCAGAGGAGGAAGCGAGCTGAGGCTCACCAGCTCAGGGTATCGGCGCCAGCTGAGCGACTCATCCGGTGTTGGTCCGATTCATCGCCGCCTCCACGCCTTGGTCGACGATGAGCTCGACAGCATCGGCAGCGACTTCGACCGCCTCGAGCAAGCCCGCGCGCTCGGTCCCGCCGGGACGCTTGAGCACGAAGTCGGCGCCGGGTTGACGCCCCGGTGGCTTGCCGATGCCGACCCGCACCCGGAGGTACCGGTTGGTGTGCAGGTGCGCGTCGATCGACTTGAGCCCGTTGTGCCCCGCACTCCCCCCGCCCACCTTGATCTTCACCCGTCCCGAGGGGAGGTCGAGTTCGTCGTGGACGACGACGAGACGGTCGCCGATGCCGGTCTCGTCACCGTCGGATCCTTCGAGTCCGGCGCGTCTCACCAGTGCGGCGACGGCAAGGCCCGAGTCGTTCATGTAGGTCGACGGGATCGCGACGAGCACTCGCCGTCCACCGATCCGCACCTCACAGGCAGAGGCGTGGAGACCCTTCTCCGACTTGAGCCGTCCGCCGTTGCGCTCGCAGAGCAGTGCCGCCACGTCGGCTCCGACATTGTGCCGGGTGCCTGCGAACTCACTCCCCGGGTTCCCCAGACCGACCACCAACACGTCGACCGGGGTGCCCCGACGGGCCTGCCCCGGTGATCGCCTCGAGCGGAGCAGGACCTACCCCTCGGCGGAGGAGGAGGACGAGTCGTCGCCTGCCGCCTCCGGGGCCGCTTCTGCACCCTCTGCGCCCTCGGCCTCGGGCTCCTCGGTTGCTGCCTGCACCCGAGGAGGTTGTCCGGTGACGACCGTGGTCTCGGGGTCGGTCTCGACCTCGACGCCGCGGGGCAGGGCGATGTCGGAGACGTGTAAGGACCCGCCGATGGTGAGGCCGGAGATGTCGATGTCCACCGAGGGAGGGATGTCGGCGGGCTTGGCCTTCACGGCCAGCGTGTGGAGCTGCTGGTCGACGATGCCATCCCCGTGGTGCACCTCGATCGCCTCACCGACCAGGTTGATGGTGACCTCGGCGGAGATGATCTCGTCGCGCCGCACGATGAGGAAGTCGATGTGGGTGATGACGTTCTCGTATGGGTGGTGCTGGAGATCCCGCGCGAGGGTCAGGTAGTTGTTCTTTCCGACCTCGATCGTCAGCAAGGTGTTGAGGCCGGCCTCGCCGGACATCGCGATCTGGAAGTCGCGCGCGCCGACCGCGACCGGAATGGGCTCGGTGCCGTGCCCGTAGATGACGGCCGGGATCTTCCCCTGGTGACGCAGCCGGCGAGTCGAGCGCGAACCGGTTTCGCGGCCGGCTTCGGCGGCAAGGGTGACTTCAGGCATGCGACGACTCCTCGGGAGGCATTCGAACGAGGGCACCTCGACGTGACCACACCGTTCGATGGCGGTTGCGAGCAGGGTTCAGCTGCTCAGGTGACGGCTGGACATCCTATCTGACCGGCGGGTTGCCAAGAATTCGGCGATTCAGACCAGATTGTCCCCGCCGAAGATCTCGGACACCGAGGAGTCCTCGAAGACCGCGTCGATCGCATCCGAGATGAGCTTCGCCACCGAGAGAATCTCCAGCTTGTCGAAGCGTCGGTCCTGGGAGATCGGCAGGGTGTTGGTCACGACCACTTTGGAAAGTGCGGAGTTCTTGAGTCGGTCGATCGCCGGGTCGGAGAGCACCGCGTGGGTGGCCATGCACCAGACCTCGGCGGCCTCCCGCTCGGCGAGCAGGTCTGCGGCAGCGACGATGGTGCCGGCGGTGTCGATCATGTCGTCGATCAGGACGCACTGGCGACCCTTCACGTCACCCACCACGTGGAGCGCCTCCACCTGGTTGACAGCGCCGTGCAAACGACGCTTGTGTACGAACGCGAGGTCGGCATCGAGGTGTTGGCTGAACCGCTCTGCCACCTTCACCCGCCCCGCGTCGGGCGCCACCACCACCAGATCGTCCCTCCGGTGGGTCCGCAGGTAGTCGACCATGACCGGTGCTGCGGTCAGGTGGTCGAAGGGGACGTCGAAGAACCCCTGGATCTGGCCCGAGTGGAGGTCGACGCTGACCACCCGGTCGGCGCCGGCCACCGACAACAGGTCCGCGACCAACTTGGCGGTGATCGGTTCGCGGCCGGTGGCCTTGCGGTCCTGCCGTGAGTACCCGTAGTAGGGACAGACCGCGGTGATCCGCTTGGCCGACGCCCGCTTCGCCGCGTCGATCATGATCAGCTGCTCCATCAGCGAGTCGTTCACCGGTCCGCTGTGGGTCTGGATGATGAACACGTCGCTTCCCCGGATCGACGTGTCGAATCGGCAGTGGATCTCGCCGTTCGCGAACTCGCGGAGATTGGCTTCCCCGAGCTTCACGCCGAGCTGCTGGGCGACTTCCTGTGCGAGCTCGGGATGCGACCGTCCAGACACCAGTTCGAGTCGGCGGAGGGGGGTGAACTCCATCGCCCTGACGCTACCGCGTGCGGTCCGGGTCGTCGCCCGGGTCGCCGGACCAGGGCCCGACCACCGCGCCCGGCGGGATTTCGGTGCCCTCCTCGACGACGGAGAACGGACCGATGCGGGCGTTCGCCCCGATCACCGAACGTCGGACCACGCTCGAGGCCACGCTCGCACCCTCGCCGACTCTGCTGTCGATCAGCCGAACGTCGGGACCGATCTCGGCGTGCGCGCCGATCGCGCACGACCCCTGCAGGATCACCCCGGGGAGGATGGTCACGTCGGGCTCGAGCTCGACGTCCACATCGATGTAGGTCCGCTCGGGATCCCACATGGTCACGCCCCGGCGCATCCACCGTTCGTTGATCCGATCCCGCAGTTCCGCTTCGGCCACTGCGAGCTGCGCGCGGTCGTTGACCCCGGCAACCTCCATCGAGTCCCCCACCACGATCGACCCGACCTTGTGTCCTGCCTCGTAGAGCACACCCACCACGTCGGTCAGATAGTGCTCGCCCTTCGCGTTGGCCGGGCTCAACCTTCTGAGCGACGGGGCCAGCACGCTCCTCCGGAAACAGTAGATGGAGGTGTTGATCTCGTGGACTGCGAGCTCCTCATCGCTCGCGTCGGCGTGCTCGACCACTCTCGCAACCGAATCGTCGCGCCCCGGACCACCCGGCCGTAGTCGGTGGGATCTTCGAGCTCGGCGGTCAGCAGGGTCGCGGCGTTGCCTGCCACCCGGTGCTGGTGCACCAAGGCAGCCAGCGTCACCGGCCGGAGAAGCGGTGTGTCCCCGGGGAGCACCACCACGTCCGAGTCGTCGTCACCCTCCTCGTCGGGTAGCCCGGTGAGGGCAACCGCCATCGCGTCCCCGGTCCCCCGCTGCTCGACCTGCTCCACGAACTCGATGGCCATACCCGGAGGGGCATGCTCGATGAGCGTCTTGGTCACCCACTCCGCACGATGGCCGACCACGACGACGACCCGAGCGACCGACAGTCCGGCCAACGCGTCCAACACGTGGAGCACCATCGGTCGACCGCACAGCCGATGGAGCGGCTTGGGCCGGGCCGAGCGCATCCGGGTTCCCTCACCGGCGGCCAGCACCACGGCAGACACCTGACCGCTCGAGCCCGCCGTCGGACGATCGTTGGGGGACAGGCTCCGGTCTTGATGCGACATGTTGCTCATGGAGCCTATTCTTCCCACGTCGCCGGGATCGATGCGACCCGGCCTCCCTCCGTGGCGCGCAAGGCCACGCCGCCATCCATGCACACCCTGTCCACCACCATCGACCCGACCTCGGCAGCCTTTCGGACCAACCGGCGCGCGCTGGCAGAGGCGATGGACGGGATCAACGAGCAACTGGCCGCAGCCCGGGAGGGCGGGGGCGAGCGATACACCCGGCGCCACAAGGAGCGGGGAAAGTTGCTCGCCCGCGAGCGGATCGAGCTCCTTCTCGACCGGGACTCGGCATTCCTGGAGCTCCTCCCGTTGGCCGCATGGGGAACCGAGTACGCCGTCGGCGCATCGTCGATCATCGGGATCGGGGTGGTCGAAGGAGTGGAGTGTCTGGTCTCCGCGGACGATCCGACGGTGCGCGGGGGTGCGATGAACCCCTTCTCCTTCCGCAAGGCGGCGCGTGCCTCGGACATCGCGCTCGCCAACCGGCTCCCGGTGATCAACCTGGTCGAGTCCGGTGGCGCCGATCTTCCGGCGCAGGCCGACCTGTTCATCCCCGGGGGAAGGGCCTTTCGCGACCTCACCCGCAGTTCGGCCGCCGCGCTTCCCACCGTGGCGCTGGTCTTCGGTAACTCGACGGCGGGCGGGGCGTATGTGCCGGGCATGAGCGACTACATCGTGATGATCGACCAGCGGTCCAAGGTCTTTCTCGGCGGACCGCCGCTTGTCAAGATGGCGACCGGCGAGGAATCGACCGACGAGGAGCTGGGCGGCGCGTCGATGCACGCTCGGGTGTCAGGCCTTGCCGACTTTCTAGCGACCGACGAGGTGGACGCGATCCGGCTCGGCCGCCAGATCGTGAGCCGGCTCAACTGGCGCAAGCACGGGTGCGGACCGAGCCAGCCTGCCGACGATCCGGTGCACGATCCTGACGAACTGCTGGGCATCGCATCGTCGGACCCGAAGGTTCCGTTCGACCCGCGCGAGGTGCTCGCCAGGGTGGTCGACGGATCGCGCTTCGATGAGTTCAAGCCGCTCTACGGCAACAGCCTGGTCACCGGATGGGCCTCGATCCACGGCTATCCGATCGGCGTGCTGGCCAACCATCGGGGCGTCCTCTTTTCCGAGGAGGCCCACAAGGCGACCCAGTTCATCCAGTTGGCAAACCAGATCGACGTCCCACTCCTCTTCCTCCAGAACACCACCGGGTACATGGTCGGAAAGGAGTACGAGCAAGGCGGGATCATCAAGCACGGGGCGATGATGATCAACGCGGTCTCCAACTCGTCGGTGCCGCACCTGACGGTCAACATCGGCGCGTCCTATGGAGCAGGCAACTACGGCATGTGCGGAAGGGCCTACGACCCGCGTTTCCTCTTCACCTGGCCGAACGCCCGCTCCGCGGTGATGGGACCTGCCCAGCTGGCCGGGGTGTTGTCGATCGTCGCCCGCCAGTCGGCCGAGGCCCGCGGCGTTGCGTTCGACGAGCAGGCGGACGCGGAGATGCGTGAGATGGTCGAGGCACAGATCGAGGCCGAGTCGCTGCCGCTGTTCCTGTCGGGACGGCTCTACGACGACGGCATCATCGACCCGAGGGACACCCGCGCCGTGCTCGGCATCTGCCTCTCGGTGATCGACAGCCAACCCATCGAAGGCACCCGCGGTTACGGCGTGTTCCGGATGTGAGGGACACCAGATGACCGGCATCGAACAGACATCCCCCATCCGCACCCTCCTCGTCGCCAACCGGGGCGAGGTGGCGCGCCGGATCATGCGGACCGCTCGGTCGATGGGAATCACCACCGTCGCCGTCTACTCGGACGCCGACGCCTCGAGCCCGCACGTGCGGGAGGCGGACCTGGCGGTGAGACTGCCCGGCGTGTCCGCGGCGGACACCTACTTGCGATCGGCGATGATCCTCGATGCGGCCTCGCGCACCGGGGCGGATGCCATCCACCCCGGCTACGGCTTCCTGTCCGAGTCAGGCGACTTCGCCCGGGTGGTCACCGGAGCAGGGTTCAGCTGGGTCGGTCCGGGGGCTGCCTCGATCGAAGTGATGGGCTCGAAGGTCGGAGCGAAGGAGATCATGCGGACGGCCGGGGTGCCCACTCTGGCGTCGATCACCCTGAGCGGGGACACTCTCCCCGACGACGCCGACCTCGAATCGTTGGGTTGGCCCCTGCTCATCAAGGCCTCCGCTGGCGGTGGCGGGCGAGGGATGCGGGTCGTGGGTGGACCGGTGAGCCTCCGCCAGGCGATCGTGGACGCTCGCCACGAAGCCGAGGCGGCCTTCGGCGACGGGACCCTCTTCCTCGAACGGTACGTGACCGACCCACGCCACATCGAGGTACAGATCGTCGCAGACTCCTTTGGGGACACGGTGGCGTTGTTCGAACGCGAGTGCAGCATCCAGCGCCGCCACCAGAAGGTCATCGAGGAGGCACCATCGCCGTTCGTCACCGCGGCGCTCCGCGCGCGTCTGCTCGAAGCGGCGGTCACCGCGGCCCGGGCAGTCGAGTACGTGAGCGTCGGGACCGTCGAGTTCGTGGTGGATGCGAACGGCGACCCGTACTTCCTCGAGATGAACACCCGGCTCCAAGTCGAGCACCCGGTGACCGAGGCGGTGACCGGACTCGACCTCGTCCGACTCCAGCTCCTGATCGCGAGCGGACATCGCCTACCCGAGGAGGTCCACCTCGCGGCCAAGGCCGGACCCCGTGGTCATTCCATCGAGGCACGTGTCATCGCTGAGGACCCCTCGCGGCGATGGACCCCTTCGACCGGGGTGTTGCACCGGTTCGAGATCCCGTCGACAGTCTCGGATCCCTCTGCCTCATCGGTGCGCGTCGACAGCGGGGTCGAGTCGGGAAACGAGGTCAGCTCCTACTACGACTCGCTGTTGGCGAAGGTCATCGTGCACGCCCTGAGCAGGGACGAAGCAGCCGGCGCGCTCGCCTCTGCGTTGACTCGCTCCCGCATTCACGGGGTCACCACCAACCGCGACCTGCTCGTCCGCATCCTCCGTCACCCCGAGTTCGGGGCGGGCAAGACCGATACCGGCTTCATCGAACGACACGGGGTCGGCTCGCTCGCCGCACCGCTTGCCGATCGGGAGGCCCGGTGCCGTCACGCGATCGCCGCCGCACTCGCCGGTCAGGCCAGGCGACGCTCACTCGCCGGCGTGCAGCCTGCGGTTCCCTCGGGCTTCCGGAACAATCCCTTCTCGCTCCAACAGGACACCTACGACCGCGACGGAGAAGTGCTGACCGTGGGCTACCGGCTCGACCGTTTCGGCCGAGCGCCAGCGGTGATCGAGGTGAGCATGGACGGGGAACGGATCGAACTCGACATCGACGTTGAGGCGATCGTCTCGACCCCCGACGAGGTCACTCTTGCGACGGGAGGGGTCGTCCGCACTTACCTGGTCGACCAGAAGGACTCGGTCGCGTACGTCGACGGCCCCGACGGCAGCTCGACGCTCGTCGAACACATTCGATTCCCCACTGCCGCCGAACAGATCGCGGAGGGTTCGGCCCTCGCCCCCATGCCCGGTGGCGTCGTGCGGGTGGCCGTCTCGCAAGGCGAAGTCGTGGAAGCGGGCCAGCTGCTCGTGGTGCTCGAAGCGATGAAGATGCAGCACACCGTCCACGCCGCGGGCCCGGGGACTGTCAGCGAGGTGGGTGTGGTCGAAGGCGACCAGGTCGAGGCAGGGCAACCGCTGGTGGTGGTCGAGGCACACGCCGAACCGAGGGAATCAGACTGATGAGTGCGCCACTTCGTATAGCAAACTGCTCGGGCTTCTACGGGGACAGGCTCTCTGCGGCGAAAGAGATGGTCGACGGTGGACCCATCGATTTCCTCACCGGGGACTGGCTGGCCGAGCTCACCATGATGATCCTCTGGAAGGGCTACCAGCGCGACCGTTCCAAGGGCTGGGCCCACACCTTCCTCGCTCAGATGGAGGAGGTCCTCGGGACCTGTATGGATCGCGGAATCAAGGTGGTCACCAATGCCGGAGGGCTCAACCCGGCTGGCCTCGCAGAGCAGGTGCGTGCACTCTCCGATCGGCTCGGCCTCGAGGTGTCGGTCGCCCATGTCGAAGGAGATGATCTCCTCCCGCGTGTCGGCGAACTCCAACGCGGTGGACATCCCTTGGACCATCTCGGCACGGGACAGCCACTCGCCGAAGCCGGCGGCGAGGTGGTCTCGGCCAACGCCTACCTCGGCGGATGGCCGATCGTCGAAGCCCTGTCCGGTGGCGCCGATGTGGTGATCTGCCCGCGGATCACCGACGCCTCGTTGGTGGTGGGGCCGGCGGCCTGGCATCACGGCTGGGCACAGACCGATTGGGACCGACTGGCCGGTGCGGTCGCCGCGGGTCACCTCATCGAGTGCGGTCCACAGGTGACCGGAGGCAACTACGCCTTCTTCACCGAGGTCAGCGGTCTCGAGCACCCCGGCTTCCCGATCGCCGAGGTGGCATCCGACGGCTCGTCGGTGATCACCAAGCACCCCGGGTCGGGAGGAGAGGTATCGGTTGGCACGGTGACCGCCCAGCTCCTCTACGAGATCGGCGGACCCGAGTACCCCAACACCGACGTGGTCGCCCGGTTCGACACCCTCGAGCTCGAGCAGGAGGGTCCCGACCGGGTACGGATCGCCGGCACCCGCGGTCTTCCAGCTCCGCCCGAGGTGAAGGTCTGCATCAACCTGCTCGGAGGGTGGCGGAACTCGATGACCTTCGTCCTCACCGGACTCGCCGTCGAGGAGAAGGCGGCGCTCACCCTGCGATCTCTCGAGGAGGCGCTCGGTGGCATCGACCACTTTGCCGAGTTCGACGCACGCCTGGTGCGCTCGGACAAGGAGGACGCGCCGCTCAACGTCGAGGCGACCGCGCAACTGCGGGTGACCGTCAAGGACTCCGATCCAGATCGGGTGGGACGTTCTTTCTCCCGTGCGGCGACCGAGCTTGCTCTGGCCGGTTACCCGGGGCTCCATCTCACCAGTCCCCCCGGCGACGCGACGATGTACGGGGTCTACTGGCCCGCGCTGGTGCCGGCCGATCTGGTCGTCCCGGCGACGGTGCATGCAGACGGCCGGCGGGTCGAGGTCCCCCATGACGCCAACCAGACCGGTCAGCTGGCCGACCGAGAAGTACCTCCCGCCACGAGCTTCCACCCGAACACACCGTCCGGACCGACAAAGCGACTCCCGCTCGGGACGATCATCGGCGCCCGGTCGGGAGACAAGGGTGGAAACGCAAACGTCGGCCTCTGGGCGAGGGACGATGCGGCCTGGGCCTGGCTCGACGCCTATCTCACCATCGACGGGTTCCGTTCCTTGCTGCCCGAAGCCGACGGCTTGGAAGTCCGGCGCCACCGGTTTGCCAACCTCCGTGCGCTCAACTTCGTGGTGGTGGGCCTACTCGGCGAGGGGGTCGCCTCCTCGACGAGGCCCGATCCGCAGGCCAAGGGGTTGGGCGAATACCTCCGGAGCAGGGCGGTGGACATCCCGACCGAGCTCGTCCCAGGCTGAAACAGCAGAGGTCGGTGTCCATTACTGAGTAGTAACCTGGGCCAATGGACTTCAGCCAATCCGACGAGCACCAGATGCTGCGGGAAGCAGTCAGCTCGATTGCGTCCAAATTCGGCCACGAGTACTACGTCAAGAAGGCACACGCCGACGAGCGGACGCCCGAGCTCTGGAACGCGATGGCGGAGGCCGGGTTCCTCGGGGTCAGCGTCCCCGAGGAGTTCGGAGGTGGGGGCGGCGGGATCTCCGAGCTCGCCATCGTGCAAGAGGAGTTGGCTGCGGCCGGATGTCCGTTGCTGCTCATTGTGGTGTCCCCCGCGATCTGCGCCACCATCATCGCCGGCTTCGGAACCGACGCGCAGAAGCAACGGTGGCTGCCACGCTTCGCGACCGGTGAGCTCAAGATGGCGTTTGCGATCACCGAACCCGACGCCGGCTCCAACTCACACAACCTTGCGTTGAGTGCGACCAAGGACGGCGACATCTATCGGCTCAACGGGTCGAAGTACTACATCTCCGGGGTCGACGAGTGCGAGGCGATTCTGGTGGTCACCCGTTCGGGAGTCGATCCGGACACCGGCCGGGGAAGGCTGTCCCTCTTCGTGGTCGACACCGACACGCCCGGGCTGCAAAAGCAGGTGCTTCCGGTCGAGATCACCGCGCCGGAAAAGCAGTACACCTTGTTCTTCGACAACGTCCAAGTCGACGCGGATCGGCTGGTCGGCGAGGAGGGCGAGGGGCTTCGCCAAGTCTTCATGGGGCTCAACCCCGAGCGGATCCTTTCTGCTGCGACCGCAAACGGCATCGGTCGGTACGCGCTCGACAAGGCTGCCGACTACGCCAGATCACGCGAAGTCTGGGGCACGCCGATCGCCCGGCACCAAGGCATCTCCCATCCGCTGGCCAAGGTCAAGATCGAGGTCGAACTGGCCCGGCTGATGACCGACAAGGCGGCCTGGCTCTGTGACTTCGCCTGGGACTCCCCCGAAGCAGGCGAGGCTGCCAACATGGCCAAGTACTCCGCAGCGGAAGCGGCGCTCGCTGCACTTGACCAGGCGATCCAGACCCACGGCGGCAACGGCATGTCGAGCGAGTACGGCCTGGCCGACATGTGGGGGATGATCCGGCTGCTCCGGATCGCGCCGGTCAGCCGGGAGATGATCCTCAACTTCGTGGCCCAGCACTCGCTGGGATTGCCCAAGTCCTACTGAGCTGAGCGGTCACCGTCCCATGGGACAGTGACCCACCTCGTCCACAGCTCGTTCCAGGCCCTCGGTGCGGGCTGCTCAAGACACGTGCTCAACCGGTCGATAGGCACGGTGCAGGGCGAACGGTGCAGGTGGAATTACGTCTAGTGACATCTACCTGGTCGGACTTACCCTGCCTAAAGAGTGCAGATGACCAGCCCACAACGCCCACGCCGACCGACACGATGGTCCCTCAACCCCTCCGCCGCGCGCGCACGCATGAAGGCACGGGCCAACGGAGAGCGCGACGGCGGCATCTCACTCATCGAGGTCGTCGTTGCCTTCACCATCTTGCTGATCACGATGGTCCCGGTGGCCTATCTCCTCACTTCGACGGTGTCCGCCGCCGCCAACACCCGCCAACGCGAGGCAGCGCTTCAGCTCGCCGACTCGTGGATGGAGATCCTCACCAACTCCACGCCACCGGTCGACTCCAACGGTGTCGTCATTACCAACAAACCTACGACACCGACCCTGCCGACCGGAGCCCAGACACCGAAGTCGAGCCTCGCTGACGGAACCAAGTTCACGGTGACTGCGAACTACACCCTCCAGTCGGTCACCAACACCGGCGACACGGACCTCTGTTCGGGTGGCAGCCCGGGAGTCATCCAGCTGCAGGTCACCATCACCTGGGGCGACGGACAGTCCCTCACCGACACGACCAACGTCGACTACCCGCAACCGGGCCTCCAAACCGAGGGCTACATCTCCTTGCAGCTCACCAACAACAGCTCGGACGACGCCGCGGGCAACTCGTCGGAAAACCGGCTCGAGGCACTACCGGTCACCATCACTCAAGTCAACGCCACGACGGGCCAACCAGTCACTCCAGCTGTGGCCTACACCCTCTACCCCGACTCGAACGGGTGCGTCTTTGCTCAGGTGCCGACCGCCACCTACAACGTCTCGGTCGGGCAGCCCACCTCTGGTACACCCGCCAGCGCCGACTTCACCGGCTACACCGGGAGTCCTGCTTTTGTCACCACCACCGGTGCCACCGCGGGCACCGCAACCGGCCAACAAGTGACCGTCACCGCGACGCAGACCGTCCAGCTCACCAACACGTCACAGAACGCCTTTGACGAAGGAATCAACACGTCCTTCTCCTACGGAGGCTCGGCGGCCGTCGATGGCGGGGTTGAGTGCCCGGGTACGACGTCACTCACCTGCCTGACCCTGGGGAACGGCTCGACAACTGGGTCGGCCGCATGGGGTGGGACCGGATCGACTTGGTCCTCGACCACCCTTTCGGGTGTCACCAAGCTTTCACAAGTGGCATGCACGTCGGCTACCACACCGACATGTGTCGGCGTCGGCTACCACGCCAGTGGGACAACGAATACCGGTGTCATCCTCACCACCTCGTCCAACCTCGGAACCACCTCGACCGACACGGTGCCAAGCGGAGTCACTGGCATCCAACAAGTGGTGTGCCCGACGGCCAACGGCTGTTACGCATTGGCGAACACCGCCTTAGGCCCGGTGCTGCTCGCCGGAGCGGTCGGCCAGACGTCTCCCCAAGTCGACACGTGGAGGATCGTCGCGCCGGCGAGCACTGTCTTCACCAACCTCGCGTCCATCACCTGCCCGGCAAGCACGACCTGTGAAGTGGCGGAGTCGGCGACTGTCGGGGCCCTCCCTTCGGCTGCGGCCATCCTTCGCCTGACCGGCGATCCGGCGACCCTTGCCACCAACCCCTTGTGGACCCCGACCTTCTCGACGGACACCTTGCCCTCCACCGTGTCCTCCGTAAGTCAGATCGCCTGCGCGGCGGCGAATGACTGCGAAGCACTTGCAGTCAGCAGTTCGGTACCAACGGTGCTCACGACCTGTCCGACGACCGCCACCTGTTCCGGCAACACCACACCACCGACAGCCTGGTCGGTCGAGTCGACCTTCCCCAGTACCGCGGGGTCGCTCACCGGGCTGTCCTGCGTGTCGACCAACTGCGTGGCGATCGGCGCGCTGTCCGGATCGTCCGCCACCGCAGCGGTGTGGACTGCGGATCTCACCCAATCACCACATGACTGGGCCCAGATCAGCAACAACATCCTCAACATCAATGCGATCTCGGCAGTGACCTCGGTGGCCTGCGGCTACCCCCCGACGGTCGACACGGCCACCTGTGCCATCGCGACCGCCACCACCAGCGCTGCCACCCCGGGCCGGCTTCTCATCGGAACACTCACAGGCGGCGCCTGGTCCTGGAACCCAGCGACCACGTCGTCGAACTCCCCGGTTCTCTACTACAGCGGGGTGGCCTGCGAATCGCCGCCGTCGAGCGCCAGCCAAGCGTGTGCGGCTGTCGGGGCAACCGCCAGCGGGCCGGTCGTCCTGACATCGGCCACCGGACCAGCAGGCAGCTGGTCGGTGCAGACCCCCTCATCCCTGCCGGGTGCGACGGTGAGCGGCATCCCGCTCGAGACCACCCCGGCATCGATCACCAACTGGACGACCCAGGTCGCCTCGGTCACCGGCCAGGCGAACACCACCGCCTTCAGCAGCCCTCTTTACCCCCAATCGGGCGGGTACTCGATTGCCGCCGGCGACTGTGACACCACACCGCCGAGCACCTGGATCTCGTCGTTCTCCGCCTCGCCGGGCGGCACCGCCTCGACGACCGTGCCGTTGGGATTGCTCCCCTTGCAGGTGGAGAGCCTCCTCGGGGTACCGATGAGCGGGGCGACCGTCACCCTCACCTCGACCAGCTGCGCGAATGCCGACAAATATGTGCTGCCGACGACCGACGCCTACGGATACACCTCGACCGCCGTTCCCTACGGCACCTATTCGTACACAGTGACCTCCTGGTTGGGAGTGGTCACTGCGGCAACTGGGGTGACCATCACGGTCAACGGAGGCACGATCGGCGTGACCACATCTCCGTCAACAACTGCGGTCACCACCTATCTGCCGACTCCTGCGGTGGTCGTGCCGTGATCACCCGACTCGTGACCAGGATTCGCAACCGGCGGCAACCGCTGCGCGACGACTCCGGCATGACGCTGTCGGAGCTCCTGATCGCCTCGACACTGATGATCGTGTTGCTCACCGTGGTGATGATCACCATGACCCTGTTCAACAACGTGGCAACGTCGGTCAGCTCGCAGTATCAGGAGCTCGACCAGGCACTCCCCGCGTTAGCGCCGCTGCAGTCGCTGATCCGAGCGGAAGTCGAGCCGGGACCGACGAGCGCGGGGGTTCCGGTCCCCGGCTTCGGTGACTTCAATTCTTCGTCCGCGACGATCAACAACTATTCGCTCACGTTCTATTCGAACATCGGAACCGCTTACAACAACGTGACCACGAGCACGGTCACGACGGGTTCGGCCTCCAGTGCCGCAACCGCTGGTCCCGCAAAGATCATCGCCGCGGCGTACACCTCCGGTGGAGTTCAGGCGACGAGCTCGACCAGCTGCACGATGTCCAGCCCCTGCACCTTCCAGGTCCGCGAGTACCTCCCCGTGACAACCAACGGCGTGTCGTCTTGCCCAGGCGTCGGCACAGGACCCACCTGCACATACCTCAACTACACGTTGATCACCGATGCCCAGCACGTCGTCAACAACACGCCGATCTTCTCGTACAACATCTTCGACCCCAACTTGAACTCCGGGACCGCCTACACCCTCACGACTTCAGAGGTGCAGAACAACAGCATCATCCTGGGCAACCACGGTTATACGTCGGGTCCTGCGACCCATCCGCTCTCTGGAACCAACTCGTGCGTGGCTCAGGGCACGACTTATCAAACCGCCGCCCAGGCGTGTCCCGCCGACAACATCCAAAGCGTGGGGATCGATCTCGAGATCGGGGTGAAGGGGTCATCCTTGACCCCGACGAGTGGAACCACCACCAACTACCAGAACACGGTCGACAACCAGATCATTGCCTATCGCTACCCCGAGAGCTCTGGTTCAACGACCTACCCGTACCAGTATTCGGCGGGAGTGGGGTGATGATGAACATGAACGGTCGGCATCGCACAGACGTGGCAGCACCCCTGCGGGTGATCGCTGCCTTCCGGCGGCGCATCGCAGCTGCTCAGGATCTCGGCCAGACCGCCATCGTTGCAGTCGTCGCGATCAGCATCTCGCTCGGGCTGGGTGCCGCCCTTCTGGTGAATACGGTCAGCCAGACCTACCCTCTTCAGCAGGCCAAGGCCGTTCAGATCTACGCGAACCGAGCGCTCCAAGCCGGTGAGAATGCCTACCTGACCGCGATCAACGCCAATCCCAGCTTGGCCCAGTGCACCACCAACACCAACGGCTCGGGCACCTGCAGTGGGATCAACTACGGCGAGTGGAACTATGTCCAGAACTCGACCAACTCGGCGGGCGACGCCGAGTACTACGCGTTCGGCAATCCACAGCCGACGTTCAGCAGCACCACAAACGCACTCACCAACCTCGCCGTACAGGTCGTCGGGGCCGCTCAGGACCCATCAACCACCAACGGATACCTCTTCGACCAAGAGACCATCAACCTCGATCCTCAGAACGGCTTTCTTCAGAATGTCTGGTGGTCGAACTACGAGTCCTACAGTTCGACGGGTAGCTATTCGACCTGTAACTACAACTGGAAGCTCAGCTACAACATCAACAACTCGAATATCGATTGCAGCCCCGTCTACTTCGGACCCGGGGACTACCTCTA
The DNA here is from genome assembly GCA_963839925.1 of uncultured Acidimicrobiaceae bacterium. Lineage (GTDB taxonomy): Bacteria > Actinomycetota > Acidimicrobiia > Acidimicrobiales > RAAP-2 > Bog-756. Next base: position 795,129 of record CAWIWV010000001.1, on the reverse strand, counting down.
CGGACCCGTCTACACAAATGACTCGGTCTTCGTGTCCGGCGACGGGACCACCAGCAACTCTCCATCGTTCGGCACATCGACGTCGACTTCTCCGGTGACCACAGCCGATCCAAAATGCCTGTTCGTCGACGCCACCCACGGGATGAACGGAAGCAGTACCAACTGCTCCACCGCCAACAACGATGTTGCCGCGGTTGCCCCCACCTGCAGCTCCACCATCACCACGAATTGCAGCTCCGACAACAACACCGTCGAGCAACCCCCGAGTACCGATGCGTCGCTCGGAACCATCGCCGGACTGAACGGCTGCCTCTATTCGGGACCCACCCAGATCACCCTGAACTCGGCGGGGACGATGACCGTGACGAGTCCAGACACTCCGACCGGCAACTCGGTCACCGTCAACGGCAGCACCTATCCCCTCGACAGTGACAACACCGGGATCAATCCCAACAACACCAACGACTGCCCGACCACCGGTGGCACCGCTCCGATTCCGCCGAACGGAGTCGTCTTCGTCGAGAACGCCACGACGGCACAGACCCAGGCCTGGGCCAGCCCCTTCGACGACCCCATCTACAACACGGTGACCAACCTGACATCGAGCCCCGCTTACCCGCTCACGGCCAAGAAGTCCCAGCCCGTGACGCTCACCGCCACCGTCACCTCGGACAGCAACCAGGCCAACACCGGAGCGACCGTGGCCTTCAGCCAGACCACAACCAGCTTCTTTCAGACCACCACCTCAGTGATCACCTCGCCGAACGACTGCTCGGCAGTCTCGCTGTCCAACCCCGTCACCTTGGCCACTACTCCGACGACCTACCAGTACACGGCCACCTGCTCGACGACCGAGTCCTCGTCGAGCACCGGCGCCTTCTCGGCCGCCTACAGCGGTGGTACCTATACCGCGTCGTCGTCTGCCAACCTCGGCCAGACGTACACGCTCAGCTCATCCGAGACGTACGGACCCTATGCACAGACGACCGCCGGAGGATGCAACAGCTGCTATTACGGAGAAACGGGCACCCCGGATGCAGAAGGCGATGCCTTCGTGAACGGAGCCCTCTCCGGCCAACTCACCATCGGGACCGCCAACAACATCGTCATCGATGGGAACATCACCTATCAGGACTGTGCCGGCACCTGGACGACCGGTCAGAGCGGCAGCAGTGTCGCCTCCGAAGGGTTCTGCCCTTACAGCCCTTCGGGGACCAATGACGCTCTCGGTTTGATCGCCGACAACTACGTCGAAGTGAATCGTCCACTGGTCGCCAACACTTCGTCGCAGAATTCCCCGACGATTGCCCCGGCGTGCACAGGCACAGTGTCGCCCACCTGCGACCAGACCAGCGGATCGGGAATCACGATCGACGCCGCGATCCTCGCGCTCACCCAGTCGTTCGTCGTCAACAACTATGACAACGGCGGAAGTGAGGGGCAACTGATCGTCTACGGATCCATCCAGCAGTACACGCGCGGGCCCGTCGGCACATTCAACAGCTCCACCAACCAGCTTCTCACGGGGTATTCCAAGTACTACACGTGGGACCCACTGCTCGACTTCATTGCCCCGCCCAGTTACCTCGTGCCCTCGGTCGCCCCGTGGTCGCTGACATCAGTTATCACCAACGCGGGAGTGGGCTCTACGGACACGTGTCCCCCGCTCGACGGTCCCTACCCTGGGACCAACGGGACACTCACCTACGTGACCGGTTACTGCTCGGCAACGACGGGCGGACTCCCCGACTTCCCGAGCATCACCGTGCCTTCGCCTCCGACCAACGTGACGGCGACCGCCAACCCTGACGGTTCCGCGACGGTCAGCTGGACTGACCCCATCACCAGCAATGGATCCACCATCACCGGGTACACCGTCGGGACGACACCGAACTGCTCTACCTGCTCGGGTACGTCGGTCAACAGTCCGACCGCGACCTCGACGACGATCACCGGCCTGACACCCGGAGGCATCTACACGTTCTCCGTGAGCGCCAACAGCAGTGCAGGTTCGAGCAGTCCCTCGACCGCATCGAACGCGGTGGTCATTCCGACCGTTCCATCTGCTCCAACGAACGTTTCCGCGACCGTCAACACGTCGACCGGATTGTTGACCGTGGGATGGACAGACCCGTCCAACGGTGGCTCTGCGATCACCGGCTACACCGTCACGCCGAGCCCGGCTTGCGCCGCCTGTAGCTACAGCTCGCTCTCCGGGCCCAGCGTGAACTCGACCACGATCACCGGGGCCAACCCCGGGACGAGCTACACCTTCACCGTCAGCGCGACCAACGGGATCGGAACCGGGAACTCGTCGACGGCATCCAATTCGGTCACCGCACCCAACGTCCCCGGCGCCCCGACCATCGGCACAGCGACCGCGTCCGCTGGAGCGGCCAGCGTCAGTTGGACCGCCCCCTCCAGCAACGGTGGCGCGTCGATCACCGGATACGCAGTCACCCCGTACATCGCTGGGGTCGCCCAGACCGCGCAGACATTCGCGTCGACCGCAACCACCCAGACGGTGAGCGGTCTGACCAACGGGACGGCCTATACCTTCAAGGTCGCCGCGATCAACGGCGTCGGGACAGGAGCACAATCCGCTGCGTCGAACTCGGTCACCCCGATCACCGTTCCGGGAGCTCCGACCATCGGCACCGCGACGAGTGGCAACGCTTCGGCGACGGTCACCTGGACTGCACCGTCGAGCAACGGAGGCTCCACTATCACCGGATACACGGTGACACCCTTCATCGGCACGGTGGCGCAGACCGCCCAGACCTTCTCGTCCACCGCGACCACCGAGACCGTCACCGGACTGACCAACGGGACCGCGTACACCTTCGAGGTTGCGGCAATCAACACGAAGGGCACCGGGACTCAGTCGGCCGCCTCCAACTCGGTTACCCCTGCGACGGTTCCCGGCGCTCCGACCATCGGCACCGCGACAGCATCCAACGCCTCGGCGACGGTGACCTGGACCGCCCCGTCCAGCAACGGAGGGTCGGCGATCACCGGGTACGTGGTCACCCCGTACATCGCAGGGGTCGCGCAGACTGCCCAGACCTTCTCGTCCACCGCGACCTCCGAGTCGGTCACCGGTCTGACCAACGGAACCGCCTATACCTTCAAGGTCGCCGCAATCAACAGCGTCGGAACAGGAGCACAGTCGGGAGCGTCCAACTCGGTCACCCCGATCACCGTTCCCGGAGCTCCGACCATCGGGACCGCAACTGCCGGCAACGCCCAGGCGACCGTCACCTGGACCGCTCCGTCCAGCAACGGAGGCTCTGCGATCACCGGCTATGTCGTGACCCCGTACATCGGGACTCTGGCCCAGACTTCGCAGACCTTCTCGTCGACGGCAACCACCGAAACGGTCACCGGTCTGACCAATGGGACGACCTACACCTTCCAGGTGGCGGCCATCAACGCTGCGGGCACCGGAAGTACGTCGGCAGCCTCCAACGCGGTCACCCCGGCAACCCTGCCCGGGACTCCGACAGGCGTCTCGGCGACCGCTTCCAACGCATCGGCGAACGTCAGTTGGACTGCACCGTCGAGCAACGGAGGTTCGGCGATCACCGGCTACACGGTCACGCCATACATCGGTTCGACAGCCCAGACCGCCCAGACCTTCTCGTCCACCGCGACCACCGAGACAGTCACCGGTCTGACCAACGGAACCGCGTACACCTTCAAGGTGGCCGCGATCAACGGCATCGGAACCGGTTCGCAGTCGAGTGCCTCCAATTCGGTGACACCCATCACCGTCGCCACCGCTCCGACCATCGGCACTGCGACAGCCGGCAACGCCCAGGCGACGGTGACCTGGACCGCTCCTTCGAGTAACGGAGGATCGGCGATCACCGGCTACGTGGTGACCCCGTACATCGGGTCTCTCGCCCAGACCGCCACGACCTTCTCGTCCACCGCGACCTCCCAGACGGTCACCGGGCTGACCAACGGGACTACCTATACCTTCCAGGTGGCTGCCATCAATGGTGCGGGCACCGGACCGCAGTCCGGCGCCTCCAATGCGGTCACCCCGATCACCGTGGCTGGAGCTCCAACTTCGGTGACAGCGACGAGTGGCAACGTCTCGGCGTCGGTCAGCTGGACTGCCCCGTCCAGCAACGGAGGTGCCACGATCACCGGCTACGTGGTCACTCCCTACCTCAACGGAACAACCGCCCAGACTGCTCAGACCTTCTCATCTGCCGCGACCACCGAGACGGTCACCGGCCTCACCAACGGGAGTGCTTACACCTTCAAGGTCGCTGCCATCAACGCTGCGGGCACCGGAGCGCAGTCGAGCGCCTCCAACTCGGTGACCCCAGCGACCGTGCCGGGCGCTCCGACCATTGGCACCGCGACCGGCGGCAATGTCTCGGCAACGGTCACCTGGACCGCTCCGTCGAGCAACGGTGGCGCCGCGATCACCGGCTACGTGGTGACCCCCTACATCGGCTCGACCGCACAGACCGCTCAGACCTTCTCGTCCACCGCCACCACCGAGACGGTGACCGGGCTGACCAATGGAACGGCGTACACGTTCAAGGTGGCAGCCATCAACTCGGCCGGCACCGGAGCACAGTCGGGTGCCTCCAACTCGGTGACCCCCGCGCCGACCGTGCCCGGGGCTCCAACCGGTGTCGGTGGTTCGGGATCGGGGAGCACGACGGTCAACCTGTCGTGGACGGCGCCCTCCTCCGACGGTGGCTCCGCGATCACCGGGTACGTAGTCACCCCGTACCTCAACGGCACCACAGCCCAGACCGCACGCACCTTCTCGTCGACTGCGACGAGCCAGTCGATCACCGGACTGAACTCCAACAGCAACTACACCTTCAAGGTGGCAGCGATCAACAGTGTGGGCACGGGAGCGCAGTCGGCGGCCTCGGCCACCATCAGGAGCTGACGACCGGAGCCCGCGGGGTGCGACCGAGCACCTCAGGCAGACCGATAGCCTGACAGCGCCATGGCTCTCCAGACCCGCGACGACATCCGAAACGTGGCCATCGTGGCCCACGTCGACCACGGAAAGACCACCCTGGTCGACGCCATGCTGTGGCAGTCCGGCGCGTTCCGGGCCAACCAGTCGGTCAACGAGCGGGTGCTCGACTCGGGCGATCTCGAGCGCGAGAAGGGGATCACCATCCTCGCCAAGAACACCGCGGTCGCCCACAACGGGGTCAAGATCAACATCATCGATACCCCCGGGCACGCCGACTTCGGCGGGGAGGTCGAACGGGGCCTGACCATGGTCGACGGGGTCCTGCTGCTGGTGGACGCCTCGGAAGGGCCGCTCCCCCAGACCCGGTTCGTCCTGCGCAAGACCCTCGAGGCGCGGCTCCCGGTCGTGCTGGTGGTGAACAAGGTCGATCGCCCCGACGCCCGCATCGACGAGGTGATCACCGAGGTGGAAGAGCTCTTTCTCGACCTCGACGCCGACGAACATCAGATCGACTTCCCGATCCTCTTCTCCAATGCGAAGGCCGGCTGGGCGAGCACCGAGCAAGGGGTCGAGGGGACCGACCTCGAGCCTTTGTTCGAAGCGATCGTGAACCGGATCCCCGCCCCCCACTACGACCCCGAGGCGCCGTTGCAGGCGATCGTGTCCAACCTCGACGCCTCGCCCTACATCGGTCGCCTCGCTCTGTGCCGGGTCCACAACGGCATCCTCAAGAAGGGGGCCATGGTCGCCTGGTGCAAGCTCGACGGAACCATCGAGAACACCAAGATCACCGAGCTCTACGTCACCGACGCGCTCGACCGGGTCGAAGCCGCCGAGGCGGGGCCCGGGGAGATCGCCGCGGTGGCCGGGATGGCCGACATCACCATCGGCGAGACCCTGGCCGATCCCGACGACCCCCGTCCCCTCCCGGCCATCACCGTCGACGAGCCGAGCCTTTCGATGACCATCGGCATCAACACCTCGCCGCTCGCCGGTGCCGACGGCAACAAACTCACCGCCCGACAGATCCTCGGCCGTCTCGATGCCGAACTGGTCGGGAACGTCTCACTGCGGGTCCAGCCGACCGAGCGACCCGATACCTGGGAGGTCCAAGGGCGCGGTGAGTTGCAACTCGCGGTGCTGGTGGAGACCATGCGGCGCGAAGGCTTCGAGCTCACCGTGGGCAAGCCCCAGGTGGTCACCCGAGACGTGAACGGCAAGGTGCACGAGCCGATGGAGCGGGTGGCGATCGACGTTCCGGACGACTACCTCGGAGTGGTCACCCAGCTGATGGCGCTCCGCAAGGGGACCCTCATCGAGATGGTCAACCATGGGACCGGCTGGGTGCGCATGGACTACCGGGTCCCTGCCCGCGGCCTGGTCGGCTTCCGGACCGAGTTCATGACCGAGACACGCGGCACCGGCATGCTCCATCACGTCTTCGACGGTTGGGAGCCCTGGCACGGTGAGCTGAAGACCAAGCGCAACGGGTCGATGGTGTCAGACCGGCGAGGCACGACCACCGGCTACACCCTGATGAGCCTGCAGGAACGGGGCGTGCTCCTGGTCGGGCCCGGCACCGAGGTCTACGAGGGCATGGTGGTCGGTGAGAACGCCAGGGACGAGGAGATGGACGTCAACCCGACCAAGGAGAAGAAGCAGACCAATATCCGTTCGGCCGCGGCCGACGAAGCCATCCGCCTGACCCCTCCTTTGCTCCTCTCACTGGAACAGGCGCTCGAGTTCATCTCGGACGACGAGTGCGTCGAGGTGACGCCGAACCAGGTACGCCTCCGGAAGGTCGTGCTCGACCAGGCGACCCGCGGCCGGCAGCGGAGCCGGGCCCGCAAAGCCGGCTCCTGAGCTGAGCCACCGGGCTCCGAGGGGAGGGCTCGAACCTCCAACATCTGGCTCCAAAGGCCAGCGTTCTGCCAATTGAACTACCTCGGAATGGCTCGCACGTCACCGCAGGCCGAGCGCGCCGAACAGGCTACTCCCGCAGGAAGAGCCCGATATGCTCCCTGCCCACATGAGAGTCCTCGTCGTCGACGACGATCCTGCCGTCAGTGGCGCGTTGCAACCGCGCCCTCCGCCTCGAGGGATACGAGGTGTCGGTGGCAGCCGACGGACCGCCGGCCCTGGAGGAAATCGCCATCCGCCCGCCGGACGCCGTCATCCTCGACATCGGCCTTCCCACCTCCGACGGCCTCGACGTCTGCCGGCGCTTGCGCGCCGCCGGCGACGACACGCCGGTGCTGATGCTCACCGCCCGAGACGCCATCAACGACAGGGTGCAGGGACTCGACGCCGGAGCGGACGACTATCTGGTGAAGCCGTTCGCCCTCGCAGAGCTACTGGCCCGGCTGCGAGCCTTGCTCCGGCGGCGGCCCGAGGACACAGGAGAGGTCCTTCAATTCGCCGATCTGACCCTCGACCCGGTCACCCGCGAAGCCCGCCGGGGCGATCGACAGTTTACGCTTACGAGAATCGAATTCGACCTTCTCGAACTTCTCATGCGTCATCCGCGTCAGGTACTCACCAGAGAGCTCATCCTCGACCGGGTGTGGGGCTACACATTCGACTCGGGCACCAATTCGCTCGCCGTCTACGTCGGGTACCTCCGACGCAAGACGGAGGCGGGCAATGAGGCGCGCTTGATCCACACTGCGCGTGGAGTCGGATACGTGTTGCGCGAGTCGTGACCTTCCGCGCCCGGCTGGTCATCGCAGCCACCGGCGCCGTCGTGGTGGTGGTGCTCCTCGGAGCGCTGGTCACCTATATCGTCGCCTCCAACTCACTCCTCGGTTCGGCCGATGCAACCTTGAACGCGGAAGCCAACGCTGTGCTGTCGTACAGAGGGGCCAATCTCCAACGCATCCCCAACGTCTGCGGTGCTCCGGTCGGCACCTGCTACCAGATCGTGGCACCCGGCGAGCCCATGAGTGTGGAGAGCCTGGTCCTCCCGATTACGAGCGCGGCCAGGACGTGTGCCGCGAGCCACGGGAAGGCGCCCGAGCAGTTCACCTCGACCACAGGTGAAGGAGTCGCCGTCCGCGAAATTGTGGTAGCCCTCCCGCCCCACTTTACCTTCATCGATGGCTACGATTCCCCGACGTCCCTCAGCGACGGTGGGGCACTACAGCTGACCGTCCCGCTCACCGGGGTCAATCTCGAGCTCCGCCACCTCGCATTCGCACTCTGGTTGATCGTTATCTCCGGAGTAGTGCTCGCGGTCCTGCTCGGCTTCGGAGTCGGCCGCACGGTGCTGCGGCCCCTCGACGACCTGACCCAGACCGTCGAAGGGCTCGCCGAGACGACCGATGTCTCCCAACGGCTCGACCCCGGCGGCCCCGACGAGCTCGGTCGCCTCCGACGCGCCTTCAACCGTCTGCTGGCTGCGGTCGATTCCTCCAGGGAGAGCCAGCGCCAACTCGTCCTCGATGCCTCCCATGAACTGCGCACCCCGTTGACCAGTCTCCGGACCAACATGGAGGTGGCCAGACGTCTCGACGAGTTGGCTCCGGAAGAACGCGACGTATTGATCGGTGACGTCCTGACCCAGATGGACGAGCTCACCACCTTGGTCGGCGACCTCGCCGAGCTCGCCAGAGGAGATCAACCCAACCTGGTCACCGAAACGGTCCGCCTGGACTCGATCGTGCTCGAAGCAGTCGAGGTGGCCACAACCCACGGGCGCAGCCGGGGGGTGCGATTCGAGGCGAGGACTGTTCCCACTTGGGTGCTCGGGTCATCGGCCCGGATCGGGCGCGCAGTGGACAACCTGCTCGACAACGCCCTCAAGTGGAGCCCGGACGGCCAGGTGGTCGAAGTCGCGTGCTCCCGCGGCACGGTCTTCGTACGCGACCACGGTCCGGGGATAGATCCGGCCGATCTGCCGTTCATCTTCGATCGGTTCTATCGAGCGTCGAACTCCAGATCCAAGCCCGGCTCGGGCCTCGGCCTGGCCATCGTCGCCCAGGTGGCCACGGACGAGGGTGGCAGCGTCGAGGCCTACCCGGCAGAAGGGGGCGGGGCGCTCTTCCGGTTCTCGTTACCCGACGTGCCGCCTCCCTCTGATGCAGATGAGGGGATCGAGTAGAGCAGGGACTACTTTCCCGCCGCCCGCCGTTGCCAGCGGGTCGCCTTCAGCATCTTCTTGTGCTTCTTCTTGCGCATGCGCTTGCGACGCTTCTTGATCAGCGAACCCACGAAGAAGAGACACTAGTTGCTGCCCACTCCCCGTTCCAACACGGTAGCATCCGACCGCCGATGGCCTCGGCGAACCGTGCTCGGCCGCTGCGGCGACAACTACCTCCCGTAGGCAGCGAGATCGAGCTGTTCGGCCAACACTTTGCGCAGTGCCATCGAGTAGGTCCCGGTGATGTGGAGCTGATTCACATAGACCACATAGCGGCCCACCACGCTCGTGCAGAGGGAAGAGCAGAACCACGGTGTCACGTTGATGTACCGCCCGCCCACCGACGCCACCGCGCGTCGCTCAGCGTCGTTGAAGCCGTTGCGCGGATGAACCGGCCGGGTGCATGCCTGTACGTCTGTCGTGTGCTGAGAGAGGCAGGTAGGAGGATCGAATCCCAGATTGGGGATGTTGCCGATCACCGCGAACTTCGTCCGCTGACCCTTCAGAGCGGCGAACGTCTGTTGGAGCGCCTCCTGCCACTGGGCAGGCGTGTAGCTCTTCCCGTTGACACCCGGGATGATCCGCTGGACCTCCTGGGTGACCACCACCAGATCCGGATCCAGTCGTTTGATGCGGGCGTACGCGAAACGCTGCCATCTCATGCAGACCGCCGGGATCAAGTGTCCGAGCGTGTTCTTTCGCTCGTAGTGGTTGGCCATGCAGTAGCCCTTGCCGAGCATCACCAATCGCCAATGGGCACTCAGAGCGATCGCATCCATAGCTCGAAACCACATGAGCGCATGCGAGTCGCCGTAGAGCACCATCGTGTGCGAGCCTTTCGGATCGCCGAAGACACAGCTCGGAATGGAGATCTGGTTGTCCGTCGGGGTGCAATGACCGGGCGGCGCGCCGAAGTCGCTCGAGGCCGTCGCCAGCGAGGGTGTGAGGTTGGAAGGTAGCTGCCGAATACTCGGCGACGATTCAACCAGGCGCGCCACTGCGGCTTCCGAGTACGCGGGCACTGCTTGGGGCGGAGTCCCCGCAGCGCCCCCCTGGGTCTGAATGAGCACTGTGGTCACGATCAGAGTCACGACGATCAACGCGATTCCCAGACCGACGCTGTTGCGCGCGCTCCGCATGAACGTCCGTGAGTGCCGGACGGGGTTCTCGAGCAACCGGTAGGAGATGACCGATGCCACGAGGGCGACGACCAGCCACGGGAGATTCTGGGTAAACGGCAGTTGGGATCGCTGCTGCGACTCTGCCGCGAGGATGAGGATGGGCCAGTGCCACAGGTAGAGGGAGTACGAGAGGTTTCCAAGCCAGCCGAACGGGGCCAAGCCGAGGATCGACTCCGCGCCACGGCGCGGCGCCTTCGTGCCCCCGGCGATGACGAGTGCGGTGCCGACCACCGGGATGGCAACCAGCGATCCCGGGTAGGGCGTCTGGCTGTTGAACACGAGAGCCGAGACGACGATTGCGACCAGTCCGACCCAGGTCATCAGCGTGGCCAGCGCCGCCGGTAGCCGAAGCAGCCACTGGGCTCCGACCGCCACCAGTCCGCCCAGGGCAAGCTCCCAAGCCCGGGTCCACGGCGAGAAGAACGCCACGGTGGGATTCGAAGAGGTCTGCACCACCGAGACCACATAGGAGACGACGATGACGGCCGAAAGGCCCACCGCAAGGCGCACTCGGAGCGCAACTCGCTTCCAGAGCGCTGCCACCAGTAGGAAGAGGGTCGGATACACGACGTAGAACTGCTCCTCGACCGACAGTGACCAGAGGTTCTGCAACGGCGAGGGAGGCAACTGCGAACTGAGGTAGTTGGTCCCTTCGGCGGCAAAGTGCAGGTTGACCAAGAAGACGGCAGCCCACCGGCCGTCGATCGCCGTCTGGTAGCCGTAGAGCGCGCCGAGCACGACGTAGGAAGCCACCACCGTGGTGACGATGACCAGTGTGACCGCGGGAATGATTCGCCGGCACCGCCGCCCGTAGAACGAGAGCAGCGACGTACGCCCTGAACCGGCGCGCTCCCGCAGAAGCACACCGGTGATGACGAAGCCCGAGATGACGTAGAAGACGTCGACCCCGACGAAGCCGCCGCTGATCGCCGACAGCTGGGCGTGGTAGAGCACCACCAGCAGCACTGCCAACGCCCGCAGCCCCTGGATATCGGGGCGGAACTTGCGGTCCTCCGGCGGAGTTCCCGCTTCGTCAGTGAAGTTGGATGGTGCAGCAAGGGCTAGCTGACCAGAGTCCGACCCGACGGTCACCCAGCCCCCTTCCCCCGACGGTCACGCTGCGAACTGTCTAATTTATCGTGGTCGGGAGCCTCTGTACAGGGAATTCCTTCCAGACGAGCGCCTGTTCTCGGGCAAGATCGTGACGGTGCTCAGATCAAGGTGATTCGCCTGGTTGCCGATAAAAGGACGTGGACCCTCAAAAGGGCGGGCGTCGGGATTCGGTGGTCTTCCTCTTCGTCGCGTTCGCAGTGATCACCCTTGTCCCGGTACTGCTCATCGGCATCTTCCTGTCCGCGAGCTACCGATCCGAGGCGGACCGGCGGGGTCTCGCCGAAGGGGGCTCGGAGGCTCTCCTCATGGCCAAGACGGCAATCCAGCCACTGTTGAACGGCCAACCACTGAGCCAAGGTCTCACTCCTGACGAGTCCGCGGGGATGCGCCGGCTGGTTCGAAACGTGGTGGTCAGTGGAGACGTCCTCCGGCTTCGGCTCAGGGACCAGGCAGGGCAGGTGATCTTCTCGGACGACGGCTCCGGATTTCACGAGGTCCCCGAGGACGAGGCGCTCGACGCGGCGCACGGCGAGCAGGTCATCCGACTCACCCGATTCAACTCGGACAGCAACGACACCGGAAAGATCGGTCCCACCTCGGTGGAGGTCTACCTGCCTCTGCACGCAGGTGCGTCGCACCGACAGGTGGGCGTGATGGAGGTCTACCTGCCCTATGCCCCGATTGCCGACGATGTGGACGCCGGGCTCTCCACGCTCTACCGGAATCTTGCGATCGGTCTCGCCCTTCTGTACGTGGTCCTCTTCGGGATCTCGGCGTTCGTCGGACGTCGACTCCGTCGGCAAGCTCGGACCAACGCGTATCTCGCCGGTCACGATGCGCTCACCGACTTGCCGAACCGGCTGTACTTCCACGACCGGGTCGAATCGGCGCTCCGTCGAGGTCGCGAGGCCGGACAGTCGACGACCGTTGCCATCATCGATCTGGACCGGTTCAAGGAAGTGAACGACACCCTCGGCCACTACAACGGCGACCGACTCCTGACGGCGTTGAGTGAGCGAATGGCGTCTCACCTGCGCGGGCTCGACGCACTGGCCCGACTGGGAGGTGACGAGTTCGGGGTGGTTCTGGTCAACGTGGGTGAACCTGAGGACGTCCTCCAGCGGCTGCGGGACGTGATCGAGCACGAAGTGGAGATCAGCGGCCTCTCCTTGAGTGTCGAGGCAAGCATCGGCTACGTCGTCGCTCCGGAGCACGGGGACGATGTCGACGAGCTCCTGGCACTCGCCGATGTCGCCATGTACGTGGCCAAGGCCCACCACGCGGGCGTTGTCCGCTACGACCCGTCTCAGAACCACTACGACGCGGCCAACCTCCAACTGATCGCCGAGCTCCGGCATGCCGTCGACACCGACGAACTGGTGCTCTTCTACCAGCCGAAGGTCAGCTTGCGCGACGGACGGATCGAAGCCGTCGAGGCCCTGATCCGGTGGCAGCACCCGAGACTCGGGCTGCTGAGCCCGGATCGATTCATCCCACTCGCCGAACAGACCGGCCTCATCGACCGGGTCACCGAATGGGTGATCGATCGTGCCGTCACCGATCTCGGTTCGTGGGAGGGCGAGTTGTCGATGTCGGTCAACGTCTCGGCCCGAAACCTGGGGGACGTCGGGTTGGTATCGCACGTGACCGAAGCGTTGGCGTCAGCCTCTGTGTCCCCGGACCGCCTCTATGTCGAGATCACCGAGACCGCCCTGGTAGCCGATCCGGAACGAGCCGCGTTGGTGCTCGCACGTCTGCACGAGGTCGGAGTTCGCATCAGCATCGACGATTTCGGAATCGGGCAGACCTCACTGAGCTACCTGTCGGCCCTGCCCATCGACGAAATCAAGATCGACCAAAGCTTCGTCGCCGATCTCACCTCCAACCCGGGCCACCGGGCGATCGTGCAATCGATTGTGGATCTGGGACACAACCTCGGCTTCCCGGTGGTGGCCGAAGGCGTCGAGACTGATGAGATCGCTTCGGCGCTTGCTGGCACTACCTGCGATGTGGCCCAGGGATACTTGTACGCTCGGCCGATGCCTTTCGATCAGCTGGCGGATTGGGTGGCCTCCTACGACCGGTCAGCCAGCCTGGCCTAGGCCCCTTGGGCGGCCTTACTTGCCGGCCGCCCGCCGCTGCCAGCGAGTCGCCTTGAGCATCTTCTTGTGCTTCTTCTTGCGCATGCGCTTGCGGCGCTTCTTGATCAGCGAACCCACGAAGAGGTGACGCTACTTCTTTCCCGCTCCGTCTTCCAACCGACACCGGTCCAACCGCCATGGACCCAGCAGATTGCTCATTCGACGCAGAGCTCCCCGTTTGAGTCCCTCACCGACGCGTACAGGATGTCGAAGACCTTTCGCACTGGGTTGCTGCCTGTCAACTTGACGATCTCATCGATGAATTGCGCGGACATTTGCTCTGAATCTACGAGCCCGTCATCCCAGTAGGAGGTGATGACAATCTCAGCACGCTCTTTGAGATCGACTTTGAGAAGCGTCAATCCGAGGAAGTGGGGAAACTCCTCGTACCTTGGTACGACCCTGTTTCGAACCGTCTCCGTCAGCGAGGTCACAACCTCAGCCTGGACATAGAAATGCAACTGCCGGCTCTTCACGGAAACCTCCGTCCTTTGCTGGCGAAGAGCCTAGGTCTCGCCTCCTGTCGCCGCGTCCCCGGGCTTCAGGGTTGGAGGGGTGGCAACGTCCTCACGGCGACCAGTACTCCGATCTCGTTCCCGAGCTGCACAGGCTGGCCATTACGGACACCGAGTTCTTCGGCCGATCCCTCGACGAACCAGGTCGAGCCGCTTCCGGCGAGATGAGCCTTCCGTCCGGTGATCTCTTCGAGGCATGCTTTCCACGGCCCCAGACGCGGCTCGACCCGCAACGCCGCGTCCTCGAGATCGTTCAGCGACGTCTCCTTGCGGGATCGTCCTCCGCCACCGGTCAGCTCTCCGTCAGCCAGCTCATCCCACGCTCGATAGGCGGCTCTGGTGTCGACGCCGAAGGGAAGCAGAAGGAGGACGAACGATCGGTCCTCGTGCGGCAGAGGTTCGATCACTTCCCCGATACCGCGGACCGTTGCACGTCCCCCGACCATGCAGAACGGCACGTCGGCGCCGAGTGAGGCGGCCAACCCGAGATCGTTGCAGCCGGCCCAGCGCAACACGGCAGCTGCGTCGGACGATCCACCGCCCAACCCGGCCCCGGAGGGGATGCGTTTGGTCAGGTGCACCTTCGCGGAGCGCCCGACGGCGAGAAGGGCCCGCACGACAAGGTTGTCCGCCCCGTGCGGCAGCGAGGCCACATCGTGGTCAGCACACGGACCGTCCGCGCCGGCCGCGATGGTCAGCTCGTTCACCGACGGCGCAACACCATCCTCGAATGAGAGAGTGTCGGCCAGATCGAGCGAGACCATCTCTGCTTCCAGCAGGTGGTAGCCGTCGCTGCGGATGCCGGTGATCCGCAGCGACAGGGTGAGCTTCGCCGGTGCGGCGATGGCGTGTCCGGTCACGTCGAGGGCCATGCAGCCAGTCGCTCCCACTCGGCCAGCGAGAGCTCTTCTGCTCGCGCGGTCGGCTCGATGCCGGCCGCGTCGAACGCTTGGGGGTCAACCGTTCCCTCGAGGGACCGCCGAAGCATCTTCCGACGGTGCGCGAACCCTGCGCGCACGACGGTGAATAGACGCTCGTATCGGTCGGCACCAGGCCCGACGTCAGTCGCCGCCCGGTCCGGCCTGCGTTCGAGCCGCACCAGCACCGACTCCACCTTCGGCCTCGGGATGAACACCGACGCCGACACCCGACCGACCAGGGCGGCGGTGGCCCAGTAGGCCACCTTCACCGACACCGCGCCGTATGCCTCGTCTCCGGCCGAAGCGACCAACCGCTCCCCCACCTCGCGCTGCACCATGACGAGCATCGAGGAGATCTGTGGCGCCTCCTCCAAGACCCGGATGACCAGTGGCACCGCCACGTTGTAGGGGAGATTGGCCACCAGCGACCACGGACCTGCTTCGGGAGAGGCGTCCCCGAGCAACTCCTGCCAGTCGAGCTTGAGTGCGTCGGCCTCGACCACTCGGACCCCCAGCGGCTCGACCTGGGACCGCAACACCCCGAGCACGTGCCGGTCGATCTCGACCGCGGTGACCGAGGCGCCGGCCTCTGCCAGAGCCAAGGTGAGCGAACCGAGTCCGGCACCGACCTCGACCACCCGTTGGCCGGAGCCGACGCCAGAGAGCCGGACGATCCTTCGAACCGTGTTGCCATCAGCGACGAAGTTCTGGCCCAGTGCCCGGCTCGGCCGAAGGTCGTTGGCCAACAAGAGCTCATGGATCTCTGCCCGACCATGGGTCACCCGGCCAGTGTCTCACTCCGCCGACGGCCGGCCGTCGACCGCCGGCCGGCCGAGAAGCCACACCGCTCAGAGAGCGAATGCGGAGCGGGCGTTTTGGGTGGTCGCCTCCGCCACCAGCATGGTGTCGAGCCCCTTGACTTTGGCGATCTCTGCACCGACCACCGGCACCCTCGACGGCTCGTTGACCGAACCTCGATGGGGAACCGGCGCCAAGAACGGAGCGTCGGTCTCGACCAGCAGCCGATCCAGTGGGCAGAGCGCGGCAGCCTCACGAACGTCGGCAGCGTTCTTGAAGGTGACCACCCCGCTGAACGACAAGGATGCACCGAGGTCGAGGCACCGACGAGCCTCTTCCGGCCCTCCGGTGAAGCAGTGGAGGATGGTCCGTTCCGGTGCACCCACCGAGGAGAGAATGTCGACGGTGTCGTCCCACGCCTCGCGGGTGTGGATGACCAAGGCAAGGCCGTGACGGCGAGCCAGCTCGATCTGGAGGGCGAAGGCTTCTCGTTGGACCGCCCGCGGGGAATGGTCGTAGTGGTAGTCCAGACCGCATTCGCCGATGCCGACCACCACTCGATCGCCCGTTTCGGCAGCACCGGACCCGAGCTCTGCCGCGAGGAGTTCGTCGAGCGAGTCCACCCCTTCGCTTGCGTCGTGGGGATGGAGGCCGATCGTCGCCCAGAGCTCCACCCCAACGGCAGCGGCAACCGAGTCGGGTCGACGCATGGCCCGCACCAGTTCGACGGCTTCCCTGGACGAGGCAGCGCCTGTTCCCACGCAGACCAACCTGGTCACGCCTGCTTCGGCTGCGCGGGCGATGGCCGCTGCAAGCCGGGTCGCGTGCGGGCCCGGCTCGGAGCCCTCTTCAGCCTCGAGGAACTCGCCCTGCAGGTGGCAGTGCGAGTCGAACCACTCGATCACCGCGTCGCTCATCGGGAGTCCCTCAGCTCTTTCGTCGAGGGAACAGCGGCGCGCCCTTCTCGACGGACAGACCGCCGGGGTAGCCGCCCCAGGCGGCGGAGGCGGGGAGCCGTTGGTCGTCGGGGGAACCGTCGAGCCCGATCCGCCTCCAGATCTCCCTCGCCGTCGACGGCATGGCCGGAACCATCAGGATCGCCACGATGCGCAGTACTTCGAGCGCACTCCCGAGGATCGCGTCCACCTCCGGCCCCGGCTCCGCCTTCCAGGGCTCTGTCGTCTCCAGCTCCGCATTGGTCTCCCGGATGAGCCGCCAGGTCGCCTCGAGCCCCAGATGAGGCAAGCCGCTGTTCCAACCCTCCGCTGCATCCTCGACGACCGCTGCGGACACTCCGGCCAGACGGGATTGCGGATCCGGAGCCGGCCCGACCCCTCCGCACTTCGAGCCGACCACGGTTGCCACCCTCGAGAGCAGGTTGCCGAGGTTGTTGGCCAGATCCGCGTTGTAGCGAGAAACGATCCCCTCCGCAGAGAAGTCCCCGTCCGATCCGAGGGGGATGTCGCGCAGCAGGTGGTAGCGAACCGGGTCCACCCCGAAGTCGGCGGTCAGCTCGCCGGGCGAGATCTGGTTCACACTCGAGTTCGACATCTTCTCGCCACCGAGCAGCAGCCATCCGTGCACCTGCACCTGGGCCGGAGGATCGATGCCCGCGGCCATGCACATCGCCGGCCACCACACACAGTGGAACCGGATGATCTCCTTGCCGATCAGATGGTGCACCACCGGCCACCACTGCTCGAAGCGCTGCTCGTCCTCGCCGTAGCCGACGGCAGTCAGATAGTTGACCAGTGCGTCGTACCAGACATAGAAGACGTGCTTCTCGTCCCACGGCACCCGCACGCCCCAGTCGATCGACGTCCGGGTGATCGAGATGTCCCGGAGTCCGCCTCTGATGAAACTGAGGGCCTCGTTCCGCTTTCCCTGCGGAACCACCGCATCCGGATTGGCTTCGTACCACTCGATGAGAGGCTGCTCGAACGCGCTGAGCCGGAAGAAGTAGTTCTCCTCCTCGAGGTGTTCGACCGGCATCCGGTGGATCGGGCAGAGCCCACCCTCGAGGAGGTCGTCTTCGGCGTAGTACTGCTCGCAGGGCACGCAGTAGAGGCCGCGGTAGACGTCCTCGTAGATGTGTCCGTTCTCGTAGATCCGTCCCAGAAATCGCTGCACCGCCGTGTGGTGTCGCGGCTCGGTGGTGCGGATGAAGTCGTCGTTGGAGATGTCGAGGTCGGCCCACGCAGAGGCGAACCGCGGCGCCAGCTGGTCCGTCCACCCTGACGGAGAGATCCCCTGTTCGGCGGCCGCCCGCGCCACCTTCTGGCCGTGTTCGTCGGTGCCGGTCAGGAAGAAGACGTCGTCTCCGATCAGACGGTGCCAACGGGCGAGTGCATCGGCGTTCACCGTCGTGTAGGCGTGCCCGACATGGGGCGCGTCCTTCACGTAGTAGATGGGGGTGGTGAGGTAGTAGCGGGACACTGCCCGGTAGCGTACCGACCGGAACGAGCCCGGCCGACAGGTTCGGGCGCTGAAGTGAGGCCGTCACCCGATGGAACCATCCGCCCCCGAGCCGACCGGGACACCCGAGCACGAGTCGACCGGTCGGTCCCCCGCGCGCCGCCAGCGGGTGTCGGTCTACGGGATCTGCGAGGACGGAGATGGCCGGGTACTTCTGGTGCGGGCCGCGCCGTATCTGACGGTCGCAGGGCGCTGGTTCCTCCCGGGCGGGGGCATCGACCACGGCGAAGACCCGGTTGCCGCACTCCGGCGCGAGTTCTCCGAGGAGACCGGGCTGAAAGTCGAGATCGGGGAGCTGAGAGGGGTGCTCTCCGACGTACAGACCCTGCCTGACGGAACCCTCCTGCACACCGTGAGGATCGTCTACGGCATCGACTCCTATGCAGGCGAGCTGCGAGACGAACTCGACGGATCCTCTGACGCCGCCCGCTGGCACCGAGTTGACGAGCTCGCAGACCTGGCGCTCGTTCCCTACGCCCTCCGCGCCCTCACCGAGTTGCGTTGACGGCTCGGCAGCAGGTGTCGGTCGTCACCAGTTGGCGACGTGACACCCACCGAAGCCGGTGCGCTCGGTGTATCGCTGGTGGTATTCCTCGGCCGGCCAGAAGGTCGTCGCGGGCGTCACCTCGGTGACGATCGGGCGCTTGAACCGAGCCTGGTACTCGTCGAGTGACGCCCGCGCCGCCTTCTCCTGTGCCTCGTTGCGGACGAACACCGCGGACCGGTACTGGGTCCCGCGGTCGGGGCCCTGCCGGTTCAAGGTCGTCGGATCGTGGTGGCGCCAGAACTCCTCGAGCAGCTTGTCGAACGAAACCTGGGCGGGGTCGAAGGTGACCAACACCGCCTCGGCGTGACCCGTCCTCCCCGAACAGACCTGCTCGTAGGTCGGATGGTCGACCTGGCCGCCCTCGTAGCCGGAGATGGCGTCCGTCACCCCAGGGATCGCACGGAAGAATTCCTCGACGCCCCAGAAGCACCCTGCTGCGAACGCGGCTCGATCCAGTCCTTCGGGGACATCGTCGGGCTCGATCCCCGGCGCCTGTGTCTTGTCCATCTCGCTCCGTCCGAACATCCTGGCTCCTTCCGTCGGCCGCTCCGACCCGGCCGCGTCGGTCTCCCCGCGCCGTCTTCATTCTCACCTCAGTTCAACCCTTGGCACCCGCCCCTCATTCCGGTTCTGGACTCTGGTCGGACCGCGCTGCGAGCGCCAGGGCGTAGACACGCCTGCGGGGAACCCCGAAAGCTGCCGCGACGTCGTCGATCGCTCCGCGGACACGCTCACCCTGCTCCAACCGCTCGGTCAGTGCAGCGGTGAGGACCTCGTCGTCGACCGAGGGGCTTGCCTCGTCGGCGCCGGAGACGACCAGGACCACCTCACCCCGCAACGGCGCTTCCTCGGCCCAGGCGACCGCCTCATCGAGCGATCCGCGCCAGATCTCCTCGTGGAGCTTGGTCAGCTCGCGGGCGATCGCGATCTGCCGCTCGCCTCCCGTGGCGAGGGCCAGGTCCCGACAGGTGGCCGCCACCCGCCCGGGTGCCTCGAAGAGAACGGTGGTGCGGTTCTCGTCCGCGATCGAAGCGAGCCTGACTTTCCGTGCGCGGCCGGATCGCGGAAGGAAACCTTCGAAACAGAACCGACTGCCGTCGAGCCCGCTGACCACCAACGCGGCAAGCACCGCCGAAGGGCCGGGGACCACCGTGACGTCCAGACCCTCGGCCACCGCGGCCGACACGGTGCGACCTCCGGGATCCGAGACGCCCGGCATGCCGGCGTCGCTCACCACCACCACCGTGTGACCCGAGCGGACCTCGCCGAGCACCTCGGCGATCCGCTCGTCTTCGTTGTGGCCGTGCAACGACCGGAGCGACGATCCGGTGATGCCGGCGTGGGTCAAGAGCTTGCGCGAATGGCGGGTGTCCTCGCAGTAGACGACGTCCGCACTCCTGAGGGCCTCGGCTGCACGCGGCGAGAGGTCACCGAGGTTGCCGATCGGTGTACCGACCAGGACGAGAGAGCCCCGGGCCTCCTCGGGCGCCGTCACCCGCGCAGATCCAGCTTGTCGCCCACCCGCAGACCCCAGCGCTCGAACGCTCCCGCCTCCGCCTCCACGATCGTTTGGCAGCGCCGCCGAGGCATGCTCATCCGCCAGGGCGGAAGGGTCGCCACATCCACCACCACCATCCGCTCGTCGCAGAACGCGACGTCGATCGGAAAGCGCATCCCGAAGGTGTGGACCGACCGGGTTCGCGGGAACACCATCGCCCCTTGGTAGCCGGACTTTCCGAGCAGGCCCTTGGCCCGATTCCCGAACTGGTCGGCCACTTCGGCGGCAGCGAGCACGTCGCCGTCTCGCAGCAACCAGGTCATCGTTCTCCGCTCACCTCGTGACGCGAGTAGCATTTTGGCGTGTCCAAGCGAACGAACAAGCGCAAGCTTCGCGCCAAAAAGAAGGCCAACCACGGCAAGAAGCCGAACTGCGGCCGAGGCTGAACCGCCCGAGCGGCGATTCCCTTCCGTTCGCGCCTTCTTCGTCCGCCATCCAGCTCACCCTTGTGGGCGCCAGGAACGGTGGAGTCGGTCGAGCGCCCCGGTCAGCGCCGACGGCCGGTCGGTGATGATGCCGTCCACCTCGAGCGCGCAGAGGCGTTCCATCTCGGACTCCTCCTCGATCGTCCAGACGTGCACGGCCAGTCCCTGCTCGTGAGCCACGGCCACGAACCGCTCATCGACGAGCGGCACCTCGCCGAAGCTGACCGGAACCTGAAGTGCCACGTGGCTCATCGGTGCCGGGACCTCGCCCGCGATCACTGACCGGCAGAACTCGGCGACGGCGGCAGTGCCCGCCGACGTCGGGATCTCCGGAGCGAACTCTGCGAACGAGGCAGTCGCGGCATCGAGGAACGAGGCGACGATCACGTCGTCGGTGCGGCCGTAACGTCGGAGGGTGCTCGCCAGCTGCTCTTCGTAGGGCACGACCGCCGGGGCGGTCTGCTTGATGTCGAGATTGAGGATCACGCCGGGGAACTCGTCGAGCACCTCTTCGAGCAAGGCGATCCGGAAGCGCCGGTCGGAGGGCGCCAAGCCCCGATACGGATACTGATCCGCATCGAGCCCGGGTGTCACGTCCGCGCCCGGCACCCACCAGTACGCGTTGTCGAGTGCTCGCACCTCCTCCCAGGACAACTCCGCGATCAGGCCGGTGCCGTTGGTGGTGCGGTCCACGGTCGGGTCGTGGCACACCACCAGTCGCCCGTCAGAGGTGGCGTGCACGTCGAGCTCGATCGCGGTGGCGCCGACGTCGAGGGCCTGGGCGATTGCATGGAGTGTCGAGGACGGGCCTTCCCAGGCTCCGCCCTGATGCGCGTAGTTGATGACCCGCCGACTCATCCACGGTGTCTGTTCGCGCGCCTCGGGGAAGACGGCCATGCAAGAACGGTAGCGCCTGCGGGCGATCCCTCAGCCGAGGAGGCCCGCTCCGGTCGCCAGGGTTCGAAGGTCCGCCTGGGGCCTGGCGCCGACGTGGGAGATCACTTCCGCCGCGCAGACCCCACCGAGGCGCGCTGACCTCTCGGGGGACAGACCGTGGGTGATCCCGTAGAGGAAGCCGGCGGCGAACAGATCGCCCGCACCGGTGGTGTCGACCACCCGATCGACCGGCACCGGTGGCACAACGACCGGCCCCGATGCGGTGACCACCACACAGCCCGCAGCGCCACGGGTCAGGATCGCCAGCACGCCGGTCTCTCCCACCTTGTCGACGGCTGCCTCGAACGTGGGCACCCCGTAGAGCGAGATGATCTCCTCCTCATTGGCGAAGACCATCTCGAGATCCGATTCGACCAGTGCCACGAACTCATCCCGGTGGTGCTCGACGCAGAACGGGTCCGACATGGACAGGGCGACCGACGCGTCGTTTGCGTGCGCCGCGTCGATCGCTTCCCGCATGGCAGCCTTGGCAGGAGGTTGTTCCCACAGATAGCCCTCGAGGTAGACCACCTCCGCCTGGGAGAGATGGCCATCGTGGAGGTCGACCGAGCCGAAATCGGAGGCCACCCCGAGGTGGGTCGCCATGGTTCGTTCGGCGTCGTCGGTCACCAGTACCAGGCAGTGACCGGTCATCGCCTTGCCCGGGATCGACGGGCTCGGGACCGGGTCGAACTCCACCCCGACCGAGCGGATGTCATGGGTGAACGCCTGACCGAGCGGGTCGTCGGCGACCCGACCGAGAAAGGCGGCACGGCCTCCGAGCGCCGCGAGACCGGCCACGGTGTTCGCCGCCGATCCACCGGAGGCCTCGGTGGTCGGTCCCATCGCCGCGTAGATGGACTCCGAGCGGTCCTGATCGACGAGCGCCATGGTCCCCTTGACCAGATCGAGTGCCAGCAGATCGGCGTCACTCGCCGTCGCCAGAACATCGACCAGCGCGTTGCCGATGGCGACCACGTCGAACCGCGGAGCCCCACCGTTGCCACCGCCTCCGCCGTCATGGTGAACGTCGTCGGAAATATGGTCGGATCGGCGCTCGCTGTGCACCGCCTGACGGTAGCCTGCCGAGCATGAGCACGCCCGATGACCGCGCAGACGACAACACCGCCTCGTACCGCCTTCCTCCGGAGGTGCGGCCCTCCGCCTACCGCCTCGTGCTCACCCCGGATCTGGCCGCCGCCACCTTCAGCGGCGACGTCGAGATCGACCTCACGATCGTCGAGCCGACCAGATCGATCACCCTCAATGCGGCGGAGTTGGCGATCACCTTCGCCGAGCTGAACGACCAGAACCCCGACAGCGGTTACGCGCTTTCCCCCACCAGCATCGATCTCGACCCCGACGAAGAGCGGGCGACCCTGGTCTTCGCCGAGCCGCTCGTACCCGGGTCGGCGATCCTGCACCTCTCCTTCGATGGGATCCTCAACGACAAGCTTCACGGCTTCTACCGGTCCACCTACACCGACGAGTCCGGCGCCGAGCACGTCATCGCCACCACGCAGATGGAGTCGACCGACGCCCGTCGTGCCTTCCCCTGCTGGGACGAGCCCGAGCTCAAGGCAACATTCGAGGTCACCCTGGTGGTCGACGAGGACCTCGCCGCCTTCTCCAACGGGTCGGTCGTCGAGGAGACCCCGGAAACGGGGGGCAAGCGGCGAGTCCGCTTCGCCCCGACCAT
This sequence comes from uncultured Acidimicrobiaceae bacterium, assembly GCA_963839925.1. Classification (GTDB taxonomy): domain Bacteria; phylum Actinomycetota; class Acidimicrobiia; order Acidimicrobiales; family RAAP-2; genus Bog-756. The sequence goes on along the minus strand of CAWIWV010000001.1, from coordinate 771,726 downwards.
GGTGATGTCCACCTACCTGGTCGCCTTCGTGGTCGGCCGGCTCGAGGCGACCGAACCGGTCGAGGTCAACGGCGTCCCCCTCCGCATCGTCCACCGACCCGGCCAGTCCGGACTCACCCCCTTCGCCCTGGAGGTAGGGGCCCACGCGCTGCGCTTCTTCACCGACTACTTCGGGATCCCCTATCCGGCGGACAAGCTGGACCTGGTGGCGATCCCCGACTTCGCATTCGGGGCGATGGAGAACCTGGGCTGTGTCACCTTCCGCGAGTCGGTCCTGTTGGTCGACCCGGCCCAGGCGGCCCGTGTGGAGCTCGAGCGGGTGGCCGACGTGGTCTGCCACGAGATCGCCCACATGTGGTTCGGCGACCTGGTCACGATGAAGTGGTGGAACGGGATCTGGCTGAACGAGGCGTTCGCCACCTTCATGGAGGTGCTCGCGGTGGACGCGTTCCGTCCCGATTGGCAGCGCTGGGTCAGCTTCGGCGTCGAGCGCGAAGCGGCGATGGCGGTGGACGGGCTCCACGCCACCCGTCCGGTTGAGTTTCCGGTGGGCCGGCCGGAGGAGGCCCAGGGGATGTTCGACGTCCTCACCTATCAAAAGGGCGGCAGCGTGCTCCGGATGCTCGAACAGTTCCTCGGTCCCGACGTCTTCCGCGAGGGCATCAACGACTACCTGACGACCCACGCCCATGCCAACACCGAGACGGCTGACCTGTGGGACGCGCTCGAACGATCGAGTGGCCAGCGCGGTGCGTACGATCATGGACACCTGGATCAACCAAGGCGGCTACCCGCTGGTGCGGGTGGGCGAGGACGGTGCGCTCACCCAGGCGCCCTTCTCTTACCGCGAAGCACCCGGGGGGAGCATCGGCTCGGCGTGGCTCGTACCGGTGCTCACCCGATCGCTCGGCGATCCGGACCCCGACTCCCCGCCGATCCTCCTGACCGACACCGGATCTGCGAGCGTGACGCGCGGCAAGGCCTCGGCCAAGGTGGTGAACGCCGGGGGCTCGGGGTACTTCCGTGTCTCCTACCCCACCGCGATGGTCACCCGGCTCGCCGGCCGGCTCGGCGACCTCGCGCCCCTCGAGCGGTACAACCTCGTCTCCGACACCTGGGCGACCTCGCTGTCGGGCACCACACCTCTCTCCGACTTCGTGGCCCTGGCCCGCTCCCTCGTCGACGCCCGCGAACCGGACCCGAGCGTCTGGTCGGTGGTGCTCGGTGCGCTCGGGCTGTTCGACCGGGTGGTCGGAGACCTCGACCGCCCCGTCCTCCAGGAGTCGGTACAGATCATCCTCGGCCCGATGGTCGAGGCGCTCGGTTGGGACCCCCGCGACGGCGACGGCGAGCGAACCCCCACCCTGCGGTCGTCCATCCTGAGGACACTCGGCACGATCGGATCCGACCCGGCCGTCCAGGCCGAGGCGGAACGGCGCTTCGCAGGAGCTGCCGCCGGCAGCCTCCACCCCGACACCGAGTCGGCCATCCTCGACATCGTCGCCTCCCGAGGGGGCGAGCCGGAGTTCGACGCGATCCTCGCCCGCTACCGGGCACCCGCCAACCCGCAGGAGGAGAATCGCTATCTCTACGCACTGGCGTCGTTCGACCGGATCGACCTGGCCCGACGCACCTTCGACCTGGCGATGACCGAGGTCCGGACGCAGAACGCACCGTTCGTCCTCCAGTTACTGCTGGCAAATCGCTCGACCGGACCGGACACCTGGCATCGGGTCACCCAGGAGTGGGACTCGCTGGTCTCGAAGTTCCCGTCGAACATCCTGCCGCGGATGCTGGACGGGGTCCGGGGCCTCTGCAACCCGCCCTCGTTGGCCCAAGAGGTGACCGACTTCGTCACCGCCCACCCGCTCCCGGCTGGGGGTCGGACCGTCGACCAGATCCTCGAACGGCTCGCGGTGAACGTGGCCTTCGGTCGCCGCGAGGGAGCGGCGCTCGCCGCGACGCTCGCCAACGCGCTCGAACTTCCGGGCACCGTCCACTGACGGTCACCCAAGGCACCCCGGCCGAACGGGTGCCCCGTAGCCTGGGCTGGTGAACCCCGGCATCGTCCTCACCGTCTTCGGGGTGATCTTCGTGGCGGAGCTCCCCGACAAGACGATGATCGCGACGCTGATCATGGGCAGCCGCTACCGGCCGGTACTGGTCTGGGCCGGCGCCACGATCGCGTTCTGTATCCACGCGGGCCTGGCCGTCGCGGTCGGCCAGCTGCTGCAGTTGCTCCCCCACCGTTGGATCGAGGCGGTCACCTGCCTGCTCTTCGCCGCAGGGGCAGTCTATCTCCTCTTCGTCCCCGAACGAACCGAAGAGGAGGAGGGGGAGAAAGAAGCAGACCGGCCGGTGCGGGCGATCACCACGATCGGGACGTCGTTCGCGATCATCTTCGTCGGCGAGTTCGGGGATCTCACCCAGGTGATCACTGCGAACCTTGCCGCCAAATACCACGCACCGGCTGCGGTGTTCACCGGCGCGTTCCTTGCCCTGGCCACGGTCTCCGCTCTTGCGGCCTTCGGTGGTCGGGCGCTGCTCCGGTACCTCCCGCTCGCCGCGATCCGCAAGGCGGGCGGCGCGCTGCTCGCCGGCTTCGCCCTCTATTCGCTGGTCGAACTCATCCGCACTTGAGCCGTCGCCTCCGCGCAGAGCGTGACGGCAACCGTGGGATGCTGTGGCGATGGATGATCCTGTCTCCCGGCCTCAATCATCGGCGCCCGGTCGGCAGGACCGTCGTGACCAGCTCTTCGCCGCGGCGCGGGCCGCGACCGGCTTCATGCCGGACGACGAAGGCGAAGCGCTCTACCTCGGCGCACTGCGCGCCGGCGCCTCTTTTGCAGACGCCACCTTCCTGGAGATCGGCGCATGGTGCGGGAAGTCGAGCGTCTACCTGGGTGCCGCGGCTGAGGAGACCGGCGCGCTCCTGTTCAGCCTCGATCACCACCATGGCTCCGAGGAGAACCAAGCGGGATGGGAGCACCACGACAGCGCGCTGGTCGATCCCGACACCGGCAGGATCGACACGCTTTCCCACTGGCGTCGCACCGTGATCAGCGCGGGACTCGAGGCCTCGGTGATCGGGGTCGTCGGGGACTCGTCTCCGGTGAGCTCCCGTTGGTCGACTCCCTTGGCCTTCTGCTTCATCGACGGAGGGCACGGCGAGGAGCCGGCTTGGGCGGACTACCGGGGCTGGGCCCCACAGGTCAGGGAAGGCGGGTGGCTGGCCATCCACGACGTGTTCCCCGATCCCGCGGACGGCGGGCGACCCCCCTTCGACATCTGGACCGCAGCCCTCGACTCGCAGCGGTTCGTCGAGGACGGCGAGTGCGGATCGCTGCGGATCCTCAGACGGGTCTGAGCCGGTTCACGACCCCGGCTGCCACGGTGCCCGCATGGCCGGCTCGGCCGGTGCTGTGGGTGCAGGCTCGGTGAGGTCGAGGTGGCTGGGCAGATCCTCCCCCCGGAAGATCCCCGAGGCCGGTGTGGTTCGGCTCAGTGCATCCGCGGCAAGAACCATCGCGCCGGCGGTATAGGAGGACCGCTCGAGCGGCGGATAGGTCGCCTCCTCCGGATACACCATGCCCGTCCAGTAGGACCCGTCCTCGTTACGCAGTGACTGCACCCACGACAAGAGCCGGAGTGCCTCGTCGTCCATGCCGAGCGCATCGAGCGCGAGCACGCACTCGGCGGTTTCGGCCGCAGTCACCCACTCACCGGTGGAGACGCACCGCACGCCGCGGCCCTCCATGACGAAGACGTCCCACGCATCGGTCAACCGGCTCTTCGCAGCGTCGCCGTTCAACGCGCCGGAGAGCACCGGGTAGTACCAGTCCATGGCGAACTCCACCTTGGGTTCGAACGCGGCCGGCAGATGCGCGACCGCGTGGGCCAACCGGCCGGCGGCCAACTCCCAGTCGGGCCGTTCGTGTCCGAGGCGCTCCGCGCAGGCGATGGCACAGCGGAGGCTGTGGTAGATCGAGGACGATCCGGTCAGGAGGGCGTACTCCTCGAGAAACCCCGAGGCATCGACCGACCAGCGGATGGCACCGTCGGCCCGCTGCCAGCGCAGTACGAAGTCGACGCCGGCCTCGACCGAGGGCCAGAGGTGCTCGAGCCCACCGAGATCGCCGGTCGACACGTAGCGGTGCCAGGCACCGGTCGCCAGGTACGCACACACGTTGGTGTCGAGGCGAGGGTCCTTGATGCCGGAGGTCAGGTAGTAGTTGAACCAACTGCCGTCCGGAAGCTGGGTGTCGACGAGCCACTGGTAGGCCAAGTCGGCCTGATCGTCGAGGCCGGCCACGGTGAGCGCCATCGCAGTCTCGACGTGGTTCCACGGATCGCAGTGGCCGCCGGGGAACCAGGGGATCATCCCGTCCGGCCGCTGCAGCGCGGCGATGGCTTCGGCGGTGGCGAGCACCTGCGCAGCAGTGATGACGCCAGGAACTTCGGGAATCGACCTCACGCGACCGCCTCGCCGCTCACCAGCGACCCCTCGGACTTGTTCACCGCTCTGATCATCGCTGCATGCTCCGGCTCCTTTTGGGCCCCACGTTCCTCAGGCTTGCTCAGGTAGACCACCAGGCTCTTGCCGACCAACGGATTGAGCACCCGGTCGGCGGTTCGGGTCACCCACGGCGCTTTTTCGATGTCCCACACCAGCAGCCGGTGGTACGCGCTGACCGCGGGATGCTTGTCCTTGGTCGGACCGACCAGGCAACGCAGCCACCAGTAGGGGGCGTGCAGCCCGTGGGCATGGTGGAAGGCGGAGAGCTGCAGTCCGGTGCCCTCGAGCCGGCCGACCAACTGGCTCTGCCGGTAGATGCGGACGTGCCCGCCGGGGACGTTGTGGTACTCGTCGGAGAGCGCCCAGTTGACCATCTCCGGCCCACAGCGGGGCACGGTCACCGCCATCGTGCCGCCGGGACGGAGCACCCGGCTCAGCTCGGCCATCGCCGACTCGTCATCGGGGATGTGTTCGAGCACCTCGGACGCGATCACCCGATCGAAGGAGCCGTCACTGAACGGCAGTGCGAGCGCATCACCTTGCACCGCCCCGACGTGGGCGGTCGTCGGGTTCACCTCGCCACCGACCAGCATCGCTCCGAAGGTGTCCTCGGTCTTGCGCACCTCGTCAGCGCCGGCGTCCACCGCGACCACCTGCGCGCCGAGGCGTGCAGCCTGAAAAGCGTGTCGCCCGAACCCGCATCCGAGATCGAGCAGGCGGTCGCCCGGACGGACACCGAGTCGTGCGTAGTCGACGGTCAGCACGGTGCGGGCGCCTTGCTGTCTTCCATCAGGGCCCGATACTCGGCGGCCGTGCCCTCGGCGGTGACCTGCCAGGTGAACCGGCCGAGCACCCGCTCGCGTCCTGCGGCACCCAACCGTCGGCGCAAGGCCTCGTCGTCGAGCAGCCGTCCGATCGCGCCGGCCAACGCCCCGGGATCGTCGGGCTCGACGAGCAGCCCGGTGACGCCATCGGTGCCCACCACCTCGGGCAGCGCGCCCCCGGTGGTCGCGACAAGGGCCACCCCGCAAGCCATCGCCTCGATCGCCGGTAACGAGAAGCCCTCGTAGAGGGACGGCACCACGGCGACCTGGGCAAGGGCGTAGTTTCGAGCCAGCTCGTCGTCACTGATCCCGCTCACGCATCGGACGATGGGAGCGAGGTCGAGTCGCTTGATCGCCTTCGCCACCCGCCCGTCAGGACGTGGGTTTCCGATCACCACCAGCTCGACGTCGCGTTCGGTCCGGAGCTTCGCCACCGCTTCGAGCAGTGGGACCAAGCCCTTCATCGGTACGTCGGACGAGGAGGTCACCATGATCCGGCCGGGAACCGGTTCCACGTCCTCCCGCGGGCAGAACACGTTGTGGTCGACCCCCACCGGCACTACGGTCATTTTGGTCGGGTCGACACCCATCTGAGCGGCGATGTCCGTCTTGGACGACTCGGAAACGGTGACCACCCGTGGCAAGGCCCGGGCCACTCGCACCTGCATGCGCAAGAAGCCGAACCAGCGCCGTTGGGTGAACTGCTGCCACGGATTGGTGGCGTGGCTGAGCGCGAGCTGGCGGTCGACGGTGATCGGATGGTGGAGGGTGGTGAGTACCGGCCAACCGTCGTCGATCATCCCCATGATGCCGTTGCCCAGGCACTGGTTGTCGTGCACCAGGTCGAACTCGTCGAACCGTTCCTTCAGGAGCCGTCGCGCGCGGAGACTGAACGTCCAGGGCTCGGGGAAGCCCGCCGTGCACATCACCCCGAACTCCAACGCCGCGATCGAGCTCGGCCGGCAGTCACGAAACTCGCCGGGCCAAGGGATCCGGAACGGATCGGGATCGCGGTAGAGGTCGAGGCCGGGCACCGGGGTGAAGCCGACCCCCTCGTCGACCTCGGGCCACGGCTGCCCTGCGAAGACCTCGACCGAGTGGCCCAGTGCGACCAGCTCGCGGGTCAGATGGCGGGTGTACACGCCCTGACCACCGCATCGGGGGTTGCCCCGGTAGACCAGGAATGCGATCCGGAGCCCGCCTGGAGCCGGTGGACGGGGAGCGATGCGCTCGGGTGGCGACGGTAGGGTTCTCGGACCTTTGATCTTGTGACGTTTGAGCCCGAAACTAGGCATGGACGACCGAGGAGCACGGGCACATAGAACGCAGATACTCCCCCGGCCAGGCACTTCGGCGCAAACCGGTTTCCGACGACCTCCCGTGGCGCCCGGCATCCCCGGGAGGTGGCGCCCGGCGGACGAGGAGTAGTCTCCGGTCCGATGGACCTCAACTACCCCCCCGAGACCGAGCCCTTCCGGGCCGAGATCCGCCAGTGGCTGTCCGACAACCTCCCGACCGGATGGGGCACCCCGGGCTTCACCATGAGCAAAGAGGAGAAGCGGGAGTTCAACCGCGAGTGGACCAAGAAGCTGTTCGCCGGCGGCTGGATCTGTGCCTCGTGGCCGAAGGAGTACGGGGGCAAGGGGCTCTCGCTGATGGAGTCGGTCGTCCTCAACGAGGAGTTCGCGAGCGCCGAGGCACCGCTGCGGGCCGACTTCTTCGGTGACACTCTGGTCGGACCGACCATCCTCCAGTGGGCGAGCGAGGAGCAGAAGAAGCAGTTCATCCCCGGCATCCTGGACGGGACCATCTCCTGGTGCCAGGGATTCTCCGAGCCCGACGCCGGGAGCGACCTGGCCTCCTTGAAGACCCGCGCCGAACTCGACGGTGACGAGTGGGTGATCAACGGCCAGAAGGTGTGGACGACCCAGGCGCAGTTCGCCGACTACATCTTCCTGCTGGCGCGGACCGACCCGGATGCGCCCAAGCACGCGGGGATCTCCTATCTGCTCGTCCCCATGAAGCAGCCGGGCATCGAGATACGGCCCATCGCGCAAGTCGACGGCAGCGCCGACTTCAACGAGATCTTCTTCACCAACGCGCGCTGCCCGGCGGAGAACGTGGTCGGGGGCGTGAACAACGGGTGGAAGGTGGCGATGACCACCCTCGGATTCGAGCGGGGCGCGTCGTCCACCACCGGACACCGGCGCTTCGCCCGCGAGCTCGGTCAGATCATCGAAGAGGCGAGGAAGAACGGCAAGGCGTCCGACCCACTGATCCGCCAGCGGCTCGCCTCGGCATGGACGAACGTCAAGATCATGGAGATCAACGGCTTCCGCTCGTTGACCGACGCGCTCAACGGCACCCACCTGAGCGCAGCACTCGGGGCGTGCAACAAGATGTTCTGGTCGGAGCACCATCAGCGGACGATGGAGCTCGCGCTCGACATCCTCGGACTCGACGGGCAGATCCTGACCGGCGATCCCAGCGACATCGTCGACATCCGACTCAAGCGTGGCCGAGACGACTACCCGGTCAGCGACCTCCAGGCCTCCTTCTTCTTCTCCCGCTCGGAGACGATCTGGGGAGGCACGGCCGAGATCCAGCGCAACATCGTCGGCGAGCGGGTCCTCGGCCTACCCAAGGAGCCGAAGGCGGCCACCGCTGGGGGTTGACCGGCTCGAGATTCGGGCACGGTTCGAGCCCGGTCCAGGCCCCAGTGAAAATTGAATGTCGCTGGTTGTTCACCTAGCATTGTCCTCACCAGGGGGGAAGCGATAGCGGAGAGGGGCGTCGGGCAGGGGGTCGGTCACGACTGGAACTCGGGACTCTCAGCAGCGTTCGCGCAATGCCTGGTTTGCAACATGGAGTGGAAACTGCAACCGGATCAACGCCCGCGACCGCGCGGGAGAAATGAGTGAACATGCTTGGAAAGAACCTGATTCGTGTGCTGGCCGTTGGTGCGTTCGCCATCGCGCCGGCGGCGCTGGCCGTCACAGCAGTGCCTGGAACCGCGAATGCCGCGGCAAAGACCATCACCTGCTCGTCGGTGAGTGGAACACTCGCTACCCAGAAGCTGGCTGGCTGCACGGGCGGTAGCACGTTGGGCGCCACCGCTAAGGTCACCAATCTCGGCAAGCTGATCACCTGGTCGGCAAAGGGAGGCGGTACGAACACCCTCACCGTCTCTGACAAGTCACTCACCGGCAAGAGCGACACCTGCAAAGCGCCCAAGGGCCAGACGAACAAGTTCCTCGTCGAAGAGTCGGGGTCGGTGAAGTCCGGTACCGGTGCCGCCAAAGTGCTCGCCGGCGGAAAGACCTCCGCCAAGGTCTGCGTCTACTCGTCGTCGGTGGCGCTGTACCCGGGGACCAAGTTCAGCCTCTGACCGTTCAACATCGGAGCCCATCCGGGCTCTGGCGCTGATCGATCAGCTGGATCAATTAGTGAAGCGAGCCTCGACTCAGTCGGGGCTCGCTTCGCGTCCAGCCTCGGACCCCAGGTTCAGAAACCGGGGACGTAGCCGCCGCGACCCATCGACTCGCTGAGGAAGGGGTCCATCGAATCATCGACTCCGCCCAGCACCTCGGTGACCCAGGGAAGCCGGTCGCGGAGGATCCGCTCGACCCCGCCCTGAAGGGTGGACGAGCTGACCGCGAGGAACTGCACGCACCTTGGAGCTGAACCTCGACCACCCCGGTGGCCATGTCCGCCGAGATCAGGGCGAGGTCGCCACCGTCGGCCTGCACGGCCGGACGCATGAGCTCGATGAGGCTGTTGAGCTGACCCAACCGCTCCGCCCGTTCCTCGTCGCTGAGCACCGCGACCTCAATCTCATCGCCTCGACCCTGGTCAGTCGTCACCGGATGTCCTTCCCGTTGCGTTCACCTCCACCAGTCTGCCGTGTCGGCCGTGCACTCCGTACGTCGAGACCCGATCCGCGGCCACGACCCCACCCCGCAATGGGTCGAACAATGGCCGACATCACGAGCTGGGGGAGTTACGATGCGTTGTGCCCATGGAGCGAACCCCCACTCCCCCAGGGCCGATCGGGCTCATCCTGCCGACGTTCGTGCAAAACACGGTTCCCGCCTGGGCGTCGGCCACCGGTGAAGCCGCGGACGATCCGATCGCGCATCTCGCGGGAATCTGCAGTGAGGCCGAACAACTCGGTGCCGATGCCCTGTGGGCCTGCGACCACCTCTTCTGGCACGGACCCTCTCTCGAGCCACTGTTGGCGCTCACCGTGGCGGCGACGAGCACGCAGACCTCAGCCCTCGGTACCTGCGTGGTCCAGCTCCCCCTTCGCCGGGCAGCCGCTGTCGCCAAGCAGTCGGCCACCCTGCAGGTGCTCAGTCAGGGAAGGTTCATCCTCGGGGTGGGGGTGGGAAGCCACCAGGGAGAGTACGAACAGGTTGGCATCGACTACCACACCCGCGGGCGCCAGCTGGACGCCGGCATCGGCGAGCTCCGACGCTCGTGGCGGAGCGGCGACGGGGTCACCGCCGGCGACGCCTCAGCGAAAGGCCCTGACCGTTACCTGCAACTACCGGGACCGTCCCCCATCCCGGTCTGGGTCGGTGGATCTTCGGAGTCCGCGCTACGTCGGGCGGCAGCACTCGCCGACGGGTGGATGCCGCTCTTCTTGACTGCCGGCCAGTATGCAGACGCACTCGACCGCCTGACCAAGGAGCTCGATCGGGCTGACCGACCGGTCGACGCGGTAACCCGGTCGATGGTGCTGTTCGTCTCCATCGACGACGACGCCGACAAGGCGCGCCGTCGCGGCACCGAGTGGATGGGCTCCCTCTACGGACTCCCCGCCCATGCGTTCGAACGCCACCTGGTGGGCGGAACGGTCGAAGAAGTCGCCGACACGGTCGACAGTTTTCGGAGTGCAGGTGCTGAGCACGTCGCCGTCTACGTGACGGCGGATGAACCGTTGGAGCAGTTCGGGCAGCTGACCGCCGCCCTGGCAACGCCCGACGTCCGGGCCCGAGGATAACGAGGACACCGTGAACCGCACCGTTTCCATCGTGGGAGCCGCAATGACCGCCATGAACCGGCGGGACCGCACCATCGAGGAGATGGCCAACCAGGTGGTCGCAGAAGCGCTGGCCGATGCCGGGCTCGCGCCCTCCGACGTCGGTCTGGTCGTCTTCGGAAATGCGACCGCCGGTCGGCTGCTCGACCAAGGTTGCATCCGCGGGCAGACCTTCCTCCGCCACGCGGGCCTCCGCAACGCGGGCATCGTGAACGTGGACAACTCGTGCGCCGGTGGCACATCGGCGCTCCACTTGGCGACCATGGCTTCACTGGCCGGCTCCAGACCGGTGCTCGCGGTCGGAGTCGAGAAGATGTGGACCGGCGACCGGTCCGGAACACTCGCCGGCATCGAAGACGGAGTGACCCTCCCCGACCGGGTCAGGATGCACGAGGAGCTCGAGAATCCGTCCGGATCGGTGCTCATGGCGCTCAACGCGTCGTGGACGATGATCCAGATGGAAGAGCGCGACGCGACGCTCGAACAGTTCGCGGCGGCAGCGGTCAAGGCGCGACGGCACGGCGCTCTCAACCCCAACGCCCAGTTCCAGTCGGAGGTCACCCTCGACGAGGTCCTCGGATCGCCTTCGATCGTCTGGCCCCTCACTCGTCTGATGTGCTCGTCGTTCACCGACGGTGGTGCCGCAGTGGTGTTGTCGGCACAGTCGCACCCCGGGGCGCCGAAGATCAGGGCGAGCACCGCCCGCTCCGGCAACGGGGAGCTCGACTACCACGACCGTCTCACCGAAGTCGCGTCCGCGGCATGGGACGACGCTGGGGTCGACCCCTCGGACGTCGACATCGTCGAGCTCCATGACGCCACCAGCGCCGAGGAGCTCTATGCCCTCGAATCGCTCGGCTTCTTCAAGCCGGGGGACGCCGGCCCTGCGACCGTCGCCGGGGAGACCACCTTCGGAGGGAAGGGGGTAACGGTCAACCCCAGTGGCGGACTGGTCGCCAGAGGACATCCCCTGGGTGCGACCGGGATTGCCCAGGTCGTGGAGCTGGCCGGCCAGCTGCGGGGTCAGGCCGGTCCCCGGCAGGTCGAAGGAGCCCGGTTGGCGGTCGCCACCAACACCGGGGGGATCATCGGAAAGGATGCCGCGTTCGTCGGGATCCACGTTCTCGAGGCAGGTTGATCTTGACCACCGGCCGCACGGTGGCGATGATCTGACCATGAGAATCGCGCGCGGTGGCATCGTGACCGGTTGGGGGATTGCGGTGCCCGACAAGGTGGTCACCAACGAGGACCTCTCCGTCTCGATGGACACCAGCGACGAATGGATCCGTGAACGCACCGGCATCCGCGAACGGCGAATCGGCGGGACCACCTCCCAGCTGGCCATCGAGGCAGGGATTGCTGCGCTCGCACGGGCCGGGCGACGCCCTGACGAGATCGACAGCGTGATCCTGGCGACGACCACACCTGACCAGATCGTCCCGGGGACCTCGGCCACCGTGCAGGACGGTATCGGCGTGCCCGGTGGAGCATTCGACGTGAACGCCGCCTGCTCGGGCTTCGTCTACGCCATGGCGGTCGCCCACGGCCTCCTCGCCATCGGCGCGGAGCGCCTCCTGGTCATCGGCTCGGAGACCTTGAGCAAGATCACCGACTGGGACGAACGGGGCGTCGCGGTGCTGGTCGGCGACGGGGCGGGTGCCGTGGTGCTGGAGGCGGTCGACGGCCCCGGCCAACTGCTCTCGTGGAACCTGGGCGCAGACGGTTCGATGCGGCACCTCCTCAAGTGCGACCACGGCGGCTATCTCTACATGGACGGCAAGGAGATCTTCCGAAAGGCAGTCCGGGTGGTCGTCGAGTCGGCGGAACAGGCGATTGCCGAAGCAGGGTTGACGATCTCGGACATCGACTTGATCGTTCCCCACCAGGCCAATCTCCGGATCATCACCGCGGCCTGCCAGCGTCTCGGGATCCCGGACGAAAAAGCGGTGGTGGTCATCGACCGCTACGGGAACACCTCGTCGGCGTCGATCCCTCTGGCGCTGGCCGATGCACTGGAGACCGGACGGCTCCAGAACGGTCACCACGTCTTGCTCACCGGATTCGGCGGCGGCATGACCTGGGCCAGTGCCGTGCTGCGCTGGGGTGGCTGAGGCGAGGATGGCACCGACCCTGGTCGTGCTTGCGGCCGGCATGGCTCGCAGGTACGGGGGATGCAAACCACTCGCCCCGATCGGACCCAACGGCGAAGCGGTCATCGACCTGCTGGTGAGTGATGCGGTCGCCGTCGGCTACGGCCGCATCGTCCTGGTGCTCCACCCCGAGTCCGGACCCTCGATCCGCTATCACGTCGACCGCTGCTGGCCGAAATCGGTCGACGTCGCCTTCACCGAGCAGCGACTCCCCCTGGGGACGGTCCATGCAGTGCTCGCCGCACGGTCCGCCGTCGACCCCGCGCAACCCTTCGGTGTGGCCAACGCCGACGACATCTACGGGGAAGCGGCGATGGGTCTACTGGTCGGGCAACTCGACTCGGCGAACGACGAGCACGCCCTGATCGGGTTCGAGCTCCGCTCGACCGTCGCGACCGATGATCCGGTGACCAGGGGGATCTGCGAGGTGGACCGGCAAGGCCATCTGGTCTCCCTCACCGAGCGGCGTCTGGTCACCCGGCACGACAATGGGCAGCGGTTCACCTCCAACGACGGGCTGGAGCCGAAGGAGCTCGCACCGGAACTGCCCGCCTCGGTCAACTTGTGGGGCTTCCAGTCCTCCATCTGGGAGGTCCTCGCCTCGGCCATGGCGGGTTCGGGGCTCGATGAGGAAGCGCTGCTCGCCGAGGTCGCCGCAGGAGGCGAAGTGCCCAAGGCCGAGGTGCTCCTCCCCGAGGTGGTTGCGGCCATGGTCGCCGGCGGCGGCCCGCCCGTACGGGTCATCCGAACCGACGCCAAGCTGGTCGGGGTCACCCACGCCGCCGACCTACCGGTGGTCAGTGCCGAGCTCTCCCGTCAGGTCGCCTGGGGAATGCGGCCCAGCCGTCCCTGGTCGACGCTCGGCTGAACCCGCCCGTCCCTCAGCGCCCTCGGCTCACGTACTGATCAGGCTCTGGCACAACCGCGGTTGCGGCGTCGAGGCGGTGATGTTCACCGCGGACAGAGCGGGAGGCGTGCCCTCCGAATGGAGCGGCCCAGGGATGTCCGCGATGGGTTCGACATTGCGGCACCCCCTTGGGAGGGGATGTAGTGAACGGCACACCGTCGAGGGTCACCTCCACCAGGTGCTTGACCGGATCGGTGATCACCACCACGTTGTCCGTGTAGCCGATCGTGATCAGCGTCGGCAGGCCGGGCAGCGGCGTCTGGCCGGGTTCGATCAGCTCGAAGCTGACCTCGACCCGCCCGGGATACCTCGAAGGGGTGGCCTTGGCCGACACGGTTCCCGGACCGACGTGGAGCAGCGGCATCCACTCCGCACCATGGGTGACCAGATGGTGCGCAGTGACCGCGAAGGTGCGCTGGAACGCGTGGCCGTACTGGACGGGCAACCACGTCGCGCGGGTGTACTGCTGTGCCGGGACCGTCGCGTAGGACTCCCCGGTCGAGTAGTAGAGCCCGTCACAGTCGCCGATGACGAAGAGCTGTCCGGCCGGCGCCCACGGTGGCAGCTCGTTTCCGCGACGCACGTTCGCCTTGATCGGATGACCGGTCAGGTTGCTGATGCTGTTCTGGGTGTTGACGAAGTTGTACACCTGAGTCGGCGAGAACTCCTCGTTCGGCACGACGGCCATGCCGATGTTGGCAACGATGGTGAACAGGGCCACCACGCCGATCGCACTGAACACCCCGATCCGGACCCGCCGGCTGCGGCCATCCAGCCGACGCCAGATGTCGACCATCGCCACCGCACTGGCGACGACCAGAAAGGGCACGAAGTCCGCCAGGTAGCGGGGTGCGATGTAGCCCCACAGCAAGAGGGCGGCGCCTGCAGAACCGGCAACCAGAATCGGGATCCGGGTGAGTGCCGTCCGACCGATCGGCCGGGGACGGAACGAGGTGACCATCCCCCACAGACTGAGCAGAAAGAGCAACGGCATCGACGAGGGCATGCTGGCTGTCCGGTAACGACGGTCGAAGAGGATGCCCGAGACCGAAGTGGCCGGCGCCGCGGGAAGAGTGACGAAGGGGAACACCGAGGTGAACCGCAGGCCGTCGAGGCGGAGATAGGCGAGTGCATCGCTCGGGATGAAATCGATGCCCTCCTCGAGATTGTGATGGGACGCGAGAAACTTGCGGCGATACGCGTTCTGCATGGTGTAGACCTGGTCGATCACCGGCAACCCGAAAAACACGCCGAACTTGAGGTAGTTCACGACACAACCGATGGCCAGGGGAACGAGGCCGACCGCGAGCAGCGGGAGCCACCACCTCCGGTTCTCGTCGCCACCACGGCCCAACCAGAACCACCCGGCGATCAGCAACGCCCCGAGGGTGCATGCCCATCCGGTGGTGAGTCGATCGAGGTTGGCACACAGGATGAGCACGAACGCGAACGACACCCGACCTCGTGAGGGCGCCTCCAGCACGCCGAGGAGGGCGAACATGCTCCCCACGGTCAGGCAGATGCTCCAGGCCAGATCCTCGGCGAACACATACGGGAGCGAGGCAAGGATGGTGAACACCGAACCGACCAGAACGGTGGCGACCAGCAGTCCGAAAGCGGAGGCCTCGGCCCTTCCCATTGCGACCGAACCACGCATGAGGATCCGGACCCGCCAGAGGAGCAGCGACGAGAAGAGCGCGGTGAGCAACCAGGCGGCCAAGATGTACGGGACGGTCAACCGGGCGTCGAGGGTGCTGGTGAAGATCAGGATGGGCATCCGGATCAGGGAGGGGAAGAGCCCGAAGTAGGTGAACTGATGTCCGCCGTGGACGAAGCCCTCGACCCCGATCGGCTGGCCCAACCAGAGGTGACCGTGGAAGATCGCCCTCGCCTGCAACTCGTAGAAGTTGTCCTCGTAGTTCGTCTTCCGAATGGGGTCCGGTGTCTCCCATGCGCCGAAGAGGATCCACAGAAACGGAATCGCGGCCAGGATGGTGCCGATCAGGGCGGCGGTCGTGAAGCGCCTTCGTGCCTCTTCGACCTCGTCCCCCATGGCGAGCGAGTGTAGCCACCCGAACTTGTCGCACCCGGCGCGCGAACCATTTTCGTGCGCTCTGACGAGGTAGTTTGAGATGGATGCGACAGAAGGTGATCCGACTCTGGGAGCTCGCTCGGACCCCCGAGGGGCTGAAGATGGTCAAGTTCACCATGGTGTCGGTCATCTCCGCGCTGACCTCGCTGACCGTGCTCGCGATCGTCTACGGCGCGCTGCGTCTGTGGTCCGAAGTGCCGAGCGTGCTCTTCGCCAACCTGGTGGCGGGTATCCCCTCATACCTGCTCAACCGGCAGTGGGTGTGGGGGAAATCAGGTCGTTCGCACCTGGTGAAGGAGATCCTCCCCTTTGCGGTGATCTCGGTCACCGGAATCGGCTTCTCCCTGTTCACAGCCCACCTTGCCCACGACTACGCCACCTCGCACCACCTCCACCACCTGGTTCGCACCGTATTGGTGCTGGGCACGAACATCGCCTCGTTCGGGGCGCTGTGGCTGGTCAAGTTCGCGATCTTGAACCGGCTGTTCGCCCAGCTCCCCGACCTCGAGGTCGCCGCCGAGGCCCCATGAGCGGGGCCCTCACGGCCGGCCGGCCTGTCGGTGCTGGTCAGGAGCGGATTTTCGTGAATTTTTCCGAGATTCGCCTCGTTTCGGAGCACCTGCATCAGGTATCCTGGTGACTCGCAGAGAAGGCCATCTGAGAGCGTGTCGTGGCAGGCCGGGTGCCACCGGCACCGCCGCCGGATGCCGTCTCGGACCGTGTCATCGCAGTTGCGCAAAGGGGGCACAGTGACCGCAGGGGGGATGGCGCGGAGGCTCCTGCCGCCTGGGCAGAGAGGTCGGCCGGGGGATGGACTCTCGTCGGGTCCGGCACGCGAGGTGAACCAGTGACATCCGAGCCGATGGACGTCAGTCCGGTCGACCATGCGGAGGTGCTCGCACCCGAAGACGTGCTCGACCTCGACCGCCTCGAGCACCGGCTCGACCAGCTCCGTCCCGCCTACCGGACCGCCAAGCCCTTTCCTCACATCGTGATGGACGACTTCCTCGAGCCCGGCATCGCAGAGGCGGCCATGAAGGAGTTCCCGCCGCTGAATCACGATCAGTGGACCAACTACCTCCACGCCAACGAACGCAAGTTCAGCAATACCGATCCGGCGACCTGGGGACCGACGCTGCGGGCCATTCTGGAGGTGTTCAACTCCAGACGGTTCGTCGACTTCGTGAGCTCGTTGATCGGCGTCGACGACCTGATCCCGGATCCCTCCCTCGAGGGAGGCGGCCTGCACCAGTCGGGTACCGGCGGGTTCCTCAACATGCATGCGGACTTCACCGTGCACCCCCACAATCGGAGATGGCAGCGGCGCGCGAACATCTTGTTGTACCTGAACGACGACTGGCAGTCCGAATACGGTGGCGACCTCGAGCTGTGGAACGCGGACATGACCGAGTGCGTGGAGCGGGTCGCGCCGATCGCGAACCGGGTGCTCATCTTCTCCACCGACGCCACCTCGTTCCACGGCCACCCCGAGCCGATGCGGTGTCCTGAAGGAGTCGCCCGGCGATCACTGGCCCTGTACTACTTCTCGGTGGAAGAGGACCCGCTCGTCCGATCGACCGAGTACCGGGCACGCCCGGGAGACGGAGCCCACTCGATCGTGATCTACGCGGACAAACAGATGCTGCGGATCTACGACTGGACCAAACGGAAGCTCGGCATCTCCGATCAGACCGCCAGCAAGATCCTCGGCTATCGCGACCGGCTCCGGCGAAGGGGCAACAAGGGCTACTAATGGCCGTCCCCACCATCGCCGCACCCGCGGGGACGGACGAGCTCGTCGGTCAAGTGTCGGGGGCCGACGAGCCACCGCGCTCCCCGGCCGAGCTGAGCCGTCGCCGCTTCACCAAGGCCGTCGTCATCGGCATCGTCGTCATGCTTCCCCCCTTCCTCTACCTGTTGTGGGACATGTGGAGCGGTGTACCGAACCTGCTGCGCGGGGTGCCCTACGACAACTTCTACGACCTCCAGGCCCGGGCGATGTTCCACGGCCACCTCAACCTCCCCTCGGGTCAGATGGGGATCGAGGCGTTCAAACACGACGGCCGCTCGTACACCTACTTCGGCATCTTCCCGTCCCTGATCCGGATGCCGATCCTGTTGGTGACGTCGTCGTTCGACGGCGACCTGACCGGGGCATCCATTCTCGTCGCATGGCTGGCCACCGGCCTGTTCACTTCACTGATGCTCTGGCGCCTCCGGGTGCTCATGTGGGGATCCGCGCTGGTGGGAAGGTTCGAAGCCACCTGCTACGGGGTGTTCATGGCAACCGTCATGGGTGGTTCGGTGCTCATCTTTCTGGCGGCCACGCCGTTCATCTACAACGAGGACTTCGCGTGGAGCGTGCCGCTCACCGTGGGCAGCCTGTTCGCAATGATCGGGGTGATGGAACGCCCGTCATGGGGTCGGATCTGGGCGAGCGGGGTGCTGGTGCTCTGCACCAGCCTCAACCGCACCCCCGCCGGGTACGGCTGTGTGATCGGCGCGCTGTTGATCGCAGCGTGGCTCGCACTCGGATACGGCGGGAAAGAAAATCGTCGCTGGGCGATCCCGATGGTCGCAGTGGGAGTCATCCCCTTCGCGGCCAGTTGCGCGGTGACCTACGGGAAGTTCGGGATCCCGGTCGGGCTCCCGATGGCAGACCAGGTCTGGGCCGCGGTGAACGCGCATCGGCGTTACTTCCTCGCCGCCAACGGCGGGAAGGCCTTCAGCCTCAAATTCCTGCCGAGCACCCTCACCGCCTACTTCCAACCGACCGGCATCCGGTTCTCCGGTGTCTTCCCGTACATCGCACCTCCCGGTCATCCCGCGGCCTGGGAAGCAGGTGCGGTGATGGACCAGACCTACCCGACCGCGAGCATTCCGGCGACCACTCCCCTGCTGCTGCTCCTCGCGGTATGGGGCACGGTGACCGCGTTCCGGCCGAAGGCCCTCGGTCAGATCCGTTTCGCCCGGATCATCCTTCTGTCCGCGGCAGCAGGTGCGGCCGGGGTGCTGCTGTGGGGCTACATCTCCCAGCGGTACATCGCCGACCTCATGCCCTTCCTGATCATTGCCGCTGCCGTGGGGATCATCGACCTGTCACGGCGGTTGGCAGGGCGGACTCGGCGCGCAAAGCGATCAGCCCTCGCAGTCCTCGGAGCACTCGCCGTCTACTGCTTCGTCGCCAACATGGCCATCGCCCTCTGGCCGGTGTCGGATTGGACACTCGGTCAGGCCCAGCAGTTCGTGTCGACCGAGAACGCGCTCAGCGTCACCCCGCTGTCATCGACCGTCCAACACGGCTCGAGATTGCCGTACTGGGCGCCCGCCGGAACCCTGTACATGGTCGGCAACTGCTCCGGCCTCTACCTCTCCACCGGCAACGCCATGAAGTACGTGCCGGGACAGTACATCCAGCACCTCACCTGGCTGCCGGTCACCCAGCAGGCCGACTTCACCCACACCATCGCCTACACCTTCAACCAACCGGCGAGCCATCTGACCAAGCCGGTGCCGATCCTCACCTACGGGAAGTCCCAACTGGTGATCGCGCCGTCGCCCAAGAAGTTCCAGTTCTACCTCGAGATCGAGAATTCGGGGACCTCGATCCCCTGGCCGCCTCCCCAGTCGGGGATGATCCCGATCTACGGCCTCGGCATCCACCAGAAGTTCACCGTGATCACCGACCCGAACCTCAACCAGATCAACGTGTGGTGGGACGGCAAGAAGGTGCTCGGCCACTACCTCTCAGGCACAGGACCGGCGGTCGTCCAGGTGACCCCGCCCAGCCCCCCCGGACAGCGGCCGATCGTGTCGGTCGCCCAACTGCCGACGCCGCCACCGGATACGAGCCTCTGCCACAGCCTCCTCGGCAACCACTGATCCGCGACGACGAGGTGGCCTCTTCTTACGACGCGACGACCGGATGCTTCTCCTGCGTGGTCGACGATCATCCGAGATTCCACCTCGAGGCCATCCGCTGGTACGCGACGCTGACGGGCCTGGCCGGGGTCGCTCCGAGCGACCTCGTGGTGCACACGGTGGGCCGCGAGCACTCGGATGCGCTCGATGACCTGAGAGGACGAGGCGTCACCGTCAGACCGGTCGTCGCCTTCGATCCGCGTTCTCCTCACTGCAACAAGATCTCAGGAGCACTGCAGCTGGCAGAGGATCCGCCCGAGGGGCTGGTCGTGCTCTGTGACACCGACATCGTCGTCCTCGACGACCCCCGCTCGATCGAGGTTCCGCCGGATTCGGTCGCCGCCAAGGTGGTCGATGCACCGGTCCCGCCCCTGGCTGTGATCCAGGCCGTCTTCGACGCCTCCGGCCTCGCTGCCCCGCCCACCGTCGACCTCCCCTGGGGGACCGACGAACAGACGGTCGCGGGCAACAGCAACGGCGGGCTCTACCTCATCCCCGGTCGACTCCTCCCCTCCGTCACCATGGCCTGGAGCCACTGGGCCCGATGGCTCCTCGACCGGGCCGAGCTTCTCGACCGGTGGGCGGTCCATGTCGACCAGGTCTCGATGGCGCTTGCGCTTCGCGCGACCGGGACCCGAGCGATGACCTTGGACGTCCGCTGGAACACTCCGACTCACGATTCGACCAGAATCCCGGCGGACCCCCCCGTTCCGTCGGTCCTCCACTATCACCAACAAGTCGACATCGACGGCCATCTGCTCACGACCGGGGTGCCGTCCATCGACCGACGGATCGTGTCGGCAAATCGAGTGATCGATGAGCTCTGGCCGCAAGGACTCCCGAACTCCACCTATCAGAAGTGGGTCACCGCCAGAGAGGCCGCACCTGGACCGAGCGCCGATGCGAAAAGACCGTCTCGATCACATCAGCTCTGGGAACGCGGACGACGCATCGCGTCACTCGGAAAGAAAGAGAGCCGATGATCGTCGTGCAGCCTCAGCCCGGCCGGGCACCCACCGTCGGAGCGGAGATGGCTGAGTCGGTTGCTACTGCTCGGTGGGCTGCTCGGGCAAGGCTGCTGCTTCGGCAGGCTCCTCGACAGCAGCAGAGGGGGCAGGAACCGAAGGGGAGGTCGCTGCGACCGCCGACTTGTCGGCCTGCCGTCCGCGGTAGATCAGGTACCCGGCACCCGCAAAGGCGATCAGCGAGATCAGCGCCGCGCCGGCGCCCCGCTTGCGATAGTGGCCTCGGCCCTTGTGCTGGCCGAGCCAACTCGGCAACGCGTGGATCGAGACTGACAGGTACTCGGCCGCAAGCAGCGCTGCGAGCACGCCCACGATGAGAAGCACGATGATCCAAGGCCATTTCATGGGCCTGACTGTAGCAAAATTCATCGCTCCGCCAAGGTATGAGCTGCACAGCTCCCTGCATCGATGACCTGCGAAGATAAGGCCTCCGGATGAGCACGATGGATAGATCTGCGCGACGTGAGGCCGCACCACAGCCGTGGAGCCGTCGCGACCTGATCGGGATCGGGTGGGTCGTTGCCGCTGCCATCGGGGTGATGGTTCCCGCGCTCCGGCACGGCCTCTCGCTCGGCGAGTACGACTGGCTGTCCCACTACGGCGTGCTCCAGCAGCCGGTCATCGTGCACAACGGATTCGGTGGCGACCAGATCACCGAGATGATCCCCTGGACCTCCCTCGCCTGGACCCAGGTGCACCACGGGCAGCTCCCGCTCTGGAATCCCAACAACGTGCTGGGCATGCCCCTCGCCTTCAACTGGCAATCTGCGGCCTTCAGTCTCCCGAGCGCCATCGGCTATCTGTTCCCACTGCGGATGATGTACACGGTCCAGGTGTTGGTCACCCTGGTCGTCGCCGGCGTCGGCGGCTACGTGTTCGCACGGGTGATGCGCCTCGGGGTCATGGGCTCCGCTCTTGCAGGCACCGTGGTCGCGTTGAACGGTCCGTTCTTCGTCGCGGTCGGTTGGCCGATCGCGTCGGTGCTCTCGTGGTGTGGATGGTTGTTCGCAGCGATCGTGCTCATCACCCGCGGCAAGCACCCTCTGCGTGACATCGCGTTCTTCGGTGTTGCCCTCGCGTTCGCCATCTACGCGGGTGAACCGGACACGCTGATCCTTCTTGCGGCGGTGCTGATCGTCTTCGCACTGGTGCTCCTCGGGTTCCGGTGGAAGGCCGGTGGCTTCGAATCGATCACCCGGCCCCTTCGAAATCTGTTGATCGCAGCGGTCACCGGAGGCTGCCTCGGAGCACCTCTTCTCCTCCCCGGTCTCCAGCTCGCCGACTTGTCGATCAGGAAGACACAAGGGGGTGGCCTCAACTCACAGAAGGCCCTCTCCGCCGCCTATCTCGCCAGGACGGCGTTCCCCTGGCTGATCGGCAGGCCGATCATCCACGAGTACAAGTACATCGGCATCATCGCGGCCGTGCTCGTCCTGGTGGCTCTGGTGTTCCGGATCAAGCGGCCCGAGGTCGCCGCTGTCGCGGTGGTCGTCGTCTTCACCGCCGCTCTTGCCTTCGTGCCCCCGGTCATCCATGTGGTCAACGCCCTCCCCGGGCTGCATGCGGTCCGCCTCCCCCGCGCCCTCAACTTCTTCACCTTCGGCCTTGCGATGCTCGCCGGTGCCGGGCTTCACGTGTACGTCCGATCACCCGACAAGAAACCGGTCCTCGAAGTGACCGGCGTCGCGTTCGCAGCGGCCGCGTTCGGCGTCGTGCTGTTCTGGCTCTTCGACCGGAAGCAGCTCACGGTCTTCACGCACTACACCCGGATCAACGGATTGCACTGGGCCACGATCGGCGTCGCCACCGGGGTGGCCGTCGTGCTCATCGAGCTGGTCGCCGCTCGCATGAAGGCACGGCGTGCGCAGCATGCAGAAGTCAGCGGTCACCGGAGGCTGGCCGGACGCTACGGGGTCCGGGTGTTGACGGCGACGATCCTGCTCGCGGCCGAGACCGTCTTCCTCGTCGGCAGTGGCACCAGCCTCTGGAGAGGGAGCACCACGCAGTTCCCGTCGACGGCCGCATCCCGGGCACTGCAAGGTGCCGTGGGTTCGTCCCTGGTCGGACTCGGCACCCCGAGCTGCTTCTTCCCGCCAGGGCTCGGCATTCCGGTCAACGCCAACATCTACTACGGCGTGCGCGAGTTTGCGGTCTACGACCCGATCGTGCCCCGGGAGTACTACGCCGCGTGGAGGCGGAGCGCGGGACCGGCAGCGCAGCCGGGATACCCGAGCGTCTCCCACTTCTGCCCCGGCATCACCTCGGTCGCCCTCGCCCACGAGTACGGCATCGGATTCATCCTCGAGTCTCACGGCCAACCCGGCCCCGCCGGGACCCAGTTCGACGCCCGTATCGGCAACGAGGACCTCTACCGGGTCCCCGGCACATCAGCCGCGGTGCTGGTGTCGACCTCCCGCACCGGTGCACCGCCGCCCGATAGCACCCCAGGCAGGCCGGTCCCGGTCGAGCAACCGAACCCGACCACCTGGCGTGTCCAGACCTTTTCGCGTCACTCGCAGATCCTTCGCCTGCATCTCACCAACGTCCCGGGCTGGCACGCAAGCATCGACGGGAAGCCCCTCGCCCTCGAGCCGTACTCACTGGTCATGCTGCAGGCTCGGATTCCGCCCGGCCCGCACATGATCGAACTGCACTACCTCCCCACGACCTTCGTCGAAGGAGTGGTCCTGGCGTTGCTGGCCGTGGTGGGGCTGGTCTCAGCTTCGGTGGTGGTGTTCATGCGTCGGCGAACCCGGCTGCTGCGAACCGGGGACCTCGACGGCTTCCTCAGTCGCCCAGAAACCAGCGGGTGACCCTGGTCGCGTGACCGGGCACCTCGCTGGTCCGGACCGCGTGGGCCATCCTGCGCATTGCCCGTCGACGTTGCTCGAGCGTGGTGATGATGTAGAAGCCGAGAAGGACGAGCGCCGCCCCGATGAAGACGAGTGGCCGCACGTCGGTGCCGGTGAATGCCAACACCCGGTACCGGACACCGCGAAGGTACACAGTCGTGGCCGGCGGGTGGGACGCAGCCGCAGCGACCACGACGCTCGTGCCCTGTGGATAGCTGTGGACGGTGGCCGCATGGACGACAGTCACCGTGCCGGGGGTCGTGGACCCGACGGTTGTGACGTTGGCACCCGTACCGGCGCCACATGCCCCGCCAGTGTCTGCCGACTGTTGGATCTCACGTTGGAGGATGTACGGTTTCGGACCCACGAACGCCTCGGCGATGAGCACTCCGCAGAAGTACAGGGGGTAGGTGACGGTCAGGGTCCCCGCATCGCCGACTACCGACCCCACGATCGTGTGAGGACTGGCGACGGTCTCGTAGACGGTGAGCTTCCACTTGCAGTCGGGCTGCGATCGAGGGCAGGGAACATGGGAGGGCAACGCGAGCGTCGCCACCTCGTACCGGTTCCAAAGACGAATAGCCGGGTAATGGGCGATGGGGACGTTCGCCCCAGCCGTTCCCTGGACGACCAGTGTCGAGCCGAGCGCGACGAGCACCACGGCCCCTGCCGCCAACCAACGGCTGAACTTCCTCGGTCGTCGACTCTTCATCTGCAGCCCCGGTGACTCCCCCAGAGCCCGACCCTGCCCATTCGTCGAGTGAGGGTTGTCGATTCGATCTCGTAACTATCTGCGCTCACCCGGGGATCCACCATGCCCCCAGCCGAGCAACTGGCCTGATCCTATACCCAAAGCCTCAAGATTTACTCAACCCTGCGACGAGGAGCCACTGCGTGGCTACCGTGAGCGTTCAACCGCAGCTTCGGTTATCGCATCGAGCACGCCCATCACCGCCTCGACTCCCTCGTCAATGGGGGTGTGGGGAGCGATCACCAGGTCGGGCGCAACGGGAACCTCGTAGGGATCGTCGACCCCGGTGAAGGAGCTGAGACCTCCGGTGGTCGCCCGGGCGTAGAGGCCTTTCACGTCGCGGGTGGCGCAGACGTCGACCGATGCTTCGAGGTAGATCTCGGCGAAGGGGAGACCGGCACGTCGGTGCAGTTCGCGCGCCCAGTCGCGGGACGCCGCGTAGGGACTGATCAGAGCGACCACCGCCACGAGCCCGGCGTCGGCGAAGAGCACCGCGACCTCAGCGGTCCGACGCGCGTTCTCCTGGCGCGCCTCACGCGAGAACTCGAGATCCGAATTGAGTCCGGTGCGGAGATTGTCCCCGTCGAGCCGATAGGCGCCTCGACCGGTGTGGACCAGATGCTTCTCGACAGCTGCCGCAAGGGTCGACTTGCCTGATCCCGACAGTCCGGTCATCCACAACGTCGCGCCGCGCGCCCGGAGTATCTCCGCCGGCTGGTCAGGCGAGACGTGACCTTCGTGCCAGGTCACGTTGGTCGAGGTCATCTTCATCACAAGCTCAGTCGGGACCGTGCAGCATGCCGGCACCGACCGTCACGTTGGTGTCCTCGGCGGCCATGATGAACGAACCGGTCTGCCGGTTCCGCCGGTAGCTGTCGTAGAACAGCGGCTGGGTGACCCGGAGGCTGATCCGGCCGACATCGTTGAGCCCGAGCGACGAGACCGACTCGTCGCGGTGGAGTGTGTTCACGTCGAGTCGGTAGTGGACGTCCCGCACCACCGCTCGCACCCAACGGGTGGTGTGCTTGACCGCGAAGAAGTCCCCTGGCGACACCGGCTTGTCGGTCATCCAGCAGACCATCGCGTCGAGATCCTGACCGACCGTCGGTTGATTGTGAGGCCGGCAGATCAGGTCGCCCCGGGAGACGTCCAGATGGTGCCCGAGCCTGACGGTCACCGACATCGGGGGGAACGCCTCGGCCAGCTCGCCCTCGAAGGCATCGATACCTGCCACCGTGGTGGTCAGGCCGGAGGGGAGCACCAGCACTTCGTCTCCGGGTCGGAAGACTCCGCCGAGCACCTGGCCGGCGTACCCCCGGTAGTCCGGCTGGCTGCTCGCCTGGGGGCGCACCACCCACTGGACCGGGAGCCGGGGGTCGATCAGGTTGCGGTCGGACGAGATGTACACGGTCTCCAGATGGTGGAGCAGGGATGCACCCTCGTACCACGGCATGTTGGCGGAACGCTGGACGACGTTGTCCCCGTACCGGGCGGAGATGGGGATGAAGGTGAGGTCGGCGACTTCCAGTCTGCTCGCGAACGCGGCGAACTCTTCGCGGATCGAGTCGAAGACCGCTTGGTCATACCCGACCAGGTCCATCTTGTTGACACAGAGGAGCAGGTGCGGGACCCGGAGCAGGGACGCGAGAAAGGCATGCCGCCGGGTCTGCTCGACGATCCCGTTGCGCGCGTCGACGAGGACGATGGTCAGGTCGGCGGTCGAGTTTCCGGTGACCATGTTGCGGGTGTACTGCACGTGGCCGGGCGTGTCGGCGATGATGAACTTGCGCGCCGGCGTGGCGAAGTATCGGTACGCGACGTCGATGGTGATCCCTTGCTCCCGCTCGGCACGGAGACCGTCGGTGAGCAACGCCAGATCGGTGTACTCGTCGCCGCGCTGACGGCTCACCCGCTCGACGGATTCGAGCTGGTCCTCGAAGATGGCCTTCGAGTCGTAGAGCATCCGGCCGATCAGGGTGCTCTTCCCATCGTCGACCGAACCGGCGGTTGCCAGACGGAGCAGCTCCACTAGAAGTAACCCTCTCGCTTGCGATCCTCCATGGCCGCTTCACTGGTCCGGTCGTCGGCCCGGGTGGCCCCACGCTCGGTCAGCCTCGAGGCGGCGACCTCGATCACGATCTCATCGGGGGACTCGGCCGACGACTCGACCGCGCCGGTACAGGTCATGTCCCCCACCGTGCGGTAGCGCACCGTGGCTTCGAACACCTCTTCGCCGTCCTTCGGTGTCACGAACGGACCGACCGACAGGAGCATCCCGTCACGCCGGAAGACCTCCCGACGGTGGGCGTAGTAGATGGTCGGTAGGTCGATCTTCTCGTTGGCGACGTACTGCCAGATGTCGAGCTCGGTCCAGTCCGACAGCGGGAACACCCGGATGTGCTCGCCGGACCGGTGGCGTCCGTTGAACAGGGTCCAGAGCTCCGGGCGCTGGTTCTTCGGGTCCCACTGGCCGAACTCGTCCCGGAACGAGAACACCCGCTCCTTGGCCCTGGCCTTCTCCTCGTCCCTGCGGGCGCCTCCGAAGACCGCGTCGAAACGGTACTCGGCGATGGCGTCGAGGAGGGTCCTGGTCTGGAGGCGGTTCCTCGACGGATCAGGCCCTGTTTCCTCGGTGACCCGACCGGCATCGATCGACGCCTGCACGGAGGCGACGACCAGGTTCGCCCCGAGCTCCTCGACCGACCGGTCGCGGAACTCGATCACCTCGGGAAAGTTGTGTCCCGTGTCGACGTGCATCACCGGAAAGGGGATTCGCCCAGGCCAGAAGGCTTTTTGGGCAAGCCGCAGCATCACCACGGAGTCCTTGCCACCCGAGAACAGCAGCACGGGCCGTTCGAACTCGGCCGCCACCTCTCGAATGATGTGGATGGATTGCGCTTCGATGTTCTGGAGCTGAGACAGCTGATACTGGCCCGAAGCGCCTGCGCCCCAACTCCGGTTCATACCCTTGCAATCTAGTCGACAATACTCATTCCGGGATACAGGCTCTAGACTGGACTTTGACGTGTGGACTGTCGAGATCCGAGCGGGAACCTCGCTCGACGCCCCCAGGTGCGCTGCGCTCCACGCCGACCAGATTGCCCAGGGCTTCCTTCCCGCCCTCGGCCAACCCTTCCTCCGGCGCCTCTACCGACGTATCGCCCGGTTTCCCGATTCCTTCCTCTTGGTCGCGGAGGGTGAGGGGATGACCGCAGGGTTCATCGCAGGCTGCGCCGATGTGGGGGGTCTGTACCGCAGCTTCCTCTGGCGCGACGGGATCCCTGCCGGCGCCCAGGCGATCCGCCCGGCCGTAGCGAACTGGCGGCGGGTGCTCGACACGCTGGGCCATGCGACCTCGGGATCCGGCGAGGCTCGCGGGTCAGAGCTGCTCGCGATCGCGGTGGACCCCTCGTGGCAGGGGCACCGGGTCGGCCGGGCGCTGGTGGATGCGTTCCTCGAGGAGGTCGCCGACCGGGGTGGGAACGCTGCTCACGTGGTGGTCGGAGCCGACAATCGTGCGGCGATCACCCTCTACGAGCGGTGCGGGTTCGAGACCGTCGAACGCTTCGAGCTCCACGCCGGCACCGAGTCGCTGTTGATGCAGTGGGACCTTCCTCACCCGGAGAAGTCATCGGACGATCAACCGGTCGCGCAGTGAGCACTCCGCTGGTTGCCGCGGTCGCGCTGGTCGCATCCCTCGTCGCCACTCCCCTGGCAATCGCGCTGGCCAGACGGATCGGGATCGTGGACCGACCCGGAGCACTCAAGCCACAGGAGCATGCCGTCCCCTACCTCGGTGGCGTGGGGGTCTTCGCCGGGACGGTGGTCGGTGTGGCGGCAGGGAGGCCCACCGTCCTCATCCCTCTGGGTGCCGCACTGCTCCTCGGGATCGCCGACGACCGGTTCGATCTCCCTGCGTCAGGCCGTCTGGTCGGCCAGATTCTGATCGGGGTCGCGGTCGTGGTGACCTGCCCCGTCCACCTCCCCGCCGCTGCCGGCGCGGTGCTGATCCCGGTCGTCGCCGTCGTGCTCATCAACGGGGTCAACCTGATCGACGGGCTCGACATGCTGGCATCCGGGGTGAGCGCTGTGGCCGCTCTCGGGTTCGCACTGGCGCTCGAAGGCTCGAGCCGGTTGCTCGCGGCCGCGCTGGTCGGCGCGCTCCTCGGATTCCTCGTCTACAACCGGCCTCCGGCGAAGGTCTACCTCGGGGACGGCGGGTCCTACCTCCTCGGCGCCGCGCTCACCGTGCTGGTCGCGGACGCGTGGGCACCCGGCCGTTCGACCGCATCGGGAATCGCCGCCTTGCTCATCGTGGCCGTTCCGGCCGCAGAGGTGGCCTGCGCGATGGTCCGGCGGTGGCGCGGTCACACCTCGTTGATGAGTGGGGACCGCGGCCATCCCTACGACCGACTGGTCGGACGGGGCTGGCCCCCGCTCGCGGCGAGCTTCTCCTACATCGGAGTCGAGGCGGCACTGGTCGGAGGAGCGCTGCTCGCAGTGCACCTCGATTCGCTGGCGGCGGCGATCACCGTCGACCTCCTCGGTGCTGCCGTGCTCGTAGCATTGGCCATGGCCACCGGAGCGCTCGTCCCTGACCGACCTGGCACTCGATGAGCAGGATCTACCTCTCGCCGCCCGAGGTCGGCGACAGAGAGCGGCAGATGCTCCTCGACGCGTTCGACTCGAACTGGATCGCCCCTGTCGGGCCGGACATCGACGCCTTCGAGGAGGAGCTCTGTGCGCGGGTCGGCGTCGGGCACGCGGTCGCGCTCTCGAGCGGCACTGCTGCACTCCACCTGGCGCTCCAGCTGGTCGGCGTCGGTGAGGGTGACGACGTGCTCATCCCGTCGTTCACGTTCGTCGCCTCCGCAGCGGCGGTGACCTACCTTCGGGCCAACCCGGTGCTGGTCGACTGCTCGGCGTCCACCTGGAACCTCGACCCGGTGCTCGTCTCCGAGGAGCTGGAGGCGCGGGCGCGCCGCGGACGGCTTCCCGCCGCGGTGGTCTCCGTGGATCTCTACGGTCAGAGCGCCGACTACGACGCGTTGACCGGCGTGTGCTCGACCTACGGAATCCCGTTGATCGAAGACGCCGCCGAGGCACTCGGCGCCTCCTACCGCGGCAGACCTGCGGGTTCG
Source organism: uncultured Acidimicrobiaceae bacterium (assembly GCA_963839925.1). Classification (GTDB taxonomy): domain Bacteria; phylum Actinomycetota; class Acidimicrobiia; order Acidimicrobiales; family RAAP-2; genus Bog-756. The sequence goes on along the minus strand of CAWIWV010000001.1, from coordinate 742,503 downwards.
TTCGGTGAAGCCGCCGTCTTCTCGTTCAACGGCAACAAGATCATCACGACCAGCGGGGGCGGGATGCTCGTTTCTCACTCGAAGGAGCTCATCGACGAGGCCCGCTTCCTCGCCACTCAGGCCCGCGATCCCTTTCCGCACTACGAGCACTCGGTGATCGGCTACAACTACCGGCTGAGCAACCTGTTGGCCGCTCTCGGCAGAGCACAACTCCAGGGACTCGACAGCAGGATCGAGCGGCGGAAGAAGATCAACGGCACCTACCGTGCGGCACTCTGCGCCCTCCCCGGCATCGAGCTGATGCCGGTCGCCGACTACGGCGAGCCGAACTGGTGGCTGACCTGCATCCTGGTCGATCCCGCACTGTTCGGAGCCGACCGGGAAGAGATCCGACTGGCGCTCGAAGCGGTCGATGTCGAGTCACGCCCGACCTGGAAGCCGCTGCACCTCCAACCGGTGTTCGCCGACACTCCCACCGTCGGCGGCGCGGTTTGCGCGCAGATCTTCGAGCGCGGACTCTGCCTTCCCACCGGCTCGGCGCTCACCGAGTCCGAGCAGGCTCTGGTGATCGAGACGATCGTTGCCAAGGGCAATACCCAGGGAATCTAGGAAAGAATCCCTGCCTTCAACAGCACGTAGGGTCGTATGATTGTGGGCATGGCAGCCAACGGGGGGTCCGGCGACCAGGGCCAGACCAAGCCGCGCGCCCTGGCCTTCTACCTTCCCCAGTTCCACCCGATCCCCGAGAACGACGAGTGGTGGGGCAAGGGGTTCACCGAGTGGACCAACGTGACCAAGGCACGGCCACTGTTCCCGGGCCACTACCAGCCCCATGTGCCCGGTGAGCTCGGCTACTACGACCTCCGCCTCCCCGAGGTCCGCGAGGCCCAGGCGTCGCTGGCCGCGGCGCACGGCATCTCCGGGTTCGTCTACTACCACTACTGGTTCCACGGGAAGCGCCTCTTGAACCGTCCGCTCGACGAGGTGCTCGCGTCGGGTTCACCGGATTTTCCGATCGCGCTCTGCTGGGCGAACGAGGAATGGACCCGTAACTGGGACGCGAAGACCGGACAGGTCCTCATGCCCCAGCACTTCAGCGACGAAGACGACCTGGCCCACCTCCGGTGGTTGGCCACCGTGTTCGCAGACGACCGCTACATCAAGATCGACGGCCGGCCCCTCATGCTCATCTACCGGCCCGGGCAGCTCCCGAACCCGAAACGCACGGCCGACATCTGGCGAGCCGAGGCACAGCGCCTCGGGTTCCCCGACCTCTACCTCTGTTGGGTCGAGAGCTGGGGTCCCCCACCGGGCGGACCGGAGGCGTACGGCCTCGACGCATCGGTCGGATTCATGCCGATGAGCGGAGACCGGATCTTCGCGCCGATCGAGGGAACCCGCGGACACCGGATCGTCGACTACCGGTCCTCTTTCGAGCTCACCCTTCGCCAGATCCCACCGGCGTGGAAGCGCTTCCCTTCGGTGATGGCGGGGTGGGACAACACGGCCCGCCGTCCCTGGGCTGCCACCATCTTCGAAGGGGCCTCCCCCGAGCGGTACGAGAAGTGGTTGCGCCTTGCGGTGGATTCGGTCCGGGGAGTCCGGGCCGAGGAGAACTACCTCTTCATCGTGGCGTGGAACGAGTGGGCCGAAGGCAACCACCTGGAACCCGACCAACGCTACGGTCGAGCCTTCCTCGAGGCCACCAGGGCGGTGCTGGTCGATCCCCCGCCCTCCACACCAGGCAAACCGGGGGTGCTCGCACGAACCGCCACCGGTGAGCCCGAGCGCTCGCAGTTCGACTACGTCTACCCCTTCGAGCACGAGAGCGCGGTGGCCAATGCCGCAGGGCTGATCCGCGAGCTACACCTCGATCCCACCAGCACGGTGGTCGACCTGGGTGCGGGCACCGCGGTGGTGAGCTACCCACTGCGCCGGTCGGGCATCGCGTACCACGGCCTCGAGATCCACCCCGCTGCTGTCGACCTGATGCACCGCGTGGGCATCGACGCGACGCTCTGCGACCTCTCCGACTTCAGCGCTGTCGAATCGGCCTTGGAGGACATCGGCAAAGTCGGGGCACTCACCATGCTCGACGTCGTCGAGCACCTGACCCAACCCCACGAGTTCCTCTCGGCGCTGTCAGCGTGGTCACTGAAGCACGGTGAGCCCCCCCTGATCGTCTCCGTTCCGAACGTCGCCCACTTCGACCTCGGGCTCCGACTGCTCTGCGGAGAATGGAAGGTCACCGACCGGGGTCTTCTCGACAGCACCCATCTGAGGTTCTTCACCGAAACCACCTTGCTGCGGATGTTGGAACGCTGCGGGTGGAAGATCGTCGCCCGCGACGACTACGTCACGCTCCAGACCGATCAGTACGACGAAGACCTCAACGACGCGCTCCCGGTCGAGATGATCGGCGCGCTCCGAGCACTGGCAGAGTCCACCAACCAGCACGCAGCGGTCCAGCAGTTCATCTGGACCCTGGTCCCCGTGCCGGTGAGCACTCCCCCGGGCACCTACTTGGAGGCGGTGGACGAGACAGCCGACGACCTCGAGCACGACTCGCAGGAAGTGGACACCGCTCGGGTCCGCGCCTACCTCGCGTCGGTGGGCCTGATCTCCAGTGAGACCAACCGCCGGGCCGCCAAGCACCTCCGGTCCGGCCTGGCCTGGCGTGGCAAGCGGATCGTCATGATGAAGCTCAGCGGATCGCCGAGGCTCTCCGGCTACGCACAGAAGCTCCACGACTGGGTGCGTTGAGCGACCCGTGATCCAGGTCACCGGGCCGTGGGTCCTGGTCGTCGGCATGCACCGGAGCGGTACCTCGGCGGTGACCGGGGCCCTCGGCGCGCTCGGGGCTCCAAGTGGTCCGGAACGACGACCGGGTGTTCTGGCCGGAGAGCAATCCCGAGCACTGGGAGAGCCTCTCCCTCGGCCTCCACAACGAGGACCTACTGGCAAGGCTTGGCGGAGGGTGGGACGGGCCGCCTGATCTCGAGGAGGGCTGGGATCGACGGCCCGAGATCGCGGGCGCAGCCGATCCCACCGACCTGCTGGTGGCGGCCTTTCCCGAACCCGGTGCGAAGGTGTTCAAGGACCCTCGGCTCTGCCTGCTCCTCTCCTACTGGCGCGACCTGCTTCCCGATCCGATCGCTGCGGTGCTGGTCTGGCGTTCACCGATCGCGGTCGCCCGCTCCCTCCAGCGACGGGACGCCACGCCCCTCCCCGAGGGCCTCGCGCTCTGGGAGCGCTACAACCGCGGAGCGCTGTCCGGCCTCGCCGGAGTGGACACCTACGTCGTCGACTACGAAGCGGTGGTCACCGATCCACGCACGACCATCGACGGGTTGGTCACCTGGCTCGCATCACTCGAGCAGTTCGAGACCGAGGCCGGAGGTTGGGACCGGACGGCCGCAACGACGGTGATCGCGGACGAACTACTCCACCATCGAAGCGACCCGTCGGACCACGACGAGACGGTCATGCTCGCCGCCCAGAGGGATCTCGCCGGCTACCTGTCGAAGATCGGAGGCGGGCACCGACCCTTTGCGCCCGAACCGTTGGGACAAGAGTCTGCCTGGACCTCGTCGGTGATCCAGCTCCGCCGGGAGTTGGTGGCGCCGAGGAAAGAGCTCGAAAAGACGAAAGAATTGCTCGAGGACACCCAGGAGTGGCTCGCCAACATTCGGTCCTCGACCAGCTGGCGGATCACCCGCCCGCTGCGCACGCTCACGACGAGCCTCGAAGCACGACGACACGACCGTTCTGCGGGCGGCGCCGACCACCCCGATCACGATCGCTGAGCGGATGGCGACGTGGAAGCCCGGGCGGACCGCTCGGTCGGCGTTTCTCCTCCTCCCCGAGTCGATGCAAGCCCAGGTGCTGCAACGGATGGGCAGGCAACCCTCCTGGGCCGACGGTCGAGCCCCCCGTGCCCCGGACTGCCCGGCCGGCATGCGTGTGGGACCCCCCGACTTCGTCGGCGTGGGGGTGTCCAAGTGCGGGACCTCGTGGTGGTTCAACCTCATCCTCGCCCACCCCGACGTGCACGGTCCGGCGAAGAAGGAGCTGCTCTTCTTCAACCGGTTCTTCTTCGAGCGCCACCGGAACCAGGAGTGCACCGAGGCCGAGCTCGATGCCTACCGTGCGTGGTTCGCCAGACCTCCCGGCACCAAGACCGGCGAGTGGACCCCTTCCTACATCTTCTCGTACCGACTTCCGCCGATCCTCCGCCGAGCCGCACCCGATGCCAAGGTGCTCGTACTGGTGCGCGATCCGGTCGAGCGCTACCAGTCGGACATCTCGCGGCAGATGTCGCGCCAACGACTGCACAATGTCCGTTACCGAGGGCTCGCCCACGGCTTCTACGCGGCGAGGCTCGAGCCATGGGAAGCGGAGTACGACCGGTCGGAGTTGTGCGTCCTGCAGTTCGAGGAGTGTGTGCGCCGGCCCGCCGAGATGCTGGCGGCGACCTACCGGTTCCTCGGGTTGGACGACTCGTTCCGCCCGACCGAGCTCTCCGAGGCGGTCAACAAGACCCGCTCGAAGCGGGCCATGGACCAGGGTTTCCGGCGGCTGCTGGTCGAATGCTACGAGCCCGATGTCGTCGCACTGGCCGACCGCTACCCCCAGATCGACCTCCGCCTTTGGCCGAACTTCTCCTATCTGGCCAAGGGGTAGGCGGCTCAGGTCTCCGTCGGGCCGCGGTCGACCGTGGTCCGCTCACTCATCGGCTCCACCGGATAGCGAACGCCGAGCCGTCCGGTGGCGCCGTCGAAGAGGCCGTGTGCGATGACTCCGACACGCGAGAGGCGGTTGTCCTTCTCTCGCAGGAGCGCACGGGCGAGGAACTTGGAGAGGTTTCGCGGGTAGTGACCGACCCGCCGCTTCACATGCAGGTTGACGTAGAGCATGTTGCGCGCCTCGTAGTAGTACTTCCACATCGGCACGCCGTCCCCCTGTCTGACGCCGTCGTGCTCGACCAGCGCCCCCCAGATCTGCTGGCGCCGGTAGCCGGCATCGGGGATGCGCCACTGGAGGTACTCGGTGTCTTCGGCCCACCAGAACAACTCCTTCATCGGCAGGCCGACCGTCTCGATGACCTGGCGTGCGACGAGGAACCCGCACCACGACGGCCAGGTCCTGTAGGCGCCGTCGGCTTCGCGCAGGGCGGGAAACTCGAATGCCCGCTCCGGCTCCTCGACAGCCGCGGCCCAGAGACGCTCGAGGCAGTGTTCGTGGGGACGCATGTCGTCGTCGAGCACCCAGGCGTGCAGGGAGTCGGACTCGAGGAACCGGGCGAGCGCGTCGTGGTAACCACCGGCCGGCCCCGTGTTGACCTCCGAGCGGACCACCTCGAGTGGAAGCGACCCGACCGCCAGCGACCCCGCCGTCACCGGTGGCTCGCTTGCGTTGTCCAGCACCAGCACCGCCTCGGGCGGAGCGCTCTGCGCAGCGATGGCCTTCAGGCAGCGGTCGAGGGACTCGGGGGCGTTGTGGGTCAGGATCACCGCCATGATCCGCCGATCGGGACCCGACGTCTCGCTCACCGCACTCCCGCTCCGGAATGGGACTCGCCGCTCGGATCGGTGGCCGGCTTGTGCGCGAGAACGAACCAGCCGGTCTCGTCACGGGCAGCGTCGACCACCAACCCGGTGTCGGTGAACCAAGGAGCGAGCTCCTTCCAGACATAGCGATGCTCGACGGGGGCGCTCAGGCGATCGAAGGTGTCGAGGGTCAGACTGCGAAACGGCTTCCCCCGGTAGGCGCTCATCGGAAGACCCGACAGAAACGACACGCCGTGGTCATCGCCGAAGGCGCCGGGAGCCACCACTCCCCAATAGAGCAGGGCGGCGATCGGAGCGCTCATCATCTTCAGAACAGGGTGCGACAGGCGGACGGTCACCTTGCGGAGGGCGGCGGCGAGGCTCAGTGCTGCGGAACGGACACCGAAGGTCGGGGGCCGGCTGTACAGGTAGAGAAGGATCTGTCCACCCGGAGCGAGATACCCGAGCAGGCGCTCGAAACCCTCCCGCGGATCGTCGAGGTGGTGGAGCACGCCCAGGCTCGAGATGAAGTCGAAGCTCTGCGGTGCGAAGGGAGCTTCCCGCAAGTCCGACTTGACCACCAGCACCGAGGGAAACTCGGCCAGATTCCGGGCCGCCGCCTCGACGGCAGAGGATCCGTCGAGTGCCGCCGTCGCTTCGAGGCGGGCGGCGAGAAACCGGGTGTAGCGGCCTTTGCCGCATCCGGCATCCAGCCCGACTTTGCCGGCGAGTCCGGCGAGGTCGAGATCACGGAAGTACACCTCGGAGAACGACTCGTCCTCCTCTCGGACATCGTCGAAGTTGTTCCACTCGAACCCGAAGCTCTCGAAGGTTCGGTCGGTCGATCCCCCCGAGGTGCCGGCCTGCGAACAGTCGAGGTAGCCGTCCCGCAGGTCGAAGGAGTGGCCGTTGTCGCAGCGGATCCCTGTGCTGCGGTCGGTCTCGTCGAGAGGGGCCTCTTCGACAGATGCACCGCATGTCGGACAACGGAGGCGCTCGATGATCTCTCGCGACAGCACTCATTCCCTCTCTGAAGGTCCCCTGGTCGAGGACGTCCGACGACGCCCGCCGGCCCCAGCGACGCGGGAGAACTCTACTGTGCCGATGATCGTCCTCATGTAGATTTGACTCGCGTGCCGGCCCACCTGCTGAGCGTGGTCATGCCGACCCACAATCGTGCGAGCCGGCTCGAACGAGCGGCGCGCTCCATCCTCGAGCAGCAAGGAGTCGACGTCGAACTGGTGATCGTGGACGACGCCTCGTCCGACGGCACTCCCGAGGTCGCAGATCGGTTGGCGAACGACACACGAGTCCGGCTCGTTCACAACGACCGGTCGCTGGGGCCCGGCGGGAGTCGCAACCGCGGGATCAGTGCGGCCGGTGGCGATCTTCTCAGCTTCTGTGACGACGACGACACCTGGATGCCAGGGGCAGCGGCCGCCGTGGTCGAACGCTTCGAGCAGGATCGGGACGCAGGGGTGGTCACCTCGTGGCACCAGGTCGTCCATGACCAGACCGGCCGGGTGGCGCTGTTCCGGGGCCCCGTTCACATCGGGGCCGCTCAGCTACTCTGGTTCGATCTCAACGCGGTCCCCTTCGGGGTCATCCGGAGATCCAAGTTCCGCGACGACCTGGCCGTCGATGCCGATCTCGAGTCGTGCGAGGACTGGGATCTCTGGCTTCGCTGTGCACAGACGAGTCCGATCTCGACGGTCCCCCGCCCGCTGTACTCCTACCATCAACACGCCGGAACCCGGGTGACCCGCGGTGACTCGGCGGCGGTGCGCGGAAGACGCGGTTTTCTCGAGCGGCACGCCGGGTCGATGACGTCGTCCTGCCGCATCTACCACGAGCTGGTCCTCGGTCAGCTCGAAGGTGGCCGACCCGGGATCGCCGCCCAGATCACCGAACACGGCCGGACACCCGTTGCAACGGCGGTCGCCACCTCGCTGCTGATGGCGAGTGCAATCGCAAGTTCGGTCGCGGTGCGTCGCCGGGATCCCGGGCTCCCGGCGCGCACGATGAGCACGTTGTTGGCCCGCGCAGAAGCCAAGCGGAGTCCGAGGTCTTGATGGACCACGCATCTCGACCGATCCTGATCGTCGGAGTTCCGAGGTCCGGCACCAGCTGGACCATGCAGGCACTTGGCAAGGCGGACGGCGCGCTGAAGGTCCTCGAGCCGGACAGCGAGGACAAATGGCCGGCCGCGATCCACGCGAAGCGGAAGTTGGGTCGTTATCCCGCACTTCTACCCGGCGACCGTGCACCTGCCTACCGGGGGCTCTGGTCGTGGACCTTCGCTGGTGCGGTCGAAGCCCGCCGTTCGGTGCTGGCGAGGCACATCCTCGGGCCCGGTGCGGAAGACCGCATCTACGACGGCCGGCTGGATCCGGTCACCTGGATCGCCTCCACCCTCGCCCGGGACCCGAGTCCCCGCCGGTCCGGGACGGATCGGACCGGGAGTCCGAGGGTCGTCGCCAAATCGATCCACGCGCAACTGTGCGTCGAGTGGATCGCGGCCGAGTTCGACGTCGACGTCCTCCTCCTGCTCCGTCATCCGGCCAGCGTCCTCGCCAGTTGGATGGAAGTCGGACTGAAGGACTCGCGGTACTCGACGCTGGAGACCGACCCCGGCATCCGAACCCGCTACGTCGAATCGTGGGGGGTTCCGCTCCCCGGCTCCGACCCGGTGGAACGAATGAGCTGGATGATCGGGCTCCTCATCGCCGCGCTCGAGGAGGCGGCCTCCCGCCATCCCGAGTGGCACATCCGGACCCACGAGCAGTTGTGCTCGGATCCGGTGGCCGAGTTCGAGCGGCTCTACTCGGACCTCGGGTTGCCCTGGGGCGACGCACCGGCGGACTTCCTGCTGCAACACAACACCGAGGGCTCAGGCTTCATGGTCAAGCGGATCGCGGCTGACCTTCCGGACTCGTGGAAGTCGAGACTGGACGACCGACAGCTGGCGACGTTGCGCCGAGTCATCAGCTGGTTCCCGATCGCCACCTGGAGCGATCAGGACTTCGAACGCGGCAACGGATCCTGATCGGTCGGAGGAAACAGCGGGACCTGCTCGGGACCACGCTCCTCGTCGAGTTGCACTTCGTCGAGAAGCTCCGGGCGATCGTTTCGGACATCGCCGACCGAGCGGTCGACCGGGTAGTGGATGAGGGTGCCCGCCACGGTCGGCACCAGTAGCGGCTGGAGCTGCCACGGGTCGGTGACCGCCGGATCGAGCCAGAGGTCCCAATCTCGACGCTCGAGCACCACGGGCTCTCGGTCGTGGATCGGCATGTCGGGACCGGCCTCGGTGGTGATCACGGTCGCCGTCCGAAGCTCGGTGCCGTCGGGGGCCTTCCACCACTCCCGCAGACCGGCGAAGACGACCGGTTCACCGTCGGCCCGTTTGAATGCGTAGGGCTGGCGCCACCGATCGGTTCGCTTCCACTCGTAGAACGCGTCGACCGGCACGAGGACCCGCCATCGAGCGAACGCCGAGCGGAACGCCGGCTTGGTCGCAACGGTTTCGGCCCGCGCGTTGAAGGTTCCCTTGATATTCGGATCCTTGGCCCAGCTCGGCACCAGGCCCCAGCGGTAGAGGGCGAGCTCCCGCTCCCCGCGTGATGTCTGACGCACGCCGGCCAGCTCTCCCATCGGCCCGACGTTCCAGCTCGGTGCGAGGTCCTTGTCCGTGATCTCCAAGGTTGCGTCGAGGAGGCGGGCCAGACGGCTCGGAGGTTCGAAGAGGGCGACGCGACCACACACCGCGCCAGATTACGCGGGTGCGGTTGTCGGACCATCCCCCGGCGGATCGGACCGTCGGCTGAAGTGCACGGCGTACCCGGCCCAGTCGAGGGGGGTGATCTCGACCACTCGCATGCCCGCATCGAGGGCCAGCCTTTCGAACCCACCGGCCGGGTAGCCATGAACGGTCACCCCACGCGCCCCGTAGCGGAGCTTCCGAAGATTCAACCGGAGACCCGGCAACGGAAACGAGGCGACCGCGTGAGGTGCGGCCCGGCCCATCCGCCGCAACAGCTCGACCGGAGTGCCCACGTAGTCGAAGACGCCGAGGGCGACCGCCACGTCGTAGGCGTCGACCTCGTCGAGCTCCTCCCAGCCCCGCTGTTCGACCTCGACGAGGTTGGGGAACAATACGGCCTGCTCCTTGGCAAGTTCGACCATCGCCGCCGCCGGATCGATGCCGGTCACGTGGATGCCGGCGGTGGCGAGCGGCGAGAACAACGGCCCGCTCCCGCACCCGATGTCGAGCACCCGCTTTGCCTGGAGGGCGAGCGACGTGTCGACAGCGATCCTCAGTCGATCGAAGAGGGCTCCTCTTCCGAGGAGCCTGGCGACCGGCTCGCTCGAGTAGAAGGAGGAGAAGCGTTGGGCCCTGCGATGAAAGTAGGACTCGAAGTCACCCTCGGCATTCCCATCGTCGACATGGTCACCGTTCGACATGGTCACACGCCTTGCTCCCGTAGCGTTCGAGTATCCGGGCGAACATTCCGGCGATCCTCCCACGACCGACCAGCTGTCGCGCGGCACCCATCGAGCGAATGGACGACAGACTCGGAAGCGTCGCCCCGAAGTCGTAGGAGTGGTAATAGAGGACGGCGGGACCATCCGCTGAGCGGATGCCTGCCGACACCGCGGACAACGGGAACAGGCGTTGGTAGCTGCCACCCCCGATCGGAACGCCGAAGGACGTCAGGACCGGTATCTCCAGGAGCGGTGACCCCTCCCCCTGCAGGTGAGTGTCGGACACGTAACTGAAGCCGGCTTCGGCCAGCACCTCCCGGTACTCGCCAAGCGCCATTCCCGCGGGGACGTCGAACCGGGGCGAACGGAACCCGCGGACCGGACGCTGCACCAGATCCTCGATCATCGTTCGACCGCTCCGCAGCCAATCGACCAGCGCTCCCCGCTGCTCGGGCAGGCGACCGTGGTCGGGTCCGTGGCTTGCGATCTCGTGGCCGGCTCCGGCGAGTTCGATCAGTTCGGACCGCACCCGCTCGGCGTAGTTGCCGACGACGAAGAAGGTCACAGCCGGATGCCCTCCTGCCGAGTCGAGCGTGTCGCCCAACTGCCCGAGGCCACTTCGTGTTCCCTCGGGGCGGTCAAACGTCTGGCCGAGGACGGCCATCCCCTCGTACCAATCCTCGACATCGACGGTCAGGCACACCTCTGTCGTCATGTCGGGGACCCCGAAAGGCTCGCGTAACAGTCCCGCAGCCTCTCGACCACTCGTTCTTCCGAGAACTCCTCCACCACCCGGCGCCTGCTCTGCTCGCCGAGCTCTGCGCAGCGCGCGGGATCCTTCAGCAGATCCTCGACGAGCAAGGTCAACGCCCGCTGGTCGCCGCGTGGGACCAGCAATCCGAGATCGGGATCGATGACCTCGCGCATCCCTCGGATGTCGTAGGCGGCAACGGTGCGGCCCATCGCCGCGGCCTCCATCGCCACCCGCGGGATCCCCTCCCGGTAGGAGGGCAGGACCACCACGGTCGCCGAGGCGAGATACGGACGGACGTCGTCGACCTCTCCGAGGAACCTGACGGTCCCTGCCCGCGAGATCGCCGCCGCTTCCTCCTCGCTCATCGCGTCCCGTTGGTCGTGCTCGAACGGACCCACATGGACGAACTCCGCGAGGCCCGACAGTGCCGAGGCGATGGCGACGAAATCCGAACACCCCTTCTCGCGCACCAGCCGACCGACCGTCATCACGATGGGCTTGTCCGAGCGGAGCGCGGGCGGGACCGGTTCCAGAAACCTGTCCATCACGATCCCGTTCCCCACGAAGTCCAGCTTGCCACGGCGGCAGATCCGCGCACGTGGAAGCACCCGTTCATCTTCGTGGCTCTGGAGGAGGACCGTGTGGGCCCAGGTGCAGCACCATCGCTCGAAACACCATCCCAAGACGTTGGCCCGCGTCGTGTTGTCCTCGAAGTAGAGCGACCCATGGATCGTGTAGATGGCGTGGCTACCAGCCAGCCTCGCCGCCGGCAGGCCGAGGAACGACGCCTTCGGCGTGTGGGTCTGCACGAAGTCGAAGCGCCGGACACGAAGATACCGCCAGAGCGCGACGAACGAACGGACATCCGACCAGGCGAACTCGCGCCGGATGCGCACGACGCGGACCGTCGCCCCCTCTGGCGCATCGTCGTAGTCGTCGCCGCTCACGATGGTCCAATCGACGTCGGAGAGCGCGCGGAGCTGATTGGCGAGGAGCACCCGAGCAGTGAGTGACGTCGTCACGATGCGACAACCCCGCAACCGGCGGTCGTGAACGCGACCGCGACCGCCACCGCCCTCGCCAGACTCCATCACGTCCCCCTGCCCTGTACGGTCCGGACCCCCCGAGCGCTCAAGGCCCACACTTCGGGTCGCCAAGGCTACCGCCGGACGACGTGCGAACACGACCACCGAACCTCACTGCCCGATGCCGGGGAGCCACCGCTCCAGCCACGCTTGCAGGGCAAGCACGTCCCACAGTTCCAGCGCGAGATCGCGTCGTCCTTGCAGATGCTGCTGCCACGCGCGGCGGATCGGCTCGGGGTCGAGGAGTCCTTGCAGACGGAGGCGGCGTTCACCGAGCAACTCTTCGGCCCAGGCCCGAAGCGGACCCCGGAGCATCGAGCCGATCGGAAACCCGAACCCCATCTTGGGTCGCTCGAAGAGCTCAGGAGGGACATGACGGGCGAGCACCTGACGGAGGATCCACTTGGTGGTGCCCTCACGCAACTTTGCCTGCATCGGCAACCGCCAAGTCAGGTCGAACACGGCCCGATCGAGGAAGGGCACCCGGGTCTCGAGCGAGGTGGCCATCGCCGCCCGGTCCAGCTTGGTCAAGATGTCGTCGGGGAGATAGCTGACCAGATCGAGCCAGAGCATCTGCTCGGTGATGCCGTCGAGTGCGGGCCACTCCGACGGCCGAGAAGCCATCGACACCGTAGGGCCGGCGCCGATCACCATCGACTCGGCGCCCTCCCAGTACGAAACGAGCGAGAGGTACGCCTCCTCGGGGTCGCGGGCGGCCAGCACCCTTCCGGTCTTTGCCACTTTGGAGGTCGCATTCCTGATCTGGCGATGCGGAGGGACCGCCATCGCGACCCTGGCCCCCCCGTCGATCACCGCTGGCGGGAGACGGACGAGCGCGGCACCGGCCATCCGACGGACGGGCGCCGGCAGGATCGACGAACGCCGCCAGAGCTGCTCGAGCCACGCATGACGGTTGTAACCGGCGAGCAGCTCGTCGCCTCCGTCACCGGACAGAGCCACCGTGACCTGTGAACGGGCGAGCCTGCTGACCAGATGCATCGGAATGGCCGAGACATCGCCGAACGGCTCGTCCCAGAAATCGGGAAGGTCGGGGATGATCTCGATCGCGTCCGAGTCGGTCACGTCGAGTGGCGTGTGATCGGTACCGAGGTGCGCTGCGACTGCGGCTGCTTCGGTCGACTCGTCGAAGGCACGATCCGAGAAGCCGACCGTGAAGGTGCGCACCGGCTTCGAACTGTGGCGCTGCATCAGCGCGACCACCGTGCTCGAGTCCACCCCTCCTGAGAGAAAGGCGCCGACCGGCACGTCGGCCAACATGCGGGCAGCGACCGACTCGGACAGCACCGCCTCGAACTGGTCGATCATGGAGTCGTCGGTCCCGACGAGTGGCCGCCTGCGTGCGTCCTCGATCGCCTCGCGCGCCGACCAGTAGGCCCGGGAGGGCGGAATCCCACCGGGACGTGCCGCGGCGTTCACGGTCACCAGCTGTCCGGGGAGGAGTTTGGACAGGCCCCGGTAGATGGTGCGGGGAGCCGGGATGCAGTTGTGCCGGAGGTAGAGGGCGACCGCGTCGCGGTCGATCTCGGCTCGGAACTCCGCGAGCAGGCAGACGCTCTTCAGCTCCGACGCGAACGCGAGTCGCTTCCCGATCCAACCGTAGTAGAGCGGCTTCTCGCCGAAGCGATCCCGCACGAGATGCAGCTCCCGCTGCCGGCGGTCCCAGAGGGCGAACGCGAACATTCCCTCGAAGGCCTCGAGTGCCGGAAGCAGTCCCCAGGCAACGACCGCTTCCACCACCACCTCGGTGTCCGAACTGCCCCGGAACGCGACCCCGGTGCCGGCGAGCCGCTTCCTCAGGCTCTGATGGTTGTAGAGCTCGCCGTTGTAGTTGAGGACGAAGCGTCCGTCGGAGGAGACCATGGGCTGTGCGCCACCCGGCCCGAGGTCCACGACCGAAAGGCGACGGTGCCCGAAGGCGACGCCCTGGTCGGGTTCCACCCAGAGCCCGTGGGCATCGGGTCCCCGATGGGTCAGCGCGTCGGCCATCGCGGCAGCGTCCCTCCCGAGCTGCTCCGCGCCGGTTGCCCCGCCGGGTTCGAAGAGCCCGGCTATCCCGCACACAGGGCCAGACTACCGGCCACCGGGTCCGACCACCGCCACGCCTCTGTTGGAACCCGGCACGCGTGTTAGAACCTGCGGCGTGTCTCGGACCAGGTCTCGATGAACATGCGCGAGCCGCTGCGCAGTGGGTTCGCCCGACTGCCCCCGAGGCTCCGTCGAGACGTCCTGCACCTGCTCGGCAAGTACGCCCCCTGGGAGGAGGAGTTCGACTTCACCGGTCCGACGCTCGCGCCCGGTGAGTCCCCGGGGCCGCCCTCGTTCGTCGGGATCGGAGCCCAGAAGGCCGGGACGACCTGGTGGTACGAGCTGATGAGCAGTCATCCGGACATCGCCTCCCGAGACGACATCCACAAGGAACGACACTTCTTCGACCGGTTCGGGGCGCGGGCGATGCGCGCCTCCGAGATCGATCAGTACCACCGCTGGTTTCCCCGACCGGCCGGGATGCTGACCGGTGAGTGGACCCCCGACTACCTGTCGTTCCCGTGGGTTCCTCCGCTGTTGCAACGAGCCGCGCCCGACACCCGTCTGCTCGTCTTGTTGCGGGACCCGGTCGAGCGGTTTCGATCGGGACTCGACCATCTGCGGGCGATGGGGGCCCGACAGGACGGTGCGGCAATTGCCGACGCCGTACAGCGGGGGTTCTACTTCAGGTCGTTGCAGGTCTGGTTGGAGCACTTCGACCCGGAGCAACTGCTCGTCCTTCAGTACGAGCAGTGCATCGTCGATCGCGACCGTCAGCTCGACGCGACCTTCGCTCACCTCGGGCTGACACCTCACCGTCCGCCGACCCGGAACCGACCCGAGCCCGTCCGAGGGGTGCTCGACGACCAGGTCCGTGAGTACCTCGTCTCGGTGTACGCCCCAGACGTCACCTCCCTCGTTGCGAGTCACCCCGGCATCGATCTGGCCCTCTGGCCGAACTTCGCCTAGCTGACCGGATCGTCTGCGCCACCGGCATCGGACGGGAACTCTCCGAGTCGGCGCCCGTAGCGAAGGTTCTCGCCCATCCGGCCCAACATCCCGTCCCACAGGCCGTGCACGATGGCCACCCGCTCCGCCCGACTTCGAGCCCCCTGGAGATAGCGGACGGAGTAGCCGACCTGCCACGCGTACCAGGTCGGTCGTCCGTGGCGACGGATCAGGGCGAGCGAGTTCCTCGCGTGGTAGTAGGAGCGCCAGGCCTCGTCCGCGTCGGTGGGACGCCGGTCACGGAAGGACTCGTCCCGACCCGAGGAGGTCTGCTGTCCCGCCACGCTCCGGGCAGCCTCGTCGTCGACGAGGACCTCGAACCCTGCCTCTCGCACCCGGCAGAAGAAGTCGAAGTCCTCGAGACCGAAGAACCAGTCCGGATCCGGAAGCACCCCTGCCTCGGCGACCGATCGCGAGATCAACGTCGCACCCCAGGGGGCCACGTCCACCGGGGTGAAGCCGGGCGAGTCCGGGGTTTCCGAGTGCGGCACCAGGTTCTCCGTCTGGGTGCCGCGCCCGACGAAGTTCCTGCCATAGGCGACCAGAGCCCCGATCGGTGCGGCAACCGGGTCCTCTTGCTCGATGCGTCGGACCAGGTCGGCAAGTCGCGGAGACGGCAGGGCGAAGAGACTGACGTCGTCCTCACAGAGATAGATCCACTGGGTGGAGGGTTCGGCCAGCGCCTCGAGCATTCCAGCACGAAAGCCACCTGCGGGTCCGGTGTTGGTGGGCAACCGGACCATCCTGACCTTCGACTCGAGCGCGGGGTCGTCGAGCCCACCGACTCCGTTGACCACGACCACGATGCGATCGGGGTCGAGGCCCTCGACCTCGATCAGGGACCGGGTGGTGTCACCGGCGAGGCCCGGCCGCATATGGGTGAGGATCACCGCGGTGACCCGATCGAGTGGCCGCCCGGCGGTCACCATGCCCTCACAGGATTAGGCTACCGGACCGGTGATCAGCGTCGTCGTACCGGTACGGGATGCGATGCCCTGGTTGAACGATCAACTCGAAGCCCTGACCGCCCAACAGTATTCGGGCGAATGGGAAGTGCTCCTCGTCGACAACGGCTCCACCGACTCGAGTGTGGCGACCGGGCAGGGGTGGGCGAACCGCAACGAGCTGGTGCGTTGGATGGACGCCTCCGAAGTGAAGGGGCCGGGGGCGGCACGGAACGCGGGCGTGGCGAACGCCGGTGGCGACCTGCTCGCGTTCTGCGACGCAGACGACGTCGTCGGACCTGGATGGCTCGCCGCGATCGGTGTTGCACTCGTAGACGCCGACGTGGTCGCAGGCGTGTACGACTTCAGGTCACTCGACGGGTTGCACAGATCACCAGACAGCATCGCAGAACGAGACGCGCCCCTCAGTCCGGCGGCCACCACCCAACTCGGGTTCCTCCCCGCTGGACTCGGGGCCAATCTGGCAGTGCGCAGGCAGGCGTTCGAGGCGGTCGGCGGCTTCGCCGAAGAGTTGTCGGTCGGTGAGGACATCGACCTCTGTTGGCGGCTCCAACTCGAGGGGTTCCGCTTCGCGATCGCGCCCGACGCGGTCGTCGCCAAGCGCGCTCAACCGGGCTTCGCGCGGAACTTCCGCCACGGGACCACCTACGGGTTCAGTGGGCCCGCGCTCTACCGTCGGCATCGCGACGACGGCGCCAGGCCGGATCTGCGAGGTGCGGCCAAGTCGTGGCTCTGGTTGCTGACCCGGGCGCCACTCCTGGTGAGCCGCACCGACGTGCGTTCCCGGTGGGCGCATGCGGCCGGGATGCGCACCGGGCGACTCCGAGGTTCCCTGAAGGAGCGGGTCTTCTTCCCCTGAGTCCCCTCAGTTGACCTGCCAGTCGGCTCCGACGTAGACCGGCGAGAGCACCATGACCCCTTCGGGAAGTTTCGGAAGGTCGGGCCCCATCACGTCGAAGGAGGTCACCGGTCTCCAGGGAAGCAGCGGCTTGCCTTTGCCCCTCAGGTGGCCGGACATCGCCGGCCAGAGCGAGTAGTGGCCGTGGGCCAACGGAACGTTCCGCAGCCGGCACCGGACCTCGAAATCGCCCGCCGGGAACGACCCGCTGTACCGCACGATGAACATCGGGAAGGCGGTGCCCTGGGACACCCCGATGAAGAAGTTGGCGTCGTGGGCCTGGGGCGAGTTCAAGGTGAGACAGACGTCGAGGTCGCACTCGGAGCGCACCTGCCCACCGTCGGCCGCTTTGATCTCCGCTTTGAGGACCGTCACCTCACCCTCGGTCGAGGTCGCAAGCGCCGCGTTCTGCTCGACCGCGGAGCGATATCTGGCCACCACCTCCTTCGTCGGACCCGAAGCCATGACGCAGGCGTCGGCCAGCCAGAGCGCGCGCTCGCACGATGCCTCGACCGAGGCGAGATCGTGGGACACGTAGAGGAGCGTGGTGCCCTGCCGCACGATCTCCCCGATCCGGTTGAGGCACTTCTGTTGGAACGTCGCGTCGCCGACCGAGAGGACCTCGTCCACGAGGAGCACGTCGGGCTCGAGGAACGCGGCGATCGAAAACCCGAGCCGCATCTGCATGCCCATCGAATAGAACTTGACCTGCCGGTCGATCGCATCGGCCAGCCCGGCGAACTCGACGATCTCGTCGAAGCGTTGCCGGATGATCTGGCGGCCCATGCCGAGGACCGCCCCGTAGAGGAACACGTTCTCCCGCCCGGAGAGCTCCGGCTGGATGCCGCTGGTGACGCTGAGCAGCGCTCCGATCCTTCCCTGCACGTCGCATCGCCCCGCCGACTGGTAGGTCACCTGGCTGATGATCTTCAGCAACGTGGTCTTCCCCGAGCCGTTGATGCCGATCAGCGCCAGCGAACCCCCCGGCGGCACGTCGACGGTCACGTCCTTCAGGACCCACCGATACTCGTGGCTGCCCCGTGATCCGATCGCGCTCCCGAACCGCTTCATCTGGTCGTAGAACTTGGGCACGGTCCGGTCGGCGCGGAACTTCTTCCACACGTGTTCGATCTCGATCGCACCGTCAGGCAATGTCGGCAAAGTTCACCTCCAAGCGCTTGAAGATGCGGTAGCCGAACGCGAGGTAGACCAGCGAGCCGAGGGCGGCGACACCGACGAGCTCCCAGTTGGGCGACAGTCCCAACAGGAGCGTCCGGCGGGCATTGTCGATGATCGGTCCGAGGGGATTGAAGAACCCGTAGATCACTTGGAGGTTGACGTGGAACCCGCCCACCCAGTGCGCGGGGACCACGTGCCCGTTCACGAACGTCCGATGCACGTAGGTCCCACCTGCCACGTGGTAGTTCTTCGGGATCTTCGAGTACGGCCAGATCACCGGCGTGGCGAACAGGCCGATCGAGATGATCAGCGGGAGCACCTGGACCAGGTCCCGCATCTGGATGACGACACTCGAGATCGCCAGGGTGATACCCGCGGCAAAGACCACCTCGATCACCATGAACAGTGGGACCCAGACCGTCGCCACCCCGGGGGCCCGCCCGTAGATGACGAACAGCAGCGCAAGCGGCACCCAGGAGATGACCGTGTTCAACCCGCTCACGAGCATCGTCTCCAGAGGGAAGCACTCCCTCGGGAACTGGGTCTTGGCGAGGAGCGCCTTGTTGGTCAACAACGAGCTTCCACCGGTCCCCAGTGCCGCGGAGAAGTAGCCCCAACAGAGGAGCCCCACGTACGCGTAGAGCGGGTAGGGGTAACCCGGGAGGCCGAGTCCCTTCACATGGGAGAACACCACGACGAAGATGCCGAGCATCGCAACCGGGGTGAGCACCGCCCACAGCACCCCGAGGGTGGCCTGCTTGTACTGGGCCCGGAAGTCGCGCTCGGCCAGGGTGAAGATGATCTCGCGGTGGGCCCACAGGTTCCGCACCGACTCGGTGAACCGGACCTTGTGCCGGTAGAGGATCTCTGGCGGCGGTTCGTCGGGGATCGACGACACGTCGGTGATGACGAGCGCGTCAGCCGCTCTGGCATCCACTGCTGTCATCGATCCGACACTACCCCCCGGGACCCCTGCCATAGGCCCGATCGCGGTGCTTTGGAGCTTCCAACATTACCGCAGGCAGATCACGAAACGCTACGAAATACCTTGATGGCGCACCCGTCCGCAACTCTCGGTTGCGATCGCCTCAAGCTGCTTCCACCTGGACCGGTGTCGCGCTTCCGGGATGCCCGATGGTGTAGCGGATCCCGTTCCCGAGCTCACCGTCGTATCCGTAGCCCCAGCAGTCGACCCCGCCCGACGCAAGGACGGCACATTCGCCCCCGGCCCCGGCACCTTCGGTTGCCGTCACGCTCTGCACACCGGTGAGGGCTCCACTGCCATCCGCCGACTCGACCGAGACCGGTACGGCACTGCCCGGGCTGGCAGTGGTCGTGAAGGTTCCGTCCCCGAGCTGGCCGTCGTAACCGTAGCCCCAACAGTCGAGCCCGCCGGAGGTGAGCACCGCGCAGTACCCCCCGTTCGTCCCGCCGTTGCCGACACCGACCAGGCTGGAGACTGCGCTCAGCGAGCCTCCCCCGCCGACACCGTCGACCGTCTCGGGGACGGAGCTGTTGCCAGTACCCCCCGCGCCGAGTTGGCCACTGCCGTCGTCTCCCCAACAGTCGACCCCGCCCGACGCGAGCAGTGCACAGTAGGAACGGCTCCCTCCGTCGGCCACGCTCGTGACACTGGTGAGCGTCCCGGTGTCGCCCACACCCACGACTGCCACCGGAGCGGCGCTGTCGGTGGCGGCTGCGTCGCCGAGCTGACCGGCGGCGCCTTCCCCCCAGCAGTCGACACCGCCCGATGTGAGCACTGCGCAGTAGCCCAGTTCGCCACTCACCACACTCGCCACTCCGGCAAGAGTTCCACCACCGACGCCCTCGACCGCCACCGGTGTCGCACTCCCGGCACTTCCGGTCGTGGTGAAGGTCCCGTCACCGAGCTCGCCGTCGTAGCCATAACCCCAGCAGTCGACTCCTCCGGAGATGAGCAGCGCGCAGTAGTCCCCCGCCCCGATACCACCGACGACCTTCGCAACACCCGTCAGCTCGCCGGGCCCTCCTACCCCGACCACGGCCACAGGAGTCGTGCTCGCCGCATCGACTCCGTCGCCGAGCTGACCGGCGCCACCGAAGCCCCAGCAGTCGACCCCTCCGGAGCTGAGCAGCGCGCAGTACGACCCACTGCCGTCATCGGCGACTTGTCGGACACCGGCGAGCGTGCCGGTCCCGCCCACCCCGACCACTGCCACCGGCGTCGTGCTCTCAGCGGTATGTCCGTCTCCGAGCTGACCGCTTGCGTTGTAGCCCCAGCAGTCGACACCGCCTGCCGTGAGCAGCGCGCAGTAGCCGCCACCGCTCCCGACCACACTCTGCACACCGGCGAGCGTCCCGGTTCCTCCGATCCCCTCGACGCCAATCGGTCCGGCGCTGTCGACCGAGCTTCCGTCACCGAGCTGTCCGAGTTGGTCCTCGCCCCAGCAGTCGACCCCGCCAGAGCCGAGCACGCTGCAATGGGAGTTGAGACCTCCGACGACACTCACCGCTCCGGTGAGAGAGGGCGGACCGGTCGGAGTGATCGAGCGGGACGGTGAAGAGCCGGCCCCGGTTCCCCTGGCGTTGGTCGCGCTCACCTCGAATTGGTACGCAGTGCCGTTGGTCAGT
Source organism: uncultured Acidimicrobiaceae bacterium (assembly GCA_963839925.1). Taxonomy (GTDB): domain Bacteria; phylum Actinomycetota; class Acidimicrobiia; order Acidimicrobiales; family RAAP-2; genus Bog-756. The sequence continues at coordinate 721,924 of CAWIWV010000001.1, read as the reverse complement.
CCCCGGACCGTGCAGAACTTCGCTCCTGAGGTGGTGCAGGTCTCCGAACCCGGAGTCGACACCACGGTGTACTTGGTGATCGCGCTGCCGTTGTCGGACGGAGCGGTCCAACCGACGGTTGCCTGAGCATGCTCTGCGATGACCCCGACGCCGGTCGGTGCAAGTGGCACGCCCGCCTTGGCTGAAACAGCCGGTGCATTCGGTCCGAACCCATTTGCGTTCTCGGCCTTGACCCTCACCGTGTAGGTGTCTCCGTTGATCAGGCTTCGCAGCGTGCAGGACGAGCCGCCGGTCGTCGTGCAGGTCCGCGATCCCGGAGTGGCGAGCACCGTGTACCCGGTGATCGGTCGACCGCCGTCGTGGAGCGGGGCGGACCACTTGACGATCACCGACTGGTTGCCGGGTGTCGCGGACACCTTGGTCGGTGGTCCGGGAACGGTTCCCGATGCAGCGGCGGGTGGCGCGACCGCCACGAGGGCCATCACGGGAAGGAGAGCGCTCGGAGCAGCGAGTGCAAGCCGTCGCCTCAGACCCAACGATCTGCGCATCCCCCCTACCCTTCGTCAGACCGACCGACGACGAAGGGTAACACGGGCTTCCGCCGGCGAAGGCCCTGGTCGTCTGCACGGAGCGCCACTTTGCAGTCGGATGACCTCGGCAGAGAGCCGCCGGAACTTGACTTCGAGCCCTCCGCGAGGCCGGACGCGATCGGAACGACGCCAGGTCGTATGATCATCTGCGGGAAACCGGAGCGCTTCCCAGCATCGGGGCATTGCAGGTTCACGATAGGCGAGAGCGAATTGACGAGCAGCCGGTTCCACCATCGAGCAGGTCGGTTGTCTTTCGTCGTCGCCTTGGTCACGGTGTGGGGTCTGCTCGCCAGCGCGTGCGGATCCACCGGCGCCTCGTCGACCACAACGACTTCCAGCGGTTCATCGACGATCGCATCGACGGTTCCCCCTTCCGGCCCGAACGCCCGGAGTGACGCCGCAAGAGCAGCTGTCGCAGCGGCCACGCGAGTGCAGACACTTCCGCAGAATGTGCAGCCGCCACTGCAAGACGTGGCCAATGACACCTTTCCTCTCAGCCCTGCAGCCAATGCCTGCAGTCATCCCTCAAGCGAGACGGGAGTCATCTGTACGTTTGGCGATGCAACCGGTACCGACACGATCGTGCTGGCTGGAGATTCCCACGCACAGATGTGGGAGCCGGCGATCAATGCCATGGCACTCCACATGCACTGGAAGCTCCTGCTGATTGCGAAGCCGTCATGTCCCTTCGCAGGTTTGAAGTACCTGCACACCGAATCCGACTGGAACCTCACCGCCCAATGCGTCCAGTGGGACAAGAATGCACTCGCGAAAATCGCCACCGTGCATCCTCGCGTGCTGATCATCGTGAATGACCACTACAACAGCCCCTCCGACTGGCAATCCGCCATGCACGCGGTGATCACTGAAGTGTCAGGCTCTGTAGGCAAGGTTGTGCTGATCGGCGAGATCCCAGACCTTGCCAACGGAACCGCCGCCTGCTTGGCGCGGCACGAATCCGACATTCAAGCGTGCTCCTCCCCCGCAAGCGAGGCGATCCTCGCCAAATTCATCGTGGTCGAGAAACAAGTTGCCGCACAGACGGGCGCGACCTATGTCGACGTCACGCCTTGGCTCTGCACTTCGTCGACCTGTCCCGTGGTGATCGACAACATCGTTGCCTATCACGACTTCGCGCACATCACCTTGACCTTCGGTCTCCACCTCGAGCCCGCCCTCTCCGAGACTCTCCAGAACAAGCAGGTATTCCTACCGAGCCACGGATGAACCGCGATCCGCGCTCAATAGTGATGCAGGTGCCAATAGATCACCGCGTAGGAGATGCCGATGAGTGCGACACCCATGGCGAACACGAGCCTTCTGCTCTCGATGAGGCGGGAGGCGTTTCGAACGGGCCTCTCGATCAAGTAGTACGTACCCGCTGACACCACGACAGACAAGGCCACGAGCGCAACCTCGCTGGAGAGCGGCAAAGGGTTCAGCGCATACTCCGTCGCGATGATCAGGATCGGCCAGTGGACCAGATAGAGCGAATACGAGGCGTTTCCCACCCATTGGACCGGAACCGACGACACCATTCGCCCGGACCCCAATGATTCGCGCAGCGTCCCCCCGGCGATGATCATTCCTGTGGCCATCACCGGAATGATCACCGCGGACCCGGGCCAGTCCGTTTGACTCGTGTAGAACCAGGTGCTGAGCAAGATCCCGACAAGACCGGCGGCCTTCAGAAGGAGGCCGGTTCGCGGAGCTCGGTCGCGCAACACCGGTGCGATCGTCGCGAGGAGCGCCCCGAGTGCCAACTCCCAGGCACGTGTCAGCGGGGAGAAGAACGCCCACGACTGATTCTGGCCGGTTTCGACGATGGACCAGACAAGAGAGGCGAGGATGATCGCCGAGAGCGCTCCGACCAACTTCTTTCGATAGTCGATGGTTCGGAAGGTCGCGACCAACGCGAGGAACAGCGCCGGCCAGACGAGATAGAACTGCTCCTCCACCGCGAGTGACCAGTACTGCTGAAAGGCCGACGGAGGTTGGAGCGATCCAAAGTATTGCGTGCCCAGACTCGCGAAGTGGAAGTTCGCGGTGAACAGGACGACCCACTTTGCATCCTCGGCATTCTGCGCACCCGAAATGAAGCCGAGCCAGTGGTACACCGCAAAAATGGTCGCAACGAGTACGACGGTTGCCATCGGCAGGATTCGGCGAATGCGACGGCTGTAGAAGTCACCGAGCGACGTCTGTCCACGTCTCGACCGTTCCCGAAGAAGGACACCGGTGATGACGAACCCGGAGATCACGAAAAAGACGTCAACACCCAGGAAGCCGCCATGGACGCCTGGGATCCTCGCGTGGAACAGGATCACGAGTGTGACCGCCAGCGCTCGAAGGCCTTGTATGTCGGCCCGAAATGTCGACGTGTACTCGTGGAAGTCGTTTTCTGGTGAAGCTTCAGGATCGGGCATGGTTTCTTCTCGTCGCACGTTGCCTCCGCCGGACCCTGGAGAGTTCTCTTCCTCGTTCGCGTTCGAGCGGCTCGACTGTATCGTGATCTGCGGGTTCAGCGACTGCCTGCCGCACTCTTTGTGGTCGGCTCCATTGTCGTGAGCGTCGGTGGCACACCGCTATCATCAGCGCGTGACGGCACCGAACGGGACGGCAACTCCCGACACGACTTCGCGACTTCGGGTGCTGCTGGTGATCAAGAGCCTCGGCTACGGAGGTGCCGAGCGGCTCGTCGCCGATCTGGTCGCAGCCGGCAACAAGACCGCATCCGAGCGAAGCGGGCGCGTCGATTACGAGGTGGCCTACCTCCTCGCCGGCCAGGATGCGCTGGCCCCGTTCATCGAAGCGAGTGGAACTCCGGTGCATTGCCTCGGATCCGGGGGGAACCTCGACCTTGGATGGATGCGGGCGTTCCGTGACCTGCTGCTCGCGGGCCACTACGACATCGTCCACTTCCATCTGCCCTACACCGCGGCGCTCGGGCGGTTGGTCGTGCTCACCCTCCCCCGACATCGCCGGCCGGCGACCATGTACACCGAACACAGCCTCTGGAACAAGGTCGCGGTGCTGGTGAAGATGCTCAACAGGGCCACCGTCCGGCGCGACCGTGCGCTGATCGCAGTCTCCCAAGCCGCGTACGACCACCTCCCCCGCGACCTGCAACCTCGAACGCGGGTAGTGGTACACGGGGTCGATCTCGCTCGCTCCCGTTCCCTGGCGGCTCGACGGGGCGAGATCCGGGCCTCGGTCCGCGCCGAGCTCGAGGTGCCGCCCGGAGCCCTTCTGGTTCTCGCCATCGCCAACCTCCGTTCGGAGAAGGGGTACGACGTACTGCTGGACACCGCCGCGCTGCTGATCGAACAGGGTCTCCCGGTCCGCTTCGCCGCGGCGGGCAAAGGAGCACAGCTGGACGAGCTGGTTGCCCGCCACCGCGAGCTCGGCCTCGGCGACCGCTTCCGCTTTCTCGGACATCGCGAGGACGCGCTCGAGCTGCTCGTCGCGGCTGATGTCTTCGTGCTCGCTTCCCACCAAGAGGGACTTCCGGTCGTACTCATGGAAGCAGGCAGCATCGGGGCGGCGATCGTCGCCACCACCGTCGGCGGGGTGCCTCAGGTCGTCACCGACGGGGTCAACGGCCTCCTCGTACCCCCCGACGATCCAGCCGCGCTCGCCGGCGCGCTCGCGCGCCTTTGCTCGGACCCCGACCTCAGGGAGAAGCTCGGAAGGCAGGCGATGGAGGACAGCTCCCGATACGACATCGGGCGGGCAGCCGCCGAGATCGAAGGTCTCTACTGGGAGGTGGTCGACCGGGAGGCGTGATCGGGACCTCGGGTGGAGAGCGCGTCACGGAGTGCGACGAGGCGCCCCAACCCGAACTCGGTGTCGGGTTCGAGGTAGTTCCCCTCGGCCCACTCGTTCCATGATTTGACGACCACCACCCGTTCGTCGGGAGGGTTGGTCGACACGAGCTCGATGGCCCGCTGCACGTGCTGTCCGAAACGCTCGGGCGTCGATCCGGTCGCCACCATGCCGCGCCGGCCGAGCCGTGGGGTGTTGTCCCAGTTGGGGTAGACACTCGGAAACAGACGGCCGGCGATGTCCTCGGGCGGATCGCCAGGTTCCTCTGGATACGGGTAGCGCATCGGCCCTTTGACCAGTCCACGCGCCAACAGACGTTGGCGTGTGGCAGTCCCGGGGTCGGTGCCGAACGGGAACTGGAAGTAGACCGCGGCGTCGAAGCCGTCACTCACCTGGGAGCGGTAGCTCGACTCACCGAGGTAGGTGCGCTCACCGAGCGACGCGACCAGATAGAGCCCGCCCAACCCGGCGTCGTGGGCCATCTTCTGCCACTGCTCGACGAAACGCGCGGGCTCGGGAAGGTCCGCCGGCTGGTAGACGAACATCAGCGGACGGCCACCGATCCTCACGTAGCGCGGGTCCTCGAAGGCGCGTCGGAGGTGTGCGAAGTGCAGGAGGTCGTCCTCGGGCCCCGGGTAGGTCTGCTCGATGAGGATCTTGCCGGGGCTCCCGTGCCAGATGCCCGACCAGCTCTGGTTGGCCCACGCCACACAGAACGGGAAGTCCGGGTCGCCGGACCCGAGGACCTCCTCGAAAGGGCGCTGGAGCAGCTGGTGACCCGCGAACCAGTAGTGCCAATAGCAGAAGCCGGTGACCCCATGAGCACGGGCCAACTCGGCCTGGGCCTCGCGCACTTCGGGGACTCTCAGGTCATAGAAGCCGAGGTCCGCGGGCAGATGTGGTTGCACGTGGCCTCGGAAGAGCGGGGCGGCCTTGGTGACGTTGGTCCACTCGGTGAAGCCGTTCCCCCACCACCGATCGTTCTCGGGGATCGGATGGAACTGGGGAAGATAGAGGGCGAGGACTTCCATTTCGGGCCATGTTAGTGATGTCGATCTGCGATACCTCGTGCCAAGGTGGCGATCTCCTCTTCGATCACCTCACTGCGGAATCGTCGATCGAAGAGCTGCTCCGCCCGGGTCGCCACCTCGGCTCGCAGCTCCGCATCGCTGAGCAACCGGGCACACGCATCGGCCAAGGCGGTCGTGTCGTCCCCGATGAGGAGATGCACACCATCCTCGGCGCCGAGCCCTTCCGATCCGAGGGAGGTGGAGGCGACCGGAATCCGCTGCGCGAACGCCTCGATGATCTTGAGTCTCGTCCCGCTGCCGTAACGCAAGGGCGCCACCACCAGATCGGCCCGCTCGAGCTCGGTGGTGATGTCCGGCACCCGTCCGACGAGGGTGACCCTCGGCGGATCGTCCAGGGACGCGAGCTCGGGCAGGTGGTCGCCGACCAACCGGATCCGGACATCGGGTACCTGGGCGCGAATCGCCGGTGCCACCTCGTGCACCAGCCATCGTGCCGCGTCGATGTTGGGCGGGTAGCGGAGGAGCCCCTGCAAGAGAATGGTGGGGGGCGTGGTGACCTCGATCCGTCCGACGGGATGTCGCGGCGCCGGGTAGCCGTTGGCAATCACCTCGACGCCTTGGACGCCCGTCGCCTTGGCCCGCTCGGCATCGAGCCCACTGCACACCACGAAGGCGGCGGTCCGATGCGAACTGCTCCGGTGGAAGTGTCTCCACCGCCGGACCTCCTCGTGCGAAGCCAAGGTGGCCCCGGCTCGCTGCAAGCGACCGAGCGCGCCGACCGCCGGAGGACCGGGGGCCGCCAATCGGGCGACGATCTTCTCGTCCTCGAGGTCGATGAGATCGAGCACGGTGGGGGCGAACACCGGCTGGCCGGTGAGCGCCCATGGGCGAGGACCGTAGAACCAGACGAGGTCGTAGCGGCCCGACATGAAACGCGAAAGAGCGGTCCGGATCGCGGGCCGGTCTCGACGGGGCAGCCCGAACGGTGTCCCCGGTTCGAGCAGCGCGGGCACCAGCTCGCCCATCGACGGTGGCCGGTTGTCGAAACCGACGTGCCCGACCTTGTCCAACTCCAAGGAGGGGGGAGGGGGATCGAAGTCCTCGCGGAATTTGGACACGATCGAGAACAGTTCGGTCGGACCGCAGCGCCGGAGTCCGCGCAGGATCATCGCCAGCCTGATCCGCGATCCGGAGGTCTCTGGCCACGGGTACTCGCCGGCTATCACCAGGGTTCTCATCGACATCCCTCGGGTCGGGTTCGGGGCCGTTCGGCGGGTAGCGCTGCCGGCGCGGACCGCATACCCCCGACGGGAACCGTCGATGCTAGTGGTGTCGGGGGCCGGCTGGGCCTGCTGGTATGGTCTCGGGCGCTTGATGGGCCGGCTGCGGATGGCAGAGCACAGATGAGGGAACAGGCAACCGTGGCGGTGGCCGGGTGGAACCGCCCGGCGTCAGTCCCCCTCGTGCTCCACGTCATCCCCACCACCTCGGCACGTGGCGGGCAGCGCGAAGCCCGAGCGCTTGCCGATCAGCTCGACCAGCCGGACATCCGGCTCCACCGCGTGCTCAGCCTCTTCGTCGGACCCCCCGAAGTGGCGGCCGACTTCTCCCTTGCCTTCGACGGAGGACGCACACCCGGCGTCGGGTTTGCCGCGGGTCTGGTGGGTCGGCTCCGGTCAGTCCTCACCGAGCTCGATCCCGCGGTCGTCATCGCCCACGGAAGTGAGCCGTTGAAGTACCTGGCGCCCGCCATGATCGGGCGACGCAGGCCGCTCATCTACTACGCGATCGGAACCTATTCGGGCACCGGACGCCGGCTACAGCTCGATCTCTGGCGGCGGCTCATGACACGAGCCGACCTGATCGCCGCCGAAGGCGCAGAGGTTGCCGAGGAGTGCACGGATCGCTTCGGCGTGCCGGCGAACAAGGTCAGACTGGCGCCGAACGGACGGGATCCGAACGCCTTCCACCCACCGTCGGTGCCTCGGGAACCAGGCGAGCCGGTCGTGCTCTTCGTCGGCGCGCTCACCGCGGGGAAGCGCCCGGACCGCTTCGTCGACTTGGTAGAAGAGCTCCGCTCGCGGGCAGTTCCTCTGCGCGCGGTCGTCATCGGTGACGGCCCGTTGCGCGAGGACCTCGCAGAGCCGGCCGCGAGAGCTGGTGTCGAGCTGCTCGGATCGCGATCGGACGTCGCCGAACAGATGCGCGGGGCCGACGTCTTCGTCTTCTGTTCTCGCCCCGCGGGCGAAGGCATGCCGGGCGTCCTGATCGAGGCGGGGCTGAGCGGCTTGCCGGTCGTTGCGACCGACGTGCCCGGGGTCGGCACCGTCATCGAGGATGGCGAGACCGGCACCATCGTTCCGGTCGAGGACCTCTCCGCCCTGGTGGCCGCCACCGAACGGCTCCTCGGAGATCCCGAGCTCCGATCGGGGATGGGTCGAGCGGCTCGGCAGCGTTGCGCGGAACACTTCACGCTGACCGCGGTGAGCGACACATGGCTGTCGTTCATCCAACCCCTGCTCTAGCATCCCCTCCCGGTGAGGCCTGCGCGACCATGACCACCTGCGGCCCTCACGACTGGACGCGACGGCAATGACCTCTGGGGCATCGCGCAGACGAAGGCTCCCCCGCGCCGTGCGTGAGGGGCTCGCTGACCCGAGGAGTTGGCATCAGTGGGCAGGGTTGTACGCCTCGTCGCTGCTCAACGAACGAAGGAATCCCGACTTCACCGACCTCGAGAGCTTCTGCTTCTTCATCGGGTACTCGCGCAGCGGGCACACACTGATCGGAACGGCTCTCAATGCGCATCCCGAGATGGTGATCTCCCACGAGCTCGATGCCCTCAGTTACGTCCGGCACCGATTCCGGCGCGGGCAGCTCTTCTGGTCGATCCTCCAACGGGACCAGCACTTCGGCACCATGGGCAGAACCTGGTCGGGGTACAACTACGACATACCCGGCCAGTTCCAGGGCAACTTCGAGCGCCTTCGGGTGATCGGTGACAAGCGTGCGAGATCCTCGGCCTTGCAGATCGCCGCGCAGCCCGAGCTACTGCAGCGGTTGCGCCACGAGGTGGGGGTTCCGATCAAGGTCCTCCACGTGACCCGCAATCCCTTCGACAACATCGCAACCGAGGCGAGGCGGCACGAGATGTCGCTGTCGGAGGCGACGACCTGGTACGAAGAGATCAGTACCGCAATCGAGCGGGTGCGTCCCCTGCTCGGCACCTCGGAGCTGTTGGACGTGCGCTACGAGTCCTTCGCCGCAGATCCCAAGCGGACGTTGTCCGAGATCTGTGGGTTCCTCGACGTCGAGCCGGCACCCGCCTACTTGGAGGCCTGCGCGTCGATCGTGTGGCCGAGCACCAACCGGAGCCGCGACAAGATCGACTGGACCGCTGACGAACGACGGGGGGTCGAACGGCTCATCGACCGCTTCGCGATCCTCGGTTCGTACACCTTCGACGACTGAACCGATGACTGAGCGGCTATCTCCGCGAGGTGAGCGGAACCTGTGATCGGAAACGTATGCGTCTCGACTCTTCTTGCGCCCGCCTGATCCGGAGGCGATCCCTGCGCCGCAGTTCCCAGAGGTAACGGGGAGGTGCGCCCTTCGGCGCCCGTGGGATACAGAACAACGCCAACAAGAAGGGAAGGAGCATGACCCGCTCGCGCTCAATCAGTCCGAGGTTGCCGAGGGCCGCGAAGGTGTACAGGAAGAGCAGGCTGTAGACGAAGCAGAGCATCAGGTACGGGCGCGCGAACGACGCCCGAGGCAGGATCCGGAGGCTGCGGAGTGATCGCAGGATGATCACGATGAGGATCGTGTTCTCGAGCCCGGCAACTCGCTGCGCGTTCCCGTGGGCTTTGAAGATCAGCGGATTGAACAGGACCTCGTAGACGTCTCGCGGATAGGTCGCCAGGTTCGTCGAATAGGGGATGCCACTACTGCCGAAGCCGGTGCCCACCCCCTGGTTGTTCTGGTGGACCTGGTTGAGCGAAAGCGTGCCGCCGCCCCCGCGGAGATAGTGCAAGGTGAAATAGACGGAGATACCCAAGAGCCCGCCGAGGACGACGATCCCGAAGAAGCGTCGCAAACCGCCCAGGTTCTGGCGTTGGGCTGCCGTCGGCAGCATCATCGCGATGGCAAATCCGCTGAGGACGAGCAACAGCTCGTTCGGACGGATGTAGTAGCCGAGGGCGACCCCGGGGACCAGCAGGGTGAATCCACCTCGTCGTCGGGCGAAGATCTTGGAGCCGCCGTAGGCGGTGAGCCCGAGCGACAGCATCATGATCGACTCCTTGCTGACGTCCGCGGTCCAGAAGATCAGGGACGGCAAGAAGAAGATCAGAAGCGCGTACTTGCGAGTGTCCGCTCCCTGGAAGGTCAGCGAGAATGCCCGGTAGAAGAAGATGCAGCCGACCCACGAGAGCCAGCTGAAGAGCAGGAAGGTCGAGGCCAGGTTGATCCCGACGATGGCCATCGCGATGCCGGTGGCGATGCTGACCGAGCCGTCGTTGACGATCGAGCGCACGTTGGCACCGGCCAAGGTGAAGTCGAAATGCCGGAAGTTGGGCGCGAGGATCGCGCCCTGGTGGGTGTATCGGGTCCAGTCGGCGATGCCGTGGTAGACGTGGACGACGACGAGTATCTGGAGGGGCGCGGCGAGCAGGTGGAGCACGAGGCCCCAGGTCATGATCCGGCCCAGCCACTCGCTGTCCTCGGCGAAGGCCACCCTGGCGATGATGATCCGCCCGAGTCCGAACAGGATCGCCGCTGTCAGGATGGCGGTCCACGGATTGGTCGGGATGAGCGTCGCGACGATCATCATCGGCCTCGCGTCGGTGTCGGTATCAGGCCGGTGAGTGGGCCGACGACCCCGAAGGCTCGAGATCGGAATCGAGCTCGTCCTGCGGGAGGGTCATGCCGCCCGAGCTGTTGGCGAGCTCGCTCTGGATCCGTCCAAGCTCCTGTCGCGGATCGCCGTAGGGCAGCCGCACATTGGTGAGCACCACGCCGAGGACCGGCGCTGCCATCCGACGGAGGAAGTCGCCGGAGCGACGAGCCTCGTCGAAGGTCGTCGTCCCCGCCTCGCCCACCACCAGGACGACATCCACGAGGTGCACCAGCGCCTCCACGTGATGCACGGCGAGCATCGGCGGCGCCTCGACCACGATCACATCCGAGACCGCCCGGGCCGCCCGCAACACGGCCGGCATCCGGTTCACCAACTGCCCGCTGCTCTGCAAGAAGTTGCGGAGGTCGAGGCGGTACACCCGATCGACCCACGAGGATTCGAGCTGGCGCTCCACGTCTTCTGGCGTGATCTCGCCGGTCAGATTGGTTCCCCCGCCCTCGATCGGACCGGCCCCGAGGTCACCGGTGCCGATGACGATGACCCGCTCTCCGGCCTCTGCGTAAGCTGCGGCAAGGTTGGCGGCGACCTGCGGCCGGCTGGGCTCTCTACTGGCCGACACCACCAAGACCACCTTGCGTGCCTCTTCGGGCACCAGCGATTGCTCTTCGCTCCCCGCACCGGTCGGTGGGGCGGCTCCGGATCGGGCACCCGGATCGCTCATACCTCCGGCACCCAGTGTGCCGGTATCGGTCAGCAGCATGCCAAAGTCGTTCGTCGGGGCCACTTTCGAGGCGAGCGCCTCGAAGAGCACCGACATGCGAAGCATCCGGTACGCCTCTGCCGCGGGAGACATGGGGTCGCTGACCACGTCGACGCTCAGACTTCGTCGCCCGATGGCCCGCAGGGCAACCGGGATCTCCACCACCACCGGGTAGCCGAACGTCCCCTCGGCACGTGCAGCAGAGCGGAGTTTGCGGCTCATGACCTCACGGGCCAACACGATGATCGATGCCAGTAGGAGGCCGGCGCCGAGGCCGATGAGCGCTCGGACCTTGCGGCTCGCGGTCGGTCCGGGACTCGGCCGGTGCGCCCGGGTCTTCGTCGCGGTCAGCGCACGGGTGAGGATCTGGTACCCGGACCCCTGGAGGCCGCGTGCCGTGCGGTGACCGGCAGCCGCATGATTGAGCGTGATCCCGATCTCCTTGGCATACGCATTGGTGAGCCGGAGGGCCTCCTTGGCCGACGTGCCATGCCCGACGACCCTGACCGTGTCGGCGTTCGCCTGCTGACGCTTTCCCTCCCCGGCAGGAATGATCACTGTCGCCTTCAGATACGTGGTGAGACTTTGGGTGCGGATCCTGCCGAGCCCGACCGAGTTGACGGTCTGGCGCATCACCTTGCTGCTGGACGCGTAGAAGGCGATCTGAGCGGCGTTCGCCCCACCGCCGACCGTGGTGCCCTGGATAACGGGCGGGGATCCGACGATGGCGACCGCCGTCCACGGATTGGGAAGTTGCCGGACGCGTCCCTTTCCGTGGCTGCTCACCGGGATGAGCACCGCAATGACAAGGCCGATCAGCCCAAGCGTGACCAGGAGCCGCCAACTACGGCGAAGGGCCCCCAGATAGTTGATCGGCTCCAATGTCCCTCCCACTCCCTGCCAGGTGTCGACGCCTATACTACATCGCAAGTGTGCTTGTGAACAGCACAGATGGGTATTTTGCGCCCTTCGGTCGGCGGACGGCCACGGTTTTCCTCCGGTGCCTTTTCAGTCCCCCCCATTCATGTCATGAATCGGTTCACAATGTGTCGCGCTTCAGTAAGAAATTCTGGTGGCTTCTGTCCATCCGAACCGCGCCAACCGGCGATCGTTTCATTCGATCGCGCGCTCGTTCGGGCAATCCTCAATATTGAGGATGAACGCGCCGACATCCCCTCTGTATAGTCAAAGTACCTAGAACCAGGGGCAATGGCAGACCCGTCGGACCTCGGTCAACGCCATGGAAAGCAGTTCGGCATGGAGGAACATCGAACGTCGGCAAGGATCGGCCCACCGTGCTGCCGCAGCCGAATCCATGTCCGGCCATGTCGATGGGATCGCCAGACTTGGGAGGGGCAGGACGAGGGGAGCCACCGAGCCGCTCCAGCCATGACATCCGGCTGGCAGGCACGGTAGTGTTGTTCAAGGGGCAGGGACAGAATCGGCGGTCAGCGGGCGGGTTGCGCGAGCTAGGGGGCGATCGCATGGTTCGGACGGTGCCGGGGGACAAGCTATCGAGCGAACCGCACGCTCTGGCCGGACAGCACCCAGGTGAAAAAACGAGGGCCAACGTCGCGATCCGGGCAAGTCGCATCCGTTCCCGCCTCGTCTTTACTTTGCTGGACGCGACCTGCGTCTTCATGGCATACGGCCTCGCAGAGATCGCCTACTTCCGCGACAAGGCACCCGGTCTCTACTGGCAGCATTTCGCACCGTTCCTCGCGCTGGTGATGGTCCTTACCCTGGTGGCCAACCACGTCTATGGGCTCTACGGTCGCATGTGGCGACACGCCGGAGCAGAAGAAGCCCGTCAGCTCCTTCTCTCGTCCGCGACGGTGGTCGTCTTCTTGATCGTGGTCTACCCGCTCGGCCGGATGGCGAAGGTGGAGATGGTGCCGGGCGCGGTCATCGTGGTCGGAGGAATGTTCGCAACGGCGGGCATGGGCCTCCTCCGCTTTCATTCGAGGCTGTTCGCCTGGCAGCGAGGTTCGCGCCGGGTAGGCCTGCGGGTCGCGATCGTGGGCAGCCGCGACGCTGGCGCCGCCGCGATCAGGGAGATGTTGCGGAGCCCCGGAGCAGGTCTCGTCCCGGTCGCCGTGTTCGACGACGACACTGGCGCACACGGCCTTTCCATGCTGGGAGTGCCGGTCGTCGGATCGATCGACGACATCGCTCCGTCAGCGAGCCGATACACCCTCCAACAAGTTCTTCTGGCGATCCCCAGCCCGCCTCCGGAGCTGGTGCAGCGGGTACTGCATGCCTGCGAAACCGCGGGTCTGACCATGAAAGTGCTCCCGGTGGTGAGCGACCTGGTCAACGGCACCTCCCATATGGCGTCGCTCCGCCAGGCACGCGAGCCCCAGATCGAAGACCTGTTGGGCCGCACGCCGATCCCGATCGACCTCGAGACGGTGCGCCGCTCACTTGCCGGTCGCAGGGTGCTGGTCACCGGCGCAGGCGGTTCGATCGGCTCGGAGATCGCCCGCCAGGTGGCCGAGTTGGATCCGGCAGAGCTGGTACTCCTCGATCACGACGAGACCCATCTCCACGACACGTCGGCGACCGTCGGGATCGAGACGCAACAGGCGTTGGTCGATATCACCAACCGCGGCGCGGTGATGGAGGTCTTCGAGAAGTTCCGGCCCGAAGTGGTGTTCCACGCTGCCGCGCACAAGCACGTCCCGGTGCTCGAACACCACCCGATCGAGGCGGCGCGGACCAACGTGTTCGGCACCCTCAACGTGGTCGACGCGGCGGTGCGGGTGGGGACCGGGCGCTTCGTGCAGATCTCGACGGACAAGGCGGTCCGGCCCTCGAGTGTGATGGGTGCCTCCAAGCGCCTCGCCGAGCAGATCGTGCTCTCCCGGTCGCCGGAGGGGATGTCCTACTGCACGGTCAGGTTCGGGAACGTTCTGGGAAGCCGTGGCAGCGTCATCCCCACCTTCTCCCGCCAGATCGCCGCCGGGGGCCCGGTGACGGTGACCGACGAGCGGATGACCCGTTTCTTCATGAGCGTGGAGGAATCGGTCCAGCTGGTCCTCGAATCGTCGGTCCTCTCCGATGGCGGCGGTGAGATCTTCATGCTGGAGATGGGTGAGCCGGTACGCATCCTGGATCTCGCCGAGCGGATGATCCGACTGTCCGGCTACGAGGTCGGGGTGGACATTCCCATCCGGATCATCGGGATCCGGCCCGGGGAGAAGCTCGACGAGGAGTTGCGTGCGCCGGAAGAAGAGATGCTCACCACCCAGCATCCCTACATCAATCAGCTGATCCCGATCACCGCTCCTGCGGAGACGTTCGCAGAGGATCTCGACCGACTCGACCATGCGATCGAGATGCGAGAGCCCGAAACAGTCAGAGCGCTGCTCTTCAGCTCGGCCGCAACGGTCGCGACGTCGCACGCGAACTCGCACGCCGCGCACAACGGCACCACGCAGAACGGACACTGCCCGCCTCACGGCGTTTCGTCGAACGGCAAGGGAACGCCGTTGAGCAGCACACTTGCAGCCAGCAGCCTGGTGAGCTCGAACGGCAACGGCAAGATCGCCGTCAACGGCAAAGCCAGCCATCCGGAGCTCGGAACCGGTCCGAGCACAGAAGACGCGCGGGTCGGGTTGGGCGGCGGTGAACCCGACAGCACCGAGCAGGTGCCGGCATGACCCGAGTGTGGGACCCTCACGGGTGAGTCGATCCAGCGGCGAGCCGATGAAGCTCGTCGTCGTCGGCCAAGGGTACGTCGGGCTTCCGCTTGCGTTCCGCGCCGTCGAGGTCGGCTTCCGGGTGGTCGGATTCGACGTCGACGGGGACCGGATCAAGCACCTCGCCGCGGGGCATTCCTACGTCGAGGACATCTCCGACGATCGGTTGGCCGACGCCCTCGACTCGGGTCGCTTCGAGCCGACCGACGATCCCGACCGGATCGCGCACTTCGACGTCGCGGTGATCGACGTCCCCACTCCCCTGCACGAAGGGACTCCCAACCTCTCCTTCATCGAAGCTGCCGCTGACCTGCTCGGGAGACACCTTGTCCGGGGAGCGCTGGTCGTGCTCGAATCCACCAGCTACCCGGGGACGACCGAAGAGTTGGTCGCACCCATTCTCGAAGAACGCTCAGGCCTGGTTGCGGGAGACGACTTCCACCTCGGCTACAGCCCGGAGCGAATCGACCCCGGCAACTCCACCTGGGACCTCGAGAACACCCCGAAGGTCGTCTCAGGGATCGACGAAGCGTCGCTGGAGGCCGTCCGCGGGTTCTACGACTGCATCGTCGAGCAGACCATCCCGGTCTCCGGAACCCGTGAGGCCGAGCTCACCAAGCTGCTCGAGAACACCTTCCGGCACGTCAACATCGCGCTGGTCAACGAACTGGCGATGTTCGCGGCGGAACTCGACATCGACGTGTGGGAGGCGATCGATGCGGCCTCCACCAAACCGTTCGGCTACCTCCGGTTCACCCCTGGACCGGGGGTCGGTGGCCACTGCCTCCCCATCGACCCGAGCTACCTCTCGTGGAAGGTCCGCAGGAGCACCGGGCAGTCGTTCCGATTCGTCGAGCTCGCCAACGACGTCAACGAGCACATGCCCGACTACGTGGTGCGCCGACTCCTTCTGGGACTCAACCGACATGGCCGCGCCGTCAACGGATCGCGGGTGCTGCTCGTCGGGCTCGCCTACAAACGGAACACCGGGGACGCGCGCGAGGCGCCCGGGACCATCATCGCCCGCGCACTCACCGACATGGGGGCAGAGGTGCGGGTGGTCGATCCGCACGTCTCGGTGAGCAAGACGCCGTGGCCGCTGGTCGAGCTGACCGTCGATGAGGTCGAGCGGGCGGACGCGGTGGTGATCGTCACCGATCACGACGCGCTCGACTACGAGCTGGTCCGCAGCCATGCCGGCTACGTCCTCGACACTCGCAATCGCATGCATGGTCCCACCGTCGAGCGGCTGTAGCTGTAGCCTTCGCCGGTGCGTCGATCGACGGGGACCTGCACTCCGAGCCCGACAGTCCTGCAATGAAGGTCGTCGTCACCGGAGGCGCCGGATTCATCGGCGGCAATCTCTGTCGTGCACTCGGCGCGGCACCAGAGGTTCGCGAGGTGGTGGTACTCGACGACCTCTCGACCGGTCACCGTTCGAACGTGTGTGACCTGCCGGGAGTCGAGGTGTTCGAGGGCTCCATCCTCGATCCGGCTGTACTCGACACGGTGCTCACAGGCGCGGACGCGGTGGTGCATCTCGCCGCTCGTCCCTCGGTCCCCCGGTCGTTGGCCGATCCGATGGCGAGTCACCTGACCAATGCGACGGGAACGATGGAGGTCCTCGAGGCCGCCCGGCGCAACGGCAGCCCTCAGGTCGTGGTGGCGTCGTCCTCCTCTGTCTACGGAGCCAATCCGGCGCTGCCCAAGCGCGAGGACATGGTGGCCATGCCGGTCAGCCCCTACGCTGCCAGCAAGCTGGCGTCGGAGTCGGCAGCCCTCGCCTACGGCCACTCCTTCGGCCTGCCGGTGCTCGCGTTCCGTTTCTTCAACGTGTTCGGTCCGCTCCAGGATGCCGACCACGCCTATGCCGCGGTCGTGCCGACGTTCATCGCATCCGCGCTACGGGGGGAACCACTCCCGGTTCACGGCGACGGCAAGCAGACCCGTGACTTCACCTATGTCGGGAGCGTCACCGCGGTCCTGACCGCGGCGGTGGTCGATCGGGTGTCCGACCCGGCGCCGGTCAATCTCGCATTCGGGACGAGGGTCTCGCTGCTCGAGCTCATCGAGGTCCTCGAGTCGGTGCTCGGGAGACCGCTCGAGCGACGGCACTCCGAGCCGAGGCCCGGGGACGTCCGAGACTCCCAGGCAGACCAGACCAGATTGCGCGGTCTCTTCCCCCGGATCGAACCGCTCGCCCTCGCAGAAGGCCTCGCCGCGACCGTGGAGTGGTTTCGCGAAAAAGGCTGACTCGACCGCCTGACCAGCAAATCCCACCACTCTCATCAATGTTGATGAGAATTCCCCTTGCGAATGTCGCTCGCGTAGATAAGGATTGTCGAGAAGGGCAGGTCATCGCAGGGGTGCGTCTGCTGCGCCGTCGACGAGACGGGTAGTGCTTTGGGGGGTGGGGAATGGCAACTGAGGTACAGCTTGGGCTTTCTGCAGCACTTCTCGACCTCGCGGAAGCAGCGACGCCGAGCACCGTCGCCCACGTCGACCTACGAACCGGCGCCCCCGATCTCGCAGAGTTCTCCCGCACCAAGTCGACCCACGACACGGCCTTGCAGAGCATCCAGCGGACGGTGCGGGTCGACGACCGGGTCTGCCCCTACGGCGTCTCGCGAATCGGGATCGCGTTCGGTCCTGCGGCGGACGTAGTCGCCCCGAAGACGCTCGGGGAACGACTTGCCCGGGCGGTGGGCAACGGAACCGGACACGGGAGACGGAACCAGCCACGGGTTGCCGGCGTTCCTTCGACGATGGTGGTCACGATCGACCGGCTGGTCAACAAAGGCCTCACCCGAACCGGGGCCGCAGCACGGGCCCTTGCCTCTTCCCCTGACGGAACCATCCGATTCGGGCGGATCCTCTCCGCCCCGCCACTGCGCCACCGTTCCGTCCTTCGCTACTCGACGTGCAGGCTCTCCGGCTACGGAACCCGGCACGACGACCATCTTCCAGCCCCCGCGATCGGCGAGAGACATGCAACGGTGCTGGTGGTCGATCCGAGTCCCGCAAGCAACGGGTCGCCCGGCCTCGCTGCAGTCGCCGCCTCGTCCCTCGCCGCGAAGCTGGGGTTCACCTCTGCTGCGATCTGCAT
This sequence comes from uncultured Acidimicrobiaceae bacterium, assembly GCA_963839925.1. GTDB lineage: Bacteria > Actinomycetota > Acidimicrobiia > Acidimicrobiales > RAAP-2 > Bog-756. The sequence continues at coordinate 704,053 of CAWIWV010000001.1, read as the reverse complement.
GTCAGGAGACGACCTGCCGGTCCTCGACATCGACGGCGCCGAGCTGGACCTGGTCATCATCGTGATCGGCCCCGAGCCGACGACGCGACAGTCGACCTGGGCGTCGAGCACCTGGTCGTACCCCGCGCAGGTGACCGAGTCCTACTACGCCCAAGGAGTCGACGTCCTGGCGGTTGGAGCGGGAGCAGGAGCCGGTGCGCTGGCCGCATGCGTCGAGGAGGGCGCAGAGGCCGTTGCCGACATCGACAAACTGTCGACCGAGTTGCGCTCCATATTCGGCGATCCGCGGTCGGGTGTAACCCAAAGAGAGGACCCGCGGCGCATTCCGGCCAGGTTCGAAGCACTCATCCGCCTGACCGCAAGTGAGCGCCGGGTGCTCTACTACCTCACCAAAGGCTTCTCGGCACAGGAGATCGCGGACGAGCAGGTCGTCTCGCTCGCGACCGTTCGCTCGCACATCCGGTCGATCCTCAGGAAGCTCAACGTCAAGTCGCAGCTCGCCGCCGTGGCGATCGCCAACAGTCGGGACCTCGAGGACATCGGCGAGATCGAGCCGTCCTGACCCCGATCACCTGAGTGGGCTGACCGGAATCCCTCTCAGCCGCTTCGAGAGCCTCCGAGCCTGGATCCGGCGCCGACCGACGAACCTCCGGGCATGGCCGTAGAGGCGGGCTCCCACGTGTTCCGGCTCGACCCGGAGGTTCGACAGGTTTGTGGCCTTGATCTCTTCTGCCATCCGCAGATACGAGCGACGCCTGTAGTGCCGGATGTTGTCGGTGACGTCTTCGGGACCGAGCACGAATGTCCGGACGTCGCAGACCGAGGCGTTGGGAAGGTCGCTGACCACCCGGTCGAGCACCTCGTTCATCGTCCGGTGACGGAGATGGCGGTCCGGCTCTTTCGGATTGTCGAAGGGGAACTCGGCGCCGTTCAGGAAGACGATCCGCGCGCGCTCGGGAACCTTGCTCGACAGCCAGCGGATGTTCTCTTCGAACCGTTCGGGGGATGTCCCGCCGAGGAACTCGAACTCGTCGGTGAACCAATCGAAGAACTCCGCCTCCATCCCCTCGCGAGCGAATCGGGCCTCGAGCACCTGCCGAAAACCCGGCCGGGTCACGTCGTGGTTGAACTGATGCCAGGGAACCACGAGGCCCTGGGTGCGGTGTCGATAGACGCCTTGGGTGTAGTCGGTCAGCACGCTGTAGACCAGCACGTCGTAGTCGGGATCGACGACGACCGGCGAGTGGAACACCTGCCGGTCGAGGAAGGGGATCCGGTCGACGAGGTCGAGCTGCTCTTCCGACAGCCCGGTCACCGACTGCCGCAACAGCTCGGTGTGCCCCACGTGGATGAACGTGCCATTCGGCCCGACCCGGGAGAAGTCGGTGGAGATGTTACCGCCGAGGTACTCGGCGGTGGCCATCAGGTCGCACCCGCCGACCATCAGGATCTTCTCCGACCGGACGGGGGCTGAGCCGACCGGCTCACTCGACGGTTCGCTGTCGGATGTCACCCCTTGTTCCCCGGTCTCCTCGGTGATCCAGTCGACGGATCCGGAGAGGACGGAGGCAACCTCGCCGACCACGCTGATCGGGGGACGTCCCAGCCTCTCGTAGAGCCACTGCTCCACTCCCATGTTGAGCACCCTGCAGGAGAAGAGGAAGTCCACCAACGATCCGTCGGTGGTGGACTTCGAGTAGAAGCCGGCGATGCCGTAGTCGCCGTAGCGATCCCTCACCCGGACGTATCCCGTCTCGAAGCGGGGATCGCTGAGCATCGATTGGAACGCACCGCGCTCTGGCCGCCGCTTGGTGAAGTTGAGTTGGTTGGTGCGACCCACCAGATCGAAGAGGCGCTCCTCTTCGACGTCCGACTCGCGGTGCACGCTCACCCGGATGTCGCAGGACCGGAGAAACGCGTCGTTGCTGTCCTCCGCAGTGTCCTCTGCGGCTTTGCGATCGGTCGACTTGCGCTCCAACAACCGGTACTGCTGGAGCCGGGTGCGCCGGTCGTCCTCTTTTCCGGCCAGCTCCGGCAGGGAGAGGAGCCGCTCCATGATCGCAGGCCCGGCGGTCTGGACACCGGGGGAAAAATGCCCCACCTCGGCGCGATTGATTGCGAGGTCGTCGATGAACAGGACGTTCGGAGGCCGGAGCTGCGCCTCTTCGATGATCTCGGCGACCCGTGGGCCCTTCGGGGACCAGTCGATCCGTGCGAACACGAACTCGTCCCACAGGTCGGCCTGCTCGAGCCTGGCCCGGGCCTCCTCGCGGTCGTTCTTCGAGCAGATCGAGCTCACGATCCCCCGGCGATTCAGGATTCGGATCAGTTCGGCCACCGACGGATCGATCGTCACCGGTCCCTCGGAGAGCGTCCCCGCCCAGAGGGTGTCGTCGAGATCCCAGACGATCAACTTCACCGGCGACGACAGTCGACCGTCCGGTGTCTCACCAGCGGGCCCCATCGCCAAAATGATCCCACAGCGCGGGCCCGATGCGCACCGCTGGGTTGGAAAAGCGGAGGTCAGGAGCGTTTTTTTCCGAGGATCGCTAGACTGTTCGACGTGGAGAGCGGCCCTGTGCCATCCGAGGGGAACTCTGCGCCATCCGAGGGGAACTCAGTGGCGCCGCAGCGGGGCGCCCTGGACCGGGCGCAGCTGCGGCTCCGGCGCCGGGTCCGCGATCTGCAGGACACGTGGGCGATCAGAAGGGATCCCACCTTCCGGCGGCTGGCGCAGTCCTACGAACTGCCCGACGGCAATCGACGGATCTACTGCCATCACATCCGAAAGACGGCAGGGACCAGCCTGTACCTGAGCTTCATGGCTCTCGGCGGCGAAGACCCGATGGAGGTCTGGCGTCGCATCACCTCGTCGCGCCTGGCCCGCACGGTCAGCGGCGGATACAGCTTCGTCTCCAACGACAAGCGCCTGCTCGCGGGAGGCGACTACTTCTTCGGCCGGTCGCACCGCTCAGCGGCCGAGCAGCCGCTCCCGCCCCGGACGTTCACGGTGACCATCCTGCGAGACCCGATCGAACGGGTTCATTCGTACTTCGACTACCTGGTCAACGGCGACGATCCGGGAGTACCCGGCCGGGTCTCCGAGCGTGAACGGTCCCTCGCCACAGGCGGCTTCGACTCCTTTCTGGCGCAGGTGCCACCGAAGCACCTGTTGCACCAGGTGGCCATGTTCTCCACCCGACTCGACGTCTCCGAAGCGGTCGACCGGATCGCCGGATGCTCGAGCGTCTTCTTCACCGAAGACTTCGAGCTCGGTCTGTCCGGCTTGGCGCGCCGTCTCGAGCTCCCGCTGCTGCCACAGCGGGCGCGGGTGACCGGCGACCGGTCCACGCTGACCGATCGGCAGACCGAACGGCTGAGGGTGCGACTGGAACCGGAGTACGAGCTTCTGGCGCGCCTCGCAGAGGGCGGCATCGGATCCCAGGCGGGAGCAAGAAACGGTCGTTGGTAGTCTTGGTGGTGGGAGGACACATGGATCGAACCCGCAGACTCGGGGTCAGCCTGGTCCTCGTCGCCGCCCTCGCCGCGGTCGAGGCGGGATTCGGAGTGATCGCCCACTCCACCGGACTCGTGGCCGACGCGGGTCACAACCTCTCGGACCTCGGGGGCCTGCTCCTCTCTTTGGTGGCGGTGAGGCTTGCGTTGCGACCGCCGAGCGATGCCCGATCCTTCGGCAACCATCGGGCCACGATCCTGGCCGCACTGGCCAACGCCTCGCTGATCGCCGTGGTCACCGTGCTGATCGTCCTCGCAAGCGTCCACCGCTTGGCACATCCCGAGCACGTGCACGCGGGTCTGGTGATCGTGGTGGCGTCGCTCGGATTGCTGGTCAATGCCTCGGCCGCGCTCGTGCTGCGGGACGGGACCGACGACCTCAACATGCGCTCGGCCCTTCTGCACATGGCCGGAGACGCACTCGCCTCCCTGATGGTGGTGGTCGCGGCGATCGTCTTGGTCTTCGCCCCGTCAGCAACCTGGCTGGACCCGGTCTCGGCACTCGCCGTCGCTGCAGTCATCGTGTACCAAGCCGTCGGAGTGTTCGGAGCGAGCATCGCCATCCTTCTCGAGTCCACCCCGCCGGACCTGGACCTCGCCGAGCTGACCGCGACCATGGCAGGCGCGTCCGGCGTCAGCGAGGTCCATGATCTGCACGTCTGGAGCCTGTCTCGGGAGATCCGGCTGCTCTCTGCCCACATGGTGCTCACCGGCCATCCGAGCCTCGAGGAGGCACAGAGGGTCGGAGACAGGGTGAAGGCGACCATTGCGGGACGGTTCGGCATCTCCCACACGACCCTCGAGCTCGAGTGCGAGCGGTGCAACGACGAGGAAGATCCCTGCGGGATGGAGCGGGTGGAGACACCGTCCCCCTCCGCAGTGTCCGCCCACCATCACTGAGATCCTCCCGCGGCTGAGGCCGCGGCAACGGAAACCGAACGCCGTCCGGGCGCGGCGCGGCCCCGAGTAACCAAGCGGCCGAAACCGCCCGAGCTCCTCGGGGCCACGTCCATGGCAGGCACGGTCTCTCCCGCGCTGAGCCGTGTCGGACGACTCTGCGTCGGGCACCGAACCGGCTTCGCCCCGAAGGGTCTCCACCGGCCCGTCACCGGACCACCTCATCGGGCGCCTACGGCCCCGTCCTCCCCCTGTGGCTCACCATCGGAGTGCCTTTCGGCTCTTCGTGACGGCTCCTTCAGTTGGAAGCGGCGCTTCGGTGTCCCGAACTTCTGACACTCTGAACCGCCGCCCCTCCAGGGTCAAGAGGTGCGCGCGAAATCCAGACGTTATCCTCCATATTTCTGCGGCTGTCCCCAGATGTGCACGAGATGTCCACCGTTCGTCCCCAAGCAGGAGGCCGACCGGATCGCTCGTACGAGCGATCTGCATCCGACCGGTGAGCAGTAGCCTGACCGGTCGATGAGTGAGGCCCGAGGGACAGGTCGGCTCGGAGTCGTCGTCCTTGCGGCACTGGTCGTCGTGGTCGGTATCGCAACCGGAATTGCCACCCACGCGACCGCAGCGGGCGGTCCCTTCGAAACGCCCGACTCCGGTCCCGCCTTCCACCCTCCGGCGCTCCGGGATCCCCTCGCCCCGGGGATGATCGTTCCGTCGGACCAGGACGAATCGGATCCTGTGCTGTACCGCATCGCCAACCGGTACTACCTCTTCACCAGCGACATACCGGGTCCGCCGCTACTCAACGTCCCGGTGACCTCGACGAACGACTTCGGTTGGTGGGCACCGGTGACCGACGCCCTACCCACCCTTCCGCAGTGGGCGGTCCCCGGCTACACCTGGGCTCCGGACCTGCATCAATTCGGACGGAGCTACGTCCTGTACTTCACTGCGATGCTCGGGTGGACAGACCCTGCGATGGAGTGCATCGGGGCAGCGACCGGGACGTCTCCCCTCGGCCCGTTCGTGCCGTTACAGAAGCCCTTCATCTGCCAGCGGGACGAGGGGGGCTCGATCGACCCGAGGGTCTTCACCGCACAAGACGGATCCAACTGGATGCTCTGGAAGTCCGACGAGAACATCGGCGGATCGAACACGCCGACCAAGCTGTGGTCGGAACGGCTCACCCCCGGGGGACTCGGCCTCACCGGCAGACCGGTCGAGTTGATGAGCCCGGACGAGACCTGGCAGGGCACCATCGTCGAGGCGCCGGACCTGGTCCAGGTCGGCAGACACTTCTGGCTCTTCTACTCGGGAAACTGGTTCAACGAGCCGGGCTATGCCATCGGCGCCGCCCGCTGTGCCGGGCCCGCAGGACCCTGCAAGGACCTCACTCCCCTCCCGCTGCTCGCCTCGAACTTCGAGGGTCTGGGCCCGGGCGAGGAGTCGGTCTTCGACGACCCGGCCGGGGCCTGGCTCCTCTACACCCCCTCCCACTCCTCGGCCCCCGTCGGCGACGGCCTCCCGAGGCCGGTGATGATCGTGCGGATCGGCTTCAAGGCAACCGGGCCGTACCTGGCTCGTGGGACGGCGCCGCCGGACCTCGACCTGCTGGGGACGCTGCCGTTCGACTCGTCTGCGTGAACCGTTCCCGTCGACGCGGAGGGGCCTCAGCCCCGGAGGCGGCGGAGCTCTGCCGCCACTGACTTTCCGTCCGCCTTGCCCTTGGTCGCCTTCATCACTGCGCCGGTGAACATCCCTGCCAGCTTGTCCTCCCCCTGGCGATACCGCTCCCACTCGGCGGGGTGTGCGGCGACCGCCTCGGCGACAGCAGCGGCCAGGGAGTCCTCCGACATCGCTTCGAAGCCCTTGGCCGCGGCGATGGTCGCTGGGTCTCCCCCGCCCGCGGCCAACAGATCGCCGAGCACCTCCTTGGACTGCGACGCGGTCAGCGTTCCCGATCCCTCGAGGGTCAAGAGCGCGATGTAAGAGGCGGGATCCAGACGACGCGCGGCCTCGGGGTCGGCGGCCGCTTCGTTCGCGGTGCGAGCGAGGGCGAGCCCGGCACCCACACCTGCGGCGACCGCCTCGGTCACCAGGTCGTCGAGGCCCAGTGCGACGACCGTCGCCACCTGATCGGTACGCGAGGGCGACGGGGCATCCGAGTCGTCGAGCAGCTCGACCAACCGTGCCCTGCGCACCGCCGGCATCGGCCCCATCGTGTCGGCGACCGCCTGGATCCACTCCCGATCCGGGACCACCGGCACGAGATCGGGTTCGAGGAAGTATCGGTAGTCGTAGGCCTCCTCCTTGGACCGGAGGGTCTCGGTGCGACCGGTGCCCTCGTCCCAGTGGCGAGTCTGCTGTACGACCGCTTCGCCGGCCTCGAGGAGATCGATCTGGCGCTCGGCCTCGTAGTCGATCGCCCGGCCGAGCGAACGGACCGAGTTGAGGTTCTTGATCTCGCAGCGGGTCCCGAACGCCTGCTCACCCGCCGGCCGCACCGAGACGTTGGCGTCGACCCGCATCGAACCTTCCTCCATCTTGCCGTCCGATGCTCCCGAAGCCACCAAGATCGACCGCAGCTCGGTGGCGTAGGCCCGGGCCTCCTCCGAGCTGCGCATGTCCGGCCGGCTCACGATCTCCACCAGCGGCACCCCTGACCGGTTGTAGTCGACCAGTGAGTAGTCGGCGCCGTGGATCCGTCCGGACGCACCGGCATGGGTGGTCTTGCCGGTGTCCTCCTCGAGGTGCGCCCGCTCGATGCCCACCTTCGTCCCACCGGGCAGCTCGAGCGAGCCCTCGACATTGATCGGCTCGTCGTACTGGCTGATCTGGTAGTCCTTTGCCTGGTCCGGGTAGAAGTAGTTCTTCCGGTGGAAAGTCGACGGTCGGATCTCACAGTTGAGGGCGGTCCCGATCGCCATGGCCAGCTCGACGGCCTTCTGGTTGAGGACAGGAAGCGAACCGGGTAGGCCCAGGCACACCGGGCAGACATTGGTGTTCGGCTCGTCCCCGAAGGCGTTCGGGCAACCGCAGAACAGCTTGGTCGCCGTCTTCAGCTCGCAGTGCACCTCGAGTCCGACGACCATCTCCCACCCCGGCCTCACGAGTTCGCTCCCGGAGCGCTCGCCTCGACCGTTGCCGCCACCTTGAAGACCGTGCTCTCCGACAGGGCGGGACCGAGGAGTTGCACCCCGATCGGCAACCCGTCGTCGCCGGTGCCGTAGGGAACGCTGATCGCCGGATGCCCGGTCATGTTGGACGGGATCGTGCAGACGTCCGACAGGTACATGGTGAGCGGGTCGCCGGTCTTCGACCCCAGTTCGAAGGCGGTGGTCGGGGTGGTCGGACCGAGCAGGACGTCACAGCTGCGGTAGGCGTTGGCAAATCCCTCGATGATCTTGGTGCGGACCCGCAGCGCCTGGTTGTAGTAGGCGTCCATGTACCCCGCCGAGAGCACATAGGTTCCGAGCATGATGCGGCGCTTGACCTCGGCGCCGAAGCCTGCCGAGCGGGTGGCCGTGTTCATGGTGGCGGTGTCCGGCCCGTCGATCCGCAGCCCGTAGCGCACGCCGTCGTAGCGGGCCAGGTTCGACGACGCCTCGCCGGGGGCGATGAGGTAGTAGGCCGAGAGGCCGAGGCGGACTTCGGGCACCGAGATCTCCTTCACCCGGGCGCCTGCCGCAGCGCACGCGTCCGCGCACTGGCGGACCCGCGCCGCGACGTCGGGGTCGGCTCCCTCGAGAAGCTCCTGCAGCACTCCGATGGTCACCCCGTCGACGCCTTCGTCGAGCACCGAGCTCGCCCGCGGAGCCGGCCGGTCGAGCGAGGTGGAGTCGCAGGGGTCGTGCCCGCCGATCACGTCGAAGAGGAGGGCGGCATCCGCCACCGTGGTCGCGAACGGACCGATCTGGTCGAGCGAACTGGCAAAGGCGATCAGGCCGTAACGGGAGACCGCTCCATAGGTCGGCTTCATCCCGACGACACCGCAGAGGGCCGCCGGTTGGCGGATCGATCCGCCGGTGTCCGAACCGAGGGCCAGCGGCGCGAACCCGGCGGCCACCGCGGCAGCGGATCCCCCTGAGGAGCCTCCGGGTACCCGGCTCGGGTCTTGGGGGTTGCGGGTCGGACCGAACGCCGAGTTCTCCGTGGAGGACCCCATGGCGAACTCGTCCATGTTGGTCTTCCCGATCACCACTGCCCCGGCCTCCCGCAGGCGGGTGACCACCGTTGCGTCGTACGGAGGACGCCATCCTTCGAGGATGCGCGACGAACAGGTCGTTGCCACTCCCCTGGTGCAGAGGTTGTCCTTCAACGCGACCGGCACGCCCGCGAGTGGCCCGGGGTCCTCACCGGAAGCAACCATCTGGTCGATGGCAGAGGCATCGGCCCGTGCCGCGTCGGTTGCCACCAGGTTGAAGGCGTGGATGTCGGGTTCCCTCGCGTCGATAGCCGCCAGGTAACCGGCGACCACGTCGGCAGCGCTCCGCTCGCCGGTGCGGACCGCAGCGGCGAGCTCGGCGGATGGACTCGGCGCGCTCATGGGGCTTCCCCGAGAATCCGCGGCACCTTGAATCGGTGGTCCTCCACCGACGGGGCCTGCGCGAGCACCTCGTCCCGGTCGACACACGGCACCAGCTCGTCCGAGCGAAGCACGTTGGTCACCGCCATCGCATGCGCCGTCGGCGCCACACCGGCCAGGTCGAGCGACGAGATGTCGGCTGCGTGGTCGAGCACTTCGGCCAATTGACCGGTGAACAGGTCGAGCTCCTCTTCGCTCAGGCTGAGCCGGGCGAGCGCGGCCACATGAGCGACCTCGTCGCGGGTGATGCGTTCCGGGCGGGCGCTCATCGAGATGTCGAGCCGGTGCTGCTTGACGCCGGCAGGACCCCCTCCATGAATTCGACGACGCGCTCTTCGATGAGTGGTGCGTCCCAGTCGAGGGTGGCCACGTGATAGCTGCGCTCGAGGTACACCCGCTCGAGCGGGCCACCCACCGACGCCTCGAAGAGGTCGCCGGAGGCAGGGTCGACCACATGGTCCACCCTGCTGCTGAACAAGAGGCTGGGGCAGCGGATCTCCCCGAGGTTCTTTCCGACCTTGTCGGCGGCCTCGAACAGCGAAAGTGCGGGCGCAAGTGGGGTGCCCGAATAGGCGGCCTCGACCGCGCCGTCCTTGGCGATGTCCGACCCGATGCCCTCCACGGACTCGGTGCCGGCGTCGAGCAGCGATTGGATGCCGTCGAGGAACTCCTGCGGTGGAGACTGCAGCAGCGGGTTGACCACCGTGACCCCCACGATCTCCGGGTGGCGCTCGGTGAGCCAGCAGGCGAGGGTGGCCCCCATCGACAGGCCGGCGACCGCGACCTGCTCGCACCTTTCGGCGAGGGCCTCGAACGCGGCCTCGGCTGCGCCAGACCAGTCCTCCCACCGGGTCGGGATCATCTCTCCGATGACCGTCCCGTGCCCGGGCAACAGCGGAAGGTCGACCGCGAACCCCGCTGCTGCCACCGCCTCGGCCAGCGGTCGCAGCGACTGGGGATTGCCGGTGAAGCCGTGCAGCACGAGCACACCTCCGGGGCCACCGGGGGCGGACCAGGGCTCGGCACCAGGGATGATCGGAGTCGGCATGGTGGGGATGCTACCGGGCAGAGTCGTTGCCCTGGAAGGCGAACAGTAGAGTGAGCGGACGGAGAGTCCCCTTGTCCAGCACACGAAGGAGCAGCGCGCCCGATGGCCACCTATCAGTTTCTGAGTAACGAATGGCTGGCCGAGACCCGGGTGATACGGGAGGAATTCGAAGGAAAGGGCGGCACCATCGACCAGTCGATCCGGATCAATCTGGTCGTCGACGCGGTTCCCTTCGGCGACGGCGCCATCGACGCCCACGTGGACACCACGACTGGCGAGCTGATGCTCGACACAGGGCACATCGATCCGGTCGACCTCCTGGTGTCGCTCGAGTATGACGTCGCCAAGGCCATCCTGGTCGAGGGCAATCCGCAGGCCGGGATCCAGGCCTTCTTGTCGGGCAAGATCAAAGTCGAAGGGGACATCTCCAAACTGATGGCCCTCCAGTCGATCACCCCGGACCCGGTCACCGCCGAGATCGGTGCCCGCATTCTGGCGATGACCGCCTAAGAAGTGACCGGTGCGGGCTTCCGCCCGTGCCCGGGGGTGTTCTGCATGAACAACCCGCACACTCCGGCGAGCACCGCAGCGACGAGCCCGACCGCGTACGCGCGGTGGAACGAGGCCAACGAGCCCACCCCGCCGTGTGCCGATGCCTGCACGGTGACCATCACCTGGATACCCGCGACGACGCCGATCTGGCCGATCAGCTGTTGGGCGGCGCTCATCACCCCGAGCTCGTCGGGGGCAAGCTCATTGGACGCCGAAGCGGTGGTCGAGGGGCTGGCGAGGCCGTTCGCCACCCCGGACATCGCCAGTGCGAAGAGGATCACCGACAACGACGGGGTGGGGCCGAGTCGGGTGAAGACGTACATCGAGACGACCAGAGCGACGGCCCCGGCCACCGCCATCAGGCGCTCCCCCAGCCTGACGGCGGCATAGCCGGCAATAGGCGCGAGCAGCGAGAACATGAGTGGACGAGCCGTCGAGACCAGGCCCGCTCGGGTTTCGCTGTAGCCGTAGATCCCCTCCATCAGGATCGGGAAGAGGAAGAACCCACCCATGTACGCGAAGTTGATGAACATCGCCGCCCCGTTCGGGAATACGAAGTTCCTCATCCGGAAGTAGCGGAGGGGGATGAGCGGATGGGCGGCACGGCGCTCCTGGAGTACGAATGCGGCGAGCGCCAGAGCACTGATTCCGAAGATGCACAGCGTTGCCGGCGCCGAGAATCCCCAGGATGGCCCGACGTTGAGGGCGAGCAGGAACGTCGTCACCGAGGTCGACAGAGCCAGTGACCCCTTCCAGTCGAGGGTCCGCCAGGTGCTCTGGGTCCGAACCTCGCTCCGTTCGGCGACCACCGGATTGCCGGCAGGAAGCACGATCACCGCCAAGATCGCGGCGAGTGCCATGAGGGGCAGCTCGCCCCAGAACAGCGCTCGCCATCCGAAGTACTGGATCACCGGGGCGCCGATGGTGACACCGAGCACCGGGCCTCCGGCCGCCACCAGCGCCCACCATCCGAGAGCCTTGACCCGGTCCCCGTGGGAGAAGACCCGAAGGATGAGGGCCATCGACGCCGCACCGGTGGCCGCACCCTGGACCCCGTCGAAGATCCGCGCGGCGATGAGCACCCCGACGGTCGGCGCCGAGGCGGTGAGTACCACGCTGACCGCGGCTCCGAGCAGGCCGGCGAGGTAGAGGCGTCGATAGCCGTGCAGGTCTCCGAGCTTGCCGAGGATCGGTGCTGCGACGCCGAAGGCCAGCAGCGGACCGGTGGAGGTCCAGGTCAGGGTCGAGATGGTGGTGTGCAGCTCGTGGGCGACTTTGGGCAGGGCGACCACGAAGACGGTGAAGGTGATGTTCACCGACAGCAGTCCGGCGAGCAGTGTCCAGAGCACCCACCACTGGTACCGCTCGGAACGGGTCAGGCGGTGGTGGATCCGGTGCCTGAACAAGAGGGGCCAGGGCGCGACGATCCCCCCCTCGGCACCCGCCCGGGTCCCGCTGAGCATCGCCTCGGCCTGGACGACATCGCTGGCGTCGGACCCATCGTCCGCATCGGCTCCGCCCGGCATGGTTGCCGGCGGCACCGTTCAGCTCACGAGCGGTGTCATCTCGGCCTGCAACCGAGCGACGGTCCAGCGTTCCGGCTGCTCGAGGGTGGTGGTCATCGTCCAGGGCTGGAACAGGCGGATCTGCCCTCCCTGGATGAAGTACACCCTTCCGGTTGCCGGGCAGTCCTCGGTGGCCAGGTAGGCCACCAGCGGGGAGATGTTCGCGGGGTCCCAGCTGTCGAACACCGAGGGGTCGGCCGGCGCCTGCACGATGTCGGAGAGGCCGGGGGTCTGCTCGGTCATCCGGGTGCGAGCAGCCGGGGCGATCGCGTTGACCCGCACGCCGTAGCGGACCAGCTCGTCGGCGGCGATGGTGGTGAAGGCCGCGATGCCCGCCTTCGCCGCACCGTAGTTGGACTGGCCCGGATTGCCGAGCAGCCCCGACGTCGAGGAGGTGTTGACCACCGACGCCTTGATCTGGCGACCTGCCTTGGTCTGCTCGCGCCAGTAGGCGGCGGCGTGCCGGGTGGGGACGAAGTGACCCTTCAGATGGACGTGGATCACCGAGTCCCAGTCCGCCTCCGACATGTTGACCAGCACCCGGTCGCGCAGGATGCCCGCGTTGTTGACCAGGACATGGAGATCCCCGAAGGCCTCGAGCGCGGTGTCGATGAGGCGCTTGCCGCCCTCCCAGTCACAGATGTCGTCGGCATTGACCACCGCCTTGCCCCCGGCGGCGGTGATCTCGTCCACCACCTGCTGGGCCGGGGTTCGATCGTCCCCCGATCCGTCGACGGCGCCGCCCAGGTCGTTGACGACCACGCTGGCCCCTTCGGCTGCGAAGAGGAGGGCATGCTCGCGCCCGATGCCGCGACCGGCACCGGTGATGATCGCGACCCGTCCGTCCAGTGCTCCCATGACGTCACTCCCCCGGTTGTTGGCGGCTGTCCGACAGCGATGTTCGGCCAGGTGCTCGCGCCCGCTCAACAGGCTGGCGACGAACCGTCGGCGACCACGTTGACAGGCCCCCACACCCAGGTCAAACCGGTAGCGACTCCTTGGAGGGTCCGGTTGCCACGAGCACCGGGCGCTCGACCCGTGCCCCCAGACCTGCCTCGACGACCGATCGGACCATCGGGCGCACCCGGCGCCGGTCGCCGGCCACCACCACGTACTCGGTGTTGCGGAGGTGGGAGACCGAGCCGACTTTTCGTCCTTCCGGGTCGTGGATGCCGATCCTCGCCCCCACGTAGCGGGCAGAGTCGAACGCCAGCACCTCCACATGGCCGCGCGACCGGCACATGTCGATCAGCTCGTCGAAACTCAACCACGACTCGTTGTTGTACGAGAGCAGGACCACCTCGGCGCGGACCGCGTCGAGCACCTGGGCCAGCGCGACCGGCATGGTCCGCCGACCGTTGAAGGCGCTCTTCTGGAGCGGGTCCCGCAACTCCTCGCGCTTGCAGGCGACGCCGTAGTGGTCGGGGGCGTCCCAGGCCACGATCGTCTCCCACACGTGGTAGTTCGAGTCGTAGCGGTGCTGGTTGTACGGGGGATCGAGGTAGGCAAGGTCGACCGGATCGAGCTCGGGGGTGCCGGCGAGCAGCGCCGCATCCCCGCGCAACGCCCGTCCCGGCCCGCCGATCATGAGCGGCACCCGCAACACGAGTGGTTGGTGGGCACGCGGCGCCCACTGCTTCAGGTAGGCCATCTGGAGGCCCGTGGTCGAGTCCACCCGATCGGCGGCCTCGAGCAGGCTGGTGATCAGGACGGGCCAGAGATCGCTGCCCGCGTAGTCGTGCTCGATCGCATCCCGCACCGCGTCGATGCGGGCTCCGTTCTCGGGCCGGAAGTACCGGGCCTGCTCGCAGAAGGTGGCGGTGACGTAACCGGGCCGTCCGGGAAGGGCGTTGAGTTGATCGACAGCGGCCGCTGTTCGCTCGACGAGCGTCGGATCCGCCACCGGGTCGGTCGCCACATAACAGCGGGCGAGCGCGTGGGCGAAACGGGTCCGGTCGACGGCGGTCACCTCGATCCCCAGCTCCTTCCATGCCTGTGCCACCCGGGTGGTCCCACAGAACAGGTCGAGCGCCGTCCGGGCACCCGAGACCTCGGCCAACAGGGTGAGCGCGGGCACCAAGCGCCGCTTGGAGCCGAGGTACTTGATCATCGCTCAGCTCACCGGCGCCCGAACCGACGGAACCACCAGTTCGGGTCGCGGGCGTGCGCGTGGAAGTGGTCGGGGATCTGGCGCATCACCCGGTCGAAGGACCACACCCCGGCGCCCAGCTGCTCGTCGGCGACGCGTCCGAGCTGTTCGAGCATGTGGTCGACCTCGGCGTCGGGTGGCGAGTTGCCGTGGCTCTTCCAGACCACCATCGGCACGTCGCAGACCTCACAGGCAGCGACCCAGCACAGGTCGTCCTCGTGGAACCACTCGGTGATCCGGGCGGCCTCGCAGAGCTCGCAACCGGGTTCGGGTTCGCTCACCGTGTGTAGAGGTCGACGGTGCTGCCGATGGGAACCGAGGTACCGGCCGAGGGATCGGTCGAGACCACCACCTTCGCCCGGGGTGGGCCGTAGGGACCGGCGACGTGCAGGCCGTCGGATTCGAGCGTGTTGGCGGCCGAAGCCACCGAGTCGCCGGACACGTCGGGAACCTTGACCAGCGGGGGTCCGAGTGAGACGTAGACGGTCACCGGTGAACCGAATGGCTGCAGGCCGGACGTGGCGGAGGGAACGGTGCTGATGACCGCCCCGTTCTGCACCGAGGAGCTGTACTCCCCCTTTTCGGTCGGCACGAACCCGGCGGCGGTGAGTGCAGCCTTGGCTCCCGAGTAGAGGAAGGTATTTCCAGTGACTGCAGGAACAGGCACCGGTGCGTGGCCCTTCGAGACGACGATGGTCACCGTCGAACCGTGGAGGGCGGTGCCTGACGGCGACGTGGTGATGACTTCGTTCGCGGGCACCGTCGAGCTGTACTGCGCAGCCGTCGGAGGGCAGGTGCCGACCAGGCCGAGTGCGTGCAGTTGCCCGACGGCAACCGCGCAGCTCAGGCGGGCCATCGGCGGGAACCGCACCGGCCCCGGACCGCGTGAGACCACCACATCGATGGTCGAGCCCTGTTTGGCGGTGACCGGTCTGCCTTTGACGGTGGCGGCGGGATGCTGACTCAGGACGACGCCCACTGCGAGCGTGTTGTTGTAGGCGTGGCCGGTGGTCTTCACGACGAAATGACCGTTGCGGACGGCCGCGGTTGCCTGGGAAAGGGACTTGCCCACCAGCTGCGGCACCGTTTTGCTCGGCGTCAGCACCCCGCTTCGCGAGACGAGGAGTGCGGCTCCGGCGATCAGAGCACAGACGACGAGCGCGAGCGCCGCCATCCGAGCGGTGCGTCGCCGCTGCCGTCGCGAGTAGGGCTTTGCCCCGTTCGGGGAACCCGAGCCGTCGGGTCCCTTCGCTTTCTTGAGGCCCCCGATGATCGGGACCCGGCTCGTCGCGGTACCGGCACCTTCGCCGGAGCTCGGCGCGCCGAGCTCGGTGAGATCGAGCCCGTTCGTGCGGTGGAGCACGCCGGGAGCCAGGTCGTCCCCGTCGGCTTCGCCTGTCGGCAGGGGCTCGGGCTCCGGAAGTGACGCCGCGAGCGCCTCGAGTCGGACCCGCAGTTGCGAAGCGTCGTAGCGCTCCGAAGGCTCCGGTGCAGCGCCCCACACCAACACGTCGTAGAGGGGGCCGAGCGCGTCGTTCTCGGGGAGCAGCACACCCACCCGAGCCATGAGCGTGCTCAGGGTGGTATCCCCGACGAACGGCGCCTCGCCGGTGACTCCCTCGTAGAGCACCAGGGAGAGTGCATAGACGTCGGCCTTGCCGTTGAGCACCCAGCCCTCGACCTGCTCGGGCGATGAATAGCGAGCGGTCCCGAGGATCGCCCCGTCCGGCTCGGTCCACGAGGCCTCGGCAAGCGCGCGGGCCAGTCCGAAATCGGCGATCCGGAGACGTTGCTCGCCGTCGAAGAGGAGATTGGCCGGTTTGATGTCCCGATGGACCAGACCGCGACGGTGGGCGTAGTCGAGTCCGGCAGCGGCTTCGATGCCGATCCGCGCAGCCTGCTGAGGAGTCAGTAGGACCCCGGTGTCGTAGACCTGGCGGAGGCTGCCACCTGCCAGGTACTCGAGGACCAGGTAAGGGACGCCGTCCTGCTCGCCCCAGTCGTAGACCTGGAGGATGTTGGGATGGTTGAGGGCGGCGACCGCTTGGGCCTCGGCCTGGAAGCGCTTGAGAAAGGCCCTGTCGCCGGCGAGCGCAGGGTGGAGCACCTTGATAGCCACCCGGCGGTGGAGCCCGACATCATCGGCCAGGTAGACGTGCGAGGACGCGCCAGTTCCCAGGGCGGTGACGAGTCGGTAGCGGTCGCCGAGGACACGCCCGATGGAGTCGGTGATACTCGGCATGGCGGCGTTTCAAGGCTAGCGACTGGGCTTACCCAAGCGGTGGAGGGGCCGGAGACGTGAAGAGGACGGGGCCGGGGCCCCGTCCTCTTCGGTACGGCGGTACTGCGTGCCCGATGGATCGGGCTGTTGCTAACTAGCCGAGGGTGACCGCGGTCTTCCCAGGCACATTCTGGATGGCGAGGGAGGCGATCCCCTTGGTGCATGAGGTCAGGATCGACGCGGCGGTCAAGGTCGTCTCCGCCAGCGAGCTGTCCTTCGCTCCCTTGTCAGAGCCTTGGAACGAGCCCGAAACCGTCGACTTGACGTTGCCGGGGATGGCGAAGCTCCCGTGTCCTCCGACGGTGCCACCCTTATCGCTCTTCACGTTGAGCACCGTGGCGGGAACCGACGACGGGGTCCACTTGATGGTCAGGGCTCCGACTTCCGAGGCATTGCCGGACGCCAGACCCGCGCAGGTCCCAGAAGGCTTGGTCTTCGTGCCTGGGGCACCCTTGAGGCTGCCGGAAACCGAGCCGCCGGTGATCGTGGCGCCGACGCCCTTGCAACCGGTCAGCGTGGCGGTCACCTTTGCCGTGATCGGAGTCGTTCCATCGCCCTTCGAGCTCAGATGCGGCGTGAAGGCAATTGAGCCCTTGAGGCCCGTGCAGGTAGCGGTAGCGGTGGTCGTGCTGTGCGAGTTCGACGCACTGGCCGTCCCGCCACTCACGGCAATCACACTGACAGGCATCGCGATCGCCGCAGCGACCACAAGCAACTTGCGAATCATGTAGTGCTCCTTGGTTCTTCCATGTCTCCATGGAGTTCGAAGTCAGGCGACCTTTGCCCCCTAACGTGACATACCTGCCGGTCCGCGCGAGCACGCAAGCTCGGATCAGATTTCCCCCAAACGACCTGCTCGGTGCTTCGATTCGAAGCACTCTGCGGCAGGCCAAACGCTGCGGTGCGAACTTGTTCCTCCCCCCACGCACTCAAAACAGACCAGCGCCACAAAGCTTACCGTGGAGTAACCCTGAGATCAAGGGTGGAGAGGTCAGCCGGCTGGGAGCTCGCCCGTCTCGAGGAGCGCGCCGAAATCGACTGCCGTCACCAGAGGAATGCCCAACTGCTCCGCTTTCGTGACCTTGGAGCCCCCCGGTGCATCCCCCACCACCACCGCATAGGTCTTCTTCGAGACCGTCCCCGGCGATTTCCCTCCACGCGCTGCGACCGCCGCCTCGGCCTCCTCGCGGGTCATCCCCTCCAAGGTGCCGGTGACCACCACCGAACGCCCTTCGAGGGTCTGGGGCAGGTCCGACGCCCCACCCCCATCACCACCTCCACCGCTAGGTTCGGTCAGGTTCACCCCGGCCATCCCGAGCCGCTCGACCACCGACCGGTTGACGTCGGAGGCGAACCACCGCACGACGCTCGAGGCGATGACCGGTCCCACCCCCTCCACTGCCGCCAAGGTCGCCTCGTCGGCCGAGAGGATCGAGTCCAGATCTCCGAAGGCCCGGGCCAGCGCCACCGACCCGACCTGCCCGAGGTGGCGGATCCCCAACCCGATCAGGACCCGGTGTAACGGGCGGCTGCGCGAGACGTCGATGGCCGCCAACAGGTTGGCGATCGAAAGGGCCGCGAATCCCTCGAGGCCGTCGAAGCTCGCCGCGGTGAACGAGTAGAGATCGGCGACGTCCTTCAGCAATCCCTGGTCGATGAAGAGCTGCACGCGCTGCTCACCGAGGCCCTCGATGTCCATCGCCGAACGGGACGCGAAGTGTGCGATGCGCTGCACCCGCTGGCCCGGACAGTCGAGATTGGTGCAGAACGTGTCGCTCTCGCCGGGGAGTCGGACCAACGGCTCGCCACAGCTGGGGCACCTGGTCGGGAATTTCCACCGCGGTTTCCGACGTTTTGCCGGGCCACCGAACGGGCCGGCATGGAGGACTGGGCCGATCACCTCGGGGATCACGTCACCGGCCTTTCGCACCACCACCGTGTCGCCGGGCCGCACGTCCTTGGCTCGGACCTGGTCCTCGTTGTGGAGGGTCGCGAGGGAGACGGTCGAACCACCGACGAAGACCGGTTCGAGGACCGCGAACGGGGTGGCCTTGCCGGTTCGACCGATCGAGACCGCGATGGTCCTCAAGGTCGTGGACCGTTCCTCGGGCGGGAACTTGTAGGCGATGGCCCAACGCGGTGCGCGGGAGGTCGCCCCCAACTGTCGTTGCAGCGCCAGGTCGTCGACCTTGACCACGACGCCGTCGATCTCGTAGTCGAGCTCGTGACGGCGCTCCTCCCACTGCCGGCAGAACGAGAGGACCTCGTCGAGACCGTGAACCAGCCGGCGCTCCGGATTGACCGGGAAACCGGCGGCATCCAGCCACTCCAAGGTCGCCGAGTGGGTCGAAGCAAAGCCGGATCCTCCTTGCCCGATGACCAGCTCACCGACCTGATAGGCCCAAAACGAGAGGGCGCGCGCAGCGGTGATCGACGAGTCTTTCTGCCGGAGCGATCCGGCAGCGGAGTTCCTCGGGTTCACGAACAGCCGCTCCCCCGAGTCGGCCTGCCGGCGGTTGAGATCCTCGAAGGCGGGGAGCGGCATGTAGACCTCGCCACGCACCTCGATCAGCTCCGGCACGGCGCCGGCAGATGCAGCGAGCCGGGCGGGGATGTCGGCGATCGTCGCCACGTTGGCGGTCACGTCCTCGCCGGTGTGACCATCGCCCCTCGTCGCAGCCTGGACGAACCGGCCGCCCCGGTAGGTCAAGGAGATGGCCAGCCCGTCGATCTTGAGCTCACAGACGAATGCGGTGTCCTCGGGGATCTGCTTGGCCAGTCGGGCCGCCCACGCGTCGAGCTCCTCGGGACTGAACGCGTTGTCCAAGCTCATCATCGGGACCCGGTGGACGACCGGCGCGAACAAGGTCGAAGGTGCGGCCCCGACCGTCGTGGTCGGCGACTCCGGCACGATCAGATCGGGATGGTCGGCCTCGATGGAACGCAACTCGCGAACCAGGGCATCGAACTCGGCATCAGTGACCACCGGATCGTCGAGCTGGTGGTAGCGATCGTTGTGGAACGCGATCTGGCCCCTCAGCTCTTCGGCGCGCGCGACAGGATCCGCTCCGTCGGCATCTCGCCGACCCCCAGGGCTCATCGAGCGATTCCCGAGCCGACCACCAGGTCAGGTTCGGCGGGATCGTAGAGCGCAACGGTCTGACCAGGGGCGATCCGACGTTGACGGGTGGCGAACTCGACGGTCACCTCGTCGCCGGTCTCTGCTCCGTGACGTCGCACGACCGCCGGCACCGGTCGACCGTGGGCGCTGCACTGGGCGATGGTCGGTGAACCAGGGGCGTCGATGTCGGGAGGAGCGCCGTCGACCCAGGCGACGGTGTGAAGCTGCACCTCGTCGACAAGGGTGGCCTCGGCCGGCCCGAGCGAGACCCGCCTGGCCGGAACGTCCACCGAGGTCACGAACCGGCGGGCACCGTCGCGGCCATGCCCCATCCCCCGCCGCTGTCCCACCGTCACCAGCTCAACGGCGTCGACCGCTCCCAAGTCCTCGCCGGTGTCGTGGTCGACGAGGCGCCCGGGGTGCAGCGCGACCCTTGCACCAAGGAAGCCTGCTCGGCCTTCGTCCGAGCGGATGAAACACACGTCTTGACTGTCCGGCTTGGCAGCGGTGCGCAGTCCCAGCCTCGCAGCCTCGTCCCGCACTTGCACCTTGGTCATCTCCCCGACCGGGAAGACGCATCTGGCGAGCTGCTCCTGTCCCAACATGGCGAGCACGTAGGACTGGTCCTTCAGCGGATCGGCCCCACGGCACAACCGGAACCGGCCGTCGGACATCGCAACGCACCGGGCGTGATGTCCGGTCGCCAACAGATCGAAGCCGAGCGCGCGGCTGCGCTCGAGGAGCCGGTCGAATTTGATGTGGCGGTTGCACTCGATGCAGGGGTTGGGGGTGGCTCCTCCGGCGTGCCCCCGCACGTACGGATCGACGACCCGCTCCTCGAACTCGGGGCCGAAGTTGAAGACATGATGGACGAGGCCGAGCTGCTCGGCCACCCGCCTCGCATCCTCCACGTCGGCCACCGAGCAGCAACCGGAGTCAGAGGAGCCTCCCCAGAGCTTGAGGGTGGCGCCCACCACCTGGTCGGAGCCGAAGCGCTGAGCCAGCAGCGCCGCGGTCACCGACGAGTCGACCCCGCCGGACATGGCGACCAGCACGCGCATGGGGTTCAGTCTCTCAGTTGGGCGACAGCCTGCGGAACGGCTCGGAGTACGTGTTCGATCTCTCCCTCGGTGGTGTCCCTTCCGAGGCTGAAGCGGATCCCACTCGCCGCCTCGTCGTGGCCCAGCCCCATCGAGAGCAACACGTGGCTCGGCTCCACCGCCCCACTCGAGCAGGCTGCTCCGGCCGACACCGCCACACCTGCCTCGTCGAGCAACACGACCAGGGCCTCGGCGTCGATGCCGGCAAAACGCAGATGGAGATGTCCGGCCGTTCTCTGCTCACGCCGTCCCGTCTCGACCGATCC
This sequence comes from uncultured Acidimicrobiaceae bacterium, assembly GCA_963839925.1. Taxonomy (GTDB): domain Bacteria; phylum Actinomycetota; class Acidimicrobiia; order Acidimicrobiales; family RAAP-2; genus Bog-756. The sequence continues at coordinate 682,973 of CAWIWV010000001.1, read as the reverse complement.
GGTCACCGACGCGAGCAGGCCATCGCCCAGCCGGTCGCGCATGCGGGCCACCACAGGGCCCACCCGACCCCGCTCGGCCACCGTCGCCGACAGAGCGGCTGCCATGGCCACCGCACCCGCCACGTTCGGGGTGCCGCTCCTGCGCTCGCGCTCCTGGCCTCCACCGTGGATCAACGGGAAGACGGTCGTCCCATTGCGGACGACGAGCGCGCCGACTCCCTTCGGACCGCCGAACTTGTGCGCGCTGATCGCCACCAGGTCTGCACACCGGGTCGATCTGGACACGTCCAGCCAGGGAACCGCCTGGACAGCGTCGGTATGGAGTACCGCCCCCGGGGATCTCGACCGCACCACCTCGGCCACCTCGTCGAGTGGCTGGACGGTGCCGATCTCGTTGTTCACCGCCATGACCGACACCAGGGCCACCTCCGGACCGCAGGCCGTGGCAAGCGCCTCCAGGTCCACGATCCCGTCCTTTCCTGCCCCCACCTCGGCAAGGTCCGCACTCTCTCGACCTGCGAGCGCCCGGCAAGTGTTCAACACCGCGTGATGCTCCAGGCCCGCACAGACGATCGCCCGGGCGTCGTTGCGTGTGTCGGATCGAGCCTCCCAGCCGCCGACGATTCCCAGGTTGTCGGCCTCGGTCCCGCCGGAGGTGAACACGATCTCGCTGAAGTCGGCCCCCAGCAGAGCCGCGATCTGATCGCGTGCGTCGTCGAGCGCTTTCCGGGCGAGCCGCGATTCGGCGTGGCCTCCCGACGGGTTGCCGAAGTGGTCCGACAGATAGGGAAGCATCGCCTCGAGCGCCTCTGGTCGCATCGGGGTCGTCGCCGCATGGTCGAGGTAGGCCCGATCGGTCACGACGCGCTCCAGACCGACTTGATGTTGCAGAACTCGTACAACCCGAACGACGAGAGCTCGCGCCCGAAGCCGGAGCTCTTGGTGCCCCCGAACGGGAGCTCCGGCCGAACGACCACCGGGCCGTTGATGGAGACCTGACCGGACTCGAGCTCCTCGGCGAACCGTCGCTGTTCGTCGGGTTCGCTGGTCCAGACACTCGCCCCCATGCCGAAGTCCGACGCATTGGCCTGTGCCAGTGCCTCGTCCGCGTCCGCGACCACCGAGAGGAGCGCGACCGGTCCGACCAGCTCCTCGTTCGCCACCCGCATCTCTGAGGTGACGCCGGTGATGACCGTGGGACTGTAGAAGTAACCGGAGCGCTCCGAACCCCCCGGGCCGTCCAGGGACCGGCCGCCACAGAGCACGGTCGCTCCACGCGCACGGGCGTCTTCGACCTGGGCAGCAAGGGTGTCGCGTGCACCTTCGCTCGCAAGCGGTCCCACCTCGGTCGCGGGCTCGAACGGGTCTCCCACCGACAGGCCGTCCATTGCGTCGACGAACCCTCGGGTGAACTCCTCTGCCACCTCGTCGTGGACGATGAATCGAGTGGCAGCGATCGATGATTGACCGGCGTTGTGGGTCCGGGCCTCCACCCCGACCGAGACCGCTCTCGCCACATCTGCCGACGGGAGGACGACGAACGGATCGCTGCCGCCGAGCTCGAGGACGACCTTCTTGCCGGCGGCTCCTGCCTGGGCAGCCACCGCCCTCCCCTCCTCGACCGTCCCGGCCGCGGCCACGGCTGTGACCCGACAGTCGGCGATGATCGCGGGCAGCTGGTCGGACCCGATCAGCAGTGCCTGCAGCAGACCCTCGGGCGCACCGGCCCGCCGAAAGAGGTCCCCGAAGACCAGGGTGGTGCGCGGCACGTTCGGCGCTCCCTTGAACAGGACGACATTCCCAGCCGTCACCGCGGAGCAGACGAACCGGGTGGCCTGCCACAGGGGAAAACTCCACGAGGTCACGACGAGCACCGCGCCAAGCGGCCGGTAGGTGACCCGTCCCACCGAGGTGCCGAGCGGCACCTCCTGGTCGGCAAGCAACGCTTCGCCCTGTTCCGCGAACCACCGGAAGGCGCTTGCGCACCTGGCCACTTCTCCCTTGGCTTGGGCGAACGGTTTGCCCATCTCGGTGGTCACCCCGTGGGCGATGTCCGGGAGCTCTCCCTCGAGAAGCTCGGCCACGGTGTTGAGCAGAATCGAGCGCTCCGCGAAACTGCTCGACGCCCAGCGGCGAGCGGTCTCCCCTGCGCTCGCCAGCGCGCGCTCCACGCCAACCGCGTCGAACGGTTCGAAGCACTGGAGTACCTCACCGTTGACCGGGTTCACCGTCGCGATCGGTGGACCAGCATCTGCCGGGGTCATTGCTCCAGTATCTCCTCGACGGCTCGCTCCTCGATGACGCCGGGGATCAGGTTCCGTTGGATCTTTCCGGTCGCCGTCCGAGGGAGCGACTCGAGCAGCACGTACTGCTTCGGCTGCTTGTACGGCGCGAGCTGCTCCGAGGCACGGGAGCGGACGAGCCTCGACCACGGCCGCTGTCGCCCCACCTGCGGGTACCACTGCGGCGCAGACCCGCTGGCCCCACCGCTCGTCGGGAAGGCCGAACACTGCGAGGTCACCCACGCCCTCGACGTCTCCGAGCATCGCCTCCACCTCGGCCGGGTAGACGTTCACCCCTCCGCTGATGATGAGGTCGTCACGGCGGCCGTCGAGAAAGAGATAGCCGTCGGCATCGAGTCGTCCCAGGTCGCCCACGGTGAAGGACCCGTCTCGCCAGGCAGCTGCGGTCTTGGCCTCGTCTCCCCAGTAGCTGAACCTGGCAAAAACGGGAGCCTTGCACCAGATGGTCCCATCCGGGTCGACCGAGAGTGTCCTCCCGCTCCGCGCCCGTCCGACCGAACCGGGATGTGCCACCCATTCTGTCGGCGAGCACACCGTGAACTGCCCTTCGGTCGAGCCGTAGAACTCCCAGAGCACACCTTCACCCACTCGCGACATCGCCCGGCGTTTGAGTGCCGGCGGGCAGGGAGACCCGGCGTGCACCAGCAGGCGAAGCGAGTCGAAACGCTCGGCACCTCCGCCCTGGGCGTCGAGTTCGTCGAGCAGCCGGGCGAGCACCGCCGGCGCCATGAAGGTCGTGGTCGGCACCGATCCGTGCTCGCCGCGGAGCGCAGACAGCGCCGCCCCGGCGTGGAACCGGCTGAGCACCAGGCAGGTTCCCCCGCACAGAAGCGTCCCCGCGGCGAACCGGATCGACACCGAGTGGTACATCGGCGAACAGACCAGATGGACGTCGTCGGGATCGAACGACCAGAGATCGGCCTCGTCGCGAAACGCCGCCTCGGCCGTGGATTCGTCCCACAGGCCCGACCAGACTCCCTTCGAACGGCCGGTCGTGCCCGAGGTGTAGTGCATGGGCCGACCGAGTGGATAGGGCGCGAGCTCGGTGGGTGGTCCAGCTGCCAGCGAGTGCAGCTGGCCGGGGCTGGTGATGACCAGGCCCGGACGAGCGTCGTCGATCAGCTCGCGTTGTTCCCGATCGGTCAAGGTCGCGTTCAACAGCACCGGCACGATCCCGACTCGCAACGCACCGAGGACGGCGCACAGGAGAGGTGCCGACGAAGGCAGGCAGAACGCCACCCGATCGCCTGGGCCGAGACCTGACGCTTGCAGCGCCCCGGCGGCGCGGCGCTGGGCCGCCTCCGCGACGCCGGCGCTCAGGACCTCGACCGTGGCCCCTCCGGGCAACGAAGACATGCCCGCCAGCCGAACTACCGGTCGGGCTTGTTCCTGCGCCGAGGCCGTAGTGCGAACCACCAGATGCTCGCCATGGTGGCCAGCAGCCCGAAGGCAGCTGCCGGTTTCGCGATCTTTCGGGAGCGATCAGACATGGAACGACGTTACCCGCCCCTGCGACCTCCCCAGCGAGCGCGTGCCACGTCCGGTTCAGAAGCCGTCCGGCACCCGCAACCGGATCGGCCCGACCGGGTCCCGCACTGGACCTCCGGGTGGCCCGGCGAGGAGATGATCCAGGATGTAGCGGGCCACGTGGGCGGGTGGGTTGAAGCGGCGCTCGTCGTGGACGCGTTGAAATCGACCGACCGACGGGAGCACGTCAGGAGGTGTCGCTCGGATGAGGGCCTGCATGTCGGTGTCCACGTGACCCGGCGCCAACGCGTACGCAGCGAGACCGTGACCGCGTTCCTCCCTGGCGATGACTTCGGTGAACATGTCCACCGCGGCCTTGGACGCGCAGTAGGGAGCCCAACCCTCATACGGGGTGGTCGCCGCGCCCGAGGTGATGTTGACCAGCACTCCGGTCCCCGGTCGTTGGCCGACGTGGCGGGCGAACGTGGCGGATCCGTACATCGCCCCGAGGACGTTGGTCTCGACGTGGGCGCGAAGAGATTCAGGGTCGTCGTCGACGACCCTGCCGATCGGCTCGAGGACCCCGGCATTGTTGATCCAGAGGTCGATCTGTCCGAATCGCTCGACCACCGCTGTGCAGAAAGCGTCGACCATCGCTGCGTCAGAGACGTCCACCGACATGCAGAGCGACTCCGACTGGTCCGGGGATTGCGGGACGGTGCGCGCGCAGAGACCGAGCCTCAGACCCTCTGTGGCGAACGCAGCTGCAAGGCCGGCACCGAGTCCTCTGCTGGCACCGGTGACCACGGCAACCTGGCCGGAGTGCGAACGGGCGAGCCCGCTCACGATCGCTGTCCGCTGGGCTGGGTCCGCGCCGCTTCGACCAACGCTTCGAACAACCTCGTGTCGCCGGACTCCTCGGGGTGCCACTGGACTCCGACGGCGAACGGGTGACCGGGCAGTTCGACCGCTTCGATCACGCCGTCGTCACTGGTCGCGGTCACCACCAACTCTCGACCCAGTGCGCCGACCGCCTGGTGATGACTGCACAGCACCTCGGTGCGCTCGCCCAACAGCCCTCGCACGACGCTGCCGTCCCGGGTCGACACGTCGATCGTCCCGAAGGATCCCGGGCGTGGCTGATGCCGCTTCGATCCGATCTCATCCGGCAGGTGCTGGATCAGATCCCCTCCGAGGTGGACGTTGAGGAGTTGCATGCCCCGACAGACGGCAAGGACCGGAAGTTCCTGTCGGAGTGCCGCGTCCAGCAAGGCGAGCTCGATCTCGTCTCGTCGATCGCAGACGCCACCGTTCCGCTCGTCGGCGGCCTGGCCGTATCGCCGGGCGTCGATGTCACCACCTCCGATCAGGAGTAGTCCATCCAGCGCCTCGACCAGCCCGTCGACTGCGTCGGGCGAGTGCCCATCGGCCGGGCCATCACCGCCGGGGGGGATGAGCACCGCTTGCCCTCCCGCCGACTCCAGGACGTCGAGGTAGACGCCCGGTACCAACGCGGCGTCACGATCCCACGACCACCACGAGGTGGTCTGGCGGTACATGGAGACTCCGACCAGGGGGCGAGGCCGGGTCGGTGACATGGCGGACAGTATCCCACCGGGTCGAATCGGCCAGCGGAGGCGAACCCGACCGCCGAAGTAACCTCGAAGCCTCAACCACTTGTTGAGAGTCGCGTGCGGCTCGAGAGAGGAAGCGATGTCTCGACTCGACGGAAAGGTCGCGGTGATCACCGGTGCCGGAAGTGGCATCGGTCGGGCGGCGGCAAGTCTCTTCGCCTCGGTCGGAGCACAGGTGGTCGTCGCCGATGTGCTCGGCGATCACGCGGAGTCAGCCGTGGCGGAGATCACCGCAAACGGTGGGACGGCAACCGCATCGGTGGTCGACGTGACCGACGAGCGCCAGGTCGGAGACATGGTCCGGACTGCCGTCGACACCTACGGACGGCTGGACGTGATGTTCAACAATGCCGGGATCTTCCCCGACGACGACGGCGGGCTGCTCGACACGCCCCCTGCGACATGGCAGCGGGTGATGGACGTGAACCTGAAGGGCGTTTGGCTGGGGTGTCGTGCTGCAGTTCCCGCCATGATGGCTTCGGGGGGAGGGTCGATCGTCAACGTTGCTTCGTTCGTCGCCCTCATGGGAGCGGCGACAGCCCAGCTCGGGTACACCGCGTCGAAGGGCGCCGTCCTCTCGATGACCCGCGAAGTAGCTGTCGAATACGCGCGCAGTGGAATCAGGGCCAACTCGATCTGCCCGGGGCCGATCGAGACTCCTCTGCTCGAGGAGCTGCTTGCCGACCCGGTTCGCCGCCAACGACGGCTCGTCCATATCCCGATGGGGCGCTTCGGCCGTCCAGAGGAGATCGCCAAGGCCGCTTTGTTCCTCGCCTCCGACGATTCGTCGTTCGTGACCGGATCCGCACTCGTCGTGGACGGTGGCATCACTTCCGCCTACGTCACGCCCGAATAGTTCTACGTCACGCCCGAATAGTGCAGCTCGGCATGAAATGTTACGAAAAGGGGATTCCGCCGACACCCCGCCTGCCCTAGAGAACGGACCAGGCTGCAATTCCGTTACACCTGCCGAATTAGGGCGCTGACCACGTAATTCTCAGCGCGAAAATGACTGGACGAGACAGGGAACCGGGTGTAAGACATCAGTTAAGGGGGATGGCATGGTTCCTGTTGAGTCGGAGAGCGGCACGAAAAAGGCGGCAAGTACCTTCCAAAAGGACCTGCGTGCCGCCAAACGTGGCGATCAAGACGCATTTGCGAGGATCTGGAAGCAGTTCCAGCCCGGTCTTCTCCGTTACTTGATGATCAAAGCAGGACCGGCCGCCGAGGACCTGGCCGCCGACACCTGGTTGAGGGTGCTGCGAGCCCTCCCCGACTTCGAAGGCGACGAGGCAGGGTTCCGGGCCTGGTTGTTCACCGCTGCACGCAACCGGGTGATCGACTGGTATCGGGGATCGTCCAAGCGATACGAGTACGCGGAGCACGCACAGCTGGATCTGGCTCCTTCGACCAGCAACGTGGAAGCCGATGCCGACGAGAACTCTGCGACCCGCAGCGCTCTCTCCCTCATCTCACAGCTCCCACCGGATCAGTCCGAGGCAGTCATGCTGCGTGTCGTGGCGGGACTCAATGTGGCCGCAGTGGCGAAAGTCATGAAGCGGTCACCCGGATCGGTGCGAGTCCTCTGCCACCGTGGTCTCCGCCGACTCGAGGTCATGCTGAGCGAGGGTGCCGTTACTTCGGTCACCGGAGAGGGCTTGTCCACGGCCACAGTGACCCATGCAGCTCCGGTCGATCTGCAACTCCTTCCGGGGGTTCGGGCCCATGGCTGACACCAGCATCAGCCACCTCTTCTACGAGGACGCCGGGACGGACACCACCGTCCTCGAGTTCCCGAACCAGGTCGAAGGACCGCTCGCAGACCTGCTCGCCGCCGCCTCCGGTCCGGCCATGCCCGAAGAGCTGAGCGGAGAGGCTCAGGCTCGTGCGATCTTCGCGTCGACCGCGGCGAACTGGTCCAAGCCAAAGCGCCGAGTCCGTCCTGCCCGGATAGCCGTCGTTGCCGTGTCCGCGGCGAGCCTCCTCGCCACCACCACCACCGTGTTGGCAGCAGCATCGGTCCTGCCCTCGCCGGCCGCCAACATTGTGGACAAGGCACTGCACCAGGTCGACATCAATATTTCGCCGTCGGTGCCGAGCCAGCTCGGGGGGTCGGCCCGACGCCGCCGTCGAACAACGTGCCGACCGCCAACTCGACGACCGTGGCCCCGAGCCCGCCGACCGAACATGGCCCAAGCTCCTCCAGCCCCGCAGCCAGCTCCGGTGGCCCGCGCGCAAGCTGCTCCGAACACCGCCAATCCGGCTCTGAACAGCCAGGCGGCGCAGGCCGCGGTGGCGGCGGCGACAGGGCACAGCCTGCCCGTGTCAGGCGGGACGGGAGATCAAGGAACGAGCGGATCCGGAACGGGTGATGGGGCCACCTACATGGGCGGCAACCAATCAAACGGTTCCGGCGACGGCACTGGCAGTGGCTCCACGGGCGGCGAGACGATTCCCGTCAATCAGGGCGGGACGACCACACCGACCACGACGGGCACAACCACCCCGACCACAACGGGCAGCACAACACCTCCCGTAACAAAGGGGGCCCCTCCGTCGGTTGTGAATCAGGCACCTCCGACAGGCAGTGGAGAGGTAGCCCCGACCGCTGGAGGAAACCAGGTCAGTGGTACCGTCGAGCAGGAGGTCAACGGCGCTGGGACGCAGAACTCCACGTCCAGCGGACCGTCCGGCACGAACGAGGATGACACGACCGCGAACCAGTGAGAATCAATCGTTCGCCGAAGGTAGCTCGCGGTCGCCACAGAATCGGCCCAACGATCGTTCGCTGAAGTCGAGCGGCAACACCCGCTCACGTGGTGCGAGAATCCTGGGAGTCGGGCTCCTTGCCGTAGGTTTCGGGCTGGCGACTTCTCAGGCAGTGTCTCCCGCAGTCCAGGTCGGCTCCCAACCGAGTGTTTCACCGCGCCACCTCACGTTCCAAGCCAGGGCAAGTGGGGGGTTCGGCCCGGAGTCGTCGGCCAACTGGGCGGGATGGGCGCTTTCGGGTGGCGCGTTCAACCTGGTCTCAGGCAGTTGGACCGAGCCGGCGGTGACCTGCCCGAACAAGACGACCCAGGGTGCGGCGTTCTGGGTCGGGATCGACGGGCTCCAGTCGACCGATCCGACCATCGAGCAGATCGGTACCGCTGCGCAATGCGTCAAGGGGAAACCCAAGTACTACACCTGGTACGAGATGTACCCGGCCGCTGCGGTCGTGGTGTCGAAGCCGGTGGCGCCCGGCGACGTGTTCAACGCAATAGTCAAGGGCTCCGGCAAGAAATTCACGCTCCAGATCAGCGCGACTTCAGGAGGAAAAGCGCTATGGGGAATCTCCGTCGTGAAGACCGCATCCAGTGCGCCGAAGGTCGCCTCCGCCGAGTGGATTGCCGAAGCGCCTTGCACGGGATCTCCTTGCAAACTGCTGCCGCTGGCTGACTTTGGCACCGTCAACTTCTCGAAACTGGCGTTCGCCGGGAAGGCGACGAACACCAAGATCGGGTTCACCCAGACCCAGATCACCATGGCGACCAAAGGTGTCGTCAGGGCCCAGCCTTCGGCTCTGACCAACGCTGGATCTGCCTTCAGCATCGCCTGGCTGCATAACTGAGCCGACAACCCGTCCGGCTCCAGTTGATCCAGTTGTCGTTCGTCCCTAGGGCCAGCCAGACTGACTACCGATGATCCGGGACGTGCAACGGGCCCGCCAACTGTGGTCGAGGCTGGAACCGATCCACTGCGTCACCTATTTCTCACCCGAGGCACTCGGCGCGCTCGCAGACGCAGGGTACAAAGGCTTCTGGATGGGCTATTTCGCAGGCCGAGCAGCGCCGCTCGGCCTGGTCGGACCCGAGGTCGTGTTCGCCACCTTCTACAACTTCTCGATCGAACACGTCAGCAGGGCCCTACCCGATGCCTGGGCCTACGCATCCCCTGCTGCCGCATTGGAGGCCCGGCGACAGGGCTCGGTCGCGGCGTTGGAGCGGGCGGTCGGCGAAAAGAACCTCGGCCCAGCAATCGAAACAGCCGCCGATTTGGCAAGGACCGCGGCAGTGTCCGCGCCGATGGAAGGGCGCACCCTTTTCGCTGCCAATCGGGGGTTGCCTTGGCCGGAGGAACCGACAGCCGCCTTGTGGCATGCCGCCACGTTGCTCCGCGAACATCGAGGTGATGGCCACGTCGCCGCACTGACTGCGGCCGGAATCGGCGGCCGCGAGGCCAACGTCATGCAATCCGCCGCTGGTGTGGTTCCACGCGACATCTTCGGGGTGTCTCGGCGCTATGACGACGCCGAGTGGGCCACCGTCTCGACGAGACTCGTCGATCGTGGGCTGCTCGACCCGGACGGCAGCCTCACCGACCTCGGCAGGGAGACGAGAGCCCACGTCGAGGACCGCACCGATCGAAGCGCCCTCTCGGCCTACGACACCCTCGACGATGAGCAGCTCCAAAGACTGCTCGACGCGCTCGCACCGCTTGCACGAGCCGTCATGGCTATGGGGGACATCCCCGAGGTCACCCCGATAGGCGGACGCTTCGAGCGCTGACAGCAACGTGACCGAGATCGCGCGAAGAGGGCGGGGCCGAGGCCCCGCCCTCTTCGGTACGGCGATGGTCGGTCAGTGCCGGCTCCGAGTGCTACTAGCCCAGTGAGAGGGCGGGGGTGCTCGACTCGTTCTGAATCTTCAGAGTCGTCAAGCCGCTCTTCACACAGGTCGCAGCGACGGTGGTGTAGCTCTGCGACGTCTCTGCCACGGACTTGTCCGACGCACCCTTGTTGCTACCCAAGAACGAGCCACTGGCCGTCCCCTTCGTCGAACCCGGGATGGTGAACGTACCGTGCTCCGAGGATCCGCTGCCCACATGGCCACCGATATCACTCTTGACGCCGAGGACCGAGTTTGGAACGGGTCCACCCTTGCTGGCCGTCCACTTTGTGGTCAGGTTGCCCGTTTCGGTGCCATTGCCGCTGAGCCCGCCGCAGCTGCCGGTGGGCTTGCTCGACGTCCCGGTGGCGCCGACGAGGGTACCGGTCACCGTGCCCTTGGTGATGGTGATCGGCGTCGATCCCTTCACCGTGCAGCCGCTCAGCGTGGCCGTGACTTTGGTGGAGATGTGGCCTGACTTGTAGCCGGCTGCATCGATCTTCGGCGAGAACGCGAGACTCCCGGTGAGGGTCTTGCAGATGATCGTGTCGGCGGCAGCGGTGTGAGGATTGGCTGCGCTGGCCAGACCTCCACCGACAGCGACGACGCTTACAGGAATTGTGATCGCTGCAGCGATCACAAACATCTTTCGCAACATATTCGCTCCTTGTTCATCCATGGATCCATGGAACCGACGCCCTACGACGCCGGCTTCCCCCCAAGTCGGGATGGCATGCGCCGGTCCCACACTTGTTAACTACCCAGTAACCCGATTCGTTACACAACGAAGGCGCCGTCGGCGTCCGGAGTTCTGGGGGATCTGGGCAGATCGCGCGAAGAGAGCGGAGCCGAGGCCCCGCTCTCATCGGTACGGTGAAAGGCCGAACGGTGCCGGCCCCAAGTGCTATTAGCCCAGCGTGAGGGCGGCGGTGCCCGACTCGTTCTGGACCTTCAAGCTCGTCAGGCCGCTCTTTTCACAGGTAGAGGCCATGGTGATGTAGGGCTCCGAGATCTCTGCGACCACCTTGTCCTTGGCTCCCTTGTCTGTGCCTACAAAAGACCCAGCGGCGGTGGACTTCGTAGAACCTGGGATGGTGAAGGCGCCGTGCTCGTTGGCTCCGCTTCCCACGGGCGCGGTTTTGACGCTCTTGACATTGAGAACCGAGTTCACAATCCCGCCACCCTTGCTCACGGTCCACTTTGTGGTCAGGGTGCCTGTTGCGGGAGTACTCCCTTGCAGCCCGGTGCAGCTGCCGGTGGGCTTGCCCGGAGTTCCGGTGGCGCCGGAAAGGGTCCCAGTCATCACTCCCTTGGCGATGGTGAGCTTGGTCGATCCGGTCACCGTGCAGCCGGTCACTGTGATCGAGGCCTTGATCGAGGTATGGCCCGACGTGTACCCGGCCGAGTCAACCTTCCGCGAGAAAGCGAGGGTCCCGCTGAGGGTCTTGCAGCTCACCGTGTCCGCGGCAGCGGTGTGAGGACTCGCCGCGTTCGCGAAACCACCCCCCACAGCGATGATGCTGACAGGAATTGTGATCGCTGCGGCGACCACAAACAACTTTCGCAACATATGTCTGCTCCTTGTGTTCCCATGGATCCATGAATCCGTGGACACCGACGTTACGACGCCGACCCCCCAGATCGAGATGACAAACGCCAATCGTTGCAGTTGAGAACTTCCCTGGAGGCCGTTTCGTTACACATCGCTCGGTTCGGTCCTTGACGGAGTCCAGGTCAGCTGCCACGATGGAGGGGATGTCAGACGTGACTGTAGTCACCAAATCCACCTCCGAGCTCCTCCTTACCTGACGGCGAACGCCACATCGCGTTCGCCCGCAACCTCCTGCGCCCACTCGGCCAGGGGGTTTTTTGTTTCAGTGGGAGGAAGCGAAGGCGCTCCAGGCAGGGCGGGACCAGCGGAAACAGCCAGAACACATCGGGAGCACCAGACCATGACAACGGAAACCGAGCCGATATCCGGGTTGACGACAGGCCGTGACCGGCGGCATGGCCGGATCGCCATGCCCTGTGACGTCTCTCCGATGCCCTTCAACCTCTACCGGCCCTACCGGCCCCTCACCCTGCCGGACAGGACCTGGCCGGACGCAGACCTGACCCGTGCACCCCGGTGGGCGAGCGTCGACCTTCGAGACGGCAACCAGGCCCTGGTCGACCCCATGGACCCCGAGCGGAAGCTGAAGTTGTTCGACGCCCTCATCGAGATCGGCTTCAAGGAGATCGAGGTGGGGTTCCCGGCGGCCTCGCAGACCGATTTCGACTTCCAGCGTCAGATCATCGAGGACCGGCTGATTCCCGATGACGTGACCATCCAGGTGCTGGTGCAGTGCCGCGAAGAGCTGATCGAACGGACCTTCGAGTCACTGTCGGGTGCCCCCCGGGCCATCGTCCACTTCTACAACTCCACTTCCGAGCTGCAACGCCGGGTGGTCTTCGGCCTCGATCGGGCGGGCATCATCGACATCGCGGTCAACGCGGCAAAGCTCTGCAAGAAGTTCGAGTCGACGGTCCCGGGCACCGACATCCGCTACGAGTACTCGCCAGAGAGCTTCACGGGAACCGAGCCGGAGTTCGCGGTCGAGATCTGCGAGGCGGTGATGGCGGTGATCGAACCGACTCCTGAACGTCCGATCATCATCAATCTGCCGAACACCGTCGAGATGTACGGCCCGAACGTCTACGCCGACGTCATCGAATGGTTCGACCGGACCGTGCGGAATCGAGAGTCGATCATCCTCAGCGTCCATCCCCACAACGATCGAGGCACCGCGGTCGCTGCGGCCGAGCTGGCCGTTCTTGCCGGCGCCGACCGGGTCGAGGGGACGCTGTTCGGGAACGGGGAGCGCACCGGAAACGTCGACGTGGTGACCTTGGCCATGAATCTCTTCTCCCAAGGGGTCGATCCCGCCCTCGACTTCAGCGACATCGATCGGGTTCGACGAATCGCCGAGTACGCCACGCGGATGCCCGTCCACCCCCGCCACCCCTACGCGGGCGATCTGGTCTACACCGCCTTCTCCGGCTCGCACCAGGACGCGATCAAGAAGGGGTTTGCCGCCATCGGGGACGACTACGACCACTGGGAGGTCCCCTACCTGCCCATCGACCCGAGCCACACCGGCCGCACCTACGAGGCGATCATTCAGGTGAACAGCCAGTCCGGCAAGGGCGGGGTCGCCTACGTGATGGACACCGAGCACGGCCTCGATCTTCCCCGACGACTCCAGGTCGAATTCTCGAAGGAAGTCCAGGCGATCACCGAGGACAGCGGAACGGTGATCCGACCGGGTGAGATGTGGGACGTCTTCTCGAAGACCTACCTCGCCGACACCGGGGTGCGGTTGATCGGCAGCGAGGTGACCACCGGCGGGCGGCGCACGACGGTCACCGCCCAGTTGCTGGTCGACGGCGAGCCCCGCACGGTGATGGGCGAAGGAAACGGTCCGATCGACGCGCTGGTCGGCGCGCTCCGGGCCGAGCTCGGCGTCGAGCTCGAAGTCAAGGACTACAGCGAACACGCGCTCACGTCCGGGAGCGGCGCGTCCGCGGTGGCCTATGTGGAAGCCGAGAGCCCGGACGGATCGACGTGGTGGGGAGTCGGCATGGACTCGAGCATCCTCGACGCGTCGCTCGGCGCGGTGGTCAGCGCAGCCAGCCGCGCCCGGCAACGATCGCTCGAATCCTGACCGGTCTGCGGCCGCCGAATCCATGAAGCTCGCCCGATGAAGAAGAACGACGCCATCACCCGGAGGGACCGGTTCATCGACGACCGTCTGGTCGGACTCCGCCCGGACGCGTTGGTTGTCAACGTGGGTTGCGGGGTTGTGCGGCGATTCGAGCCGCAGAACGGTGCCCGCTACCTGGCAACCGATCTGCGGGTGCTGGACAACGTCGACTTCGCGTCGGAGGCGACGGCCATCCCACTCGCCAACGACTGCGCCGACGTGGTGCTCGCCCTCGAGCTGATCGAGCACGTCACCCAACCTGCAGGGGTTCTCCGCGAGATCGCCCGGATTCTCAAACCCGGCGGGACGGTCATCGTGTCGGTCCCCTCCGCCGTCCCGCGGCACGACAGCCACGACTACTGGCGCTTCACCGCCGAGGGGCTGGAACAGCTCGGCTCCGAGGTCTTCGGACCGGGCGAGGTGGTCGTGTTCGGCGGCACCTTCGAGACCCTCGGCTATCTCGCGTCGTACTACGTGGCGCTGGTATTCCACGTCATCCGGCTCCCCAGCCGCCGGTTTCGGGAGCTCTTTCCCACCTTCGGTCACTGGCTCGACCGGCACAACACGTGGTCAACGTCGAGAACTGCGCTTCACACCTTGGCCTTCGACCTGCTCTTCGTCGCCACCACCGATCCCGCGATCGACTGAACAGCGGTTCAGAACCGGTTCAGTCTCTTGTGGATCGCCTTGGTCTGCTTGTAGAGGTTCACGAACTCGTCGGACAACGCCTCGTACTCGGCAGCGTTGGATGGGTCGGGTGTGAAGGTGCGGCGCACTTCCACCATGCCGGGGATGTCACCGACCTCGATCCGACCGAGCGCGAGCAGTGCGATGAGGGCGGCGCCCCGTACGTTGGCCAGTACCGGATCGGCAACCTGGCGGATCTCCCGTCCGAGTACGTCGGCATGGATCTGGGCCCACTGTTCCGAGTTGGCCCCGCCACCGATGAAGGCAAGTGAGTTGAATTTCCGTCCTGCGAACTTCTCGACCGCGCCGAGGAGCCACCGCGAGTTGAACGCGACACCCTCGTAGATCGCCCGGACCATCTGTGCACGGGTCGTGCTCAGCGAGAGGTTGTGGAACCCGCCCCTGATCGTGTGGTCGTCGACCGGCGAACGCTCGCCGTTGAGCCACGGTGTGAACAGCACCCGCCCGCTCCCCGGCGCGACCGAATCCACCATCTCGTTCATCGCGTCGAAGCTCTCGGCGAACCCCAGGGTGTCACGGGCGAAGGTCAGGCACGCCCCAGCCGTTTCGTGCTCATCCACCATGACGTATTTGCCGGCCAGCGCCGCCGGAATGGAGGCCACGTTGGAGATCGGCGCGGTTTTCTTGAACGGGACGTGGGCGGAGATCCACGACGACGTGCCGATGTAGAGATGCGCCTCGAAGTCGGCGACCGCTCCGGACCCGAAGACCGCCGAGTGGGCGTCACCCGACCCGACGGCCACCGACACCCCGGCGGGCATGCCGAGATCTGCGGCCGCATCCGCGGTCAGTGCACCGATGACCGACCCCGGCGGCACCAGATCCGGCAGCTTGGAGCGGTCGAGGCCGGTGATCTCGAGCAGCTGGTCGTCATAGGTCACCCGGTCGATGGATCGGTTGTCGGTGACCCAGTGGGCGGCGATGGAGTCGAACGAAGCACAGGTGCGACCGGTCATCTTGAGGTTGAGGTAGTCGACCGGCTCGAGAAACGTCGCGGTCCGTCCGTAGACTTCGGGGAACTGGTCACGGATGAACAGGATGTGCGAGACCGGGTCCTTGCCCGAGAGCCCCGGCGCCCCACCGGTCACCCGTATCCAACGTTGGATCTTGCGCGGGTCATAGCCGAGGACGTTCAGGGGTCCACCGGCCACCTTGCGGATCGCCTTGTTGCCCCGTGAGTCGAGCCAGATCACCGCCCGCATCAGTGGCGACCCGTCGGCGCCGACCGCGACCGTCCCCAACCACTGTGCGGTGCAGCCCACGCCGAGCATCTGGTCCGCAGCGACGTCAGCGTCAGCGATTGCACGGCGAGACGCACTGCAGATTGCCGACCACCACTCGGCAGGATCCTGCTCGGCTCCCCCTCCTTCGAGCAGGTGCAAGGCGACCGGCTCGAATGCGTGGGCGACGATCCGTCCCGTGATCGAGACCACCGCCACCTTGGGACCGCCGGTGCCGAGGTCGATGGCCAGCACGTAGCCGTCTGCACCACCTCCGGTCCGGTCGGTACTCACGCCTTGACGACCCAGGCCTCTGCTCGACGAGGTGGATCGTCGTCGAGTTCGAGCACCGTCCCCGGGCCGGCTCCAACGAGTGGGGTCGGCTGGACCGTCCGAGCCAGCACCTCACGGGCGATCAGGTCGAAGAAGGGCCCGAGGTCGTCGACACCGACCAGGTGGAGATGGATCCAGTCGGAGACCTCCAACCCGACCGTCTTGCGCAGCTCTTGCACGTGCCTGATCACCTCTCGCACGAGACCCCGTCGCAAGAGGTCGTCGTCGAGGGTGAGGTCGAGGGCGACCACTTCAGCTCCGTCACGTGAGACGGCGAAACCCGGCTGGGCCCGCACCCGGAGCTCTACCTCGTCACCGCTCAACTCCACCGGTCCGTCCGCGAGGTCGACCACGACGGGCCGCCCTTCGGCCAGACCGGCTGCTGCGGCAGCTCCGTCCACCGAGCCCATCGCCGCTCGGAGCTGCTGCACCCGGGATCCCAGCCGGGGCCCGAGCAGCTTGAAGTTGGGGACCAGCTCATAGGTGAGGATGTCGCTCAGCTCTCCGATCGCCTCGACCCGGTCCACGTTGAGCTCGTCCTCGACCACCCCCGCAGGTGGCACCGGGCTGCCCGGTGGAAGGAAGACGAGTGCCCGCCCGAGCGGTTGGCGGACCTTCACCCCCGCTTCGGCCCGCGCCGCCCGACCGAGGGACGAGAGTCGTCTCGCGAGACCCATCTCCTCTTCGAGACGCGGATCGCGTGACGCCGGTCGGGGCGCCGGCCAGTCGGAGAGGTGCACCGAATCGTCCTCGGCCGCATCGGTGAGATCGCGCCAGATCCGGTCGGCGACGAACGGGCACAGGGGTGCAAGGAGCTGCGCCGTGGTCGTCAGCACGTCGTAGAGCGTCGCCTGGGCGCCGAGCGCGTCGCCCGGGTCGACGTCCGGATCGGTCCGCCAGAACCGACGTCGGCTCCGGCGCACGTACCAGTTGGAGGCGTCGTCGATGAGCTCGGCGATGGCGGTCGCAGCGGGAAAGGGCTCGTACCCGTCGAGGGCTTCGGTGACCGCCCCGACCGTCGCGGCCAGGCGGGAGAGCATCCACCGGTCGAGGACCGACCGGTCCCCCGGTTCGGGGATGGCCGGGTCGTTCGGATCGAACTGGTTGAGCGACGCGTAGGTGGTGAAGAAGGACCACGTGTTCCACAAGGTGAGCAAGGTGTCCCGCATCGCCGCGTCGATGGCGTCGAAGCTGACCCTGGTGGGAGTCCAGGGCGAGCCCTGGGAGAACATCCACCAGCGGAGCGGGTCGGCGCCCCGGGTGTCGAGGATCTCCCAAGGGTCGATGACGTTGCCCACGCTTTTGGACATCTTGCGACCGTCAGCATCGACCAGATGACCCAGGCAGAGGACGTTGCGGTACGGCGTGGCGCCCCGCACCAGGGTGTTCACCGCCAGCAGCGAGTAGAACCACCCGCGGGTCTGGTCGATCGCCTCGCAGATGAAGTCAGCCGGATAGACGAAGTTGTCGGCCGACCCCTCGGCGAGCGGGTAGCCCCACTGTGCGGTGGGCATCGAGCCCGAATCGAACCAGGCGTCGATCACCGGCTCGACTCGACGCATCTCTTGGTCTCCAGCGTCCGCGCACTGCGGGCAGGGGAAGGTGATCTCGTCGATGGCGGGCCGGTGGGGATCGACGGCGGTCACGTCGCGACCGGCCAACTCCGACAGCTCGGCCAGCGACCCGACGCAGAGGGTGTGGCCTGCGTCGCACCGCCAGATCGGAAGCGGCGTCCCCCAGAACCGGTCACGGGAGAGAGCCCAGTCAACATTGTTGGCCAGCCACTCCCCCATCCGGCCGTCCCGGATGTGCTCGGGGTGCCATCCGATGGTCTGGTTCTGCGCAACGAGGTCGTTCTTTCGCTCGGACGTCCTCACGTACCAGCTCGGCTTGCCCCAATAGATGAGTGGGGTGTCACACCTCCAACAGTGAGGGTAGGCATGGGCGTAGGGCTGGCGGCGAACGAGCCGGCCTGCCGCTTCGAGGCGGTCGTTGACCGCTCCGTTGGTATCGCGCACACTCTGGCCCTGGAGCCACGTGACCTCGGCATCGAACCGTCCATCGGCCCCCACCGGGTTGAGGGTGGGCAGCCCGTTGTCCCGGCCGGCCTGGCGGTCGACCTCGCCGAACGCCGGGGCCAGATGCACGATGCCGGTTCCCTCGTCCGCCTCGACGAAAGGACCGGGGACCACTCGCCAACCGCCTTCTCCGCCTGCCGGCGATCCGGCGGGAGGCGACACGTCGTCGAAGGGACGCTCGTAGTGCAGACCGACCAGTGCGCTCCCCGGCAGGCGGTGCTGCACCACCGCTCCTTCGCCGAAGATCTGCTCGACCAGGCTGGAGGCAACGATCTTTCCGTCGACCAGCGCATACTCGAGGTCAGGTCCGACCGCGGCGCCGGTGTTGGACAGCAGCGTCCAAGGCGTGGTCGTCCAGGCGACCAGCGACAGACCGGTCAGTGTGTCGACCCCGAGCGTGGTGCGCAACGCCTGGGCCGCGTCTCCTTCGTCGGTGAGCGGGAGCATCACGTAGGCGGATTCGTCCACCACCTCGCGGTAGACATCGGGCTGGGCGAGCTCGTGACTGCTCAACGCCGTCCCACAGCGAGGGCAGTAGGGAACCACCTTGATGTCCTCGTAGAGGAGGCCCCCGTCCCACAGGCTCTTCAGATTCCACCAGACCGACTCGACGTACTCGGGGGCGAACGTCCAATAGGCGCTCTCGCTGTCGATCCAGTAGCCGATCCGCTCGGTGAGACTCTTCCAGTCGTCGACATAGTTGCGCACGGACTCGCGACAGAGCCGGGTGAACTCGGCGATCCCGACCCCGTCCTCGATCTGGTTCTTGGCGGTGATCCCCAGCTGCTTTTCCACCTCGACCTCCACCGGAAGGCCGTGCGTGTCCCACCCGGCTTTCCGGGCCACCGAAAAGCCGCGCATGGTGCGAAAGCGGCAGAACAGATCCTTGTAGACCCGAGCCCACACGTGGTGGAGACCGGGGCGGCCGTTGGCCGTCGGGGGTCCCTCGTAAAAGACCCACGGTTCGGCCCCCGATCGGAGCTCGACCGATCGTTCGAACACACGGTGCTTACGCCAACGGGCGAGCTCGTCCCCTTCAACGGCGCTGAAATCGGCATCGGCAGGGACGGGGCGGAACAACGGTCAGGTCCTTTCGGGTCGAGCAGATACTACGGGCGCCAACGCGGATCGAGCGCGTGGTCCACAATTGGCCCGTGCCCGAGCTTCCCGAGGTCCAAGCGCTGGTCGCCGGGCTGGACGCCCGCATGGTCGGCCAGGTCGTCGAGAACTGCCGCCTGCTCTCGTTCTCGGCGCTGAAGACGGTCGATCCGGCACTGGACGAGCTGGTCGGGCGCACGATCACCGGGGTGCGGCGCAAGGGCAAGTTCGTCTGCATCGACGCCGACGGGCTGTGGTTGGTCTTCCACTTGGCCCGAGGTGGATGGGTCAGGTGGTACGACTCCCTCCCGAAGACTGCGCTCCGTCCGGGCAGAAGCCCGATCGCACTGCGGCTCAGGCTCGAGGGTGGGCAGGGGTTCGACGTCACCGAGATGGGCACCGAGAAGCGGGTCGCCATCTGGGTGACCCGATCACCCGACGAGATCGAACCGGTGGCAACGCTGGGTTGCGACCCCTTGAGCCCCGAGCTCACGGTGGAGCGCTTCGAGCAGCTGTTGGCGAGCGCCCCGTCGACCCTCAAGACCGCTCTCACCACCCAATCGCTGATCGCGGGGGTCGGCAACGCCTATTCGGACGAAGCCCTCCACCGCGCCGGCCTGTCGCCGTACAAGAAGACGACCTCTCTGGACGCCGCCGAGGTGGCTCGGTTGCACGACGCGTTGGTGGGCGTGCTCACCGAGGCGCTCGAACGCGCCTCCTCTCTCGATCCCGACGAGCTCAAGGGGGACAAGAAACGAGCGATGCAGGTGCACGGACGGACAGGTGAGGCCTGCCCGGTGTGTGGTGACACCATCCGGCAGGTGTCCTTCGCCACCAAGTCACTCCAGTACTGCCCGACCTGTCAGACCGGCGGGAAGCCGCTGGCGGATCGCAGGCTGTCCCGCCTCCTCAAGTGAGCCGGTTTCCCTTCTGGTCCCCCTGCCTGGGAATCCTCTGACAGAATCCATACGTGTACATCTCGGCAAAGGTCGACTACGCGGTGCGTGCGCTCTGCACCCTGGCAGACGGCGGTCAACGTCCGATCACCGCAGAGTCGCTGGCTCGCTCTCAGCATCTTCCCGCCAAATTCCTCGAGAGCATCCTGAACGACATGCGTCGAGCAGGGATCCTCCACAGCCAACGGGGCGCTGACGGTGGCTACCGTCTCTCGAGGCCGGCGTCGGAGATCACCGTGGCCGACGTGATCCGACCGCTCGACGGTCCGCTCGCCGAGGTGCGTGGTCTTCGACCCGAGGCGACCAGCTACGAAGGACCGGCCGAGCAGCTCCAATCGGTGTGGGTGGCGGTGCGGGCCAGCCTCCGATCGGTGCTCGAGAACGTCACCATCGCCGACATCGCCGGCGGCAAGCTTCCCAAGTCGGTCGTCGAACTGACGTCCAATCCGGACGCATGGACGCCTCACTGAGCGTGCACTGAGACGGACGGTCAGACTCCTGACCTCGGGCTCTCAGGCTCCCGACAGCTCCGATTCGACGATCCGCTCCGTTCGCCCCACCAACACCGGCCACGAGTACTGCGCAACCTGAGCGCGAATCGCCTCCGGATCCACCGTCGCATCGAATGCCGCTTCGACAGCCGCCTTCGCGCTGCCCGCGAACGAATCGTTGTCGAAGAAGAACAGGTTCCCGAAGGGAAGTCGTTTGACCTCGTCGAGCTCGCTCGACACCACCTTCTTCCCCAATGACGAGTATTCGAACACCTTCATCGGGCTCGCCGCGTCGCGGAATCGGTTCTTCTCCGAGATGTTGAGGCACACTTCGTGCGCGTTGATCTCTTCGAACAGTTCCCTGCGGTCGGTGATCACGCCGCGGAAGTGCACCCACCGGTCCAATCGATGGTCCTTGACGTACTGCTTCGCCTCGGCGAGCACCGGCCCGTCCCCCACCAGCGTCAACGAGATGTCCTCGATGGTCGCGCGCAACTCTTGCACGAGCTGAATCAGCGGGATCAACATCGACCACCGACCGAAGTTGGTGACGTAGACGAGCGAATGGCGCTTCCCCGCGGAGTAGGGAATGTCGAGAGCCCACTCCTCGACGCCGTTCGGAAACAGGAAGACCTTGTTGTCGCGGTAGCTCTTGGCATAGGCGGCCAACGCATGGGAGACGCAGAAGACCGCTCGGCTCGCCTTGATCTGGTCGACGATCGTCCTACGCACGGCAAGCAGTTTGAAGGTGAGCTTGTAGAGCGGCGAACCGTAGATCTCGGCGAACGCTTCGTGATCGTCAGTCATGTCGTAGAAGAGCGGCAGATCGAGGGGCGGTTCGGTCTCGTTGAAGTAGGACGCGGACCAGACGAAGTCGATGGAGTACCGCTCGAAGACCGACCGCACCTGCTTCTTGAACCATCGTCTGTTCACCGGCGGAACGAACAGCGGCAGGCGGCGCACCTTGTGCATGACCACGGAGCCGGCCCTGTACTCTCGCTTCTTCCACGAGTGCATGACGTTGTCGACGATGTTCTTCGCCACAAGGGGGTACGGCATGCTCCAGGTGATCATGTGCACCTCGTGCCCCTGGTCGGCGAGCGCGTTCGCCAGAGAGTTCCCACGTGTCTGCTCTGACGGGAGATGCGGAATGAGCAGGATCTTCACGTCGCGGGCTCCAGACGCCCTCTCCGGTCACCCACCGACGAGACCTTCTCGACCGTGGCGACGGTGTTCGTCTCGCAGCGCGCGACGGTCCTCCTCGTCCATCGGCAGGTACGCGCCGTCGATGGTCCGTCGGTACACCGGATCCGCACCGGCCCACCAACCCTCCGCCCGGAGTGGGCCCTTGGTCACCTTGCCGCTGGCCGTCTGCGGCAACCCGTTCGTCACCCTGACGAACGACGGACTCCATTTGGTGCCGAGGTCCGGTTGCGACGCCAAGAAGCCGGCGAATGCTTCGGGATCGAGCGAGCGATCGGGCAGCATCTCGAACGCGGCCATCACCTGATCGCCCGAGCGCGGGTCGGGTACCGCGTAGACCGCCACAGCCGCGGCTCCGTCGTAACGGAGCAAGAGTCGTTCGACGGGTCCGGCGGTCAGGTTCTCCGAATCGACCCGCATCCAGTCGCCACCCCGACCTGCGAAGTAGAAGAACCCCTCCTCGTCGCGGTAGGCGAGGTCACCTGTCCAGTACCACCCGTCCCTGGTCCGCGATGCGGAGGCCTCCTCGTCGGCGTAGTACCCCTCGAAGCCGCCGACTCCGGATCGATTGACGATCTCTCCGATGCACTCGGAGCCGTTGCACATGCGACCCTCCGCGTCGAACCTGGCGGGCGGGCACTCGGCGCGGGTCTCGGGATCGACGACTGCGACATCACTGGTCGCCCGCCCCAGTGCGCCGATCGGGGTGTCCGGGGTCCGCATGATGGTCGCCCCTCCCTCGCTCGACCCGTACCCCTCGGTCAGCTGGCAACCGAACCGACGCTCGAAGGCCAGATGGTCGACGACCGACGCCTCGGTGCCGAAGCCGCGCCGCAGGGTGATGGAGGCGTCGTCCGGCGAAGGCGGTGTGGCGAGGACGTAGGCGAGGGCCTTCCCCACGTAGGTGAAGGTGGTTGCTCGGTACCTGCGGACGTCACCCACGAATCCCGACGTGCTGAACCGGCGGGCGAGGGCGACGGTCGCCCCCACCACGAGCGCCGGGCCCCACAGAGCCATCAGCGCATTGCCGTGGAAGAGCGGCATGGTGCAGTAGGCGACGTCGTCCTTGTTGAACCCGTAGGCCTCGGCCGCACGCTTGGCGATGGAAGCGAGCCGTCCCTGGGTGCA
Source organism: uncultured Acidimicrobiaceae bacterium (assembly GCA_963839925.1). Lineage (GTDB taxonomy): Bacteria > Actinomycetota > Acidimicrobiia > Acidimicrobiales > RAAP-2 > Bog-756. Next base: position 659,965 of record CAWIWV010000001.1, on the reverse strand, counting down.
GCGCACCGCCTTGGGGTCGCCCGTCGTTCCCGAGGTGAACAGCAGGAGGTAGAGATCCTCTGGAGCGGGCGGTTCCCCGAACGTGGGGAGCCCGCCTCCCGCCGGTTCATGAGGTTGCAGCGTTGCCTGGTAGCCCACGTCGTCGATCCGGATCACCCGCTCGGCCGGTACGCCGAACTCGAGCCCCTCGAGAAGCGCCGCGCCTTCCTCGTCGGTGATCAGCACCGAGCAGTCGGTGCGGATGATGTCGCCGGCGAGCGCGCCACCTCGCCGGGTCGGGTTGATCCCGACCACCACGTCGCCGCGGAGTGCGGCTGCCCCCAACCAGAAGAGGTACTCGGGAAGGTTGCCGAGGAGGACTCCGAGGTGGATCGGGCGAGGACCGGCCACCGAGCTCATCCACGACGCCCGTGCGGCACTCGCCGAGACGACCTCGCGCCAGCTCCACTCACGGTCGTCGAAGCGCAGACCAGGCCGGTCGTCGTCGGCTCTGGCGAGGAGGAGCCCGGCCACCGTGGAGGTCGGGTCGGAAGCGTGCGAGGAGGTCACCACTCGGAGCGACGCTACTGGTCCATCTTCTCGCCTACCATCTGGCGACACCGACCATCGTGCACCGAGCGAGTGCACGAACAGAGAGGTAGGGAGACCCATGGGAACCGCCACGGCAGAGATCGACATCGCCAAGCCCGCCGACCAGGTGTGGGCGGTGATCGGTGACTTCGGGGGGATCGGATCGTGGATGCCGGGGATCGATTCGTGCCGGGTCGAGGGTGAGAACCGGATCCTCGAGACGATGGGCATGACCATCACCGAGCGGCTGGTGTCGAAGGACGATGCGGCTCGCGCCCTCACCTACTCGATCGCCGACGGGGCTCCCGTCGAGAGCCATGAAGCGGTCATCACCGTGGTGCCGACCGGGGACACCAGCCATGTGACCTGGGTGGTCGACGCCAAGCCCGACGAGATGGCCGACCTGATGGTCACAATCTACCAGGGAGCCCTCGACGCGCTCGAAGTCACACACCGAGGGGTGAGCAGGGTCGGGGGAGTACTCCCCCGACTAACGAGCGGGTGAGGAGCCTCCGGACCCGGCGGCCTCCTCCGATTCGATCGCGGCGATCTCCTCGATGCGGGGCACATGCCGTCCTCCCTCGAACTGCGTCGCGATGAAGACGTCGAGGATGTCGAGGGCCAACTCGGTGGCAACCACCCTGGCTCCGACCGAGAGGACATTGGCATCGTTGTGCTGTCGGGCGAGCCGAGCGGTGTACTCGTCGTGGCACAGCGCAGCCCTGGCACCGTGGACCTTGTTGGCGGCGATCGCCTCCCCTTGTCCGCTGCCCCCGATGACGATGCCGAGATCGGCACCTCCCTGGACGACCACCCGGGCCACGTGCGCGCAGATCGGCGGGTAGTCGACCGGATCGAGGGAGGTCGTCCCGACATCTTCGACCTGATGTCCCGCGCCTTCGAGGTGGGAGCCGAAGGCGCCCTTCAGGGTGAAGCCGGCGTGGTCGGAACCGATGACGAAGCGCACGGTCACACCCTATGCCCCCCGCTCCGGCGTCAGCCGGGCATCCGACTCGGGTCGAATCCGGCGGCGAGCATCCTGAACGCGCGGTCCACCTCTGTCGCGAGATCGTCACCACCACGGTTGGCCCAGTAGACGAAAGCAGACATCGCCGCCCCGAGCGCGGCGCGCGCAACGGTTTGGGGCGCGAGATCCTCGGGCGAGGTACCGAGGCGTCGCGCCGCGAACCTCGCAACCACCTCGCACCACTCCGCATACCTGACTGCCGAGTGGGCAATCAGCGTGGGAACCGTGCTGGTCAGACCGATCCGGATGCGTAGTTCGTCGAGCTCGCCGGCTCCGAATTGGTTGATGTCGATGACTGCGCTGCGGAGCACCTCCATCATCGGTTCGTCGTCGCCGGACGCATCGAGCCGGTCGCGCAGCCGAACCAGCTCGGCGTCGAACTCGCCCCAGACCACTTCGCGCTTGGATTCGTAGTACCGGAAGAAGGTCCGACGGCTGATGCCCACCGCGGCGGCGATCTCGTCGATGCTGGTCTCTTCGTACCCCTGGCTGGCGAACAGCTCGAGCGCGGCGCGGGCGACCTCTCGCCGGGTGGTGCTCGGACGGCGTCCCCTTGCCGCCTGGTCCTGCACGCCATCCCCTCCTGTCGTTGCCTCGCCGGGAGTCATGAGACTTCCATTTTGACATCGAGTGCTATAAATTGGAACCGATGACCCCGACGGCTTCCGGGAAGCCGGGGTCGACCACGACTTTTCCGCCTGCAACTCCGGCTGAGGCCGGCCGAACATCGGAGGATCCATGAGCATCGCCGCATCCGACCAACCGACCGTCACCACCGAGTCGCAGGCGAAACCGGCCGATCAGATCCGAACCGAATCGCCGGAGGAGGTCGTGCTGGTCGAGTCCGATCTGTTGGTCGAGGACGTCTCCATCGACGGGATGTGCGGCGTCTACTGACGCCATCCGCCCTGCCCGCTCCGGCGATCGACCCCCAACGCGCGCTGATGTCGCCTGCCACACCTGACGCCGTCTCCTTGAAGCACGACCGTTCGTCCCCCTACGACCCGTCGTTCCCCTGGAGACTCCATCCACAGGTCTCCTTGCGACCCGAGGAGTTCGGCGCGCTCGCCTACCACTTCGGCACCCGGCGGCTCTCCTTCGTGAAGAGCCGGACCCTCTTGGCCATCCTTCAATCGCTGGACGAGCAGTCGTCCGCCCGTGACGCGTGCCTCGCGGCCGGGGTGGCGATCTCCGAGCTCGACACCTACGACCGGGCCCTCGAAACGCTCGCCCGCACCGACATGATCTGCAGACGGGACGAGCCGTGACCGTGGTCGGCGTGCAGGAGTCCTCCACGCGAGTTCCTGCAACCTTCCGACTGGTCGACCGGTTCGAACGCGGCCTGGACGCGCCGATCTGTCTCACCTGGGAACTCACCTACGCGTGCAACCTTGCCTGCACCCACTGCCTCTCGAGCTCCGGTCGACGGGATCCACGCGAGCTCTCCACCGACGAATGCAAGGCGCTCATCGACGAGTTCGAGCGCATGCAGATCTTCTACGTCAACATCGGAGGCGGCGAACCGACGGTGCGGGCCGACTTCTGGGAGCTGGTGGAGTACGCCACGTCCCACCGAGTGGGCATCAAATTCTCCACGAACGGTTCTCGAATCACACCCGTTGTGGCCGAGCGGTTGGCGGCAAGCGACTACGTCGACGTCCAGATCTCCCTGGATGGCGCCGATGCGGCGGTGAACGACGCCATCCGCGGGGAGGGTTCCTTCGACACCGCGATCACAGCGATGGACCACCTGGCCAATGCCGGGTTCGCCGGGTTCAAGCTGTCGGTTGTCGCCACCCGGCACAACATCCCCCAGCTCGATGCCTTTGAGGAGCTCGCCCAGCGCTACCGCGCACAGCTCCGCCTCACCCGGCTGAGACCCTCGGGGCGGGGCGCCACGGTCTGGGACGAACTGCACCCGACCTCCGACCAGCAACGGATCCTCTACGACTGGCTGTTGCGAAAGGGCGAAGCGGTCCTCACCGGTGATTCGTTCTTCCATCTTGCGGGCTACGGCGACGCGCTGCCCGGATTGAACCTGTGCGGTGCGGGAAGGGTGGTGTGCCTGATCGACCCGGTCGGCGACGTCTACGCGTGCCCGTTCGCGATCCACGACGAGTTCCTTGCCGGAAACGTCCGCTCCCGTGGCGGGTTCGCGGAGGTTTGGCGTCACTCCGATCTCTTCGAAGAACTCCGTCGCCCACAGAGTGCCGGGGCGTGCGCATCGTGCGGCCACTACGACGGGTGTCGGGGTGGGTGCATGGCTGCGAAGTTCTTCACCGGTCTCCCACTCGACGGTCCCGATCCCGAATGCGTGCTCGGCCACGGAGAGAGCGCACTCGAGGCGCGCAGCAGTGCTCCTCCTGCCCCAACGGTTGACCACTCCCGCCGGAGGAGGGGTGCACCGGTCGCCCTCCTCGCACGACCTCCGACCCGACCGTGCGACGAGAGCCCGCTCGCTGGTGCGGCACAAGGCACCCACCGGCGCTGATCGATGACACGTCTGGAGGACCCGGTCGTCCTGGCCGGGCGCCGCGCACCCGCACGGGTGGTCTTCGGCCCCCACGAGACCAACCTCGGCGAGGAACGCGCGTTCTCGAGCGCGCCATCTCGCCTACTACGAGGAGCGCGCGGCCGGCGGCGCGGGGATCGTGGTCACCGAGACGGCGTCGGTCCATCCGTCGGATTGGCCCTACGAGCGGGCGCCGCTCGCCGACGACTGCGGCCCGGGCTGGTCTGCCATCGCCGCCGCGTGCCACCGGCACGGAGCGCTGGTGCTGGCGGGCCTCGGCCACGCCGGCGGGCAAGGATCGAGCGCCTACTCCCAGTCGGTCCTTTGGGCGCCCTCCCCGGTGGCCGACGTCGCGACCCGCGAGATGCCCATGGAGATGGAGGCCCGCGAGATCGAGCAGTTGGTCGACGCGTTCACCGCGGCGGCGGGGAACGCCGTCCGGTCGGATCTCGACGGGGTGGAGATCGATGCCGGAGCCTTTTCGCTGCTGCGCCAGTTCCATTCGGGGCTGACCAACCTGCGGAGCGACTCGTACGGAACGGATCGGCTCCGTGTCACCCGTGACGTGCTCCGCACGGTGCGAGCGGCAATCGGCACCGACCGGGTGCTCTCCTTGCGTCTCAGCTGCGACGAGCTCGCCCCATGGGCGGGAGTCACCCCCGAACAGGCGGTGCAGCACGTCGCCGAACTCGCAGAGCTGGTGGACCTGCTGGTCGTGGTGCGCGGCGGTCCCTTCTCGACGTCGGCCTACCGCCCGGACGGCCACGCCGAACCCTCTTTCAACCTCGCGCTCTGCCGCCAGATCCGCGAGGCCGCCGACGGTCGGGCCGCTGTCGTCCTCCAAGGGAGCGTCGTCGATCCCGATGCGGCTCAGTCGGCCCTCGACGACGGGACGTCCGACCTGGTGGAGATGACCCGCGCCCAGATCGCCGAGCCGCGACTGGTCCAGCTCATCCGAAGTGGGCAGACCTCCCGGATTCGCCCGTGCGTGCTCTGCAACCAAGCCTGTCGGGTTCGCGACAACCGCAACCCGATCGTGAGCTGCATCGGTGAGCCGCGCAGTGGCTACGAGACCATCGAGCCATCGGTTGCCGGCAGTGATCCGGTCACCCGGCAGGTGCTCATCGTCGGCGCAGGGGTCGCAGGCCTCGAATGCGCGAGGGTGCTGAGTGCCCGAGGGCACCGGGTCCGGATCGTGGAGCGAACGGAGCGTGCCGGGGGGACGGCCCGCACCTGTGCGGTCGGTCCGGGCCGCGACCGGATCGCGCGTCTCGTCTCGTGGCTGGTCGACGAGTGCGGGGCACGAGGTGTGGCGATCGAGACCGGGGTGGAGGCGTCTGCGGCCGATCTCGACGTGGCACATTCGGAGGGCACCGAGGTGGTGCTCGCCACCGGCTCGCGGAGGGCTCCGATCGCCGTCCCGGTCGAAGGTTGCCCGGTGTTCGATCCGTTGGAGGTGCTCGACGGCGGGCCCGAGCTCCTACCGGATGGCCCGGTGGTCGTGCTCGATCCGGTGGGCGGTCCGGTCGGGGTGGGGGTCGCGGAATGGCTGGCCGGTCTCGAGCGCGAGGTTGCCCTCGTCACCCAAGACCAGGTGGCGGGAACCCTGCTGTCGTTGACCGGGGATCTGGCCGACGCCAACACCCGACTCCAACGGGCGGGCGTCCGTCGCGAACTGCGAGCGCTCTTGCGCAGCGCCGGTGGCGGGGAGGCGCTCCTCGAAGACCGCTGGACCGGCGAGCAACGAGCGATCGGCTGCGCGGCGATCATCGACTGCGGCCATCGCCTCCCTGACGATTCGCTCTCGCTCCTGCGGCCGGGCGCGTGGCGGGTGGGCGACTGCGTGGCGCCGAGAGGGGTGCTCGACGCGGTGCTCGAGGGACGGCGTGCGGCCCTGGCGATTGCGGGCGGTGACGGCGCGCCGGGGATCCCGATGTTGGTGGGGGCGAACCAGTGACCACCGCAGGCGCGCCCGCGGAGCCGGCGGAGAGCAGCGGCCGGGTCAGGGGCAAGGTGGCCCTGATCACCGGAGCCGCACGTGGACAAGGCCGGTCCCATGCGGTGCGACTCGCGCGTGAGGGCGCAGACATCATCGGCATCGACATCTGCGACGACCTGCCGGGGATCCCCTACCCGCTCGCGACACCCGCGGACCTCGAAGAGACGGCTCGGTTGGTCGCAGAGACCGGGCGAACGATGGTCAGTCATCGAGTCGACGTGCGCGACTCCGGCGCGCTGTCGGCCGCCGTCGACGACGGTGTCGGCCATCTCGGGCGGCTGGACGTGGCCGTCGCCAACGCCGGGGTGTGCACCGTGCAACGGTGGGACGAGGTCACCCCCTCGGTGTGGGACACGGTGGTCGGCGTCAACCTGACCGGGGTCTGGAACACCTGCGTCGCGGCCACCCCTCACCTCATCGCCGCGGGCGGTGGCTCGATGGTGCTGATCAGCTCGGTCGCCGGCCTCAAGGGGCAACCGTTCTTCCATCCCTACACGGCGTCGAAACACGCACTGGTCGGCGTGATGCGGTCGCTGGCGGTCGAGCTCGCCATGTACGACATCCGGGTCAACTCGATCCACCCGACCGGTGTGGACACGCCGATGCTCGCCGGCCTCTCCGGACTGGGCGAGTGCATCGACTCGAACCCGCGGACCGGTTCGGTCTTCCTCAACTCGCTGCCCGTGGATCTGGTCACGCCCGCTGACGTGAGCGAAGCGTTGGTGTTCCTCTCCTCGGACGAGTCCCGCATGGTCACCGGGCTCACCCTCACCGTCGACGCCGGATCGGCGACACGGTGAACCATGTCCGAAGCAGTTCGGTGAGGGTGGGTTGACCCGATGAGCGCGGGAGGTCAGTACCGCCATCTCTTCAGCCCGCTTCGGATCGGCCCGCTGACCCTCGCGAACAGGATCGTGTTCTCGGCCCACCTCACCAACTACGCGCGCACCGGGCTGCCGACCGAGCAGCATGCGGCCTACTACCGGGCGCGGGCTGCGGGGGGTGCCGGGCTGATCATCACGGAGGAACACTCCACCCATCCCACCGACTGGCCCTACGAGAAGCTCATCCACGGCTTCAATCCGGAGGTGGTCGAGGGATACCGTCGGATCACCGAGGCCGTCCACGCGTACGACGTGCCCATCCTCGCCCAGATCAACCACAACGGGGGCCAGGCCTCGAGCATGTACTCGCGCCTGCCGGTGTGGGCACCCAGTCCGGTGCCCGATCCCCTCTTCCGGGAGGTGCCCAAGGCAGTCGAGATCCATGAGATCACGGAGCTGGTCGCCGGCTATGCGACGGTGGCCGGCCACTGCATGGAGGGCGGCTTCGACGGCATCGAGCTCCAGTGCTCCCACTCGTCGATTGTGCGCGGGTTCCTGTCCCCGGCGACCAACCACCGAGAGGACGACTACGGCGGCGCGCTGCCCAACCGGGCGCGGCTGTTGCTCGAGATCGTCGACGCGGTCCGGTCGGTGATCGGTCGCGATCGGGTGCTCGGCGTACGCCTGTGCGGGGACGAGCTGATCGAGGGCGGCACCACCATCGAGGATGCGGTCGCGGTTGCCCGCATGGTGGACGCCTCCGGTCAGGTCGACTACATCAACACCTCGATCGGCGTGGCCACCGCCACGTTGTACATGATCGAGGCGAGCATGCAGGTGCCCCCCGGCTACGCCATGTTCATCCCGAGCGCGATCAGGGAAGCCGTCGACATTCCGGTCGTCGGCGTCGGGCGGTTCAAGGACCCGCGACAGGCGGACCGCGCTCTCGACGAGGGGCTCTGCGATCTGGTCGGCATCGTCCGCGGTCAGATCGCCGACGCGGACTTCGGCGCCAAGGCCCGCTCGGGGCACGCCGTCGACATCCGCACCTGCCTCTCCTGCAACCAGGAGTGTGTGGGGCGCATGGGACTCAACCGATGGCTCGGCTGCATCGAGAACCCGCTGACCGGCAAAGAAGCCACGGCCTTCGTCCCACCGCCTCGTCGACGCCACAAGGTGGTCGTCGTCGGAGGTGGGCCGGGAGGGTTGCAGGCCGCGGTCAGCGCGGCGGAACGGGGACACCGGGTGACCTTGTTCGAACGGGCCGCACGGCTCGGAGGCCAGGTGCAGGTCGCCGCCTCGGTGCCCAGCCGCGCCGAGTTCCTCGACATCACCCGAAACCTGGTCGTGGCCGCACACCGGCTCGGTGTCGAACTCCTGACCGGAACCGAGGCAACTCGGGCGGCGATCCAGGCGCAGCGGCCCGATGCGGTGATCCTCGCGACCGGAGCCAGACCGGCCCGGCCGTGGTGGGCCGGCGATCACCCGAGGGTGGTCGACGTACGCGACGTCCTCGAGGGGCGGTCCCACCCCCAGGGATCGGTGGTCGTCGTCGACGAGCTCGGGTTCCACCAGGCCACCTCCACCGCCGAACTGCTGGCCGACCGCGGGTGCCGCGTCGAGATCGTGACCAACGGGATGGTGGTGGCACAGGACCTCGGGGTGACCCTCGACATGGAGATCTGGAACGTGAAAGCGCACGCGAAAGAGATCGGCCAGAGCGTCGACCTGGTGCCGATGGGAGTGCGCGAGGCGGACGGAGCAAGTGGTGGGGTCATGCTCGAGCTGCAGCACCACCCCACAGGCACCACGGTCGAACGGTCGTGCGACTGGGTGGTCTGCTCGGTCCATCAGCAACCCGAGAACGACCTGTGGCGGGAGCTTGCCCAGTGCTCCTTTCCCGTGCACCGGGTCGGTGATTGCGTTGCCCCCCGGCGAGCGCACGCAGCGGTCGTGGAGGGTCACCAGGTGGCGGTGGCCCTGTGAGCCGGGTCGAACAGGCGAGCGGTCCTCGCACCCCGTTCTTCGAAACCGGCGACACGCGGACGTCTGCGCTCGCGGTGATCGTGGCGCGGGACGGGAGGCTTCCCACCGGTGCAGACGAGACCGTGGCCGAAGCGGGTGGGGTTGCCGTCGTGGTCGGCTCGGGAGCCGAGCAGGGCGCCCGAGCGCTGACCAGCGCACACCAGGCCTTCTGGGGCGAGACCGGCGCGGGACTCCGACCGGCTTCCCTTGCGGCGGCGCTGGCTCCCCTGCTCGAGCGGGTGCCGCTGGTGGTCCTGCCGGCATCCCCTGACGGTCGCGATCTCGCCCCGCGCCTTGCCGCTGCGATGGACCGCGATTTGATCGCTCAGACGATCCGGGTCGAATGCGGTCCACTTCCAGCTGCGGAGACCGAGCAGCCGTCCTGTCAGGTGCGCGCCGTGGTGTCCCGGCTCGACGACCGGGTCCTGGTGCCCGTCGTCGTGGACGGTCCCGCAGTCGCAACGCTGACGCCGGGGGTTCGCTCGGTCGACTCGCAACGGCAGGGATGTGCGGTGGATCCGCTCCCCGGAATTCGTGAGGAGTTCAGGGAGATCCGGCGCCGGTCCAGCCGATCCAGAGGTTCTCGACGTGCTCGAGCCCGATCTCCGCACGATGGACCTGGCGGACGCAACCAGAGTGCTGGCCGGTGGCGCTGGGCTGGCGGCAGGTTCCGACGAACCCGGGGCGAAGGCGCTGTTCGATCTGCTGTCCCGAGTAGCCGAAGCGGTCGGTGGCTCCGCTGGTGCGACCCGGGTGGCAACCGATGCCGGCTGGACCGGTTACGAACGGCAGATCGGTACCACCGGGGTCGCCATCGACCCGGACCTCTACGTTGCGTTCGGCGTGTCCGGGGCGGCGCAGCACATCGGTGGCCTCGGGACCCCCCGCCACCTGGTGAGCGTCAACACCGATCCGTCGTCGCCGATGACCGCCATGGCCGATCTCGGCCTGGTCACCGACGCCGGAGGCCTCCTCGTCGAGCTCGGCCGACGATTCGGGATCAGGCTGCCCGAGGAGAATGGGGACCGCTCATGACCGGGATGGCATCGACAGACGTGGCCAACTTCGACGCGGTGGTGGTGGGCGCCGGTCCGGCGGGAGCAGCTGCGGCGATCGCGCTCGCACGGGCCGGTCGTTCGGTGGTGATGGTGGAGCGAGGCCCCTTCCCCGGATCGAAGAACGTCTATGGGGGCGTCGTCTACGGCAGAGTGCTCGACGACATCATCCCGCGCTGGTGGGAAGAGACACCCGCCGAGCGGTGGGTGGTCCGCCGGTCGACGGTCATGATGACCGAGACCCAGTCGATGTCGATCGACTACCGGTCCGAGGCGTGGGGGTCGGCACCCTTCAACGGGATGACCACCGTGCGGTCCCACTTCGACAACTGGCTCGCGTCCAAGGCGCGCGAAGCCGGCGCCGAGCTCCTCACCTCGACCGTGGCGACCGGGTTGTTGCGGGACGACCGAGGCCGGGTGGTCGGGGTGCGCACCGATCGAGCCGGCGCCGAGCTGCGGTCCGAGGTGGTCATCGCATGTGACGGCGTGAACTCGCTGCTCGCCAAGGAAGCCGGGCTGGTCGCTCGCGCCGAGGCCGCCCACCACACCCTTGGGGTGAAAGAGGTCCTCGAACTCCCCGCGGAGACGATCAACGAGCGCTTCGGGGTCCGTGACCACCAAGGGGTGGACTTCGAGATGCTCGGCTGCACCCGTGACATCCCGGGCGGCGGGTTCCTCTACACGAATGCCGCGACCGTCAGCGTCGGTCTGGTGCTCTCGCTCCCCCACCTCGCCGCCTCGGGAATCCGCCCCGAGGAGCTGATCGCCGACCTGAAGGCCCATCCATCGATCGCACCGTACCTGCGCGGCGCGACACTGCGAGAGTACGCGGCCCATCTGATCCCCGAAGGCGGCTACGACACCATGCCGCCACTCGCCATGGACGGGATGCTCATCGCCGGAGACGCGGCAGCCATGACCCTGGCCGCAGGGATCTGGCTCGAAGGGGTCAACTTCGCCATCGGGTCGGGCTTCGCCGCCGGCCGGGCGGTGGACCGTGCCATCGCCTCGGGTGACTGCTCGGCAGGTGGACTCGCCTCCTACCGCACCGACCTCGAGCAGCAGTTCGTACTCGCAGATCACAAACGGTTGCGCAAGGCCCCCGCGCTGGTCCTCTCCGAGCGGGTGCAACGTCGTTACCCGGGCCTCATCTGCGACCTGGCGGAAGGGATGTTCACGGTGACCAACCCGACGCCGAAAGCCGGCGGCCTGCGGCTGACCCGGGCAGCCGCCGCCAAGCACGGGGTGAAACTCCGCGAGCTCGCGGTCGACACCCTGCGGGGGATGAGGATCTTCGGATGAGCGAGCACAACCAGTGGAGCGGAGCCGGAGGCGACCGAGTGGCGCGGAGCCGGAGGCGACCAGTGGCGCGGAGCCGGAGGCGACCAGTGGCGCGGCATCTCCTTCGAGGAGCGCATGGCCACCGTGGACTTCCGGGTCGGCGATCGGGCCCATATCACGGTCGACTCGGACGTCTGCCGTTCGTGCACCACCCGAGCGTGCGTGACCGCGTGCCCGGCCAACCTGTTCGTTCCAACCTCGGACGGGGGCATCCTCTTCAACTACGAAGAGTGCTTCGAATGTGGGACCTGCTACATGGTCTGCAACTCGGAGGGCGCGATCACCTGGACCTATCCCGACGGCGGCTTCGGTGTCGTCTTCCACCACGGATGAACCCGCCGAGCCAGTCCATGGCCAGTGACACGACCGACATGGAGCGCCCGCTGGTGGTGGTGTTCCTGAGGATCACCGACCTCCGGCCCGAGGTCGACCCGCTCACCGGCTCGGTGCGCCAGGACCCCTGGGGGATCGGCCTCTCCCCGGCCGACGAAGCCGCACTCGAACACGCGCTCCGTGTCTGCGATGCGTGGTCGGGACGCCTGGTGGCGGTCACTGCCGGACCGGCGAACGTCGAGCCCGTGCTCCGACAGGTCGCGGCACTCGGCGCGTCGGTGCTGCGAGTGCCGATGGCCGATCAGCGAGTCGAACACGGGTACGCGCGAGAGCTCGCGGGCGACGAGCGCGAGTTGGCCAGGGTGTTGCTCGCGGCGATCGAACCGTTCGGACCTCCGCAGCTGGTGTTGTGTGGCGATCGCTCGGTCGACCGCGGCACCGGAGCGGTGCCGGCCTTTCTCGCGCACGAGCTCGGTGCCTCCCAGGCCCTCGGATTGGTGAAGCTCGAGGCCGCCCCCCGCGGAGCCGCCGGCGTCGCCGACAGAGCGCTGCTCGCGGAACGCCGACTCGATGGCGGCTGGCGTGAGCGGCTCCGGGTTCCGACACCTGCCGTGTGCTCGGTCGAGGGTGCGGGTACCCGAGTCCGTCGGGCTTCTCTGGCCGGGGCGCTCGAGGCCCAGAAGCTGACGGTGCCGCTCAGCCATCCCCGCCCCTCGGAGCGAGGCGGCACGGGAGCAGGGCCGGGTCAGAGCGACCATACCCGGGTCGGTCCGACCCAGCCGTTCGTCGTCCGAACTCACGTACGCCCGGCACCTGCAGGCGGTCCTCGGATTCGCCTCCTCGCGCTGACCGGGGCGCTCGCAACCAACGACCCGCCGACCGTCGTCGGGCCGATCGACAGCCGCGAGGCTGCGGACGAGCTGCTCGGATACCTGGTGCGCAACGGCTATCTCGAGCACCTTCCGGATCCCGAGGCCGGCGACGAAGGAGGTGAACGATGAGTCGATTGGAGTGCCTGACCTGGCCGGACGTGGACTCACTCGGTGCAAATGCGGGCAGACGCGCGACCCTCCTCGTCCCGCTGGGCTCGACCGAGCAGCACGGCCCTCACCTTCCGCTCACCACCGACACCGACATCGCGGTCGCAGTATCCCTGGCGGCCGCGAGGCGCGACCCGCGGCTGTTGGTCGCCCCCGCACTCCCCTACGGGTCGAGCGGCGAGCACCAGGCCTTCCCCGGAACGCTCTCCATCGGCTCGGAGGCGACCGAGCTCGTCCTGTTGGAGCTGGGTCGCTCGGCGACGGTCGGGTTCGATTCGATCATGTTGGTCACCGCCCATGGCGGGAACGCGGAACCGGTTGCCCGGGCGGTGGCCCGGCTCAACGCGGAAGGGCGCTCGGTTGCGGCGTGGTCATCGCAGTGGGGTGGCGATCTGCACGCAGGTCGGACCGAGACGTCACTGATGCTGGCCATCGCGCCCGACCGGGTGCATCTCGATCACGCAACGCCCGGCGACGAACGTCCGATCGAACTGCTGTTGCCGATCCTTCGCGAACATGGCATCCGAGCGGTCAGTCGGAACGGAGTGCTCGGGGATCCGACCGGTGCTTCGGCCGAGGAGGGTCAGCGGTTGTTGTCGGCGGCTGCCGACCGGCTGGTCGCGGCGGCGCACACGTTGGCGGTGCGTGCCGAGACCTCCCGCGACCAATCGATGATGGAGGCGAGCGGATGACCCGAGTGGCAATCGTGACCGGGGCGGCGCGTGGGATCGGTGCGGCGACGGTGATCGGCCTTGCCGCACAGGGCTGGTCGGTCGTCGCGGTCGATCGGGCAGCGGACGACCCCCGGATCCCCTATCCGATGGGGACGCAGGCGGAATTGGATCGCACGGTCGCAGACGCGCTGGCGGTCTGCCCGCCGCCCACAGCAGAGGAGACCGGCGCGGACCGGGTCGTGGGATACGTCGCCGACACAACCGACCCGGTGGCACTCAGCGCGGCAGTGGCAGTCGCGGAGGAACGTTTCGGTGGTCTCGACGCGATGGTGGCCGCAGCGGGGGTGATCGCCGGTGGAACCCACCTCTGGGAGATGCCCGACGACCAGCTCGAAGCGGTCATCCATGTCAATCTCCTGGGCCCGATCACCGCAGCCCGAGCTGCCGTCCCGGCACTGCTCCGGCGCCCCGCGCCCCGCCACGGCCGGTTCCTCGCGGTGGCCTCGGCGGCAGCAACCAAGGGACTGCCGAAGCTGGCCGCCTACGGCGCGGCCAAGGCAGGTGTGGGCGGACTGATCCGCGGACTCGCGGTGGAGCTGGCCGGCACCGGGATCACCGCGAACGCGGTCAGCCCCGGGTCGACGGACACCGCGACGCTTGCAGAGAGCGCCCGGCTCTACGGCCTCGAGGACACCCGACCGTTCGGTGAGCAGCAGCCGGTCGGGCGGCTCCTCCGGCCCGAGGAGGTCGCGGCCGCACTGGTCTGGCTGGCAGGTCCGGATGCGGCAGCCCTCACCGGGGCGGTGATCCCGGTGGACGGCGGACTGTCTCTGTGACCCTTCCTGAGCGGTTCGGGTTGGTGCTCGACCGGTCGGCGCGCACCTTCCGCAACGGAACCGTGCTGGTGGGCGGGTCCCCCGGGCGGCTCATCACCTTGACACCGCAAGGTGTGGCGACGCTCGACGCGCTGCTCGCCGGTGAAGAGGCGAACGACGGATCACGTCAGCTCGCGCAGCGCCTGGTCGATGCCGGCATGGCACACCCCCGTCGTCCCGAGGTGGTGAACGGCAACACGGAAATCACCGACCTCACGGTCGTCGTGCCGGTCCACAACCATGCCGAGGCACTCGACCGTTGCCTTGCGTCGCTGGGGACGACGACGCCGGTGGTGGTGGTCGACGACGCCTCCGACGACCCGGACGCGGTCGCGGCGGTCTGCGATCGACATCGGGCGCAGCTGATTCGTCGACCGATCAACGGTGGACCGGCTGCGGCTCGGAACCAGGCGGTCGACGTCGTCACCACCGATCTGGTCGCCTTCGTCGACGCCGACTGCCGGGTGACCGACGGATGGCTCGAGCAGCTGGTGTGGATGTTCGAAGACCCTGACATGGGCGCTGTGGCACCGCGGGTTCGGCCGGATCGGGCCACCCCGGATGCGGACCCGGGGGCCCTCACCCGGTTCGCCGACGCGCACTCGGCACTCGACATGGGACCCGAACCGAGTGAGGTGGATCCGATCAGGAGTGTTCGCTACGTTCCGTCCGCAGCATTGGTGATTCGGAGGGAAGCGTTTGATTCGGCGGGCGGATTCGATTCCCGACTGCGGGTCGGCGAGGACGTGGACCTCGTCTGGCGGCTGGCGGGCGCAGGATGGCGAGTCCGCTACGAACCGTCGAGCATCGTGTTTCACGAGGAGCCCCGAACCTGGCCGGGCACCCTCGCCCGTCGTTTCCGGTATGGCACCTCAGCGGCTCCGCTCTCGAAGCGCCACGCCGGCCGTCTTGCACCGGTTGACGTCCGCCTGTTGCCTGCAGCCGCCGCCCTCGCCGCGCTGAGCGGCCGGTACCGCACCGCGATGGGTTTGGTCGCTGCTTCGACGGCATCGACCGGTGTGCGGATCCGCGGTCGCGGCATCACTCTGGGCGCGATCGTTCGTTGGAACGTGGCGAGCCCTTGCTGGGCGATCGTCGGCATGGGCCGGGCTTCGACCATGCTTGCCGGACCCGTCCTCGTGATGGCGCTGCTCCGGGGTGGACGTGCACGGAGGGCAGCGGCAGTCCTGCTCCTCGCTCCGCCCCTGGTCGACTGGTGGAAGCACCGTCCGGGTCTCGACCCGGTCCGCTGGACGCTGGCCTCGGTCGTGGACGACCTCTGCTACGGGGCGGGCGTATGGACCGGGTGCTTCAGGTCGCGTTCGTTCGGTCCCGTGTGTCCACGGGTGAGGGTGTCGGGCCGCTCCTGACCGGTCGGTTCCGCCTCGAAATATGGCCAGGTCGCCGAGCGAAAACGCACCGGGTCCTGCAATACTTTGAGGATGCGGACCTTGGGGGGTTGGCCCACGAGGGGCTTTCGTTCAGCGGTGCGCCGAACGGCGTCGGTGGTCGCCGTCGGAATGGTGCTCGCGCTGACATTACCGAACCCGGTTCGAGCGGGCGCGGACGGCTGCGTCCCGGGTCCGGGGGCCGAGCTCGCGGGCTGCAATCTTGCGAACGCCAACCTCTACGGCGCCAACCTGTCGGGTGCGGATCTGACCGGCGCGAATCTCTCCCAGGCGAACCTGACCGACGCCAACCTCAACCAGGCCAACCTCACCGATGTCCAAGGATCGTCGGTCGATCTCCAGGGCGCCCAACTGTTCGCAGCTGATCTGACCCAGGCCAACATCCCGAACGGATTCTTCGACGGCGCCAACGTCGACGAGTCGACGATGACCGGCGCCACCTTCACCGGGTCAGACTTCAACGGCGTGCAGTCCTCACAAGTCACTGGTGGCGATCTCACCCTGCCGACCAACTGGTCGCTCAACGGGGGCTTTCTGATCGGACCGGGTGCAGATCTCACGAACGCCGATCTCTCCGGGGTCGACTTGACCGGCGTCGACCTTGCTTCGGCGACCCTGAGCGGAGCTGACCTGGATGGAGCCATCCTCACCGGCGCGAACCTCGCCGGGGCCATCACGAGTGGCCTCACCGGCACACCGGCCGCACTCCCGGCCAACTGGACCGTCGTCAACGGCTACCTGATCGGGCCGGGCGCCTTCCTCTACAACGCCAACCTGGCCGGCGCGGACCTGAGCGGGGACGATGCGGCCGGGGCCAACATGGAGGGGGCCGACCTGTCGGGCGCCAACCTGGCCGGCGCCAACCTGTCCAACACGAATGCGATCAACGTGTCGATGGTCGGGACCAACGTGGCAGGCACAACATTGAGCGGGGCACAGCTTGCCAGGGTGACCTCCGGTGGAATCACCGGCGTCCCCGCCAGCCTTCCCCACGCCACCCCTTCCAACTGGCAGCTCGACGACGGCTACCTGGTCGGTCCCTACGCCAACCTTCAGAACGCCAACCTGAGTAGGGCGAACCTCTCGAGCGCCAACCTGCACGGCGCCAACGTCCAGGACGCCAACCTGGCGGACGCCAATCTCCATGCCGCTTATCTGATGGCCGCGTTCTTGAGCGGCGCGACGCTCAACGGTGTGACCTCCGGAAAGATCACCGGCACGCCGTATTCGCTGCCGAGTGGCTGGCAGCTGGTGCTCGGTATTCTCCGGAAGATCCCGACCGGAAAGGCGGTGAGCTCGTCACCGATCACTCCTCCGCCAGGATCCACCTGGGCTCCGGTCTCGCCTTGGGCACCCGGGGGGCCGCCCCCCACCACCAACGTCAAACACACCGCTGCCAAAGTCACGACTGCTTCGACAGCTCCCCCGAAGAAGACGACCGCAGCCGCCTCGACTCCTCCCCAGTACGGGATCGACGTCTACACGATCGACAACTGCTCGTCCCCCGCCGAGTGGCAGACGAACGCAACCAACGAGATGGCGAGCATCAAATCACTGGGGGCGAACAGCGTCGGCATCACCATTCCCTTCTTCACCCCGAGCCCCACTTCGAACACCGTCTTTACCGCGAACGTCTGCAACCAGCCCGGGACTCTCGTCCCGCTGCAGACACCGAGCCCCGCCCGTCTCGCTGTCGTGGTGCAGGCGGCCGAGGCAGCGGGGCTCCAAGTCCTGATCCGCCCGGAGCTGCAAGAGGCCAATCTGTTCGTCGGATGGAGAGGAACGATCGCTCCGACCAACACCACCGCCTGGTTCGCGAGCTACAACCAGATGCTCAGGCCCTACCTCGAGATGGCGCAAGCGAACGGAGTCACCCGCTTCAGCATCGCGGTGGAGCTCGCAAGCCTCACGAGCAGCCCACTCTGGAACACGAACATCGCCGCCGCGCGAGCAATCTTCAAAGGAAAGCTCGTCTTCGACTCCAACTGGTTGAACCCCGGCAAGGTCTTCAGCGGGGTCGCCACGGGAGAGGATGCCTACCCGGACGTCCCCAACGCAACACCCTCGACCTCGGTTGCCGCGCTCGCTGAAACAGTGGGAAATCACGCTCAGGTACCTACCCTTCCCGACGGCCAAGTCCGATGTCAGCTTGGACGAGGTCGGCATCAGCGCGCTCGACGGGGCCTACCGGGACTCGTGCTGCTACAGCACTCCCGGCTCCACCTTCAACCAGACGATTCAGGCGCAGTGGATCACCACTGCCTGCCAGTTCCTCAAGGCCGAGAAACTGGCGGGAATCTATTTTTGGGGAGCGTTTCTCACCTTCAACTCCGGAAACCTCCTCACCCAGCCAGACCCTCAGAACCCCTGGGCTTTCCAACCGGCAACCCAGACGGCGATCCGCTCCTGTTTCCAATGACCGCGCCGACTCAGTTGTCCGTCGCAACCTGCCCGTAGACCCTGGTTGTACCCGTCGTGAAGAGGACCGGTCGGGTCCGGTCGTAGAGGGTTTGCGGGAAGACGAACACTCCGACGTTGCCGTTTGCCGACCCTCGGGCGCGCCCGTCGACGATGTTGGCCGGGGTCGCGTAGATCCACGCAAACCGGTACACCGCCCTCGGGTCGACCGAGTCGAAGGTCGATGAGCGCTGCCCACCGGTGAAGTCGGACAGGACCAACGAACCATAGGGGTCCGCCTGGATCACCCGCGTCCCGACGTGATCCACCACCCATTGGGCGGTGTAGAGACTCGGAGTGGTCACCACGAACCGCTCGACGTTCTCGCCGTAGGTCGAGAGGCTGGCGGGGGGAACGCCCCCGAACGCCGTGGCGAACAATCCGGTGGTGCTCGCAAGTTCGATCGACGCCAAAACGATGATGCCGCATCGGAGCGTGCGCGACGAGCCCCAGGTCGCGGACACGATGACCAGCGCCAGTGGAATGAGCAGCAGAATCCCGAGTTGCGCCTGCACCCGTTCGGGTCCGAAGCTCTGCGCGACCGAACCGGAGAGTCGCGCGACCGCATCGAGAGCGACTGCACCGACTGCCAAGCCGACCAGCTCGGGCCGGACATGGTGGGTCCGGCGGAAGAGCCACACGACGCAGACCACGACTGCGATCACCGAGGCGACGAGGAGCAGTTCGTTCGCGATCGTCACCACTGCCGACGAGGTGGGAGCAAACACGTGCACCGACGGCTTCTTCGGAGCAGACGCGTTGGTCAGGTGGTAGGTCAGCGACCGGGGGTCGACATAGTGTGCGATCCGATCGGTGGTGTGGGTCTGGTCGTAGTTCTGCAGAGCGGTTGCACTGATCGTCTTGGAGCCTGCCCCGTGGATCCAGCGGCTGAGCAGCCCTCCATGACCCGGGAGGATCCCCAGCCCATTCGAGCTGATCGACTTGCGCAGGCTGGAGAGCTGGCCTCGAGTGCTGGCAACCACAGCCCCCACCAGGACCGCAGCGAGGACTCCGATCACCACGGTTCTCCCTCGGCGACGACGCGTTCGATCTCTCCGGACGATCAGCGACCTCGAGGCTGCCTCGTCGACGGCGGAGTTGTCCTCGGCGGTAGCCGGTGAGAACCACACCGCGAAACCCACCCGACCACCAGGACCGGGATGCCGATGAATGCGGTCGAGTAGTGCGCGAGCACCATGGCGACGCCCAGGGCGACGAAGAGGGCTTGAGCCCGCCGGATCGGAAGGGGCGGAGCGACCACCAGCACGAGCATCGCCACGAACATCAGCAGCCCGTAGCACTGGCGGGTGACGGAGGGGAGCTCGGTCAAGAGGGCCGAGTTGACCCCGACGAACAACAGGGTGAATCCCACCGCCAACCCTTCGGACAGCAGCGAGCGGAAGATGCACAGGCCCCCGATGACCACCAGGCCGAGGATGACTGCCGGCAGGAGCTGCAACAACATCTCCACCGATGCCGAGGTGAGCACATGGAGCTGCGCGGGGAGCACGGTCAACGACAGCATGATTCGGTAGGGGTCCCCGTGGACGGCGAGCGAGTACTGCCCGGTCGTCGCGGCCTGGTTCGCCACGAAGTACTCGTGCTGGATGTCGCTCCCGAAGAGCCAATTGCCGCGGGCCGTCTCCTGCCAGACCAGGGCGACGACCGACATGAAGATCGCGGGTCCGGCTGGAAGCACGGCCCGGTTCCACGCGGTCGTGACCAGCACCAACAAGAGCACCGCGACACAGGCAACGCACACCGAGACGGCGAGCGCTCCGCCGTGTCCCGCGTTGAGGCGGGCCGCACCGGCCAGCGCGAGGGCGGGAAGTGTGCTCAGCCCGACCAACCACCAGCAGTGTGCTGGGCGGACGCCATCCAGCGTCAGGCGCAGAGGGTCGCGTCGGGTTCGCGCGGGTAGAAGCACCGAACCGGCGAGCACCAGCAGCCAGACGACCAACATCGGTCCTCGGGTGAGTGGGTGCCCGATTCCGACGAGCCGCAGGCCCAATGCGCAGACCACCCCGACACCCATCAAGAAGGCGACCCCGGTGACCAGCGTGAAGAAGATGCGCTGGGTCAGTCCCTTCGGCATCAGACCCAGCAAGCTGATGATCGTCGCCCCGGGCACCGCGATGATGCCGATGGTGGCGAGTGCCTTCGCCCCGGGTTCCGCCGGGACGAGCATGGCGAACGCGGTCAGGGTGGCTGCAGCGGCTGTCCAGACCGGGAGCGACGCTCCCCTCGCTTCCTTCGAGCGGGCGTCGGCGGTGGGTCCTGGAGATGCAGAGGCGAGGAGTCCCGTTTCGGTCGTCATAGTACGTCCCTCTGACTAGACGACCCAGGTCGTGATGACGAGGGAGGTTCCATCCAGCTTCACCGAGAACCAGTTGCTCGGTTGGACTTGTTCGGTTTGCACGACGAAAGTCCGCGTCGAGTCTCCAGGCACCGCGAGAGAACCGCGCTGGAGGGTCACGCCGGAGCTCGACGTCGACCAGTCGAATGTCCGGCTGCGCGGTGACTGGTTGGACACCGCCACCTCGACAGGCGTCCCCTTGACGACGTATGCGGAGACGGCTCTTGGATCGGCGAAGGAGAGCGCGACGAACGAGGTGTTCGGTCGCCCACCCACCGCGCTCGCGATTCCGTTGACAACCGATGTGGACAGCAGCCCGTAGGCAAGCAGCAAGATGACGAGACACGTCCCGACGATCGCAACCGCTCGGTTGCGACCCACAGCCGGCCGTCGCTTTGCACTCCCCCCTACTGTGTCCTCGTCACCCATCCAATTGGCCGTCCAGACCTTGCAGGCCGGTCCGGTCACCCGGCGAACCGGCTGACCGATCGCCCGGGCGCGGGCCGCCACCCCCGAGCAGGCCACGCATCAATCCGACGTCTGCCGCAGCCTCCAGCGAGAGTAACGCGACCGGGTAAGCCAACGAGACCAATCCGTCACGTCGCAGCGCGGGGATCAATCGCGGGAAGGTCAGTGCGTAGGGAACAGCCAGCGCGGCACCGATCGCCCAACGCGGCCGCATCACACCGACCCCGATCGCCGCCGTCAAGCAGAGCACCGGCATCGGTTGCAGGGGAGGGAAGCCGCCTTCCGTTGCCTGCAAACGGGCCTGTCCCAACCCGTAGAGCCTGAATCGACGCAGTGTGGAGCGGAACGACGTCTCGAAATCGTGGAGGAGCTCGATCGATGGATCGAACCAGATCGAATTCGGTCCGTACCGTTCCAGCACGCGCAGGGACAGCTGGTCGTCCTCGCCCCCGAAGCGGATGTCTTCGGCGAACCCTCCGAGTTCGATCAAGTCGGCGGTCCGTATCGACATCACCCCCCCGGCGGTCCTCGCCACCGGTCGACCGGAACCAGGAGTCGAGTGCCACAGCCAACGGAGGTACCGGCTGAAACGTCCGACGATCTGGCCGGCGCCGTCGGGCAGCTGGTCGACCGGCACGAAGGGTCGGTGCCACCTGGCGAACCGACGGTTGAAGGTGTCGACTTCCAGAGGGGAGGCGAACCCGCAGAGGACGGCTACTCCGGCCGGAGCGCTCTTCCAGAACGAAACGATCCCGGCGGCCCAGCCGGGGGGAGCGACCTCGTCGTCGTCCACGAACGCGACCACCGTCCCGGTGGCTCGGGCAAGCCCTGCGTTGCGGGCCGCCGACAGACCCCGGTTCTCGGGAAGCCGGACCCCTTGGACATCGAACTTCTCGATCTGCTTCCAGGTGTCGTCCGTCGATCCGTCGTCGACGACGATGATCTCCAGCCCGGGGCAACCCTCTTGTTCGCAGAGGCTGACCAGGCAGTCGGGCAGGTGGCGCGCTCCGTTGTAGGAGGCGACCACCACGCTGAGCTCGGGAACCCCTCCCTTGTCGAGCTGTTGCCGGCCGCTATTTGAAGCAGGCACGAATCGCGGCCTGGCCGGCTGGTTGGAGCTCGGCCGGGCTCGAAGAGTTCGGCTGGGTCAGGAGGTTTCCAGAGTTGAACGCGAGGAAGGGACCCCAAAAGTAGATGCCCGTCAGCTTGTTGGTCTTCACGAAGTTACAGGCGGCGGTGAACCAGTTGGCCTGGATGTTCTGGTTGAAGACCTCGTTCGGGGCGGAGTAACAACAGGGAAGCCCATAGGCACCGTCGAGTGCGAGGATCCCCACCTCGTCGATGGTCTCGCTGGTGGCGGCCACCGGAAAGTGGACGGTCTTCAAGTTCGCGTTCCACGCGGCGAGCAGTTGGCTCACCGACCACGAGGAACCTGCCTGGGTCAGGTCCGGATAGGCATCCTCTGCTGCCGCCGTGTTGGCGTAGGACACCCCGTATCCCGCTTCCCAGCTCGCGGCGAATACCAGCTGGCCCTTGTAGAGCTGTTGCGCGCCGGCGATGGTCGCCTTCCACTGTGTGCTCGACGAACCCAGACTGACCAGCTCGATCGCGATACTGAATCGAGTCACGCCGTTCGCCTGGGCCATCTGCAGATAGGGCTGGAGCACGGATTGGTAGCTCTGGAACCACGCGGTCTTGTCGGTCGGTGCGAGCGTGCCCCGCCAGTGACCGGTGAGGTAGAGATTCGACTCCTGAATTTCGGGGCGAAGGAGGACATGGAGACCCGCCAGCTGGGCGGCGTGCACCAGAACGGCGACTCGGCCCGGGCTGGGAGTCTGGAGCGGTACTGGAGTCGCGGAGGGCTCGTTGCACAGATCGGCGGTGAAGACCGAATTCGAGTTCCAATCCGCTGTGTAGATCGGAAAGGTGATGCCGACGCTGTTCGCGCCGAGCGACTTGAACCCCTCCATCGTGTTGGTGGCCTCGCTCTGCCACACAGACGATGAGGCGCAGTTGTCGGGGGCGTAGACGTCGATCCCGTACTGCGGCGTCGTGGTCGTCTTTGCGGTCTCAGCCCCGGACACGTGACTGGACTCGGAGGACGAGGACAAGAGAATGGCTTTGGCTCTCGAGGATGGCTTCGTCTTGGAAACAGTCTTGATTGCCGGCTTCGCCTTCGACTTGGGGATCAGCCGCAGGACCCCCTTGACCAACTCCCAACCGGCTGGGAGTGATTGCGGCTTTCCGGTGATCCCCCCGGAGACCACCCCGGCGAGCGCGGCGCCACTCAACTGCGCTGACGCGAGGTTGGCGCCGGTCAGGGTGCTGGACTTCAGGTTCGCCCCGGTGGCGTTCGCACCTTGGAGATCGGCCTTCGAGAGATTGGCCTTCTGCAGATTGGCCTTGGCGAGGTTTGCGCCCGGCCCGACGAGATAACCACCCTCGAGGGACCATCCGGTCGGCAATGACTGGGGCTTGCCGGTGATGCCCCCGGAGGTGACTCCGGTGAGCGTGGCACCGCTGAACACTGCCGACGCGAGGTTGGAGCCGGTCAGGGTGGCGGACTTCAGGTTCGCTCCGGTGGCGTTCGCACCGACGAACACGGTCTTCGAGAGGTTGGCACCCTGAAGATTGGCCTTGACGAGAGAGGCGTAGGGACCGATGAGGTAGCCGTCGTCGACCCGCCAGCCCAGGGGAAGCGGCCCCGGCCTTCCGACGAGCCCCCCGGTGATCACGCCGGCGAGGCTCGCGGACGTGAAGACTGCACCCGACACCGTGGCACCGGTCAGCGTGGCGCCGGTCACCGTGGCGCTGGTAAACGAGGCATCCGTGAGATTCGCAGTTCCCATCACGGAAAAGCTGAGATTCGACGACATGAGACTGGCGCCGGTCAGGTTGGCGCCGGTCAGAATGGCCTTGGTGAGATTGCTGTTGGCGAGGTTTGCGTCGGCCAGGTCGGCGTTCGCCAGATTGGCATAGGGACCGGCGAGGTACCCACTGTCGAGCTGCCAGCTCGACGAGGGCAAGCTCGCGGGGACACCGGTGATGCTGCCGGACGTCACATCGTCCAAGTCGGAACCGGTCAGGTTGGCGGAGCTCAAGATGGCCCCGGTGAGCGTCGAGTTGATCCCGTCGGCGTTGGTGAAGTTTGCTCCCGTGAGGTCGGCACCCGTCAGGTTTGCGCCTTCGATGTTGGCACCGGCCGCGTCGACACCATTGAGGTCGGCGTTGGTGAGGTCGGCGCCGTAGAGAAAGGCAGAGGGCCCGATCAGGTACCCGTTCACGAGGGACCAGTTGGCCGGAAGATTCGAGGGCGTGCCGGTGACTCCGCCGGTGATGATTCCAGTCAGGTTGGCGCCACTGAGATCGGTCCCCGTCAGGTTGGTTCCGGTCAGATAGGCGGAGGCGAGATCTGCACCCGTCAGATCGGTCGCCGACAGATCTGCATTGGTGAGATTCGCGCGCGGCCCGGCAAGGTACCCGCCCGCCAACGACCAGTTGGAGGGAAGGGTGTATCCGCTTCCGGTCACTCCTCCGGATTGCACACCGGTGAAGTCGGACCCGGTGAACTGACTATCGGTGATGGTCGATCCCTGGAGATCGGCACCGTCGAAGAGCCCGCCGCCGAAGTTTGCGTTGGTCAGGTCGGCGTCGGTGATCGCGGCGCCCTGCAGGTCTGCCGACGTGCCCGTCACATTGGTCAGGGTGGCCTGGTCGAGGTTGGCATCGGTCAGGTTGGCGCCGGTCAGCGTCGCACCGGTCAGGTCCGCGCCTGCGAGATCGACGCCGTACATGCTGGATCCGGTGAAGTTGCAGCCGGCCAACTCTGCGCCGGGGCCGGGAGTGCAGCCGGTCGCGCCCGCCGGCGCCGCCCCCACCAGCACCAGTGCGGCCAATGCCAACACGGCCATCATCAATTTTGATGAACGGCCGATCCAGGTTCTCTTTCCGAAGAAAGTCTCTCCCCACCCCGGTGAGAACTGCATAGAGAAAGTATTGCATGGCGCCGTCGCGTTCTTCTAGCGGGATTGCCTGGTCTTTCCCTTATTTCTCCTTTAGAAACTGCCGGATCGAGACGCAAGAAGAGAGGCGACAACATCGGGGGAGGGATGGAGACATCGGCATCCCTCCTTCGGTGCCAGAACGGCCAACATGCCGCGGGGGCTACGCCGCGATCCGGCCGACACCGGGTATCTTGACGGTCATCTGGACCGACGTGCGCGAAGAGTTCGACGACCGGGGTGACCCGGAGGTCGGTTCCGAATGGAGGGATGGCGGGTGACCTGGCTACGCATGCCCAGCACCCGCCGGTCCTACCTCGCGATGGCCGGTGCGGTCGTGGCCATCGCCGTTGCGGTCACCGTCGTCGTGCTGCTGATCGCGCCGACGCCCAAGACGGGTCCGGTCCAGTACGGGATCAACATCTACGTCACCGACAACTGTGTGCCGCCGGCAGTCTGGCAGGCCGAGGCGAACAACCAGATGACGAGCGTCAAATCCCTGGGGGCCAACTCGGTTGCCATCGCCTTTCCCTTTTACACCACAGGCCTGACATCCAATCAGATCTTCGCTGCCAATCACTGCCCCCGCAGCATCGACCCCGATCCTGAGCTCACTCCCCAGTCGCCGACCGCGGCACGCCTGGCGGTGCTGGTCCGGGCAGCCCAGACCCACCACCTCTTCGTCCTGCTTCGCCCCGAGCTCAACGAAGACGTCCTCAGACCCAAATGGCGGGGAGCCATCACTCCGACCAGCAGATCGGCGTGGTTCGCGAGCTATGACCAGATGATGAAGCCCTACCTGCAGATGGCACAGCGCTACAAGGTGGCCCGGTTCGACATCGCCGTCGAGCTGGCCAGCCTGGGCAACTCCAAAGAATGGGCCTCCACCATCGCGTTCGCGAAGAACTTCTACCACTTCAACTTGGTGTTCGACGCAGACTGGGTGGGACCTGGCCGGGGAAGCGTGGGAGTCGTCCCGCATCCGCACACGACCTTCGCCGTCGACACCTATCCAAAGATCCCCAAGTCGACGCCGTCGGGATCGGTCACCCAGCTGGTTGCGGCGTGGGACAAAACGCTCTCCGACCAAAGCTTCCCACTTGCGGACTCGGACATCACCATCGATGAAGCAGGGATCAGTTCTGTCGATGGCGCGTACGTCAATCCTTCGACGTACGCGCCGGGAACCTTCAACCAGACAGTGCAGGCGAACTGGTTCACCGCTGCGTGCCAGTTCATGAAAGAACATCAGTTCGCTGGGATCTACTTCTGGGGCCCTGAGTTCTCGTACAACTTCGGCAAGCTCTTGACCGTCCCTTCACCGAACCAACCGACCGAATTGCAACCGCAGACACAAGCCGCAATCCGGGCGTGTTTCAAGGAACGATCGTCCAGCTGAACGAGGCACCGCCTTCGAATGCATTCTGATCGATCGCGGTGACCGTCACCGTGCTCACACCCGCATGGAACGGCGTCCCGGTGATGGTGCCGGTCGACGGGTCGATGGACAACCCGCCCGGCAACCCGCTGGCGGCATAGCGAAGCTGCTGACCCGGCGCCGAGTCGACCGCTTTGATCGGGAGCAGGACCGCGGCTCCGATCACCGATGTCTGGCTTCTCTGCGTCGGCACCTTCACCGTGTCGGGACCGACTGCCGAGGGCAACGCCAGCGATGCCCGGAGGGGCAGGTTGGCCGAGGAGTCGCCGACACCGACGGGGTAGGACCCGGCAGGCGCCTCCCACCCATCGGTATCCGTGGCTGCGGCAGCCGGGGGATAACCGCCGGCCCCAGGACCTCCCCACGAGGTGAGGTCGTGGACGGGAACGGTGAAGGTGACCGATGTGGAGGCACCCGGTGCCAGGCTCACCCGTCGAAATCCTTTCAGCTGCCACGGCGGTTCCCCGGTACTGGCCGGATCACCCACATACAGCTGGGCCACGTCTGACCCGGAGACCGAACCGACGTTGGTGACGGTTGCGGTGACCGTCGCGACCCGGGAAGCGTTGAAGGCGCTGACCGACAGATTCGAAAAGGCGAACTTGGTGTACGAGAGCCCGAACCCGAACGGGAACAGCGGAGCCAGGCCCTTGGACTGGTACCACCGATACCCGACGTCGATGCCCTCGCTGTAGTCGACGGCGTTCCCCGTCCCCGGAAATTGCTGGGGGGTCTTGGCGGGAACTTCGGACAGACTGGTCGGGAACGTCACCGGCAGGTGGCCCGACGGGTCGACACTCCCGAAGAGGAGTGCCGCCAGGGCAGCTCCGTCGACCTGACCCGGGTACCACTGTTCGAGCACGCCACGGACGTGGCGGAGCCAGGGCATGGTGACCGCGGATCCTGTGTTCAGCACGACGATCGTGTTCGGTTGTGCGGCGGCCACCGCGTCAATAAGCTTGTCCTCTGCCTGCCCCAGGTCGATCGTGGTGAGGTCCGAACAGACGGCGTAGGTGGTCAGCGAGCACTCGCTCTCGGGGTAACCCGCGAAAACGACCGCCACCTTGGCGGCCTTGGCCGCCGCCACTGCAGCCGAGAGCTGGGAGCCGCTGCGATAGCTGACATGCGCGTTCGGTGCAGCCGCCTTGATGCCGGCGAGTGGGGTGATCTCCCTCCCCGAGCCGTTGACCGAGCCCTCGACGCACGCGCTCCCGCCACCGGAGTAGGGATAGGCCGAATCGAGGTTCCCACTCGAGCCGGTCCCGCACTCATCGGAATGGGTGTCGGCGTTGCGACCGATCACCGCAATCGAGCCGACACTGGACGACTGCAACGGCAACAGACTGTCTGCGTTCTTGAGCAGGACCGTTCCCTCTTCGGCGACCTGGGTCGCTGTTGCGACGTGGGCCGCGCTGGTCACGTTCGCGCCCGGCGACCCTGTCGTGGCGCTGCCCATCAGTCCTGCCCGGAACAGTTCGGTCAGGATGCGCTCGACCGCGTCGTCGAGAAAGGCCTGCGGGACTTGGCTCGGAATGTCGGCCTGCAACACGGAGCCGAAATAGGAGTTCCCCGGCATGTCGACGTCTTCGCCCGCCTCGATGGCCGCCGCCGGGTTGTTTGGTGTCGCACCCCAGTCCGAGCCGACGAATCCCCCGAATCCCATCTGCCTGTCGAGTGCTCCGAGCAGGTAGGAGTTCTCACACGCCGGCACACCGTTGGGCTGACTGTACGCGCACATCACCGAGCCCGCCCCGGCGTTGACGGCGGCCTGGAAGGCCGGCAGGTAGATCTCCTGTTCGGTTCGCTCGGTGATGACATCGTCATCGGCGAGCGTGTTCCTGTGGGTCTCGTTGTTGTAGACCGCATAGTGCTTGACCTGGGCGATGACCCGTTTGCTCTGGAGGCCTCCGATGTAGGCGGCGGCCATCTGCCCGCTCAGGTAGGGGTCCTCGCCGTAACTCTCGAATGCCCTTCCCCAACGTGGATCGCGCACGATGTTGACGGTCGGGCCGAGGTCCACGTTGACGCCTTTGCCCATGTCCTCGGCACCAACGACGGAGCCATACTGCTTCTCCAGACCGGTGTTCCAGGTGGAGGCGGCAGCCACTGCTGACGGCAGCTGGGTCGCCCCGGTGAGATAGTCGCCCACCCCCTGGGGTCCGTCCTCCATGTTGAGCGCGGGAATACACAGCGTCGGGATCGCAGGCAGGTTGAAGACGTAGTTGCCCTTGGTTCCGTCGACCAGTTGGAGTTCCTGCGTCTCGGTCATCTTGTCCATCACCTCGGCGACCCGTTGCGGGATCGGGGCGGTGGAGCTGACCCAGGGGCACGAGGCCGTGGCGTCCGATTGGGAGAGGGCGGGTTCAGCGGAGGCCGCAGACGTTCGCCCAACCGACTGCACGAGGATGACCGCCAGCACGATGGCACTCGCGGTCAACACGGGGCGTCGTCGCCGGACCGACCACACCCGCCCGTCAACTTCAGTTCTCATGTTCCGACCGGGGGAGCTAGTGGGAAGGGGTCAGTTGACCCTCACGCTAACCGGAGAGACAGAAGTCGATCAATGATGGTCGCGTTCGCACGCGACCATCATTTGAAGCAGGCCTTGATGGCCGATTGTGCCTGCGGCTGGAGTTCCGTGGGCTGAGTCGAGTCGCTCGTGGCCGGCAGGTTGCCCGAGTTGTAGGAGAACTCGGGACCCCAGAAGTAGATGCCAGCGAACTTGTGGGCCTTCATGAAATCGCAAGCAGCGGTGAACCAGTTCGCTTGGATCTTCGGGTCGAAGGTTCCACCGGAGAAGGTCGAAGGATTCGCATAGGCGCCGTCCTGAGCGATGATCCCCACCTCGTCGATGGTGGCGCTGGTGTCCGCAACCGGGAACTTCTGTGCCGCCAGCAGCGAGTTCCACTGGGTCAACAACTGGGAGACCGACGACGAGGGAGTCGACTTGGTGACCTTCGGATAGGTGTCCACGGCCCACGCAGTGTTGGCGTGCGGTGCCAAGCCGACGCTTCCGGACCCCGGACCGACCCAATCGCCGTCGAAGACGAGTTGTCCGGTATACAGCTTCCGGTCAGCGGTGATCGCCGAGGCCCACTGCTTTGCGCCGGCCATGCTGCTCAGCTCGACCGAGATGTCGAACCGGGTGACCTTCTCGGTCTGTGCCATCTGCAGGTACGGCTTCATCATGCTCTGATAGCTGGCGAACCAAGCCGTCGTGTTGGTGGGAGCGATCACCCCTCGCCACTTTGGTCGCAGATCGACCTCGTTCAGCTCCGGTCGGAGCAGGACATGGAGGCCGTGCGCTTGCGCGCTCTTCACGAGGACTGCCAGTCGCGCAGCCGTGGGCGACTGCGGATTGAGACCCGGGTCAGGATCGCTGCTGCCTGGGCACTGGTTGGCTGCGAACACACTGTTCGACTTGAGGCTTGCGGTGTAGAAGGGGAAGGCGATGGCGATCGTGTTCGCTCCGAGTGACTTGATGCCCGAAGTTTCGTTGTTCGCAGTTGCCTGCCAGGTTGTAGACAGTGCACAGCTGTCGGTCACGTAGACGTTGACCCCGTACTGAGCGGACGTGGCGTGGCTGACCGCGGCCGCACCGCCTGACGTGCCCACCAGCGTCGAGCCGAGGAGCCCGAGGATGCCAACCACCACCACCATGGACAGTACGAACAACAACCGGCGAATGTGCCCCATGATCATCACCTCAATTGGTACCAGCCGAAGATGTCGGCCCCATTATCACGAACTTACGGATTGGTGAACACTTCTCTTACTGCGAATGAACGCTTCTTCTTCTCTTCAGTGGTGAACGAACGTTTGCTCATGTGAAGCACGCCTTGATGGCGGCCTGTGACTGTGGCTGCATCTCGCTCGGCTGGGAGGGATCGGGTTTGGTGATCAGCTTCCCCGAGTTGTAGGCCAACTGCGCGCCCCAGAAGTAGATGCCGGCCAACTGGTGCGCTTTGGCAAACGCGCATGCGGCCGAAAACCAGTTGGCCTGGATCGTCGGATCGAACGGGCCGCCGGAGAAGGTCGAAGGATTGGTGTAGGCACCGTCTTCCGAGGTGATTCCCACCTCGTCGATCGTGGTCTGCGGCCCCGGAAGTGGGAACCCGTCAAAGAACAGCACGAGATTCCAATCGTACAGCAGCTGGGAGACCGAGAGCGAGGGAGTCGCCTTGGGAAGTTTCGGATAGGTGTCGACACCGAAGGCGGTGTACGCGTGGGGAACCATGCCGGTGTGGCCCGCCGTTCCGACCCAATCCCCGCCGAAGACGACTTGGCCGCTGTACAGCTTCTCGGCGGCGCTGATCGTCGACGTCCACTGTGCCGCGGTGTCCAAACTGCTCAGCTCGACCGAGATGTCGAACCTGGTGACCTTGTCGGTCTGGGCCATCTGCAAGTACGGCTTGAGCATGCTCTGATAGCTGGTGAACCAGGCCGTCGTGTTGGTGGGAGCGATCACCCCTCGCCATTTGGGTCGTAGATCGACCTCGTTCAGCTCGGGACGGAGCAGTACCTGGAGTCCGTGCGCTTGGGCGCTCTGCACGAGCACGGCCAGTCGTGCGGCGGTCGGCGACTGCGGGCTGAGGGCGGGGTCCGGGTCGCTGCTGCCCGGGCACTGGTTGGCGGCGAACACACTGTTCGCGGTCAGGCCGGCCGTATAGAAGGGATAGGCGATTGCCACCGAGTTGGCGCCGAGCGACTTGATCCCCTGCATCTCGTTGGCCGCTTCGGCCTGCCAGACCGGTGAGGGCACACAGTTGTCGACGACGTAGACATTGATGCCGTACTGGGTCGAGGACGCGGTGTGGCCAGCCGCTGCGCCGCTACTCGGAGTCGCCACCACCATCGATCCGAAGAGCCCGAGGACGGTGAGCGCCGCGACGGTTGGGACCGCCAGGGGACGGCACGCAGAGCTTCGGCTTCCCACACGTCGGCTTGCTCTCAACGATGCACCCTCACTGTGCCCCCCATGACCCATCCGCCAAAGCATCCTCGCTGCTCCCCGAAGTACGGACCTACAAACGCACCGGGACAGGAAATGTTACATCTGCCCTGGTCGCGCGTCCCAGCGGCCCCGAGGAATGCGGTCAGTTGTCGTACCCGAACAGGTCGAAATCCCTCCGAAAGACCCTGCCGAGGTACTCCTCGTCCTCCCGATCGACCACGGTCGGACCACCTCGGGCGGTGGACACATTGGTGCGGACGAGCGACTCGCACGGGAGACCGATCGCCTGCTGGATCTGGCGGAAGTCCTCGTCGATCCGCTCGAAATGGGCCACGAAGTCCACCAGGATCTTGCCCTCGGGATCGCAGATGGCGTTCGCCTGATCGTGCATGTCGTGGGAGTCAGCGATCAGCGGGTGGCGGATGAATTCGGCAAAGGAATCCGTCGTCGAGTAGGCGCGCACTGCGGGCCAGCGGTTCGGCTCCTCTCTGCGCCCGGATGGGGTCAGGTAGTACCACGCGTGATGTGGGCGCCACCGGTTCCGTTGGGCGTGGATCCGGCCAGCCCATTGGTAGAAGGACACCATCCGGTCCACCGGATGCCTGACGATCGAAAACTTGTAGCACTCGTTCCACAGGTCTGGCGGAAGTTCCTGACGGATCTCGATCGCCGAGCTGTGCTTGGTCAGCGAAGGATACGGCGGACTTCCCAGTCTGATCGAGCTCTCCATCCGCCGGCGCGGGTCTCCGTTCGGCAAGAAGTCGCCCCGGCGGAGGTGGGGCTCGAGCATTGCGGTGACCGACTCTCCCGCCGTCTTTCTGATGTGGATGAAGATGAACTTGTGACTCTTCGAGATGATCACGGATGCCTCTTCATGAGCACGCGATCATAAACATCCCGGGTGCGGGCTCCGATCTCTTCCCACGACGGAGCTCGGGACCACGCATAGGCGGCATCCCCCATCGCCGCCCGCTCCTCCATCGACATCCTGATCAGCGATCGCAACGCAGACACCAGTGACGAGGCCGACCCTTGTTCGAACCGGATCGCCGCGTTGGAGGGGACGTCCCGAAGCACGTCGATGTCGGGGATCACGATGGCCAAGCGGCGGGCCGCGGCCCGTCGGAGAGAGCCTGAGTTGGTGATGCTCCGGAAGGGGAACGCCGCGACGTCTCCGGCAAGCAGAAGCTCGTCGAGCTCCGCCTCGGGAAGGACCCTCGCGTCCACGACGGCTTCGACCCCCCGTGCCCGCAGACGCTCGGCGGTCGCCTCCAGCAACTGCTTGTAATCAGGGTCGACGCATGGCCCGGCGAGCCGCACCACGACTTCCTTGTCAGGGCGGATCTCGCTGAGCGCATCGAGCAACAGGTCGAAGCCCTTGTACCACTCGAGATGACCGGCGGCGACGATTGCGATGGCATCCCGTCGGATACCCAGACGGTCCCTTGCCGCGACCCGGAGGGCGGCGGCGTTCTCGAGCTCGACGGGCGGTCCCTCACCGATCACCGAGACGTCGTGGGAGACAGGCGGCGGGTAGGCGGTCCCCAGCGCGTCACGGGAGGCATCGGAAAGACAGATGGTGGCGTCCGCACGGGTGAGCAGCGAGCGCTGCACCCGCGTGTCGTCGTCGAATGTTTCTTGATGCGGGACGAGGTCATGCAGCGTGTAGACGAGGCGAATCCCCAACCCGCGGGCGGTGACCAGCCACGCCGACAGCAGCCAGCGCGGCACCCGCCGGATGAACGGCCGCTGTCGGGACCATCGATGCGCGAACGCGTACGGGTAGTGGACATGGACGATCCTGGTGCCGCGCACCCGCCGCCAACAAAGACGCAGGGGGCCCACGAGCATGTTGACCGACCGACTCCGGGTCGGTCCGTGGTCGATGTACGTGACGCCTACACCCGCCTGATCGAGGCTGGCACGCAGCAACTCCTGATACGGGTTGATCCGATCCCGCGGGATGAACGCGACCGGGGCGGACCGGTCGGTTGCAAGTCTGGTCCAGCCCACCCAGAACCAGACGCCGCGGACGAGATGGATCCGTAGTCGCAACATCGGCTGCGGCTGTCCGACGTTGCGCAGCACCGGCACCGACAGCAGGGCCAGCCACGCCACGGGGATCCACCACAACCCGGGGAGGAAGAGGGCCACCAGCACGGCACCGACAAGGACCGCTTCCCACACGGGGTAGATGAAGAGGTCCGGCGAGTCGAAGAACACCTGGGTCACCCGCTTGGGGTGCGAGGACAACAAGCGGGCGTCGGCCAGTGCGTAGAGCTTGGCCCGCCGCAGATTTCTCGCCTGATCTCCCCAGTCCATCCCCATGCGAGCGCCCGACACATGCACGAATCCGAATCCTGCGTCCTCCGCCCGCCAGCCGAAGTCGCAATCCTCGCCGTCGGCGAACCGCTCGTCGAAACCCTGCACCGCGTCGAACACCTCTCGACGGAAGGCCATGTTGTTGGTGAAGGTTCGGAACACCGGCGCGCCCTCCGGCAACTCTGGGGACGCCGTATACGGGGACGGGTCCAGCGAGTAGGTGCGGCCACAGACCGCTTTGGCCCGCCCCTCTCGCACCGGTGCAGTCACCTCGCTGATCCAGTCGGGCCCGGGGACGCCCCCGGCGTCGGCGAATGCGATTACATCACCCCGCGCGGCGCGAACACCGACATTTCGCTGGTGGGCGATCGTTCGCCCGACGCCGAGTGGGGCGGTGTAGTCGATCCAGTCGACGAAGGGAAACAGCTGACGGAGGTGATCCAGCCGACCCTGGGAAGCGTCGACCACGACACATTGGGCACCGGATGCGCGGCACTGCGGTTCGAGCAGGCCGAGCGTCCGCTCCAAGTCCGGTTCGTCCTTCGACACGACGACCACGGAAACGTCGGCGAGCCCGGATCCCTGCACCCTCTCGTCTCCTCGACAGGCCGCATCGGTCAAGCAGCCAAGGCTACTTTCCGACCGTGCCCGTCGGCACCATCGAAACGAACGTGTCCCGATGATGGCGTCGCAGGAGCACGATCGCGCAGGAGATCAGCCCGTACGAGGCCTGCCCCACCACCCAGGCCCATCCGATGGCTTCGGGCGACCCGGGCAACACGACGATGACTGCGGCGAGGCAGGCCGCGTTGCCCAAGATGTTCGCCCATGCGAACCCGTACACGTCGCGACGGACGTTGAGCACCGTATCCGCGAGGAAGTTCGGCACCGAGATGAACGCTGCGAGTGCAAGAAGTCTGAGCAGTGTCGTCGAATGCGCCTCGTACTGGGGCCCGAACAACCGCAGTACGAACGGCGCGGCGACCACCACGATGCCGGATGACAGTGCAGTCAGGAGCAGGGCGCGGGGAAGGGCCCGCCAGACGAGAACGTTGAGCTCGTTTGGCGTCTTGGAGGCTTCGGCGAACAGGCTCCGACTCACGAAGCCTGGGATCGCGGTCAGCAGCGGGACGGTCAGGAGGGGGATCGCAACCCAGGTCGCCGCCTTCGCTCCCTGGCTGCTCGCAACCAGCAGCGGGGTGAGCCCCGGGGTGGCCAGTGATGCCATCCCCGAGATCCAGTTGCTCGCGGCGAACGTGTGGGCACCCGGGATGTTCGCGCTGCCGGATGATCTGAGATCGAGGACCCTGAAGACGACCACGAGACTGACCGCCGCCAAGAGCATGGTTCCCAGCGACCAGCCGAGGAACAGCCCGAAGGCGCCGAGTGAGACGAATGCGATCGCCGACAGCTTCATCAGCCCACCGGCCGCGTTCTCGAACAGCAGAAGCACGGGACGACGAGCCGCGACGATCGCGCCGTCGGTGATCGAGTTCACCGCGGCCGCCGCCGAACACCCACAGAGCATGACCAACTCGAGCCAGGGGTTGACTCCTTCTGCGACGAGCAGATGGTGGGCGATCCCCCACCAGACGACACCGCCGACCAATCCCGCACCACCCACCACGAGACAGTTCCTGATCACGAAACGACGTTGGTTCTCGACACCTTGCAGATGACGGATCGTCGTTTCGGTCAGCCCGAGTGCAGTCGCCACCATGATGAGATTCGCGACGGCCACGGTGGCGGCCACCGCGCCGACCTGACGTGCTGAGTAGAGCCGGGCGGCGACGACCCAGAGGACCAGCCCGAGGATCGAAGCGACGCCGGTGTTCACCCAGAGCCAGCCGGCGTTTCGCATCAGCCGATCCGACGAAAGGGACCGAAGTGCACCTGCCACCTTGTCGGTGGCCGATCGGACAAGATTCATGAGGAGGCCTGGAGGAGCGCTAGCCCGAACTCGCCTTCGTGTTCACGACGCGCTGACCAACGGGGTCCCGTCCGCTGCGGACCGGGTCGCGATGAGCTCGGTTTCGAAAGCCCTGCCCACGTGCGCCCAATCCTGACCGTCGGCATCTCGTCGCAGAGACTGGGCGTCCGCCAGGTTGCCCTCGCCGGCCAGGATCGTCTGGATCTTCTCGGCGATGTCCTCCGCGGTTGCCTCGCAGAGGAGCCCGTTGTGGCCATCCCGGATGAGGTCACGGGCGGCATTCTCGGGGTGAGACGTGGTGACCACCGGAATGCCGCACGCATTGGCCTCGATGGCGACCAGGCCGAACCCTTCTCTGATCGAGGGGAGCACGAGCATCCTCGCCGACTTCATCAAACCGTAGAGCTCCGAGGACGACTCCACGAACGGCCGGAGGAACACCTGGTCGCACAGATCCCGCTCCGCGATTCGCCTTTCGAGCGACGATTCTTCGGGTCCGGCTCCGATGATCAGGCAACGAATGTCCGGTTCGTCGCGCCGGAGTTCGGCGATCGCATCGACAACCAGGTCGAAATTCTTGTGGCTGAGGAGGCGACCCGCGCACAACACGTCGAACCGCTCCCGAGAGGGAGCGGCGCGGTCGATGGAGTCGAGGTCCACCCCCAGTGGAATCGTCACGATATTGCGGCTCTTCGATCCTTGGCGAAGTCGCGCGGTCGTGTGGGAGGAGATGGAGACCAGCGAGTCGGGGCACTTGCTCGCGAGCCACTCGAGAAACGAGGCGACCGTTCCTTTCACCCCGGGCAGGTACGACCCCCAGTACTCCGTTCCCCAGTACTCGTACCAGATGGTGATCAGCCTCTTCCGACGAACCCACGCGACCCCACGTCCGATGATCAGGGGCAGAAAGGGGATGCTGTCGACGTAGAGGTAGTCGAACGGCTTGACCACGAGCGTCGCGGTCCAGAGCCCGAAAGACACGGCCTGGCGCAGTGAACGTCTCCCGTCCGACGTGTAGAGCGGGTGATAGCGCGACATGGCATGAAACGTGATCCCCTGCTGCCGGATCGATCGTGACCCGCTCCACCACTGCATCGTATAGACGTCTACCTTGTAACCCGCGGCTGACAGGCTCTTTGCGATCTCGAAGAGCACTCGCTCCTTGCCGCCGGTATGGAAAGGAAGGACCGCGTCGGTGACCATCGCGACGCGCTTGCCGGGCACCCCTTACCTCAATCGGCCAAGCCGGCTGTTCAAGATGGCTCGATGACAGGGGAAGGTTGGTTCGCAGGGAGTCCGAAGCAGATCATCCGCTTCATCTCCCGTTGGCGGCGCCCGATCGAGTCGAGGATCAGCCCGGTCATGAACAAGATCGCTGAGATGGAAGCCAGTCCCACCGCGGCGACGGTGGCGGGGCTCCATGAGGCCCCTCCCGCGGCAAGTGCCACGATGGCGGCAGCGATTGCCAGCAGCCCCGAGAACAGGCCGAAGAACCGGAGCGGTCGGTAGTCCTTCCAGAGCGACATGATGAACCGCGAGATGAGGTAGCCGTCGCGGAACGTGCGCAGCTTGCTGTCCGCATGATCGGGTCGGGGGCGATAGGCGGTCGCAACCTCTGCGAACGGCAGGCTCAACTCGAGCGCATGCACGGTCATTTCGGTTTCCGCTTCGAACCCACAGGAGATCGCCGGAAACGTCTTGACGAACCGTCGCGAGAACACCCTGTATCCGGACAACATGTCGCAGCTGCCGTCGCCGAAGATCCAGTGCACCGCGCGGGTGAGGATCTGATTGCCGATTCGATGACCCCGTCGATAGGCGCCCTTTGCAACGAGTGAATCGACTCGAGTCCCGACGACCATGTCCAGGCGGTTTTCGACAAGGTGCTCGACCAACTCAGGCGAGGCCTTCGCGTCGTAGGTGTCGTCCCCATCGCAGAGGACGTAGATATCGGCATCGATCTCCGCGAACATGCGGCGAATGACATTGCCCTTGCCGCGGAGTGGGACATTCCGAACCATCGCACCGGCCAAATGGGCGACCGTCTCCGTATCGTCAGTCGAGGCATTGTCATAGACGTAGATCGTCGCTTCGGGAATTGCCGCCTGAAAGTCTCCGATCACCTTCCCAATGGTCGGTGCTTCGTTGTAGCACGGCAGCAGAATGGCGATGCTGTTCGGTCGGTCTTTCAGCTCGTCCGCGAAGCAGTCGTCGACGCGGATGACGTCGCCCGCCTCGGACACCGATCCGTTCGATGCATAGCGCAGATCGGCGGCGTCTTCAGCCAGCGATTCTGCAAGGCGGACATCCCTGTCCACATCCGGCCAGCTCTGTGCCATGCTCAGCTCCTCGACCTGCGCTGAGCTCCATTCGGAACGCTCCTCCGGAACTGCCATTCCGATCGTTGCGAACGAACGATCGAGATGTACGGCCCACCCCTCAACGCGGCCATAACTGCTCCCTCCGGACCTGACTCGCCGACCAGTTTCCTGCCTACGTCAGGTGGGCTGTACTGCTGCCTGCGTTTCCCCAACAACGCATGCCATACCACGCCCGACGACAGAGCGAAGTATAGCTAGGCGGGCCGATTCCCGCGCAACTGATTTCGAGTTCTTTCCAGGGCATTGCACTGCTGTCTGGGCAGCTCGCGAGTGTGATGTTTGTGGCGACCCCGCCGCGATCAGTGTGGCGTTCTGAATCCCTGTCAGACAGGTCGGAATAACGGGGGTCGCTGTCTGCGGTGAAGGCAACACTGAAGGTGGGGTTTGAGGCGCGTTCGGCGTCATTGATCTCTTGCAGAGAGCGCTCTTGTGTCGTCTGAGGGATGTGTCAAACATCCCCGTGCGATACACGGTCCGAGTCCGAATCCCAGCAGGACCGGCCATGCCGGGGTCGGCTACCCTGACAGGAGATCGCCCGCTGGCGGACAGCCGGATCGATCGGGCGGGAGACCGGAAGGGTGGGTTCTTGAACGCACCGAGGAATCGTGTCGCTCGGGCGGGGGTCGTGACCTCACTGCTGGCCGGAGTGTTGAACGTGGTCGGCTTCGGTCTGTCGACGACCCAAGCGAGCGCCCAGCCCCTTCCGCCGAGCGGCGCGATCATCGTCAACAACGGAAGCTACGCGGACCAGGATCAGCT
Organism: uncultured Acidimicrobiaceae bacterium; assembly: GCA_963839925.1. Lineage (GTDB taxonomy): Bacteria > Actinomycetota > Acidimicrobiia > Acidimicrobiales > RAAP-2 > Bog-756. The sequence continues at coordinate 621,215 of CAWIWV010000001.1, read as the reverse complement.
CCCTTCAGCCTGCGGCACCCCAGGGTTCACCAGTATCCAATCGGCGATCGCCGGCGCCCCGTCCGGTTCGACCATCTACGTCTGTGCTGGGACCTACCCACAGAACCTCTCGATCGACGAACCGCTGACACTCGATGGAGCGGAGTTCGGCGCCGACGCGGTTGGTCGCAGTGGCGAACCCGAGACAACGATCGATGGAGCGGGAGGGATCTTCTTCGGCGCCGGTGCGACCACTGGAACCGTCGACGGATTCTCACTGACCGGCTACGCGGGCAACGCCGGAGAGATCCAGGCGACCGAGGTGGGGAGCGCATGGACCTTCGACGACAACATCATGGACGTGAGCGACGGTGGGATCGACTTCAACACCGACAACGTCTCCAACCCAGGGGCGACGGACATCGCAGACAACGAGTTCACCCAGTCGGTCGGTTCCACTGCACAGACCGGCAACGAGGGCCAGGCCATCCGAATCGTGGGAGAACCTGCCGACAATGTGACGATCGAGGGAAACGACTTCTCCGATCTCTCCGGACCCGGTGGGAGCATCGACACCGCCGGACCGAGTACCGGTACGACTTGTCCGAGTTCGAGCGACGGCTTGGTCATCTCCGACAACACGTCGGAGGTGAACGGCCAGGACGAGGACCAGGCCCTCGTCTCCTTGTTGTGCGCGACGGCTGCTTTGATCACCCACAACGTCTACCGAGTCACCGATTCGAACGACACCGCCGCGGTCGGACCGGTACTCCTCGCAGGCGGCGATGACTCCACTGCGGTGTCCTCGAACACGTTGGTGGGCGACGGAGCCACTCACCCGGGTGGAGCGATCACGGTGACCCCCACCTCGGGGGACGACCAGAGCACCACCATCGAGGACAACACCATCGAAGGTTGGGGCGACGGTCAGGCCGCAGACGGTCAGGGCATCCAGGTGACCGAAGGATCGGGCGACTTCACCGTCGAGGACAACACCTTGACGAGCGACGGGTACGGGATCTGGATCTCGGGAAGCTCGGGCAACGCGCCGCCAGGGACGATTTCGGGGAACTACATCCACGGAAGCCTCGTCACCGACTGCCAGGACGATTCGTCCGGCGCCGGAACGCAGAGCACCAACGACACCTGGTCGGACAATATCGGCACCACCAGCTCACCGAGTGGACTCTGCGGCATGGCCGCATCGACGACCACCGGCACGCCGTCAGTCGGCAGTTTCACCGTTGGAGGAAGCCTCACCGAGTCGGCCTCGGTCTCAGGCATCACCGCCGGTCCCCCACCGACGGGGAACGTGGTGTTCACCGCGTGCGGCCCAACCACGGCGGCCTCCTGCTCGAACTATGACGTCACGGTCGGAACCTCCCCGCTTGCACCGTCGGCGGGCGACCAGTCCAGCGCTGTCTCACCGACCTTTCAGCCGACGGCGGCCGGAACCTGGTGCTTCGAGGCCGACTATGTGCAGGGTGACTCCAACTACCTGCCCAGCCTCAATGACACCACCGCCGGATGCTTCACCGTTCGACACCTCACACCGTCGGTCCCCTACATCGACAACCTTCCTGCAGTGGGCGTCTACGACGCGCCTTCCGCGTTCTTGAACGTGGACACGACCGGTGACGGCATCCAGTCGATCAGGTCATCGACCACGAAGGTGTGTCAGATCGCGAACTACGTGGCGTACTTCGTCGGAATCGGTAAGTGCACGTTGACTGCCTCCGTCGCGACGGGAACCGACTACGGCGCCGCGACCGGCCATCCTCAGAGCTTCACTGTGGTCCGCGCCCCGACCACCACAGTGGCGAACCCGACCACCGGGACCATCACCCTCGGACGTTCGGACACCGACGTCGCAAAGGTGAAAGACGGCGCCAGCGTCGAACCACCGTTCGGCACCGTCACCTTCTACATCTGTGGCCCGACCTCGCATCCGGCTCGTTGCGCTTCGACGCGCCGTCGTGTCGGGAAACCGATCACGTTGCACGCCATCGCGTCCGCGACGTCGAGGGCGACGTCCGCCGCATTCATCCCGACCGCGGCCGGCGACTGGTGCTTCGCAAGCAGCTACTCCAGCACGGCCGATTTCGCACCCAGTGCCGACGCGAGCATCCCACGCCAGTGCGTGAAGGTCACCGGCCGAGGTTGAGTCACCGGGCATCGTTGCCAGAGGGAAGTGAGGCCGATTCCATCCCCTTCTGATCAGGGAGCCGTCGAAACTTGTGGTTACTCAATTCTTAATGGTCGGAAATTCAGATGGCCTCTAACTACTGAAGAGATAGTGCCTGAAACACGGCCTACGGGGCGCTATCAAAATTGGGGAATTATCGGGGGATTCTCCCCAAATACTCCCAGTTCACAAGCTCGCGGGCCCGGAGTGCGAATACAACGTCTGGGGCAGTCGCTATACTTACTCAAATACCGCCCCATACCGGGCCGTTTCGGAGTGAGCTGCCGCAGCCACGGAGACCCGAGCTTTCGGCAAATCCCCGGCACACCAAATGCTCCCTGGGCAGCTGTTTCGCGCCATCGGGAAGCATGACGGGGCGACCAGATCGAATCGTGACGACAGACGAAATGAGTGGTGCATCAACGAGGCAATCCTGGGCGTAACCAAACCGGCCGCACACCCTAAGGCGTGAAGCCAGGACGGACGAAGCCTTCCCGCTCGCCGTCCGGGGAACGAATGCAAGGGCCGGAGCCCGCCAACACCGAGCAGAGGAAGGCGCTTTTACGCGCCCTACGAAGGGAGGTGCCATGCGGACCCGCATTGCACTCGTGGCGGCCGTCCCGGTCGCCGTCATCACCGTCAGTTCGTTTACCCAGACTGCCAGCGCGCATTCTGCACCAACAACAACTACTGCAGCACACACCGTCCGAACTTCCGCGTCTCACCATCCTGAAGTCGTGGCTCCGGGCCTACCGTTCGTGTCGAACACGACAGCGTTGATTCCACGCTTGTCGCCGATCGACGCGGTGGCCTCGCGGCACCGTCGGACCGTTCGACGGCACACTTCGCACCCGTCGAAATCGACTCATGTGTCGACGAAGACGCTGCCGGAGGTTCCCGCACACACCAAAGCGATTCCCGCCGCCGCGCCGACGAGCGCACCCACCGCGGCACCAACCCTTGTGACGACACCGATCACGGCACCGGTCACGTCGACGACGACCCCGACCACCGCGCCGACCGCTCCTGCGCCGACGCCTCCTGTGGCCTCTGGACCTGTCGACACGGTGACCCCGGAACAGCGTGCCGCGTGGGAACAGGTCGCGATGTGCGAAGAGGGCGGCAACTGGCAGTACGACGGGGGGAGCTACAGCGGTGGCCTCGGCATCAGTCGAGCCAACTGGGATGCCTACGGGGGACTCGAGTTCGCGCCCGAGGGAGCGGCAGCCACCGAGGATCAGCAGATCATGGTGGCAGAGCGAATCCAGTTCGACCCACCGGATCGCTACGGCTGTAGCGGCTGGTAGCGGATCAACGGGCTCCCGGCCCGGTGGCGATTCCGGCGCACTGCCGGAGCCCCTGGGCCGGGATCACCCGGATGATGCGATCAGATCTTGCGGACCTGGCTTGCCTGGAGGCCCTTCTGGCCCTGCTTGGTCTCGAACTCCACACGTTGGCCTTCCGCGAGATCGCGGTAGCCCTCCATCTGGATCTCCGACTGGTGAACGAAGAGATCATCCCCGCCGCCGTCAGGCGTAATGAAACCGAAGCCCTTTTCGGCGTTGAACCACTTGACTGCACCTACACCCATGACTTGTCACTCCTTGAACATCACGCTCTGTAATGCGGGGATCCACTGTGAAGCCCTACCTGGCCCGGCCCGCGTGATTGGGTCGGAAGCCAATACCCTAGGCGCAACGATCGGAACACGCGGTGAATTCCCTGAATCAGGCACCGCCACCAGGCAGGCGGTCGGATCCGACTCTGTCCTGATCGCCCTCACGCACCCCTCGCGCGGCCACCCGCTCTGCCCAGGTCGGAGATGCCGCCACCGGGTGCGCGGGCTCGAAGATCTCGGTGAGCAGCATCAACGAAAACGCGACGAAGAAGATCGGCTCGACGAAGACGCCCAGGCGATCGGTGAGGTACGCCAGACCCAGCAGGGGGTAGCCGACGGCGAGTGTCCAGACGATCGCCGCGTACGCCCGAGCCTCGGGGGTGTGCTCGCCGCGGGTGCGCCTCATCGCGATCACCGCAGCCGTGGTCAGGGTGGCGAACTCTGCGATGCCGGCGAACACGTGGACGTAGTGGTGCAGCGGGAGTTGCAGGTGCCACTCCATCGCCCGGCAGGTCGCGCTCAGTCCCTCGGAGCATGCGTACTGGAACCGGCCACCGATCACCCCCGCAAGTGCGAAGGCCACCATCCACTTCCATTCGCGTCGCGTCCCGTGCCGTGAAGCCGATCCACGCAAGAGCAGCGCGACGAGCATCGCCAGACCGGCGAAGACGTCGCTGTCCGACATCAACGCGGCGTGCGGTCGACCTGCGACCTCGAGGTCGGAGAAGAACCCGTTGACCGACGGCAGGAGCCCCCGCACGAACGGCACGGCGACCCACCAGTTGTAGGCGAGCACTCCGGCCACCGCGAGCACCTCGGCGATGCCGGCGACGGCCGCACCGAGATCGACCGGCCGATGATGATGGAGCCCTGGATGCAGCGTCCTCCCCCGCATGCTCGTCCAAACGTATTCGGCACCCCGGTCATTCCCGCCACCCAGGACATTCCCGGAGAGACCAGCGTGTCGACGGTGACCCGGACGGGTCCTGTATGTTCGCCCCAATGATCGGGGGTCGTCGTCAACGGCGGTCGTGGTCTCTGCCCAGGTGGGCGGCGGTCGGGCTCGGAGTCGCACTCTGGGCCGGCACGGCCGCCGGATGTGGCAACTCCTCCACGACACCGACGTCGTCGACCTCCGCCGGGATCGCTGCCGCGCTGCCCTCGTTGCCGGCTCCCCCGCCGATCCGCTGGACTTCGTGCCACCCGAGCTCCGCGCTCGTCTGCGGCAGTGTGTCCGTCCCGCTCGACTACCGGCACCCGCACGGGGCCTCCCTTGCGATCGCTGTCGCCAAGGCGCCCGCGCTCGACCCGAGCGCCCGGGTCGGAACCCTGCTCTTCAATCCCGGTGGTCCCGGCGAGAGCGGGATCCAGATCCTGCCGGTCGCACTCGACCTCCTCCCGGCCGAGATACGCGCGCACTTCGACGTCGTCGCATTCGATCCGAGGGGGACCGGGGCAAGCGAACCCCTCGACTGCGGTACCTCGCCGGCGGCGGCAGTCAGCGTCGGGGTCGTACCCGCCGCACCCGGTCAGCCGCTGCCGGGGACACCGTTGTTCACTGCGATGGCACGAGCCTGTCAGTCGCGTGCCGCTGCCACGACACCCTTCATCGACACCGTCAACACCGCCCGCGACATGGACCGAATCCGCCAAGCCCTGGGCCTGTCGAAGGTCAGCTTCTACGGGCTCTCCTACGGGACCGAGCTGGGGGCGACCTATGCCGACCTGTTCCCGCACCGGGTGGCGACGATGGTTCTCGACGGAGCCGTCGACGTGAACGCGTCGCTGACCGAACAGGCTGAGGAGGAAGCGCCGGCTGCGGAACAGTCACTCCTCCACCTCTTCGCGACCTGCGTGCAGCAGCACTGCCCCCTCGGCGACGATCCCCAATCGTTCTTCAACGAGCTGCGAGCCTCCTTGGCCGCACATCCGCTGCCCGCGCCCGGACACGGCGACACCAGCCCGGTGACCATCGGAGATCTCGACACTGCCACCTTGTTCGCACTGAGCGTGACCCAGTTCGATCCCTCCTATTTCGACGCGCTCGTCGCTGCCGAACATGGCGACGGTGCACCGATGCGCGCGCTCTCCATCGAGTTTGCGACCGACACCAACGGCGCTCCCTTGGTCGACGCCCAATGGGCGATCGCCTGCAACGACGCAGACTCCCACCCGGGGCCGACCGTCGCCGGCAACCTGGCCCGCGCCCTTTCGGCGCGTGACCCGCTCATCGGGGGCTATGCGGTCACCTACACGATGGGCGGCTGCGTCTCGTGGCCTCGAGCACTCCAGCCGATCGCCAACCTCCACCCGTCCGCGACTCCCCCGATCATGGTCATCGGCAACACCGGCGATCCCAACACCCCGTTCATCGGCGCCAAACACCTCGCGGCCATCTTCTCCGACGGGAGGCTGGTGACCTGGGAGGGATGGGGCCACACCTGGCTGCTGAGTGGCTCCGGCGACACCTGCATGCAGAAGATCGTGTCCACCTACCTCACGGGCGGGGGGCTCCCCCCGGCAGGTACCCGCTGTCGTTGACGCGGATCGGCTCTCAGGGGATTCACAGGTAAGTCACACCTGACGTCCAATGCGGGGCGCGATGCTGGTGGAAACCCCAGGTCCGGAGCGTTCCGACCACACTGCGTCCAAGAGGAGCGAAGGCCCATGGAGCCAACCCGCAGCCAGCGAATCCTGGTCGTCGACGACGAGCCTTCGATCGTCGACGCCGTGGCCACTTCGCTCCGCTACGAAGGGTTCGGAGTGGACGAGGCGATCAATGGGCGGCTCGCCCTCGCCGCAGCACAGGAAAACCCGCCCGATCTCATCGTGCTCGACGTCATGCTCCCGGACCTCGACGGGCTCGAGGTCACCCGCAGGCTGCGCGTGGACGGGGTCCGCGTCCCCATCCTGTTCCTGACCGCTCGCGATGCGGTCGAAGACAGGGTCAACGGCCTCACCGTGGGTGGGGACGACTACGTGACCAAGCCGTTCGCCCTGGCGGAGTTGGTGGCCAGGGTGCACGCCATCCTTCGGCGCACCGGAAGCGAGCCCGAGGACGACGGGATCCTGCGTTTCGCCGACATCGAGATGGACGAGAACACCCACGAGGTGAACCGGTCGGGACAGCCGGTCACCTTGACCGCCACCGAGTTCAACTTGCTCCGCTTCTTTCTCCTCAACCCCCGCCACGTGCTTTCCAAGTCCCAGATCCTCGATCATGTCTGGCACTACGACTTCGGCGGGGACGGCAACGTCGTGGAGACCTACATCAGCTATCTCCGCAAGAAGCTCGAAGCGGCCGGCCCGCCGGTGATCCATACCGTCCGGCTGGTCGGCTATGCCCTCCGAGAGCCGACCGTGGACTGAGTGATGTCCCTTCGGTCCAGGCTGCTGATCGCCATCGGGGTCATCGCGCTGGTCGCCCTGGCAATCGCGGACGTGGTGACCTACTCGTCGCTCCAATCCTTCCTCTACCAACGGATCGACCAGCAACTCGACGGGCAGGCTGCGCACCTCGAGGGCTTTCTCAACTCCGGGCACCGGCTGGAGTCCTCCTTCTGCGCAGGGCCCCCGAACCCGGTCCCCGGAAGCCCCTTCCCCGGTGGAAGAGACGGCGGTGGAGGGGGCACCGACCGGGGCAGGTACTTCAACACATTCGGAGAGTTCGCACTCGAGGTGCGCGCACCGTCCAGTGGCGTGGTCGATCGGCAGGCCTGCTCCGCGTACGTCAACGGCACCGGGTACTCACCGCAGATCCCGACCACCATCTCGGGGCTCTCCTCGACGACCTCGTCCTCGTCCACTCCCCCTGCGCCCGTGTACTTCACTGCGGCTTCGACCAAGTCGGACGGACCGTCGTTCCGGGTGTTCGCCGGACAGCTTTCGGACGGAGACGTGCTCATCGTGGCCCAGACGCTGGGCGACACGGGAAGCACGCTCCATCATCTGCTCCTCGTCGAGTTGGTGGTGACCGGGGCGGCAGTCGTCGCAGCCTTGCTCGGCGGTTGGTGGTTGGTGCAGATCGGTCTCCGACCGTTGCGCGACATGGAACGCACCGCCGAGTCCATCGCAGCCGGCAACCTCACCGAGCGGGTTCCCGGCGAGAACGACGCAACCGAGGTCGGTCGACTCGCCCGAACGCTCAACGTCATGCTCGCCCGCATCGAGTCGGCCTTCAGTGCCCGGTTGGCCTCCGAGAACAGGCTCCGTCAGTCCGAGCAACGGCTCCGCAGGTTCGTCGCCGACGCATCACACGAGCTGCGAACACCGATCGCCGCGGTGTCCGCGTACGCCGAACTGTTCGGACGCGGCGCTTCCGAGCAGAAAGCCGACCTCGAGCGGGTCATGGGCGGCATCCGTTCCGAAACCTCCCGAATGGAGCATCTGGTCAACGATCTTCTGCTCCTCGCTCGCCTCGACGAGGGACGGCCCATGGAGCAGCGTTCGGTCGACCTGGTGGCGCTGTGCGCGGAGGCCGTCCACACCGCGTCGACTGTCGGGCCGGAGTGGCCCCTCTCCTTCGAGGCGACCCACCCGATCGAAGTGATGGGCGACCCGACCTCCCTCCGTCAGGTCGTCGACAACCTGCTCGGAAACGTCCGGGCCCACACTCCGCAGGGCACCGCAGCCCGGATCACCGTGGACGGTGACGAGGACCACGCGGTGATCACCGTCGCCGACGACGGCCCGGGGATGGAGCCCGAGCAGGCCGAGCACGTCTTCGAGCGCTTCTATCGTTCGGATCCCTCTCGGTCGCGCGTCCACGGAGGAGCCGGGCTCGGACTCTCGATCGTGAGTGCAATCGTGGCCGCGCACGGCGGGGCGGTCTCGGCCGAGGCAACGGTGGGCGGCGGAACCACCTTCGTCGTGCGTCTCCCGATCAGACCCCCTGATCGTGACGTCGACCCGGAGGTACTCGAGGTCGAGCTCGGTCCGAGCCTCCCCACCCAGCCCCTCGACGCGGGAGATCCGGACCCGATCGAGCGGTAGCGCCCGAGTCGCGAGTCGCGGGCAGGGTTCTCATGAGACTCTCAGGCGGTGCCCATCGAGGCCCGAGATCGGCCTGCCATCGTCACTCGCATGAGCGTGCTTCCGATCACCCGCACCCCTTCGACAACTCCCGCGTGGGCCCCGGACGTCGAGATCGTCGTCCCCGTCTACAACGAGGCGGACCAACTCGCAGCGAGCATCACCACCCTGCGGTCCTATCTCGACACGTCGTTCCCGTTCGTCACCACTGTCACCATCGCGGACAACGCGAGTACTGACGCCACCTGGCTGGTCGCCAGCCAACTGGCCTCCGCGCTGCGCGGTGTCGAGGCCGTCCATCTCGAAGCGAAGGGTCGCGGGCGTGCGCTCCGGGCGACCTGGTCGCGCAGCAACGCGCCGGTCGTCGCCTACATGGACGTCGACCTGGCGACCGGGTTGGACGCTCTCCTCCCCCTCGTCGCCCCGCTGCTGTCAGGGCACAGCGACGTGGCCATCGGAACGCGGATCGGACCGGGCGCCCACGTGGTCCGGGGCGCCCATCGAGAGATGATCTCGCGCTGCTACAACCTGTTGTTGCGGTCGGTGCTCCGCAGCCGGTGCACCGACGCACAGTGCGGGTTCAAGGCGATGCGCAGAGAAGCAGCCGCCCAGGTCCTTCCGCTGGTCGAAGACGAGGAGTGGTTCTTCGACACCGAGGTCCTGGTCAACGCCCGACGCGCCGGGCTCCGCATCCACGAAGTGCCGGTCGACTGGGTCGATGATCTGGACTCGCGGGTCGAGGTCCTCCACACCGCGCTGGCCGATCTCCGCGGCGTGTGGCGAATGCTCGGGCGGCACCCCGAACGTCGCCGGCCATCGAACGCACCGGACCCATCGACCATCGATGCGATCGTCGGCCCGAGACCGACCGGGTCACCGACAGCCCTCGCCCTCGGCGCCGCCCGTGGACCGGACCGCAACAGCGTTCCCGCCGACGAGCTGTTCCGGTTCGCGGGCGTAGGGATGATCAGCACGGCGGCCTCTGCGGCAATGTTCGCCATCCTCGAACCGGGCTTGGGTTGCTACTCGGCCAACGCGGTGGCCATCGCCGCCTGCAGTCTGGCCAACACCGCGGCCCACCACGGCATGGCGGGATCCTTCAACGGACGGCTCGACCGGCGTCATCGCCTGGTCACCGCGGGCGCACTGATGGGGGTCAGCCTGGCCTTCACGACCGGTGCGCTGGCTGTTACTCGAGCCGTCGGGTTCCGCTCACTCCTGCCCGCGCTCTGCGCGGTGACCGCGGGGAACCTCGCAGCGTCGGTGGTCCGGTTCTCGATCCTCCGTACCTGGGTATTCCGCCCACGGTTCGGAACACATCTCGAGGTAGTCGGGCGAACAGACAGTGCAGCTCCCGGTGTGGGGACTGCGACGACATCGGCAAGGAGCAACGGATGACCGATACCCAGATCGCCACCGAGCTGTCCACTCTGGATCTCGCGCCCTCTGGCGCGCTCCCGAGTGGGAACGGCGACCCGAAGCCCGGCGGTGCCGGCACTCGTCGACAGGGACGGATCGCCCGATTGGTGCGTGGTCGCCCGGACGATCCGGTCTGGGTCAGGCCCGCCTTGGTCGCCCTCCTCGTCGGCACCGGGTTCCTCTACCTCTGGGGATTGGGTCGATCGGGGTGGGCGAACAGCTTCTACTCCGCAGCGGTCCAGGCCGGCACCAAAAGCTGGAAGGCGTTCTTCTTCGGGTCCTCGGACGCGTCGAACTTCATCACGGTCGACAAGCCGCCCGCCTCCCTGTGGGTGATGGAGCTCTCGGCCCGTCTCTTCGGGGTCAACTCGTGGAGCATCCTGGTACCCCAAGCGCTGGAAGGGGTAGCAACCGTCGGACTGCTCTTCGCCACCGTGCGCAGATGGTTCACTCCGGGGGCCGCGCTGCTCGCCGGGGCCGCCCTCGCGCTGACGCCGGTGGCGACCTTGATGTTCCGCTACAACAACCCCGACGCGATGCTCACCCTGCTGCTGACTGCGGCCGCCTACGCGACGGTCAGGGCGATCGAGAACGGCCGGAGCAGATGGCTGGTGCTCGCCGGGGCGCTCATCGGATTCGGCTTCATCACCAAGATGCTCCAGGCGCTGATCCTCTTACCGGTGCTCGCCGTCGTCTATCTGCTGGCCGGCCCACCCAAGCTCGGACGGCGGATCGTGCAGCTGGTGTACGCCGGCGTGGCGATGCTGGTCTCTGCCGGTTGGTGGGTCGCCGCAGTGCAACTGACCCCGGCCGCAGATCGGCCCTACGTCGGCGGTTCGACCAACAACTCGGAGCTCAACCTCATCTTCGGCTACAACGGATTCGGTCGGCTCACCGGCAACGAGACCGGGAGTGTCGGCGGCGGGGGCACCGCCGGGAGCATGTGGGGCCCGACCGGATGGAACCGGTTGTTCCTCTCGTCGATGGGTGGCCAGATCTCGTGGCTGATCCCCGGAACATTGATCGGACTGGTCGCCGCCCTCTGGCTGACACGCCGCGCACCGAGAACCGACCGGGTGCGCGCCGCGTTCCTCCTCTTCGGCGGATGGCTGCTCCTGACCGGCGCCGTCTTCAGCTTCGCCCACGGCATCATCCATCCCTATTACACGATCGCACTCGCACCGGCGGTCGGCGCGCTGTTCGGCATGGGCGCGTCCACCTTGTGGAGCCGCCGTCGCGAGCTCTTCCCCCGGTTGGCGCTCGCCGCGGCGGTCGTCGCCACCGTCGTGTGGGCCTTCGTCATCTTGGGGTGGAGCCCGACCTGGTATCCGGCGCTGCGGTGGATCATCTTGTCGATCGGCATCGTCGTCGCCCTCGGGATCGCGCTCTCCCCTCGAGCGCGCGGCGTGCTCGCCGCGGGCCTTGCAGGGTTCGGTCTCGCTTCGGTGATCGCGGCACCCGCTGCCTACTCGCTGAACACCGCGGCGACGCCGCACAGTGGTGCCATCCCCTCGGCCGGCCCCGCCGTCCAGGGCGGGAACGGATTCGGCGGTCCCGGTGGATTCGGGGGCTTCCCGGGAGGTCGATTCGGCGGTTTCGGTGGGACCGGCGGCACCGGCGCGCAGCCCGGCGGGTTCGGAGGCCTCGGGCGCGGTCGTTTCGGCGGGACGGGCGGGGCCGGTGCATTCCCCGGCGGGAACTTCACCCCACCGACCGGTGGGTTCGCGCAAGGAGCACCCGGTGGCTCAACCGGCTTCGGAGGCGGAGCCGGCAGGCAGGGTTCCCGGGGAGGCGCCGCCGGTGGGCTGCTCGACGGATCCACCCCCGGCAAGAAGTTGACCGAGACGCTCGAGACCAATGCCTCCCGCTACTCGTGGGTTGCCGCCACCACCGGGGCGAACTCCGCTGCCGGCTACCAGCTGGCGACCGGCGATCCGGTCATGGCCATCGGTGGGTTCAACGGCACCGATCCTGCGCCCACGCTCGCCCAATTCGAACGGTACGTCTCCGAGGGAAAGATCCACTTCTACATCAGTGGTGGGGGCGGCTTCGGGGGCGGGGGCGGTTTCGGGGGAGCCGGTGGCCGCGGGTCGAACTCGAGCTCGTCGTCCAGCATCGAATCGTGGGTGAGCAGTCACTTCACCGCCGAGACGATCGACGGCACCACCGTCTACAACCTCAGCACCGGGTCGCACTGAGCCTCGACGAACCGGCACTGGCCGGTGTGGGCCATGATTGGGACGCCCGAGACCACCGACCCGAACAGTCCGAGCACGAGGAGAGTGCAGTGGCGATCAACGTGACGCCGATACCCGGCCTGGATCCGTCCATCAACGAGATCCGCCGGCGCACCGCTGACTTCATCAACGAGGAGATCCTTCCGAACGAGGAGCTGCTCTGGCGGTCGAGAAGGGGTGAGCAGACCGAGGACGCTCGCGAAGAGAGCCGTCGGCGCAGCATCGAGCTGCGCGAGGAGATCAAGGAGAAGGTGAGTGCTGCGGGGCTCTGGGCGCCGCACCTACCCCGTGAGTACGGAGGCATGGGCCTCGATTTCCTCAGCCTCGCCTACATGTACGAGATCCTCTCCTACGCGGTCGGCGCGGCCAGTCTGTTCGGTATCGCCGCGCCCAACTCGGGGAACGCCACCATTCTGGTGAAGTACGGGACCGAGGAGCAGAAGCAGAAGTGGTTGCTCCCGCTCATCGAGGGAACCATGGAGTCGGGCTTCTCGATGACCGAGCCCGACCATGCAGGCTCGGATCCCCGCTCGATCACCACCGAGGCCGTGCGCGACGGCGACCACTGGGTGATCAACGGACACAAGTGGTTCACCTCGAACGGCATCGACGCCGACTTCTTCATCGTGATGTGTCGCGCCAACGACCCCACCGGGGAGCTCGGCGCCCCCGGGCACATGACCCAGATCATCGTTCCCACCGCGACGCGCGGGGTCAACATCGTCCGTGGCATCGGCATCTTCGGGCACTCCACCTCCGATCACTGCGAGATCCGATACGAGGACGTGAGGGTTCCGATCGAGAACACCCTCGGTCTGGTCGGCCAGGGGCACCAGGCGGCACAGGACCGGCTGGGGGCGGGGCGGGTCTACCACTGCATGAACTCGGTCGGTCAGATGTGGCGGGCCTTCGACCTGATGGTCGAACGAAGCCTGGTCCGCGAGGTGCACGGCGGACTGCTCAAGGACAAGCAGTTCATCCAGGGGTTCATCGCGGACAGCTACATGGACGTCCAGTCCGCCCGGTTGATGACCATCGACGCGGCAGGCAAGGTGGCAGCCGGCCATCGTGACGTCCGGACCGCCATCTCTGCGATCAAGGTGTTCGTCCCTGCGGCGTACCACCGGGTAGTCGACAGGGCCATCCAGGTCTGGGGCGGGGCCGGCGTGAGCAACGACCTCCCCCTGGCCCAGATGTACCTGACCGCGCGAGTGCTGCGGCTGGCCGACGGCCCCGACGAAGTCCATCGGATCCTGATGGCCAAGAACATCCTCCACCGCTACGAGGGCGGCGACAGCTGGAACTTCGGCGACTGACCCGGCTAGCGCACCGCGCTCATTCGCGCGAGGGTGGGCGGGATCGCCGAACGAGACGTTCCGGCGCGAGAGCGAGAGGGAGCAGACATGCCGACCAGGACCTCCTACAAGCCGGGCACACCGTCATGGGTGGACCTGGCCAGCCCCGATCTCGCGGCCTCCGCGGCGTTCTACTCGTCGCTGTTCGGGTGGGATGCAAAGGACCAGGGTCCCGAATCCGGGCACTACCACACGATGGAGCTGAACGGAGCTGCCGTCGCCGGTGCCGGCCCGATCATGATGGAAGGCCAGCCGCCGGCGTGGACCACCTACATCACGGTCGAGGACGCCGACGCCAGCATCGCCAAGATCAAGGCCGCCGGGGGCATGGTCTTCGTCGAGCCGATGGACGTCCTCGACGTCGGCCGGATGGCGGTGTTCGCCGATCCGACCGGAGCGGCGGCCGCGGTCTGGCAACCGCGCGCACACATCGGGGCCGGCCTGGTGAACGAGCCCGGTGCACTCGCATGGAACGAGCTGTCCACTCGCGACACGGCTGCCGCAGAGGCCTTCTACACCGACGTGTTCGGGTGGGAAGCGCAGACCGGCCAGATGGGCGAGATGACCTACACGATGTGGAAGCTCGACGGCGACGACATCGGCGGGATGATGGGCATGCCCGCCGAGGTGCCGGCCGAGGTCCCGTCCTACTGGCTCGCCTACTTCGCCACCGCCGACTGCGACGCAACCGTGGCCAAGGCCACCGGTCTGGGGGCGACCCTCTTCGCCGGACCCATGGACATCCCGGCCGGCCGGTTCGCGGTGTTGGCCGACCCGTCGGGCGCGATGTTCGGAGTCATCGCCCTCGCCGCAGGGTAAGTCTCCGCATCGGGGGCCTTGTGCGGCCGGGGGCCTCAGCTGCTCAGTTCAGCCGCAACGTCGGGCTCGAGCAGGAGCTCCTCCATGCGATCGAGTGACGCTTGGCTCACCCCCGACGCCGTCGCCCACTCCCTCGCCCCACCGAACCGGCGGTGGAGCTCGTCGAGGAACCTGACCATGGTCGCCTCGGTCACGCTGAATCGAGAGGCGGGAACCTTCTCCATCCGCTCGCTGAATTTCGGATCGTTTCGGTAGCGGCCGAGGATCAGCTCCATCCGCCCGGCGGTGATCACGTAGTCGGCGACGATCACCTCGGCGTCCACCCCCAGGATGTCCAGCACCAGCGCGGCCAGAACCCCGGTCCGATCCTTGCCGGCCGCACAGTGAAAGACGAGCGGCAGGTTGGCCGGGTCCGAGAGCAGGGAAAGGGCGTCGACGAGCGCGGTGCGACCCACCTCGAGGTACCAGAGATAGCGCTCGGCGAGATCGTCTCCTTCCTCGACCGGTGCAGCGATCGCCTCGCCCCCTCCCTCTCTGATCACCGAGAGGTGGTGGAAGGCCACAGGTTCGGGGGCAAGCGGGCCCCGACCGGTGCGCTCGAGCTCGCGGGAGGTCCGCAGATCGACCACCGCGCTGAGCCCCAGTGACCGGAGGAGCGCGACGTCGGCGTCGGTGAGCTCGTGGAGGGTGTCGCTCCGGAACAACCTCCCCCACCTGGTGATGCGCCCGTCTGTCCCCCGGTACCCGCCGAGATCCCGAAAGTTGAACGCCCCGGTCAACGGAACGAGTCGGTCACGAGTTTCCATGCGCTCATCATGGCCAACGCCGGCGAATGCACTTACATTCCGCACCGCCGCCTCTAGGCTGGTCGGTGTTGTATCCGGTCGCCACCGAACCAGGCGATCCAGGTCCACCCCCCTCGACCCGGAGGATCCCCCGCTCATGAAGTCCCTCGCCACCTGGTGTGTACGCCACCGCGTCATCGTGCTCCTGTTGTGGCTCGCCGCCCTGGTCGGTATGACCTTGATCTCTCAGTCGGTCGGCACCGCGTACACCAACAACTTCTCGCTGCCGAACACGCCGTCGACCCAGGCGCTCGATCTGCTCCAGAAGTCGGAGCCGAGCATCGCAGGCGATCGCGAGCAGATCGTGTGGCACACGACGGACGGAACCAAGGTCACCGGCCCCGAGGTGCAGTCGGCGGTCGAGGAGATGCTCGCCAAGGTCAAGGAGATCCCGAACGTCACCACGATCGCCAGTCCCTACGGCCCGGTCGGCGCCGCACAGATCTCGAAGGACGGAACCACCGCGTTCGCAACGGTCACCTTCGATCGTCTGGCCCAGAACATCTCCACACCGGTTGCGAAACAGCTGGTATCCACCGCGCAGAGCATCGCCGGACCGAATCTGCAGGTGGCAGTCTCCGGTCAGGTCGCCGAGGCGGCAGACAAGCAGTCCTTCGGCGGGACCGGTCTCGGTGTGATCCTCGCGGGGATCGTGCTCCTCCTCGTGTTCGGTTCTGTCTTCGCGATGCTGCTGCCACTGCTGTCTGCGTTGGCCTCCCTGGGGACGGCGATCGGGGTGATCGGGCTGCTGAGCCATCTCCTCAAGATGCCGATCTTCTCGACCGAGTTGGTGCTGTTGATCGGGCTCGGCGTCGGGGTCGACTACGCGTTGTTCATCGTGACCCGCCACCGCCAGGGTCTGATCGCCGGCAACGATGTCGAGTCGTCCATCGTCAACGCGGTCAACACCTCGGGCCGTGCCGTCCTGTTCGCGGGGATCATCGTCTGCATCGCCCTGCTCGGCATGTTCGCGCTCGGCGTCACGTTCCTGTACGGGCTGGCGATCGCCGCCGCCATCGGGGTGGCGTTCACCATGATCGCCGCCCTCACCCTGCTGCCCGCCTTCCTCGGCTTCATCGGACCCCGGGTCCTCAGCAGGCGTCAGAAGAAGGAACTGGCCGCGAACGGACCGAAGGTGATCGGTTCGGGCACCACCGGGTTCTGGGCCCGGTGGGCGGCGTTCATCCAGCGGAGGCCGATCCTGCCCGCGCTCGGTGCGCTTGCGGTGATCGTGCTGGTCGCGCTGCCCTTCTTCTCACTCCGGCTCGGCTCGTCCGATCAGGGGAACGATCCGGTCGGAACGACCACCCGCACCGCATACGACCTCCTCGCGAACGGGTTCGGGCCCGGCTTCAACGGACCACTCCTGTTGGTGACCCAAAACGCCGGACCGGCTGATCAACAGGCCCTCGACCGGGTTGCAACGGCTGTCGGATCCCAGCCGGGAGTTGCCAAGGTGACCGGACCCTTGGTCCTGCCGACCAAAGACGGCAAGACGGTCAGTCTCATCACCGCCTACCCGACGACCTCGCCGGAGTCGGCAAAGACCACCACCTTGATCGATCACCTCAGACGGAGCGTGATCCCCACCGCACTTGCGGGCAGCTCGGTCCAGGTCTACGTCGGGGGGAACACCGCCATCTTCGTCGACTTCGCCAGGGTCCTCGGCCACAAGCTGCCGCTCTTCATCGGGCTGGTGGTCCTGCTCTCGTTCCTCTTGCTGATGGTCGTGTTCCGCAGCCTGGTGATCCCTCTGACCGCGGCGGCCATGAACATCCTGTCGATCGGCGCGGCGTTCGGTGTGGTGGTCGCGGTGTTCCAGTGGGGGTGGCTGGGCTCGGTCTTTCAGGTCGGCAAACCCGGCCCGGTGGAGTCCTTCCTCCCGGTGATGCTCTTCGCGATCCTGTTCGGTCTCTCGATGGACTACGAGGTCTTCCTGATCACCCGGATCCGGGAGGAGTACGTGAAGTGCGGCGACAATGCCACCGCGGTCCGGCGGGGACTGGCGGCCACCGGCAAGACGATCACCGCGGCCGCTCTGATCATGATCCTCGTCTTCGGCTCCTTCATCCTCGGCGGTGAGCTGGTCATCAAGCAGTTCGGCCTCGGTCTCGCCGCCGGCATCCTGATGGACGCCGTCCTGATCCGGATGGCGGTCGTCCCGTCGCTGATGTTCCTCTTCGGCAAGGCCAACTGGTGGTTTCCGAGTTGGCTCGAACGCATCCTCCCGCACATCTCGGTCGATCCTGAGCTGGCCGAACAGTCCGACGGACCGGCTGCTCCAGCCGAGTCGGAGCCGGTCCCCGTCTGAAGGCCCCGGCACCAGCGGCGCCGCCGCTTGCGAGCGGGCCGGGCCGGCCACGGTTGACACGATCCTTCAGGGGCGTAGCCTCGAGGGCACGTGACGATCGACCTTCAGGGGGAAGCATGTCCGATTTCGTGATGACCATCGGTGGCGACTCGGTGCCGGCAGCCGACTCGTTCGGGGTGGTGAATCCGGCCAACGGCGAGGTATTCGCCCACGCACCCGAGTGCACCCGCGAGCAACTGGACGCCGCCTTCGACGCCGCGGCCAAAGCCCAGCGGGACTGGAAGGCCGACGAAGAGGCCCGCCGCCAGACCTTGTTGCAGATGGCCGACGTCATGTTGGCGTCGTCCGCCGAGCTCGCCCCGGTGCTCACCGCCGAGCAGGGCAAGCCGCTCGGTGATGCCAACATCGAGGTCTTCGCCGCCGCCATCTGGTGCCAGTACTTCGCCAACATCGAGACACCGCCCCAGGTGATCCAGGACGACGCCGAGGCCACCGTCGAGGTGGTCCGCCGCCCGGTCGGGGTGGTGGCGGGCATCACGCCGTGGAACTTTCCGTTGACCCTCGCATTCTGGAAGATCGCGCCCGCGCTGCTGGCCGGGAACACGCTCGTGCTCAAGCCCTCGCCGTTCACCCCGCTGAGCACGTTGAAGGTCGCCGAGATCCTCAGGGGAGTCATGCCCCCGGGGGTGCTCAACGTGGTCAGCGGCGGGGACAACCTCGGCGCCTGGATGACCGGCCATCCGGTGCCCCGCAAGGTGAGCTTCACCGGTTCGGTCGAGACCGGCAAGAAGGTGGCCATGTCGGCGGCGCCCGATCTGAAGCGGGTGACCCTCGAGCTCGGCGGGAACGACCCGGCCATCGTGTTGGACGACGCCGATCCGGCGATCGTGAGCAAGGCGATCTTCGCCGGTGCTTTCAACAACAACGGTCAGGTGTGCTCGGCGATCAAGCGGGTCTACGTGCCCGAGTCGATCTACGACCAGGTGGTCGAGGGACTCGCCGATCAGGCCGGCAAGGTCAAGGTCGGAGCGGGCACCGAACCCGATTCGAAGCTCGGTCCGATCAACAACAAGCCTCAGTTCGAGCGGGTGAGCGAACTGGTGGGCGACGCACTCGCCAATGGAGCGACGGCAGCCGCGGGCGGTCACCCGATGGACGGTCCCGGCTACTTCTTCGAGCCGACCATCCTGGCGGGGCTCAGCGACGGAACCAGGATCGTCGACGAGGAGCAGTTCGGACCCGCACTTCCGGTCATCTCCTACCGGGACGTCGACGACGTGGTCGAGCGTGCGAACGCCACCCACTTCGGGCTTTCCGGATCGGTCTGGGGAGCGGACGCCGACCGCGCCTCCGACGTGGCCGCTCGGCTCGAGTGTGGCACCGCCTGGGTCAACACTCACCTCGCCCTCGCCCCGCAGCAGCCCTTCGGCGGCTTCAAGTGGAGTGGGGTCGGCGTGGAGAACGGACCCTGGGGCCTCGCGGAGTTCAGCGAGATTCAGGTCATGTACCGCTCCAAGTCGGAGAACGGCCTCAATCTCAACACCGGGGGCCTCGTCTCCTAATCCCGTTCCTGTTCGCCACTTCGTGAACAGGAACTCACCACGTGAACAGGACCGACGTGCCCTCGAACGAGCCCTGACGATACTTCGATAGTCTAACAATGTGAGTTTCGAAACAACTGTCCCGGAGACGGGTCTGTCCGGGGATCGACGGGTGCTCGGCCGCACCGCCGCCTGGTTGGCCAAGCAGGTCGAGATCGGCCTCTCCTCCGCCAACCTCTCCGCCCCCCAGTACCGGGTGCTCGGGCTGCTCGACGAACGCTCGGCGGTCTCGTCGGACCTGGCCGAGCGGCTGGCGGTCCGGCCCCCGAGCGTGACCGCGATCATCGACGGCCTGGTGGGACGCGGGTTGGTGGAGCGCAAACAGTTCCCCTCGGACCGCCGGCGGGTCGACCACGTGCTGACCGAAGCCGGTCGCCGGGCGCTCGACGAGGCCGACGCCGCGGTGGCAGGTCGGCTGGAGGAGATCCTCGGCTGCCTCGGGGACCCGGTCCAGACCGAGCAGGCCTACCACGGGCTCGAGGCGTGGCGGACCGCGTTCGGGGCGTGGCGGCTGGCCCGGAGCAACCGCCGATGAACGCTCCGAAACTCCGTCACCGGCCTCCGGCGAACCCCGAACAAGGGACCGAGTTCGTCCCCATTGCAGAGCGCGCCTACAACGAGCCACCCCGGGCCACCATCGACCCTGATACCTCGCTCCCTTGGCTCCGCCGGGCTCTGCCGATCATGATGTCCCACAAAGGCATCTTCATCACGTCGCTGGTGGCGTCCTTCGTCGGGTTGATGCTCCAGGTGCAGATCCCCAACCTGCTGCAGAAGGCGATCGACGGCCCGCTTTCGTGTGCTTCGTCGCATGCCGCGACCCAGACCTGCCAACTCCATCACGTGCCGCCGCTCCACTTCTACGTGTGGTGGGTGGTCGCCCTCGGCGTGCTCGGTGGCATCTCCGGCTACGTCGCCCGCCTGTTCCTGCTGGAGACCGCGTACGACATCGAATACGACCTCCGCAACATCATCTACGAGCACCTCACCAAGATGTCGTTCTCGTTCTACGACCGGGTCCAGTCGGGTCAGTTGATCTCGCGCGCCAACTCGGACATCCGTTCGGTCCAGATGTACATGACCTTCGCCCCGTCGATCCTCGTCCAGTGCTCGATCGCGGTGGTCGCCTTCATCTACATGTTGTCGATCGACGTCCCCCTCGCCTTCGTCGCTATGGCGACGATGCCGTTCGTCTATCTGGCCGGAGTCCAGATGCGGAAGTCGATGTTCCCGGTCTCGTGGATCATCCAATCCCGGCTGGCCGACGTCGCGACCATCGTCGACGAGAACGTCAACGGGGTCCGGGTGGTCAAGTCCTTCGCCGCCGAGCAGCAACAGCTGACCTCGCTCTCGTCGGCGGCCGACCGCCTCCAGTGGAGCTACGTGAAGGACGCCGACCTCCGCGCACGGTTCTCACCGATCGTCCAGAACCTCCCGCAGATGGGCCTCGCCTTCGTGCTGTTGTTCGGGGGCTACATGGTCATCCACGGCGGACTCGGAGTCGGCGACATCGTCGAGTTCAACTTCTACCTGTTGATGCTCCAGGCGCCCTTCATGATGCTCGGCATGTTGATCATGATGGGCCAGCGCGCTGCCGCCTCGGCCGATCGGATCTACGAGATCATCGACGAACAGCCGACGGTCACCGACCGACCAGGCGCGATCGACCTCGTCGACTCCAAAGGCGATGTCCGCTTCAGTCATGTCGACTTCGCCTACGACAAGAACGCAGAGCACCTGGTCCTCGCGGACTTCGACGTGCACATCTCCCCCGGTGAGACGGTGGCCTTGGTCGGGCGCACCGGATCGGGCAAGTCGACGGTCGCCCGGCTGCTCACCCGGTTCTACGACGTGAAACACGGCTCGATCACCATCGACGGCATCGACGTGCGCGATCTGACCCTTGCCAGCCTGCGGGCGAACGTCGGAGTGGTGTTGGACGAACCGTTCCTCTTCTCGGCCTCGGTCAGCGAGAACATCGCCTACGGCAGACCCTCGGCAAGCCTCGAGGAGATCCAGGCCGCTGCGATTGCGGCCGGAGCCGACGAGTTCATCACCCAGCTTCCCAACGGCTACGACTCGATCGTGGGCGAGCGTGGCTACACCTTGTCCGGGGGGCAACGCCAGCGCATTGCGATCGCCAGGACCTTGTTGGTGAATCCACCGATCATGGTGCTCGACGACGCGACCAGCGCGATCGACGTCCAGGTCGAACAGGCCATCCATGCCGGACTGCGGGTGCAGATGGAGGGACGCACCACCCTCATCGTCGCCCACCGCCTCTCGACCATCTCCCTTGCGGACCGGGTGCTCTTGCTCGATCAGCACAAGATCGTCGCCGACGGCACCCACGCCGAACTCCTCGAGTCGACCCCGCTCTACACCGAAGTGCTCGCCCAAGCCGGCGCGTTCGAGGACGAGGCGGACCGGGCCGAAGAAGGGGTGGTGGTCTGATGGCATTCGGAGGCATGGGCGGAGGACCGATGGGGGGAGGTCTGGGTGGCCCGATGGGCCGGCCCGGCGCCCCGGGGTCGGGGCTTCCCTTCGCCGGCATCCCCTATGAGCTCCAAGCCGGGGTGGACAAGCTCCTCGCCGGGGAACCGGAGTACCCCGAACCCGACGTCGTCTTCTCCCAGAACGGGTCGGAAGCAGACCTCAAACGTCTGAGCCTCTGGAGGCTGCTGACCAAGTACCCCGGCATGCTCTGGCTGGCCGGCGTGCTGGTGGTGGTGATCGCCGTCGCCTCCCAGGCCGGCCCCTACCTGACCGGCCTCGCCATCGACAACGGGATGTCGCCCGGGCACGAGAACTTCGCGTTGGTCGCCCTCCTTGCCGGCGTGTACCTGGTGTCGGTGGTGGTGACCGCCCTCGGCCAGCGAGCGCAGGTTCAGGTGACAGGACGGCTCGCCGCGTGGGTGATGAACGACCTTCGGGTCAAGGTGTTCGCCCATCTCCAGCGGTTGTCCCTTGGCTTCTTCACCGAGGAGAAGGCCGGCGTGGTCATGTCGAGGATGACCAGCGACATCGAAAACCTTCAGCAGCTCCTGCAAGACGGGCTCGCCCAGCTCGCCATCCAGGCGCTGACCATGGTGGTGATCACGGTCATCATGTTCGTGATCAACGTGCAGCTGGCCGTCATCACCGTGCTGCTCATCGTGCCGGCGCTGGTCGTCGCATCGTTGTGGTTCAAGCGGGCCTCCGAGCGCGGCTACGACCGGGTCCGCGACGGCATCGCCAACGTGCTCGCCGATCTGTCGGAGAGCCTCCACGGAGTCCGGATCGTGACCGCGCACAACCGGCAGCGCAACAACGTGATCCACCACCGCAACGTGGTCGGCGACTATCGGGACGCCAACAACTACACCGCTCGGGTCAACGCGATCTACGGCCCGGGCACCCAGCTGCTCGGCGTCGTCGGCCAGGGCGTGCTGCTCGCCATCGGCGGAACCATGGTGGCCCACGGCAGCCTTCAGATCGGCGCCCTTGTCTCGTTCTTCCTCTATCTCAACCGGTTCCTCCAGCCGATCCAGCTCCTGGTCCAGCAGTACAACACCTTCCAACAGGGCCAGGCCTCGGTCGCCAAACTCCGCACGCTGGTCGACACCGAGCCCGAGGTGAGAGAGGCGATCGACGCGGTCGACCTCCCCCCGATCGAGGGGAGGATCACCTTCGACGGAGTGTCGTTCGGCTACGACCCCGATCGGCTGGTCATCGAGGACGTCGACCTTACCGTCTCGCCCGGGGAGACCGTGGCCTTCGTCGGCCCCACCGGTGCGGGGAAGTCGACGCTCGCCAAGCTGGTCACCCGCTTCTACGACCCCACCGAGGGGCGGGTGCTGATCGACGGGTACGACCTCACCAAGGTCACCATGCACTCTCTCCGCAGCCAGCTCGGCGTCGTCCCCCAGGAACCTTTCCTCTTCGCCGGGACAATCCGGGACAACATCGCGTTCGCCCGGCCCGACGCCCCCGACAGCGAGGTCCAAGAGGCGGTCGACCGGGTGGGACTCGCCGAGATGGTCGGCCGGATGCCCGACGGACTCGACACGATCGTGCACGAGCGGGGACAGACGCTTTCGTCCGGTGAACGCCAGCTCATCGCACTCGCCCGGGCGTTCCTGGCCCATCCCCGAGTCCTCGTCCTCGACGAGGCCACCTCCAACCTCGACCTCCAGTCTGAGACCCGAATCGAACAAGCACTCGACGCCCTCCTCGAGAACCGGACCGCCATCCTCATCGCCCACCGGTTGTCGACCGCGATGCGAGCCGACCGGATCGTGGTGGTCGATGTCGGACGGATCATCGAGGTCGGTTCCCACGACGAGCTGGTCGCGGCCGGCGGGCGGTACGCCGAGATGTACACCACCTGGGAACGGCAATCCGAGTTGGAGGCGCACGCTCCCGCCGAAGCGACCCGGTAGGCCCGAGCCCAGTCTCGACAGGAACTAGGTCGAGTGCAGACCGAGTGACGAGGCGAGGACCCCTTGGAGGAAGAGCGAGTAGCCCTCGGTCACGTGGTTCTCCCAATAGACCTCGTCGTTTCCGATGACCGGTGAGCAGCGGTGAGAACAGAACCAAGGGAGCACATCGACGTAGGTCGCTCCTTTTGCTAAAGCCGCATTCTTCTCCGCCGCGTTGAACATGAGGTAGGCGGGGTTGGGGGGAGCAGAACATGCCTGCACTGACGTCGTGTGACGTGCAAGGCACTCGGGTCCGGTGATCGAAAACGCGGCCGTATTGCCGAGGACCGCTTCCCGGGTCTGGGGTGACGCCAAGGTGGTGAGGGTGTCCTCGAGCGATTGCCGCCACTCTTGCGAGGTGAAGCCTTTCCCGCCCGGCTTCGCATAGCCCTCGGTCTGCGACAAGACGAGCAGGGCGGGCCGGATCTTCTTGATGCGGCCGATGACGTAGCGGTGCCACCTGTCGCAACTCTTCACACGGGAACCCTCGTAGCCGCCGATGGAAACGAGTGACGCGGGACAGCCGTGCTTCATGAGGACGACGAGCTTCCAGTGTTGGCGGATCGCTATGGCATCCAGGGATCGGAACCACATTCCGGCGTGGGAATCGCCGTACAGCACCATCGTGCGCTTCGCGTTCCGGTCGCCGAAATCGCAGGCTCGCACCGAGGCCCCCGATGAGCCTGGCGAGCAACCCTTCCCGTCGGCTCCGAGTCCGGTGAGCGCGTCAGCGTGTGTCAACAGTGCCTTCAACGACGGATTCAAGTTCGAAGGGAGCTGTTTGATGTCGTGGGACGCGGCAACCGCGGCCAACACCGTACTGAGTGGGACCGAGGGACCCTCGGAAAGCCCAGCGACCGGCCGGTCGTTGCCGGAGCGGGTGGCTGGGACGACGTGGGATTCGAACGTGATCGCCAGGAGCGTCACGACAACGAGTGCGAGACCGAGGACGACGCTCAACTGTTTCCGACCCAACAGCCATTTGGAGCGCCGGATCGGATTCTCGATGGCCCGGTAGGTGATCACCGAGGCAAGCAACGCGACCACGTCCCAGCCCAGGTTGTCCTTGACCGAAAGGCTCGTCTTGCCCGCATACTCTGCGGCGATGATCAAGATGGGCCAGTGCCACAAGTACAGCGAGTAGGAGAGCTTCCCCAGCCAGCGAACGGGGGGCAACTGCAGGAACGCCTCTGCTCCGAAGGCATGGGCGTTCATCCCACCGGCGATGAGCAACGCCGCTCCGACCACCGGAATTGCGACCAGTGATCCGGGGTAGGCGGTCTCGGCGCCGAAGGCGAACGCTGCGGTCAGGATGGCTCCCAGGCCGATCCAGGTCGCTCCGGCCGCCAGGTGTCTCGGCACCTTCCGAAGCCACGGGGTGGCAATGGCCACCAGCGCGCCGAGGGCCAACTCCCACGCTCGGGTGAAGGGCGAAAAGTAGGCGTTGATCGGATTGTTGTGAGTTTCGACAACCGAGTAGGCAAATGAGAGACCGATCACCACGGTCAGGAAGATGGCCAGACGCGCCCGAAGTGAGAGAACCTTCGCAGTGGCCACCAAGAGGAACAGGGTGGGATAGATCACGTAGAACTGCTCCTCGACGGCCAGAGACCAGAAGTTCTGGAGCGGTGAAGGAGGTTCCTGGGACGACAGATAGTTCGTGCCGGTAGCGATGAAATGGAAGTTGGCCAAGAAGACGGCGGCCCATCGCCCATCGGTGGCTGCCGGGATACCTCCGGCGATGCCGAGGAACCAGTACGCAAGTCCGACGGTAGCGACAATGACCAAGGTCGCCGCCGGGATGATCCGACGACACCGTCGTGCGTAGAACGAGAGAATGGAGGTCCGCCCCGACGATGTCCGTTCGCGAAGCAGGACCCCGGTGATGACAAACCCCGAGATCACGAAGAAGACGTCGACTCCGACGTAGCCACCGGAGATCGCCGTCACCTGTGAGTGGAACAGAACCACCAGCAGGACGGCGACGGCCCGCAGACCCTCGACATCAGGTCGGAAGGGGCGATCCCCGGGGGCAGTGCCAGCCTCGTCGCCTGTCGGAAGGAGGCGGTCGACCGGTTCGCTCGGTTCGGGGCGAACCGGTTCCATGATCAGCTCTGCCACCCACCCCCCCTCCGTCCAGCCAACGCATGCGCCGCACGACCTGAGACAAAACGCCTCGTCAGCAACGCTACCTCACGCAAATGTCACTCAGGCGGCGGTCGAGACCCTGCGGGAGGGCTCCCTCTCGGTCGATCTACTCTGTGCAGAACCGCGCCGGTACGCACGTGCCCAGGCGCGCACCGACCAGAAGGAGGATCGCGATGGAAGGCTTCGTGCTGACGGTCGAGCGGACGATCAAGGCCACGCCCGAAGCAATCTTCGACATCCTGGCCGATCCGTCGAAGCACTCGCTCATCGACGGCTCAGGAATGCTCCAGCAGGCAACGGACACCCGATCCGAGCGACTGGCACTCGGGGACACCTTCGGGATGCCGATGAAGATGGGGGTCAAGTACTCGACCCAGAGCACCGTCGTCGAGTTCGAGGAGAACCGACGCATCGCCTGGCAGACCGGCCCCAAGGGCAAACTCGAACGTTACGTCGCCGGACGGATCTGGCGCTACGAGCTCGAGCCGCGGGACGGCGCCACCTTGGTGCGGGAGAGCTGGGACATCACCGGTGACCACCAACGAGTCCTCTTGAAACTCGGAGACATCTGGTCGGGCAAGACCCGGCGGGACATGGAGCTGACGCTGGCCCGTCTCGACACCCTGATGACCGAGTCGAAGGACGCGGGGAGCTCGTAGAGATCTCGTTGTCGCGGCGGCCCGTCGCTCGAGCGCTCAGATCTCCATGAGCGCGGGCGCCAACTCGCGGTAGGCGTCCAGCGGAAACGAGTCGTACGAGCTGAGGACCTGCACGCAGACGTGGTCCGCGCCCGCTTCGAAGTGCTCGGCCACCCGACCGGCGATCTGGTCCGCATCACCCCACGCCACAACGGCATCGACCAGGCGGTCGCTTCCGCCGCCGGTGAGGTCGTCCTCCTCGAAACCGAGTGAGCGGAGGTTGTTCGCGTAGTTCTCGAGTGCGAGGTAGCCGGCGGTGAACGCCCGCGCGGCCTCTCTCGCCACGACGGGGTCCCGCTCGAGCACCACGGTCACCTCTGGAGCAAGAAGGGCGTCCACCCCGAGGACCTCGCGCGCTCGACGGGTGTGCTCGACCGGCACGAAGTAGGGGTGAGCGCCCAGCGAGCGGGTGGCCGCGAGGCGGAGCATTCGGGGCCCGAGGGCGGCAAGCACCCTGCGGTCGCCAGCCACGGAGGGACCCTCCCCGTCCAACCCGTCGAGATACTCGACCATGCAGCTGTAGGGCCGGGCGTAGTTCTCGACGATCAGCGAATGACTGGCCCCGAGACCGAGCACGAAACGGCCCGGATGGAGACGATCGAGCTCGCTGACCTCAATGGCGATCCGATCGGGCTCGGTCGCCCAGATACTCACGATGCCACTCACGACCTTGACCCGATCGGTCGCCTCGAGCAGCCGCCCGAAGTGTGGCGAGAGCGCCGACTCGAACCCGCCCGACGACCACAGTGCGCTGTAGCCCAGCTCCTCCAACTCCGACGCAGCTTCGAAGGATCCCTGTTCAGCGGCTCGCCAGCTTCCGCTCCACCAGACGCCCACTCGCCCGAGATTCACCCGATCACGCTACCCGGCAGGACTAAAGCGGCGGCCGGATCGGGCCGATGCCCAATCAGACCGCTCTCGAATGGCCGCGTCCTATGGACTTCAAGAAGCAGCATCTGCTCGACAGCCCGCTTGGAGCCGACGCGGAAGAAGCCGCCTGGAGAACCTTCTGGCTCACCCACATCCGCATGGGGTTCGGCATCTTCCTCGCCGAGACACTGGTGGTCGCGGGCTATCTCGCGCTCACCCCGAACGGCTCACACCGCGGGATCCTCTGGGCGGTGGTCGCCGGCTGGCTGGTGCTCGCACTCGCGGGCTTGTCGGTGGCTCCCTATGTCGCATCCAAGCCGTGGTGTGTCACCTACTCGGTGACCTGGACCGCACTGTCTGCATTCGGGGTCGCCATCGTTGCAATCTTGGACTCGGGCATGAACAGCCCCCTACTGATCCTGCTCTTTCTCCCACTCATCTTCGGGACACTGATGTTCACCCCACTCGCGGCGGCCGTCTGTGGGCTTTCGGCGCTGGCCTCCCTTGGGATGGTGGCGCTCGTCGATCAGAGCACCGCTGTCTCCTCCGGTCGCTCGTTCCTACTGTTCTGTTCGGTGGCAGGCGCTTCGGCGCTCACGGTCAGCGCGGCGATCAATCGCACTCGCATAGAACAGCACGGAGCACAACTTCAAGCTGCGCTGGCCGACATGGCTTCGACCGACGAACTCACAGGTTGTGCGGTGCGGCGGGTGCTCCGTCAACGGATGGAGGAGGAGATCGCCCGATCCATTCGCAGTCAGAACCCTCTCAGCCTGCTCATGATCGACGTCGATCAGTTCAAGTCGATCAACGACTCCTACGGACACGTCGTCGGCGACCACGTGCTCGCGGACATCGGCGCGGCGCTGCGTGGGGTGGGGCGAGCGTTCGATCTGGTCAGCCGGGTCGGCGGCGACGAGTTCGCGATGCTCCTCCCCGACACCGACGTGTCCAATGCGCTCAAGATCGCCGAGCGGTTCCGTGAACGGGTCGCTGCGACCGTCGAGGTCCCGGTGACCACCAGCATCGGGATCAGCGGCCTGGATCACAGCGCTCCCAGTGCTGAGCAACTGATCGACCAAGCCGACCTCGCCCTCTACCGGGTGAAGCGAAGCGGACGGGATGCGGTGGCCACCCACCACACCGATCCGTCCCCAGTTCGGAGCTGAACTCGAGGGTCGCAGTCTCGGCCATGCAGGCATCGGTCACACCTCTCCGTGGAGCTGATGCCGGCCGTTGCGTCGGGGTGAGCGACAGCAGCGGCCGCGATGATCTCAGAAAGTGCCTCGACACCGGCCAGTCTCACGAACAGATTCGCCCCTTCCCCCGCGAACAGACTCGCCGTCCCACCTGTCACGAAGAGTAACGACCGGACCCCCTCGTCCGTTACAGATGGCAGGTGAAGCCGAATGGCTCTGCCTGCCTACAAAGGGGGAACTCAATGCGACGTAACATGATTCGAACACTGTTGATGGTCACCGCGGCGATCGCCATGCCGGTCAGCCTGGGGACCGTGGCCTTGGTGAGCACGCCGAGTGTCGCCGGAGCGAACACGCCGATCAACTGTGCCCTGACTGCGGTGGTGCACTTCGCTTCTCCGGGCATCTCCCACAATGGAGCTGTCACCACGGCTACGAGCGAGGCGACCACCACCACCGGAGGCGTCCTGTCCGGATCCGGCTGCGGATCCACCCACGCGGGCACGTTGCCCAACCAGACCATCCACACAGCCACCATCCACTGCACGGGGACCCACCTTCCGGCGTCGAATCCGGCGTGCGTAGCTGGCAAGCGGGGTTATGACTCCTGGAGCAACTACGTGAGCCAAGGCACATCGAGCATCGCTTCGTCGATCCCGAACATCACACTCCATATCGGCTCCAGCACCTACGTCTCCCACACGACGTCGGCATCGGCTCTCCTGCCCAACGCCTCCGGGTGTGGCACAGGCACGACGGGCCTCGGCAAGGAGGTTGGTTTCAAGATCCTGGGCAAGGTCACTACTGCGGGCGCGTATCTGAACTCGGTCACGACCCTCAAGATCTGCCTGGGCAAGGTCACCGGCACCCATCTGGTCGCAGCCCACGCTCCGGCAACGGTCCCGACCTTCTTCTACCAGTTGAGCAATTCGTCGAACCTGGTCACAACCTCCACGATCGACTCGGCGCACAGCAGCTTGAACATTGCGTGATCCACTCCTGTGACTGCCGTCTGAAGGCGGGTCACAGGAGGGACGGATGAAGACAGAGGACGGGGTGGAAGCCCCGTCCTCTGTCGCGTCCGCCGCGAGCACGGATTTGCGTGCAAAGAAACCTCACCCATTGCTGCCATGAGGCTCCCTGAACCGGCCTGAGTTCTCCGGAGGTCTCCGGGGATTCCAGACCGGTTCACTCTCCGAGGTATGGGGTCGCGTCGCAGGCTGACGCAAGTCCTCATCGTTCACTATTCGTGGATTCACGACGAGTGAATGCCGCGCTTCTCGTTGAGGTGCGGCCCGACTCCCCCGCCGAGATGGCCGTAGATTGGGCCGATGGACACACCCGAAGCCGGTGGGCCGCAACCCGCAGCATCCGCCCCGCTCACCTCAGCCGTCTTCCGCGAGCTGATCGAAGAGCTGCGAGGTCTCGAGGAGCGGCTGCACCTTCCTGACGTCCCGCTCGACCAACCCTCCCTCCTCGAAGGGTACCGGTGGATCTTCAGCATCCTCGCGGTCGGACTCGACGCACAGGTGTGGGCCGATCCGGCCCGACCGCGGTTCGTGGACATCGTCGGGCCATACCGAAAATGGGGCGGCGACAACCCGGATGCCTTCTACCAGTACGCACCGATCGACCCGAGCCGCACCTACGTGGTGCGCGGCCGAGCCGGCGATGCCGTCTATCTCTCGCTGACCGTCTACGGCGGCCCCTCCGACGGCCGCTACTCGGAGCGGATCGTGGGGAGCATCAACGACCGTTCGCTCGACATCGCCGAGGACGGAACGTTCTCGTTTGTGCTCAGCCCGCAGCCACACGACGGAGCATGGATCAAACTCGAGCCGGATGCGGTGTGCGCGATCACCCGCGACTACATCGCCGATCCGACGACCGGGAGGCGGGCAGAGTGGTCGATCGAGGCCAAAGATCCCCCGGACACCCGCCGAGAGAATGATGCCGAACTGGCCGCTCGCTTTCAGGCCGCGCTCACCTGGGTCCGCGACCAGGCACGCATCGTGCCCATCCCGCTCGGGACCCCGAACACGGTCGACGAGCCCTACCCGGTCCCGAAGGAGACCTTCGGCTGGGCGGCCGGTGACGCCGCCTACGCGATGGGCAGTTTCGCCCTCGGGGACGACGAGGCGCTGATCATCGAAGGGCGATCACCAGAGTGCGCGTTTTGGAACGCCTGCCTCTGGAACCAGTTCCTCCACACCTACGACTACGCCTACGAGCGGGTCAGCCTCAACGGCACCCAGGTCACCTACGAGAAGGACGGCTCGTGGCGTCTGGTCGTCGCCGGTCGGGATCCCGGCCATCCGAACTGGATCTCGACTGCAGGTCACAGCCAGGGTCGGATCTGGTTCCGATGGTTCCTCCCCGACGCCACACCCGTTCGGCCGACCACCCGAGTGGTTCCGATCGACCAAGCGGGAACGTCGGCCACTTGATGACCGAGCGACCCAGCCCGGTCATTCTCGATGACCTCGCGCACCCGCGCTTCAGCCCGGAGATCCACCAGCTGCGGGCCGCCATGGCGGATCTCGCACCGGAATGTCCGCTCGACCCCGGCGCGCTCTGCCGGGCAGCGGTCGAGCAAGTGGGTCGCGATGATTTCGGCGACGACGCGTTCCGGAGCCGCCTCGAAGTGCTCTGCCGATCCCTCGTCGATGAGGCCGGGCTGAGCGGTCCGGGGGTAGTCACCTGGTACAGCCAGCTACTTCAGTTCTTGAAGAACCGGCTGCTCGTCCAGGACCTGTTGCACCGCCACCCCGAGATCCACGACGTGACTATCGAACGACCGATCATCATCTGCGGGCTCCCCCGGACCGGCACGACCCACCTGCACAACCTCATCTCTGCCGACCCCGCGCTCCGATCCCTCCCCTACTGGGAGAGCCTCGAACCGGTGCTTTCACCCGACGAGCAACCCGGGCCCGGAGAGCCCGATCCGCGCCGAGCTCGCACCGAGTTCGCCCTCGAGGTGCTCGATGCGACCATGCCCTACTTCAAACGCATGCACGAGATGACCGTCGACCATGTGCACGAGGAGATCCAGCTCCTGGCCATCGACTTCTCGACGATGCTGTTCGAGACCCAGGCGCTGGTCCCCGCATGGCGCGACCACTTCATGTCCGAGGACCAGACCGGACCCTACGAGTATCTGCGGACCCTGCTCAAGGTCCTCCAATGGCTGCGAGGTGGGAGCCGTTGGGTGCTCAAGTCACCCCAGCATCTCGAGCAGTTCGGACCGCTCGTCTCCGTCTTTCCCGACGCCACCTTCGTCGTGACCCATCGGGACCCCTCCGTGGTGACCGTCTCGTTGGCAACGATGGTCGGCTATGCCTCGCGGATGTCCATCGAGGACATCGACCCACCGGCAATCGGCGGCTACTGGTCGGCGCGGGTCGAGGACATGCTCCGCGCCTGCACCGACCAACGCGAGATCCTCCCGAGCGGGCAGTCGACCGACGTGCTCTTCGACCAGTTCATGCACGATGACATGGGCACGGTCGAACGCATCTACCGGCTCGCCGGCCAGCCGCTCACCGACACAGCCCGCCGTGCCATGGAGGCGTTCGGCGCGTCCCATCCACGCGGTCGCCACGGGACGATCGTCTATCAACCCGAAGTGCTCGGCATCGACGTCGCCGAGCGAAGAGAGGCTCTTCGCTTCTACTCGTCCCGCTTCGGGGTCACCGATGAGGAGACCGGCTGACCGCAGGCATGCGGGGCGGGCTTCTCAACGGACCAGCAGGGCAGCGACCAGACCCACGGGCAGCAGGAGCCAGCCCCAACGCACCGCAGCCATCACCACCCCCGAGCGGTAGCCGTAGAGCACGGCTTGCTGGGGAGGGTAGAAGGCGGGTGGGCCGAGAGCGGACAGGATTGCGACCACCGCCACCGCGCGAGAGCCCATGAGGGCTGCCACCGCAACCAGATAGACCACGCGTACCGCGGTCAGATAGGCCAAGCGCCGTAGGTCGGACGAGTTCGGCTCGACCGACGTGTTGTGCGGGTGGAACACCGAGCCGGTGTAGAGCGCCGCTCCGACGAACGCGAGCAGCGGACCCGAGATGTTCAGGACGCCCTCCGAGGAGGCGGGGGCCGGTCCGACCAGGTGCAGCGCGAGACCGACGAGCACCGCGACCGTCATCGACTGGTCGAACCAGCTGGTCGATCGGCGTTGTTTGATCGGTGCATCCCGACGCATCAGGTGGATGCAGACGGCGTTGGGAGCCGCGTACGCGGCGTTGGAAAGCGCGGCAATAGCCGTGCCGGTGGTCCCGACCAGCGGCCCGACGATCGGAAGCACCCAAAACGTGGCGTTGGGAAAGGCCGCCCAACCCTCCAGCGCCGAGAATCCCCCACTCCTCGATCTGCGGATCAGCTGAGCGGCCCCGAGCAGCACCAATCCGACCGCCGCGATCAGGATCGGTGCGACGAGCTGATGTGGCGCGGTCAGCCGCCAGGCAGAGAACAGCCCCACCGTCGCCGCGGTCGCAACCAGCTGGATCCGGAGGTACACCGGCCAGCCGCGCCTCAACCACGGGCCACCGCGATGCACGGCCAGACCCATGCCCGCGCCGAGCAGGTACGCGCTGAAAGTGATTGCGAGGTGCAAGCGGCGACCCTAACCCAGCGAGGGTGCGGATAGGCTCGGCGCCGTGCGCGACGAGGTGGGCCGAGCTGTCGACGCTCTGGGCATTCGGGACTCCGTGGTGCGGGCTCGTGACCACCTCGTCGATCTGCTCACCGGGGATCACTCCAGTGCCGGTGACCGGCAGAACCGGCGCGACGACTTCCACCTCAAACTGCTCCTGCGCTTCAGCCTCCGCCCCTCTTCGAACTACCTCGACGTCGGCGCAAACCAGGGCTACTTCCTGAAGGGAGTCACCGAGGTCGCCCCACTCGGCCACCACATCGCCTACGAACCGCTGCCCGAGCTCAGCGCCCAGCTCGCCAAACGATTTCCCGGGGTCGAGGTCCGTCAGGCGGCCCTGTCGGACACAGAAGGAGAGGCGTCCTTCACCCACGTGCTGGGCGACGGAAACCAGGGGTACAGCAAGCTCGTGGAGGGCGGCTCGGAGAAGCCCGCGTACGCGCCGGGCCTGGTGACCGACACGATCGTCGTGCGCACCGAACGCCTCGACGACCACTTGCCGGAGGGATGGTTGCCTCAGATCGTCAAAGTCGACGTCGAGGGAGCAGAACGACTGGTGTTCCGGGGGGCGATGGACACCTTCCGGCGGGCCAAGCCGGTGATCGCTTTCGAGCATCTCTTCGATCCCGAAGGCTCCGAGGAGGTCTACAGCCTGCTCTGCGAGGACGTGGGGCTCCGAATCTTCGATATGGAGGGCTATGGGCCCTTCAGCCGTTCCGAGTTCTTCGACGGGCTGGCGACCCGTTGGAACTGGGTCGCGCACGAATAGATCGAGGAGATCGAGCAGCGCCTCCGGCGTCCCCGGTAGCGTCGTGTTCGTGGCTGGAGACGGAGTGCCCGAGAGCGTCGACGAGGTGCTCCATGCGCTCGGG
The DNA here is from genome assembly GCA_963839925.1 of uncultured Acidimicrobiaceae bacterium. Classification (GTDB taxonomy): domain Bacteria; phylum Actinomycetota; class Acidimicrobiia; order Acidimicrobiales; family RAAP-2; genus Bog-756. Next base: position 586,908 of record CAWIWV010000001.1, on the reverse strand, counting down.
GCGACGGACGAGCAGATCGATGTCGCCCGGCGTGGGTGCCACATGCCCGGCCTGGCCGCCGACCTGGTCCTCTCCAAGGGCTTCAACCTCAGCGCCGCCGACCTCGCCGCTCACGCGCATGTCCCGGTCGAAGACGTCCTGTCGGTCTGGCGATCGGTCGGGGTCGAGGTGCCTGACGAGCATCAACGGATCTTCACCGACAAAGACGAGCAGTTCATCTCGTTCATCATGAACTCCAACCCCGTGGGGAGCCACGGAGAGGAACTGCTCCGGGTGCTCGGCAGTTCGCTCACCCGTGTGGCCGAAGCGGCCGTCGCGGTCTATGTGCAGACGGTCGAACCGGAAATGGACACGATCGAAGGTGACGGAGCGGAAGCGGCCAAGACGATGGCCGCGGCGACGGCGGCCGCCCTTCGCCTCGGCGATCTGATGGGCACCATCTTCTCTCATCACATGCGGGACGCCATCCTTCGGCAACGAGTCGCCCAGTCCGGCACCACCGACAAAGCGCTCCACCGTTTGGCGGTGGGCTTCATCGACCTGGTCGGCTTCACTCCGCTCTCGCTTCGCACCTCCCCTGCCCAGTTGCTGCATCTGGTCGGCGAGTTCGAGGCCAAGGCGTTCGAGGTTGCGGCCGCGCACAACGGGCACATCGTGAAACACATCGGCGACGAGGTGATGTTCGTGGCCCTCGACGCCGGCGACGGGTGTGCGATCGCCCGCGAGATCACCTCGGACTGCTCGGAGGGAGTCGAGCCCCGCGGCGCTGTCGCGTTCGGCGAGGTGATCGCACGCCATGGGGACTACTACGGCACCGTGGTCAACCTGGCGTCACGGCTCGCCGAGTTGGCGGTCCCTGGCGAGGTGCTGGTGGACGAAGGGGCTGCCACCTCCGCACGCGGCCGGTTCCACTTCCGACCCGCCGGCCGGCGACTCCTCAAGGGATTCGACAAACCACTCGAGGTGTTCTCGCTCGACACCAATCCGTGCCCTGACCCGATCGACTCAGGACGACCAGAAGCGCTCGCGGAGCCCTGACGCGTGGGCGACCGGTCGGTCGACGGCCTCTCGCAACGACGTCTCCGATCCGACGATCGTCAACTGCCGACTGGCCCTGGTGACCGCGGTGTAGAGCAACTCGCGGGTGAGAATCGGCGAGCCGGTCCGCGGCAGTGAGACGACCGCATGGGGGTACTCCGACCCCTGGCTCTTGTGGATGGTCATCGCCCAATAGCTCTCCACCTGATCGAGCCTCGAAGGAGCCACCCATCGGAGGCCGTCTTCGGATCGCAATGCGACGTGCATCCCGCCGTCGTGGGCGACCACCACTCCCACGTCGCCGTTCGCGACCCGATTGACCGAGTCGTTTTCGGTGACGATGATCGGTCGTCCGACGAACCAGCGTTGTCCTCTCTTCATCGTCGGCACCCGCTCACCGACCGCCAGTTCGATGCGCTCGCCCCACTCGTAGAGGCCGAGCGGTCCGTGCCGGGTCGCGGCCAGAAGCTTGAGACCGGCGGCCGCGGACAGGGCCCCCTCGCCATCGCCGGCCAGCGCGCACGCCGCCACCTCTACCCCGGCCTGGACGAGCTGCTCGAGCACGGTGTCGAGCGCGGGCCTGTCCGTGTCGAGCACCCATCGGAGGTCTCCCCCACCGCCATTCGCTCCGGCCATGCGAAGGAGGTCGATCACCCCATCCGTATCACCCCGTCGGACGAGCTCGGCCAACTCGGCGATCGCCGAATCCGAACGGAAGCGGTGCATCCGGGTGAACACGGTGACCCGGTCGGCCAGAGGCTGCGCTTCAGGCGCTCGACCTATCCCCGGCAACTCCAGCTGTGCACCCACCCCGGCCGCTCCGTCGTTCGGCCCCTCGTGGTCGTTCGGCCCCTCGTGCTGCATGTCGGCCCCGGACGCCGCTCCGTTCGGACCGACCAGATCGCCCAGCACGGTTCCCGCTTCGATACTCGTCAACTGGAACGGGTCTCCGACCAACACCAAGCGGGTGTCGCGGGAGAGCCCCTCGAGCAGTCGGGCCATCAGCGAAAGGGACACCATCGAGGTCTCGTCGACGACCACCATCTGGCAAGGAAGTGGGTTCTGACGATCGTGGACGAACCTCGAGCCCGGAAGCCAGCGGAGGAGCCGGTGGATGGTGGTCGCTTCGGTGGCTGCGAGCACGGATGCGACCTCCGGGCTGATCGAACCGCTCGTCAACAAGCCGGGGGCCTCCCCCCTCACTGCGTCCCTCATCCTCTGCGCCGCCTTACCGGTCGGCGCGGCCAGTCGGATGTCGACCGTGCGCCCCTGTTCCATGGCACAGCGGTGCGCTGCTGCGAGCAGACGAGCAACCATGTGGGTCTTTCCGGTGCCGGGTCCTCCGGCCACGATCGAGACACCTGCCGTCATCGCCCGCCGAACTGCCAGCCGCTGGAGATCCGGCGATTCGGTGTGGTCTGCACCGAACAAGTCGTCGAGAAGGATGTCGAGCTCGGCAGCGACCGGAGTCCAGCCGTCGCCGGTGTGTGTGCGCGCACGTTGGGCCAGGTCGGCCGCCACGGCGACTTCGTCGTGCCAGTAGCGCTGGAGGTACAGGCGACTTGCGTCGAGCACCAGAGGCCGGACCCGGTCGTAGGTCGCCTGCCCGGGCACCCACACGAGTGACGAGCCCTCGAGCGTCGACCGCCACGATTCAGATGTCGGCCACGTCAAAAGGTCCAGCGCCGGGTCCTCGTCGCCGCCGAACATGGTGCGCACCTGCTCCTCGAAGCGGGCGAGATCGACGCAGACGTGCCCGAACCTGGGTGCACGCGCTGCCATTGCGACGGCGAGCACCACCTCGTCGCAAACGTCGGAACCGCCGGGGACGCCGGCATCGAGCTCCCGCTGATGGAGTCGCACCAACGACGCGGCGAGCTGCACCTCGAACGGACCGAAGAGACCGGCTTCGACGAACGGTGCGAGCGAAGCCACCTCCGACGGAATGCCCACCGTGCGCGGTGCCGTGGCCGATCCGATCACGGGAAGAGCCCGTCGATCGGACGTCCGTCGAGCAGATCGCTGAGCGCCTCCACCAGGGCCGGCGGGACGGACCAGCCGAAGACGCCGTCGTGCTCGTCATCGCCGGCGTCTGTCACCCCGCCGAACATGCCGCGCACGAACAGATAGGCCACACCTCCCAGATGTCGTTCCGGTCGGTAACCGGGGAGCCTCCAACGCAGGTAGCGATGCAGGCAGACGCTGTAGAGCAGCGCCTGGAGCGGATAGTCGTGTGCGACCATCGCCTCGGTCATCCGCGCTCGGCGGTAGTCATCGGGTCGAGGTCCCAGTCCTTGGACTGCCAGCGCGTTGGTCTTGTAGTCGACCACCACATAGCGATCGTCCCCACCCGTGGGCTCGGCGATGCGAAGGACCAGATCGATCGATCCGGTCAGGTGGCCGGCGAGGCGCAGGTCGGTGCCTGCCGCTGCGAGGTTGGCCGCCCACTCCGCCAACGGGTCGCGTGACCCAAGGTAGGCGGCCACCAGCCGACCGATATCGGACACCGTGGCGACAGTGCCCGACTCGCCCAGACGAAAGTCGAAGGAGAGCTCGTCGAGCCGGTCCTTTCGTTCGATGTCGGCAAGCCGGCGATGGCAGCACACCGGGCCGAGCGAGGTCCCGAGGGCTTCGGTGATTCCCTCGATCAGCAGCCGCCGACCGTCGTTCGGGCTGCCCCCCAGAGGATCGACCGGCGTGAGATCCACCGGATGGATCGACAGCGCACGATCGAGTGTGGCGCCGATCTGCTCGGCCAACTCCTCTGTTCCGACCGAGAAATCGATCTGTTCGAGGACGGCATGGACCAGCGTGCCGAACTCGGTACCGGCGGGCAGGTAAGTGAGCGGTCCGACCCGATCCGACCCGTCGGGGTCCGACCGGAAGGATCCTCGAGCCTCGTCTCCCTCGAGGTCGAAGTCGAAGTCGAGGGATCGTTCGTCAGCTGCCGCGGGTCGCCCAACGTCGGATCGTGGGGGTCGACGGCGGTCGCGGCTTGGTCGGTGATCGCGCTGAAGGACCACCGTCGCCTGGTCCTGTCGGGCGTGGCGGTGAAGCGAGCCGCCCCGAGTGGTGACGGGTCGTCAGACGAGCGCTCGTCCTGCCAGCGGTCCCGAGGGAGCGGTGTGTCGTCGATCGAGTCGGCGACGATCGTCCCGTCCGAGTCGGCGACCAAGTCCGACAGCCGATCGACGATCTCTTCGTCGCCGGGGATGGCCACCGGGGTGCCGAGCGGGACATCCGGATCGATCCTGCCGCCGTTTCGCGCGAACAACACCTTGGCGAGGGCGGTCCTCGCGCTCGACTGACCGTTCGCCCACCAGGCGATGGTGTGATGCTGTGCTCGGGTCAGGGCGACGTAGAGCAGTCGCAGTCGCTCGCCGGCCATGTTGGACGCCGCACGCTCCTTGCGATCCTTTGCCTCTGCCTTTGTGGGCCACGTGGTGCCGTTGGCGAGGTCATAGGTCTGGCGATTGGTGGCTGGGTCGAGATAGATCACCGGATCTCCCACGCCGTTCCATCGCCACGCCATCGGGACGCACACGATGGGAAACTCGAGCCCCTTCGCCGCCCAGACGGTCATCACCTGGATGGCCTCGGCCTCCGATTCGATGCGACGAGCCGTCTTGTCCCTTTCGAGGTCGGCATCGGCGTCGTAGTCCGGGACGCCATCCAAGGTGGCGAGCAGTCCGGCGATGTTCGAACGTCCGGAAGGCGTGGCACCGTGGAGCAGCTCGGCAACGTGCTCGAGATCGGTCATGTTGCGGTCCCCGTCCGGAGTGGCCAACACGTTGGCCACCACACCACTGGCCGACCAGACCCGGGCCAGGACGTCGGCGACCTGACCGGTGCCCAACCGCTCCGACCACTCGCGCAGGTCCTCTTGCATCCGAGCCAGGTCGGTGTCGGATGCAGCGGCGACCTTCTCCGCGCTCCAACCTCCGAACCAGGACAAGGCATAGCTGCGCGCCCGTCTCGGATCCGAGGGGCGAGCCATGGCATGCAGGAGGCGGCGCACCTGATCGGCAGCGGGTGAGAGGAGCACGTTCCCGCCACTGGCGACGACCGCCGGCACTCCCTGCCTGCTCAACGCGTCCTTCACCCCGGCGCATTCCTGATTGGTGTTCACCAGGACGGCGATGTCGTGGGGCCGCACTCGCCGCACGCCCTCTCTGCCGTCGGGGAGCTCTGCGTGATCGAGCAGCCGGCGAACCCGACCGACCAGATCCCGCTCGATCGCGGCGGCCGCGGCACCCACTGCGACCCCGCCCCTGGTCCGTGCGATTCCTTCGCCCACCGCAAGGCGGAGTGACAGGGCAGGGAGTGGCCCACCGTCCCGCATGCTGATGCGTCGGCCCTGGGTCTGGCGCGCCGCCACGACCGGATGAAAACGGATCGTGTCGTCTCCGAAGCTGGCTCCCGAAAACAGGGTGTCGAGTGATGCAATCACCGCGCTGTCCGAGCGCCAGTTGCGTGACATCGAGCGACGTTCGACGAAGGCGGCGTCGTTGACCGCGTCGACGTAGGTGTCAATATCTCCGCCGCGGAAGCCATAGATGGCTTGCTTGGGGTCGCCGACCAGCACCAGCGAACCTTCCGCCCGCTCGCCGAAGAGCTTGCGGAAGATCTTCCACTGCACGGGGTCAGTGTCTTGAAATTCATCGATCAACGCGACCTTGAACCGGCTGCGGATGGACTCGATGGCGGCCGTCGACCGCGCGCCGTCGAGGACATTCCACAGGTCGGACAGAACCCCGTCGAAGCTCACCGTCCCACTCATCATTCGGCGTTCCGCGATTCCGGTCACCGCCTGGTCGACCAGATCTCGCAGAACGACCTGGGCCCGGGTGGCGCCCTTTTCCTCGGAGTCCGGCTCCAACCGGATCCCCGGTCGACCGAGCGCGTTCCGGGTGGCTCGACGAAGCTGCAGGGCGGTCGGGAGGTCGTCGGCGGGCTCGCCTCGCATCGCAGCCGCAGCGAGTACGTCAGCGCAGACCTGGTCGATGAGCTCGTCGGTCTCCTCGACCAGCCTGGCGTCCGGGTCGAGGCCGGTGGTGACACCGAGCGCGTTTCGGACCTGTGCCGCGAATCCGTGGATGGTGGCGATGGTGAGCGCGTCGTAGTCGGCGATCGCAGTGCGCAAACGCAGCAGGTGGTCCGCTCCATCCCCCGAAGCAAGCAGATCGAGGACCGGGTCTTCACCCGGGGGATGACCCACTTCGAGCCGATCGGCCACCTCGATCAGCCGCTCTCGCACCCGAGCCCGAAGCTGATTGGTGGCCGCACGGGTGAACGTGACGATCAGGAGCTCCGAGGTGAGGACGTCGGACTCGGCCAGGAACCGGGTCGCCAGATCAGCGAGCGCATAGGTCTTGCCGGTGCCCGCGCTCGCTTCGATGACCAATCCCCGCCGAGGCAGGTCGTCGGTGATGGAGAAGGGACGGTCAGGAAGCACGGTCATCTCGCGGATCAGACCGACGACAGCCGACGCGGGGCCGGTGACCAGACCTGCGTCGAGCTCTCGAGCGTCCCGTACACGAGTTCGGCGAAGCGTTCGACGCGGCCGTCCCCCTCGCCGGGATCCCCGGGCTCCGCCCGCCGGTCCAAGAGCTCGGCGAAACTCACGTCTCCGTAGACGAGGGACACTGCGGGATCGTGGCTCTTGAGGCGGGCGAAGCGGGCCACCCAGCCGGCGATGCTGCTCTTGCCCAGATGGACCTCGTAGGAGAGATCGGGGAAGAACGGGAGCGGCTCACTCATTCCCTTCCGAAAACATTCCACCGCTCGTTGCAACGACTCGCGGGCAAGCGTCGACCAGTTGCCGGGGGCACCGGCGATGGCCAGGTCGAGTACGTCGGCCGGGTCCCCGACGTCTTCCGGCTTTCCGATGGCGACCGCTCGCCACCGGTCCGAGGGATCGCTTGCCACCAGAGCCATCAGATCGAGCCACGCCTGGATGCGGCGTTCGGGCTTGAGCCTCGAGTAGCTGATCCGGCCGGGACCAGGTGAAGCGGCAGGGAGGAGCAGCGGCACCGAGCCCACGATGCGGGTGCCGTCGTCCAGTTCGACCGCGACCTCGAGGGGAGCAGCCGCCCTGGTACCGATACCGATCTCCGACGCTGCCTCGATGATGGCGTCGACATTCGACATGATGCCATCGAGCGCCTTCTGCTCCAGCGAGCCGGGGGGGAGCGACCCGCGTTGCCGCTCGGCGGTTCTCCATTCTTCCATCGTCTCGCCTCGGAGCCGCGCCTGGAGCAGGCGGTCACCAACCTGCCACGCTCGCAGCGGATCGAGATCCACCGGAAGCACGCTGGTGAGCTCCTCCCCTTCTTGAGGGAGACGCGCTTCGAGCCTGTCGGAGAGGAAGTACAAGGTGGGATTCTTGAAGAAGCGATGGAGTTGGTCGAGCTCGATGACGTCGGTGGACGGAGTGGCGAGCGGCGAAGGAAGGAACGGCGTCGCGCGCGGATTCCTGCTCCGACGCGCAAGGGCACCGTCGAGGCTCCTCGTGTCGAAACTCCATGCCTCGCCGGGGACGAGCGCACCCCGTTCGAAGGATCGCTCGTCGAAGGGCTGGCGGGGATGATCGATCTCGAGCCCCTCGATCACCTCGGACCGGTCGCCGGGGGCCACCAGCGAGACGACGGCATCGAAGAGCTCGGCCGCGATGACCGCTCGGGGGATCTCCTGATTGGTCCGAACATCGTGTCCGTCCCGCACCACGATCAGATGATCGCCCGCGGACAACACGGTCTCGAGCAGCGATTGGCGAACCTCGGCGCGGGGGTCTGGATCCCCGAGTGCAGGTGCCGCAGCGATCAAGTCGTCGCCGGCCGCAGACGACGTGCTCAGCGCCGACTGGTCCATCCCGAGCAGGCAGACCACCCGGAAGGGCACCCATCGCAACGGGGTCATCGAGCTGATGGTGATCCCGCCCCGGAAGTAGTCGGGCCGGGCGGGAAGCGCGCCGAAGCGCTCCTCGATCAGTCTCTTGAGGTCGGCCAACTCCAGTTGCACCGGCGGTTCACCCTCCCCGGAGGTCGCCGAAGCGAGGATGTCGGCGAGGATCCGGTCGAACGCGTCGAACTGCCACTGACCGGCCCGATCGGTGGCGAAGAGTTGGTGGCACGCCAACCCCAGCTGTTCGATCCACTGGGTCAGTGGTTTCGCCCTTCGTGCATCAGTCACCAGCCCCCGCAGACGCCACAGAATTTCTGCGAGCTGGCCCACGAGGTCTGAACGAGCTCCCTCCACTTCGTACGGGAGCACGTCGCCGACGGCGAGGGTGAGGTCATCGGTCGACATCGCGGCCCCGACCAGGAGCCGGTCGAGCGCCACGCTCCACGTGTTGTTCCGGATGGACTCGGGCACGCCGAATGGTTCGCGATGGATCGGGTCGACCCCCCATCGCACGTTGGTCCCTCCGACCCACTCGGCGATGTCGGCGAGGTCGTCGTCATCGAACCGGAACCGCTGGCGCACGGGCCCGAGAGCCAGAAAGTCGAGGACCTCGGCAACCTCGAACCGACCTCCGACGAGTTCCAAGAGGGCGAGAGTGGCGCTCAACACCGGATTGGTCGATCCGATCGACTGATCGACGATCCGGTAACGGAGGGTCGGCGAGCCACGTTCCGCGGAATCCCCCGTGCCGGCGTCGCCCGACGGGGAGGCGGATCCCTCGGCCGAGGGGCCGAACACCGACCGGATCAACGGGGCGAACTCCTCGATCGCCGGGCACACCACCAGGATGTCGTCTTCGTCGAGATCCGACCCCGGGTCGTTGAGCAGATGCAAGAGGGCATCGCGCACGATCTCGACCTGACGGGTGGGACCGAAGCATGCGTGGAACTGAACGGAACGGTCACCGGGGCCGGGTCGGAGGAGTGCCTCCGGTGTCGTGTTCGACACGATGGATCGTTGCAAGGCATCGAGGAGGTTCGTCGGGAGAGTGCCGTCGACCGGGTCCGAGTCGATCCACGCGCGCGAGGGCAGTCCTTCCACTTCGGCCTTGGCCAACAACGCCGCGTGTTCACGATGGAGGCGGCCCCACGAGCGCAGCAGCGGGTGGTTCGCCGCGTTCGCTGTCGGATCCGAGGCTCGGAGCCAGCGGGCTCCGCGCGATTGCCGCTGCTCGAGCTGCAGCAGGGGGCCCGGTTCGTAGCGTGTCGGCTCCAGAAGAAAGAGGTGGACGTCGCGTTGCTCGGCCAGGGCCTCGATCAATTCGAGGAACCCGCCACCGGGGAGCAAGGTGAACCCGAAGAGCAGGAGTCGTGGAGGAAGGTCGAGGGACAGCTCCCCTCGGGCCAACCGGTCGAGAAGCTCGGGCCATCGCTCAGGTGGGCTGGGCTCGCCGATCTGTTCACGCACCAGACGCCAGAGGTCGGGCTGCCAGCGCGTGTGCTCCGGAAGAGGCCGTCCTGCTCCGTCGACGTCCTCACCCGTGGCCCACGACCGCACCATGGACTGCCGGTGGAGGTGATAACGGTCGAACAGGTCGGCGATCCGGCGGGCGGCCGAGTACCGGGGTGCTTCCGCCACGGAACCCCGAGCGGTTGGTGAACGCTCCAATCCGGCCGCAACACCGGGGCGACGCTGGGTCGCGGCGAGCACCGACCACACCAGCCGATCGATCGCCCAGGCATCCCGATCGGGGTCGGCGAGGTCGGCAGCGAGCACGGAGCTCCGGAGGGTCCCCGGGTAGGCACGAACCACGTTCGCGACCACCCCGTCTCCACGCTCCGGTCCCCCTGCGCCGAGGCGCCGGGCAAGCTCGAGTGTCAACCATCGACGCATCCCATCCGACGGCACGGCCAACCACTCCGGTGCCATCGGATCCTCCGGAGGTTCACCCAGCACGTCGGCGACCCGACCGACCAAGCTCGAGGCCCGGCTCGCCGAATGGAGGAACATCATCGGATCGACCCTATCCAGCGGGTGCGACCACGGCCGCGAGAAGGGCGACCATCAGCCCGTTCGGCGTAGTGAGGTGGTAGCAAGGATGGAGGTGCGCTCGGCCGTGGACGCACCGGGTCCTCGGAGGGAACTATGGGAAACCTGTTGGCAGCGACCGGGACGTCGTCGGGGGGATTCGCAGTGTTCCTGCTCCTCGCCCTGGCCTTCTACGTGCTGGTCGCCTTGGGCCTGTACGGCACGTTCATCAAGGCCGGACAGCCGGGCTGGGCGGGGTTCGTCCCCATCTACAACTTCATCATCCTGTTGCGAGTCGCCGGCCGGCCCGCCACCTGGGGCTGGTTCCTTCTCCTGCTGATCGTCCCCTACGTAGGCACGCTGGGATTCTTCATCGTCTACATCATCGTCGCCAACGACGTCTCGAAGAGCTTCGGGCACGGCCCCGGGTTCACCGTCGGCCTGGTCATCCCCTATGTCTCGATCGTCTTCTGGTACATCCTGTGGCTCGGATCCAGCCAGTACCGCGGTCCGGCCGCCGCCGGTCCGAGCGATCCCGGATATCCCCCTTCCTTCGGTGGTGGCTATCCGTCCCAAGCGCCGACCGGCTACCCACCCCCCGGCGGCTATCAGGCACCGCCGCCGCCGCCGGTTCAGGCCCCGCCGCCACCACCACCCGGCTACTCGGGCGGTGGTGGCGAAGCACCGCCGCCTCCTCCTCCGCCACCACCGCCCGAGTAGAAGCGTCGGGAGGGAGCCACCCCTCTTCTCACCTACCGGTCATCTGCGTCCTTCGTTCAACCCGGGATCAGGTCGTGCCGATGCAATTCCATCATGGAGGCGATGGGCGAGCCAGAGGCTGGCGCCGAGCCACTTCCGCTCCACCCCGGGGCTCCCCCGAGCACGGACGAACAGAGCGGATACCGCGGACACGACGGACTGATCCGTGTCGTCGCGGTCGCCGCCATCGTGTGGGGCTGCGTCTACCTGCTCTGGCGCCTCATCGATACCCACGAGGGCGCGCAGCCCGAGCTGTTCGCGCTCCTCTACGTGTGCGAGATCTTCGGATGGCTCATGCTCTCGTCGTTCGCCTTCCTCGCCTGGCGCATCCCGCTTCCGGTGCGCCCTCTCCTGGGTGGCAGGCCGTCGGTCGACATCTACGTCTGCACCTACAACGAGGATCTCGACGTGCTCACCGCGACCCTCGTCGGGTGTGACCGGGTCACCTACCCCCACACAACCTGGCTGCTCGACGACGGACGGCGCGACGAAGTCCGGGCGCTGGCCGAGAGGTTCGGGGTGCGTTACCTGACCCGGAGCACCAACGAACACGCCAAGGCAGGCAACATCAACAACGCCCTCTCACAGACCCACGGCGAGCTGTTGCTGATGTTCGACGCGGACCACGTTCCCCAACCGGACATCCTGGACATCCTGGTGGGTTACTTCGACGATCCCGAGGTCGCCCTGGTCCAGACTCCCCACGACTTCGAGAACCTCGACTCCTTCCAGCATTTCTCGAACAGGCGTCACGACCAGAGCATCTTCTTCGAAGTGATCATGCCGGGGAAGGACCGGCACAACGGTGTGTTCTGGTGCGGATCGGCCGCCCTCATCCGTCGTGAGGCGCTCGAGAGTATCGGCGGAGTCGCGACGGAGACCATCGCCGAAGACTTCCACACGACCATCCGGATGCACCGCGACGGATGGCGGACCCACTATCACGACGAAACCCTCGTGCAGGGGCTGGCCCCACACGACCTTGCGGGCTTCCTCCTCCAGCGCGACCGGTGGGCACGCGGGAACCTGGCCGTCCTCCGAACCAAGGAGAACCCTTTGACCGTCAAAGGGTTGACCATGAAACAACGGTCGAGTTACCTCGCCTCGCTGGCCGCCTACTTCGTGCCGATGCAACGACTCGGCATGCTCTTCGTCCTCGTCGTCATGCTCCTCACCGGGCTGTTGCCGGTCCATGCACCCCTCTGGCAGTTCGCGGTGTTCTGGCTTCCGTGGATCCTCCTCGACCTCGGAGCATCGACGCTGTTGGCGAGGGGGGAGGCGAACGTCTACGACGATGCGTACGTGCACTCGTTGACGACCGAGATCTACGTTCGGGCTGCACTCTCGATCATCCGGCCGATCAAGGGCGCGTTCAAGGTGACCCCGAAGAACGGCATCGACGGGGGTGGGTGGCAAGCGCTCCGGCAACTGAGGATCATCCTGGCGGTCGAAGTCGTGGTCTTCGCCGCGCTGGCCGCTCGCCTTCTCTCGCTCGCAGGGGTCGTCCACCTCCACCCGTTGTCGGGGGTGGCGCTCGGAGCGGGCATCTTCTTCGCCGTGTGGGAGCTCTCGCTGATGGGATCGGCCCTTTGGCGGGTCACCCACCGACATCAGGTCCGCCGCAAGTATCGGGTGGGTGTGGAGATCACCGGTGTGCTGGACGGCGGTGTGGTGCGAGTCGTCGACCTGACCGAAAGAGGGGCCGGCATCGTCGCTCCCCATCAGATCGAGCTCGGCGAGGAGGTTGGGCTCCAACTCAACGTTCCGACCGTCGATGGGAGTGTCGAACACATTCAGGTCAACTTCGAGGTCAGGTCGTGCTGGAAACAGGACGGCAGTGGTTGGCGGTTGGGAGGGACGATCGACCCTTCGACCGAACGGGACAACGAGCTCCTCGTCGAGCACTGCCATGTGGTCAGCACCCGGGACCGCCTCATCGCTGCTGGGCGTCTGCTCGGCCACAAGCACATGGCTCCGGCTGCTGATCCGAGCAGATCCGAGGATCCGCCACTCGCCTCACACGGCTGAGCTTCAACATTTCCTTGGCTTCAAAGGCTCTGTGATGGGAAACTTGAAGGTGGTTGCGCAAGACACGTTGGCGCGAAACGGGGACCGAGTGATCAACCGAAAGAAGGCGGCCCTTGCAATTGCCGGCGCGGTCGTTGCTGCCACGCTGAGCGTCGGGGGTTCCGTGGGTGCCGCGGCTCCATCGAGACCAGGCGTGCCAGCGCACCTGGTGGCAACGCCGGCCGACACCGCAATCGCGGTGTCGTGGAGAGCCCCGGCATCGACGGGTGGAAGGCCTGTCACCCGCTATCTCGTCACCGTCTCCCCTGGGCTGAAGAGGTGCATCACCTCGGCCACCAACTGTGTCGTGTCGGGCCTGACCAACGGCAAGGCCTACTCCGTAACGGTTCAGGCCGGAAACACCGTCGGCTTCGGGAAGGATGCAGTTGCGAACGCCGTGAAGCCGACACGCACGCAGGACTGCGCGTATCGGGGGCCGTTTGCAAACCTCCAGAAGTGCAACCTCTCCAATGCCGACCTCAGCGGGCTCGATCTCATGAAGGCCAATCTGACCGACGCCCAGCTCACCGATGCGACTCTGTCTCGAGCCCAGCTCGCTGGCGCCAACATGACCGACACCCAGTTAGCCGGAGCGTCATCAGGTGGGATCGTCGGACTTCCAACCGGATTGCCCTCGGGATGGCGACTTCTCGGCGGTTACTTGCTCGGACCCACGGCGAATCTGACGCATGCAGATCTCGCTGGATTGGATCTTGGTTCGGTGAACCTCTCCGAAGCGGCGCTCAATGGCGTCATATCCGGTCGATTGACTGGTGAGCCGGTATTGCCAACGGATTGGCTCCTCATTGGCGGTTATCTCGTCGGCCCACAGGCAAATCTGACCAACGCGACCCTTTCCAACGCCGATCTGGCGAACGCCAGTCTCGCTGGAGCAGAACTTTCCGGTGCGCTCCTTTCGGGGGTGTCGTCGGGTGGAATCGTTGGCACTCCGTCTTCCCTTCCAGTGGGCTGGTCCGTCGTCAATGGCTATCTGGTCGGTCCTGAGGCGAACCTGACTGACGCCGATTTTTCAAACGTCGACCTGGCGGGCACGGATCTAGATGGGGCAGCGCTCGGCGGTGCCGACCTCGCGGGGGTGTCCTCGGGGTTGATCGTTGGCACTCCGTCTTCCCTGCCCACCGATTGGCTCTTCACAGTGGGTTATTTGGTCGGTCCGTCGGCGGATCTCAAGGACGCGGCTATGGCGACTGCAGCCATGGGCGGCGCAGATCTGAGCGATGTCGATCTCACCGGTGCCGATCTGAGCCTCGTCACGTCGGGCGGGATCACCGGGGTGCCAGCACATCTTCCTGTGGGCTGGAATCTTCTCAACGGGTACCTCGTTGGACCAAGCGCCAACCTCGGCGGGGCCGACCTGTCGAAATTGGGTCTTGCCAATGGAAATCTCAGTGACGCCAATTTTACCGACGCCGACCTCGATGATTCCGATATCACGAACACAGTTTTATCTGATGTGCTTTGGGACAACACGACGTGTCCCGACGGAACGAACAGCAACGTTGATGGGAATACGTGTGCCAACAATCTCGGGTTCACTGATAGTGATTCGAACGCACAGCAAGACCTTGAGGAATCACTTACCTCCATCAATTCGATCTACTCGATGAATGGTGGATCGTTTCCTGGCACGGCCGGTCTGGTGTCGGCGCTCACCAATACCGACCCGAGTTTGACATTCACCGTCTTCAGCTCGACCCATCCGAACTGGATCTCTGTGTTTTCTTCACCCGATGGAAACGGCGTGATCTTGGCCGCCTACGCACCAGTCGACCAGAGCTGTTGGTACATCTACGACAACCAGGGGGCAGTGGCGGTTTCCCCGCCCTACAGCCCCTACGGCCCCACTCCAACAGGGCCGAGCTACGGGTTCGTTGGGTCGAACAAGAGCATCACGGTGACGAACGTGTCCGGTACGTACTACGCCGAGGTGAAAAACGACCCCAGATCGTCTGACTGCGTTGCATCGCAACCTGTCGCAAGTCCGCTCTCGCAATATACGTACCAGAGCGTGGGCTTCCCAGAACTCTGAAGGCGCCGGGGACCGAGAATCCACTCGCCTCGCAGGGCCAAGATTCAGAACCCGAGTGCCTCTTCGACCAGGATCACGGTGATCCGGCCCTCACCCATCGCCTTGTTGATCACGAGCACATTGTTGACCCCGCTCTGGACGCCATAGGCCTCTCTGGCCCGATGGTCCTCGAGGGGAAAGCAGTAGTCGTAGATTCGCCGGAGTCCGGTATCGAAATCGGGAACGATCTTCTGGCTGCCGACGACGAGGATCACGTGGCCCGCCCCGGAGGCGATCGGACCGAGCTGGCTGCCACTCGCCGAGGCAATGAGCAGTGATCCCTCCTCTGTCGCCGCGTGCACGCTCCCGACGACCCAATCCGGCGATGCGGCAAGCTGGCGCATCTCACGGCCCTGCATCTCGCGATCCATCCGGTAGAGGCGCGGGCGCAGCGGCTGGTAGTCACCGGATCGTTCCACGTCTTCGGCAACTCCGATGCTCTCGAGCGTTCGAGACGTGTTGTTGTAGACCTCGGCTCCGACCGGGAGGATCGACCGGACCGCCTTTCTGGCATCTTCGGAGGACTCGACGACCATGCAGGTGATCCCATTGCGTTCGAGACGCTCCGCCACGACGCGAATCTGTTCGAGTGACGCGGGAGAAGAGAATTCCGCGACCGCCTGCTCGCTCGGACCCGGCGCCGGCACGGCATCCAGATCAGCCATCGTCAACACCGAGCTCGGCGAGTCTCTGGTGGATCAACGCAACCGACATCGAACCCTCGCCGATCGCTGCAGCGCATCGCTTGACCGATCCGCTTCGGACATCGCCTGCGGCGAACAACCCGGGCAGGTTCGTCTCCAGAGGCAACGGTTGACGAGCAAGCGGCCAGTCTTCCAGCGCGCCCTCCGCCGACACGAGCTCGTAGCCGGTGCGCAGGTATCCGGCGGCGTCCAGCGCGACGCCGACCCGTTTGGCACCCTGGGTACGCGGCACCCCACCGATGCAGACGAAGAGAGAGTCGACCGGCAATCGATCCTCGACGCCTCCCGACGAAAGAACCAGCTCCCGGAGACGTCCGTCCGCTTCGAGATCCACGACTTCGGTGTTGGTCCGGACATCGACGTTCTCCAGCTCCCTCACCTGGCTGATCAGGTAGTGGGACATCGACGCCTCGAGCGAGCTCCCTCGGACCAGCAAGGTCACATGCGAGGCATACCGCGAGAATCGGACGACCGCCTGACCGGCCGAGTTTCCTCCTCCGACGATGGCCACCCGGCACCCACTGCAGGTGACCGCCTCGCTCGGGCCCGCGCCGTAGTAGACGCCGGAGCCGAGGAGCTCGTCGATGCCGGGCACCTCCAGCCGGCGCCATTCGACACCGCTCGCCATGAGCATGGCCCGCGCCCGCACCGATGAGCCGTCCGACAGGTTGGCGACAAAGCCCGGTCCGTCCCTCGTGGCGTCGACGAGGCGGCGAGCGAGCAGCACCTCAGCCCCGAATCGTCTCGCCTGCGCCGTTGCCCTCGTCGCCAGTTCGCTCCCGCTCACTCCTTGTGGAAAGCCGAGGTAGTTCTCGATCATGGAGGTCGTTCCGGCCTGACCCCCTGGTGCGACAGCTTCGACCGCCACCGCCGCCAGGCCTTCCGAGGCCGCGTACACCGAGGCTGCGAGGCCGGCGGGTCCGGCTCCGACGATGACCAGGTCGTAGTCGGAGAGTCTCGGGGGTTCGACCATCCCGAGTCCCTCGGCCACCGCTTCCAAGGTGGCCGGCGCGAGTCGATCTCCGTTCGGGAGGACACAGAGGGGCAACTGGCCGGGATCTCTCTGGCCCTCCCCCAACAACGCCTCGGCTCGAGCTGCGTTCTCGAGGTCGACCCACTCGTAGGGAACACCGTTGCGACTCAGAAAGTCACGGATGCCATAGCCCGCAGAGGATGCCCGCTCACCGACCAGAATCACCTGGGGAGTGACGGGCCGGGCGTCGTAGTCGATCATCGACATGGCATCACGCGCGGATCTTAACCTCGGCCCATCGGGGTGATCCGGCCGAACGCTGAGGGCTCGTTAGGCCAGTGCCTCACCGACCTCGCGGCGGGCACGTCGCAGACGGACCGCTTTGGCAGCACGCTCGTCACGAAAGGCTCCGATCCGGGCCAGGGTGTCGTCGAGCCGGGCAAGCAACTTGTCGTTGGCCTCGATCGCTTCGTCGAGCAACTCGCGACGGTGGTCAGGATCCAGATCGGCGGAGTGAATTTCGGAACGCACCCGATCGAGGACGTCGACGTCCTCGGTGTCCAACACCACCCGGACCTCGGCGAGCGAGAAGCCCAACAGCTCCTGCAGGTCGCGGATGCGGGACACCCGGGCCATGTCGGTCTGCGAGTACATGCGCTCGCCACTCTCGCGATGGGAACTCGGCCGGATCAGCCCGATCTCCTCCCAGTAGCGCAGCGTCCGGGTGGTGAGGCCGGTCATCTTGGCCGCCTCGCCGATCCGAAGTGCCACCGGAGCCGGCTTGGTCGTCGCGTTCCGGGTGATCATCAGTCGATCACCTCGGGAACCGGCGCCACCGGAACAGGATCGGCCCCGTTGGAGGCTCCCGCCCCGACCGTCGGAGACTGCTCCGTCGTCGAGCCGACCGGCTGCTTCTCGGGGCTCGACCCGTTGCGACCCGCACCACGCTCACGAGTCACTTCGGGCTCGGTGTAGACATACCGCCCGCCTCGCAACCACGAAGCTCCGGCGGCGAACAGGCTGGCCACGATCGCGAAGTCGAGCGCGGCGTGCAGTCCCGCACGGAACGGTGCACTGATCAACCCGGGGAAGAAGCCGCGGCCGATGAGCACTTGCTGCTGCGCCGGGCTGAGATGGCTGAGCGCCTGAGCGCCGATCAGGTGCTGCACCGGGTCGTACCCGAGGAACGCGGCGAACAACGTGGACACGGGAGAGAGGTGGGCGGTGCGTTCGGCAACGTCGACGGGCACGCCGTGGGCGGTGAGCCCATGCAGCAGGTTCGCCGGCAACGAGGACATCAGGCCGACGATCATCAAGGTGAAGAAGATCCCGATCGAGAGCACCTGGGCCGAGTTCTGGAACGTGGTGTTCATCCCCGAGCCCGCACCCCGGTGCTGCGGAGGCAAGCTGTTCATCACCCCGGCCCGGTTGGGCGAGCCGAAGGCGGCCATGGTCAGGCCGGTGACGAAGAGGAGCGCGGCGAACATCGGGTAGGGGAAGTCGACCGGAAGGAACTCGAGCAGGGCGAGGCAGATCGCCGAACCGAGCATGCCTCCGGTCGCGAACGGGCGGGCCCCGTACCGGTCGGAGAGCACGCCGGACACCGGCCCGGCGATGAGAAATCCCATGGTGAGGGGGAGCATCGCGATCCCCGCCCAAAGCGGGGTCACACTGAATGTGTAGCCGTGCAGCGGCAACCAGATGCCCTGCAACCAGATGATCAGCATGAACATCAATCCGCCGCGACTGAGCGCGGCGAGGAAACTGGCCAGCACACCGCTGGTGAAGGCCCGGATCTTGAACAGCTGGAGACGGAACATCGGTTCGGGAACCTTGGTCTCGATCACACAGAACGCGATCAGGAGGATCACCCCGGCCGCCAAGGTCGAGAGCACCAAGGGACTCGTCCAGCCCATCACGTGATGGCCGTAGGGTTCGATCCCGTAGGTGATCCCGACCATGACCAGGATCAGCCCGAGGGCGAAGGTGATGTTGCCCGGCCAGTCGATACGGGCGGGCCGGCGGGGGCTGGTCTCGTGCAGCTTGAGGTAACCGAAGATGGTGGTGAAGAGCCCGATCGGGACCGACACCAGAAAGATGAGACGCCAGCTGATCGGGGCGAGCAGTCCACCGAGGACCAGTCCGATGAACACGCCACTGAACGCGGCCGCCTGGTTCACCCCGAGTGCCATCCCCCGTTGGTTGTCGGGGAACACGTCGGTCAGGATCGCCGAGGAGTTGGCCATCAACATGGCAGCGCCCACCCCTTGGAAGATCCGCATGATGATCAACCAGTCGCCCGCCGCGTGGCCGGTCATCCAGGTGATGCTCAACATGAGCGAGAAGAAGGTGAACACCGCGAACCCGAGGTTGTAGGTCCGCACCCTGCCGTAGATGTCGCCCATCCTGCCCAAGGTGACCACCAGCACGCTGGTGATCACCAGAAAGCCGAGGATCATCCACAGCAGGTAGAAGGTGTTGCCGGGTTGCAGCGGGTCGATGCCGATGCCGCGGAAGATGTCGGGAAGAGCGATGAGGACGATCGAGCCGTCGATCGTCGCCATCAGGACGCCACAGGTGGCGATGAACAGCGCGATCCACTTGTAGTTCGGAGGGAGGTCCGCGATGCCCCCGGCACCTTTGTTGGTACGGTCGGCCCGACCGGCTTTCAGCTCGTCCAGCTTTGCCATGGGCAGGTCCTTCCCGTTGCCCCTTTCCTCCACGTAAACATTGGTTCACGCGTACGTTAACGTCATCCTAATCGGATCTGTCACACGATCGATCCGGCCGGCGTCGTAGTGGGTATGCGAACCGAATGGGATGTGATCGTGATCGGCGCCGGGTTGGCCGGGCTGTCGGCGGCCGCCACCGCCTCGCAGCGGGGAGCCCGGGTCCTCGTGCTCGAAGCGCACCAGCCAGGCGGGCGGGCTCGGACGGTCGAGCGGGAGGGCTTCACCTTCAACATGGGCGCCCACGCGTTGTACGCGGCCGGTCCCGGCTCGGAGGTCCTGCGCGAGCTCGGGGTCGCAGTCGAGGGGACTCCCCCACCCCTCGGTCAGTACCAGGCCCTGACCGGAGGAACCCGTCACCTCCTCCCGACCGGGGCGGGTTCACTCTTGCGGACCTCGGCGGTGGGTGCACGCGGCAAGGTGCAGCTGGCGAAGCTGCTCACCCAGGTCCCCAAGATCGATTCCGCAACCCTCGCGGGAACCACCGTCGACGCATGGCTCGCTTCGTTCGGCCTGCGTCCGGATGCGGAATCGGTGTTGCGCGCCCTCATCCGACTCGGGACCTACACCGCTTCGCTCGACGAGCTGAGCGCCGACGCCGCGGTGGAGCAGCTGCAGGCGGCGGCAACGAGTGGGGTGCTCTATCTGCACGGCGGATGGGGACAGCTCATCGACGGCCTCGCCGCTTCCCTCGAGGTCCGGACCGGTGTGCAGGTCGCTGGACTGGCGCGGGTCGGGGACCACGTCGAGGTCACCACGCCAGACGGTGCGCTGATCGCCGATCAGGTGGTCGTCGCCACCGGCGGACCGGCTGCGATCCGACGCCTGTTGCCAGACGAGCCCGGTTGGGGCGACCTCGGTGCGCCGTGCACCGCGGCGTGCCTCGACCTCGGGGTCAGCCGGGTGCCCGAGCCCGGCTACGTGCTCGGCCTCGACGATCCGGTCTACACGACCGTGCAGTCACCGCCGGGGAGGCAGGCTCCCGAGGGGCAGGCGGTGGTCGCCGCGATCCGGTACGGTGCCCGAAGCGCCGAGGAGGACCGCCCACAACTCGAGCAGCTCGTCCTCGAGGCGGGCGTGCAGCCCGGCGAGATCGTCACCAAGCGCTTCCAGGCCCGCCTCCCGGTCACCGGTGCGATCCCCCGCGCGCTGAGCGGTGGACTTGCCGGTCGGCCCGGCGTCGGAGACACCGGGGTGCCGGGGGTGACCATGGCCGGTGACTGGGTGGGTCCGGTCGGTCTTCTCGCCGACGCGGCGCTGGCCAGCGGAAACGCAGCCGGTCGTCTGGCAACCGGAGATCGGCCGGCTTCGAGCACAATGGTCGGATGAGCACCGCGGCGTCGCCTGGCTCGACGGAGCTCTTCGAGCGCGAGCGCCCTCGCCTGACCGGCTTGGCCTACCGCATGCTCGGCACGGTGTCCGACGCGGAGGACGCCGTCCAAGATGCCTGGTTCCGCTGGCAACGAGTTCGCCCCGCTGACGTGGACCGACCCGAAGCGTGGTTGACCACGGTGACCACCCGCATCGCCCTCGACCACATCCGGGCGGACCGCAGGCGCCGCGAGTGCTACGTCGGCCCGTGGTTGCCGGAGCCACTGGTCTCGGAAAACGGCCCCGACGAGGTCGCCGTGCTCGCCGACTCCTTGCGGCTCGGATTCCTTGCGCTACTCGATCGGCTGAAGCCGGTGGAGCGGGCGGTGTTTCTTCTCGCCGACGTGTTCCAGGTCCCCTTCGCCGAGATCGCCGACGCGGTCGGGAAGTCGGAGGCGGCCTGCCGGCAGATTGCGAGCAGAGCGCGCCAGCGGGTCAGACAACAACCCGGCGAGCAACGGGACCGTGCCACCGATCGGGCGATCGTCGACGCGCTGACTGCGGCCATCGCGGTCGGTGACATCGAGCTGGTCATGAGCCACCTTGCCCCCGACGTGGTGTGCCTGTCCGACGGCGGAGCGGCCAAGCGGGCGGCCAGGCGTCCGGTGCTCGGAGCGCCGCGGGTGGCGAGGTTGATGGTCAACCTGGCCCATCGTTACGCGGGTGAGATGAGTGTTCGCCCGGTGGTGGTCAACGGCGACGAGGGGATCGTGGTCTCACTCGGAGGTGCAATCGACGAAGTGATCGCATTCGAGGTCCGAGGCGGGCAGGTCGCGACCATCCGGATCGTGCGGAACCCAGACAAGCTGTCCCGGGTCGGCTGTCCGGTCGGGCTCCAGTAACCCGTCACTCGGCGCGACCGACCGCGCACCCTGGGAGATGGTTGAAGCACGCCTCTGACCAGGTCGTCTATCGTCGGGCACGAAACACCGGACAGCCGAATACATGGGGGGCAGACCATGGAACGCTCGCGGATTCCGGATCCGAATTTTGACGACCACCTTCGCCAGTGGTCAGGCGCAGACAAGACGGAGCACGGTCCGATCCTCCAAGAGGACGAGACCAACTCGAACGAGAGGCTGACGCCTTCGGCGCAAGGTCGACTCTCGGCACTGGGCGACCGCAACGTCGCGGAGATCGGCGGCACCGACGTCGGCGCTCATCAACGGCGCGGCGTGGACCACCCGTTTACAGCGTCTGTCGATGGTGCTGGCACTCGTGGCGGTGGCGCTGATTCTGCGGGACCTCTTCGACCCCGGAGCTTCGATCCCGATCCCTCACTTCCCTGCCTCCTGGCAGCCGATGCTTCCTGCGATCTGCCTGATCGGGGTGCTCGTCCTGGTGATGGTGGTGCCGCTGATCGGGGCGGGTCGCTCCCCCCACATCCTCTACCGCCCCGACGAGCTGGACATGACCTTCGACGACGTGCGCGGGTCGGAGACGCTGGTCGAGGAGGTCACCAAGACCCTCAACCTCTTCCTCGCGCACCGGACCTTCGCCGAGCAGATGGGCGGCTCGCCGCGCAAAGCGATCCTGTTCGAGGGACCTCCCGGAACCGGCAAGACCTACATGGCCAAAGCGATGGCCGCCGAAGCCGGGGTGCCTTTCCTCTTCGTGTCCTCGTCAGCGTTCCAGTCGATGTTCTACGGCCAGACCAACCGGAAGATCCGCGCCTACTTCAAGGAGTTGCGGCGCCACGCGCGACGCGAGGGCGGGTCGATCGGGTTCATCGAGGAGCTCGACGCGATCGGCGCCGCCCGGGGCGGGATGGGCCAGCGCCACAGCGAAGGCGTCCCGGGGGTGGTGAACGAGCTGCTCATCCAGCTCCAGTCCTTCGAGCAGCCTCCACGGTCGCACCGGATGAAAGGCGCGCTCGTCGACGCGGTCAACGTGTGGCTCCCGACCCACCGGCGCCTGCGGAAGCCGGCACACGTCCCGGCGAACATTCTGGTGATCGGAGCCACCAACCGCGCCGACGACCTCGATCCGGCGCTGCTGCGTCCGGGCCGCTTCGACCGCAACATCTACTTCGGGCTTCCCAGCCGATCGGGGCGCCGGGACATCATCGACTACTACCTGGGCAAGAAAGCCCACGAGGCCGAGCTCGACGACGGGACGAAGCGGGAGACCCTGGCAGCACTCACCGCGGGGTACTCGCCGGTGATGATCGAGCACCTCATGGACGAGTCCCTGGTCTGGGCGCTGCGCAGAGGGGCGGACAGGTTCTCGTGGAACGACCTGCAGCAGGCCAAGATGACCGAGGAGATCGGGCTCGCCCAACCGGTCGAGTACACCGAGGCGGAACAGCGCACCATCGCCACCCACGAAGCAGGTCATGCGACGGTTGCCTGGTTGGTCGGCAAGGGCCGCAAGCTCGAGGTGCTCACCATTGTCAAGCGAAGGGACGCGCTCGGGCTGCTCAGTCACTCCGAAGAAGAGGAGCGGTTCACCAAGACCAAGTCCGAGGTGCGAGCGCTCATCGACATCGCCTTCGGCGGGATGGTGGCCGAAGAGCTCTTCTTCGGTGAAGCGTCCACCGGGGTGACCGGCGACCTGCAGGCTGCAACGCTCAACGCCTGCCAGATGATCGGCCTCATGGGCATGGGCACGACGTTGATCTCGGCTGCGGCTCTCGAGTACCCGGCCGGGGGCATCGTCTCGAAGGTGCTTGCCAACGACGAGGGTCGCGCAGAGGTCGAAGCCCTCCTCGCCGACGCGAAGGCGTCGGTGACCCGGATGCTCGACGAACACCGGAACGTCATCGAGTCGCTGCGAGATGCGTTGCTGGAACGCAAGGAGCTCATCGGCGACGAGATCCTCGAAGTGATCAGGGGCTCACGCGCGCAACCGGACCGGACTCCTCCGATCCCCGCCCACTGAGCTCCCAGAAGGCGGAGCTACCAGAGGGCGTTCCAGTCTTCGGGCAGGAGACTTCCGACCGGACTCTGCTCGGGAGTGCGGTCGACCTTCAGCATCTCGCCGTCGATCCAGGTGGCTCGTTCGAAGCCCGCCTTCCGCCAGTGCCGGAGCGGCACCGACTTCCAGTCGCGGCTCTTGCTCCCGCCCTCCGAGTACCCGGGGCGGACCAGCAGGTGATCCTCGGAGCCGGCAACCACAACGCAGCGGCGTGACTTTCCGTCCAACCCTGATTCATCCGGTGCCGCACCCGGGTCGAAGGGCACCCATGCGAACACCACACTTCCGACCAGCGGATCGCGCCGGTCGAACTCCTGCTCCTGCAACGGGGTGAGGGTCGCCTGTCGCACCACCCGTGGCGCGACACCCGGGCGGGGACCGGACTCCTTCGCCGTCACCGCCGCCGCGAGTGACGAGGCGCGCTCTTTCTTCCGCTCGCGCCGCACCTGATCGTTCGCCTTTCTGGTGACCTCGGTCTGCTTGCGTCGCCCTTGCGCATCGAGGCGACGCTTCTCGCGTCTGGCCTCCCGCTGTTCGGGAGAGGGGCCGACCCGCGGCCGGTCCTCCGATCGCGCTGCATCGGACGTCCCCTCCTGGTCCGACGCGTCGGCGAGGCCGAACCGGGGATCGGTCGTCGCGATCTCGAAGCAGAGATCGGAAGCCGGCATGTCGTCGCCGGCGATGGTCGCCAACATGACGCCGATGGTGGCATCCGCGAAGTCCTTGCGGACCACGTCGAGCGCCTCCAAAAGCTGCTCCTCGGTGGGGTTCTCCGAATGGTCGCCCAGCTCCTCGACGGTCCGGGACAGGCACTCGTCGGCCAGCACCGCGGCCACGTGAGGGAGGATGGCGCGGTACTGGGGCTTGGTGATGACGCCGGCAGGGTCGCGGTGTCTGCGCAGCGCATTGACTGCGTTGGTCACCGCCGTCGGTGCCTGGAACTTCGGGTCGGCTGCCAGGCCGAGCGCCTTCTTCAGCTCGTCGCTGTCCACTCTGCTGATCGCTGCTCGCACCAGTGCCGTGCGCGCAGCGTCGGTGATACCGGCCTCCATCTGGCTCCTCTCGAAGTTCCCCCCCGAAACTATCTTCCCTCAGAGGAGGCGGATTCCGGTCTGATCCCCCCCTCGGCGGGGACCCTCCGTCCCCACCCGTTTCGGGCCCGGAAGAGAATCCCCTGCCCCGTTGTTGACCCTTCCGTATGGGACAATTGAAGGAACAGCCAGAGATGGACGATAGAGGAGACGGTCCGGCGAGCGTGCCGGTCGAATCGAGTGGAGGGGTAGGAACCATGGACGAGGTGAACAACAGCGAGATGGCAGACGAGCAGCCGGTCGGAGAGGTGGGCGTCAGCTCACTCGACGTGAACGGTCAGACACCTGGCGACGTGCTCCGGACCCTCCCCACCGAGGCAGAGCAGCGTGGCACCCGCTTCGTGTCCGCGCAGGCCATGCAAGCAAAGTTGTTCTCGGTCTACGACGCGGCGGCCGCCGCCGAAGCCGCCTTGGCGTTGGTGCAGGAGCAGCTGACCCTCACCCTCAACCGCAACTACTACGAGGCCGACGAGATCGAGCAGATGGCTGCTCAGCTCGACTCGCTTCTCCAGCTGGAGACGCTCGACCTGCCCGAGGGAGACCTCGTCTCAGAGGACTGATCTCTCAGAAGACTGAGACGAGGCGCTTCACGCTTTCGACCAGGTCGACGGGGCGCTGATCGCCGAGGGGAATCGGCGTGATCTGGAGGTGGGTCACCCCGGCTTCGTGAAAGGCCGCGATCCGCTCGGCGACATAGCCCTCGGGACCACACAGTGAAGTGGCCTCGAGCACTTCGTCGGGGACCAGCGCCGCAGCCTCTTTCTTCTTGCCGTCGAGGTAGAGGTCCTGGATCTTCTCTGCGGCCTCCTCGAATCCGTAGCGGCGCATGACGTCGTTGTAGAAGTTCTTCCCCTTCGCGCCCATCCCTCCGACGTACAACGCCACCATCGGCCGGGCGAGTTCGCGCAGCGCGGTCACCTCAGGGCCATCGCCGATCGCCAAGGGACCGCCCACGGTGATCTGGAGCGTCCCGAGTGACGGATCCCGCTTGGCCGCCCCCGCATCCAGCGCGGATCCCCAGACCGAGCGGGCCTTCTCCGGCATGAAGAGCATCGGGATCCATCCGTCGGCCACTTCTGCCGCCATCGCGACGTTCTTCTCCCCGAGGGCTGCCACCCAGACCGGAATCGACGGCCGCACCGGATGGGCGATGATCTTGAGCGGCTTGCCGAGCCCGGTTCCCACACCTGCCGGAAGTGGCATCTGGTAGTAGGTGCCGTCGTGCTCCAAGGGCGCCTCACGCGCCCAGACCTGGCGGCAGATGGAAATGATCTCGCGGGTGCGGGCGATCGGGGCGTTGAAGGGCACGCCGTGCCAACCTTCGATGACCTGAGGTCCCGAGGATCCGAGTCCGAGGTGGAACCGACCCTCCGACAGCGTGTCGATACCGGCGGCGGTCATCGCGATGAGGGTCGGGGTGCGGGTGAAGATGGGGAGAATGGCCGAGCCGATCTCCACCCGTTCGGTGAGTGCCGCGAGGTACCCCATCAGGCTCGGGGCGTCGAGCCCGTAGGCCTCGGCCACCCACACCAGGTCCAGTCCGGCCCGCTCGAGCTCGGCGACCTCGGCGGCCGCGTCACGGAATCCCCCCGAGTAGCTCAGCATGGTGGCGATCTTCATCGGCTCAACGACTCCTCATCTCGGTCAGACACTTCATCTCTCGAGGTCCCAGTCCCGCAGTCGCATGGACTGGCTGGCGATCCCCAACAACGTCCCGTCCTCGGCCCAGAGGTGGGCGACACCGTGGCCATAGCCGCCGAAGACCGCCTCGATGCGGATGTCGCAGAGCACCCACTCGGTCGGCACCAACCGGACCACCCGCAAGGTGTTGTCGAGGCTGCGCGACTCGATCCTCCGACCGAGCGGCTGTGAGACCCCGCCGGTGATGTAGTCCCCGATGATCGCAAGGGTCGCAGCCGACGGCTCGAGGTGACCGGGAACCCGCGCCCAGACCGCGCTGGTGGGCTCGCCCGGGCCGTCCATGCCGGCCATCATCTCCTCGAACGACAGACCCAGCGCCTGGCGCATGTCGACGTGATCGAAGATCGACGAGGTCCCCAAGTTCGGGCTGCGGCGCGGTGGGCACTCGTCGGGTGGAGCGACCTTGGGTGGGTCGACCCAGACCGCCTCGGCATCGAGATTCCCCGGAAGGCCGGCCGCGGCGTTGACCGTCAAGATGTCGTTGCCGCCGAGACGACCGACGACCCGTGCCTGGGTGACCCGACTGCCAACGGCTGCAAGGGTGACCTCGAGGTCGACGACCGAGTGGGTCGGTGCATAGGAGAGGTACTGGGCGGTCGACCAGACCACCCGACGACCGGACGCACGATCGACCGCGGCGAGGGCGGCACCGAGCCCGCACCCGCCGAACAGGAAGTCCCCCGGTGTGCAGAGCTCGGGGACCACGGTGAGACGCCAGTGCAGATCGTCGCCCGCCTGGGCCATCCCGAGGAAGTCCTCGGCGTGGATCAGTTCCTCGGGACGCTCGACCACGGCAGGTCCTTGTCGACGCGAACATCCCCGGGCAGCCCGAGGATCCGTTCGCCGAGGATGTTGCGCTGGATCTCGGAGGTCCCGCCCTCGATCGAGTTGGCCCGGGAGCGGAGGAACATCTGGCGAGCCGATCCAGCGGGACCGATCAGACCGAGCGTCTCCGACCGCCGATTGGTGTAGTCGTAGCCGATCAGGGCGTCTGGTCCCATGAGGTCGACGCAGAGCTCGTAGATGCGCTTGTTGACCTCGGCGAACATCAGCTTGGCGATCGACCCTTCCGGTCCGGGGTTGCCGGCACGGCGATTCTGGCTCGCCCTCAGGTTGGTGAGGCGCAACGCCTCGGCCTCGATCCAGAGCTGCATCAGACGATCGCGGGCGATCGGGTTGTGTCGGGTGGCCGTGGCACCCCAGGTCCGCAACGCCTCGGCGATGGCACCCGTTCCGCGAACCGGCGGACCGGTCCCGCCCCCGATGGACGTGCGCTCGTTGGAGAGCGTGGTCATCGCCACCCGCCATCCCTCACCCACGTCACCGATCCGGTCCGCATCGGGGACGCGCACCTCGGTGAGATAGACCTCGTTGAACTCCGCCTCGCCGGTCATCTGCCGCAGCGGGCGCACCTCGACCCCGGGTGCGTGCATGTCGAGCCCGAAGTAGGTCAAACCCTTGTGCTTGGGAGCCTCCGGGTCGGTGCGGGCGACCAGCATCCCGCGGTCCGCGATGTGGGCGAGGGTGTTCCACACCTTCTGACCGGAGATCACCCATTCGTCACCGTCACGGACCGCTCGGGTCGACAACCCGGCGAGGTCCGAACCGGAACCTGGCTCGCTGAACAGCTGACACCACGCATCCTCGCCGGTGAACATCCTCGGCAGCAGCCGGTCGCGCTGCTCGTCCGAGCCGTGGGTGACCACGGTCGGGCCGGCCATGGTCAACCCGAAGAACTCGCGAGCACCTGGTGGGGTCGCCCCGGCAGCGGAAAGCCGGCGGTCGACCTCTCGCTGCAGAGCCGGCGCGAGGCCGAGCCCCCCGCGTCCCTCGGGAAAGGACACCCAGGCCAGACCGAGGTCGAACTGGCGGGAGCGGAACTCGGCCACCGGTGCGGTCCGCGGATCGAGCTCTGCGAGCAGCTGATCGGTTCGTTCCGCGACCAGGTCCGCTTCGTTCGACATGCCCAAGAACATACTCGCCACGAATTCGCCGCCTCCCGGGGCCGACGCAGCCCGACCCGACCACTGCGCCCTGAAAGAGCTGGCCACCAGGGAGGTCGCCGACGTCGCCAAGTAGATTCGTGGAGGTGGCCGGCTCCATCGACGTCGAGGCGGAACGGGCCACCACCCCGGGCTGTGCAACCGTCGCCCATCTCAACAATGCGGGTGCCGCGTTGCCGAGCGCGACCACGCTGCGGACCGTTGTCGAGCACCTCGAGCTCGAGTCCGAACGCGGCGGGTACGAGGCGGCAGCGCTGCAAGCGGATCGTCTGGCGTCGCTGCGCACCTCGGCGGCGCGGCTGCTCGGGGCCCGGCCGAGCGAAGTCGTGGTGACCGGATCCGATACCCAGGGGTGGTCAAAAGCGCTCTGGGGATTCACCCTCGGCGGAGGGATCGGACGGGGCGACCGTCTGCTGGCCGACCGTCTTTCCTACGACAGTCATTACCTCGGCCTGCTGCAGGTCTGCGAGCTGACCGGAGCCACCATCGAGGTGGTGCCGAGCACGGCAACCGGAGCGGTCGATCTCGACGCGCTGGCCGGGCTACTCGAGCGCGGCAACGCCGCGCTCGTCTCGGTCACCCACATCGGTACCCACCGCGGTCTGGTCAATCCCGTGGAGGACGTGGGTGCCGCCTGCCGTCGGGCGGGGGTTCCGTTCTTTCTGGACGCCTGCCAAAGCGTCGGCCAGCTGCCCGTCGATGTCGAACGGATCGGATGCGACGTTGCCACCGCCACTGGTCGCAAGTGGTTGCGAGGTCCGCGTGGAACTGGGCTGCTCTTCGTGCGGGAGCACTTTGCCGACCGCTTGCGCCCGCCCGGCATCGGTTGGGCAGGCGCGCTCTGGGAGGACGGCGATCACTACCGGTTGCGAGCCGGAGCCGAGCGCTTCGCCGAGTTCGAGGGGCCGATCGCCGCGCAACTCGGTCTGGGGGCCGCGATCGACCATGTGCTCGCACTCGGGATCGATGCGATCGCCGAGCGGGTCGGTTCTCTGGCAGAGCGGTTGCGCGCCTCCCTCGAAGCGGTCGACGGCGTCGTGATCCACGACGGCGGAACCCAGAGGTCGGGCATCGTCACCTTCACGACGAGCTCTTCGTCCCCTGCCGACGTCGCCGCAGCCGCGTCGGCAGCAGACATCAACGTCTCGGTCAGCGAGGCCTCCTTCGCACGGCTCGACATGGCTGCACCGCATCCCACCGCTGTGGTGCGCGCCTCGGCGCACTACTACAACACCGAGGCCGAACTCGATCGACTGGTCGACGTGGTGGCTTCGTTGGCCGCCTGAACACGGCGCCGAACCTCCGAAAACCCTTTCCTCGGCCCCATCGACGCTCACGCACAGCGACCGAACCACGTGCCTGAGTTGAATTCCTGACTAAATCTATTGACTTTCTAGACAATTCGACATACGGTCAGTTCGTGGCCCGATTCACGAGCCACACATCCCCCAACAGCAAGCAATCCCCCAATCGAAAGGCAGTGAAAACCATGGAACCAACCCCCTTCCCCAGCGCGCCCAAAAAGCGCCTCCGTGCGCCGAGACGGTGGGCCCTTGCAGCCGCGGCCGTCGCGTTCACCGTGAGCTCCGCGCCCCTGGTCCTCGCCTCGTCGGGCACAGCATCGGCAACCCCGACGACGACACCGGCGACCCCGCCCCCGTTGACGATCCTGACCCACGGCACCAGCCTCGGCGGCGGCGACTACTTCGTCACTCCGACCGGCGATACCGGCACCTACGCCAACGGACCGGAGATCGTCAACAGCCAGGGTGACGTCGTCTGGTTCCACGCCATCCCGACCGGTCAGACCGCCGGCGACTTCCGGGCCCAGAAGTACCACGGCCAGACGGTCCTGACCTGGTGGCAGGGAACCGGGTTCGGCGGTCTGTCCGACGGAACCGACTACATCTACAACACCCGCTTCCAGCAGATCGCGACGGTCAACGCCGGCAACGGTCTCACCACCGACGGCCACGAGTTTCTGATCACTCCACAGAACACCGCGCTGATCCTCTCCTACGACCTCGGCACTGCCGATCTCAGCGCCACCGGAGGGCCTGCGGATCAGTCGGTGATCAACGGCTACGTCCAGGAGATCGACATCGCCACCGGCAAGGTGCTCTTCCAGTGGAATGCCGCGGACCACGTTCCCTATAGCGACAGCGAACAACCGCTTCCGGCGTCGGCGACCACTCCGTGGGACTGGTTCCACATCAACGCGGTGCACCTCGACACCGACGGGAACCTGTTGATCGACTCGCGTGCCACCTGGACCGCGTTCAAGGTCAACCGGCGCACCGGTTCGATCATCTGGCAGCTCGGAGGCAAGCAGAGCAGCTTCACCGAACAGGTAGCGCCAGGACAGGCGCTCGACAGTGCCAACGAGATCTTCGCCTGGCAGCACGACCCGGAGGCCGTCGGGCACGACGAGTACACCTTCTTCGACAACGAGTCGTCGGGCACCCCGCTGCTCCCGGCCAGCCGTGAAGTGACCGTGCGTCTCGATTTCCGCAACCGGACGGCGACGTTGGTGTCCTCCGACAGCCAGCCCGAAGGCCTCTCCGCAGCTTCACAGGGCAACGCTCAGACGCTGAGCGACGGTGACATCGTCGTCGGGTGGGGAAGCCTTCCCTACTTCTCGGAGTTCAACCGGACAGGGCGGCTCGTCTTCGACGCCGAATTCCCGGCCGGGGTCAACACCTACCGGGCCTACCGGCTTCCGTGGAACGACGCTCCGAGCTGGTGGAACCAGAACAAGCAGGAGAACAAGCACTGACCGCCACAAACCACGATGTCTCTCTCACGTCGAGACGTCCCGACGGACCGGCCCCGCAACTCGCGGGGTCGGTCCGTTCGCGTCTGGCGACCCTCTCTCCCGCGGCTGCCCGCTCAGTTGGGATCCGACCGGTTCATCTCCCCCGACCAACCGGACAGCCCGGTGATTGCGAAGACGATCAGGTCGGCGAAGGGCGCGTGCTCGTATTGGGGGTACTTCTCGCCGAGCAGCGCGCCGAGGTCCCTTCGTGTGGCCTCGCCCGTTTCGATCCGGGTCATCGACGCTCGCACCCACCAGAGTTGCGACCAGTCGTTCGTATCCCAGTGCTCGCACAGCATGACGGCACGAGGATCCGCGTCGAGGTTGCGCTGCCGCTGCAGGGCGGGAGAGGACTTGGGCTTCACCAGATCGATCGGGACGACCACATGGATGCCCTCCACCGCGAAGCACACCGGCACTGCGTCGGCCCCACGATCAGGGTGGCGGGTGGCAAGAACCCCGTGGTCCGACGCCGCCAACAGTTCCTCACAGCGTGCCCGGGACAGGTTCATCGACCCTGCGGAGCACCACCGCGCTTGGCCGGACAGGTGGTCAGGTGGTCGTCGACCAGACCCACCGACTGGAGGTAGGAGTAGACGATGGTCGACCCGACGAACGTAAAGCCTCGCTGCTTGAGGTCCTTCGACAGCGCGTCGGACAACTCGGTTCGAGCGGGCAGATCCGAGACCTTCCGAGGTTGATTGACGACCGGCTCCCCACCCACCCACTCCCACAGGTACTCCGAGAAAGACCCGTACTCGTCGCGGGTGGCCAGAAAGGCCTGGGCATTTCGCACCGTGCCACGGACCTTGAGCCGGTTGCGAACGATGCCCGGGTTCTGGAGGAGTTTGGCGATCTTCGACTCGCTATAGCGGGCGACCTTGCCCGGCTGGAAGCCGTCGAACGCCTGCCGGTAGTTCTCGCGCTTGCCGAGGATGGTCGCCCACGACAGGCCGGCCTGTGCACCTTCGAGGATGAGCATCTCAAACAGGTGCGTCTCGTCGTGAGAGGGGACGCCCCACTCGTCGTCGTGGTAGCGGCGCATCAGGTCTGAGCCCTCCGCCCAGTCGCAACGATGGCCGGCTGTCACGCGAGCGGCGCTCACGTGCGCAGTGTCGCCGCGAGCATCTGGGCCTGACCCAATGCGACGCGCAATGATTCGAGGACAGTGGCGCCGGGGACCCCGTCGTCGAAGTCGGCGCCGGTCGCGTACACGACGTTCGGCACGGTCCAGCCGCCGAGGCTGGCGACGACGGCTCTGCCACCGGTATCCAGGGAGAGGAAGTGGGCCGGCGACGCGGCAGTCGCCGCCAGGACCACCGCGGTCCGCAGCAGTGCGTCGGTCGGGAAGCGGTCGAGGAACGCTTTGAGCGTTCCGTTGACGGTGGCGCGATAGATAGGCGTCGCGAGCACCAGGATGCCGGCGGACGAGGCGGCCGCCACCGCGTCGTCGACGGCTCCATCCCTCGTTCGGCCGAGCAGCGCGTCGGCGGGCAGCTCGATCAGGTCGATGAGCAGGCCGCCCCCGGAGAGCTCGAGTGCGGCCACCGCGAGCGCTCGGGTCTTCGAGGTCGCCGAATCGCCGCTGCTGACCACCACCAGGTCGGACGTTTGTCGCGGGTCGGCCATGCGCGGGAGTCTACGAGGCCGGCGGTCGCCGTTGACTCCTACCGGCGGAGTGATCGTGCGTGGACCGCTCGTTCATGGACAGGCGTCATGAGAGTTACCATCACCTATGGGCAACGCGGTGATGCTCGACATCGACGGGGTGCTCGTCGTCTCGTGGGAGCCACTTCCGGGCGCAATTGCCGCGGTCGAGTGGCTGCACGATCAAAGGATTCCGCTCCGACTCGTGACCAACACGTCGTCGCGGACTCGGCGCCAGATCGTCGAACGCCTGTCCGCCGTGGGCTTCGGCGTGGACCTCGACGAGGTCATCACGGCAGTCTCCGGCGCTGCCCGATATCTCACCGAACACCACCCCGGCGCTCGGTGTCTGGTCGTGAACGAAGGCAGTCTCGAAGAGGACCTGATCGGCGTCGAAACAACCGGTGTGGAGTCGGCCGAAGTGGTGCTCCTCGGGGGTGCCGGCCCCTCGGTCGGGTACGCGGAGCTCGACGCCGTGTTCAAGCTCGCGCTCGACGGAGTGCCGATCCTCGCCCTGCACCGGAACACCAAGTTCCAGACGGCCGACGGGCCGGCACTCGACATGGGAGCCTTCGTCGTCGCCCTCGAGGCCGCCGCCGGCATCCACATCGAGGTCGTCGGCAAACCGGCGGCCGCCTTCTTCGAGGCAGCCCTCGCCCACCTCGGAGCCGTTGCCGGGGACACCATCATGGTCGGGGATGACCTGGTCTCCGACGTCCTGGGCGCACAAGCGGTCGGAATGACCGGAGTATTGGTGAGAACCGGCAAATTCCGACCTTCGGACCTCGAAGCCCCACCCGGTCGCCCCGATCACGTCATCGACGACATCAGCGGGTTCCCGAGGCTCTTCGAGCGGTTGAGCACCGAATCCACCTAGCGTTCCCAGTGTCGCCGGTTGCAGTCAGCCGACGAGTGGTCGAACGAGTATCGGTACGGAAAGGGAGCGGACTGGTGAACCTGAACCGACGGCAGTTCCTGGGCGGCGGCCTGGCCGGTGCATCGATGTTGCTCGGCGCCTGTGGGTCGAACGCCTCGTCCTCGTCGACCACCACGACGACCCGACCGAAGGTCATCA
Organism: uncultured Acidimicrobiaceae bacterium; assembly: GCA_963839925.1. Classification (GTDB taxonomy): domain Bacteria; phylum Actinomycetota; class Acidimicrobiia; order Acidimicrobiales; family RAAP-2; genus Bog-756. The sequence continues at coordinate 552,999 of CAWIWV010000001.1, read as the reverse complement.
GGCAACCGGGATCGCTTCCGTACCCGGACCTGCCTGCGGGAACCGATCAGGTGCCCGAGATCGAGCACATCGTGGTGGTGATGATGGAGAACCACTCCTTCGACAACCTGCTCGGGCTGATCGGACGGGGCGACGGGTTCACCGTCGGGCGGGACGGCGCTCCGACCGCCAAGAACCCCGACGGGCACGGCAACGAGATCCACGCCTTCCACATGCCCACCCCGTGCCAGACCACAGGGGTCCGGAATGATTGGACGGCAGCACACGAGGCCTACAACAAAGGAGCCATGGACGGCTTCGTGACCAGCTCCACCGCCGAGGCGATGGGATACTTCACGAAGGACGACATGGCCTTCACCTGCGGGATGGCGAGCGTCTTCCCCATCGCCGACCGTTACTTCTGTTCCGCCATGGCCCAGACCGACCCCAACCGGCGGTACCTCATCTCGGGCACCTCGCTCGGGCTTATCGATGACACCTTTCCGCTGGAGCTGCCGCCGAACGGCGTCATCTACGAGCAGTTCGACCGGCACGGCATCACCTGGAAGAACTACTACTCGAATGCGCCGAGCCTGGGGGTCTACCTGCCCTACCTCGGGCCGAACAATCCCGTCAGCAAGGGCGTCACCAAGATCGACCAGTTCTTCGAGGATGCCAAGGCCGGGAACCTTCCGTCCTACTGCCTGATCGAACCCAACTACGACACCACGTCGGAAGAGGATCCCCAGGACGTCCAGCTCGGCGACCAGTTCATGGCCGACATCGTCAACGCGGTGATGTCCAGCCCCAACTGGGGCAAGACGATGCTGATCTGGAACTACGACGAGCATGGCGGGTACTACGACCACGTGCCACCGCCGGCAGCCATCCCCCCCGACGACATCGCTCCGATCCTGAAGCCGGGCGACCCGCCGGGCACCTTCAACCAGTACGGGTTCCGTGTTCCGGCGGGGGTGGTCAGTCCGTACGCGAGGAAGGATTACGTCTCCCACACCATCTACGACCACACCTCGATCCTCAAGACCGTCGAGGAGAAGTGGAACCTGCCCGCCCTCACCCGACGCGATGCGAACGCCAACGGGATGTTCGACATGTTGGACCTGAAGGCGAAGCCGGCGTTCCTCCACCCGCCACGATTGCCGGCGGCGATCAATCCCGCGGCAAGGGCCGGATGCCTGACCACCGGCGCGGGAACCATCCCACCACCGTCGGCGGTGACCCGAGCCTGACCGGCCGCAGCGACTGTCCGTCGTCCGCGGTCGAGCGCGCGACTACTTGGCGACGGTCAGAACGAACGCCTGGGAGGCGGACGCACGCGAGCCGCCGCTTCCGTAGACCGCGTCGACCGTCAGGTGATAGGTGCCGGTCTTGGTCTTCGCAGTCGGTGTCCCCGACAACGTGGCGGTTCCGTTCTTCTCCCTCTTGAAGGTGAACGGAGCTGGGGGCTTCGGAAGGACGGTCAGGCTGGTCGGATTCCCGGTGGGACGGACCGTGAAGCTGAACGGCTTGCCGATGACCGCCGTCGCATGGTTCGCACTGAGGATCGCAACCGCAACGTTCCACCCGAACGAGGTGGACGCACTGGCGCCGGAAGCGGCGCGCACGCTCACGTACACCGAGGAGCTGCCCCAACTGGTCGGTGCACCCGAGATCAGCCCGGTGGATGCGTTGATGCCGACTCCCGCGGGCAGCCCGACCGCCCGGTAGGTCAACGCTCCCGCACCCGCTCCGGCGGTGGCCCGAATCTGGAGGCGTACGGCCGCGTCGAGCTTGCTCTGCTGGGCCCCCGGATTGGTCGCCGAGACCGGGTCGGACGGAGCGCTCTCACAGAGGGCGCTCGAAAGAAGCGAGACGTTCGGCGTCCCGAGGCCGGTCGCCATGTCGTAGCCGCCGAGGGCCGGGTACTTGCCGCTGTTCTTCCCGGTGAGATCGTTGGTGCCCACCGTGACGTCGTGAAATGCGGAGGGCTCGGCGGCGGCGACCTCGTAGAGGAGCGGGTTGGCAAAGCCGATGGCCCGACCCGAACAGGTCGGCGAAGCGTCGGAGAGCGCGAAGAAGGCAGCCCACAGCGGCGCGGCGAGGCTGGTCCCTCCCCAGCTCTGCCAACCGCCGTCCACGTACTGCAGATAGATGGTGTCGGCCAGCGCGGAGACATCGGGTACCTCGCGGCAGTAACTCCCGGCCGTTGCGCCACAGGGTGTTCCCGAGGAGTAGGCGTTGAGCACCCCGGTGCCGGCGGCGTCGGTCTGATAGGAGGGCATCTTCCACAACTTGGAGACGCCCCCGCCGCCGGCTCCCGAGCAGCAGCCCGGCCCGAAGTTCCAGGTCGTCTCGGTGGGGGGTGATCCGTAGGCGGTCCACGCAGTGCCGCCGACCCCGGTCACATAGGGCTGGCTGGCCGGATCGTCGACCGCCAGCCCGTCGTTGGACTCGTTGCTGCCCAGACAGTCCTCCGAACCTTGGTCACCAGACGCTGCCACGATGGTCTGTCCCTGCACGGCCGCCTCTTGGAACAGGGTGCCCTCGGCCTGCGCTGCCGAGCTTCCGGTGAAGGGCTCGCACAGTCCCCACGACGTCGAGATGACCTTTGCCTGGTCGCCGGAGATGATCGCCTTGTAGGTGTCGTACCCGCCGGCGCCGTCGTTCGGGCCCTGGTAGATGAAGAGGTGCACCCCGGGGGCGAGGCCCATGACCTGCTCGATGTCGAGGTCCGATTCGACGACCCCCGAGTTGGCAAGCGGACCGCCGTCGACGTTCCAGGTGGAGGTCGCCGTCTTCACCCCGAAGCAGCTCTTGTAGGCGGACACGTCCGGGCTGCTGTACTTCTGGAGTTCGTAGAGCGCGACCGCCTGGCCTGCCCCGAGGTCACCCCGGCTGTAGAGACTGGGGAAGCCGTAGGCGGTTCCCACCTGGTCGGTGGTGAACGAACCCTGGTTCAGGGCTGCATTCTTTGCCGCCGTACAAGCCTTGGGACCGCTCGTCGCCGCAGGGACGGCGGCCTCGGCGGCGCGGGACCCGGTCACCGGGGCTGCGTCGGCCGGCATCGCCAGGTTCAGGTCGTCGAGCCCTACGATCGACTGGACGAACGGGGCGACCGATCGGGCGAGTTGCGGCGGCGCTGTGTTGGCGTACGCGATCCGTCCTCGGGCGACCCGGTACTGACGGAACCCGACGCCGAACGCCGAGCTCAGTTTCGCAGAGGTGGCGCGGACCGGGATGCTCAGATCGTCGCCGCTCGTCGCACCAGGTTGCAGTCCCGCCTCGACCAAGGCCTTTCTCACCGCGGCGATCGTGGCGGGGGTGGGTGCATAGCGGGCGACGAACTGCGGTTCGGTGAGGTAGTGCTCGTAGGCGCTCGTCCCGGGGGTCGAGACCGCGTGCGCGTAGGAGCTGAGCGCACCGGGGTCACGCGGCTGAAGCACGACGTCCACACTCAGCGACGTCGTGCTCGCCAAAGGAGAGACCGCTGTCGCGGCGGCCGGCACCTCGGGGGTGAATCCGACCCGGGTCTTGGAGGACTGGGAAGCGGCACCCGCCGCACCGGTCGGGCTCGCCGCCGGGACGAGCAGGAGGGCCCCCGCCAGCACCGGGGCGGTCAGGACCGCGAGCGTTCTCGTGCGGCCAAGACGGCATCCGCCCAGGAATTGGCGCCCTTCGTGCCTGCCCATTGCCTCCCCGGTTCTGAACGATCGACCTGCGGTGGTGCCGAGGGCACGCGCCGGAGTTGGCTCCTGCGACCTGCTCCTCCGTCAAGCGTAGACCTCGACCGCGCGCATTCGCCCCTGAATTTTCCTAAGAAACGGCACAAGACGCTCGACCGTTACCCTCGACCGAGCGCTTGATCGAACGCCTTCGCAGAGCCTTGGGGTACCGTCTCGCGTTGGTGCTCCGATGACCCGGTCCCTTCCCCCAGCCGACGTCGTGGTGGTCGGAGGCGGACTGGTCGGCAGCTCGTTGGCCTACGAACTCGTGACCGCCGGGGTCAGCACCGTGCTGGTCGACCGAGGCGATCCCGGCAGGGCAACCGACGCCGGCGCCGGCATCCTGTCGCCGGAGACCTGGCAGGACCCCGACCCTGCCGCCTTCGACGTCGCGTCGGCCGCTGCACGCCATTACCAGTCGCTGATCGCCCGCCTCGCCGAGGACGGCGCCACCGACACCGGCTTCGCGGTCACCGGGTCGATCTTCGTCTCGATCGGACCGGGCGAGGACGAGTACATGGAGCAGTCGGTCGGTCTCATCACCCGGCGCTCCCCGGTGGTCGAGGAGATCGATCCGTCTGAGGTGACCCGTCTCTTCCCCCCGCTCGGGCCGGTGCGGCGCGCGCTCTTCAATCCGGTGGGACGCAGGGTGGACGGTCGGGCCCTCAACGCCGCGCTCCGGCAGTCGGCGGTCGCCCGCGGACTTCGGGTCATCGCAGCCGGTGCCACCGGGCTCGACGTCGACCCTGAGTGGCGAACCGTCCAAGGGGTCCTGACTTCGGAGGGAACGATCGCCGCGGGAGCGGTGGCGCTCGCCGGAGGAGCATGGACGCCAGAGCTCGCCGGCGCGTTCGGGGTCGACCTTCCGGTGGCTCCCCTCAAGGGGCAGATCATCCACCTGTCGCTGCCGGGGACCAACAGCGAGACCTGGCCCATCGTGCAACCCGTCCTCGGGTTCTACCTGGTGCCGTGGCCCGACGGACGGGTCGCCTGCGGAGGGACCCTCGAGGCCGAAGCGGGCTACGACCATCGGCCGACGGCGCACGGAGTCCACCAGCTCCTTCGTGAGTGTCTGCGCACCGCCCCGGGTCTCGCCGAGGCCACGGTGGTCGAGACGCGAGTCGGCTCACGCCCATCGTCTGCCGACGGGCGTCCGATCGTCGGCAGGGTGCCGGGCTGGACGAACGCGTACGTCGCGACCGGCCACGGAACCGAAGGCCTGCTGCTCGGTCCGGTCAGTGCGGCGGTGGTCGCCCGGTCGGTGATCGGAACCGGGGGAACCGCCGACTCGGCGGAACGAACCGTTGCTGGAGCCGTGCTCGATGCCTGGACACCGGAGCGCTTCGCTCCGCACTGAACCGGTTGACGGCGGGCTCACCCGCCGGCATCACCAGCCCACAGCAGCGATGATCGACCCGTTGAGATGGTGCCCCGCCATGTCGCCGAGTTTGGGCGCATCCCCGTAGTTGTGGACCTCGCCCGCTGCCATGGCGATCCAATAGCCGCGGCTGTCCGCCGTGCGGAAGATCGCAGTGGCGATGTCGTAGCCGCGGCTTTGGCCGTTCTGTAGCTGGCCGTGGTTGGCCGCGTTGCCGTAGTGGTAGACGGCGCCCCTCTGACTGAGGATCCAGTAGCCGGCTCCGTTGGACGTCGCCGCGGCCGAGGTCATCGCGACGTTCTTGCGTCCTGGCGACCCGTAGTTGATCGCATCACCGAAGGTCTGCACCCGACCGAACGCAGTCACCACCCAGTAGCCGTTGCCGACCGGATTGGGCATGACGGCAACCGCGCGTGAGCCGCAGCCCCCGATGCTGACGCACGATCCTGCGAATCCGGCATCCCCGAAGGCGAACACGCCACCGTCCTGGGCCACCATGAAATACCCGCGGCCGTCCGCCGACGGGACGATCCCCGCCACCGGCGCGTTCAACCGGGGTTGGGCGCTGCTGCCCGCGGGGTTGATCCCGAGCCCGGGGATCGATCCGTAGTACCCCGCGTCACCGAACGCGAACACCCCTCCGTCGGTGGCGACGAGCCAGTACCCGCGATGGTCACGGGTGGGTGTGATGCCGACGATCGGGCGCTGGAGGCGGATGGCGCCGGTCGAACCGTAGAACGCCGCGTTCCCGAAGGAGAAGATGCCACCATCGCGTCCGACCAACCAGTAGCCGCTGGAAGTCGTTGCAGAAGACGTTGCAGCCGATGCGGCCGGCGCATCGGTCGCCGCGGTCGCCGGCGACACGAACAACGTGCCGAGCGCCGCGAGGAGCAGAACCGGTGCGAGCGCAGCCTTCACGAGGACCCCACGACGCAACATCGTCAGGATCCGCCCGGGATGATGTCCGCGCCCTTCAACATCCGTCGAAGATCGACCACCATCTGTTGGTCGATGTCGTGACCGGAAGGCGCGTCGAAGGTTTCGGTCTCTCCTCCGAGGGTCACCTTGAAACGGTGATCGTGTCCTTCGTGCACCTCTGCCACGCTTTCGAGCAAGGACAGCACGTCGTGCCACTGGATGTTGTGGCTCGTCGGATGCTGAAAGATCTTCTCGAGAGTCGCCCGATGGTGCCCGTTGAGCTTGCCGTCAACCACGTCGTCTCCCCTGTCTGCCTGCGGGCTCGAATGAGGGCCGGATCCGGTCGAAGTTCACGTCGATGCCCTGCCGAATCCACGTGCTGCCCGACTCGCGAGTGTAGACCCCTCTCCGACTCAGGAGGCAGCACCCGGTCCGGGCGACCAGGGGATACGCCGGTTCAAGTCCCGGAGAGAACCAACCGATGTTGCTTCGGTGAGTGCACAGATTCGATACCTGGCATGGGGGAACAGCGGCGATCCCTCCGACGCGGTACCAAACAGCTGCCCCGACTACACGTTCTTCACCGACGAAGAGCTCGCCCGCGAGCGTGACCGGCAAGAGGCGCAGCTCGACCAGCTGACGGCCCGTCCTGGGTCGTCGCTGATCGGGACCCGGCAGAGGGCTCGCATCGAGGTCGAAGTCGAATCGATGACCGCGGAGCTGAGGCGCCGCGCCCGATCCCGACACCCCTCGTCACGGGCACTGCACGACCGGGTGCAGCCCCTCCGGTTGCTCTCGGGGTCATCCGACCCTGACTGACCGCGCCCATGCTCACAGCGCGTCGGGTGCTCGAACGCGCCCCGGTCCGCTCCTGACGTTCGCCACCGCGGTGGTCGTGGTGGCGGTCCTGGCAATGGGCGCGGCCGTCGCCGTGCAGCGCCTGCGCACTTCGTCGGGATCGATCCATCCGGTCACCACCGAGCGGACCTACACCTACTGCCACAACGGCGGGGTCCCCGAGACGCTCGACCTCTACGAGCCCGCGGCACCGGTCGGGGATGCGCCGACGCTGGTGGACATCCACGGCGGAGGGTGGATCAGCGGGAACGCCGGACTCCGCCCGGGGACGCTGGACGCCGAGGTCGAACAGGCACTCGTGGCAAGAGGTTGGGTGTTCGCGTCGATCAACTACCGCCTGGCCCCGACCGACCGCTGGCCCGCCCAGATCGAGGACGCCAAGTGTGCGATCCGCTTCCTTCGGGCGGAGGCGAGAGCCCTCGACGTCGATCGGACCCGCATCGGAGTCGTCGGAGCGAGCGCGGGTGGGCAGCTGGCGGCGATGGTCGGCTTGACCGGGGAGTCATCACTCTTCGCCACCTCCGGATACCCGAACGAGTCGAGCGCGGTCGAGGCGGTGGTCGACGAGTACGGTCCGACGGACCTGACCTCCCCCGATCTCGTGCGAACCAAGGCCCTCCGCACCTTCACCGAGGAGGCCTTCGGAGCAGCGGCGGGACGGCCGTCTCCGATGCTGGCTGCGGCGAGCCCGACCACCTACGTCCATCCCGGTGCACCCCCGTTCCTGGTGGTCCAGGGAGCGAAGGACGACATCGTGCTTCCCAGCCAGTCCGCCACCTTGGTCGACCGCCTCGAGCAGGCGCACGACGCCGCGAGGTTGCTCATGGTGAGCCACGCGGGTCACGGCCTGGTCCAGCAGGGATCGCAGCCGATCACCCCTGGTCTGGCGACGCTGGTCGACGAGGTGACCTCGTTCCTCACCCGTGAGCTCTCCCCGCACGGTTGAGCCTATTCTCGGAGCCGTGAGCCCGACCTCCACCGTGGTGCTGGTGTTGGCCGTCTTCGGGGCGAGCGCGGTCGAGATGGTCGAAGCGCTCACCATCGTCGTCGCTGCCGGGGTCACCCGTGGATGGCGCTCGGCGCTCGAAGGCGCCGCTGCCGCGGCGGCCGTCCTCGCGGTGATCGTCGTCGTGGTGGGTGTGCCGCTGGTCCGCTACGTGCCCATCGACACCTTGCGGGTGGTGGTGGGAGCACTCCTCCTCGTGCTCGGGTTGAGCTGGTTGCGAAAGGCCATCCTCCGGGGTGCGGGGTACAAGGCCCTGCACGACGAAGATGCGATCTTTGCGGCCACCTCGGCGGAGTTGGCCGAAGATGCATCGAGCGCGACTTCCTCCTCCGGGCGCGACGGTGTCGCATTCGCCGTCGCGTTCAAAGGCGTGTTCCTCGAGGGGATGGAGGTGGTGCTCATCGTGGTCAGCCTCGGCGCCAGCCAACACCGGCTCGGCCTCGCTGCGGCAGCAGCGGGCGCGGCGGTCGTCGTGGTGGCCATCGTCGGAGCCATCGTCGCCCGGCAGCTCTCGCAGGTGCCCGAGAACACGATCAAGACGGTCGTCGGCATCATGCTGACCAGCTTCGGACTGTTCTGGGTCGGTGAGGGTGCGGGCGTGCACTGGCCGGGCAGCGACGTGGCAATTTTGGCGCTGGTGGCGCTCTTCGCCGCGGTGACCGTCGGAACGACGAGCTGGCTGCGCGCCACCAATCCCGCGGCCCGCCACCACCACTTGAACCCCTCGCCGAGCGGAGCTCGACCCGCCGAGGAGCTCAACCGATGAAGACCGTCGCCCGTGGCGTGTGCAGCTTCGGCAGGTTCTGGTGGGACTTCCTGATCGGTGACTCCCCGGGGATCTTCGTCGCGGTCGTCGCCATCGTGGTGGTCGCCCTGCTCCTGCGGGGACACAGTTCGGTTGCGGTCGTGGTGCTTCCGCTGATGGCGATCGCCGCCTTGTTGACGACGGTCGTGGTCGCCCGGAACAAGCGCTGACCCTCCCCTCCCGATGGCCGGAGTCCGGCCAAACACGCCCGGCCGGGGATAAGGTCACCAGGACGGGGCGCCGGAACGAAGGGAAGTGCAAATGCTCGCATCCAACTATCCGCTGCTCGACTTCTTCTGGACGATCGTCGAGATCTTCGTCTTCGTCATCTGGATCTGGTTGGCGATCATGGTCTTCGTCGACATCTTCAGGAGCCACGACATGGGTGGTTGGGCGAAGGCGGCGTGGGTGCTCTTCGTGGTGATCCTTCCGCTGCTCGGCATCTTCGTCTACCTGATCGTGCGCGGGGACGGCATGCACAAGCGTGAAGCCGAGCAGGCCGCACGACAGCAGAAGGCGTTCGACGCCTATGTCAGACAGGCCGCCGGCACGTCCGCCGATGGTGGTGCCGACGAGCTGGCCAAGCTCGCCGACCTGAAGGACCGGGGCGTCATCACCGACGAGGAGTTTGCGAGGATGAAGGCGAAGGTGGTCGGCTAGAGCTGCTCGAGCAGCCGATCGATGAACTCGGCCTGACCTCGGACGATCCGCTCGCGCGCCGGGTCCACCCCCATCCACTCGGCTCGGTCGACCTCGGGAAACCGTTGGGTGTCGCCCGAGCGGGGCGGCCACTCCATCTCGAACTCGTTGCTCGAGAACCCGTCGGGTGAGAAGTCCTGTGCCCGGATCGCCCAGGCCCGCACCCGCTTCCCCGAAGACTGACGCACCTCGCCCAAGTCGATCCGGGGTCCACCCGGAGGCGCCTGTCCCAACTCTTCGGTGAACTCGCGGACCGCGGCATGTTCGGCATCCTCGCCCGATCCGTACTCGCCTTTGGGAACCGACCACGAGTGGAGGTCCTTGCCCTCCCAGTACGGGCCGCCCGGGTGCACGAGCAGGAGCTCGATCGACTCCCCATCGCCGAAGCGGTACAGCAGCAGGCCCGCGCTGGTCTTGGGCATCGGACCGAGCCTAGAAGCAGCGCCGTCTGAACTCACGACCACTACGATCGACGGTGTCATGGTCGAGGGAAAGATGCGGTTCCGGCGGATGGACGAGGGGACCGACGACGACTTCGCCCTCCTCGCCCAGGTCCACGAGGAGAACCTGCGAGCCCTCCCCGACCTGCTGTTGAGGATGCTGACCGATCTCACAGCGGATGCCACCTATCCGGTCAACCGCCTGGAGCACAGCCTCCAGTGCGCGACACGTGCGGACGCGGACGGTCGTGACGAGGAGTACGTCGTCTGCGCCCTCTTGCACGACGTGGGCGAGTCACTGGGTCCGTTCAATCACGGAGAGGTCGCCGCGTCCGTGTTGCGACCGTTCGTCTCGGTCGGCAACTACTGGATGCTCGCCCACCATCCGATGTTCCAGATGTACTTCATCGGCCAGCATCTCGGCCGCGATCCGAACGAGCGGGACCAGTTCGCCTCGAGCCCCTTCTACGACCAGACCGTCGAGTTCTGTGCCCTCTACGACGAGGTGTCCTTCGATCCCGACTACCGGAGCGAGCCGATCGAGGTGTTCGAACCGATGGTCCGCCGGGTGCTCGATCTCGAGTGGTCCCCGCCCGACTGACGACGATGGCGACCACTCCCCGACCGATCGCGGTGCTGTTCGACGTCGACGAGACGTTGGTCCACACCGGGGGCGCGGGCGCCCGAAGTTGGACGGCGGCCTTCCAGAAGCTCTACGACCTTCCGGCGGACATCGGGAAGCACACCTCGGCCGGAGAGACCGATCCTCAGGTCGCGCGGGAGACCTTCGTCGGCGTCCTCGGCCGCGAACCGAGTGACGAGGAGCTCGACAAGCTCTACGTCCAGTACCTCTTGCACCTTGCCGACGAGATCCTGGTCTCCGAGCAGTACCGGATGCTGCCCGGCGCCGACCGCTGCCTGCGCGCGTTGGGCGACGCCGGGGTGCTCCTCGGGCTGGTCTCGGGGGCGATGGAGGGCGCGGCGCGCACCAAGCTCGTCCCCGCCGATCTCAACCGCTACTTCATCTTCGGCGCGTACGGATCGGACTCGCCGGACCGCGCCGAGCTGACCGGCATCGCGATCGAGAAGGCCACCCGACTGCACGCCGGGCTCACCCCGTCACAGGTCTTCGTGGTCGGCGACACCCCTCGTGACATCGAAGCCGCGAAGGCGACGGGTGCGGTGTCGGTCGGCGTCGCCACCGGCAACTACACGGTGGACCAGCTTGCCGACGCCGACCATGTGCTCGGGTCGCTCGACGAACCGTTTCCCGGTTTGTGACCGCCACTCCCCAGCCGCCATCTCCATTGTAACCCGCACCGGTCGCTTGCAACCAGGCCCTCTGGGGTGCGCAGAATCTCGGTCCGAACGAGGACGAAGTGCTGGGAGGGATGACCGATGGTCGATCACCAAGTGGTGATTGCGGGAGGCGGGCCAGCCGGGATGATGCTGGCGGCGGAGTTGGCACTGGCCAAGGTGGACGTGGTGATCGTCGAGCAACGACCCGATCACAACTTGGTCGGCTCGAGAGCGGGCGGCTTCCATGCGCGCACCATCGAAGTGCTCGACCAGCGTGGCGTCGCGGACCGGTTCCTGGCCGAGGGCCAGACGGTGCAAGCATCGATGATCGGCACGACCGTGCTGGACATGAGCGACTTCCCGACCCGGCATCCGTACTCGCTCGGCATCTGGCAGAACAAGATCGAACGGATCATGGCCGACTGGATCGCCGAGCTGCCGGTGCAGATCCGCTACGGAGGCGAGGTCACCGGGTTTGCACAACACGACAACGGCCTCGACGTCGCGCTGTCCAGTGGCGAGCAGCTCCGAGGGCAGTACCTCGTCGGATGTGATGGGGGCCGTAGCATCGTCCGGAAGCTCGCCGGCATCGACTTCCCCGGGTGGGAGGCGACCAGGAGCAACCTGATCGCCGAGGTCGAGGTGACCGAGGAACTCCCGAGCGGCATCCGGCGCGACGCCTCGGGCGTCCACGGCCTCCACCGGATGGAAGACGGGAAGACGGTGCGGGTGGTGACGACCGAACAGCAGCTCGGTCCGAGCGACGAGCCGACCCTCGACGAGCTCAGCGCGACGCTCCTCGCGGTGTTCGGCACCGACTTCGGCGTCCACAACCCCACCTGGATCTCCCGATTCACCGACATGACCCGCCAAGCCGCCACCTACCGTTCAGGTCGGGTGCTCCTCGCCGGCGACGCCGCCCACGTGCACTACCCCGCCGGCGGACAGGGACTCAGCCTCGGGGTGCAGGATGCGGTGAACCTTGGGTGGAAGCTCGCACGGGTGGTGCAGGGAGCCGACGACACTCTGCTCGACAGCTACCAGCACGAACGCCATCCGGTCACCGCGCGTGCGCTCCGGCACACGATGGTCCAAACCGCGCTCCAGCGCGACGACGACCGCACCGAACCGCTCGTCGAGCTGGTGATGGAGCTCGCCAAGATGGACGAGCCGCGCATCTTTCTGGCCGGGCTGGTGTCCGGTCTCGACATCCACTACGACTTCGGCGACGGCCATCCCCTCCTCGGACGGCGCATGCCCGATCGCGACCTCACCACCGCCGACGGCCCGTTGCGGGTGTACTCGCTGCTGCACGAAGCTCGGCCGCTCCTGCTCAACTTCGGGGAGCCGGGAGCCCTCGACATTCCCGAGTGGAGCGACCGGGTCCAGACCCTCGACGCCGCCTCCGAGGGCGAGTGGGTGCTTCCGGTGCTCGGCGAGGTCGCAGCACCCACCGCCGTGTTGATCCGGCCGGACGGCTATGTCGCCTGGGTCGGGGAAGGCAGCGACGAAGGACTGTGGACCGCGCTGGGCACCTGGTTCGGACCACCGTGAGTCTCCCGGAGAGGGCCGTAAGCTGATTCGGTGGCCGGCCTGCTCGAGATCGACGGCCTGAGCCGGCGTTTCGGCCCGGTGACCGCCCTCGACGACCTGAGCTTCAGCGTTCCGTCGGGGCACGTCGTCGGATTCCTCGGCCCGAACGGCGCCGGCAAGACCACCACCATGCGGGCGATCTTCGGTCTGACCGATCTGGACGCGGGATCGGTTCGGTGGAACGGCGCGCCGGTCGGACCGACCCAACGTCGACGGTTCGGCTACATGCCCGAAGAGCGCGGTCTCTACCCCAACATGTTGGTCGGCGAACAGATCGAGTACCTGGGCCGGCTCCACGGCATGTCCCGCGCCGCCGCGTCAGCCGCCACCCTGGGATGGCTCGAGCGCCTGGAGGTCGAGAGCCGGGCGACCAGCAAGGTCGAAGAGCTCTCCCACGGGAACCAGCAGCGGGTGCAGCTGGCCGCGGCGCTCGTCCACGACCCTGACGTCCTGGTGCTCGACGAACCGCTTGCCGGCCTGGACCCCACAGGTATCGACGTCATCGGACAGGTGCTCGTCGAGCAGGCACGCTCCGGACGGTGCGTCCTGTTCTCGAGCCACCAGCTCGATCTGGTCGAGGACCTCTGCGAGTCGGTGGCGATCATCGACCACGGCCGGCTGGTTGCGAGCGGAACCGTCGACGAGCTGGCCGAAGCCGGGGCTCGACGCCTGACGGTTCGGGTGGAGGGAGACCGCGAGGGAATCTGGGCGAGGAATCTCCCCGGGGTGACCCTCTCCGAGGTGCGCGGGAGCGAGGTACGGCTCGTCCTCGACGACGCGACCGACAGCGACGCCGTGTTGGATGCGGCGCGGGCTGCGGGCCGGGTGAGCCAGTTCCTCTTCGAGCGCCGCACGCTGTCCGAGGTCTTCCGAGAGGCGGTGACCCAGTGAAGTTCGTGGTGATCATCGTCGCCCTGGCCCTCGCCACGGTGATCCGATTCGCCCGACGCCGGCGACGTCGGAGCAAAGAAGGGGACAAGTCATCGATCGCCAGGTCGCCGAGGGCAGGATCGGATGATCGGCGAGTGTTCGGCGAAACCGGGATCGTCGCAGGACGGGAGATCCGTGAACGGCTGCGCGGACGGGTGTTCCGGGGCGTCACGATCGTCCTCTTCGCCGTCGTCGCCGCCGCGGTCGCCATCCCGACCATCCACAGCGGGTCGGTCACCACCCAGAAGGTCGGCGTGGTCGCGACCCCGCCGGCGATCGTGCACGAGCTGCACACCCTCGCCAAGACCGTCGGGCTCCCCGTCGACGTCGTCGTGCTGCCCGATCTGGCGACGGGACGCGGCGCAGCTCGGCTCCGGTCAGCTGGACATGGTGGTGGACGGGGCAGAGAAGATCGTGGTGGAGAACCCGGTCTCGAGCTCCGACACCTCCGCCGGTGCCCGCTACGTACGGTCGGTGTCAGAGGTCCTCGGTGTGCAACAGGCGTTCGCCGAAGCCGGGCTCACCCCCAAGCAAGAGGCCGCGGTGGCAAGCGCCAAGCCGCTGCCGATCGAGAGCATCAAGCCCGCCCACAAGGCCCACTCGACCGCCGAGGCGACCGCGCTGATCGGGATCATCCTCATCTTCATCGTGCTCACCCAGTACCTCACCTGGACACTGATGGGGGTCATGGAGGAGAAGGCGAGCCGGGTGGTCGAAGTCCTCCTCGCAACCCTCCGTCCGACCCAGCTCCTCGCGGGAAAGGTCGCAGGCATCGGAGCGGTCGCCTTGGCCCAAGCGGTGCTCCTCTTCGCCTTCGCGCTGGTGTTGGCCGAGATACTGGGGTCGAGCCTCGTCCAGGGAGCCGCTCCGCTCGTCGTCGGTGCCATCGTCGTCTGGCTGGTCCTCGGCTACGCCTTCTACAGCTGGGTGTACGCAGCGGCAGGTTCGCTCGCCGAACGTCAGGACCAAGTGCAGAGCCTGGCCCTCCCACTGAGCGCACCACTCATCTTCGGCTACATCGCCTCCCTGATCGGGGCGAGCTCGGGCAGTGTCTCCCTTCTGGTGAAGGTGCTCGCCTACCTGCCTCCGACCGCACCGTTCGCAATGCCGGTGTTGGTCGGCTTCGGGGAGGCGACCTGGTGGGAGTTCGCGCTGTCCGTGTCGATCAGCATCGTCTGCACGGTCGGGGTGGCGAACGTCGCCGCACGGGTCTACCGGACCGCGGTGTTGCGGACCGGCAGTCGTGTGCGACTGCGTGACCTGCTGCCGACGCTGGTCCGATGAGTGATCCCCCGACCGCTCTCGGCCGTAGTGCACGGTATGACCAACTCATCCGAAGGAACCAAACGATCCGCTGACGTCGTGACGCAGGGCGCTTCGCGGCGATTCGCCTCGGCCAGAACCATCGCAGTCGCTTGCGCGGTCGGCCTCGCGGTGAGCTTGGCCGCCTGCTCGGGAAGCTCGACCAGTGCCACCACGACAAGCAAGCCGGCGGCCGCCCAGACCGCAAGCAAGTCGGGCAACCAGACCGTCGTTACGATCACCGACTCGGCGACCTGGGGTCCGATCCTCACCCTGTCGAACAAGGACACGCTCTACCGACTCACCGCCGACCCGACCAACAAGAGCGTCTGCTCCGGGGCCTGTGCCGTGGCCTGGCCACCGGCGGTCCTCGCCACCGGTCAGACCACCCCGGTCGGCAGAGGCGTGTCCGGCCTCGGCACCATCCGTCGGTCCAACGGAAAGCTGCAGTTGACCTACCAGGGGATCCCGCTCTACCTCTTCGTCGGTGACCATGCGCCCGGTGAGGTCAACGGCAACATCAAGGACACCTGGGGCCAGTGGTGGGTGGTGGATCCCGCGCATCCGACTGCCACGCCGCAGCCGATCATGACCCACAACAACGCGGCTGCATCGACGGGATCGACCGCACCGACCACGCCGGCCACAGCCGCGACGACACCCGCCACCAGTCCGGCGACCACGCCGACGACCAGCGCGCCCGCATCGACCACGAAGCCGAAGGCTCCCTCGACCGGTGGCGGAGGTGTGTCGTACTGACCGCCCTGATCACCCCACGACGCTCGTTCGGGACGCGCCGCGCGGCAGGGCTGGTTCCGTGGTCCATCGTCTTGTCGGTCTCCGTGTTGACCGTGCTGCTCGGCTTCGCCGGACTGCACGCCCTGATCGCCGCGGGAAGCCTGGGAGCGGCGATCAGCACCGCGCGCGGACAGATGGTCGGTCCCGCACTGTTCGCGGTTGTCGCCGTCCTGGTGCTCTGCGAGCGGCGGTGGCCGGCCGAGCGGCGACCGCTGCTCGCCCGCGGCCACCTGGTCGACGCCTGCTATCTGGCGCTGTTCGCGGTGTTGGTCGCTCCCGTCCTCACCGTCGTCCAGACCGGCATGGCAGTGGAGGTCCGGCGTTACGCGCCGGCACTCTCCCTCGACCGGGTTGACCTCGGCGAGCGAGTGGTGCTGGTCGCGGTCATCCTTGTTGCCGTCGACGGGTTGAACTGGTTCGCCCATTGGGCCAACCACCGGTGGCAGTCGCTCTGGCGGCTCCATGCCCTGCACCACTCTCAGGAGGAGATGGGGGTCTTCACCACCTTCCGGACCCACCCGCTCATCCACTCGGTGTACCTGGTGTCGTTGTTCCCCGCGCTGCTGCTCGGTGCCGGGGGTCTGGTCCCAGCCGGTGCGGTGATCGCCTACGGATGTCTGGTGACCCTCCCCCACGCCAACCTCCGTTGGACGTTCGGGCCGCTCGGTCGGGTGCTGGTGAGTCCCGCCTACCACCGGGTGCACCACGCCCGGGACCTTCCGGCCGACGATCAGGCGGTCAATCTCGGGTTCGTCCTCGTCTGCTGGGATCGACTCGCCGGACGCGCGGAATTTCCCATCAAAGGCGAATTGATCAAGACCGGCCTGTTGAATCGGCCGGTGACCGTGGAACAGACGGGAGGCTGGCTGGAGGTGCCGCAGGCGCTGATGGCACAACTTGCCCAACCCTTCCGTCGCTCGACTGCATTGGAACGATGAGATGACCACAATGACCACTGTCCCAGCCCCCGACACGATCGATACCCCGATTCGACGGTTCAAGGAGTGGCGCGACTCGCTGCCCCTCCAGGACGTCTCGCTGCTGGCCGCACGACTCGGCCTCGCCTGGATCTTCATCTACCACGGAGCGGGAACGTTGTTCGGAGCGTTCGGCGGCGTCGGACTGCATCGGACCGCGGTCTTCTTCGCCTCGACTGCCCACCTCCACCCCGGGATGCTGTTCGCAGTCCTCAACGGGGTCGTCGAGTTCTTCGGCGGCATCGCCATCGGCCTCGGGATCCTCTCCCGCCTGGCCGGTCTGGCCCTGGTCGGCGACATGGTCATCGCCATGGCTACCGTCACCTTCAGCCAGGGGTTCGAGTCGAGCGCTGCAGGTTCGGGCTACGAGCTGAACGTCGCCCTGGCGGTGCTGGCCCTGGTCGTCGCGTTGCAGGGCCCGGGGCGGTTTGCGCTGGACGCGCTGTTGACCCGCCATGCCCTCGAGCCTGCGACCCTCCGATGAGCCGGCTCCCCCTGTCCGTGCCAAACTCAGGACCGGTGGAGTCCGCTCACGAGGACCGAATCGCATCGATGCCAACGACGCTCAACCAGATGTGGAGCTCGGTCTCCGACGAAGCGCTGCTCGCCGGAATGGCCGGCGGCGACGAGCAGGCCGGACGGGTGTTCGTCGAGCGCCACCAGCGTCGGGTCTACGGCATCGCACTCGTCATCACCCACGATCGGGCGACCGCGGCCGATGTCGCGCAGGAGGCATTCCTCCGGGCCTGGCGGCATGCCAGCGTGTTCGACGGTCGTCGCGCGGATGCGACCCGGTGGCTGTCGACCATCACCCGCCGACTGGCCATCGACGCGCTCCGTCTGCGCCGTGCCGTCCCGGTCGAGCCCGACGACGCGGTGTGGAACTCGGCACCCGTCGGCGAGAGCGTCGAAGACGCCGGCGTGCGCGCCCACGAGTTGGCGAGGGTGCGCCGCGCACTCGAGCACCTCCCCCCGGACCAGCGACGTGCGCTGGTCCTCTCCGCCTTCTACGGGCGCAGCGCGGCGGAGATCGCCGACGAGGAGGCCATCCCGATCGGGACCGCGAAGAGCAGGATCCGGCTGGGACTGGCCAAGGTCCGCGACACCCTCCAAAAGGAGGAGGGCTGATGCAAGCACGGGCACCGAAGGACATGGGCTGCGAGGCCGCCCGCGACGACCTGGCCGAGTTGGCCCTCGGCGTCCTCACCGGTGAGGAGCGGGCCCGGGTGGTGGCGCACGTGAGCACCTGCGAGGAGTGCGCGCAGGAGCTCGAGCGGCTCTGCGCGGCCGTCGACGGACTCACCGAGCTGGTCCGGGTGGACTCGCCCCCTGAAGGGTTCGCCGACCGGACGGTCGCCGCCTTCGGAGAAGACCGAGCAGAAGTGCCCACGCCGCTGCATGCCCGCTGGCGCCGGCCGGCGTGGATCGCTGCCGCCGCGGCGGTGATCGTGATCGGCCTCGGCTTCGGAGTCGGCGAGGTGGTGGGGTCTCATCACTCGACCCCACCGGAGTCGGCTGCGCCCTATGCCCACGGTGCGTCGGCTTCTCTGTTGTCCACTGTCCGGCCCGGCCAGATAGGGCATGCCGGGGAGAAGATCGGGAAGGTGCTGATCACCTCCGGTTCGCACGCCTGGGTGATGCTGACCATGGATGCTCCCCCAGGCGCCGGGACGGTCACCTGCCGGGTGGCGCTGTCCGACGGTCACGACCTCCTCGTCGGTCACTTTCCGACGAGCGGCACGCACACCTCGTGGGGTGCGCAGCTGCCGGTGCCCGCATCGTCGGTCGAGAAGCTCACCGTGTTGGACTCGGAGGGAAAGGCTGTCGCCAGGGCTGACTTCAGCTGAACCGCCGCAGCCGGGCGAACAGCCAGTCCCTCTTCGAATCCGAACGAAACTGCTCAGCCGACTTCGGCCACCTTGAAGCCTCCGACGTTGTTGCCGTTGACGCTGCTGCCGGAGTCGCTTTCGAAGGTATAGAGCCGCTTGCCCTTGTAGGTGACCTGCAGGTCATGCTTCGTGCCGATGGTGATCTTCACCGTCGAAAGTCCGGTCGCCCCGGTCGGCATCGTCTTGCCGCTCGCCATGAGCAGAGGAGGCCAAACCTTCAGGCACTGCCCGGTGCAGGAAGATCCGGTCGTATAGAGGCTGGCTCCCTTCACCGTGGCAAGCATCTTGCCGAAGTGGCCGCGGGTGACCACCTTCACGACCGCCTCCGACTTGCTGGTCGTCGCCTGCGCCGATGCGAGCGGAACCGCGGCGTCGCAGCCCCGAGTGCCACGACTCCCGCGGCGACCCTTGCCAGCCGCATCCCTCTCCGATGCTGCGAGTGCAGCATTCCGTCACGTTCCGCGTCGTACACCTGGTCACCTCACCTCTCGACGAAGGCTCTCTGCCTTCCGAGAGGAGATACGTGCGGGAGTGGCCAACGGATCATCGCCCCGGGCGGTTCACCAAGAATTCACTCGATCGGCCGAGCGCCGATCCCGGTCGGCTCCCGGCCCGCCAACAACCAGCCGACGGCGACCGCGGCGACCGGCATCGCGATCACGATGAAGAACAGGTTGTTCCAGGGGATGTGACCGAAGAGGTCAGAGAGCCCGCCTTCCAGCGAGTTCGATCGGTACCAACCGGCGAGCCCGACGTACGCGGCCACCGTCCCGAGGAGCGCACCGAGCAGGGCGAGCCCGCCGGCGGTGACCGCGGTGAGCGTGCGGCGGATTCGAGAGCTTGCGCCCGTTGCGGTCAAGGTGCGCAAGTCCCCCGCCGTCTCGCTCCGGATGAGGCCGATGCTCATGGCCAAGATGCCCAAGGCGAGCGCGATGGCAAAGACGGTCGCCCAGTTGACGATCTCCGCCGAGGTCGGCTCGTCGTTCTTCGACTCGACGGCCAGGTTGTTGGTGGCAGCGATGGACTGGGCATTCAAGATCTGCGCCGAGGTGATCGGACTGTTCGACTGGATGATCCAACCGTCGAGACTGTCCTGGCCCGCAACGTGTGCCCGTTGCAACGCTGCCTCGGTGATCACCGTGTTCGGGGCCGACGTGCCCATGGGCAACCGGCTCTCCTCTTCGACCACCGGATGACTGATGCAGGTGCCCGAGCACGAGTTGGTGTTTCCCGATCCCGGACCACCCGGACCTCCGCCCCCGGGTCCGATGACGAAGTTTCCACCCTTGCCGCCTCCCCCGAAGCTCAACTGGACACCCGAGCTCGACAGACCGGGGCGGGAGGTGAGGACGTCGACGTCGGACGGGATGGAGGAGGGGTTGATCCCGTAGGCGCGGAGCAGTGCTGGGGTCGCGACGTAGATCTGACCGTTCCACTGGCGACCGTAGGTGCTCGGGTTCTGCAAGTTGGCCGGAGGGTTTTCGAGTGTGACGACGTTGTGCCCCCCGACGGCGGAAGCGATGGAGTGCACCGCCGCCTCCTGGGTTGCGAGTTCCCGAGAGGTCGGCGCGGCCGGGTTCGGGTTGTTGCCGTTCTGGCCGTTGGGACTCCACACTGCGAGCTCGTTCGAGGCAACGTTGGGGCCGACGTAGTCGAACGAGTTCGAGTACCGGGCGACTGCGGCTGCACAGATGACCACCGCGATCAACACGCCGACGCTGATCGCCGACAGGGCCGAACCCGAGCGAGCCCGATATCGGGACAGGTCGCGGAGCGGAAGACGGACGGCGATCGGCGACCCCCGTCCCACCCGGGCCAGCGCTGCCAGAAAGAACGGAGAGACGAGCACGATCCCGATGATCAGGGCGACGAACCCGGGGACCAGCCAGGTGACCCCACCGCCCTGGTTTCCGGAACCGGACAGCGAGAAGAAGACGAAACCGACGACCAACGCGATCACACCGGGGATCAACGAGCGATGGATCTGGCGCGGAGGGGCGGGACGCCCGGCCAGGGCAGACACCACCGGGACCCGGGTCATCGCCCTGGCCGGTCGGTCGGCGGCGAACAGCGTCGCAATGACTGCAAGGAGGAGCGCGGGGATGATCACCGCCCAGGGGAGGGCGAAGGTCGGGATCAGGTGATGCGCCGACTGTTCGTTGTGGGGGCGGTAGAGGATCCATGCCACCAATCCCAGGGCGAAGCCGACCAGAGCGCCGACCACCCCGATGATCAAGCCGTTCGCCCGGATGACCAACCTCACGTTGCGGTCGGTCGCCCCCATCGACTCGAGCATCCCGAGCGCTCGGAGCCGGCGCTGCGCCAGCACGGTGAAGCCGCCGATCGTCACCAGTGCGATCAGGAGCATGCCGATCGTCGCCACCGCGAGAACGACGGTTTGCGGGTTCAGCAGGTTCTGATTGGTCACCGACGCGGGCGTGGTGACGTTGGCCGGCAGCGACGACGAGTTCGTCGCGAACCTGCCACCCGTGTGTCGGGATCCGACCTGACCGACGTGTGCGTCGAAGAGGGCCACGATCTGGGACGGGTTTGACACCTGACCGGGTGCGACCAGGGCGAACTCGTCCAACAGACTCTGTGGGTTCTGCACGATGCCGACGACGGTCCGACCACTGTGAGCCCAGGTGTCGCCGACCCGCAGATTGAGCTCCGAGGCCAGATCGGGGGTCAAGGCAACCTGGTTCGGGCCGGTCGGATAGTGCCCCGAAACCAATTGCAACATCGGCTTGCCGTAGGGGCCGTGGGGGTCCTGGGAACGGAGCTGGTAGGTCTGGGTCGAACCGGGGATCCGGAACGATTGGTTCTCGATGACGTCCACCGGACCGAAACGATGCTCGAACGTCGCGATCTCCGATCTCGCAGATTGCAGATCGGACTGCTTGCCGGTCTGGACGAAGGTGGCCATGTCCTGCGCGGTGCCAAAGCCGGCGTCGGCCGGCGGCGGGGTGTTCACTGCGACGGTCGAACCGAGCACGATGGCCGCCACCGCGACGATCACCAACAGCAAGATGAGCAACTGCTGGCGCCACTCGCGGGTGAAGAGACGCCACGCCCACCGGATCATCGCCCGGCGGGCGGCCACGCCGCCCGAGGTGGGCCGCACAGCCGGCCCACTCGGACAGATTGGGCGTCGGCGCTCATTGGTTCGGGAGGTCGGCGAGGAGTTGTTCGGGACCCTCGACCGGCAGGGTCTGGTCGACGATGCGACCGTCCCGCAGGAAGATCACCCGATCGGCCCACGAAGCGAGCTGGGCGTCGTGGGTCACGACGACCGCGGCCATGCCCCGGTGACATGCGGCGAGGATGAGGCGCATGACGGCCTCGGCGTTGGTCGAGTCGAGCGCGCCGGACGGTTCGTCGGCAAGAAGCAGCTGGCGCTGTCCGACGACAGCCCGAGCAATGGAGACCCGCTGGCGCTCGCCACCGGAAAGCTGGTCGGGGTAGTGCGACGCCCGATCACCGAGCCCGAATTCCTCGAGCGACTCCATCGCCGCCGCCTGCGCCTTGCGCGCTCCGACCCCGTCGAGCTCGAGCGGCAAGGAGACGTTCTCCAGCGCGCTCAGGCCGGCGAGCAGGTTGTAGTCCTGGAACACGTAGCCGATCGACTGGCGGCGTAGTCGAGCCCGGCCGTTGCGCGACATCGAGGACAGAAGATGGCCGTCGACCCGCACTTCGCCGCTGGTGGGCTCCTCGAGAGAGCCGGCGATGGTCAGCAGGGTGCTCTTGCCCGAGCCGCTCGCTCCCATGACCGCGACCAACGAGCCGGCGTCGACCGAAAGGTCGACCCGTCGGAGTGCGTGCACCTCGGTTGCATCTTCGCCGTAGACCTTGGAGACGTCGTGAAGTTCGAGATAGCTCATTCGGGCGCTCCCACTCTGCGCCGGGCCTTCGGAAGGGGGAACGGCTGCGGGACCGGCGCATGCGCATCCGCAGCTGCTCGCTTGAGACGGCCGTCGACCGTGTCCAGCCACCTGATCGACGAATCGAGCCGGAACAGCTCGGCGTCGACGACCAGGGCGAAGTGAAGGTCGAACCTGGACTCGTCCTCTTTGAGACGCGTCCACTGCTGCATGAGCTCGACCAGGTACCTGCGGTGGACCTGCACGATGTCGTGGACGTCGACCCCGGGGAGCTCCAACGCGACGAGGACCTTGATGACCAACTCGTCCCGGGGCGGCGACGAGAAGTCCGGAGGGGTGCGGAGCCACTTGGCCAGCTCCTCTTGACCCTCACCGGTGATGTGAAAGCCCTTCTGCGGACCCTCGTCTTCTGAGTCCTCAGCCTCCACGAGCCCGTCCCGCTCCAGTCGCTGCAGGGTCGTGTAGACCTGCCCGACATTGAGCGGCCAGACCTCCCCGGTCCGGGCTTCGAACTCCTGCCGGAGCTGGAGGCCGTACTTGGGGCCCTCACTCAGCAACGCCAGCATGGCGTGGCGGACACTCATCGGGGGCTCAATCTCCGTAGCATACTGAGTATTATGCTCCGGAGGCCTCTCGATGTCCATCCCCGACATGCAGGAAGAACGCCCTAAGGGTTCAGCTGGCAGGCTCGTAGCAGTTGAACATCCAACGAATGCCGTAGCGGTCGAGGGTGCAGCCCCAATAGGCCCACGGCTGCTCCAACATCCCGGTCGACTCCGAGCCTCCCTCGCTGAGAGCCCCGTACAACCGGTCGGTCTCCGCGCGGGTGTCGGGTTCCAGATTGATGGTGACGTTGTTCCCGATGCGCAGCTGGTGCCCCATGGACTCGAGCATGTCGGTCCCCATCAGGACGTGACCACCCAGGATGGGGAGCTCGATGTGCAGTACGAGACCCTTCTCGGCCTCGCTGATCTCGGGCCCTCCTCCCCCACCGGGACCATCTCCGAAGCGGACGACCTCCCCGAGGAACTCGGTCTCGAAGATCGAACGGTAGAAGTTGAAGGCCTCTTCCGTCGTGCCCATGAAGTTGAGGTAGGTGCTGACCCGGCTCATGCCCCACATCCTCGCGCACCACTCGACGCCTGGATCGGCGACTCGATCAAGCGATGAGTCTCTGGCAAGGTGACCGAGCCCGGCCCGTACCGTTGCGGTGGGATCATGGCGACGAAGGAGGAAGTGCATGAAACAGGCGAAGCTGGCGGACCTCGAGGTGGGCAGGATCGGATTGGGTGCAATGGGCATGTCCGCTGCGTACTCGGGCGCCGGCGAGGACGACGCCGAATCCATCCGGACCATCCACCGAGCCATCGACCTCGGAGTCACGCTCATCGACACGGCCGAGATCTACGGACCTCACACGAACGAGGTGTTGGTCGGTCGCGCCCTGAAGGGTCATCGCGATCAGGTCGTGGTGGCCACCAAGTTCGGGCTCATGTCGAACACCGGGCGATCCGGGCTCGACAGCAGCCCCGAAAACATCCGCCTGGCCTGTGAGGGATCCCTTGAGAGGCTGGACATCGAGACCATCGACTTGTACTACCAACACCGGGTCGACCCGGACGTCCCGATCGAGGACACCGTCGGTGCGATGGCCGAACTCGTCGCTGCCGGCAAGGTCCGGTACCTCGGCCTGTCAGAGGCGGGTCCCAGCGTGATCCGTCGTGCGAACGCGGTGCATCCGATCACAGCGGTGCAGTCGGAGTATTCGCTCTGGAGCCGTCAACCCGAAAAAGAGGTCCTCCCGGTCTTGCGAGAGCTCGGGATCGGGTTCGTTCCCTACTCACCGCTCGGGCGCGGGTTCCTGACCGGTGCCATCCGCTCCTTGGATCAGCTCGATCCCACCGACTGGAGGCGGACCAACCCCCGCTTCACGGGCGACAACTTCGAAGCAAACCTTGCGATCGTCGACGCGGTCGAAGCAATCGCAGCCGAGGTCGGTGCGACACCGGCGCAGGTCGCCATCGCCTGGCTGCTCGCCCAGGGTGAGAACATCGTTCCGATTCCGGGCACCAAGCGAGTGAGCAGGCTCGAGGAGAATCTGGCTGCCGACAGCGTCGTGCTTTCCGAGGCTCAACTTGCCGCGCTCCGCGATCTCACCCTCGCGGCAGGTGATCCTTACAGCGAGTCCCAAATGGGGAGGCTCAACCGATCGTGATGGCGGGCGGGTCCGGACCGACGCCACAACGCGCCGCGATGGT
The DNA here is from genome assembly GCA_963839925.1 of uncultured Acidimicrobiaceae bacterium. Lineage (GTDB taxonomy): Bacteria > Actinomycetota > Acidimicrobiia > Acidimicrobiales > RAAP-2 > Bog-756. The sequence goes on along the minus strand of CAWIWV010000001.1, from coordinate 528,267 downwards.
TGGAGGCGCGATGCTCAGCCTCGCCGGTTTGGCGATCTCCGTGTGGTGGTTCCCCTGGTACTACGCGCCTCGTCTGCCCGTTCCGTGCGGTGCGGGCTTACCGCCATCTCCGACGGGGGTCTACAACTGCGAGAGGTTCGTCTACATCGGTCCTTGGACCATGTTGGGCCGGCCCATCGCGTCGTTCGGCATCGGTTTCTTCTTCGTCATGCTTGTGCTTGCGATGCCACCGCTCTGGAGGTCATCATTCCGATGGGTTCACTCCGTCCGACTGATCGTGGCTCTGACTGGAGTCGCCCCGGCGTGTTCCGTGATCTCTATCGTGCCCAACTACGGCTTCAGGCACTACGTAGGTTTGCCCGTTGCCGTCTCGATCGTCGTGCTCCTCTTCGTCCTGACCGCGACCACACTTCCGAGGGCGTTGGCTGGAGCATCGGAGGGTCTGCGATCAGGAGCTCTCCGCGAGGCGATTGCGGAGGGCTGAGTCAGCCCATCTCGAGCAGGGCCTTGCCGAGGTTGTCCAAGAGCATCTCGCTTCCCTCCACCCGGGACTCCACGCCGGCCGCGTCGCCGTCGACAAAGACACCCTGCTCGGTGAAGGTCAGACGGGTTCCATCCTCGATAGAGACAAGTTCGATGGTGGTGATCGACACGGAAAGGAGTCGGTCACCCAGGTGCATCTCATAGGAGAAGATCACCCGCTCATCGGCATCGACCGCGTGGTAGACGGCGTCGTAGATGTGTGGCTCCCCGCCCGGCGGGCGGGACTCAGCGTGTTCGGTTCCGCCGACGCGTGCATCGAAGCGGTAGCCCGAGACTTCCCACCCGTCTGGCGGAAAGAACCACTGCGCTTTGGCCTCCGGATCGGTCAAGGCCCGGAAGACCTTCGAAGCTGGTGATGGGTAGGTCCTCTCGAGAACGAAGGTGTCGTGATGGGCAGATGAGCTACTCATTGGTTCTCCTCTTCTTCTGATCGTCTTGGTTTTCGTCGTTTTGCTCCAAGTAGTCGCCGAGGCGATCGAGCCGGTTCTCCCACTCGGACCTGCGGTCGGAGACCCACCCCTCCACGGATCGGAGCACCTCCGTCCGGAGCGTGCAGGTCCGCACCCTTCCAATCTTCTGGGAACGAACCAGCCCGCTGCTCTCGAGCACTTGCACGTGCTGCACCACCGCCGCCAGGGACATGGCCAACGGCTCTGCCAGCTCGCTCACCGACGCCGGACCCGAGCTGAGCCGACGGACGATCTGACGTCGGCTCGGGTCGGACAGGGCCTGGAACGCTCGGTCGAGAAGCAGGGAATCATCAACCATTGACTTAAGTATCGCGCAAGCCTTCCCCGATAGTAAACCTATTACTTGACTATCTGGGACCGCACATCATTACCATTGCCCCCCGCGCGTGATGTTCGGCATTCTGGGGGTTGAAGGACGCGCACGAGGCCTTCGGCTGAGGTGCACAGGACCATGAGCGAAAGGTGCCCACCTTGATGACTCGAAGAAGAGGAGTCCTGCGCGCGTCTCTCGTCGCGTGGATGTCCGTTGTCGCTGTCTTCGGTGCGACCGCGATCGCCGAATCGGCCGCCGCCGCCACGCCTGGACAGATCGCGGTGACTCCGCCCTCGTCCCCTTCGTTCGCGAACAACGCCGGGGATCCGGATGTCGTCTATTCGGGTGGCGTCTACTACGCGTTCACCACCGGCACCGCTCTCGGGAACCACATCCAGGTGCTCATCAACACTTCGGGGAACCCGGCCGGTGCCTATGGGAGCTACACGGGTCGCTCCTATGGCTCGACCGCATTGCCCAACCCTCCGGGTTGGCAGCAACCGAACACCCAGACGTCCCCCGGCGTCGCCTACATCGGCGGCCACTGGGTCATGTGGTACGACGCGTCGTTGGCGGGCCATGCCGAGGACTCGGGGTTCAGTTGCCTGGCAGTGGCGACTGCGTCGACTCTGACATCCTCGGACCCGCAGTTCACCGACAACTCCGGCGGGTCACCGTGGTGCCCAGCCGGCGGTGTCCTCGATCCGAGTCCGTTCGTGGACCCGAGCACCCACATGCCCTATCTGGTCTGGAAGTCCAACGACGGATCGTCGGCCGCTGCCTCTCAGATCTGGGGAGTCCAGCTCAACCCCGATGGAACCGGATTCGCCGGCTCACCGTCAGTCCTCCTGACCGTGACTCCGTCAGAACAGACGATGGATGACCCGCAACTGGTGACGAGCGCCGGCACGTACTCCCTTCTGTTCTCCGGAGGCAGTTTCGAAGACTCGTCCTACAACGAGCAGTTCGCCCCGTGCTCCGGTCCACTGGGGCCGTGCGTCAACCCTGCCGGACCGTTCCTCACCAGCTACGGCGGCGTCTACGGTCCGGGTGGCGGATCGATGTTCCAGGACGCGGCAGGCAACCAGTGGCTCGCCTTCGCCACCTGGAATACCAACTGCTCGAATTGCACGAATACCGGCGCAGAGCGTCAGCTCTACATCGCTCCGACCGACCTCGCGCCGGCGGGACCGGCGGCGACATTCACCGGGATCGCCTCTACCCCCAGGGGTAACGGCTACTGGCTGGTTGACTCGAGCGGCGCCGTCCATCCCCATGGTGCGGCCAGGTCGTATGGCTCGATGGCGGGGCTGCCGCTGAATGCGCCGATCAACCACCTCGTTTCCACGCCGGACGGCAAGGGATATTGGATGGTCGCCGGCGACGGTGGCATCTTCTCCTTCGGCGATGCGCGGTTCTTCGGTTCGATGGGAGGCCAGCACCTCAACGCTCCGGTGGTCGACTTGGCCCCCGCACCCGACGGCAAGGGTTACTGGCTGGTTGCGTCCGACGGCGGCATCTTTGCGTTCGGTGATGCGCGGTTCTTCGGTTCGATGGGTGGCCAGCCACTCAACCAACCGGTCGTCGGGATGGCGAGCAACCCGAATGGTCAGGGGTACTGGCTGGTCGCGTCCGACGGCGGCATCTTCTCCTTCGGAGCCGCCGCCTTCTACGGGTCAACCGGGGGGATCAGGCTCAACCTGCCGGTGAACGGGATGTCAGCGACTCCGAATGGGCGTGGGTACTGGATGGTCGCGTCGGACGGTGGGATCTTCGCCTTCGGAGACGCGCCGTTCCTCGGTTCCATGGGGGCGACACCTTTGGTCGCACCAGTCACCGGCATGGCGACCGATCCGAGCACCGGTGGCTACTGGCTAGTCGGTGCCGACGGTGGGGTGTTCTCGTTCGGAGCGCCTTTCTACGGGTCGCACTGAGTCACCCTCCAAGCGCCATTCGGTTGCCGCCAGGCTCGGGTTAGTCTGCGCCGGTGACGACGAGAGTCCCAGAGCAGGCCCTGGTCCACTTGCGCCGTGCCCGCGATCACGCAGACCGACATTTCTCCGAGCCGATCGATCTCGAAGATCTCGCTTCAGTCGCAGCGCTCTCCAAGTACCACTTTCACCGCCTCTTCGCCGCCACCTATGGCCGAACCCCGGCGACCCATCTGGCCGAGCGCAGGATCGAAAGGGCGCAGGACCTCCTGCGATCGACGAATCTGAGCATCACCGAGGTGTGTGTCGCGGTGGGATACAGCAGTCTCGGTTCCTTCAGCAGTCGATTCACCGAGATCGTCGGTGAGACACCCAGCGCGTTCCAGCATCGCTACGGGGGCAAAGCGCCTCGGATACGATTCACCGAGGCTGACTTCGAAGGCAGTGGCATCGACGGCAGCTGATCGAGTAGCGATCCCTGCCAGAGAGGCTGACCAGAAGGACGGAGTGCCAAGCAGTTGCCAGCTTCAGGTGAGGTCCTTCTCGGCCGATCCCGGTGGAGCGCCCGATCGGGCGAAGGTGATGCCGAAGAAGTAAGCGAGGGGAACCAGCCCGTAGATGACCAGGCTCGCATGCGGCAAGACGCTCGCGATCGCGATGGCCACGACGTAGGCGAAGGTCGGAGCGAGAACCACGGTCACGCCGGCTCGTCGAAACTTGGGGTCCGGTGGGTCATAAAGCAAGTGGCTTTGACCCGTCGCGTAAAGCCAGATCGCCACCCGAGTGATTGCGATGAGGACGAGCAGGAGACCATAGAGCCGGAGGGCGGTCGCCTCGGTTGGGTAGCGAGCGATGAGGGCCGCACCGAACGGAACGAGACACAATGGGAGCAAGTAGACGAAGTTGAGCCAGACCAGCGCCCTGTCGGTCCGACGGATCGTCGTGAAGAGGTCGCGGTGCCCGGCCCATGCGATCGCTACAACGATGAAGCTGATCAGAAAGGCGATGAGGGAGGGCGCGATCTTCCCGAGCGCCGACAGTAGGGACTGCCCGTTCTGCAGCTCCGGTACGTGGATTTCGAGAACCAGCAACGTGATGATGATGGCCACGACGCCGTCACTCAGAAACACCACCCGCTCAGGGTTGTGCGCACGCTCGTAGTGGCGGGCCCACCTGTCTTCAGTCATCGGACATCAATGCTCCCCCACCGTCGGGTACACATGGAAATTCGACCTCGTTCGCACAGCCAAATGAACCGCTGGTCAGTTCCCGAGCAGGGCGGCGACCACCGCTTCAGTGTCCGACAGATCTTGGAAGAGGAAGTCGGGGCTGAGGTCGACGAGTGGGCTCATTCCCTCCCTGCCCGTACCGACCAGCAGGCAACGAACGCCACCGGCAGTGGCACAGCGCAAGTCGTTGGCGGTGTCACCCACGATCCACACCTCAGAAGGCGAATAGCGCTCACCATGGACCTGATCGACCCGGTCGAGCGCAATGGGTACGAGCTCGTCTCGATTTGCATGATCGCTCCCGTAGGCACCGACCTCCAGGTCGAAGAACTCGGCTAAGTCAAACGTGTCGACCTTCACCAAGGCGTTGGCCTTGATATTGCCAGTGAGGAGGGTCTGGCGAATTCCACCAATGTCGTCCAGCTGCGTGAGCACCTCGCGCACACCAGGGTGGACGCGTCCCTCTGACGCCATTCGGTCGCGTGATTCGGCGAGGAACGCCTCTGCCAACATCAAGCCCTTCGGGATCATGTCGGCGATCAGCCCCTCCGAGACACCTGCATGCCGTAAGGATCTCGGCGATGATCTGGGGATCGGTCTTTCCACCCATGGAGATCTCAGGTACGTGGTCGAGCCCAGCCACCTCGGCAGCTCCCGATTCAAGCGCTTGACGTCCGGTCGAACCGGTCGAAATCAGGGTACCGTCAATGTCCCAAAGGACGAAGCGCCGGGTCATTGAGTGATTCTGCCGCAAGTCCAAACGGGGCTGGGGCGAACGAACCGACCATTGCCAGTTTTCTAGCTTCGTTAGCCATTTATATCCATTCGGCTATAAACGCATCTGGCCCGGCTCTCAAAGAGGTCGGACGGAAGCGCTCAACAGGCAAGCCGAACCGGCGAATGCTGGGCGCGATGGCTGTCCGCTAAGAAACCGCCCCGCACGATTCCGAACAGCCCCATCACCAGCGAGGATGCTGAGCAGTCCCAACGGGGTTCGAACCCGTGTCTCCACCTTGAGAGGGTGGTGTCCTAGGCCTCTAGACGATGGGACCCTGATGAACGTGGCTCCCGATCGAGGGAGGCACGAGCGCTCGGGGGGGAGGGCTCGAACCTCCAACCTCATGAACCAGAATCATGCGCGCTGCCAGTTGCGCCACCCCCGAATGGGCGAGCCGGCCAATTTAGCCCACGTGGGCACGGAGCGAGGCCGGGGCCGGAGCCTCCCCGTCGTCCCGCGAGCCTTCCACGCCGACCTGGTCGGTCACCCACTTACCTGGTCGATTGTGCAAGGTATGTCAGGATCTCTCGGCTTTGAGTCAGGCAGATGAAGTGGCCCCCACCTGGGTAGACCGTGAGCTCCGCCCCTGGAATTTCGATCGGCGAGGACCTGGCCCCATTCCGCCGGCACCAGGGTGTCGGCATCGCCTTGGAAAATCCGGACTGGCACAGCTATCTCTTCTGGATCAAAGCCCCATGGAGCACACATGGTGAGGTACTCGTCAACTCCTCCTCGTGGTTGGCGGGCTCCTTCCCCGAGGATGCTGGCCAGCCATGGGCCCTGCTCCCGCACCAGCGGCCGATTCCACCTTCGGTATCCCTCTGGTGGACATGCGGACCAACAGGTGTGGAGTAACCATCGACATCAGCCGAGTGACCCGGAAGGAGGTACGGGCGAGGAACGGTGCACGTCTCGAAAGCAAGGTGAGCGTGCGGTCCATCCGGTTGAGTTTGCTGGATATGGAGGGTATCGTCGAGCGGGGCAGCCGGCAACCACTGCACAACGATTCACTCGTTCCTTCAACTCGTGTCCAACCGCCAAGGCGTACTGCCCACCAGCCGACCACCCCAGCACCCCGAACTCAGCAATGTCGAGGTGCTCAAGAAGGGGCACCACATCGTTTTCTACCCACGGCACCATCCGGTGACCTGGAAGGCGATCAGTACCACCTACACCCGGTCGGTCGAGCGACACGATGCAAAGCCCGAGCTCGGTAGCGTTACGAGTTGCGGGTTCGATATCACGCCCGCTCGTGAGACCACCGTGGCAGTTGAGCACCGGCATTCCCGCCGGATCGCCGAACACGTGGTACCTGATGTGTCGTCCGCTGGCGAGCGTCAGTAGGTGTTCCCCGGTCGTCATGCCCACTACCGCATCCTAAGCGTCACGAGCCCGCCGACCTCATGTCGTGGCCCTGCCCTGTGCCCCCAAGGCTCGTCAACGAGGGTCGGGGGCTACCGCGAAGGACGGTGATGTAGATCGCACGCACGTCGCAACCACCGTCCTACGCGCGCAGTTCAGCGCAGCGTAAGACGACCCTGGCTACGCGGTGACCTGGATGGACCTGCGTATCTCGATGATCCGAGCTGCAACACCGGCGATGCTTCCGACCATGCAGAGGTAGAGACCGAAACCGACCCAGGCGGTGATGGCGCCGCCATCACTCGAGTAGGTCGTCGAGGAGATATGGATGCATTCATCGTCAACGTGTGATTCTCAAGCAGTTATCTGAGCACAGATCCGTCAGCGAGGCTCAGTGACGCTCTGTACGATCAAGCCCCAATGTCCCCGGAGCGCGTAGTGATCGTCGGCGGTGGAGTCCTCGGCACCATGCACTCCCTTCAGGCCCTGCGCCTCGGCTGGGAAGTCGTCCAGCTCGAAGCCGACGCCGCACCCAGACGGGCCTCGGTCCGCAACTTCGGGCTGGTGTGGATGAGCGGGCGAGCCGCCGGAGACGAACTGGAGTTCGGACTGCGCGCTCGCCAGCTGTGGGAGGAGATCTCGGAACACATGCCCGACGTCCAATTCCGCCCGGCCGGATCGGTGACGGTCGCCGCCAACGAATCGGAGCACTCACTGATGTCCGAGGCTGCGGCCCGATCGGACGCCGGACTCCGGGGTTTCGAGCTGCTCGATTCAGCTCACGTCCGCGAGGTCAATCCCGCGATCCGGGGGGAAATCGCCGGGGGCCTCTGGTGCCGAAAAGACTCCATCGTCGAACCGGGATTCGTGCTCGGAGCCGTCAGGAAGACGATGCAGACGACCGGGCGGTATCAGTGGATCCCCGGTCGCCAGGTGGTGGAGGTGCGCACCGGGGCCGACGGACCCGGCGACGCCGGACCCGCAGTGGTCGACCATACCGGCACCACCTACAACGCATCGCTCGTCCTGCTGTGCATCGGCGACCGCCTCTCAGGACTCGGGGGCCGAATCGCCGAAGAGCTGGCGAACGCCCCACTCCGACGATGCCGATTGCAGATGATGCAGACAGCGCCGGCCACGGAGCAGCTGACCACCGCCATCGCCGATGGCGACTCGATGCGCTACTACCCCGGCTTCGATCTGCCGGGTCGCGACTCGTTGCCCCCGCAACGACCCGAGACTGCCGAGTGGGCGATGCAGCTCCTGTTGGTGCAGCGATCCAACGGCGAGCTCACCATCGGTGACACCCACCAATACGACGAGCCGTTCGACTTCGCGGTGGACGACCGCGTCTACGACCACCTGCGCGCACGAGCCGAGGCGATCCTCGGCTGGCAAATCCCTCCGGTCGTGCGCCGGTGGGCCGGTGTGTACAGCCTGGCAACCGACGGCCGGATCTGCTTTCGGCGCTGCATCGAGCCGGGAGTCTGGGTGGTCACCGCGCCGGCAGGACGAGGGATGACCCTCTCCCCAGCCATCGCCGAGCAGACCTGGGCCGAGGTCACCGGGGAAACAGGGGGGAACCGGTGACTCCTGCGATCAGGCTGGTCGCCCTGGACATGGCCGGGACCACCGTGGCCGACGGAGGTGCTGTCGAAGAGGCCTTCCAGTCCGCGCTCGACGCGGTCGATCTCACCCCGGCAAAGCTCCACCACGATCCGCAGGAGTACATCCGACGGACCATGGGCCAGTCCAAGATCGTCGTCTTCACCGAGTTGCTCGGAGGGGACAGGCACCTCGCGGAACGAGCGAACGAAGCATTCGAACGGGCCTTCGACCACGCGGTCGACCGCGGCGAGGTGTGGGCGATCCCCGGCGCCGAGGAGTGTCTAACGAAGCTCCGTAACGCAGGGATGCGGATCTGCCTGACCACCGGGTTCTCGGCTTCCACACGCGACAAGATCGTCGCGGCATTGGACTGGGGCGGACTCGTCGACCTGGTGCTCTCCCCTCAAGATGCGGGAAGAGGCCGGCCGTGGCCCGACATGATCCTCAAAGCGGTGCTCGAGCTACGGATCGACGACGTGGCCGAGGTCGCAGTGGTCGGGGACACCGCGAGCGATCTGCTGGCCGGGACCCGGGCCGGAGCTTCGTTTGTGGTCGGTGTACTCACCGGAGCCCACTCGCGGGCCGAGCTCGAGGCGGCTCCTCACACCCACATCATCGACTCAGTCGTCGAACTGCCTGACCTGCTCCTCAGCTAACAGCCCACCGCTCAGCCGAGCGATGCGTGCAGCTGGCTCAGATGACTGAACCCGATGATCCGCCCGAGCGCGACCCCCACCGTCTCTTTGGCGAAGTAGGGAACCGTCGAGAAGCCGGTGATCGGCGAGGTCTGGGTCGGTGTCGGATAGGCGGTGAGACCAAGAGAGGTGGCGATCGCGAGACAACGATCCTCGTGGAACGGGTCGCTCACCATCAGCACCGTCTTGTCGCCGCGATCGAGCAGTTCGGGCGCGGCGTCCGACAGGCTCTGCCAGGTGTCGGTCCCCCCGGCTTCGAGAATGTCCGCGCTCGGAATACCTGCAGCAACCAGGTAGCGCTTCGACGCCTCCGCCTCGGTATAGAGGTCACCGGGTTCTTTCCAGCCGGTGACCATGATGGTCGGAGCGAGATGCGCGTGCCAGAGGATCTCCGCTTCGTTGAGTCGGGCGGCCAGGTCGGGCGACGGTACGCCGTCGTACTCGGCGGCGCCCATCACCACGATGGCGGACGAGGCCTTCGGTTCGTACCGCCGTGAGGTCAGCCAGACCTGGACCGCGGTCACCCCCAGGTACACCAACAGCACGGTGACCACGAAGGCGACCACCCGCAGCACGAAGCGAAGCAGTCGCAAGCCGGTGATCGTTGCGATGATGCCCACGCCCGATCATCCCCCGCCGGTGTGACCGGGTGGGCTCACCCGGGAGGAATGGAAGGATCAGAGGAGCTGCCCGACTCCGCCAGCGCGAGCTCGCGGGCAGCCCGCAGACGAGCCAAAGTCCGCTCGGCCCCGAGGACTTCGAGTGCTTCGAACAGGGGCGGTCCGACCCGACGCCCGGTGACCGCCACCCGGATCGGAGCCTGCGCCTTGCCCAGCTTACGCCCGGCACCCTCGGCAACAGTGAGCGTCGCCTCATGCAGCGCATCTCGAGTCCAGCTCTCAACGAGTTCCTCGTACGCGTCGATGGCCGCCGACAGGATCGACACCGCCAGCTCGTCGTTCGCAACGCTCTTCGCCCACGACTCGTCGTCCATGACCGGATCGACGAACAAGAAGTCGACCATCGCCGGCACTTTGCCGAGGACCGCCACCCGCTCCTGCACCAGGGGAGCCATCGCCGCGAAAACCGCCTCGTCGAAGCTCGACGCGGGCCACGGTGCGTACTCCCCGGTCAACCACGGCTGACAGCGCTCGACGAACAGATCGACCGGCATCGCCCGGATGTACTCGCCGTTCAAGTGGGTGAGCTTGACCACGTCGAAGAAGGCGGGCGAGTGGTTCACGTCCACCAGCCGGAACAGCTCGAGGGTCTGCTCGACGTCGATCACCTCCTCGTCCCCGGGCGGGCTCCAGCCGAGGAGACTGAGGTAGTTCACGAACGCCTCCGGCAGGTACCCCTGGTCGCGGTACGACTCGACCGACACCGGGTCACGACGCTTGGACAGCTTCTTGCGCTGCTCGTTCACCAGCATCGGCAGGTGGGCAAAGACCGGCAGCGGTGGCACCGGCCCCGACCCCCCGCCTGTCGAGCCGTCGGTCACCCATCCGATCGATCCCAACGCCTCCCAGACCAGCACCCCTTTGGGCGTGGTGGGCAGCAGGTCCTCACCGCGGATCACGTGGGTGATCGACATGTCGATGTCGTCGACCACGTTGGCCAGCACGAACAAGGGCGCGCCGTTGGCCTTCACCAACACGAAATCGTCCATGGCGTCGTTGGGGAATACCACCTCCCCGCGGATGACGTCGTCGACCATGGTGGTCCCGTCATCAGGCGTCCGGAACCGGAGGGCCCGACCCACGCCGTCGTCGCCCACACGAGCCAGGCCGCGGTCGCGGCAGAACCCGTCGTAGCCGGGGGTCAGGATGCCGTTCGCCTTGTTCCGCGCGTCGATCTCCTCCCGCGTGCAGTCGCAGGCATAGACGCGCGCCGCCTCCCAGAGGGCCTCGATGGCCTGGGCGTAGCGACCGGTCCGGGCCGACTGGCGAAACGGTCCTTCGTCAGGGTCCATCCCCAACCAGTGCATGGCCGAGATGATTCCGCCGACCCACTCCTCACGACCCCGCTCGGTGTCGGTGTCCTCGATCCGGAGCACGAACGTGCCGTCGGACTGATGGGCGACCAGCCAGTTGAACCAGGCGGTGCGGGCGCTGCCGACGTGGAAGTACCCGGTCGGCGAGGGGGCGAATCGGACCCGGGGGGCGTCTCCTGGCACCCCGCCGATTACTCGTCCTCGACGATGGTGATCGCGCCGGTCGGGCAGCCGTTGGCGGCCTGGCGCACCTTCTCGCGCAGCTCTTCACCCGGATGCTCGTTGAGCACGTAGAGGAACCCGTCGTCCCGCACTTCGAAGACCTCGGGGGCGATCCCCATGCAGACGGCGTTACTGGCGCACTCGTCGTAGTCGACCACAATCTTCACGGGATGCCTCCGGATGTTCTCAGGTGCTCGGCGGGCCAGCCAGAGTGTACCGGGCCGGCGAGTGCCCACAGGGACCAGGGCGGCGACCGCCAAGCCGAGGGATGACTCATCCCTCGGCGTCCCAGGCCGGCTTCGTTCGGGACAGCAGCCCGGCAGCCAGAGCCACCGGCGCCAGCAGCAACACCGCGATCAGCAACACCAGCGGCTTGAACCGGTGGACCACCAAGAGCGCGCCGATCAGGGCCCCGCAGAACATGGCCACCGCGGACAGGCCCCGCCGGCCGATCCGCGAGTCGGTCCCTCCGGCCAGCCGGCCGTCGAACGCTGCCCCGACGATGGTCTGGGTGAGCACGGTGGTGGTCAGGTCGGGCACCGCCAGCTTGCGAGCGGTCCCGTTCTGCAAACCCATCGAGAGGCCGAGCATCCCGATCAGGACGTACCGGCCGCTCCCGACCCCGAGGTCACCGGACGACCAGGCGACCAACCCGGACACCGCGACCAACGCCGCTTCGCAGGCGGCACAGACCGCCAGCACCCAACCTCGGCGGGGGCCCAAGTGGGAGAAAGCACGGCCGCTCAACGCAGCACCCACGAAGAACGCGCACAACGCACCGAGAGAACCGGCGATCGAGAACCCCTTCGCGCCCGCCAGTGCGAAGGCCAGAAAGACCACGTTGCCGGTCATGTTGGCGACGAACACGTGGCCGAGCACCAGGTAGCTGAAGGCGTCGACCAATCCGGTGACGACGGTGAGCACCACCAACATCGGGGCGAGGGGACCGTGCTTGTCGCCGGGTGGGGGCACGAGCACCCGCCAGGCGTCGTGCAACACGGTCATGCGCGCAGGTTAGGGCTTCTCGCTCCCGACCACCCACATCGCGAAGAACTGGGATCCGCCGCCGTAGGCCTGACCCAACGCCAGCTTTGCGCCGTCGATCTGGTGCTCCCCGGCCTGGCCGCGCACCTGCATGGCAACCTCCAAGAACCTGAGCATCCCCGACGCACCGATCGGGTTGGACGAGAGCACGCCTCCCGAGGTGTTCCAGGGGATATCCCCGTCGAAGGCGGTCGCGCCTGACTCGGTGAGCTTCCAGCCGTCGCCGAGGTCGCAGAACCCGAGGTTCTCGAGCCACATCGGCTCGTACCAGCTGAACGGCACGTAGACCTCGGCCACGTCGAACTGCTCGCGGGGATTGGTCACACCCGCCTGGGCGTACACGTCGGCCGAGCAGTCGCGGCCGGCCTGCGGGTTCACCTGGTCCCGACCGGCGAACATGGTCGGCTCGGAGCGCATGGCGGTGCCGTGGATCCACGCGGGCGGGAACTTGCCGGACACCGAGTCCTCCGCCGCCAGCACCATCGCCGCCGCGCCGTCCGAGGACGGGCAGGCCTCCAGATAACGCAGCGGGTCCCAGAGCATCATCGACTCCTCGACCATCTTCATGTCGATGTCCGCCAGGTGCAGGTGGGCATACGGATTGCGCATCGCGTTCTGCCGGTCCTTCACCGCCACGATCCGTCCGATGTGCTCGGGCGCACCCGAACGGCGCATGTAGGCGCGGATATGCGGGGCGAAGTACCCGCCCGCGCCCGCCAACAAAGGAGCGGCAAAGGGTTGGGGCACCGACAGCGCCCACATGGCGTCGGAGTCGGACTGCTTCTCGTAGGCCACGGTCAGGACCCGCTTGTGGATCCCCGCCGAGATGAGGTGGGAGGCCACGATCGAAGTCGAGCCGCCGACCGAACCGGCGGTGTGCACCCGGAAGATCGGCTTGCCCACCGCTCCGAGAGCAGGTGCGAGATAGATCTCGGGCATCATGTTGCCCTCGAACATGTCGGGGGCCTTCCCGATCACCACCGCGTCGATGTCGCCCCACGAGAGGTCGGCGTCCTCGAGCGCCATCTTGGCGGCCTCACGGACCAGGCCGGCGATCGAGACGTCCTCCCGCTTGGCCTTGTGGTGGGTCTGGCCCACCCCGATCACTGCGCAACGCTCAGCCATCACTCGCCCTCCAACACGCAGACCAGGTTCTGTTGCAGGCACGGACCCGAGGTCGCATGGGCCGCCGCCCGGCGGGCCTCGCCCGACGAGATGCGGGCCGCCGCCTCGCCGATGCGGATGAGGCCGGCCGACATGATCGGATTGGCGGCAAGCGCCCCACCCGACGGGTTGACGACCACATCGTCGTCCAGTCCGAGCGCATCCTTCACGATGATCTCCTGGTGGGCGTAGGGGGCGTGGATCTCGGCCACGTCGACCTTCCCACCGGCGAGACCGGCCGCAGCCGCCGCGATGGCAGTCGACCGCGAGGTCGTGAGGTCACGCGCGCCGAGGGAGTGGGTCTCCATCCGGTGGTCGATGCCGGTGATCCAGGCCGGGTTCTTCCCTGCCCACTGGGCTGCCTTGTCGCCAGCTGCCAAGACGATGGCCGCAGCGCCGTCGCTGATCGGCGGGAGGGCGTGACGCCGGAGGGGGGTGACCACGTAGTCGTCGGCCAACAAGGTCTCGGCCGTCTCGTCCCGAGCCACCTGGGCCTTGGGATTCGACAATGCGGACTTGCGACTCCTGGCGGCGATGGAAGCGAACTCGGCCTCACTTCCCTTGCCCGCGTCGATCAACGCCTGGGCCTGCAGTGCGGCCAGGCTGACCGGGTCGGGCCACATCGGGGCCAGGTAGTAGGGATCGAGCTGCGTGGCGAGGATCTCTTGCAGGTTGCCGAGCGACGAACGGCCGAAGGCGTAGACCAGGGCGGCGTCGATCAATCCTTCTTGCAACAACACCCAGGCTTCGTACAGCGCCCAGGCCCCGTCCATCTCCACGTGGCTCTCGGCCCGGGGCGGCCACACCCCGACCGCGTCGAGCGCAGTCACGAAGCTGAACGGTCCGCCGATCAGATAGTCGGTCGATCCCGAGCAGATGAAGTCGACGTCGTCCTTGGTGATCCCGATGTTGCCGAACACCTCGGCGATCACCGGCATGAGCATCTCGACCTCGTTGTGCTCGTCGTCGCGACGCACGATGCGGGTCTGCGCGAACGAGGCCACCGCGACCGGCCGGCGCTTGGTCGGGCTCACAGGTACTCCTTGTAGGTCTCGTAGTCCGCGTCGGGCTGGTCGACCGGACGGAAGTACTTGACCGACGCCAGCGACGGGCCGAGCTGGTCGGGCTCGACCCACACCGCCTCTACCCGCATCCCCATCCGGACGTCTTCGGTCTTCACCTCTTGCAGCAGACCCATGAAGGAGAGGTTGGCGCCGTCGAGCAGGATCTGGCCGCAGATATAAGGAATCTCGATCGACTGCCCGGCGAAGGGGACGTTGACCACGCAGTAGGTGGTGACCGTCCCGACGTTGGAGAGCTCGACGTCCTCGGTGGTCGGCACGCCGTCGGTCGGACACGAACCTCGAGACGGAACGTAGACCTTGTGGCACACCGGGCACCGCTGCCCCATGAACTTGCCCCGGGAGAGGCCCCGCAGGAAACGCGACTGGGCGACCCCGGGGGTGAAGTCGTAGTCGAGACGGATCGGGGTGGCGAGGACGGTCACCGGCCCCAACTCCGCCCCCGCTGCCACATTCCCCGACTCAGCACTCTCGCTTCCGGGAGTCATCGCGCACCTCCCGCCGCTTCGGGGACGAAGGCATCGATGTCGGCCATCGCTCCGATCCGCTCGCCGTCGGGACGGAACCGCACGGTCACCCGATCGCCCTTCGCCAGGGCGTCCGGGCCTCCGCTGTCCACCACGTGGAGCATGGCGGTGTCCGCACCGTCGAGTCGGATGAGCGCCCAGGCGAACGGCTTCTGCAGCGGATGCTTGGGCAACGGCTTGGCGACCCAGGCCCACGACTCGACGGTACCGCCGGGCCCGACCTCCACCATCTCGCCGGTGTCCTCGCCGGTGTTCGGGTCGTACTCGGTCGGCGGGACGATGACCGAGCCGTGCGCCCCGCGCACCCCGAACAGCTTCCCGTCGCGAAGCCCGGTCAGGAAGGCTCCGATGACCGGCCCCACCGAACGCGAGTACGGGTACTCGATGTGGTGTTCAGCGTGCAGTGCATCGCTCTCGGGCATCCCGATCCTCCCCCTGACAACCTGTGCTTCCGGAATTTCCAGAAGTAGAACACATTTCAGTTTTGTCTGCCAACACCCTGCTCGTCGGCGGTCCCGATCGGCGCCGGACCGCCAGCCCCGGGGCAGCTCCCACGCCGCCCCGGCGCTACCGTTGGGCCCATGAGCGACGCTCCGGACAACCGGCCGAACATTCTCCTGGTGGTCTCCGACCAGGAGCGGCAACGGGCGTGGCTCCCCGACGGCGTGTCCCTACCGTGGCGGGACCGACTCCGGTCCGAAGGGCTCGAGTTCACCAACTACTTCACCCACTCCTCCCCGTGCTCGCCGAGCCGGGCCAGCCTGTTCACCGGCCGCTACCTCGAGGGCCACGGGGTCAGAGACAACGTGATCATGCCCGAGCACGTCGAGCTGCCGACCTCGACCCCGACCCTCGGGTCCCTGCTCGACGGCGCCGGCTACCGCTCGTCGTACATCGGCAAGTGGCACCTCTCCCACTCCCCGACCCCGGACATGGAGGCCTACGGCTTCGCGGACTGGGACGGCAACGATCGCCACTTCATGGGTTGGGCCGGCACCGGCGTGCACTTCGACCCGATCATCGCCACCAACGCCGCCCACTGGATCGAGAAAAATGCTTCTCAGGGCGGCGCCCCGGGTTCCGGCGGAGCCGGCTCCGGCAGGACCGGTCCCTGGTTCCTGACCGTCGCGCTGGTCAACCCACACGACGTGATGTGGTTTCCGGTCGACCAGCCCGGCTACCGCGAAGGGCATCCCGACGACGTCGCGGCCATCCGGTCGGTGCTCGAGTCCGCCGCCTGGAAGGACGACGACCCCCTCCCCGTCTACTCCGACCCCTACCCCGAGATGGTCGACCGTCTGCCGGACAACTTCGACGACGACCTGCACACCAAACCAGAGGCACACCGGCAGTGGCGATGGGACCAGCAGCACGGTCTGTGGGGGTACATCGATCCGGGTGACGAGAAGGCGTGGTTGCGCCATCTCGACTACTACGTGCATCTGCACCAGCTGGCCGATCGCAGTCTCGGGACCGTCCTTGCCGCGTTGGATGCATCGGGGGCGGCCGACGACACCATCGTCATCTTCACCTCCGACCACGGCGACATGTGCGGCTCCCACGGCCTCCGCTCGAAGGGGCCGTTCGTCTACGACGAGATCATGCGGGTGCCGCTGTACCTGAAGGTCCCGGGAGTGACCACCGCCGGTTCGGTGACCTCGGCCCTCGGGAGCCACGTCGACCTCGCAGCCACCATCTGCGCACTGGCCGGTGTCGATCCTGCCAAGGCCGGGGCCACGGTGCAGGGGACCGATCTCTCGCCGGTGCTCGCCAATCCTGGCGCGAGCGTGCGCGACCACATTCTCTTCGCCCAGGACTCCGCGCAGACCGAACAACTCAACAAGGTCCGCTACGCGTTGCGCGGCTTCTACGACGGACGGACCAAGTACGCCCGCTACTACGGGGTCGGCGGGGGCAAGCCGTCGACCGGGCTGTGGGGGAAGCCGGCCGGGGACAAGCTCTTCGACGCCGACTGCGCGTTCGACGACAACGACCACGAGTGGTACGACCACGACGCCGATCCGCACGAGCTGGTGAACCTCGCCAACGAGCGCTCCCGGCGCGGCGAGCTACGCGACATCTACGAACGGATGCGCGCCTACGAGCAGGAGTCGTTCGTCGGATTCAGCTGATCGACCCGGCTTCGGCTCAGTGGCCCGCCCGCCTGTGATCAACCGGTCGACCGGATCGACTCCACCCGGTCGGCCAGGTGGGTGACCAGCCCCCTGCATCCCGCCTCCACCTGATCGAGACAGAGCTCGAAGTCGGTGTCGTCGCCGTAGTAGGGGTCGGGCACGTCGACCGCTCCCCCGGCGGTGCGATCGAACGACCGGAGCATGACCAGGCGCTCCACGTAGCGATCGTCGCCCGCGTGGCCACGGGCCAGACCCAGCAGGGTCTGGCGGTGGCCGCGGTCGAGGCACACCACCAGATCGGTGACCGGGAAGAACCGCGAGGCGAACGCCTGGGCGCGGTGGCTGGCGCCGTCATATCCCCGGCCCTCGAGCGCTTTCCGAGCGCGCGGGTCCATCGGCTCGCCTGCATGCCAGTTGCCGGTGCCGGCACTCGAGACGACCAGATGGTCGGCGAGGACCGACCCGTCCTTCAGCTCGGCGTCACCGGCCAGATCGACCAGGACCACCTCTGCCATCGGGGATCGGCAGATGTTGCCGGTGCAGACGAAACAGACGTTGAGTGGTTCGCTCACGGATTCATTGTTACGTGCAGTTGCCGCCACCCTCTCATTCTGGCGTGCAGTGGCCACCAACTCATTTTGGCGTGCAGTGGCCACCAGCTCATTCTGGCGTGCCCCCGTCGCTACCCCGGTACGCTGCCCTCGAGCAACGCCCCGATCGGTGGCACAGGTCGCACAGGGAGGGACCGATGAGCGAGCAAGAGAACACGGAGCAGCAAAGCCGGACCGAGGCCGGGCAACACCCAGATGGGGCACGGGGTCAAACAGCGCGACGTGGTCAAGATGACCCCCGAGGAAGTCGACGCGTTCATCCACGAGCGGCGGCCGATGACCATGTGCACGATCAACCACGACGGCTCCATCCACGCGGTGGCCATGTGGTACGGATTCGTCGACGGAACGATCGCCATCGAGACCAAGGCAAAGGCGCAGAAGGCGATCAATCTCGGCCGCGACTCGAGGATCACCTGCCTGTTCGAGGACGGCGACTACTACGAGGAGCTGCGCGGTGTCGAGCTGGTCGGCCGGGCGGAGATCGTCGAGGACCCCGAAAAGATGTTCGAGCTGGGTGTCAATCTCTTCCAGCGCTACTACGGGGAGTACACCGAGGACCTTCGCCCGTTCGTCGAGACCATGCTCCACAAGCGCATCGTGGCCAAGGTGAACGTGGAGCGCACCGTGTCGTGGGATCACCGCAAGCTCGGGCTGCCATCGTCCAGGTGAGTTCGACGATCCGCACTGCTCTGGAGCGCGCCTTCGGCGCGTCGCGGGGCGCGCCTTCGGCGCGAGGCGTGGGCGCGCCTTCGGCGCGACGCTCGGGCGACCCTCAGGGGGTCGATGAGCGTGGGAATGGGTATGGGAGGCATGGGTGGCGGCCACGGCGGGGGCGGCCAGTTCGGCGGGATGATGCGTTCCATTCGGCGCGACGACTCGGTCACCCAGCAGCATGTGACCAAGGGCACCACCCGCCGCATGTTCGCCTTCGCGCGGCCCTACCGAACGATCCTCATCTGGTTTCTGGTCCTCGTGGTCATCGAGGCGGTGGTCGGGGTCATCAATCCGCTCCTCTTCCGATCGATCATCAACGAAGGCATCGGGAAGCACGACAAGCAGCTGGTCATCGGCTTGTCCCTGGTGGCGGCCGCGGTGGCGGTCATCGACACCCTCTTGAGTATCGGGATCCGGTGGGTCTCCGCAAAAGTCGGCGAGGGTCTCATCTTCGACATGCGGTCCCAGGTGTTCGCGCACATCCAGCGGATGCCCCTCGCCTTCTTCACCCGCACCCAGACCGGTGCGTTGATCAGCCGTCTCAACAACGACGTCATCGGCGCACAGCAAGCCTTTTCCGACACCTTGTCGTCGGTGGTCTCGAATCTGATCAGCGTCGCGCTGGTGCTCGTGGTCATGTTCTTCCTCTCGTGGCAGATCACCATCGCCAGCTTGATCATCCTTCCCGTGTTCGTCTTCCCCGCGAAGCGGGTCGGTCGTCGCCTTTCGGTGATCACCCGCGAGTCGTACGCGCTCAACGCGCAGATGAACAACACGATGAACGAACGGTTCAACGTGGCGGGAGCCCTGCTTGGTCAAACTCTTCGGGCGACCTGCCGAGGAGCGGGGGGCTTTCGAGAAGAAGGCCGGCCGGGTCCGCGACATCGGGGTGACCCAGGCGATGTATGCCCGGTTCTTCATCGCCGCGCTGTCTCTGACCGCCGCCTTGGCGACCGCGCTCGTCTACGGCTGGGGAGGCGTCCAGGCGATCGACGGTGCCCTCTCGGTCGGCACCGTGGTCGCGCTCGCGTCCTACCTCGTCCGTCTCTACGCGCCACTGACCGCGCTCTCGAACGTCCAGATCGACGTGATGACCGCGCTGGTCTCGTTCGACCGGGTCTTCGAGGTGCTCGATCTCCCCCCGATGATCCAGGAGAAGCCCGGCGCCAAGCCGATCACACCGGGCCCCGCCCGCATCGTGTTCGACCACGTCGACTTCAAATACCCCACCGCCGAAGAGGTGTCGCTGGCCTCCCTCGAATCGGTGGCCGTCCTCGATCAGACAGTCAGCTCCCAGGTCCTCTTCGACGTGAGCTTCACCGCCGAGCCGGGGCAGCTGGTTGCACTGGTCGGTCCCTCGGGCGCCGGCAAGACCACGATCAGCCAGCTACTCCCCCGCCTCTACGACGTGAACGCAGGGAGCATCTCGATCAACGGGACCGACGTGCGGGACGTCACGTTCGAGTCGTTGACCGACACCATCGGGGTGGTCACCCAGGATGCCCACCTCTTCCACGAGACGATCAGGGAGAACCTGCTGTTTGCCAAGCCGGACGCCACCGAGGGCGAACTGGAGGCTGCTCTGTCCGGCGCCCAGATCGCCACCATGGTGTCGCTGTTGCCCGAAGGGATCGACACCGTGGTCGGCGACCGCGGCTACCGGCTCTCCGGTGGCGAGAAGCAGCGGCTGGCCATCGCCCGGATCCTGCTCAAGGCGCCGGAAGTGGTCGTCCTCGACGAGGCCACCGCCCACCTCGACTCCGAGTCGGAGGCCGCGGTGCAAAAGGCACTGGCGACCGCGCTGACGGGCCGGACCTCATTGGTGATCGCGCACCGCCTCTCGACAGTGCGCGAGGCGGACCTCATCTTGGTGCTGGATCACGGACGGATCGTCCAGCAAGGCCGCCACGACGAGCTCATGCGAGCCGGGGGTCTCTACGCAGAGCTCTACCGGATCCAGTTCAAGCAACAGGAGTACACAGGTCCGACGGAGTAGCAGTGCTCGTTGGTCGGGCCGGCGTCACGCCGCCTCGCCGACGCACAGGCCCGGCTCTCCCTTGTCGTGGCTGTCGCCCGGGTCGAAGAACCGGTCCGATGGGCACTCCGGCGCCGGACGACCGGTCGCGGGGCGTGCCGGATCGAACTCGATGCCGTCGAGCGTGTCGGTGATGGATGGCTGGGTGACGAATCGCTGATCAGTCATGGTTGGGTGCTGCTTTCTGAGTCGTTGGAGTGGGTGAAGCGCGGTCCCCGACGAGACGATGACGTCAGAGGGCCATACGGAGAGATCGCTGGAAAACAAAAGAGTCGCTTCCAGAGGAAGCGACTCTTCGACGAAACCAGACGTTCTTGTGTCTGTTAGTCCGTCGAGAGTGCCTCCCGAACTGCCTTGGCACTGGATACGAGTGCGTCCTTACTACATGCAGTCGAAACACCGGCGATCGAAACCGCCATGTCCGGGCCGGCCGGGACCGAATCCTCGGTCTCTTCCCTCTGGACCTTCTGGTCCACCGAGGCGTGCGCGGCTCCCTTCACGAAGAGAAGTATACCGGGGTGCCTCAGCGACCGGGTGTCATCCGACGCCCACTACCGTTGACCAGTGGCCCGACTTCTGGTCGATCTCTCGCCGCTCCGGAAGTACCGCCACTTCCGGCGTCTGTGGGCCGGCCAGGTGCTTTCGGGCATCGGCTCGCAGTTGACCCTGGTCGCCGTCTCCTTCCAGGCCTACTCGCTCACCCACTCCACACTCGTCGTCGGTCTCATCAGCCTCGCCCAGCTGCTGCCACTCCTTGCCGGCGCCTTGTGGGGCGGCGCGCTGGCCGACGCCATGGACCGGCGCAAGGTCCTGATGCTGACCCAGGTGGCGATGGCCACGGCCGTCGCAGGGTTGGTGGTCAACGCCTCGCTCCCCCACCCGGCGGTCTGGCCCCTGTTCGTCTGCACCGCTGCGGGCGCCGGATTTCAGGGAGTCGACTGGCCGGCCCGACGGGCCGCCCTCCCAATGCTGGTGGACGAACAGGACGTGACCTCTGCGATCGCACTCCAGACGATGATCGCCCAGCTGGCGTTCGTGGCGGGACCCGCCCTTGCGGGCGTGCTGATCGCGGTCATCGGGTTGAGTGCCGTCTACGCCATCGATGTGGCCACCTTCGCCGTTGCGCTGGTTGCCGCATTCATGCTCGGCCCGCTCATGCCCGCCGGCGGTGGGACGCCGATGAGCGTTCGTTCCATGGCAGAAGGGTTCCGTCATCTGAGCGGGCAGAAACTGCTGTCGGCGACCTACTGGATCGACCTCAACGCGATGATCTTCGGCATGCCCCGCGCGGTCTTCCCCGCGCTGGGGGTCGGCCTGTTCGGAGGTGGCGCGGGAACGGTCGGGCTGTTGTACGCGGCACCGGGGGCCGGTGCCTTCATCGGGTCGTTCTTCACCGGATGGTGTAGCCGGGTCCGGCATCAGGGTCGGGCCATCGCCGCCTGCGTTGCGATCTGGGGGTTGACCATCACCCTGTTCGGCATCATCCCGGTGCTCTGGATCGGGTTGTCGCTGCTCGCGCTGGCCGGCGCCGCAGACGTCATCTCCGCGGTCTTCCGCCAATCGGTCCAACAACGCACGGTTCCCGACCATCTCCAGGGACGACTGTCGGGCACCTTCTTCGCGGTCGTGTCCGGAGGCCCGCGGCTCGGTGACGCGGAGACCGGAGTCGCCGCTGCGATCGGTGGCCCCCAGTTCGCCGTGTGGTCAGGGGGGCTGGCCTGCATCGCGGGCGTCGGGATCCTGCTGTGGCGGGTGCCGGAGCTCTGGCGGGACCGCGGCGGCGGGCAGGCCCTTTCGAAGGAGTCCGAGATCGAGGCGGTCCGGGAGGCGACCAGCGAGATCGGCGAAGGGGAGCCGCTGTAGGCCTGGGTCTGGTCTGGGTCTGGTGCTCGCGCCCCGAGCCCTGGCGAAAGCTACTGTTCGGGCCCGTGGATCCCAACTGGCCTGGCGGGCCCCCTCCTGGTTGGTATCCCGATCCGACCGGAGAGAAGGCCTGGCGTTGGTGGGACGGCTACCAATGGACCGGCTACGCGTCCGATCCTGCCGGGCCTCCGGGTGCGGGGGTCGCGGGGAGCATGGCTCCTGTCCAAGGGGGCATGGCCCCGCACCGGGGTTCCATGGATCCTCCTCAGGGAGTGCTTCGCCCAAACTGGATGCTCCCCTCGGCGCACGACGAGTTCGCGGGCGAGCTGGAACGCACCGTCTGGGCGAAGCGGGTGCTCCCGCTCTATGTCCTTGCGATCGGCTTGGCGATTCTCGTGGCATGGGGCTTGAGCGCCAATGTCCGCCAGATCTACCACCAGGTCCGCCTCCAAATGCAGACCGGGAGGGTGCAGCAGATCAAGACGGTCAACCCTGTTCGCCAGCAACTTCTCAACCTCGCCCTTCTGGCGGCGGAGGTCCCGTTCTACGTCTTCTTCCTCCGTTGGCAGTTTCAGGCGGCGAAGACCGCTCGGCTGCTCTCGCTTCCCGCCAAGCGCTCCCCCGGACTCGGGGTGGGAAGTTGGTTCATCCCGATTGTCAGCTTCTGGTTTCCCTATCAGGCGATCCGGGACTGCCTTCCACCGGGCGACCCCGGCCGCTCGGTGGTCGCGCGCTTGTGGGCATTCTGGGTTTCGACGACTGTGGTCGTGATCGTCGCGGACATCCTCGCGATCGTCGGCAGCCCGTCCGGCTTCATCATCGCCGCAGTCGCCCTGGCCTTTGCCGCGGGATTCGCACTGCACTGCGGGAAGGCGATCGAGCTGATTGCCGACTCGCACCGTCGGCTGCTCGACCCGGGTCCCGCCACGGCAACCGATCAGCAGCGCCGGCCGGGTCAGTAGGTCGACCGCGGCGACGACTCGCCGCGCCGATTCAGACGGCTGCCTTGGCGAGCCCGCGCAGCTGGAAGGAGATCGCGATCAGCAACAGGCTGTAGATGATCAACCAGATGCCCATGATCACCGCGAACGCGGCCAAGGTCAGATGGGGCCAGACCAGGGTCACGATTCCGGCGGCGAACGCCAGCACTCCACTCGCGATCTTCCAACCTCGCGCCCCGGTCCCGCGGTCCGAATACGCACTGACGAACTCGATGATCCCGCCGACCACCCAGAACAGTCCGATCAAAAAGGCGAGTGTCGTCACGGTCTGGTCGGTGTGGCGGAGGAAGAGGATCCCGATGATCACTGCAAGGAGGCCGAAGAACGCCTGTAACCATCGGACTCCTCCGCTGTCCTCGTGGTCCGCAATGGCCGTGACGATCCGGAACAGGCCGGCGACGAACAGCCAGATCCCGAGCAGGATCGCGACGGCATAGATGGTGTCCTTGGGCCGGATCACGACCAACACCCCAAGGGCCAGGGTGACGATGCCGAAGAACAGCACCCACCCCCACGACTTTCCGATGATTCGGAGAAGATCCTGCTCCTCCGCGGCGCTGCTCGGTCCCCCTGGTCCCACCATGACAACCTCCGTCTCCCCCCGGCGCTCCCAACGGGCGCCGTTCGGGAAACAACCCTAGGACCAGGTCAGTCCCTCGTCGCGGACTGTCGCTCGGCACCGTGCGCTGCATCTTGCACTGCGCCGGCCCGGTACCGACCCGGTCAGTGCACCGCGACCACAGCCACCGTGCCCATGGTGGTCATCCGGTCGTCCGCGCCGACGTCGTGGATGGCAACCCGGACCACCGCGCGTTCGCCGTTGTCCGACAACACCCTGCACCTGGCCTCCACCGGACCGACCTTCGCCGGGCGCAGATAGTGCAGGACGGTGTCCGATGCCGCCAGGGTTCTCCGATCGGGACCACCCTGCGCCCTGACCGCCCTGCACGCAGCAACGTCGGCAAGCGTGGCCACCGCGCCGCCGTGAAGGATTCCCCACGGATTGCGCAGTCGACTACGCAGGTCCAGCCGGGTGACCGGCCCCTCCCCGGGCTCGATACAGAAGAACTCCTCCGGAGGCAGCGGGTTGGGGTCGGGCGGGGTCATCGGGGTCCTGACCGGCCGGTCGAATCGGAGATCCATCTCTGCGCCGGGGTCGAGCACCGCGCTGGTCATCGTCGCCGCAGCGACCCGCGCGTCGTCGGCCCCTTCGTCGAAGACCTCGAGCGCGACGACCACCGCGTTGCGCCCACGCCGGAGGATCTTCGCGTGGATTCCGAGTGGACCCTGATGGGACAGTTCGGCGATCGTCGACATGATCGAGGTGGTCACGATCCACTGGGGGTGCACCGAGAGCCCGGCCAACAGGCCGCCGACCGAATCGATCGCGGTCAGGAGCGCGCCGGTCCGGAGTCCACCGCCCGGACCCCGCTGGTGCTCGTCGACCGGGATCCGCCCGTGCATCTCGGAGTACTGCTCCGCACCGGGCGGAGGCGGCTGCTCCAGCTGTTGGAGCCGGAGGTAGTTGCCGACCACCCTGCGACGGTCCGGCTCGGCCTCCGTGGGTCGATCACTCATCGGGACAACTCCGACGTGATCCGCGAGGGTGCGGCGCGCACGTTGATCACCGTGGTCAGGCGTTCACCGGCTCCCTCGTCGATGAGCTCCACCACCGCGTTCCCGCCGAAGGGGCCGGTGCCATCGTCGAGGAGCGTCGTACGAGTCACGATCGGCCCGACCCGTCCGAGCGCGAGGTAGGTGACCTGCAGACCGGTCACGACGGGGACGCGTCCTTCGGGGTCGGCGGACCGCAGCATCTCGGCAGCGGCCACCTCTCCGAGCATGGCCATCACGCCGCCCTGCACCGCTCCGAACGAGTTGTGGAGGTACTCGTGGACCGGCAACGAGATGAGGCCGGCAGCCGCATCGTCGACCGAGATGCCGAGGACTTGGTCGATCGGCCCGTCCAGCCCCGGCCCGCTCAGTGCCCACTCGTGCGGCAGTTCAGAGAAGACCGCGTCCGGCACCGGTCGACCGTTACTCGGGAGCACCGCGAAGGTCAGTGTCGCCCACGCGACCAACGGCCCGGGTTCGCCCGAGTCGATGGGTCCGCCCGGAACGACCCAGTCGTCGTCGACATCGAAGACGAGGACCTCGACGACCAAGGTGGTCCGCCCTCGCCGCAGCAGGTTCGCCCGCGCCTCCACGTAGGGACCAACTGCAGGTCGCACCACCTGCAAGGTGAGATCCGCCGTCGCCATCCAGTCGGGAACCAGTGACCGGAGCACAGCAGAACCGGCCACCACGTCCACCAGAATGGCGAGCACCCCGGCACGGACACCCTGGTCAGGCCCGGTGATCAGCGGCGTGACCGGAATGCGAACCCTGGCGCTCGACTCGGACACCACCTCCGCCCGCATGTCGAGGTCGCCGAGAAGACGGCGGGCTGCCGAGTTGGGATCGAAGACCACCTCAGTGCCCCTGTGTGCTCTGGTCGTTCACGTCGTCCTCAGGTCGGCCCGAAGTGTAGTGAGGGCGGGCGAGCTGAGACCAACCTCGGCAGACCTGCTCGTTCCGATCCGTCCGAGTGTGCCCGGCCTGCACGACCGGACCTGCCGACCGATTACGCGGCGGTCTGCCTCGTTGCCTTGGTCACCCGCCGCTTCGACGACCGGCGCCGGCGGCCGCGCTGCCTGGTCGAGGTGTCGTAGGGCCGGTTGGTCGAACCCGGACACTCGTGCAGCGCGCACCAGTCGGTGCTGTTGTACCTCGAGAGCTTCACGTTGCAATCTGGAGCAATACAGACCCGCCCGACTTCGAAGACCTCGGGAGGGAGGCTGCCCGACAAGCCGTCAGCCAGAAACGATCCATCCTCGACCGGTCGTCGTTCCACCATGTCGTGTCTTCCCCTTCTTCATCGAGAGTCCTGCAACGTCCTCGCGTCACCGAGAGCGCTGCAACACCTCTTTGCCATCGAATGCCTCAAAACGGACTGCGAACTACAGAACTGCGAAACACGCAACCACGGGGTTCTTCGGCAGGAAAAGGCATGAGCTGTAATGGTGAACGCGTAGGAATAACGAGGCGGTAGAACGCGTCACCCGCTACAGCCAGGATTCGTTCCAGAAGTCCGGTGCACCCGCGTCGCCGAGCGACATGGAGTGCGCATCGTCGTGGCCGCTCCGCCTGATACAGCACACCAGTGTGCCGATCCACGGGCCTTCTTCGATGCAGTGCACGGCGCCACAGCGATGCCACTGAGGCCGCTCCGGCAACACCAGGTCATCAAGCTCATCGAGATCGAACTCGGTCTCCGACCACTCGCTCAATCTCCGTACCTGAAATGGGTCGATCGTCACAGTTGTTTCTGCCCCTTTTGCTCCGACTGCTACAAGGGGATGATCGGTAGCACCAGGTCGTAGCTGAAGCAGGAATTGGGCCACTCGGTTCCTCAGGAGATCTCGCAGGTCCCGATCACCCGGTGATCACCACGTGGGTCCGCCCGTTCGAGCCGCCGCGGGGGGATGATGGGGAGCGCAGCGGCACCAGGTTTGACCTGCCCAAACGGGCCTCCATGGAGGGAGTGTTCAAACTCTCATCAGCATCCGCGGCGTCGACCTCGGAGAAATCCCTGCTCACAGGCGGATCCGTCCTTCGATGCCCCGAAAGTGGATGTTCAATTTTCTTACAGGCGGGAGTAGAGTGGCCCTATGAACGGTGAGGCGACCAAGGGGATCGAGGACATCGTCCGCCGCAACGTGGCCGCACTCCGTTCCAAGGCCAACCTCACCCAGCAGGGTCTGGCGGACGAGATGCTGCTGCGGGGCGTCGCCTGGACCCGGGAGACGGTGGCTCAGGTGGAGACCACCAACCGCCGGCTCGGCTTCACCGAAGCGATCGTGGTCGCCGCATGCCTGGATGTCCCGCTCGCCCGCCTCACCGCCACCGGCTCCGCGAGCATCGCCGTCGGCGAGAGCGAGTGGACCGCCGCCTATCTGGGCGCTGCGATCGCAGGGACCGCCGGTGACATCTTCGCCCCCGAGAGCTATGCCGCCCCCTCGGTCAGGACCACCCGGCCACCGGTCGCCGAACCACCTGCACCTGAGGAGACGACCGAACGGCGCCGCGGTCCGCTCGAGCGACGGGTCACAGACGAAGGGGGCGAGTCCCGCCGGGGCGACCGACGAGTGCCCGTCGAGCCGGTTGCCCAGGCACCCCAGAAGGCCGCCGAGCGCATCGAGCGTCGACTGCGGTTGCGCGTCACCGCCAGCGACGTCGACGCGACCGCCCAACAGTTGTGGTCGAGAAGTCTCGACGCGGAGCGCGAGCGTCGGGTGACCGACCGGCACGCCTTGACCGGAGGTTCGTTGAAGACGATCAGGGGCCATGTCTCCCGCGATCTCGATCGGGAGATCGCCCACGAGATGGGTCGCAATCCGGAGCATCGGGACCTCGCCTCGCTGCGGCCCGGTGAACTGAGCCCCGACGAGGCCACCTGGGAGGCGACACGACTGAACATCGTGCTCGCCAACAAGGGCTACAACGACAGCGATGTCACCAGATGGTGGAACTTCACCCGCCACGCCGAACTGCACGACCAGACGATCGCCGAAGCGTGGGACGCCGGGGAGTACTCCGCAGTCAGCCGACTCATCGAATCGCTCCCCGACAAGCACGGCGGAGTGAACGCGGGCTACCTCGACGAGTAGAGTCCTCCCTCTTGACCAGGGAGGCTCCTTGACGACAGAGGCCGCGGGGGACGAATCCAGCCGGAGGGCCCGGGCCATCGTGGCGGAGATGACCCCAGAGGAAAAGCTGTGGTGCCTCGACGGTGACGCTCCCTTCTGGGCCGGACTGAGCTACCTGGCCGAGTCCGGCTACCACAAGAGCCCGTTCCGGGCGGCTGCGGTCGAGCGCCTCGGGCTCCCGGGCTTCGCGTTCTCCGACGGCCCACGCGGGGTGGTGGTCGACCGGGCGACCTGCTTCCCGGTCAGCATGGCCCGCGGTGCCAGCTGGGACACCGATCTCGAGGAGCGGATCGGCGAGGCGATCGGCACGGAGCTGCGCGCGGTCGGCGCCGACCTCTACGGAGGGGTGTGCGTGAACCTGCTGCGTCACCCCGCCTGGGGAAGAGCACAAGAGACCTACGGCGAGGACCCCCACCACGTCGGTGAGATGGGTGCCGCACTCACCAGGGGGATTCAAAAGCACGCGATGGCCTGTGTGAAGCATCTCGCCTGCAACTCGATGGAGAACGCTCGTTTCTCGGTCGACGTCACCGTGGACGAGATCGCATTGCACGAGGTCTTTCTCCCGCACTTCCGCCGTGTCGTCGACGAAGGGGTCGCGTCGGTGATGAGCGCGTACAACAGCGTGAACGGTGAGTGGTGCGGGCAGAACCGCGCACTGCTCACCGACGTGCTCCGGGACGAGTGGGGATTCTCGGGCTTCGTGATCAGCGACTGGATCTTCGGGATCCGCGATGCGGGCCGTTCGCTGCACGGTGGCCTCGACGTCGAGATGCCGTACCGGATGGTGAGGGCCAGCCACCTCGTCGACGACCTCGACGCGGGTGCGGCCTCGTGGTCGGAGGTCGACACCGCGGTGGAGCGGGTGATCGCCACCCGGCTCCGCTTCGCCGAGGTTCTGAGCAAGCCGACCCCAGGTCGAGACGTGCTCGCCAACCCGTCGCACCGAGCGCTGGCCAGGGAGGCGGCGGCCAAGTCGGTCGTCCTCCTCCGCAACCAACCGGTGGACGGATCCCCGGTGCTCCCGCTGGAAGTCGGTCCGGGCGAGAAGGTCGCGGTGATCGGAGCGCTCGCCGATGCGGTCAACCTCGGGGACGGCGGGTCGAGCGACGTGTGGGCTCCAGAGGTCGTCACGATGGCAGAGGGATTGCGCGCCGCCCTGCCGGAAGCCGTCTTCCACCTCGACAACGGAGACGAACCCGAGCGCGCCGCAGCGCTTGCCGCATCCGCGAGCGTTGCGGTCCTGGTGGTCGGCTATACCAAAGAGGACGAGGGCGAGTACATGGGCGAGTCGACGATGGCCGCCCTCGGGCACCTCTTCCCCTCCGAGGACGATCCGACGCTCGTCGAGCGGCTTCACCCGGTCGATCGCCGACGAACGTCTGATCCAACCCCCCGACCACGTGGAGGCCAGCGTCCCGACCGCGGGGTTCTCGATGGGTGGCGACCGGAGGTCGCTCCACCTCCACGACCGCGACGTGGCGCTCATCCGGGCGGTGGCAGCAGCCAACCCGCGCTGCGTGGTCGTGATCGTCGCCGGAAGCGCGGTCATCGTCTCAGAATGGGACAGCTCGGTCCCCGCGATCGTCCAGTCGTGGTACTCGGGGATGGAAGGCGGACACGGCGTGGCCGACGTGCTCTCCGGAGCGGTCGACCCCTCGGGTCGGTTGCCCTTCTCGGTGCCGCAGCAGGCGTCCGACCTGCCTCCGTTCGATGCCGATGCCGAAGCGTTCACCTACGACCGATGGCACGGGTACTGGCACCTCGACCGCCAAGGGACGACGCCTGCCTACCCGTTCGGGTTCGGTCTGGGCTACACGACGTTCGCCCTCGAGCAGGCGGCGGTCGAGCTCGACGGTGGGACGATCCGGGTCAGCGGGTCGGTACGGAACACCGGTGTGCGCGCGGGGTCCGACGTCCTCCAGGTCTATGCGCACCGCGAAGGGTCCGGCCGTCCGGCCCGCCTGGTCGGCTTCGAGAAGTTCGACGTGGCACCGGGCGATCTCGCGACCCTCGAGCTCGCCGTGGGGTTGCACGTGCTGGCGGAACGAGAAACCGACACCCACACCATGGTGGTCCGTCCGGGCACCTACGAGGTGCGGGTCGCCCGGAACGCGACCGGATCCGGGGATCTCGGCTGGGGTGGTCGTCAGCGGGTAGCCGTCAGTTCCGGTCCGAGACGAGCGGCACCGGGCGGGCGAGACTCCAGCTGAAGGACTTGGGGATGTCGTCCAACGAGACGGTGGTCGCGAGGTCCTCGACCGTCGGGCCGACCCGGTCGGCGACTCCCTGCAGCAGGTCGGCATCGAATCCGAAGACGTCGACGGCGTTGAGGCCGACCATCCGGCGGATGTCCTCCTCCGGCATGCCGCCGAACACCTGGCGCAGGATCAACCGATGGACCGGAGCCGCGCCTTCGAGGTGCGGGTAGTCGGCACCCCACATCAGTCGGTCGACACCGATCTCGTCGCGCATCTCCGCCTCGTAGCGTTTCATCAACGAGCCGCCGAGGAAGACGTGCCGGTCGAAGTACTCGGCCGGGCGAAGCTTGAGATACGAGCGGACCGGTGCTCCGCCGTGGGTGTCGAAGAAGGACTCCATGTCCCGGATCAACGACGGCAACCACTGCACGCCGTTTTCGGTGACCACCACTTTGAGGTTCGGGTGCCGATCGAAGACCCCGCCGAAGATCATGAACCAGAGCGGACGCCTGGTGAACACGAACACTTCGTAGAGCCCGAGGAACCCGCCGTGCTTTTCGTCGTAGAGGTACTTGGTATCGGTCGCGGTGCCCGAGGCGCCTGTATGGAGATTGATGACGAACCCGTTGTCCTCGCAGGCACTCCACAGTGGCTCGTAGTAGTCGTCGGCGTACCCGGGCAGTCCCGACTTGACCGACATGGCCGGAAGCATGATCCCACCGAAGATGCCTTGCGAGCGCGCCCAGGCGATCTCCTCGACCGCGCGGTCCATGTCGTGGAGGTCGATCGGAAGGCAGGCGGCCCGGCGACCGGGCGCCGCAGCGCAGAATTCGACCAGCCAACGGTTGTAGGCGTGGAGCGCCGGCCACACCAGCTCGAGTCCCTTGCTGGTCTGACCACCGAGGTACATCGCCGGCGAGAGCCCTCCCGCCAGGACCGGGCCGGGGAACGCCACCTCGGCGTGGATCCCCTGATCCTCGAGGGTGGCGAGACGGCGACCACCGGCGTCGGAGGCGTGCACCCAGTCGGTGCCGTAGTTGGCCAGCCAGTCGGCCGCGGCCTCGGTGTCCACGCCCATGCCGGCGAGGCGGCGGGCAGCGACCGCCCGGACCGCGTCCGAGTCGTCGATCTCACCGGGGTCGACGCCGCCGAACATCGGGATCGCCACCGCCGAGAGGTCGCCGAACGCGGCGACCTCTTCGCGGTGGGTCGGGTCGACGTAGGACAGGAACTGATCGAGGTCGTCGGGTGCGGCGTGGGCGTCCGCAGAGACCACGATGTAGTTCCGACCGGAGCGGAGCCCCGCAGTACCCCCCGGAGCCGATCCGTTTCCTACCGGTGACCCGTTTCGCCCTGTCAATCGAACCAACTCCCCCGAGACTGATCGAACGCGAGGAAGGCTACCGAAGATCGGGAGACCGGGTGCTCGGGTTCCGGGGCGCCCTCGCCGTCAGGAACGTACGGGTCCGGACATCTCCGGCAGCACGCCGAGCGAATCGAGCGCTTCGAGCAGTTCGGAGATCTGCCCGTCGGTATGAGCGGCCGACAAGGTGACCCGGAGGCGACTGGTGCCGGGCGCAACGGTGGGAGGCCGGATGGCCGGTACCCAGATGCCGTCGGCCAACAGAGCAGCGGACACGGCCAGGGCTCGCCGTTCGCTCCCCACGATGATCGGGATGATCGGGCTGGCGTGCCCCGAGGTGCCGAACGCGGCACCGGCCACGCGCGCGACCCCGTGGGCCAACCGCTCGACCAGCTGGTCGCCTTCGTCGGAACGAAGGATTCTGAGTGATGCGAGTGCTGCAGCGGCGTCCGCCGGGGTGAGTGCCGTGGAGAAGATGTAGGAGCGGGCCCGGTTCACCAGCAGATCGATGGCGTCGGCGGAGGCCGCGACGAACCCGCCCAGGGAACCGAGCATCTTGGAGAGCGTGCCGACCCGGATCGTCAGCAGCTCGTCGTCGGAACAGAAGTTGGCCGGCAGGTGAGGCCCGAGCACGGCGTGGGCCTCATCGACGACGAGCAGGGAGCCCGACTCGCGGCACAGCGCGCCGAGCTCGTCGAGTGGGGCGAGATCCCCGTCCATCGAGAAGACGCTGTCGGTCACCACGATCGTCGGGGTCGAGCTGCCGTCCGCCAACAGCGAGGCGAGATGGGCCACGTCGCAGTGCCGGTAGATCGAGACCTCGGACCGCGAGAGCCGACAGCCGTCGATGATGCTCGCGTGGTTGAGCTCGTCGGAGAACACGCGGACGCCTGGACCACCGAAGACGTTGAGCACACCGAGATTGGCGGAGAACCCGGTCGGGAATAGGACAGCCGACGGTGTCTGCTTCCAGACCGCCAACTCCTCCTCGAGCTGCCGGTGCACCGGTCGCGAGCCCGTCACCAACCGGGAAGCTCCGGAACCGGCACCCCATCGGGCAGTCGCCTCTTGCGCTGCTTGCACGACCTTTGGATGCGTGCTGAGTCCGAGGTAGTCGTTCGAGGCGAACGAGATCACCGGAGAACCCTCCAGCAAGCCGGACGGTCCGCTCGCGTCGAACTCCCGCGGTGAGCGCCATTGGCCGCGCTCGGTGATCCGGTCCAGCTGGGCTCGCATGCGCTCGGACCAGAGACTCATGCAGTGACCTCGTCGAGCGATTCGACCAAGGCGTCCACGATGCGCCGGATCTCGTCTTCGGTGATGGTCAGCGGCGGCATCACGACCACGACATCACCCAGCGGACGCAGCAGCACACCTCGGCTCACCGCGCCGGCGCACACCCGGCGACCCCAGCGCAGCCCGGGCTTGGGCGGGGCCAGCTCGATGCCGACCATCAAGCCGCGCTGGCGCACCTCTTTCACCGCGGTCCGCCCGGCGACCTCTTTGGAGAGCAGTTCTGCCAGCTGGGCGGACCGATGCTCGACGTTGGCGAGGACGTCCCATTCGGCGAACAGACGGAGGTGCTCGAGTGCCACCGCCGCGGCCAAGGCGTTTCCGCCGTAGGAGTGCCCGTGGTAGAAGGTCTTCGGCCCGAGGTCGTCGCCGAGGAACGCGTCGTACACCTCGTGGGAGGCCACAGTTGCCGACATCGCCAGGTAGCCCCCGGTGATCCCCTTGCCGAGGCACAGGAGGTCTGGCCGGATCCCGGATTGTTCCGACGCGAAGAGTGTGCCCGTGCGGCCGAATCCGGTCGCCACCTCATCGCAGATCAGCAGCACCCCTGTAGATCGGCAGCATTCGGCCACCCGGCGGACATCGTCCGGTGTCGTCACCAACATGCCTGAGGCACCCTGCACCAACGGCTCGATCACCACCGCGGCGAGCTCGTGTCGGTGGGCCTCGATTGCAGCGCAGGCCTTCGCTGCCCAATCGGGATCGGCATAGCCCGGCGTGCGAACAACCGGGAAGCACAGCGGCTCGAAGACCGCGCTGAAGACACCTCCGTCACCGAGCGACAGCGAGCCGATCGTGTCACCGTGATAGGCGTCACCGAGTGACAGGAACCGAGTCCGGCCTTCGATGCCTCGGTTGACCCAGTACTGGAACGCGAGCTTGAGGGCCTGCTCGACCGCGACCGCGCCGTCGGAGGCGTACAGGAAGTGTGGCCGGTCGACCGGCACGAGCCCGGCGAGCGCCTCGGAGAGCTCGATCACCACGGTGTTGCCGTTCCCCAGCATGGTGGAGTGAGCCACCTTGTCGACTTGGGCGATCAGGGCGGCGTCGAGCTCGGGTACCCGGTGACCGAGGGTGTTGACCCACAGGGAGGAGATGGCGTCGAGATAGCGGCGCCCGTCGACATCGATGAGCTCGCGGCCCTCGGCCCGGTCGATCACCAGGGGCGCATTGTCGGCGTAGGCGTCCATCTGGGTGAAGCCGTGCCAGATGACCGACGCATCGCGGTCGACCCACTCACATCGTCCGTTGGTCACGGCCGAAGATTCTTGACCAACCCGTGCCGGCAGTCCATCCGAGGGGTCTGCCAGGGAGGTCGTACCCACCCGACCGACCGCGCCCCGCAGCTGGGCTCAGTGAGCGATCGACGCGCCGGCCAGAGCCGCGACGAGACCCAGGGCGGCCGCTCCGGCCAAGGCGGGCACCACTCCCCTGCGGAAGACCAGGAGCCACACCGCGGCGAGGACGAGGACCCCGACCTGCCAGAGATGGGTGAGCTCCGCTCCGAGCGGGATCGACGATCCTGCGATCGCACCGATGGCACCCGCACCGGCGCCGGTCAGAAACGACTGGATGCCGTCGCTCGAGCGGAGGCGGTCGAAGTGTGGTCCACCCGACAGAACGAAGAGGAACGAAGGACCGAAGGCGATCAGTGTCGCCAACAGCGCGCCCCCGACCCCACCTGCGGCATACCCGACCACCGCGACGGTGAGTACCACCGGACCGGGCGTCACCTGGCCGAGGGCGACGGCATCGAGGAACTGGGAGCCGCTCATCCAGTGGTAGGTGGTGACCGCGTCGTGCTGCATGAGCGGGACGATCACGAAACCGCCGCCGTACGAGAGCGCGCCGACCTTGAACGCGACCCAGCTCAATGCAGCCAGCCCGCCTGCGGTTGCGACCGACCCGACGAGAACCACCGGGGTGAAGATCCCGAATCGCCCGCCGGACGGGCCCCGCTTCGGTCCTCGCTCGGCGACGACTTCGGCCAGGCCGCAGACCAACAACACGAGCACCAGGTAGGGCCCGACGGTCGCGGCGGCTGCGAATCCGACCGCCAGGTAGATCACCCATCGGAGCCGGTTCGCGCGAGAAGGACCCGTCCGCTTCCAACTCGTCGGGACCAGTCCGGAGGCGGCACGGAGCGCGACCACCGGCACTGCGGCTCCCATCCCGGCGGCGATCGCCTCGACCCATCGTGGCGGATGGGCTCGCAGAAACAGTGCAGAGAGCCCGATGATGATCGCCAGCCCGGGGAGGATGAAGCAAGCTCCTCCCACCACTGCTCCCCGGGCGCCTCGAAGTCGCCAGGCACAGAAGATCGCGAGCTGGGTCGACGCGGGACCCGGCAGAAGATTGGTGGCAGCGATCCCGTCCTCGAACTCTGCCGGCGTTATCCAGCCGCGCTCGTCGACGCAGAGCCGACGGAGCAGGGAGATATGAGCAGGAGGACCGCCGAATCCGACCACGCCGATGTGGCCCCACTGCCGGGCGATCGTGGCCAAGGGAACTCGTTCGTCCACCACCCGGCGAGACTTTACCGATCCGGACGTCGAGCGGATGGGGCGTGCCGACGTCGATCTGGCATGGACGTCGATGGTCCGGCGCCGATGTGACACCGAAAGTTCACCGCGGCTTAAGCGTCTCTTGACAAGGAGGTCAACCAGCCGGTGCTAGAACCGAGTTCGGTCCCGAGCGCGTCGGGCGCGACTCAGTGTGGGACCTCAGGGGCAGGCACGCCGTCACGCTGGTGCACCACCCACCAGCGTGACGGTGATTGCCGTCGGCGGAGCACGGGAGAAGGCTCCTCTGGTAACTTGCCCAGAGCAGCAAACAACAGCGCGAAGGGGAAGCCGGTCGAAGTCCGGCGCTGGTCCGCAACCGTAGGTGACGAGCCCTCGTCACGAGCCGGGATGCCTCCGCGATGTGCAGTTGAGTCCATACCCGTCGAGAAATGCGGCAAGGGCTCGGTCGGTCCACTGACCCGTGCGGGCACTGGGCTTCCGGGTCGTTTGCCTCGGAAGCGAGGAATCTCCAATGTCCACCAAACGCCACCTTGTGTCAGTACTCCTCGGGGTCGGGTTGGCGATCGCAGTTGCCGCGGCACCGGCAACAGCAGTCGCAGCCAGCACCCCGGCCGCCGCCAGTCTCCCGTCACTTCCCCAGGTGCCCTCTGCACTCGCAGGCGCGGCGTGGCTTGCTCCCCAAGTCACCTCCGCCGGCTGGGTCTCCAACGGCGGCACACCTGCCGCTGCCAGCCTGAGCAACACCGCCAACGTGCTCCTCGCACTGGCGAGCACGGGAACCAGCGCCAACCTGACCGCCGCGCATCGTGCGCTCATCTACCTGTCCTCGCACGTGAACGCCTACGTCAAGGTGAGCGGCAAGGACGATCCCGACGAGCTCGCCCTGTTGATCCTCGATGTCCACGCGATGGGCTCGAACCCGGCGAACTTCGGTGGCGCCAATCTGGTCACCCGCCTCCTCGCCACCCAACAGACCTCGACCGCCAACAAGGGACTCTTCGGAAGCCAGGCTGCGACCTACGACGGCGCCTACCGGCAAGGTCTCTCGCTGGCCGCACTCGCGGGTTCCGGGGTGACCACCGGCTCCCAGGTGACCTCTGGCGAGCAGTGGCTCGAGCGCCAGCAGTGCCCTGACGGCGGCTGGACGAGCTTGATCACCAAGAGCAATCCCTGCAACGGCAAGCCCGCCGACTTCGAGGGACCGGACACCAACTCGACCGCACTCGCGGTCGAAGGCCTCTCTGCTCAGGGGGCCCTCGGCTCCAAGGCGGCCGGGCTCGCGTCGACGTTCCTCCAGAAGGCAGAGGACAGCGACGGTGGATGGGGCTACGAGCCGAACGCGAGCGGTGCTCCCGGGTTTACCGATCCGGACTCGACCGCGTTGGTGGTCCAGGCGATCCTTGCGTTGGGCGAGTCTCCCTCGGCCAGCCCCTTCGTCAAGAAGACCTCGAATCCGATCTCCGCGCTCCGCTCGTTTCAGCAGACCTCGGGATCCAGCAAGGGATCGTTCGTCTTTCCCGGGGTCAGCGGACCGAACCTGCTTGCGACCTACCAGGCGGTTCCGGCCATGGCTTCGGTGAAGCTCCCGTTCAACCTCGCGGTCCTCACCGGTTCGCTCCCGAAGGGTTCGGCCGGTGCCTCCTATTCGGCGACCCTGCAAGCGCACGGTGGGAACGGCTCGTACAGCTGGCACCTGGTCTCCGGATCGGCGCTTCCTGCCGGACTCAGCCTGAACGCGAGCACCGGGGTCATCTCCGGGAAGCCCAAGGCCAACGGGACGTCGACGGTCACCGTTGAGGTGTCGGACGCGAAGACGACGACGCTTCCCCAGACCCAGAACGTCGCCTGGAAGGTGCTTTCGATAACCGTGTAGTGGTGTGCCGGCCGACTGGGCCTCGGGGCCCTGCCGCGTTCGTCCGTTCTCTGTCAAGATGAGGAGATGACGGACGAGACGGATGAGCTCCCGAGGTCCAGTTGGCACGAGGCGCTGGACGCGCTGACCGAGCAGCACCAGGGTGACGAGGTCACCATCGAGCTTCCGACGCTCGAGGAGGGCGATCAGTACCAGGCGGAAAGGGTCCCCTTCGCCTACATCGAATACGACCCCCACGACGACGCGGTCAGTGTGGCAATCGGCGGCGCCGATCATCGGTACCCGGTGGTGCTACGTCACGTGATCGAACACCCACAGCGTGTGCTGGTCAGCATCGCAGTTCCCGGGGAGGCGTCCACGGTGGAGGTGATCGGAGCCGACGGCGTCCGGACCTTGATCACCCTGCACGTTCTCCCGGCGCTGCTCGCGTAGATCACGCGACCGGGGGCGGGTCGACGCGGCCCGCCAAACCGAGCGCCTCAGTAAGGTTCGTGCGGCATGGAAGGGCTGCACTCCTCTGATCCGAGGGCCATCGGCCCCTACCGCACGCTGTCCCGTTTGGGGTCGGGTGCACTTGGTGTGGTGTACCTGGTCGAGGACGCCACTTCCGCGCAGTTCGCCCTCCGACTCCTTCCACCCGAGCTCGCCGACGATCGTCACCTGCTGTCGCAGTTCCGGAGTGATGTCGAGGCAGCACAACAGGTCGACGGGATCTGTCTGGCCCGGTATGTCGACGCCGACCTCGAGTCCGATCATCCCTATCTGGTCACCGAGTACATCGAAGGGGGAAGCCTCCTCGAGCAGGTGAGGACCGAGGGTCCACTGGTGGGAGGGCAGATCGTCGGGCTCGCGGTCGGATTGGCCGAGGCACTCGTCGCCATGCACGAGGCCGGCGCCGTCGACGGAAACCTCTGGCCTTCGAACGTGCTCATGGCCGAGGACGGCCCCCGAGTCGTCGACTACGGGATCGTGCACACCGCGGCGGATGCTCCGGCCGATGTCTTCTCGTGGGGTGCGACGGTTGCCTTCGCCGCGACCGGACGTTCACCGCTCGGCGAGAACGGTGATCCCGACCTCGACGGCCTCGACGCAGAGCTCGTCCCGATCGTTGCGCGCGCCCTGGACGCGGATCCCTCGCGGCGCCCGTCAGCGCACCGCGTTCTCGTGGCGTCGGCCGAACTCGCCGTGCCGGGCACGCTGCCGGTCGGCGGACCCGCCGTCATGACGACCGCCGCACTCGCTGGGACCTGGCATCAACGGACTGCTTCCGAAGTCGGATCGCTGACGGCTGCCGCTTCGAAGCGGCGCCTCCAGCCCGTCGCCCTGGCCGCCGCGGTCGTCACGCTGGTCGCCGTGGTCGTCATCTTCGGCGTGGCCCCGGCCGTCGGGCACCAGAATGCAACCGCCTCGGTCGGACATCGACGACACGCCCCGAGGACCAGGTCCACCGACCCTCCGTCTTCTGCGGCCTCACGTAGAAGGCCGGCTATTGCCAACCGCCGGAGCGGTGCTCGATCGAGGTCGGAGCGGCCCCGATCCGACCGATCCACCTCCACGACCGCAGCCGCGCTCTTGGCCGAACCTCCGGCGGAACGATGCCCGTGGCTGACGTCCACCGCCTCGCCGGAGGCACGCGCTGCGATGGTCGCCGATCGGATGACCCTGGCGCAGCTCGACGACGTCATCCACCGCACCAGCGGCATCTACGAAGGGAACACCGATCCGATCCCCGCCCTCTGTGTGCCGGCACTGACGTTCGCCGACGGGCCGGAGGGTGTCGGGGGTGGTGTCGGGGGCGTAACCCAGCTGCCGGCCGCGGTGAGCGCGGCGGCGACCTGGGACACGGGCACCGTGCGCCAGTACGGCGAGGTCGTCGGCAGCGAGATGGCCGGGAAGGGAATCGACGTCGACCTGGGCCCGACCGTCAACATCGTCCGTGATCCGAGGTGGGGTCGGGCGTTCGAGTCCTACGGCGAGGATCCCTACCTCTCCGGCCAGATGGCCGTGGCCGACATCAACGGAGTCCAGAGCCAGGGAGTCATCTCGATGGTGAAGCACTTCGCCGTCTACAACCAGGAGACCTATCGCAACGGCAGCGCTGATGACGCCATCGTGTCGGACCGGGTCATCCACGAGATCTACCTCCCCGCCTTTGAGGCGGCGATCCAGCAGGGAGAGGCGGGTGCTGTCATGTGTTCGTTCTCGACGATCAATGGAGTTCCCGCCTGCCAGGATCGCTATCTCGCAGACGCTCTCTACGGGCAGTGGAAGTTTCAGGGCTTCGTGCAGTCGGACAACAAGGCGCTCCGCTCGACGGTGGGAGCGGCCAACGCCGGGCTCGTCGACATGGAGGACCCAAGGGCCAAGTACTTCGGCGACCCACTGGAAACTGCGATCAGAAGGAACCAGGTCTCGATCGACAGGGTCCGGCAGATGGCTGAACGAGTGCTCGCCACCATGTTCCGGTTCGGGCTCTTCAACCGAGCACCGACCGGGAATTTGAACGCGCTCGTGGACACACCCGCCCACGCGGCGACCGCCCGGGCGGTGGCCGACCAGGGAACGGTGCTCTTGAAGAACTCGGCAAGGATCCTGCCCCTCTCGACCGGCGTCCACTCGATCGCGGTCGTCGGCGACGACGCCGGGCCCGACGCCATCAGCAGCGGCGACGGCAGCGCCGAAGTCGACCCGCCCTCCGTGGTGACTCCCGACCAGGGGATCGCCGCTGCGGTCGGTGCCGGCTCGACCGTCACCTACGCCCAGGGCTACTCGCCGCTCGAACCCAACGGCGACACGAGTCTCCTCGCCCAAGCGGTTGCCGCGGCGCAGAAAGCATCAGTCGCCGTCGTGTTCGTCGGGCGGACGGAGGAGGAGGGAGCAGACCTTCCGAACATCGATCTCTCTCCGGCCGAGAACCAGCTGGTCGAATCGGTCTCCGAGGTCAACCCCAACACGGTCGTGGTGCTCAACACCGGGTCCGCTGTGACCATGCCTTGGTTGCACTCGGTGAAGGCGGTCATCGAGGCCTGGTATCCGGGGCAGATGGACGGGACCTCCATCGCCGACATCCTCTTCGGACGAGTCGATCCATCGGGAAAGCTTCCGGTCACCTTCCCCGAGAGCCTTGCCGACGTCCCTGCGTCGACCCCGGCCCAGTGGCCGGGGGTCGACCGGAAGGTCGAATACTCGGAGGGCTTGCTGGTGGGCTACCGCTGGTATGACGCGAAGGGCATCCAGCCACTCTTCCCGTTCGGGTTCGGGCTTTCCTACACGAGCTTCTCGCTGTCCAATCTGCAGATCATCGGCTCGGGCAATCCGAGCACCGCGTTGGCCTCGGTCGACATCACCAATACCGGCAAAATGGCCGGGGCCGACACCGTGCAGATCTACATCGGAGACCCGCCGTCAGCCGGCGAACCACCCGAGCAGCTGAAGGGGTTCGAGAGGGTGTCGCTGGCACCCGGCCAATCGACCCAGGTCACCATCCCGCTCGGACCGAGCGCGTTTTCGGTCTGGGACACCGGACTCCAGCAGTGGGTCGAGACGCCCGGGACCTACAGCGTGATGGTCGGCGACTCGTCAGCCCACCTCCCGCTCAAGGGTGTGATCGCGATCGGCTGACGTTCCCGTCGGCTCTCCGGTCAACGGCAAGGCAGCCGAGGTCCGTCCAGATTGGTCTCGAAGAGGGTGCCGTTGACATTGGCCGCGTTGTCGGCGGGACAGAAGTGTGCCGGTGTGTTGTCACCGAGGTACTCGGCGTCGAAAACCGGCTTTCCTGCAGCCACGAACACGCTGTCGAGCGCGATCGTCTGGTATTGGGACGCCTGTTCGTCGATGATCGCCTGGGCATAGGGCGCCAACGCGTCGACGAAGGATGCGTTGCCGGTGTCACTCAGGTCCTTGCTGAACCACGCGAGCCCGACGTCGTGGATGAACGTCGCGATCGTCTGGTCGTAGGTGACGTTCTGGGTCAGGCTGATCGAGAACCCGGTGTTGCCCTCGTTGCCGCCACCGGTTTCGTCCAGGTCGGTCTCCACCCCGTCGAAGCCCTTTCCGGCGCACTGCTGCTCGATCATCGACTCGACGATGGCCACCGCGCTGGGAGCGTTGACGTTGATGAACCGCTCCGGGTAGCCGGCCAGGGTGTTGCCAAGATCGCCCGCCGCCTGGAGCTGGTCGTAGTAACTGGTGGCGATACCTTCCTGCGCGGCACTGTAGTAATCGCCTGCCGTTCCGGTCTCGACGTAGCACACCACCTTCGCGCCGAGCGCGTGCAGCGCGGCCACATCGGCTGCCGAGTTGTCGATTCCGTCGATGTCGTAGATCGTCGGGTTGGTGGCGGGTGGAGTGTCGCCGTTGTAAGCGGTCAGCCCGGTGCCCATGTCGCTGGTGGAGTTGAGGTTGATCTCACCGTTCAGGTACCACTGGAACTCGTCGTTCAGCGGCGGCTGCCAGAAGGCCGTCGTCGCCGGCGGGTTTGTCGACCCGGTGGTGGGTGTCGTCATCGGCGGGTTTGTCGACCCGGTGGTGGGTGTCGTCGGCGGCGGGTTTGTCGACCCGGTGGTGGGTGTCGGCGTCGTCGGGTTTGTCGACCCGATGGTCGTGGTGGAGCCCTGAGAGATGCCGCCGCAACTCAACATCACCGAGGTGGCCGACCGATGGCTCACGCTCAGGTTCGACCCACCGCAGGTCACCGAAGCCGACGAGCCGGCCGAAAGTCCGATCGAACCGGTCGCCGCCGCGGCGATTCCGTAACCGACGATCGCGACCACTGCACAGATCGTCCCGACAATTGTCAATCGACGCTTCATCTCAGCCGTTCCTCCAACGCTCGCTGTTGAGGGTGAGGGGAGCCGGACGGGCCGCAAAGCATGATGATTTGCAGAACGGAGTGCGGCCCCTCATGACAATTCCCCATCGACTACGCGCCGCGCTTCTTTAGCCAATTGCCTTTCAATTCCTTCGAACGATCACTCTGAGTGACAAACCCCAGGACGAGTACGCCGAGTTCGTGAACACGTCACGAACGCAGATCGCCGGTCATGGTCACGCCTTCAGCACAAGACTCAATTTTCGTGTCGCGCTCTGGACGAAGGGATGCCCGGTCGTCTTCTTCGTCGTCGCGGTCACGCTGAAGGTGTATGTATGGGCCGACTTCTTGCTTCCGACCGGTGTTCCCGACAGCAGGCCCGAAGCGCTCAGTGTCAATCCCTCGGGCAGGGTTCCCGACTTCGCAACGATCTTCCAGCTGATCGGTGCAGCTCCATCGATCGCGTGCAACTGGACTCGGTACTTCGCGTGCAACGTGGCAGAGGCAAGTGAGCGGTTGGTGATCGAGAAGAAGCCCGGGCAGTCGAGGACCACCCTGAGAGTCCCCGTCGATGGTGGCCCGCGAAATGCAGCGCTGGTCACCGTCCCGCAATTCGTTTTGGTCACTCGAATCTCGTAGAAGCCGGGAGCGGTGTCCCATCCGAACAGACCCCACGCCGACGTGGTGTAGGGATTGCGACGATTGCCGGCGGACATGACGACCGATCCGTTGGCGACTGCGGAGTAGGTGCCGCTCAGGCTCGCCGAGCTGAGGAGCGTGACCTTCGCCCCGGAGAGGGGAGCATTGTTGTGCCACCCGTTCACGATCATCCCGTTGGGGTCGATGAAGATGGTGGAGTTGCTGGACGTGTCCTCCGACGGGTCCGGACAGTTGCTGACCGTGATGGTCAAGGTGCCGGTGCCGAGCAGCGGCTCGACCGGCGGCAGGGTTCCGGTGAAGGTTCCCGAACCGGCCGACTTCTCGGCCAACGAAACCGGCGAGGTGGACTGGGTCGCTCCGGTCTGCGCATTGGTCCCCGTGATCGAAGCGGTGACGGTGCCACCCGCACAGGCGGCCGTGGTGATCGGGACGGCAATCGCAGCGGAGACGACCGGGACCGCCACACTGCCGACGTCCACCTCGGGAAGTGGACTGATCACGACGGTGCCGGCGGGCAGCGC
This sequence comes from uncultured Acidimicrobiaceae bacterium, assembly GCA_963839925.1. Taxonomy (GTDB): domain Bacteria; phylum Actinomycetota; class Acidimicrobiia; order Acidimicrobiales; family RAAP-2; genus Bog-756. The sequence goes on along the minus strand of CAWIWV010000001.1, from coordinate 484,950 downwards.
GACCGCCGTTGCCAGGGAGAAATTCTCGGTGGTGGTGGCGGGCGCGGTGACCGAGAAGTCGGACGAGGTCTGCTGGAGGAACGGGCTCCCTGCCGGCGGGAACACGGTCGCGGTGTCGGTGCCGTTCGGGACGTTGGCGACCGTGTAGGTCCCGTCGGCTGCGGTGGTCGACTCTTCGCAGGTCGATCCGCTCGCACCGCTCGGACAGACCTCGACCTCTGCGGAGGCGACCGGATTGCCGGAGCCGTCGACGACCGTGCCAGACACTCCGCCCAAGGTGACCGCGACCGCGGATCCGCAGGTGCTGGTCGAGGCGTTGTCGAGCCCGTCGCCGGAGTAGGACGCCTGCCAGTAGTAGGAGCCGGGGCTGGACAAGGTGACCGGACTCGAGGCAGGGACATCGCCGGGGGTGCTGATCGACACCGGGTCGGCAGTGCCCACCTCGACGGTGCACCCGGGATCCGAGTACACCCGATAGGTCACCGTCCCCGTGGCGTCACCGGAGTTGGTCCCGCTCAGCGTCGCCGAATCGGTCACCTGAGTGCCGATCGGCACGGCGATGCTCGCGCCGCTGTGACCTCCGCCGGACAGCGACGTCGTGACGCCGGTCGACGCAGGAGAGACCGCGACGCCCTCGACCTCGGAGCCGCAGCGACTGGTCGAACCGGCGTTGTTGCCGTCGCCCGAATACGTCGCCTGCCAGTAGTAGATACCCGAGGTGGTCAGGGAGACCGGACTCGATTGGGGCATCACGCCGGGTGTGACGATGGAGACCTGGTTGGCGCTTCCCACTTCGGTGGTGCAGGTCGAGTTCGAGTACACCCGGTAGGTCACCGTCCCGGTGGCCGCACCGGCGTCGGTCCCGCTGAGCGTCGCCGAATCGGTCACCGGAGTGCTGGCAGGGACGGAGATGCTCGCACCGCTCTGGCCGCCTCCCGAGAGCGACGTGGTCAGCGTGGTCGAGGTGGCCGGCGAACCGGGCGGCCCACTGCACGGTGAGCGCGGCCCGTCGAGACTGACGTCGAAGAGTGCACCGTTGAGACCGTTTGTGTCGTCGTAGGTACAAAAGCTGCTGGTCGGCAGGTTGTACTCCGCGTTGAAGATCGCCTTCTTGCCCAGGTAACTGCTCAGTGCACCACACGTGCCGTACTCGTTGCACTGTTCGGTGATACCGCCGTCTGCCAAAGGCTCCATGATGGAGGCGAAGCTGTCGCCGGTGTCGTCGAGGTTCTTTTCGATCCAACCGAGCCCGATCGAATGCATGTAGTCGGCGAGGGTGGTGAGGAAGGTCTGTTCGTTCCCTTCGGTGATCGTCCACGGGGTCGTGCCCTCGTTGTCGTTGTAGGTCTCGTCGAGATCGGTCTCCACCGCGTCGAATCCCTTGTCGGCACACTGCTGCTTGATCATCGACTCGATGATGCCGACCGCGGAGGATTGGTTGATGTTGACGTAGTACTCGGGATAGCCCTGCAGTTCGTTCGTGCTGAGGTCACCCGCCGACTGCAGTTGTTGGAAGTAGGTGGTGGCGATCCCCTCTTGGGCCGTCGTGTAGTAGTTGCCGGCGGTTCCGACCTCGATATAGCAGACGACGTGATCGCCATCGGCGTGGAGGGCAGCCACGGTCGATGCCGGGTTTTCGACGGCGTCGATGTCGTAGACGACCGGAGCGGGTGCTGCCCCTCCACCGGGCAAGGTGTCGTTGGTGCCCATCTCGGTCGGATTGGAGAGGTCGAGCGGCCCTGCGAGATACCACTGCCAGGGCAGGTTTCCGGCTGGTGCGGTCCACCACGTACCGGCCGAGGCGGCCGGGAGCGCTGTCGCAACCAAGACGGTCGCCGAGACGACCACGATCGACAGCAACAGGGCGATCACCCTCGAACCGGTAAAACCTCGAAGCTTTTGCATGATTGCCTTAGGACGAATCCCTCTGCGGTCGCGAGAGCAGTACGAGGTGGCGAGGAAGGCTCCGACACCAATACCGACTTTGTTCCTCGGTTATCCAGCCTAAAAGGTCTCGCCGGACGCAACTACCCTCGAAATCGAGATCCTCGGTGACCCTCGGACTTGAGGCGGTCGACCCTCATCCGCCGGGTTTTCGCTGGTCAGGGATTCGAGGCGGTTCCGGGGATTCCCGCAGCGGGGGTGCCGGCCGAGCCGAAGATGAGGTTCTTCACGATCGGCGTGCCGACCCCGATGACCTGATCGAAGCCTGGCTTCGTCTGGTAGCTGGCGGTGTAGGCGGTCGAGTAGTAGCCGGTGAACCCGGGGATGGCCTCGTGGAAGACGGGAGAAGCCAGTGTGCCCGCCTTCTGCTCTGCGGCGAGCTGGTAGAGCGTCGAATTGATGTCGCCGACCCTGGTGCCCTCGACCTGGTCCATCAGCGCCACGGTTCCAGCGAAGTCCGGCGCGGACGCGCTCGTTCCGATCACCCCGGTGTCGGTTCCCCCGATGATCTCGACGTCCGAGCTGTCTTGGCGCGCACACACGGAGGCGCCACTGGGACACCCTCCCATGTGGAGTGCGATATCCGGGACGCTCCGACCGGAACCCTTGGGAACCGGCTGGTACGCGGGGGCCTTGAAGACTTTGCTGAAACCACCACCCGATCCCCAGTAGCCGCCGCTCACGGTCTCGCCGGTTCCGTAGGGGTCGTAGGGCGCCATCTTGTCGCCGAACTCGTTCTCGCTCACGTAGGCGCTGTTCAACGAGCCGTTGGTGTGGGCGGTGACCAGATTGGTGCCCCCGACCGCGATGACACTCGGCGAGTCCGCCGGTGTCTCCACCGCCCGGAGAAATTTGGCGGAGCCGCCCGACCCACTGAAGTAGCTGACCGGTGGGCACGCAAGCGATCCGCTGTCACCGGACGAGAAGATGGTGGTGATGCCCTGGGCGTCGGCTTGCTCGAACAGGGCGTTCTCCGCCCTGAGGGTGGAGGTGAAGCTCGTGCCGTCGTTGTAGGCAGCGGTGTACACGAGTTCGCACCCGCCGAACGAACCGCTCACGACATCGACCTTGTTCTGCTGGACGACGGCTGTGTAGGCGTCGGTGATCGACTGGTCGCTCAGGTCGGGAATGCTGTACTGGATGATGTTGGCGTCGGGGGCGATCCCTCCCACCTGCTGCACGTCAAGGTTCGCCTCGAAGGTTCCCCCCGAGCTCGGGTTGTAGGGGCCGCCACCGTCGATCTTGACGATCGAAACGTGCGGCTCTGGCGACTTCTCGAGCGTCCAGTACTTGTCGTCGTCCTTGATCCCGGTGGAGTCCTCCATCACGATCCCGACGGTGGTCCCCGCTCCGTCCGCCTCGTGCTGAGACGGCGAGCCGAAGGCCGGATACTGATAGGCCTGTTTGAGGTCGTCGGCCCAGTAGCTCCCGAGCCGTCCAGAACGGTTGGCCGGCACTCGTTCCGACGTCGGGAGGAGGTGGACGATCGGACTCAGATCGTCGACCACGCCACCGACACTGCGGATCGGCTCCGGAGCGACCATCGGGCGGAGCGTGGCCAGCGCAGTCTGTCCGTCGTCTCGCTTGACGAAGGCCAGTTGTGCATGAAATGCCGAGTTCACCGCTGCGGCGCGCCCGGTCACGGTGACCGCTTGGGCGCCGAACGGGGTGACTTCCAGCCCGAACCGCGCCAGCGAGTGTCGAAGGGTGGCGACCGTGGTCGATTGCACACCGAACTCGGACTGGAATTCGGACGGCGTCAGCCAGTGGTGGTAGTCGGGCGAATCGGAGCTCACCTGGCCGGCGAGGAGGGACTGCAACTGCGCCGCGTTCCGGAGCGGCATGGAGACGATGAGCGACACGGATTGGCCGGGGGCAGCATCCGCGGCAACCCGATAGCCGGGCGCCCCACTCCCCGGATTCGGGGCGGGAGCTGCGGCAACGCCGCCGACGCTGACACCGACGGCGCCCGCGATTGCGATGGCCCCGGCCAGGGCGGGTAGCCACCGCCTGGAGGTCCTGTGAGTGGTCCTCGTGGTCACCAGCGCTTCCGTTCAGGTCGGCTCCGACACACCGCTCGGTCGTCGAGCGGGTGAAAAGCCCGAACCTAGTGGACGGGAGAACCATCTGCTCCGCAGCTGTAACGAATCCGACTGCTTCCCCGTTGCAGGTGTTGGCGCGATCGGGCCGGTCGAGCAGGGTTCCGCCGCCCAGCTCCCGGCCCGGCGCGTGCCCGATGTTTCGCCTGAGATCCACTGGGTGGCCCGGCCCATGCCCGAAGTTTCGCCCGGGACTCGGCTGGGTATCTCCCTCCTCAAGGGATTGGAGGAAGTCATGAAAGTTCGGCCGTTTGCACTCGTCTCCGGCTGCATCGTCGCCGCAGCGCTCTTCGCATCGACGATCGGAACAGTTCCGTTGGCCAGCGCGGCAACCCCGCACAGCAGCGGCAATCTGTATCCGATCGACTACAAAGTGAACGCGACGACAACGCTGGCCAAGCTCAACGAGACGGTCAAGGTTCCGACCGGGTCGTTCATCGGATCGCTCAACCTCAACAACTTCGTGCTCAGCGGAAAGTTGAACCTTCCGCCGGCTTCGACCACCTTCAACTTGGCCGGTATCGGGCTTGCCAAAGCCACGTTCAAGCTGTCCGAGACGAAGCTGGTGACCGGAAAGGTCAATCTCAACTCGCTGAAGGTGACCGCGACGTCATCGTTCAACGTGTTGGTGACGTCGGTGGAGCCGCTCGGACTTCCGGTCAACCTGGTCGGCAACAGTTGCGGCACCTCGAAGCCCGTCTCGGTGACCTTCAGCGGTCCGTTCTCGTTCAGCGGAGCCTCGACTTTCAGCGGCAAGTACACGATCCCGCCGCTTCAGAACTGCGAACTGGCGACCACCGCACTCAACCTGCTGATCCCAGGACCGAACAACGTGTTCAAGGCGTCGTTTGCACCTGCCAGCTGAGCTGGTCGGCGTCGCTCAGGCGTCGCGCCGGACGAGCACCCAGCAGCCGATCCCCAGAATCACCACCGTGTAGAGCACGAGCAGTCCGAAGCCGGCCCATGGGCTGAAGGCTGAGATGACGTGGTCCGGTGGACCGTGGCTGGAGAACAAGACCAGACCGATGTTGGCCGGCAGATACCGGGAGACCGCGTTGCTGATCCCCGTGGGAAGTGCTTCGACGATGAGCGGCAAGACCAGGACCACCCCGACGAAGGTCGAGATGGCCCCCGCCGTATGCCTGATGATCGTCGCGATGCCCAGGGCCATCAGACCGAGCACCGCCAGATAGAGGCCCCCTCCGATCACCGCCCGCAGGACCCCGGGCTGCCCCAACGAGGCGGAACCGGTCGAGAGCAGGTCGTGAAAACGTGGAGGGACCCGCTGTCCGGACTGCTGGGCAGCGGCAGCCGTTCCGACCGCGTGCTTCGCGGACAAGATCGCTTGGCCGAGCCAGAACGCGACGAACACCAGGATCTCGCTCACCACCAGCGCCACGGCTCCGAAGACCGCGACCTTGGCGAGCAGGACGACCGGCCGGCGCGGAATCGCCGACAGGGTGGCTCGAATGGTCCCCGTACCGTACTCGGCGCTCATCACCAGCACCCCGAGGACACCGAAGACGAGCTGGCCGAGGAAGATCCCGATCAGGCTCCGCCGTGTCGGGTCGTCGATGACATCGTTGGGGCTCACCGTGCCGGTGGTCAGGGCACACAGCCCCACCACCGCGATCGCGGTGCCTGCCAGTGTCCACGCCGTCGATCGGACCGTCCAGAGCTTGGTCCACTCTGCCGCGGCCGCCTGGCGGAGGCCGACCCGCCCACGAGGCTGATCGCTCGAGAACGCGCTCGGCGCATCGAGGGCGACCGTCACGACTCACCCCGGAACTCGACGGCTCGATCGGTCAACTCCATGAAGGCGTCCTCCAACGAGGCGACAGGCGTCAGCTCGTGCAGCACGACACCGATCTGCGCCGCCAGCTCACCCACGTCGGCGGCCGACAGACCGGTCACCGTCATCGACCCGTCCGGATCATCGATGACCGTCCCACCACCGCCCGTCACCGCGCTCGACAACTCGTGCGGCTTCGGCGTGCGCACCTTGACCGACTTGCGTGAGCTGCCGGCGACGAAGTCGGCCACCGAGGTCTCGGCGATCAGATGACCTTTGCCGATCACGACCAGATGGTCGGCGGTCAGCGCCATCTCGGCCATGAGGTGACTCGAGACGAACACGGTCCGGCCCTCGCCTGCGAGCTTCTTGCACAGGGTGCGAACCCAGCGGATGCCCTCGGGGTCGAGTCCGTTGACCGGCTCGTCGAAGAGCAACACCCCGGGATCGCCGAGCAGTGCAGCGGCGATGCCGAGGCGTTGGCCCATTCCGAGGGAGAACTTCCCGACCCGCTTGCCTGCGACCGCGGTCAGACCCACCAGCTCCAGTACCTCTTCGACCCGTGCGCGCGGGATGGAGTTGGCCCGGGCCAGGGTCAGCAGGTGGGCGCGGGCGGAGCGGCCGGGATGGATGGCCCTCGCCTCCAGAAGCGCGCCGACCTCCCGCAGCGGCCAGGGAAGGTCGTGGTAGTGCCGACCCAACACCGTCACCGAGCCCGATGCCGGCGCATCGAGCCCCATGATCATCCGCATGGTCGTGGACTTCCCCGACCCGTTGGGTCCGAGGAACCCGGTCACCGTCCCCTGACGGACGTCGAAGGAGAGGTCGCTGACCGCGGTGACGTCACCGAACCGCTTGGTGAGCCCCCTCGCCTCGATCACCCGACCACTTTGGCATGCCCGCAGCTTCTTGCGTACGCGGCGGTACCGGGCTGGCGGGCCTGTCCGGAGTTCGCACTCACCATGAGACACGACTCGTTGACGGCGGTGAAGTACTTGGCCGGAATCTGCTTCAGCTGCTCGACCTCGGTGTCGGTCCATCTGGTGTCCGCGGTGCCCTGGAAGAACCAGTTGCTCCCGTTGTCGGCCAGGATCAGGCCATAGGTCTTCATGGTGGTGACGACCGTCTGGCACAACTTCGCACATCGCGATGCCGGCAGACTGAAGCTCGCACTCAGCCTGAAGCGTGCGCCCATGGGCGGACACTTGCTGTTGTTCTGGCCCGCCTCGTGGCGCGCAGGCCAGAGGTAGGACTCCTGCGTGCACTGCACGGTGAAGCGGATGGCGTGGTCCATCGCTCCGGACGACACCTCGTTGTAGTTCACCAGGCCGGGCAGGATCGGGAGACCGGCAGCGTCGGCAGATGTCCAGCCCGCCGGTCGGAGCGCATCGGACTTCAAGTGCCAGATCGCGCCCGATCCCGCCGTGGACCTGTTGGCGGGGTGGTAGTAGGTGTCGTAGAGCTCGTACAGCGTGCAGGTCGAAGGATTCACCATCAGGGCGTGACGGTCCGAACCGCCTTCGATCGGAGTCGTCGCCGAAAGTGGGTACGGCCCCTTGTCGCTCTGGTCCGCGTAGTCGAACTTCACCGGCACGAGCGGTTGCGACGGAGAGACGATCTGCCAGGGGATCCCGTAGGGGTGCTTCGGATCGCCGGACGGCCCGTAGTCCGGGTGGAGGGACGTCGAAGAGGCATCCATCGACGCGAGCCAGGTTGAGCTCCTCGGATCGTTGGGGAGCCCGGTGATCGGCGTGTTCCACACGTCGTCGGCAGGAAAGGCCGGACACTGGGTCCCCGGGAGTGTGGTCCCTGCTGCCCGTGGGTTCGCAGACGCCGTGGCGGAAGCGGCTCCGGACGCCGGAGCGACCCCCGCCCCGACCGCGGTCATGATCGCAACGGCCAGGGCCAGTAGGACGACAGTCGAAGGTTTGGTGGGGTTGGTCATTGGCCGGTCCTCCGAACGCTGTCGGCAGCAAGCTCTCTCCCCGATTCTTGTCGCCGCACTGGCCCATTGTCAGTAGGCAGATTCGAGATCTCGAGCTCCGAAGAGCTGCTCGCTGGTTAGAGTCGGACGCCGTGGGCGAGGCTGAGCATCCGGTGCCTTCCGACCAGCCGGTACGCGTCGCCGGGGCGGGCGATGCCGAATCGATCGGCCGTCTCCTCCACGACTTCAATCGTGAGTTCGACGAGCCCACACCCCCGCCATCCGAGCTGGCCGACCGGATCAGGTTGCTCATCGAAGGAGGCGACACCCTGGTACTGCTCGCAGGTGCCGAACCCGACGGGCTCGCGGTCCTGCGGTTCCGTCTCTCGATCTGGCAACGCGGCTTGGAGTGCTACCTCGCCGAGCTCTACGTGGTTCCCCATCTGCGGGGCCGCGGGATCGGACGGAGTCTCATGGGCGCCGCGTTGGGTGAAGCCCGAACACGCGGAGCCGAAACGATGGACATCGGAGTCGACGAACCCGATGTCGAGGCCCGTGCCCTCTACGAGAGCTTCGGGTTCTCCAATCGCTCAGGTGGACCCGCCGGTCCCCTCATGTACGTCTACGAAAGAGAGCTCTGAGATGGCCGCGACGCCGACGACCCGGTCCGCCGCTGACCGCCCGTTGACACGTCGCGCACCACAGGGATACGTTGCCTAGGTCAGCCGTGGGGCGGGAGGTTGTACGAATGGCGGAGAATCGGGTACCCCAAAGGGGTTTCGTGATGCGACGCGTTGTCCGGCTGGGAGCTGTCGGCGTTCTGGCGGCGACCGTCTTCAGCATCATCGGATCAGGGGTCGCCACAGATCCCGCTCCTGCCTCCGCCGCATCGGCAAGTCCGATGGTGGCTGTGGGCATATCGCCGACGTTGCCCCGCGCCGCGCACGTCATCGGATCGGCCTCGAGTACCCAGGTCCTCCACCTGTCGGTGTTCTTGGGGCCGAGAGATCCGGCAGCTCTCCGCTCCTTCGTCCGCGAGATCTCCACCCCCGGGCAACCCCGGTATCACGACTACGTGACGCCGGCTGAGTTCGGGCGCGCGTTCGGTGCAACCAGTCGGACCTTGTCGCTCATCAAGACGACCCTGAGCCACGAGGGCCTCGAGATCGGATCGCCGGACGTGGACAGGATGTCCATCCCCGCCACCGCCACCGTGTCGACGGCGGACGCCGTGTTTCACGTCGCGGTGCGAAAGGTCCGCCTCGCCTCGGGCCGCGTCGCGCTGTCCAATACGACCGCTCCACTGGTTCCGGCGAGCATCGCCCCGTACGTGAAGGGCATTTTGGGGCTCTCCAGTGTCGATCAGATGCTTCCCGAGGGTGGTGCCACACCCCGAAGAGGAGCCGGGACCCGGCCGGCGGCCGACCGGCCGTCTTCGGTGCTCAGCGATGCAGCAGCCGCTTCTTCCGGCGGTTCTTCCGCGCTCAGCGCGGGCCTCCAGAAGCAGCTTTCCCCGGCGGCACTCGCCCCCCATGCGAGTGGGCCCAATCCATGCTCCGCTGTCGTCAACGTCGTCCACAGTCAGGAAGACAACGACTTCTACTACCCGATCCTCGCCAACGTCATGGCCGGGTACTACGACCTCAACCCGTTGTACGGCGAAGGAGACCTGGGAGCGAACGCCTCCACCGCTCTGTTCGAGGTTGGTGGCTACTCGGCCAGCGACATCTCCACTTACCAGTCGTGCTACAAGACGAGTGCGAGCGTCAAGGCAGTCCCGGTCGACGGGGGGCCGGGTGTGACCGAGCCCAACCCTGAGGCCACCTTGGACATCGAAGTGCTGGCGGGGTTGGCTCCCGGTACCCACATCCAGGTGTACGAGGGCAATGAGACCGATGCCTTCAACACCGAGCTCATCAACGTGTTGAAAGCGATCGTCGACGGTGACTCGTCGCAGGTGATCAGCGTGAGCTACGGACTCTGTGAAGCAGGGACCACCAAGCTGTTCGGCGATCCGATCTTCAACTCGTGGGATGCGCTCGCCCAGCAGGCGGCCGCCCAGGGTCAGAGTCTGTTCGTCGCCTCGGGGGACACCGGCTCCGAAAGCTGCGAGCAGCTGGGCTACGACCCGAACTCCCTCGGGGTCAGCTTCCCCGCCGCCGACCCCTACGTGACCGCGGTCGGAGGTACCACCAACTCGGCAGAGGCGTACGTGGACACTGACCACCAGACGACTCTCTACGAGAACGTCTGGAACGAGGGATGCGACTTCTATCCGGAGCCGTGCGAAGACGACCCGAACGTTCCGGAAGGCGCAAGCGGGGGCGGCATCTCGAGCATCTGGACGATGCCCTGGTACCAGACGTCTGCCACGCCGGGGGTCATCAGCAGCTACTCGAGCGGCACCCCGTGTCATGCGGCGGGTGGGACCGACTGCAGAGAGGTTCCCGATGTCTCGGCGGACGCGGATGGCCAGACCGGGTATCCCATGTACCAGAAATCGATCGGGGGTTGGGTGGTCTCCGGCGGGACTTCAGCAGCAAGCCCGCTGTGGGCGTCGGTGGTCGACCTCATCGACAGCGAGTGCGGCACCGGAACCGTCGGCTTCGCGAATCCTGCCCTCTACCAGATCGCAGCGAACGATCCGGGGGATCTCATCGACGTCACCCAGGGCAACAACGACGTGCTGGGCATCTATGGCGGCACCTACCCGGCGACGACCGGCTACGACATGGCCACCGGACTCGGGACCCCCCAGGCAGCAGCCCTCTCTACGAATCTCTGTCCAGCCCCGACCACACCCGGTCCCCCTCGCGTCGTGAGCGCGGTCGGGGGAAACGGGAAAGCCACGGTGAGCTTCTCGTCGCCGTTCTCCGACGGCGGCAGCGCGATCAACTCGTACACGGTCACCGCAACCGACAAGACCAACTCGGCAAACGGCGGCCAACAGCAGACCGGGTCCTCCAGCCCCATCACCATCACCGGCCTGACCCCCGACGACCGCTACACGTTTACCGTGTCGGCCACCAGCAACCTCGGAACCGGTGCTGCGTCGAGATCATCCAACGCGGTCTTCGCGGCGGTCGTGCCGGGTCCTCCCACCGGGGTGCAGGCCTCGTCGGACTTGGCGCGCACGTCGGGAACGGGTTCGTCGACGGTGACGTTCACCGCTCCTTCCAACGGCGGTAGCACGATCACCGGCTACAGCGTCACCTGCACGTCGAGCAACCACGGCGCCACCCGGTCGGCGTCTCACGCCGGCTCCAGCGCCACCCCGATCACCGTCGGCTCCCTGAACACCGGAAAGACCTATCACTGCGCGGTCAGGGCGACCAACGCGATCGGCGCCGGATCCGCGTCGCAATCGAACGCGGTCATCGAGGGATCGCCAGGAGCGCCCACCGACGTCGCAGCCTCAGTGGTCGGGGGAAAGATCCGCGTCTCGTTCAAGCTCGGTCCGAACAACGGCAGCGTGATCGAGGAGCAGACTGCGGTCTGCTCCTCCAGCGATCATGGGGCAACCGGCACCGGCACCCGTTCGGGCGGGGTTGCCGGGGCGATCGTCGTCGGGTCGCTGACCAGCGGCAAGACCTACACCTGCTCGGTGCAGGCGAAGAACGCACGCGGTTCCGGTGTGAGATCGAGCCCGTCAGGAGCGGTCGCCACCTAGCCGTCGACCAGGCCTCGTGGCTCCTGCGCCAGCGCCGCCTCCGCAGCGATCCAGGTGGCATAGCCGCCATCGAGGTTGCGCGCCACCCTTCCGAGCTCGTGGAGGAGCATCGTGGCGGTATGGCCTCGCTGGCCCACCTGGCAGTAGACGAGAAACCGGCCGCCGCCCAACGTCGGCAGCAGTTCGCGCAACGAGTCGAGCGGTACGTTCACGCTGCCGGGGATGGCTCCCGACCGATGCTCGTCACGACTGCGCACGTCGAGCAACGTCCAGCCTTCCGCTGCCAGCCCGGCGACCTCGGCAGGCTCCACCACGTCGCACTCTCCCGACATCAAGTTTTCCGCCATGTAGCCCAGCATGTTGACCGGGTCCTTCGCGGAGGAGAACGGCGGCGCGTAGGCCAGCTCGATGTCGGCGAGGGCATCGGCACGCAAGCCTGCGGCCATGGCGGTGGCCAGCACGTCGATCCGCTTGTCCACTCCCGTTCGCCCCACAGCCTGAGCGCCCAGAATTGTGCCGTCGTCGGGGTCGAAGAGGAGCTTGAGGGCCATCGGTTCAGCGCCCGGGTAGTAGCCCGCATGACTCATCGGATGGGAGTGGATGACCCGGTAGCGCCGACCACCGGCCAGCAGTCGCCTCTCGTTCCAGCCAGTGAGGGCGGCCGTGAGCCCGAAGACCTTCACGATGGCCGTACCCTGGGACGGTACGGGCCGCACCGGCAGACCACAGATGGCGTCAGCCGCCCGGCGTCCCTGGCGGTTGGCGATGTTGGCCAACGCGATGAGAGAGCCCTCACCGCCGACCGAGTCCGCCTTCTCGACCGCGTCGCCTACCGCGTAGATGTCGGGATCACTGGTCCGCCCCGCGGTGTCGACAGCGATACCGCCCCGCTGACCGAGTGTCAGCCCCGCCATCTGGGCAAGCCGAACGTCGGGCCGCACTCCGATCGCGGCTACGACGACCTCCCCGGCGAGGGTACGGCCGTCGGTCAGAAGGACGCCACTGTCGGTGACCTCCTTCACTCCTGATCCCGTGACCACCTCCACGCCGTTCCTCACGAGCTCGGCCGCGACCAGCACCGCCATCTCGGGGTCGAGCGGCGTGAGCACCTGGTCTGCCATCTCGACCACCGTGGTCGTGATTCCTCGGTGCGCGAGGTTCTCTGCAGTCTCCAGCCCGACGAATCCCGCGCCGATCACCACCGCGGTGCCCGGCGCACGGCTGGCGGCCTGCGCGAGATGCTCGGCATCCTCCACTGTGCGCAGCACCTGGACACGGTCGAAACCGGGCAGTGGCGGTCGCACCGGGGCGGCGCCCGGGCTCAGGATGAGTGCGTCATAAGGGAGTGTCGTTTCGGCACCACCGCCGGTCGGCCGCACGGTGACCTCGTGAGCAGACGGGTCAATGGCGACGACTTCGGCCCCGACTCGGACATCGAGGCGAAAGCGCTCGAAAAGCCGTTCGGGAGTCTGCAGCAGAAGATCCTCTTCGTCCTCGATCACGCCACCGACGAAGTAGGGCAGTCCGCAGTTGGCGTAGGACACGTGGCCCGAACGCTCGAGCACTACGATCGAGGCATCTTCGTCGAGCCGGCGTAGGCGGGTCGCCGCTGACATCCCCCCTGCCACACCTCCGACGATCACGATCCGGCGCCCGACAGTCATTTCGACCGTCTCCGTTGTCCTGCCGCGAAGCCCATCCCCCCATGGTCCGACCTCAGGGCGCCAGGAACTAGGGCCGATGGTCACACCTTGTTGTCTGTGCGTGGGCTACTGCGACGCGAGGATGTTTGCCACCTCGGCCACCGGATCCCGCACGATCGGTCCGGTGGCAGACACTTCCGCCCGTTCGATGGTGCCGTTGAAGGTGAACGGCGCCTCGTAGTCGGGTCCGACTGCGGGTCCCCATTCGTAGCCGCAGGTGAGCCCGATCATCACCTCATTGAACGCGACCGGGGTGAAGCGCTCCACCTCGCCTGTGCCGACGACAACCCCGTCCTGGAGCAACGTCGCCTGACCCCCCAACGCTTCGTCCTTTTCGAAGCGGAACGCCACCTCGTGTCGACCCGCACCCAAGGTCGTCTCGGACACCACCTCATAGAGGCGCTTGCCGTGCAGATTGTGCAGGTATCGCAGTCGGCCGTCGAGCAGATGGAAGGACCAACCACCCAGCGAGCAGCCGAGCGCCAGGAGGGTTCCTGACGGCACGACGCCCTCGGGTACATCGACGGTGATCTCGATGGCGTGCGAACGGTTGCGAACATCGACCGCCACCCACTCGGGAACGGGAGCTCCTCCCTGGAAGTAGCGGTAGGTCGCCTGGGGACGTCGGTGATCGTGCTTGTGCACGATCACGTTGAGCACCCGATTGTCGAGGGGAAGCACGTCGTTCTTGCGCGCCTCTTCCCACCAGAGGGCCACCAGCTCTTCGACCTTCTCGGGAAACTCCGCGGCACGGTCGTTCGACTCCGACACGTCATCGGTCACGTGGTACAGCTCCCAGATGTCGTCGTCCCACGGTGCGTTCGCCCGGAGTCCGTCGTCGTAGACCGGACCGACCGGGTGATAGGTCACCGCCTTCCATCCATCGTGGTAGATGGCACGGGAACCGAGCATCTCGAAGTGCTGGGTCAGATGCCGACCGGCCTGCTTCTCGCCTCCCGCACCCAACAGGTACGCGAAGCTGGTGCCGTCGAGGTGCGACTGGGCGATGCCGTCGATCTCGGCGGGTGGCGAGACGCCCACCAGCTCGAGGACGGTCGGGGTGATGTCGACCGCGTGCGCGAACTGCCTCCGGACCCCGCGGCCCTCGGGATCCCGCAGTGGGGGTGGCAGGCGGACGATGCAGGGATCGGCCACCCCGCCTTCGTGGACCTCTCGCTTCCAGCGCTTGAACGGGGTGTTGCCGGCCATCGTCCAGCCCCAGGGGTAGTTGTTGTGGATGTTCGGTCCACCGATCTCGTCGCGCCGGGCGAACATCTCACTGATGCCGGCGCCCTCGAAGTTCGACATGCGGCCCTCGTTGATCGTGCCCTCCTTGCCCCCCTCCGAACTGGCGCCGTTGTCCGAGACGATCATCACCACCGTGTTGTCTGCGTCCCCCACTTCTTCGATGAACGCCAGCAGCCTGCCGATCTGTTCGTCGGTGTAGGACAAGAAGGCGGCGAAGCACTCCATGAAGCGTTCGGCGAGGATCCGTTCCCGTTCCCCGAGGCTGTCCCATGCGGGAACCCACGGTGGGCGAGGGGTGAGGACGGTGCCCTCGGGGACGACGCCCGCGGCGAGCTGGCGGGCGAAGGTCTTCTCACGCCAGGCGTCCCACCCCTCGGCGAACCGACCCTCGTAGCGCTTGATCCACTCTGCGGGTGCCTGGTGAGGCGAGTGGCAGGCCCCGGTGGCGAAGTACAGAAAGTAGGGAAGCTCGTCGTCCACCGCCCGCAGATCGCCGAGGTACTCGATGGCGCGGTCGGCCAGGTCCGCGCTCAAGTGGTACCCCTCGTCGAGTGAGCGCGGCGGACGAACCGCGTGGTTGTCGTGGTAGAGCGCGGGCACGAACTGGTGGGTCTCGCCACCGTGGAAGCCGTACCAGCGATCGAAGCCGCGTCCGAGGGGCCAGGTCGCCCGCGAGTTCGCCATGTTGGTCTCGCCCTCGGGACTCAGGTGCCACTTCCCCACCGCGTAGGTGGCATAGCCGTTGGCTCGCAGCATCTCCGAAAGGAAGCCGTTCTCACGCGGTGGTCGCCCCCAGTAACCGGGGAATCCGGTGGCCAGATCGGCGACCCGACCCATGCCGCTCCGATGGTGGTTCCGCCCGGTCAGCAGACAGGCCCGGGTCGGCGAGCACAGCGCGGTGGTGTGGAAGTTGGTCAGGCGCACGCCCTCAGCGGCGACCGAGTCGATGTGCGGAGTCTCGATGTCGGACCCGTAACAGCCGAGCTGCGCGAATCCGACGTCGTCGAGCACGATGAGCACCACATTGGGCGCACCAGCGGGCGGTGTGGGCAGTGGCGGCCACCACGGCTCCGAATCGCGCCAGTCGTTGCCGATCTTCCCCAAGAACTCCATGTGCGTCCACTCCCCCTGTCTGGTCGGTGTTAGCCGGCGGGAGATTGGAACGCGCGCTCGATCACGGCGATGTCGATCTTCTGCATCGTCATCATTGCATCCATCGCACGCTTGGCCCCCGCCCTGTCCTCACTTCTCATCGCTTCCAGCAACGCGCGGGGGGTGATCTGCCACGAGAAGCCCCACCGGTCCGTGCACCAGCCGCACTGGCTTGCTTCCCCGCCGTTGTCGACGATCGCATTCCAATAGCGGTCGGTCTCGGACTGGTCGTCGGTCAGCACTATGAAGCTGACCGCCTGATTCGGAGCGAAATCCGGCCCTCCGTTCAGGCCGACGAACGGTCTGCCGAGCACGGTGAACTCGACGGTGAGCTCGGTCCCCGACGATCCGCCCGGGTACTCCGACGGTGCCACATTGACCGTGTCGACGTGGCTGTCGGGAAAGGTCTCGGCGTAGAACTCGGCCGCCTCACGAGCCTTGGCGTGATCGAACCACAAACAAGTCGTCATCTTGTCGGACATTCGTTCCCTCGCTTTGCTCTCCTCGGCCGTGAACGGCTGCCAGATCCCAGCGGCCTTGCCCCCTACTCATACCTCGCCCCGGGGTGGTCAGTCCATGCCGATCGAGGCCACCGAGACGGTTCTGCCGAGCAGGTGCAGGCCGTTGAGTCCCGGGAGAGAATCCACCCGGCGATCGATCCGGTCGGCGACCGCCTTCCCGTCGGCGCCGGCGAAGAGGTACTCGCTCAGAAACTGGACTTCCTGGTCCGGAACCACGCCGGTGCCGACAGGAGCCCAGAACCGGTTCAGAGCCCACCAGCGGAAGGAGCTCGAGCAGCTGCTCGAAGGAGAAGAGCGTTCCTCGTGATCCCGCCACAACTCGAGGCTTAGGTGTTGGTCCTGAGCGGGCGAACGTCGTACCGCAGCTCACCGGTCGACTCGTCGATGTCGTAGTACTCGACGCCGGTCTCGACCTGCGGGGCGTCCACGCCGAAGGCGACGGCGATCTTGTTGGCCGCATTCCGGATGATGTCGAGGATCAGCTCGGTGCTGGCGGCGGGACCCAACGCGTCCAGCACCTGTTCCCCGAGGCCGGGCGGCCATCGGGTCGGCTGCCAGACAAAGGTGTCAACGACCTCCAGAGCCAGACGCTGAGTGTCCGAGATACCCGCTGGATCTCGCTCCTCGAACAGCTCCGCACCACCGGCCAGATCGATTGCCGTCACATTGCGGCGGGACTGGCAGAGCCGGCACGCATGGGCTCTCGCTCCGCGCAACCTGACCAACTCGGAAGTGACCGGGTCGAGGGCGGACAGCTTTGCCACTTCGAGGAGGAACCGCTCGTGAGCCGCCCACAGATCCACCTGAGCTGGGGTCTGACTCCGTTCCCATCCTTCGTCGAACATCTCCCGCCAGGCGGCGTCGGCCCGGAGCATCATGTCCTCAGTCCAGACGGCGAGGACAAACGTCGGGGCGTCGGCACCGAGCTCGGTGAGACCGGTAATCCGGAGGTCGGGCGTGATCGAGGCCACATCGACGACCATCTGCTCGGCGAAGGTCACCGCGTCGGACCTCGCCGGGCCGAACGCGGTCGGGTCGAGAGCAGCGACGGCGATCGAGCGGGCCTGCTCCTGCATGCCGTCCGGCGCGGTCGAAGCGATGGCGCCAAGCAGCTCGTCCCACGAGCCGAAAGAGGCGGGAGCCATCTCCTGGGCGATCACGTTCGTGACCTTACCGCTTGGTTCGACGAAGCTCCCCGGTCCGGACACGAACGCAATTCATGCGACCGACGTCGATGCGAAGATGGTCGAGTAAGGGACCCGAGACAGGTCCAGAGGGGCCGGCGGCCCCGGAGAACCGGAGGTCGATATGAACACTCCAGATGGCGTCGTGAGCCGCCTCAGTCCGCGGTCTACTGAAGAGACGATCGACCAGATCGTGTCCACCTTGGAAGCGAACAATGTCACGCTCTTCGCAACTATCGACCACAGTGGCGAAGCGGAGCGTGCGGGATTGACCCTGAGGAACACGAAGCTCCTCATCTTCGGCAGCCCTGCAGCAGGGACACCCCTGATGCAGCAGAACCGCCTCATCGCACTGGATCTTCCACTCAAAATTCTCGTCTGGGAGGACGAGGATGACCAGGTCTGGATGACCTATCTTGCCGGTTCGTGGCTCGCGGACCGATACGGAGTCGACCCGAACCTTGCCAAGGTGCTCTCGGCAATCGACGGGCTCGTCGAGCACATCGCGAACTCGCCGACCTGACCACTGCAGCCCCAGCAGAATGCCCGACCCGCAAATCCAACGGGCCGGGCATCGTGTCTCTACTCACAATCTTGCAGACTCAAGAACCGGTCCGGTTGGGGCTTCGGAACCCCTTCCTTGCAACGCTCCCACTTCGAGCCGCTTGCCTACAAACCAGACCCTTGACTTCCGGGGCCCTTGATCTGCCATCTCAACCTGGAAGCCTTCTCACCATCTCCTCAAGACCTCCCTTCGGACCCTTCCCTTGAGTCCACTTCGTACAACCCCGCCGGGCGGAAATTGTTCCTGCCGGCAGCCGAATGTCCCTGTGCGGAACGGTTCATTTCGAGTCGTTCAGCTCAGAAGGATCGCCCATTCGACGGCCGTCCCCCGACCGTCCGCACCGGGGAGGAGCCTCTTTCGCCAGACCGCCGGGTCGGCAAATGGGTCACAGAAAGGACCTTTGGCCCTGCTCCGGAGTCGGTTCGCGGGTCAGGCTGGCTGATTAGGAGCGCGCCCGCAGGGGTTCGTGCGCGTCAAAGGAGGCATCAGGTGGGAACTCGGCTAGAGGCTCTCAGCCCCGAGGAGTGTTATGGACTGCTCCGGAGCGGCGTCGTCGGGCGGGTGGGTGTGACGGTGGGAGCGATTCCCGAGATCCTTCCGATCAACTACACGGTGCTCGGTGGCGGCGAGATCGTCTTCCGCACCGGGGCCGGTACCAAACTGCACGCCGCGACCTGCAACGCTCCGATCGCCTTCGAGGTCGACCACTACGACTCCGAAGAAGGGGTCGGATGGAGCGTGCTGGCGGTCGGCGTCTCCAAGGAGGTCACCGATCCGGCCGAGATCGCGCAAGCACTCTCCGAGCTCCCCGACGGCTGGGTGCCTCACGAACGAGACCACATCGTCCGGCTGGACCCGAGCCGGCTCTCCGGACGTCGGATCATCCGGGGCGAAGGCTGACACTGCTCCCACTCGGCGACACGGGGAGTCCTACTGTGGTTGGGAACGTGCTGCCGCCCGAGTAGACACGCCTCGAAGTTCTCGCCGCCATCGCCGCCGAGTGATCGAGCCAAAAAGAGACCATGGGTGCCCAACACGTCCGCCCGTCACCCCGGTCGGGCCACGTAGGTGGCGGTCATCCGATAAGGACCCATCAGCGCGACCGACTCGAACTGCGGACTCGGGAGCAGGTTGCGGTATGAGATCGAGCTCTGCAGCACCTGTGGACCCGACACGATGCAGTTCGCGTAGCCGGCAACCGGACACGTCGGCGACACGATCACGGTGAAATCTGCCGTGTGCGAGGGGATGACGACCTGCTCGTCACGCAGGCAATCGCCGGTATGGCGCCCCTTCAAGACGATGCACAGAGACCAGTAACGCACCTGGGGGCTCTGAGACGCCGCTCGGGCAAGGTCGTTGGCCTTCGTGAAGGAGTCGGTCTGATACGTGGGGGCCTTGCCGGTCACCACGAGATTGCCGCGGGCTGTGTCCAAGGGAATGTGTTCGTAGGAATTGTCCGGATTCGCATAGGGGCCATCGCCGTACGAGAGCCGGCCCTTCGGAGGCGGATCGGTGATCGGGGTGGGTACTGGAGCCTGTGGAGGGTAGGTGCGATGGAGGCTTGGGGGAAGCGCGCCGTGTTGGTTTCGGTAGGCCTGCATCGCATCTGCCACCACACTGGAGTCAGATGCTTGTTGGAGGGTCAGGGAGTGGCCCGAAGAGCTCACGTAACTGATCTTCGGGAGCGGAACTGCACCGGTGCCGGTGGTTGCAACATCGATGGGGACATAGAGCCGGATCACGAGGATCCCACCGTCGGTGTTGCCCATCTTGAGACAAGTCCCTTTCAATCCGGTGCAGCTCTGGGCGATGGTCACCGTGTAGTGACCCCCGGACTGCTCGATCTGGGTGTCGTGGACATGTTGACGGTCCGCATTCTGCGGCACGGGATAAGCAGTGAATGACCAGTACCGGGCGGTCGGCACCTGACCGGTGATGACGGTCCGTGCCCCGTGGGCCGTGCCGTAGCCGTCGAACCAGTAGATCGAGTCGGCGTCGGGCAGGAAGACGTTGAGACTGTCGATACTGTCCTTGATCCACGAGGTGTTGGTCCCCGGCGGCGTCGAGGTTGATGGCGGGGCGCTGGACGAGGACCCGCACGCCGAAAGGAACAGGACAGCCATCGCAAAAACACCGACGACAACTGTCTTTCGGCAAACTGACACCTTCGTCACGAGCTTCTCCCGCGGGTCGCCTTCGGATGCCCGTTCGGCTTGGGATCGGGACCTCGGTAGCCGAGCCGCCGAAGTACCCACAGACCGAAGCGGTTGGGCTTCTTGGCCCTCTGCGCGGCCAGCGCCTCCGCCTCGTGCCCACCCAAGACGTGGAAGTCCCGCCCGGTGTAGCCCCTCCGGTAGTTCGGGATGCGACGCCGGAAGTCGGGCGGGCGATCCATCGTGTCCCAGGCTACGCGACCAATCCGATCGATCGGGTGACGATCGAGTTCAATCGGATAGGAGAAGGCCCCCGGAATTCTCCGGGGGCCTTCTCCTTACTGAGTACTACTGCAGCGTTTGTTACGACTTCACGGGACCCTGGTTGAAGATGTAGACCTTCCCGCTCTTCGAGTAGGCGCACGCATTCGCAGTAACGGCTCCACCGACCATCGCTGTCGCCGTGCCACCGGCGACGACCTTGCCAGTCTCGACGGCCTTCGCCAGTTTCGTGTACCCGGACTTGGCCGCGCAGTTGTTCTTCGATCCAATGATCTCGGTGAACTTGTAGGTCTCCTTGGACGTCTTCTTGGTCGCCCAGGTCACGACAGCCGTGCCCGACTTCGTCTTCTGATTGGTCGTGACGGCGATCGTGCCGGAGGTACCGGTCAACGACTTCGCCGTGCCCGAACAGCCCGAGATCTTCTCGGTCGACTTCGTCGCAGTGGCAGTCGTGACACCGGTGAGCGTCGTGCAGGACGACGTGAGAGGTGCCGCACCGGCCACACCCGCTGGGGCGGCTACTGCAATCAGGGAAGCTGATCCGGCCAGTGCAGCACCGATCATGAGGTTGGTAAGAAGATGCCGACGCATTAATCCCCCTTGGGCTCTGTTGGTGAGGTCACTCGACTTCACCCTTCGTTTCACTTCTCTTAACGAGAGTGAGGCCCAACGCGTTTCAGCAAGAGACCGTTTCCGACCAGCGACCGCAAGTTACTGCACAGTCACTCCGGATCCTCCCAGCCCCGACGGCGACGCGACGGCCGGGATTCCCGAAGTCCGTCGCTACCCGGCGATCCCGTTCCCGATCAGCTTCACTCCGAGGAGGAGGAGCACCACGAACATGATCACTGCGTTGTGCTCCGACATGAACTCTCTGAGCGTGTCGAGCGGACCGGACACCTTCTTGGGGACCAGTAGGTAGAGCAGCACCGAGCCTCCCACGGTCGAGCTGGCGATGACAACGAACACCGCCACCGCCACGACGTCTCCGCTTGACGTCAGACCCTGTTGGGCGATCGCCGCGGCAGCCGTCGCGGTCAGGAGAAGGTTCTTCGGGTTCGCCGCAGACAGTGCAACGCCGAGAACGGTCGACTTGACCGCGGTGAAGTGATCGACCGTCTCCATCCAGCTTGGCATCTCGGGCGTCTCGCCCTTCTTCGGGCGCTTGCGGAGCTGACGGAATGCCATGGAGAGGAACAGGATCCCAACCGCCAGGGTGCCCCACTTCACTCCACTGGATGCGCTGCTATCCGGTGTGCTGGAGCCGTGCGTGAGGAGAAGAACGACAGCGCTGACGGCAACCAGACCCACGATCCAACCACACGCGAACCCGACACCATTGGTTCGAGCGCGGGGAGTTCCGAGCATCAGGGTGACCGCCACGATGGGGATAGGACTCAGCGCGACGGCCAGTGCCGCGGGGAGCAGTCCGCCGATGGCATGGCTCAGCATGACGACTGGTTCTCCGGTACTCGACTACAGACCCTTCCTGACGGTTCGCTCCAAGATGCCGAGTGTGGCCCGAATCGACAACTCCGGCACGATCGGGAAGTTCCCCTTGATGTCGTCGCCGATCTTCGACCAGTCGTAGTAGGCCGTCACCTCGGTGACTCCGTCCTCACCGGGGGTCAGGCGATATCCATAGAAGTGTGGGTACGGGATGTCCGGGCCGAGATTCCACGCGATCTCTCGATCGCGCTCAAAGGTGATGATGTGTACCGTCACGTCGTATTTGCCCATCGGGAAGTCGTTGAGCGACTCCCGGTCCATATGGATGACGAACGTGTCCCCCACTTTCTCCGCCGGCTCCCCAGTGAAGTCCTGCAGCATCCCCGATGCGTCGATTGCCACATGGCCTGCCGGACTTCTCACCACGTCGAAGATCGCCGCAGCAGGTGCGGGGATCGACCGGGTCACCTCGAGTCGGTCGGTGAGGTAAACGGTGTCGGGCATCTGAACTCCTTCTCGGGACGATCGGCCGATCGGTGCGGTGCGTTGGCTCTGCACAGCATCGCACGGGATCGGGGAGCCGACCTGCCCGACCGTGGCACGGATCGCTCGGTCAGAGCGATACGCCGAGTTGGCCGAGGAGACCAGCCAGGTCCCAGTAGTCCCGTTGCGAGGTGACAAGACCCTCCTCCGACACTTCTCCGATGGAGACCCCGCGGAGCGAGAACGAGGCGCCATTGCCAGGCAGCGGGCCGATCGCCTCCGTATTCGTGCCTCGACACACAGTCTCGAACGCAAAGGAGCCGTCGCCAGACATGCGGTGACCGACAGCAAAGGACATGTTGTTGGACATCCGACGTGCCCCATCGCCCATTTCCCTGATTCCTTCGTGGCCGATGAAGACCCCTCCCGTCGGAACGTCTTCGTAACGCACGTCGGGACTCATGAAGGCCAACAGTGACGCCAGAATCTCCTCATCCCCGTCGACGCCGAACTCGGGATGGCGCAACCACGCATCGATGTATCCGTCCAGCCATGTCGGGCCCACCGTCGCCTCCGATCGGCTGGAGAGGCGACGCCCTCCAGCGGCACGGTGAAAACTATCGCCTGGATCGGACAGACTGAGTGCCATGGCAGACACCGGCGGCACCACCGTCGTCATCACCGGCGCGTCGAGTGGCATCGGGGCGGCCACCGCCCGAGCGCTCGCGGCCCAGGGGGCGAAGCTCCTGCTGGCATGCCGCTCCGAGTCACGGGCTGCTCCAGTGCTGGACGAGCTGGCAGCCGCGGGCACACCGGCCCTCGGGGTCGTGCCCATCGACCTCGGCGACCTCGACTCCGTGCGGAGTGCGGCCGACGCAATCGCTGACCGGCTGCCGCGCTTCGACGTGCTCATCAACAACGCCGGTCTGGTCGGGACCCGGGGCGGCATCACCGCCAGCGGTTTCGAGCTGTCCTTCGGGACCAACCACGTCGGGCACTTCCTTCTCACCACCCGACTCCTCGAAGCGCTCGGGGATGGGGCACCTCGGAGGGTGGTCACCGTCGCGAGCAAAACGCACTACCAGGCCAAAGGGATCGACTTCGATGCGGTGCGTCGACCCACCCACTCGAGGACCGGGTTGCACGAGTACGAGGTGTCGAAGCTGGCAAACGTGCTCTTCAGCCAGGAACTGGCCCGACGGGTCGCCGACCGCGGCATCCATACCTATTCCCTGCACCCCGGGGTGATCGCCTCGGAGATCTACCGCAATGTCCCCTGGCCTCTTCGCCCGGTCATGACCCGCTTCATGAAGTCACCCGAGCAGGGCGCCCGGACCAGCATCTACTGTGCCACTTCGCCGGAGGTGGCCGACGAGAGCGGGTGTTATTACACCGACTGCGCGGTCAAGGAGCCCGGCGCGGTGGCCACCCCTGAGCTCGCAGCCGAACTTTGGCGCCGAAGCGAGGAGTGGGTCGCGGCCTGAGAAAAACATCACCCTCGGTGTCACATTCGGGGGGTGGCCGGTGTCTCAATGCCGACAACTGATCGGAGGAGACACCATGTCCAAGGGCCCCAGAATTCCTCAGGCTGAGTTGACCGGCCTCTACGGAGCGATGGTCAAGCGGATGTCGCGCAAGATGTTCGGCGAGGTCCCCGCGCCGGTAGGAGTGGCTTGGAACAACCGCAAGGTCCTCAACTTCAGCTTCGGCATCGGTCGGAAAGCACAGAAGTGGGACCGGTGTGACGAGAATCTGAAGTCGTTCGCCCATATGGCGACGGCAAGCCTGGTCGGCTGCAGCTTCTGTCTGGACTTCGGTTACTTCCACGCCCACAACCAGGGACTCGACATCGACAAGGCGCGTGAAGTGCCCCGCTGGCGTTCGTCGACTGTCTTCACCCAGCTCGAGCGCGACGTCATGGAGTACGCCGAGGCGATGACCCAGACACCGCCGACCGTGACCGACGAGCTTTCGGCCAAGTTGCTCGACGCGCTCGGCGCTGCCGCCCTGGTGGAGCTGACCATGTTCATCGGGCTGGCCAACCTCATGGCCCGATCCAACGTTGCGATGGGCATCGAGTCACAGGAGTTCTCAGCTACCTGTGACCTCAAGCCGCTCGCCCTAGCCTCGTCGGCGTGACCGACGACCCCTTCGTCACCCATCGGGGCCTGCTGTTCACGGTCGCGTACGAAATGCTCGGCTCCGGGGTCGACGCCGAGGACGTCCTTCAGGAGAGCTGGCTCCGGTGGGCCGACGTCGACAAGACCGAGGTGCGTGATCCGCGGGCCTATCTCGTCCGACTCGTCTCGCGCCAGGCACTGAATCGTCTCCGAACAGTGACGCGCCGGCGAGAGGACTACGTGGGGGAATGGTTGCCCGAGCCGCTCCTCACCAGTCCCGACGTGGCCGAGGACGTCGAGTTCGCCGAGAACGTGTCGATCGCGATGCTGACGGTGCTGGAGACCCTCGGTCCGACCGAGCGGGCGGTGTTCGTGTTGCGCGAAGTGTTCGATACTCCCTATGACGAGATCGCCGAGGCACTCGACAAGACTCCCGCCTCGGTTCGACAGATCGCGCACCGAGCCCGCGAGCACGTCGCAGCGCGGCGACCGCGGGTGCAGGTTGACAAGGCCGAACAAGAGATTGCGCTCGGCAAGTTTTTGGCTGCGGTCTCCTCAGGTGACGTGCAGGAACTGCTCGACATCCTCGCCCAGGACGTCGTGTTGGTCGCCGATGGCGGCGGGAATGCGGCAGCTGCTCGCCGACCCGTGAGCGGTATCGAGCGAGTGGCGGCATTCCTCTCTCAGGTGGCGGAGCTCCCGGACCTCGTCGCGACCACGACCTGGCTCAACGGGATGCCAGGCGCTCGGTTCGACGTCGATGGTGAGGTGACGGCGGTCAGTCTGGCGGTCGAGAACGGACTGATCAGCAGGATCTACGCCATCCGCAACCCGGCAAAGCTGGGTTCGCTGGAACACGTCGCGGAACTCCAGCGCTGACGGAAGCCCCGCTCTACACCCGAATGGATCAGGAGATCGCCGGCATCCCGACCATTGCGCGGAAGTCGTTGGTCGTGTTCGTCACCGGGAAGGGCTCACTCGGGACGTCGAGGCCCAGCCGCTCGCAGATCGGGTCCCACCCGTCCTTCGGGGACCACTCCAGCAGGCGATCGCTCGGGACACTCCGGCGGACCGCTTCGTTGTGCCGCTCATAGGCGTCCATCATGGCGGTCGGGTCATCGAACGAGTTGCTGAAGCGGTCGCCAAGCAGCTGAACCACGGCAAGCATCCACGACTCCAACTCAGGCGGAGCCTTGTCGAACGACTGAAAGATCGTGTTGGATGCGCTGCGGTACCACGACTCTGGATCTCGAACGGAGAGCAGCACGAGTGCATCCGGATTGGCGGCTGACAGCTCGGGCCAGAATGAGCATCCGGGCCAGTCGACGAGCGCAACGTAGCCGGCCGGCATCGTTGCCCAGTCGACGGGTCGCCCTTCAATGGCGTCGATCCAGCCTGAAGATTGGGTCGGATCTCCGAGCACCTCGACCATGTGATGACACGGGCCGCCCAACAACTGCTCGAGTGCGATCTTCAACGAATGGGTGCCCGTACGGCCGACTCCGGCACCTACAACCTTTAGCGACACGGCAAGTCCCCCTTTACCGGCAGGTACACCGTGACCCGCCAGTGAGCACATGATTGCGTTTCTGCACTGTTCCGTCCACTGTCCGGTGGCTTCAGCTCCGGTTGCAGGATCGACGCCGGCCCTGCGATCAGATCCACCCATCCGACCGAGGGTCCCGTCACACTTGAAGGATTGTGATGACGACTATTCCGGGCCTTGGTGCCGCGGGCCGATCCGACCTGGTCAAGACAGGGCTGCGTGCGGTCGGAACTGTCGCCTTGCTCCTGGTTCTCTATTACTTCCTTCCGATAGAACACAGAGCCCACCAATCCGTCGTCATCCGCCTCGGTACTGTCTTCGCGCTCTTCACCGCCCTCTTGATAAACGAGATTCGGTTGATCCTGATCGCAGAACACCCGATGCTGCGGGCGGTGACGGCAATGGCCGCCATCATCCCGTTCTTCGTCGTCGGATTCGCCTGGATCTATCTGACCATGTCGCAATCGGACCCGGCCGCATTCGGTGCCCACCTGGACCGGACCTCGGCCCTCTACTTCACGGTCAGCGTCCTCTCCACCGTTGGATTCGGCGACATCGTGCCGAAGACGGACATCGCAAGAGTGGTCGTCACCATACAGATGGTCGCCGACCTGGCGATCATCGCGATCGTCATTCGCTTGGTCATCGGTGCGGCCTCACGTGGCCTCGCCCGAAAGGAATGACCCACTCCGGTCCGGAACAGCATCCTCTCCACTGGCCCGGAGAGAGTTGTATCGCGACTGAAGGATGAACTCCGGCCCGGGCGGGAGCGATGGACCAGGTCATGGCTCGGCCGCGACCAGTCGCCACCAAGCCGCCTCGTCATCGGGATCGACGCGGTCCAGAAGTCTCGGGTCGACGAGCACGCTGTCGCGTGACATGCCAGGGATGATCTTGTAGCAAATGGCACCTGGGGGGCAGACCGGTTCGAGTACTCGCCAGAGTGATCGTGCGTAGTACTCCGCTCCCTTGGGGTCGCTCCATTGGTAGAAGCCGCGGTAGCGATCCTGCTGGTCACGATCCACCCAAAGCTTCGACATGAAGCCCGGGAATCCGACGAACAGGGGGGTGTTGAGCATGCACTCCCAAAGGAACAGCCTGTGCCAGCGACCTCGGAGCAGGCGTAGCCTGAACTGTACGACGAGGATGCAGGGATTCTCCGCCGCATCCCGATCGACGATCGTCTCTCGGAAGACACGACCCGTCGTTCCGTCCGCAAACCGCAGATGCAGCTCTGCATTTCTCGTTGGAAGGTGCGTCCGCTTCCGTGCCAGCAGCCTGACCGTTTGGACAGCACATCGGCCAACTGCCCGCGCTGCCACCGCCCGAGGCAACGGCTCCTGTGGACACATCGGACATCAAGTCCTGCCCCGCGTAGCGGCTGTAGGGGCTATGCCGCACCGCTGACGCTGAGCACGCTCTTTGATGCCGAGAAGCATCTTGCGCTCCATGAGGAGACTGCCCGGCTCCATCAGATACCGATAGAAGCACCTCGTGACGATGGAGGGTCCTGGGACGGCGATCCGGTTACGACTGAGGAGCCGGGTCGAACCTCGAAGGGGTTGCAACAAGAAACCCCAGACCCAGTTGCCATCGTCGGAACGAAAGACGAGCGTGTGGTTCTTCTCGCAGATCGCGACTCGTAAGGTCGGACCGCTCTTGCCCAGCGTCTGGGCGTCACCCACTCTGATGTCTTGGAACTGGGGAAGGATCACATCGACGCTCTTCATGTGAAGCCCCAAGAGATTCTCGATCCAGTCGTAGGTGTACAGCCCCCCGCGTCCGGAACCCATCTGGGCAAGCCACGGCCAGATGGCCTCGGGTGGGGCGTCGACAGTGACGGCTCGAGTTGTGATCACGTCTGGATCGGGCAGCAGGTCGTCGCCGGGAAGTGCACGATCCACCTCAGCTTGACCTGCCCCCCACGAAAGGCACCATGGCCGCCACTTCGGGTACGAGGCCACCCATGCCACCAAACCCGCGGCCACGACCGCCCCTGTGGTCCGGATGTATCGGACCGATCGTCGCGCTTTGGAATTACGCCGATCACGGCCCAAAGTCTGTTCGCCGACCCTCCTGCAACTCACGGCTACTTGTGTCGTTCCAATTCTCGCCTACGCGCTTGTTGCCGTGGAGAATTGCGGTCCGACTCGACGTCACCCAAGTGATGCTCCATCACGACCTCCCTTCCGTTGGGCTCCACAAGAAACGTACGATGCAAGCGATCTCGTTTCGTAGGGTCGAAAGGCCCATAGAGGCCGTCTGCCGGGTCGGACGGGGCCGAATACCCGGGCGGACGGTACTCGTGCCTGAGACAATGCCTTCCACCGGACAGGAGGTGGCGAGATGACCAATGACGACGGAGACGCCCGCCCAGAGAAGGCGCGTTCAGGGCCGAGGGTGGTGGCCCCCACCAACAGGGTGAACGTCGCCTTCCCGTTGGGGAACATCCATATCGAAGAGTCGAGCAAGGATCTGGCGGAGTTAGCGAATATCGTGGCCGGCCTGCTCTCCGTGGTTGAGGAGTTGCAGCCTGGCGCCCGAGTCAAGCAGCTGCGTGACCAGGCAGAAGGGTTAGCCGCCCGGCTCGAGTAGTGCTTTCGTCTGCGATTCGCCGCTCGGACTTAGGGAGCAGCCGCGATCGCCGAGATGGGCTGCCCGAGGCCGCGCCCAGCCATCGATCCGAGGAACGGGGCGTCGCCGAACGCGAAGACGCCCCCGTCCATTCCTGCCACCCAGTAACCACCGCCATCCGGAACGGCGGCGATGCCGATCACGATCGCATTCAGGGGCTTTCCGCCCATGGATCCGTGGAAGACGGCGTCGCCGAAGCTGAACACACCTCCGTCGTAGGCCACCAACCAATAGCCACGACCATCGGATGTCGACGCGATGCCCGAAATGGGAGCGTTCAGATGCTGGCCTCCCATCGACCCGTAGTAGGTCGCGTCGCCGAAAGCGAAGACTCCCCCATCCAGTCCCACCAGCCAGTAACCACGCCCGTCGGGCGTGGCGACGATGCCCTGAAAATACGGAATGGCCGAACCATAGGGAGGGAAGCCCGTCTCCGAGGGCCCGAGATTCGACGCGTCGCCGTACCAGTGGGCGTCTCCGAACGGGACGACGACTCCACTCGATCCGTACAGGATCCACCCACCATGCCCCGATCGGACGGACGCAACCGCGGTTGCGCCGCCATCGGTCACCGTGTGGACTTGGACGTCCGAAGCCGTTCCGTAGCCATAGAGCTGGCCGCTGCCCGGGTCGGTCGCCGGATAGCTGTCGACGACCCAATAGCCCCGCCCGTCTGGAGTCGCGCCAAACCCGAAGCATTCGAACGTGCACCGCTGGACCGCCGACCCGAGGAACGGCGCTCCTCCGAAGGCGAAGACCCCGCCGTCGTGAGCCTCAAGCCAGTAGCCGGGGTTCGCCGTTCGAGGCGCCACTGCCGCCGCCGGTGGCGTGGGCAGCATGGCCGAGGCCGGTACGGCCAACACCCCTACCGCGGCGAGCATCACTCCCGCCGACACCACTGCAAAGCGGCTTCGGGCAACTCGTCGTCGCGAGTGGGAATCGACCATCCTGAAGATGCCGGAAATCTGCGACACGGCTGTCACCTCCTCGCCATGTCCGGCGGATTCTGATCGAGAAGAGCCTGTTCGTGGGGAGTGAACACACGTGAACGAACGACAAAGTGCAGGCCATCCCCGGCCGCCAGCGAAAACCCTTCCGGGTCGCCCGGTCCGAGATCCAAGATGAGCTGCGTGTGCCGCCAACGCTCGAACTGGCGGGAGTCGATGTAGAAGGGTGCGCCTGCCAGATCGCCGAGCAAGACATCGTGGCTACCGATCCGAAATTCACTCTTGGCAAAGCACATCGGAAGACTGCCGTCGCAGCATCCACCCGACTGGAAGAACAGCACAGGGCCATGTTCGGCAGTCACCCGAGCAATGGCCTCGACGGCCTCGGGCGTGGCCATGACCCGAGGGATGTCCTGAGTCCCAACGCCTTTCGTCATTGCTGTCAGGACGCTCGACTCAGAAGAACCCGAGTGGCTTGGTGCTGTAGCTCACCAAAAGATTCTTGGTCTGGCTGTAGTGCTCAAGCATCATTTGGTGGTTCTCCCGTCCTACCCCCGAGATCTTGTATCCGCCGAAGGCCGCACCCGCCGGGTAGAGGTGATAGCAGTTGGTCCAGACCCGTCCGGCCTTGATGGCGCGGCCCATGCGGTAGGCACGGTTCCCGTCACGGGTCCACACCCCGGCACCAAGCCCGTAAAGCGTGTCATTTGCGATCCGCACTGCGTCTGCATCGTCTGCAAACGTCGTGACAGCGAGAACCGGCCCAAAGATCTCTTCCTGGAAGACCCGCATCTCATTGTTGCCCTTGAGGACAGTGGGTTGGTAGTAGTAGCCATCGGCGAATTCTCCGCCGAGATCGGCCCTCGCACCACCGATCAGGACCTCCGCACCTTCTTGACGGCCGATGTCCACGTAGCCCGCAATCTTCTCGAGCTGTTGGGCTGAGTTCTGGGCCCCGATCATTGTCGTCGGGTCGAGAGGCTGTCCCTGCTTGATCTGACTGATGCGATCCAGACACCGAGCCATGAACCGGTCGTAGATCGATTCGTGGATGAGTGCCCTCGAAGGGCACGTGCAAACCTCGCCCTTGTTGAATGCGTAGAGCACCAGCCCCTCAATCGCCTTGTCCAGAAACTCGTCGTCCTCGTTCATGACGTCGGCAAAGAAGATGTTCGGTGACTTCCCACCGAGCTCGACGGTCGAGGGTATGAGGTTCTCAGCCGCATACTGCATGATGAGTCGACCGGTGACCGTCTCTCCCGTGAAACCGATCTTGGCAATTCGCGGACTCGAAGCAAGCGCCTTCCCGATCTCACCCCCCGGTCCGGTCACCACGTTGACGACCCCTGGCGGGACGATGTCCTCGATGATCTCAGCAAGCTTGAGAATGGACCACGGTGTCGGAGACGCGGGCTTGATGACAGTGCAGTTCCCTGCGGCGAGTGCGGGCGCCATCTTCCAAGCCGCCATGAGCAAAGGGAAGTTGAACGGGATGATCTGACCCACCACGCCAAGCGGCTCGTGGAAGTGATACGCCACCGTATCCTTGTCGATCTCGGTCGAGCGACCCTCGAGGGCGCGGGTGGCACCGGCGAAGTACCGGAAGTGATCGGCCGCAAGGGGGATGTCCGCGGCGAGCGTCTCTCGAACGGGCTTGCCGTTCTCCCAGCTTTCGGCCACCGCCAGGCTCTCCAGGTTCGCCTCGATCGCGTCAGCAATCGCGTTGAGCACGGCAGCGCGCTCTGGCAACGAACTCTCCCCCCACGCTTCCTTGGCAGCATGACCCGCATCGAGAGCGAGCTCCACGTCTTCGGGCGTCGAGCGTGCGACTTTGGTGAACGAGTGTCCCGTGGCCGGGCTTACGTTGTCCATGTACTGGCCCTTGGCCGGAGGTACCCAGTGGCCCCCGATGAAGTTTTCGTAGTGGTCCTTCACCTCGACCAAGCTGCCGAAATGACCAGGTGCGATGAACGCGCCCGAATCGGTCGTACCTGTGGTTGTCTCCTCTTGCGCGATGGCCATGTCGCCGCTCCAGATATCCAACTCCTGTCGGGGACTCTCGCCGACTTCCTCAAGCGTGGCCCTCTTCACACCAAGCGACTAGGGCCGAATGTCCCTATCTCTGATGACGCCAGGACTCCGGTAGCGGGCACCCATGACCGAGGACTTCTCGGCGTCGGCCTCGCCTATTTGATTGCGCCGAGCCGCCACCGGGTCGTCCTTGGGGCGACCCCTCTCACCGATCGGTGGGGGCACCCTTCGGGACATCAGGGTGTCATGGCGAACTGGCTGCTACGGGACGAACTGTTGACCGACAAGCCGCTCGCTCAGTTCCCACAGAGCGGCAGCGTGCTCATCGTCAAGCAGGTAAGGCATGAAGCCGTTCACGCCGGGGTCTGCTCCGACGACCCCGACGCCGCAGTCGGCCAGGTACGCACCGTTGTGGTCAGCCAGTGCCGAGGTGGTCGCGGCCCACACCTGGGTGGCCGCCCCCGCCTCCACGGTCTTGAAATGAATCCCTCGGGGCTCCCCGCCGGCGTTGGCGGAGCGTTGGCGAGCGAAGTCAGCCATCTCGTTGATGAGTTCGTCGTTGAGGTGTCGGCCGAGATCGGTGATGATTCCGCCAGGGTGCACCGAAAAAGACAGCAGGCCCGAAGGTCCCCCACGTCGGGCCAGCTCCCGGGCAAACAGGGCGTTCGCAGTCTTGGCCCGTCCGTACGCGACCCA
This sequence comes from uncultured Acidimicrobiaceae bacterium, assembly GCA_963839925.1. Classification (GTDB taxonomy): domain Bacteria; phylum Actinomycetota; class Acidimicrobiia; order Acidimicrobiales; family RAAP-2; genus Bog-756. The sequence continues at coordinate 452,804 of CAWIWV010000001.1, read as the reverse complement.
TGGCGTGTACTCGGTGCGCTCGAAGTTCGGGTCGTCCAGGTCGACGTCGGAGCGACTATGACCGGCCGAGGTCAGGGTCACCACTCGCGGTCGGTCACCGGCCGACAGCGCCGGATACAGAAGAGCGGTCAACAAGAAGTGACCGAGATGGTTGGTCCCGAACTGAGTCTCGAATCCGTTCGCGGTGTGCCCGAACGGACATGCCATGACTCCGGCGTTGTTCATGAGCACGTCGATGCTGTCATGGTGAGCCAGATAGGACTCGGCGAAGGTGCGAATGCTGCCGAGATCACCGAGGTCGGCGATCCCGGGCTCCAGGTCCGCGCCGGACACCATGGCACCGACCTCCGCCACTGCATCGTTGGCCCGCTCGGCACTGCGAGCCAACATGGTCACCGAGGCACCATGGGCTGCCAACGCACGCGTGCTCTCGCGGCCAAGTCCACTGGCGGCACCGGTAATCACGAAGCGCCGGCCGGAAAGGTCGATTCCATCGAGCACCTCGTCGGTGGTGGTATCTCGGTTGAATCCGCTCATTGCTCGTTGGTCTTTTCCACGACCGGCATCGTAGATCGGCAACGGGTGAACCCGAGAGCCCAGCGTTGACACCGGACAGGCCGTCGCCGTCAGTAGGCGGGTGGTCCTCTGGATCCGTTCACAAAAGCCGTCACTTCGAAGTACGCGGGCTTCCCCGCGCGTGAGCTTGTCCACGTCCGAACGGGAACTTTGAGCAGCCCCGAACCCCCTGGAAGAGCGAACGTCAGAGACGTCATCAAGTAGGTCTTCCCACTGGCCGTGCCGGTCCCTGCTGCAAAGGAGGCCGAGCCGCCTGCCGGCAGTTCGAGTGCCCGAGGACCCGGGTCGGGGTGCTCGTAGTCCGAACCGTCTCTGCCACGGATGGAGAGGGCTTGGCTCGGGCCACGCCATGGATGTGCTGTGGCGGCGACGATGCGAGGGTAGCCGTCGAGCGAGCACCTTGGCCCATGATCGGTGACGTCGATGATCAACCACGGCTGACTCGCCTCGCTCCCCCCTGAGACCACATGGGCTGTCAGTTGTGAGGCAGAGCATCTTGAACCCGGTGCGGATGTCGATGCGCTGTGGAGCATTTGTCACGGCAGGCTTCGTTGCCGGGGTCGAACTTGTCGAACCACAGGCTGCGACCATCAACAAGGGCGCCGCGATTGCCATGGCCAATGACCTCCGCACCCGAGCAGGCTACCGCCGAGAAGACAGGCTCTGGAGGGGTCTGACGAGACTGCCGCCTCACCATCGAACCGTTGTAGCGTTGTCGTTTGCGCCGATCAACCGCTTACGTGTGAGAGGAGCTCCGATGTCACGCATTCGAGTGCACAACTTTTCGGTGTCTCTCGACGGATTCGGCACCGGTAACGGCCAGACGCTGGAGTCTCCGTTCGGACACGCCGGCAGCCGGCTCCACGAATGGTTTTTCCCCACGCACACGTTCCAAGGATTCCAAGGCAACTCGGGAGGCGGCACCGGAGTCGATGACGCCTTCGCCAGTAACTGGGCTGAGGGGATCGGAGCAGAAATAATGGGTCGCAATAAGTTCGGACCCCAGCGCGGACCGTGGGCAGACGAGGAGTGGAAGGGCTGGTGGGGCGACAACCCTCCGTTCCATACGCCCACCTATGTACTCACCCATCACCCCCGACCCTCGATCGAGATGGAAGGGGGGACGACCTTTCACTTCATCGATACCGATCCCTCCGAGGCTGCCGAGATCGCCCGCGAAGGTGCTGGTGGCTTGGATGTGCGTATTGGCGGAGGGCCTTCAATTGTGCGCCAGTTCCTTGCCGCCGACCTGATCGACTACATGCACGTCGTGATCGTCCCCATCGTCCTTGGCCGGGGCGAGAACCTGTGGCAGGGGCTGGAGGACGTTGAACGACGCTTTCATGTGGAGCCGACCAGCTCCCCGAGCGGTGTCACCCACCTCGTCTTCACTCGTCGCTAGACGATCGAAGCACAAGGACGTCATCCCGTTTCCAGTGTTCGGGACACCGCTGTATGCGACACGACCATGTGTGGTCCTACTGAGTACTGATCGTTTCGAGCCTCACCAAGGTGGCGGTCATCGACTCGACGAGCGGATTGATTCCGTTGATCCAAGCTCCTCCGTCTCGGAGGAGCTCCGCCGGTAGGCGGCTGTAGTCAAAGACCTCGGTGACGACAGTGGCGTCGTCACTCTCTGGTGTGAGGATGTAGCCCCAGCGGTAACCCGCGGGGATCCCAACCTTGGATGGATCATTGTCCTCAGCCCGAGACGGGTCCCCCGGAGCCGGTTCCCAGAAGATGCTCCGATCTTGCTCGAATTCGACCACATGATTGAGCATGAGATAGTCGTCTCCGAGTCGGTGCATCTTCATGGTGAAGGTGTCGCCGACACCAGATACTGGATGGTCGGTGTCGGTGCCCCGGAGCATGTCGGAGCCGTCGAACTCCCTGTGGCGTTGGGGATTCGACAGAATTCGGAAGAGGCGCTCCGCCGGTGCCGCAATCCTGCGTGACACTTCAACTGACTGGCTCGCTTCGGTCAGGATTCCTTCCTCTCATGCACTCGTGACAGCACCTGAGGGGCTTCACCGAGATGGGTGCCCACTTCGGTGTCATCCCTTAACGAATCGGTGAGCCAAAACGGATGAGATTCCCGTCGGGGTCGGTGACCGACCCCTCCCGCTTGCCGTAATCCTCGTCCCAGGGGCCGTCGACATCGATCCCTGCCTCCCTCCATTCCTCTGCCACCCTGTCAGCATCTTGGCAATGGATGTAGAGGGCACCGTGACCGGCGGACTGGTCCTCGGGGGTGTGAGCAAGGTGAATCGTGAGGTCCCGATCCCGATGGGCGAATGCATACGTGTCATCGTGGTGCGACACTTCAAATCCCGCCTTGTCAAACCACGCAACCGAGCGAGCCAGGTCGGCGACACCGAAGATCGGCTCGAAACCCGTGGCTAGCCACGTTCCCGTGATGAGCTGCAGCTGGCCGTCCCGCTGCCCATTCAACCCGGCCAGGCAGTCGTGGCAGATTGGCAGATCTGGGTGGGAGCGCAACTGAACCCACCAATCGACCGACATCGAACAACACGTGCACGTGACGGCCATGCCGACATGGTAGGTCTGCGCCCGGTGCCCACTGTCCCGTTGATCGGTGGCACCCCGACGGGAGCGGTGGCACCCCGACGGGAGCGATGGGACCTATGACGTTGCCAAGAGCGACTGTATGAGCGCACCACACCCTGGGTCGACTGTGGTGAAGGCGGGCGGAGTCCCGGGTGTTGGAACCTGGTTCGGCAACGATCGATTCGCCTTCACGTCCGGGTCCGCCGGATTGCTAGAGCCGGCAGCGGGGACAGCCGACATCAGTCCTCGGACAAAGGTGGGACTGGCAAGAGCACCTCGGTGAGATTCGGGAGAGACTGAAGTACCTCTCGATGGAGGCGCTCGCGCTCCGATGCGGGGGGATCGAAGCGCTCAGGACCTGTCTCGATGCCAAGGTGATCGCTGAGCCTGATGAGGGCGGCGTCGTAGGCGACCTCGAGGGCCAATCTGTCTGGAGGACTCCCTGGGTCGGTCCTCTCACGTGCGCTCTCCAGAGCGGTGTGTGCGGCGAGGAATTCGTCGACATGATCTCGATCCGTCTCGGCTTGGATAACACCGAGGGCAGTGGTGAGCAGGTCCACGTAGAGCATCCCTTCGAGTCTGCGGGTAACTGAGATCCCTGACTAGGGCCATTGGCCACTTCGGTCAGGATTGGGCCGAAAGTCCCTAGTCGATCCCTCCTCGTTCCAGTGATGATGGCTCCGGCTCGCGCACCGGCCGCGACCAGAACAGGAGCGGGACATGAAGCGCAGGATGTTCGCGCCCCAGAGGAGCGCACGCCCCTTCAGCCGGCCTACCGCTGCCGAGCACGATCTCGACGAATGCTCCGCGACCGACTGACTGAAGGCCCGCCGCAGAATGCCGTTGTCCCTAGAGCCCCGAGAGATTGTCGTTCCGCCCCAGTCGGCGGCTCGCCTCGCTCGGGTCTTGGGTGAACCCCGGGCGAGTCGCCTCCAAGAGGCCGCTGAGTCGGCCCGACAGGCAATAGGAGGCCAGAGGGTTTGGAATGTGAACTCCACTGCTGCTGGTGGTGGCGTTGCCGAGATGCTCCGTCTGCTCGTGGCATATGCCGCCGACCTCGGGGTGGATGCGCGCTGGGTCGTGATCGAGGGTGATCGGGAGTTCTTCTCCCTCACGAAGCGGCTTCACAACAGGCTGCACGGTGCGCCGGGCGACGAGGGTGAGCTGGGCCCGAGAGAAGCGGCTCACTACGAAGCCGTCCTAGCGGCGAACGCCCGATCTCTGATCCACCAGGTCCGACCCGGTGATGTGGTCGTCCTGCACGATCCACAGACCGCCGGTTTGGCCCCAGAGCTTGCCGCACTGGGTGCCCGCGTCGTCTGGCGTTGTCACATCGGTACCGAGCGATCCAACGAGCAGACTCGTGCGGCGTGGGCCTTTCTCCTTCCATACCTGGTGCCGGCGTGCAAGGCCTATGTCTTCTCGCACGCCGGCTTTGTTCCGCCGGACCTGGCTGGCCGGGATGTGTGGATCATCGAACCTTCGATCGATCCGCTGTCCCCCAAGAACCGCCCGCTCCCTTCGGCCCAGCGCATCGCCCTCCTCGAACGCATCGGACTGATCGCGAGCAACCAAGGTGCGCCAGAAGGAGCGGTGCTGGGAGACGCCGGCCCGTTCCTCAGAGAGGACCGCATCGTGGTCCAGGTCTCGCGCTGGGATCGCCTGAAGGACATGACCGGGGTCCTGCACGGCTTTGTCGAACATGTGGCAGGTCACCACGATGCCCGCCTCGCTCTGGTCGGTCCGGCGGTCGACGGTGTCGCCGACGATCCTGAAGGCGTACAGGTGCTCGACGAATGCCTTCGAACTTGGGAGGCCCTCCCGTCGGCTGTCCGCGACACGGTTCGACTCGTCGCCCTTCCGATGGACGACGTGGTTACCAACGCGCTGTTTGTGAACGCTACCCAGCGACAGGCCACAATCGTTGTGCAAAAGAGCATTCAGGAGGGCTTCGGCCTCACCGTGTCCGAAGCCATGTGGAAGTCCCGTCCCGTGGTGGCGTCTGCCGTCGGGGGCATCGTCGATCAGATTCCCGACGGTGTCGGGGTGCTCCTGCCTGACCCATACGATCTCGACCACTTCGGGAGGGAATTACGTTCACTCTTGGCCGCGCCTGACGAACTGACCCTGATGGGCCGACGGGCCCGGCGGCAGGTCCGAGACCACTTCCTGAGCGATCGTCATCTGATCGACTACGCACTCTTGGTCCAGCACGTGACCCTCAGCGCATAGCTGTCACCCAACTAGCGGATAGCACTGGTCAGGTCTGCTCTTGCCCCGAAGAACGATTGAGTTGCGCGGTGGACAGACGGTGCCGTGCTATGGCACCGTTTTCCGGTGAGGGGCTTCCTGGAGGGAGGAGACCCCATGGCAGGATTGATTCGCAAGAGTCTTGATGCTCCGGACGAAACCCGACCGTTCGAGGGCAGCAAGGGCCAGGTGGAACTGGTCAATACTGAATTCGGAGCCGTGGGCCGGGCCACGTTTCAGCCAGGGTGGCGCTGGTCCGAGCACGTCAAGCCGATCGCCGGCACCGACAGCTGCCAAGCACCTCATCTCGGCTACTGCATCTCAGGACGGATGCACGTGGTGATGGACGATGGTGAAGCGATGGACTTGGGTCCCGGCGACTTCAGCGTCATCCCGCCGGGTCACGATGCGTGGATTGTCGGAGACGAAGCCTGTGTGGTGATCGACTGGCAGGGAATGGCCGACTACGCGAAACGCTGAGTCGGATGCCGGACCATTGAACGTCGGCTCGGAAGCCCTGGTCCGCATCCCTGGTCGCCGGCCTGGAGGGGTCATCCAGTTCGCGATGCTTGTTGCCCGCGAACTGACCAGGTGACGCCCCTGCTTCTGTCGTGATTCGTCGGACTCAGAATGAACCGTGTGGGCATGCTGACATCCACCAGGAGAACATAGATGGGAATACCGGCCGGTGAGGTGAAGCGCGATGGATGAGTCGGATCGCGAAACAGTTCGTGTGGTGGTTGTCCAGCAGCCACCCAAGCTCCTGAATGGTCCCGCCACACTGAAGGCGGCGGTCGATCGGCTTCACGAGGCCGCAGACGCCGGGGCTCGACTCGTCGTCTTCCCCGAGGCGTACGTGCCCGGGTATCCCGTGTGGATCTGGCGGTTGCGACCGGGGCCTGACTACGAGGTCACCTCCGCCATCTACGCCCGGCTCGTCGAGAACAGTGTCGACCTGGCCAATGATGGCCTGCGACCACTCCGAGATGCGGCGGCGGAACGCGGCGTGATCGTCGTCTGCGGCATCCATGAGCGCGAGGGACGGTTCAGCCGGGCCACCCTCTACAACACGGTCGTCACGATCGGATCCGATGGGGAGATCAAGAATCGCCATCGTAAGCTGATGCCCACCAACCCCGAGCGCATGGTCTGGGGAGTGGGGGATGCCAGTGGTTTGCAGGTAACCGAGACGGAAGCCGGTCGACTTGGCTCGCTGATCTGCTGGGAGAACTACATGCCGCTCGCCCGCTATGCCCTTTACGCGGACGGGATAGAGATCTATCTGGCACCTACGTGGGATTCGGGGGACACCTGGCTCGCCACGATGCGCCACATTGCTGCCGAAGGCCGCTGTTGGGTCATAGGTGCGGGCTGTTCGATGCGGGCGTCAGACATACCCGACGACTTCCCAGAACGAGCCCGGCTGTATCCAGACGCCGATGAGTGGCTGAATCCGGGCGATTCTGTGATCGTGGCTCCCGGTGGCGAGGTGGTGGCCGGACCGCTTCACCAGGACCATGGGCAGCTCGTGGCCGACATTGAACCTGCACGGGTAGGCGCAGAACATCGGACACTTGATGTTGCGGGCCACTACGGGCGCACCGACGTGTTCAACCTGATCGTCAACCGAAAAGCGAGCGACCCGATCTCATACGATTCTGGGTAGTAACTTGTGGACCGCACCCCCTAAAGCGGTTCCTTCATAGAGGCGGCATCAGAGGCGAGAGTTCCCCTGAGACACGAGCCTTGCGCCATCTGGCCAGCCGGGACTGTCTGAAAAGGTCTAAGCGTGATGGGCGTGCCTTCGCCCACCGACTGTCGCAGCGGTCAAGCACAATGGGGGCACCCGTCGGTCTCTACTGCACAACTAGGTCGATGATAGGCATTCTGGTTGGGGGCTGAGCCAACTCGATGCCGAGTCCCTCCATTACCGGCCCAAGGTAGGTCAGGAAGTCATCGAACGCCTCTTGGCTCTCTCACACATCGAAGACCTGAAGCTGGCCATCTTCTCCGAAACAAGAGTGAAGCTTTATAGCGCTTTCATCTGCCCGGCCTCACGGAGACGGTCGCGTCCCTTTGCGTGCTGTTCACGAGTCATATTCTTCGTGACGATATAGATGGCAATCACCGCAAGTCAGTCTCCTTACTTCTCTTCCACGCCCACCCTACGTCGGTGTGCATTCGGCTGGATCGCTATATTGCCATTGTCGCCAATGCGACTCGTCCGGCAGGAACACGTGCGCTGCTACCTGGCAGACTCCTGGGTGACCCACGTCACCGGCTTGGCGGCGGTTATCTACCGCGGTGCTTCCGACCTTGATCCGGCCTCGACCATCTGCAGAGACTCAGCTAGCTTTTCGAGAGACTCACAACTGGGAGGCATCGATGCCTGATTTCCCGTCAATCACCCACGTGGCTCTCACGGTGACCGACCTCGATCGCAGCCGCCCGTGGTATCGGCAGTTGTTCGGCTCCGATCCGGTCATAGACGAGGACACCGGTCCTTTCCACCATGTCGTCTGGCTCTTGGGAGGGACACTCGTCGGCATTCATCAGTTCCCCGACCTGAAGAGAAGCAATCCGTTCGACGAGCGCAGCCCCGGTCTGGACCATCTGGCCTTTGCGTGTACGAGTCGGTCTGAGCTCGAGGAGTGGGAGCGCCGCCTAAACGAACTCGGCATCACCAACGGCGGCATCGTCGATGCTCCGTATGGCTCGGGCCTGTCGTTCCGTGATCCCGACAACATCGCCCTGGAGTTCTTCGCTCCTCCGGGCTAGCTGAGCCGAGGATCAGCGGTGCACGACCCGTCATTGCCGTGCGGCTCCTGGGTGCCCCGAACCGGCTCGGAGGTACTACCAGTGAGCTGCAGAGATGAACTCGACAGCCGGGCAGGCCACGCTCTCAGGCGAGCTGAACCAACTCACGATCGTCGTCCAGGAGGAAGGGGTCTGCGACGGCCGTCACGTGCACGGTTTGAAGGTCAGCAATACCGCTGGTCACCGCAGCGAAGGCGGCGTCCGACGCGTCCCGGCCGGTGGCGATACGCACCAAGGACTGCCTTGGGGCAAGTCCGGTGGAATCGTGGACGAACCACCGCCCGTCTTTGAACGTTTCAAACACGGCGTGGAAGTCCATCGGATCAAGGCCTGGCGCGTAGACGGCTGCAAATCGAGCAGGGATTCCGGTAGCCCTGCATAGGGCAATCCCGAGGTGAGCGAAGTCACGACACGTTCCCTCGCCGGTGAGAAGCGTGTCTTCCGCGGAGTCGTGCACAGTGCCCGAGCCAGGGACATACGCGATCCGTTGCCGTATCCATTCAGCGATACGGCAAAAGCGCTTCCCAATGTCCGGATCGGTTCCAAACTCCGAGCTTGCGAACCCGACGAGGTGGTCACTTGGGCAATACCGGCTCGGTCGGAGGTACACCTGGCGTTCGTAGGACTGTCGGCCTTCGACACCGACTGCAGCGATGTGATCAGCAGGATCGAAGGGCTCGACGGCGTTCGACCGAATTCGGGCGCGGTATGTGGCCGTCAGGTGACCCGGGTCAGAGCAAATGATGTGCATGGTCGCTCCTTGCGGGTCACGGACCTCCGTGATCGAGGCCGGCGGCTCGCCATCGGTCAGGACCTCGAAGCGCCCTTCGTCAACGCGGCCGGCCGAACCCGCCGCCACCACCTGCATGACCAACTCGGCTGGCTCCTGGACCAAGAACGCCATATCGCAGGTGACAATCCGGGTTACATCGACCGGGTGCCCCAAATCTGATCGGCCAAAGTTCGTCATGAGACAGCGTCTCATGGATTCTCATAGTGCGGGCGACCCCGACCGCCGGCTCGGTGCCTCTTGTTACTGCGCAACCCAACGCAAGCCCCCTCCGCCGCCCCGCCCTCCCGTTCGGGTGGCGGTGCGTGCTCCTTGCGCCCTCGGTCCCTCGTGTTGCCGGCCCGTTCCGCTCCCGCCGTTGGCGGCCCGCGCGGCGCTTCTGGGCCGTTTTGCCGTCCGGGCCCACCTACCCCGACATCTCGGAATCTGGGATAGGAGATAAGAGTTTCACGAAACGCCGCATTGGTCGTTATCCCAACGCGAGCGGGGACGCCAGAGGGCGGCTTGGCGTTCCGATATTGGGTATCCCCTGCCCGGCACATGCAGGCGTGTGGACAACTCTCGTCAACCCCTTCGGTATTCCCGGCGCTCCTTGCGGCGCCTATGGCGACGCAGGACACCGAGCCCGAACCACACAAGTGCTCCGAAAACAGCCGTGATGAGGGTGTAGAACCACAGCGGCCACGAGAAGTGCCAAACCAAGAAATGCAGTTTGATTCTCTCGGTATTTTGGACGATGAATACAAGAAGCAGCCCAACGCCGATCAGCGTTGCGATCGCTCCGCCACCAAGGCGGGAGCTGTTCTTGCGACTGGGACCAACGTCGGATTCAGTGGGCATTGCCTTCACGCTCCTCAAGGACCCATCCTCGATCGTCACGATTCGATGGAACTGTTCACAACACCTCAACGTCTACCGTGGACGGCCTGGAGATGATGTAGGCGAGCACGCCGAGAATGGGAACAAAGACGATGAAGAGGAACCAGAGCGCCTTTGCGACCCCATGATGGTCCCGGCGTCGGAAGTTGTCGATGAAACACCAGACGACAATGAAGATCCACAACACGAATCCCGCAAACATCAGCAGGCTCCAGAAGACACTCAGCAATGGAAAGCTGTAGGCAAGCAACGCATTCCTCCCTGTTCAGGTCCGATCACGACAGACTCAACTCAAACGTTGCCTGACCGCCGATTCAACCTGTAGGGCCAAAAGACCTTTATAGGTTACTGCGCCTCAATCGTTGGGGATTATGGCGTAGGCGTACGATTCGCAGTGCACAGAGCTAGCCGCTGACTGAACGTCGGGAATCGCTGAAAGTTCTGAACACCTACGGCGAAGCCGACTACCAGAAGAGGTGGATTGAGCACCCGTTTCCAACTGGGACGCTCAGGTTTGTCCAGGCACGCCTTCGACCGGCACCTTCGGGCGTGTGGATAACGCTCGGGCACCTATGCCCCGGCCATGGAGATAGTCGCGGAGCGAAGGACCGAGTCCAACTACGCAGCCATGTCATGCTCTCTGGCACGATGCAACCCACCGAACTCCGATTGGGCGCGACCTGAGTATGGGAGCCGGACTTGCGATCGTGGGGCTGACCCTGCTGCTCCTGGCCACCATCTCCAGGTATCTGTCTGGCACGCCACTCACTCCTGCCATTCTGGTCGTCGCAATCGGAGTTCTGGCAGGTCCACTGGTCCTCGGCCAGATCGCCACTCAGCCCACTAGCTCGACTGTTCGATCGCTGGCCGAGGCCACACTCGCCGTCGTCTTGTTCTCTGATTCTTCTCGGATCAATGTACGAGCACTGAGACGTGAAGCTTCAGTGCCCACTCGCCTACTCGGCATTGGATTGTTGTTGACCATCGCCCTCGGGGGGTTAGCTGCGTTAGTCCTCTTCAATGAGCTCTCGCTCAGCGATGCCTTCATCCTTGCCGTCATCCTGGCTCCGACCGATGCTGGGCTCGGCAGCGCAGTCGTGACCGACGATCGACTTCCGCAGGTGGTGCGACAATCGCTAAACGTCGAAAGTGGCCTCAACGACGGAATCTGCGTGCCGATTCTGCTCATCCTCCTCGCTACCGTCGCGGGCGCAGAGGCCAATCCGCTCAGGATCGTGGTCGAGGAGATCGGCTACGGGGCGCTTTGCGGTATCGCCGCTGCATTGCTGGCATCCGGAATCGTCCGCTTTGCAGGAACCCGGAACCTCATCGACAAACCGTGGCAGCAGATTCTTCCCCTCGGGACGACGATGTTGGCCTATGGAGCGGCTACTGCCATCGGCGGATCAGGGTTCATTGCCGCGTTCGTTGCCGGGGCACTCTTTGGCCTGCTGGCGATTACTCAGATGGACCAAATGATGGGATTTACCGAAGACATCGGTTTGGTGCTCGACAGCGTGACGTTCCTCATCTTCGGTGCCGTCCTACTCGGCCCAGAACTCAAACACCTGAGCTGGCAGATCGTCGTTTACGCAGTGCTCAGTCTAACGCTCGTTCGGATGGTTCCTGTGGCCATCGCGTTGTTCGGCACCCGTGCCCGACTCGCCACTGTCACGTTCATAGGATGGTTCGGCCCCCGGGGACTTGCCTCAATAGTCTTCGCCGTGATCGTTGAGGACGAGCATCTTCGGCACGCGGCAACTCTGACCACGATCGCCTATGTGACAGTCGGCCTGTCAGTCTTGGCACACGGAGTCTCGGCAGCACCTCTTGTCAACCGCTACGTGGCGTGGTTTCACTCCGCATCGGGCCCCTCCCCGCCTGGCATGGAGTCAACATCGGTCCATGAACACCGACTGCCAGGTCGGAGTCGTGCCAGCTAATCGCCCGTTCTGAGATGACTAGCCCGCTCGTGCAGACGGTATCAACCGTCGGGTGTGACACAGGAAGGGTTTGCTGCAGGTTTGGTTGACATCCCGGAAGCAGTGGAGGACGAGGGACGACCTCGCCTACGAGATCGTCTACTGGATCGAGCACACCTACAACCGGCGTCGCCGTCGGCGCAGACTAGGCAAAACTCACCCCGGTCGAGTTCGAGCTCGCCTTCTCTACGACACTCGACGAGGCCGCAGCCTGATCACCAAGTCGTCGTTGGAACTGTCGTGGCGGTCTCGACTTACCTCCCTGATGCGCCCTACGTTCCCGACGCCGTCTGGCTCGTTCTCTTTGTCTTGGCGTTCCCCATCTTCGGCTCGGTCGTTATCGAAATGGCTCAGCGTCAGAAGCGGCCTCGGCGCCGCTGGAACGACACCACCGGCCTGACCAACGAGTACTACAGCAGCAGATGGGATCAGTTTCTCCAGGTCCTGCGCTCTGCGCACCCTGCCCTCCGACTTGGGATTCCCATGCTTGCGATCTTCCTCTGGGCGTCATTGGCGTTCGGGATTGCCTCTGCCCAAGGGCAGCCCGAGATCCACAATGGCCGATACTTCCTCAATAGTCACGGCTCGTTGACGCCGGTCGACCGCGCCGGATACGAACACGGACTCGCCGTTCAAGAACGAATCCTCGCTTCGGGTGCGGCGCTGTTCCTCACCGTCGCCGCAGTGGTGACCACCTGGCCTCTCTCAATGGAGACGCAGCCGGTCCCATGAGGTCTTGCTCACAGGAGCGTCCTGGATAACGCCGGATTGGGGCGCGCTCGGCACGACGGCGGTGGCCGGTGGAGCCGCTAAAGCATTCCCGTATCTGGGTTGCGTGCTGTTACGCAGTAGGTCATACCTGCCGGGTCGATCAGGGTTGTCCAATACCGCATGATCCGAACCACGGACGCTCCCAACGCCACATGCCGATTCGTCTCGCGTCCTACATCGCTGCACGCCAAATCCAAGTGAAGGGCGCCACCACCGGGCTCGTCTTCGGTCAGCCGCTGAAAGAGGAGTCGGAACGGCATATGGGCAGGACGGACGAGAAACTCAAACTCTGACAATGCACCAGCTCGTCTCTCCCATCCCGTCAGGCCGGTCCAAAATGCTGCCTCTTCGAGGTACGTCGTCGGCCCCGTGTCGACGCATATCTGGTCGACAAGACTTCGAGATCTGCCATCCCACAAGGTCGGAGGAGGGCGGTGCCGTTCGCCTCGATGTCGTACGACGCAGAAGGTCACACCCGCCGGTGAGCTAAAGATGTTGATGTGTGGTCTCGCTTCGAGGAGGAGGGCACCCATGGTCAGGGCACGCTGTGATGTCTCGTCGACGTTCTCGGCGTGGAGGTCGAGATGCACGCCACCAGAGCCATGTTCAATGCGCTGCAGCCTGAGATAAGGATCTCCCGTCTTTGGAAGAAGGGTGGCGAACTCAGCAGAGGAACCCCGGGACTCGGACATGGTGGAGCCAGTGACTGACTGCCAGAACCGAGCACCATCGCCGATTCTTGATGCCGGGAAGTCCAGGAATCCCGTCATCCAGGCGATACCCATCTCAGAACGATACTGAGGGCTGGGCACAGCTCCTGGGACGAATCCGGGGTGCCCCATACACCGGGTCGGTGGGCCGAACGAGCAAGGCCTCTGGCGGCACCTCGCTGGCGTCATGGGCATGGACCTGAAAGGCTGCGCAGCAGATCCATTCGCACGATTCTGGAGGAATGATTCCAAATGCCATCAGAGCTGATTCTGGAGTTTGAGGGCGTCACAACTAAGGAGTACGACGCGGTCAACAAGGAGCTGGGCATCGATCCACAAAGCGGAGACGGCAACTGGCCCGACGGCCTAGTTGCTCACTCGGCGGGTCTGAATGAGGCTGGGCATCTCGTCGTGATTGAAGTCTGGGACACACCCGAGCATCAAGCCAGATTCATGGAAGATCGACTCGCTGAGGCGCTCACAAAAGGGGGAGTGGCCGGACCGCCCTCCAGCGTGACCTGGATCGAGCTGGTCTCTCATCAGCACTTGGGGAGCTAAGTCGTCGGCCACACTCAGAGCGGAGTCAAACACTAGCGAGCGTTCCTAAACACCGGTCAGCGGGAAAGAGTCAGCTCCTGGGCGGGCGGTACGTCGCCTTCTTGATGGCTGCTACCGACGCGTCCATCTCCGCGGCGGTCAGTAACGCTACCGTCCGCACCGTGGCCCCTCCCCCGATGTTCACTGCCAGTGCCCCGGCGGCGGCAGAGCTGTTGTTCGGGAGGTCGATCGTCACATAGGCATCCGTATCTCCGAAGGCAAAGTAAAACGACTCGACCTTGCCGCCGAGACTCTCGACAAGTTCGGTGGCAGCGGTGACCCGAGCTGTACCACCTTGGGCTCCGAGACCCTTGACGCCATCGAGGGTGTAGTTCACTGCAAGCAGATACTTCGGCATTGCGCCTCCTTGAAGGGGGATGAACTTCCGAAGGTACTCGCAATGTCCCTGGAACGCTCAGGTGACCCCTACCACCGGTTCAGCGACAAAACTCTGAACTGGCATTATCGTTTCGGCTCGTGTGAGGTAGGTACGTCGAGCCGACGGAGAGGTCGCTGGCGAGGAGGGCAACATAGTGCCGAGTATCCACATCGTTACCGATAGCTCCTGTGATCTCACTTTGGATGACCTCGACGAGCACGAAGTCGAGATCGTTCCACTGAGCATTCGGTTCGGGAAAGAAGAGTTCACCGACGGACTGGACTTGACTGTCGCTGACTTCTACAGCCGAATGGCACAGTCCGACGAACTTCCCCAGACGTCCTGCCCATCGCCCGGTGCCTTCGAACAGGCTTTTAGGAGGGCAAGCGACGCCGGCGCCGATTCGGTGGTCTGCCTGAACATTTCTGGTGACCTATCAAATACTTTGCAGTCGGCAATGTCTGCCTCCAACGCCGTGGCAGGAGAGATCCCGGTCCACGTCGTCGATAGCAGGTCCGTATCGAGCGGACTCGGAACGCTCGTACTGGAGGCCGCCCGAGTCGCCCACGGAGTTGCCGATGTGGGCGCCGTCTTGAAGCGGATCCGAGCGCTCATTCCCAGGACCCGCGTGTTCGCTGCCTTGAACACGCTTGACAACCTGAAGAAGGGAGGTCGGATCGGTGGGGCGAAGGCCATGCTTGGGTCCATGTTGTCGATCAAACCGCTCGTTGACATCAGCACTGGCGAGGTTCAGGAGGCTGGCAAACCTCGGACCCGGAAGAAGGCCATGCACATGCTCTACGAACGAATGATCCAGGCAGGATCGATCGAGCACGTCGCCGTAATGCACGGTGGTGCGCCTGACATCGACGACTTCCTCGATCTCATAGCCCCCCGATTTCCTCGCGATTCGCTTCGCGTGGGGCAACTGGGCGCGATCATCGGTGCTCATGGTGGTGCTGAGATCATCGGGGTCAGTTGGATCGCTTCCGCCTAGGGCGTTCTACAAAGGACCGCCTCATACCGCCGGCTATATGTCGCTCACGTGACCGGGGTAGAACCCGATGAGCTCTTGAACGAGTTCTGCGGATGGCGCTTCGGTGTCTGCCGAACGAATGGCATCGAGTAGTTGGGACGAAGTGGGCTTTCGGGGGAGGTTCGACTCAGCGAACATCGCCTCAGGTCCGGGAACGTCATGAGAGACTCGCCATCCCCATTGGATTTCATCCTCGGTGGAGGGTGCGCTCCCCCTTTACGCTCTCGGTGGAACCTGGCACGACGGTCACGGCCGGGTCAACACTCACAGTCCAGGCAAACGGAGGAACGTGTCCCGAACCTGCTGTCACGCCGATCGTCGCCTTGTACGAGAGCGGTGACACAGCACAGGTGATCGCCAACACCATGGGTGAGTTGCACCTGGGGAGATACTGGCAAGCGAGCCTGACCGTGCCTCGTGGTCTGAAGACTGGGCACTACCAGCTTGAAGCCGATTGGGATTATTCCCGAGGGGCTATCTACGGGTCTTACGTGCCGGTTCAGATCACGGTGAAGTGAGACACCTACTGGGTGGTGGGAGTCGTACCCTAACAGCCAGAGGCGCGCCCCCTATCACCGGCCTGGAGGCGTTATTCAGGCAGCGATGCTTGTTGATCGCGATCTGTCACGCTCCGGCACACACAGGATGGTCATCCGAGAGGTGACCTTGCCGATCGCTGGGCTGACTAGGCGTCGTCTGGTACCCAGTTCCCGTGGAAACCGAATGGGACTCGTTGAGGCAGATGCACGATTGCCTGCGGGTCGCCGGCAAAGTCGCCTGCGTTGAGCACGAGCAGGTCACTCGCATCACGCTCAGGGTCATACACGAGCGATAGAACCCAGCCCTCGTCCTCTGCGGCGTCGGGGTCCGATGGTACGAAGACGGCCTCTGAGGCCCCGCCTGCCGAGCCGAGCACCCGCACTTCGCTGGTGCGACGCTCCAGATCATGTTTGATCAGTGCGGTCTCGTTGACCAAGAACGCCCCGGCATAGCCGTAGCGGTGCCTACGTCCGACGACTCGCTCGTCGACTCGGGGGAACTCCTGACCTCGGTCGTCGAGTCGCTCCTCCACCACCTTGCCCCCAGCGAGGTCGAGACTCCATCGTTCCAAGGTAGGCGGACCTTCGTCCGGGCCGAGACGATGCGTGTCGAACATCTTTGCGTGGCGCACCACGTCGAGTACGACCCTGTCACCGTCGTCGTATGCATTCATGGGGTGAAAGACATAACAGGACTCGACGTCGAACCATCTGACGTCATCGGCGCACCCCTCGCGGTCGAACAGCCCCACCCGTGCCCGGTAATCGGGGTCCCACCGGTACGGGAAGTTCGCACCCGACATCGCTGCCTCTACGTCGAACACCACGGGGAGGTCGTAGATGACGGCGAAGTGCTCCGTGAGCGACATGTCGTGGACGCTCACCGAACCGCCGACCTCGATATCGACGATCTTTCGCACCAGACCGGCCGTATCGACCACGGTGTACTGAACCAGGTTGCCCCATCCCCAGAAGTAGGACATCGCGTGTAGCTCTCCGGTTGATGGATCGCGCTTGGGATGGGCGGTATACCCGCCTGGGAGGGAGCCACCGAAATCGCTCGGCCCAATGGTATCCAGCTCGTATGTGAGCTCGTAGGGGCGTGCCCCCGCCTCCACGATGGCGAAGGTGCGGCCCGCGTGTCCGATCACGTTGGTGTTCGGGGCGAAATCCATGTCGGCGTGCACCGCTCCAGGGCGGACGGGTTCACCGAGCGCTTGAGCGACCTCGGCGGAGCGCACCCATCGGTTCCGGTACCACTCTGCTTGTCCGTCTCGAAGCCTGATGCCGTGCACCATTCCATCGCCGGTGAACCAGTGGTACGTGGACGGCTCGGGGGGGGATAGTGGATTGGGTCCGTTGCGTAGGTAGCGGCCCGCGAGGGCTTCTGGAAGTGAGCCGGTTACTGGAAGCTCTGTGGTGGTGACCTCGTCGGTCACTGGGGCGTAGTTCCCTGTCAGGTAGCGGTTCTCGACCGTGGTCATGTGACCCCCTCTGGGCTGGTGGCTTCTGCGGCCAGCATTGCACCACGGAAGCGTGTCGGCAGGAGACCTAGGTCACGGTCGCTCGGAGCAGGCGATATCGCCGGATAACACTCCCGTGAGGATCAACCCCATGGCCGCCTACTACGTCCCGTCCGGCTGGACGCCCCATACCACCGGCAGTGAGGCCGCCTGCGTGCTCAAAGCGGCTGGCCGTCTTGGGTGCGGATACCACCCCTAGCCGAGGTGTATCTACCCCCCTTGTCGCCAAACGGCACGTGGAGTATTACTGACGAGAGGGTTGTGACCTTCAGCCAAGGATCGGAGGCGGCGTGTTGATTTCTGAAGTTCGAGCTGGATTAAGGAACGTGAGGCGACTGGCGGTCGGAGTGACACGGAGTCGCCGGTCATGTCGGCACGCGACCTTGGCGGTCGCGACTGCCCTGTTATTGGTGCCAATCGGCCTCATCGGAAGCACCTCGATTGCGTCGGCGACCGGACCTTCATCAGTGACCTGTGCTGGTACTTCGGGTTCTCCAGAGCCCCTTCCAGGTGGGACGTACAGCTCGGTATCGGTAACCGGCGTCTGCGCTGTGAACGCCGGCCAGGTCATAGTGACTGGCGATGTCACCGTCCATCCTGGTGCGCCACTGATCGCAGCGTTCGCAAGAAACGACATCGGCGGCTCGGGTACCTCGGGTCTGACCGTGGACGGCGGTATCAACATCGAAAGTGGCGCGGCTCTTCTTCTCGGTTGCGAACCCAACTTCTTCCCGTGCGTCGACGACCCTAGTAAGGCCAACCCGACACTGAGCTCCCCTGACACGGTGAAGGGCAGCGTGAATGCCACCAATCCGCTGGGCGTGATCATCCATCGCTCGAACATCGGAGGGGACGCCATACAGTCCGGCGGCGGAGGGGGCGTCAATTGCACACCCGAGCGGCGTTTTCGCCAAGTTCCAATCACCGGTCTACAGCGACTATGAGGACAACACCATCGGCGGCAACCTGCGGGTCATCGGGCTCAGCTCCTGCTGGTTGGGGGGCCTTCGCAACAAGGTCGGTGGCAGCGTCACCTTCTCCAACAACACCCTGGCCGACCCCGACGCGAATGAGATCCTTACCAACCACATCGCTGGCAACTTCATCTGCTCGAAGGACTCACCTGTTATGGAGTACGGGGATTCCGATGGATTGCCGAACGTCGTCGGAGGTTTCGCAACCGGACAGTGCGCCTTCGGAGTGAAGCAGCCGAACCCGGCCCCCGTGCCGGGCAAAGGTGGGAACCCCGCCGGACCGCTCACGCCGATTTCCGTGCCCAGCCCGACGCCGCAGGGGTACTGGTTGGGAGCAGCAGACGGTGGTGTGTTCAGCTTCGGCGTGCCGTTCCTCGGCTCTCAGTCCGGGATGGTGGGCCAGTCCGTTGTGGGCGTGGCCGCTGTGCCCGGTGGGAGTAGCTACAACCTTGCCGGTTCCGGCGGTGCCGTCTACGGACATGGCACGCACGCTTCTGACTGCACTGGTCTCACAACCATGCCGAATCAGCCGGTCGTGGGCATCGCGGGCGCACCCGGAGGCAACGGCTGCTGGCTGGCTGCTGCCGATGGTGGAGTCTTCAGCTTCGGATCGAATGCTCCGTTCTACGGTTCCGCAGGTGACCTCACGCTCAACCAGCCGGTCGTCGGCATCGCCGCCACGCCGGGTAACGACGGCTACGACCTGGTGGCTTCCGACGGCGGAGTGTTCGCCTACGGACCGGGGGCCAGCTTCCACGGTTCCATGGGTGGCCAGCACCTCAATCAACCCATCGTCGGGATCGCCACGGATCCCGGTACCGGCGGGTATTGGCTGGTGGCCAAGGACGGTGGCGTCTTCAGCTTCGATGCGCCGTTCCTCGGCTCACTCGGGGGCATGACACTGAACAAGCCGATCGTCGGCATCGCAGCCGCTCCGACCGGGGACGGGTACTACCTGGTGGCTTCCGATGGCGGTGTCTTCGCCTTCGGTACAGGTGCCCACTTCCAGGGATCGACCGGCGGCCTGCAACTCAACCAACCTGTCGTTGGGATGTCGCTCGGCTGACCCGATCAGGTTTCGAACATGGCGTGGCTCACTCACTCAGACTGGGCAACCAGGTGATTTGGACGTGACCCCGATTGCCGGGAGCGGGCCTGTTATCGACCGTGGCCTATCCATTCCGCAGTCGTGCCACGGCCGCTTCAATCCTCTCTTCTGAGGATCCGGCATTGATTTCGACCAACTTCCGGCGACTACGCCCTCCTCTGACAAGAGCCACCGAGCTCCGTGGCAGCGAGAGGGCTTTGGCTATCGCTTGGAGGGCAGCCTCGGTTGCTCGACCTCCATGGGGAGCCTCCACAACTCGCACGACCAAGGCGCCGTCATGCTCACCGCCTACTGCGGTGGCCGATGCGCCCGGTCGAACATGGATCGCGACACGCACGGGTCCAGTTTGCTCGGCCCCGCCTCCGTGTCCATTACCGGTCAGAGGTGGTCATCGACTGCCTCTGACCATCGGATAGATGGGGCGTGAATCAGGTTGTGATGGCTCTCACCCGAGGCCGTATCAAGGCCAAGTAGACGACAGAGAGCACGACACCAACGATTCCGGTCAGGAGTGAAGACACGACTATTAGAGCGATCCACATTCCTTTCGATGATCGTGCAGCGGCAAAAGCGCCGGTTGGTCGTGAAATTGCGTCGACAAGAGCCCAGATTGGGAGAACCAGAAAAACCAGGAGGATGATCAACCCGCTTAGTCCGAAGATTTCGCCCGCCACTGCCACACCTCCTGTTGGAATACGACGAGGCTATACCTAGCTCATAGCCGTGCCCGAGAACACCGGGACGGAAGCGCAACTGGATCCGTATTGCCTGCCGTTCCAACGGAAGATCACCACCGGATTGCCGTCCTCTGTCTCCTGGAACTCGTCAGTTCTTCGATGAGACCTAACCGGAAACTGGCATTGCGTCCCGAGTTCAAGTGGATCTACTTGACGTGTCGGAACCAAGATCGGGCGACACAGGCAAAGGCCGAACTCGAAGCCGCGACCGACCGGCACATCTCCGACATCATTCTGATGGATGTCGCCGACTTGGCTTCGGTCCGCGCCGGCCTGCGGCGATCGGTGAACCTATCGACGTGGTCGTCATGAACGCTGGTGTAATCGGTAACAAGAAGCTAATGAACTTGACGGCTGACGGTGTCACCACTCTGTTCGCAACGAACGTTCTTGGTCACGTAGTTCTCCTTGACGGGCTCCTCCACGAGAAGTGAGTCTGCGCAGAGCTGCCGCGAACACATCTCGGAGTCGTGCTTGAGAGAGAGATGCTGGCGTGCATAGGAACGTAGCCTCTCAGAAAGGACCCTGGACAGTTGTGAAGGCCGATCGAGTTGGTACGGCCCGCGCCTGAAATCTCATCGAGCGCTTGGCTTGCCGTCAAGCCCACCACATTCGGGACGGCATCCGGGCCAGGTTGCAGTAAGGATGTAGTCGTCGGCGGCAGCGAGGTCGTGGCCGAGGAACGCTGAACATCTAGTCGGCGGGTTTTCTAGGTATCCCACGAAAGATCACGGTCCCTCGCGGAGAAGACGAGGGACCGTGATCGATCGATACATCTTGGTGTTCCTCTCGACGCGAAAGCCGAGTGGGCACCTCTTAGCGGTTCCTGATGGCCTAGAAGGTGGCCTTCGTTCCCGGAGCAAGCGAGATCGCCCCAGTCTTGCTTACGCAGACATAGGCCGTGAAAGTCTCACCCTTTTTCGTATAGGTGGCGGTGCCACCGGTGATCTTGCCAACGGCCTTCTCCTCAGTGGATCCCTTCGCACACTTATCCGGGCTCACGCTCTTGACCGTGGGCTTCGCGATGATGGTCGTCTTCTTGCTCGTACTCCAGGTAAGCGTTCCACCGTTCAAGAGCGACGTGGACTTGCCACTGGCACTCGCGTACGTGGCTTGCTTCGGAGTGCAAGAGCTGATGGTGACCGTCGTGGCTGCGCTTCCGGTCAGTTTGGAACAGCTCGTCCCAAGAACCGCGGCCCCTGCAGTCCCGGACAAACCGACGACACCTGCACTCGGCACAGCCAATGCTGCGGCCAGGGCAATTGCTACTGTGAATCGACGCATAGATATCCCCCAACTCATTTGCTATCGGACGAACCATTCGTCTCCGAGGGGACCAATACCCAATCCAACGCTCGTTAAACCTGCGATGACGAGGTTCTGAAGAGACGTTGCAGCAGGGTCGAGGTGCCCGGAGGTCCCGTCATACGGGTCCACCACACGCCCGCATGTGCCGATCGAGGTCCGACCTGTCCCGCCCAACCGGTGATCGGGGTCACGCACGACACTACCCTCAGAACGTGCGACGGAGCCTGGTAGGGATCATGCTGGCGGTGGCAGCGTTAGGGGCGGGGTGCTCCTCCACGCCGACAACCACCGCCCACCGAGGTACGCCAACGACGATCCTGTCTGGCTGGCATCACGGCGTGTGTGCGCACAAGTGCCCATTCAGGCTCGACCGGCTTTCTGGTTCCACGACGTTGCCCTAAGGCCCGATCACACGCACCAGGGTGTTGCAGGGAAGCCGACCCTCCATCCCGCTGACCGCATAACGCCTCCAGGCCGGCGTTCGGGGCACGCATGAGCAGCTACCCAGTGTCTGGCCTACCGTTATGCCGGTGTGATTCTCAAGCGATGCACGCCAAAGGGCGGGCGGGAGGGCGGTTGTGATGGGCATCCGGTCATTGTTGCGTGGTGGCGTTACTGAATCGACACCGGAGAATGGAAGGGTTGAGCGGGTTGGTAGCCGCCGCAACCTGTTCAAGCTGCTCGGAATCGGCGCAGCCGGAGCAGTGGGGGCGAGCGTGCTTGAGGCGAGTCCGGCAGGTGCTACGACTGTGCCCAACCTCAAGGTCAATGGCGTCGCTTCCTTTGTGCGCAGCGGCGTTGTTACCGTTGCCGATAATGGCGTGACGACCGTCAAGGTGCCGGGTGGTCTGTCGGCGAGTAGCCACGTTCTTGCGACAATGAATGCCGTCGCTGACGGAGGACAGGGCGTGCTGCACGTTTGGGCTGCCGTTCCAGATACTCAGACTGGGACAATCACTCTCTACAGTTACGCCTTCAAGGGTGCAAAGATTGCCTGGTTCGTTTTCGGTTGATGAGAACCGGGGGTGGCCCGCTCGAGCGCCCGGCATGCCGCCCACCCACCCGGTGGTCTGGGACACGCGATCTATAGGTGCCCCAACGGAGCAAGGCAGTCCCATAGTGCATCGCCCACCCGGCCTTCATGGGCACCTCCGACGCCGGTGGGTAATCATGGACCATGGTCACGACCCAACCAGCGGCCCGTACTGCTGTGACAGGGCGCAAGACCCTGACCAGACGCCAATTATTTGCTGGTGGAGGTCTGGTGGCGACGACGGCCGCGCTGTCGGGCTGTAGCACTCAGGCCAGACCGGACACTTCGACGAAACACCGGGTCGCGATCGTTGGCGGTGGGCTGGCGGGACTGTCGGCGGCGGTTGCCCTGCGGCACGCAGGCTGGGACGTCGTCGTGCTCGAAGCGTGCGACCGCGTAGGTGGCCGCGTCCACACGCTTTACGAGCCATTCAGCAGCGGCCTCCACGTCGAGGCGGGTGGTGAGTCGATCGACGACAATCACACCCACATTCAGGCACTGGCCCGCCACTACAACCTCGCCCTGGCTCGTCGACCCGCTGACAAACTCGAGACCGCTGGGTTCTACCGAGCAGGTCAGCGCGGTGTTCTCTCCGCTGTTACCAACGCCGATCCCGGAGCCCTGTCGGGGTATCTGGCGTTTGGCGATGCCCTGATCGCGATGGCCGGCAATCTCGACCCAGCCCACCCCGAGCGGGCGAGTGGGGCCGAGAAGTGGGATCAGCAAAGCCTCGCCGATTTCGCCGCCACTCAAACCCTGGATCCCAATGCGATGCTGCTCGTCCAGTCTGACTACCGCGGAAACTACAACGCCGAGTTCAATCAAGTCTCACTGCTTTTCGTCCTGCAGCAATCCGTGGTCGACGAAGCACTGTCTGAGTCGGGCGTGGAGACGATGCGAATCGCACGCGGCAACAGCGCACTTCCCGAGGCCATGGCACACGACCTCGGATCGTCGGTGAGGCTCAGCTCACCGGTAACCAAGATCGACCAGCAGTCCTGGGGTGTGCGTCTCCACGTTGGAACGGGGGTGGGTGCGAGCGGCACCGTCGACGCGGCGAGACTCGTGCTCGCGGTTCCCCCGCCCGTGCTCCGGAATGTCAGTTTCAGTCCGCCTCTGTCGGCCGGGCTCAGCGCCATGATCGCTGAGCTGAACCTCGGGCATGCCCTCAAGGTCTCAACTCAGTACAGCAAGCGCTTCTGGCTGGCCGAGGGGCTGTCGGGCTTCACCATCACTGACCTGCCTTTCGGCGTTGGCTGGGACGCCACCGACTCGATCCCCGGCAATGCCGACCGCGCTGGTGTGCTGACCCAGTTCGTCACCGGGTCCGCCGCCCAGCGGGGGGCTGCTCTCGATGATCGAACACGGATCGAGTGGTTCCAGCCACAACTCGACGCCGTGTACCCGGAAGGAAAGGCCGATAAATCCTCGATCGTCACAACCATGGCGTGGGCGAACGAGCCCTACACCCGTGGTGGCTACGCCGTGTATGCACCAGGGCAGATGGCACGCTTTTGGCCCTTGCTCCGCGAGCCCTACGGACCGATTTGGTTCGCGGGCGAACATACCGAGACGCTGGCCGGCTACATGGAGAGCGCCGTCCGCTCAGGTCAGCGAGTCGCTACCGCCATCGGTCCTGCACCACGCTCTGAGTGAAACCGGTGGGACGGAGATAACGACCCTCTCCCGGCGTTGTGGGGCAGCCAGGGAGGCCGTGATCCGCTTGTCGACCAACATTCGGGATCGGCATTCGGTGGGCCGGCGCTCAGGCCAGAGTCAGCCGAGAAATGGTGCGTGGCCGACGTGCTTGTAGACGGAGAAGCCGGGCTCGGAGTAGAGGGGCTGAAAGTTGGTATTGAACCACGAAGTCAGTCCGGGTGACCACGGAATCAGGTCGTCGCCTTTCGCCCCAACCAACACCACATCGTTCGCCTGGTCCAACCACTGGCCCCACGTGGCGACGAACGACTTCGGGTATGGGCCCGGATAGCCCGGAGGATGATCCGGGAAGACCGCCTCCCACGAACCGAACGGATCTACGACAGCGGGACATCCATGATCAGTAGGGTCGAAGCGGTTCGCAAGGACAGTCACAGTTGCAAAATCGGAAACAACGCACGCACCTGGCGGCGTCAGGCGACCTACGATCGAGCCGGGTTCTTCTGGGCTGAAGGAGAGATAGCTCTTCGCGTAGCTGACTTGTGCTGGCACCAGAACGGCGATCCCGATGAGCGAGATAACCGCAGGCGCGACAAGGTAACCCAAGCGGCCCTTAAATCGGACATCGCGAGTGGCCAACAGTTCGATCGCTCGAGCGCAACAGTTTCCAATCAACAGAGCGATGAAGGCCGCAGGAAAGTACGCGTAATGATCGAAGTAGTCGTTGGGAACGAACATCATGGCCGTCGTGGCGGCAGCCGAGCCGAGAATGAACCAGTCGAAGCGTGTACTTGAACGGGCAGTGAGGCCGTAGACGACGGCAACGAAGAAAATCACCCCAACGGCGAAGCACAGCGCAAGAGCTGTCCTGCTGTGCAGGAAAGATATGGCCCAGAAGCCGGTCAACGTCAGCAAGCGCACGCTGCTCGTGACTCGTCCTGCTCCAGAAGAAGTGTGAGCCACCTGGGTCACGAATACGTCATGGATGAATCCATGGGGGGCAAGGAGGAAGAATGGCAGGCAAGGCACGACGAACCCAGCGACGGTGCCCAGCACAAGTCTCCGAAGATCGTTCCACCGTGGCACGAAGACGGCAAAGGCCACCAGGATGGGAACGATCGCCCAAATCTTGACGGCTCCAGCGAAACCGAAAGCAATGCCAGCGAGCACAAGCCGGTGAGACGAAGCAAGTTTGCTGCCCGAGAACATGGCGATCGCACCGACAAGGCAGAAACAGACGAGATAGGGCTCCAGTAGCAGGCTGTGGTCGGCCGCCACCGCCAATGGAAAGCATGCAAGGGCTGTGCCTGCGATCAACATGGCACCAGCACCTCGGTGGCGCACCGCTACCGCCGCCAAAGCGGCGTTCAGACTTGCGACAAGAACGGTGACCAGCCGCACTCCAACCATGGCATCGCGCGTGCCGATGATCCGCCCGAGGGCAGCGATCGGAGCCATGAGCAGAGGAACGCCGGGTGGGTGCAGCAGTACGAAGTCCCGGTAGGGAAGCACACCATGCACGATCCGCAGGGCCGCACCCAGGTAGACGCCGTCGTCATACGGATTCCCGGTCGAGTTGTGATACCCAAACAGTGCATTCGGAAGTGACAGTTGGTAGACACAGACCGCGAGTGCAACGACACCGGGCACAACCGCTGCCGCGATAGCAATTGACCTCGATAGTTCTTTTTCCTGCGGGAGAGCCGCGAATCCCCTGTCTGCCTCTTTGTCCGGTTGCTTCGCGACCGGGGTTCTCTTGGGCGCCGCCTTCTTGGGTGTCGCCTTCTTGGGTGTCGCCTTCTTGGGTGTCGCCTTCGTGGCGGGAGTCTTCGGTTCAGATGTCGACGGCTCGGTCGCGAGAAGCCCTGTTATCTCATCGAACGTTGCGTCCTTCGATGAGCGCATTTTCTCGACGGAGCCACACATCGAACATTTGGTGTCTGAGTAAGCAGCAGCAGAAGTCAGATAAGCGCGGCGGCATTTCTTGCAGCGAATGGCGGCATATAGACGGCTGCACTCTGCGCACTTGAACGAGCGGCCATTCCGGCCCACTTCTCTCGGCGAATGACAGTTTGGACAGGTCAGGTATGCAACGCCTGAAGATGTCCTGGCCACTGACCGAGCGTAACCCCTCGGTCTAGTCTCCTGCAGTGTCCTAGACGGCGAGTCGGAAGGAAGGATCATCACGTACGGACCGCAGCACGGCATGAGGAAACTGGACCGCCACATAGGTGTTGTTACACGGGTGATCCGTGGACCCTGGACTGAGCTTCATCGAAGCACAATCACCGGGCGGCGTCGAAGCCCTTGATGAGGCGATCGAATATGACGATCCGGTCCTCTTGGCCTTGCTCGGTGGCATGGTCACGTTGGCGGCGAAGGAGCGGAATGAATTGGGGTCCCGTCTCAAAGAAGTTGCAGCGTTCGCACGCCGATTCGAACGAGCAGTCGAGCGCGACCGGTCATGCCATTGCCCAACATCCGCCGGTGATCTGCAGCGAGTGCGCGCATATTGGCTCCTGCGGTCGTGTCGGGAAGTACATCGGTGCGCCCGTAGTTGGCCTCGACCGCTTCGGTCACCCGGAAGTGGCTTCCAGGCTCATCCCTCGGTTGATTGCTTGAGTGGCCAAGGTGTGGCGGAGCTGGTGTGGGTGGACATGGCCGATGCCTGCCCGCTTGGCCGTTGATTCGACATAGCGATGCACCGTCCGGCGGTCAAAGGGCTGGCCGTCGTCTCTCACAACAAGACGTCCTGAGCGGTTGGGTGCTCTGGTTCTGCGGTAGTCACTGATGAGGTCGACCAGGATCGGGTGGAGCGGGACGTAGCGGTCGTTGTGGAGCTTGCCAACCGGGATCCGCAACCAGAAGGTCTCACTGATCTGAACCATGGCGTCGTCTTCGAGCGATGCCAGCTCGCCTACTCGCATGCCGGTTCGGGCGAGGAGCTCCATCATCAAGCGCCGGCGCAGGTTGGTGTCCTTGGTCACGGCGGCCATGAACTTTGCCATCGTTGGGTCGTCGAGGAATTTAGGAAGTGGTTCATCCGCCTTCGGAAAATCGCCGGGGAAGATCGGCACCCGGGCCGGGGTATCGTCATAGCCCCATTCGATGATGCGCTCGAAGAAGGTGCGAAGCAGTCCCAACCGGTGCCGGATAGTGGTTGTGGACAGGCTCTTCCCTCGTTTACCCGGGCGCTTTGCCTGCCAGATCTTGAAGTCCTCGATGTGGCGACGTTCGATGTCAGCGACGCAGACGCACCACCGATCCGCCTCGGTCACCCGACCAGCAAAAAACCGCAGCGCTATGTCGAATGCCCCGACGGTGCTCGGGGCGGGATGAGACGGATTGCTGGTCCAAGAAGGCAGCCATGGTGGAGGTCATCTGTGGCGCACGCTGGGCAATCTCTCCCCAGGTGATCTCAGGTCGGGAGCCTCCGCAGCGTGTATCGCTGGGGCCGTTCTGATTGTCGGGGGATGGAATTGAGAGGGCGCTCATTGAGCCACCCCCACCGCTGCCTGGGCATCGATCGCCTCAGCTGCACGCCGATACTCATTGGCCAGCCAGTCCCCACCCAAGTGGAGATAGATCCGGGTAGAGGCAATGGAGCGGTGACCCGCCAGCGCCTGGATGGCTTCGATGGCCATACCTGCTTCCTTCAGTCGAGTGAAGCAGGTGTGGCGGAGCTCGTGGCACGTCCCATGGAGCAAGCCAGCTCGCACCCGAGCGGCGCTGAACACCTCATCCAGTCCTTCTGCGGTGAGAGCGTGTCCGCGTCTTGTCCCTTTCAGAGCCACGAACAGTTGGTCGGTCGATGCATCGGGCGGTCGCTCCTTGTTCAAATAATCCGCCACGGTTGCAAAGAACGTTGGCGAGATGGGGACCAGTCGTTGGTGACCCCCCTTGCCATCGGCGATGAACAGTTGCTTCTCGCCCACTCGGAGATCCTCGAGACGCAGACCGAGCACCTCGCATCGTCGAAGGCCTCCAAGGAGCATGGCTTCGGCCATCGCCCGGTCACGTTCAGTTCTGAACGAAGACATCAGTAGCTCGACCTCTGCGGTGTCGAGGATCCGGGGCAGACGTCGCACGCCCCGAACCAAAGGCGGGCCTCGTTGGTCACGATGACGACTCCTGCGGGTCGGCATCCCTCGGGGTACTGGGTTGACGATCACACCGGTGTCCCCTCGGATCACCAGGTAGCTGAAGAGACTTGAGACTGCTGCAAGCCGGCGCTTCACCGTTGCCACCGACAAACCGGCGCCGCCGTCACTGATCCGCACGACGTTGCCAGCTCCTGCTCTGGATCGCTGTTGATTCGCGATGAAGGACAAGACGTCCTTCGGCGTCACCTCACCCGGGTCCTTGCCGACGAACCCGAAGAACGCCTTCAAGTCATGGGCATAGGCCCGCACCGTGTTCGGCCGGCATCGGACCGAGGCGAACTCCAAGAACTCGTCGATCAGCTCATGGCCGACTCGATAGGTCTTGTGTCCGTCTCTCTTCCAATAGAACACTCGAATACCGGGCTCCACTTCATTCCGCACCTCCTGGCTGGACTTCCACCCGAGGAAGGTTCCTCGCATGGTCAGTCCAGAGGGCGGATCACCCGTGTAAGTGCCGGAGCGTGACAGCTCGCGATTAGCAAGCAACGCTGCCTAAATGACGCCTCCAGCCGGGTGTTGGGGGATAGCCAAGAATCACCGCTGGTCTCGCTCCGCACCTCGGCCTATCATCTTCTGCAACAGGGTTTGTCAATGCGGCGAGGTGGTGCAATGAAATCGCCAGCGCAGTTCGCCCAAGCCGTCGAAGAACGACCCACGCTGCCTCTAGGAGACTGCGAGCGGGTGTCCGGGTACGGCGTCATGGGATTGCCGTTCGCATCTGGCCACGTCCTCGGCCTGCGTCGATGGACAGCTTCGTCGGTGGGTGACAGGTTCACCTCAATCTGGCACCGCGACCCAACTGGGCGCTGGACGTTCTACGAGTCTGTTGCTTGCGAAGTCGCGTGCCATCGCTACTTCGGGGCAGATGTCGAGCGTGTTCAGGAGGGGCCCATCGACCTCGAGTGGGAGGCGTCCAACCGGCTTCGTATCCGCACAGTTGATGGAGCCGTCGACTGGGAGATAACGATCGGGGCAACCATCGCTACCCGGATGATGAGCGCGTTTGGGCTCGATGGTGCCGCTGTCCGCGTGGCGCTCTGGGCCGGTCCTCGGCGCCATGGGAGCAGTCGCGGGGCGTGCACTCGGCGTCGGAAAGGTGCAGCTCACTGGAACCACGTCCAACCGACAGCACTTCGATGCCAATCCCCTGCGGATCTGGTACGTCACCTCAAGCCATGCTGTCGTGGAAGGAGAAGAGTTGGGACCGGTCGGCGCCTTGGCTTGGGACGCCTCCAATGGTGGGCGCTGAAAACCATTCCTGAATGTGAGCGTGAGATATTCCCTGGGCAGGGGTATTGGTCAGGCGGGGGTCCGCTCGGAACTCGGCCCCGACCCGACCGGCCAAACGTAGCGAGTCTGCGGATGTCACGCTGTTGTCACATACCAGTACCCTGGCTGAGTCAGGTCGGTTGAGCTGAGTTCCGCCACTTGGCTCCCGGCCTGACTTTGGGTCACAATGTCCCCGGCGGAACCCAGCGGGCCGGGCCAGGAGCCAGGAAGGTGGATTCCCGGCTCGACCGGTCCGGTTATTTACGTGGATAGCCTCCGGGGCGAAAATGACCAGCGGCAACGGGTACCGTCGTGGCCGGCTGAGTGGCTGAGCGGGTAGTCCCCGACAACCGGTGAAGGTCAGCCTCCAAGGCGACAGTTATGGGGAGAGCCAGACCCCCGACCGCGGTCTTCAGCCGCGAGGGAGGTAGTGGTAGACCTCGCGTGCGACGTAGCGCTTCAACAGACGGATGATGTCTTTCTTCGCGGCGTCCTTCCTGCAGTTTGCGGTGGTAGTAAGCCGTCGTCTCGGGATGGTGGGCGATACGCACCATGACGATGCGCCACAGCGCCGCGTTGGCCTGGCGGTCTCCGCCGCGGTGAAGCCGGACTCGTCCTGAGGTCTTTCCCGAACCCATCGGGATTCACGACCTCCCAGCTTCGTAGGTCTCGGTGAACAGGTCCCCTTGTGCGGCACCTGAGCCCGACTTTCCACCACCGGGACCACGGAGGACAAAGGCGATGATCACCGCGAGCACTGCACCGGCGATCGGACCGGCGATGTAGACCCAATAGCCGGTGAAGCTTCTGCCCACCAGATCCGGACCGAAGGTGCGGGCGGGATTCATCGAAGCTCCGGAGATCGGACTACCCCACAGGCCGGCGAGGGCGATATAGCCCCCGACACCGAAAGCACCAAAGAGTCCGATGTTCTGTGCTCCTGATGCCGTCCCGAGGATCACGCTGACTAGGCCCATGGTCAGAATCAGCTCCATCCAGAATGCCGCCATGTCGGAGTAGCCGTGTGCGGGGTAGTTGGACCCGTAGATGGCAGAGACGTTCACGACCCCACGCAGGAACAGTGCAGCCAGGGTGGCCCCGATGAGCTGCACCACGACATATCCCGGCACCCGTTGCCAGGGGAAGTCACGCCGTAGGGCGAAGGCGATACTGACCGCCGGGTTCAAGTGGGCACCGGACACCTTGCCCATGAACAGGATGATGGCCATGACGGTCAGGGCTGGCGCCACCACCGCAGCCGTTCGACTGATGGTTCCAGGGAAGGCATGGCCCATCATGCCCCCACCGGCGGCGGCTAGGACGAGGAAGAACGTGCCCAGCAGTTCGGAGAAGAGGCGGCGCCACTCTTGGTGGGGATCGTTAAAGTCACTGATGCGCTCGATGATGTTCTGCTCGTAACGGGCGATGGGGCCGAGTACGGGGGCGTCCTGCGTGGCTGCCATATGGATCACGCCTTTCAGAGGGCTAGTGCCGCGGGATAGGCCGAGCCCCTGAGGAAAAAATACAGACCGTTGCCCGGCAGATGGTGGACCTCGGATCACCGCAAAGGGATGAGTCGGCCCTCCTGACCAGGTGGAATACTGAGCGGGCGAGGACGATTGGAGAGGTCTAAAACTGACAGAGATCGTTTCCCACATTGGGTCCTCAATCCCGTTGTCGGTGAGCACCTCCTCGGGGATCCCGTGGCGCTCGAGTGCGTCGACGAAGAACCCGCAGACCGGGCGGGCGGTTGCTCTGACCATGATCCCCGCACAAATGCAGTAGCGGGAGTGGTCGTCCACCCCGGTGAGCACCTTGCACTCGGTCCCGTCCTCCAACAGCACCCCACCGACGATGTCCATCTGCCAGAGCTCCATGGGCCGGCCCCGTTCCCAACGCTTGTAGGTCGGGAGCTTCTTGCGTCTGGCCTTCGGATCGATGAGGCCGTGCCGGTTGAGAGCCCGGTAGATGGCCATGTGGGACGGAGGCTCGGCTCCGGTCTCTTTCGCCAGCACGTGTTGGAGGCGGATCGGACCCCACGAAGGGTGAAGCCGCCGGAGCTCGAGGACTCTCGCTTCGAGATCGGCGGCCATCTGGTGGGGACACCGGTTGGGTCGGTGCGACTGTTCGGCCAGTCCGTCGAGCCCGTCTTCTTCATAACGGGCCATCCACCGATACAGGCTCTGTCTCGAGACCCCGACCTTCTCGGCGACCTCTGTGACGGTGAGGCCGTCGCGGATGACGGCCAGGACTGCGTCGTAACGCTGTTCCACTTTGGTTGGCTCCTTGAGCATTCGGCCACCCCCTTCCAATCTCTCGATCGGAGAGAAGTGGGGCCGAACTGTCAAGCATCAACCGTTACTGCGTCACGCATCACCCCAGTTACCGCGTTCCAGATCACCCGTTACGGTTCTGTCGCAGATCAGGCGTTTCTAATACAGAATCACAGTGCCCACGGCAGGAATTGAACCTGCGACACCTCATTTAGGAAACGAGTGCTCTATCCCCTGAGCTACGTGGGCGTTGGAATCGCAAGTCTACGTTGCGTCCCTTTCGATTCGCGAACGTAAAGCAAGTCCTGATCAACAGGCGACCAAGCGCCGGCGACGCTGGCGGACCCCGGCAGAGAACGACGCTCGCCGCCACGACCTACGATCGGGCAACTCGTCGAGAAGACGGCGACGGACGATGGAGCGCACCCCATGAGCGATAGCAGCGATTGGTCACCAGACGAGCCCCTGGGCACCGAGACGTTCGAACAGGGCGACGAGGCCTTCGACGACAAGACAGGGCTCGATCCCAACTTCCTCGAGGATGTCGAGCTCGATCCGTCCCTCGACCCCGAGTTGCAGGGGGACGATCGTGAGCTCGAAGAGATCGGCGCAGAGTTCGACGATCCCGAGGGGATGGCGACGCTGGACGGAGGCTTTGACGATCCCGAC
Source organism: uncultured Acidimicrobiaceae bacterium (assembly GCA_963839925.1). Classification (GTDB taxonomy): domain Bacteria; phylum Actinomycetota; class Acidimicrobiia; order Acidimicrobiales; family RAAP-2; genus Bog-756. The sequence continues at coordinate 420,194 of CAWIWV010000001.1, read as the reverse complement.
GGTGTCGGCGATCCGACCGAGCGCGAGCGAGCCAAACGGGCAGACACAGACGGTTGGGGCCTCGACGCACCGATCACCCGAGGGGACGCGGATCCCGACTCCGACGACCAGTAGCCCGAGCTAGAACGACCGGTTACCGACCGCCGTCGCCGCCCGGACCAGCCCCACCATCTGAGACGAGCACACATCGGGTCCCGCTGTAGATGGTGGGCATGCATTTGTTGCAGTGGATGCACAGCCCCTCGCTCGCCTCACCCTTCTCCCAGCGGCCGACCAGATCCGGTTCCCGCAGCAGCGCCCGAGCCATCGCGACGAAGGCAAACCCTTCCGACAACGCCTCCTCCACCGTCTCCAACTTGTTGATTCCACCCAACAGGATCAGCGGCATTTCAACAGCATCGAGGAATTGGCGGGCATAGGGCAGAAAGAATCCCTCCTCGAACGGATAGTCCTGGAGGAACCTCGAACCGACCACCCGGAAACCCGCCCGCAGCGGAGCCGGCAGCGTGGCGGCGAACTCAGGCCGCGGAGCCTCGCCACGGAACAGGTACATCGGGTTCGACAGGGAGCTCCCGCCGGTCAGCTCCAGCGCGTCGAGGGCGCCGTCGGACTCGAGCATGCGCGCCACTTCGATGCTCTCGTCGAGCCAGAACCCCCCGGGCACGCCATCGGCCATGTTGAGCTTGGCCGTCACCGCGATCCTGTCCCCCACCGCCTCCCTGACCGTCTTGACCACGTCCCGAGGAAACCGTGCGCGATTGGTCAAGCTCCCTCCCCAACCGTCGCCCCGGCGATTGAGCTTCGGGCTGAGAAATGCGCTCAAGAGATAGTTGTGCCCGAGGTGGATCTCGATGCAGTCGAACCCGGCCTCCAGCGCGACGGTCGCCCCCCTGCGGTAGTCCTCGATGATCCTGGCGATGTCCTCCGCCGAAGCAGCCCGGGTCATCGAACCGGTCGGGCTGAACCGGCGCGAAGGCGCAAGCGAAGGCGCTCGATTCGATCAGCGCGTTGGCGACCGGGCCGGCGTGTCCGATCTGTGCCGAAACGGCAGCACCGGCCTCGTGCACCGCGTCGGTGAGCTCGCGAAGCCGTGGAAGCGACTCCTCCCCGAGCAACACGCAGTGGCGGTCGGTCCGCCCCTCCGGGGACACGGCCAGGTAGGCCACCGTGGTCATCCCGACCCCACCGAAAGCCACCCGTCGGTGGAACTCGATCAACTGGTCGGTGACCTCGCCCCTCGGTGCCGCTCCTTCGAAGGTCGCCGACTTGATGATCCGGTTCTTGAGTGTCACCGGACCCAACCGGGCCGGACCGAACACCACCGCGCTCGTGCCGGCTCCGCTCATGAGCTCTGCAATCCCGCCTCGGACAGCGCGCCCATCACCGCGTCGACCAACGTCGGATGGCACACCACGAGGTCCGGCAACCACGGATCCGGTTGCGAGTAGCGCAGCGGTGAACCGTCGAGCCGGCTCGCGTGGAGCCCCGTCGCCAGAGCGACGGCCACAGGAGCAGCCGAGTCCCATTCGTACTGGCCGCCCGCGTGCAGATAGATCTCCGCGTCGCCGAGGATGACCGCGGCGATCTTGGCCCCGGCAGAACCCATGGGCACGGTCACCGCTCCCAACTGCTCGGCCACGGGCGGAATGAACTCCGGAGGCCGAGTGCGGCTGACCACGATCCTCGGCACCGCTGCCGGCTCTGCGAGCGCCGGCGGATCGCCGGACCCCAACGCCACGCCCATCGCCGGGAGCGCCACCCCCCCGACCCGCACCTCACCGTCGACGGCCAGCGCGACGTGCACGGCCCAGTCCTCTCTTCCCTCCGAGTACTCGCGGGTGCCGTCCAAGGGATCGATGTTCCAGACCCGACCTGCGTCGCTTTCGAGCGCTTCGGCTCGTTGCGCCTCCTCCGATCGGATCCGATCGCCGGGGAACCGTTCGACCATCCGCTCGATGAGCAGTCCGTGCGAGAGCAGATCACCCTCCCGACCCAGCTCCTTGCCCGGCGTCGACCGCTCACGAAGCTCCAGCAACGCCTGGCCGGCAGCAGTTGCGAGCTCGACCGCCGCCCGATGTTCTTCGGTCAGTGTGCTCGATTCCACCCCGAAACCCTCTCTGGTCCTGGTCGCCGACGCTTCAAGGGGAACAGTCTGCACGAAATACAGCCCCGACCCGGCCCTCCGTTGCGCTCCCGCACATCCCGTGCGAGCATCGTTGGGCGTATCGAAGGGGGAGGCACCATGCACGATCTGATCATTCGAGGTGGGACGGTGGTGGACGGCACCGGCGCTCCCGCCCGGACCGCCGACGTCGTCGTCGACCGTGGACGCGTCACCGGAGTCGGCTCCTTCCGCGACGAGTCGGCCTCCACGGACATCGACGCGGACGGGTTGCTGGTCACTCCGGGCTGGGTCGACATCCACACCCACTACGACGGCCAGGCCACCTGGGACGAGGTCCTCGCGCCCAGCAGCTGGCACGGCGTGACCACGGTGGTCACCGGCAACTGCGGCGTCGGTTTCGCGCCGGCCCGCCCCGACCGGCACGAGTGGCTGATCGGGCTGATGGAGGGAGTCGAGGACATCCCGGGTTCTGCACTCGCCGAGGGGATGACCTGGGATTGGGAGACGTTCCCCGAGTACCTCGACGCGCTCGGCGAACGCAAATGGACCCTCGACCTCGGGACCCAGATCGCCCACGGCGCGGTTCGGTCCTATGTCATGGGCGAACGCGGCGCGCGCAACGAGCCGGCGACTCCCGCTGACATCGAGACCATGAAGCAGTTGGTGAAGGAGGCGATCGCCGCGGGCGCCCTCGGATTCTCGACCTCGCGCACCACCGCCCACCGGGCCATCGACGGCGAGCCCGTTCCTGGCACCCACGCCTCTGAGGACGAGCTGTTCGGGATCGGGAGCGCGCTCGGCGAGCTGGGGACGGGCGTGTTCGAGCTCGCTCCTGCCGGCACCGCAGGCGAGGACATCCTCAGTCCGAAGAAGGAGATGGACTGGATGCGTCGCCTCTCGGCCGCAATCCAGCGTCCGGTGACCTTCGCCATGGTCCAGGTCGACGACGCCCCCGACCTCTGGCGAGAGCTGCTCGAGGAGTCGCTCACCGCCATGGCCGACGGTGCCGACATCTGGCCCCAGGTCGCCGGCCGGGGCTTCGGCCTCCTGTCGGGCCACTTCACCACCTATTCGCTGTTCGACCAGATCCCTGCCTACATCGAGTTGAAGGCCAAGGGACTGTCGGACGACGCCCTGGTCGACGCTCTGCGGAGTCCCGAGGTCCGCCGGACGATCGAGTCGTGGCAACCCGATCCCGAAACCGCCGAGCGGATGGAGCGGGCGTTCCGCACGACTTTCGTGCTCGGCAGCCCCCCGAACTACGAACCCGGTCCCGAGCACTCGTTGGCCGGCATGGCCGCGGCAACCGGGCGCACCGCGATGTCGATCGCCTACGACGCCATGCTCGAGGAGGACGGACGAGGCCTTCTCTACGTGCCCGTGCTCAACTACTCCGACGGCAGCCTCGATCCGGCGCGCGAGATGCTGCTCCATCCTCGATCCGCCGCGGGGCTGGGAGACGGGGGTGCGCACTGCGGGGTCATCTGTGACGCATCGCAACCCACCTTCATGGTCACCCACTGGACCCGCGACCGGACCCGCGGCGACCGCCTTCCGCTCGAGTGGATCGTGAAGAAGCAGACCCACGACACCGCCCGCCTCTACGGATTGGGCGATCGGGGAACCATCGAGGTGGGAGCGATGGCCGACCTCAACGTGATCGACTACGAGCACCTCCAGTTGACCAATCCCACAATTGCCAACGACCTGCCGGCAGGAGGGAGCCGGCTGCTCCAGGGTGCGACCGGTTACGTCGAGACCATCAAGTCCGGAGTGACCACCTTCCGCGACGGCGAGGAGACCGGCGCCCGTCCCGGTGCGCTGCTACGGGGCGCCCGCTGATCTGACCGGGTCCGGCGGCTCTCGAGTCGCCGCGCCGACACCGGAAGAACCGGGCGGACCCTCCGCTGCCCACTCGGCCTGCATCTGCTGGTAGATGTGGTGCTCCACGAAGAACGCCAGGGTCGGCACGAAGCCTGCCGCTGCGACAACCAGGATCCTTCCGAGCCTCCACCGGGCGCGTCGGGCGAGGTCGGCGGCGGCGACCAGGTAGATCAGATAGAGGTAGCCGTGGATCGGCGCCACGATCTCCTCTTCCACCTTCATCTTCACCCCGCACAGCTGGAAGATGACCACGACGAACAGGCAGAGCAGCGCGGTGCCCACGACGAACGCCATCACCCGGTAGCGGACGAGCGCCCCGACGATGCCCCGCTGGAACAGTCCGGACAGTGACGGCCGACCGAGCTCCTTCAGGGTCGGTTGGGCCTCGGTCATCGACGCTCCGCAGCAGCGTCAGCAGCGTCAGCCTCGTCGGCCGCGTTGAGCTGCGCGAGGTAGCGGTTGTACGCGGCCAACTGGGCCGCTTCCTCGGGCGTCTGGGGAGCGAACCGCTCGTGCCGGGGTGCGTCCTCGTCGATCGCCGACCGGGCGGCGACGTCCACGTTCTTGCGCCATCCACCACTCAGCGCCCAGCCGGGCAGATCGTGCTCCTCGAGTGGTTCGCCCTCGGCTTTGGCGACCGGTGGTTGCAACTTACGCCGGTTGATCGCAGTCGGCTGGTCGTGGATGAGCTGCCACCACACGTAGACCGCATAGATCGCGAAGAGGGGCCACTCGAAGGTGTACGCCCAACTCAACGTGTTCCCACCGAGGGCCCGTTCGAGCTGCCACTTGGTCAACCAGGCGAAGGCGGGAAGCAGGACGAGGATGGTCGCGTGCATCCCGAGGCACCGGGGTGTCAGGTATCGACGCACCTGGTCATGGTAGTTCCGGTGGTTTCCGGCTCCCGAATCGGGCACGCTCGATCGGGCACATGCGCACCTCTGCCGATGCTGGAGCATACGATCGGGCTCCCCGCCCGAGCCCGTGACAACCAACCCCTACGGTGCCCCCATGACCTACGTCACCGAACCCCCGACACTGTTCCGCCCGGACATCGAGGTGCGGGTCAGCAAGCGACGGAAGAAGACGGCCGGAGCGCACTGGGAGGGAGATCGGATCGTCGTGGTGGTCCCCGCCCACCTACGCGGCGTGGAGCGCGACGAGATGGTCGAAAGCCTCGCCCGCCGCCTCGAGCGACATCGACCGCACCTGCATACGTCCGACCAGCAGCTCGAGGAGCGGGCCCTCGCACTCGGACGCCGCTATCTCGACGGGGTCGCCCCGTCGTCCATCCGCTGGTCGACCACTCAGAACAAGCGATGGGGCTCCTGCACCTACGGAACCGGTGAGATCCGCATCTCCGAACGGCTCAGAGTGGCGCCCGACTGGGTCCTCGACGCGGTCATCGTGCACGAGCTGGCCCACCTCATCGAACCGAACCACTCCCCCCGTTTCAGCGAGCTCGAGAGGCGCTATCCCCGCCGTGCCGAAGCAGACGTCTTCCTCGAGGGGTACGCACTCGGGCTGCACATGCCCAAGGCCTCTCACTGCACGTGCTCCTCGCCCCACGCTTCGGAGAATCCTATAAATTCTACTTGATTGATCGGCTTTACCGAATATAGAGTGGGTCCATGGCAATCGCCTACCTCGGTCCGGCCGTGGATCCCCCCAATCCGTCGGCCTTCGACTCCTCAGAGGGCCTGCCGGCCGGGCCGGGGTCCCCCCTCCCTCGACGCGCCGGTCGAACCAAGCCGATCGACCTGCTCGCCGTCGCCGGCCAGTTCGCTCAGACGGCACCGGCCATCCCCGAGATGCGCGGGTTGGCCGAGCGCACCTGGGTCTTGATGGCGGTCACCGATCTGTTCGAGGTGTGGGCCATCGGTTGGCCTCCCGGCGGGAACATCGAGCTCCATGACCACGGGTTGTCCCACGGCGCGGTGGTGGTCGCCGAGGGCCAGCTCGTCGAGTCGACCGTCCGGCCTTCGTCGCACGGTGTGAACCTGATCACCAGCCGGCGACTCGAAGCCGGCCGCCACCGGACGTTCGGCCCGGGGTACATCCATGACATCTACAACGACAGTGGGCGGGACGCGGTGAGCGTCCACGTCTACGGCCCGAAGCTCACCACCATGTCCTACTACCGGCTCAACGAGCGGGGACGGCTGGAGATCACCCGGGTCGAGCAGACCCATCCCTTGGGCCCCTTCGACACCACCAGCGACCACGATCCCTCGTGAGCCTTTCGGCCGACGACCTGGTGACCCGGGCACGGCGCACCATCGGCCGGGTCGGACCCGAAGCGCTCAGCTCGGTCGAAGCGGCCGGTGGCCTGGTCATCGACATCCGACCCGCTGCCCAGCGCGCCGACGAAGGTGAGCTGCCCGGCGCACTGGTCATCGAACGCAACGTGCTCGAGTGGCGGCTCGACCCCGAGGGTCCGCATCGGATCCCCGAGGTCACCGGGTTCGACCAACCGGTGGTCGTCGTCTGTTCGGCAGGGTATGCCTCCTCCCTTGCCGCCGCCTCCCTCCACGAGCTGGGATTCCTCCACGCGAGCGACCTGATCGGGGGCTATCAGGCCTGGACCGCGTGGGCCGGCTCGAATCCTTCCGGAGCGTGCGGGTAGGGCAATTCGCGAGTACAACGGGGGTGATGGCCTACCTGCTGGCGGCGACCGCTGCCTTCGTCAACGCCCTGACCGCGGTCCTCCAGCGCATCGGGGTGGAGACCGCCCCCGAGTCGGCGACACTGCGGCTCAGTCTGATGGCCCACGCGATCAAGCGTCGGATCTGGCTCATCGGGTTCGGCCTGATGCTGGTCCAGTTCGGGTTGCAGGCGACCGCCCTGCGTTTCGGCGAGCTGAGCGTGGTCCAGCCGGTGTTGACCACCGAGCTCATCTTTCTGCTGTTGATCCTCGGTGTGTGGTTCCGTTACCGGTTGGGATTGCAGGAGTGGCTGGGCGCGATCGTGATCGTGGCCGGGCTGGGTGGGTTCTTTCTGGCGGCTGCTCCGGCCGGGGGGAACGCACTCCCCAGCAACCGCGCGTGGTGGGTGGCGTCGGCCATCCTCATCGGCTCGATCGCCGCGTGCATCGCCGCCGCGCTGCGTGGACCGCGCTGGTGGAGGGCGGCCGCGTTCGGAGCGGCAACCTCGATCACCGCCGCCTACACCGCGGCACTGACCAAGGCGATCACCTCGTACACCAAGGAGGGCTGGGGGCACGTCTTCACCCACTTCCAGCCCTACATGCTCGGCATCGCTGGGCTCGGCACCGTGTTCCTCATCCAGAACGCGCTCCACGCCGGTCCGATCACCGCGTCGCGCACCACCACCGTCACCATCAACCCACTGGTCAGCATCGTGTTGGGGATCACCTTGTTCGGCGATCACCTGCGTTCGGGTCCGTGGATCGCAGCGGAGGTCGTCGCGCTCGGCGTGCTGGTGGCGGGTGTGGTCATCCTCGCCCTGTCGCCCCTGGTCGCCGGCACCCGCGACCGGGACGGGGAGATGCTCGGAGGCCGCCACGGGGCGGTCGTGGAGATCGAGACGCTCGAAGCGATTGAAGCGGTGGAGACGACGAACCCCGGTTGAGGACAGCGGCGCGGTTCAGGTGTTCGCGCCCACCAGCTCCTTCAACTCGTCGGCAACACCCTGCTCGTGCTCTTCGGCATCTTGACGGGCGCGCTTCATGCTCCAACGGCCTCGGCTGAAGAAGATCGTGGGGATGAAGAGGATCATGCCGCCGACGCAGACCCAGAACCAGTGCTGCCACTGCTCGGGAGACTTGGCCACCCCGTTCTCGAGATCGGTCAGCTGGCTCTGGTGGTTGGCGAGAAAGGTGAGCTCGGCTTCGTAGGGGACGACCAGCGTCTTGAGCTTGGCTGCGTTGGCGACGGTCTTGTTGAAGACGTAGGGCGAGACCAGCTTCTGGAAGGCGACCAGGTTCGCCGGCGTCAGATCGGTGTTCAGCTTTGCGACCACCGGGGCGACCTTGGGTTCGGTGAGCACCTTCAGCCAGCTGGCATTGGCCTCGGCGAAGGCCACCGACTTGGGATGGGCGAGTTGGAACGCTTGCGCGTTGAAGGGTTTGCCGTTGATCGTCGTCTGTGCGAGCGGCAGGTTGTTCACGATCGGGTTCACCGAGGTCACCACCATCGGCAGGAAGATGAACGAGATCCCGACGGTGAGCCGCAGTATCCAACCCCACAACGCCAGACCGGTTCCGACCAGGGCCGGGTTCCTGGCCTCGACGCTCTCGGTGTAGGCGGCCATCCAGGGCGCGTAGGTGAGGGAGATGAAGGTGGCGAGCAGGACCTCGAGCAGGACCAGGGTGTGGAAGCTGGTGTAGGGGTGGGTCGCCTGGCGGAGGAAGATGATCAGCATGACGGTCGAACCGAGGGCCCCGACCAGCATCAGCGGCTTGCGCACCCTCAAGAGGTCCGACAGCACCCCGAAGATGATGAGGGTGATCGCGTCCGCCCCCCAGTACCACTGGTTGAGACTGTTGGCCTGGACGGTGGAGAGGTTGAGACCGTTGGGGTTCTTGAACACGGTCGCCCAGTAGATGGTGAAGAACGCGGACGCAGCGAAGTAGACGAGCAGGTAGATCGAGATGCCCACCGAGGATCCGATCAGGTCCAACTTGAGTATCTGGCGCCAGGGATGGGCGGTCGCCGCGGCTACCTCGGACTCGGACAGACCCTGGGCTTTTGCCTCGACCAACGCCCGGTCCCGTTCGGAGACGATCAGCTGCTCGCGGAGCCGGTAGGACAGGTCCTTCAACCAGAAGAGCGCGATGACGAACACCACCAGGCAAGTGATGCCGGAGATCCTGAACTGGCTCTGCCAGGTGCCGAAGTGGGAGAGGGTGTTGGTTGCGACGATGCTGGTCAACAGCGATCCGGCCACCGGTCCGATCGTCCAGAAGCCCATGGCGGTGGCCCGTCCCAACTGCGGGCTGAAGTCGCGAACCAGGGCCGGGGTGGCGACCAGGATCGCTCCTTCGACGAGCCCGAGTGCGCAGATCGCGATGGCGAACTGCAACTCGGTCTTGCACGCCGGGATGGCGAACGTCACGATGAGCCCGACCAGCAACAGTCCGTAGATCACGACGTTGGAGCGCCCGATCTTGTCGGTCTTGCTGGCGGGCAGCGAGGCAAACGCGCCGATCAGGTTCGAGATGATCACGATGCCCACGTAGTACGAGAAGGACATGTGGAAGTACACCAACAGGTTGGGGGTGACCCCGGTCTGGGTGAAGTACGTGTAGTAGAGGACGATGGTCGAGAGGACCGCGAGCCCCAGATAGAACGTGCGCTTGCGGTTGTTCGGGTACTCGTCGATCTCGTGGACGAACAGGAACCGGAACAGCGCACTGCGGCCGTCTGCGGGGGCGACGCCCGAAATCGCTACCGTCGGGTCTCCAGCCATGGTCTCCCCCCATCGTTCAGCACCGAGAACCTCCCCGGTTCGGCGCGACCGTAGCGCACCGGAAGATCAATTGGTGGGTTTCAGCCGTCCAGCACGGCCGCGGCGACCAGCTCTTCGAGGTAGCGGGTGTCCCACCACGAGATGTGGAGCTGCTTGGCCCGGCGGAAGTAGAGCTGGATGTCGAACTCGACGGTGAACCCGATCCCTCCGAAGATCTGCTGGGCGGTGGCGGTCACGTCCCGGAAGGTCTGGCAGGCGAACAGCTTGGCCATCGGGGCCAGTTTGGCCACGTTGCGTCCCTCCGAGCGCGCCCACGCCGCCTCGTGCACCAGCACTTCGGCCCCGTCCACCGAGGTGGCCGCGTCGGCGAGATAGTGGGCCAACGCCTGAAACGCACCGAGCGGCTTGTCGAACTGGTGCCGGTCCTTCGCGTACTGGGTGGTGATCTCCATCGCATACTGAGCGCCACCGACGGCCTGGGCTGCGGCCATGATGATCCCGTCGTGCATGACCGTGTCCCAGGTGGACCATCCGGAACCGGCGCCCCCGATCCGGTCGGCCGGCGTCACCCGGACCCGGTCGAGGTCGACCCGGTACTGGGTGTCCGAGGCGATGCTCATCTGCTGGGTCAACGAGACGCCGTCCGCGCCCGGATCGACGAGGAAGAGGTCGACCTCCTCGGGACGGTCGCCGGTGCGGGCCAGCACGACCAGGGCGGTGGCGGCGCGTGCGAAGGCGACGTGACGCTTGGTTCCGGTGAGGAGGAACCCGTCGCCGTCGGGAACCGCACGCAACTGCACGCCGCGGGGACCGAAGCCGTTCTCCGGCTCGAGCCATGCAGGGGTGAGGATCGCCTCGCCGGTCACCATCCGAGGCAGCCAGTCACGCTTCTGCTCGTCACTGCCGGCCTGGACCAGCGCGCCACCCGAAAGGATCGAGCTGACGAAGTGAGGGGTAGGCGCAAGCGAACGGCCGAGCTCCTCGTAGAGGACAACCGACTCGAGCGCGGTCATGCCGGAGCCGCCGAACTCCTCGGGGAGTTGGAGCCCGATCAGATCGAGGTGGGCGAGCTGCTTCCACAGCTCCGGCGAGTAGCCGATGGGGTCGTCCTCCAGCTCTCGCACGACGCTCAGCGGGCAGGCGGTGGCACAGAGCCCTCGCACCGTCTCGCGGAGCATCTCCTGCTCGGGGCTGAATTCGAGGTCCAACATGGTCAACGCTCCTGTCGAGGTGTTGCGTCGTCGGTCATGGCCGCCACCGGTCGCCGGCGCGGTCCCAGGGGTTGTCGTCATCGTCGACCGGCAACGCGACGGTCGCCTTGCAGGTCGTCTTCGGATCACCGTCCACCGAGACGGCGATGTCGAGGGCGGCCCACCCACAGCCGGTCTCGTCCACCCCGGTGTCGGTGACCGTCCCGGCGAACACCATGGTGTCCCCCGGGAAGATCGAGCCGAGCATCCGGAAGGTCATTCGCCGCAGCCGGCCGTAGGGTCCGGTCCAGTCGGTCACGTAGCGCTCGAACCAGGCCGCCTGGTTCGGCGTGTTGAGGAAGATGTCGCGGGTCCCGTTGCGGTGGACCGCGAAGTCCTTGTCGTGGTGCATGGGACGCCAGTCGCGCGTGGCCAGCGCGCCGAGCACGACGGTGGTGGCGGTGACCGGATAGGCCAGGTCGGGAATCTTCTGGCCGACAGCGACATCGCCGAGGAGGAGGCGCCGGAGCTCCGGACCCGAGGAGTCGCCTGCGACCGGGGACTCGACCGCACCGGGAGCAGCCGAATCCGAACCACCCGAGGTGCCCGCAGCGGCCGGAGTGGCCGGAGTGGCCGGAGTGGCCGAGCTGACCTCCTGTTCACCGCGGCGGTAGCCGAAACCGGTGTAGCTCTCGACCGCGACGAGTTCGCCCCGCTGGTTGTCGTAGGCCACGTCGATCACCCAGAACCGGCCGGTGCCCAGCTTGGTGGTCTTCTCCCCGCTCACCGATCGCAGGATCTGTCGAGTCACCAGCCGGTCCCCCGGGCGCACCGGTTGGTGGAACACGATCGTGTTGTCGGTCATCACCGCCTCGGGGAGACCGAGACCTTCCTTCAGGTCGAAGTGCACCTGCAGGGGCAATCCGCCGGTGGTGCGGGCGGGCGCCCAGTGGTGGGGGCGGAACCACACCGACACCATGGTCGGAGGAGCGATCGGTCCACCGGTCACCGCCTCGGCTGCCTTCTCGTCCCAGAAGATCGGGTTGCCGTTCTCGACCGACGAGCACATCGTCCAGATGTAGCCCTGCTCGACCGGGAACTCCCCCTCCTCTTCGTACTGGTCGACTCCGAGGAGTCCTTCGACGTCGTCGATCCCGATGGCGCTCATGCCACGATCCCCTGTTCCCGTAGACGGCTGACCTCTGCCTGGGTCATCCCTGCCGCGACCAACAGCACGTCGGTGTCCGACCCTTTCGAATCCACCACCGCGACCGGTTCGTCGAGCGCCTCCATGCCGGCGAGCACCGGTCCGACCTGACGGAACTGCACGGGATCCTCCCCGTCCCCGCCGGACCCGGCGTGGGGCTCGGCGACTGCGTCGACGAAGGCGTGGCGCGCGCGGTACTGGTCGTCCTCGACGAGTTCGGCGACCGACAGCACCGGCGAGACACAGGTGTCCGCACCCGCGAGCTCCGCCACCCATGCGTCGCGGTCCTTGGTGGCGAACGCCGCAGCGAAGTCGGCCCGGATCTTGTCCTGCACCTCGTCGTCGAGCTGGTGCTCCACCCACTGCGGGCAACCGAGGAACCCGCAGAGGTTGGCGAAGAACTTCGCCTCGATCGCTCCGACCGCAAGCCACCGTCCGTCGGCCGCCTGGTAGGTGTCGTAGCAGGCGTAGCGACCGGTGATCACGTTCTGCCCGTACCCGACCTCGGCGCCGGTGGCCAGGTACTCGTCGACCGCGAGCGAGGTGAGCCAGAGGACGCCGTCGGCGATCGACACATCGAGGTGGACGCCCTTGCCGTCGGAGTCCCTGCCGATCAGCGCGGCCATGATCGCCATCGCAGCCTGCATGCCGCCGCCCGCAGCATCCGCAATGGTCGCTCCCGACACCGGGGGCCCTCCGTCACCGCCCGGCTCGGTGGTCGCCAGGTACCCGCCCTGGGCGAGGTAGTTGATGTCGTGGCCGGCCCATGCCGAGCGCGGGCCACTCTGGCCGTAGCCGGTGGTCGAGCAGAGGATGATCCGCGGGTTCGCAGCCGCAAGGTCGTCGAAACCGATCCCCAGCCGGTCGATCACCCCGGGCCGGAAGCTCTCGACGACCACGTCGGCCGTCCGCACCAACGCCAGAAAGGCTTTCTTCCCCTCGGGTGCCTTGAGATCGATCGCGGTCCGCTGGAAATGACGCGAGCCGCTGTACGCGTAGAACGGCGGCGTGATCGGCTGCGCACCACGCGCCGGGGACCGCGCCGACCTTGATGACGGTGGCGCCGTAGTCGGCGAGGATCCGGGTGCATCTCGCGGCGGGACCCACGCTGGCCAGGTCGAGCACGGTGACCCCCCGCAGTGGTCCGGCTTGGACCATCGAGAAGTTCTTGGGCAGGCCGAGCTTGCGGCGGGCGATGATGTTCTTCTGGATCTCCGACGCACCGCCACCGATCGTGTCGATCACCGTGTAGCGGTAGGTCGACTCGGCACGGCCGGCCATCGGGGCGTCCTCGTCACGCACCCGGAGTTGGCTGCCGACTCCGGCGATGTCCATCGACGCGTTGGCGAGCCGGCGCGAGTACTCGGTGGTGAACAGCTTGTACTCGGAGGCTTCCGCGGTCGGCGGCGCGCCGCCCTGCGACGAGGCGAACACGAACTTGAGCCCGAGCATCCGGGCGACCTCGGCCTGGGTGTGGAGCTGCGCGATCTGCGATCTGACGACCGCATCCTTGCGAAGGGGCTCGCCGTCGCGCTCGGCGCCCTTCACGTACTCGGTCAGGAGATCGAGGCGCTGGGCGATCGGCGAGTAGGTGAACAAAGTGAAGCGCTCCAAGTCGAGCGCCTCCGAGATGTACTGGAACCCCTTGTTGAGCTCACCCACGACGTAGTCGTCCGAGACCCAGACGTCGTCGAGGTAGACCTCGTTGGTCCGCTCGTCTCCCATGGTCCAGATCGCCTTGACCGTGATGCCCGGGTGGTCCATCGGCACCAGAAACAGGGTGATCCCGAAGTGCTTCGGCGCCTCGGGATCGGTGCGGGCCCCGACCCAGTACCAGTCGGCGAAGTGGGCGGAGGTGGTCCAGGTCTTCTGGCCGTTGAGGCGCCAGCCGTCGCCGTCGCGGGTGGCCTTCAGCTGCATCGACGCGGCGTCCGAGCCGGCGTTGGGCTCCGAGTAGCCGACCGCGAACTCGACCTCGTTGCGCAGGATCTTGGGCAGGAACTCCTGCTTGAGACGTTCGCTCCCGTGGCTGATGATCGTCTTGCCGATGATCCCCACGCCCTTGCCGATCTGCGGACCGCCCCGGGCGGCGAGCGCCTCGTTCAACAGGTACTCGTAGATCCCTTCGCCCGCCTTGCCGCCGTACTCCTCCGGCCAGGTGATCCCGAGCCACCCCTGCTCACCGACCTTGGCCATGAACTGGCGACGGAGCGGGGTGTCCACGATCTGTGCCATGTTCTCGCGGGTGAGGTCGAAGATCTCCGGATCGTCGTTGGCATCGAGGAACTCCTCGACCTCCTTGACGAATTCGAGCTGCTCCGGGGTGAACTCGAAGTCCATGGTCGGCCTCTCTGGTCGGGTGGGGCGAGTGCTGCGGATCGTTCCTGACTCACCGTCAGATACTCTGGCCATCATAGGATGAGCACGCCGGACAGACCAACGAGACAGACCAACGAGACAGGAGCGGCGATGAGGGGGATCACCAGCATCGCCGGCTATGTCCCCTACCGCCGCCTCCAGAGGTCGGCGATCGCCGAGCTTTTCGGCACCGGGGGAGGAAAAGGGACCCGGTCGGTCGCCTCCCACGACGAGGACACCACCACCATGGGCGTCGAGGCGGCCCGCCTGGCCCTGCGTTCCGCGCCGGGATCTGCGCCCGACGCCATCTGGTTCTCGACCGCGACGCCGGCCTATCTCGACAAGAGCAACGCCGCCGCGGTCCACGCCGCGCTGCGCCAGCCCTCCCACGTGGCCGCCTACGACTTCGGCGGGTCGCTCCGATCCGGTGCAGGTGCGCTGCGCTCGAGCCTCGCCGGGCAGGGGACGACCGTGGTCGTGCTCGCCGACCTGCGCGACGGGCTCCCCACCTCGCCGGACGAGTCGGTCGGCGGTGACGGGGCGGCTGCCGTCGTGGTCGCCGACGACGCACCGGGCACGCCGGTCATCGCCGAGTTCTTGGGCGGGGCGTCGGTCAGTGACGAGTTCCTCGACCGGTGGCGCACCCCCGGGGAGCGCCGTTCGAAGATCTGGGAGGAGCGCTTCGGCGAGACCCGCTACGTCCCGCTCGGCAGCGAGGCGTGGGAGTCGGCGCTGAAGACGGTGGGGATCACCGCGGACCAGGTCGACCAGGTTGCGATCGCCGGCATGCACGCCCGCGCGGCAAAGGCGCTCGCCCGAAAGCTCGGAGTGCGGGACGGCGCACTGGCCGACGACCTCAGCTCCTCGGTCGGGCAGGTCGGAAGCGCGCACGTCGGTCTGGTGCTCGCCTCGATGCTGGAGCGGTCCGGACCGGGGCAGGTGGTGGCCGTCGTCGGTCTGGCCGACGGCGCCGATGCGCTGGTATTTCGAACGACCGAAGCGATCTCCTCGTGGACCCGGTCCGACCCGGTGGCGGACCAGATCGCCGGTGCGGCCGACCTCCCCTACGGAAAGTTCCTGTCGTGGCGCGGCATGGTCACCACCGAGCCGCCGCGGCGACCCGAGCCCCAGCGGGTCTCGTCGTCCGCGGCGTGGCGCAGCGAAGACTGGAAGTTCGGCTTCGTCGGCTCGCGCGATCGCAGCTCCGAGGCGGTGCACCTTCCCCCGGCGCGGATCTCGATGCAGGGTGGCTCGCTCGACGACATGGACCCGGTCGAGATGGCCGACACCGAGGCCACCATCGCCACCTTCACCATCGACCGGCTGGCCTACTCGCCGAGCCCCCCGATCGTGTTCGCGGTGCTCGACTTCGACGGAGGCGGACGCTTCCCGGTCGAGTTGACCGACGTCGATCCCGAGTTCGTGGCGATCGGCGACCGGGTCAGGATGACCTTCCGGAAGCTGTACACGGCCGACGGCATTCACGACTACTTCTGGAAGGCGAAGCCGGTGCGGACGCCCGCGGCGGATCACTGAGGGACTGGACGGAGGGAGGAGCACCGTGGCTTCGCATGGCATCAAGGACCAGGTGGCAATCGTGGGCATGGGCTGCACCCGGTTCGCCGAGCACTGGGACAAGGGTCTCGACGACCTGATCATCGAAGCCGCCGAAGACGCCTTCACCTCGGCCGGGGTCGACAAGGACGGCGTGGACGCCTACTGGTTCGGGACCGCACAGTCGGGGATGAGTGGGATCACCCTGGCTCGCCCCCTCCAGCTCGAGCGCAAGCCGGTCACCCGGGTCGAGAACTACTGCACCACCGGGTCCGAAGCACTTCGCGCCGCGGCCTACGCGGTGGCGTCCGGCGCCTACGACGTGGCGATGGCCCTCGGCGCCGAAAAGGTCAAGGACTCCGGCTACCAGGGGCTCAACGCCTTCCCGATCCCGAACGACGGAACCGCCCGCACGCTGACCGCCGCCGCGATGTTCTCGATGGTCGCCCCCGCCTACGGAAAGAAGTACGGCGTCTCGGACGACGAGCTCACCGAGGTGCTCGCCCGCATCTCGTGGAAGAACCACCGCAACGGTGCGGTCAACCCACGGGCACAATTCCGCAAGGAGGTCTCCACCGAGACCATCTGCGCGTCGCCGCGGGTGGCCGGGCGGCTCGGGGTGTTCGACTGCGCGGGGGTCGCCGACGGCGCGGCTGCGGCGATCGTGGTGCGGGCAGAAGACGCGCACCGTTACACCGACAAGCCGATCTACATCAAAGCGCTCTCGTTCTCGGCAGGTAGTGGCTCTGGCCTCATCGACCCCGACTACGACTACACCTGGTTCCCCGAGTGCGCCGCCGCCGCAGAGGACGCCTACGCCCAGGCCGGCATCACCGACCCGAGGCACCAGCTCGCCCTCGCCGAGGTGCACGACTGCTTCACCCCGACCGAGTTGGTGCTGATGGAGGACCTCGGGTTCGCCGAGCGGGGCACCGCGTGGAAGGAAGTGCTCGCCGGCACCTTCGATCGCGACGGCGAGCTGCCGGTCAACCCCGACGGTGGGCTCAAGAGCTTCGGCCACCCGGTCGGCGCATCGGGGCTGCGGATGTTCTTCGAGACCTGGTTGCAACTGCGCGGCGAGGCCACCCCCGAACGGCAGATCCAAACCGACCGGACCCTCGCCCTCACCCACAACCTCGGGGGCTACCCCGGCGAGATGGTCTCGTTCGTCTCGGTGGTCGGCACTGCGTTGGGGTAAGAGAAGCTCAGACCAGCTGAGGCACGTGGGGCGCCTCTGCCTCGCGCTCGTCGAGCAACCCCCACCACGCATCGGCAGCCCTGCCCGCGGCATCCGCGACTTGGTCGGGATCGGCGCCGAGCTCGGCCAGCGCGTGCAGCGCCCATTCGCCGTGCTCGGCATCCATCTGCGCGTGCACATCCCAGAACTCGGTGCCGGCTTCGTCCACTCCGTACCAGCGACGGAGGCCCGCACCCTTGGTGGCGGCGATCGCCGATGCCTGGGTCTCGTAGGCGGCGAGACCCGCAAGCGCTGCGACCGGACCCTCGGCGGCAAGGTCGAAGTAGGTGCGGGCGAGCGCTTGCGCTGCCGGGCCGGGAACGGTTGCGACTGCTCCGTCACCGAGCGCCCCGGCGAAGCGATCGAACATCGCCAGATGCGGTTCGGGGCGACCCAGCTCGTCGGCAAGGTTCTCCCCGACCAGTGCCGCAGAGGCTTCGTCACCGTCGGCCTCGAGGCGGTCCATCACCGCGGTGAGCACCGCCGGCAGCGCCGACTCGAAGGCCCGGTAGTGGACGGCATACTCACGCAACTCGCCGATGGACAGCTCACCCGCCTCCCAACGCAGATAGAAGGGATGAGTGAGCAGGGTCTTCCCTTCGAGGGAGCGTGCGACCGCGTCACCGAGCTGGTCGATGCGGGCGGATTGGTCGGCAGAGAGAGGAGTGGGAGTGGCCATGCCGCATCCTAACCAGCGCTCTATGCCGACCACCGGATTCGCTGTGGGTCAGTTTCCCGAGGCGTGGAACAGCCGACCGACGGACCTACAGTGGGAACGATGCCCACGTGGTCAAGCAGCGGCCTCCGCTCCATTGAAGAAAGTGCGGCACGAGACCTGACTGACCCTCTCGTGCGTTGCGACGGGCACGATCCGGACACCATGGCACGCTGCCGGCTCCTCGGCGGCCACCTGGGTCAGTGCATGGGGGACCCTGCGACCATGCGGCTTTGGAACACTTGGGCCTCCGCATGACCGAGCGGTCAAAACCGACCCGCGACCACGAGATCCGCCGAGCCCGCCAGCGGGAGCTTCATCGAGTTCTTCGGAGCAGATACGACGCAGGCCTTTCGGCGCTCGACGACGCCGACCTCGCTGATCAGTAGACGGTTGCGGCCTTCACCACCAGCGGCCCACCGGTCGCCGGCCCAGGGGTGAACCCCTGGCTGCTCGGGTCCGTCTACCGAGCCGACCTCGGAACGTTTCAGGTGACCTACGGGGGTCATCCTCTCTATCTGTTCGACCCAGGACCGAACTCATTCTTCGGCGAGGACTTCTTCGAAACGGTCGGACCGTTTCTTGATCCCTGGCAGACCGCGTGTGACCTGGTGGGCCCCAACGGGAACCCCGATGCCGGCCCAGCCAACCTTTCGGTCCTCAGCTCGACCACCGGAAGCGACTTCACCGGCAACACGTTGGCCACCGAGATGCTCCCCAATATCGGACTGCCCAGCGGCGGTGTGCCGGTCGCGGTGTACACCTTCAGCGGTGACCGGCCGTGGCGAAGCAACTGCTACGGGGCCTGCGCCAGAGAGTTCATCCCGGTGACCACGGTCGGAGCGCCCGTCGAGCAGTCCGGAGTGAACACCGGCGCTGTCGGGGTGATCTGGCGGGCTGATGGACAGCGCCAGGTGACCTACAACGGGCATCCTCTCTACATCTACAACCAGGAGCAGCCCCTTCCGCTCAGCCAAACGGACATCGAGTCAGTGGGCAACGGCAACGGGGTGAGTGGCTTCGGAGGAACCCTCAACCTGGTTAGCCCCTAGACGGGGCAAGGCACGTCCCTGGTCCCAATGGGACCAGGGACGGCTACAATAGAGCCAGTGATCAGAGTCGAGCTGGAACGAGTTGAGGCGCTCGAACTACTCGGGATGACGTTGGCACATCTCAATCACGCCGAATTGAGCGCCGAAACATCGCCACGTGTGGCACTTCTGATGGCGATTCGCGACAAGCTCGCTCTCGGACTGAGGGAGGAGCTGTGACCTACAGCGATGCCGAAGTAGCAGCGGCGCTTGCCGACATGGACAAGCACAGAGCCGGTGAAGCCGGGGAGGCTGGAGCTGCACTGGCAGTAGTCGGTCTCAGCGCGGCGCGGGCGGCAAGGGAATCGGAGTTTCGCGACGACATGATCCGAGTAGCCCACCGCGCCGGTGCGTCAATTCGACAACTTGCCGACGTTTCGGGGCTTGGTCGAAAGGTGGTCACGGCCATCGTGTCCTCTCCGGTTCTTACGGGTCCGCCGTCCGACTGACCGGCTGAGCGGCTGAGCGGCTGACAGCAGACCGGTGCTAGGAGTGCGCGGCGAGGGCCTGGTTGGAAGGATGGGCGTAACGCC
Organism: uncultured Acidimicrobiaceae bacterium; assembly: GCA_963839925.1. Lineage (GTDB taxonomy): Bacteria > Actinomycetota > Acidimicrobiia > Acidimicrobiales > RAAP-2 > Bog-756. Next base: position 400,870 of record CAWIWV010000001.1, on the reverse strand, counting down.
CGCTCATGTACACCGGGATCTCGGGTCCGATCGCACCGCCACCGTCCGAATCCCTGGGTGTCAGATAGTGGAGCTTGCGCTCGCGCTCTTCGGCCATCATGCGCAGCCTGACCAGCATGGCGACATAGGCGCCGAGGGCGATCCCGCATAGCGCGGTGAGGATCCATACATCGGATGCTCCCGGGATGAATCCGACCAGCGCGGTGACCACGACGGCCACCACCAGCATCGAGAGTGTGTCGCGCCGGCGTCTCAGCACTCGCGACCGGTGATCCGTGCCGACCGGCCGATTGGAGCGCAGCGGGGAAGGCAATGCACGACTTCCATCGTTCGGCAGCTCGCTGCTGGCCGCACCGAGACCGTCTGACGGTTCAACCGTCTCCTCGGGATCCTCACCGAGGAATGCGAGCGCGGGCCGGGGTAGCTCGCTGGCTCCGACGACCGAGAGGACCGGCACGGAAGCCACGTCTGGAAATTGCTGGGAAGAGGAGCCGCCACCGAAGGAACGGAGCCGATAGGCGGGGGCGACGATGGGCTCAGGCGCTGAGTGTTCGAGCACCCGGAGCTGGCGATGGAAGTGGGAGATGGAGCCGATCTCCCCAACCGTGCGTGAACGGCGCCTCAGGAGGCTCGGGGTCAAGATCACAGCCCATGCCGCCACGATGAAGATCACAAGGATCATAGGCACCAGCTCCTCGACCTCTGCTCCGTGCGAAGAAAACCCTAACCACAGGCCATTCCGCAGTGGTGGATGGTCGGGGAACGACAGCGCCGACACAGCCCGCACGTGGCGGGGTCAATGGCACTCCCCTGTCTGTCGGGTCACGTTCTTACACCCGCGGGCGACGAGTCTCAACCCGCTCCGTTCGCCCTGGTGAGAGCCGTCCTGCTCCGGACATCCGGCTACTCCAACCCGAGCACCCTCATCGCATTGGTGCGCAGGAACTTCGGCCAGACCTCGTCCTTGAAGCCGACGTTCGGGAGCTCGGTCATGATCCGCTCGAACGAGAGCCCCATCGGGAAGTAACCGGCGAAAATGATCTTGTCCGCTCCGCGGGTGTTGGCGTAGTCGATGATCGCCTGCGGGTAGTACTTGGGGGCGAACGCACTGGTCGAATAGTGGAGACCCGGCCACTTGAGCATGAGCTTGACCGCGAGATCGGTCCACGGTTCGCAACCGTGCCTGGTCACGAAGACCAGCTCGGGGAAGTCGAACATGACCTCGTCGATCAACTCGACGTGCTGACATGCCGCTTTGAGCCGGGGACCGGGGATGCCGGCACAGCAGAAGACCGGAATCCCCAGCTCCACGCATTTGGCGTAGATCGGGTACATCTTCTTGTCGTTGATCGGAACCTGGGGGAAGGTGCCCGCAGGGAAGATCCCGACCGCTCGGATCCCGTGGGTCTCGTACTGGTCGACCAATCGCCTGATCCCCTCCATCCCGTGGTTGGGGTCGGGGTTGGCACAGGGAATGAACCGATCGGGGAACAGTCGCAACGCTTCGGCCGCCGTGCCCGACGGGTCGTCCACGCCGATCAGTCCCTTTTCGATGCCCCACAGGTCCATCTCGCGAAGGGTCACTCCGATCGGGTCGGCGGAACCCTTGAGCTCCTTCCCCGGGACGTCCTTGAAGATGTACTCGACCGGGAACTCGAACTGCTCCTTCGACTCGGCGTCCTTGGTCTGGCGGGTGATGAACCGGTAGGCCTGCTTCATGTCGGGGTGCGGGAACCCCACCATGGTGTCCACCACGCCAACGTCTTTCGGCATCGCCATCTTCGATTCATCCTCTCCGGACCGCCCCTCGCCGCAACCTACAGCAGCTCAGTCCGACCTCGCCCGAGCGCTCCATCTCCCGTCCCGGCGTTCGACGATGACTTGCACTCCGAACGTGTGGGAGACCGCCTCTCCGGTGAGCACGTCGGCGATCGGACCGGCAGCCACCAGCTCGGCGTCGCGCAACAGCGCGGCGTGGGTTACCCCTGCCGGAATCTCTTCGAGGTGATGGGTCACCAGGATCAGCGGCGGGACCTCGGGATCGGCAGCGAGGTCGGACAGTCGGGCGAGCAGGCGCTCCCGCGCACCGAGGTCAAGCCCTGCTGCAGGTTCGTCCATCAGCAGCAGTTCCGGTTCGGACATCAATGCACGAGCCAGCAGGACCTGCTGACGTTCGCCTTCCGACAGCAAACCGAACGGTCGCACCGCGAATTCCGGTGAGCCGAACCCCGCCTCGGCGAGCAGCGCTCGGGCCTGCTCACGATCGCTGTCGCTGTACTCGTTCCACCAGGTCTCGAGCGCCGCATGGCGTCCAGTCAGCACCACGTCGAGTGCAGGCAACGTGGGGCGGAGCGTTCGGGAGACCGACGCGCTGACCATCACGATGCGCTTGCGCAACTCGCGCATGTCGACCCGCCCCAACCGCTCGCCGAGGATCTCCACCACTCCCCTGGTCGGCCACAGCGATGCCCCGACAACATTCAGCAGGGTGGTCTTGCCGGAGCCGTTCGGGCCGAGCAACACCCATCGCTCCCCCACACCGACCGACCAGCTCACGTCGTCGAGCAAGGCCACGCCGTCGCGCACCACCCAGACGTGTTCGAGCCGGATGATCTCCTTGTCCATGACCCCTCCGGGCTGCGGTCGAGCTCGGCTCGGCGGGAACTACTGCGGCACGACCGGGCGCGCCCCGCCGGGGGTGATCGCCGCGATCCCGCCGGGGTGAGCAGAGTAGGTCGAGCCGATGCCGGTCACCAGCGAGTCGCCCACTGTTGCGATACCCGACCAGATCGGCCCCGGGACCGGCGCGTTGTCGATGAGCCGGCCGGTGGCGGCGTCACGGACCATCAGGACGTTCCCGTCCAACCCCGGCCCGTTGAAAGTCATCCCGCCTCCGACGGTGGTCGGTGCGAACGAGGCGGCGTGGTCGGCTTGCCACGCGATGGCTCCGTTGGAGGCGACGAACGCATGCACGGTCGGCTCCTGGGTCAGCGTGTCCCGCGGGTTGCTCGGGTCGCAAAGGATCTGGATGTCCTTTTCGAAACGCCCGGAGTCGCCGAGGGCGGTCGAGCCGTAGACCCGCTGACCGTCGTAGGCGGTAGTGGCGATGAACCCGCCGGCAAATCCCCCGAAGACGACGTTGGTCGACCAGCGAAGATGCCCGGTGGCTGGATCCAGTGAGTAGTAGGTCCCATCCTTGCCACCCACACCGAGGAAGCTTGCGGCTCCCTGCGCGTCGACTCCGGCATTTGCGGTCGCTCCGAAGTCCCAATCGCATTGGAGAGACGGGAGCGGCGGCCGGTAGACCCATGCCAGTCTCCCGGTGGCGCTGTGCAGAGCGATCACCGAATCCGCCATGCCGCCGACATTGGAGAAGTCGCAGTCCGCGACGTCGAACACGATGAGCCCGAGCTTGGGCAGCACGGTTCCCGACGACCAGACGCTTCCGCAGCCATTGTTGAGGGGCACGTCGGCCGAGTTGGCGTCGGTCTGGAACAACCAGACCGGATGACCGGTCTCGAGGTTGGCCGCACCGATGTAGCCCCGTTCACCGTTCTGACCGTCGACGTCGACGCCGAAGATGACGTCGTTGCCGACGACGACGGGGGACGAAAAAATTCTGGTGCCGTCTTTGTCCGGCATCGGACCGAGCTCAGGGCGACCGTCGTAGGCGTGGCGCCAGTACAGCGCACCGGTTTCCGCGTTGAGCGCGTACAAGGTGAAGCCCCCGCCGAAGATCACCAGATTCGGACGAGTGCCGTTTCCCTCTTCGTACCAGGCCGACGAGGTGACCAATCCGCCGTCGGAGGTGTTGTCACGCGGATTCTCGCCGGGGTACGGGGTGATCGCATCCTGGGCGGTCAGCTGATACTTCCAACGAAGCGCCCCTGTCTCGAGATTCACGGCATAGAAGTAGCCGTCCCATGAGCCGACGTAGACGGTCCCGTGGACCACGGTCGGGGTGGCGGTCACGATGTCAGCCGTGGGGAAGTACCAGGCCACCTTGAGGCGCTTCGCGGTCGTTTGGGTGAGCGTGGTCCGCCCGTGGAAGGTGTGCTGGGCGTCGTGTCCGTAGGTCGGCCAGTCCCAAGGCCCGGCCGAAATCGGCGCATTCGGCCCGGTGACAGACGAGGGTGCCGCTGAACCTCCGCATCCGGCCGCCACCACAAGGACGAACGCAAGACAAGCCAGTGGACCTCGCACGCGGCGCACCCACCGGGTCGTCGCCCCCATCTTCACTCCGGTCATGATCGAGCGCGCTCAGCCAAAGCCGGCCTTCGCCGGAGCATCAGTCGGTGGGCCCTTGTCGGGTGCGGGATTCTCCGAGGGACCCGACAGCGGCTTGACCAGTGCTCCGGTCGGATACGGGCACACCTGCTTGGAGGGAACGCACACGGTGACGCTGGTCGGGAAGTCGAACCCGGTGGCAACGGCAACCGGCGCCGAAGGCTGGCCGTTGGTGAAGGTCACCCGCATCACCCGCCCGCCGTAGTTCGCCGGACCGCAGCCGGTGAGGGGTCCGGAACATGCCACGTGGATGTCGATGAAGTACAGGGTTCCGTCGGGGGCGAACGCCATCCCGAACGGGTTGTACTGACCGGGGCTCTTGCCGAGGTCGGCGATCGTCGTCCCGGGTACCGAGCCGCGCCCGGGCTCGGGCTGGCCGGTGTCGGTGACCCAGCGGATCGCCGGATTCCCGATGTACGTGCTGACCGCGAAGCAGTTGCAGGTCGGGTCCTTCGCGACACCGGCGGCGAACGGCACATTCGCAACGAAGGTCGAAAGGCCGACTTTGCTCCGGGGGTAGACACCACCCGGACACTGCGCAGCGCTCGTCGGCATCGACGAAGCGGCGAACCGGAGCACGCTGGACGTGCCGACGTTCGGGACCAGGACGTCGCCGTTGTCGGCGAGGGTCATCATCCCCGGTTGGGCGAGGCCTCCGCTCCCGTCGGTGTGGTGTGGTCCGGTGCCGCCCGTCGTCGGGCCGTAGATGATGCAAGAGGTGGTGTAGCTGGGTGCGAACCACTCGACCAGGCGCCCGCTGCTCGGTGGGGGGAAGTCGCCCTGTGCGGTTGCGATGTCGTTCCCGAAGACGTTGCCCGCCTTGTCGATCGCACAGCCCGTGTAGGTCTGGTTGTTGTTGAACACCCCGTTGGAGGTGGGGGGCGAGTCACTGCCGATGGTCTCGCCCGGCAACTTGTAGTGCCCGGGGACGTACAGCGTCTGCCCGCTGAAGGATCCGTTGGGCTCGTCGAGCTCCTCGCCGTCAGGTGGCTGCTTGTACGGCTTGGCACTGCCGTTGTTGTCCTGGTTCGGCAGCGTCGGGTCGTAGCCCCCGACAAATCGGCCGTCTTTGAGGATGCACATCTGGCCGTTCAGGTCCCACGCCGGCAGGAGCTGCGCTTGGACGCCGGAGGGCATGGACAGGAAGTCCACCTCCTCGTTCTGGTCCCAGTAGACGAGGTAGCTCGCATGCGACTTTCCGCCGGCGACGAACGGCACGCTGGCTCCGGTCGACGTCGACTGGGTCGACGGTGTCGCCGAGCCTCCGGACGAGCAGGCTGACACCAGAACGCCGCCACACAATGCCGCGGCGGCCACCGCAAGGCTCCCCCTGAATCGCACGTGCTCCCCCATCTGTTGCCGCATCACGTCAGGTACACCGCATAGTAGGAGCTGGGCTCCTGCCCTGCACGGCTTGCGCTGGGCGGGATCGCGAACGCCGGCGGACCCCCGGGCATGCGCGCCTCGTCTCGCCGCCGGATAGGTTCCGACCATGACCCGAGGACACAAAGATGGGCGTGGGAAGCGCTACGACGGCAAGGTCGCAGTCGTGACCGGCGCTTCCTCAGGTATCGGCCGGGCGTTGTCGCTTACCTTCGCCGACCGGGGTGCGTCGGTGGTCGGACTTGCCCGCAGTCGCCCGCTCCTCGACGAGCTACAGGCCGAGCTCACAGGTCGGTCGCCCGGTAGCTCGACCGAAGAGTGCGACGTGAGCGACACCGAGGAATTCCGCGGCGCCCTCAGCCGCATCGAGGAAGCCCGCGGACGGATCGACATCCTGATCAACAATGCGGGGATCGATCTGATGCTTCCCGTTCCGGGCGGGGATGAAGCCACGGTGCGCGAGGTGTTCGACGTCAACTTCTTTTCGGTGGTTGCGGGAACTCTCGCCGTCCTGCCCGGCATGATCGAGCGCGGGTCGGGCATCGTGGTCAACGTCTCGTCGGACACGGTCCGCGCTCCGGAGCCCAAGCAAGGAGCGTATGCCGCTTCGAAAGCGGCGATCTCAGCCTTCACCGAATCGGTGGCTTATGAGGCAAGCGCTCGAGGCGTGTCAGTCCATACCCTTTATCCGGGTTGGGTCCCGACCGCGATGGGACTGTCGGGCCACGAGGACGGAGGATCGCTTCCCCCGAAGATGGTGCGACGCACTGCCGATGGGGTGGCAGCGCTGGTCGCCGACCGGATGGGTGGTCCGAAGATCGACATCAATGCGGCCTGGTTGCCGCTGCTCGCGCCCATGGCGCGGACCCTGGCGCCCGTCGCCTACCAGAGGGCCATGCGCCGCATCGCCTCTACCGGTTAGCCCGGCACCGGTCGGCAACCCAACGAGGCCCCCTTTGATTCGCCCGCCGGCGGTCGCCGTCTCAACGTCGAGATAGCCTGCGCTGCGACGGATCGTCAGTGCTAGCCGGTCGGAACCTCCCGGGACAGGCCACTGGGGACGAAGGGCGGACATGGTCAGAGGCGAAGGCGAAACGGTGGCCAAAGGTGTGACCCCCGAAGAGGCGTTCGACTTCGTACTCGATCCGGCGCAGTACACCAAGGCCGATACGAAGATGGTCTGGGTGACCAAGCTGGCGGCCACTCCCGACGGCATGCTGGCACGGGAGGATGGCAAGTTCCTCGGTCGACTGCCGCGGATCGGTCATCACCCGGTACCGTTGGGAACGGCCCCAGATGATCGACGTCACGCTCGAACACGGCGTTCCCCGGAGTCTCCACGCCTGGTTCGAGATCGAAGCTGTAGACGGGGGACCAGGATCCGTCATGCCGAGGAGCTCGATCTCGGGCACGGCCCACTCGGCTGGCTGCACGATATGGTGGCCCGCCGTGGTTCGCCCGCTCGGTGGACAAGGAGGTCGCGGAGATCGGCCGGCTCCTCGAAGCCGGTGAGCGTGGTCGCGGTGTTGTGGATGGCTGAGGGTGAGGCTCAGCGACTCACTAGTCACTTCTCCCGCAGTCTCGGGCCCAGCCGAAGTTAAAGATAGATCCTTCGGGTCGGTGGGGCCTCGGAGGGTCTCCCTCCATAGCTGGCACACCACGGTTGGGGGGAACGACCTTCTGGACGTCCTCGCTCGCCTTCAGGACACACATCCGCTCAGCCCCATCTCCTCCCTCTGTGGCGTTAACCCGACGTAGGGCGTTGGGACCACCGACTGGTTGATGGCGAGTAGCTCCGGTCGCCGCCGAACAGCTCGACGAGGTCGTCGAGTCCGAACATCGGCCGAGACGTACCGATATCGTCGTAGATCTCCTTGATGAGCTGGTAGTCCTCCGGCTCGTCAACGGTCAGGCGCCAATGCCGGCGGTCTGGCAACCCCAGGAGATGAACTGCGGGGTACAGATCCGGTCTCCGCCATATGAACGGCGTGGCGTGCTCCCGTTCGTAGTCGTCCGGCCCACGGCCGGAAGCGTCCTCAAGAGCCGAAACCGCGACCACCTCGGTGTCGAGGCCGTGCGGATAACCCCGCGTAAAATCCGTCCGGGCGTACACAACGGGCGCAGCCCGAAATGCTGCGAGCACTGCCCCACTCACCGCCGGATCGATGCACGGGCAGTCGGAGGTCACCCGCACAACGACATCGGCTCCAGCAGCCCTGGCGGCCACCAGTGTCCGTTCCAGCAGGTCAGATTCCGATCCGCGGACGAGCATGACTCCTTGGTGTCGTTCGACGATCTCGGCGATCGTGTTGTGCTCCGGGCCCTTCGGGGCCGCGACGACGACACCGTCAACACCGGGAATGGCGCGTGCGCGCTCAATCACTCGGGAAAGGAGGGATTTTCCACCCAACGGGAGCAGAATCTTTCCCCGGGAGCCGAGTCGATGTCACACGGGCCTGAATGACAATAACGGCTCGACCGTTGTCACCTGCATCCCTCATTGGCATTCGACCATCCCGTGCACCCGATCAAACGTATCCGAGGTGCCAACAGCTTCGGCTCGCTGCCTCACGAACAACAGGTAGCGATGGAACCGCTGGCTTCCTCACTCGACGCAAAGAAGCTCCGGTATCGCCATCAACTGCGTGACCTCGTAGTCCGGCGAGCACGATCTGTCTGATGGTTCCAGGGAAGCATATGGACCGGTTCGTACCCGGATCGACGACCCTCCGGCTCGACGGGCGGCAAGGAAGTCTTTGCCGCGGGTCATCGGCGACATACATCAGATCGCCCGGCTTGCTCCCAGTTGCACCCAATAGGCGTTCGAATCCTTTCGGGCTCGGCTTTCCCGCCTCCGGACCCTCGTCCCACGTGTAGATGGCCATGTCGACCAACTCCTCCAAGCCAAGTGCACGAACTTTGGCCCGTTGGACCCCAGGATCACCGTCCGTCACGATCGCGAGCGCATGGCCCCGATTTCGCAAGCGAACAAGGACCTTCCGGGAATCTGTCGGTAGCTCCAGTGCCGGCTCATGATTGCGATAGATGGAAACCAGCTCGCCGGGGGTGGTGCCTTGCAGCGAGTGTCGGTCAAGCACCGTGTCGAACACCTTGCCGCGCCCGTCACGATTCAATACATCGCAAAGATCGCGGTACAAATCCTCACCATCGATGTCCGTGCGATCGCTGAGAGCCGCAGCGACCGCCCGGAACCCGCTCTTTACGAAGTCCATCTCCACATAGAGCGTGTCGTCGAGATCAAAGGCAACGAGCCGGGTTCTGCTCACTCGGTCAGAACCAAGTCCCGTGACAACCGAACGAGCCGCACCCGACGACCGGGTGTCGAGCTCCGCTGCGGCTCTCCGAGCACACCCCGTAATGCGAGTTCTGCGAGGTTTACACCGGCAACGGTTGCCGCCGCCGACGCTCCGCCGAAACGAGCGTTGACCTCCATGCAGCGGATCCCTCCGCCCGGCTCCCGGATCACCTGTGCACAACCCGGGCCACGAAATTCAATGTTCTCGGAGAGACGTTCTACCAGTTGCATTAACACGGCCGGGACGTCTAGCACTCTCGTATCGACTGACTCGCCACCGACCACACGGGTCCGCTCTCGGACTATCGGGCCGTGGATGCAGCCGTCTGACGCAATGAAGAAATCTGCAGAGAGCTCGCTGCCGGAGATGTACGGCTGAAAGAGCGGCTCGTCCAGTTTGGACGAGACCGCAGCCGCGGTGGCACGGTCGACATCGATGAACGTTTCCCGGCTACCCGAACCACGTCGCTCCTTCACAACGAACGAAGTCCCCATCACTTCGGCGAGATCCGTCGATGTGGGAATGTGCGAATTCCCATCTCTTCGGTCCATTGGGCGAATCGCAGCTTGTCAGTGCAGATTTCAAGCGCCCGCACAGGAGCGACGATGACAGCCACGCCCAGCTGGGCGAGTGTCTCCGAAACGCCCGCCCAACGCGCCAGCTCCGCGTCGCGGCATGGAACGACCACGTTTGCTCCCGTACTGATCGCCCATTCGACGAGCGCGGCGTCGGAGGCTTCGTCGATCGTCGGTTCGGTTAGGACGCGGTCGGCGCCAACCCCGCCAGGCAGTCCTCGTGCCGATCGGCCACGGTGACGTAGGGTCCATGGCAAGCGCCCGCTGCGCCTGTTGAAGGGCGCGGACCAGCGAGACCTTCCCACCGGCACTTGGCAGGAGAACCTTGAGATGTTTCCGATGCGTTCGCAGGTCGGGTGATGCCGCCTTCTGCTCGCTCCGCTCGAACTCGACGGGTCCGCAACGCCCAGTTCAAGCTTGGTTGGCGACACCCACCCCGTACATCTCTGGAGGAGCGAGACCTCGCGCCACTCGCTTCAATGAGGCGTTCACTCCGTCCGTGATCGACAACGGTGACTCCGTCGGTGGCCTCGGTTATGCACTCCAGCACCGTTGCCACGCTCCTCGGCGCACCGCTGCCTCCAAGGGTCACCCACTCCTTCGGCCTCCGACTTCGCCAAGCGGAGCAGACCTTCCGCCGCGTCGTCCGCGAAGATGTAGTCGAACATGCCTCCGGAGTCGAAAAGTTCGATGGTTTCGCCTTGGATAGCGCTGCGCACCCGGCACCAAACGACGTCCCTCGATCCCCTGCCGTACACCCGAAAGATGCGGGCATTGCAGATGCCAAATCATCCCGGCGGCCGCTAGTTCCAGCTCACGCTCGTGGAGCAGTTTCGCAGCCCCACAAACGTTCCTCGGATCGAGCGGGTCTCCTTCCTTCAGAAGGCGTGCACTCTCGGGCACGGCACTCTTAAGGTACAGCGAGGGGTCGTCGACCAGATACGAAGATGCGAATACATAGCGCTCCAGGTGCTTGCAGGCGAGGGCTACGCGTCAGGTAACGGCCGACGCCACAACGTTGTCACGCTGATTCTCGTCCCAAAAAGAGGGTTGTTCATCGCTTCGTTCGAAGGAAGCGGCCAGATGAAAGATGTGGGTGGGGTCAAACAACCGCGATCAGCTCGGGGGTTATGAACTCGAGGTCCATTTGAAGATTCTCCACGCCCGGCCTGTCATCTTGACCTTGACGATCAATCGAGAGCGCCGGGATGCCCTCGTCCTCCAACATTCGAACAAGCACTCGGCCGATGACACCCGCTCCGCCCGTGACAACCACGCGCTCGATCATTCGAAGGACCAAATGGGCTGGACCCGCACATCCGACTCGAGAATGCCATGGATGACCGAGTCAACCGGCCTATCCATTGTCCACGCATGGTTCCGCAATCGGCCCTCCATCTTCAGCCCAGCCGACTCGAGAACGGCGATGTGGTCGGTCCGAAATGCATACGTCTCTCTGTGAACATCCTAAGGAGTCCCAGCTCTTCGAAGCCATATTCGACCAGAGAAGGAGAAGTACCAAGCCTCGATCTCCCGCGTATCGAGGGGTGGACGTCAGATCCGTGTCCGCCAGAAATGAGAGTTCAGCCCGTCGGGCCTTCCAATCGATGTTGGTGTATCCGCCGTAGGCCAGCAGATCGCCCTGTCGAAGGAGAACAAACAGCAGCTGCACCGGCTCAGCTCCCGATGACTCTGGCAGATACACATCCCTCCACCAGTTGAGTTGCCCGCTCGAAGAAATTGGGGCGGACTGTCTGAGGACATCCATCTGCCCGTTCCGCCACTGACGGATGCACTCGATGTCCTCGAAAGCGATCGGACGGGATTCGACGGACGGATCACGTTTGAGATGCCAGGTCACTCGCGCTCCCTCGTCAACCTCTCGCCTACACCATGTCCCACGTGAGCGGCTCGCCTTCAGCCCCGACACGACGGAGTGGCCTCCCCAGCACGACGTCTAGTTCCGCCGGAGCGATTCCCACACCCGGCCGAACGATTCGGACATCGTCTGCCCCGAGCCTGTGCCCAACGGGCAGATCTGCGGCCAGGTGGATGCTGCGGCGGGCGAGGGTGCCGTTATCTTCCTCTGATAGGCGGGGTGCCTTCACGCCGTCCCCCAAGGCGGATCGTGCTTCCGCCGCACCCTCGACAAGCATCTTGAGTTCGGCCGGCTCTAGGGCAAAGGAGTGATCAGGCCCTTCTTGCTCGCGGTCACTGGTGAAATGCTTCTCTATGACCGTTGCCCCCAGTGCGACGGCAGCCAGTGCGACGGCGATTCCGAGCGTGTGGTCCGAGAAGCCGACGGGTAACCCAAAGGCGGACTGCATGAGCTGCATGACCGCAAGGTTGGCGTCCTCTCGCAACGCGGGGTAGGTGCTCACGCAGTGCAGCACGGTGACCGGCAGCTCGGCATCCTCGGCCGGCGGATCCAACCGAGAGACGCCTCGACCTCGCCGAGATAGGCGTGGCCCGTCGAGAGGAGTATGGGCCGGCCCTGCCGGGCGGTCCCGCGAATCAGTTGAACGTAGGTGAGGTCGAAGCTGGCCAGTTTGAACCGGGCAACGTAGGGAGCCAACTGCTCGACCGCCTCGAGATCAAAGGGGGTGCTCATGAACTCGATGCCAGCCTCGGCACACCTCTCCGCCAGCTTGGGGTGCCAGTCGCCGCGACATCTCCAGTCTCCCAGCCAGCTGGTGGGGAGTGATGGTGCCGTCGTCCCCCCGCCCTACCACGCATGTCAGAGAACCTGGGCGCTCGACTCGAGTACAGCGAGTGGGCCAAGAGAAAAACTTTGGAACTTTGCCGCGCTCGCGCCAGCTTCGGCAGCGAGATCGATCAATCGGTATGCCTCATCAAGCTTCCCATTGTGATTCGAACCGATCTCGGCGATCACAAAACAGTCAGCAGTCGCTACCAGCCGTCCTCATTCCGGGTTGAACGTCATCTTAAAAAACTGGCTTTCACTATTCATGAAAACACCAAGATTCTGGCCGTCCACCGGCTGCATTGTACAAGGAGCAGAGGATTCATCCTCCGGCCTGAACAAGAACTGGTCGCGGATCGATGATCTCGCAAACGCCTTCGTCAAACTACGCACGGTGACCCCCTGACGAGCCGGTTCAAACGCCCGACCCACGAGTAGATCTGCAACGGCTTGAGTCGGACAGGAGGACTGGGCTCGTGTACCCTTCACTGCATGCCCGCCGACGGCCATTCCTTGCCTGTCGACGGCCCCAAGCCCTTTGACGTTCTCAGCCTGAAGTCTGCGGAAGAAGCCGACAACCGGGCTGCGTTTGCCCGGCTCTTCCGGTCGCTTGACCTGCCCGACGATGAGCTGATGGCCAATCTCGGCATGTTCGTGCGCCGTCAACAATGGGCACGCTACCTGTTCATGCACGACCTCTACTTGCGAGCGCTGACAGTCCACGGCGTCGTTATGGAATTCGGGACACGTTGGGGTCAGAACCTGGGGTATCCTAGTGTCTTTTTCGAGGTATCCACGAGACCCTTCAACTTCACCCGCACCTTGATTGGTTTCGACACGTTACGCGGGTTTTCCATCCGTCGCCCTGGAAGACGGAGGCCATCAGGCAATCAGCGCGGGCGCCTACTCGGTCAATGCGGGCTGGGAGCAGACCCTGGAAGAAATCCTCGCCTACCATGAATCCGAGAGCCCTCTCCCCCACCTGCGAAAGTTCGAGCTGATCAAGGGCGACGTCTTCAGCTTTGCCGGATTATCTGGCTCGACACCCCGAGCCGATCGTCACGCTCGCATACTTCGATATGGACATCTACCAGCCGACCAAAGACACGCTCGTCGCACTACTGCCGCACCTGACACGCGGGTCGGTGATCGGATTCGATGAGGCGTGTTTTGCGCCAATGCCGGGAGAGACCGCTGCTATACGGGAAGTTCTGGGACTGGACCGCTTTCGCTTGGAGCGTGCTCCGTATTCTCCCACGACGTCCTTCCTGATTTGGGAAGGCTAACGATCCCCAGCCACCCTGGACGGACTCGGGTTGTGAGGTTAGCGATGGGCAGTATCTGGCTGTCTACGACTCGAATATTCGGCACACGTTCCCGATCAACTGGAACTTCATCCGCTCGATCAGCTTGTCGGAAGCGTCTTCGGTAGGTACAGGACATCAGGAGCCGCGCCATGTCTTTTGTTCGCGGGCAACGATCATGTGCGCCAGCGACGCGGGAACGAAGAGGTGAACGTGCGACTCCGTCGGCTGACCCCGGTGGTTCACGATGTAGCTCGCCATGGGCGCATCTCCTGCTCCCGTGCGACAAGGAAGCTCGTCCCACTCTCCGTACTTCCCGGAAACGGAGAGCCAGCCGCTCAAGGCGAAGAACCACTCGTCAGCCTGCACGCAACTGAGCTGTCCGTCGGGGTTCATGAAGGCCCAATGAGTGCCCAACCCCGGTCGGTCCTCCGCCCATTGCGACGAACCGATCAGCGTTTAAACTGAGGAGGAATGGACGGGGGGTGCATTCGATCACCTCATGTGACTGGAACCCCGTATGGGCTTGCGTCGGGAAGATTGCCGCCGGATTGGCAAACGGGCTCACATAGCCGTCGATCTCAAGTAGGGCGACACTCTCACAGACACACGACGACCGCCACCGCCAGAATCGGCCATCGCTGGCGTAGTCGGCTGGTCGCCGAACGTGCTGACAACAACCGTGACCAGCACGATAAGGGACATGCCATCAACACCGTCCACGAATTTATGTCCGTAGTAGGAGATGTGGCCTGCTGCCACAAGCTCGGTTGCCAGCAGGAACCCGATGCCCAAGGTTCCGACGACCGCCGTCGCAGCCAGGACCCACAGTCCCTCGTCCCTGGCCGAGGACCACCTGGCGCCAATGAACAGGAAAAGACCGGCGATTGAGAAGGCAACCAAAAACCAAGGAGTACCGGGAACGAAGGACGCCGCTGCCTGCAAGCCGCTCGATGCATAGGACAATGACGCCTTGTTCACTTCGTCGTGGAAGGGAATGAACGGCGCAATGAACGCAACCCCGATACAGACGAAGATCACGATGAGCGCTCTCTGCTGCCGTGGCCCACAGATCCTGATCAATCCAAAGGTCGCAGCGATGACAGCCGGTGCGCCGAGAACAACGATCGGATACCAGGTGTACAGGGCCACGAGGACAAGCCCGGCGACGGCGAAGAAGTGGAGCCTCGGACTCAGTGTCCTTTTCCGCGAGGGGAGCACCGCGGCGGTGACCGCGGCAATGGGGAGATCAAAGGTCGGATGCAAGCTGAAGATCCAGAGGCGTCCTACGACGAACACCTGGACCACTGCAGCCATTGCCGGCAAAGCGATCCAGAAGTTGCGCCCACACAGACGAGCCACGCTCATGCATCCAACAGTCACGATGGCTCCGAGGGTCAGGAGGAGAACTGCGTAGTAGGCATTCAGCTCCCATTGGACAGCCACCGGAGGATGCGGGTTCCAGAGCCGCACCAGCATCGCCCAGGTCTGCGGCAGACCGTCCCCTGGCCCAGGTAATTGAATCGAGTTGAATCCTCCGTGCACCAGAATCTGTTTGAACATGTCGAAGAAGGCGGCGTTGTCCCATCCAGGGAAGAGCGCATTGAGCCTTCCGCTCGCGTTCATTCGCACGATCGGCACGGCGAACCAAAGGGTGGCAGCGATCCCAATGGCGACGGCGGCGAATAAAAGATAGAGAGCGGCCACTGACGAAGAGACCATCGGAACCGGCCGTTACGGAACTGATTGGCGGCCGCGACACCCGCAGTCAGGGCAAGGAGAACCCCGGGCACGTCAATGCGTGTCTCGAGTCCCGGGGATCCAGCCGAGCAACATCAACCAACCGAATCCGATGGCGAAGAAGATGATGAAACGATCGGAGATGCGTCGAGGCCCAGGGGCCAGAGCGAAGCCGATCACCGCCACCACGATCGCAGTCGGCCCGATGGGCACTCCGGCCAGGCGGAGTCATCGGTCGACCAGAAATCCCAAGGCGCCGATGAAGAATCCGATCGGGATTGAAGACAGCCGAGGGTGCCGATCGCCGGTGAGGGCGTCCTTCGACGTCCCGTCTCGGGTTACCGTCGGAGCTGTGTCCTCGGGTGCGTCAACACTCGAGTCGGCCCTCACGACGACCCGCCCGAGCAGGCTCCCCAGCGGCCGCGGTGAGTTGCAGCGGTGCCACCCAGCGTCCCCCCCTCGAAGAATCCGGAGTCGGTCGGTGACCCTAACATGAGGTGAATCGAAGTGCGGTTGTCCATGGCTAACGTCGGGGCATCGTCAGCTCGCCCTCTTGATCGGATCGCGCTCTCCAACGTCGTGCTCCTTCGGCTGCCCCTTACGAGCAAGAATCAGGCCTGTGATCGACCTCTCGGGCATGACAATCCTCCTGACAGGTGGGACCGGTTCATTCGGCCAAGCCTTCCTGCGGCGGGTGACCGCGACCTGGCCGGATGCAGTAGACGTACGTTGGCTTGCGCGGGATGAACTGAAGCAATGGCAGCTTCATGAGCAGTTCGGCGACCGAGGCGTCCGCTACTTCGTCGGCGACGTCCGAGATCGTGATCGCCTCGTGCGAGCGGCGACTGGCGCAGACATCATCGTGCACGCCGCGGCAATGAAGCAGGTGCCCGCCTGTGAATACAACCCTTTCGAGGCCGTTCAGACCAACGTGCTGGGTGCGCAGAACGTCGTTGATGCCGCCATCGACAGCGGAGTGGCGAAAGTGCTTGCTCTTTCGACCGACAAAGCGGTTAATCCCGTCAATCTGTACGGGGCAACGAAGCTGTGCGCCGAGAAGATTGTGGTTCAGGGAAATGCCTATGCCTCCCATTCACGAACCAGCCTCTCGTGTGTTCGCTACGGGAATGTCGTCAGACCGCGGGTCTGTCGTTCCGGTGTTCCGTGAGCAAGCACAAACCGGTCGGATCACCGTGACCGACACGCGTATACACTCGATTTTGGATCTCACTCGACCAAGCGGTGGATCTCGTGCTCTATGGGCTTGAACACATGGTGGGTGGTGAGGTGTTCATTCCGAAGATCCCGTCCATGCGGGTCACGGACCTCCAGCGTGCCATCGCCCCTGACGCCGAGGTTGACGTCATAGGCATCCGGCCGGGAGAGAAGATCCACGAGATTCTCCTTACTTCTGATGATGCTCGTCACAGCATCGATGCCGGTGATGTCTTCGTGGTGCTGCCCGAGCACCCATGGTGGGTGGCGAGTCCTCGCTGGATGGACGGCAAGCCACTTCCGGATGGGTTCGTCTACTCCAGTGACAGCAATGATCAGTGGTTGAGCGAAGCGGCCATCGCTGAGCTTCTTCCATGATTCCTTATGGTCACCAGTCGATCGACGACGACGACATCCGTGCCGTCGTCGAGGTGCTGAAAAGTGACTGGCTCACCCAAGGGCCCAGCATTGTGCAGTTCGAGGAGGCGCTTGCTGCTTCGACCGGTGCCAAGTTCGCAGTGGCGTTCGCCAATGGCACGGCGGCCCTCCACGGAGCATGTGCTGCCGCGGGTCTCGGACCCGGTGACGTCGCCGTCACATCCCCGCTCTCCTTCGTGGCCACGCGAACTGCGCCCGGTACGTGGGGGCCGCGGTGCAGTTCGTGGACATCGATCGGCATACCTTGAACCTCGCACCCGAACGGGTGCGGGTCGGCGTGGACGCATTGATCGCCGTTCATTACGCAGGACTGCCGGTCGACCTCAGTCGACTGCCCGAACGACCGAGGATCGTCATCGAAGACGCAGCACATGCCTTGGGAGCGCACACCCCGTCTGGACCGGTCGGCAATTGCGCCGACTCGGACATGACCGCTTTCTCATTCCATCCGGTGAAGGTGGTCACCACCGGTGAAGGAGGCGCGGTCACCACCAACTCGCCTGAGTTGGCAGAGCGCCTTCGCTCCTTCCGAACGACGGGATCGAGCGCAGGCCCGACCTCGGTGGTTGGTACTACGAGATCACAGAGTTGGGTTTCAACTACCGACTGACCGACATCCAGGCGGCCCTGGGAACCAGTCAGCTGTCCAAGCTTGGGCGCTTCATCACCGAACGTCAGCGCTTGGCGGATCGGTACCGTGCCCTGCTGGCCGGAACCCCTGAACTTCCACCTCAGCCAGAGGTGGGATGGTCCCACGCTTACCACCTCTTCCCTATCCGGGTGGTCGATCGAGCCCGGGTGTTCGAGAAGCTGCGAACGGCCGGCATCGGAGTGCAGGTGCACTACATCCCGATCTACCGCCATCCCACGTACCGGGCGTTCGGGTCGGATCCCCTCGCATTTCCGGCCACGGAGGATGCCTACGGGCAGCTTCTCTCGCTGCCGATCTTCCCCGGGCTAGGCGACGCAGACCAGGATCTGGTGGTAGCAGCACTCAAAGAGGCACTCTGAGCCCGTTAGATCGGAGCGACCTGCGCCCGCTCGCGTCACACTTCGCCGCCTGCACCGACACCGTTCCATGAGTGCGGCACGCCTCGTCGCCGCACCGCCACTCGACTTCCACTTCTCGGTGAGGACCTCGAGGTGCCCCTCGAACTGTGTGGCCGGATAGACGAGCTGTGGGTGCAGGAGCAGTTGGCTCGACCGTCCGTTCACGAAGGGACGCTGCTGAGCGTCCAAAACGTGCGCGACGGCCTCGTTACCGTTTGCCGGTGTAGCTACCGGCATTTTGTCGCGTACCAGCGCGATGAGGATCCGGCGAAGGCTCGGATTCGGGCGCTCGCTGTCAGCGGGATCGTGGTGGTCCACGCGGCGGGCGAACGCCTCGTTCTCATCGGTCGCCGGTCACCTGACGTCACGCAGTATCCGGGTGCCTGGGAACTCATCCCCTCCGGTGGAGTCGAGTCGGAGCGCGTCGACGATGATGGCCGGGTCGACGTTCTGGGCGCTCTGCTCGACGAGCTCGAGCAGGAAGCAGGGATCGAGCCGGAGGCGATCGACGCAACGCACTGCGTCGGGCTCGTGCACGACATGGAGCAAGACGGCTACGACGTGTGCTTCATCGTTAGCGCGCCGGATGCGACGCCCTCCCGCGTCCCGAATACGTTGAGACGGCCGTCGTCCCGATTGCAGAGGCACGGCGGCTCCTCGAGGGCGAAGGGTCAGTGCCGACTTCGTTCGTCCTCTTTAATCTCGCGGGATTCGTTTGATCTCCACAAGGGGCATCAAGAGTCGAACGACCGACGAATCGAAACGTGTACTTCGCATGAGCCTGGCCGGCCTCTCACGAGTTCTTGGCGGGTGACGCGTGATCTCGTGCCGCCGCCCCCCAGGATCAGGTCGCAAATCCGGTCCAGCGAAGCACTCCGGCCTGGTTCGAGGTCCTCAAGTGAGCGAGCGGTGAGCCTGGCCAGACCTGGGACATGCTCTTGCACCCCGGGGGCCTCGACGGGAGCCTTGAAGAAGAAGAGATGGGCGTAGCGACGAGCACGCTCCAGGTCGGGGCCCACCGCCTCTGGGTCGTCGAGTGCGCGCTCCAGGGTGTCTCTGAACTCGCTCGGGGACGATACGTCAAGAGTGAAGCCCTTGGCCCGATAATGGGTCTGCCCGGCGACGATGACCGGCTTTCCCTGGAGGGCCATCTCCAGTCCGGTGGTTGAGGTGTACACCAGGCCAACATCCGCGGCGGCCATAAGGGGATAGGAGCTCAGCGGATCCTCCGCCTCCACGATTCGGACGTTGGCGGGCAGATTCGGGAATTCCTGTGCGATGAGCGCGCCGAGCGGCTCACGGGTCCACTTGCCCGGGAGTTTGACCTCTGCCGGGTGGACCCTGATGACCAATTGGTCGTTTGGACGTTGTGCGAAGGCGTTCACCGCCTCGAGCAGCCAATCGTGAATACCCGGGAACGCCACCTCTTTGCCGAGGACGGCCGAGTCCCACGTGAGGTTGGTGAAGAGCACAGCCAGCTTTCCGGTTGCCGACTGCGTCGGGTCCACGAACTCCGCGTCACCCCAGTAGTCAACGATGGCCCGAGCGCCAACTGCCCGGTCTTTCAGGTAGCGGTCCAGCTCCTCGTTCTCCTCCGGGCTGAGGCTCCCCTGATCCCATTCCGGTCGATCGTCCGCCACGTCGAGCAGTTGGTCCGGTCGGCGACGGTGGAAGATCAAGGTGTCGAGGATGAATCCCCGCTCGTAGAGGACGACCTCGATTCCCCTGGACCGGCAGATGGCATCGGCAATGGATTCGAAGAAGAAGCGACCGTTCAGCATGAGCACCACATCCGGTTCGATCCGGTCCAGCACACCCCGGAGCCCGCGCACCACACGGCGCGCAGACCGCAGAAAGCGCCGCGCGGTGAGCGCGGCCAGCGGATCGCCCTCGATCCGAGACGCCAACAGAAACCACCGCACCGGAATGCTGACCAGCGCGCCAACTGGAATCCCTTCGTACTCGACTTCGAAGAGCTCGTCGAGCGACATGCCATCGAGTTCCGGCCAGTCGCCGGGATCATCGACTGCCCACCCTTCACGGAGAGCAACGCGTGTGAAGCCATGGGCGTCGACCGAGCTGTCCACATAGCGACTGCACGTGCCACACGGCATGGGGGGCCCTTCGTAGAGGTTGACCCGATCGCACTGCTCCAGGCCACCACCACAGGTGACGAACGTCGTCTGCGCACCCCTCACGCGCAGCGCTTGACCCACGACTGCCTCCCATTGGACGTGCGCGGCCCAGTCGCGCAGCGTGAAGATGGCAACCCGCGGCCCAGTGGCAGGCCCGAGCGCGGTGGCCTGCTTTCGCAGTTGGCGGGCCACCACCTGTTCGGGCGCCAACGCCACTTGTCGAAGACCGAGATGCAGGCCCTTTCGTGCGTACTCCCCCACTTGATCCCGCCGTGGGAGAGGAGTCATCGGTGGCCCACCGGTCGACTGTCGAACCCCTTCCCGGTCACATACCGCCAAACCCCTGTCCAGAACCCCACCCCGTAGGACCAGTGACAGATTTCGAAGACGGCGAACACCCGATGGGGTGCCACCCCCGGTTCGTCCCCCACCCGCAGCGCAACCGCGGCGCACAACAAGCCGTGGCCGGCTGGGATCGCCACCCGTTTCCAACCCCGACCCAGCAGCGCGGCGGCGAGGGCCGTCATCACCAAGGCGGCTGGTGCCAACGGCCGCCACGTCGGCAACCGGCCGTGCTTGGCCAGCGTCGATGCTTTGGCGAGGCCGTAGTTGCGGTACTGCCGGGCCAGAGCACGAGGCGTCTCCCTCGGGAAGTACCACGATCGGATAATCGGATCCACGATGACCCTTCCGCCGGCCCTGCGAATCCGGAAGTTCAACTCCTGATCCTCGGCGGCCCACTGCAGCAGGTTCTCGTCGTACCCTCCAAGCTCCTCCAGTGTCGTCCGCCACCAACAGCCGAGATAGACGGTGTCCACCTCGATGCGGCGGTCCGCGTAGTGGAACACCCCGGGCCCGATCCCCCACCGCGACGACGTCGCTCTAGCAACGGCGCGCCCGAAGTTGGTCGTGCCCACCGCCCGCATAGGGCCACCGACGTTCTCGGCTCCAGTGTCGAGCAGAGTCTGAACGCATCGGCGGACGTAGTCGGGCGCATACAGCGTGTGGGCATCGGCTCGACAGACGATCTGGGCTTTGGCATGCTCGATCCCGACGTTCATGGCCGCTGCCGCGGTGACCCGGGGATTTTCGACGACCCTGACGCGCTGATCGGCTGAGCTTTCGGCGATGGTCGCGCTGCCGTCACCGGATCCTCCGTCGATCACCAAGATCTGCATGATGTTCGGGTAATCCTGCCGGGCCAGGGAGTCCAGACAGTCTCGGAGGAAGTGCCGCTCGTTCAAAACGGGCAGCAGCACCGCAACGGTTGGAAACTCGCCCGGATCAACGTCCGCTATCACTGTCGTGACCGCCCATGGCGTCTGAGTCCAGGCGGGTCCGACACTCTGTGCTCCTCCATCCAATACCCGAAATTCACACGCTACCATTCGTGCATTCCCTGGTGACGTGGCACTTCGGCGAGAACTGATCGGCCGGTGGCGACTACACAGAGACCACACCCGACACATCGAACCGTGCAGTTGCACTACGTTCCCGCGATGGCCGGTGAGGGGCTTCGAGAGATCGGACCGAGGGTGACGGATCGCCTGCTCGAGCGAGCCCGATGGGGGATCTTCGCTGTCGGTGCTGACGATCGCCGGCGGAGAATGTACGCAAGTTGGCTAACCAGGCTGCGCCGCCATCAGGTCGCGATCCGCCGATCAGCCGCTGCCGACCTACCACCGCCACCCGAGCCCCTCGATCCGGAGGCCGGGTTTCTGGTGGCGACACCCGATGAGACCTGGGACCTGGGCGGGGTGGTCGACCAGGTGCGGTCGCTCGCACCCGACGTGGAGACCGACACGCCGGGCACAGGGCAGGGCAAGCCGTACCTTCTCGATCTCCGTCTCGATGTCTTGTCTTCGGAGAGCCCGTTGGGGCGACTAGCACTCCATCCGTCAGTGGTGGCGACGGCGACCGCCCATCTCGGGATGGTGCCGGTGCTGGCCGGGGTGACCGTGCTGCGCTCTCCCTACGTCGCCGGCCCCCACTCCGGGAGCCAGCTGTTCCATTCGGACTGGGAGGATGTGACACAGCTGAAGCTGTTCGTGCACTGCTCCGACGTGACCTCCATCCACGGCCCACTCACCGCTCTCCGAGGCGGGTCCTCGACCCGAGTCAAAGAGGCGCTGCACTACCGCTACGGAGGAGAGGGCTTTCGGAGGGGCGACGACGAGGTCCTCGCCCTCGTGGAACCGGACGAAGTGCACGCCTTCGAAGGACCTCCGGGCACCGCCGTCTTCGTTGACACCAGTGCGTGCCTCCACTATGGAAGCCGGCTGGCTCAGGGTGCAGCCGACCGGCTGGTCGTCCAGCTGCAGTTCCTCCGGCCGACCGCTTTCGACCTCGTGCTGCGCCGCGCTCCTTTACCTGCGATCAGGGGGTCGGCCCGGTACGAGGCGTGGGCCACGCTTGTGGCTGGAGTGGCGCCGTGACGGCCGACGGAGCCGCACCGCCTCTGGACGCGGACTTTCGTCGTTTCACCGACACCGAGGGTCGAACCTTCGAGTACGCGGTCGTCACCCACCCGGAGGGGGATGGGTTGGCCGTTCACTGCAGCGCGTTCTTCGGCAAGTGGGGTGACCGCCCGCGCTACCGCGACCAGTTTCAGGGCTACTTCCACCGGCTGCGGATGCTGGGCTCGGGTCCCGGCCACCAGTGGCTCTTTCTATGCGACGCCTACGGCGCGAATCGGAACGGGACCTACTACAGCGGTGAGCACGGTGACCCCTTTGTGGAGCGTGCGGTCCTGGCCATCGTCGATAGGGAGATGGAGCGCCTGCGGATCCCTGCGGGGCGACTCGTCACAGTGGGCTCGTCCATGGGGGCCACCGGGGCGTTGGTCATCGGACTCTCCCGGGAAGCAGCCGGCGTCGTGGCGATCTCCCCCCACGTCGACCTCGACGTGGCCGCCTCCCGGTGCGGACGATGGGAGGAGGTGGCTTTCATCACCCCGGACGGGGATCCCACTGCCATCGCCAACCATCCGATCACCCGACGAGTGCAGGCGCTCCTGTCCGAGGCTGGCGGTCCCGATTCGACCTGTCTGCCCGGATTGTTCGTACAGACCTGTGCCGACGACGCGGGTGTCTACCCCGAACAGGTCCTGCCCCTGGTCGACGAGTGGCGTCTGCGAGGCGGTGCCGCGGTGGTGGATCTGCGCCCCGAAGGTGGGCATACCAGCGACTTCGCCACCCGACCTCTTTTGCTCGACGCCGTCGCAGCTCTGATGGATGGGCGACTCCCGGATGTCGATCGCTACCAGCATGAGTCGGATTTCGTCGGACAGCGCACCCCGGACACGATCGTCGACCGGACCCGCCGAAGGCTCAGGCTGCGTTCGCGCGTGCAGGCCCTCACCCGGCGTGGGTCGGTCGGTCGTCGGTGAGCTCCGTCGAGCGTCCCTTCCACCGCCGGGTCCTGCGCAACTCCGTCGCCGGACTCGCAGCGAACATCTGGGCGATCGCCGTCGCCCTCGCCACCCTGCCGCTCATGGTGCACGGACTGGGCCTGGCCAATTTCGGGCGATGGGTCCTGCTCCAGACCATGTCGGCGTCCACCGGCTGGCTGGTCGTGATGGACGGTGGACTCGCCGTGGCCGGCACTCGGCTGGTCTCGACCCGGGCCGCCACAGCACGTCACGAGGCGACGGGCTCGGCGCTTGGCACCACTATGGCCACCTTCGGCACCATCGCCGTCATCAGTGCCGGGATCTGCCTTGCTTTCGCCTGGCCCGTCCTCGAGGCGTTGGCGTCGCATTCCACCCGACGAGGTCGCGGCAGCTCATGCCGCCGCCCTCCTGCTCTCCCTCCAGGTTGCCGGGGAGTTCCTGCAACAGGGCGCCGAAGCATGCCTCGAGGGCCTCCAGCGCTTGGATCTGAGTCGCGGGGTCGACGCCGCCCGCCGAGCTCTGTTCTACGGGTCGACTGCAGCCGTCGCCATGAGCGGTGGCTCGCTTCGGACGGTGGAGTTGGCGGCCGTGATGGCGAGCGCATTGGGTGCCCTGCTCGGAATGGCGGTCCTGGCCGCCCAGCGGCCACCACGGCTGTCCCTTTCAGCCGGTGATCTGCGCGAGATGTTGACGTACGCATCGAAGGTGGTCCTGCTCCGCCCCATCTCGGCCATCTATGCGCTGATGAACCGCGTCATCGTGGGTGCGGTCCTCGGACCCGTGCCGGTGTCGGCCGTGGAGGTGGCCACCCAGCTCGGAAACGGGGCCAATGCCGTGGTGGCCGGCATCACCGCTGCGCTCGTTCCGAGCTCGGCGTGGGTCGACGCCCGCGGGGACCGAAAGAAACTGGCCGTGACACTGCTGTCCGGCACCCGCTACGCCGTTGGTGTTGTCGTGGCCGCTGGCTGCCGGGGTGGCCATGCTCGCCGCCCCGGGGATCCGCTTGTGGGTCGGCCCCGTGCTCGCCGCGACCGCGTCCCGCGCAACCCAGGTGGCGATGGCGGCGAGCGTGGTCACCGCGGCCGGGCAGGTTGCGGGGAACATCCTCCTCGGAGTCGGCCGCGGTGGGGTGATCGTGCGGGTGGCGACGGTGGGAGTGATCGTGAATCTGGCAGCCAGTGTGGCGCTGGTCTATCCACTGGGCGTGGCCGGGGTGTTTTGGGGAACCCTCATTGCCGCCGCGGTGACCACGCCGTGGATCGTGGCCGCCACCTGCCGGTACTGCGACATCCACCCCCGTCAGTTTTTGACTAAGGCGGTTGGCCCCACCGCTGGTGCCGCTGCTGGCCGAACTGGCCGTGTTGGGGTTCGTGGATGCACTCGGGCTGCGGCCAGCGGCGACGTTGGCTCTGGGGGTGCCGTTGGGGGTGGCAGTCGCAGTCGGTGCGACCTTGCGCTGGGCGCTTCCCGCCGGCGAAGTGGCTGGGCTCTGGCGATCCCTGCGCCGGGGCGCTGGGTCGGCAACAACCCCGGACGCTCCCTCCGACGGAATGGAGCTTCATTGACGCCTCCCAGAGGCCTACTCCTCCTCGCTGACCTCGAAGAACACACCGAATCACCCTCGTCCGGCCATTGTCAGTCCATAGGGAAGCCTGGTAATTTTGCCTAGTTGGGGGGATGCGGAACCGTGATGAAGTCGGGGAATCACGAGGAGCGGTCGACATCGGGGCGTTGGTCAAGGGCCGTCCTCAATCGATCATTTGCGCGCTGGGCCGTCCTGGCTGCTCCACCAGTCGTCGTCGTGCTGTTGGCCGAATTGCACGCCTATTACATCGGCCACTACAGCTTCACCGGCACCGCACGATTCGGCTGGGTCATCGGGTACATCCTCCTGCTCGAGCTGGCCGCCTATCTGGCTGGGGTCCCCGATGTCTCCGACGCCCAGTGGGGGGCCACCTGGTCCGCGTTCGGCGCTGTCAGTAGGGGGCGCGGCGGCTTTCTCCCTGATCCAACTGGCCGGAGGGACATTGCTCCTTCCCCGGATCGTGGTCCTCGGTGCGGCGCTTGTCTTGTTTCCGGTCTATCTCGCCTTCACCGTCGTGGCCCGGGGCGCCGAGCGAAGCGGCACTGGTGACGACCGGATCCTTGCGGTGGTCAGTGCGGACGACGCCGTCACGCTTGAGGCGGATCTCGCCCACGATGCCGAACGTCCAGCCAAACTTGTCGGTGTCGTGGACACGTCCACCGTTTCGGGACCTCTGGGTGGGACCCTCGGCGGCTTGGTTCGAGCGGTCGAAGAATGTGGGGCAACCGTTCTGGTACTGGGACGCGACGCCCAAGGTGACGAGTCGGTGGTGGCGCAGGCGGCCATGCTCCACGCAAGCGGGGTCCGGGTGCGCCCTCTGGCCACCTTCTACGACGAGTGGCTGGGAAAGCTTCCACTCAGCGAGCTCGAGCGCAGCTCTCTCTTCTTCGACATCCAGGAGTTGCACGTTCCGCGGTACGCCCGCATCAAGCGTCTGGTCGACCTCGTCTCCGGACTGGTCGGCGTCATCATCTTGGTTCCGGCGTGCGCGCTTGTCTTGTTGTTGGACCTGGCTGGTAATCGGGGTCCCCTGTTCTTCCGCCAACCGCGGGTTGGCAAAGGCGGGAAGGAGTTCACCATCGTGAAGTTCAGGACGATGCCAGTCGATTTGAAAGACAGTGGCTGGACGACGATGGAAGACCCCCGACTGGGCGTAGTCGGTAGGTGGATGCGGCGTATGCACCTCGACGAGATACCCCAGGCCATCAACATTCTGCGCGGCGAGCTCTCCCTGGTAGGGCCGAGACCCGAGCAGCCCAAGTACGTGGCCGAGCTCAGAGAGAAGATCCCCTTCTACGAAGTCCGCCACCTGGTGAATCCCGGACTCACCGGTTGGGCCCAGGTTAAGTTCGGTTACGGCGCCACCATCCACGACGCGCTGGAGAAACTCCAGTACGAGTTCTTCTACCTCCGTCACCAAGGGCCCATGTTGGATGCCCGGATCATCGCCAGAACCTTCCGGTCCATGATCCGCCTCGAGGGACGCTGAGCAAGACCTCCCCCGGGCGGCAGAGGAACAGGTCAGACCGAGGTCGGTAGCGGAGCTTCTGATCCTTCCGCCTCATCACGAGCCATCTCGATCCTCGTCCCTCGTTCGGCCCGCTCTCGATACCCGTCGTAGACAACGACCGCAAGAAGAGCGATGAGCAGAGGGGCCGTCGTCAGGACACTCGAGTCGATCCGGCTGTTCCCCAGGTAGAAGTAGGCGCGGGGTGCGAGCAGGATTCCGAACAGCACCCCGATGACGATCCCCCTCCGGCTGACAGTCGAATCCCTGACGAAGAGTGCCAGCGGGATGAACAGGAAGAGCAAGTCGTAGTAGTACGACTCGTTGAGCAGGATGAACACCCCGGTGATCAGCGTGAGGGAGTGCCAAAGGGATCCCTCGCGGAATCGCAGGTACCACGCAAGCAGTAGGCCAGCGAGAATGTCGACAGGCACGACTGCCGGCCTGATCACGTTCTCGATCGCTTGGGCCCCGCCCACTCCGTTGATCGCATAGCCGATGCTCTGCACCCAGCCGATGATCGATCCATCGTAAGGCGTCGAGCTGGTTGGCCTGTCGTAGTTGAACTGAAACGTGGAGAAGGCTTCTTTGAATCCGTAAAGGGTATGAGTAAATCCGTGTCGAAATCCGGCAAATCCCAAGAGGCTCAGGAATCCGGCAATGACCACGCCAAGCACAAGGTATTTCAACTTTCGTCCCCGTAGGAACAGGAGAAGGTAGAGAACGGGGAAGAGAATTGCGGCGCTGGTGAACCCGAACCACCACGCAGCCAACACATTTCGATTCTGTTCGAATGCGGCAACTCCCAAAACGATCATGGCGAAGATGACCAGGTCGAGGTTGCCACGGTCGATGCCAAAGGAGACGGGAAGAGATAAGAGCGCGACGATCACGACGAGCACTCGTTGGTACGGCGCGATCCCTTGCGTGAAGGATCTGGAAACCCACCAAATCATGAAACCGACCGCCACTGCAAACGTCAGAAACAGTGCGGCATATTCATTCATCCAGAGTATTGGAGCGAGAAGCCAATATCCAACTGGCGGATAGTTTCCATGTTGAATGTTGTATGGATTAAAGCTCCGCAAGAGCTCGAACGGGCCGAAGAAATCTTCGAATCGAACAAACGGGTTATAGAGCCACGTATTCCGCTCGGTGTAGAGCAGACTGCTCCCCTGGAAGTGAAAGAGATCGACGACGATGTTCACCACAATCCCAACGCCCATTGTCCAGAACGTGGTGAGGACAAGAGGCCGTCGGACCCGAACCGGGGACGGAACGACACGGGTGAGGAGACGCTGGGCGAGAAGGATCGTGGCCGCAATGATCGCGATGATTCCCATCCCCTGGGCAAGGCGGATCAAGAGGTAGGGAACTCGACTCGGCTGTTGCCGATAGAGGGTGGTCTGCAGGGCCACGTTCCGAACGGAGCCGCCGAACGCACCGTCAACGGTCAACACAGCCGGCGCCGGATAGAGGACCGGAACGTTGAAGGTGAGTGACTGGACCTGCTGCCCGTCGATCATGAAGTCGAATGACTGACTCCGATAGACGTCGACAGACGCGGTGACCCACTGATGCAGAGGAAAGTTGAAGAGCAGGTTGTAGGTGCCCCTGGGGGCGAGCGAAGCGTTGCTTCCCACGGTCGCCGTCAGATACGGCTTTCCACCCGAACGACCCATCATGAACTGGATGCCGTGGTCGCCGCTGAGCGTCGAGACGACCGGAATTGCAGCACCTCGAATCGAAAGAGGTCCGTCGAGCCGCAACTGGAATGCAAGGTGAACATCGACCGACGCGGCCCTTCCGAAGACCGTGGGCTCACCGAACAGTGCGTACGTCGTCCTTTGGTTCGGCCCGACGTCCCCGGCCGCAAGTTGTTGCGTGCCCGACTGCTGCACCACGGCATTGTCCAGCGGGGTGACGATGGCGAGCGTCGCGATTCCGGCCACGAGCAGAACGAGCCCGATCGGCAAACTGTGCTCGCGCACCCACTGAAACCACACCGGTGACTCGCGCTTCGACGGGGTAAAGACGCCCAGCCGCCGAGCGACCAGAGCACCCGTGACAAATCGAAGTGCGAGGAGGACAAGTGCCGAGAACGCTGCCACTCCGGCCAAGACACGGAGCGCGGAGATGACGGTTGCCGATCCGGCTGGGGCCAGCTCACGCGATGAGAGGGTGAAGCCAGAGACGGTGCCGAGCAGCGGCGACGGATTCGAGCCGAGCTGACCAGATGCGGCCTGGCCTCTGCCCAGTGATGCCGGGGACGGACCTCCGATCGTCGCGCTCTTCACGGACGGCAGCAGGTTCAACCGGAGATCGTCGTAGGAGAACTGCTGTCGGCCATCGACCGACGCGGTGATGCTCTTGCCGCCCTCGATGACAACCGATGCCGCATAGGTCTGGCCGGCGACGACGTGGTTGACCAGGACGGCCGAGAAGCCTGGTCCACTCACGACCACGTACCGGTATCCGTCGATGGGCCGGCTCACCCATGCCGTCACGCCAGCCTTCGGCGACCCGACATCGAACAGCGTTTCGCCGGTCTTCAGGACATCGATACGGAAGCGGAACCGGAGATCGAGGTCGAAGGAGGCATTGCTGGAATGGCTCTGCCCGAGGATGACCGTTCTTGGCTGTGCCGCGGCGGTCGAAATCGGTCCCACCGCTGTCGTACGGACGACATTCGTGGTCGGACCCGGGACCAGAAACGAGCCGGCGAACGCGACCAGAGCAACGAGGACGCACCCGGCCACCGCCTTCAGGTCCGGCCATGGCGAGTACGGAGGCTGGCCGCTCGCTATCGCTTCAACCTCGACCTCATCAGTCACGATCGCCGCATGCGTCTATGGGCGACACAATCGAAATCGCGCTTGTGCGTTCAGATCGTTCCCTCGGCAACTGCCCGTTCGATCCATGGGATGACGTCCTGCAGGAGCTTCTCGAGCGAGGTCGTTGCCTCAAAACCAAGGACCCGCTTCGCCTTCTCGGTCGAGGGGACTCTGCGGCTCACGTCGTGCGCGAACGGCGGATCGGAGGTCCAGTGAAACGGCACGTCGGGTCCCTTGATAGCGGTCCAAATGGCTTGCGCCAACTCGAGGACCGTCGTCGACTGGTCGGTCGACAAGTTGAAGTCCTCGTTGAGAGCTGCCGGGTGCTCCATCGCTGTGACGATCCCTTCGGCCAGATCGCCTCCGTACGTGTAGTGCCGGATCTGTGTCCCGTCACCCAGGATGTGCAGAGGGTCCTGACCTTTGATGACCTTCTGCACGAGGTCGGGAACCACGTGGCTCATCGCGAGACTGACATTTCCGCTCAGAATCTCGACGTCCCCTAGCGCGCGGCGTTCACCGATGCCGACGCAGTTGAACGGTCGGATGATGGTAAAAGGCAACTCGTACTGGTCGAATGCTGCCCGAGCGAAGTACTCGACGGCCAACTTCTGGAACCCGTAGGACGACACCGGAGGAGGGACCTCGTGCTCCTGGCCTTCATACGACGGCCAGGCGTCCGCCGATTCGAAGACCATCGACGAGCTGAGATACGTCACCTTCTTCAGTCGGCCATTCCGATGGGCCTTGATCGCGGCGTCACACGACGCTGCGGTGATCCGCTCGTTGGTGGCCAGAAGGTCGTAGGCATAGGTATGGAAGTAGGAGATGCCGCCGATCATCGCCGCCCCAGCGATGAAGTGGTCGCACTCCGCCAGCAGCCCTTCGACCAGATCGACGTCACGGGCGTCCGCCTCGACGAAGCGGTACCTCTTGTGGTCGTCGTAGGACCGCTTGACGGGCCCGTACTTCGAATAGTTGTCCAGACCGATGACGTCGTGTCCCCGGTCGAGGAGCTCCTTGACGACATAGCCGCCGATGAATCCCGCGGAACCCGTGACCAATACTGTGCTCATGTGACCCCTGACCGTTCGCTGGCATTGCGGATCTGCTCGACATCCAGCCGAGGCCCGAAGGCGAATTTCCACCATCGTAGATAGTGGGGCAGCCACGTGACCAGTCTGAAGTTCGACACACCGTGGTTGCGCTCGAGCCAGATCGTCGGCAGTTCGGCCACCGGAAGGCGAGCCCGGCGGGCTTTGGCCACCAGCTCGATGCCGATCTCGAATCCCGCAGTTGAGTCGATTCCAACCTTCTGCACGAATTCGGTGTCATAGGCCTTGAAGGAGTTGGTGGCATCACGGGTACCCACTCGTGCAAGACCCCACAGAGATAGACCGGCGAGTCTGGAGAGCATGCACTTCATCGCCGGTCCCCCCACCTGCTGCCCACCCTGCGAGTACCTCGACGCGGCCGCCACGACCACACCGCGCTCGACCAACCGGACCAACGAATCGATCTGCTGGGGATCGTCGCATCCGTCTGCCATCGTCACGACGACGACGTCGGCTTCGGCGCGTTCCATCCCATACCTGATTGCGTGTGCCGGCCCCGGTGCCACGTCGTTGACGAGAGCCCGGACGCGTGGATCGATCCGGGCGTATTTCTCGACGTAGGGAAGCGTCGAATCTTCCTCTGAGTCGACGACGATCACGATTTCGCAGGGAAGACGGACCGCTTCCGTCAAGCGACTGAGGACACCCTCGATCTCCGAGTCTTCCTGGTATGCCGGAATCACGATGGAGACCCGGGGTTTCATACCACGACCCCGTCGCCTCTCAGGTTCCAGATGTCGACGACAGGCTGACGGATCGCCAGGTCGGCGTAGTCCCGATGGGGAGTTCCGATCACGATGAGGTCGGACTCGTCGAGCACCTGCCCCAAGGGCAACAGCTCGTCGTCGTTCCCGACGAAGGGATCGGTCGTGAGCACCGAGCGGGCGCGCACCTTCAGGACACGCTTCAGCTTGTACGAAAGGCTTGATCGGTTGTCGTCCGATCCACCCTTGAACGCCATGCCGAGGATCCCCACAGTCGAGCCATCGAGATCGAACCGGGCACTCAGGCGCGAAACCAGGTACAAGGGGAGGCCCTCGTTGATCTGCATGCTGGCCTGACCGAGAGCGAAATTGTTGTTGTTGAACGCCGCCAGCTGCATCGTGTCTTTGAGCAGGCAGGGTCCGGCTGCAAAACCAGGTCCAGGAAGATCAGCTGCGCGCGGATAGTCCTCGATCACTGCCGCCCGAATGCGCTCGTAGTCCAAACCGAAATCGTTGGCCATCATGTAGAGCTGATTCGCTGCAGCAAATTTGATGTATCGGTAGGAATTGGTAAAGAGCTTCGCCAGTTCTGCTTCTTCGGGCTCCACCCGAACAATGGACTTGGTGAGTTGGCCGAAAAGCGTGGCCGCGCGTTCGAAGGCGCGATCGGACCGGGCGGCGACGATCTGAGGCAGCGAGTGAAGTTCCTCCATCGCCCGACCCTCGGCAATTCGCTCGGGGCAAAAGGCCACGTCGATGGACTTTCCGAGGCGGTCGATCAGGCGTTCGACCATCCTGGTGACACCCGGGAACACCGTGCTCCGGAGGATGAGGATCTGCCCATCGTGCAGCTCGTCTGCAACATCCTCGAGCGCCGCGACCACTGCCTGCGGATCGGGGTTGAGGTGCTTGTCGATAGGGGTTCCGACCACGATGACGAGGAACTCGCAGCGACCGACCGACGACACATCAGTTGACGCCGAGAGCTTTTTGCCTGCCAACGTCCGAGCCAGCACTTCTGGTGCCCCGGGCTCCAAATGGGGCATCTTGCCCGAACAGACACCTTCGACCGCGGCCTGATTGGTGTCGTACAGGATGACGGTCGATCCTGAATCGGCCAGTGCGAGACCGAGCGGAAGCCCGACATGGCCGCAGCCACCGAGGATCGTGACTTCCGTACTCCGCCCAGCCCCCATACGCGGATACTAGACCCTCATCGCGCCCTGGGCAAACCAGAATTCCGGGCCCTCCGGCCCCCTCGGCGAAGGCCATAACTCCTGCGTCCAACCGGTGAAACCGAAAGAGAAGCTCTAGGATTGGGGACCTGGAGGGTCGAGCGTCGAACTCCAGAAACGGTGGGCGTGGTCGCCCAAGGGAGAACACGTGAGCACCGTACGAATCGGGATCCTCGGGGCAGCCCGTATCGCACCAAATGCGGTGATCCGACCGGCCCGTGATCACAGCGAGGCAGAAGTCGCGGTGGTGGCATCCCGGAATCGCAGGAAGGCCGAAGCCTTCGCCGTCAAATACGGAGTGCCTCGGGTTGCCGACTCCTATCAAGCGGTTATCGATGATCCCACAATCGATGCCATCTACATTCCGTTACCGAATGGCCTCCATGGAAAATGGACCCTCAAAGCGATAGCCGCCGGCAAGCACGTGTTGTGCGAAAAGCCATTTACCGCAAACGCCGCCGAGGCCGAAGAGGTCGCAAGAGAGGCAAACCGGTCGGGGCTAGTGGTTATGGAGGCCGTTCACTACCGCTACCATCCCCTTGCAATTCGGGCCATCGATATCATCACTAGCGGCGAGATCGGCGCCATCCAGCGGGTGGAGACGGCAAATTGCTTTCTCCTTCCTCGCTTTTCGGACATTCGCTACAACCTGCATCTCGCAGGAGGATCTGCCATGGACGCCGGTAGCGACGCGGTGCATATGGCGCGCACGTTCGGCCAGGGCGAGCCACGAGTCGTTTTCGCACAAGCGAAGCTCCATTCGAGAGAGATCGACCGGGCGATGACCGGGGAGCTCCTCTTTTCAGACGGCTACCCCGGAAAGGTGACCGCGTCGATGTGGGCCTGGTCCGTGCCGCGCAGCACGGTGCGCCTGTGGGGATCGCAGGGTCGTCTCACCCTGATCAACCCTCTCGGTCCACAGATGTGGCACCGCCTCTCGGTCACGACAACGGTCGGAACCCGCAGAGAGACGTTCACCCATCGGTCGACCTACGAGTTCCAGCTCGACGCATTCTGCGGAGCAGTCCTCCGAGGGGAACCCGTCCTCACCCCGCTGTCCGACTCGGTGGCCAACATGAAGGTGATCGACGACCTCTACACCGCGGCAGGGCTTCACCCCCGTCCGAGGGTGGCTTGAGCAGTCCTTTACCGGCGGGTCCACCCGAGCCCAGATCTGGATGATCCTTACGAGCCCGGCGCTTCAAAAAGTATCCCGACCGTCACTCCGAGTGGCACACAATCTTGTCGTCATTTCACCTGTTCTGAGCAAGAAATGGTCGACTCCCAGCGTTCGACTGCTACGCGCACCTGAGGTATCGTTCGAAGCGTGCCTGCAGACGATGAGGGGATCGTTGCTGAGCACACGGTCTCGGTCGTGGTGCCCGTATATCAGGGCGAGGAGACCCTGGACGCGCTGATCGAAGAGCTCGTTCCTTTCACAAAGTGTGGCCTGACGCCGCAAGGACATGCGATGCGTGTGGCAGAGGTCATTCTCGTCCACGATGCCGGCCCTGATCGGTCGGATGCAGTGATCCGACGGCTGGTCTCGACACACCCATTTGTTCGTGCCGTGTGGCTTTCGAGGAACTATGGACAGCACCCGGCGACGATCGCGGGAATGTCCTCAACCGGTTCTGAGTGGATAGTGACGATGGACGAGGACGGCCAGTTCGCGCCGGCCGATATCGGGAAGCTGCTCGATGTCGCCCTCGAATCCGGAGCGCAGCTCGTGTATGGCAGTGCAAAGAAACCTCCCCATGGTTTTCTCCGCAACCTGTCCTCTCGCGCAGCGAAGGGTTCCGCCAGACTCCTCTTGGCAGACGAGAGCTTTGTAAAATTCACGAGCTTCAGACTCATGCTCGGCGAGGTCGGCCGCGGGGTCGCCGCCTACGTCGGTCCGGGCGTCTACCTCGACGCGGCCCTGAGTTGGGCCTTTGGGAGTGCAGCGACCTGCCCAGTCCAGTTCAGGCAAGGCTCGGACCGGCCGTCCGGGTACTCGTTCAGGAAACTGCTGTCGCACTATTGGCAGCTCGTGATCACCATGGGCCCGCGACCGCTGCGCCTCGTGTCCTTCGCCGGTGTTCTCGCCGGGCTCGCCGGCGGTGTGCTGGCTCTGATCCTGATCATCGAAAAATTCACCAGTCAGGTGAAGGTGCCGGGATGGACATCCTTGACGGTCATCGTCTTGGTTCTCGGTGGCGCAAACCTCTTGGCGATAGGAGTCGTGGCCGAGTATGTCGGAGCCGCCGTCCGGATGGCGATGGGAAAACCGTTGTATCTGATCATCTCCGACCCGTCCACGGGTCCGCTCCACCGTCCCTCGACGAACCTGGTCGAACCTCCCTCACTCGATTGATGTGATCTCTTGGGTGATCGGCCGAGGGGGTCTGCTCGGCGGAAGCGTCGAAGTTGCCCTCAGAGAGCAGGGTGCGGTCTGGCACCCGCGTCACAGTTTCAGCTGGAACGACCCGCTTGAAATCGCCGACCAGTTGTCCGCTGCTTGCCGAGCCTTCGCAATGGAGGTCGGCGACTCGGCGTGGCAGATTGCATGGTGCGCGGGTACCGGTGTCGTGGCTTCCGGCCCTTCGGACCTGGAGAGGGAGACGCTCGCTTTACGGGGCTTGCTGCGCAACGTCACCGAGACACTCTCCGGCCGAGGCAGAAGCCGTGGTGCGTTCTTCCTCGCCTCGTCGGCAGGTGGCGTCTACGCAGGAGTCGGGTCGCCCCCGTACTGTGAAACCTCTCCGGTGGCTCCGTTGGCCCCATACGGATGGAACAAGCTCGAACAGGAATCATTGGCGTGCGAGTGGAGCAAGGAGACCTCGACCCCGCTGCTGATCGGGCGGTTGTCCAACCTCTATGGCCCTGGCCAGAATCTCACGAAGGCTCAGGGCTTGATCACGCAGATCTGCGTGCGGGTCGTGGCTCGCCAATCTTTGGTCCTCTACGTTCCGCTCGATACGATCCGCGACTATTTGTTCGCCGCTGATGCCGGGCAGATGGTCGCCGACGGACTGGCCCGCTTGAGGCTCGAGGCAGCGCAGTCCGGCGGGACACCAGCAGTCGTGAAGATTCTGGCGTCTCAACAACCCGCGACCGTCTCGACCATTCTTGCCCAGCTCAGATGGGTGACGAAGCGGCCGGCGAGCATAAGTGTCGCGGCATCACCGAACACTGCTCGGCAGGCACGGGACCTACGACTGGTCTCGATCGTGTGGCCCGAGCTCGATGAGCGCCCGCTGACTCCTCTCGGCGCGGGGATGCGAGCGGTCCTGAGCCACATCTTGGAAATAGCGGGCGAGGGCCGGCTCGAGATCGATTCTCTTCGCGTCCGTTGATGTCCCTTGCGTCACATGGGCGGTCGTCCGAGGCAATCACATCATCGATGGCAATGAAGCCGTGTTCGTCAAGCGACAGGTTGAGTCCAAGATTCGATCTGGATATGGAACAATGAAATCGTGAGGGGCCGGGTCGAACAGCATCGTGTTTCGTTCGCTCTGTTCGCAACGTGCACGGTCGGCGTAATAGCCGTCTACATGTTTTATATTCCGCGATACGGAGTCAACGTCATTTTCTGGGACGAATGGTCCTGGACACCGCTGCTCCATGCGTCTCATCTTTCCCTCGACTCATTTTGGGTTCAACACAACGAGGATAGGCTCTTCTTTCCGACGCTACTTGCTGATGCTCTGATCAATAGTACCAAGTGGAATGATTTCGCCTTCTTTTATGTCTCGGCGGCATTGATGTGTGCGACTCTCTTCCTCATTATGTACGTCTTCTGGAAGGACATTCTGCGCAGTCCAGCGTGGTGGATTCCACTACCTTTTCTGGTGCTGACCCTCGCTCAATACCAGAACATACTTTGGGCGTTCCAGATAGCTTGGCCGTTGGTGCTCGTGACGATGGTAGGAGCCCTCGTGCTCCTTCTTCGGTTACAG
Source organism: uncultured Acidimicrobiaceae bacterium (assembly GCA_963839925.1). Lineage (GTDB taxonomy): Bacteria > Actinomycetota > Acidimicrobiia > Acidimicrobiales > RAAP-2 > Bog-756. The sequence continues at coordinate 364,410 of CAWIWV010000001.1, read as the reverse complement.
CCGTCGCTGCTACGAATAGGGATCGCAATCGTGCTGGGAGTTGTCGCCTCCTATTCTTCGATTCAAGGGCTGCTCGTCTGGCCTGCCGGACTCATTATTCTTGCGGCTCGGGGCCAGACGTGGCGTGCGAGAATCGTATGGTCGGTGGCCGCAATCATTGCAATCCCCCTCTATTTTGTTGGCTTCAGCTACAACGCCACCGGAGGGGCGTCACTCTCCAAGATATTGGGACATCTACCCCTTGTCTTGAGGGGACTCCTTATCTCGATCGGCAGCGTTATCCCTACTCTTGCTGCTGGAGTCTCGGGGGAAAGACTTTCGGAGATCATCGGGGCACTTCTCGTGATCGCGAGCGTCATCATTGCTCTGGCCTGGTGGAGAGAGGGACGACCCTCAGGCCCGAAAGCTTTCTGTGTCGCACTCATCTTCGTGACTCTGGCATTCGACGTCTTGTTGGTTCCCAGCCGAATCATTGGTTCAGTCACCGCCGGAAGTGCCTCGAGATACGCCTCGTTCAATTGGCCATTGGTTGTCGGGGTGTATGCCTATGCGATTCTGTGGTCGCGGGATGCGCAGTTTTACAAACGACCAGTTCAAGTGTTCCGCGCTTCGGTTGCGCTCTTGGTGGTCGCTCAGATCATCGTGGCGTCGTACGTCGGCATCCAGCAGGGTCGGATAGCTCGTAACGTGCGCACGACGACCGCCGACATTCTTGCCAACTATCGAGGAGCACCCTTGTCACTGACAGCTCCTTACATCTTGCCTCCTTGCGTCGTACCGCCGTCTCCGTCGTACTGCTCGGGAATGAGCGCTGGTGTCTTCAAGGTTGAGAAGGCCCACGTGAACGTTTTCAGTGACAGCAAATCCCTGTTGGCCTACCGGTCGTCAGGAATCGTCCCCGGTGGAATCGCCAAACGACAATTGCCCATTCCCCCGGTCCTCCGCCGGAAGATCGAAAGCGGAGGAGACCAACTGAAGGCTTGGAAACTGCTGAGCACTATCTATGCATCAGACTCGGCCGTACGCACCGCTTTTCCTCTCGTTCGAGGCGTCGACCCGTCCCTCATCGTGTGGGCAGGCGAAGCCTCGAGATCCGTCACCAAGTCCGACATCATCGAGAATGCGTGGGCTGCGCCTTTGGGCGATGCGTTCTTTCTGCAGCAGTATGCGAAGATTTACCGGGGTTGGGCTGAAACAATGCAGGTCAAATAACGCGTGATGGCTCCGGGGGGCTCGAGCATGTCTTTTTTGGGGAGGAGCGCGCGGGAGTGCGATGACTCATCCGCCGGGAGCGAGCGCGTTCGAATTGCGAGCTGGATTGTCGCAGCAGTGGGAGCTGCGCCCGAGCTATATTGGCGGGACTCGGGGACAGGGCTTGCGGGGAATTGTCATTCATGACGGACTTGCTCGAAACACTGGTGGATGACCCAGTTCCCGAGGCATCTTCGGCCTTTCAAAGAGTGCCCCAACGATTGTTGGCGCCGAACCTCTGGAAGTCGGTCGCGAGCTTCGCCGCGGTCACGGCGCTGTGCGCCTGGATGGGGTTTTACGCGATGTTCAACTCCTTTGCGGGCTGGGATGACGAAGGTGGCTTACTCAGTGTTCTGGACTCGTTCGCGCACCACGGGGGGCTCTATACCCATATCGACAGTCCATTCGGCCCTTTCTATTTTGAGGTCTTTGCGGCCCCGTTTTCGTGGCTACCTCTGAATCTTGATATCGGCCGCCTGTCCACGCTCGGAATCACACTCCTCATCAGCCTCGGATTCGGCGTGGCGATCAAGATGCTCACCCGAAGTGTGACGGCCGGTGTCGCCACACAGGCCGGAACCTTCATGCTGTTGATCCTGTCCTTCCAGGTTGAGTCCTTGCATCCCACTCTGGTGGTGTCACTGCTCTTTGCAACCGCGCTCATCTCACTGGCCCTGGTCGCACGAGGTCAACGTTCGAAAGGGTTCATGCTGCTCGGAGCCAGCGTCGCCGCATTGATCTTGACAATTGTAAATGTCGGAATATTTGCCGCCATTGCCTTTCTCTTTACCGGACTCGTTCTGTCCCCGCCGGTTCGGCGGATGCGCCTCCCTCGGCTTGCTGGTGCAGCGCTTTTCATAGCCACCCCCTTTCTGCTCGTGCTCGTGGGCGGCCATGCTGCCGACTCCTGGAACTACTACTGGGTCTTCAAGTACGAGGTGATTGTCGCCTTGAGCGCCGCCGGCATTGTCGTCGTGACGCTGAACCGGGGCGATCTTCAAGGTCTCGTTCTCAGCCGTGACGCCTATCGGTTCCTCCTGGGTGGCGGCGTCCTGACAGCTCTCGTCATCGTTATCGCTCTCCTGACAGGCACGCACCCGCTCGATCTCATCCGCGGTGTTCTCCTCGATCCGGCCCGATTCGGGAACTCGACCAGTCCCCTATTTCAGTCGGGTTTGACGGAGGTGTGGGGAGCTCTCTGTCTGATCGCGGCCGTCTTCTATCGCCGACATCTCAACCGGGGTGTCCCTGCCCGTTTACCCCTCGCCTGGGTGCACGTCATTGTCGGCATCGTGATTCTGTACTTCGCTCTCTTGCTTGCTTCCACCACGCCCCACTCCCCCGCCATGTTCCTCATTGCACTGCCGCTTCTCTTCTTTGCTGCGATACCTCCTGTTGGAACGACGGATTCAGAACGCATCGCCCGAGTGGGAGTGGTGGCCTTTGCCGTGCTCGAGGCTCTCGTCGCGTATCCCCTTGCAGGCACCCAGGTGCGCTGGTCACAGCTCCTGATCGTGCCGGCAGGAATCCTCTGCCTCTACGACGGCATACATCAGCTGCACCCGAGCCTCGCCGTGATGCGCCGTCTGGGGCGCCAGGCGCTCGCCAGCCTGCTCGCCTTCGTCGTCGTGTTGGCCGGCCTCGGCTGGCTGGCCCTCGTCTGGCACAGGGATCTCTGGGCCGAAAGGCATAAGTACTCGGAAAACACAAGTCTCACCTTGCCAGGCTCTCACTTGATACATATCCCCTCGAACGAGGTGAAAACGCTCTCTGCCGTCACGCGCGCCATCCGCTCTCAATGTTCCACGTTCGTCTCAGAGCCCGCCCTCAACAGCTTCTACTTCTGGACCGGAGAACACCCTCCGAAGGATGACTGGTTGAACGTGTGGTTCTATTCAGCGGATAGCACGTTGCAGACGCAGGTCGCCCATCAGATCGAAACGCAGGACCGAACTCGTTTTTGCGTGCTGGACAACCCACGTTGGTGGTCGGGTTGGGCCCAGGGTTATCAAGTGCCTCAGCTGCCGCTCACGCGGCTTGTCGAGAGGTTCAAGCAGCAAAACAAACCTGCTCAACGATTCAAGCGAGAACCCGGACCGACTCTGTTCACATGGAACAACGGCTACCAGCTTTTCGTGAGCCACAAGAAGTGAAGGACTTTCGATACCAATCATTGGTGGCGACGCCGAATCCGTCGGTTGCAGTACATGGGGGTCAGACCAAGGTTCTCAGCGCTCAGGCGTCGACCGTTCGAAACGCGGAAGATCAATCGCCTGACCCAACACGCCTTCGAGGAAGTATTGGTATCCAATTGCAATGTGCTCGGTGTTGAAATAGGCGTCGTAGTTCCCGATGACTGAGCTGCACGTTCTAGCGCAGAACCAGGGCGTCACGTTGATATAACTCGCATGGTTCGCCGCCGCAGCCTCCTTCTCGGCGTCCCTGTAAGGCGTCAGCGAATTGATGGGCGGCACCGAGCATGCTTGAACATCGTTGGTATGTTTGGCCAGGCAATTTGGACCACCGACAAACGGTTCGTTCCCGATGACCAGTTTCGCTGTCTTCGGTGCCGTCACCTGTTTCAATGTTTGCTCTAGTCCTTCTCTCCATTGTTTCGAAGTAATCGTAGGGTCGATTGCTTGAGCGACGATCAGGAGATTAGGGTCGATTCGATTGATCGTTCCGATGGCAAATTGGTGGAGTCTATTACAGTAATCACCGCCGCCAAAGGGTCCGGGGACAGGCATGGGATACCAACTCACTGCGCAGTTGTGTCCAATAAGGACGACAAGCCGCCAATGGGCTTGAGTTGCGATCCTTTCAATGTCCGGAAACCACATGCCTGCGTGCGAGTCTCCAAAAAGGACCATGGTGAAGCGCCCGGATCGATCACCGAATGTGCAGCCAGGCAATGCGGTCGAAGAGATGTCTTGATAACAATTCAGTGGAGGGTCTCCGAGGTTAGTCAAAGGTTGCAAGGCGGCTTCGGAAAGCGACGGAACAAGATTTGTTGGAACTGTCCGAATGCCGTTGGAAGCCGCAACGAGCCCCAAGACGTCTTGGAGCGAAGCAGGAGGTCCGATGGGAGGGCCGCCGATCGCTGTTCCTGCCTCGACACCGATCCCGGAGCCGATCTCTGCCCTGACCTGAAGTGTGATGACTCCCAGGGTTGTTGCGACCAGCGCAGCTCCTAGACCGATGCTCGCCCAGCGATTGCGCAAGAGGGCCTTTGCATGTCGGATGGGATTCTCCACCACGACATAGGTGGCGACGGAGGCGCCGAGGGCAAGCAAATCCCAACCCAGGCTCCCGGGGAAAGACGGGCTCGAGCTCCCGCCGTGCTCTGCTGCGATGATCAGGATTGGCCAGTGCCACAGATAAAGCGAGTAGGAGAGTTTCCCCAAACCGCGGAAGGGACCAAGCCGCAGCAACGCCTCGACGCCAAAGCGGGATGCTGATGCCCCTCCAGCGATAATGAGTGCTGCTCCGACCACCGGAATAGTCACGAGTGAGCCGGGGTACGCCGTCTGTGCCGTGAAATAGCAGGCGGCAAAGAGAATGGCGCCGAGGCCGAGCCATGTCGCTGCCGCGGCGATCTGAGTGGGCAACTTCAAGAGCCATGGAGTGCAAACTGCGACGAGCGCCCCCAGCGCCAACTCCCACGCTCGTGTGAATGGCGAGAAGTAGGCGTCGACGGGATTGTTGTGGGTGTCAACGATCGAGTAGATGAGAGAGATGCAGATCACTGCAACCAAGCCAATTGCCAGTCTCGCTCGGAGCGACAATCGCGTTCGAAGGCCTGCCAGCATCAGAAAGAAGGTCGGGTAGACAACGTAGAACTGCTCTTCGACCGCAAGCGACCAAAAGTTCTGGAGGGGCGAAGGAGGCAGCTTCGAACCCAAATAGGACGTCCCCGTTGCTATGAAGCGGAAGTTGGCCAGGAAGACGGCCGCCCACCGCCCGTCCGTCGCCGCCCGACGTCCCCCCACGATCCCCAGGAAGAAGTACGACAGGAAGACCGTAACGATGATGACCAATGTGGCTGCCGGAATGATCCGACGGCAACGTCGTCCGTAGAAGGCGAGGATCGACGTCCGTCCGGACGACACCCGCTCACGTAGCAGCACGCCCGTAATGACGAAGCCCGAAATGACGAAGAACACGTCAACGCCGACATAGCCACCGGACACCTCGGACGCACCCGAGTGGAAAAGTACGACCAGAAGGACGGCCACGGCACGCAGACCCTCGACGTCGGGCCGGAATGGCCGATCTTCGGGGGCCGTCCCTGACTCATCCCCTGACTTCAGGAAGCGGGCACCTTCGAGTTGCACATCCTGATTGGCCAAGCTGCCCCCCTAACGTGCGTGACCTATTGTGCCGACCGCGCACGATCTCTACTGAAAGTCAGGCCGAGAATCTACGCGAACACCTCATCGGATGACATCTGAGCACACCGCGACGAGGTATTCGTACTTACGGTCGCTCCGAACAGGGACCACATCGTGGCGAGCAGATCCAAGCCCTAGAAGCCAAGTGAGCTTTCCAGCTTGTGCCAAGCGAAGGATGAGGCCCTTCGAAATCGAACGGCCAATCCAACATTTGGCTTTGGTCATCCCGACCGATGCCGGGTTCTGACCGTAAAACGTCACCGAGCTGAACCGCTTCTCTAGCATCTGAGCGAACTCCTCGGCGTCGTACTCGCGGACGTGATACGGCGTCCAAGGCTTGTCTTCAGCGGTATTGCCAGGACTATGCACGTCGCGATCAGGAGTCGAGCACACAAACATCCCGTCGTCTTTGAGCACCCGAGTTACCTCGTCCAAATAAGCCTGGTCGGCGTCGATATGCTCAATCGTCTCGAGCGACACAAACACATCTGCCGACTTATCATCCATTGGCAGCTCCGTCACCGAGGCACATCGGTAGACGACGGACGATGGATGGTCCCGCTGAGTGGCTCTTTCCACCGCCTCGCTAGAGATGTCGAATGCGTTTACGGTCTGAGCTGTTCTCCCAAATATTGATGATGATGTCCCGTCACCACTGGCGCAATCAACAATCACTTTGCCATCGACGAATGTGCTCGCGAACTCATACCGCGCCGCGTGCTCGCGCCTGGTCCACGGAGGCGCCCAGCCGTTGGCATCCAAGCGCTCGAGCGGGATTTTCGCCATTGTTGGATCCTAGCCCAGCCGATTCGCGCCGCCGGTTGAGATTTGTGGAGGTTCCACGGAAGACGCGCGAAGAGTAACGACTCGGGGCTCAAGATTCTCGCGAGCAGAGTATTGATTGACGAAATGGCGCCTTCGCACGCGAAGCGTTAGCTCCGATAGGATCCCGACTGACATATTTTGGAGAGGGTCTCTCGGGCTGGCGCGGTTTCGGCGTCTTGGAAGACGTGTTTCGCAGCTTGAGTCACCGAATTCGATCGGAGATCTCTTGAGTCAGGCGCCCTTGGTCTCCGTGGTTGTACCCGTCCTTAACGGCGAACGTCATCTCGAAGCGTGCTTGGACTCGGTGCTGCAGCAAACGCATCAACGCATTGAAGTCGTCGTCGCGGATCAGGACTCGACGGACAGCAGCGTGAAAATCGTCGAATCCTTTCGTGATCCACGGATCCGTCTGCTTGAAGGACCTTCCGGGGTCGTCGACTTGCATGCGAACTGGTCTCGGGGCTTCGAAGTGGCGAGCGGCGAATTCGTCAAGCTTGTGTGTCAGGACGATCTGCTTCTTCCCGATTGTCTTTCCGTGCAACTGGAACTCTTGACCCAGCACCCTTCCGCGGTCTTGGCCTGTGGACGTCGCCGAATTATCAACGACGACGATAAAGTGCTCATCAAAGCACGGGGCCTTGGTCATTTGGCGAAGGCCGGTACCCAAGTCATTGACGGTCCGGCGCTTGCACACGCGTGCACGCGGGCTGGAGCCAACCTCTTGGGAGAACCCGTCAATGTACTGGTGCGTCGATCAGCACTCCCGCAACCTCTTTTCGATCCACGCTGGGTCTACACGATCGACATCGAGTTCTACCTTCGCTGTCTTCAGGACAAGCAAGCGGTCCTGGACAATCGGGTTCTTTGCTGCTTTCGGGTCAGCCCCCAACAGTTGAGCGCGGCGTTGGCGAAGGGCCAAGCTCAGGAGTTGCATGACTTCTTCTTGGAGATGGCTCGCCGCTACCCTGACGACGTGTCCGATGCCGACGTACGACTCGGAGTGGCGCGTTCACAGCTGCTCGCTCGAGCGCGGCGCATTCTCTATGCCCAAATGAGGGCGCGCCAGTTAGTGGAGCGATTCACGAAACCACAAGAACAGGCAATCGGACACTGACGGGACGTGTTGCTGACATGACTGAGCAAGAAAACAGACAGCTGGTCGACAAGTTCTGGGATGCGCTTGCCGCGCGTGACTTCTCGGCCGTCGCGTCCAAGATGGGCGAGCGTGCCCACTACATCGACGTTCCGATGATCGGCGTCGAGGAAGGTGCCTACGGTCCTGCAGAGACCGAGGCGCGCCTTCGACTGGGACTCGAACCACTCGAAACCTACGAGCTCCACCCCGGACAGACAGTGGCAGAGGGAGATCTGGTGGTCACCGAGCACGCCGAAACCTGGGGCTGGGAACCAGGGGTGTCGGTCCGTCTTCCCTTCACCTCGGTCATGGAGGTCCGGGGCGGTCGGGTCGAGCGCTGGTGGGACTACTTCGACCTCAGCACACTCATGAACGCAGCTCCCCCGTGGTGGGTCGAGCATGTGATGAAGGGTTACAAGTAGACGCTGCCTGATCGACCAGACGCTCGGTCAAGAGCGAGCGCTCTCCGGTGTTGGTCGTTGCCTCGAGGGCCTTTCGATCCTCATCGCGAGCGTCCTCGGCTCGTCCCAGCCGACGAAGCAGATCGGCGCGGACCGCGTGGAACAGGTGGTAGTGGGCGAGAGCTCCCTCGACCTTCTCCACTTCAGCCAACCCCGCCGATGGTCCCTGAACCTCGGCGATGATGACCGCCCGGTTGAGCGCCACGACCGGAGAGGGAGCGACGCGCTCGAGCATGTCGTACAGGGCGACAAGCTGGACCCAGTCGGTCTCTTCCCATGACGGTGCTTCCGCGTGGACCGCGGCGATTGCCGCCTCGATTTGGTACTGCCCGACGCGGTGGAAGGCGGCCGCTCGGGAGAGCAGAGCCGTGGCGCTGCGAATTCGGGCGTGGTCCCACCGTGACCGATCCTGATCGGCGAGAAGGACGATCCGGCCTTCCGAACTCAAGCGGGCCGGCCATCGGGCGAGGTGCAGCCGGACAAGCGCGAGGAGTCCAAGCGGTTCGGGTTCCTCGGGAAGCCAGTGGACCAACATTCCTGCCAACCATTCGGCATCGTCGGCAAGCTCGCGCCGCATGACCCTCTCTCCGGCCGTGGACAGATAACCCTCGTTGAAGATGAGGTAGATCACCTGCAGGACCTCGGCAAGACGTTCCCGCAACTCGTGTTGCTCCGGGGTGCGGTAGGGGATCCCTGCCACGACGATCTTGTGTTTGGCGCGGGTCAGACGCTTTGCGAGCGTCGCCTCCGGCACCAAGAATGCCCGCGCGATCTCGGCGGTGGTCAGACCGACAACCGCGCGCAGGGTGAGGGCGACCTGAGTGTCGCGCTCCAGCGCAGGGTGACAGCAGGTGAAGATCAACCGCAGGCGATCGTCCGGCTGGCGTTCTGCGGACTCGGGCAACGCCGCGACTTGGGCCAGTTTGGCGTTGTAGCGCTGATCGCGACGCAATCGGTCGATCGCTTTGCGCCTCGCGGTCGTCAACAGCCAAGCACCGGGCCGCTCGGGGATGCCTTCGGTGGGCCAATGGACCAGGGCCTCGACGACGGCTTCCGCGACCATCTCCTCGGCAAGGTCGAAATCGCCAAGAAGGCGGACCAGGCTCGCAGTGAGCCGGCCCGCCTCCTCGCGAAAGACACGCTCGATCGCCGAGCGCGGATCTCCCTCAGCGTTCAACGACAGGACGAACCTCGATCTTGCCGTCGGGAGTCGGGAAGCTGCGGGCGATCTCGATCGCAGCGTCCAGATCGGCGACCTCGATCACGGCGTAGCCTCCGATCGCCTCCTTCGCCTCCAGCAGCGGGCGGTCGATGAGCGACGAGGACCCCTTCTCCAAGACGACCGTGGTGGCGGTCTCAGGCGGCTGGAGTTGGTACGACTCCTTCAGCACTCCATCAGCGCCGAGTTTGCCGAACCAGTCGCTGATCGGGCCGAACGCCTCGGCCTGCTCTTCGGGCGTAAACGTGTCTTGCCACTCACCCCTCGTCAACAGCAGTACGTACTTCATGGATCTCCTCCTTGTGGGTTTGGATACCAAGACGACGAACGAGGGGCGCCGTTTCGGGACATCCAAACCGAACTATCTGCCGTTCCGCTCCCGATGCTTGCACCCTGGCCAGCAGCAGGGCCGACGTTGACCTTCCTCCAGCTCCTCCCGAGTCCGGCGAATTCGGCGCTCTCGGGTCGACGTCTGCTTGGCATCCTCGACCCAGCAGATGAACTCGTTTCGGGCGAGAGGGGTGATGTCCATCCAGGCATCAAGCGCTGAGGAGTTGACCAGCAGTTCCTCTCGCAGGTCCTTGGGCATCTTGTGGACCACTCCGCCGGGCACGCGGGCTGTACTCGGAGCAGGCATCGCTACACATTCAATCGGAACTCGGCAGGCATCGACGGTTCCGTCCCATTCGTGGTGATTGTGACGTTCTCGCGAACATCGGCTGTCTCTCTTGCTAGTCGATTGCGTGTCTGCTGTTCACGCACGCCGTGTCAGCGAACGGCGCAAACCGATCGGCGGGTCGATTCGGTGCTCATGCTCGCTCCCGCAACCCGGGTGCCGCCCCGTCGGCCACTGTCTTGTCGCGGCGCGGCAGCACCCACCCCGGTCGTGGGAAATGACAGGTGTAGCCCTCTGGGTAGCGCTCGAGGTAGTCCTGATGCTCGGGCTCTGCCTCCCAGAATGGTCCGGCCGGCGTCACCTCGGTGACCACCTTCCCAGGCCACAGTCCGGATGCCTCGACGTCCGCAATCGTGTCTTCTGCCACTCGTTTCTGCTCCTCGTCGAGGTAGAAGATCGCCGATCGGTAGCTCGCACCCATGTCGTTGCCTTGGCGGTCGAGAGTCGTCGGATCGTGGACCTGGAAGAAGAACTCGAGGAGGTCGCGATACGAGGTTGCATCCGGGTCGAACGTGACCTCGATGGCCTCGGCGTGGCCTGCGTGGTTGCGGTACGTGGCATTGGCCACTTCACCACCGGTGTAGCCAACCCTGGTGGTGATCACCCCCGGCTGCTTTCGGAACAGGTCCTGCATGCCCCAGAAGCAGCCACCTGCGAGGAGCGCCTTCTCGGTGCGCTTGGTCATCACGCCTCCTGCCGTCCCGTCGTGAACTGGTCGAATACTGACTCGTACTGCCCGTAACCCTCGGCCTCGAGGTCCGCGTACGGAACGAAGCGCAACGCCGCCGAGTTGATGCAGTAGCGCAACCCTCCCTCTTCGGTGGGACCGTCGTCGAACACGTGGCCCAGATGGCTGTCCCCGTGCTTCGAGCGGACCTCCGTACGCACCATCCCGTGGCTGGTGTCGGTCTTCTCGACGACATTGGCCGGCTCCAGGGGGATGGTAAAGCTCGGCCACCCGCAGCCGCTGTCGAATTTCTTGACCGAGGCGAAGAGTGGCTCGCCGGAAACGATGTCGACGTAGATACCGGCATCCTTCTTGTCCCAGAACTCGTTGTGGAAGGCCGGCTCGGTGGCGGCCTCCTGGGTCACGGCGAACTGGCGGTCATTCAGCTGCGCAATCGCCGCAGGGTCCTTCTGGTACTCGTTGGTCACGGCAGCCTCCTCGGGACTTGGGCCCTTCGCCACACCCGGAGCGAAGTGGTAAGAATCGGACCACCTGGCCTCCTGGCCCAGGATAATTTGGGGTTTTGGAGGAGGCCACTCGTTGACCTGATCGGGGCCTCGGGCTAAGCAGTCGCTGTGCCCGACGAGCGGAGGTAGCAGGATGGTCGAGTTTTCAACGATCCCGATCGGCATCTGATGGCCACCGCTCTCATCGGCACCGGAGGACTCGGATCAGCAATCGCTCGCCGGCTCGCCTCCGGTGGAGAGTCTCTGCAGCTCTCCAGCGCCGACGAGGAGTCAGCCCGGCGTTTGGCCGACGCGATCGGTGACTCAGCCGTCGTCGCTGCCGACAATCCCAGTGCAGTGCGGGCCGCCGAATCCGTCATCCTCGCCCTGCGCTTTCCCGCGCTCAACGGGGTCGTCGACGAGATCGCCGACTCGCTCGGCGACAAGACCCTCATCGTGCCGAGCAACCCAGTCGGACTCGACGCGCAAGGCCAGGTCGTGCGGCTCCTCCCCGAAGGACAATCATCCGGCGAGACGATCGCCGGATGGCTGCCGGCGGGGATTCGGTTCGCCATGGCGTTCGGGACCATGTCGGCCAACCTTCTCGAGTCGTCGAGCAACCGGTTGCCGGATCCTGCCGTCCTGTTCTACGTCACGGACGGCGACCGAACGAACGACGAGGTCGGACGGTTGATACGTAAAGCTGGCTTCGAGCCGATGAAGGTCGGCGGTCTCGAAGATTCGAGCCGACTCGAAGTGAACGGGGACCTTCACGACCTCGTCATAGGGCTCGCGGAGGCACATTCGCTTCTCACGGGCGCCTGACCGACACGCAGGCAGCCGAGACCAGCTCCCGGGTTCTCGCCAGGGCGGTCGAGCCATCGTGGCGGCGGTGCAACCCTGCGACGAAGGTCCTATGTCTACGAACGCCGCTCTCGTTCAACTACACGTTGAACCGGAACTCGACCACGTCCCCGTCCCGCATCACGTACTCCTTGCCTTCGACCCGAGCCTTCCCCGCCGCCCGCACCGCGGCCATCGAACCGGCGGCCATCAGGTCGTCGTAGCTCACCACCTCCGCCTTGATGAACCCCCGCTCGAAGTCGGTGTGAATGGTGCCGGCCGCCTGGGGCGCGGTGTCCCCGATGTGGATGGTCCAGGCCCTCGCCTCTTTCGGGCCCGCGGTGAGGAAGGTCTGGAGACCGAGCGTCCGGAACCCGACGTGCACCAGCTTGACCAGCCCGGACTCGTCCTCGCCGTAGCCGGCGAGCAGCTCGGCAGCGTCCTCGGGGTCGAGGGTGGCGACCTCTGCCTCGATCTGCGCGCAGAGCACCACCGCCTCGGCCGGCGCGACGAGCGCCGACAACTGCGACGCCAGCGCCTCGTCCCCGAGCGCATCCTCGTCCACGTTGAACACGTAGATGAACGGCTTCGCGCTCAGCAGATGGAGATCGGCGAGCTGTGGGGATCGATCTCCCCGTCGGCTGCGGCCGAAGCGATGGTCCTCCCGCTGTCCAGAATGGTCCGGGCCTGTTCGGCAGCCCGCAGCGCCGGCACCAGATCCGGTTGCTTGCGCGACTCCTTGGCGAGCCTCGTGATGCCGTTCTCGACGGTCTGGAGGTCGGCCAGGATCAACTCGGTGTTGATCGTCTCGATGTCCTCGGCCGGGGAGATCCGCCCGTCGACGTGGATGACGTCGGAGTCGGTGAACACCCGGACCACCTGACAGATGGCGTCGCTCTCGCGGATCGCCGCGAGGAACTTGTTCCCGAGCCCCTCCCCGACCGATGCCCCCTTCACGATCCCGGCGATGTCCACGAAGGTCACCGTCGCCGGCACGATCTCCTTGCTCTCGAACAGCTCGGCGAGACGGTCGAGCCGACCGTCGGGCACCGCCACCACCCCGACGTTGGGGTCGATGGTCGCGAAGGGGTAGTTCGCCGCGAGGACGTCATTGCGGGTCAGGGCGTTGAAAAGAGTGGACTTCCCCACGTTGGGGAGACCGACGATGCCGATGGACAGTCCCACGGGTGCTTCCTCCGATGAAGTTGCAGCCGGCGGCATCGGCCGGCCGACGCGAGATCGTAGGTGATCAGCTGACCAGGTACTCACTCATCGTCGAGCTGCGCAACCGGGCCATGTCGAGGCAAGCGTCGACGCTCACGATCATCCGGCCGACGTTGGCCTCGAGCTCCTCCTGGGTCGTGGCGTTGAAGAAGAGCATCGGATCGGCGACGTGTCCCGTCGACGGCCAGCCCTCCTCGACGATGCCTCCGATCTCGGGAGCGCCTTCGGTCAGGGACCGCACCACCTCGTTGCGCACGTACCGGGTCCGAGGCTGCAGCTCCGCCGAGGTCGGCGACTGCACGCCGTGCCAACGGCTGATCCACTCGCGGTAGTCGAGACCTTCCGGACGGTGGATGAGAGCGACGGTCAGCACCCCCGGCGAACGGTCGCCGTCCGGCCAGTCACGCGGCGATCCGTGCGGGGTGGTGCCGTAGTCCTCGTAGAGGGACTCGACGACCAGATAGGCAGCCGATCGGAGTCCGAGGGCGGCGATCGCCTGGTCGATATCGGTGCGGCGTTCGTAGCAGTCGAGCCAGAGGGAGATCTGCGCGACGTGGGGGTCCTCGCCTTCGGGCGGCGGGGCGGGAGAGGGTGCGGGCGCAGCGTCACTGTCGTGCACGTTGATACCGATCCGCCGAGCCCCCGAAGCGGTCAGGCGCGGTGCGGTCTCGCCGAGGAGTCGATCACGCAGCCGGTCGCCCGACTCGGGGGTGCCGTCGCCCCACAACAGGTAGATGACCTTCTCCATCGGGTCGGACCTTCTGGCTCAGTCGGTCGACCGGGCGGGCACCCGGCAGGCGCCGTCGATGTCGAACACCTGGTTGAACCGCCCGAGTGCGAGCCACGACCCGACGCACAGCGCGAGGTCGACCAACTCGTCGTCGGTGAAGTGGCGATGGAGCTCGGCCCAGAAGTCCTCGTCCATCCCCAGGTGGTCCGTCGCGTAGCGTTCGGCGAAGTCCGCGCAGAGCCGCTCCCGATCGGAGAGGCCTTCCCAGTTCCGCTCCGTCCCGACCTCCTCGTAGAAGGACTCGGGGACTTCGTCGGGATCGGCGCCCCGACTCGGGACGTCGCGCGCGGTTCGCCAGTTGGTGCAGATCGCGCAGTTGTTGATCCGGGCCATGGTGATCCGCGCCGCTTCGAACTCGCGGAGCGACAGTGAGGACTTCTCGTAGACCGCGTGGCTGTAGGCGCCCGCGGCCGAGGTCAACTCGGGAGCCAGCTCGGTCCAGACGTAGACCAGGGGATCCATTGTCGCCGGAACGCTGACTTGTGGCATGGGATCTCAGGCCACTCAGGCCATGGCCGGCAGACGACGAACGACCCGCCCGGCCAGACCGGTGATGAAGGGAAACCACTGACGCTCCCCCATCAGCCACAGCCAGAGCTCGCGTCGGTCCGCGCTGACCAGATCGACGAACTCCTCGCGGGTCATCCCCGAGGGCTCGAGAGCCGGTCGCCACAGACCCCACAGCCAGAGCACGATGCAGATCTCGTCGCTCAAACCGTCACGCCATTTCCGCCCTGCAAGGAGCGCGCCCCGGAGGCCCTCTTTGATGTCCAAAGGTTCCTCGGGAAGCTCCATCTTCGGAGCGCCCACTGACTCGAACACCGTCATGCACTCCACCATGCAGTCCACCCTATCCACCCGGTCGCCGACCCGCCGCGCGCTGCTCGTGTTCACCAAAGGCCCAGGTGAGAACTGCCTCAGCTTACCTCGGCCCCCGACAGAGTCGGGAGATCCGCGGCTCAGCGGTCCGGGACCACCGGTGCCCGGTCGGAGTCCTCGTAGGCGGCGAAGTGCTCCGCGTAGTCGATGAACAGCGGGGCGTCCGGGTCGAAGGTGCGACGAAGGCTGTCGGTCGCGACCCGCTTGTCGAACGCGTCGAGCTTGACCAAGGCGGCGGGGGTGTCCAGCTCGCGCAGGTCGAGCCGCGGCCGCGCGTTGTCGACGGCACGCCGTCCCCGTTCACTGCGCACCAGCAAGCTGCTCCAGCCGTCCATCGAACCGACACTTCCGACGGAGAGGTCGGCGCTCCGACCGAGAAAGTCGGCGCACTCGTCACACCCCTTCGAGCGCGGCGCCGTGGAAGTTCTTGATCGGCTCGTCGACGGCCAACTCCCCGTCGCGGTACTCGACGATCATCCGACCCCTGATGACGTCGACCTTGCTCACCCGCTCGAGGTCGATCCCGCGGTCCTCGCGAAGGAGCTGCAGCATCAGGCCCTGGTAGTCGAAGCTCTTCGTGCACAGCAGCGCAATGGTGAGCACGACCGCGTCGACCCGGTGCGCGCCGCTCGGCCACCGCCTCGCCTGCATCGCCCGGATCCCCTGGATCTCACACGGAGTGCCGACGACCGCGAGGCGCGGCTTTGCGGGAAGGTCGTACTTGGAGAGGTCGAGCTCGGCCAAGGCCATCGTCTGGTTGTAGTAGCTCCCCGCGGAGTCGATGATCTCCTTCGCGGTGGTGGCGACCGAGGCCACCCCTTTCCACGGCTCGTCCGGATCGTCGCTCGGCTTGGTGATCAACGCACCGTCGATCTCGCCCCCGGCCAAGGCGGCGACCAGCAACGCTGTGACCACGCCACCGTCTTGGACCTCGTCTGAGCGCGCACCCGCCCTCGCCGAGTAGGCATCGAGCACCGCACCGAGGCCGTCCCCCGGAGGTCCGCCGGTGATCTTCCAGTAGCTATCGGCCGCATCGGCGCGAACGATGTCGCCGTCCAGCGCAGCAGGTTGCTCGAGATCGTTCGAGGAGGCCGGGCGACCCGACGGCGGCCACAACGCCTCGTAGCGCAGGCCGCCACGGGGGCAGAAGTCCCAGCAGAGCGAGCAACCGGTGCACATCTTCACCAGCTCGGGCAGCTCGGTGTCCTCGTTGATCCCGATCGAGTTGGACGGGCAGGCGGCGATGCAGGTGCCGCACTGGATGCAGCGATCGGCCTCGATGACGCCGGCCTCGAGCTCCCAGAACCACGTCTTGCCCGGCGGCTCGGCGATCCCGTTCATCTCCTCGCGGATCCGGTAGGCCTTCACGACGCCCGCTCCTCGGCCTTGGCCTTGGTGGTGATGGCGACCGGCGTGCCGGTGCCCTCCGCCGCCAGGATCTCCCGCAGGTCGTCGTTCGAGGTCCGCCGGGCCCACGCGTAGAACGGCTCGTCCTCCCGTCGTTCGGCCTGGTACTGCCGCACCACCCGCAACAGCGCGTCGGGCACGTCGTTGACCGGCCTCGCATGTTCGATCCAGTCGATGAACCCCGCATCGGGCCCGAGGGAGCCCCCCATCCCGATGTCGACCGCTTCGGCGAGATGGTTCCCGACGTGTGCGACCTCACCGCGGAACCCGATGTCGGCGATCTGGGGCTGGGCGCAGCTCGCCGAGCAGCCGGAGAAGTGCATCCGGATCACTCCGGCGTCCTCCCCCGGCCCCGAGTGCCCGTTGCCGTTGGGGACCGCGCCGACCGGCTCGCCGGCGAGTTGCTCGTCGAGGAACCGGGCCCACTTGACCGCCCGCTCCTTGGTCTCGACGATCGCATACCGGCAGAACTCCGACCCAGTGCAGGAGACCACCCCGCGGGTGAAGGGACCGGGAAAGGGCGAATACTTCTGAAGCAGATCCTCCGAGAGCATCTGGTCGACCCTGTCCTCGGGAACTCCGGTGAAGGTGATGTTCTGATCGGTTCCCACCCGCACCGTCCCGTCGCCGTACTCTTCGGAGAGCCGCGCCGCCTCGACCAACTCGAGCCCGTTCATCCGGCCGACCGGCACCGAGCAGCCGACATAGACCAGGCCGTCGCCCTTTTGCGGGTGCACCCCGACGTGGTCGCCGCGGTGTCGGCGGGTGAGCTCCTCGCCGGCAGGCGTCAGGTCGAACTTTGCCCGCGCGGCCAGCTGCTCACGGAAGCCCTCCGGTCCGAGCTCCTGGACCAGGTAGCGCATGCGGGCGAGGCCCCGGTTCTCGCGGTTGCCGAGCTCGCCGAAGAGCTGGGCGATGGCCCGGGTCACCTCGACGGCCTGATCCTGGCGCACGAACAGATCGATGTCCGACGCCATGCGCTCGCCGTCGGACAGGCCTCCGCCCACCAGCACGTTGAACCCGAGGGTGCCGTCTTCGGCTCGTGCCGGCCAGAGGCCGATGTCGTTGATCTCGGCCCGCGCGCAGTCCTCCACACATCCGGTCACCGAGATCTTGAACTTGCGGGGCAGGTTCGCGTACTCGCGGTTCCCGGTGAAGAACTTGGACACCGCCTCTGCGACCGGCTGGGCATCGAAGGCCTCGTGGGCGTCGACCCCCGAGACCGGGCAGTTCAACACGTTGCGGGACGAGTCGCCGCACGCCTGGACGGTGGTGAGGCCGACCGCGGCGAACCGGCGCCAGATGCGCGGGATGTCCTCGATGCGGAGCCAGTGGATCTGGACGGTCTGCCGGGTGGTCAGGTCGGCGAACCGAGACCCGAAGATCCGGCTCTCGGTTCCGTCGGGTCCTTCCCCGAAGGCATCCGCCACCACCCCGATCTCACGCGCCTGTGCCGCGGTGAGGAGGCCGCCGGGGATCTTGACCCGCATCATGAAGGCGTCGCCGCCCTGCTTCTGCGGGTAGATCCCGGCCCACTTCAGCCGTTCCACCTCGCCGGGCACCTTGCCGATGGCCGCCGCACCCTCTTTGGAGTAGGTGTCGATGATCGCGTCGGCGATCTCGAGTGGATGCCTGGCGAGCTTGAACTGCTCGATCTCGTTGAGCTCGCCAACCGTCCGGTAGGGATTGACGAAAGGCATCGGCCGGTCGGTTCCCCGGAAACGCAGTCCGTAGAGCTCGTCCCGGTCCTTGGTCATGTCAGGTACCGCAACATCTCAGAGATGCAGACCGCACTCGACCTTGTCCGAGTCGGACCAGCGGCCGGCCCGCGGGTCCTCGCCCTCCTTCACCGGACGGGTGGTGGGGGCGCAACCGATCGAGAGGTAGCCCTGGGAGAGGAGCGGGTGCTCGGGGATGTCGTGGTCCTTGCCGTAGCCGGCCAGATCCTGGTCGGTCCACGTGGCAAGCGGATTGATCTTGACCAGTTCCAGACCTTCGTCGAACGAGACGATCGGAGCGGTCCGCCGGGTCACCGCGTCGACCCGCTTGAGTCCGGTGATCCAGGCCTCCTTGCCGACCAGGGCCTGGCGGAGCGGACGCACCTTGCGGAACTCACAGCACTGGGCGGTGCCGCACGGCCAGTTCTCCGCGCCTTCGACCGGCTTGGTGACCACCAGATTGAGGTCGTAGCGCTGACGGATGAGCTCGACGTAGTCGAGCGTCTCGGGAAAGTGGGCGCCGGTGTCGAGGAAGATCACCTCGATGGCGGGATCGACCTTCACTGCGATGTCGATGAGGACCGCCTCTTGAAACGAAGAGGCGATGGCCAACTTTGTCCCGAAGCGTTCGACCGCCCAGGCGACCACCGCGCCGGCAGGTTCGGTCTCGAACGCGGCCGACCGTTCGTCCAACTCCTCACGCAACTCCGTCAGTTCGGATCTACTGGCCACCATGCTCACGATCTTGCACCTCTCTGTCCTCTATCCCCCCGGAGTGCCCTGACAACGATCCGATGCACATCCCCAAACCTGCTCCTCGAAACCCTACAAGCTCAGTCAACAATCGCTTCACGGGACAACCCGAACTGCTTCGATTCCATTCCGATTTCCTGCCTCGATTTCCTGCCTCGGTTCCTCCCGAGGCCGGATCCCCAACCTGCAGCTACCCCTCTGGCGATCATACATGACTAACTTGCTCAAGTTTTAGAAGGATCCCTGTCAACTCAGTAGGAATAGGGCTGCACCAGGGAATACTGGGGCCGGTCAGGGCCTAGGGTGGAACGCCATGGCCACCGAACCTCCTGCAGACGGTGTGTTCGGTTACCCGGTGGTCCTCGAAATTGCGGGGTGGCGATGCCTGGTGGTCGGCGGCGGTCCGGTCGCCGCACGACGGGTTCGCGGTCTGCTGGCATCCGGTGCGATCGTCACCGTGGTCGCTCCCGAGATCACCGACGCGCTCGGCGCCTCGGCCGGGTCGGTTGGTGCGGGCTCAGTCGTCGAACTCGTCCGCCGCAGGTATGCACCCGGTGAGGCTGCGGGCTATCAGTTGGTCTTGACCGCCACCGGCGATGCAGCCGTCGACCGGCAGGTGGTTGCCGACGCTCGTGCTGCCGGCGCGCTGGTGGCGACCGCCGATCGCGATCTCGCGGGCACCGTGCACCTTCCTGCCGTGCATCGCGACGGATCCGTCGTGGTCGCGGTCTCCACCGAAGGCGCGAGTCCCGCGCTCGCCCGTTGGCTGCGCGACCGGTTGGTCGAGTTGCTGCCGGCTCATGTCGCGATCGTCGCGGGGTTGCTCGAAGAAGCTCGTGCGGGGATGAAGAAGGCGGGTCGGTCCACCGACTCGGTCGACTGGGACTCGGCCATCTCCGACCTCGTACCGCTGGTCGAGTCGGGTCGGATCGACGAGGCCCGTTCTCGGGTGCTCGCGCTCGTCGAGAGTGCAGGCTGACGCGCGGAGCGCGGTGACGCAGAGAGGAACGGCGGCGCTCAGCGGCCGAGGGCTCGGTCAGGGCTTGGCCACCATCACCACAGTGGCGACGATCACCACGATGCCGATCGCCGAGGCGGCGATCACCACGGTGATGCAGTCCGACCGAACGTCCCTCGAAGTGTCGGGATCGCCGACCGCCTGCTGGAGTCGACGCTCGGCCGGCCAGAGTGCGAGCTCCCCCACCCCTGCTGCGACCGCCCAGAGCAGCAGACCCGCAGAGATCCAAGCGTCGGAGAAGGACCAGGCTCCCTTGCTCAACCCGATCAGTACGAACCCGAAGATCGGCACCAGGTCGATGATCCGCCCGGCCCAGTTGGTCCCCGGTCGGTAGTAGCGACGGAGCGCCTCCGAGCCCGGGCCGGACCGCAGGAGGGCAAGCCCGCATCCTCCGGCCACGATCACCGCCCCCAGCCCGATCAACGCGCTGAGCACGTGGGCCAAGAGCACGACGTCGTACCCGGCACTCCGAGCGAGAGCGGTGGCGGTGGGAATACTCAGCGTGGCCACCATCGGGGAGATTCTCGCATCCCGCCGAACCCCTTCCCTCTCAGGCTCTCAGCCGGCTCCCAGCCGACCGGCCACCCCGGTCCCGTTCATACCGAGGACATCCCGATGCCATCCGGATGGCATCCGGATGGCATCCCGACGGTTCCACCCCCGACGATTCGAGATTGCTACGTTAGGCGTTGCGGTGCCGGGCGCTTCTGGTGAACACTGCCTGGCTGGTGCACACACGAACGACGGCAAGGCTGCCAAGCTGATGGCACAAGGCAGGAAGCGGATGAAGCTCAGCGAGAGCAGCTGAAGGAACAACGGAATCGAGGTGGCGACGAGCGTGCCCACTGACATCTGGCGGCCCCAGACAGGCCTCCCCCGAACTTGACGAACCAGCTCCGACTCGATCCCCTCACGGGGCGCTGGGTGGTGGTCAGCACTGACCGGGCCAGCCGCCCTCAGCCCTTCACCCCGCGATTGGCACCGATCCAGGCGGACACCTCACAGCCCTGTCCGTTCTGTCCCGGCAATGAAGAGAATGTCACCCCCGCGCTGGAGACCCGCGGTGCCGACGGGGAGTGGTTGGTCCGGGTCGTTCCCAACCGGTATCCCGCCTTCGAGGGAAACGCCCCCTTCGTCGTCACCAACCGCGGGCCGGTGTTCACCCAGGCGACCGCCGGGGGCATCCACGAGGTGTTCGTGCTCTCGCCGAACCACCAGAACTCGTGGTCGATGCTGAGCGACGAGCAGACCAGTGCGGTGATGACCGCGATCAAGGACCGCATCGAGGAGCACTCACAGATCCCGGGGCTCCGCTACAGCCAGGCCATCGTCAACGCCGGGCGCGAGGCGGGTGCCTCGATCGAGCATCCCCACGGCCAGCTGCTCGGGATGTCCTTCGTGCCGCGGGAGTTGGTCGAAGAGCAGGCCGGCTTCGCCCGGTTCGCCGGACGGTGCCTGCTGTGCACCACGGTGGACGCCGAGGAGAACGTCAACCACCGGGTCGTCTACGCCGACGAACGGGTGCTGGTCATCTGCCCCTTCTGGAGCGGCGCCCCCTACGAGATGCTGGTCGTGCCCCGCAACCACGGCCCGCATCTGCATCACAGTTCGCAGGCCGATCTGGTGGCGGTCGGCAGGGCGCTGCGGATCGCTCTTGCCAGGCTCCGGGACGTGGTGGGCGACATCGCCTACAACCTGGTCTTCCACTCGGCCCCCTACCGGGCCCCCGAGCCCTACCACTGGCACGTTCACGTCGTGCCCAAGTTGACGACCGTCGCCGGGTTCGAGCTCGGCACCGGGGTGTTGATCAACATCGTCAACCCCGAAGAGGCCGCACACGAGCTGGCCGTGCAGGATCCGGTGGCCCAGGCCGGCTGAGGAGTTCTTGCTCGGATTTGCCCGGCTCGGGAGCCGAGGCCGGCACTGAACAGAGGCAGTTCGGAGCCGAGGAAGTTCGGGAAGAAGTCTCAGGCGAGCTCGAAGCAGAGGGATCCGTAGGAGCCGAGGGTCACCGGGTAGGGCTCCCGACCGATGAGCGGAAAGGCCACCCGCCCGAGCAGCTCGATGGGCTGGCGACCTTCCCACCGTTCGACCTGCAACTCAGCCGGGTGGGCCAGCGGGCTCAGGTTGTGCACGCACAACACGGGATTGACCGGACCCCGGTCGGGCCGATCCGCTGCCCACCGGACGAAGGCGAGCACTGACGGGTTGGCCGAGGCCACCAGGTCGAGACCGCCGGTTCCGAGGACGGGGAACTCGCGGCGCACCGCCAGGATCCTCCGCATCCAGTGCAAGAAGGAGCTCGTGTTCCGCTCCTCTGCCTCGACGTTCACCGCAGAGTACCCGTAGACCGGGTCCATCAGGGGGGGTAGGTACAGCTGTGCGAAGTCGGCCCGGCTGAACCCGCCGTTGCGGTCGGGCGTCCACTGCATCGGGGTCCGGACCGAGTCGCGGTCGCCGAGGTAGAGGTTGTCGCCCATCTGGATCTCGTCCCCGTAGTAGAGGACCGGACTCCCCGGCAGGGTGAACAACAGGTAGTAGAGCAGCTCGGAGAGCCGCCGGTCGCGATCGAGCAGCGGGGCGAGCCGGCGCCCGATACCCATGTGCCGCTTCATCCGGGGGTCCTTGGCGTACTCGGCGAACAGGTAGTCGCGCTCCTCCTCGGAGACCATCTCGAGGGTGAGCTCGTCGTGATTGCGTAGGAAGATCGCCCACTGCGCGTCGCCGGGTGGATCGGGAGTCTGGGCCAGGATCTCGGTGATCGGATAGCTCTGCTCGCGTCGCACCGCCATGAAGAGGCGCGGCATCAACGGGAAGTTGAAGCAGAGATGGCACTCGTCGTCGTTGCCGAAGTAGTCGGCGACGTCGACCGGCCACCCGTTCGCTTCGGCGAGGAGGATGCGTCCGGGGTAGTGCTCGTTCATCTCGGCGCGGATGCGACGGATGAACGCGTGGGTCTCGGGCAGGTTCTCGCCCGATGTCCCGTCCGCTTGGAAGAGGAAGGGCACCGCGTCGAGCCGGAACCCGTCGAGCCCGAGGTCCAGCCAGAAACGGACCACGTCCAACATGGCGTCTCCGACCTCGGGATTGTCGTAGTTGAGGTCCGGCTGGTGGTGGTAGAAGCGATGCCAGTAGTACTGGTCGCGCTGCTCCTCGTAGGTCCAGTTGCTCTTCTCGACGTCGACGAAGACCACTCGCGCTTCGGGCCACCGCTGGTCGTCGTCGTTCCAGACGTACCAGTCGGCCTTCGGATTGCCGCGGCTCTGCCTCGACTCGACGAACCAGGGATGCTGGTCGCTGGTGTGGTTCATCACCAGATCGGCGATCACCCGGATCCCCCGGGCGTGGGCCTCCTCGAGCAGTCTCTTCAGGTCGTCGACCGTGCCGCTCTCGGGGTGCACCGAGGTGAAGTCGCTGATGTCGTAACCGCCATCCCGGAGGGGCGACGGATAGAACGGGAGAAGCCAGATGCAGTCGACACCCAGCCACTGCAGGTAGTCGAGCTTCGCGATGAGCCCGGGGATGTCGCCCACCCCGTCGTTGTTGCCGTCGAAGAATCCCCGGATGAAGACCTCGTAGAAGATCGCCCGTTGGAACCACAGCGGGTCCTCCTCTGCCGGAGGCACCGGCTCGCGTTGGATCCTCACTCTGGTTGCTTCTTTGCTTCGGATGCCGGCCGGTTCCAACCGGCGACCACGTCGTCGAGCACCTGTTCGGCCGCCTCGTAGGGATCGAGCGTTCCCTTTGCGACTGCCTCGGCGACCCCGGCCAGCGGTTGGGACGCCATGGCCTGACCGATGCGTCGCTCCACGTGTGCCGCGAGCAACTGGGCGAGCTCGTCCCTTCTCCGTCGGCGCCGAGCCTCCTCGAGTGCGCCGGCCTCGATCTGATGGGTCCGGTGGTTCACGATCGCTTCCCACAGCTCGTCGACCCCGGTGCCGGCAGAGGCGGTCGTCTCGATGATCGGTGGCCGCCACGCACCGAGCTCGGTGAGGTCGAGCATGTTCTCCAGGTCGCGCCTCGTCTCGAGTGCTCCTGGGCGGTCGGCCTTGTTGACGACGAAGAGGTCCGCGATCTCGAGCAGCCCGGCCTTGTTGGCCTGGATCGCGTCTCCCCAGCCGGGGTTGACCACCACCAGGGTCGTATCGGTGGCCGCGGCCACCTCGACCTCCTGTTGACCCACGCCCACCGTTTCGATCATCACCATCGGGAGTCCCGCGGAGGAGAGCACCCGGACCGCGTCCGGCACGGCCACCGCCAGCCCGCCCAGGTGCCCGCGGGTGGCCATCGACCGGATGAAGACCCCCTCGTCGAGGGCGTGGTCCTGCATCCGGATCCGGTCACCGAGGATCGCCCCGCCCGAGAAGGGGGACGAGGGATCGATCGCGAGGATGCCGACCTGGCCGGGACCTTCGAGTCCGCGCTCCCTCGCCCTGGTGATCAGCCGGTCGGTCAAGGTCGACTTGCCCGCCCCGGGGGCTCCGGTGATCCCGACCGTATACGCGTCCCCGGGGTCTTGGCAGGCCAGGCGGGAGACCGTGCGTGACCCCTCCCCTCCCCGTTCCACCATCGAGAGGAGACGGGCGAGCGCCACCCGGTTTCCGGCGCGCGCCTCGTCGAACAGGGTCGCTGGTTCGGTGGTGCGGCGGCCGGTCATGGCGTGACGAGCGTAGACGGGAGCGGTCGGGGGAGAGTGCGAATCTGGGCTAGGGGCGGTTCGGGGGCGGAACGGCGGTTCAGGCCCGGAACGGCGGTTCAGGCCCGGAACACGGTGGCGCCGAGCGTCCGCAGCTTTCCGTCGAGGTCCTCGTACCCGCGGTCGATGTGGTGGGCGTCGGTGATCACGGTCTCGCCGTCGGCGACCAGACCCGCGAGCACAAGCGCGGCACCGGCCCGCACGTCGAAGGCCCGCACCGGCGCCCCCGAAAGCCGCTCGACCCCCCGGACGACCGCATGGTGGCCCTCGGTCCTGATGTCCGCGCCCATCCGGCGCAGCTCTTCCACGTAGCGGAAGCGACCGAAGAAGAGGTTCTCGGTCACGATGCCGACCCCCTGGGCCACCGTGAGCAACGTAACCAGCAGTGGCTTGTAGTCGGTCGCGAACCCCGGGTAGGGAAGGGTGGCCACGTCGACGGACTGGAGGCGGGTGTCACTGTTCCGGGCGGAGCGGAGCCCGTCGGGACCCTGAGTGATCTCGATGCCCGCGGCACCCAGCTTGCGGATCAACATGTCCATGTGGTCGGGCCTCCCGTCCTCGACCACCACCTCGCCGCCGGCCAGTCCGGCCGCGACAAGAAAGGTCGCGACGACCAGACGGTCGGGGATCACCGTGTGGGTCGCCGGGTGGAGCTCGTCGACCCCTTCGACCTCGATGCGCGAGGTACCCGCACCACTGATGCGCGCGCCCATCGCGTTGAGGAAGTCGGCGAGGTCGCGCACTTCGGGCTCTCGTGCCGCGTTCTCGATGGTCGTGGTCCCCTTGGCCCGCACCGCCGCCATCAACACGTTGTCGGTGCCGGTGTGGCTGGGATACTCGAGCACCACTCTTGTACCGATCAGGCGCGGCACCGAGGCGACCGTCGAGTCGACCCTCGCCTCGACGTAACCGTGGGAGGACTCGAAGGCGGCGCCCATCGTCTCCAGGGCGTGCAAGTGCATGTCGATGGGTCGGGGTCCGAAGTCGTCGCCACCGGGGAGCGACACCTTTGCCCATCCGCACCGAGAAAGCAGCGGCCCGAGGACGACCACCGAGGCTCGCATCTTCTCCACCAGTTCGTAAGGTGCTTCGGGAGTGATGTCGGCGGGCGTCGTCACGATGAGTTGGTCGGGGGCCTCGGGTCGGCGCTCGACCTCGACGCCCATCGCTCCGAGGAGCTCTCCCATGATGTCGACGTCGGTGATCCGGGGGACGTTGTTGAGGACGTGACGACCTTCTGCCAGGAGGCAGGCGGCCATCAGCTTCAGCACCGAGTTCTTGGCGCCACCGGCTCGGACGCTGCCTGCGAGCGGGCCGTTCGATACCACGATGAGCCTGTCCAGGTGCCTGTCCACCCGGCAAGTATTGCGCCTCATCGGTATCGCTTCGGGCGATGGTGGTCTGCGGGTCGCTCCGCGCGAGCGATGCTGGTCGCTGAACGCGGGCGCCAGGGGTAGCTGAACGCGGGCGCCAGGGGTAGCTGAGCGCCAGCGAAGCGGTGGTGGTCCGCCGCGTCCGCCGCAGTGGCTTCTTCCCAGCAACTATCGTCATGAGCCGTGGCAGTCGACCCCCAGGCACCCGATCGAAATTTGGCGATGGAGCTGGTTCGGGTCACCGAAGCAGCCGCCCTGGCCGCCTCTCGCTGGATGGGCCGGGGCGACAAGGAGGGCGCCGATGGCGCGGCGGTCAACGCCATGCGGATCGTGCTCTCGACCATCGCCATGGACGGGGTCGTGGTCATCGGTGAGGGCGAGAAGGACCACGCCCCCATGCTCTACAACGGCGAGCGGATCGGCGACGGCACCCCGCCCAAGGCGGACATCGCGGTCGACCCGATCGACGGCACCACCCCGACCGCACTCGGCCGAGGTGGCGCCCTCGCGGTCATCGCGGTCTCCGAAGAGGGCACCATGTTCGACCCGGGGCCGTGCGTCTACATGGAGAAGCTGGCCGTCGGTCCACGCGCCACCGGGTGCATCGACATCGCCGCACCGATCGAGGACAATCTGAGGGCGGTGGCCAAGGCCAAGGGGACCAGCGTCCGCGATCTCACCGTGTGCATCCTGGATCGGGACCGGCACGGTGATCTCATCGGCGAAGTGCGGAGCACCGGCGCCCGCATCCGCTTGATCACCGACGGCGACGTGGCCGGTGCGATCGCCACCGCCTGGCCCGACACCGGGGTCGACCTGTTGATCGGCATCGGCGGCACTCCCGAGGGGGTCATCGCGGCCGCGGCGTTGAAGTCGATGGGCGGCGAGATCCAGGGACGTTTGTGGCCTCGTGATGAGGGTGAGCGGTCCGCTGCTGTGGCCGCTGGGTACGACCTCGATGCGGTGTTGACCACCGACGATCTGGTCCGCGGTGACAACTGTTTCTTCGCCGCCACCGGCATCACCGACGGCGAGCTCCTGCACGGCGTCCGCTACGACGAGTTCGGCGCAGCCACCCAGTCGCTCGTGATGCGCTCCAAGTCGGGGACGGTCCGGCTCATCTCCGCCAAGCATCCGCTCCACAAGCTCGCCGAGTACAGCGCCATCGAATTCAGCTGAGTTTGGGTTGGGGTTTGGGTTGGCGTTGGGTTTGGGTTTGGGTTTGGGTTGGCGTTGGGTTGGGGTTGGGGCCGGGGTCGGGGTCGGGGTTGGGTCGGGGCCGGGGTTGCGGCTCTCACCAACGGATCGTAACCGTCACACCCTTGTGGTGTGATCTACCCATGCGGGCAGGCAAGGAGGCAACGAAGTTCACGGGCGAAGCTGCCACCCTTGCGTCGGCGGTCGAAACCGTCGCCTCGTTTGTTGCAGGTTTCGAGCCCGGGCGGTACTCGGTCACCGACGCCGCCTCGTTGGTCAGCCTGTTCGAGCGCGGAAAGCGGTTGTGTGTCGCCGGGGAGACACTGTCGGCATCCAGGGCCGCAGAAGGAAATCCTCACCACCGCTCCGGCCATCGCACTCCCGACGAGTGGCTGTCATCGGTCACCGGCTCCTCCAAGGGCGAAGCCTTGGGGATCCTCAAGGTCGGGGAGGCTCTCTCTTCGCAGCCACGGGTGGAGGAGGCGCTTCGGGGCGGGAAGCTCACATCCTCGCAGGCGACCCTGGTCAGCGACGCGGTCGCCGTCAACCCGAGCTGCGAACAGGATCTGATCAAGGGGACTCAGAGAGACTCCCTGCAAGAGTTGAAAGAGCGCTGCCTCCGGGCCAAGGCCGAGGGACGTTCGGCCGAAGACGCCGCCCGTCACCGGAAGGCACTCCACGAAAAGCGGCGCTGTCGGACGTACACCGACGCGGAGGGTGCGTTCTGTCTCGAGGCCCACCTCACTCCCGAAGCGGGAGCCGGCGTGCTCGCGGCCCTCGACTCCCGGGTCGATCGACTCTTCAAAGAGGCTCGGAGGTCGGGGCAGTACGAAGCGGTCGAGGCCTACCGTGCAGATGCGCTGTGTGCACTGATGACGGGGGCTCCGACGTCGAGTACGAAGGCTGGCAAACCGTCGGATGGTTCGCCTCCGGACCCACACGAGAGTTCATCGGGCGGCAGTCCGACAAAGGTCATGCACATCCGGGTGGATCTCGAAGCGTTGCGACGGGGTTCGGTCGTCCCGGGCAAGGTCTGTGAGATTCCAGGGGTCGGCCCGGTCTCGGTCGATTGGGCGCGGGACCAACTCGGCGATGCCCTCTGCGATCTGGTCGTCACCGACGGGGTGGACGTGAGCACCGTGGTCCGACTCGGTCGACACATCCCCGCGTCGCTCAAGACCGCAATTCTCGAGCGTGATCAGCGCTGCGTCGTTCCGGGCTGCCACAAACGCTTGGGCCTGGAACATGATCACTGGCAGGTGGCCTTTGCCGATGGCGGAGAGGTCTCCTACGACAACCTGGCCCGTCTCTGCACCGGGCATCACTACCAGCGGACCCACCAGGGTTTCACTCTCTCCCGCAACTCGGGCGAGTGGCGCTGGGACCCTCCCGAACATCCACCCGATGGCGGTCGGGCGAAAAATGCGAGACGGCCGAGTCAGAAGAAACAGAAGAAGCAGGACGGCCGGCGACCGACGGCGCGGTCAGATCCAGCATTGTTCGATCGCTGACGATCGCGTTGCGCGCTCACGGGTCGAGCGCGCCTGCGTTTGGATCGAGCGCGCCTCCCCCGGTACAGCGCGCCGTGGAGGCGTCCGAGTCTTAGCCGGCGCTCCCGGTGCCGACCCCGGAGGAAGCATCGACCGCCTCGAGGCGCACTTCCGCGCGACGGAGGGCGGCCTCGGCTTCGACGAGGACAGCGTCGGGTTGCGCCTCCTCGCCAGCAGCGCCGGCGCCACCGGCGCCGGATCCGGATCCGGCGCTACGACCCGTACCACCGAGCTCGTTCACCTGCGCCTCGGCCCTCTCGAGCGCCGCCCTCGCCCGATCGACGTCGATCTCTTCGACCAGTTCGGCCACGCCCACCAACATGGTCACCCGGGTCCCACTCGCCGCCTGTCCGGTGCCGGCAGCAGTTCCGCCGCCAGCCCCACTGCCGGCAGCTTCGTCAGTGGAGTCAGACTCGTCGGCCACGACACCTTGCTCGACCTGGACGAACCCGCCGTGCACTGCCGCCCGTAACTCGTCCCCCTCGTCCCTCACCACGACCACCACGCCGGGCTCGATGGTGCCGACCAGCGGAGTGTGACCGGCGAGGAACGACAGATCGCCCTCACCCGTCCGCAGGATCACCTCGGACGCAGTGCCGGTGAACAGGATCCGCTCGGGAGTAACCAGCTCGATGGAGAACAGGTTCTCAGCCACGGTTCTTCTGTCCCCTGTGGCTGTCCCGGCCCTGGATCATGTCCCGGCCCTGGATCACGTCCCGGCCCCTGGTCATGTTCGGCTCCCTGGTCACGTCCCGACCCCCGGTCAATCGTTCTGGAGGGTGTGGGCCTTGGCCAGCACCGACTCCGCGCCACCCACGTTGAGGAAGGCCTGCTCGGGGATCTCGTCGAGCTCACCGTTGACCAGAGCCTCGAACGACTCGACGGTCTCCTCGACAGGCACCGTCACCCCCTTCAACCCGGTGAAGACCTCACCGACGTTGAACGGCTGCGAGAGGAACCGCTGGATCTTCCGGGCACGGGTCACGGTCACCCGGTCCTCTTCCGACAGCTCGTCGAGTCCGAGGATGGCGATGATGTCCTGGAGCTCCTTGTAGCGCTGCAACACACCCTGCACCCGTCGGGCAACCGCATAGTGACGATCGCCGACGATCTCGGGAGCGAGGATGTTCGAAGTCGAAGAGAGCGGGTCCACTGCCGGATAGATGCCCAGAGACGCGATGTCGCGCGAGAGCTCGGTGGTTGCGTCGAGGTGGGTGAAGGTGGTGAACGGTGCGGGGTCGGTGTAGTCGTCGGCAGGCACGTAGACCGCCTGCAGCGAGGTGATCGACCGGCCTCTGGTCGAGGTGATCCGCTCTTGAAGCTGGCCCATCTCGTCGGCCAGGGTCGGCTGGTAGCCCACGGCGGACGGCATCCGCCCGAGCAGGGTGGAGACCTCGGACCCGGCCTGGACGAACCGGAAGATGTTGTCGACGAAGAGCAGCACGTCCTGGTTCTTCACGTCCCGGAAGTACTCCGCCATGGTCAGCGCGGCCAGCGCCACCCGCAGCCGGACCCCGGGAGGCTCGTCCATCTGCCCGTACACCAGCGCCGCCTTCTCGATGACCCCCGACTCCTGCATCTCCAGCCACAGGTCGGTGCCCTCGCGGGTGCGCTCCCCCACTCCGGCGAACACCGACACACCACCGTGGTTGGTGGCGACCCGGTTGATCATCTCCTGGATGAGCACGGTCTTACCCACGCCGGCTCCGCCGAACAGACCGATCTTGCCACCCTGGACATAGGGCTCGAGGAGGTCGATGACCTTGATGCCGGTCTCGAACATCACCGCCCGAGGCTCGAGGGTGTCGAACGCGGGCGCATCCCGGTGGATCTCCCAGTGGTCCTCCACCTCACCGATCGACGCGGTGTCGAGCGACTCGCCGAGCACGTTGAACACGTGCCCGAGTACCGCATCGCCGACCGGCACCTGCAGCCCCCGACCGAGATTCCGCACGGCCGCACCGCGGGTGAGGCCGTCGGTCGCCCGGAGGCAGATGCAGCGCACCCGTCCGTCCCCGATCTGCTGCGCCGCCTCCGCGACGATGACCTCTTTGTGCCCCTCCAGCTCCACGTCGACTTCGACGGCACCGTTGATCTCGGGCAGAGCGTGCGGAGGGAACTCGACATCGATGACCGGTCCGGCGATCGCCACCACCCGCCCGGTGGGAAGGGGGGCGGCGCCGGCTTCGGTTGGCTGGGGAGCGGTCGTGGTCATGGGAGGTGTGCTTCCTTTGGTCTCTGTCGGTTCAACGTCTCTGTCGGTTCAACGTCTCTGTCGGTTCAACGTCTCTGTCGGTTCAACAATCAGGCGCGGACTCTCTGCCGGTTCGACAATCAGGCGCGGACTTCGATCGTCGGCCCGCGCTCGTCTTCTTCGGCTCCGGCACGAAGCGCCTCGGCACCGCCGACGATCTCCATGATCTCGGTGGTGATCGCGTCCTGACGGGCCCGGTTCATGATCCGTGAGTACTTGGTGATCAGCTCACCGGCGTTGTCGGTCGCCGCGGCCATCGCCCGCTGGCGCGAGGTGACCTCGGACGCGGCAGCTTCGAGCAGGGCAGCGAAGATCTCCGTTTCGGCGGCGCGGGGTGCAAGGGTCTCGAGCAGGATGGCCGCCTCGGGTTCGAACTCGGTGTAGCCGAGATGAGGTGACGGCGGTGCAAGCCCAGCCGTTGCCACCGCGGCTTCGAGCTCCGGGCTCGGTGTCGCTCCCAACGCTCCGTCGGCGCCGGAAACACCGGCAGCCTCGCGGGGGTCGACCAGCGGGAGCAGCTGACGCACCTCGACCTTCTGGGTCCCAGCGGACAAGAACCGGGTCGAGACCACCACCACCTGGTCGACCTCGCCGTTGAGGAACGGGGTGAGGACGGCGGAGGCCACCGCTCGGGCGTCGGTGAAGGTGGGGCGCTCGCTGATCCCGACGAAGGACCGCTCGAGGTCCTGTCCGCGGAACCGGAAGTAGCCCTGGGCCTTCTTGCCCACCGAAAAGAGGCGGTAGTCGACGCCACCCGACCCGCCCCGACCGCCTTCCGCCATCAATCGCTCGGTCGCACGGAGCACCGACGTGTTGTAGGCGCCGCACAGCCCCCGGTCGGCGACGATCGCGAGCACGGCAACTCGTTCGATCGATTCGGGAACACCCAGCAGACGACCGGCCGCGACCGGATCGCCGTGCGCGGTCTCCAACACGATGCGGGCCATCCCGCGCTGGTAGGGCTTGGCGGCGGCGATGCGACCTTGCGCGCGCACGATCTGGGACGCGGCGATGAGCTCCATCGCCTTGGTGATCTTCTTGGTCGACTGGATGCTCTTGATCCGTCGACGAAGCACCCGCTCCTGGCCGCCGGCCATCGGATCAGTCCACCTTTCCGGTGTCGAAGATCTCGCCGAAGGAACGGAGCGCCTTCTCCAACGCATCGCCCTCGGGCAGTTTGCCGCTGGTCCGGATGCCCTCGAGGATCTCGGGATGGCTGGCGCGGAAGTACGCGCGCACCTCGGTCTCGTACCGCTGGACCTCGGAGACCGGAACGTCGTCGACGTAGCCCTCGGATCCCGCGTAGACCACCACCACCTGCTCCTCGACCGGAACCGGTGCGTTGAGCCCCTGCTTGAGCAGCTCGGTGAGCCGGTAGCCGCGGTCGAGCTGGGCCTGGGAGACCTTGTCGAGCTCGGAGCCGAAGGTCGCGAACGCTTCGAGCTCACGGAACTGGGCGAGGTCGAGCTTGAGGGTTCCCGACACCGACTTCATCGCCTTGATCTGCGCGGAGCTCCCCACCCGGCTCACCGAGATGCCGACATTGATCGCCGGGCGAACCCCCGCATAGAAGAGGTCGGTCTCGAGGTAGACCTGCCCGTCGGTGATCGAGATCACGTTGGTCGGGATGTAGGCGGACACGTCACCCGCCTTCGTCTCGATGATCGGCAACGCGGTGAACGAGCCTCCACCTTCGGCGTCGGACAGCTTGGCCGAGCGCTCGAGCAAACGGCTGTGCAGGTAGAACACGTCGCCCGGATAGGCCTCGCGACCGGGCGGGCGCCGCAGCAGCAGGGACATCTGACGGTAGGCCTCGGCCTGCTTGGACAGGTCGTCGTAGACGATGAGCGCGTGCTCGCCGTTCTCCATCCAGTGCTGACCCATCGCGCAACCCGCGTAGGGAGCCAGGTATTTGAAGGGAGCCGGGTCGGCAGCACCGGCCAGGACGACCACCGTGTAGTCGAGCGCGCCGTAGCGCTCGAAGGTGGCGACGGTCTGGGCGACCGACGACTCCTTCTGACCGATGGCCACGTAGATGCACTTCACCCCGAGGCCCTTCTGGTTGAGGATGGTGTCGACCGCGACGGTGGTCTTGCCGGTCTTGCGGTCCCCGATGATCAGCTCCCGCTGGCCACGCCCGATCGGGGTCATCGCATCGATCGCCTTGATGCCGGTCTGGAGCGGCTCGGAGACCGGCTGGCGCTTCACGATGCCCGGCGCCTGGACCTCGAGGCGGCGGGTGCCGGCGCCGGCGATCGGGCCCTTCCCGTCGACCGGTTCGCCGAGGGCGTTCACCACACGCCCGATCAGTGCGTCACCGACCGCAACCGAGAGGATCCGCCCGGTCGCCTTGACCAGTTGCTCCTCTTCGAGCCCGGTGTCCTCCCCGAGGACCACCGCCCCGATCGTGTCCTCGTCGAGGTTGAGGGCGAGCCCCTCGGTGCCGTCCTCGAATTCGAGGATCTCGTTGACCGCGGCGCCGGGCAGCCCGGTGACCCGGGCGATGCCGTCACCGACCTCGACGATGCGGCCCACCTGCTCGACACCCGGCTCCGGAACGTACTCCTCGACATATTGAGCGAGAGCGGCGGTGATCTCGTCGGCGGTGATGGTCAGCTCAGCCATCGGTTGTTCCCTTCATCGTGGTTCATCGTGGTGATCTTGGTGATCGTCGTTCATCGTGGTGATCGTCGTTCATCGTGGTGATCGTCGTCATCGTGGCAATCGTCGTGGAGCACCTCACGGAGCACCTCATGGTGCCCCCGGGGTCCGGGTGCGCTCTTCGGAGGCGAGGAGGTGTTCTTTCAGCTGGTCGATACGGTGACGGGTGCTGCTGTCGACCAACAGGTCACCGACCTGCACGACCACCCCGCCGAGAAGCTCGGGTTCGACGGTGACCAGAAGATCGACCGGATTGCCGGCGAGGCGGGAGAGGGCCTCGCTCAGGTCCTGGCGCTGTCCCTCTGCGACGTCGGACGCCGCGCTCACCCGGGCCACCCGCCAACCGCGGGTCCGGGCAGCGTCCTCGACCAGGGCGTCCAAGGTGGAGACGATGTCGCGTGCACGACCTCCGCGCACCGCGTAGGCGGCGAGCCGACGGGTGGCCGGCCGCACCCTGTCGCCCAGCAGATTCGCGATCACCTGCTGTCGCACCTCGACCGGCAGGTCGCGGTCACCGAGTGCGGTCCGGAGTTGCCGGTTCGATTCGACGGTCCGGGCGAACCGGAACAGCTCGTCCTCGACCTCCTCGAGGTCTTGCACGGTCAGCCCCTCGAAGACCGCCGCCGCATAGCCGGACACCCTGTTGCGCGACGCCATCCTTCCGAGAACCTCTTCTGGCTCGGCTGCCGCCACCGCTCCCCCCGCACCAGCGACGCGGTCGGCGTCGAAGAGCATCCGGGACGCCAGCCAGTGGAACGACGCGGTCAGCTCGCCCGCGGGCACGACGTTCACCGCCTGGTGCACGATACTTCGCACCTCGGGAGCGACCTTCCCCTCGAGCAGGTGATCGAGCAGCGAGCGGCGCGCCGCAACCGGAATCGACGCATCGTTGATCGCCAAGGTCAGCCGGTTGTTGGCATCGACCAACTCGGCGAAGGCGCCAAGTTCCGATCCGGCCGCGGCGAGTCCGCCGGTCGCAACCAGCGACTCCTCCACCGCGGCCAGGTAGCCCTGGAGGGCTGGGTTCACTCGCCGCCCCCGCTTCCCCCGCTCCCAGTCCCAGCAGCAGCGGTGGCGGTCCCGACTCCGGCGCCAGCGTCGGAGGTCTCTTCGCGGATGGCGGCGATGGCCTCGTCGACCAGGTCCTGATGGTCGGATACCTGGATCTCCCGCCCGATCACCCGCTCGGCGGCGGCGATCACGATCACCGCGACCCGAGCGGTCGCCTCCTCGACGGCCGCCTGCCGGGCGATCCTCACCTCGGCGTCGGCAGACTGCACGATCCGGTCGTGGATGGCCTGGGCGTCGGCCTCTGCACGCAGTTTGGCCTGGTCAGCAGCAGTGCTGGCCTGCGAGACGATCTCGCGCGCCTTGGCGTGGGCCTCCTCCAGCAGCGTCCGCCGCTCGGCATCTGCTTCCTGGGCGTCGGCTTTGGCCCGATCGGCCGCCTCGAGCTCGCCCCGGATCAGTTCCTGGCGGGCGGTCAGCTCCCGGTTCACCGGCGGGACCACGTACTTGGCGACGACCCCGATCACCAGGATGAACGCGATGAGGACGACGATGAAGGTCCCGTTCGGAACCAGAAAGTTGCTGGAGGCGAGCATGGCCGTAATCCTTGGCTGGTTTGGCTGGTCGAGTGATCGCTTGTCGGACTACTTGTCGGACTACTTCTCGGACTACTTCTTGTAGAGGGAGAAGATGAACAGTGCGGTAAAGGCGAGGTTGATGAAGTAGGCGGCCTCGCACAACCCGACGGTCAGGAACATGATGGTGGTCAACCGGCCCTGAGCCTCGGGCTGGCGGGCCACACCCGCGATCGTCTGGCTACCGGCCAGGCCGTCGCCGATGGCCGCGCCGACGGCGCCACCACCCAGTGCCAAGCCACCACCGACCATGGCGCCGGCAATCCTTACTGCGTCCGCCATCGAGGCGTCTGCCATGAGTGCTTCTCCTTTTCGTTGTTTGTGTGAGGTCTCAGATCACCCGTGGGTGATCACGTGGTCCTGTGCCATCGCGGTGTCGAAGTAGAGGATGGTGAGCAGGGCGAAGATGAAGGCCTGGATGGCGCCGATCGCCATGTCGAACAGCTTCCAGACCAACGTGAGCGGGACTGCGAGCAGCCCGCCGAGCGGGACCGGTCCCAGCTTCCAGATGACCAGCGCAGCGAGCAGCGACAGCATGAGTCCGCCGGCGAGCAGGTTGCCGAAGAGCCGGAGGGTCAGGGTGACAGGCTTGATGATCTCGTCGACCAGGTTCATGAACAGGTTCACCGGGAACAGCTTCGGTGAGAACGGCTGGGTGACGAAGTGGCTCAGATAGCCGCCGATCCCGCGGTTCCTGATCGCGGCGAACTCGACCAGCACGAAGACGTAGAGCGCCATCGCCAGGGGGAGGTTGATGTCGCTGGTCGGCGCCGGGAGGAACTCGAAGCGCGAGCCGATGCCGAGGACCTCGAACATGTTGCAGGTGAAGATGAAGACGAAGATGGTGAGGGCGAGGGGCACCACCTTGGCCCCGCGGGGTCCGATCGAGTCGTCCACCTGCTTTTGGACCGCGCCCACCGCCATCTCCCAGACCAGCTGGTACTTACCGGGAACGCCACCCTTGCTGCGCTCGACTTTCGACTTCAGGAGCAACGCGAGCCCCAAGACGACCAGCCCGGCGATGATCGTCGCCCACACCGTGTCGACATCGATGGTCAGTCCGGCGATCTTCGCCTCCGGGTGATCGCCGACGGTGATGTCGGACGCGAGCAGCGGAGTGATGAACAAGTGGGTGACAGCTCCCATCGGCTCAGGCGCCCCGGGTCCGGTCGTCCGACCCGAGCGCCGGAGGAGGCAGGGTGGGTCCGGTCGGATCGTCGACCACGTTGGCGTCGATCACCTCGTCGACCGAGGCCATCGGGCCCGCCTTGGCCATCGACCTCGCGACGTTGGCCAGCAACACGACCTGGAAGATGGCGAGCCCTCCGAGCACCCCGAACCCGAGACTCGCATTGACGAACAGCAGCCCGATGGTGACCACGGTGATGATCCCCATCCGCCCGAGCGTGTTGATCGCGAGTGGTCGGCGCTTGTTCTCGTCCTCTTGTTCGGAGACCCGGGCCACCGAGTTGCCGATCATCCTGAAGTTGAAGATCCCGAGGGCCAGACCGATGCACGCACCGAGCCCGAGCAGCGGTTGGCCGAACGCGACGCAGGCGACCAGCGCGGCCACCCCGAGGACGAGCGCGGTCGACACCGTGCGACGTGCGACATCGGGGATGCTCGGGAGGGTGAAGTGGGCGAACATGGTCCGGCTACTCAGCCGTCCCGCAGAAGGTCAGAGGTACTTCCTGACCCGGGCGATCGTCAACAGGACCGCAGTAGTGATCCCGAGGGCCAGACCGACCAGCGTCAGCCACGGAGTGGTCCCGGCCCAACCATCGGCCAGATAGCCCAGGGCGCCGAAGCCCACGACGACCACCGCGACCGCAATTCCCAGGGTCAGGAACTCGATTGCCCCGGCTGCCGGATCCTCCGAGGGCGGAAGTTCGCCCTTGTGCGCCTCCTCGTCCGGGTCGGATGCTGGGGTCCTCTCGTCCATGATCGGGCCGTGCAGCGTCAGAGTGTTTGGATGGCTGGAGCTTCACGAATGGTTCCTGGGTTCACGCAGCGGTCCGGCCGGAGCCGGCCGACTTGCCGACCGGGGGGATGCCCGCCGATGGGGCGAACGACCCGTAATTCACGGGCAGCATCTTCTCACTTCCGGGCCTGTCGCGGCAAAACGAAGTAACACCCCGTTCACAATTTGGGTGACCGAGCCGCTCCTGCCCTGACCGAGTGTGGCCTCGCCGGGACCGGTCGCCGGAGACCCGGACCCTCGGAGCCGGTGGGCTCGACCCGCACCATCCTCGCCGGACCCCCCGGAGCTACCGGTTCTGCCTGACCAGCTGGACCTGCCGGACCCACCGGTTCTGGTTGGCCCATCGGTTCCGCGGTGCCCACTGACCCGACCGGGACCGGCGGATCTGTTCCGGCGTCCACCGGCTCCGCTGGAACCCCTGGTTCGGCCGGCCTCCTGAGGGAGGGGTGGAACAAGGTGTACAGGATGACCCCGAGGGCGAGGGCGCCGAAGGGAATGATCGCGTTCACGCTCGAGACGTAGAGCGGGAAGAGGATGAAGCCCGAGAGCAGGACCGTCCACGCCCAGAGGATGAGGACGCTCCGGCGATGACCGTGGCCCAGGCGGAGCAGCCGGTGGTGGAGATGGTTCTTGTCCGGCGTCGAGAAGCCGGTGCGGTTGGCCGTCCGCCGGACGAAGGCGAAGGCCATGTCCACGATGGGCACCCCGAGGATGAAGAAGGGGATGAACAGGGGTGCGAAGAAGAAGTAGGTCTGTCCACTCCTCGCCGCCACTCCCCCGACCGTCCCGGCGGTTCGTCCTCCGATCAGCATGGTCGAGGCGGCCATCAACAGCCCGAGCAGCAAGGCTCCCGCGTCGCCCATGAAGATCTTGGCCGGATGGAAGTTGTGTGGGAGGAAGCCGAGGCAGATGCCGCAGGTCACCACTGCGATCAGCGGGCCGATGTTGTTGGTGGGGAGATTGCCGAGGTGCTGGAGGTGGAGCCCGTAGACGGCGAGCGCGCCGGATGCGATCGCGACCACCCCGGCCGCCAGGCCGTCGAGCCCGTCGATGAGGTTGATCGCGTTGGTGATGGCGATCACCCACAGCGCGGTCAGGAGCGGGGTCCACTCGGGTGACAGCTGCACCAGCCCGGCGAGGGGGACCTTGAACTGGAACCAGTCCACGTGCATGAAGTAGAGGATGGTGGCGGCCAAAACTTCGCCGGCGACCTTGGCCGGCGCGGACATGTCCCGCAGGTCGTCGATCACCCCGACCACGAAGATGGCCGCGGCGCCGAGGAGCAACCCGAGCGGTTCCGTCGAACCGTGGAACAGCCCCTTCAGTGCGGGGATCTGCGCGGCAATCGCCCAGGTCACCAGCATCGCCACGAACAGGGCCACACCCCCGGCCTGCGGGGTCACCCGATCGTGCACCTTGCGATCGTCGGGCTGGGCCACGTAGCCGATCTGGTTGGCAAGGCGGCGGGCCGGGAAGGTCAGCGCCCACGACGACACCGCGGCGACCACCAACAGCACCGCGTACCAATTGAGAGGCACAGAGCTCATCGGCCCGACCGTCCGGGTGCGGTCACGTCCCTGTGAGTGTCGGATACGGGGGGAACCCGGCGCACAGCTCGTGCACCTCGGATCGCACCTTGGCGACGGCCACTTCGTCCTCCCGATGGCGGAGGGTCCGCCCGATCAGGGCACCGATGGTCCGCATCTCGTCCCGACCCATGCCCGCGGTTGTCTGTGCGGCGGAACCGAGGCGCAGACCGGAGGTGACGAAGGGGGAACGGGGGTCGTCGGGAATCGTGTTGCGGTTGCAGGTGATGCCGGCGCGGTCGAGGACTTCTTGGGCGGTCTTGCCGGTCAGGGACTCGTCGAAGGTGCGGAGGTCCACCAGCAGCTGATGGTTCTCGGTCCCGCCCGAGACCAGCCGGATCCCCTCTTCGACCAACGCTGCCCCGAGGGCGGCCGCGTTCTCGACGACCGCCTTGGCGTAGGCCTTGAACTCGGGACGAGCCGCCTCGGCGAACGCCACCGCTTTCGCTGCGATCACGTGCTCGAGCGGACCACCCTGGAGTCCGGGGAAGACCGAGCTGTCGATGGCCTTGGCCAGCTCGCTCGAGCAGACGATGGCGCCGCCCCGCGGCCCGCGCAACGTCTTGTGGGTGGTGAAGGTGACCACGTCGGCGACCCCGACCGGCGAAGGATGGACGCCCCCGGCGATGAGCCCGGCGGGATGGGCGGCGTCGAACATGAACCGGGCCCCCACCCCGTCGGCGATCTCGCGGAACGGGAGCGGCTCGATGATCCGCGAGTAGGCGGTGGATCCGGCCACGATCAGCTTGGGTCGTTCCTTTCGGGCCACTTCGGCCACCTGGTCGAAGTCGATGACCTCCCCCGGCTTGTCGGGATCGCCGGTCGCAGGGGACACGCCGTAGGAGACGAACCGCCAGATCTTCGAGGTGATGCTGGCCGGCGAGCCGTGGGTGAGGTGGCCGCCGTGGTCGAGACGCATCGCCAAGATGGTGTCGCCCGGTTCGAGAAGCGCCTGATAGACGGCGAGGTTGGCGTTGGCGCCGGCGTGGGGCTGCACGTTGGCGTGCTCCGCGCCGAACAGCTCCTCCAGGCGGCTCTTCGCGAGATCCTCGACCTCGTCGATGATGCGGTTCCCGCCGTAGTAGCGGCGACCGGGGTAGCCCTCGGCGTACTTGTTGGTGAGCACCGAACCGGACGCGGCGAGCACCGCCGGCGAGGTGAAGTTCTCGGAGGCGATGAGTTGGAGGGTGGTCGACTGGCGCTCTGCCTCCTGGCCGAGCAGCTGGGCGACCTCGGGGTCGCCGGCCAGCCACCGGTCGAAGGGTGATGCGGAGTACTCGCCGCTCATGATCGTGCCCTCGACCCTCCGCCCCCCACTCCAGCTGTTACTGCCGACTCTTCCGACGCCACCGCTTCGTAGTCGGAGATCTCGTCGAGGCGACGCTGGTGCCGCCCGCCTTCGAACTCGGTGGAGAAGAAGGTGTCCACCGCATCGATCGCCTCGGCGACACCCGTCGTCCTCCCCCCGAGGCAGATCACGTTGGCGTCGTTGTGGCGTCGGGCGAGTCCGGCGGTGGTCACGTCGTGCACAAGCGCTGCCCGCACACCGTTCACCTTGTTGGCGGCGATGCTGATGCCGATGCCGGTCCCGCAGACACAGACCCCCCGGTCCGCCCGACCCTCTGCGACGGCACGACCGACGGCGATCCCGAAGTCGGGATAGTCGACCGCGATCCCCGCCGAGTCGGTCCCGAGGTCCTCGACCAGGTGGCCGGAGCTCGCAAGGTGCTCGGCCAAGGTGGTCTTGAGGTCGTACCCGGCATGGTCCGAGCCCACGGCGATCCGCATCACCGGAGTCTACCGAGGCTGGGTTGGCCTCATGGGGGCGAACGCTGGGCGGTCACCGGGAGGTCAGTGGGGCGAGAGCCGGGAGGTCAGCCCGGGCGAGAGCCGGGAGGTCAGGGGGGCGAACGCTGGGCGGTCACCGTCGGTGGCGCCTGCGCGTCGCGGTAGCGGTGCCGGAACGCGGCGTAGGCGATCGGCCCGGACAGCAGTGGCAGCCAGTAGGAGGCCAGACGGTAGGCCAGGGTCGCGACCACCGCCTGGACGCCGGTGAGCCCGGCCAGCACCAAGAGGCCGCTGAGGCTGGCCTCGACGATCCCGAGACCACCGGGGGTGATCGGCACGAGACCGATGATCCCGGCCACCGCGTAAGCCAGCAGGATGAGTGAGGGCCGGGGGTGGGCTCCGACCGCGCGCACCGAGAAGAGCAGGCACAGATAGTCGAACAGCAGTCGACCCGCCGACAGGAGCGTTGCCTGCCCCCACTGCTCCCCGAGCACCTTCCGGATCAGGTTGCGCTGCTCGAGGAGTCGATCCGCCAGCCCGCTCATCGGGGCCCGCTTACGCAGCAGCCGGTTGCGGACGTGCTGCCCCCAGGTGCCGACCGTGCGCAGCGGTGCGTCGGCGACCATCACCCAGGCGCCCAGCCCGACGAAGAGGACGAAGCCGATGGTGCCGACCACGGTGGCCTCGACCAGACCCCGGTTGACCGGCGCGCCGAAGATCACGACCGGCAGCACGAAGACCGGTAAGGCCAACAGCCCCCCGATACCGAGGAAGGAGAAGGCGGTCAGCCCGCCGACCGCGTCGGCGGCGTCCATCCCGCTCACCGCCAGCATCCGGAACTGGGCCGCAGCACCGGCAGCCGCTCCTCCTGGGACGATCAAGGAGATCGCGTTGCCGGCCAGTTGGGCGGTGATCACCGAGAACCACGCCTTGGTGCGGAGCGCGATGCGCTGCAGAGAGAAGGTGCACATGAAGTGGAGCCCCTCGGCGATCAACGCAGGGATGAACCAGAGCAGGTTGAGGGTGGCGAGCTTCGGCCAGGCGTGAAGCACGTCGATGAGCTCCGGCAGGACCAGGTAGAGCGCGAGACCCGCGACCAGGACCACGATCGATCGCTTGACGAGGGCCTTCCACGGGAAGGGCTGGCCCTGCTGGCGTTCGAACTCGGATTCGAATGACCCGGGCCGGTGATCCCTGTCGGGCTCCGGCGACTCGGTCACGCTGCCATCTTTTCACGGGCCACCTCGAAAGGTCATACCCGCCGACGCATCCCCGTCACCCTGTCGTCGGTCGCGAACCGGCCGTCTCGGGCCGAGTGGGCCAGCTATTAGCCTGGTGGATCGTGAACAAGACCGCCGGCGCCCAGCATCTCACCCGAGACACCTACGACCGTCTGCAGGCCGAGCTCGACGACCTGACCAGTCGCGGACGGGTCGAGATCGCCGCGGCCATCGAGTCGGCCCGCGCGCTGGGCGACCTGTCGGAGAACGGCGACTACCACGCGGCCAAGGACGCCCAGGGGAAGATGGAGTCCCGGGTTCGCCAGCTCCAGCAGCTGTTGAAGACGGCGACCGTGGTGGACGGCGACCAGGCCTCCGACGGAACGGTCACTCCGGGGACCGTGGTGACCCTCCGCTACGACGGGGACGACGAGGACGAGACCACCGACTTCTTCGTC
This sequence comes from uncultured Acidimicrobiaceae bacterium, assembly GCA_963839925.1. Taxonomy (GTDB): domain Bacteria; phylum Actinomycetota; class Acidimicrobiia; order Acidimicrobiales; family RAAP-2; genus Bog-756. Next base: position 322,240 of record CAWIWV010000001.1, on the reverse strand, counting down.
GGCTCCATCGAGGAACGGCAGGGGGACCTGACCGTCGTCTCTCCGGGCTCTCCGCTCGGCCAGGCCCTCCTCGGGCATGCCGCCGGTGATGCGGTGGAGTATGCGGCCCCGGGGGGCACCCTCAAGGTCGAGATCGTCTCGATCGGAAGCTAGGGAACGAAGCTAGGGAACAAGGATCGATGCCCGCAGAGCCCCGCACGCTGTCCGAAAAGGTCTGGGACCGCCACGTCGTCAGGGTCGGCGACGCCGGCGAGCCGGACATCATCTTCGTCGACCTCCATCTGGTCCACGAGGTGACCTCGCCCCAGGCCTTCGACGGCCTGCGGTTGGCCGGAAGAGGGGTCCATCGCCCCGACCTGACCATCGCCACCGCGGATCACAACGTCCCCACCACCGACATCGACAAGCCGGTCGCCGATCCGATCTCGGCGAAGCAGCTCGCGGTCCTCGCCTCCAACTGCGCCGAGTTCGGCATCACCTGCTACCCGATGGGTGACGCCAACCAGGGGATCGTCCACATCATCGGGCCCGAGCAGGGGCTCACCCAACCGGGTATGACCATCGTCTGCGGCGACAGCCACACCTCCACCCACGGGGCCTTCGGCGCGCTCGCCTTCGGCATCGGGACGAGCGAGGTCGAGCACGTGCTCGCCACCCAGACCCTGCCGCAGCGGCGACCTGCCTCCCTGGCGGTCACCGTCGAGGGCGATCTTCCGAGCGGTGTCACCGCAAAGGATCTGGTGCTTGCCATCATCGGCCAGATCGGCACCGGCGGTGGACGGGGCCACATCATCGAGTACCGCGGGCCCGCGGTTGCCGGGCTGTCGATGGAGGGCCGGATGACCGTGTGCAACATGTCGATCGAGGCAGGGGCCCGGGCCGGCATGATCGCTCCCGACGACACCACGTTCGCCTACCTCGAAGGTCGCGATCATGCGCCGAAGGGGAAGGGCTGGGAGGCAGCGCTCGACGAGTGGCGGGCGCTGCCCACCGACGAAGGAGCCAGCTTCGACAAGGAGGTGGTGGTGGATGCCGCCGCCCTTGCGCCGTTCGTGACCTGGGGGACCAACCCCGCCCAGGTGACCCGCATCGACGGGGCCGTGCCCGACCCTTCCTCGTTCGCCGATGCCGGCGAGCGCGAAGCCGCCGCCCGCTCGCTCGAGTACATGGGGCTGGTCGGGGGGACTCCGATCCGCGACATCGCGGTCGACACCGTGTTCATCGGCTCGTGCACCAACGGCCGCATCGAGGACCTGCGGGCCGCGGCGGGTGTGGTCGAAGGGAAGAAGGTCCACTCGGGGCTGCGTGCACTGGTCGTGCCCGGCTCCCACCGGGTGAAGGCCCAGGCCGAGGAGGAAGGGTTGGACGTGCTGTTCAGGTCCGCCGGATTCGAGTGGCGAGAGCCGGGATGCTCGATGTGCCTCGCGATGAACCCGGACAAGCTCGCTCCAGGGGAACGGGCCGCGTCCACCTCCAATCGCAACTTCGAGGGTCGCCAGGGTCGCGGCGGTCGCACCCACCTGGTCTCCCCCGCTGTCGCCGCCGCCACCGCGGTGACCGGTCGGATCGCTTCCCCGGGGGACCTGGTCTAGATGCGCCCGATCCGACTGGTGAGCGGGCGGGCGGTGCCACTCGACCGTTCCGACGTCGACACCGACCAGATCATCCCGTCCGACTGGCTGAAGCGGGTCGAGCGCACCGGGTTCGGAGCCGGGCTGTTCTCCGAGTGGCGCGACGATCGTGACTTCGTCCTCAACCAGCAGGAGTTCGCCGGCGCCAACATCTTGGTGACCGGCCCGAACTTCGGCACGGGTTCGTCACGCGAACACGCGGTCTGGGCACTGCAGGACTACGGGTTCGAGGCGGTGGTCTCCCCCGGGTTCGCCGACATCTTCCGCAACAACTGCACCAAGGCCGGGTTGGTGCCGGTTGAGGTCGAGCTGTCGGTCGGGCGGGCCCTCCTCGATGCGGTGCTCGCAGATCCGTCGATGGAGATCACCATCGACATCGAACGCGGAACCCTCGAAGCTCCCTCGACCGGCATCGAGACGACGTTCCCGCTCGACGAGTTCACCCGCGCACGTCTGGTCAACGGCTGGGACGACATCGGGCTCACCCTGCGCTACGAAAACGAGATCGAGGCCTACGAGGCTGCACGGCCGTCGTGGCTGCCGACCACTCGCTGAATCACTCGACTCGCTGACCCGCTCAACCACTCCGGTTGGGTCAACCACTCCGGTTGGGTCAACCACTCAGGTTGAGTCACTTCGGCTGAGCAACTCCCGCCACCGCGATTGCGCCCGCGGATTCGCTGCTTCAGTGCGGGGAGTGGGGCTGCTTCAGTGTGAAGAGCCCGCCGGGTCCCCGGCGCCGACTACCACGAGGGGCAGGGGGGCAGCCAGCGTCGGGGGACCCGGTGGATAGTGAGTTGCGAGACGCCTTGCCCGCCCGCAACTGCGATCTTCTTCGCCGTGTTGTGATGAGTCGTACCGGTTCACCTCAGCGGAGAGAATCTCTCGCGAAGCAAAGGTACACGACTCGACTGTGTCGATCTGGGACCGGTCGACCAGGGTCTGGGACCGCGCGCTACTCCACGGGCTGAACTCCGATCTGCCACCAGCTGATCGTCTTCTCCCCATGGCCGCCACTCGTAGATCCCCCTGGTCATCCCGCCCGCTTTTCCGTCCCGTCCCGTCCGACAGCGTGACGATCTACTGACCTGCTCCGGCGAGCGTAGGTCCCCCGGCAACCGGGGTCAACTTCTCCTCGGGTGCTCCTCGAAGGTGGTCTGTCCTCCGCCTGTCTCCCGAGGTCAGGGCACTCCGGCGACGGCAGGCAGCCCTCCTCGACACCGGCGCCGCAAACGAGAGAGAGGGTCCGGCCGAAGCCGGACCCTCTCTCGTACTGCTGGTACTGCGTACTACTGATACTGCGTACTACCGGTGCTGCGGACCGTCAGTTCTTGGCGGTGCAGTAGCCCGCGTGCCCACCACTCTGGTTGGTGTTGGAGGCCGGGTAGTAGGTGCCCATCGACGGGACGTTGATGATCGATGGCGTCGTGAAGGTGTCCGACTGGGTGGTGTCCAGCGGGAAGAACCCTTCACTGGTGATCGCATTCTCGATCTCGGTCCGGTAGGTCGCACCGCTGGTCGAGTTGGGATCCACCTCCGTCCGCATGTCCGTACGGCACAGGAAGCCACCGGCGCCGATGAAGTTCAGCGTGGCGGGGCTGGCCGGGTTGGGAGCAGTGGAGTTGGGATAGGCGTTGTACAGCACCCGGGGATCCGGGAAGGTGATACCGCTGTCGTCACCGGTGCCCTGGATGGTGGTCTTGTCAGCGAGGATCCCGTTGATCGAGCCGTACTGGGTGATGCTGTTCGCAGCCTGGCCGATGCAGGTTCCCTGGATCTGAGCAGAACCGCTCAGCGCAACGTTGCTCGTGCAGGTCTGGACGAACTTCCCGTAGGAGAAGAAGTAGATGGCGTTGGCCGCATCCGAAGCGTGGTCAACGACGGCCATCTGGTTCTCGGTCAGGTTGTTGTGGTCCGTGGTGACGTTCGCATCACCGGTGTCACCTTGCTCGTTGGCTGCACTCGAGCAGGGCGGGTTCACGTTCTTGGTGAATCCGATGAATCCCTGCCAGGTGGAGTAGGTGCCCGAAGCGGTCTGCGTGGTGTAGCAGTCGATCGGATCAGCGCTTCCACCGACGGTGACGCCGGAGTCCTGCTGCAGACAGCGCCAGTCCATGGTCACCGTGCTGGCTCCGACGGTGCAGCTGAGGGTGCCTTCCCAGATTGCCTGGAGGTCGGCCTTGGAGATGTCCACGACGTTGGCGTGCGCGGTCGGGGTACCTGCGACCTGAGCCTCGGAGACCCACGACACACCGTCGGTCGCATAGCCCACGTAGTTGAGCTCGGAGTTGGCCGAGTACGACGACGACCGGGCGAAGCTGGTGTTGAACGCACCGATGCCGGCCGGACCACCGAGGAGAACCGGGGTGGCAGACGTCACCTGGCTGCGGCCGTTCCCCGAACCGGTGCCCGGAGCGTTGGCGTAGTAGTCATCGAGCGGGTTCACATTGCCCACCGGAAGACCGGCCTCGCCGCCAGTGGTGCCTGCGACATCGGACACACTCGACGAACCGGTGGCGGTGCTGCACTGCAGCGCCAGCTGGTTGACGGTCGTGTTGGTGAGGTCACAGCCAGGCGACTGCTCGAAGATGGTGCCGAGGTCCCGCATTACGTCGTAGGTGGTCTGCGAACCCGAGCCGATGATCAGCGACGCCGGCGGCAGGTACGAGGACCCCTCATAGGTGAAGGTGTCCGCTGAGCTGGTGGCCGAGGTCTCGGTCGAAGGCGAAGCGCCCGACACGGTGTTGATGACGGTGATGTTCACCGAACCGGGGGTGCTGGCGGCGAGGCCGGCAGCCGTCGAGGACGGTGCGGTGGCCTTCAGCTCAGTACCCGAGACGACGGTCGGGGTGATGGCACTGCTGGTGCCGAACTTCACCGTCGAGTCGGATCCGAAGTTGCCACCGGTGATGGTCACCGAGACGCCACCGGAGAGGCCGCTTCCAGCCTGTCCGTCACCACCGGTGCTCACACCGGTGACCGAAGGCGTCGTGGGAGAAGTCGGAGGCGTCGTGTAGGTGAGGGTCTTCGCAGCCGAGGTCTTGGTGGTCTCACCCGACTTGGCCAGAACCACCTTCACGCTCTCGCTGTGAACGCTCGAGAACTCAGCAGGCGATGCGAACTTGACCGTGGTGGCGGTCTTCGAGGTCGGAGTCAAGGTGAGGCTCCCGACGATGACCGTGGTGGTCGCGCCGCTCGAAGTCAGGTTCTTTCCGGTAATCGTCACCGACGTGCTCGACGCGGTGGACACCGACGTCGGTGCAAGCTTGGTGATCGACGGAGTCGGCAACGTCGCCGCTCCTGCGACCGTGGAAGTCGCCGCGACTGTCAACGACAGCGAGGCGAGGCCGATCGAGCTCGCGCATACGGCGCGACCCGCTCGGCTCGTGAGCATTTTTCGCAACATGTTTCTCCTCTTGATTGGTGATTGGTTGCGAGGGAGCCGTTCCGTTCCGATCTGCCGAATCCCTCATAAGGAAATCTAAGAAAGCCAGGTAATCGGAACGTCACGAACGCACAGGCGTTAGATGAATTGTTGGTGACTTCCTGGCGCCATTCTGGCGTCCGGGCAGGTCGATCCAGGCGCTCTTTCGAGCGCGACGCGGGAAACCAGGGGCCGGCGTCAGAACGTGGCAGGGAGGGCCCGGGCGAGGGCCTCGCAGGCGAACAGTCCGCACATGAGCACAACTGGGGCGGCGAACAGGTAGATCAGCCAGAGCTGACCCCAACGCATCACCGCCGCAGCCGCTGCCACGACCACAGCCACGGTAAGCAACATCCACAGAATGGTCAGCCAGCCTGCGAAGGAGTCGCCGTTGAGAGCGAGGTTCACCCGCGGAATTCGTCCAGGCACAACGTCCACCTTCGCCACTGGCCCCTTCAGCTGCGAGACGACCTCGAACCGCCCACTGGCGAGTAGGCCGGGATTGGAAGTGACCAGTGTCAGCAGGTTTGCCGCGGTCGGTCCGACGACGTCACGATGACCGGACGGCACGGTTCCCACGTGCGTGACGACGTAGGTGAAGGTTCCGGCACCGTCGATCACTTTGATCTTGTCACCGCGCTTCATGGTGCTCAGCTTTCCGAAGGGTGCACTGAACGTGTTTCGACGCCCTGCGATCACTGCATGGCCTGGCGTCCCGGGGAGGACCGTCCCCTGCATCAACCCTGGCCCCTTCATCAGGTCGGTAGGACTCGTGCCATAGACCACGATCTGATGCAGGTCGAGCGCCTTGATGTCGAGTGAGGCGATCGCGCCACCTTCGACCGGGTAGTGCCCTGCGACCAAACCCGAGACCGTCAGAGGATGACCGAGCACTGACGCACTGAGCCGTTGCTGGTTTCTGGCCCCGGTGAGCGAACTGAAGACGAACACGTAGGCGAGGAACCCGAGCAGCAGCGCGGCGACAGTGAGCAACGCGACCCCTGCCAGCACCGGCATGGAGATCGAACCCTGGATCTCTCCGAAGCGATCATGGGCACGCTCGTCCCCCGTCGCTCCCCCCGGAGCATTGTCAGGCCAGGAGGGCACCGGCCGATCCACCTGCTGGCCCGGAAACGTGACCGCTTGATCCCATTCGTCTCTGACCACCGTCGTCGTCATGGTTTCTTGCCCGCCCCACCATATTTTGCCGCCACTCGTGCCCGCTGCAGGATCAGAAGGCCGCCTGCCAGGCAAAGCAAGGCAAGAAGGAGCGCGAACGGAAGGAGCAGCCGACTCGCAGAGTTCAGGCCGATCAAGCTCAGATCGATGGGGATCGGCGTATGACTGTGCGAGGCGGGCGCTTGGGTCTTTTGTTTCTGCTCCGACGGGGACGTCGAGTGCTTCACCCCGGTCGATCCGGGTACCTTGGCGTCGACCACTGCGGTCGGCGTGGATGTCGGGGTCAGGCTCAAGGAGCTCTGAGGGGTGGACGTGGACTCACCCGAGACCACTGGGGAAGTCGAACTCGGCGTTGTCGTGGTCGGCATCGTCGTGGTCGGCGTCGTTGTGGTCGTCGTCGTCGTTGTTGGTGGCGTTTTCTTGATCGTGACAATGGAGGTCAACTCGGCCAACGCCGACTTCGCCATGCTCGCCGGCATGGGGTAGTACCCCGACGGCAGTGCTCCCGAAGTCGAGAAGTTGATCATGTTGGTCAAGAGGTTCTTGATGTTCGTTGCCGTCGCTGCCGGTTGTGGAGACGTGGGCACGATCGCATAGGTCACGTCAGGCATCGGGTAGGCGGTCGGATCAAGATTCGAGTAGTTGAACTGGTAGGTATTCGCCGGACAGTTCGAAGAAGCCGTTGATCCGGTGCAGAGCTGCGCCGCGGCCAAGCCGGCCTCGACGCTCGCTGTCGTCGGAGCGATGAAGTTGCCGCTCGCATTTTCGAGGCTCGCCTCGTCCAGCCCGAAGAACTGGGCCTGCGACGAGTCCATGATCCCGAACGCCGCGAGCGGGTCGTCCTGGTTTTGCGGGAGTGGCAGCTCGCTACCGCCATAAGCCCAACTCCGCATGTTCTTTGCCTGCAGTGCAGGAGATTGAGCAGCGGAAAAGAAGATCGACGATCCCGATATCGAGGGGAAGTTCGAGATCCCCTTGCAGACAGGGAAGACCCAGGGGGCACTGGGATCTCCTGAGGGGGGCCAGACCGACGACTGAGGGGCAAAGGTGAGCGTCGCCGGCGCGGCGTTCGGATCGTCGACCCTGACTTGCGTCGCTACTGGATTCGAGCCCGGCACATTCTCCAACACCGTCGCGGTCGTCGTCGGATTCGGGGCGTTGCACAGCCAGTCGGTGGTCTCGTAGCTCGCTCCAGTCGGAACGTCGGGCATGAACGAGCCGAACGACTGGGGAGACACCCCGCCGCTCTGAACCGCGTCGGGAGACAGTGAGTTGAACAGGTCGAAAGCGTCGAGGTTGGACTCGGAGAAAATATTGTTCGGGACACATTCGTAGATCTGGGCGCAGGTCACCGACGGACTGCCGGCCGCGAGTGCCGACACGAGATTGTCAGAGTCGGCAAAGTCGAATTGACCGTTCGAGTGCTTCGGATTGCCCGTCGGCGATTCGTACTCGGAAGTGATCAAGCCCGCAACCATGTTCGGCGTCAGGTTGTAGGTCGAGATCGGCACAGACAGGCTGTTGAGAACGTCGCCCGCCAGGAAAGCCACGGTGCTGGCAGATATTGCGACCGGGACGAGCTCGTAATGTTTACCCTTCAACGCGGAGAGCTGCCCAGCGTCTTGAGGGTTGTCGATGAAACCCACGGCGGCCAGCCCGGAGGCGTAGCCCGAGACGACCGACTGGGTGTCGAGCGTGGTGTTGAGCGCCACCACTCCGGTCGATCCGCTGCAGGTGGCATCCACGACCGTCGGAAGAAGCTGCTCCATGCTCGTTGATCCGTAGGTGGTCAGTTGTGGAGCGCTCGTCGGGCAACCCGACGTCTGCGCACGAAACTTGAGCGGAACGATGATGCTGTTGGTCGCGTCCACCGTGGGGCCAAGGCCCACGGCTGGACCCTGCCCTGACTCTTCGGTGACGACGATGTCACAGGGATCTTTCGAATTATCGCAGTAGAAACCTGGCGTGTTGTTGTTGTGGTCAAGAAGATCCAGCGCCGGCATGACGGTATTTCCTTCACCGGAAGGATTGAGGAACACCGGGTAGGTCACTGTGGTCAGGTTGTGTTGGGCCTGGTTTTCGCTCACCGGAATACTGATCGGGGTGTAGTCCGAGTTCTCCCAGAGTCCGGTCAGACAGCTTGGATCCGTACTCGAGGTGACGCCGGAACAGAGGGCCACGCGGAAGCTGGTCTGTACTGTTTGATTTTCGGGAAAGTCGGTGGTCTTGATGGTCACGCTCTGCCCGTCTTGAAGGTCGCCGTTCGGGCTGACGTCGACAGTCGGGCATGGTGCAGAACTGCAGGGAAGCTTTGCCTCGCAGCCTCGCGCTCCGTCGCTGGTGCAGTGCGACGGCGTCAAGCCCACATTGGACTGAAGCCCGGCCGGCTGTGATGTCGCAGCTCCTGCAACAGAGAAGCGTCCCGATCCGAGGGTGACCGCGGACATGACGCCGACGGTGACAACTGCCGCGATCAGACAAACGCTCAGTTTCCTGCCCAGGCAGACCATATTCAACCTGCCGTTTCGAGGCACTGGCCGCGAGTCCGGCTTCCGTGCGGGCCGGTTCACGGTGTCATCCCCGGCTGGGATTCCGGCGGCTCTCTGTCTGCCTTGGGTCGCCTTCTGGTCATTCCGATCAACGCAGGGGCCACGACGATGGCAACGACCAGCAGCGCTCCTCCGAAGTAGCGGAGCAGGTTGGGCGACGCGAGGGAATCGATTGCAGAGGTGAAGGCATTGATCCTCGGATACTTCGAGGGAACCGCGGAGGTCAGGGCACCCTTCGGAATCAGCTGGCCGTTGTGGAGGACGAAACCGGGAGGGATGGTGCTACCAGTCGTTCCGCTCGCACCGCCTGAACCCCCCGCGCCTCCACTGCCGGATGCGCCACTTCCTGAACCACCACCTCCGGTTGTGGAACCTCCACCACCACCACCTCCACCGATGCCTCCTCCGGTGCCGGCACCGCCTCCCTGGGTCCCGACTCCTCCTCCGCTACCGCCGCCGGTGGCGCCGCCATCACCGCCGGGGTTCGTCGTCGTGGTGATCGGGGGTCCGGTGTTCCCGAGCGCGGGATCCGGGCAATTGGCCGGTGTAGGTGCCGGGGGTTCCACTCCGCCGTTCAAGCGAGCGATCGCAGCGAAGTCCTCCTTCACCAGGTTGCCAGGGATCGGGGAGTAGCCGAGTGCAGTCATCTGCTCCTGGCCGGCGCACGCGAGATAGGCGACGAACTTCCCGATCTCTTGTCCCTTCTGCGGATCGAGCGGCGACCTAGGACTCGTGGACGGGACCCCGGGCGCCGAGAACGAGGCGCAAGCGGTGCCGGTCTGCGCAGCGAGCTGTGGCGAGCACGGCGTCACCAGATAGCTGTAAGCCGACAGTGGATAGGCGGTGGGATCAGGGTTGGTGTACACGCCGGAGAGATTCTGGGTGAGGTCGGTGTAGAGAATGGCCGCCTTCAGCGCGTTGGAGACGTTTGTCGACCCCGGTTGCACGGCATTACCGCTCGCGTTGTAGAGATAGGCATACGGAAAACCGTGAGCCTTGGCGTACGCGGTCTCGACGTAGGTGATCGAGCCGACGCTGGACACCGCGGCCACATAGTTCGCTGCGTTGTCCGAACCTGATTGGCCCACCAGGTTGCCCAATCCCCAGCCCGGATAGGTGGTTGGACTCGGGTTCGATCCTTGGGCCGGAACCGGCCAAGTCGCCGACGGTTGCCCCGGGTTGCCGGAGTTGAACGCATCCTGCGCCCCGACGAACTCCGTCTTGTCCTCGTGGAGCAGGTAGTCCGACAAGAGGTAGTTCTCGCCCGAAGCATCTGATCGATAGACCGGGATGATCTTCTGGTTGGGCAAGTCCCCCTGGAGCTGTGGATTGATCTGAGCGATAGCCGGGTCGTTCCAGTTGGTGATCTCGCCGAGAAAGATCTTCGCGATCACGCTCGTGTCGAGATCGAGGTGGGTGATCCGCTGCCCGTCGACGCCATTCAAGTTGAACATGAACGAGAGTCCGCCAGCGACGTCCGGCATGTACTGATAGGGCTGGGTTGGGAAGTACGTCGACTGCTGGGCGCTGTAGGGAATGTCCGAGGCGGCAAAGTCGACCTGGTTCTGAGCGAAGTTGTTGAGCCCGACCACTGATGAGGAGACCTGCCAGTTGATGCTGAGCCCATACAGCGTTGCCGACTGACCGACCCATTCCTGGATGGCCACCCCGGCGAAGCTCGAACCCGTCGACTGCAGGGACGGCTCGGCAGCCGCAGGTGTCGCAGTGACGATCAACACAGCGATCACTGCTGCGATGGACGCGACCTGCGTTCGAGCCGTCCTCATCAAACGACGGCGACCTGCCGAATTCGAGCGACGCATCGGATCAGCCGAACTGACCATTGACATAGTCCGACGTCCTTTGATCGATAGGTGCGTTGAAGATCTGTTTGGTCGTCCCCGACTCGACGATCCGGCCCGGTTGGTTCTCCTCGGCGAGGAAAAAGGCACAGTTGTCGGATACGCGCTGGGCCTGTTGCATGTTGTGAGTCACGATGACGACGGTGACCTCGTTCGCGATGTCGTGGATGGTGCTCTCGATACGGAGGGTGGAGGTCGGGTCGAGCGCCGAGCACGGCTCGTCCATCAAGAGCACCCGCGGCTTCACCGCGAGAGCGTGTGCGATGCAGAGGCGCTGCTGCTGGCCGCCGGAGAGGGCGCCTCCGAGCTCGCCGAGCCGGTCCTTGACCTCGTTCCAGAGGCCTGCCTTGAGGAGTGACTCCTCGACGAGTCCGTCGCGGTCGGGAGTGCTCGTCCGAGAAAACTTGAGACCGGCGAGCACGTTTTCAGAGATCGTCATGGCGGGAAACGGATTCGGCTTCTGAAACACCATCCCGATGTGCCGCCGAGTCTCCATGGCGCGTTGTCCGGGGCCGTAGATGTCGACTCCGTCCAATTTGACCGAGCCGGCGAGCTGTGCCCCCGGCACCACTTCGTGCATCCGATTGAGGATCCGCAGGAACGTCGACTTGCCACACCCGGACGGACCGATGAGCGCGGTGACCTTAGACCGCTCCATGGCGAGCGACACCGACTCCAGCACCAGCCGGCCACTGAACCATGCGCACACGCCTTCGGCGTCGAGGTCGCCCGCCTGACCAAGCCCAGCGGGAGGGGACGGCGGTTCGGTCAGCACATCGGTCATCAGTGATTCCCCTCATTCTCGACAATCGGGATCGGGACGAATATGCGCGCCATCGTGTCGTCGGGGGCAGTGACCTTTCGCTTCTTACCCTTGGCTCGGCTGAAGAGCCGGGCCAGCACGAACAGGATCAGCACGATGCAGATGAGCACGAAGGCGGCCTGAAAGGCGAGGTCGACCAGCACCGGGTTCGCGGTCTGGATATCACTCCAGATCACGATCGGGAGTGCCGCCTGCGGGTGAGCGAACGGGTCGGTGTTGATGACCTGAGAGCCAAATGCCGTGAAGAGGAGTGGGGCCGTCTCCCCGACGATGCGCGCGACACCCAACAACACAGCGGTTACCACGCCGGAACGGGCAGTCGGCAGGACCACCGACCAGGTCGTCCTCCACTCCGGGGCTCCGAGAGCCGCGGATGCCTCACGCAATCCGCTCGGCACCACCCGCAGCACTTCTTCGACGACCCGGGTGACCGACGGGAGCAGCATCACAGTCAACGCAAGCGAGGCGGCGAACCCCGAGTAGGTAAGCACGTGGGTGAGGATGAGGATCGAGTAGATGAAGATGCCCGCGACCACCGACGGCGTTCCGCTCATCGCGGTGACCACGGTACGCACAATGCGTACGCCACGACCGCGCACCTCGTTGAGGAAGATGGCGGTCGCGATCGCCGCGGGAACGCCCAGTGCTGCGGCGATGAGCACCTGCTCGAGCGTGCCGATGATCGCGTGGAGAAGCCCGACCGTCCCGAGCGCATTGGGTGCCGATACCACGAACTTGTGCTGATCCTTGCTGAACAACGATCCCCAGTGGATCGTCGGGACCGCCTTGTATGCCACCCACGCCACGATGAAGATCACCAGGAACACGACCAAGAAAGCCGCGCTCAGCATCACGATCGCGACGACACGATCGGTCGCGACTCTCCGCTCGATGACCTGCGTAGTGCCGATCCAGGTCAGCGCCAGAAAGCCGATGTACCAACAGACGAGGAAGCCAAACCCCCCCGAAAGAACCGTCACTTGGTTGAAGACGACCCAGACCAGACAGAATGAGGAAAGCGCCGCCAAGATCAGAAGGGCGATGTCTCGAATGCCGAAATCGCTGGGCCGCAGTGGTGAAGGCAGCTTGCGCGGCTCGGGCGGTGGACCACCCGCCATCGGGCTCGCGCCCGTGGGTTCGGAGTGTCCGTTTGCCGCGGGCGGATCGACGACGGTGCGCGGAACCTGGATGGTCGGTGCTTCGAAGTCGGTGGTGCTCACAGATCCACCCCTGCGCCACTGCGTGACCGGTTCACGATGGCCGAGGCGATGAGATTGACGACCAGGGTGATGATGAAGAGAACGAATCCGCAAAACAGGAGGTCCTGAAGACCGAGCGTGCCGCCTGAACCGAACTTCACGGCGATCACCTGGGAGATGGTCGTCCCACCGTGCTGCAAGATGTTGGGACTGACCTTGAACACGATGCTCAAGATGATGGCAACCGCGATGGTCTCCTCGAGAGCGCGGCCGAGACCGAGCATGACCGCACCGATCATTCCCCCCCTCCCGAACGGAAGGACCACGGTCCGAATCATCTGCCAGCGACTGGCTCCGAGCGCCAGCGCCGCCTCCCGCTCTCCCGGAGGAGCAAGCGAGAACACCTCTCTGCTGATCGACGCGATGATCGGCACGATCATCAGGCCGACCACCAGTCCGGCGATGAAGAGCGAGGCGTTCAACGGGGGGCTGTTGACTTTGAAGAACGGGATGAACGCAAAGTGCTTCGAGAGCCACGTGCTGAAGCCCACGACGTTGTTCTCCAACTCGAAGACGGCCCAGAGCCCGAAGATGATGCTCGGGATGGCGGCAGCGAGATCGATCACCGTGATCAGTGGGCGGCGGGCCCACAGTGGTGCGTACTCACTGATGAAGAGTGCAGTGCAGATCGCAACCGGCGTGCCGACCAGCATCGCCACGCCGGCGACTTCGAGGGTGCCCACCAGAGAGGCCAACACTCCGAACTCCCCCGGATGCTTGCCGATGTTCGGGAAACCGGACCGAGTGAAGAAGTTCCAACCCGCAAACTTGAATGCCGGAAAGCCGGACTTGAAGAGAAAGAAGCCGATGAGGAACAGGAGAACCATGACCCCCATCGCCACCGCCCACACCCCTCGCCGGTAGATGCGGTCCGCGGTGCTGAAGTCAGTGGAGATTGCGATCGGCTCGGGCAACATCGCCGCGTCCGGCGCAATGCTGGGCAGATCAACGGACATGGCTTTGGAGGGGGCCTCTCGGACTGTCGGGGTCGGATCGTCTGGTCTGGCCGCCGCCCTACTTCACCAACCGCTCAGGAGAGGCGATCAGCGAAAACTGGCGGCTCCGCTGGCATGGTAGCTAGGCAAGGTGAACGCAAAAAGAACTCCTTGCAAAGTCCAGTTGACAATTGCGTGATCCGAAGGCGGAGGGCGGGGACCCGAGCCCTGGCCCCGGCCGGCTACTGGACTGGCCCCTCCCCGGCTAGGTGAGACCGGAGATGATCTCGCCCCGAGCGGCAGCGAACGCGATGGACTTGTCCTTCCAGTCCACCTGGCCGGATTTGCTGATGACGATCGGCAGGTCAGAGACCATGTCCGTTTTGGTGACCGGCTGAGCAGCCCGATCCTGGGCCAGTTGTTTCTTGATCGAGGTGGCGGCCGATGGACTGACCTTCTGGAGGTCGTTCATGCCGGCCCAGTAGAGGTTCGAGCCGCCGCAGGCGAGGAAGGTGCCCAGCCACTCCTGTCCGGACGAGTCTGTCCACACGATCGGCTCGAAGAGCTGAAGCTGGTCGATCGCGGCGACGGTCCCGACCACCGGGGCCGACGACGACGGGCCCGACCGGAGCTTGGTTCCGGCGGGAAGCATGAAGTTGTCGACGGCACCGGTGCCGCCCTTCTGCTTGATCGAATTGAGGGCGGCATACGCGGAAGGATCGGGCGTGAACGCAGTGAAGTGAGGGTTCTTCCCCGTCGGAAGGTCCTGCGAGATCTGACCGTTCACCGTGTACGTGCATGCCTCCACCGGGTCACTCGGGAGAGCGACCTTTATCGCGTTCGTGTTCCCGCCCGAGCTGGGCGTGCCACCGCCGCACGCTGACACTGCGATCGCAAGGAGCGCCACGCTCGCGGCGGCCAATCGTTGTGCACGACCACCCGTCTTCACGGTCTGCGATCCCACCCTGTTCACCGTCTGCGATCCCATCCATCCTCACTCGGTGTTCGGTTCGTGCCGACGACGAGTCCGTGTCAGAGCCGTCAGTCTGCACACCGGCCAACCCCATGTCAACGCGGTTCAGCCGGGCGGATGTGTACCATGACCCGGTGCGCTCACCCAGACCGTCGGTCCGTAGACTCGTTGCGCCGTTGGTCGCCATCTGCGTGATCCTGATCGGCCTGTCCTCCTGCTCGAGCACTCCGGCCTCGACGTCCACCACCTCCACGACGACCTCCAGCACGTCCACGACGGCAAACGCGGTCCGGACACTCTGCACCGCTGTGCGGCCGGCACAGATCCATGTGACCACCGGGCTCGAAGTTCTTCCCGCGACGGTCACCAGCACCAAGACCACCGTCACCTGTAACTACAAGGGAAGTGATCCGGCCAAGTCGGTCATCATCATCTACGAGGTCGACGTCAGCCCGACCGACTTTGCCAACCAGGCAAAGGCAGCGAACACGGCACATGGGCCGATCACCCACGTCAGCGGGTTGGGAGACGCCGCGTACTACTTCACGGTGCCCGCAAAGGACTCGACGGTCACGACGCTCGCCCTGCTCCATGGGCAGGCGGAGATCGTGATCACCAGCACCGCGACCCTCGCTCAGATCACCCTGCTCGCCAAGGTGATACTCAGCTACTTCACCGCCAACTCATAGTCACCCGAGGTCGGAGTCCGCTCGAGACCTTCAGCCTGCGACGGGACCGAACAGCTCTCCGCGTCCGATGACGAGCGACAGCCCGCGGCTCTTCAAGACGAGATGCCCGTCGCTGACCACGAGAGGTTCGGGTTTCTCTGTCGCCAGCAGAGTGTTGATGTTCTTTGCTGCATCGGGGTCCTTCTGCCTCAGCTGGTCAAGGCTGACCCAATAGAGGTTGGGCCCGCCGCATGCGACGAAGAAGGCGATCCAGGTCTTGCCGGCACTGCTCTTCCAGACGACCGGCTCGGCGACGAGAACCGCGTAGTGCGACGGGATAGCGCCCACGCTCCCGTCGAGGTCGGGGCCGGCATGGAGCTGCGTTCCGCTCGGGAGGATGAAGCCGTTGACCAGCACCCCGCCACCGTGGTTTCGCATCGACTCCTCCGCAGACGTCGCAGACGAGTCCGGTACGAAGGCCGAGAAGTGAGGGTGGATGCCCGTGGGCTCGCCGGCCGGAATCTTCCCGTTCGGCGCGTAGGTGCAGCCGTCGTACGCGAGGTCGGGCGCGGTCACCACGTTGGGCGCAGTCGTCGTTGTCGATCCGTTCGAAGCGGAAGACGATCCGCACGCAGAGGCCCCGAACACCAGGCACACCAAGAGGATCGGGGCAGCGCCGCAACGAAGTAGCCGAGCAAGCATCTGCGGCATCCTATAGACCGGTTGACGAGCGGTCAGGGGCTGACAGGAGATCCGTGAGGAGCCGATCGGCTGATCGGATAGCGTTCCTCGAATGCCGATGGGTCGACTCGGAAAGATCGTGGGTGTCGTGGCGATCGGCGCAGGCGCATTTGCGGCCGTCCGTTTCCTCCGACCGTCGATGTCATCCGGTTCGAGAGGCGGAGCGAGCACTTCGTCAGTCGGAAGCGACATCTGGCCCCCGGTGCCGACCAAGCCGGACCGGGCGGCCTAGCTCCAGTCGAGTTCGTCGGGCAGTTACTCGACCTGGCCCTACGACTGGACGGTGTGCACGTCGCTGATCCCGTCAGCGTTTCGCATCACGCTCAGGGCGTCCGACGGAACCTGGCGGTCGGTGGACAGCACCATCAGCGCGGTCTGCCCGGTCGCCGACGGGCCGACCGCCATCGACGAGATGGATACTCTCGCCTCGCCGAGGATGGTGCCCACCACGCCGATCATCCCCGGTCGGTCGTCGTTGCGCACCACCAGCATGTGAGGTGCAGGCGGGACCTCGACGGTGTGGTCGTCCATCATCACCAGCCGGGGCTCGGTGCGCGGACCGGTGAGGGTCCCGGCCACCGAATGGTCGCCGCCGCGCAGCGTGATCAGATTGACGTAGTCGTGCGCGGTCACCGTCGAGGTCTCCCGTACCTCGAGGCCGCGCTCGGCGGCCAGCTGTGGTGCGTTCACGTAGCTCACCGGCTCCTCGGTCGCCGCGGCGAAGATCCCCTTCAAGGTGGACAAGGTGAGAATGCCGGTACCTGCGCCGGCCAATCTCCCTTGGTACTCGATCTCCAAGGTCGAAGGCAGTCCGTCGTTGAGACACGACAGGATCCGGCCCAGCTGCTCGGCGAGTGCCATGAAGGGGCGCACCGTCTCGGACACGTCAGTGGCCGCGACGTTGACCGCGAAGGGAACGAAGTCGCCGTTGAGGGCCAGGATGACCTGTTCGGCGATGGTGACCCCGGCCTTGTCCTGGGCCTCGGTCGTCGACGCGCCGAGGTGAGGAGAAACCACCACCGAGGGCAGCGCGAACAACGGTGACTCGGTCGTCGGCTCCTTTGCGAACACGTCCAGCCCGGCGCCCTGCACCTGACCCGAGCGGATGGCCTCGGCGAGTGCCTCCTCGTCGACGATGCCTCCGCGGGCGGTGTTGATCACGCGGAGGCCAGGCTTCGCCTTGGCCAAAAGGTCCTTTCCGATCAGTCCGAGAGTTTCGGCGTTCTTCGGAAGGTGCACGGTCACGAAGTCGGAGATGCCGATGAGCTCCTCGAGACCCATCAGCTCCACCCCCATGTGCTTCGCGCGGTCAGCAGAGACGTACGGGTCGTAGGCGACGAGACGCATACCGAAGGACAACGCCCGTTGCGCGACGAGGGCTCCGACCCGGCCGAGCCCGATCACTCCGAGCGTCTTGCCATGCAGCTCGACGCCCTCCCACTTCGAACGCTCCCACTTCCCCGCCACCAATGCTGCATGGGCTTGAGGGATGTTCCGAGCCTGGGCGAGCAGCAACGCCATCGCCTGCTCGGCCGCCGAGAGAATGTTCGACTGCGGCGCGTTGACCACCATCACGCCTCGATCGGTCGCAGCGGCCACGTCCACGTTGTCGAGACCGATGCCGGCGCGGCCGACCACCACCAGGTCGGTGCCCGCAGCCAACACTTCGGCAGTCACCGTTGTGGCCGATCGGATGACCAGTGCCTGTGCTCCGACGATCGCCGAGACGAGCTCCTCCGGGGAGAGATCGAGCTGGACGTCGACCTCGTGGCCGGCCTCGGCCATCAGGTCGAGCCCTCCCTGCGCGAGCTTTTCGGTGACCAATACTCTGCCCATTGCGGTCCCTTTCTTCGGGTTCTGCTTCCTGCGGCTTGTAAGGGTTCTGCGGCTTGTGAGGGTCTACTCGCCGAACAGCTTCGCCAAGCGGGAGACGCCTTCGACAAGGTCGTCATCCCCCAGGGCGTAGGACATCCGGAAGTAGCCCGGAGCTCCGAATGCCTCACCCGGCACCACGGCAACCTTCGCCTCGTCGATCGCAAGCTCGGCCAGCTCGGCGCTCGACGTCGAGGTCCGGCCACGAATGACCCGGCCGTAGAGGCCCTGGACCGACGGGAACGCGTAGAACGCCCCTTCGGGAAGCAGGCACTCGACTCCCTCGATCTCGTTGAGCATGGTGTGAATCGTCTTCCGCCTCCGGTCGAACGCCTCGCGCATCATGGCGACCGCTGCGAGGTCCCCGGTTACCGCGGCCAGTGCCGCGCGTTGGGAGACGTCGGCGACGTTCGACGTCTCGTGCGACTGGAGGTTGGTGGCCGCCTCCACGACGTCCGGCGGACCGATCATCCACCCGACCCGCCATCCGGTCATCGCATAGGTTTTCGCGACGCCGTTCACCACCACACAGCGATCGGCCAGCTCGGGGACCAGTACCGGCATCGAGTGGTGCTGCGCCTCTCCGTAGACCAGGTGCTCGTAGATCTCGTCGGTGAGCACCCACAGGCCACGCGCGACGGCCCATCTTCCGATCGCTTCGATCTCGTCGCGCGGATAGACCGCGCCGGTGGGATTGGACGGGGAGACGAACAGCAGGATCTTGGTGCGCGGCGTCACTGCCGCCTCGAGCTGCTCGATGGTCACCCGGAAGCCGCTTGCCGTATCTGTGGTGATGACCACCGGCACTCCGCCCGCGAGCCTGATGACCTCCGGATAGGTCGTCCAATAGGGAGCGAGCACCAGCACCTCGTCACCCGGATCGCAGAGCGTCGCGAACGCGTTGGCGATGGCCTGCTTGCCACCGTTGGTCACCAGCACCTGGGACGAGGTGATCTCGTACCCCGAGTCGCGTCGGGTCTTCGCCACAAGCGCCTCGCGCAGTTCGGGGAGCCCAGCCGTCGGGGTGTACTTGTGGTTGCGTGGATCGCGGCAGGCGACCTCGGCCGCAGCGACGATGTGGTCAGGGGTGGGGAAGTCGGGCTCACCCGCACCGAAACCGATGACGTTCTCTCCCGCGGCCTTGAGGGCCTTGGCCTTCGCATCGACCGCCAAGGTCGCAGACGGCGACACCGCCGCAATCCGCGCCGAGATCCTGCGCCCGGTTTCTGTCGGGGGTGCCATGGGTGCCATGATTCCATACGTGACCGACACCCCTGACATCCGCATCCCGGCCCACCTGCTCCCCGCCGACGGGCGCTTCGGATCCGGCCCTTCCAAGGTCCGGCCCGAGGGGATCGAGGCGTTGGTGGCCGAGGCCCCGCACTTCCTCGGCACGAGCCACCGGCAGCGACCCGTCAAATCGGTGGTCGGGAGCCTCAGGGAAGGTCTCGCCGAGCTCTTCTCGTTGCCCGACGACTATGTCGTGACCCTCGGCAACGGTGGGACCACCTGCTTTTGGGATGCCGCGACCTTCGGGCTCATCGAGCGCAAGAGCCAACATCTGAGCTTCGGTGAGTTCTCGTCGAAGTTCGCAACCGCGGCTGCCGCCGCCCCCCATCTCGATGAGCCCGAAGTCATCACCTCAGACGTCGGCACCCACCCCGATCCGGTCGGGCGCGACGACGTCGACCTCTACGCGCTGACCCACAACGAGACCTCCACCGGAGTGATGATGCCGATCGTCAGGCCGGGTGGCGGCTCAACGGCAAGTGAGGCGGGCATCGTCGCGGTGGACGCTACGTCGGGAGCGGGCGGGCTGCCGGTCGACCCGACCCAGTTCGACGCGTACTACTTCGCTCCGCAGAAGTGCTTCGGATCGGACGGTGGGCTGTGGGTGGCGCTCCTCTCCCCCGCCGCGCAGGAGCGCATCGCGCGCATCGCTTCGACCTCCCGCTGGGTCCCCGCGTCGATGGATCTCACCATCGCGCTGGACAACTCCAAACTGGACCAGACCTACAACACACCCGCGCTCGCCACCATCTTCCTCTTCGACCAGCAGGTGGCTTGGTTCAACAGTAAGGGAGGCATGGCGTTCTCGAGCGGTCGTTGTGATCGATCAGCGGAGATCCTCTACACCTGGGCGGAGGCCTCGGACTTCGCGACCCCGTTCGTGAAGCGACCCGAGGACCGCAGCCACGTGGTGGGCACGATCGACTTTCACGATTCGGTCGACGCCGCGGCCGTCGCAGCCGTCTTGCGGGCCAACGGGATCGTCGACACCGAGCCCTACCGGAAACTGGGCCGGAACCAGCTCCGTATCGCGCTGTTCCCCGCCATCGACCCCGACGACGTCGCCGCGCTCTGCGCCTGCATCAATCATGTCGTCGGCGCCATGGCCGCCTGAGCTTGGCCGAGCCGCCTGAGCCTGGCCGAGCGGCCTATGGTCGCCTGACCCTACGGAGCGTCTGAACCGCCGGAGTCGGCGGTCCACAACGACCGCAGGTCCTCGAGCCAGGCCGGCAGTTCGATGGGAGGATCCGGAAGCGCTTGCGCGCCTCGCTCCGCCAGTGCCCGCTCGAACGACTCGGGGTCGTCGCCCCACGAGCGCGGATCACCCATCATGACCTCGAGCAGCACCGTGCCTTCGGGACCGGCGACGAACGGCCCGAACGCGGCACCCAGCGGCAGCTCGACGTGCGTGCCCGCCGGGCAGTGGCGATCGCCGCACCACATCTCCCCGCTGATCACGAAGATGACGTGCGAACTGAAGTGTCCGTGCCTCCGGATGACCATCCCCGGATCCCACCGGGCATAGAGGGAGAGGTACTGCGGGTCGGGCGAGAACGCGAGCCACTTCTCCCAGACCGACGAGATGCTGCCGTCCGCGTTGCGGATCGCCTTCACCTGCTGCCAGGGGACATCGGCGTCATCGATGTGCCGGAAGGTGGGCTCGAGGCCCTCCACCTTGACCTCTGCAACTTCCTCAGCCACGAAGATCCGCTCCTCGGCTGCGACTCAGCCGCCCGAGACGTCCTGGATCTTCTGCTTCCCCGCGGTGACGAACGGCATCATCGCACGCAGCTCGGCGCCGACCTTCTCGATCGGGTGGTCGAGCCCGGCTTGACGCAACGCCTTGTAGTTGGGACGCCCGTTGGCGTTCTCCGCCACCCACTCCTTGGCAAAGCTCCCGTCTTGGATCTCGCCCAAGATGCGGCCCATCTCCTCACGGACCTCTTTGGAGATCACCCGGGGACCCCGGGTGAGATCCCCGTACTCGGCGGTGTCGGAGATCGAGAAGCGCATCCCGCTGATCCCCTGCTCGTACATGAGGTCGACGATCAGCTTGAGCTCGTGGAGACACTCGAAGTAGGCGGACTCGGGCTGGTATCCGGCACCCACCAGCGTTTCGTACCCCGCCTGGACCAACGCGGTCAGACCGCCGCAGAGCACCACCTGCTCGCCGAACAGGTCGGTCTCGGTCTCCTCGGAGAACGTGGTGTCGAGCACGCCGGCCCGGGTGGCCCCGATCGCGTGGGCGTAGGAGAGTGCCAAGTCGTGCGCCTTGCCCGAGGGATCCGCGGACACCGCGATGAGCGAGGGCACTCCCCCGCCCTCGGTGTAGGTGCGGCGAACCAGGTGGCCGGGTCCCTTGGGCGCGACCATCGCCACGTCGACACCGTCGGGAGGCGTGATCAGGCCGAACCGGATGTTGAAGCCGTGTGCGAAGAACAGGGCGTCACCGGGTCCGACGTGCGGGGCGATCTCTGCTTCGTAGACGGCGGCCTGCTCGGTGTCGGGCAGGAGGATCATGATGACGTCGGCCTCGGCGGAGGCATCTGCCACCGACAGCACCCGGAGCCCGGCCTCTTCCGCCTTGCCCTTGGAACTCGAGCCCTCCCGGAGCCCGACCCGGACGTCGACGCCGCTCTCCGCCAGGTTGAGCGTGTGGGCATGACCCTGGGAGCCGTATCCGACGACCGCCACCTTGCGGTTCCTGATGAGGCCTGGATCGGCGTCCTTCTCGTAGTACAGCGTGGCCATCGCGTTCAACCTGCCTTCTCTGTGTCGTGTCCGTTCGGAGAGCCGGTGCCGGCCGCAGATCCCGTGAGGAGGTAGGGCCGCTGGTCGCCGGACCGTTCAAGCATAGGCAAGGCCACCCGACCGCTCCGCTGCATCTCGACGATCCCGTAGCCCCGGATCAGGTTTTCGAAGTCGTCCAGCTTGGTCGGCGTGCCGGCGAGCATCACCGTGAGCCGTTCGTGGCCGACATCGACGATCTTTCCCTCGAAGACACCGACCAGCTGGATGACCTGACCTCGGGTCTCGGGACCGGCCTCGACGGTTGCCAGAAGCAGCTCGCGCTCACGGGAGACCGCGGGATCGAGCTCCCGGATCGAGACGACCGGGATCAGCTTGTCCAGCTGCTTGATGATCTGGTCGAGAGGAGCAGATTCGACGTCCACCACGATGGTGATCCGGCTGAACCGCTCGTCGTCCGACGGGGCCACCGCCAGGCTGAAGATGTTGTACCCCCGGCGCGAGAAGAGCCCCGCGACCCGGGCGAGCACACCCGATTTGTTCTCCACCAACACGGTCAGCGTGTGGTGCCGCTTGTCGGTCCCGTACATCAGCGATTCCCCCGATCTTGAGAAGGATCCACGATGATGTCGTCGTTGGAGGTGCCGGCGGCGACCATCGGGAAGACCTTTTCGAACGCGTCGGTCCGGAAGTCGATGACCACCGGACGATCGTCGATGTCGTTGGCCTTGTCTATCGCAGGCCCGACCTCTTCGGTCGACTCCACCCGCATCCCGACACACCCCATCGCCTCGGCCCACCCGACGTAGTCGGGGAGATCGGGAGAAAGGTAGACCTCGGAGTATCGCTCCGCGTAGAACATCTCCTGCCACTGACGAACCATCCCCAAGTAGGCGTTGTTGAGGATGGCGATCTTCACCGGGATGCGCTCCGACGACGCGGTGACCAACTCCTGCGCGGTCATCTGGAAGCAGCCGTCGCCGTCCACCGCCCAGACCATCCGGTCGGGCCGGCCGACCTTCGCGCCGATAGCCGCAGGAACCGCGAACCCCATGGTGCCGAGGCCTCCCGAGTTGACCCAGGTGTAGGGGTAGTCGAACTGCCACCACTGGGACGCGAACATCTGATGCTGACCGACCCCCGAGGCGACGATGGTGTCGTCGGGTGTCGCGTCACGCAGTGCCTCGAGGACGAACTGCGGCTTGAGCGCTCCGGCACCCGGCTGCTGCTCGTAGACCAGCGGGAACCGCTGCTGCCACTCACTCAGCTGGGCCCGCCAGGGGGCGAGCCGCTCGCGCGGGTAGGAGGCGGCCACAGAGCCGGGTTCTGCCACCGATCCGGCGACCGCGTCGCTCGGTGCTCCTCCCCGACCACCTCGGGTGGCGTCGCTGTGGCCGAGTCCGAGGTCGTGGAGCGCGACCAACAGTTCGTCGATCACCAGTCGGCAGTCGCCGGTGATACCCACGTCCGCGCGCCTGACCTTGTTGAGCTCGGCCGGGTCGATGTCGATGTGGACGACCTTGGCCTCGGGCGCGAATGCGTCCACCTTGCCGGTGACCCGGTCGTCGAATCGGCTGCCGAGGGCGATCAGCAGATCGGAACGCTGCATCGCGGTCACTGCGGTGTAGTTCCCGTGCATGCCGGGCATCCCGAGGCACAGGGGGTGGGAGTCGGGGAAGCACCCGCGGGCCATCAGGGTGGTCACCACCGGAATGCCGGTCCGCTCGGCCAGCTCGCGCAACGACTCGGCGGCTCGCGCCTTCAGGATCCCCCCGCCCGCGTAGATGACCGGTCGCTCCGCAGCGAGCAGCAGTTCGGCCGCCCTGCGCACCTGCTCGGGATCGCCCTCCGTCCTCGGGTGGTACCCGGGGAGATCGAGGTCGGAAGGCTCGGGCCAGTACCACTCCATGGGGTTGACGGCCACGTCCTTCGGAACGTCGATGAGCACCGGCCCGGGCCGCCCGGTGGTGGCCACGTGGAACGCCTCGGCGACCACCCGGGGAATGTCGGCGCCGTCGGTGATCAACCAGTTGTGCTTGGTGATGCCCATGGTGATGCCGGTGATGTCACTCTCCTGAAAGGCGTCGGTGCCGATCGCCGTCGTGGGCACCTGCCCGCTCACCACCACCAGCGGGATCGAGTCCATGTAGGCATCGGCCAGGGTGGTCACGATGTTGGTGGCACCCGGCCCGCTGGTGACCATGGCAACGCCCGGGCGGCCGGTGACCTGTGCGTACCCTTCGGCCATGTGGCCCGCACCCTGCTCGTGACGAACCAGGATGTGCCGGATCGACGAGTCGATGATCGGGTCGTAGACGGGCAGGATCGCACCCCCGGGGAGGCCGAACATGACCTCCACCTGCTGCATCTCCAAGCTCTTGATCAGCGCTTGTGCTCCTGTGAGTTGCATCGTTGCTCCCTTGGGTGGGTCTTGTTGAGGGCTTGTGGCGGGACATGAAAACGACCTCCCGTCTGGGAGGTCGGAGAGCGCACACGGCGAGAGAGCGTCGCGTGCGCTACGAGAGGATTACCACCGTGATCACTTGAACTGCCGGGTTGGTCTGCATCGACAAACATTGTTGCACGGTTGGAGTCCCCTGTACAGCGATGCTCAGGGTTCGGTGATCGCTCCCCGCTCGGCGCCGGTCACCAGGCGGGCGAACTTGGCCAACACCCCGGTGGTGTAGCGGGGCTCGGGGTGCTTGAGGGCGGCCCGCCGTCGGGAGAGCTCGTCGTCGTCGACCATCAGATCGATGGTGTGGGCCTCCACGTCGACGACGATCCGATCTCCGTCGGCGACCAGTGCGATCGGTCCTCCGTCCACAGCTTCAGGGGCGACGTGCCCGATGCAGAATCCGTGGGTCCCGCCGGAGAACCGCCCGTCGGTGACCAGGGCGCAGTCCGCGCCGCGGCCGACCCCCTTCAGCGCCCCGGTGATCGCGAGCATCTCGCGGATCCCGGGTCCACCCTTGGGTCCCTCGTAGCGGATGACCAGCACGGTGTTTGGCGCGATCGAACCGGCGAGGATCGCCTCCATCGCCTGATCCTCCCCGTCGAACACCCGCGCCTGACCGTCGAAGGTGAGCGTGTCGATACCTGCCACCTTGACCACCGCGCCGTTGGGAGCGAGCGATCCGGTGAGGATGGCGATCCCGCCTTGCACGTGGATCGGGTGCAGCATGTCGTGCACCACATCACCGTCGGGTGCCGGCGGGTCCAGTGCTTCGAGGTTCTCCGCCATCGTCTTGCCGGTGACCGTGAGGCAGTCACCGTGCAACTGGCCGGCCTCGAGCAGCTCGCGGATGACGACGGGCACGCCTCCGATCCGGTCGAGGTCGCTCATGTGGTACTTGCCGTGCGGTTTGGTGTCGGCGAGGTGAGGGACGCGTGCGGCCACCCGGTTGAAGTCGTCGAGGGCGAGGTCGACCCGCGCCTCGTTGGCGATCGCCAGCAGGTGCAGCACCGCGTTGGTCGAACCACCGAGCGCCATGGTGACTGCGATCGCATTTTCGAACGCCTCTTTGGTCATCACCTGGCGCGGTCGAATGCCGGCTTCGAGCAACCCGACCACGGCACGTCCTGAGGAATAGGCCGCGTCGTCACGCCGGCGGTCGACCGCCGGAGCGGAGGAGCTCCCGGGCAACGACATCCCGAGTGCTTCTGCCACCGACGCCATCGTGTTGGCGGTGAACATCCCGGCGCACGACCCCTCGGTCGGGCAGGCGTTGTGCTCGATGAGGCTGAGCTCTTCGTCGGACAGTGCATCGACCGCGTGCGCTCCGACCGCCTCGAACACCGAGGTGATGTCGAGTGCCCGGTCCCGCGCCCGGCCGGGCAGGATGGAACCGCCGTAGAGGAACACGCTCGGCAGATTGAGCCGTGCAGCCGCCATCAGCATCCCCGGAAGGGACTTGTCGCAGCCGGCCAGCGTCACCAGACCGTCGAATCGCTCGGCGTGCATGACCGTCTCCACCGAGTCGGCGATGATCTCGCGGCTGACCAGGGAGGCCCGCATGCCCTCGTGTCCCATGGAGATCCCGTCCGAGACCGCGATGGTCACGAACTCCAAGGGGAACCCGCCGGCTTCCCGGACCCCGTCCTTGGCCCGCTTGGCCAACCGATCGAGCGGCAGGTTGCACGGGGTGACTTCGTTCCACGACGACGCGACCCCGATCTGCGGCTTGTCCCAGTCGTCATCGGTCATGCCGACCGCCCGGAGCATGGCCCGGGCCGGTGCTCGGGTGGGGCCGTCGGTGACCTCGTGACTCCGAGGCTTCATGCCGACCAGCGGTTGCTCCGAAGGATCGTTGCCGGCCGCGTTGCTCATGGACCCATGGTACTGCCGCCAAAACGAAGAACCGGGGGCGCAAGCCCCCGGTTCTTCAGTGAAACGCTTTGGTGCGGCAGGCTCAGGCGCCGGCGATACCGACCACCGGCTGGTTCAAGACCAGGCTCCCGGCCGATCCGAAGAAGCCGGCCGACCCGAAGTTGAAGATCCCTCCGTCCGACGCAACTTCCCAGTAGCCGCCTCCGGCCGGGTTGGCGGCAATACCCACCACCGGCTTGTTCAGCGGGATACCGCCCATCGAGCCGTAGAAGTTGGCAT
Organism: uncultured Acidimicrobiaceae bacterium; assembly: GCA_963839925.1. Taxonomy (GTDB): domain Bacteria; phylum Actinomycetota; class Acidimicrobiia; order Acidimicrobiales; family RAAP-2; genus Bog-756. The sequence continues at coordinate 295,680 of CAWIWV010000001.1, read as the reverse complement.
CTCCGAAGGAGAACACACCGCCGTCAGCGGCGACCAACCAGTAACCGTGGCCGTCGGGAGTGGCGGCGATGCCCACCACCGGCTGGTTCAGGTGGGTGCCACCCATCGAGCCGTAGAAGGCGGCGTCTCCGAAGGAGAACACTCCGCCGTCCGAGGCGACCAACCAGTAACCGGCCCCATCAGGAGTCGGGGTGATCCCGACGATGGGTGCGTTGAGGGCGATGTTTCCGGTCGAGCCGTAGAAGCCGGCTGCTCCGTAGTTGAAGACACCACCGTCGGAGGCGACCAACCAGTAGCCCGCTCCGGTCGGACTCGGTGCGATCCCGACCACCGGCTTGTTGAGGACGAGGTCCCCGGCCGATCCGAAGAAGCCGGCGTCCCCGTAGGAGAAGACGCCACCGTCGGAGGCGGCGAGCCAGTAGCCACCGGCATCAGGAGTCGGGGCTGCCCCGACCACCGGCTGGTTGAGCGGGGTCCCACCGGCCGATCCGTTGAACGGCACGTTGTAGGAGAAGATCCCACCGTCGGAGGCGGCCAGCCAATAGCCGACTTCGTAGCCGAACCGGTCGAGGCCGTTGGGGATCGAGGTGCCCTGGCCATTGGTCACGGTCACGTCGACCCCACCGGAGCCCGCTGGCGAGGTGGCGGTGATCGAGGTTGCCGAGTTGGCGGTGACCGTGGCGGCCTTCGACCCGAACTTGACCGAGGTCGCCCCGCCGAGCTGCAGCCCGGAGATGGTGACCGAGGTGCCACCCGACGGCGAACCGGTGCTCGGGCTGACCTTGGTCACGATCGGTGCGTTGGTCCAGGTGAACGAATCACCGGCCGAGACGGCCGAGGTGCCGTCGGCGTTGGTCACCCGCACGTTGACCGACGAGCCCGCCGTACCGGCCGGAGCCACCGCAGTGATCCCACCGGAGCTGATGCTGGCGAAGCTCTTCGCGGGCTTGTTGCCGAACATGACCTTGGTCGGATTGCTCAGGTTGGTGCCGACGATGGTCACCGTGCTCCCACCGGCGACCGGGCCGCTGTTCGGAAGGACCGAGGTCACCGAGGGAACCGGAACACCGATCGAGGTGGTCGCCATCGACTGGAAGACGTACGGCGGAGGCGACCCCGGCGTGCCGCTGAAGACCCCGGACGGGTAGGCGACCACGTCGATCGCGCCCAGACCCTGGAGGTTGGTGGACGTGTCGAACTCACTCACCGTCGTCTGGATCGACGTACCGGTCGCGCCCGATGCGGTGAACTGTGCGTTCCACCCGGGGAGGGTGAGGGTTCCACCGCCGGCGAAGTGTGCCGCACCGGTGCTGGTTTCGATGTAGGGAGTCGACGTCGATCCCAAGAACGCCGCGGAGTGCGGAGTCGCGGTGCAGCCCGAACCGGCGGCCGTGCAGTAGGTCACACTGAAGGTTCCGTGCGTGGTGGTCCCGTGATTCACGTAGGTCCACTGCAGGCCCGTCGAGAGGCTGCCGGTCTTGAACGTGGCGCCGTTCGGCACGGGAACGATGTCCTGCAATCCGTTGAGGTAGTTGATGTTGAACCCGCTCTGAGAGGTCGGGACAACCTGGCTGCCACCGCCGAAGGCCATCGTGTACGTCGAGCCCTGGGTGACGACCGTCGGCTGGGTGATGTTGATCCCGAGCGAGATCGGGGTGTAGATGCCGATCAGCGCGACGTAGCCGGCGAAGTTCTCATTGAGCGACGCCGCAGACGCGGAAGTCGCGGGGGCCCCCAACGCTGCCAAGCTGGTGGCTGCGAGCGCTACCGCACCCCCCAGCGCTGTCAGTCGACCCAACAGCGTTCGTTTTGATCTCATCTGCGTTTCTCCTCGAGGTTTCCCTTTGTGCGGACCAACCTCGCCCGCTCGTCTTCCGATGGCATGTTCGGCTGACGCAGTTTTGCCCCGGTCTCCCCCCCACTAAACGCTCAACCACGGCGAAACCTAGGGGATGAGATGGATGATTGCAACAGCCTGACGCTCGCCGACGAGGAGGATGCCGAGGCAGACTGAGCGTTGAAAACGAAGTGGAGGCACCCTGCCGATGAAGAAACTCCGGACCCCTGACGACTGCTTCGAAGGTCTTGCAGGCTTTGCGTACCAACCGCATTACGAGGAAATCCCGGATCTGGACGGAGGCACCTTGCGGGTGCACCATCTCGACGAAGACCCGGCCGGCGCCGACCAGACCGTTCTTCTGCTCCATGGAGAACCATCGTGGTGCTATCTCTACCGGCACATGGTTCCGGTTCTCGTCGAGGCCGGCTACCGGGTCGTCGCCCCCGACCTGGTGGGGTTCGGCCGCTCGGACAAGCCGACCCCGAGGACCGAGTACACCTACGCGCGCCACGTCGAGTGGATGCGCTCGCTCCTCTTCGACCGCCTCGATCTGAGCCGGCTCACCCTGGTCTGCCAGGACTGGGGAGGCCTCATCGGGCTGCGCCTGCTGGCCGAGCACCCCGATCGCTTCGAGCGGGTCGTGGCCGCCAACACCTTCCTTCCGACCGGCGATCGCCCTCCCGGCGATGCCTTCCTGGGCTGGCTCGAGTTCTCCCAGACCACCGAGACGTTCCCGACCGGGTTCATCGTCAACGCCGGCTGCACGACCGACCTGGCCCCCGAGGTCATCGCCGCCTACGACGCCCCGTTCCCCGACCAGTCCTACGCCGAGGGTGCTCGTCAGTTCCCGACCCTCGTCCCGATCTCGCCCGACGATCCGGCCGCAGCTGCGAACCGGAAGGCCTGGGAGGTCCTCGAGGCGATGGACCTGCCGTTCCTCACCGCGTTCAGCGACGGCGACCCGATCACCGCGGGAGGGGAGAAGATCCTGCAAGCCCGGATACCCGGGGCCAAGGGCCGCGCGCACGTCACCATCGAAGGCGGAGGGCACTTCCTCCAGGAGGACCGAGGTCCGGAGCTGGCCCGGGTCGTGGTCGACTTCATCCGCGCCGGCTGACCCGGCTCCCGACTGGCACCCGGCACCCGACTGATGTCGAGCGCGGAGCCGGGTGATACTGGTTCGGTGGCCGAACGAAACGTCCTCGGCGGGGACCTCGAGCCCTGCGGGATCGATCCATTGACTGGCTTCTATCGGGATGGCTGTTGCAACACGGGGCCCGAGGATCTGGGAAGCCACACCATCTGCGCGGTCGTGACCGCCGAGTTCCTCGAGCACCAGCGGAGCATCGGCAACGACCTTTCCACTCCGGTGGAGCGGTTCCGTTTCCCCGGCCTGGTACCCGGAGACCGTTGGTGCGTGACGGCGGCCAACTGGCTGCGTGCCCACCTCGACGGTGCGGCGGCCTATGTGGTCCTCGCTTCGACCCACGAAGCCGCGCTCGAGATCGTTCCGATCGAGATGTTGCGCCAGCATGCTGTCGACGTGCCCGCCGGCCCCGAGGGGCTCGACGACTGACCGGCTCCCCGTGTAGCCGGCTCTCCTTGCCGCCGACCGGCTCTACTTGCCGGCCTTGCGGATCGCCTTCTTGAGCACCGCGGCATACGCATCGAGACCTTCGCGATAGAGCCGTGATTCCGGTCCCGCGGCGATGCCTACCCGCTCCGGGATGATCCCCCAGACGGGGACTTTCGACTGGGACCACCACGCCACCGCTTCGTCCAGATCGTTGGTCCCGAGCCTCGCTGCGCAGATGACAACCCCGTGGGGAGTCTTCTTCCCGATCATCTCCAAGGTGGCAGCCACCCTCGAGTACTCGACCCCACCGGCACGGGTCGGGATCACCACCGCGTCGGCTCGGTCGAGTGCAGCCCGCACGATCCGCTCGTCGCCGGGAGGAGTGTCCACCACCGCGAGACCCTCGGCACCACTCAGGGCTCGGGTCACCGTTCGCTCCGAGGGGGCTTCGACCAGCTCGACTCCCGCAACCGGGCTCTCCTCGAGCCATTCGGCAGAGGACGCCTGCCGGTCGGCATCGACGAGGATCACCGGCTCCCACCCGCGCTCCACCGCCGACGCAGCGAGATACACCGACGTCGTGGTCTTTCCGACCCCGCCTTTCACGTTGCTGACCACGATGTTCATCGGATCTCCTTGAACCCGACCGGTCGGCTGCCGGTCCGACCGTGCCGTCGGCTGCGACCATACTCGGAAGTCGTCGCTATCCTCACCAGGGAAAATGGGACAATCGCCCGACGAACGAGGAACAAGAGGAGGCAGGACGTGGCGGTGACCGGAATGGCCAACCTCGCGGTGAAAGTGGCCGACCTCGACGGTGCGTGCGAGTTCTACGAGGCGGCGGGCGCCGAGGTCAGGGACCGGATGGAGTGGGGTGGCGGCGAACGGGCCGACGTGTTCCTCGGACCGGTGATGATCACCCTGTTCACCCGTGCGATCTACGAGGACGAAGTGGATCTTCCCGACGAGGGATTCCTGCACCCTGCTCTCTTCAGCGACGATCTCGACGCGGAGCTCGAAGGGCATCAGGTGGTGTGGGGCCCCCAGGTCGTCGAAGGCGCGTTCGGAAAGAGGAGAATCGCCTTCGTCGACGCTCCCGGCAACATCCGGCTCGAGTTCATGGAACAGCTCGAACCGCCTCCCGGACTCGCCTGATATTTCCCCCGGCCACTACGGTGACAGGGAGAATGCGGTTTGCCGACGGGGCGACCGGACTCGACGAGACACGAGACAGCCCACCGAGATGACAACGGAAACGAGATAATGGACGCGCAGATCCCACTGGTCGACTACCTGGTCCTGGGTGACGACCCTCACCTCGTGGCGAATGAGTGCACGGCGTGCGGCGCTCGGTTCTTCGATCGCCGAAACGCGTGCGCGAGCTGCGGAAAAGACGAGTTTCGCAAGGTCGACATCTCGACCACCGGCGAGGTACGGACCTTCACCATCGTGTCCTTCGCCGCACCCGGGATCCCTGTCCCGTATGTGGCCGCCCTGGTGGACTGCGAGGGGACCAGCGTGCGGGCGAACCTGATCAACGTCGAGCCGGATCCGGAGCACGTGAAGACCGGGATGAAGGTCCGGCTCGCCACCCAGTCCGTCGGCACCGACGAGGCCGGCACCGAAGCGATCGGGTTCGGGTTCGAACCCATAGGAGGTTGACCACCATGGCATCTGACGATCTTTGGATCCTCGGCATCCACATGACCAAGTTCGGCAAGCACCCGGAACTCGACCAGGTGGACCTGGCATCCGAAGCCGTGCGCGGCGCGCTGGCGGACGGCGGCGTCGAGATGAAGGACATGGGGGTGATCGGTGCCGGAAACCTGATGCAGGCCAACGCCGGCATGGGACAGCAGCTGCAGAAGCAGCTCGGACAGACCGGCATCCCCGTCTTCAACGTGGCCAACGCCTGTGCCACCGGCGCGACAGCGCTGCGGGTCGCCTGCCTGGCGGTCAAAGCAGGCGAGGCGGACATGGGGCTCGCCTTCGGGGTCGAGAAGCTGTCGGGGGCAGGGTTGCTCGCTGGTGGCACTCGCAAGGACGACTCGAATACCTTCACCCCGTCGGGCCGGTACGGGGCGGTGGCGGCCGTCGACGGTCGGATCGGCACCGAGATCATGCCGGGCGTCTTTGCTCAGATCGGGATGGAGTACGGCCACCGCTACGGAGGGACCAGCTTCGAGCTCTTCGCCAAGATCAGCGAGAAGAACCACGCCCACTCGACGCTCAATCCCCTTGCGGCGTATCAGAAGAAGATGACCCTCGAGGAGATCATGGGCGACATCATGATCGCCTACCCGAACACCCGCCCGATGTGCTCGGCCAACTGCGACGGCGCGGCGGCCGCGGTGGTGGTGAGCGGCTCGAAGCTCAAGACGCTCTCGCTCGAGCAGCAACGGCGGGCGGTGAAGATCTCTGCGTCGATCCTCACGACCGACCCGTGGGAGGAGGCTTGCCAGATCCTTCCCGACGTCAACACCCTGACCCGCAATGCGGCCCGCCAGGCGTACGAACAGGCGGGGGTCGGTCCCGAGGATCTCGACCTCGTCGAGCTCCACGACTGCTTCGCGACCGCAGAGTTGGTCCACTACGACAATCTCGAGCTGTGCGAAGTCGGCGGTGCAGTCGACTTCTTCAACTCGGGCGCGACCTGGCGCGACGGGAAGACGCCGGTCAACGTCTCCGGTGGCCTCGAGTCGAAGGGTCACCCGATCGCCGCCACCGGGATCGCCAACGTGTGGGAGGTGGCAACCCACCTCCGCGGTGAGGCCGGAGACCGCCAGATCGAGGGGGCACGGGTCGGGTTGACCCACGTGATCGGACTCGGCTCCGCTTGCGGCGTGCACATCCTCGAAAAGGCCGCCTGAGCCGCCGAGCTCTCACACGGCGGGCTGTACGCCAGGCCGGACCGACCAGACCGAGCGACCTCGTCAGGGGGTCACGTTCACGCTCTCGACCACCGGCGGGAGGGTGGTCCCGCCAGCCGTCGAGAGGTCGACGTCAACGAGGTAGGAGCCCGGCGCGGTTGCGCGCACGGTGAGCGTCTGGGTTGCTGCCGGAGCCACCGTGCAATTGGTTGCGCCGCCGGCTCTCAACACAAGGGATCCGCTCGACGGCGACACCGAGAGCGCCGGAGTATTGGTGCGGGCCGACCACTGCACGGTGGTTGCCTGGAGCTCCGCCGGTTGCGCGCCGAGCACGATGCTCGCGGACTGACCGACATGGAGTGAGACCGCTCCGCTGGGACGGGCGAACCCGACGGCCGGCAACCGGCCGGTCCCATCGGACGGCGGGCTCGCGGTCGGATTTGAGCCCCACTTCGGATCAGGGGTCGAGGAAAGGTCGAAGGTCATGATCCCCCCGGAGCGCAAGATCGACGCGGGAACCCACGGCTGCTCCCAGGTCCGCGGAATGGTGGCGAATTGGGTCCTGTTGAGCGATGGCTCGCAGGATGGCAGACCGACCGGCGCGAGCGCTTTGGTGATGGTCAGCGAGTGGACATAGGGAGACGACGCGCTCGCCGCGGGCGCTCGCTCGACCAACTGGTGGCCGTTCCCGAGGGTGATCGAGACGTTCGGGAAGAGCGGACTTGCAAGGTCGAGGTTGGCCGAACCAGGGGTGACCGGGTAGAGCCCGATTGCTGCCCATACGTACCACGAGGAGAGCGCTCCCAGGTCGTTGTTGCCAGGTTCGTCGACGGGAGTGTCGGAGTAGAGACCGTTCACGATCTTCCGGACCACTTGTTGGGCCTTCCACGGTGCGCCGAACGAGTCGTACTCCCACGGAGTCCAGAGGCTCGGTTCGTTGCCGGCCCAATCGAAGGGCCGGTCCCTTCCTGCGTTGAGCACCGCGAAGAACGCGTCGAGCTTCTTCGAAGCTTGCGCGTCTCCCCCCATCAGGGTTCCCAGCGCAAACAGGTCCTGGGGAACCGACCAGGTGTACTGGACCGCGTTCCCTTCCTCGAACCCGAGCTCGCCGCCGGGTTCCAACATCGATCGCTGGAACGCCGGCCCCGGCGGGAAGCTCCCGTTCGTTCCTCGGGCCTGGATGTACCCGGTCGCGGGATTGAACAGGTACTCCCAGTTGTGCGCGCGCTGCATCATGGTCTGGTAGGTGCTGGTGTCTCCCAACGCGTGGGCGAACTGCGCGATGGCGTAATCGTCGATGGCGTACTCGAGGGTGACTGAACCGCCTATCGAGTAGTCGATGGAGGTCAGGTCGAGGGAACCCGCATCGACGTAGTGCTGCGCGACGTACTGGTCGAGATACTGGCGTTCGATCTCGAGTCCGTGCGCGGTCTCGTCTTGTGTGGCGCCTTTGACCATCGCGGCCAGCGCGGCGCTCGTGTCGAAGTCACGCACCCCGAACGCATAGGCGGACGCGATGATCGGGTCGGCGGAGTCGCCGTTCATCTGCGAGGCGTCACCACCGACGATCGCCCACTTGGGCAACCAACCACCAAGCTCTGCATCGTTCACCAACGACTGCACCATGTCACCGGCCTGTTGGGGCGCGACCAACGACACCAACTGGATCTCCGATCGGTAGATGTCCCACTCGGAGAAGTTGGAGTACTGGGCTCTGTTCGATTGGTGGACCTGGCCGTCGCTTCCGGCATACTGGCCGTTCAGGTCGCTCACCACGTTGGGAACGAGCAGTGAGTGATAGAGGGCGGTGTAGAAGGTCCGGGTCTGATCGGTCGATCCGCCACCGATCCGGATGCGCCCGAGGATCGCGTTCCACTGCTTGGTCGCGGACGACTCGACGGCCGGCAGAGACCACCCGGCGTCCTCCGCCGACAGGTTGGCGGCGGCGTTGGCATCGCTGACGAAGGAGATCCCCACCTTCATCGTCACCACCTGATTCGAATCGGCGTTGAAGGTGAGATAGGCGCCGCAGGCCTTGCCGCTGCAGCTCGTGCTTCCGGCGGTCACCCCGGATCCGTCCCAGGTGCCGGTGGAGACGAAGGGCCGGTTGAACACCGCATCGAAGTAGAGGGTGTAGTTGGTCCCGGTCCCACAGAACTGTCCGCTGGTGGCCTGCCCCTCGATCTGGTTGTCACCGACGGTGTGCACACTCGAATCGGTCACCGGATTCGCACTGCCTGACACCTTGAACAGCACATTGGCTTGACTGGAGCGGGGGAAGGTGAACTGAGAGATGCCGGTTCGGGTGGTCACCGCCAACTGGGTGCGGATGCCGGCGGGGCCGAGCCGCACCGCATACCGCCCGGGGGCGCTGGACTCGTTCGAGTGGGAGAACGACGCAACATCGTGTTCGGGGGTGCTGCCCACCGGTCCCGAAACCGGCAAGACGGGGATGTCGCCGTAACTCGCACACCCGGTGCCGCTCAGGTGGGTGAGGCTGAACCCGGAGATGTGCGAATCGGCATAGGAATAGCCACCACCGGATGCTGCCCTATTCGGTGTGGTGTCAGGACTCCACTGGATCATCCCGAACGGGGTGTCCGCACCGGGGAATTCCCCGACCGACCCCGGCGTGACCCGACCGGTGCCGGTCCCGTCGATCGGATCGGCCATGCTCGCAGGATCGGCGATCAGTTGCGGCGAGTGGCTTGCGGGCGCGGCTTGGTGCGAACAACTGCTCAGGATCGAGCAGGCCAGTACCACGGCCAGACCCGTCCCTCTTGCGCGTCGCCTCATCGAGAACCTTCCCTCCTCCACCAGACGTAGACGTGACGGTAGCGGAACAGCTTGGGCTGTTCCGGCTCACGGCCGGACCGGACCGGTGCCAGGAACCGATGGCTCGCGATTGATCTAGGTTCTGCGACATGTCCTACACCGCAGCGGAACAGCGCTACGAACAGATGAAGTACCGCCGATGCGGACGGAGCGGCCTCAAACTTCCGGTCATCTCACTCGGCCTCTGGCAGAACTTCGGCGAGTCCCGGCCCGAGGACGAGATCCGCTCGATGTTGACCAGAGCGTTCGACCTCGGGATCACTCATTTCGATCTCGCCAACAACTACGGACCTCCCTACGGAGCAGCCGAGTCGAACGCGGGCAAGGTGCTCAACGGTGACCTGGCCTCGTACCGGGACGAGCTGGTCATCTCGACCAAGGCCGGCTTCGACATGTGGCCGGGTCCCTACGGCGACGGCGGATCGCGCAAGTACGTCCTCGGCAGCCTCGATGCGAGCCTCGAACGACTCGGGCTCGAGTACGTCGACATCTTCTATTCGCATCGGTGGGACCCCGACACCCCGTTGGAGGAGACAATGGGGGCGCTCGACACCGCGGTCCGCCAGGGCAAGGCGCGCTATGTCGGGATCTCCAACTACCCACCTGAGCACACTGCTCACGCGGCGACGATCCTCTCCCAGCTCGGAACCCCGCTGCTGATCCACCAGCCCGCCTACTCGATCCTCAACCGGTGGCCCGAGTACGGGCTCATCCGCACGCTCGGCGACCTCGGCGTCGGATGCATCGTGTACTCCCCGCTCTCCCAAGGGCTGCTCACCAACCGCTATCTCGACGGCATCCCGGCAGACTCGCGAGCCGGATCGCCGGGCACCCTCGACCGCGGCGAGCTGAGCGAGGAGACACTGACGAAGGTCAGGGCACTCGGAGAGATCGCCGAGCGACGCGGCCAGACCATCGCCCAGATGGCGCTCGCCTGGACGGTGCGAGACCGCAGGGTCACCTCGACCCTGGTCGGAGCGAGCAGTGTTGCGCAGCTCGAGCAGAACGTCGCGACCATCGAGAAGCTCGGGTTCTCCCCGGACGAGCTCGCAGAGATCGACCGGGTCACCCAGTAGCCGGCACCTACGCCGCCTGGACCGCCTTCACGCACGCATCCATCAGCCTGAAACTTCTGATGTCCCCGGTGGTCCCGATCTCCATCTTGTTCATCACGTAACCCATACCGAGCTCGAGATCGGGATCCGCCCAGCCGGCGGACCCACCCATCCCGAAGTGCCCGAACGAACGAGGGCCTCCGAGTCCGGCGAGCGCGACCATCCCGCGGTTGAGCATGAAGCCGAGGCCCCACTGCAGGTCGAGTCCGAGCAGCACCCGGTCAGGACCTTCGGTCTGCTGGACCAACGCGCGGTCGAGTTGTTCCGAGGTCAGTGTGCGGAACGGTTCACCGGAGGCTCCCGGGACCTCACCCACGCATGCCGCATAGAGCCGTGCGAGCGATCTGGCGTCACCGATGCCGTTCGCCGCGGGGATCTCCGCCGCACGCAGGCGCGGGTCGTGCCACACCGCCGGATCGGCCAACGCACCCCCCGGTGCAGCCAACGCCTTGAAGAGCGGACCGTCGGGAGCCAGGTACCCGGCCATCTCCTCGCTCATCGCCGGCATGTTCGACCCGGCGCCGCCCCCGCCCACTCCACTGCCTGAGCTGGACCCATTGGAGCTTCCCGGCGCCGGAGGATCGAGGAACGAGACCAGCCGGGCAACTCGATGTTCCTCGGAACCGGGCAGCCCGATGAAGAAGTCCGCGCCGAGAGGGCCGGCGATCTCTTCGCGCAGGTAGGAGCCGATGCTCTGACCGGTGACCCGCCGCACCACCTCCCCGACCAGCCAGCCGTAGGTGGTGGCGTGGTAGCCGTGGGCCGTCCCCGGTTCCCAGGAAGGGGCCTGCGCGGCGAGTGCTTCGACGACCGGGTCCCAGGCAAGCATCTTGTCGAAGGTGAGCGATCGGTCGACCCATGCCAGTCCGGCGCGGTGCGACAGGAGGTCGGCGACGGTCACCCGTTCCTTCCCGGCCTGGGCGAACTCGGGCCAGTAGGTCGACACCGGGGCATCGACATCGAGACGTCCCTGCTGGACGAGTCTGTTCGCACACATGGCGGTGACACCTTTGGTGGTCGAGTACACCAACACCAAGGTGTCCTCGTTCCACGGACGACCCGTCGTGGTGTCGGCGATACCGCCCCAAAGGTCGGCCACCAACGCTCCCCGGTGGTAGGCGCCAAACGCGGCGCCGACTTCCAACCCTTCGTTGACGTTGGTCTCGAAGGCGTCGCGCACCCCCTCGAAACCCGGCGCCGTCCATCCGTTGACCTCGGTCATTGCGATCCCTCTCCCCCGTCTCCCTCCCTCGCCTCTCCCTCGTCGGCGACGTTAGTGGGGAGGGCGATCGGTCGACCCGTGCCCGGTCACACCCGTGCCACCAACAGTTCACCGAGGGTTCAGGATCTGTTGACGCTCAGGTCAAAGGCGGCATGTTGAATGACAGACGGTCCGATGCATACCTTCCCTGTGCAGACTGTCGGCGGACCGCTGGGTTGCAGCGCCCCACGTCGGAGGATCTGAGCCGGCGTGGGAGCGCTCCCCTTCCCCCGTGTCCTGGTCGCGCTCTGTCCTGGTCGCGCTCTGTCCTGATCGCGCTCTTCCCAGGTCGCCATCCCAGGGACCCCATCGCCGACCGGTCCGACCAGGAGCGATTCTTAACCATGACGTTAACGTTATGATAGGAGTCGATGCCTTCCCGTTCTCCGGCCACCGCAGTTCCCCGGTCCCTGCCTGACCGGTCGAACGGACACGCGGTCGGGATCGCGGCAAGCTCCGAGACCTACAAGTGGGTGGCTCTGGCGACGGTCACCCTCGGCACCTTGATGGTCTTCGTCAACCAGTCCATCGTGCTGATCTCGTTGCCGGACATCTTCCGGGGGATCCAGCTCAATCCTCTGGCACCGGGCAACACCGGCTACATGCTCTGGATGCTGATGGGGTTCAGCGTCGTCCTCGCCGTGCTCGTGGTCACCCTCGGCCGGGTGGGAGACATGTTCGGCCGGGTCCGCATCTTCAACCTCGGCTTCGCGGTGTTCACCGTCTTTTCGATCCTTCTTGCGAGCACCTGGATGACCGGCGCGCCGGCCGCGATCTGGCTCATCGGCATGCGAATCGGGCAAGGGGTCGGGGGCGCCATGCTGTTCGCCAACTCCTCCGCGATCATCACCGACGCCTTCCCCTCCAACCAGCGGGGGCTCGGGCTCGGCATCAACAACGTTGCCGCGATCGCGGGTTCGTTCATCGGGCTGCTCCTCGGCGGACTCCTCGCGCCGGTGCAGTGGCACCTCGTCTTCCTCCTTTCGGTTCCGATCGGCATCTTCGGGACAATCTGGGCGTACATCAAGCTCCAGGACCGCGGTGTGCGCACGCCGGCCTCCATCGACTGGTGGGGCAATCTGACCTTCGCGGCCGGCCTTATCCTGATCCTGGTCGGCATCACCTACGGCCTCCTCCCCTACGGCCACCACACCATGGGCTGGACCAGCCCGGTCGTCCTCGCCGAGATCTTCGGCGGCATCGCGATCCTGATCATCTTCGGAGTTATCGAGACCCGGGTGCCCCATCCGATGTTCCGGCTCACCTTGTTCCGCATCCGACCGTTCACCGCCGGCAACATCGCGAGCTTCTTCGCGTCCCTCAGCCGTGGCGGCCTGATGTTCATGTTGATCATCTGGCTGCAGGGGATCTGGCTGCCCCTCCACGGCTACAGCTTTGCTTCGACACCGCTGTGGGCGGGCATCTACATGATCCCGTTGACCGTCGGCTTTCTCGTCGCCGGACCGATCAGCGGCGTGCTGGCCGACCGCTACGGAGCACGGCCGTTCGCCACCGGCGGTCTCTTGCTGGTGGCGCTGACCTTCATTCTCCTTCAGGCTCTCCCGGTCGACTTCTCGTACCCGATGTTCGCCGCGCTCATCTTCTTGAACTCGGTCGGCATGGGAATGTTCATCGCACCGAACCAGACCGGCATCATGAACAGCCTGCCGGCCAGCCAGCGCGGTGCGGGAGCGGGAATGGCAGGAACCTTCAACGCGTCGGCGCAGGTGTTGTCCATCGGGATCTTCTTCACCCTGATGATCCTCGGGTTGGCGGCGACGTTGCCCGGCTCGCTCTACCACGGCCTTGTCGTCCGCGGCGTACCGGCGGCAACCGCGCTTCGGGTGTCCCACCTGCCCCCGGTGGGAAGCCTCTTCGCCGCGTTCCTCGGCTACAACCCGATCCAGACGCTGGTCGGCCCGGCCACGCTCTCCCACCTCCCTGCCCCGACCGCGCACTACCTGACGAGCAGGTCCTTCTTCCCGAAGCTGATCGCCTCGTCCTTCTCCCGCGGGCTGACCGAAGCATTCTCCTTCGCAGCGGCCGTCTGTACACTCGGAGCCGTGGCCTCACTGCTCCGTGGCGGGAAGTACCACTATGAGGAGCCGCAGGGTGACCAGCACGATGCGTCTCAACCCGAGATGTTCGAGGAACACGAGCAACCCGTCCTGGTGTCGGCAAACGAGGCGGTCGCCGAAACCGAACCACTCCTCGGCGAGTGAACATGCTGACCACGCGCACGTCCACTACGAAACCGACCGAATCGACCGAATCGCCAACTGGCTCGCACGCCGACCCGGCACGCGGGATCTCGATCAGCGATGCCGCCCGGGCGGCCGGCGTGTCGGCGCGGACCTTGCGCTACTACGAGGAGCTCGGACTGCTGAGTCCTTCGGTGCACACCCGCGGCGGCCAACGGCGGTACACCGAGGACGACCTCAAACAGCTGGACCGGGTCATCGAGCTGCGCGACGTGCTCGGCATGAACCTCGACGAGATCCGGGAGTTCCTGTCCTTCCAGAGCAGGCTCGAGGAGCTGCGGACCGCCTATCGCGCGACCAAGGGCTCCACCACCAAGAAAGCACGCGCGCAGCAGAAGGAGACCTTGGTCGAAGCGCTCGCGCTCAACGAGTCGTTGGCCGAGCAGCTCACGGCGAAGCTGGCCCGCATGGACGAATTCCGAGCCAAGCTCGCCGGCGACGCCAAACGCTGCCGGGAGCTGCTGGCTGCACTCGACTGAGCCACCTGCCAAGCTGGTCCGATGGATGTCCACCTGGTGGATGGCACCTATGAGCTGTTTCGTCACTTCTTCGGGCAACCGCCTCGGGCAGGGGATGACGGCGAGGAGGTCGGGGCGGCCCGTGGCGTCCTGCTTTCGGTCGTCGGCATGCTTGGCGACGGCGCGACCCATGTGGGAGTTGCCACCGATCATGTGATCGAGTCCTTCCGCAACGAGCTCTGGCCCGGCTACAAGACCGGCGAGGACATCCCGGTCGAGCTGCGCTCCCAGTTCGAGTTGTTGGAGGCCGGGCTGGACGCGCTCGGGGTGGTCATCTGGCCGATGGTCGAGCTCGAAGCGGACGACGCCTTGGCAACCGGGGCATCGGTGTCGTCGGCGGATCCGACGGTCGACCGGGTCTTCATCTGCACTCCCGACAAGGACCTGGCCCAATGTGTGGTGGGTGACCGCGTCGTGCAGTTGGACCGCCGCAAGGAGGTGGTGACCGACGAGGCCGGCGTGTGGGACAAGTTCGGGGTGGCGCCCCGGTCCATCCCCGATTGGCTGGCGCTCGTCGGCGACTCCGCGGATGGATTTCCCGGGCTCGCCGGTTGGGGGAAGCGATCGGCCTCGGTCGTGCTCGCCCACTACGGAACGATCGACGAGGTACCCGACCGGGTCTCCGAGTGGGACCCCGAGGTGCGGGCCGGGTTGCGCGGCGAAGCAAAGCTGGCGGAGCGACTTCGCGACGAACGCGAGCTGGCCCTGCTGTTCCGTGAGCTCGCGACCCTGCGGGTCGACCCGGCCTTGCTCGACTCGGTGGCATCACTGCGATGGGTCGGACCGAAGCAGGAGTTCGAAGCGATCTGCGACCACCTTCGCGATCCCGCGCTGGCCCAACGAGCAGCGGCGCTCGCGGAGCGCCGAGCCACAGAGACCGGCATCGGCTGAGTCGAGTCACCCTTGGTGCCGAAGACTTCTTCGAGCTCGGCGGGCACCGGGGAATCGAGCTGCGCGTAGGTGCACGAGGCCGGCTCGCGATCGGGCCGCCAGCGAAGGAAGGACGTCGCATGGCGGAAGCGGTCACCTTGGAGGTGGTCGTAGGAGACCTCGGCGACCAGTTCCGGACGCAGGACTTCCCAACTCAGGTCCTTGCCGGCGCTCCATCGGCTCTGACCGCCGGGGATACGCCCCTCCACGTCGCCCTCGCCGATCCACGGATGATCGGTTGCCCCGTCCTTCCGGTAGGGCTCGAGCACTTCCGTGAACTCTTTGCGCCGGGCAACACTGAATCCCGATGCCACGCCGACGTGCTGGAGCCCACCCGAGTGATCGAACAACCCGAGGAGCAACGAGCCGACACCGTCCCCGTCCTTGTGCCAACGGAATCCGGCGACGACGCAGTCCGCACTCCGAACGTGCTTCACCTTCAACATGACCCGCTTGCCCGGCTGGTAGGGCTGCTCCCCGTCCTTCACGATCACGCCGTCCAGTCCGGCGCCCTCGAAACGTGAGAACCACTCGAGGGCCAGGTCGGCGCTGCTGGTGACCGGCGTCAGGTGGATCGGAGGTCGGGCCTTTGCGAGCGCCTTCTCGAGTGCCTTGCGACGGGAAGCGTAGGGATCCGACTGGAGGTCGGAGTCGCCGAGGGCCAACAGGTCGAAGGCCACGAACGATGACGGCGTCTCGCGGGCGAGGAGCTCGACCCGCGAAGCCGCAGGGTGGATCCGTTGGGAGAGTGCGTCGAAGTCGAGCCCGCCCGGACCGGCGATCACGATCTCGCCGTCGACGACGCAGGACCCCGGCAGGTTGGCCTTGAGCGACTCCACGAGCTCGGGGAAGTAGCGGGTCAATGGCTTCTCGTTCCGGCTGCCCAGCACGACGCTGTCGCCGTCGCGAAAGACGATGCATCGGAACCCGTCCCACTTCGGTTCGTAGAACAGACCCTCACCAACGGGCAGCTCACGGGCCAGCTTCGCCAACATCGGAGAGACCGGGGGCTGGACGGAACTCGACACTCAAGCCATCGTAACCATGGGACGGCGACCGGGCGGAACGAACGACGCCGACAGCCGACACCACAGACGCAACCCGCTGCTATGCCGCGTGGCTCGCCGTCCAGGCGAGGAACTCCTCCATCGGTTTGGTGTTCATGATCCGATCGACCGGCACACCCACCCGGACCGCTTGCTCACACCCGTTGCGTTGCCACTCGAGCTGACCAGGCGCATGGGCGTCGGTGTCGACCACCATCACGCAACCGAGAGAAAGCGCGAGCGCGAGCAGATCCTCGGGCGGGTCGAGACGCTCGGGCCTCGAGTTGATCTCGACCGCGGTGCCGGTCTCCGCACAGGCACCGAAGACGGCTTCGGCATCGAAGGTCGACTGGGGACGGCCGCGCCCGACGAGGAGCCGCCCGGTGCAGTGCCCGAGGATGTCGGTATGAGGACTGCGAACCCGCGAAGCATCCGTTCAGTCATCTCCCGCTCGTCCATCCGCAGCTTCGAATGGACGCTCGCCACCACCACGTCGAGCTGCGCCAGCAGGTCGTCCGCCTGATCGAGTGAGCCGTCCTCGAGAATGTCGACTTCGATACCGGTCAAGATGCGGAACGGAGCGAGCTGCGCGTTGAGCTCTGCGACGACTTCCAGCTGCCGACGGAGGCGCTCGGCGTCGAGCCCGTGTGCGACGGTCAATCGGGGACTGTGGTCGGTCAGCGCCCAGTAATGGTGCCCGAGCGCCTTGGCCGCCACTGCCATCTCGTCGATCGGGCTGCCTCCGTCCGACCAGTCGGAGTGGCTGTGACAGTCACCCTGGAGCTTCGCGAGCAACGCCGACGCGTCGTCGCTGATCGGTGCCGCGTCGTCCGACTCGAGCTTCTGGAGATAGGTGGGCACCGTCCCCCGGGCGGCCTCCACGATCACCTGCGCGCTCGTCTTTCCCACACCGGGGATCTTCTGGAGCGATGCGAGGGTCATCGAGCCCAGCTCGTCGGCAGGCACCTCGGCCACCGCTGCTGCGGCGTGGCGAAAGGCGCGCACCTTGTACGACTCGGCGCCGTCGCGTTCGAGCAGGTAGGCGATGCGGCGCAGCGAGGCGACCGGGTCGAGCGAGCTCATGTCCGCTTGGCCCTGCTCGGAGCGACCCGGGTCGGCTCGTCGGGCTGTTTCGGGTACTCGGGTGGCCACGGTGCATCGTGCAGACCGTTCGCCCGGTCGGATGCGGCCATCTCGAGCAGCGGTTCGAGAGACTGGGGATGGTCGGCGATGTCCGCCCACGGGTCCCCGCGCCGCCGAATCAGTTCGGGAACCGTCCGAATGGTCAGGTCGTCGGGTTCGACCGTGTCGATCTCGTCCCAGTCGAGGGGGGTCGAGACCTGACCACCGGTGCGGGGGCGGGCGAACCATGCCCCGAAGACCGTCTTGTGCGGAGCGTTCTGGTTGAAGTCGACGAAGATGCGTTCGCCGCGCTCTTCCTTCCACCAGGCGGAAGTGATCAGCTCGGGGTGCCGGCGCTCGAGCTCGCGAGCGACCGCAACCGCTCCGGCGCGCACCTCGAAGGCGGTCCAGCGCGGCTCGAGGCGCACGTAGACGTGGAGCCCGCGGTTGCCGGTCGTCTTCGGGTACCCGACGATGCCGAGCTCGTCCAGCAGCTGGTGCACCCGGTCGGCCGCAGCCCGGACGTCGTCGAACGAAGTCCCCGGTTGCGGGTCGAGATCGATCCGGAGCTCGTCGGCATGGCCGGGATCGTCAGCCCGGTACGGCCACAGATGCAGGCCGAGGCACCCCATGTTGACCGCCCAGAGCACATGGGCGATGTCCGCGACGACGAGGGCGTTCGAGGTGGTGCCGTTGGGCGTGGTGACCACCGTCGTCTGCAGCCAGTCGGGTACCCCGGACGGCACCCTCTTCTGAAAGAAGGACGGGCCGGTGGCGCCGTCGGGGAACCGCTGGAGCAGTGCCGGTCGGCCCGCGTCCGCGTTGACGAGCGACTCTCCGACCTCGAGGTAGTAAGAGACGAGGTCGAACTTGGTCGCGCCCAACTCGGGAAAATAGACCTTGTCCGGACTCGAGATCTTGACCTGATGTCCGCAGGCCTCGACGACCCGGACCTCCTTGGCGGGCATCTGCCCACGATACCGGTCCGGTCCGACCGGTTCCCCCTTCGGCGAGTTCGACGCCGAGCGATCCGAACCACCAGAATCAGAGACATGGGCCGAGTCTTCCAATTCATCGGTCGGACGTCCGTTCGTTTCCGATGGTTGGTGGTGATCATCTGGATCGCCGGGACGATCATCTCGGTGCGATCCCTGCCGACACTGAACAGCCAGGTCGACACCAACAACGGGGCCTTCCTTCCGGCCAGCGCGCCGAGCAACCAGGCCGCGAACCTCGCAGAGCCGCTGATCGGGCCGCAGACCCACAGTCAGATCCCGATCGTCGCGGTCACCTCGAACCCGACCCTCACAGCCGTAGATCAGAGCGCGCTCGCCTCGCTGCTCGTTCGCCTTCGGCATGTGCCGACGGTGCTCTCTGCCCAGTTCCTCAACGCGTCGCCCGACGGACGGGCCGCACAGCTGCTCGTGGTGTCCTCGGTCTCGCCCTTCGGCCAGAGCGACGCGAAGGACCTGGTCGATCACCTGCTGACCACCCTGTCCTCGGCTCCCCTCCCTTCCGACCTCCAGGTCCATCTCGCCGGCGCGGTCGCGACCAACATCGCCAACCAGGAGCAGTCGACGAAGCAGGGAAACCAGATCCAGAACGCCTCGGTCCTGTTCATCATCGTGCTGCTGTTCATCATCTTCCGTTCGCTGCTGGCTCCCCTGGTGACCTTGCTTCCGGCAGCGCTGGTCCTGGTCCTCTCCGGCTCGTTCATCGGCGCACTCGGCAGCGCGGGCGTGTTGAAAGTCTCCTTCTTCACCCAGATCCTTCTCATCGTGCTGATACTCGGAGCCGGAACCGACTACGGCCTGTTCCTCGTCTTCCGCGTGCGCGAACGGCTGCTCGACGGGAGTGAGCCGAAGGAGGCGGTGATCTACTCGGTCCAGCGGGTCGGCGAGTCGATCACCGCGTCCGCCGCGACGGTGATCGTCGCACTGCTCACCTTGCTTGCCGCGAGCTTCGGCCTCTACCACGACCTCGGACTGCCGCTGGCCCTCGGGATCGCAGTCATGCTCCTCGCCGGTCTGACCCTGTTGCCCGCATTGTTGGCGATCCTCGGCAGAGCGGTCTTCTGGCCGACCAAGACCCTCCCGCGCGACCACGACGACGGGGTCTGGGGCCGGATTGCGGGCCGGTTGGTCACCCGGCCGGTCGCGACTCTGGTCATCGGAGTGCTCGCCCTCGGCACCCTTGCGATCTTCGCCCTCCAGTTCGTGCCATCGGGTTTCGGTGGCGACGTCGCAGCGCCGAGCGGGAGCAGCGCCGCGCTCGGGAATGCAGCGCTCGCCAAGTTCTTCCCCCAATCGAGTGACAACCCGACCAATGTCGTCATGCGCTTTCCCCGGTCGGTGTGGAAGGACCCCGAACAGCTGGCGACCGCGAGCAGCGGGCTGCGCGGCGCCGGGGTCTTCTCCTCGGTGACCGGGCCCCTCGACCCCAACGGCGCTTCGTTGTCTCCCGCCGAGCTGTCGGCCTTGTACCAACGGGTCCACCCCTACGGATCACCGCAAGAGCTCATCAAGAAGTCGCTGGTTCCTCCGGCCGGGTCGGGCATTTCGCAGTCCGAGTACGAGACCTACCTCACAACCGCACGCTTCATCAGTCCCGACGGCCACACCGTCCAGTGGGAGACCGCTCTCCGTGCAGGGACGCCAGGGTCGACCAGTTCGATCAACGCGATCCCCCGGATCCGAACTCTGGTCGACGAGGTCGCCACCCGGGCCGGAGCCGATGACAACGGCGTCGCAGGCGAGGCTCCCGCGCTCTACGACGTGAGCCACATCTCGAACAACGACGTCGGCAAGATCGTACCCATCGCCATCGTGGCAATCGGACTCGTGCTCGCACTCGTGCTTCGCAGCCTCATCGCGCCCATCTACCTCATCCTGACCGTGCTGCTCTCCTACCTCGCGTCGCTCGGCGTATCGGTCATCATTTTCATGACGATCGGCGGGCAGTCCGGTCTGGTCTTCCTCCTGCCCTTCCTGATGTTCGTCTTCTTGTTGGCGCTCGGGGAGGACTACAACATTCTGGTGATGACCCGGATCCGTGAGGAAGCGTCGAAGGACACGTTGCGCCGGGCAGTCGTTCGCTCGGTCGGCGCCACCGGGCCGACCGTCACCTCAGCGGGACTGGTCCTCGCCGGCAGCTTCGTCGTGCTCGCGGTGGTCGGAGGGTCCGGTCAGGGCAACGGTCAGATTCGGGTCATCGGTTTCGGGCTGGCGATCGGGATCCTGCTCGACACCTTCGTGGTGCGAACGGTACTCGTGCCGTCGATCGTGGAGCTCCTCGGACGCTGGAATTGGTGGCCCTCACGCATCGAATCACCTGCAGAGTCGGATCCCACTTAAGTTCCACCCGCCTCGTGCCGATATCGCGCCTGATGCCGGGCCTGTCGAGCGAGGATCCGCCGCCTCCGCTCCGGGCCCGGCACTTTCTCATTGCATGACCTCTGGCATGACCTCAGTGCATGACCCCATTGCATGACCTCAGTGCATGACCTCAGTGCATGACCTCAGTGCATGACCTCTTGCATCTGAGCGGCCAACAGCGCGGAGAAGGACGACTGGTCCGCCGGTTCTGCGGGACCGGGATCCGCGTTCAACCCTCGGCGGAGCCTCCCCTGCGCATCGATCACGTAGGCGAGGTTGGCGTGGTCGATCATCGCGCCGGCCGGGGCGGTCGAGACGGGAACACCGTAGGCATTCCACAGCGATTCGAGCGAAGACCTCGACCCGGTCAGGAAGAGCCAGTTGGACTGTGACGAGAGACCCTCTTGCCGGTTGAAGGCGCGGACGTCGGCGAGCGAGTTGAAGATCGGGTTGGCGACGATCGCCACGAAGCGGGCCCGGGCTGCGTCGGGCCCCAACATCTGGCTGGCATGCCGGAACTCTTGGGCGATGATCGGGCAGTCGGTGGTGCACACCGGGTCGAGGAAGGTCATCGCGACCGTCTCGCCGCGCAGGGTGGCGAGCGACACCGGTCGTCCGTACTGGTCCACCAGATGGAAGTTCGGCGCCGGACCGTCGAGCACGGCAGGAGTCCCGTCGAAGGTCTCGGCCAGCGCGGTGTCTGCCCGGGTGTCGGTCGCAGCGGCGACCAAGGGAGCGGTGCCGACCACGAGGAAGACCACCGCGAGCAACGACCCGGCGATCCCTGCCGCGTAGCCGGGTCCCACCCGCTCCCACCACGATCGTCTTTGGTCCGGGTCGACCGGGGCCTGCCCGGAGTGCGCCGGTTCGGCAACAGGCTGGTCTACAGAGACAGGCTGGTCTACAGAGACAGGCTGGTCCACAGAAACACGCTCGGGCACTCTGACCATCGCCACGTAGCCCGCTGCTGCCAGCAGCAACATCGGAACCATCGACCCCGGATCGGTGCCGACCCCTCCGAACACGCCGAGGTCCTGGACGAGCACCCAGTCGGCGAGCGCGAACACGCCAAGGGTGATCAGCGCGGGGAAGAGTCGACGGCCCGACACGAATGCGAGTCCGACGAGCGCCAGCACGACCACCACGAACAGGTTGACCGCCGCGCCGTGGGCCTCGTCGAAGGATGCGAACGACGAGACGATCGACGAGGGGGCGTGGGGTTGCGAGGCGCTCGCGGCGTGCCGGACCTGTCCTGCCAGCGTCCCGGGCGCACCGGCGACTTTCCCCTGCCAGGAGCCGCGCCCTGGCCACGCCTGCAGCCCCGCCATCACCAAGAAGAACACGCCGAGGGACCCGGTGACCGCCCGACCGAGTTTGGGGCTGGACCAGGCC
The DNA here is from genome assembly GCA_963839925.1 of uncultured Acidimicrobiaceae bacterium. Classification (GTDB taxonomy): domain Bacteria; phylum Actinomycetota; class Acidimicrobiia; order Acidimicrobiales; family RAAP-2; genus Bog-756. The sequence goes on along the minus strand of CAWIWV010000001.1, from coordinate 273,540 downwards.
TCTTCAGGAAGTGCGAGCAGCACTCCCGCCACGACGTAGAACGCCACGCCGCCGGGCGCCCCGGTCAAGATGGACAGGCCGGGGGCGAAGAGCCCGCCGAACGACTCGCCGAACCCCCAGACCACCAGACCCCATCCGGCGCTCACCAGTCCCGCCCCTCTCGACCACCTCCCCCGTGGCGCGACGAACAGGAACAGGCCCACGCCGAGCTGGATCCACACGACGGCGGCCGCGGCTTCGGCGGGATGGCGCGACCAGGTGGTGGCCCCGAAGTCGACCAGGCTCTGCACCCAGCCCGGCGACGAAGCTGCACCCGGCTGGAGCACACCGTCCGGGAAGCCGAGCGGCATCCCGGGCTGCAGTTGCAGGAGACCGTCGATCACCCAGAGCGCGCCGAAGCCGAACCTGAGGACCCGTCGTGCGAGCGGTTCGGGGACGGCGGTCGCAGAGGCCTGCTGGGGATCCGACCCGACTGCCCTTTTGCGAAGCTGCATCCGCCGCACGGTGTTCCACCCAACGAGCAGCACCAGGGCGAGGATCGTGACCAGCGATGCCTGGTGGAGCAGCTGGCTGTGGAACAGAGAGGTGATGGTGGGGTCGGTGGGCACGCCCATCCCGGGGCTCGGTGCTGATCAGGTCCTGGTTGCCTTCGCAGGAAGACGATCGAAGAACCGGCCCAGTATGTAGCTCGGGACCGCTGCGATGCCAATGATGACCAGTGCGAAGGGGGCGGCCTGTCCGTAGGAGAGGTTCTGCTGGTAGGCCCAGAACTGGGTCGACAGCGTCTGGACCCCGTTCGGAACGAGCAGCAGGGTGGCGGTGAGTTCGGTCACCCCCGCAAGCAGTACCAAGCAGAACGCTGCGGCGAGGCCGGGGCCGATCAAGGGAAGGGTCACCCGACGCAGCACGCCGAGGCGCCCGAGTCCGAGCGATCGGGCGACCTCCTCCAGCTCCGACGGCGCGTGCGCGACCGACGCCTTGACCCCGACCAGGGCGAGCGGGAAGAACAAGATGGCGTAGGCGAGGATCAACATCGGGGCGCTCAAGTAGAGGAAGTGGTTGGCGTAGTGCTGGCTGAAGTAGCTGAGCGCGAAGGCGACCACGACCCCGGGCATCGCCAACACCAGGTAGGTACTCCGTTCGAGCACCCGCACCCCGCCGCCGGGGTACCGCACGGCGAGGAGGGCGACCGGGAGAGCCATCAAGGTGGCGAGCGCGGCGGCGGCTCCGCTGTACAGCGCGGTGTGCCAGGCGGCACTCGCCATGCTCACGCCGGTGAGCGCGTGGGCTCCCCCCTCGAACGTCCAGTAGAAGCACGAGGCGACGGGGACGCCCAGCGCCAGGCCGACCAGCGCGCCCAGCGCGAGGAGCACCGGAATGGTCGCCTTGCCAAGTCGGTGACGCTTCGAGACTCGCTGGACCTGGGGCCCGATCCGAGCGACCCGGGTCTTTCCGCGCAGCGCGGCCTCGCCTCCGAGCACGAGAAATCCGAGGAGGACCAGCACCACGACCAGTGCCGCTGCGACCGGCACGTTGAACGAGATCGAGAACTCGGTGAAGATCTCGGTGGTGAAGGTCGGGTAGCCGAGGATCTCGAACGCGCCGTACTCGGCCAACATGACCAATGCGACGAGCAGGCACCCGCCGAGGATCGCGCCCTTCGCCTGCCCGACGGTGATCCGGAAGAAGGTTCGCACCGGGCCCATCCCGAGGCTTCGAGCAACCTCTTCCTGCTCGGCGTCGGACGCCCGGAGGCTCGCGGCGACCGGGAGGTAGACCAACGGGTACACCGCCAGGGTCATCACCAGCACCGCGCCGCGAAATCCCTGGACCCAGGTCGAGAGCGACGCCCAGCCGAAACTCACCACGAAGTCTGGGATCGCGAACGGCACGACCAGCAGCACCGCCCAGATCCGTCGTCCGGGCAGGTCGGTCCGCTCCACGCACCACGCCGCCAAGGTGCCGATGACCGCGCATAGAAACGTCACCACCACGGTCAACCGCACGGTGTTCCAGAGCAGCGTCGCGGTCAGCGGACGGAAGATCAGATCGGCGACCTCCCGCAAGCCGGCGCCTGCCGCCTCGACGCCGAGGAACACGAGTGGGGCGAGGAGAACCGCAGCCACCACCACGCTTGCGCCGAGCAGCACGCGGGGACGGCGTACCGCGCGGCATGGGTGCGGGGGTCGTCCTGGGGATGGTCGGTCGGGGCGCGACTGCGGCGGTCGAGACCGCGGCTGTCGAGAGCTCGGTCACCGGATCGGAGCCGGCCCCGGTGGGCGGCGCCCAGCTCGACTCACAACAAGCCTGCCTGCTTCATGAGCGAGATCGCGGTCGACCCGTCACCGAGCTCGGTCACGTTGATCGCGTTCGGCTGCAGTTGGTCGAAGGGGGTCTCGGGTTGGGTGGTGGTCACCCCCGAGGCGATCGGGTACTCGAAGCTGATCGAGTGGGCGATGATCTCCTGGCCGGCCTTCGAGGTGAGATAGGCCAGGAACTTCTGGGCCTCTGCCTGATGGGTGCTCGACTTGAGGACGGCTGCCGGGGAGATGTCGAGGACATAGCCCGGGTCGTGGGGGGCGAAGTAGGCGATCTGGGAGTGCATGTTGTCGGCCCCGATCTCCGCCCGCATCCGGTACCAGTAGTACTGGTTGACCATGCCGAAGGCGACCGCACCACGATTGACCTCGTCGGCGATCGTCTCGTTGTCCGGGTAGCTGTGTCCGGAGGCGTTGGCGTTGACCCCCTTCAGCCACTCGAGCGTCTTCGCCTGACCGTACGTGTGGTTGACCGAGGTCACGATGGGCTGGAAGTCGGTCTCCCCCGGCGCGATGGCCAGCTTCCCCTTGTAGCGGGGGTCCGCCAGCTGGAGGACCGACGTCGGGAGCTCACTCTTGGAGATGAGTTTCGGGTTGTAGATCATGACGCTGACCCGGGCCGAGACCCCCACCCAGTAACCCTGGGCCGAGTTGTACCGGCTCGGGGTGTTGGCGAGGGTCGAGGGGTCCACCTTCGAGAGCAGGCCCTTTCCGGCGAGGTACTCGACCGCCGGCGTGTTCTCGGTGTAGATCACGTCGGCGAGGGGTTGGCTCCCGGCGCTTGCGAGCTGGTTGGCCAGCGTGTCCTCGTCGTCACTGCGGACGACGACGTTGATGCCGGTCGACTTCTCGAAACCTGCCACCAGTGCGTCGGTGGTCTGCACGTGTTGACCGTTGTAGAGGGTGATCGTCGCCTTGGAGCTCGAGGGCGAGCTCGAGCAGGCGGCCAGCAATCCCCCGGTGAGTGCCACCGCGGCGAGTCCCGCAAGACACCTTCTTGAATCCATACCCAGATTATTAGGCTGGCCTAATATCTGTTGTCAAGCCCGCCTTATGAATTACTTCTGATTGCTTCTGAGCTCGAGTGCGGGTCGGCCGACCAGACCACGGCGGATCCGTTGACGGTGATCTCGACCTCGGCGCCGTCGGCCAGCACCAGGTCTCCCTCGGTACGCACGGTGACCGGGTCGGCGTCGGGCCGGTCGAGGGAGCTGAGTGTGATGACTGCGTCGTGCCCGTGGAACTGTGTCTGTCGCACGACCGCCCGCCATCCGGCGCCGCTCGGCACCACGGAGACCAGCAGCTGCTCCGGTCGCACCAGGGCGACCACCGGACCCGAAATCGTGCGACCCTGCTCGTCGGACCGTATCGACATGGGGCCGAACTGGGTATCGACCCGCTCCCCCTGCACGACCGCCGGGACCAGGTTCGCGTTGCCGAGGAATCGAGCCATGGCCGGGTCGACGGGATGGTCGTACAGGTCCTGAGGGGTCCCCTGCTGTCCGATGACCCCGTCCCGGATGACTGCGACCTGGTCGGCCATCGACAGCGCCTCATCCTGGTCGTGGGTGACCAGCACCGCGGTCATTCCGCCGGCCCGCAGCACGTTCTGCACGTCGGACCGGACACTCGCGCGCAGGCCGGCATCGAGCGACGAGAACGGCTCGTCCAACAAGACGAGGGCCGGACGAATCGCCAGTGCCCGAGCCAGAGCAACCCGTTGCTGCTGGCCCCCGGACAGCTGGTGAGGATAGCGACGACCCATGCCACCGAGCCCGACCATCTCCAGAAGCTCGTCGATGGAGTCGCCGCGCTTCTTCTTGGCAGCACGCCCCATCCCGAATGCGACGTTGGCCGCGACGGTCAGGTGGGGGAAGAGCGAGCCCTCCTGGGGGACGTACCCGATCCCCCGTTGCTCGGGAGGCAACGCGTGATGGTCGTCCTCGACGATTCGACCCCCGAGTGCGATCGTGCCGCGATCGGCGCGCTCGAATCCGGCCACGACCCGCAAGAAGGTGGTCTTGCCGCTTCCCGAAGGACCGAGAACAGCGGTCAACGATCCTGCCGGCACCTCGAGGTCGACCCCGGCGAGCACCACCTGGGACCCGAACGACTTGTGCAGATCGTCGGTGCGCAGCCCGACTGCTGCGCCGGTGGTCTCTTCGTCGACGACTGGTCGATCCATGGCCCGCCAGACTACGACCGGCCGCCGCAGTCGATTGCGTCAGCAGCAAAGCCGCCCTCCGCATTTGCGAGCCATCGCGGTCGGATTGATCACAATGCCGCCGGTCGGTATGCGGGGTGAACCGCGGGTGAGTAGAAGGGTGACCGGTTCAATGCCGGGCGGGCAGTTTTCGTTCTATTCCTGCTGACACCGCGCACTCTTCTCCGACTTCTAAGCTGGTTCTTTGCTTCTCCGAGGCTCTGCTTGGCACATCAGTTCCTACACAGAGACGTCGGTTCATTCCAGCGACTTCGGCATCACTATTCGCCTCTCTATCGCCACATTCCGCCACCGCCAACGGTAGGGTCCGCCTCGGTTTCGTTGGGACCATATTCACCCGCAAAGCAGAAAGGAACCCACATGTTGGACTCGATGCTGGACTCGGAAACCCAGAACGCTTCTGGCGGCGTGCTTCGGTCGATGCGTGCTCCGAAGGCGGCCGCGGCAGCCGCCGTCGCGCTCGGATTCTTGTTGGCTGCGTGCAGCTCGTCACCATCGGCGACGACGTCGACCACGGCGAGCGTCCGAGCGGTGTACCTCGACAAGTCGGGCACCGGCAGCAAATCCATCCCCGCCGTCACCCTCCCGGCCAAGTGGACCGCGGCATGGAGGTTCATCTGCGGTCAGTCGCCCGGAGGAAAGACTTTCGTACTCACGACAACCGACCATGGGGGATCCCCGACCGTCGTGACCAACCAGACCGGACTGGGTGGCGGTGGACAGAAGCCTTATGCCAAGTCGGGGAACTACAGCTTCCAGATCAAGACCGCCTGCGTGTGGAAGTTGTCGGTCAAGCCCACGCCGAAGACCACACCCCACTCGACGACGGCGACAACCAAAGCGCCCACCACCACGAAGACCGGGTAGTCCTTCCCTCTTTGGATCGAAAGGACTGCGGGTGAGCGCGGGGTGAAATCGCTCCACTCGTTTCTCCGAACGGACGACCTGGTTCATCAGAGATGCAACGACATTCATCGAGACATCAGGTGTTGCACCGAGATTGCAAGATTGGTGGGTTCGGACGTGGAACAGATTCGACGACGCCTCCCGCGTCAATTCACGGACTGGCAGGGCCGGTATCTGATCGAAGGCGACCCGGCCCGGCGCTGGACCGACTGTCGAGTCATCGACATCTCTTCTGCCGGCGCAGGACTGGAGTTGATCGGATCAGATCCGAGAGGAGCCTGCGGGGATCGAATCATCGTCGCCGTGCAACTCTGTGGTGAAGTACGCAGTTGCATTCCCGGAAAGAACGACCGGTCGAGGATCGGGATCGAGTTCGTCGATCTCACCGAAGCCGAGCGCCGCTATCTCGACTCTTTGGCCGAGCTTCAAGCGGTCTGGTAGAGCCGCCAGGGCTGAGGTCCCGAGAACGGAACCTCACCGCGGCCGGGGTAGACCGAGTCCTTGTTGGGCGATGATGTTGCGCTGGATCTCGCTGGTCCCGCCGTAGGTGGTGGTCCCCAACGCGAACCGGAAGTCGTACTCCACGGCGCCGTCCGCGGGAGCAGAGGGGTCGCCCGTTCTCCGGAGTCCGTCGCGGCCGAGGAGGTCGAGGAAGTCGGACGACTGGCGGGTCAACGCCTCGGATGCGAACAGCTTGGCCATCGAGCCCTCGACGCCTGGCAATCGCCCTGTCTCGTTGGTCCACGCAGAGCGCCGGCAGAACAGGGTGGTGACTTCGTTCTCCGCGGCCGCGCGTCCGAGTCGCGAGAGGACGTCGCGGTCCTGCGTCCTCGGTTGACCGTCCTCGTCCACCGCGTCGCGAACCCACTCCTCCATCGCCTTCAACATTCGGATCGACTCGCCGCCGTGGTCGCCGGCGCGCTCCAAGGTCAGCCCGACCCGCATCACGTCCCAGCCTCCGTCGACGGCCCCGATGCGCAGCGAGTCATCGACCCGGACGTCCGAGTAGAAGGTCAGGTTGGTGCGCTCGCCGGACACGGTGTGCACCGGTCGGACCTCGACGCCAGGCTGACGGAGCGGCACGAGAAAGGTGGTCAGTCCTTGGTGCTTGGGCACGTCCGGATTGGTGCGGGTGAGCATGAAGACGTAGTCGGCCTCCTGCGCGTTGGTCGTGAACATCTTCTGCCCGTTGATGACCCACTCGTCACCGTCCTGCACGGCCCTCGTCTGACAGGCGGCCACATCGGATCCGCACTCCGACTCGGTGAAGCCGAGCACGATGATGATCTCGCCGCCGAGCGCGGGCGGGAGGATCAGCTGCTTCTGCTCCTCGGTCCCCACGTGCCGGATGATCCCAGCCACCATCATGGTCGTGCCGACCGCATAGGTGGGAGCCCCGGCGCGATGGAACTCCTCCATGAACGCCATCATCTCGAGAGGGTCGCGACCCTGTCCCCCGAACTCGACCGGCCACCCCGGAGCAAGCAGCCCCCGCTCGGCGAGACTGCGGTGGAACGTCCAGTCGTGATGGACACCGGTTCGATGCATCTCCTCGCGCATCTCGTCGGTGAAGACCTCATCGAGGAAGTCGCGGGCCTCCTGCCGGAACTGCTCGCTGCGCTCGCCGAGTCTGAAGTCCATCGTCACACCCCTTCCGACAGTGCGGACAACCGACGGCGCTCCACGCGTGCATAGAGCATCGCCGGTTCGGCGAAGAGCGCGGGCCAGGCCTTCGCTCGACGGAAATACAGCTGGATGTCGTTCTCGAGCATGAACCCGTAGCCGCCGTGGAAGTGGAGGCTCTTGTAACTCGCGTCGCGGGCCGCTTCGGTGGTGAACCCGCACGCGAGTGCAGCGAGTTCCGCGAATCGACCAGGCTCCTCCGACGCTGCCCAGGCAGCCTCCCGCGCCAGGAGCCCGCCACCGTCGACGCTGGTTCCGGCATCCGCGAGGCCGTGGGCGATCGCCTGAAACGAACCGATCGGCACACCGAACGCGTGCCGCTCCTTGACGTACTCGACCCCGATCTCGATCGATCGACTTCCGAGACCGGCCATTGCGTTCGCCATCAACACCAGCCACTCGTCGCGCACCTGCTCGAACAGCGCGCTGACCCCCGGACCCGAACCCAACAGCACCGAGGCCGATCCGGTGTCGATGTCCGCAACCGGCAGGGAGCCGAGGTTGTCCACCGGGGTGCGAGCACCAACGATCTCGATCAGCCAGAGTTGTTCCCCGTCCAGATAGATCACGCTGTGGGCCACCGCTCCCGACGGCACCATGGAGAGCCGACCGTTCGCCGGGGGATGCAGCGCGACGGTGATCAAGTGGTCTGCCGACATCCCCGACTCGAGGGCCGACGCAGCTTCCGGACTGTCCACCCGTGCGAGCAGGCGAGCCGCGACCTGGGCCTCCAGAAGTGGTGCCGAACCCAGGAAGCGTCCGTGCTGCTCAGCGACCAGCGCAAGGTCGAGCAACGACGCTCCCCAACCGCCGGAGTCCTCGTCGACGGCCATCTCGATGACGCCGGTTTCGACGAGACGCATCCAGAGGTCGGGGTCGTGCCCGAGGGGCTCGGCCGCGCGCACCCGCTCCGAGGAGGATTCCTTGGCATAGAGCGCGCCGAATCCGTCGATCAGCTGTTGTTGCTCATCCGTCGGGTTGAGGTCCACGGGTCCTGCTCCTCCCTCGCGTCACCCTCAGCGCGCGAGGGACCAACCGTACTCTTCTGTCTGCGACCTGAGACCAGGCGCCGGCCGTCTGCGACCTGAGATCAGGCCGCGTACCCCATCAGACGGTTGAGGTTGCCTCCCATGACCTTCTTCACATCCTCTTCGGGCAGTCCCTGGAGGTCGTCGACGAAGGTGATCGGATCGGACATACCTTCGGGATGCGGATAGTCGGACCCGAACAGGACCCGCTCGGCGCCGAGGATGTCGACCAGTCCCTTCGGATCCTCCTCGTGGAACGGGTGGACGTAGATGCTCCGCCGGAACACTTCCACCGGGTTCTCCACGAAGGCATTGGGGGCGTGGGTCCAGGCGTTCTCCAGATCCGCGAGCATCGGGCGGACCCAGTTGCTCCCGTTCTCGACCGGCACGAACTTGATGTCCGGAAAGCGCGAGCAGAGCCCGTGCCCGATGAGTGAGGCCACCGTGTCGATGATCGGCCGGCCCTGGTGGGCGATGACCGCGAGGAATCCCGACTCACCCTTGAACGGGGTCATCTCCGCCTGGCTGTTGCCCTCCCACTCGTTGTAGTAGCGCTGGTAGCCGCTGTCGGAAGCGTGCATCCCGACCAGCAGCTTGGCTTCCTCCACCCGCTTCCAGAACGGGTCGAACTCCGGAAGGGCCGGTGAGCGGGGACCCATGAACCCCCACACCGGAGCCGGTCGGACCAGGATGATCTTGGTGCCACGCTCGACCAGCCAGTCGAGCTCCTCGATCGCCCGGTCGACGATGCCGAGGTGGACCACCGGCGACGGGAACATCCGGTCGTCGTAGTTGAAGGTCCAGTGCTCGTACATCCACTCGTTGAGGGCGTGCACCACCGCGTGCACGGCCGGAGGATCGTCGTGGATCCGCTCTTCGAGAAGGCTGGCCAGCGTCGGCCACATGATCGCCCGATCGATGCCGAGCTCGTCCATGAGCTGCAACCGCGGCTCGGGTGCGGAGAACCCGGGCAACGCGTCGATGGCGCGTCCGAGAATCTCCTTGCGGGTCTTCCCTTCGGGGTTCCCGTTCTTGAAGTACTCCTCCTGAGCACCGGGTGCCGCGACCCGTGCGAACGTCGGGTTCGGGATGTAGTCGCTGATCAGGTTCCGGACCGCGATCTTGGTCCGACCGGCGACCTCCACGTACTTGATGAGCCCGTCGTACTCGGCCGGCAGGTACTTGGTGAAGGCGTCCGGCGTCTCGTACATGTGATTGTCGGCGTCGAACACCGGGAAATCGAGCTTTCGTGATGGCATGGGACGCTCCTTCCATCGGTGGGCCATCTGCGGGGTCCGGCTCCGACCGGTCCGAGTGGGCATGGATCAGAATGTGACTCACATCCTATCAGAATCCCATTTGCCCGCCAGCGGGAACGGGCCCGCAACAACCGGGTCCAACCCCAGGTCAGGGCCTCAGTTTTGGCTCAGTCCTTGGGCTTCAGCAGTTGCCCGAGCTTCTGCCTGGTCAGGTCGTCCTGCCACTGGTCTCGCACCTTCCGGTCGATGGCTCTGGCCTGCTCGTCCTCGAGAGATTCGAGCAGGCGCCGCCGGGTCGACTGCTTGGCCAGCGCGTACGCACGGGTATCCAGCGAGGCCAACCGCTCGGCGGCCGCCACCGCCGCAGGACGCAACTCGGCGAGCGGGAGCTGCTCGTGGGTCAGCCCTACCCTGCATGCCTCGGCTGCGTCGACCAGCCCGGCGCCGAAGATCAGGTCCTCGGCCTGCGGTCCACAGACGTGGCGCAACAGTTCGACCGTCGCGACCGGAAAGGCGACGCCGACCTTGAGCTCGGTCACGCCCATGCGCGCGTCGTCGGCGATGAGCCTCCGATCGCATGCCAAGGGCAGGAGGCAGCCGCCGGCGATCGCCGCACCGTTCACTGCAGCGACCGTCGGGAGCGGGCAGCGGAGCAGTCGCAGCAGCGCGGTGGTAAGTGCGTCGAGCACGACGTTGGCGTAGGCCGGGTCGTTGTCGAGGATCTCGCTCACGTTGAGGCCGGCCGAGAAGAACTTGCCGTCTCCGGTGAGCACCAACGCGGTGATCTGCGAATCCGTCTCGCAGTACTCGATGAAGGCGGTGATCTCCTCCAACACCTCACGGTCCAAGGCATTCACCTTGTCGCCGGCAAGTGCGAGGATCGCGGTTGCGCCCTCGACGGTCAGTTGGTTGCGCTTGAGCTGTGGCGCCTCGCTCACCGGTACTCCGCCGGCACGCCTTCGAGGATGACCGTCTTGGTCTCGAGGAACGGACGCAGTCCCTCGATCCCGCCTTCGCGGCCGATGCCGGACTGCTTGAACCCACCGAAGGCGATGCTGAAGTCGGTGCGAAACGCGTTGTGACCGACGGTTCCGGATCGGAGCTGGCCGGCGATCTGGCGGGCACGGTCGACGTCGTTGGTGAACACCGAGGCGTTGAGTCCGTAGATGGTGTCGTTGGCGATGGAGACGAGCTGACTCTCGTCATCGGCGGGGATGACCGAGAGCACGGGCCCGAAGATCTCCTCCTGCGCGATGACGGACGAGTTGTCGACATTTGCGAAGACCGTCGGCTCGACGTAGTAGCCCCGGTCGAGGTCCTTCGGTCGCCCGCCCCCGGTCGCCAGGGTCGCCTGCTCCTTGCCCTTGGCGATGTAGCCCTCGACCCGGTCCCGCTGGATGCCGGACACGAGCGGGCCCATCTGCGAGGAGGCGTCGAAGGGATCGCCGACCTTGACACTCGAGAAGGCACTCGCCAGCGCGTCGACGAACTCGTCGTGACGCGGTCGGGAGACGACGATCCGGGTGAGCGACGAGCACACCTGGCCGGTCAGCCCACACTCAGCCTTGGCCAGAGTGGCGGCGGCCTCCTGCAGGTCCATGTCATCGAGGATCAGCGCGGCGGACTTCCCGCCCAACTCGAGCGTGCAGCGAGCGATGCGCTCTCCGCAGATCGAGGCGATCTTCCGTCCGGCCGCGGTCGATCCGGTAAACGTGATCTTGTCCACCCGTGGGTCGCGAACCAGAAGTTCGGAGACTTCGCGCCCGGCAGTGACCACGTTGAGCACACCGGCCGGGAGGCCAATCGATTCGGCGATCTCCGCCAGCACGTAGGCGGCGCCGGGCGCCTCGGGTGAGCTCTTGAGCACCACCGTGCATCCGGCAAGCAGTGCCGGCGCGACCTTGTAGGCGATGAGGCTGATCGGCGCATTCCACGGGATGATCGCTCCGACCACACCCACCGGTTCGTGCACGATCAATCCGAACTCGCCCATCATGGGCGTCGCCTTCTCCTCCCAGGCGAAGGTCTCGGCCAATCCGGCGTAGTAGTCGAAGGTCATCGCGCAGCCCATGGCCCCGTACTGGGCCATCGAGTGGAGCACGCCGGACTCGCGTGGCCAGATCTGGCCGATGTCCGCCCCCCGGTCCCGAAGGCCTTCGGCGATCCGCGAGAGGAAGACGCCGCGCTCGGCGTGGGACAACCGTGGCCACGCACCCTCGTCGAACGCCCGGCGGGCCGCGGTCACTGCCCGGTCGATGTCGCTCGCCTGCGCTTCGGCGACCCGGAAGTAGGTCTCCTCGGTGCCCGAGTCGATCACGTCGATGGTGGCGTCGGACGAAGGGGCGACCCATCCGCCGTCGATGTAAAAGCGGTCGGCGTGCGCGATCGGCGCCACGGCCTCATTTGTCACGGTCATTTCGAGTCCCTCCCAAGTGCCCACGATTCGACGGCGGGCCCGGGCAAGCGGCCCCACGTCGCCAGCGTAGTCAGCCGCACCAGAGCGCAACAGCTCGATCAGCTCGAGCTACGGCTTGGGAGGAAGCCTGTCCTTGTAGGCGAGCGGAAGGAGCTCGAGCAGCTGCCCGTCGGGGTCCCGAACGAACAGAGCCCCACCCATCGCGCTCTCCTCGATGATCTGGCCCCCGAACTCGACCACCCTCGACGACGTCGCACTCACGTCCTCGACCGACAGCGAGAGGTGGGTGAGACCCGGCTCGTTCATCGTCCGTGTCCGAAACGGCGCGGTCGCCCCGGGTGCTGCATAGTGCATGAGCTCCAACACGAAACCGTCGAGGGTGAGATAGGACGCCGTCGTGTCGAGCGGCGGGGTGAGTGAGATCAACGGTGCGGTCATCTCATCAGGGGGCTGGATCTCGTACCAGAAGGCGAACCCGAAGACCTCTTGGTAGAAACGCTTGGAACGCTCGAGGTCGGTGACGACCAGGCCGGTGTGGTTGTACGCGGCGGTCATGCTGCGCTCGTCGGGAAGAACAGGTCGACCCGGATGGCCGATGTCGGGCAGTTCTTCGCAGCGGTGCGCACTTCCTCTTCGTGGCCCACGATCTCGCCGCGCACCACGGCCACCCCGTCTTCGTCGAGATCGAAGACGGTCGGCGCCCAGAACACGCAGTTACCCGAGCCCATGCACGCGTCGCGGTCGACGAGCTCCACGCCGCCGTCGTTCAGGTCGACTCCCCGCTCCTCCGGCATCGGCAAAGGGTAACACCGACGTCGCGCGTCCCCTACGCTCGCTGCAGCGCGGAACACACCGATCCGGGAGGTCGACTGAGATGGAGCAATTGCAGTTCGGGTTGGCCTTCACCAACGTCGGTCCCTTCGTCGAACCCGAGCATGCGGTGCGCCTTGCGACCGCGGCCGAAGCGACCGGATTCGAGTCGCTCTGGACGGTCGACCACGTCGTCGTACCGGCCGGCTACCAGTCGAAGTACCCCTACGATCCGTCGGGCAAGCTCCCCTCCGGGGAGGAGTCGGTCTTCCCCGACCCGTTGATCTGGCTGGCCTACGTCGCCTCTGCCACCTCGACCTTGCGACTGGGCACCGGCATCCTCATCGTGCCGCAACGGAACCCGCTGATCCTGGCAAAGGAGCTCGCCACGCTCGACCATCTGTCGGGTGGTCGGATGGTCCTCGGGGCGGGCATCGGCTGGCTCGAAGAGGAGTTCGACGCGCTGGGGGTGCCTTTCGCCGGCCGTGCCCAGCGGATGGAGGAGTCGATCGCCGCGATGCGGGCGCTGTGGTCGGACAAGCTTGCGAGCTTCGAAGGCAAGACGGCCAGCTTCTCGAACTGCGCCCTCCGCCCGCAGCCTCCCAACGGGACGATTCCGGTGCACATCGGTGGCCACAGCGACGCTGCCGCCTCCCGCGCCGGCCGGATCGGCGACGGGTTCTTCCCCTTCGGTGTCGCCCCCGACGAGCTCCCCCACTTGCTCGATGTCATGCGGAAGAGCGCCGAGGAGGCCGGACGGGACCCCGGTGCGATCGAGGTGAGTTCGCAGTGTGCGGCGACCTCGGGAGACGAGGCCCTCTCCGCGGTCAAGCGCCTCCACGAGATCGGCGTTACCCGGGTGGTGGTTCCCGCGGTGCTGTTCGGTGGCGACCTGAAGGAGTCACTCGGCCGATACCGCAGCGAGGTGATCGACCGTGTCTGAGATCGAGCCCTTCTCGATCCACGTCGACGACCCGGTCCTCGAGGATCTGCACGAACGCCTCGTGCGCACCCGGCTGCCCGATCAGATCGAGGGCACCGGGTGGGAGTACGGCATGCCGGTGGACTACCTCGGCGAGTTGGTCAGGTACTGGCGCGACACCTACGACTGGCGAGCCCAAGAGGCTGCGCTCAACCGGTTCGACCACTTCCGTACCACCATCGACGGGCAGTCGATTCACTTCATCCACGCCGCGCTCCGCCCATCCGGACGCCCTCCCCCTGCTCATCACCCACGGCTGGCCCGGATCAGTCGTCGAGTTCCTCGAGGTGATCCCCCGCCTGACCGACCCCGAGCGCTACGGGGGTGCGGCTTCCGACGCCTTCCACGTGGTCGCTCCGTCACTTCCGGGCTACGGCTTCTCCGAGCCGCCGCGCACCCCTGGTTGGGACGAGCTGCGCATCGCCACCGCGTTCACGACGCTGATGGACCGACTCGGGTACGGCCGCTACGCCGCCCAGGGCGGCGACTGGGGGGCGCAGGTCACCAGCAGGATCGGCTCGCTCGACCCGGAGCACTGTGCAGCCATCCACCTCAACATGCCGCTCGGAGTCGCACCCGAAACTCCGGGTCCGATGACCGACGACGAGCAGCGGGACATGGCCTCGATGAAGCAGTTCGTGCAAGAGGAGTCCGCGTACGCGGGCGAGCAGGGGACCAAGCCGCAGACCATCGGTGCTGCGCTCAACGACTCGCCGGCTGGGCTTCTCGCCTGGATCGTCGAGAAGTTCCGCGCCTGGAGCGACTGCGACGGAGATCCCGAGCGCTGCTTCACCCGCGATCAGCTCATCACCAACGTGATGTTGTACTGGGCGACGGAAACCAGTGCGTCGGCGGCGCGGCTCTACTGGGAGAGCCGGCACGCAAGCCGTTCGCAGCGGAACCTGCCGTTCGTCGAGTTGCCGACCGGCGTGGCCCGGTACCCGAAGGAAGTCCTCCGATGGCCGCGGTCATGGGTGGAGAACCAGTACAACGTGGTGCACTGGGCGGAGATGGACAGGGGCGGGCACTTCCCGGCGATGGAGCAGCCGGAGCTGTTCGTCGACGACCTCCGCGCCTTCTTCCGAACGATCCGCTGAGCGGATCCTGCCGAGGCAGATCCGGATCAGATGAGCACCGGCCGTGTGCCGGGCAGCTCCTCGAGCTCGAGCTGGACCTCGTCCCGCCGGATCGGGACCCCGTTCACCAGCACGTGACGCATTCCGGTCGGCTCCTCGAAGGTCAGTCGCTCTCCATCGGCCGGCAGATCAGCCAGGCGCTTCACCGGTCCGGTCCCCACCGTCGCCGGGTCGAAGACGGTCACATCCGCGAAGTTCCCTTCGCGCAGATACCCCCTGCGCTCGAAGCCGAACATGTCGGCGGCCTCACCGGTCAACTTCCGGATCGCGCGCTCGATGGGCATGGTTTCGCGCTCCCGGACCCAGGTACCGAGCAGATCGGTGGGTTGGGACGCGTCGCAGAGCTGGTCGACGTGGGCGCCGGCATCGGTGAGACCGAGGATGACGTGCTCCTCGTTCAAGAGGAAGGACACCTCGTTCGTGTCGTCGTTGGCGATGTAGGAACGGAACCGGGTCTTCAGGTCCTCGGCGAGCGAGAGCTCGCACATGACGTCCAGCGGATTGCTGCCCCGATCGCGGGCGATGTCGGCCACCCTCTGACCGAGCAACTCGGGGAAACGGTCTGACTCGGAGACCTCGTAGGTCTCCCACCGCGGCTTCATCCCGGCCTCGAGCCCTTCGAGGTTCTCGAAGGCCAACTTCCGCCATTCGGGATCGCGGTAGGCGGACTTGCGCACGTCGCGGCCAACCTTCATGAGCTCGCCGAAGACCGGGCCCACGTTGAGGTTGTAGGCATCGGCAAGGGTGAACTGCATGGTCAGCGGTCGAGGGGTCACCTGTGGCCAGACGTTGGCTCCGTTGGCCAGCGCCTCTTCGTGCATCGCGGCCACCTCACGGTGCTTCCCGTTCGCGAGCGCGAACAGCGGACAGCTGAACGGCCGACCGACCTTGGGTTGCCAGGTGAACACGTCGGCGTACTCGCACTGCCAGCCCGGCGTCGTGAGCACCACGCCCTTTCCGGACCGGCCCACGGTCATGAACAGTGCTTCCACCTCGTCCATCTCGGCGAAACGACTGGGGACCGGCTTGCCGT
This sequence comes from uncultured Acidimicrobiaceae bacterium, assembly GCA_963839925.1. Taxonomy (GTDB): domain Bacteria; phylum Actinomycetota; class Acidimicrobiia; order Acidimicrobiales; family RAAP-2; genus Bog-756. Next base: position 257,745 of record CAWIWV010000001.1, on the reverse strand, counting down.
CGACGCCGCGGTGGGCATACGAGAAGCTGGTCGAGAACCCGGCCGCTCCGTAGCCGATCCCCTCGGCGACCAGTTCGCACATGCGATCGATCTCCTCGGGGGTGGCGGCGCGCTCATAGGCAGCGTCCCCCATCGCGAAGAGGCGCAACGCGGAGTGACCGATGTACGCGGTGAAGTTGAGTGCGGTCCCGCGGCGCTGCACGGCATCGAGGTACTCGGGGAACGTTTCGAACTCCCACGCGATCCCCTCGGTGAGGGAGGCGGCATCCATCCCTTCCACGTTCTCCAAGGTGTGGACGATCACGTCGTGGTGCTCGGGACGACACGGCGCGATCGAGAAGCCGCAGTTTCCCGCCACCACCGTCGTGACCCCGTGGTACGAGGACGGCTTGAGCTCGCGGTCCCAGAACACCTGCGCATCGAAGTGGGTATGGATGTCGATGAAGCCGGGGGCGACCGCACATCCCGACGCGTCCAGCTCGTCCCGGCCGTCGAGGTGCTCACCGATCGCTTCGACCACCCCATCGGTGATCGCGACATCCGCCACCCGCCCGGGGCCACCTCCCCCGTCGAAGACGGTCCCTCCACGGATCACCAGATCAGCCGACATAGCGACGCTCCTCCGATTGGTTGTGTTGATTCAGCCGGCTACGCGACATGTTCGAAGCCGTACAGCCGGGCGCAGTTGAGCGCGGTGATCTTGCGACGATCCTCGGCCGGCAGGGATCCGAGGGTCTCCTCGATGGCACGCCGCGACTCGGGGAAAGTGCTGTCGGTGTGCGGAAAGTCGGACGCCCACATGCACGAGTCGGCACCGAGGCGAGGGATGAACTCGTACGCCAACTCCTCCTCCTCGAAGGTTGCGATGACCTGCCGTCGGAACAGCTCGCTCGGTGCGATCGCCGGCGCGTAGTCGAGCTTGTCGCGGAGCATCGTCCACTCGAGATCCATCCGGTCGAGGAAGTAGGGAAGCCAACCCACTCCCGCCTCCGCGAGAACGAGCGTCATCCCCGGGTGCCGCTCGAGCGCCCCCGAGAAGACCATCGTCGCCAGCGGTTCGTCGAGCTGGAGCGGGAGCAGGGTGGCGAAGGCCGCCGACTTCCACTTGCCGACCTCGTAGGTCAGGTTCGGGGAGATCCCACCCTTCACGTGGAAGCTGATCGGGAGGCCGGTGCTCTCGGCGGCCGCCCACAGCCGATCCCAGGCCGGATCCCCCGGATCGAAGTCGAAGACGTTGACGATGGCCCCGCGGTGGCCGATCTGAGCCGATCGTTCGAGCTCGGCCGCTGCAGCCTCCGGGGAGTGACTCGGGAGGATCGCGAGCACGCACAGCCGGTCGGGCGCCGCCGCGTTGAACTCCTCGATGGCCCAGTCGTTCCACGCGGAATAGCAGGCTTCCTGAAGGTCGGGTTCGGGGATCGAAAGCGTGAGGGGCACCGGCCCGTAGATGACCGAGGCCCACACGCCGTCGAGGTCCATGTCCGAGAGCCGCAGCGCCGGATTGCCGACCCGGAAGCCGTCGTCGTCGAGGCCGGCCCGACTGACCGCACTCAGATCTTTCAGGAGGCTCGCGCCCTTCGGCCGGCCGCTCCGACCGAGCACTCGATCGTTGCAGATCCACGTCGGTTGACCGTCCCGGGTCTCGACCCGCGGCGCTCGCTCGGACAATCCCTTGGGGATCCGGGTCTGCCACAGGTCGGGTGGGACCGCGTGCAGATCGAGGTGGTCGTCGCACGAGTAGATGCTCGCGGTGTCGAAGGTGCGATCGGGCATAGCGCTCCTCAGGTGAGTCGGTAGCGGATCGGGAGGTGCTTGACCGCGCCGTTGACCGTGGAGTTGAGGCGCTCGACCGGTCCCGCCTGCTCGAACCACTCCATACGAGCGATCAGCAGTCCGAACATCGACTGCATCTCGGCGCGTGCGACGTGGGCGCCCATGCAGAGATGGGGGCCGAAACCGAACACCAGTGTGGGGGTCGGCTTTCGGTCGACCCGGAACTCGAAGGGATCCTCGAAGGTCTCTTCGTCGCGGTTGGCCGATGCCCAGTAGAGCGCCAGCTTGTCGCCGGCATGGATGGTCTGGCCGTGCAGCTCACAGTCGGCGGTTGCCGTGCGCACGAAGTGGCTGATCGGGGTGACCCAGCGCAGGATCTCCTCGACCGCACCCGGCAGCAGTTCCGGTTGCTCCTTCAACGTCTCCCACTGGTCGGGGTACTCGCAGAACGCCTGCATGCCACCGGCGATCGCGTCTCGGGTGGTCTGGTTGCCGGCTTCGACCAGCAGTTCGAAGTAGGAGAGCAGTTGGTTCTTGGTCAGCGGAACGCCGTCGATCTCGCTGTGCAGCAGCTCGGTGACCATGTCGTCCTGCGGGTTCTCGCGGCGGAGCTCGAGCATCTGCTTCAGATAGCGGTGCAACTCGCCGCGGGCCCGGGTGGAGGTCTGGTCGGGGGTCTCCCCGGGACGCCGGTACTCGGGGTCGTCCTTGCCGATGATCTCGTTGGTCCAGTCGAAGTGCAGCTTCCAGTCGGACCTCGGAACGCCGAGCACCCACGAGATGACTGCCATGGGAAACGGCGCGGCGAAGGTGTCGACGAAGTCGCAGGTGCCGATCTCACCGCCGGTGGAGGCCTGATCGACGATCTCGGTGGCGATCCGTTCGATCTCGGCGGCGCGGTCGCGGACCGCGCTCTTCACGAACCGCTTGTTCGCGACCTTCCGCATCGGACCGTGCCGGGGCGGATCGAGATAGACGATCATCTCGGGCACGACGTCGAGCCCGCTCAAGTCCATGTCCAGGGTGATCCCCTTCGAGCTGGAGAAGAGCTCCGGTTGGGTGGCCACCTGCATGATGTCGGCGTGTTTGGTGATCGCCCAGAAGGGCGGGTGACCCGGAGCCTCGATGTAGGCCACCGGAGCTTCGGCCCGGAGCCGGGCCCAGACGTCGTGCGGGTACCCGTTGCGAGCGAACCGGACCGGGTCGACCAGGTCGAGCGGGTCGATGTCGAGGTTCACAGCCATGCCTGGCTCCCTTCCATGGAGAACACCGATTCTGTTGAGGAGACCATTTCTATTAGGAACGACTCGGTCACTCGAAGCTGATGACACCGCGGATGTTCACGCCGTCGAGCATGTCCCGGTATCCCTGATTGATCTGATCGAGCGGGTAGGTGTTGGTGATCAGCTCGTCCAACTTCAGCTGGCCCGACCGGTAGAGGGCGAGCAGGTTCGGGATGTCGAAACGGGGGTTGGCCGCCCCGAAGATCACACCCTTGATCTCTTTCTGCATCATGGCGAGATCGAAGAGGTTGACACTCGCCTCGAGTTGCACCTGCGGCGCGACACCGGTCACCACGCAGGTCCCGTTCTTGCCGGTGAGGGCCAGACCGCCGGCCATCAGATCGCCGTACATGACACCCGGCACCATGATCACCGCGTCGGCCATCTGCCCACGGGTGAGCTCGGTGACCAGGGGCATCGCTTCGTCCATCGAGGCGGCGCAGTGGGTGGCCCCGAAGTCGAGGGCAGCTTTACGTCTGAACTCAACGAGGTCCACCGCCACAACGTTGCGCGCCCCGACCATCCGCGCCCCTTGCACCGCGTTCATCCCCACCCCGCCGACGCCGACCACCACGACGGTGTCGCCGGGCTGGACCTCCGCCCGATAGACGGCAGACCCCCATCCGGTCGCCACTCCGCACGAGACGAGCGCCACCGCCTGCATCGGGAGGTCGGGGTCGACCGCCACCAACGACGCCTCGTGGCTGACTCCGTACTCGGCGAAGGTCCCGAGCTTGGACATGACGTTGATCGGCTTGCCGTCGAGGTGGTAGCGGACGGTCCCGTCGGAGATCTGGCCGCGCTCGAAGGTCTTTGCACCGAGGTCACAGAGATTGGAGTGGCCGGTGATGCACATCCTGCAGCGACCACAGATGGGGAAGAAGCTGGCCGCGACGTGATCGCCCACGCGGAGGGCGTCCACGTCCGGACCGACCTCGACGACGACTCCTCCCCCTTCGTGACCACCCACCATCGGAAAGAGCCCCTCCCGCGGAGGCTGGCCGGTCCCGGCCTCCGAACCCATCTCCGCCGACTGGAGGTGTTCGTCTGAGTGGCACAAACCTGCGGCCTTCCACTGGACCAGCACCTCGTGCCGACCCGGTGGATCGAGGTCGATCTCCTCGATCTTCCAATCCTGCTCCCGACCCCACAACACCGCTGCACGCGTCTTCATCGTCCCCCATCCCCTGGGCCGTCCCCGGTGGGCAGTTTGCTCCGGCAGTTGCCGGGTGGTCTCGGCGATCCCGGCGGTCTCTTGACCTGGCCCGCGTTTGACCGTCCGACAGCTTAGTGTCACAGTACGACATGAAAGCAAGGGGAGGAAACGCATGACGGTGGAGGGCACCGCCACCAGACCCGAGCGGGCAAAGACCGCACGAACCGGCCGCCCCTACGACGGGACCCTCCGGCGCGAGCGGGCCGCCGAAACCCGGGAGCGGATCCTCGTGGCCGGCTCCGAACTCCTCCAACGCGCGGCGGTGCGCGACTTCAAGAAGTTGACCGTGCGAGCGGTCGCCGAACGGGCCGGGGTCAACGAGCGCACCGTTTACCGCTACTTCGGCAGCGAGCGTGGTCTGCGCGACGCGGTGATGCACCGCAACGAACAGCGGGCGGGCATCGATCTGGTCGGCATGCAGATCGACGACATCGCAACGGTCGCAGCACAGGTCTTCGATCACGTGTCGCTGTACCCGAGAGAACAGCGCCCACCGCTCGATCCGACCCTCCTCGATGCAAAGGACCGCCAGCGCGAGGCGCTGCTCGGCGCCGTCGAAGAGATGACCGAGGGATGGTCAGGAAACGACCGCGCAGAAGTGGCGGCGATCTTCGACGTCCTGTGGAGCGTGGCCTCCTACGAACGGGTCGTCGACTGGGGAATCGACCATACCTATGCGACCAAGAGCATCACCTGGGTCATCGGTCTGGTCGTGCAGGCGTTGCGCGACGGCAAGCGGCCGGCGTGACCGACCGAGGATCAACGTGGGGCGGCAGCGCCGGGCAGGTGCTTGGGCACCGGGCGTCCGGCGATCGTCCCCCCGTCGACCGGCACCACGATGCCGGTGATCTGCGCCGACCGATCGCTCGCGAGGAAGAGCACCGCCTCGGCCACGTCGCGGGGCGTCCCCTGACGCTGCAGCGGTTGGTCGAGCTCGATGGTCGGACCCAGGTCGTAGCTGGTGATCCCGGTCGGGATGTGCCCGGGAGCGATGGCGTTGACCCGAATCCCGTACTCGGCAAGATCGATGGCAACCAGGCGGCTGAACTGGACGACTGCCGCCTTCGAGGTGCGGTAGGCGATCGGCGGACCGCCACCGGTGATGCCACCGATCGAAGAGGTGTTGATGATCGAGCCCCCGCCGTGTTGGGCCATGTGTCGCCCTGCACGCTGGGTGCCGGCGATCACGCCGAACAGGTTCACCCCCATCACCCGATCGAAGTCGCGGAGGTCGTCGCGCAGAAACCGACGGAACGAGCTCGAGATACCCGCGTTGTTGAACATGACGTGGAGCCCGCCGAAGGTCTCCACCGCGAAGTCGACCAGCGCTTGGACCTGATCGGGGTCGGACACGTCGGTCTGCTTGAACGCCGCAGACGCTCCGAGCCCGGCGACCACCGCCTCACCGGCTTCGGCGTTGACGTCGGCGACCACCACCCGCGCGCCGTGTTCGGTGAACAGTTCTGCTGTGGCGCGGCCGATGCCGCTCGAACCGCCGGTCACGATCGCAACTTTTCCCGCCAGCTCTTGACTCATCGCCTGAACATACCCCGGCAATCGCCCTTCACCACATTGGAGCCACGTTGAGCGACCAGTTCGATTCCATCAACTTCTTCCGCAACGAGGATGTCATCGACAATCCCTACCCCTATCTCGCCCACCTCCGCGAACGTTGCCCGGTGGCGAAGGAGCCGTTCCAGGGTGTCTACATGGTCACCGGCTACGACGAAGCAGTGGCCGTCTACCACGATCAGGCCACCTTCTCGAACTGCGTGTCGGCGATCGGCCCCTTTGCCAAGTTCCCGGTCCCACTCGAGGGTGACGACATCACCGACATCATCGAGACCTACCGGTACGACCTTCCCTTCGGCGATCAGATCCCCGCGTTCGACCCGCCCAAGCACACCGAGCAGCGCGGCCTCTTGATGCGATTGATCACCCCGAAGAGCCTGAAGGAGAACGAGGCGTCCCTCCGCCGGCTGGCCGACAACCAGATCGACACGTTCCACGCCCGCGGCGAATGCGAGTTCATCGGCGAGTACGCCGCGCCCTACACCATGTTGGTGATCGCCGACCTGCTCGGCGTTCCCGAGGAGGACCATCCCGAGTTCCTCGAGGAGCTCACCCATCACTCACACGTGGAGATGACCCACAGTCCGCTCGAGTACCTCTACGGGAAGTTCACCGGCTACATCGAGGACCGTCGGCGCGAGCCGCGTGACGACGTGATGACCGGGCTCGCGACGGCCACCTTCCCCGACGGCTCGCTGCCACCGGTCGAGGACGTGATGAAGATCGCCTCCAACCTGTTCGCGGCTGGTCAGGAGACCACCGCGCGGCTCCTCGGCACTGCGCTCAAGACCCTCGGCGAACGGCCCGACCTCCAAGACCAACTCCGAGCCGACCGGAATCTGATCCCGGCCTTCCTCGAGGAGGTGCTCCGTCTCGAGCCCCCGATCAACGGCACCTTCCGTCTGTCACGCACCGCGACCTCGGTCAACGGAACCGACATCCCGGCGGCCACCACGGTCATGGTGCTGCCGTCCGGCGCGAACCGCGACCCCCGCGAGTTCGAAGACCCCGACGAACTGCGTCTCGACCGGCCCAACGGCCGCCAGCACATCGCGTTCGGGCACGGCATCCACACCTGCGCCGGTGCTCCCTTGGCACGAGCGGAGGCCAACGTGTCCCTGCAGCGCCTGTTCGACCGGCTGGAGGACATCCGCATCTCCGAGTCCCACCACGGACCGAAGGGCGACCGGCACTGGGAGTACACGCCTACCTGGATGCTCCGCGGGTTCGACCGGCTCTACCTCGAATTCACCCCCGTCGGGTAGTGACGGTCTGCGTGCACGAAAGTCGGTGGGCAAGATGGCGCAGGTAGTGTGAGCACGCCATGCTGCGCGTACCCGATCAAGACCAACTGCTCCTGCAGGAGACGACCGCCAACTTTCTGACGGAGGAAGCTCCCGTCGAACAGCTCCGCCGGCTGCGCGACGATCCGCTGGGATTCGACGCCGATTACTGGCGACGCGGCGCCGAGCTCGGATGGACCTCGCTGCTGGTCGGCGAAGAACGCGGGGGTGGCTCGATCAGCGGCCAGGGACTGGTCGACCTCTCCCTCATCGCATGGGAGTTCGGCCGGCACGCGGCGCCGGGCCCGCTGGCCGTCTCCAACGTCGTTGCGGCGACGCTGAGCGAAACCGAGGGAAGCGAGTTCCACGAGGTCATCGGCGGCATCCTCTCCGGTGAGTCGATCGCATCGTGGTGCCTGAGCGAACCGGAGCCCTCAGCGTTCGATGAGGTGCAGCTGGCCATCCGGGCGGACGGCGCCGAGGTGGTGCTCGACGGAGTGAAACGACCGGTCGAATCGGCGGGCCGGGCCGATCACCTGTTGGTCACCGGTCGCTCCGGTTCCTCCTTGACCCAGGTACTCGTTCCCGCCGGCACCCCCGGGCTGACCGTGACCCCGATGAAGACGATCGACCTGACCCGACGGTTCTCGGTGGTCTCCTTCGAGCAGGTGCGCCTCCCTGCCTCGGCTGTCGTCGGTGAGATCGGGACAGCCGACCAGCAGGTGCGCACCCAAGTCGAGCGCATCGTCGCCCTCACGGTCACCGAAGCAGTCGGGGCAATGCAGACCGCCTTTGACACCACGGTGAGCTGGGCATTCGACCGCTACTCCTTCGGGCGACCGCTCGCCTCCTACCAGGCGCTCAAGCACCGGTTCGCCGATATGAAGACCTGGCTCGAGGCAAGCCGTGGGATCGCGGACGCGGCGGTCGAGGCGGTCGCGACCGGCTCGCCGCGCTCGGCCGAACTGATCAGCGCGGCAAGCGCCTACGTCGGGCAGTTCGGATCGGAGCTGCTGCAGGACTGCATCCAGATCCACGGCGGCATCGGCTTGACCTTCGACCACGACATCCACCTCTTCCTGCGTCGTCACACGCTCGACCGTGCTCTCTACGGAACGCCGAGTGAGCATCGCCAGCGACTCGCCGTGCTCGCCCAGGGACAGGCGGTCGCGGCATGAGTGACAGCCCGGCAACGCACGAGGACCTCGAAGCCTTCCGTCAACGGGCGCGTGCTTTCGTCCGCTCCAACCTCAAACCGGCGTCGAGCGCGCCGATGGGTCCGCTGCGTAACGACCGGACCGATGAGGAGGAGCTCCAAGCGGTCGCCCGTGACCGCGAGGTGCAGCGCATGCTCTTCGATGCCGGCTTGGCCGGCATCTGCTTCCCTCGCGAGTACGGGGGGCAGGGACTCTCACCGGCCTACCAGCGCGTGCTCAGTGAGGAACTCGCCGGCTACGAGTACCCGGCACGGATCCAAGCGCCGACCCTCTCGCCGTGCGCCGCGGTGCTCCTCGACTTCGGCACGGAGGAGCAGAAACTCAGACACATTCCGGCGATCCTCAAGGGCGAGGAGATCTGGATGCAGTTCCTCTCCGAACCGAGTGGCGGATCCGACGTGGCGGGCGCCCTGACCTCAGCCGTGCGAGATGGTGAGGAGTGGATCCTCAACGGCTCGAAGATCTGGACGACCGGTGCCTGGTGGTCCGACTGGGGCCTCTGCCTTGCTCGGACCAACTGGGACGTTCCCAAACATCGCGGTCTGACCGTGTTCATGCTTCCGATCCGCCAGGAAGGCCTCGAGGTCCACCGCATCGAGATGCTCAACGGCTCCAAGGAGTTCTGTCAGGAGTTCATGACCGACGTGCGGGTTCCCGACAGCGATCGGATCGGAGAGGTGGACGACGGGTGGACGGTCGGCACTCGCTGGATGTTCCACGAGCGCATGCTCCTGAACTCGCCACTGGTCACCGTCCCCGCGGGCAGCCAGCACGACGGCGAAGGTGCCTCGTTCGCCGCCCGGATGGCCCTCGAGGCGGGCACACTCTCCGACCCGGCAGTGCGCGAACTGGTCGGCGAAGCCCAGATGCTCGACCTGGTCGGTCACGCGCTCCGTCAACGGATCGCCGACGGCGTCGCGACCGGCGCAATGCCTGATCAGGCGGCTGCGATCGGACGTCTGTTCTGGGGGCTCATGGGCACCCGGATGCGCACCATCGGTTTCGAGATCGCCGGGTCCACCGGTGCTGCGTGGACCGACGGAGACGGTGAGCTGGCCTTCGCCGGCGAGGAGTTCCTCATGCGTCAAGTGCCGACCATCGGCGGCGGAACGACCGAGATGGCGCGCAACGTGATCAGTGAGCGGGTGCTCGGCATGCCGAGGGAGCCGGCCCTCGACCGCAACGTCGCCTTCCGTGACGTGCCGCGCGGGCGACCTTCCTCGTAGCGTTTCGGTCCCTCCGGCTCTTCGAGAGCGGCTCACTCGCGCCACTGTTCCTGAACTCTTTCCGAACAACGCGGCGGAAGAACAGAGGAATCACCCCTAGGGAATAACCGCGGGACCATCCTCGTTGGCTGCAGGAGTATGGCCACGACTGCCCCCGTCGTCCCCCAGCCATCCCACTCCGCTGAGGCCGACCGCTCGGTCCCTGATTGGCTCCTGCTGCTGCTCGTGTGCATCGGGCAGTTCATGGTCGTGCTCGACATCTCGATCGTGAATGTGGCGCTCCCGTCCATCCAGCACGATCTCGGTTTCAGCGCAGCGGAGTTGCAGTGGGTGGTGAACGCCTACACGTTGACGTTTGCCGGGTTCCTGTTGCTCGGAGGAAGAGCAGCCGATCTCTTTGGTCGTCGCCGACTGTTTCTGGCCGGGCTGGGGCTCTTCACCGTGACCAGCCTGATCGGTGGGCTCGCCCAGAACCAGACCTGGCTCATCGCGGCACGCGCCCTGCAGGGACTGGGTGCAGCCATCCTGGCGCCGGCCACGCTGACCATCCTGACCGCGACATTTGCCGAGGGTCCGGCCCGGGCTCGAGCGCTCGGGGTGTGGAGTGCAGTGGCGTCTGCGGGCGCCTCGGCGGGCGCACTGCTCGGCGGTGTGCTCACCGACCTGTTGAGTTGGCGCTGGATCCTGTTCGTCAACGTTCCGGTCGGAATACTGGCGCTGATTGCAGCGCGTCGCTACCTGCCGGAGTCGAGAGCCGACATGGTCCATCGGCATCTGGATGTCGCGGGTGCGGTCACCGTCACCGGCGGGCTGGTCGCGCTGGTCTACGCCATCGTGCGCTCCGAGCAGTACGCGTGGGGCTCGGCACAGGTGCTGCTCCCGCTCGCCCTTGCGGTGCTGCTCCTCGCGGCGTTCGTCATCATCCAACAGCGCTTCTCGAGTGCTCCGCTCATGCCGCTGCGCATCTTCCGGTCCCGATCGGTGGCGGGTGGCAACGCGGTCATGTTCCTGTTGTTCTGCGCCATGTTCGGTTCGTGGTACTTCGAGACCCTCTACATGCAGCGGGTGCTCGGGTTCAGTCCGTTGCAGGCGGGGCTCGCCTTTCTGCCGCAGACCCTGTTGATCGCTGCCGGTGCACAGGTGACGGCCCGCCTGGTGACCAGGTTCGGCCCACGGCTCCTCATCCTGATCGGAACGCTGGTCGGTGCGAGTGGACTGCTCTGGCTGACCCAGATCACACCGACCAGCACCTTCACCGCCGACCTGCTGGCTCCCTACATCCTGATCGGACTGGGGATGGGGTTGACGGTGACCCCGGTCACCGTGGCCGGAACCGCGGGGGTGCCCCGGGCCGACGCCGGGCTCGCGTCCGGCCTCATCAACACGTCACGCACGGTCGGCGCTTCGATCGGTCTCGCCGTGCTCGCCACGCTGGCGGCCAAGCACACCGCCGGGGTGCTCGGCACCGGGACATCGACGCCCGATCACCTCAAGGCAGCCCTCACCGACGGATACTCGCTCGCGATCTGGGTCGCAGCCGCTGTGCTGTTGGCCGCGGCGGCTGTCGCCTGGGCCACCCTCCCCTCCCGACGTGCACTCAGGAGTCAGCAGGCCTGACATTCTCCGCCAGGGACGCCTTGTACAAGACGTTCTCTGCGAGACGCATGTGCGCAGCGTCGACCAACTTCCCGTCACGCCCGATTGCGCCGACCCCTTCGGCTTCGGACTTCCGGTAGGTGGCAAGGGATTCACGGGCGTCCGCGACCTCCTGCGGCGTCGGAGCGAACACCTCGTTGGCGATGGCGATCTGGTCCGGATGGATCGCCCACTTGCCGTCGAACCCCAACAGGCTTGCGTGCACCGCTGAACGGCGGAACCCTTCGAGATCCTTGTAGGCCGGATGCGGGGCGTCGATGGCGTCGATGTGGGCGGCCCTGGCTGCGGCCAGGATCTGCACGCGGGCGAAATGCCAGAAATCGCCGGGGTACTCGCCGACCGGGTCGAAGTTTCCGTCGACCCGGGCCCGCAACGATGCCGAGAGGTCCCCGGCCCCGAAGATGATCGCCTCGAGCCGGTCGCTCGCCATCGCGATCTCCGGTGCATTCGCCAGACCCTCTGCCTCTTCGATCAGTACTTCGAGCCCGATCCGTCGAGTCATCCCGAGCTTGGTCTCGAGCTGGGTGAGCAGCACGTCGACCCACCACACGTCGCGCGCCGTTCGAGCCTTGGGCACGATGAGCACGTCGAGCGCATCCCGCGCGCCCTCGACGACTTCGATGATGTCGCCGTGGCACCACGGCGTCTCGAGTCCGTTCACCCGCACCGCGCGGACGGTTCGACCCCAGTCGAGCCCGGTCAGCGCACCGACCGCGGTCGCGCGGGCCCCCTCTTTGGCAACCGGCGCGCACGCGTCCTCGAGGTCGAGGAAGACGAGGTCGGCGCCGGTACCGGCCGCCTTCTCGCACATCTTTTCGCTGCTCGCCGGTGTCGCAAGCTCCGATCGCCGGGCACGCGGTCCTTGCACAGCTGCCTCCTCGCTCGTCGCGCTCAGATGACCGACGCCGCCCGAAGGGCGGTGAGCCGATCAGTCTCCACTCCGAGCAGATCACCAAAGACTTCGTCGTTGTCGGCCCCGAGACCGCGGCCGAGGTAGTCGATCCTCCCCGGCGTGTCGGACATCCGGGCGACCGGGGCCTGGACGGTGACAGGACCGAGGTCGGGGTCGTCGACCTGGACGAAGGTGCCCCTCGCCCGCAGGTGCTCGTCACCGAGCAGCTGTTCCGCGTCGTAGACGGGTGCGGCTGCGACCGAGTGCGACTCGAAGACGGTCATCGCCTCTACCAGGGTGTGTCGGCGGATCCATTCGGCGACCAGCCCGTCGACTTCGAGCGCGCGCCGTTGACGAGGAAGTGGGTCCACGTAGTCGGGGTTCTCCGCGAGGTCGGCGCGGTCGATTGCTCGGTACACCCGCGCCGCGATGTTGTGTGACGCGCTCGAGATCGCCACCCACTTTCCATCCGAAGTCTCGTAGACGTTCCGTGGCGCACTCGCGTCGATACGGTTCCCGATCCGTTGGGTGATGACACCGAGCTGGTCGTAGGCGAGGGTGGAGGACTCGATCAGCCGGGCCAACGGTTCGATGAGGTTGACGTCGATGAGCTGACCGCCCCCGCCGTGGACGTCGCGGTGGTAGAGGGCGATCATCACCGCATAGGTGGCGGCCAGTGCGGCGACACCGTCCGCCAGCATGAACGGCGGGAGGGTGGGTGGTCCATCGGGCTGCCCGGTGAGATGGGCGAAGCCGCTCATCGCCTCGGCGAGGGTGCCGAACCCGGGCCGGTCGCTCTTCGGCCCGCCGGCTCCGTACCCGCTCACGTGGAGCATGATCAACTGCGGATGCCGCTCGTGGACGGTTTCATAGTCGATCCCCCAACGTTGCAACGCGGTCGGCCGGTTGTTGATGACCAATACGTCACTCACGTGCAGCAGTCGGTGGAACAGCTCCTGTCCCTCCACTTGACGCAGATCCAAGGTCACGCACCGCTTGTTGCGGCTCATGCTCTTCCAGACAAGACCGATGTCGCGCTTCCGGTCACCCCAGGTTCGGAGCGGGTCACCGCTCCCGGGCTGTTCCACCTTGATGACATCGGCACCGAACTCACCCAGCGCGGTGGTCACCAGCGGCCCGGCAGCAAGGGTGGCTGCGTCGACGACCCGGATCTCGCGGAGCGGTCCCGTCCGTTCAGGCATGCCGTTCACGCATTGCTGGGGACTTCGGGTCGGCTCAGTCCGAGCGTGTCGCGGAGAGTGCCTTCCGGATAACGATCGCGGAAGACTCCACGACGCTGTAGCTCGGGGACCACCATCCGGACCATGTCCTCGTAGGCGCCAGGGCAGTGGGTGGCGGCAACGACGAAGCCGTCGCAGGCTTCCGCCTCGATCCACTGTTCCATCTGGTCGGCGACCTCCTGCCCGGTCCCGACGAAGCGCGGTCCTTGGAGCAGGGTGGCCCGATGGCCGGCGAGATCAGCAAGGGTGACCGTCTCCCCTCCGATGTGCTTGCGCAGGTTCTGGACGAGACCGCGGATGCCCGACACCGAACCGATGAGCTCGTCGGTGATCGGGTCGTCGAGCTCCATGCCGGAGAAGTCGTAGTTCATCAACTCCGACAGCAGGGTCAACGAGGCCTTGGGATCGACCAGCGAGTTGAGAAAGAGATCCTCTCGTTCCTCGGCGTGCGCGTGGGATTCGCCGACGACCGTGTACACCATCGGCAGGATCCTCACCGAATCGGGATCGCGGCCCGCCGCAGCGATCGACGCTTTCTGATCCTCGTAGTGCGATCGGGCGATCTCGAGATCGGGATCGCCGGTGAAGATCAGTTCGGCCCACCGAGCCGCGAACTCACGACCGCGTCCCGAGGAACCGGCCTGGAGCAACACCGGTCGCCCCTGCGGAGACCGTGGGACGGTGAGCGGCCCACGGGTGCTGAACCACTCTCCTTGGTAACCGAGCTCGTGGACCTTGTCGGGATCGGCGAAGATGCCGTTGACCCGATCGAGTATCAGCGCGTCGTCCCCCCAGGTGTCCCACAGGCCGGTCGCCGCTTCGAGGAACTCGTCGGCACGGTCGTAGCGCGCGTCGTGAGCGAGATGTTCCTTCAGTCCGTAGTTCTGCGCCTCGCTGTCGTTGACCGAAGTGACGATGTTCCACGCCGCGCGACCACCAGACAGGTGGTCGAGGGTGGCGAAGGTGCGCGCCACGTGGAACGGGGAGTAATAGGTGGTCGAGTAGGTGGCACCGAGCCCGATGCGCTCGGTGGTCGCGGTCAGGACGCCGAGCACGATGCTGAGGTCCAGCTTCACCGGGCGCGCCCCGAGGCGCACCGCGTCGGCAACCGAACCGCCGTAGATCCCCGGCATCGCCAGCCGGTCGTCGAAGAACATCATGTCGAAGCAGCCCTCTTCGAGGGTCCGCCCCAACTTGGCGTAGTACGAGGCGTCGAGGAAGCCGTGCTCGGTGGCCGGGTGCCGCCACGACCCGGCATAGACCGTGGTGCTCCCGGCCTGCATGAAACCGACCAACGACATCTGCTTCTTCACCGTCATGGTCACGACGCTCCTTTGTCCCTGCTGGGTCCCCGACTGCCGCAGGTTCGATTCCCACGCCGCCAACCGGAGGGAATATAATATCTGATATGTCAGATATCAAATCGATCGGTGGAACGGTTCGCTCCCGGGCGGCCGCCGAGCTCCGCGACCGGATCCTGACCGGCAAGCTGCTCCCCGGCACCCGTCTCGATCTGGACCAGATCACCGCCGAGTTCGGCACCAGTCGCACACCGGTCCGCGAGGCGTTGCTCGAGCTCTCCTACGAAGGTCTCGTCTCGGTTGCCCCGCGCAGCCGGATCGTCGTCCTCGGGATGACCCCCGACGACGCGGTCGACAATTTCGCGGCGCTCGCAACCCTCTCGGGCAAGGCAGCCGAGTGGGCCACTGCGAGGATCTCGCCTCCGAAACTCGAACAACTGCACCAACTCGCCGAGGCGGTGCACGGCGCCGACGACGTCGTCGCCGCGAACTGGCGATTCCATCGTGCGCTCAACCTCGCGTCCGGATCACCCCGACTGTTGACCTACCTGCGTCAAGCGGTTCGGGTCGTGCCGACGAGTTACTTCGAGCTCTTTCCAGAACAGGTGCGGCGCAGCGAGAAGGAGCACGCGCTCCTGCTCGAGGCCATCGACCGCGGCGATGGCGGCACGGCACGGGCGCTCACCGAGTCACACGTGCTCGAGGCGGGCGCCGCACTCGGGCACTGGCTGGAGACGAGGGCCTCGGCGGTCGAGGTCTGAGCCCCGACGCCGTTCAGGACCCGGCCGCGACCGCCCGTCGAGCCCGCACCCGGAAACCTTCGAGCTTCTCGTCCGCGGTCCGGACCCGGGTGCTGCGCGACATGGTCGACACGTCGTGGTCTGCGGCGCG
This sequence comes from uncultured Acidimicrobiaceae bacterium, assembly GCA_963839925.1. GTDB lineage: Bacteria > Actinomycetota > Acidimicrobiia > Acidimicrobiales > RAAP-2 > Bog-756. Next base: position 242,194 of record CAWIWV010000001.1, on the reverse strand, counting down.
GGCCCGGAGCGCGGACACCGTTGCGTCCTGCTTCGAGATGCGAGAGAACGGGTCGAACGAGTACCAACGCATCGCGTTCTCGTAGGTGATCTTGCGCGCCTCATCGTCGGTGACGCCGTACTTGGCGAACTCGGTGGACAGCTCTTCGGGAGCGCCCGGCCACATCGAGTCGCTGTGGGGGTAGTCGGCCTCCCAGGCGATGTTGTCGAGACCGATCCGCTCGCGCAGCTCGATGCCGACCGGATCGCTGATGAAACAGGTCAGGAAGTGCTCCCGGAAGACCTCGCTCGGGAGCCGGCCGCCGAAGTCCTGCAACGTCCAGGCGTGGTGCATCTCGAAGGTCCGGTCCACCCGCTCGAGAAAGTACGGGATCCAGCCGGTGCCGCCTTCGGACAACGCCACCCGCAATGCGGGGAACTGCTTCAGGACCCGCGACCAGAGGAGGTCGGCGGCGGCCGACTGGATGTTCATCGGCTGCAGGGTGATCATCACGTCGGGTGGGGAGTCGACGGCGGGGATGGAGAGCCGCCCTGACGAACCCAGGTGGATCGACAGCACGGTCTCGGTGTCGCAACACGCCCGCCAGACGGGGTCCCAGTATTCGTCGTGGAAGCTCGGGTAGCCGAGTGCGGCGGGGTTCTCGGTGAAGCTGAGCGAATGGCAGCCCTTGTCGGCCACCCGGCGGATCTCCGCTGCGGTCAGCTCGGGATCCCAGATGACCGGAACGGCCATCGGAATAAAGCGCTCGGGATACGCGCCGCACCACTCGTCGATGTGCCAGTCGTTGTAGGCACGGACCAGCGCCAGGGACAGCTCGGGATCCTCACTGGCGAAGACTCTCGCGGTGAAGGTGGGAAACGAGGGGAAGTTCATCGACGCGAGGACTCCCCCGGCGTCCATGTCCTTGACCCGCTCGTGCACGTCGTAGCAGCCGGGTCGGACCTCGTCGAGGCTCTGTGGCTCGAGCCCGTACTCCTCCTTTGGGCGGCCTGCCACCGCGTTGAGGGCGGCGGTCTCCATGACCACCTTCCCGAAGACCCACACGTCGGAGCCCTCCTCATTGCGGACGAGCTTGGGCGCACGATCCTGGTACTTCGCATCGAGGTGGCCCACGAAGAGATCAGGTGGCTCGATGACGTGGTCGTCAACGCTGATGAGTATGAGGTCGTCGGTATTGCTCATGGGTTACCTCCGGAGAATGCTCTTCTCACCACAACAAAACGATCCTATATGAGCACTCCCGCGCCGGGGCGTCCGCCTCTTCCGCCTGGCGGTCTCCCCGACGGCGTCGGCGCTGCCCGATCGCGCCCCTGGTCGGGCGCTCGCCTGCAGTTTTCGGAGTCTTCTCCGCCGGGCACTCTTCCAATAGTGGCGTATTCATCCGACCAGAACGCCATACGGTTCACAACAGACGTATGCTGACGGATTCGGATATAGTCCCGCGACGTCAGCGTCGGAACCGGGTTGGCGAGGGGACCAAGGGGGAATGGTGAACAACCCACATCTGCCGATGGCCGAGCGTGTCTGAGGACTGAGGGCCGGGATGCTCCAGTACATACTGGCCGGGCTCGCACTCGGGGCCATCTATGCCATCGCCTCGGCCGGGTTGGTGGTCACCTTCGTCTCGACCGGCGTCCTCAACTTCGCCTTCGGGTCGATGGCGTTCGTCGTCGCCCGCTTCTACTACTACCTGAACACCGAGCACGGATGGACCACCACCAACGCGGCCCTTCTCTCGCTACTGGTGATGGCGCCACTGCTCGGAATGTTCCTCTACGCAGTCCTCTTCCGGTTCATCCGTGACAAGTCCACCCTGGTCAAGATCGTCGCCACCATCGGGCTCTCAGTGGCCCTCCCCCCGATCTCCGATCTGATCTTCGGCGCCCAGTCGATCACCACCGCCCCGGGCCTCGCCCTCTCCTCGGACCAGCCGTACCACTTCCTCGGCACACCGGTGACGACCGACCAGATCATCACGTACGGCTTCGTCCTCTTCGTGGTCATCGCAGGATCACTCATCCTCCGGTTCACACGGGTCGGGCTCTACGTTCGGGCAAGCGTCGACTCCGAGGCGATGACCTCCCTGTCGGGCACCAATCCCGGCCGGATCGCCCTCGGGGTCTGGGCGGTCAGCACCATGCTTGCCGGCTTGGCAGGAATCCTGGTGGCCCCCACCAACGGCCTGACCCCTGCCGGAATGGCCACGCTGATGGCCGCGGCGTTCGCCGCGGTGGTTGCCGCACGCCTGCGCTCGCTCACCGCTGCGGTCGTCATCTCGCTCGCGATGGGGGTGGTCACCGACGTCGTTCAGGAGTATCTGCCGCCGAGCAGCTCGTTCACCGCCGCGATCATCCCCAGCATCCCCTTCGGGTTCATCCTGATCTTCCTCATCGTGTACCTGATCCGTTCGGGACGAGTGGCAGACGAGGCGCAGGTCGGCGGCCCTCTCGACCACGCGATCCGTGCCGCCGATCAGGACGCACCCACCGCCGGGGTCACCGCCGAAGGTTCGGTCTTCAGCCGTCACACCATCTGGGCCCTGATTCCGATCGTGGCGGTGGCCGTGGTGCCCCTCATCTTCCGCGGTTCCCCGTACTGGCTGGGGTTGGTGGCCGGGGGGATGTGTTACGGCATCGCGTTCCTCTCCTTCACCGTGGTGACCGGAGAGGGCGGCATGCTCTGGCTCTCGCAGATCATCTTTGCGGGCGGTGGCGCCATCGCCGCAGCACAGTTCGTGACGGTCTGGCACGTCCCGGTGCTCGTCGCGGTCGTGCTCGCCGGCGTCACCATGGCGATCGTGGGTGCGATCATCGGCCTGCTCACGATCCGGCTCGGCGATCTCTACGTGGCGTTGGTGACCTTGAGTTTCGGACTGCTGGTGGAGACCTTGGTGTTCACGATGGACAGGTTCGAGCAGGGCGGCCTCGGGGTGACGATCAACCCACCCGCGTTCGCCAGCAGTGAGTTGACCTTCTCCTACCTTGCGTTCGCCGTCTTCCTGCTCTTCGCGGCGCTCATCGTCAACCTCCGTCGCTCCACCACCGGACTCGCGCTGCGGGCAGTCCGCGACAGCGAACCCGCGTCCCGCACCCTCGGAGTCAACGTCGTGCAGGTCAAGATCATCGTCGGGTCGCTGGGCGCCTTCGTGGCCGGAGTGGGGGGCGCCTTCTTGGCCATGGACATCAACAACGCCCAACCAAGCTCCTTCGAGACGTTCGCCGGCCTCGTCTGGCTCGCCGTCGTCGTAACCCTGGGGGTCCGGTCCATCGCCAGCGCTGCGATCGGCGGTCTCTTGTTCGCGATCCTGCCCGGCGTGATGCAGACCTACGTGCCGGTTCGCTGGGCGGAACTCCCGGCAATCCTGTTCGGGCTCGGCGCGATCTCGGTCGCCAAGGATCCCGACGGCATCGTCGTGCGAACCGGTCGACAGATCCGCCAACTCGTGCTCGCACACCGTCCGGCACGCCATCGGCCCGCCGGACCGGTCGCAATGCAACCGTCGACGCCGGAAGGGGCGACCGCGCCCCTCGCGGCCCAGTCATCGGTGCCGGAGGTCAGGTCGTGAGCGCGACGCTGTCGTCGGTGGTTGCCCCTCCCCGTCTCTCCTGCTCGGGGATCGAAGTCAACTTCGGGGGGCTGCTCGCCGTGAACGACGTTTCGATCTCGCTGCCCGCGCGCGAGATCGTCGGACTGGTGGGCCCGAACGGCGCGGGCAAGAGCACCTTGTTCGGCGTCCTCTCCGGGTTGATCCAGCCGTCGCGCGGCGAGGTCTTTCTCGACGGCGACAACGTCACCCACGCCTCTCCCCAAGCCCGAGCGGAGCGCGGCCTCGCCCGAACCTTCCAACATCCGGAGACCTTCGCGGGTCTGACGGTCCGCCAGCACTTCGTGCTCGCTCACCGGATCAAGGTCTCCAAGAAGAGGACCTGGTCCGACCTGTTCACCCTCGGAAGCCTGCGATCGGTCGATGCCGAGGAGAAACGGGTCGTCGACGAGTTGGTCGAGACTCTCGGCTTGGGCCCCGTCGCCGATCGGCTCGCCGCGGGACAGCCACTCGGCGTGTCACGACTGATCGAGTTGGGTCGCGCACTCGCCACCGATCCGACCGTCCTCCTCCTCGACGAACCTTCGTCGGGACTCGACTCCGCGGAGACGGTCGAGTTCGAGAGCACGCTTCGGCGGGCCTGCGGCGACCACGGGGTGTCCGTGCTGATCGTCGAACACGACGTCGAGTTGGTCATGCGGCTCTGCAGCGAGATCAACGTGCTGGACTTCGGGATCAGCATCGCCAGGGGAACTCCCGAAGAGATTCGGAACGACCCTCAGGTGCGCGCCGCGTACCTCGGCGAGGAGACCGGATCGAAACCCGCCGGTGAAGGAGCGTCCGAGTCGGCGGCCGCCCGCACGTCGACCTCCGCACAGGTGGCTCCGATCGTGGAGGCGCCGCCTGCCCTCGAGGTCGAGGCACTCTGCGTCCACTACGGGCCGGCGGTGGCGCTGACCGGTGCGACCTTCCAGATCCGGTCCGGAGAAGCACTGGCCATCCTCGGTCCGAACGGTGCCGGAAAAAGCAGCATGGCGCGGGCGATCTCCGGGCTGGTCCCTGCGACGTCGGGAAGTGTGCGATTGAACGGTACCGACATCACGTCGATCGCTCCCCACCGGATCCGCCAAGCCGGCGTGGTGCATTTGCCCGAAGGCCGTGGGGTCTTCCGCAGGCTCTCGGTCATGGACAACCTCAAGATGGCGACCATCGGGATGCACGGGCACCAAGCTCGGCAGGACGCGGTCGAGCGGGTCTTCGAGTTCTTCCCGACTCTGGCCGGTCGGCAGCGACAGATTGCAGGGAGTCTGTCGGGTGGTGAGCAGCAGATGCTCTCGGTGGCCCGGTCCATCGTCACCGCTCCCACCCTTCTCATCGCGGACGAGCTCTCCCTCGGTCTCGCCCCGCTCCTCGTCGACTCTGTCTTCGAAGGGCTTTCTGCCGCCCGCGAGGCGGGCGTGACCGTGATCATCATCGAGCAGTACGTGCACCGCGCCCTCGAGCTGGCCGACCAGTGCCTCGTGCTGCAACGCGGCGAGGTTGCATGGCAGGGCGAAGCGCGAGGAGTCGGGGACGACGTGCTGCGTCACTACCTCGGCGAATCGATGACCGCAGTTCAGTAGAGGGGCGGCGGCGATTCAGCAACAGCAGCACTCGGTTTGGTCACATCTGCAGGTCCCATCCACCATCAAGAAAGAAGGAACATGCCTCAACGCAAGCGCAGCAAGAAGGTCCTGGCAGCCGGACTGGCGACTGCCGGCCTGCTCATCTTGGCGGGATGCAGCAGCTCCCCGTCAACGAGCAGCACCACGACCTCAGGGGGTGGCGGTGGATCCAACACGTCCAAGACCTACACCGTGGGTGTGCTCACCGACCTGTCGGGTCCGGCCGGCTCGGAGTTCGGGACCGCGGTCAACGGGGTGAAGGCAGCGATCGGAGTCGCGGCGACCGAGGGATACAAGATCAACTACCAGGTGGCCGACACCCAGACCAGCCCGACCCAGGCACTGTCCGGCGCGCAGAAGTTGGTCGAGCAGGACCATGTCTTCGCGGTCCTCGGGCTGTCCGCACTCACCTTCGAAGCATCGGACTACCTCACCCAGAACAAGGTCCCGGTGGTCGGCGCCGCGTTCGACGGTCTCGAGTGGTTGAAGCCTTCGAGCTACAACATGTTCTCGGTCATCGGCAACGAGGACTACACCAAGGTCTACACGACGACCGGGTTGTTCTTGAAGAGCCAGGGTGTCACCAACCTGGGAGCGATCGGGTACTCGGTCTCCCCGAGCTCGGCCGCCGCGGCGAAGCAGGCATCTGTCTCGGCTGAAGCGCAGGGGATCAAGACCGGCTACCTCAACACCAGCTTCCCCTTCGGGAGCACCAACGTCGCTCCGGTCGCGCTGGCCATGAAGAGCGCCGGCATCAACGGGCTCGTCGCGGACACAGAACCCAGCTCGGTGTTCGCACTCGTCTCGGCCCTCGACCAACAGGACGTGCACCTGAAGGCGACCATGCTGGCGACCGGAGGGGGCGGTGACCTGATCAACTCGGGTCCGGCCGCGATCCAGGCCGCACAGGGACTCGACTTCCTGTCGGACTTCGAGCCGCCCGAGATGAACACTCCGGCGACCCAGGCACTTCAAAACGCCCTCGCCAAGTACGCCGGCGTCCATACCGACCCGACCTTCGCCGAGTATCTCGGCTACCTGTCGATCCTCGGCTTCGTCCAGGGACTGAAGGGTGCAGGCTCGAACCCGACCCAGGCGTCGTTGATCACCTCGCTCTCCCACATCACCGACTGGGATGCGGCCGGGCTCTGGGGCGGCCACCAGACGGTCGACTGGAGTCAGCGCCCGCAGGGAGACACCGAATGCTTCTGGATGACCAAGCTCAACGGGAAGACATTCCACCTCATCAGCGGAGCGGACCCGGTCTGCGGAACCCAGATCAAGGGCAAGAGCGTCTGAGCTTCGCCTGAGTCGTCGAAGGACCGCCGGTCGGGATCGGCCGGCGGTCCTTCGTCACTCGCTCCCCCGTTCGGACGACGCCTCAGTCGAAGGTCCACCGACCGGAACGCGCGAATCCGTCGCGTCCGGCCCACCCGGCGGTCTGCCATGCCAGAACGATGCTCGGGGCGACGGTGATGAGCGGTCCGTATTCGGTGACGTCGTAGGACCAGTCGTACTTCTCGTCGTAGAGCGCCAGGACCTCTCCGTCGAGACACTCTCCTTCGGCACGACCCTCGACGATCACCACCTCGGTGCCGCTGTCGAGATGGACGGTGACCGTCGGATCGAAAGCGAGCGCTCGACCGGTGGCCGGCGTCCCGATGGACAAGAAGAGGCGTCCGGCATGCCACACGCCCCAGACCGGGCGCGGGTGCGGATGGCCGGGGGTGCGAGCAACCACCCAGTAGGTGCCGGCCGACCGCAACTGTGATTCGACCCAGGTCCACGCCAAGGCGTCGTGACCGCTCGGGCCGCCGTAGAGCCTGAGGTCTTCCCGTTCGGGTTCCGCCGGCCCCGTTGTCATCCGGATCAGGCGGGTCCTTCGAGAGCGGCCAGCTCCTGGCGAAGCCCTCTCCAGATGCGCCGCTTGGTCGTCCCGAACGCGCGTGCCGGCAGTCCGGCAAGCCGCTCGGCCAGCGAGCACGCTCGAGCGAGAGGGTCATCGGCCACCTCGTCCAGCAGACCGATCTCCACCGCGCGGTCGGGCGAGACAACGTCGCCAAACGCGAGTGCAGAGGTGAGGAACCTGGGTTCGAGCCGGTGGGCGGCGATCGCGATCGCAAACGAGGGCAGCGCCATCCCGATGGGAACCTCGTTGAACCCGATCCGGTAGGACCCGGATCGTCCGATCCGGTAGTCCGCGCTCAACAGCAGCAGCGCTCCACCGGCGAGCGCATGACCGGTACAGGAGGCGACGACCGGAATCGGAGCCTCGATGAGCTCGCGATAGAGGACCGCACCCGCCGAGAACAACGATGAGGCGAGCTCCTGATCCCCGCTGTTCATCACCTTCAGGTCGAATCCGGCGGAGAAGCAGCCGTCCCTCCCACTGAGGACGAGCGGCTTGCCGCGCTCGGAGGCTTCGGCGATTGTCGCACGCATCTCGTCGACCAACTCGAAGGTCAGCGCGTTCGCCTTGCCGTCGTCGACGGTGGCGACCAGGTACCCCTCGCCAGTCGTGAGGTCGACCGCCTGGCCTGAAGCTTGGCTCATAGGGTGGGGTCTACCAGAACCTTGCCCATCGCCCGGCGCTCGGCGAGGTCGGACAGAGCCCTGCCCACCTGGTCCAAGGAATAGGTGGCCGAGATGTGCGGCGCGGCGCGGCCCGTGCGGGCCAGCTCGGCCAGTTCGGTCAGATCCCGTGCGCGATCCGCGCCATGGTTCCGGACGAAGCCCTCCATGGTGAACCCGGTCACGATCACGCCCTTCAACAACACGAGGTTGAGCGGGATGCGGGGAATCTCGCCCGAGGCGAATCCGACCGTGACGAAACGACCTCCCCAGCGCATCGCCCGGAGCGCCTGCTCGGAGTTCGAACCTCCCACGGGATCGATGACGACGTGGGCGCCCCCCTCGGTGATCTCCTTGATCCGGACCTTGAGATCTTCGGTCGTGTAGTCGACGCCTGCCTCTGCTCCGCATTCGACACACAGGGCGATCTTCTCGGGCGAAGACGCCGCCGCGATGACCCGGGCTCCGAGTTGCGTCGCCAACTCGACCGCGGCGAGGCCCACCCCTCCGGCCGCACCGAGCACGACGACCCACTCGCCGGGCTGCACCCGGGCCACACTGCGGAGCGCGTGGTAGGCGGTCTGGTGAGCCACCCCGGACGCGGCCGCAACCGACAAGTCCACTGCGGGATCGACCGGTACGAGTGACGCCGCCGGCAGGGCGATCTGCTCGGCGAATGCCCCGAAGAGCACCGACGCCATCACCCGGTCACCGACCGAAACTCCCTCGACGCCGGCACCGACCGAACGCACCGTTCCGGCGAACTCGCTTCCCACGGTGAAAGGAAGGGGAATGGTGATCTGGTACTGATCGGCGACTACCAGCACGTCGGGAAAGTTGAGCGCCGCTGCGGCGACGTCGACGACCACCTGGCCCTCGGAGGGGACCGGGTCGTCGACCTCTTCGACCACGACCGAGTCGGGCGGTCCGTAGTGGTGGCACCGGGCAGCGCGCACGGATCGCGACTCAGGAGTTGCCGACGGTGTGTTCGATCATGGCGGCCAGCTTCTCACGAGCCTCGGCCCGCTTGGCCGGCACATGAGCGGTCGGCCAGAGACCCGGGGAGGGCTCGTACCCCTTCAGCACCTCGCGGGCGACGGTCACCTTGTGGACCTCGGTCGGGCCGTCGACCACGCTCATGATCGGTGCGGTCATCCACATCCACCCGAAGGGCATCTCGTTGGACACACCCAACGCGCCATGCGCGTGCATCGAGCGCCAGACCGCGTCGTGGACGACCTTCGGGGTGAGCGCCTTGATCGCCGCGATGTTCTTGCGGGTCTGGCGGTAGTCGCCCACCTGGTCGATCTCCCATGCCGTGTACAGCACCAGCAGCCGGAACTGGGCGAGCTCGGCATAGGAGTCGGCGATGTCGCCCTGGATGAACTGCTTGCGGGCGAGCAGGCTGCCTTGGGTCTCGCGGCCGAGCACCCGCTCGCAGAGGAGGTCGAGTGCCCGTTGGCAGGTGGCGACCGACCGCATCGCGTGGTGGACGCGCCCACCCCCGAGGCGGGTCTGGGCGATGACGAAGGCCTGCCCCTCGCCCCCGAGCAGGCTGTCGGCCGGGACCCGCACGTCCTGGTAATGGATGAGCGCGTGCATCCCTTCTTCGGGGGATTCGCCGGCCAGCCCGACCTGGCGCTCCATGATGACGCCGGGGGTGTCCGTCGGCACCAGAAACATCGAGGCACCCTGGTAGATGCTCACGTCGGGATCGGTGATAGCCATGACGATGAGGAACGAAGAGGTTCGGGCATTCGAGGAGAAGAACTTCCATCCGTTGATGACCCATTCGTCTCCGTCCTTGACCGCCCGGGTGGTGAACTGCTGGGGATCGGAACCGGCCTGGGGTTCGGTCATCGAGTAGCACGAGAAGCACTCGCCGTTCAGCAGCGGCTGGAGGTACTTCTCCTTCTGCTCGTCGGTGCCGTAGTGGGCGATGATCTCGGCATTGCCGGTGTCGGGGGCCTGGGTCCCGAACACGATCGGCGCCCATGCCGACACCCCGAGGATCTCGTTGAGCAGCGCCAGCTTGACCTGTCCGTAACCCTTGCCACCGAGCTCGGGCCCCAGGTGGGCGGCCCACAGGTCGTGATCACGGACTTCTTGCTTCATCGGGTCGACGATCGGGCGCAGCTCGTCGTCGAGCGGATGGAACTGTCGATGCGGATAGAGGATGTCGAGCGGTTCGATCTTGTTCTGGACGAACTCGCGAGCCCAGTCGAGCTTCTCTTGAAACTCCGGCTCCGTGGAGAAATCCCAAGCCATGTCAGTGTCCTTTCGTTGCTGCTCTTCTACTGCTCTTCGGTCTGGTGTGCCCGCAGACCCGCGAGAAGCCGGTCGTTGCACTCACTGATCTCGCGCCGCGCTTTGGCGGGGTCCTCCGCGTGGGCGACGTACATCGCCGAGCTCACGCCCAGCGTGGACAGGAGATGGGCCAGCGGCTCGACCGGCTGGGGTTCGATCGAGCCCTCCTCGATCGCGTCGGCCACATAGTCGACGATCTTTCTGGTCGGTCCGTCCGTTCGTCGGGACAGGCTGTCCCAACCACAGACGGCAGGACCGTCGATGAGGACGATCTGCCGGTAGGCCGGGTCGGAGGACGCTGCGTCCAGATAGATCTCGCTGTTGAGTCGGAAGAGGGACCATGCATCAGGTTGGTTGTCGTCGGAGCGACGCCGCAGCTGCCGGTCCACTTCTCGCGCGGCCTCTTCGTAGACAGCACGAAAGAGGTCCTCCTTGTCGCGGAAGTGGTGGTAGAGCGCCCCGCGAGTCAGTCCCGCCCGCTGCACGATCTCCTCGGTCCGAGTCGCCTGGTAGCCGTTCGACGCGAAGAGCTCCCGTGCGGCGTCGAGCAACGCCCGCCTGGTGTCCTCGACGTGGGCCGCCCGCAAGCCGGTCGCTGTGCCACCTCGTTCTACTGTTCCCGACTGGGTTCGATTCACTGTGTATCCAACATACACAATGTTTGAGGTCGAGTGTGGGGGCACTCGATGAAGCCGAATCTCTCGACTTATTTAGTAGGACGTTGTAGTAATCTTGTGGAACATGGCAGTTCCCGCCATCCCTGTGAACGGAGAGTCCGGCCGGTGAACAACGAGCACCAGCTCCACCAGCCGACCAATCCGGTCCGGTTCGTGACCGCCGCCAGCCTGTTCGACGGGCACGACGCCGCCATCAACATCATGCGGAGGCTCCTGCAGTCCCAGGGCGCCGAAGTGATCCACCTCGGACACAACCGCTCGGTAGACGAAGTGGTCAGGGCCGCGCTCGCAGAAGACGTGCAGGGAGTCGCGATCAGTTCGTACCAAGGTGGCCACCTCGAGTACTTCCGCTACCTGGTCGATCGGTTGCGCGGCAGAGGGCCGGGGCGACATCTCGGTCTACGGCGGGGGCGGCGGAGTGATCGTCCCGTCGGAGATCGCCGAGCTCGAGGCCTACGGGGTGCGGCGGATCTTCTCGCCGTCCGACGGGCAGCGCCTCGGTCTCGACCAGATGATCAACCTGCTCATCGAAGAGTGCGACCGCGACCTCGCACACGACTCCTTGCCGCCGCTTGCGGAGTTGGAGGCGGGCGACCAAGCAGCCCTTGCCCGGTGGATCACCTGCCTCGAAGCGGACGCAATCGACCAACCAGAGCGCGATCAGTTGCTCGCTCTTGCCGCCCGACGTCCATCACCGGTGCTCGGCATCACCGGGACCGGCGGATCGGGGAAATCCTCACTCACCGACGAGATCATCCGACGGTTCCGTCTCGACCAGGAGGACAAGCTCTCGATCGCCGTCCTGGCGGTCGACCCGACCCGGCGGCGCGGAGGCGGGGCGCTGCTCGGGGACCGCATCCGGATGAACGCCATCGACACCTCGACGGTCTTCTTTCGCTCGCTCGCCACCCGGGGAGCGATCTCCGAGCTACCCGATCGGCTCCCGCTGGTGATCGCGGCCTGCGCGGCAGCGGGTTTCGATCTGGTCATCGTCGAGACGCCGGGTATCGGCCAGGGCGACGCCGCAGTCACCGACATCGCCGACATGTCCCTTTACGTGATGACCCCCGAGTACGGCGCGGCATCCCAGTTGGAAAAGATCGACATGCTCGAACTGGCCGATGTCGTCGCGATCAACAAGTTCGATCGACGCGGTGCCGACGACGCCCTCCGTCAGGTCCGTCGCCAATGGCAACGGGACCATCGGGGCTCGACAGGCGTTGCGGATCAGGAACCGGTGTTCGGCACCATCGCCTCCCGGTTCAACGACGATGGCGTCACCGCACTGTTTCACCACCTCAAAGAGGAACTGGTGGGCAAGGGCCTGATCGCGACAGTCGGTCTGCTTCCTCCGACCCAAGTCCACACGTCGACAGAGGCGGCACCGATCATCCCCGCACAGCGCCGTGGCTACCTGGCCGAGGTCGCAGAGACCGTCGCCGGCTACCACGACACGACTGATCGCCTGGTCGACGAGGTCCGCAGGTACGAGCAGGTGGCCGGCGCACTGGACGAGTGCGAGCGGCGCGGCATCGACTCCGGTGGACTCGGTGCGTTGGCAGCCGCGCTCGATGAGGAGCGGGATCCCGACGCCCGGCGGCTCCTCGACGAGTGGAAGGAGATTCGATCGGACTCGGACCGGCCGTCGCGCACCTCACTGTCGGGAACGCCGATCTCGAGGGTCGCGCTCCCCCGGATCAGCGACCATGCCGAGCTGCTCCGGTGGCTCCGCGCGGAGCACCTTCCCGGTCACTTCCCCTTCACCGCCGGCGTCTTCCCGTTCAAGCGGGAGGGTGAGGACCCGGCTCGGATGTTCGCCGGTGAAGGCGACCCGTTCCGGACCAACCGTCGCTTCCACCTGCTCGCCGAAGGACAGCCGGCGACCCGTCTCTCCACCGCATTCGACTCGGTCACCCTCTATGGTCGCGACCCCGACGAGCGACCCGACATCTACGGAAAGATCGGGACGTCCGGTGTCTCGATTGCCACCCTTGACGACATGAAGGCGCTCTTCGACGGATTCGACCTCTCCGATCCGACCACCTCGGTGTCGATGACCATCAACGGTCCGGCACCGACCATTCTGGCGATGTTCCTCAACACCGCCATCGATCAACGCATCGACCGTCTCGAGGTCGAGCAAGGGCGGCCGGTCACCACCGAGGAAGCGGCCACTGTCACCGCGGAAGTGCTCCGCACGGTGCGGGGCACCGTCCAGGCCGACATCCTCAAAGAGGACCAGGGGCAGAACACCTGCATCTTCTCCACCGAGTTCTCGCTCGGGGTGATGGCCGACATGCAGGAGTGGTTCATCGAGCACCAGGTGCGCAACTTCTATTCGGTGTCCATCTCCGGCTACCACATTGCCGAAGCAGGCGCGAACCCGATCACCCAACTGGCCTTCACCCTCGCCAACGCCTTCACCTACGTGGAGTCCTACCTCGCCCGCGGCATGGCAGTCGACGACTTCGCGCCGAACCTCTCGTTCTTCTTCTCGAACGGCATGGACCCCGAGTACACGGTCATCGGACGAGTCGCGCGCCGGATCTGGGCCATCGCGATGAAAGAGCGCTACGGCGGCTCCGAGCGCTCGCAGAAACTCAAGTACCACGTCCAGACTTCGGGACGCTCACTGCATGCTCAGGAGATGGCGTTCAACGACATCCGGACCACCCTGCAGGCGCTCTGTGCGATCTACGACAACGCCAACAGTCTGCACACCAACGCGTACGACGAGGCGGTGACCACTCCGACCGACGAGTCGGTGCGACGTGCCCTGGCGATTCAGATGATCATCAACAAGGAGTGGGGTCTCGCGATGAACGAGAATCCCCTCCAGGGAAGCTTCGTCGTCGAGGAGCTCACCGACCTCGTCGAGCGGGCGGTCCTCGACGAGCTGGAACGGATCAGCGAACGGGGCGGCGTCCTCGGTGCCATGGAGACCGGCTACCAGCGTGGGCGCATCCAGGACGACTCGATGCTCTACGAACACCGGAAGCACGACGGATCGCTCCCCATCGTGGGTGTCAACACCTTCACCGCGCCCGGTCCGGAGGAGCGTTTCGAGTCGATCGAGCTCGCCCGATCGACCGAAGAGGAGAAACGGCGTCAACTGGACCGACTTCAGGACTTCCAGCGCCGCCATGCTTCCGATCGGGAGGCGGCGCTCGAAGCGCTCCGTCGCACCGCGCTCGAACGGGGAAACGTCTTCGCCGAGCTCATGAGCACGGTGCGCCATGCCTCACTCGGCGAGATCACGGCGACCCTCTTCGAAGTCGGCGGCGCCTACCGGCGCAATCTTTAGAGCGCCGAAGCCACCGCTGCGGACAGCGTCGTCCGTGAGGTCGCCATCGACGGTCCGTACCAGGTGAGGTCCCGGCCCGACACCAGCGCGGTCGGAGTCGTGGGAAACGCCTCGGGACCGTCGTCGGTTGCGAACGGGTAAGGCTCGTCCGGAAGAAGTACAAGATCCGGCGCCCAGCTCAGCAGCGTCGACAGCTCCACCTTTGGGTACCGCCCCTCTCTGTCCACAGAAAGTAGGTCGAGCCCCAGGCGAACGACAAGGTCGCCGGAGAAGGTTCCCGGCCCGACCACCATCCACGGGTCGCGCCAGATGGGAACCGCCACCCGGGCCCGGGGAAGTTCGGCCGGGCGCTGCCACTCCTCCCGTGCGGTGACCAGCCAGTCGGGCTCGTCGACCCCGAGCACGTCCACCAGCAACCGGTACAACGAACCGAGCCCCTGGTCGATCGATTCGACGACGGTCACCCAGACGGGGATTCCCTCTGCTCGCAGACGCTCCACGTCCGCCCGACGATTCTCCTCTTGATTGGCGACGACCAACTCGGGGCGAAGTCGGCCGATCACCCTGTGGTCCGGGTTCTTGGTCCCGCGCACCCGCTGGACGTCGAGATCGGACGGGTGGGTGCACCAGTCGGTAGCGCCGACCAACACATCCGGCGCGGATGCCGCGATGGCCTCGGTGATCGACGGGACCAACGAGACCACTCTTTCAGGCGGGCGGTCGAAGTGGACCGGTTGGCCCATGTCGTCGTTGATCGTGGGCACGATCACCTCCTTGCAGGTCAGCGTAGCTATTGCCGTAGAGGAAGTAGCGTCGACCTTCGATGCCGAAACAGCCCTTGAACTTCGATCCGATCGAGGAAGCGAGAGCCCGGTGGTCGGAGCGATGGACGCCCGACGTGAGCGAGGCGATGGCCGCGGCCACCTCGATCATGCGCGCCCAGCAGGTGGTGCTCGCCGCCGTCGACGGTGCACTGCGACCGTTCGGATTGACCTTTGCCCGCTACGAAGGACTGGTCCTGCTGCTCTTCAGCCGCCGGGGCGTCCTTCCGCTGGGGAAGATGGGGCAGCGTCTGATGATCCACC
Organism: uncultured Acidimicrobiaceae bacterium; assembly: GCA_963839925.1. Classification (GTDB taxonomy): domain Bacteria; phylum Actinomycetota; class Acidimicrobiia; order Acidimicrobiales; family RAAP-2; genus Bog-756. The sequence goes on along the minus strand of CAWIWV010000001.1, from coordinate 227,042 downwards.
CGACCAGCGTCACCAACATCATCGATCGGCTGGAGCGTCAAGGACTCGTCCGGCGCATTCCTCACCCGACCGACGGCCGGACCACGTTGGCCGAGATCACCGACGACGGTCGTCGGCTGGCCAAGGAGGCGACCACCGCGGTCAACGCGGTCACCTTCGGACTGGGCTGCCTCGACGTCGAAGAGCTCCAACAACTGATCCGGATCACACGCAAACTGCGCAAGAGCGTCGGGGACTTCAGCGACTGAGGTCCACTCAGCGGGAGGGCACCAACCCGATCCCGTGGAAGATGAGCTCCCACAGATCTTCAGCCGAGCGCTCCTCGTCACGACGGACGGACAACCCCCCGATCGTCGACGAGAACGTATTGAACATGATCGCTTCGAGCACCACGCCGACGACCGGGCTCTCGCGTTGTCCGGGGCGCACGGCTCCGGCCGCTGCGGCGTCGTCGAGCAGCTCCTCGAACAAGGAGACCAGCGGCGAGAAGACCCGTGCAGCCTCCTTGGGATGTTGGGTGAGCAGTTGCTGGGCGAACTCGGCCATGAGTGGCGCGCCCGCTGCGACACCTTCCTCTTCCAGCTCTTCTGGTGGAGTGGGACGGCACAGCCGGTAGTACTCCACGACGAATCGATGCAGCCGATCGAGCGCACCGTCCTCGAGCGCGATCTTCTCGCGGAGATGCTCGGTGGTCGACCGAACCGACTCTTCGAACAGCGCGAGGAGGAGCTCGTGCTTCCCTCCGAAGTACTGGTAGAAGCTCCGCAGCGACTGGCCCGAACGGTCCACCACCTCCTGCACGGTGAACTCCCTCCCCGACCCCGAGTTGAACAGCTCGGTGGCGGCGTCCAGGAAGCGCTGCACCCGGGTCTCGGCCCGGAGCCGGGCGGAATCCAGCGAGCGGGCGACCGCCTGCTCCCGCCAGCTGAGACTTTCGGGCTCGACCTCGTCGGCGGTCAGCTCGTTCTCTTCCACCACCGGAAGGCTACCCGATGAAGGAATGCACATCCGATCTCCTGATGCAGATTGGCTCGAGATCTTGGAGAGAACAAGGTTCTTCGCGGAGCTGCTGGGGTGCTCAGGTGCAGGCTGTCAGCCCGACTCCGGTCAGGCGTCGCGTTGCATCAGCCGGTCGAGGTTGGCCCGGAGCTCGGTCGAGCCGAACGACCGGTCCTCGGCGCTGAGCGCGAAATCGAGTGTGGCCAGGACCGCCCGTTCGAGGTGCAAGTTGAGGATCCGCTTGGTGTCCTCGACCGCTCGTTTCGGGAGCTTCGCGATCCGTTGCGCACAGGCCATGGCCTCTGCCAGCACCTGGTCGTCGGCACACACATGATTGACCAGACCGATCTCCGCCGCCCTGGCCGCGGGAATCCGATCGCCGGTCAACGCGTACTCCTTTGCCAGTTGGAGGCTGGTCAGAAGCGGCCAGGTCACCGGACCGCCATCGGCTGCAACCAGCCCGATCGCCACGTGGGGGTCGGCGAGGTGGGCGCTCTGCGCCATGTACACGATGTCGGAAAGGGCGACGAGGCTGCAGCCCAGACCGACCGCCGGTCCGTTCACTGCAGCCACGATCGGGACCCGGCACCCCACCATGCCGGTGACGATCTGACGCCCATGGGAGAGGGTCTCCTTGCGGAGCCGTGCATCCGTCGCGAGCTCGTCGAGGTAGGTGAAGTCCCCGCCTGCGGAGAAGGCCTTCCCATTACCGGTGAGCACCACCGCCCGCGCCTCTTCGTCCGCGTCGATCAGAGGAAACAGCTCGGCAAGTCCCCGATGGAGCTCGTGGTTGGTGGCATTGAGCTGCTCGGGCCGGTTCAGCCGGACCACCCGGATCGGTCCCTCACTCGCGACCTCGAGCACATCGGGAAGGTCGGTGTAGCTCATCTCATCTCCTCCAGATAGAACAAAATTCCACTCATGATGCGGGCAATTCGAGGATCCGGCGTGCGACCAGATTGCGCTGGATCTGGGACGTACCGCCCATCACGCTCTGCGCCCTGCTGTAGAGATAGGTCTTCAACGCGGTGTCACTTCCTCCGCCATGGTCGATCCCACCGATGCGCAACGCCGCATGGCCGACCGCCTGTTCCACCCAGGTCATCAGCAGCTTGTCGACCGAGCCCTGCGGACCGTGCGTGATCCCACCCAATCGCTCCGACAAGCGGCGGCACACATGGAGTCGGAGCATCTCGACCTCCACCATCGCCCACGCGAGTTCGTCCATCTGCTCGGCACGGAATCGACCGGGCTCGTCGCGCACCGTGCCGGCAAGGGCATTGACAACCTTGCTGTAGCGAGCCACGTAGCCGAGCTCGCCGGGTTCCCGCTCGTGGCTCACGACGGTCATCGCCAAGGGCCACCCCTCCCCCGGCTCCCCGATCATGTTGCCGGCGGGGACACGGGCGCGATCGAAGAGCACCTCACCGAACTCCTTGGTGATTCCGTTGATCATGCGGATGGGCCGTTGCTCGATGCCCGGCTGATCCATCGGAACCGCGAACGCGGAGATGCCCCGGTGCCGGGCGACCTCGTGGTCGGTCCACGCGAGGACGAGACACCAGTAGGCTTCGTCGGAGTAGCTCGTCCACACCTTGTGGCCGGTGATGACGTACTCGTCCCCCTCGCGATCGGCTCGTGTGCGCAACGACGCGAGGTCGGAACCGGCATCGGGCTCGCTGAATCCCTGACACCAGCGGTCGCGTCCGCTGACGATGCCGGGGAGGAACCGTCGATTGATCTCCTCGCTCCCGTGTTCGAGCATGCCCTGCACCAGGTACCCGAGGCTGGGGCGCGGGGGTGCGCCGGCCGATGCCAACTCCTCGTCGACGATCACTTCGTAGACGGTCGACAGACCCTGGCCGCCGATCCCGATCGGCCACGACAGAGCGAAGAAGCCGGCGTCGTAGAGCGCGCGGTGCCAGGCGGCTGCGCCCGCCCAGTAGTCGTCGTCGGTCGAAGAGGCAGGGAGACCGGGATTGTTGTCGCGGAGCCAGGCACGCAGCCGGAGGCGGAACTCGGCCTCCGCTGGTGAGTCACGAAAGTCCATCGCCACCACCGATCCCCTGATGGGCGAGCACTCTCGCGAGGCTGACACCGGTGTTGCCGAACAGGTCGCCCGAGAGGAGGGCCCGGCGCAAGAAGAGGTGGGCCGAGCACTCCCAGGTGTTGCCGATCCCCCCGTGCACCTGGATCGCCGTCTCGCACACCTGCATCGCGGCGCGGGCGCAGTATGCCTTTGCAACCGAACAGGCGGCGAGGGCGTCTGCCGGTGAGAGCTCGTCGACCGCCCATGACGCGTGCAAGGCGACGCTTCTCGCTCCCTCGGTCAGGACGTAGGCATCGGCCAACATGTGCTGGACGGCTTGGAAGGACCCGATCGCCGCTCCGTACTGGTGCCGGTCACGTGCGTAGTCGACGGCGAGCTCCACCGCGCCGGACATCGAACCGACCAGATCGGCACAGGCGAGCGCGAGCCCGAACGCCACGAAGCGATCCAGGTCGTCGCTCGTCATCGACCGATCGGCGCCGTCGACCGGCTGCAACGCACCCACTGACGGAACTGCGATGGAAGGGCGGGTCGGGTCGACTCCCGCGATGTGGCCGGACAGCGTCGATTCGAGCAGCCGCGGCCCCCCGGAACCGGCCACGAGGAGCAGCACGGTCGAGGAACCCCCCGCGTCGACCGCCACCCCGGAACGGGTCTCGCTCTCTTCCTCGAACAGCGCCGACGAAAGATCGGCGGAGAAGGCCAGTGTCTCACCGGGTCGACCGGGTGGCGCACCGTTCAGCCGGCGCAGCTCGCCAGCCATCACCGGCCCGAAGAAAGGGGTGTCGGCGAGCCCTCTCCCGAGCGCTTCGGCGACGATGCCCGCCTCGACCCCGGAAGCCAACGGGCTTCCGTCTCCTCGGTCGGTCCGTAACTCCCGCCAACCCGAGGCCGCAACCGCGGCGTCGAGCTTCTCCGAACGCTCCGGTTCCCCGACCTCGCCCGCCGAGTGCGGTCCCAACCGGTCGATCAACCGGGTCGCCGCGTCGCGGAGCGCCTCCTGCTCCGACGAGTAGCGCACGTCCATCAGTCGGCCTCCGACGCGGCCAGCGACGGCGCCCACTGATCGCGCAGCGTCCTGCGGAGCACCTTGCCCGAGGGCAGCCGGGGAATCTCCTCCACGACCACCACGTGGCGGAGGCGCTTGTAGTTGGCCAGGGTGCCGGCGACCAGTTCCTGGAGCTCCTCGGCTCCGACCGTCGAACCAGGAGCCAGCGCGACCGCTGCAGCGGGCACCTCCCCCGCCCGCTCGTCGGCGACGCCGAACACCGCGCAGTCGAGCACCGCCGGATGAGCGAGCAGCACCGCCTCCACCTCGGCCGGCGCCACCTGGAACCCACTGACCTTGATCATCTCCTTGGACCGGTCGGTGAGATGGACCCACCCCTCGGGTTCCAGCCACCCGACATCGCCCGTCCGGTACCAGCCGTCGACGAACGCGTCGGCGTTCGCTGGGTCGGGGAGGTAACCGCTCATCACCGACGGGCTCCGGACCTGGATCTCACCGATCCCACCCGGCTCGAGGACCTCGCCACTCTCGAGGTCGGCAACCCGAAGCTCGACATCGGCAGGCGGCAGGCCGGCCGAGTCCAGCCGCCACTCGTCGGGACGGCTCACCGGATTGGCGGCGATCACCGGCACCTCGCTCGCGCCATATGCCGGAAGCCAGCGCACGCCCGTCCGTTCGGTGACCACCCTGGCCACGCTCTCGCTCACCGGGGTGGCCCCCCACATGATGTAGCGCAGCGAGGAGAGGTCGTACTCCTCGAGTCGCGGGTGGTTGGCGAGCGCCAACGCGATCGGGGCCACCGCCATCTCCAAGGTCATCCGCTCACTCGCGATGCGGGAGAGGACCTCGTCGAGGTCGAAACGTCGGTGCAGCCGCACGATGGCGCCCGCCGAGACGGCGGCGAGCAGGTTGAGAAGCCCGAGAATGTGCGAAGGAGGTGTGGCGACCTGAAAGCGGTCTTCGGCTCCGAGTCCGAGCGCATGCACCCAGTGGTCGGTGGCGACTCCGATCGACTGGTGGGTGTGCCGGACCGCCTTGGGCATTCCGGTCGTCCCCGAGCTGAACACGAGGACCGCCTCGTCGCCGGCTCGCGCGCCTTCGCGCTCCCCCGAAGCCGAGTCGCCCCGAAGTTCATCCACCGGTCGGTCATCGAGGTCGGTCACCCGGTTCGCACCGAGCAGACCGGTGAGGATCCCCACCCCGTCACCGTCGGCCACCGCGTGGGCCGGTCCGGTCAGATCGAGGGCGTGCCCGACCTCGGCCGCCTTCCACGCAGGGCTGAGCAGTACGGCTGCGGCCCCGACCTTGCTGACCGCATGGACGGTGGCGATGAACTCCACCCGGTTCGAGGTCATGAGCGCCACCCGGTCACCCCGACCGACCCCCTTGGTCACCAGAAGACCGGCGAGGGCGTTGCTCATGGCATCGAGGTCACGGTACGACCAGCGAGCATCGTCGCACCGCAGGGCGTCGCGGTCTCCGAACCGGAGCGCGGCGCGCTCGAGCGACTCGTGGATCAGGGCGCCTCCCACGGAAATCATCTTCTCCAATTTGAGATCGAGCGTCAACATTTCGCAGATGTACACTTCTCACCGATGCAGATCCCTTCCAGCAGTCGATGATCTCCCCCCGAAGATGACCGACGACCAGGAGCTACGGAGCGAGATCGTCGGGACCGTCCGCCGGTTCGTGGATCGCGAGGTCATACCGGTCGCATCCGAGCTCGAGCACGAGGACCGGTTCCCCGCCGAGATCGTCGAGGGGATGCGTTCGCTCGGGCTGTTCGGCATCACCATCCCCGAGACCTATGGCGGCCTCGGACTCGACCTCTTGACCTACGTCGAGGTGATCGAGGAACTGGCGGCCGGGTGGATGAGCCTGACCGGGGTGGTCAACACCCACACCATGGCCGCCACCCTGCTCATGCAGCACGCGAACGAGGAGCAGAAGCAGCGCTGGTTGCCGGTGCTCGCCACCGGCGAGCGCCGTGGAGCGCTGTCCCTCTCCGAGCCCGACGCCGGTAGTGACACCCGCAACATCTCCTGTCGCGCGACACGCGACGGGGACGAGTACGTGCTCAACGGCACCAAGGCATGGGTGACCAACGGTGAGCGGGCCGGACTGGTGGCGCTTGCCGCCCGCACCGAGGAAGGCATCTCCGCGTTCATCGTCGAGAAGGATCCCGGTCCGCGCTTCGAGGGGATCTCGGTCAGCCGGCAGGTGGGCAAGCTCGGCTACAAGGGTGTGGAGACGGTCGAGATGGCCTACACCGACCACCGGATTCCGGCCGCCAATCTGATCGGCGAACCGGGCAAAGGACTCCCCCAGATCCTCGGGGTGCTCGAGGTCGGGCGCATCAACATTGCCTCGAGGGCGGTCGGTGTGGCGCGGGCTGCGTTCGATGCAGCGCTGGACTACGCGCAGCAGCGCACGACCTTCGGCAAGCCGATCGCCGAACATCAGGCGATCCAGCTGACCCTGGCCGAGATGGCCACCAGGCTGGAGGCCGCGCGGCTGCTCACCCGCAACGCGGCGGAACGCAAGATGGCCGGCTTGCGATGCGACGTGGAGGCCGGCATGGCCAAGCTCTTCGCCAGTGAGACCGCCCTCCAACTCGCGACGGACGCCATGCGCATCCACGGCGGCGTCGGCTACACGACCGACCTGCCGGTCGAGCGCTACTACCGCGACGCACCGCTCATGGTGATCGGCGAGGGGACCAACGAGATCCAGAAGCTGGTCATCGCCCGCGGTCTGCTCGCCCGGGCGCGCAGCCAGTCCGGCTAAGGCTCGGTCCGAGGAGCGCCGGCCAGTCGCTCGGCAACCTCGGCGAGCACTTCCTCTGTGTGCTGCCCGACGGCGGGGACCGGCGCAGAATGAGTACCCGTGGATCCGGAGAAGTTCACCGGTCCCCGGATCGAGCGCTGTTCCACTCCCCGCTCACCGCCGTCGATCTCGACGATGCCGTCGTTGGCCAGCAGCTGCGGATCAGCGACCACCTCGGCCGGGGACTGGGCCGGCGCCCACCAGACCCCTTCTTCGTCGAAGCGCTCCTGCCAGTGAGCGAGTGGAGCCCCGGCGATGATCTCGTCGAGGATCGCGATGACCTCGACTCGGTTGTTGCGTATCGATGCTGCGTCGGCAAAGCGTGGGTCCTCCAGCAGCTCGGGATGACCGAGGGCGCGGCAGACCGCGCCGATGTGGCGCTCCGCCTCGAGACCGGTGAGGAAGAACCAACGGCCGTCGCCTGCCCGGTACGGGTTCATGAGCGGCGCCTGGTTCCGGGCCCTCGACTCGGCGCGTGCGACCTTGCCGAGCGTCATCTGCAATCCGAGATCCCACCCGAGCACGTAGGTGCCGGTTCGGAGCAGGGACACCTCGACGACCCGTCCCTTGCCGGTCGCGCGCTGCTCGAGCACGGCCGCCAGCAGGCCGGCAAGCGAAGCCAGTCCGGTGATGTGGTCGCCGATCCCGCCACGCGAGTTGAGCGGGATCCCCTGCTCGTCGGCCATCTGCATCGACAGACCAGACCGGGCCCAGAATGCCCCGACGTCGTAGGTGGGTCGATAACGGTCCTCGCCGCGCAGGCCGTAGCCGCTGACGCTGCAGTACACGAGGTGGGGGTGGCGCTCGACGGTTGCCGACGGCTCGAGGTCGTGCCCCTCGAGGGACTCGAGCCGCAGGTTGGTGATGAACACATCGGCGGTCGCGAGCAGGTCCTCGAGGTGCTGGCGGCCTTCAGGAGTCCGGAGGTCGAGCACCACGCTCCGCTTCCCGCGGTTGTCGAGCGAGAACGCGGGGTTCGGCATGTCGCTGTCGATGCCCAGCGAACCGAAGACCCGCCGCATCGGGTCACCTGCCGGCCCCTCCACCTTGATCACGTCCGCCCCCCAGTCCGCGAGTAACGCAGCCGCCGACGGCGCGGCCACCCACACGCCGAGCTCGACCACCCGGAGGTTCGCAAGCGCGGAGAGCTGTGGCGTGCGGTCTGCGCTCATGATGCGGCCCCCGGGCGACCGGCTGCCGCCCGCTCCCGCAGAACGTCCTTCATCACCTTGCCGGTCGCGTTGACCGGCAGCTCATCCACCATCTCGACGATCCTCGGTGCCTTGTAGTTGGCCATCTCCTCGCGGCACCACCGGACGATGTCCTCCTCGGACGTCCTACCCGACCGGGTCACGACAAAAGCCATCCCTACCTCGCCGAGTCGCTCGTCCGGCACACCGATCACCGCCACCTGCCCGATGTCGGGATGGCCGAGCATGAGGTTCTCGATCTCGGCGGGATAGGCGTTGAACCCGCCGACGATGAACATGTCCTTCGAGCGTCCTACGATCCGCAGCCGACCGTCACCGTCGACCACGCCGATGTCGCCGGTTCGCAACCATCCGTCAGGGGAGAGTGCGAGGTCTGTCGCCTCGGGGTCGTCGAGGTACCCGCGCATCACGCTCGGCCCGCGGAGCAGGACTTCGCCCGGCTCACCCGGGGCGGCGTCCCGGCCGTCGGCGTCGATGCGGAATTCGAAGCCCGGGCGCGGTCGACCGACGGTGGTGGCGATGGCCTCCACGTCGTCGTCCGGCGAGGTCGAGGCGGCGGTGCCCGCCTCGGTCAATCCGTAGCCGGTGATGACCCGTTGGAACGGCAGCTCCTCGTCGATGCGTCGAACCAGTTCGACCGGGATGTCGGCGGCACCGGTCACCGCGACCCGAAGAGTGGACAGGTTCTGTGCGTCGCGTGCGGGATGATCGAGGATCGCCTGATAGAGCGTCGGAGGTCCGGGGAGAACGGTCACCGCCTCTCGTCCGACGCGTTCGAGAATGCGGTCGGCGTCGAACACCGCGTGGGGAAGCATCGTCGCTCCGGAGGACACGCAGGCGAGAATCCCCGCCTTCAATCCGAACATGTGGAAGTACGGGTTCATCATCAGGTAGCGGTCGTCCGGTGACAGCCCGGTCATCGCCACCCAGTCATCGGCGACACACAGGGTGCGCCCATGGGTCATGACCACTCCCTTGGGCCTGCCGGTCGTCCCCGAGGTGAAGAGGACGTCCGACGGATCATCGAGACTCAGATCCGCGCACCGTCGATCGACTTCGCTCCGGGAGGCATCGGTGGCCCGCCCAACGAACTCCTCCCACGATTCGGCACCCTCGTGCAACGGCCCGGCGACGACGATGGTGTGCTCCAGATCGGGAAGGTCGACCCCGGACTGGCTGAGCATCGCGAGATAGTCGGTGCCGAGGAAGTCGGTGACCGTCACCAGGGCTCGAGCCCGGCTCCTCGTGAGAAGGTCGGCCGCTTCGGCTCCTTTGAACCTGGTGTTGATCGGCACCAGCACCGCACCCGCCTGCCAGAGGCCGAGCGCGGCGATCACCCATCGGACGCTGTTGTACGCCCAGATCGCGATCCGGTCGCCCGGCCGGATACCCGCTGCGACGAGGGCGGCGCCGAAGGTCCGGGCCTGTTCGTGCAGCTCGGCATAGGTCAACGACACCGGTCCGTCCTCGACCGCCGGTCGGTCGGCGAACCGGACGGCGGCATCTGCGGTGACGCTCGGGATGGTCCGGGCCGAAGCGTTGCTCAAGGTCACTCGCTGCTCTGTTCGGTCTGCTCGGGCCACGTCGGTGAGAACTCCACTATGCGCAGAGGAGAGTATCATTTGGCCACAGCGTCGACAGAGGGGAAGTGTGATGACCACGATGGAGTCCGACGTCTACTACGACCCCTACGACTTCGAGATCGACTCGGACCCCTACCCGATCTGGCGAAGGCTCCGGGACGAGCGGCCTCTGTATTACAACGAGCGCTACGACTTCTTCGCGGTGAGTCGATTCGACGACGTCGATCAGTGCTCACGGGACTGGGAGACCTACATCTCCGGCAAGGGAACCCTCCTCGAGCTCATCAAGAGTGGCTACGAGATGCCTCCCGGGTCGATCATCTTCGAGGACCCCCCGACCCACCACATCCATCGGCGCCTGCTCTCCCGGGTCTTCGCCCCCCGCAAGATCGCCGATCTTGAGCCCAAGATCCGCGAGTTCTGTGCACGCAGCCTCGATCCGCTGGTCGAGAAGGGCGGCTTCGACTTCATCGCCGATCTCGGCGCACAGATGCCGATGCGCACCATCGGCATGCTCCTCGGGATCCCCGAGTCCGATCAGGAGGCGATCCGCGACCGGATCGACGAGGGTCTGCGTCTCGAGGAGAGCGGCATGCCCGACGTCGACAAGGCCTTCGCCAACGGAAACGACTCCTTCGCCGAATACATCGAGTGGCGGGCCGAGCATCCCTCAGACGACCTGATGACCGAGCTCCTCAACGCCGAGTTCGAGGACGAGACGGGGACGACACGCACGCTGACCCGCGAAGAGGTCCTCAGCTACGTGAACCTGCTGGCGGCAGCCGGCAACGAGACGACCACCCGGCTTATCGGCTGGACCGGCAAGGTTCTGGCCGACAATCCCGATCAGCGGAAGCTGCTCGTCGAGGATCGCAGCCTGATCCCCAACGCCATCGAGGAGCTCCTGCGCTACGAGTCGCCCTCACCGGTCCAGGCCCGCTACGTGACCAAGGACGTCGAGCACTACGGGCAGACCGTGCCGGCGGGAAGCGCCATCCTGCTCCTGACCGCCTCGGGAAATCGCGACGAACGGCACTTCCCGGACGCCGACCGTTTCGACGTGCACCGCACGATCGACCACCACCTGGCGTTCGGCTACGGGATCCACTTCTGCCTGGGCAACGCACTCGCCAGGCTCGAAGGTCGGATCGCGCTCGACGAGGTGCTCCAGCGATTCCCGAGTTGGGACGTCGACTGGGACAATGCCGTCCAGGCCCGCACCTCGACGGTCCGCGGCTGGCAGGCGCTTCCGGTCATCACCTCCTGACCCAAACCTTCGACTCGAACGAACTGAGAGGACTGCACACTGATGAAAACCGTCATCGTCGGCGCGTCGAGTGGGATCGGACGGTCCATCGCCGTCGGACTCGGCAAGCGAGGTGCCAGCGTGGCACTGCTCGCGAGGCGAAAGGAGCGGCTGGTCGACGCGGCCGAAGAGGCCGGCCCGGGATCGCTTCCGATCGTCTGTGACGTCGTCGACGAGTCGTCGTGCCAGAAGGCCATCGAGGCCGCGGCGGAGGGGCTCGGTGGCATCGATGCTCTCGTGTACGCCACCGGCGTCGGCCCGCTCAGCAAATTGGTCGACACCAGCGCCGAGGTCTGGCGCAAGACACTCGACACCAACGTGGTCGGAGCGTCATTGGTGACCGCCGCGGCCGTTCCCCATCTCGCGGCGTCGAACGGTGCGGCCGCTTATCTCTCATCGGTGAACGGCACCCTCACTGCTCCCTGGCCCGGACTGGGTGCCTACGCGGTGAGCAAGGCAGCGCTCGAAACGCTGGTCGAAGCCTGGCGTTCCGAGCACCCCGAGGTGGGGTTCACCCGGGTCGTCATCGGCGACTGCGCGGGCGGAGAAGGAGACTCGGGAACCGGGTTCGCCAACGAGTGGGACTGGGATCTCGCTGCCGATCTGCACGCGACCTGGACCAAGCGAAACCTGCTCGGAGGGACGCTGATCGACGTCGAGGAGATCGTTCGCGTGGTCGACGCGGTGCTTCAGTGTGGCGCGAGCGCGATCATCCCTGCGGTCGCCATCACTCCCCGCCCCCCGACTGAGAGCAACCCAGCAAACACACTTCCGTAGAGGTACAGCCCTTCGGGTACATCAGATCTCGCGGCCGGACAGGAACTTGGCGATGAGGGTTGCGTCCGGGAACGAACCGGAGAGCCCGGAGCTGATGTAGCCGGAGTCGGTGATCATGACGATGCCCGAGACCGCGCTTGCCGCATCGCTGCAGAGGAACACCAGTGGGTAGGCCTGCTCGAGTGGCGTCGCCGCTTCGATCCCGAGCTCGCCGCGGTAGTCGGCTCCGAATCCCAACCAGGTCTCCTTGTTGGCCACTGCGAGCGGCGTCTCGGTCGGCCCCGGGCAGATGGCGTTGATCCTGATTCCCTGCTTGCCGAGTGGAAAGGCCTGTGCGGCCACGTAGGCGCAGATGATCTGCTTGGTGGACATGTAGTCGCACTTGCCGTTCTTCTCGAACCAGGCGACCGCGCCGTCCCAGTCGGGGATCGCGAGCACCTCTTGGATGAGGGGCAGGTTGGCCTCCCAGCCGAGCCCGGCGGCCGAGGAGATGAAGCCGATCGCCGAGCCCCGTCCGAGGGTCCCGTCTTCGATCAGCCGATCGATCATGTAGCGGTGGCCGACGAAATTGATCCGTTCGATACCCGGAGTACCGTCGGCAACTCCGGCGCACGAGAGCAGCACGTCGACCGGCCCACCGCACTCGGCGAGCGCTGTGTCGATCGAGGCCCGCTCGGACAGGTTGACGTGGATCGGGGTGACACCGTCCAAGGTCACCTCGGCGAAGTCCATCACCACCACTTGGCCACCGGCGTCCCGTGCCAGTTCGGCGGCGGCGGCACCCATACCGGTCGCACCACCAACTACGAGCACCCGCTTCCCGTCATAGCGAAACGCGTCGAAGGTCGACATGTGAACCTCTCCTCTGATCTTGTCGGTGATGTCCGGCCGATGCCGGGCCGGGTCTGGTGACGTGCGTCGCGGTCAGGCTACGACACCGCGGATCTTGAGATCCAAAATGGCATCCTGATCGAGCCCGAGATCGGCGAGGATGCTGTCCCCGTGCTCGTTGAACTCCGGAGCGCGGGCCGGTGCGGCAGGCGTCTCGTCGAACTGAACCGGCGCTGCGACGAGCTGGAACGGTGTCCCGGACTCGGTCTGACAGTCCTGGATGTAGCCGTTCGCGACGGTCTGAGGATCGGCGGCCGCCTCCAAGGTGTCCTGCACGACCGCCCACTGCCCGACGAAGGGTTCGAGCCTGACCCGCCACTCCTCGAGGGTCGCCGACGCGAACACGTCGGTGAGGATCCCGGCGGCCTCCGCACTGTTGGCGGTCAGGGACGCGTAGTCGGCGAACCGAGGATCCGTCGCCAGCTCAGGTCGACCGACCGTCTCGCAGAGCGGCGCCCAGTACTTCCCCGCCTGCAGGCAGGTGAAGGCGAGGACCCGACCGTCCTTGGTCAGATAGTTGCGCGACAAGGGATTGGCCGAGAGCCGGTCGTCGGGTGGCGGTCCCCACGGCTGGTCGAGCACGAGCGACAAGGCGACCGCCTGCCCCATGGCCCACAGCCCGACGCCCATCAGGGAGACGTCGACGGTGGTCGCCTCTCCGGTGCGCTCACGATGGAAGAGGGCACCCATGATCCCCCCTGCGATGGTCATCGCACCGATCGAGTCCCCGAACCCGGGGGCGGGGGGCACGGGCATCAGGTCGTACTCAGGGCGCTTGGCTCCCATCGCCACCCCCGACCGCGCCCAGAAGGCGAGCGAGTCGTACGAGCCATGATCCGCATCGGGACCGCGCTCCCCCTGGCCGGTTCCGCGCACGTAGATGATGTCGGGGTTGTGAGCGCGGATGTCGTCCAGGTCGATCTTGAGCTTCCGCCGGACCGAGGGGAGCTTGTTGGTCAAGAACACGTCCGACGTCTTTGCGAGCTTGTAGAGGATCTCGAGACCGTCGGGAGCGGTGAGGTCGAGACCGAGGCTCTGTTTCCCCCGGTTCGAGTGCTCGAGCAACGGATGGACGTCGGTCGGCACCAGGGTGCGGCCCATCGAGGCCAAGCCGCGCATGGCATCGCCACGTTCGACGTGCTCTATCTTGATGATCTCGGCGCCCCAGTCGGAGAGCAACGCGGACGCAGCGGGCACGAACGTGTGCTCGGCGACCTCGAGGACCCGGACACCGCCCAGCACATCAGTCACGACCAACCTCCGACCATCTCCCCACAGCAGGATCCCGGAACCGGACTCTAGTTCTGCGGAAGAGGCGTTCTCAAGTCCGGCCCTGCGAGGCAGAATGCCGTTCTTGTAAAGAGTGTTTTCAAGGGGCACCCTGCCAGAATGGCTTTGCGCGAATCCGCGCTCCCCGCTAGAGTGAGCACGTCAACCTGTCGAGTAGGGCGTCCACCCGCCCGTTCTCCAGGCCTGACGCCCTCGGTGCTCCCCCCATGTCGAGGGCGTCCAGGTTTCGGTCGGAGAAGGGCCCGGCCGGCCCGCAAGAGAAGGATCGTGAGCGCTCAGCTGACTTCGCTCATCTCCGACCAGCTGTCACCGGGAACCTCGACGTTGATGATCTGCGGAGCGGCTGCGAGCCACCGCGGCATCTGCTCCATTGCCGCCTTGAAGTGTGGAGTGGCGACATGGGCGTCCCCCGACTCGCGGTCGCGGAAGACCTCGATCAGCACCCACAGGTTCGGATCCTCGGCACTCCGGTACCAGTCGAAGGAGATGTTGCCCGGCTCGGCCCGGGTCGCAATGGTGAACTCCTCCACCAGGGACGGAAAGTCGTCGGCGTACTTTGCACGCACCGGCTGTTTCACGATGACGACAATCATCAATACCTCCGTTTCAGGGTTCGTTGGCGGTCCGAGGACCGATCACTCGTCGAGCAGGTCGGGCTGGACGGTCACGATCCACTCGTAGAGCGGTTGGAACGCCCGCCATCCCGCCATCGGAGGTCCGACGAGGGGTGCGGTGGCCGCCGCCTGTTCGGCGTCGATGAGCACCGGCGTGCCCGCCGCCTCGGCCAGCAACTGTGCCTGGCAGGTGCGTTCCATGGTGATGAACCACCAGGCGGCCTCGTCGACCGACGTCTGCCCGACCGTGAGAAGCCCGTGGTTCGACAAGATGACGGCTTTGTTCTCCCCGAGCGCGGCGGCGATGCGCTTTCCCTCTTCGAGATCCAGGACCACACCGCCGTAGTCCGCGAAGACCGCATGGTCTCCATAGAACGCGGCACGCGTCCTGGGTCAGCGGGTCGAGCAGACGGCGCAACGACGACCAGGCCTTGCCGTGCACCGAATGGGCGTGCGCGGCCGCCACGACGTCGGGCCGGGCTGCGTGAACCTGCGAATGGATTGCGAAGGCGGCCGCATTCAGAGGCCAGGTGCCCTCGACGACGTTGCCACGGGGATCGACCAGGAGCAGGTCCTTCACCCGGATCAGTTTGAAGTTCATACCGAGCGGGTTGACCCAGAAGTGGTCGCGCCGCTCCGGGTCCCGGACCGTGATGTGGCCGGCCAGTCCCTCGTCGAACCCGAAGTGTCCGAACAACCGGAAGGCGGCGGCGAGGCGTTGCTTCCGGTGTCTGCGCTCGTCCTCGACGTTGTCGAACCGGGGGAAGCTGGGCGGGCGCCGGTCCGAGCTCATCCGGACCTCAGTTGCCAGTACCGGCAGGAGTCAGTTCGAGGTGCAGCGAGGTAAGACCGCGCAGGATGTAGGTCGGCATGTACCGGTAACGGCGGTCATCGGGGGGGCCGTGGTGCTCCTCGGAGATGGCGATGTTCGAGGTGCGATTGAGCAGTCGCTCGATGCTCACCCGGGTCTCGAGGCGTGCGAGCGGTCCGCCCGGACAGCTGTGCACACCGCGCCCGAAGGCGAGGTGCTCGCGCGCGTTCTCACGTTCGACACGGAACTCGGACGGGCACTCGAAATGACGGGGGTCGCGGTTCGCCGCACCGTTGAGCACCATCAGCGTCGAACCCGCGGGGATCTCGACGCCGGCGACCGTCGAGGTGCGGCGGGCGAGGCGGAAGTCGCCCTTGACCGGCGCCTCCATTCGGAGGGTCTCCTCGATGAAGTTGGGAATCAGGTCGGGGCGCTCACGCAGGAGCTGTTGGAGGTCCGGCCGCTCCCCCAGCAGTTGGAACGCAGCCCCGAGCAGTCGCACGGTGGTCTCCTGGCCCGCTGCGAAGAGATTGGTCGCAACCCGCACAACGTCGATGACTTCGGGCAACGAACCATCGGGGAAGGTCGTCGTCGCAAGGGCGGTGAGCACGTCGTCGCGTGGCTCACGCCTGCGATCCTCGACGTACCCGCTGAACCGCTCGTAGAGCCAGTCGAGCGGGCTGTGGGCAAGGGTGTCCTTGGTGCTCCCGACCGCATTGCTGTTGGGCTGGCGGGAGAGCGCTGTCCGGAACTCCTCGTGCTCCTCTTCGGGGACTCCCAACAGGTCGGCGATGACGAAGAGGGCGAACGGGTTGGCGTACTCACGGATCAGTTCGCACTCACCGTTTCCCATGATGGCGTCGATCTGCCGATCCGCCAACCGCCAGACGAACTCCTCGTTCTCCTTCAGCCGCTTCGGGGTGAGCTGACGCATCAGCAGGTGACGGTGGTCCTTGTGGGCCGGTGGGTCCATGGTGGTGATCTGGTCGCTGAAGGGCAGCTCGCCGCGGTGCTCTTCGATCAGATCGCTCACGTCGTCGCCCTCGAGCGGGACCGGAAACCCGGGGAACGGTCCGGTCACCGAGTTGCACGAGGAGAACGTGTCGGTGTCGGCGTAGGTGGAGTGCGCCTCGTCGTACCCGGTGACCATGTAGACCCCCTGGGACGTCTCTTGTCGGACCGGACATTGCGAGCGCAGCCAGTCGAAGTAGGGGTACGGGTCGGCGACGAGCTCCTCCCCGCGGAAGAAGTCGATGGCGTCGTAGTCGGCGGCGGGCTCGGTCATTGGGCTCCCTTTCGTGGGGATGTTGCCGTCACGAATGAGGCGGTGCGACGGACGAACAGCCACCTTCCTTGGTGGTGCTCGAGAACATCCTGGTATCGGCCGACGAGCTGGATCGTCCAGCCGGTCTCCCCCAATAGTAGGAAGATCACGTCACTGACCGCGGTGGCCTGTCCGTCGGCTCCGGGAGTGACCAGGGTGTTGAGCACGAGGTGGCGTTGGGGCCGCTTCGGCTCCCATTGCGAATACGCGCTGCGAAGCGCGTCGTGGCCCTGGTGGGTGCCCAGGCCGGGAATCTCACAGGCACCGTCGGGGAGGAACGTCGCCACGACATCCTCGGTCCGTCCGTCGTCGAGGGCCTGGGTGTAGGCCGCGATGGTTGCACGGACGCCTTCGGCGGTCTCGGCGTACGACACTCGGTTGCTCCTCAGAATCCCAGGTCCGCGACCGGGCTCAACAGCGGGTTGACGTTGACCGACCGCAACGCCGGCAGCAGTTGCTCATAGGGGAAACCGGCGAGGAAGCCGTCGACCATGCGCTCGAAGTTCGAGATGCCCCCTTCGGCACGTTCGGAGAGACGCATGTACTCGAACCCCTTCGCGTGGAGTCCCATCTGCTGCTTGGGCAGGTTCGAGAAGTCCTGTGCGGGGATCGGCGGCCACCGTGGATCGTCGCACTCCCAAAGCTCGGGAGCGGTCGGGCGCTCCAGCTCGTCGCCGTCTGCGATCCGGGTCAGCGACCAGATCTCCATCATCGTCTCCTCGGGTCCGAGCGGACGGAACCGGTAAGAGGACGCGCTGCTGTACATCGGAAGGACGAAGAAGTGGGGAAAGCAGTACGCCATCGGCTCGTCGAGACCGGACGCGTTCAACTCGTTGAGGTCGGGCATCACCGAGCCACGATCCCGATGCCAACGGGTCACCTCGTCGTTGAGCGTGCGGTTCCAGATCGAGATTGCGAGGTCCGGATCGGCGGGGAGCTCGATGTCCCGCATTCCCTCGGCAATCCGCACATCGTTGGCGTGGACCATCCCGGCCATGCCTTCGCTCATCATCCGTAGGTAGTGGAGCTCCGCGTCGACGAAGGTTCGCGGATCGAAGGTCTCGCGCTGACGCGGCGGGAACCTGCCGGGGATGACCAGCTGCGGGTGCGCCTGGATCACGTGGTACTGCTCCATGAACGCCTCTTCACAGAGCTTCCAGTTGGTCGGAAGCCTGCAGGCGTACCACCACTCGGCGCGCATCGACTCCACGTTCCACGCGTCGAGGATGGTGGCGAACGGCTCGATGCACTCACGCAGCGGCGGTGCGTCGTCGTCGAGGTTGATCCACGCGCAGCCACCCCACATCTCACAACGGACCGGAGTGAGATCGAGGTCGGCAGGATCCAGGTTGTGCTCGGCGAACGACTTCGACTGGGTGACGAAGGTGTTCTTCCCGTCCGGGCCGTAGCACCACCCGTGGAACGGGCAGGTCAATCCGTTCGCACAGTTCCCGTGCCCGGCGGCGACCTTCACCCCTCGATGCCGGCACGCGTTCTGGAAGGCCCGGACCCCGAGCTCTTCGGTGCGCACCACCACGACCGACTGATCGAGGATCTCGTACTCGGCGAAGTCGTTCGGCTCGGGGATCTCCTCCAGCCGGCAGGCCATCTGCCAGACCCGCGGCCAGAGTTGCTCGGTCTCGAGTGCGTAGAAGTCCGGATCGAAATAGCGCTCCTTCGGAGCGCGGTCGGGAGACTCCAGCGCGAAGGGCACCGTGAGGGCCGACCGTCTCCGATCCACGATCGCCACCCGCCCCTCCCTTCCCGTCGACGTTTTGCAAAGTGTATACTTACCGCTCGACCGGTCGGTACAACGTTGCGCCGGCACCCGCAGGAGACTCTGGCGACATTCCGGTGGCCGGTGTGCTCCCCGGGCGGGTGTTCCCCGTGGAGGGCTGATGACATCCCCGGAACTCGCACAGGACCAGCCCTCGACCAGGGTCGCAGCGGACGTGGACGTCCTGGTGGTGGGGGCAGGGGTCACCGGCATCTACCAGCTCTTCCGCTCCCTCGAGGCCGGCTTCTCTTCCCTGTTGCTCGAGGCGGGGGGTGGGGTGGGCGGCACCTGGTACTGGAACCGGTACCCCGGTGCCCGGTTCGACTCGGAGAGCTACACCTACGCCTATCTGTTCTCCAAGGAACTGTTCGACGACTGGGAGTGGGAGGAGCACTTCGCCGGACAGCCGGAGATCGAGCGGTACCTCAACCATGTCGTGGACCGGTTCGACCTCCGGCGTCACATGAGATTCGACAGCCCAGTCGTCTCGGCGGTCTACGACGAGGCCACCGGCACATGGGACGTCCGGACCGGCGAGGGCGCGGCGTACCGGGCGAGGTTTCTCGTCGCAGCCACCGGCATCCTGTCGGTCCCGTACTTTCCCGACGTTCCCGGCCGGAAGGAGTTCCGCGGCGGCTCGTACCACACGGGCATGTGGCCGACGACCCCGGTCGACCTTGCGGGCAAGCGGGTCGCGGTCATCGGCACCGGCTCGAGCGGCGTGCAGGTCGTGCCCGCCATCCTCGACGAGGTCGCCTCCCTCACCGTCTACCAGCGGACGGCCAACTGGTGCACGCCGCTCAACAACGGCGCGATCACTCCCGAGGAGCAGGCTCGACTGCGAGCCGACTTCGAAAGCATCTGCGAGACACTCGGCACGGCGCCGTCCGGCTTCCTCCACCCGATGCACGACCGTCAGGCCTTCGACGACTCGATCGCAGAACGATTGGCCTTCTTCGAGACGATGTGGAACAGCCCCGGATTCTCGAAACTGACCAGCAACTACACCGACCTGACCACCAACCGCGCGGCGAACGCCTTGTGGTGCGAGTTCATCGCCGAAAAGATCCGGGGCATCGTCAAGAACCCGGAGACCGCGGAACGGCTGATCCCGAAGGACCACCTCTACTCGGAGAAGCGGCCGCCATTCGTGACCGATTACTACGAGGCGTTCAACTCGGACAAGGTCACACTCGTCGATCTCAAGCAGACGCCGATCGTGCGGATCACCGAACAGGGCATCGAGACGAGCGAGGCCACCCGTCCGTTCGACGTCATCATCTGGGCGACAGGGTTCGACTTCGGCACCGGCGCGCTCACCAAAATGGGCATCCGTGGGCGCGGCGGGCGCAAGCTGGAGCGCCACTGGGCAGAGGGCCCGGCCACCTTTCTCGGGATCCAGACCACCGGCTTCCCGAATTTCTTCTTCCCCGGCGGGCCGCATGCCGCCGCCGGCAACAACCCGCGGTACAACGGCGACCAGGTGGACTTCGTCATGAAGGTGTTGCTGCACTTGCGCGACGAAGGGTTCGACACGATCGAGGTGGAGCCCGCCGCCGAAGAACGGTGGACCAAGATGGTCGACACCGGCGCAGCCAGCTCGCCCTTCGGCGAGAGCAGCTACTTCTTCGGAACGAACATTCCCGGAAAGCCGGTGCGGTATCTCCTGAACTCGGGTGGGCGCCCGAAACTTCAGAAGGAGATCAAGCGGGTGTACGACACCGACTACGAGGCGTTCATCCTCGAGCGGTCGTCGGCACCGGCCGACGCCACCGTCTGAGAGATCCGGGTCAGCCTGGCTGGGTAGAACTGCCGGTCCATTTCCGTCCCCCGTCCGACGTCCTGACCGCCTTTGGCGCGGATCCCGAAGAGCCCACGACGACGCAGTTCGAGCTGCTCATGCAACTGATGTCGAGGTCGTGCACGGAAGGCGACACCGACGGACCGAACCCGAATCCGAGTGGATCGGTCTGTGCCTTCCAGGAGACCCCCTTGTTGACCGTCATGGAAAACATGAGTGCACCCGTCGTGGGTCGATAGCCGACGACCGCACAGGTCGTCGCGGAGCTGCATGAGATTTCGGAGACGGATGCCGTCGCCGGATTCAGACTCTGCGAAACATTCGTGAAGGTCTTTCCGTCGTTGTCGGTTCGAACCAATTGGCCTTTCAGTGCATGATTGAATTCGCCGCTCGGATTCGTTCCCACGGCAAGGCAGCTCTTGGTGGTCGGTAGGCAGCTCACGTCGAAGAGGCCGTCATCACCACCCTCTATCCCTATGGAGTTCCACACCATCCCACCGTCCGAGCTGACCATGAGCCCGTCCCCTGCGCCCACACACACCGTTCCGTTGCACGCCACGCTCTCCAAATCGTTCTGGAAGCTGGGGAACGTGGCCGCCGGCAGCCACGTGACCTCGTTGGTGGTGTAGTAGGCCCGTCCGCCGTTGAGTCCCGACGACCATCCCACCGCGGTGCAACGGGTAGCCGAGTTGCAGGACACATCGGTCAGAGCCGAGCCTTTCGCCGTGCCGGACCACCGTGCTCCTCCGTCGTTGGTCCACAGGATGGTGTTCCCACCAACCGCGTAGCACCGCTCAGTACCGACGCAGGTGACACCTTCGAGCGCGTGGCTCTTCGGGATCGACACGCTCTTGAAGACCGCGCCACCGTCTTGCGAAACTTCGACCAGTCCGGCCCCGGACCCGTTGTCGCCGACGGCAATGCAGAGTTTCTGGGATGGACAGCTCACGGAATTGAACGAACCTCGGGTGGATGCTGAAGGTGTGGCGCCGGTGGCAGTTCCAGCGGGCACCAGGCCGACCGCGAGTCCGATCGAAACCGCCAGAACTCCACAAGCAATCAATCGATCCGCTTTCAACGGAGTGTTGCGCATGTCTGCCCCCCATTTCCGCCATGTCTCCGGGCAGACGGAGTCTGCCCTCGCCGAGTCCAAACTTCCGTGCACTCCGAGCGAAGACCTTCAGACCGTCGCGATCGGGGTCAACGGCGAGCCGACGATCCCGGGCATCCGCAATGGTGGAGCGGTGAGCAGGAACCGGCTCCTTCCGTGCTCGCGCAACCACGAAGCAAGCTCGTGCAGGTACCACATCTCACCAAGAGGAACCCCAAGTCGGAACAGACACAGATGGTGGATCGGAAGGAACGAATGGCGGCTCGGGTCGCGGTCCTTTCCGGTCAGACCCTCGACTGCATAGTTGTCCGCCACCAGCGCCGAGATCTGCGAGTCGGCGATCCACTCCAGCAACGACTCGTCGCGCGCGTCCAGGTAGCTGCACAGGGTGTGGATCTTGACCGGGTCCGGGTTCCGGTTCCATCGCAGGATCTCGGTGGCGAACCCGGTGTGCAGCAGGAGCATGTCACCCGGCTCGACGGTCACGTTGTCCGCGGCCATGATCCCCTGCAACGTCTCGAGATCCACCCCGCGCCAGTCGTTGCCCAGGTGGTGGACGAGGTCGACGAGGACGCCGCGCCCCTGCACCCCGTGGAAGGCCATGTGCTCGAGGCCGAGATGGTGGGCGAAGCAGCGGTGCCCCCCGCCGTCGTGTCCCGCGTCCGGCTCGGGCCCGACGAGGTCGACCCCCGCTCGGTAGCCGTTGTAGTACACCGCTTCTTCGACCCCGTCACCATCGGCATCGAACTCGGCGCCGACGTGGGCGAGTGAGTCCCATTGCGTCGAGTACTGGAGGGAGAGGGTCACCACGTCGTCGGCCCACACGTCCACGTACTTGGGATCCCCCCACTTCTCCATCTGACTCATCCGCACGTTGTAAAAGGTGTCGGGATCGCCTTGCATGTCCTCGGTCGGCGCGAGCACCGGCGGATAGCGGCGTTGGTTGAGGGCGGTTCCCCCCGGATAGTCGAGCGGGAGGCTGAGGCAGAAGCTGATCCCGGCCTCCACCTCGCGCACCCCTTCGAGCACCTTTTCGGGGGTGACCAGGTTGATGCGACCGAGCTCGTCGTCCTCGCCCCAGTCCCCCCACGTCGAGCCGGCTGGCCGCTGCTTCCACCGCTTCGTCACCGGTTCATCTCCTTCTGGTCGCGCCGGCCGCGACCGGTGGTCACGTTGCCTGTACCGACCGGTTGGTCTAGGATCCTGCACGCAGGGTACCGCGTGCGCTCCTGCTCGGTCGCAGATGTTCGCGCCCACCCGCAGGAAGGTCAGAGTCATGACAGACAAGCAACTCGTGGTTTCCGCCGACGGGCACCTTCTCGAGCCAATCGACCTGTTCAAGACCAGGCTCCCCAAGCACCTCCGCGACATGGCGGTGTGGGAAGAGGAGATCGAGATCGAGCCCTTCGTCGAAGGAGGCGCCCGGGTCTTCCGCAAGCTCCACACCCCCGGCTTCGAAGGCTGGACGGTGTCGCGCTACCGCCAGACCAGTGGGCGCACACCTGAAGGTGATCCCGACATCATCCTCGAGGACATGGATGCCGACGGCGTCGATGCGCAGGTGCTCTTCCCCAACCTCTCGCAGTTCGGGTTGTACACCGACAACCACGAGAGCTCGATCGCCCACGCCCGCGTCTACAACGACTATGTGATGGAGCGGTTCACGCCCTATTTCAACCGTCTCGCGCCCGCAGCACCCATCCCACTGACCGACATCGGAGACGCGGTGGCCGAGATCGAGCGAGTCGCCAACGGTGGCTTCAAGGCGGTGGTGCTACCGGCGACCGCACCCCGTCCCTACTACTCCGCGGAGTTCGACCCGGTCTGGGCGGCCATCCAAGCCAGCGGGATGAACGTGTTCGTCCACACTCAAACCGGGGGTGTGAAAGTCAACGATCCCGAGGCGCTCACCCTCAAGGTGATGATGGAAAACGCCCAACAGGTGAATCAGCCGATGACCAGCAAGATGGCAGCCAAACGGATGACCACCCAGGCAGTCATGCAACCGGTCGTCCCTCAGACGCTCATCTGCCAACTCATCGGTGGAGGCGTGCCGGAGCGCTTCCCTGATCTGCACTTCTCACTTATCGAGTTCAACGCCTACTGGCTCGCATCCTTGGTGGGCTCGATGGACAAGTGTTGGGTCACCGGCATCGGCCAAGACCCCGACTGGTGGATCGGAGTGTGGGACGACTCCAGACCCGACGACGACCAGCCCGGAATGGCCCAACTGTTCCGGCTCAACGAGAAGTGGCCGTACCCTCTGATGCCGAGCGAGTACGTGCAGCGCCAATTCCATGTCTCTTTCCAGGACGACCCGGTCGCGGTTGCCTGCCGGCACATCACCGGCTTGTCGACGATCATGTGGGGAAACGACTACCCCCACGCCGAAGGCACCTTCCGCGGCAGCCAGGAACTCATCAACCAGCTGTTCGTCGGCGTTCCAGAGGACGAGAAGGCGGCGATGGTCGGCGGCACGCTCGGCGGGCTTCTCGGGTTCACTGCGCCGGCCGCCGCCTAGGCCCGCTCTTCAGTGGGCCAACACCGTTTCGAGGGAAGGGTCGCGGTTGTCACCGGGTCCGGCCGCGGCATCGGGCGCGCGTACGCACGACTGTTGGCTGAGCTCGGGGCGCGCGTGGTCGTCAACGACCTCGGCGGTTCGATGGGCGGACGAGGTGAGGACGCCACCGTGGCCGAGAGCGTCGCAGAAGAGATCGTCGACGCCGGAGGTGAGGCGATCGCCGACGGGAGCGACGTCTCGATCCCAGAGGGAGCACAAGCGCTTGTGGACGCCGCGCTCAACCGGTTCGGTCAGCTCGACATCCTGATCAACAACGCGGGGATCATGAGGTGGGCGGGTCCCCCCGAAGTCGACCTCGACAACCTCTCCCGCCACTTGGCCGTGCACGTTCTCGGGTCCTTCAACACCACCCGTGCGGCATGGCCGCACATGAGTGAACGGCAGTACGGACGAATCGTAATGACCACCTCCTCGGGGGTATTCGGTCTCCCCGCGAACACTTCGTATGCGACGGCAAAAGGCGCGGTGATAGGCCTCACCCGGAGTCTGAGCACCGCAGGCGCACCGGTGGGCATCAAAGCCAATCTCATCGCTCCTGCCGCTTTCACCCGCATGGCAGGCAAGCAGGCTGAAGCCACTGATTCGGGCGGCGACGCCTCGTCGCAGATGTCACCCGATCTGGTCGCGCCGATGGTCGCCTTTCTCGCCCACGAGGACTGCCCGGTGAGCGGGGAGATCTACACCGCGGGCTTCGGCCGCTTCGCGCGCCTCTTCATCGCCTCCACCGAAGGGTACGTGCATCCCACACTGGACCCCACCGTCGAAGACGTTGCTCAGAACTGGGCGACGATCAACGACGAGAAGGGTTACTTCGTGCCCGAAGACCTGATGGACTGGTCGACAGCCTTCAGTGCGCACCTCGACCCCGGCGACGAGAGATAGCGGGAATGGATCTATCGCTCAACGAGTCGGAACGGGACCTCGTCGAGCTCTGCCGCGCCTTTGCCAGCGAGCAGATCGCACCACGGGCGCCGCTGGCATGGGAAGAGGCCCGATGCCCTACCGATCTGCTCCGCGAGATGGGCGAGCTCGGCCTGCTCGGCATGCTGATCCCCGAGGAGTGGGGTGGGATCGGGATGTCGACCGTCGGATTCGTGGCGGCGATGGAACAGATCGGATTGGCCGACCAATCGGTGGCGGCCGCGTTGCAGGCGCACGTCACCATCGGTTCACTGCCGCTCTACCTCTTCGGCGACGACTCCCAGCGAGATCGTTGGCTGCGACCGCTGGCCGAGGGAAGGTCGCTCGGCGCGTTCGGTCTGACCGAGCCAGGTGCCGGTTCCGATGCACGGGGAATCAGCACCCGTGCCGAGCCCGTCGATGATGGCTGGGTGATCAACGGGCAGAAAACGTTCATCTCCAACGCGGGAACCGACATGTCGTTCGGAGTGACCCTTCTCGCCCGCGTCGGTTCCGACGAAGGATCGGCCCCGGGGTACGCGAGCTTCGTCGTCGAAAAAGGCACGGACGGTTTCACGATGGGACCGAAGATGCGAGGCATCGGCTGGCGCGGTCTCGACACCCGTGAGCTCTACTTCGACGACGTCTGGGTGCCCGCCGACCAGCTCGTCGGCGACCCGGGCATGGGGCTCGGCCAGTTCCTCCGCACCCTCGAGGTCGGCCGCATCTCGGTGGCCGCGCTCTCGATCAGCTTGACCCAGGCCGTGCTCGACCTGGCCGCCGCCTACGCCCGGGAGCGAAACCAGTTCGGACAACCGATCTCGAGCTTCCAGGCGGTGCAGTTCAAGCTGGCCGACATCGCCACCGAGCTCGAGGCGGCGCGCTGGCTGACCTATCGCGCTGCGTACCTGCGGGACGTTGGCCAGCCGTTCCGGAAGGAAGCAGCGATGGCCAAACTCAAGGCGAGCAGGGTGGCGGCGTGGGCGGCGTCGGAAGCCGTCCAGATCCATGGAGGCCTCGGGTACATGCTCGACTCACCGGTCGCCCGCTTCTACTGCGATTCGAAAGTGCTCGAGATCGGCGAGGGCACCAATGAGATACAGCACCTGGTGATCGCGCGCGAGCTGGGTTGCTGATCCGGCAGCTGTTCGCGCTGGACGGCACATCCAGTCAGCAGGTCGTCGAGTCCGGAGAGGTGCCCGGTCCGATCTCGGGATCCTCGACCACTCCCTGGTCGCTTGATCGGAGTATGGCGCCCAGGTGCACGACGTACCACTGACCTCTCCACGAGATGAGGGAGGCGATTCCGAAGGACCGGACCGAACCGCCCTCCCGATAGACGACCCGCGCGTTGGCGACCTCGAAGTACCCGACACCGTTGTCACACACCCCGGGCGGGATCCAGTGGCCGTACTGCTCGGGGACGTCGACCTCGATGAGGTCTGCCGAGTTCGCATCCGGCCCGAGTAGGGCGTGAGCCGCCCCGAGGTCGGCGGAGTAGTCGGCAAGCAACCGGTTGGTGTAGTCGCCGGCGGCGTCGGTGATCTGCTTGAGCTGGAGATAGGCGGACTCAGGGAAGAAGGCCGGACGAGCCGACGCAGGGGAGCCGGAGACGATCCCCTTCCACAATGCGGCCATCTCCGCTTGAAACTGCGCGGAGTTCTGCATCGGGAACTCGTCGGTCTGCGGCAGGCTCCCGGCATCGGTCGTGGTCGTGGTCGTTGCCGGCTCGGTCGTCGTCGTGGCCGGCTGCTTCGTCCTTGTTACCGGCGTGGTGCCCGCCACTCGCACGCTGTCGGCGCGCCGATCGGCCGAAGAGCGACCCGGTGATGTCGAGATCGATGCGATGGCGAGACCGGCAATGGCGATGCAGACCGCTGTGCCGGCCAGGAGGCCGATCCTGCGCGAACGTCGACGTGCATGCATTCGACCCTTGCGTACGGCGGGGCCGGCCGGAGACTCGGGCGGCGGTGAGGCGATCATCAGCAGTCGTCAGAGTAGTGCCCGGTCGGCGTACGACGCGAAACTCGAGCCGCTCGCGATGTAGAAGATCCCGGAATCCGTCATAGTCTCACGACGTGTCGCGCCCGCGTTCCCATTGCTCCCGGCGCCGCTTGCCCACCGTGGTGATAGCCGGAGCACTCGTGCTGGTGACCTCTTGTGGCGGGGTGGGCGCCAGCGGGGTCGGCAAAAGCCGATCACGACATTCGACGGTCTCCTCGGCAACCAGCAGCCAAGTCGCCACCACCCATGGGATCCCTGCCTCGACGCAGCCCGTCCGCTCAAGCATGGCGACACCGCAACCGTTGGCGGCCTTTCCAGGGACCCCGGCGGGAGCGCAAGGAGTGTGGACCCCCGCCGGTCGTCCGGTCGGCGGGGTGCCCGCCGTCTACGAGACGACACTCGTTCCTCCTGGCGGCGCGCAACCTGCCGGGATCGCATGGATGGACACGAAGCGCCTCTCGGCCCGGCTGTATTCCGGCTCCGAGAGCCCGGGCGGCGGTCCCTATCGCTTCACCGCACCCATCCAACCCGCCCAAGCCACTTCCCTCGTTGCCGCCTTCAACGGCGGGTTCAAGATGAACAGCGCTGAGGGCGGCTACTACACCGAGGGGCGGCTCATCGACCCGCTCGTCACCGGGGCGGCGTCGCTCGTGATCTACGCGGACGGCTCGGTGAACATCGGTGCCTGGGGTAGGGACGTCGTCATGACGCCGAACGTGGTGGCGATCCGGCAGAACCTTGTTCCTTTGGTGGCTGATGGCCAGCCAACCCTCTTGGCCGCCAGTGCCGACTGGCAGGCTTGGGGAGCGACCTGCGCTGCGACGACGTGTTCGCCGAACGTGCCCGGTATCGAGTACCAATGGCGGTCAGCAGTGGGGATGACTGTGGACGGTGCCCTCGTCTACGCGAGCGGCCCGGCGCTCGACCCCCTCCAACTGGCCGAGTTACTCGTCCGGGCCCACGTCGTCCGGGGGATGGAGCTCGACATCAACCCCTATTGGCCAGTCTTCGCGACCTACGACCCGCCGACTCCTGGCGGTCTGGCGACGCCCTTCAACGGGAGCAGACTGCTGGCGTCGAGCGAGCAGGGTCCCAACACGTTCTTCGAACCCTCATGGGCACGGGACTTCGTGACCCTCTCGACCCGGTCCTCACCACGGGCCTGAAGGACCCCTCACCGAACGGGCCATAGATCCGCGAGATCGAGATCGGTCACGGCTCCATCGCATCATCTACCAGTTGCGCAGATCGACATCCCAGGTGTCGACGACCTCGTCACCGCGCAGCACCTGAAGATACTCGTGGTAGGCGACCGTCGGATCGACATGTGCCGGGTGCACCCGCACGCGCTGGCCCACCTCGACCGCACCAGCGCCGTCCAGGTGGAAGGTCAGGTGCTCATCCGAGCAGAACAACACCTGGGCACCCGCTGGATCCGCGATCGAGGGATTCCCATGGTCCATCCCGAGCGACTTCAGCCCGACGTCGGCGACCGCCCAGCCGCCGGTTCGGTTCACAGAGATGACCGTCGCAATGAGCGACAGTGCCGGTGCGAAAGGCAAGACGAGTTTGGCGTAGGCGGTGTCCATCAGCAGGTACGAGCCGGCTTGCAACTCGGTGACCCAGTGGTTCGCGTCCCAAGTACCGGTACCGCCTCCCGAAATCACCTCTCCCCCAACGGCATCGTGTGCGTCCATCAGCAACGCCATCGCATCAGCGAGACCACGTTCGCGCTCGCCCCGATCCTCGAGGCCGACCAGATGGCCTTCGTAGCCCATGACGCCACGGACTTCGAGTCCACGGGCCCGTGCCATATCGGCAAGCCGGGGAGCCTCGTCCGGCACGCAACCACAGCGGGGCAATCCGACGCAGACGTCAATGAGCACCTCTCTGACCCCGCCGGCGGCAGCAGCGTCAATCGTTTCGACTGAGTCGACCGCGACGGTGACTCGGGCTCCGGCAGCGGCCAGGGCGCCGAGACGGCGTGCGTCAACGACTTCGTTTGCGAGCAGGAGATCGTGGCCGAGGCCGGCTGCTGCCATCCCCTCCATCTCACGGATCGTCGCGCAGCAGAAAGCGCGATGGCCTGCATCGGACAGCCGGCGGGCCAATGCGGTGGACTTGAATGCCTTGACATGGGGACGCAGCCGATCACCCGGCCAAGCCCTGGCCATGGTGGCGATGTTCGAGTCGAGCAGGTCGAGATCTACGACGAGCGCCGGGGTGGCAAGGTCGTCCACGTGCACCGAACGATCGTAGGTTCGAGGACGGCTCTTCGCGGATCGTTCTCGGCGTGAGGCAAACTAACGCCTATGGCACGGATCGTACTGGTGCACGGAGCAGGCAACTCCTTGTGGGGGCCCGCCTCGATCCGCGCGCGCTGGTACCCAGCACTGGCGGACGGTCTGGCGTGGCACGGCATCGAGGTAGCGGAATCCGAAGTCGAGGTGGCCTTCTACGGTGACCTCTTCCGCAAGGACCCCGAGCGTGGCTACGACCCTCCGCTCGATGTTCGCGAGATCTTGGCCAAGGTATCGGCGCTCACCGACGCGCACGACGATCACCACGTGGATCTCGACGAATTGGTCAAGGTGCTGTCAGAGCAACACCTCGACCGCCTGCTCGCTCAGGCCGGTGCGTACCTCGAGAATGAGGATCTGCGGCGGCTTACTCAGAGCCGACTGGAACGGGTCATCGGACCTGAAACCGAAGTGGTGGTCGCCCACTCTCTCGGGACGATCGTGTCCTACGAAACACTGTGTCGCCACGCGGAGTGGAACGTCAATGGATTGGTCACGATGGGATCTCCCCTGGGAGGCGAGATGATCCTCGGACTACTCGATCCCTCGCCCCTCGATGGCCGAGGACGATTCCCATCCGGGGTCAAGCGCTGGATCAACATCCGGAACAGCGACGATCCAGCCTGCATACGCCCGTTGTGCGAGGTGTATGAGGGTCCGATCACTGAGCATCTGGTCGACAACGGCCATCGGGTGCACGACCCCGAGCCCTATCTCAACAGTCACACGACCGGTGGAGCAATTGCCAAAATGCTGAACCATGGGAACGTCGCAAGGTAGGCACCCACCTCCGAGGCAATGTTCCGAAGACGTCAGCTCTCCTCGCCGCTGGTGAAGTCGGAGTGCAGGCGCGTGAGCCTCGATGACTTGATCTTCCATTCGTCATCGACCTTCTCATAGGTCTCGTGATAGTGGCCGTAGCCGTCGAGTCGGGTTCCGTTGCGCCAGATGACGACATCGTTCAATGCCCAGATGCCGGAGGCAGTCGTCGTCGATGTCACATCGATCTCGGGCATGTGACCCTGGTGCACGGTCACCGTGTCAGCGAGTGTCTCCTGAAGAAAGTCCATGAACGCGTCGGCTCCAACAATGCAGCTCCCGCCGGCCTCCGTGGTGTCGACCACCGCGTCATCCGTGAACACCAACCGCATCCCATCCCAGTCCTTTGTGTCCATGGTTCGGAAGTACCTGGCCTTCAGCTGCTTGATCGCTTCGATATCGTCCATGGTCTCCCTAGCAGTGCTCAACCCCTCAAACGTTGGTCGATCGGTCAGGCAGACATGCAGATGAGGCGAGAGTCGAGCAGTGCTTCGGCACGGAGCCCCATGATCGCCTGGTACTCGGGAAGTCGCAGCATCTGCACGAAGGCGTCCTTGCTGGGGTACCGAACGAGCACGACCAAATCCCATTCCCCTTCTTCGCCGATCACCACAGCCTGGGCGTTGCCGTAGAACACGATCTCGGCCCCGATGTTGTTGAGGATCGGGCCGACGCCGTCGCCATACTTCGCGTAGAGCTCCCGGCCCCCGTTGGGCTTGAATCGAAGAAGGTTCAGCATGACGATCGGACCCGAGATGTCGCTCGTCACGAAAGTCTTGATCTGCGACTCGGTCGGTTCGATCGGCATCTGTGCTCCTTACTCCGATCGGCGATGAAGGCGTACCAAGAGGGGCCCTCTCCGTCGGCGATGCCCGAACTGGGCGTGTTTCAGAGGGTGCGGTCCACAAGTACTTCGGGTGGCGGCCCTGCGGGCGGAGCGCCGAGGTCGACGCCGGTTACATCCTTGACCTGATCACGGAACCACACGGTGAACTCGTCAGTGGAGGCCGCCAGTTCCGCGAACGCCTTCTCGACGTTAGGAACCTCGAACCAGACGAGCATGAAGCTCCCCATCGGTGTCTCCTGCAAGGACCACGTCTCGCGGGTAACTCCATCCCGAACCAAGTGAGCGTCGAACTCCTTGCTGCGCTCTCCCGTGCAGGTGGCAGCGAAATCTCTGCTCTGTTGCTCCTTCCCGGCGAGGATTGGGAAGGCTCCGTTAAAGACCGCCATAATCGTTCTTCTCCTTGTTCGTCCTTCGTACCGTCAGAGACGGTACCAGCGCGCTCCGAGGACTGCTCGACGGCGCTACAACGCCGCGAGACGGGTGAGCACCTCCGCAATGACCTCGCGGTCGGGCAGCCAGGCCGCTTCGAGTTCGGGGGCATACGGAGGCGGCGTGGCCGCGGCGCCGATCCGCTCGATCGGCGCGTCGAGGTCCCAGAACCCCTCACGCGCGACAGTGGCAGCGATCTCTGCACCGATCCCGAACGGGACCACCGCTTCGTGGGCGATGAGAAGTCGACCCGTCTTGTGCACCGAGTCGAGGATCGGTTCGACATCCAGCGGAGCCACCGTCCGCAGATCGATCACCTCGGCCGAGACGCCCAGCTCGCCGACCCGCTCCGCCGCCGCCATCGCCTCGTGGACCATGCGCGAGACCGACACGACGGTCACGTCCGTGCCGGGCCGCACCACCATGGACTTCCCGATCGGGAGGATGTGGTCGGGCGGAGGTTGCGGTCCCTTCATTCCGTAGAGCAGTCGGTTCTCGATGAACACCACCGGGTTCGGATCCTGGATCGCAGCTCGGAGCAGACCGTAGGTGTCGGCCGGCGTGGACGGCATGACCACGGTCAACCCGGGGATGTGCGCGAGCAACGCCTCGAGGCTCTGTGAGTGCTGGCTGCCCGAGGATCGCCCCGCCCCGAACTGGGTGCGCACGACGAGAGACATCTCCGCCGCCCCACCGGTCATGAAGGAGAGCTTTGCCGCCTGGTTGAGCAGCTGGTCGAAGCAGACCCCGAGGAAGTCGAGATACATCAGCTCGACGACCGGTCTCATCCCGGCCATCGCCGCACCCACCCCGAGGCCGACGATCGCCGTCTCGGAGATCGGCGTGTCGCGCACCCGCTCGCCGAACTTCTCGGTCAGACCACGAGTCAACCCGAAGACATTGCCACCCTCCCCCACGTCGATTCCGGCGACGAAGACACGCTCGTCCGCGGCGAGCTCAGCCTCGAGTGCCGAGCGGACCGCGTCCATGGTTCGAAACACCGGTGCGTCGCCCGGCACCGGCGGAGGCTCCTCCCGCTTCGGTCGGGGCCGGATCACGAAGTCGTGCAGCGATTCAGCTCGAGGGCTGCCGAGCTTCCGGGCGGACTCGACTGCTGCGTCGAGCTCTTCGGTTACCGACTGCTCGAGTGCCCGGATCTCGTCCTGGCCCACACCGATGCCCCGGAGCCTCCGCTCCTGTGCGGCCAGAGGATCGGCCGCCTCCCACTCCTGAGCCTCGTCAGCAGATCGATACCGCTGCGGATCACCTTCGTAGTGGCCGCGCCAGCGGAAGGTCGTCCCCTCGATGACCGCGGGGCCCGCACCGGAACGCGCACGCCGGACCAGCTCTCCCATCGCTGAGGCCGTCGCGGTGACGTCGTTCCCGTCGACACCCACGTACTCGACCCCATAGCCCGCGGCACGCGCCTCAAGAGAAGCCGCGTGTTGTGTTTCGGCCGGCGAGAACTCGGCGTACCCATTGTTCTCGCAGAAGAAGATCACCGGCAGACGCCAGACCGCCGCGAGGTTCAACGACTCGTGAAAGGCCCCCGATGCCACCGCCCCGTCACCGAAGAAGGCCACGGCGATGTCACCGTTGCCACGGAGCTGTGCCGCAGTGGCGGCACCGACGGCGATGGGGAGCCCGGCTGCAACGATGCCGTTCGCCCCGAGGATCCCGAGCTCAGGGTCTGCGACGTGCATGGACCCGCCCCGCCCGCGGTTGGTGCCTTGGTCCTTGCCCATCAGCTCGGCGAACATGCCGAGTGGCTCGAGGCCCTTCGCCAAGCAGTGACCGTGTCCGCGATGGGTGGAGGTGATGGAGTCGGCGCCCCGGAGCGGCCAGCAGGCGCCCACCGCGGTTGCCTCTTGACCGATCGACAGATGGACGAAACCCGGGACCTCACCGTCCCGGTAGAGGTCGGCGATCCGCTGCTCGAAGCCGCGAATCAGCAGCATCCGACGATGCATCTCGACCAGCTCGTCCTTGGTGAACACCGTCTCCGCAGCTCGGTCGAGGATCACGGATCGTGTAGTATACCGTCCGGTCGGTACAACGAGGAAAGACGATGATCGGAGAAATCGAGATCCCCGAGTCCTTCCCCGTCCCCGGCGCGGTCTCGGGCAAACGGGTCGTGATCACCGGCGGAAGTCGTGGGCTCGGCAGGCTGCTCGCCCACGCATTCTCGGAGGCCGGCGCATCGGTCGGCCTGGTCGCCCGCAGTGAGCCCGACCTCAAGGGTGTCGCCGCGAAACTTCCCGGACCGTCACTGGTGCTCCCAGGCGACGTGACCGACGAGGACTTCAACGAAGCGGTGGCCGACGCGATGGTGGCCGAGTGGGGCGGGCTCGACGTCTGGATCTGCAACGCCGGGATCTCGCCAGTGGTCGCCGAACCGCGCGAGACCCCGGTCAAAGTCTGGCGACGAGTCCTCGAGGTGAACCTCACCGGCGCCTTTCTG
This sequence comes from uncultured Acidimicrobiaceae bacterium, assembly GCA_963839925.1. Classification (GTDB taxonomy): domain Bacteria; phylum Actinomycetota; class Acidimicrobiia; order Acidimicrobiales; family RAAP-2; genus Bog-756. Next base: position 193,321 of record CAWIWV010000001.1, on the reverse strand, counting down.
GGTGCACGGGCGGCCTCACGGGTGATGAGGCGGGGCGGACGGCTGATCTTCACCGGATCGGTCCTCGGTGAACGGCCCCGCAAAGGCCTCACCGCCTACAGCGCCTCCAAGGCCGGCCTGATCGGCGTGGCGAAGGGACTGGCGCTCGACCTCGCTCCCGCGGGCATCACGGTCAACGTGGTCGCTCCCGGTTGGTTCGACTCGCCCTTGACCGACGGCTGGAAGAGCGACCCGGAACTGTCGGCCGGCATCACCGGGCACACCGCCCAACAACGCTGGGGAGCGCCAGACGAGTTGGCGGGCGCGTACCAATTCCTCGCGTCCGACGCCTCTGCCTTCGTGACCGGCGCGGTGCTCAGCGTCGACGGCGGCTACCTGTTGGTATGAGTTCGCAACGGCGAGTCGTTGCGATCACCGGGGCCGGTGGTGCACTCGGTGCGGCGATCTCCCAGCGGCTCGCCGGCGAACCCGACACCGATCTGTTCCTCAGCGACATCAGCGAGGAGTCACTCGCCGCGACTGTCGCAGTACTTCCCCCGACGGAAGGATCGGTCGGCACCGCGGTAGCCGACGTCAGTGAGTTCACCGAGGTCGAGTCGGTCGTCGCACAGGCGGTCTCCCTCCATGGTCATCTCGATGTCCTGATCAGCAACGCGGGCGTGCTCTCGCCGAACGGCCGGATCCACAACCTCTCGACCGAAGACTGGGAGCGCGCCTTCCGGGTCAATCTCCTCGGCGCGGTCAACGGGATCCGTGCGGCGGTGGGAGTCATGCGACCCCAAGGATCGGGATCGATCGTGCTGACCGCCTCGGTCTCCGGGCTGACCGCGTGGTCACACGCAGCTCCCTACTGCGCAACCAAGGCAGCGGTGATCCAGCTCGCCAAAGTTGCCGCCGTCGAATACGCACGCGACGGCATCCGGGTCAACTGCGTGTGCCCGGGGACCTTCCTGTCGGGCATCCATGCCGGCGTTCCCCAGGAGGCGCTCGACACCATCGCCGCGCGACATCCTCTCGGGCTCGGCGCAGCCGACGATCTTGCGGGCGCGTACTCGTATCTGGCCGGGGATGCATCGCGCTGGACGACCGGATCGGCGATCGTCGTCGACGGGGGGTACTCCGCCCCGTGAGGAGTTATCCGGAAGCAGGCGAGTTCGGGCCGGCGATACCCTGCATGAACAGCTTGGCGAAGGGCTCGGCCACATCGCGCGCGGTGAGCCGGCCGCCCGGCTTCAACCAGAGGTAGGTGTAGTTGTGCATGCCGAACCAGGCCATTGCGGTCAGTCTCGGATCGATATCGCGAAACTCCCCGGTTTCGACACCCGCACGAAGCACGTCCTCGACCCGCTGCTCGTAGCGCCGCCTGCGTTCGCGAAACTGGGCGGCGCGCTCGCCGGTGAGGGCGGGAAACTCGTGGAGGAAGACCCACACGTGATCGGGATAGCGGTGGATCACGTCGAGCAACTCCTGGCCCAGCATGGCGAGCTGCTCGGACGGAGAGCCGCCCGCCTCGGCCACCCGCTCGGCGCCGAGCATCACCTCGTCCATCACCCGGTCGTGGATCGCTGCGAGCAGCTCTTCCTTGGAGCCGATGTAGTGGTACAGGGCCCCCTTGCCCAGGTCGTTGGCCGCGCACAGCTCCATGATCCCCGTTGCGTGGTACCCACGCCTGGCGAAGACCGGCGCTGATGTATCGACGATCACCTGACGACGGGCTTCCCAGTTGGCTCTGCGTGGAGAGTTGGTCGCGTCCTCCGTCGGTGCCATCGACGGCGAGGATAGCGGGCTGGTCCCGACAGCGGCCGCTTTGGAGCCCGATGTGACCGCACCCGCGCCCGGCCTGCAGTCGGACCTCAACTGGTTCACGGTCCTCTCCCACCACGCGGACCGGACCCCCGACAAGCCGATCACCGTGTTCGAAGGGGAGTCCACCACTTACGCGGAGATGGAGCAGCGCTCCATCCGCCTGGCGGCAGGCCTGGCCGACCGCGGGGTTGGTCGCGGCGACGTGGTGGCCCTCCTCTCCTTCAACTGCCCGGAGTTTCTGGAGACGATCTTCGCGGCGAACTACCTCGGCGCGATCGTCATGCCGATCAACTGGCGTCTCGCGGCTCCCGAGGTGCGCTACATCCTCGACCACTCCAGGGCGGTCGCGCTCGTCTGCGACGAGGCGCTGCTCGATCTCGCTCGCGAAGCGAGCCACGGGAGCGAGGCGGCCTTGGTGCGCGCCTGCATCGCTCCGGTTCCGACGGAGGGATGGACCACCCTCGCCGAACTGCGCACCGGCGACGGAGAGCTCCCGAGGGCGACGACCGGGCCCGATGACGTCCACCGGTTGATGTACACGTCCGGCACGACCGGTCGGCCCAAGGGGGTCATGCTCACCCACGCCAACCTCGCGTGGAAGAACCATGCGCACATCGTCGAGCTCGGCTTTACGAGCTCGGATCTCGGACTCGCCTGCGGCCCGCTCTACCACGTCGGCGCACTCGACCTCACGACGACCTCGCTGATCGCGACCGGGGCCACGACGGTCATCCACCGTTCCTTCGACGCGTCGAACGTCGTGGACGAGCTCGAGGCATCCCGGATCACCACGGTGTGGCTGGCACCCGCCATGGTCAACGCGATCATGGCCCTGCCGGACATCGAGCAGCGCGATCTGTCGTCGGTGCGTCTGGTGGTCAACGGGGGTGAGAAGATGCCGGTGCCACTCATCGAGCGGTTGCAACGCACCTTCCCTTCGGCCTGGTTCGCCGATGCCTACGGACTGACCGAGACCGTCTCGGGTGACACCTTCCTCGACCGCCATAGTCTGGTCACCAAGCGCGGGAGTGTCGGTCGTCCGTGCCTCTACCTCGACCTCGAGATCTGGGACACGGAAGGGTCACCGGTGCCGGCCGGGGAGCGAGGAGAGATCGTGCTGCGCGGGCCGAAGGTGTTCAAGGGCTATTGGCGGGACTCCGATGCGACCGCGGCCGCGTTCGACGGAGGGTGGTTCCACACCGGTGACGTCGGGGTCATGGACGAGGACGGCTACCTCTTCATCGTCGACCGGTTCAAGGACATGATCGTCTCGGGCGGAGAGAACATCGCCAGCTCGGAGATCGAACGGGTGCTCTACGAGCACGATGCCCTCCTCGAAGCGGCGGTGGTCGCACGCCCCGACGACCGGTGGGGGGAGGTTCCCGTGGCGTACGTGGTGCTGCGCGACGGAGCGGAGGCGACCACCGACGAACTGCTCGACCACTGCCGCGGCCAACTCGCCCGTTTCAAGGTCCCCAAGGAGATCGTCTTCATCGACCAGTTGCCCCGCAACCCCTCGGGGAAGGTGCTCAAGCGCGAGCTTCGAGACGGAGCCTGATCAGGCCGATATCCTTGCTCTTGCAAATCGGAAGCCCCATGTCGGTGGGTGGATAGTCGGATTACCAGGCCCCCACCAGGCCTGTCCGCCTCGAAGGAGTGAATCGATGCCCCGTCCCCGAACGCCAGAGTTCATCCACCTGCGGAGCGCAGCCATGCTCGACGTCGTGAGCGGCCAGCTGCTCGAGCCCGGCAACCTGCTCGTCGAAGGCGATCGCATCCGCGAGATCGGGCCGACCTCGGTACCAGAAGAAGCGCGGGTCCTCGACCTCGGCGAGGTGACCCTCCTACCCGGGCTCATGGACATGGAGGTGAACCTGCTGTTGGGAGGACCGGACCACCGCAGCCCCCTGATCGCGGTGCAGGACGATCCGGCGGTCCGGACACTGCGCGCGGTAGCCAACGCGCGGCGCACCCTGCGTGCCGGGTTCACGACGGTACGGAACCTGGGTCTGTTCATCCAGACCGGCGGGATACTGCTGGACGTCGCCCTCGCCAAGGCGATCGACCTCGGTTGGATCGACGGACCCCGGGTGGTCCCCGCAGGGCACGCGATCACCCCGACCGGCGGCCACCTCGATCCGACGATGTTCCAGGCCTTCGCTCCCCACGTCCTCCCGCTCACCGTCGAAGAGGGCATCGCCGACGGGATCAGCGAGGTTCGCAAGGCGGTCCGCTACCAGATCAAACACGGGGCGAAGCTGATCAAGGTCTGCGCATCGGGCGGGGTGATGTCCCACACCGGTCCGGCCGGCGCGCAGCAGTACTCCGACGAAGAGCTCCGGGCGATCGTGGACGAAGCGCATCGGGCCGGGCTCAGGGTCGCCGCCCACGCCCACGGAAACGACGGCATCCGAGCAGCACTCGAGGCCGGCATCGACTGCATCGAACACGGCTCACTCATGGAGGACGACACCCTCGACCTCCTCGTCGAGCTCGGGCGGTTCCTCGTCCCGACCACTTACCTGGCCGACGGCATGGACGTGTCCCACGCCGCACCCGAGCTTCAGGCCAAGGCCGCCGAGGTCTTCCCCCGGGCCAAGCAGACCATCTCCAAGGCGATCGCCCGCGGCGCGCGCATCGCCTGTGGCACGGACGCACCTGCGATCCCTCACGGGAAGAATGCCAAGGAGCTGCTCGCGCTGGTCGATCGCGGGATGACCCCGATCGGGGCGATCCGTGCGGCGACGACCGTCGCCGCGGAGCTCATCGATGTCGACGACCGAGGGCGTCTCGAGGCCGGCCTCCTCGCCGACGTGATCGCGGTGCCGGGGGACGTCCTTTCCGACATCGGGGTGACCGAAGACGTCCGCTTCGTGATGAAGGGTGGCGAGGTCTACCGCGCCGACACCGGTCGCAACTAGGAGCGACTCAGGGCGCGGTGCCCGAACCGATCCCGTGCAGGATCAGGTCCCACAGATCCTCGGACGAATCGCCGTTGCGGTGGAGCGACATCCCACCGATGGTCGCCGAGAAGGTGTTGAACATCACCACTTCGAGCAGCGTGCCGACGATCGGGCTGTTGACCAGTCCTTCCCGCACGACTCCGGCCTTGGTGGCTTCCTGCAGCAGCTCCTCGAGAAGGACGAGGAGCGGAGAGAACACCCGTGTCGCCTCCGCCGGATGGTCGGTGAGGAGCATCTGGGCGAACTCCGCCATCCCGAGGGGTCCTTCCTTCTTCCCGCCCGACCGAGGATCAACAGGAGGGCGGCACATCCGGTAGTACTCGACCACGAAGCGGTGCAGCCGCGCGAGAGGGTCTGACTCCTCGGCGATGGCCTCTCGCAGGCGTTCGGTGGTCGAACCGACGGTCTCCTCGAAGAGGGCGAGCAGGAGCTCGTGTTTCCCGCCGAAATACTGGTAGAAGCTGTGGAGGGACTGCCCCGACCGCTCGACGACCTCTTGCACGGTGAAATCCCTGCCGGGTCTCGAGTCGAAGAGCTCGGTGGCCGCGTCCAGAAAGCGCTGGACCCGGCTTTCGGCTCGGAGGCGGGCGGAATCCAACGACCGCGCCACCGCCTGCTCGCGCCGGCTGAGCCCCTCGGACTCGAGCGCATCGGTGGCCAATTCGTTGTTCGTCACCGGGCAGAGCGTACCCGACGCCGTTCTGGAGGCCGATTAGGTGCCGAGGCCTGGTGGCGGGGGGTGTCAGACAGACGGTTCGACGACCATGTCCATGCTGGCCGCGCCGCTGTCGGGCACCCGCGGTTGGCGCCAGACCTCGACAGGGAACGAGGCGTTCACCAACGAGTAGTAGAGCCAGAGCAACCGGGTGGCCTCCTCGGGGAGGGAGGCGAGCTCCAGCTGGTCGAGATAGGCCATCGCATCCTCGAGGCGTGGGAATGCGGCGTCGTAGAACGACTGGAGCTCGTCCATCGAACTCGACAGACGCTTGGCGTAGCGTTCGGCCTCGGTCTCGAGCGACCAGGCGGCGAACGGTTCGAGGTCCGAGAATTCGGGGGGCAGGATCGGCATCGGGTTCGCCTCCTCGCTCAGGATCCGGTCGCGATCCGGACCGGCGTCCGTGATCCCTGCTCGTAGTTGCTCACGAACTCTCGTGCATTCTTGTGCAGCTGGCGGAGGAGGATCTCCTGGTCGTTGAGCGGGAAGGTGGTCACCGCGCGTGACTCGAGCATGGTCTGGGTCGCCTCGAGGGTGTTGCCGTCCTGGAGCGCATACTCCTTGAAGGTGACCGCGGCAAGCTCCTGGCGAAGTCGCTCCGTCGCGTTCTTCGGTGGCACGAAGTAGAGCGCACCCTCGAAGATGTGGGAGTTGTAAGACGTCGGCCAGTAGTTGTACGTGAGGTACCAACCCGGCTGCCAGACCAGCAGCATGAAGTTCGGGAAGAACACGAACGAGTCGACACCCCAGGCGTGGCTCTGTGCGGGGTTCAGCGCGGAGGGGAGCTTGTCCAGACCCTCGATGTCGGGCGGGTCCCAGGGTCCGAACAGACCGCTGCGGAGGATCCGTTCGATCGGTTTGACCATCGCGAGGTCCTTCGGCGGGGACATCCCTCCCCACGACGACACCATGCCGTGCCGTCCCTCGAGCTCGTAACCCAACGCCTCGTATCCGTACCCCGACAGCTTGCGCGACTCCTCTGCGGTCGCCTGCTTCGCGTGCAGGATGGGTGCGTGGTAGAATTCCGCGAACGTGTCGATGAACAACTTCCAGTTGCTTCCGACGTTCGCCTTGTACTTGTAGACCTGGGTCATCTTGTCGAACGGGTAGCCCGCCAGTCCGGCTCCGAATCCGCCGAGGTACTCGGCGAGCGACGTCGTGTTGTCGGGATCGAGGTTGACGAAGATGAACCCCTCCCAGGTGTCGGTCTGCACCGGCTGGAGCCCGTAGTCGGCACGGTCGAGGTCGAAGAACTCAGACTCCTGCTGGATGAAGGTCAGCTCCCCGTCCAAGGCATACCGCCAACCGTGGTACTTGCAGGTGAACTGCCGGCAGGTGCCGCTGACCTCTTCACCCGGGTAGTCCTGCCAGACCAACTTGTTGCCCCGGTGCCGGCAGATGTTGTGGAAGGCGCGCACCTCGCCATCCGTTCCCCGCACGACGACGATCGAGGTGCCGGCGACCGCCAGCTCCCTGGTGAAGTACGCCCCGGTTCGCGGGACCTGCTCGACCCTGCCGACGTTGAGCCAGGTGCGACCGAAGATGGCCTTGCGCTCGAGCTCGTAGTGCTCGGGGGAGATGGAGTCCTCGTAGGACACGGGACCGGTCCCCAGTTCGGGGTAGTGCTGGGTCCAACTGCCCTCGTCAGGCTTTGCGAAATGGGCCATGTCGCTCCTTTGGGTCCGCTCGCCGGAGCCGGCTGACGCCCGGTCGCGGCAGATGGACGGTAGCACTGATATCCAAAAAACAGAATCTCATTTCCGCCGAAGGTCCTCGTCGAGCTCTACTCCGAAGGATCGGAAGGCCATCGCCAGGATCTCGTACGTGCCGATGGTGAAGACGAGGTCCATCAGCTGCTGTACGTCCAGCTCGTCGGCAAGGACCTGCCAGGTCTCGTCGGACACCACGGCGTTCGCGATCAGCTGGTCGGTTGCCTCGAGCATGGCCCGATCGAGCGGTGTCCACCCGGACGCCTCTGGACCCACTGCGATCCGCTCGACCTCGTCCGCATCGAGTCCCACATCTGCTGCGAGGACCGAATGCTGCGCCCACTCGTACTCCGAACCGCGGAGCACCGCCACTCGCAACACCAGTAGCTCGCGCTGGCGCGGCGAGAGTGTGGATGCGAAGAGGATGTGGCCGTTGAAGGTGTTGAACGCCTTGGCCAGCTCAGGATGCTGCGCGAGGGTACCCAGCGCGTTGAGCGCTTTGGGACGGCCCTCGGTCTTCGGAAACTCGTGGCGGGGGTTCGCCGGCCGCATGGCGGCGATCGCCTCGCGGATCTCGGGCGGCCACTCCTTCGGCGGAATCGGGGGGATGCGGGCCATCAGGTGTTCCGACCGCCGTTGACTCCGATGACCTGGCCGGTGACGTAGCCGGCCTCGTCGCGCACCAGAAACGAGCAGGCCGCAGCGATGTCCTCTGGTTTGCCGACCCGACGGACCGGGGTCATCGACTCGTGATGTTCGACGCCCTTTCCGAGCAGTCCCTTCTCTTCGGATTTCCGGAGCATCGGGGTATCGATGAAGCCGGGAGGGATCGTGTTGACGGTGATCCCTTTGGGCCCGAGTTCGAGTGCAAGCGCCTTGGTGAAGCCGATCACGCCGGCCTTGGACGCGACGTAGTGGGTCATGAGCGGCTGCCCGCCATGCGCGCTCGATGACGAGATGTTCACGATGCGTCCCCACCCCTCCTCGATCATGTCGGGCACCACGGCCTGGCAACAATCGAAGGTTCCGGTGAGGTTGACTGCGAGGATCCGGTTCCATTTTTCGGCAGTGATCTTGAGAAAGGGGTCGAATCCGTCCATGCCCGCGGAGTTCACCAGGATGGTCGGCCGCCCGAGGCGCTCCCGAACGACGGTGACTCCTTCGTCGATCCCCGGACGATCAGTGACATCGACTGCGAGACCGATCGCGGTGGCGCCGGTCGCCGAGATGCGGTCCGCAGCAGCGGCAGCGGATGCACCGTCGAGATCGAAGACCGCCACCGTGTGCCCGTCGGCTGCGAGTCGCGCGCTGATTGCGTACCCGATCCCCGATCCCCCGCCGGTGACGATCGCGGTTCGACTCGACTCTTCCACACGTTCTCCTTCGACCCGCCGGAGGCCGCTCCGGCAACAACAGAAGCCCTGCCCGGCCTCGTTGTCAGTCTAGGAGAACTACGTTATCATTTGTCAACATGGCACTCTCGGAGCCTGCGGCCCACGCGCCCGGAGCGCAGGCCGACCACGGCTTCTACCCCCTTCGGGTACGCCAGGTGGTGCGGGAGACCGCCGATGCCAGCTCCTTCATCCTCGAGGTGCCCGGCGAACTGGCGCCGCTGTTCTCCTATGAGTCAGGGCAGTTCTGCAACTTCCGGGTGCACATTGACGACGAGCCCGTCGTCCGGTGCTACTCGATGTCCTCGTCACCCGAGGTGGACGCCGAGATACAGGTGACGGTGAAGCGGGTCCCGGGGGGCGCGGTGTCGAACTGGATGAACGACCGGCTCGCTCCGGGTGCCACCGTCGAGGTGGGGCGACCGGCGGGGCTCTTCCGCCTTGCCCCGGGCGCCGGCGATCTGGTGGCCTTCAGCGCGGGCAGCGGCATCACCCCCGTCTTCTCACTGCTCAAGACCGCCTTGTCGAGGACCCCTCGACAGATCCGGCTGGTCTACGCCAACCGGGATCGTGACTCGGTCATCTTTCGTCGAGAGATCGAGGCGCTCCGCGCCGAGTACCCCGATCGCTTCGAACTGACCCACCATCTCGACGTCGACCACGGGTTCATCGGACCCGAGTCGGTCCGCCCCTTCGCCGCCCGAGCCGGCACCGAGTTCTACGTATGCGGACCGGAGCCGTTCATGGAGATCGTCGAGACGACCTTGCTCGGCGAGGGCGTCGACGCGGAACACATCCATGTCGAGCGCTTCACTCCCGAACGGTTCTCACCCGAGCCGGAACCGCCTCCGCCGTTCGCGAGCACCGCCGACACGGTGGTCACCATCGAGCTCGACGGACGGACCGAGACGGCTGATTATCAAGCGGGGACGACGATTCTCCAGACCGCGCGTCAGATGGGAATGTCCCCACCGTTCTCCTGCGAAGCGGGAAGCTGTGCGACCTGCATGGCACGCGTGCTCGAAGGAACCGCGTCGATGCACGCGAACAACGCGCTCACCACCGACGAGGTCGAAGAGGGTTGGGTGCTCACCTGCCAGGCACTGCCCACCAGCCCGCTCGTCCATGTCGCGTACGGCTACGAGGAGTGATGATGGGACAGCGACCGCCTGCCGACGACGTCATCGAGCTCGAGCAGTTGCTCGCCCGCTACGCGGTGGGGATGACCAAGGACGACATCGAGGCGGTGATCGCGGTCTTCACACCGGACGGGACCTACAGCGCCTTCGGCGACACCTACCAACTCGACGAGTTCCCGACGCTGGTGGCGGCCGCACCGAAGGGGCTCTTTCTGGTGGGTCCTCCCACGCTCGACCTCGATGGGGATTCCGGCACCGGACAGCAGCCACTCTGTTTCGTCGATCAGCGCACCCACGACATGCGCATCGGCTACTACACAGACACCTACCGGCGCACCACTGAGGGATGGCGCCTGCACACACGATCGATGACCTTCCTGCGCAAGAGCGGCGCCCGCGACGCCGGGCGTCCCCACGATCAGAACCGGCCCGCCCCGAGGGCTCGTTGATGGAGCTCGACGAGTTCAGGACGTCGCTCGATGCCTGGCTCGACGAGCACGACGCCGCACTCCGTCTGGACGCGGGAGCCGAGGACACCCTCGACGGCGAGATGGCCCAACTGTCCAAGGTCAAGCGGCTCACCCATGACGCCGGCTGGATGCGATGGGGCTGGCCCGAACGCGTCGGTGGCCTCGGTGGCTCGACGCTTCTGCGCGCCTATCTCGGCGAGGCACTGACCGCTCGGGGCCTGGTCGAACCCGGCATCTACTCGATGACCGAGGTGCTCGCACCGACCATGATCGACTACGCCGCACCGGAGTTGGCGGCAGAGATGGTTCCCCGGCTGCTCCGGGGCGACGAAACATGGTGTCAGGGGTTTTCGGAGCCCGACACCGGAAGCAACCTCGCCGCCCTCTCCTGTCGGGCCACCCGGTCGGGCGACGACTGGCGGGTCACCGGTCAGAAAGTGTGGACCAGCCTCGCCCAGTACGCCGATCGCTGCGTGCTGCTGACCCGCACCGGCACTCCCGAGTCTCGACACGCCGGCATCACCGCGCTCTTCGTCGACATGGACACCCCCGGCATCACGGTCCGACCGATCGAGACCATGCACGGGCTTCCCGAGTTCTCCGAGGTCTACTTCGACGACGTCGTGGTGCCCCAGAGCCGGACCCTCGGCGCGGAAGGCGAGGGGTGGTCGGTGGCGATGGACCTGCTCCCCTTCGAACGGAGCACCGCGCTCTGGCACCGAGCGGCGTTCCTGTACCGCAGGTTGGGGGATCTGGTCGCGACCGCGCCGCCGGACCGGCTCGATCCCACCGAGCTCGGCGAGGTCACCCTGCTGCTCTCCGCCTTGCGTGCCCGATCCCGGGCGACCCAGTACCGGATGGCGGCGGGCGAGCACCTCGGCCCCGAGACCTCGATCGACAAGGTGCTGGTCGCCACCGCAGAACAGGCGCTCTTCGATCTCGCCGCCGATGCACTGGGCCCGGAGCTGGCCTCCGACGACTCACCTTCCGGTCGACGGTGGCGGCGGGACTTCCTCTACTCCCGCGCCGCCACGATCTACGGCGGGACCGCCGAGATCCAGCGCAACATCATCGCCCGTCAGCTGCTCGACCTCGGGTCCTCGCACTGATGGACGAGGGCGATCGGGAGCTCTTCGAACGGAGCGTGCGACGGGCCACCGAGGCTCACTTCGGCGATGCGCTCGATCACGCACTCACCGAGCTGGGTTGGCACGAAGCTCTTTCGGCAGAGCCGCAGACGGCCATCTCGGTGCTCTTCGCACTGCAGGGCTCAATGGCCGTCACTAGCTCGGCAATCTCCGCGGTCCTCGGATCGGCACTCGGAAGTCACCCTCCCGAATCGACGGGTGTGGTCCTGCCTCCACTCGGGCAATGGGGACCTCCGGGCGAGATCGTCGGGGACGCGCTTGCGGTCCGCGGGATAGTGACGAGCGCATCGGTCGTCCGCCCGACCTCTGGTGTCGTCACCTGTGTCGGCGGGTCCGAACGGCTGGTCGAGGTGAAGACTGCCGACCTCACCTTCCGTCCGGTGGAGGGATTGGATCCCGCGCTCGAACTGGTGGAGGTGACCGCAGACGCGATGCCGCACAGCGCCGAACGGGACCTCGGACCCGGTGACTGGACACGAGCGATCGCGTTCGGCAGGCTCGCAGTCGGCCACGAACTGGTGGGTGCAGCACGATCGATGCTGGAACTCGCCCGTCGACACGCACTCGACCGGATTCAGTTCGGACAACCGATCGCAACGTTCCAGGCGATCCGTCACCGACTTGCGGACACCCTGGTCGCGATCGAAGCCGCCGAGGCCGCGCTGGCTTCGGCCTGGGAGGAGCAGTCACCCGACGCTGCGACGACAGGCAAGGCCCTTGCCGGACGCGGTGCTCGGCTCGCGGCCCGGCACTGCCAGCAGGTGCTCGCCGGCATCGGGTTCACCACCGAACACGACTTCAACCGCTACCTCCGTCGGGTGCTCGTGCTCGACCAGATGTTCGGTGCCGGACGCACCTTGACCAGGGAGCTGGGCGAAAAGGTCCTCGCCGAACAACGGCTTCCCGCGCTGCCCCCTCTCTGATCCAACCGGATCAGACCAACGCGTCAGAACGACGAGACGAGTGAGCCGAGCAGCTCGCGCGTCCGCTTGAACGATGCGATGAGTTCGTCCCGACCGGACCCGATCGGCACCAGCCTCACCGACAGATCGGTCACCCCGGCATCGGCAAGCGACTGGAGCCGCTTCGTGATCGTCGACTCGCTCCCTGCGATGAGGATGTCACCGACGGTACGCGCGTCGCCATGCTCGAGCAGCTTCTGGTAGTTCGGAGAGACTTCCGCTTCCGCGAGAATTCGGTTGGTGCGTTCGACCGCGGTCTCGATCTCGTCGTCGCCACACAGACAGATGGGGATGCCCGCGACCACCCGGGGTGCGGGGCGCCCTGCGGCCTCGGCCGCACGCACCAGGCTCGGAACGATGTAGGAGCCGATGGCCCGCTCGTCGGCCATCCACAAGATGGTCCCACCGGCGCGCTCCCCGCACAGCTCGAGCATGCGCGGGCCGAGGGCCGCAAGAAGGACCGGGGTCGGGGTGACATCGGTGATGTCGAGCGGGTTGTGCACCCGGAAGAGATCGTTCTCGACGTCGACCGGCCCCGGGCCTGCCAGCGCCTTGTCGAGCACGTCGAGGTACGCACGCATGGTCCGGACCGGGTGCTCGTAGGGAAGCCCGAGCATCTCGTCGATGACCCAGTGGTGGGAGACACCGAGGCCGAGGGTCAGGCGCCCACCGCAGACCGCCTGCACGGACAGCACCTGCTGGGCGAGCGCGATCGGATGCCGGGGCTGGACCGGCACCACCGCCGTGCCGATCTCGATACGACTCGTTGAGGAACCGACCAGCGCGGCCGCGGTCAACGCATCGAACTCGTCGGGGATCTGGGGGATCCAAACCGTCGACAACCCTGCCGTCTCCGCCCACCCGGCGTCCGCCTGGAGACGCTCCACCTTGGTCCCGTAGCGTCCGCGCTCGGGGCCGACCATCAAACCGATGCGCATGCCGATCCCTCCTTCACCGCGATAACCGTACTCTGTTCTTGCTAGAGCTGGATTTCCGAACGGGAAGCTCCCGTCGGCGTGAAGACGCGAAAAGACCCCCGGAGGAATCCGGGGGTCTTTTCGTTCAAGCTTTGCGGTCGAGGATCAGATTGTCGTCTTCCCAACCACCACTTCGTAGAGGCTGTGTGTCTTGGTCGTGTACACGCAGCTGGTCGCCGAGACCTTGCCGCCGTTCAAGGTGGTGGCGGTACCGCTCTTGACGCTCCCGGTCTGGGTCACATAGGCCAGGGCAGTGTCACCGGTGACCGCCTTGCACTTGGCCTTGACCGTCGCTGGAGCCTGGGTCTCCGTGTAGCTGAAGGAGATCGTCGACGTCTTGCCCGTCTTCCACTTGATGGTGTCGGTCCCGGTGCCTTTGGGCTCCTTGCCGTTGGTCTTGACAGTGCCGGTACCCGTTGCGCCGGTCGCCGCCGCACCGCTGCCGGTGCACGAGGTGTACTTGAGTGTGTCGGTGCTCGTCGGAACCAGGTTTGGCGCGGTTCCGGTTCCTGCGCACGACACGGTTTGTGATGCGGCGCCAGCCACGCCGGCCGGGATCGCAACCACGGCAAGCGCGGAGCCTGCCAACGCGGCAGAGATCGCAAGTCGGATAGGAAGATGTCGCTTCATCAAAGTCCCCCCTAGGGATTCAGCCGGCGAAGCCTTGTGCCCCACCAGATTATGGATCGAGTCGAATCGTACAACAGGTTTGCGTTTTGCGAAACCCCATTCTGGAAGATTGTTAGGTCCGTTCCTTACTGACAGATCGTCAGATCACGCCGGCGCGATGCCGACGACCGGCTCATTGAGCGGGGTGGCTCCGGCCGATCCGAAGAAGCCGGCGGAGCCGTAGTTGAAGATCCCGCCGTCGGACGCGGTGAGCCAGTAGCCACCACCGGCCGGGTTGGCGGCGATGCCCACCACCGGCTTGTTCAGAGGCATCCCGCCCATCGAGCCGTAGAAGTTGGCGTCGCCGAACGAGAACACTCCGCCGTCTGCGGCGACCAGCCAATAGCCATGACCATCGGGAGTGGCGGCGATGCCGACGACCGGTTCGTTGAGGTGGGTGCCACCCATCGAGCCGAAGAAGTTGGCGTCTCCGAAGGAGAACACCCCGCCGTCTGACGCGACCAGCCAGTAACCGCCGCCGTCAGGAGTCGGCGTGATCCCGACGATGGGAGCGTTCAAAGCGATATTGCCGGTCGAGCCGTAGAAGGCGGCGTCTCCGTAGTTGAAGACCCCACCGTCTGAGGCGACCAGCCAGTAGCCCTGACCTGTCGGGCTGGCGGCGATGCCGACCACCGGCTTGTTCAAGGTGAGGTCACCGGCCGAGCCGAAGAAGTTGGCGTCCCCGTAGGAGAAGACACCGCCGTCAGAGGCTGCCAACCAGTAGCCACCCGCATCGGCGGTCGAAGCGGCTCCGACCACCGGCTTGTTGAGCGGGGTGGCACCGGCGGATCCGTCGAAGGGAACGTTGTACGAGAAGATCCCGCCGTCAGAGGCCGCCAACCAGTAGCCGACCTGATAGCCGAACCGGTCGAGGGCGTTGGTTGACGAGGTTCCCTTGCCGTTGGTCACCGTCACATCGACCCCACCCGAGCCCGGAGGGGAGACCGCAGTGATCGAGGTGGCCGAGTTGGCAGTGATCGAAGTAGCGGCGTTCGAACCGAAGTGGACAGAGGTCGCACCGCTCAGCTGCAGTCCCGAGATGACCACCGAGGTGCCACCCGACGGGGAGCCGGTGCTCGGGCTCACCTTGGTCACGATCGGGGCGTTGGTCCAGGTGAAGTCCTCGCCATGATCGGTGCCCGACGTCCCGACAGCGGTGGAGACGTGCACGTTGACCGTGGTGCCGGCCACTCCGGCCGGAACCACCGCGCTGACCGCAGAGGAGCTGATGCTGCTGAAGCTCTTCGCAGGCTTGTTGCCGAAGGTGACCTTGGTCGGATTGCTGAGGTTGGAACCGAGGATGGTGACCGTGCTCCCACCGGCGACCGGACCGGTGTTCGGAAGTACTGCGCTCACGATCGGGTGGGGTGCGCCGATGGAGCTGGTGGCGAGCGGCTGGAAGAGGTAGGGCGGTGCGGAGCCGGCTGGGCCACTGAAGACGCCCGACGGGTAGGAGACCGCTTGGAGCACGCCCAGGGCCGCGACGTTGTCGGTGTAGTCGTACTCACTGACCGTCGGCTGGATGGTCCCACTCACGGCGGACACCTTGAACGAAGCACTCCACGTGGGAAGGGTGAGGGTGCCGCCTCCGGTGAACTGGGTGGAACCGGTGTAGGTCTCGATGTAGGGGGTCGACGTCGATCCGAGGAACGTCGAGGAGTGAGGCGTTGCGTTGCAGTTGGCACTCGGCCCCGTGCAGTAGGTCACGTCATAGGTACCGTGGGTGGTGACCCCCTTGTTCACGAAGGTCCACTGCAGGCCCGACGAGAGGCTCCCCGGCACGTAGGTCGCGCCGCTTGGCACCGGAATGATCGTCTTGAGCTGGGTTGTATACACGATGGACTCGCCGCTCAGCTGACTCGGCACCGCCTGGGTGCTCGCACCGACGGACATGGAGTAGGTGGCTCCAGGCTGAACCAACGCGGGCTGGGTGATGTCGGTCGTGAGCGAAGCAGGTACCCAGAGGCCGAACGCCGGCGCGTACGACGCGAAGCTCTCGTTCGTCGGTGCGGCGGTTGCCGATGATGCGCCGACGACGGTCATCGCCATCATGCCGATCGCGAGCAACAGCGCGCCCACGATGGGGGCCTTCCGTGATGATCTCGACGGTCCTTGGTCTGTCTTCATCAGCCTCAACTTCCACTCGGTTCGGACATCTGGTGATCTCGCTGTCGAAGCGTGGTGTCGGGATCCATCGGTCGGGCAAGTGGCTCTGTCTGGCTCTCGCGCCCCAACCCTCTGGTGTTCCCGCCTCCCCCTTCGCTGACATCCGGCCCTCTCGGAAGGCCGGCAACGCAACGCTCTTGGCTACCGTCTTCAGGTTGTTCTCGACAACACAGAACCGGATTCCGATAACCAGAATCGTCATTCGAAAATCAGGAGATGATTCTTAGGACCCCGAGCCTCCGGTGTCAAGCGGAAATGAGCGCGACGAAGGAGAGGGCACCGGCACGACCATGACGATGCCTTCAGAGAGGCGGCGCGACGACGCCTCGCGAGGCAGCGATCAGAGGTACATGCCGCCGTTGACCCCGATGACCTGACCGGTGATGTAACTCCCCTGCTCGGAGCAGAGGAACGAGCAGGCGGCCGCGATATCGGCGGGAGTTCCCGCCCGGCCGACCGGCACCATCGGTCCGACCACGTCCACCCCGGGGAAGTCGCCCGCCTCCTCCGCTCCCCGCGACATCGGGGTGTCGACCAGGCTCGGAGGGATCGTGTTGACGGTGATACCGCTACGGGCGAAGTCCACCGCCAGTGCTTTGGTGAGTGCGATGACCCCGCCCTTGGACGCTACGTAGTGGGCCATGTTGGGAGCCCCGGACTGCGCGCTCGATGACGAGATCGTCACGATCCGTCCCCACCCCGCCTCGATCATGTCGGGGATGGCCGCCTGCGCGCAGTGGAAGGTGCCGGTCAGGTTGACGTCGATGATCTGGGACCAGCGCTCGACGCTGATGTCGAGAAAAGGCTGGAACGATTCGATTCCCGCGCTGGTGACCAGGATGGCAACCGGACCCAGTTCTGCGCGGACCTTGGCGAACGCTGCATCCACCCCGGGGCGGTCGGTGACGTCCACCTCGAGACCGAGAACCTTGGCCCCGCTCGATCCGAGATCAACAGCTGCCTGGACGGCGCCGTTGCGATCGAAGATCGCCACCGCATAGCCGTCGTCGACGAACTGGCGGGCAACCCCGAGCCCGATGCCCGACGCACCGCCGGTCACCACCGCAACCCGGCTCATGACCGGCCGCTGATCGGGGTGAATTCGATATGAAGCTTGCTGAGACCGCGTAACACCCACGTGGGCTCGTAGCGAAAATGGCGATCTCCCGGGGGCCCGTGATGTTCTTCGGAGAGACGGATGTCACTCACCCGGTCGAGGATCCGAGCGAGGCTGATCCGCCCCTCGGCGCGGGCCAGAGGTCCGCCCGGGCAGGTGTGATTTCCCCGACCGAATGCCATGTGGGCCCGCGAGTTCGCCCGATCGACCCGGAACTCGGCCGGACACTCGAAACGCCCGGGGTCACGGTTGGCTGCGCCGTTCAGGAGCATGACCGGAGTGCCGGCGGCGATGTCGACTCCGCCCACGTTGATCGATCGCTTGGCCAGCCGGAAGTCCGCTTTCACCGGGCTCTCGATCCGCAGCGACTCCTCGATGTAGTTGGGGATCAGCTGGTTGTCGGCGCGGAGTTGCTCCTGGAGTTCCGGACGTTCAGCCAGGTACTTGAGAGCGACCGCGAGAAGCCTGGCCGTCGTCTCCTGACCGGCGGCGAACAAGAAGGTTGCCGTCCGGACCACCGCGGTCACCTCGGGCATGGTTCCGTCCGGGTAGGTGGCGAGCGCGAGATCGGTGAGCACGTCTTTGCGCGGCTCCCGACGGCGATCTTCGATGTAACGGGAGAAGTAGTCGTCCAGCCACCCGAGTGGGTTCGAACCTTCGCCGAAGCCCTCGCCTCCGATCTCGCCGGGCGCGGTGCTCAGCCCGAATCCCTCGCGGAAGCTCTCATGCTCCGACTCGGGCACACCCAACAGGTCGGCCACCGCGAGCATGGCAAAGGGCTGCGTGTAGGCGCTGATGAACTCACATTTGCCGTCGTCTACGAATTCGTCGAGCAGTCGATCCGAGAGTCGGTACATGAACGCCTCGTTCTCCTTGAGGCGGTTGGAGGTGATCAGCCGCATGAGCAGCGCGCGTTCACGAGTGTGGTCGGGCGGGTCCATCGTGACCATGTGCTCGGCCATCGGCACCTGATCCCGATAGCGCTCGATGATCTCGCTCACGTCGTCGCCCTCGAGGGGGACGGGGAACTGGGCAAAAGGGCCGATGACCGAGTTGCACGAAGAGAAGTCGTTGCCATTGAGGTAGATCTCGCTGGCTTCGTCGAAGCCGGTCACTGCAACCACCCCGCTCGGGAGTGGAAGCACCGGCGCCTCGCTGCGGAGTTCCTCGAAATAGGGATACGGGTCGTCGACGAGACCCTCGTCGGTGAAGAAGTCGATGGATTCCCAGTTGCCCAATGGAGCTCCTTCCAACACGCCCCCGACCGTTGCCTTCCGGGCCCCGGCAGAGGGATCCACCTCGAACGTTGAGCACATGCTCAGCTGATTTTGGCACTTGCTTAGCATCGTCCCGTCGATGTGACAAGTTGTTGGGATGCCAACCTCACCTGTGCGACGTCGCATCGGCGCCTCCGATTCGAAGACCCGTGCCCAACTGCTCGACGCTGCCGAGCACCTCCTGCTCGAGGACGGCTATGCATCGGTCACCTCCCGCCGGGTCGGCGCGAGGGCGGGACTCAAGCCGCAACTCGTCCACTACTACTTCCGATCGATGGACGAACTCTTCACCGAGGTCTTCCGGCGACGCGCCGATGAGAACCTGGCCCGCTTCGAGCGGGCCGTCGAGGCGGACGGGTCACTGCGTTCCCTCTGGCAACTCAACCTCGACCCGAGAGGTGCGGCCTTCAATATCGAATTCGTGGCGCTGGCAAAGCATCGGAAAGCCATCCGCGCGGAGATCGCCCGCTACGCCGAGCGCTTCCGGACCTCGCAGATGCACGCGTTGGCCCTCGCGTTGGCCGCCGACGGAGTCGACGCGAACCAGATGAAACCGGTTGTCGCGTTGGTGCTGATGACCGGTCTCACCCAAGTGATTTCGATCGAGGCCACACTCGGAGTGACCTCCGGGCACGAGGAGGCAGTCAAGTTCGTGAATCAGCTGATCGACCGGCTCGAGCCGGCTACGAAGACGGGTTGATCGCCTCGGATTGCCTCACACGCTCTTGCCCGGGATGACATTCCCGCAGACCGGCTCCGCGCCGGGGATGAGATTGAAGGTCTGCCCGGACAGTTTTGTCATCCAGTAGCACTCGGTCGGGCCGGGAGGACGCACGCTCCAGTTCACATGGTAGTGACCTCCCCACAGGCCCGACGCGGTGTAGTTGGTGATGTGGGAGAGCGACGTGATCAACGAGCTCTGCGTCGGGTTCGCTCCGGCTCCCTGCAGGCCTTGGACGAGGCCGAGCACCGACAGGTAGCCGCAGTACTCGGCGAACGTGGCGTCGGTGTGGACACCCGCGTACTTGGCGAGCGCGTTCTGCAGCGCCTCTGTTGCCGCGGTGTGCAACTCGGGCACCTCGAATGCCGACTCGAAATCGTCGCCCTGGGCAGCCTTGATGGCCTGTTCGCCCGAGGTCAGGAGGTCACCACCACCGCCGGTGGGAAGGACGGTCGCCTTGAGGGAGACGTCCTGCTGCTGGAGAGCCGTCGTGAGCGCGAACACCGTGCTCGGCTCGGTGTCCACGACGATCCCGTTCACTCCCGCGGTCTTCATCGCAAGTGCGACCGGCTCCACGTTGGTGCTCCCGAATGGGAAGCTGTCGTTCACGTACGGCGCAGCAACACCTTGATTCTCGGCCGACGCCGCTGCTGAGCGGGCCGCCGCCGCCGAGCTCGGCGAGGCCGAATAGCCCAGCGTGCCGACCTTGGTCACCCCTTGGGCCTTCAGGAACTTGCCCGTCGTCTCGTACACCTTGGTGAAGTCGAGGTTGCCGATCACCGAGAACATGTTGGTGCTGGTCGGTTTCAGCCACTCGGGGCCGTCGAAGGACGCCCCGACCACCGGCACGTGATTGGCAGTCAGGTAGGGGGCCGCCTCGAACAACAGGGCGGACAGACCGATCACCGCGGTGACCTGGTCCTGCTGCACCAACTGGTGCGCCGCGGCGACCACCGCGTTCGGGCTGGTCTGACTGTCCTCGGGGATGTACTTGATGTGGTAACCCTCGGTCGCTGCCACGCCGATTCCCGCCTTGATCCCCTGGATCGATGAGGCGAACTCGGAGGCGGCGGGACCGGACAGGTCGGTGATGACACCGATCGTGATCGTCTTGCCCGATCCATGGCTCCCGCTTGTCGTGGTGGTGCTCCCACTGCTGCTGTTGCTGCTGCAGGCTGCCGCCAACAGCAAGAGGGCGCATGACAGTCCAGCTGCAACGTATCCCTTCGAACGAACCCGTCGGCTGCTGCGGGTGGCGTGGCTTCTGCGTGGGCGCATGATGTCCTCCGATCGACCCTGGGGACCCGACGGTTACTCGTCGCTCCCGCGGTCTCTTCCCGGCCTTCATTACCGCCCCTCGGCACTGCCGCCGACGTCCGGTTACATCATCCGGGTTGCGCGGCTGTTGGAGACTAACCGCATTCGATCGTTGCTGCTCGGCTCAGCGTCTCCCGGGAACGGAGCCGAGGAACGGCGCATGGCCGAACGCGAAGACCCCTCCGTCTCTTGCCGCCAACCAATACCCCTTCCCGTTTTGGGTTGCCTCGATGCCGTCGATCGGTTTGTTGAGATGACGGCCGGACATCGATCCGTAGGGGTGGGCGTCACCGAAGTTGAAGACCGCTCCGGCGGAGGTCACCACCCAGTAACCCTTTCCATCGGGGGTCGCAGCCATACCGACGACCGGGTGCGCAAGACGGCGACTTGCCGCCGAACCATGGAAATGCACGCTGCCGAAGGAGAAGATGCCGCCATCGGTCGCGACCAGCCAGTAACCACGCGAGTTGGGAGCCGCGGCCATCCCGACGATCGGCTTGTTGAGATGCGACCCACCTTCGGAGCCGTAGAAGTGGGCGTCACCGAAGGCGAACACTCCCCCGTCGGCTGCCACCAACCAATACCCCTTGGCGTCGGAGGTCGTTGCGATACCGACGATCGGCCTGTTGATGTGGACCCCCCCCTCGGACCCGTAGAAGTGGGCATCTCCGAATGCGAACACGCCGCCGTCGGCTGCGACCAGCCAATATCCGTCTCCGTTCGAGGTCGTTGCAATGCCCACGATCGAGCGGTTCAGTCGCCCACCGACGGACCCGTAGCGGTGCGCGTCACCGAAGGCCGACACCTGGCCGTTCGGGGTCACGACCCAATAGCCCTTGGCGTCGGGCGTGGTCGCGATCATCCGAGAGTTGAGTGTGGTCGGCGTGACGACAATGGTGAGTCGAATCGACGAGGTGCGGCCACGGGCATCGGTCAGCTTCAGGGTGACGGTGAACGTCCCGGCCTGGTCGGGAACGCCGCTGACCTCCCCACTGCGGGACAGCGAGACTCCCGCAGGCAACGAACCACCGGTCTTGCTCCAGTGGTAAGGACCGGTTCCGCCATGAGCCGACAGCTGATGGTCCACCAACACGCCGACGTCGCCCTGCACCGTGCCCCCGCTCGTCGCGGACGGCGCGGATGCGATCGCGGGGGACTCGACCTGGGTGGCCTGCAGGTGGACGGCATCGGTGACCACCAAGGTGAAGGCGAAGGTTCCCGCGCCGGTCGGGGTGCCGCTGATCTCCCCGGTTGAGGCGTCGAGAGTGAGCCCCTCTGGGATCGCACCGGTCGTCGACCAGGTGTACGGCGCCGTGCCTCCCGCAGCGGCCGGAGTCGTGTCATAGCGAACACCGATCTCCCCGTCGGACAGTACGCGAGAGGTGATCGCCAGACCGGAGACGATGGTGACCGACTCGGACTGGGTGGCCTGCACGCCGTCGGAGTCGGTCGCCACCAAGGTGAAGGTTGACGTCCCGGAGCCCGTCGGGGTGCCGCTGATCTCACCGGTGGAGGGGTCGAGGGTGAGCCCGGCGGGCAAGGTTCCCCCGGTCACCGACCAGGTGAACGGCCCAGTGCCGGCAGTGACTGTCGGCGTGACGTCGTAGGCCACACCGACTTCGCCATTCGGCACCGAGGGCGAGGTGAGGCTGGGCACCCCACTGATCGAGAAGGACTCCACCTGGGTTCCCGTGCCACCCAGCGAGTCGGTCACCTCCAACGTGAAGGAGGCGGTTCCCGAGGCAGTTGGCGTGCCGCTGATCTCACCCGTCGACGAGTCGAGAGTGAGTCCGGCTGGCAGCGTTCCCGTGGTCACCGACCAGGTGAACGGACCAGCGCCCCCCACCTCCACCGGTGTCACGTCAATGGCCACACCGACTTCACCGTTCGGCAGCGCAGGTGAGGTGATCAACAAGCCGTCACCAATGGTGACCGATTCGGACTGGGTGGCCTGCTCTCCGTTGTCGTCGGTGGCGACCAAGGTGAAGCTCGACGTCCCTGAATCGGTCGGCGTGCCGCTGACCTCACCGGTCGAGGTGTCGAGGGTGAGGCCGTCGGGCAGCGTTCCTCCGCTTACCGACCAGGTGAAGGGCCCAGCGCCGTCGGCAACGGTCGGGGTCACGTCGAAGGGGACACCGATTTCGCCGTTCGACAAGGCCGAAGAACTGATCGACGGGTCGCCGGCGATGGTGACCGACTCGGACTGGGTCGCCTGCACGCCGTCGTCGTCGATGACGGTCAGGGTGAAGGTGGAGCTTGAAGCGGTGGTCGGTGTTCCGGTGACTTCCCCGGTGGAGGTGTCGAGAGTGAGCCCGTCGGGCAACGTTCCACCGCTCACCGACCAGGTGAACGGCCCGGTACCGTCCGCAACGACCGGGGTCGTGTCGTAGGCGACACCCACCTCGCCGTTCGACAAGGCCGAAGAACTGATCGACGGGTCGCCGGCGATGGTGACCGACTCGGACTGGGTTGCCTCGAAGGCACCTGCGTCGGTGGCCACGAGAGTGAAGCTTGACGTTCCAGAGTCGGTCGGTGTGCCGCTGACCTCACCGGTGGAGGCGTCGAGAGTGAGCCCGTTCGGTAACGTTCCCCCGCTCACCGACCAGGTGAACGGTCCGGTTCCACCGACAACCGCCGGAATCACGTCGTAGGCGATACCGACTTCTCCATTCGACAGGGCCGAAGAGGTGATCGAGGGGTCGGCAGAGACGGTGATCGACTCGGACTGGGTGGCCTGCACACCGTCGTCGTCGATGACGGTCAGGGTGAAGCTCGACGTTCCAGCGGTCGTCGGTGTTGCCGCTGACCTCCCCGGTCGAGGTGTCGAGGGTGAGCCCGTCCGGCAAGGATCCACCGCTTACCGACCAGGTGAGCGGACCGGTTCCATCGGCAACCGTCGGGGTGGTGTCGTAGGAAGCACCGACTTCGCCGTCCGGCAGTGCGGGTGAGGTGATCGACGGGTCGGCTGCGATGACGACCGTCTCCGGCTGACTGACGGTTCCTCCCAGCGAGTCGGTCGCGACGAGGTCGAATGAGTAGGTACCCGCCGCCGTCGGGGTGCCGAGGACCTCGCCGCTGGACGCGACGACCACGAGTCCCTGCGGCAGCGAGCCCCCTGTCACCGACCAGCCGGTGGCACCGCTTCCCCCGGTGAGGGTCGGCTGACTGAGGTACACGGAGCCCACTTCGCCATCCGGCAGGGTGGGTGAGGTGATCGACGGAGCGGAGCTCACGTCGACAGATTCGGATTGGGATGCTTGGAAACCGTTCGCATCGGTGACCACCAGTGAGAAGGTGGAGGTAGTACCCAAAGTCGTCGGGGTACCACTGACCTCTCCGGTGGAGCTGTTGAGAGTGAGCCCGGCGGGCAGTGAGCCGCTCACCGACCAGGTGAACGGTCCGACGCCGGCCGTGACGGCAGGGGTGGTGGCATAGGTGACACCCACTTCGCCGTTCGGCAACGCGGCCGAGGTGATCGACGGATGGGCGACGATCTGCACCGACTCGGACTGGGTGGCTTCGAGGCCGTCGGCGTCGGTGGCGATCACGGTGAAGTTCCGGGTTCCGGCCACCGTCGGCGTGCCGGACAGCTCACCGGTGGAACCCTGGAAGGTGAGTCCCGCCGGAAACGAACCTGTCTCCGTCCAGTGGAACGGTCCGGTGCCCCCCGTGACGCTGGGGGTCACCTGGTAGGAAGCGCCGACTTCGCCGTTCGGCATCGCGGGTGACGTGATCCAAGGGTCGTTGGTGATGGCGATCGACTCGGGCTGTGTCGCGGTCCCGCCGAGGGAGTCGGTCGCAACCAGATCGAAGGAGTAGGTCCCGATCGTCGTCGGCACGCCACCGACTTCGCCCGTTGACGGGATGACCACGAGCCCCGGCGGAAGCGAGCCGGTGAACGACCAGCTGGCGCCGCCGCTCCCGCCGCTGAGAGTCGGCACATGCATATAGGCCACCCCCTCGTCATCTCCGGGCAAGATGGACGAGGTAATGCTCGGCGCGGCATAGATCGTGAAGGATTCCGCTTGGGTTGCCGTCCCGCCCACCGAGTCGGTCGCTTCGATCGTGAACGACGCGGACCCCGACGTGGTCGGCGTACCAGTGACCGCGCCGGTCGAGGTATTGAGGGTCAGCCCCGCCGGCAACGAGCCGGCCGACACCGACCAGGTGTACGGCGAGGTTCCTCCGGTGACGACCGGCGTCGCAGCGTAGGAAACGCCCACCTCGCCGGCGGTGAACGCCGACGAGGTGATGCTGGGCCCGATCGGGGTGACCGAGTTGGAAGGCGAGCTGACCGGTCCGGTTCCCTGAGTGTTGACGGCGTAAACCTCGAAGGTGTACGCGGTTCCGTTGGTCAGCCCGGTCACCGTCACCGAAGTCGCGGTGGAGGCCGAGTGGCTGAACTGGGTGTAGGCGCCGCCCGAGGAGTACCAGACGGTGTAGTTGGTGATCGCGCTCTGCCCGGTGCTCCCAGGCGTCCACGAGACCGAGGCCTGACCGTCGCCGGCGACTGCGGTGACTGCGGAGACCGCGCCGGGATTGACGGACGGGACAACCGCAACCCGCGGTGAAGAGCGCTGGCTGAGGCCGGCGGCATTCCCCGCCTGAATGGAGATGTAGTAGGTCGTCCCGTTGGTGAGCCCGGAGATGGTGCAGGTCAAGGCCCCCGACGTCGTGCAGGAGGAGACCTGGCTCCCGGCCACGGGAGCGTTGAACGCAGTCGCCGTGTAGGCGCTGTTGGCGACGCCGTTGACAGTCTGGTTGCTGATCGCCGCACCACCGTTGAAGGCCGGCGCGGCCCAGGCGATCACCGCGCTCGCATTCTCACCGTTGGCCGTGATCGAGCTCGCCGGCGGATCGGGATAGGTGTAGGGAGTGCCGGACATCGAAGACGAGCTGGCGCCGGCTCCAGCAGCGCTCGACCGCCCGCAGGTGACCGAGTAGCTCGTCCCGTCGGTCAAGCCGTCGATGACGATCGGCGAGGTGGCGTCCCGCTGACGGTGGTCCAGGTGTTCCCGCCGTCCAGCGAGTACTGGTACGAGGTGATCGGGTCGCCGCCCGCGCTAGCCCGCGGTGAAGGCGACGGACAGGAACGAGTCACCCGAGGTGATCCCGGTGATGGTCGGAGCGCTCGGACGGGCCATCGGGTGTCACGGCAGCCAGCGGACTCGATCGCACGCTCGAGCCCGCCGCGTTGGCGGCCACGACTCCGACGTAGTAGGTCGTGCCGTTGGTCAACCCGGTGATCGAGCAGGCGAGGGTCGACGTTGTGCACGGCGTCCCCACGGCGGTGGTCCCGGCCGACGAGGTGTAGGCAGTGGCCGTGTATCCGGTCACCGTGCTCCCACCGTTATCGGCAGGCGCAGACCACGACACGTCCGCCGATGCGGAGTCACTTGCGGCGAGGACGTTGGTCGGCGAACCGGGCACGGTCAGCGGTGTGGCGCTCGCCGGGCTCGAGGCGTTCCCGTTCCCGATGGCGTTGTCGCGCGCGGACCGACACGGTGTAGCGTCGTTCCGTTGGTGAGCCCGGTGATGGTGAAGGTCGAGCTGGTCGTGCCGGTGGAGACGAACGGACCCCCGTCGAGCGAGTAGTCGATCCCGGTGACCGACGAGCCACCGTTGTTGGTGATCGTGGCGGCCGCGGTGATCGACCCGTCCCCCGGGGTGAGGACCACGGTCGGTGCAGCGGGCACCGTGGCGGGCTCCGCCTCGACCGGAGTGGAGGCCAACGAGTCACCTGCCGCGTTCACCGCACGCATCTCGACGGGGTACTCGGTTCCGTTGGCGACCGGGGTCGTCCCGTCGGTCGAGAGCGCGGTGATGACCATCGGATCCGCGATAGAGGACGCGGTCTGCCAGGTCGTCCCTGCGTCTGTCGAGTACTGGTACGAGGTGACTGGCACTACCTCCGGTCGAAGGCTCCGTATAGGTGACGCTGATGGTGGCGTTCCCACGGGTCGTCGACGTGATGACCGGCTGCCCGGGGACCGTGTAGCGGAGTCCCCGACACCGACAGTCGACGCATCCGAGTTGCCCTCGGCGTTGTCGGCACGGACCTCGACCGGGTAGGTCGTCCCGTTGGTCAGTCCTGTGATGGTGAACGACGGGGACAGCGACCCGGTCGTGGTCCAGTTCACCCCATCGACCGAGTACTCGTAGGCGGTGATGGCCGAACCACCGTTCGATGCAGGCGTGAAAGTCACCCCGAGCGCTCCGTTCTCCGACGTCACCGTTGCGATGGTCGGCGCGTCGGGGACGGTGACCGGAATGCCGGTCGCCACGGCGGAACCCGGACCGCTGCCGGCCGCGTTCAACGCACGGATCTCGACGTCGTAGGTCTGTCCGTCGACCAGTGGGGTCACCCCGTCGGCCGAGGCCGCAGTGATGGTCATGGTCGTCGAGGTTGCCGACTGGCCGTCCGTCCGGTTGTGCCAGGTGGCGCCGGCGTCGGTCGAGTACTGGTACGCAGTGATCGGCGAACCCCCGGTGCTGGCCGGCGCAGTGAAGCTGACGGTGAGCGACTGGTTCGCAGCGACCATGCCACCGGCCCCGGTGGTGATGGTCGGTGCGCCCGGAGTCGTGTAGGGGGTGCCGTTTGCTGAGCGCCGAAGCCGGGCCGGTGCCGACCGCGTTGACCGCCCTCATCTCGATCGGATACGAGGTCCCGTTGGTCAGGGGCGTTGCTCCGTCGGTCGACAGGGCGGCGATCTCGCAGGTGACCGACGAGCCGTCTGCTCTGGCAGGGTGTGCCGTAGGTGTCCTCGGAGTACCAGGTCGTCCCTCCGTCGGTCGACCAGTCGTAGTCGGTGATCGGCGAACCGCCGCTGGCCGGCGCGGTGAAGCTGACCGTCGAGCGACTGGTTCCCAGGAGTCGATCGAAGTGATCACCGGTGCCGAGGGTGGGGCGGTCGTGGTGAAGGAGGTGGTGGCCGGAGCGCCCGCACCGCTGACGTTGACCGCTTCGAGCTCGAACGATGTAGGTCGTGCCGTGCTCAGGCCGGTGACCGAGACCGGGCTGGTCGTCGAGGTGGTCGTCCAGTCGACCCCCCGTTGGTGCTGTACCGGTACGAGGTGATCGCACTCCCGCCGTTGCTGCCGGGGGTGAAGGCGATCGACGCGGTGGTGGAACCCACCTGCACCGAAGTGATGGTGGGTGCGCCGGGCAGTGCCACCGGGGTCTGGCTCACCGAGTTGGACGCGGCTGCCGGTTCCGATGCTGTTGACCGCCTCGATCTCCACCGAGTAGGCGGTCCCGTCGGTCAGACCCGAGATGGTCAGTGGGCTGGAGGTCGCCGAGCTCGGGTACCACGGCCCGGTACCGTTGAGTTGGTAGAGGTAGCCGGTGATCGGTTGCGCTGGATGCTCGGCGGCGTGAAGTTGACCTGGAGGGCTCCGTCCTCCGGCGTGATCGAGGTGATGGTGGGAGACCCCGGCGGACCCGAGGGTGTCAAGGTGCCCGTCGGCGATGGAGAAGGCCCGGTCCCGATGGCGTTCACCGCCTCCACCTCGAAGATGTAGCCGGTCCCGTTGGTCAAGCCGGAGACGGTGGCCGACGTCGAGGTCGAACCGGTGTCGTCGGTGGTCCACGCAGCGCCGCCGTTGCTCGAGTACTGGATGATGTAGTCGCTGATCGGGTCGGCACCGGGTTGGGGGCGGTCCACTGGAGGGCGACGCTGCTGTTGCCGGCGGTTCCCGACGCCGAGGTCGGTGCGGCCGGCACGCCGGTCGAGTAGGTGATCACGACCGAGCCGTCGTAGGCCGCACCCGGATCGGCGAAGGTGTTGCTGCTCGACGGCGCGCCGCTGTCGGCGCCGGAGTAGTACGAGTCGAGCGCGCTCAGTCCGGTGATTCCTCCGGTCGAGTTCTCGCCGGGACTACCGCCCTGTCCGTACCACTCGTCCGAGCTTCCCGAACCGAACTGGTCGGCCCCCGCCGCTCCACCGGCCGCGCCACCGCCACCGCCCGCACCGCCACCGCCGTCGCACCCGGCCTCGCCGGAGGGAGCGTCGGCGTTGAAGTACTGGTTGGAGTTGCTGCTGGTCGAGCCACCGCACATGGTGAACACGGCGATGCCCTGCTGACCCTGGGTCGCGGGGGTCGGCAACGGCGTAGGGCTCTCGATGGTGGGCTGCGAGGTGCACGCACTCGTGCACCCGGCGGGGATGCCGTAGGTGATCGGCGTGGGCGTCGTCTGCGGGACGTAGGAGGCGAGACTGATCTGTCCCCTCACCAACGTGTACTGACCCGACCCACCACTCCCGCCGCCACCGCCGGCCACGATGGTGCCGATGCTGGTCGGCGCGCTCGAAGAGCTGCCCACCTCGACGGCGGTCGCCGCACCTCCTGAACCGCCGTACCCGGAGCAGCCGTTCGGTCCGGGCGCGCCACCCATCCCACCGTCGTACTGGGTCAGGGGACTGATCCCTCCGATCGCGTCGTTGGCATCGACCGGCGTCGACGCATCGAGCCCTGCGGTGCACGCAGGTCAGCTTCGACTCGTCACCACCCGACCCGACCCCGATGGTCAGGTAGTCACCCGGTGTCACCGCCATCGTTCCGGTCACCTCCCCTTGGTAACCACCGTTGGGCGGACGACCGGATGAGTCGTGCCCTCCCAAACTTCCGTAGCCACCCATCGGCAGTGATGGTCAGCGAGGTGACTCCGGCGGGGACGGTGAAGTTCTGGAGCGTGTCGTTGTCGAAACCGAACGTCTGGGTCGCGGTTGTCGGGGTCGTCGCACCCGACGGCGACGATCCGGAAAGCACGGGTGCCACAACTCCGAGGAGGAGCAGAACACTCGCACCGAGCACGGTCCGCCGCACCAGGAATTTCCGGACTCGTCCGTGCACTGACGGCGCGGGTGATCGATCGGGCGATGCAACGGGTGAATGCATGCGTCAAAGGTCGGTCCACCGGCGCGGTTCCTTTAGCAAGGGGGGGTTGCGGGACCTGTCGATATGGGGCTTGGGCTGCAGAAATCCCGCGGATCTCAACAAGTACTCGAGGGTTGGGAAAGCGACCTTGCTACGGTGCGGAGACCACCTGACCAGCCGGAGCTCCATGGCAGCGACCGTCTCCACCCAGCAACGATCCGACAAGCCGTCCAGAGCTCTGCATGTCACCAGACGTGCCGCCCCATATGTCGCAGCAGCGCTCGTCGTCGCGGTCTTCTGTATCTATCTTTCGATCTTCGGACATCGCTACGGGTTGGATCTTCGGGTCTATCGAAGTGCCGCCCGAGCATTCCTCCGGGGTGACGATCCCTATCGCCTCACCTACACCTCGAGTCACCTTCCCTTCACCTATCCGCCGTTCGCCTTGGCGTTCCTGTCGCCGTCGACCGTGGCGTCGTTCGCGGTGACCCAGTGGTTGTTGTGGATCGTCGACGTGGTGGTCACGACAGGTGCCATCGCGATCGTGTTGAGCGACAGAGGAGTTGCACTCCGGGGACCGGTCTGGTGTGGCGCGTTGGTCTGGGCAGTCGTCGCGATGATGATCGTCGAGCCTGCGCGCAGCGGCATCGACTACGGCCAGATCGAGTGCTTGCTGATGGGTTTGATAGTGGTCGATGCGCTCGTCATTCCCTCACCGTTTCGCGGGATCGTCATCGGGGTTGCAGCCGCGGTGAAGCTCACGCCGTTGATCTTCCTGCTGCTTTTCTTCGTGCGCCGAGATTGGTGGTCGGCGGTTCGTGCGCTGCTCTCGTTCGCAGTGCTCACCGGCCTTGCCTGGCTTCTCTGGCCGCACCTCTCCCACACCTTCTGGTTCCACGACGCGAACAGCCCCGGCAGGACGGGTCCGATCGACTATCCGAGTAATCAGAGTTGGTACGCGATCCTCCACCGCCACCCGTTCCCCGCCGGCGGTTCTGCACCCGCATGGGTGGTCCTGTCGTTGCTGACCGCACTCGCCGGCACGTTCATCGCCTGGAGGTGTGTCCACTCAGAACGGCAGTCACTCGCCCTGATCGCGATCGCCCTGGTCGGCCTGATGGTGAGTCCGATCTCGTGGTCACACCACTGGATCTGGGTGGTGCTCATCCCGCCCGCCCTGGTCGTTCCACGCCGGCACGACACCGCGCGGGTGGTTCGAATCATGCTCTGGGGCATCGTCGCGATCGCGGTCGCGGCACCCTACTGGTGGGTCTCCTCGGGGGCGGGGGCCGACGCTCTCGAAGCGATCCTTCCCTTGTGGACGTTCGCGACCTTGTTGGTCTGGTGCGGGGCCGAATACCTGGGATGGGGCAGCCGGGAGCAGGCTCACCCAGTCGATGCAGCTAGCGAACCAGTCCCCGCCCGGTGATCAGCGGGAGGTCGAGGGCGGTGACCAAGCCCGGCGGGCTCTCGACGACCGCGGGCACCGCGTTGACCAGACGCATCGCAGTTGCCTTCAACCCGGCGGTGTTGTGGTCGCCATCGGTACCCATGAGCTGCAGATCGACGGTATAGATCGGCTCGCCGGTGATGACGACCCGGTAGCAGCCGGCACCCGCGGGCTGCGGCCAATCGGGTGCAAGGTCGGGGCGGAGTCTCGTCACGTGCTCGAGTACCACGACCGGCTTGCCACTCAGCATGCCACGCACTTCGAAACGCATCGCTGCCGTGGTCCCTGCCTCGATCGGCCCAGAGGGGATGACGAACCGTTCGGGCGCCGGCACCCGCTCGTGGTACTCCACGATCTCGTCGAGCTCGATCCCGAGCCCGGTCGCGATCTGACTCACCACGCTCCCCCAGGCGAATGTCAGGACGCCGGGTTGCAACAGCATCGGGGTGTCGTCGAGCGACCGGCCGAATCCCATGATGTCGAACAGGACCATCGGCTGGTCATAGGTCGAGTAGTCGAGGATCTCCATGCAGCGGACCTCTTCGATCCGCTCGGAGACACTGGAAAGGACCAGCGGAAGCCAGTCGTTGGCGAAGCCTGGGTCCACCCCGTTGACGAAGATCGACGCGTTGCCGGCCGCGGCTGCTTCACGGACCGGCTCGGCAAGCGGCGTGGCCATCTCCCCGACCGGGAACTGCAGGAACACCGGACTGCTGGAGACCACGTTGATCCCCCGCCGGAGGAAGCCGGCGAGGTCGTCCAGTGCGTCGGTCAGCCGGTCGTCGGCCATCGCGGTGTGCACGATGCAGTCGGGTTCGAGTGCAAACAGCGCTTCGGCGTCGGTCGTCGCGGCCACCCCGAGTGTTCGGCCCAGGCCTGCAAGCTCGCCCGCATCCTTGCCTTCCTTGGACGGGTTCGACACCCATACTCCGACCAGTTCGAGGTCGGGCCGAGCGTCGATTCCGGCGATCGCGTGCCGGCCGACATTTCCGGTGCTCCACTGCACGACTCGATAGGTCACCGTGCGCGCTCCTCTCTACTCACAGGTCTGGCAGGTGCAGGTCGAGGTTGGGATCCTGCAAACCACCGTCGACCTCGATCAGCTTGCCGGTGATATAGGCGCCGGCCCTGCTCGAGAGGTAGACGACCGCCGCCGCAATCTCCTCTGGCGCACCGATCCGTCGAAGCGGGGTCGCGTCTTCCATCGCGGTGCGGATGGACTCGTCACTGATGACGTACTCCAGCGCGGAGGTCGCGACCGAGCCGGTTGCGATCGAGTTGACCCGGATCTTCGGCGCGAGGTCAGCGGCTGCCAACCGGCCCCAGTGGGCGAGCGCCGCCTTTGCGGTTCCGTAGGCGGCGTACCCGCGCCCGGCGAGCCGGGCCATCGTCGATGCGATGTTGACGACGGACCCGCCTCCGGTCTCGAGCATGATCGGCACCGCGGCCCGGGTCAGGGCATGCGCGGTCGAGACGTTGAAGTGGAACGCCTCCTCGAGGTACTCGGGAGTGGTGTCGAGAAACGCATTGGGGATGGTCCCCCCGACGTTGTTGACGACGATGTCCAGTCGCCCCAACTCGTCGGCCGCTCGCTGTGCCAACTCGGCGACAGCATCGAGCTTGGCGAGGTTGGCCGGGACCACCACCGCCCGTCGCCCCACCGCCTTGATCTGGTCGGCGACCTGGTCGAGCTGGGACTCGGTGCGCGCGGAGATGACCACGTCTGCGCCCGATTCGGCAAGCGCGATGGCCGTTGCCGCACCGATCCCCCGACCGGCGCCGGTGACCACGCCGACCTGACCGTCCAACCGGAACCAGTCCTGAATCACTGTTCCTCCCCCAACGATCTCTCCTCCCCGAATGCGTTGCAGCGTTTTCCGAAATTTAGAACGCGTTCTAAACTACACCGATCCGCCGATCCCGCCTCGGCCGCATGACCCTCCGATGGCCAGCTCACGTGATCGAGCGCCTTCGACGGGGTGGCATCATTCCGGCTGACGGCATTTGCCGTTCACACCGTGGGCAAGACCGAGGGGAAAATCGACCCATGTTCTACGTTCTGATCTTCAGCATCCTGGCGGTGGTTCTGGTCGTCGGTGGCATTGCAGCAATGCGGCAGCGGCGGCAAAGGGGCGACGATTGGTGAGTTCGGTGGATGCGACCCGCAGTGCTGAACTGCACCGATTTCGTGATTTCATGGCAGGGTGACCAAACCGAACATCCTCTTGATCATGACCGACGAAGAGCGTTACCCGCCTCCCTATGAGACAGACAGCGTTCGGAACTTTCGGAGGACCCAACTGACGACTCGGGAGTCGATCAGATCCCGGGGAATCGAGTTTCATCGCCACTACGCCGGATCGACCGCCTGCACGCCGAGTCGCGCCACCCTGTTCACCGGGCAGTACCCGTCCCTGCACGGGGTCAGAGCCACCGATGGGACGGCCAAACACAGCACCGATCCGGGAATGTTCTGGTTGGACCCCGACTCAGTTCCCACCCTCGGCGATTGGTTTCGCGCCGGTGGCTACCAGACCCACTATCGGGGCAAGTGGCACATCTCGTTCGCCGATCTGACGATTCCCGGAACTCATGAGGGGCTGAAAGCATCAGACGACGACGGCAGGCCGATCAAGGATGCGGTGGCCGCCTACAAGAAGGCAGACCGTCTGGACCCCTTCGGGTTCTCCGGGTGGATCGGCCGTGAGCCCCACGGAGCGGCCAAGTCGGATTGCGGGACGGTTCGGGACGGGGTGTTCGCCGACCAGGTGGTCGAGCTGTTCGGCGAGCTGGCTGCAGCCCGGGACCAGGGACCCTGGCTGGCCGTTGCCTCGTTCGTGAACCCCCACGACATCGCATTCTCCGGATTCGGATGGGAGCAGCTGCTCCAGTTCGGTCCACCCGACGAGAGCGTGCCCGAGATTCCCGAACCACCCTCCCAGTCCGATCCGTTCACCGGTCGACCGGCTTGCCAGGAGGCATTCAAGGCGGTCTGGCCGCAGATGATCTTCGAGACCGCGACCGACCTCGGCTACCGGAGGCTCTACTACTACCTGATGAAACTGGTGGACGAAGCCATCGGCCGGATCTTGGATGCCCTCGAGGAATCGGGGATGGCAGACGACACGGTCATCGTGTTCACGTCGGACCATGGCGACCTGCTCGGGGCACACGGTGGCCTCATTCAAAAGTGGTGCAACGCCTTCGACGAGGCCACCCGGGTCCCACTGCTGATGGCCGGCCCGGGGATCGCTCCCGGAGGCGAGGGGGTGCAGGTTCCCACCAGCCACGTCGATCTGATCCCGACGCTGCTCGGCCTGGCGGGGATCGATGTCGAGAAGGCGTCCGCAGGCGTTGCCGCACACCACGCTGAAACCCATCCGCTGCCCGGACGTGATCTGAGCGATGTGGTCCTCGGAAAGAACGCTGCACCGTCGGAAACCCCGATCTACTTCATGACCGAAGACGACGTGACCAGCGGCGCGACGCCGGTGAACGTCATCAACGGGACTCGCTTCGACTCGGTCGCTCCACCGGTCAACATCGAGTCGGTCATCGCTCCCTTGCCCACCGGTGATGACGGATCGCCGGAGCTCTGGAAGCTCAACCACTACTACGAGCGACTGGATGACTGGTACGCCGCCCAAGGCGTCGCACCGAATCCGTTCCTCGGGGCGCCTGCCGAACCCGAATGGGAGCTGCACAACCTGACCATTGACCCCGAGGAGCGACACAACCGGGCCGATTCCGACCCCGGAACGGTCTCGGCCATGCAGTCGGTGCTGGAATCGCAACGGAACGCCAAGCGGCTGATTCCGACGCTTCGGAACGCTGCTCCCTAGAACGCTCCACAACTGCGGCGGCCCCTGCAAGAATCGGCCCGGTGCCTCGATACCGTGACGTCGAAGCATTCCATGATCGCTCCGCAGGCTACGAGCAGGGCTGGCGGGGTGAGATGCACCGCGACATCGCTTCTCGCGCCGCCGATCTTGCGCTCTCCGTCGATCCGGCGCCAACCCGCATCCTCGACGTGGGGTGTGGGACCGGACTGCTCTTGCGGATCCTCGCAGCACGCCTTCCCGACGCGGAACAACTGGAGGGGATCGATGCCGCACCAGGGATGATCGAGGTTGCGACATCGACCGACCACGATCCCCGGCTCAGCTACTCGACCGGGGTGGCGGAACGCCTTCCATTTCCGGACGCTTCCTTCGACCTCGTGGTCAGCACGACGTCCTTCGACCATTGGGAGGATCAACAGGCCGGTCTCACCGAGTGCGCTCGCGTGCTTCGCCCCGGGGGCCACCTCGTGTGCGCCGACATCTTTTCCCTCTGGCTCGCCCCGACCCTCCTCTTCGACCATCGGGACCGGGCCCGCACTCGACGGCGAGCGACCGCCTTGGTGGAGCGGGCTGGTCTCCACGGAATCGGCTGGCACCGCCTCTACCACACGATCATCGCGGCGGTGGTGGCCACACGGTGACCAGAGACTGGCAGTCGCGGGTCGCCGGCGTAGTCGGTCCGGTCGACCGGTCCAGGCAGCTGGCTCCTTCGGTCTGGATGGTGACGACCACCGACCAGACGCTCGTCGTCAAACTCGGTGCCGGTGCCGTCGACGAAGCCGAAGGACTCGAGCGTCTCGCCGCGGTCCTCGATGGACCCCCGGTTCCCAGCGTCGTGCACGTCGAGAGCGATCTTCTGGTCACGACCTACATAGAACAAGGAGAGCGAATGCCCGGTCACGAGGAGTCGTTCGGACGCGCCCTTGCGATGTTGCACCGCGCTCCCTTTCCCCATTGGGGTGGGGGGTCTCACCGGATCGGGGCCTGCCCGGTCGACGCCTCGCCCTCCCCCGACGCCGCCGGCTTCTACGGTGCCCGGCTCGGCGAGCTGTCCCTCCGATGTGGGCTCGAGGATCCGGTGGCCCGGGTCATCGACAAGCTCGGCGACCTGCTCCCACCGGGAGGTCCGTCCTTGCTCCACGGTGACCTCTGGTGGGGCAACCTTCTCTTCGGCGCGGATGGCCGGACCTGGCTCATCGACCCCTCTGTCCATGGCGGTCACCCCGAGGAGGACCTCGCGATGCTCGCCTTGTTCGGCACGCTGCCGGATCGCATCCTCGGCGCATACACCGAATGCCTCGCTCTCGGGGAGGGTTGGCGGGAACGAATCGAGCTCTTCCAGCTTTACCCTCTCCTCGTGCACGCGGTGCTCTTCGGTGGCAGCTATCTGCAGCGCGCGGAACAGGTGGCGCGGCACTTCGGCTGAGCGCATCGATTCGCCTACCCTCTCACCGTGAGCACGGATCGACCGCCGCCGAAGGCAGCTCGACTCCTCCGGACCGGAAAGATCTGGATCACCCCGCTGGTCCTCGCTTCGGTCGTGGTCTTCCTGATGACACTCATCTACTTCGGTTCGGTCGTCGATCCGGTCTCCCACCTCAACGGCCTGCCGGTCCTGATCGTGAACCAGGACCGGGGAGCCTCGGTGTCCGGGCAGCGCATCGACGTCGGGCAGAAGGTGGTCGTCGGGCTGACCGGCACCCCGGCGGTCAGCAAGCGGCTCGATCTGAACGTCGTCACCTGGCAGGAAGCGCAGGAGCGGATGAACAAGGGGGCCGACTACGCCACCGTGGTCATTCCGGCCGACTTCACCGGCTCACTCCTCTCACTCGCCGGCGTCGGTCCCGCGCAGAGCACGACGCCGACGATCACAGTGAACGCCAACCAGCGACTCGGCTCGATCGGCACCGGTCTGGCCACCGGGGTCCTTCAGCCCGCGCTCGAAGCTGTGTCTCGAACGATCGGCAAGACCCTTCTCCAGCTGAGTGCAGCGAGCCACCCGAGTGCGCAGACGCGCGCTCGCCTCGCTGATCCGGTGACCCAGTCCGACGTCGTCTACCGGCCACTGCCTCCACACTCGGCGCTCGGACTCAGCGCGTTCTACGTCTCGTTGCTGAGTTTGATGTGTGGTTTCCTCGGTGCCACCATCGTGAACTCGTCGGCCGACTCGGCCCTCGGATACGCGACCACCGAGATCGGTCCCAAGTGGAGTCAGCGACGTCCGGTCCCGATCACCCGCTGGCAGACCCTGCTGGCCAAATGGGGCATGGCGCTGGTCCTGGCGCCGGTGCTCACCGGGCTCATGGTGCTCGGAGCGGTCGGCATCCTGAAAATGGACGCTCCGGACCCGGTGACACTCTGGCTGTTCGCATCCTTTGCGGCCATCTGCGTCGCCATCGGCACACTGGTTCTCTTCGCGACCCTCGGCACACTCGGACAGCTGGTGGCGCTGCTGGTGTTCGTCTACCTGGCGTTGGCCTCGTCGGGTGGGACGGTCCCGCTCCAGGCGCTCTCCGGCTTCTTCCGTTTTGCGGCACGGTTCGAGCCGTTACGACAGATCGTCGACGGCAATCGGGCCCTTCTCTACTTCGACGGCAGGCTCGATGCAGGCCTCGGGAGGTCATTGACCGTCATCGCGGTGGAGCTGGTGCTCTGGGTGATCGTCGGCGCGGTGGTGACGATCTGGTACGACCGAAAGAAATTCCACCGCATGTCACCCGAGACTCTGCAGTACGTCAACAGCTCCTTCGATGAGTACGAGGCGATGCGAGCCGGCAAGGAAGCCAGGTCGAACTGACCACTGTCACCTCGAGGGGTTCCCGTTGAACCAGGGCTGACCACCGAGGCTCCACACCGAGACGTCGCTGATGCCCATGTACTCGA
This sequence comes from uncultured Acidimicrobiaceae bacterium, assembly GCA_963839925.1. Taxonomy (GTDB): domain Bacteria; phylum Actinomycetota; class Acidimicrobiia; order Acidimicrobiales; family RAAP-2; genus Bog-756. Next base: position 155,722 of record CAWIWV010000001.1, on the reverse strand, counting down.
CCACCGCCAGCTTGTCGTTGAGCGCCGATGCGTCGACAACGTCGTAGTGGGTTCCCCCCGACACCCATCGGAGTTCCCCCGAGGCAGGGTCCCGCACCGCGTTGGCAGCTGACGTGGTGGTCGGGAACCCGGGCTTCATCTCCATGTTCACGTAGGCCACGTTGTCGGTGAGGTGGGCGATCTGGCTGCAGATGGTGGTGAAGTAGCCATAAGAGGGCATGCCGATGGTCAGATCGCTGCGTGGAACCTGGCCCTTGGCGTAGGTGGTCACCGCCTTCAGCCATGCATACGGGGTAATCGGCGCGCAGGGGACGGCGTACTCGTCGTCGTAGGCCATCACCACCAGGTGAGCACCGGCGCTGGCCACGTTGGCGTACCGCTCGGCGTCCCACGGTGTGCCGGTGAACGCATCGAGGTCGACCTCCACGGTCCGTCCCGAGCCCCGGAAGGAGGTGGCGATGGCCGACATGAAGGACACGAAGCCGTGCCAGTCGCTCGCGTCCCACTGGTTCGGTTCGAAGTCGAGGTCCACGCCGTTGAGATCGTTGGCCGACACGAAGCGCTCGATGGCCTGCTCACCTGCCGTTCGACGAGCTGAGGTGTCCAGCAGTGCCGCGACACCGGCTGAACCGGCGGACACGGTGACGTAGATCCGCTTGGCAGCGGCCCTCACCTTGGCCAGGTTGGCGGCGCTGAAGCCGTTGCACGGGAGTCCATCGGCCGCCGTCTCCTCGACGACCTGTCCACCGTTGCTGACGTAGAAGTACTCCGGCTTCAGGATCGCGATCGGGTGGGCAGCTATTGCGGTCAACTCCGACGAGGTGTCACACGCCGGCTGGCCGGCCGACGACGGATAGATCCAGGCCTCGAGGGTTTTCGGCAACGAAACCTGGGCGACCGCACCCGAAGAGGCGGGACCGACCACTGCCGAGGACGCCGAGCCAGAGGAAGAGGAGGAGACCGACAATGCACCGACGACCAACGTGGCGAAACAGGCCACCACCACGACACGAAGGGAGATCAGCCTCCACCCGGTCCTCATTGTCGTCTCCCACCTCCTGTTCGGGTGTGATCAGCAGCGTTCTCTCAAGCCAGTCCGAACTCGAGCGTCTCGGTCTTCTTGGCCGATTCCCTCAAGTCTGCGTACCAGGCGAGCAGCAGTGCGACTCCGGCGCCGAAGAGCAGCACGTTGGTGATGCCGACAGCGGCCACGATCGGGCCGGCGACCAGGTTTCCCACACCGACCGTGCCACCGAACCCCATCATCCAGAGAGCCATCACCCTTCCTCGCACCTCATTGTCGAGTCGTGCCTGCATAGTGGTGTTCAGAGCGGTGATGAAGGCGAAGTAGAAGGCACCCAGCACCGCGACGACGATGTACGCGGCCGTCGCCTCCCGAAGCAGCGCGAAGACGGTCAGGAATACCGCGTAACAGAGGAGACATACCCGCACGATCGCCGGTTTCGACACCTGGGCGAAGACCGTGCCGATGGAAATGGCGCCGACCAGGGCGCCCGTCCCGAAGCACGCATAGAGGACCCCGTAGCTGGCGGAGGTCGGTGGGATCCCGAGGTTGTGGGCGGCGACGACCGGCATCTGGCCGATGAAGGCCAGTGCGAGCAACGAGAATGCGCACACCGTGACGAGCGACTTCCCCACGATGCGGTCGTCCCGGGCAACCTTCACTCCGGCAAAGAGCTCACGCCAGCGGCTCCCGTGCACGTTGGTCGAGGCGATCAACGGCAGGGTGACGGTCAGCAACGCTCCGACGACGAAGAGGTAGGTGGCAGCATTGATGACGAAGATCCAGGCCGGGCCGATCAGCGGGTAGAGCAGCCCTCCGATGATCGGGCCGATCACTCTCGATCCGTTCATCTGGGCGGAGTTGAGGGAGATCGCCCCGTTCAGATCTTCCCGGCCGACCAGCATCGGGAGCAAAGCAGAGTAGGCCGGTCCGAACATTGCGCTCCCGATCCCCACCATGACGACCATCACGACCAACAGGACGTGCGACGGATCGGGTGCCGCCACCACCCACGCCACACCGAGCGAGAACACCAGTTGCTCCAAGGAGAGCAGGATCAAGAACTTCTTTCGGTCCACCTTGTCGGCGATCAACCCGCCCACCATGGGGAAGATCAGGGTGGGCCCGAGCTGGGCGAAGATGATGACGCCGACGAACGTGCTCGAATGGGTGAGGTCGTAGGCGTAGGCGCCCAGCACGACGTTCTGCATCCAGGTGCCGACGTTGGAGGCGAAGAAGCCGAGGAACACCACCCGGAAGGTGCGGTGACCAAGGGCTGCTCTCGCCGTCCCCCGCTTCGGGCCGATCGGGCTGTCGCCGTCGAGTACGGCATCCTCGATCTCCTCGAGGCTGACGCCGAGGTCGGAGTCACTTTCTGCTGTGGAGCCGGCGGCGCTCAGGTGGCCGGGCAGATCGGGAGGCACTCGACAATCGTATGGGACCCGGTCTGCGCAACCGCTCGCCCGCCTCGGAACAGGGGGATTGCCGCCAACACTCACTGACACGGGCGTCATGGACAACAGGACCGCGATCCTTATAGGTTCGAAGGCAGAACCTGCGTCGACGCGGGTGAGAGAGAACGGCCGGTCAACCGGTCGGGAGGGGAATTGCTATGCCACGCATCGAGCCGATTCCGATGGACCAGCTGGCCGAGGAACCTCGCCGGATCATCGAAGAGGGAGTGGCCGACGGCACCTACGCCACCCCCATCCCTCTGCAGATCTTCTCCTACCGGACCGCGCAGATCATCCAGACCAGCATGGCCCGCAGTGCCTTCGGCAAGAACACCCTCCTCGGACCGCGCATCATCGAGCTCATCCGGATCCGGAGCGCCCAACTGGGCGAGTGCCAGCCGTGCATGCAGTCCCGCAAGCACGACTCCATCACGGACGAGGACGTCGCCTGCCTGCTCACGCCCGGCCACTCCGACCTCACCGCGCAGGAGCGGATGGCCATCGAGTTCCTCGATCTGCTCTCGGCCGACCACCACGCCATCGACGATGAGGTCTACCGTCGCCTCGGCGAGGTGTTCACCGCCGCGCAGATCATCGAGTTGGGCTTCACCTGTGCAACCACCATGGGTACCCACCGGTTCATCCACACCCTCGATCCCTTCGGCACCTCTCCCCCGGTGATCACCTTCGATCCCGACCAGGTGGACACCGCCTACGCGGACGAGTCGACCGAGCAGGTGACGGCGTGAGCGAGACCGTTCTCGTCACCGGCGCCACCGGCCTCGCCGGCGCCAACATCTGCAAGCTTCTGCTCGAGCGGGGAGACACGGTCCGGGCCCTCGCACGGGAAGGAGCGGACACCGACCCCCTCGTCGCGCTGGGAGTCGACGTGGTCACCGGCGACGTCACCAGTGCCGACGACGTGCTCCGAGCTGCCACCGGCTGCGATTCGGCCATTCACAGCGCCGCACTCCTCGGAGGGGCGAGTCAGGATCTCGAGTCCTTCAAGGCTGTCAACGTGGACGGCACCAAGCACGTCTTGGACGCCGGCGAGCGTCTGGGTATGCGCCGAGTGGTGGCCGTCAGCACCGGCACCTTCTTCGACACCTCGGGTGGCCTCGAACGCGAAGACGCACCTGTCTCGAAGAACCCGAGCTCCGACCCGTACACCGTCACCAAAATGGCCGCATTCGAGGACGCCATGGCCCGAGCCGCTGCCGGGCAGGACGTGGTGACCACCCACCCGGGCGCCATCTTCGGTCCCTCGCCGGTCGCGAGCAACGCGTTGGGCCGGACCAGCTTCAACCGGGTGTTGCTCTCGGCGCTGCGACAGCGCATCCAGTCGTACTTGAAGTTCCCGGTGAGCTGGGTGTTCGCCGACGACATCGCCAGAGGTTGCATCCTGGCACTCGACCGCGGGGTCGCCGGGGAGCGCTACATGCTCGACGGCCGGCCGGAAGACGTCGTGAGCACGGCCGTCGCCTGTAGCCGGATCTGTGAACTCGCCGGTATGGACCACCGGGTCGAAGACATCGAACCGTCGGACGATCCCGAGCTCGCCAAGGTCTTCGGCCCCACGCTGGTGACCATCGCCGCAAAGGCAGCAAAAGACAAGCGGGTCCGACGCTCGCTCGAGGAGTCGAAGACCTACAAGCGCCTGGGCTACGACCCGATCAGCCTCGACGACGGGTTGATCGCCACGACCGCCTGGCTGCGCGAACTCGGGAAGTTCTGACTCCGACTCGAAACGTCGAGGGCCGCACCCCGGTGCTCAGCTCGACGGCCAGTGCTCGGGCGTCCAGTCCCCCTCGAAATCGGTCGTCTGCCCGACCTCGATCAGGTGGCCGTCGGGATCGCGGAGGTAGCAACGGATCTCGTACTGGTGCTGCTTCGGTGGCGTCAAGAACTGCGCGCCACGTGAGGTCCACAGGTCGTAGACCGCATGGATGTCGGCGACCCGAATGTTGAGGAAACTGCTCACCCGGTTGAGTTCACCCGGTGTCTCGAGCGTGACTTCGGGCTTGTCGTCGGTCGGGCCTCCACCGACGTTGATGATGATCCAGCTGTTGGAGAGCGCGACGTAGGTCAGGCCGCCCGGCCCGGAGAATGCGAGCCTGCCGCCCAGCACTTCGGTGTAGAAGCGACGGGAGCGTTCCACATCGGCGGACACGATGAAGTGGGCGAGGACGATTCTGTCCGGAGGCGGTGCGGAGTCGGACATCTGTTACCTCGTCTGTTTGGCGATCTCCGCACGGAGCGCTTTGAACGCCTGGTCGAAGATGCTCGAGAAGCTCGGGAAGGGTTGGATGGTGTCGGTCAGCACATCGAGCGGCACCTTGGCGCGTATGGCGAGGGTCGCCTGCTGCAACCACTCACCGGCCTCGGGTCCGAGCGCGTAGGCACCGGTCAGGAGCTCACCATCGCTCAACAACGTCAGGAACCAGTTCGACTCGGCGTACGCGTGCGAATACGTTGCACTCTTGGGCACCTCGGACAAGAGGGTGGTGGTGCTGTAGGTTCCGTCCACGGCGCCCACCGCGGCCGCCTGCGGATCGGTGTAGGTGACCCGCGGCACGGCGTCGTAGTTGGCCGGCCGTTTCTCTCCGGCGATGTTCGCCGCGACGACATCACCTTCGTACTCACCCACATGGGTCAACGGCCAGATCCCGTTCACGTCGCCGATCGCCCAGATCCCTTCACCGGCACGCAGGTACTCGTCGACGCTGATCCCGTGCGGGTTTGCCTCGACGCCGACCGTCTCCAGCCCGATGTCGGCGACTCGGGGACGGCGACCGGTCGAGACCAGGAGTCGCTCCCCTTGCACTGTCGAGCCGTCCGACAGCTTCAGCACGTAATCGTCACCGTCCCGAAGGGCCTCGGTGGCGTTGAGCCCGAGGCGCAGCTCGATCCCGTCCTTGCGGAGCGCCTCGCCGAGTCCCTCGCCGAGCGGGGCGGCCTCCCGGGCGAGCACCCGATCTGCACCTTCGACGAGGACCACCTCGCCACCGAACCGTCGCACCACTTGGGCGAGCTCGACGCCTGCGGCCCCGCCACCGAGGACGATCAGGCGACGGGGAACCACCTTCATCGAGGTCGCCTCCCGGGTGCCCCAGACGTCCTCGAGATCACGTAGGCCGGGGATCGGTGGTGTGACCGGATCCGAGCCGGTGGCAATGACGACGTGCTCGGCGGAGTGCGCGATGCCGTCCACCTCGACGACACCGGGGCCGGCCAACCGACCTGCCCCGCGGATCAGTGTGATGCCCCGATCGTCGAGCCACCGTTCCTGTCCTGCATCCGACCAGTTGGAGACCATGTAGTCCCGCCAGTCCAGGGCGGCCTGCACGTTGACCATGGCGTCTGCCCCGACGTCGCGGGCGCCGTGGACCGCTTCGCCGGGCCGCAGAAGGCTCTTCGACGGGATACAGGCCCAGTACGAGCACTCGCCACCGACCAGCTCGCGCTCGACGACCGCCACCCGAAGCCCCCGCTCGGCGATCGCAGCGGCGCAATGTTCGCCCGGTGCGCCTCCGCCCAACACGATCGCGTCGAAGTGGCTCACCGGGGCGCCACCAGGATGCGGCGCGGGTCGTGCCCGCTCTGGCCGGTCTTTACGTCGACGGTGGACATCGGTGTCTCCTCTGGCCGGCTCCGGCTCATTCTCGCGCCTGGGTCACCACCTTGCACTCTGGCCATCCTCTGCCGGTCAGCGCTTGATGCCGATGCTCTTCCCTTCCGTGTAGCGGATCGGTTCCTCCAGGGTGTCGACGAGGAATCGGTCGCGGTCCCCTCGTTCCCAGGCCTCCCGCAGCCCTGGAGACCCGAGGTCGAAGTCCGGCCGGATCCGCTCGAAGACGGCCCGAAGATCGACGTGCAGCTCGGACATCGTGGGCCGACCCCAGTACCAGTAGCCGTTGTAGATCTTGGAGATCTTCAGCCCCGGCTCGAGGACGAAGGTGTGGGGGATCATCGGATCGTGGGGCTCGTCGGTGTACTCCTGGATGTCCAGGTCCTGTTGGATCGTGCGATCGGGATCGGAGAGAAATGGCCACGTCGCGCCCAGAGCGTCCCGGAACTCGTTGATGTTGAGCTGATTGTCGGTCGAGATGAGCACCAAACGGGTGTAGGCATTGCGAAACTCGGGGTAGGCATCGTTCAGCTGCCGGACGAACTGGTGCTCCTTCGGATCGAAGCCGCCGCGGGAGAGATGGAGCACCATCGGATTGCCCCCTTGGAGCTCTGACAGCTTCCGCCGGACACCGGACTGATCGGCGAGCTCGTAGTCGGGGAACGTCGCACCCTCTCGAATGTCACTTCACATGTGGCCTCCAAACGTTGCGCGAACCCGGCCCGAGTGGCGACCCGGGTCGGTCCTCACCGAGCCGGGGCCGCGTAAATACCCTAGGGGGGTAGAGTAGGGACATGACCGCGACCCCGCAAACGAGTCCAGGCTACGCCGCCGACAAGGAAGCCATCCAGAAGCGCCTTCGACGGATCGAAGGACAGATCCGCGGCCTCCAGCGGATGATCGATGAGGATCGCTACTGCATCAACGTGCTGGAGCAGGTCTCTGCGGTCACCCGCGCTCTCCAGTCTGTGTCCCTCGAGTTGCTCGACGACCATCTCGCCCACTGCGTCGTCGAAGCAGCCGCGGCCGGTGGCGAGGAAGCCGGTCGCAAGATCGAAGAGGCCTCCGCAGCGATCGCCCGCCTGGTGCGTTCTTGACCACCCTCGCCACGCTCCCCTGGCTGATCGACATCGGCCGGGGATTGCGCGCGGCGTTTTTCATGTTCTGGGAGACCCTCTGGCCGCTGGTGCTCGGATTCGGACTGTCAGGGGCGGTGCAGGCCTTCGTCAGTCACGAGGCCATGCAGCGGTCGTTGGGTGACCACAAGCCCAAGGCAGTGGCACGGGCGTCGTTCTTCGGAATGGTCAGTTCGTCGTGCTCGTATGCCGCCTCAGCGATGTCCAAGTCGCTCTTCGTCAAGGGTGCGGACTTCGTGGCTGCCAACGTCTTCATGTTCGCCTCGACCAACCTGGTGGTCGAGCTGGGCATCGTCCTGATCGTTCTGATCGGCTGGCAGTTCGCCGTCGCCGAGTTCGTCGGCGGCATCATCATGATCGTTCTGTTCACCCTGCTCGCCGGCCTGTGGCTTCGGGGGCGACGCGTGGCCGAGGCACGCACCCGCCTGACCACAGGCGTCGGTGAGGACGCCGGGCACGAGCACATGCACGGGCCTGCAGAGAACACCCGCTTGCAGCACGAACCGTGGTCGAAGCGGCTCCGCTCCACTTCAGGATGGGCAGACGCGTCGACCTTCACCATGGCCGACCTGACGATGATCAGGAAGGAGCTGGTCATCGGTTACGTGGTCGCCGGAATGCTGGCCACACTCGTACCGACCCACTTCTGGAACACCTTGTTCCTCCAAGGTCACGGATTCTGGACGAGCCTCGAGAATGTCATCGTCGGTCCGTTCATCGCCATGATCAGCTTCGTCTGCTCCGTCGGAAACGTGCCACTGGCGGCAGCGCTCTGGAAGGGCGGCATCTCCTTTGGAGGGGTGATCTCGTTCATCTTCGCGGACCTGATCGCGCTGCCCCTGCTGCTCATCTACCGGCGCTACTACGGCTGGCAGCTGATGGTCCGCATGCTGGCCGTGTTCTGGTTGGTGATGTCGGCAGCGGGACTGATCACCGAAGGCCTCTTCCGAGCGGCTCACCTCGTGCCGACCGACCGATCCGGGCAGATCGTCGCCGACCGGATCCAATGGAACTACACCACCATCCTCAACATCATCTTCCTGGGGGTCTTCGCGCTGCAGTACTGGGCCTACCGCAATCGGGACCGACTCGGTGGCGGAGAGGGACTCGCCATCGATCCGATCTGTGGGATGCAGATCCGAACCGCCGACGCTCCAGCAACCTGTGAGCGGGACGACGGACACCTCTACTTCTGCTCGGACCGGTGCAAGGAGGCGTTTCTGAAGGGCGATGAATCGACCCGGGTCGAAGGCGCGGTGGGTGGAGTCGGCAGGCGTCCTTAGGCGACCGGCAGGCGACGGCAAGTCGAATACTCGGGCGTCGACGGTCGACGCGATCGGTCTCCGAGGTCCGTAGACGTCTCAGCAGAAGGCGGGATAGAAATGGCTGTCATGCGCGCCATCACCGTTCGAGACCGAGATGCCGGCGTCAGCGGCCTGTCCCTTACCGATCTCCCCGCTCCTCATGCCGCTGTCAACGATGTCATCGTCCAGGTCCACGCCGCAGGATTCACCCCCGGTGAGCTGGAGTGGCCGACGACCTGGGCTGACCGTGCGGGACGGGATCGGACTCCGAGCGTTCCCGGACACGAATTGTCGGGTGTCGTCGTTGAACTCGGATATGGGACGACCGGGCTCACCGTTGGACAGCGCGTCTTCGGGCTCACCGACTGGGCCCGCGACGGTTGCCTTGCCGAGTACACGGCCGCGGAAGCCCGCAACCTGGCTCCGCTTCCGGCAGACATCGATCACGTCGTCGCGGCCGCGGTGCCGGTTTCGGGGCTCACTGCATGGCAGGCGCTGTTCGACCATGGTCGGCTTCGAGCGGGGCAGACCGTCCTCATCCACGGCGCCGCAGGTGGGGTCGGCTCGATCGCCGTACAACTGGCCTGCGAAGCCGGGGCCTGTGTAATCGGCACCGGACGGACAGCTGACCGCGAGACAGCCGTGCGGCTGGGTGTGAACTCGTTCTTGGATCTGGAGTCGGACGCGCTCCAAGATGCCGGGCCGGTTGACTTGGTGTTCGACGTGATAGGAGGTGAGGTTCTCGATCGCTCGGCTGGACTGGTGCGCGCAGGTGGCACGCTCGTTACCATCACCCGCGTACCCACGGTCCATCCCAATGACGGGCGGGCGATCTTCTTCGTCGTCGAACCTGAACGGTCCATACTGGCCGAGCTTGCTCAGAGGATACGGAGCGGACGACTCGCACCGATCGTGGGAGCCGTGCGCCCACTTGCGGAAACACCCGCTGCGTTCGCTCCAGGCCGACGAACTCCTGGCAAGACAATCATCCGCGTCAGAGACGATGACTAGCCGTCTTCTTGTCCAGCAGAATCAGTATTCGTTCTTGATGTTGAAGTAGGAACCGCGAATGGTTCCGGCCAGTTTGGATTTCTGTCTTGCGAACTTGAATCGCGAGGCGAGCTCGGCAGGTACTTCCATCCCCTCCGAGAGTTTGAAGCCGACCGCCCGCTTTCCACTTTCGTCGATGGTGTACAGGACGTTGATCGACAGACCACTCTCGTAGAAGACGTAGGTCCAGCGGATGTTCTCGACCTGGAAGGTGGTCGCTTCCAGCGGAGGAGACGAGATGACGATCTCCCGCTCCTCGAGGAGGACCCGGTTCACCCACTCGATGTCAGCCTTCGCTTCGCTGGCTGGTGTCACCGTGAAGACGTGGTCGTACTTGTTCTTGAAGTACCGCGCCTCGTTCGCCCGCAAGCCTGCGAGCGCATCCGCGACCGGCGACGACTCCAGTCCGACGGTCGAAACGTTGGTGAAATCAACGACGTAGGCCATACCGATCGAATCCTTTCATGCTCATGCTCATGCTCATGCGACCGACACCCCTGCCATGTTCAAAAGCTGAAACGAGTCAGTCCACCCGGCGCGGTACCCGACACGACGGTCACCGAATGCGGTTCGATGCGATACACGTTCCAGGGCGGTGGTCCCTGGGTCGGTGCGTTGAAGGGAGCGGTGATACCCGACCCGCTCTTATCCAGTTCTGCCGGCCAACCTTGAGCTGTCCACGCCTTGGCAAGGGCTGTCAATCGTGCAGGGTCTGTCTCCCGCACCGCCTTACCCTCGGCGACGATGTCGGCATCGCGAATCGACACCGAGATCGAACACCGTGGATCACGAGCGACGTTGCGGGCTTTGCGTGTCCCTGCTCCCGTCTGGAACCAGAAGCTCTCGTCCAGCCAGAGCGCACCGACCGCGGTCACATGCGGACTGCCGTCCCCGTTCAGCGTGCAGAGCCAGGTCGTACGGGCATTGTGAGCGTCGGGATCCGGCGGCGATCCGGCAGCGAGCCTTTCGGCGACCATCGCCCAGCTCACCGGCGGAAGGCCCTCCGCTGCACCCAAATTGATGACATCCATGAGGCCCCATCCTGACACCGTCCAGATGTACGACGCCGTGACCAGGGGATCGAAGGAACCCCTCTAGCGTTCAGGCAACGCGAACGTTCTGGTCAGATGACGCTCGAGGCGGCGGTCAGGCACCAGCCAGATCAGTGCCACCACGACGTACACAGAGAGGCCGAGCCAGCGATTCACGAACGACAAGCCGATCCCGAGGCAGTACAGCACTGCCGAAACCTTCCCTTTCATATCCGAACCGAGGGCGACGCGAAGTTGAGAACTGTCACCTTCGGCATGGAGCAGCGCCATCTGCAGGATGAGGTAGGCAACAGCAGCAGCGAGTAGGACGATGCCGTAGACGGCCGTTGGAACCGGTGGAAAGTGATTGTGGCTCATCCATTCGGTGCTGACCGGAACGAGTGACAGCCAGAAGAGCAGGTGCAGGTTGGCCCACAACGAGGCGCCGTCGACACGTTTGACGGTCATCAACATGTGATGATGATTGTTCCAGTAGATCCCCAGGAACACGAAGCTGAGCAGATAGGTCAGCAGCAATGGCAGCTCGCGTACCAACGCGTGCCAAGAGGTTCCGCTCGGAATACGGAGCTCCAGAACCATGATGGTGATCAGGATTGCGATCACACCATCGCTGAAAGCTTCCATGCGACTCTTAGGCACCAGAGGCTTCCATCCTCAAGAGATCCGTCACTGGGCAGTCAGTGTAGAGCGCTCCCCCCGGGCGGCAATGTCTCCCAGTCGATGTTGACGTCCCCTGCCTCGCTCGAGTGTTCGAGCAGCCAACTGCGAGCGTAGGGACACCACGGCACGACCGTGAGCCGCTCGGCTCGAGCCTTGGCAAGAGCGGCCCGAACGAGCACGGCAGCAAGGCCTCGATGCTGCATCTCTTGCGGGACCTCCGTGTGCACGATGAAGAGCCGGCCGTCTCGCTCCCGATATCGGAGCAGGGGCTCGGGTCCCGCCTCGTCGATGACCAGTCGATGGTGGTCCGGATCGTCGCGCACGACCGCCGTCCCGTCTGACATCTCGTCGTCCCTTCGTTCGCTCTGTTCTCTCCGCTCCGCTTTGTTCTATCCGCCCACCGTCGATGCACCCGCCACCTGGTCGAGCACCTTGGCATCAGCCGGGAGCAGGTAACCGTCCTTGACCTCCGCTGCGGTGGCGGCATCCCATTCCGTCACGAAGTCGCTGTGAGTCGGGTACAACGCGGCGAGCTTGGAAGCGCTGAAGGGCCTCGTCGTACCGAAAATGGCACACAGCTCTTGGCCGGATATTGCATTCGTCTTTGCCCCTGCACTCCCCTGGGATGGTGGCGACTCGGGCTGGCCGATACCGGACAGCGTGGTCACCGGTACGGCAACCTGGACACTTCTGATCCCACCCAAGGCCTCCCCATCGCTGTTGGTCAGGAACTTGGCATGGTCCGAAGGATCGACCTCGAGCCGCGGTGACTGGCGCGGAGCTTGCCCCGTGTCGACCCAGCGGTCCACGGCCTGGAGAGCCGCCCGAAGCTCGTAGGTGTGCGAGCCGGCGTTGATCGGTGCCGCGCAGTCGACGATGCCCGGGATCGGGTCCGCCGGTGGTTGCAACATGGAGTCGAACGCTTCGGTGTCCGCGGTTCCGTTCCCCGTATCACTGCGACTGTAGAGAAGGCCATAGGTGTCGTCGTGTGCGGTTCCTGCCGTCTCCCACTCTCGGATCTCTGACGTCGGAGGCTGGCGGGCACCCAGATACCCCAGACTGAGCAGGTCCGACTCGGTTTCGAACATGAAGACCGGCACGTGAAGATCGGTGCGAATCTTGGTGGGCGTTGGAGTCGCGATGGTCGCCTGAGGCGCTTGCGACAGATCGGCGCCGTCGCCACCGCGGCTGTAGAGGAAATAGGCGTCGTACACCTTGGGAGCAAGAGGAACGATGGCGTCGACGTACGTCGTCAACCGAAAAGCCGATTGCGATTCGCCCAGCGCGACGACGTGCTTGGGGGTGAGTCCGCTCAACAGCTTCGTTCCGTCTGATCGAACGGCCTGCCCGGCTTGGGCATAGATGCTGTAGGAGTAGCTGTCACCCGGGAGATGGAGCGCGGCATACCGTGCAGGGGCCATCTGCTTGATCCCGCCCACACCGTCCTTTTGCGCGACGGAGCCAGGCTCTCCGTTGACGCCTCCAACTTGAGCATCGATTCCGATGAAGGCCATCCCGTCACGAATCATCTGGATGTCCGCGTTCAGCCACGCTGCCGGTGCGTCGACGCCGCCCGTCACGTTGAGCCATTCGACGACGACCGTGCCGTCGAAGCGCTTCGGATCTGTCGGTCGGTAGACCACCGCCCGGGTCGTGTACTTCGCCGTCGATTCCGGCGTCACGGTCCATTTGCCGTTGTCGGTGAGCTTCGAGTGGCTCGTATAGGCCGTTGCAGTTCCGGAAAGGAAGAACTCGGACTCCGAGTACCCGACTGCCGCCGGATCGAAGGTCGTCGAACCCAGATAGGAGATCCCGCTGGTCGGGAGGATCGGACCCTTGACGGTGGGTGTCGGCACCGGTGGGAGTGCCGCCGGAGTGGGAGACGATCCACACGCGGTCAGCGTCGTCGCCAACGCGACGAGTATGGCTCCGACGACTCCGGCGATCCGCATCCGATCCATGGGTTGATCCCCCTCGCTCACGACCAGTGTCTCCCCCTTCGGGCGTCTGATTCTGTCAATGGTGACAGATCATGTCAACGGTCAGCCGGGCCAGCCGAGCATTCCTCCGTCCGCCCGCAACGAACGCAGGTCCTGTCCGAATCCCAGCTGAAGGACTCGGAGACCTTCCGACACCGTGGAAACGAGGTCGCCTCCGCGGACATACCAGTGAATCTGGCTGGCCTGGATGACACCGGTCACCGTCGCCGCGAGCATCGTCGGAACGAGTTCGTCCGCGCCGACCCCGAGCCGGTCGGCAAAGAACTCGGCGAACAGCGTCTGCGACTTGAGTTGGATCCCACCGAGTACGGATCGAAGTGAGCTCGGAGTGTCCGCCACCACGTCGGTCCAAAGTCGAACGAGCTCGGCGTCCTCGGTCGCGAGCACCTGGGTGATGGCCGAGCGGAGGGACTCGAAGGGCGGCTCGTCCTCAGGGCGCACACCGAGCGCATCGTTGATGTCACGGCTTCGACGATCGATCTGCAACTGGAAGACGTCCTCTTTCGTCGGGAAGTACCGATAGAAGGTCCTGGGAGATACCCCGGCCGCCGTCGTGATGTCGTCGACCGTGACGTTTCCGAAGCCGTGCTCCCGAAAGAGAGTGAGAGCTACCCCTTCGAATTTCCGACGCGACGGTCATCCGGCGTTGCCGTTGAAGCTGCTGCGCAAGTGATGACCTACCATCGTTGCGATCGGACGCCTGCACGGAAACATGGTCTCACATGGCCGAGAGAGTCCAACTCCATCAACGGCCTGAAACTCCTGAGATCGCCGCGTCCTTCGAGGGCGTCAGTCGGCGATTCGATGTCCGCACGTGGTGGGTCTGAGATCCGGCCGCGAAACCCTAGGAACGGTCAGAACCCGACCGGATTCACTGGGCGATGTAGACCGCCTTGGTGCTGAGGAACGACAAGATACCCATCTTCCCCCGCTCCCCACCCCAACCCGATTCTTTGTGGCCACTGATCGGCATCGTGGGGTCGGATGCGAGCGCGCAGTTCACCCAAATCTGGCCGGCTCGCAATTCGTTCACCATTCGGTGAGCGCGGCTGAGGTTCTCCGTCCAGACCGTGCCCGCCAATCCGTAGTTCGTGGCGTTGGCTGCCGCGATCACCTCGTCCTCGTCGTCGAATGGGATCACCGATCCCACCGGTCCGAAGATCTCTTCCTTGATCAGCCGCATATCGGGCGTGGTGTTGGTCATGATCGTCGCTTCGTAGAAGTAGCCCTTCCGATCCATCGGTTTTCCACCGGTGATCACCTGCGCGCCACCGGCCACGCCGTCGTTCACGATGCCGGCGACGCGCTCCCGCTGCTTTTCGCTGATCAGTGGCCCGAGGATCGAGTCGGGTTCGTCGCTCCCGCCCATAGGAAGCATCTTGGCGAAGGCAGCCAGACCCTCGACGACCTGGTCGTAGATGCCGCGCTGGACGTACATGCGCGAGGTGCAACAGCAGTTCTGTCCGGATCCGGCGAGCAGGCCCATACCCGCCCCGGTGATCGCCTTTTCGAGATTGGCGTCGTTGAACATGATCAGCGGCGACTTTCCGCCCAGTTCGAGCGTGACCTTCTTGAGGTTTCCGGCAGCCGCGTGGACGATCAGCCGCCCGACCTCGGTCGAGCCGGTGAACGAGATCTTGTCGACGTCGGGGTGCGCGGTGAGTGCCGCGCCCGTCGTTTCGCCGTAGCCGGTGACCACGTTCAGGACTCCGTCGGGCAGCCCTGCCTCTCGGAAGATCTCCTCCAGCTTCAGTGCGGTGAGCGGCGTCTCCTCGGCGGGTTTGAGCACAGCGCTGCAGCCCGCGGCAAGCGCTGGGGCGACCTTGAGCATCGCCACGAAGAATGGGCCATTCCAAGGAACGATGAGGCCGACGACACCGATCGGCTCGAGCTGGGTAAAGGTGTGGAAGGTCTCGTAGTCGCCGAGAAGTCCGTCGGACACCAGGTTCTGCGACTCTCCGTGGATCTTGTCGACCCAACCGGCGTAGTACACCAACATCTCGAGCGACACCTTGATGATGTGGCGTGCAGCCGCCAGATTCATCCCGTTGTCGCGGCCCTCGAGATCGGCCAACTCATCGGTGCGCGACTTGATGATCTCCGCAGCGCGGAAAAGTACCTCAGCCCGGTGCTTGGCCGGCATCTTGCGCCAGACGCCCGATTCGTAGGTCTCGCGCGCTCGTGCCACCGCTGCATCGACGGTCGCCTGGTCGGAGTCGACGACTTCGGCGAGGAGCTCCTCTGACGACGGGTTGACAACTGCAATCGAATTGCTCACTCTGCTCGTCCTTTCAATGCTTCACGATCATGCCGGCGTCGACAGGCACCACGGTGCCCGTGACGTAGCGGGACTCGTCCGAGGCAAGCCAGGCCACGGCATTTGCAACGTCGATCGCCTCGACTTTGAAGACCGGGATCGCGTTGGAGAGCGCGCTCATCAGTTCCGGTACATCCTTGACGATGTCCTCGAGTCCGGTCGTCATCGGTGTTTCGACGGTGGTCGGAGCGACGCTGTTGACCCGGATGAAATGCGGTGCCCCGATGTTGGCATAGCTGTGCAGCAGCCCGATGACTCCGTGTTTGGCAGCGGTGTAGGCGATCATGCCGGGCCAGTTCACAGAGTTTCCGATGAGGCCACCCGTGGAGCTTGTGAGAATGACCGACCCACCGGCTCCGTTCTCGATCATGCGATCCATGGTGACCCGAAGGGTGTTCCACACCCCTTTGAGGTTGATCGCGAGCACGTCGTCCCACTGCTGATCGGGTGAGGTCATCCCACCCGGCCCGATGCCGGCATTCGCGACGACGATCGTGACCGCGCCCAACTCGGCGACTCCTTGGTCGTACGCCTGCTGCAGGGCGTCGAGGTCACGCACGTCTGCCTTGTGGGCAACGATCCGACGACCACGCTTGCGCACCTCTTCGACCGTCTGCTGGAGGTCGTCCTCCGAAGGCAGCGGATAGGGCACCGTCTCGAACTGCTCGCAGCTGTCCACGCCGATGATGTCGGCTCCATCTTCGGCCAACCGGATCGCATGGGCCCGCCCTTGCCCCTGTGCGATACCGGTGATGAACGCAACCTTGCCCTCGAGTCTTCCTGCCATGCCATCTCCATCGGTCGGCTATGCTGAACGGGTGTTCAGCATAGTGCTCGAGACGGGCTCGTGCTCGGGGAGTGCCCACCCCTAGCCGTGCGGCGCATGGGCGCCGAGAACTCGGCCAAGCGCTCCGTCCTGCTCGACATCGCCGAGCAGCTGTTGGTCACCGAGGGCTATGCCGCGGTGGGTGTGCGGCGAGTTGCTCGAGAGGCCGGAGTGACGCCCGCACTCATCCACTACTACTTCCGGACGCTGGATGACCTCCTTCTCGCGCTCCTCCACCGCAATGCCGAGCGTGAGCTCGACTCGCTCGCTGAGATTGCCGCATCACCTCGCCCGCTCCACGCGCTGTGGGAACGAGGCACCCGCCTGGACGGCGCCGCGGTTACGACCGAGTTCGTCGCGCTCGCCAACCACCGCAAGACCATCCGGAGCGAGATCGCGGCCTATGCGGCGCGATTCCGTGAAGCCGAGGTGAAGATCATCGATGAGTCGCTCGCTGGACGACGCACCGAGGTACCGCCGGTCGTACTCTCCTGTTTGCTGACCTACGTGTCCCGAACGCTCGCCTCCGAGGAAACACTGGGCCTCAGGATCGGCCACGAGGAGACACTGGCACTCGTTCGCCACTATCTCGACGTTCTCGAGCCGGAGTCGGGATCTGAACTCTCCTGAGTCACATCTCGCCGGCGTGGCGTTCCCGTAGGATCCGCGCCCAGCCGTCACGCCCTGTGGCACGTAGTCGCTCGACGTATGGTCCCAAGTGGCCACGCACATGAAAGGGACCGCCTTCCGCCCGCACCACGTCCAGAGGGTCCCCGAGTCCGGATCGATCCAGTTGCGCCGATGTCCAATCGTCGAGGAGTGCTGAACCCAACTTCGACATCTGGTCGTCTTCATCCCACAGGTCCGTCGTCTCATGCGGGTCACGAGCCACATCGAACAACATCTCGTCAGACCAATGCCCGTGATAGCCGTCGTGCCAGGTGCGGAGGTACAGGTGATCCGCGAACCGGACGCCTCGTTGACAGGACCACGCGCCCTGCGAAAGCACCAGGTGGTCCCGTCCGCCATCGCTGTCAAGGTCAATCGGCACACCGTCCCAACTCCTTGGGACCCGGAATCCGGCGAGGTCGAGGACGGTGGCCGCGACATCGAGGTGGTAGTGGAGCCCGTCGTGGACCCGTGGCTCTACGCCAGGCCAGCGCAGGACAGCAGGAATGTGACAGGTGGCTTCGTCAGCCGCCTGATGATCGGCATACACGCCGAGTTCACCGAACGCTTCGCCGTGGTCGGTGCTGATCAGTATCGCAGTCTCGTCGAGGATGCCCAGTTCGTCGGCTTTGTTCATCAATGAACCGAGGGCATCGTCCGCGTATCGCACCCCGACGTCGTAGCCGTCGAAGATCGCCTTGACCGCGTCCATGGAACTGGCGTCCCACGGTTGGCGAGGTGGGGGTGGGCCCCATTCATCGGGAGTGAACCCCCAAGGCTCCTGCGCCGAATGGGGTCCGGCCAGTTGCCAATTACCGGCCCTCACGGCTTCGGTGCGCCAGTCCGGCACCGGGTCATCGGCGAACGGATTGCCGTACTCTTCGGGCGCGTTGTACGGGGTGTGCGGGTCCCAGAGGTGCACGTGAAGGAACCAATCGTCCGTCCTCCCCCGACGTTCCAGCCAATCAAGCGCGATCGGTACGACCTGATCGGCACGCTCCGCGCCCATACCTCGCATGAGGTTCATGGCTTCCATGAATCCGTGGTTCCACCACGTGGCCGAGTGCCGAAATGGAAAGCTCG
Source organism: uncultured Acidimicrobiaceae bacterium (assembly GCA_963839925.1). Taxonomy (GTDB): domain Bacteria; phylum Actinomycetota; class Acidimicrobiia; order Acidimicrobiales; family RAAP-2; genus Bog-756. Next base: position 137,519 of record CAWIWV010000001.1, on the reverse strand, counting down.
AGATCGAAGCCGTCTGCCAGCCGTTCCAGTAGAACGTTCCAGCCCACGATTCCAACGCATAGCGACTGAGAAAACCGCGATCCGCTCCCTCGCTGCGAAGCTCGGCACCACGTCCGCCGTGATTGACCACTCCATTGCATATCCCGAAGGTCCCCGTCATCAAGGCGGCGCGGCTCGGCAGACAGGGGACGTCGGAGGCGTAGATCTTCGCGAACCGGACCCCATCGGCCGCAACGGCATCTATGTTCGGCGTGGTGGTGCGGTGGTATCCGTAACAGCTGAGATGGTCGGCCCGAAGGGTATCGATGTCCAGGTATAGCAAACGCATGGTTTTCCTCGATGCTCTCGGCCTCCGAGAATCCGCGGAATCGTCTCACAGGTCGCCGCCTCGTTGTGTCGCTGGGCTTGGGGTCGCACGCGGACGGACGATGAGCGTTGACGTTGAACTCGCCTGTTGCCTCGGTTGGCGACGGAACCCGAACTGCCTGGATGGAGCTTGTCGGGTCCCACTCGAACAAAAGCCGAATACTCCAGCAACTCCGTGACCTGCGTAAACAGAGTCCTCCGATCAGAATACGCGTGATCTCAAAAGCCAACAAGGGTCGGCAGAAACAGAAGCGGCTCGACCCAGCTCAACTAGAGGGCCTTGTCGAGGACTACCAATCCGGCGTCACGGTTGACTCGACATTTCGCTGCGATCTAGACCAACGCTCACGCTGGTCGAGAGGCTGCTGGTGCCATCGTTAAATCCGCGACGGACAACCACCCGCACATCATCGTCCGAGTCACACTGACGGAACTCGTCGGCCAGCTCTTCACCCATGCCATCACCGAAGGCGTTGCGGACTTCGGGACGGTTGAGGATGACCACGGCCACTTCGTCGGTGATCTCGAGTCGAATGGTTCGATAGGTCATTGAGCCCTCCACGTTGTTGGACGGACCTGACGCCATCGGTCCCAAGTCCACCACCCAATTGCCCGCGCACCGTAGCGTGCAGCTAGAACAGTCCGGCAGGTCAGGGTAGGTAGGCCGACGCAAGCAAGGAGCGGGGACCGGTGACCAGCCGAGGACGCTACAGACAGATCGTGATCGTCATCGCCGGGGTTCTCGCCTGCGGCTCGGTGGTGTTTGCCCTCGTCGTTGGTGCACAACATGGTGCCGCTCCACCTGAGACATCGGTCGTTCCGAGCAGTTGTCCTTGGGTCTCCCAGGCCCGCCAGGGAGATGCGACCCCAGCGGCGCTTGCCGCCGAGGTCCTCGCCAGGATGACACTCGAGCAGAAGGCGTCCTTTGTGATCTTGCGGACGGTTCCGCCGCTGGAGAACACCAACCTTGGGATTCCCTCGCTGTGCATTCCGGCGCTGACCATGACCGACGGACCGAACGGGATCGCCTACAACATGAAAGGCGTGACGCAGCTCCCTGCCGCCATCGGAGTGGCGGCCACGTTCAACCCGTCGATCGCGCACGCTACTGGCACGGTTATGGGACAGGAGGCGAAGGCGAAGGGAATCGACGCCGCCCAAGGACCCGAGCTCAACCTTGCCAGGGTGCCGGAAGCCGGCCGCACCTTCGAGGCGTTCGGTGAAGACCCGGTATTGACCGGCGCGATGGGTGTCGCCGCCGTCGAGGGCATCCAGTCCGATGGGACCATGGCAAACCTGAAACACGTCACCGCGTACTCACAGGAGACGGTGCGCCACATCCTCAACCAGGACGTCTCAAGCAGGTCACTGGCCGAGTTGTACAACCCACCGTACAAAGAAGCGGTGCAACAAGCCCACGTCGCATCCATCATGTGCTCGTACGGCTCGGTCAACAATGTCAACGACTGCTCCAATCCCACGGTGTACGCGGACCTCGCGTCGTGGGGGTTTACCGGATTCGTCCGGTCCGACCTTGCTGCGGTGCTAAATCCGGACATCGCTCCGGCATTCCGGGCTGGTATGGACATGATCAAGCCTGCGTCGGCTTCTTCTCTTGTCCAAATGGTCCAGTCGGGTGCCATTCCGATCGCCGATCTGAACCGGGCGGTGACTGCGACGCTCGCCACCATGTTCCGCTACAGGCTGATCGGCCGACCTGTCCAGGGGAATCCGTCAGCCAACGCGATCACCCCGGCCCACACCCGCGTGGCAACGACGGCCGCCGAAGCATCGATGGTGCTCTTGAAGAATGCCGGAGCGGTCCTGCCACTGGCGAAGGGAACCAAATCGATTGCAGTGATCGGGACCGGCGCTACCCACCCGATCACCAGTGGAGACGGCAGCTCGGGGGTCGTGGCGCCGTTCGTGTCGACTCCGCTCGACGCACTCCGTTCAGCGTTCGGATCGTCGACCACCATCCGATACTCCCAGGGCGGATTGCGGTCGATTCCTCTTCACAACATCAGCAGTGGTCAGGTAATTCCGACGCGCTACTTCGACACGGCCACACCGCACAAACAGGGTGACTCGGTCGAACCGGGGAAGAGTGACATTTCAGTTGCTCTTTCTCGGAACGTGACCGCAGCGGTGGCTACGGCATCGGCCCCCGGAACCGGCAAGTTCTGGAATTCATGGAGCGAGACCGTCACCCCACGATCATCCGGGATCTACCGAGTCGGGCTCAACGAACTGGGTGACACCTGGCTCACCATGAACGGCGCCCCAGTCCTGACGTCTGCCGGCCTCCACACTCCGACACTGCTGTCGGCAGCGGTGTCGCTCACCGCCGGCAAACACTACACATTCGCCATCCGCTGGTTCGCGGTGGATGGGTATCCGGCCCCCGCATTCGGTATCACCAACGAGACGGGCATCATCAACGCTGCGGTGGAAGCGGCCCGTCGGTCTTCTGTGGCGGTGATCTTCACCGGGGAACTTCAGCAAGAGGGGGCCGATCGATCCCTGGAGCTTCCCGGGGACGCCAATCAGTTGATCGCCGCGGTCGCCGCCGCGAATCCCCGCACCGTGGTGGTAATCAACAGTGGTGGGGCGGTGTACATGCCGTGGCTGTCGAAGGTGGCTGGTGTGCTTGAGGCCTGGTACCCGGGGGAGGCGGACGGTTCCGCGGTGACTGCGGTGCTGACCGGTCGGGTCGACCCCTCGGGGCGCCTGCCGCTCACGTTCCCCGCGTCGCTCGGGGCTCAACCCGCAGCAACGCCAGCGGAGTTTCCGGGGATCGACGCCACGGTTCATTTCGGATCCATCCTCGACATCGGATATCGCTGGTACCAGGACAACGGGGTCACCCCACTGTTCCCCTTCGGGTTCGGGCTCGACTACACGTCATTCGCGCTCTCCCATCCGGTGATCACTCCGTCACCAGGTGGGGGGTACACCGTGCAGGTCGACGTGACCAACACCGGATCACGGTCTGGTGCTGACGTTCCCCAGGCCTATGTGGCCTATCCATCTGGGCTGGGCGAGCCACCGGAGCAGCTCCGCGCCTTCACCAGGGTTGTCGTGGCGCCCGGAGCCACCGCACGTGCAACGATGGTGATTCCCGCGTCAGGATTCCTGTCGGATGCCAGTGGGACACCTACCGTGGTGGCCGGCACCTATGTGGTCAGTGTCGGCGAATCGTCGGCCGATCTGCCGATCCACCTTCCGATAGAGGTTCCATCGCCGTCGTCCTGATCGGTCATCCAGCCTGATCCGACCGCGTCAGGCACATCACGAGGACCGAATCGGTTGCACCTGCATAGTCCGCACGGGCACACGGTTGAGCCGAGATTTAGGACTTCTAGCCCGTCGCACTTGGGTGTCCCAGTGACGCGCTTGATCAGGCCAGCCGCCATAGCTGCGGTAGGGCACCCATGGCACGAGCCCTCTACGCCGTTGACCACGAACCGAACACGCAGCGTTCCGCCGGGGTGGCGCGGGTTCGATTGCATACCGCTGCGAAGGGAGGTTTTGAACACCCGTCCATAAATGCGTCCAAACCCTGTGGACAACGCGGCCCGCGGCCGCGAAAGTCCAGCAAAATCTGGACTCTCTAGGGGATCCGACCAAATGAATGGTGGAGGCGATGAGAATATGTTCGAACCCTTCGCCAACCCTAAAACAGGTCCTTGACCTGGAGATCTAGTTTTTCCTGGTCCGGCGTTCAAGCAGCGGATCGGCCAGTGCTCACGTTGAGGATCGTGTCAAAGACCTCGACCTCCACCATCAGAACGCATTGTCTACTCCGACTTCATCAAGTCGCTCATTCAGACCGAGGCGGACCGCAAGACCTCAACAGAATCGAAGGGCGCTGGGGTTGTTCCTGCCTCAAGTGCGCTGGTCACGATCCTGTTCGGTCTGGTGGCTGTCGTCACAAGATGCGCGAATGCCGGGGGCGGGATCAACAGGAGTAGCCAAAGTTGAGACGCGACGCGCAAGAGCGGAAAGACTGGGTTGGCGATACTCATCGACAGAAGCGCCGGCTGAACACAAGGAGCGATCCGCTTCCTGCTGTCAGACCTTTGCAAGCTGTGAGTGACCTGAACCTTCATCTCTGATCCGAACAAGTGGGGCACCACAAGCACATCTGTAGACGGAGCTCTCGTCAACTCCTTCACAATGACACTCGTCGACAATCACAACCCTGCAGTTGCAGTCCTGGTGTGTGCACGTCAGTACAGCACCAGCCGAATACTCACTCATCAATACCATCCTCCCCTGCATCCTCTGACGAGCGGACCGGCAGCTACTTGGTTCGTCAGATCAGCCGCCTTCGTTGCTGAGCGCGCTCCGAAGACAATCCGTCTGAGCCGGATCGAGTCCCGATACGAAGCGCCGGAGCACTGAGTCCTGATCGGGGTCGCCGGCAAGCGCCGCGTGCATGAGAACGGCGGTATGTGCGCTGCTGCTCCCAATGGCCGCGTAGTACTTCGTGTTCTTGGTCAACCGCCGTCGAAGCACTCCCTTGTCCACAAGACGATCCAGAATGGTGGCGACCGTCGTGTAGGCGTATGCCGACATCGCGTTCGCAACATCTCGGACTGTCACCTCTCCCTGCTGGGACAGCCAGATGTTCGTCATGACCTTTTGTTCGAGGACGCTTAGCCTGCTGACTCCGCATCTGCACGCTGATTTGCATCGACACGGATCACAGGAACAGAAAGGGTTCGGGCAAGTCGAACCCGCGCCTTCGGGCTGATGAGCCTTCGAGCGAGTCGTCCGAGACGGGGCGGTTTTCATCAGAGCATCAGAATGAGCATGAAGCCCATTCCTACACACATGACGACGTGGCTCAGATCCTCCAGTCTTGGGGAGGTGATCGCCGCAAGCGGCCCAGAGGTGGCGTGCCGGAAGACTTCGGCCTCATCGTCAGCGGTCTCCCCCCCTACCCCGACGGCGGCAAGGGTTCGCGTTCGGGCACGGAGATGGGATCCGTGGTGCGAGACCCCTTTGATCGGTGACGCCAAGGTGAAGATGGCGGATCCGAAGAAGAGGAAGGCGAGAAGGAGGCCGATGCCAGGGTCAAGGACCCCGTGAGACGACGAGCTCATCGACATCGACATCGACATCGCGGTGGGTGACGAGCTCATCGGGAACCAGTACATCATGAGCATGGCAAAGCTCATGGCCGAGTGGATTGCTTCATGGGGAACATGGAGACCCCATCGCTGGATGGACTGGACGCTCCGGAAGATGAACCAGATCATGAGGAGGAAGAAGACCAGCTCCCAAAACCCACTGGGCCAAAACGCCCAGTGAGCCACGAACATTCCGGCCATCGCCACTCCCATGAAGAGATGCGCGATGTCGATGTCACGACCGACTGGATCGTTCAACCTTAACGAAACCGTCAGCAAGCAGGCGCCATAGGCCGCGACCGCAAGCATGGCCACTGCGAAGAGGTAGTACAACCAGGACGGAGTGCCCATGGATTCAGCCCTCCTTCCCGTTGACCGCCGACACCTTGGCCTCTTCGGCCCGACCACCGCCTACTGAAACTGGCCAATAGATCAAGGCCAGGAGTATCACCACCGGACCTGAGTTGGGATCAGTGGCGCCTCCGGCCAGGATGCCACCGAAGTTCTGGACCGCCACCCAGATGATGGCAAACACCACGATGATCGTGACGATCATGAACTGGGTGAACGACGGGGAGAGATAGACACTCACCGCCGAAAGAACGCACATCACCGCCAGCAGCACGGCGGCCGTCCCCCCATGGTGGAGGAGAAACGACTCCGCGACCTTGTCGATGTGGCTGAGCCACCCCGGTTGACCGCTGTCCAGCCCGGCTACCAGATCGTGGAGGGCTTGCGACTGCCGGCCTTGCCCGACGACCGACAGGATGGCGAGGACTCCCCACGTCACCGCCCAGATCGCCTTCGATGCTCCAACCCCGACCGTCCGCGCTGCCACAAAGGGACGATTCGATCCCTCCGAAGGCCAGAGGAGAACGGCCAGCACGGCATAGAAGAGGACGCCTCCGGGTCCACCGCCAAAGGGAGTCGCCGCACCCGTGAATAGTCCGCCTGCCCCTTCTCCGAACCACCAAACCCCCACTGACCACACGATCGAAAGGCCGAGAGCCGGCCGGAGGGTTCGCTTGAAGGCGATTCCGAACCCGATCAGGAACTGAATCAGGGCAAAGAGCGTGTTCGTAAGGATCGGTTGGTGGTACACGATCGAGGCGTTCCAAGTGATGGTGTGGGCCACGACACTCGGATTCCCTGGCGCGACGCCATTCAACATCCCGCTGAACCCGTTCGCACCCTTGGTGAACATGAAGGGTTGGATCTGAAGAACCGCGTCCAACAGCCAGACCGTCGCGAGGAGAAGCTGGAACGTTCGTTGCGAATCGCGAGTGCCTCGGACCGCCCTCACCGAACCTGCGTCGACGTCGGCGGGGGCGACTTCACCTCCCGTCATGAGTCCGGTGGACATGATGTTCTCCTCCTGCCCCTACAAACCAGCTCGACCGAGTGCAGACCTACTACATGAGGTAGTAGATGGATCTTGGCATACCTCCAGGGGATGGGCAAGCTCGGAATGCACCGAGCTCTTCTGCTCGAGTGCGGTGCGCGTGAGTTGCAGCAGAACGCTTTGGTGTGTTTTGTAGACGATCAGCGGCGGCTGTCGTTGATGGCCTGCCGCAGGATCTTCATCTCGTCTCGACTTGCTTGACGAACGAACTCGAAGAGCGCGTCCTCAGGGGCGTTGGTGGTGGCGAGCACCTCACGCATGAGCAGGACCGTGTGCTCGGCTCTCGTCTGGACCGGTGAAAACCACACGGAGTGGCCACGGTTGCGCCGACATACGAGCCCTTTGTGAGACAGCCGGTCGAGGACAGTTGAGATCGTCGTGAGTGCATACCCTGCGAGAAGGTCGGTCACCTCACGAGCATTCATCTCGCCGGCGCTCTCATCCCACAGCACATCCATGACCTGCTGTTCGAGGTCACCAAGGCGGGCGCTCCCACACCGGCAGTCATCGCCGCAACGACACGGCGAACAGTGACACAACGGATTCGAGCACGGCTTGGTGGCCTTTGACATCCTCGGACACTTTAGTGTTCTCGCGCTTCAGAGACCCCGACCTCCAACACGACGTCAGTCTCCGCACCGGATCCTGAGTCTTCGGTTTTGCACTCTTCTACGCTACGTAGTAATTCTCCTATGCGACATAGAGAACGTTTTCAGCAGAGCGAGCCCGAGAAAGCCGCAAGGAGGCGATCGACAATGCGATCGACAAGGCAATCCACAATGCAATCGAACGTGAGACACCGACGGTCCATGCTTGGAGCAAGGGTGGGTGTCCTGGCACTTCTCCTCGCGACCTCTGTTCCTGCAGTCCTTCTGCTCGGCTCCAAGTCGGCGCAGGCGACGACCGGCACCGTGACCGAGTTCACCAAGGGCATCACCCCGGCTTCGACCGGATCGGACCCCCAAGGGATCACCAAGGGTCCCGACGGAAGTCTGTGGTTCACCGAATCCGAACCCGACGGGGTGGGTGCTGTAGGAAGGATCACCCCCTCCGGGGCGCTCACCAGCTACTCCCTCGGATTGGACAACTCGCCGAACTTCATCACGACCGGGCCCGACGGCAATCTCTGGTTCACCGAGTACCACCACGACAAACCTGGGTCGATCGGCCGGATCAACCCGGTGACAGGGAACGTCAAGGTGTACAACCTTGCCGCGTACCCGTCCTCTCCACAGGGGATCACGAGTGGGCCGGACGGTGATCTGTGGTTCGCAGATGCCGACAGCGCTATTGGGCAGATCAACCCCGCCACGGGAGCAATCACCGAGTACCCAGACCCCTCCGGAAGTGCATCCTCTCCGGACCAGATCATCACAGGACCGGACCACAACCTGTGGTTCACCGATGCGGGCACGAATGCCATCGTCCGCTTCAACACGACCACTCACGCATTCACCGACTTTCCTCTCGCCGCCAACGCACAGCCCGAAGGCATCGCCGTCGGGCCTGACGGGAAGCTGTGGTTCACCGAGTACGCGTCGGGACAGATCGGCAAGATCACGACCTCGGGCACAATCACGTTGTACTCGGTCCCTTCAGGTGCAAACTCGTTACCCGAAGGGATCGTGACCGGTGCCGACGCGAACCTGTGGTTCACCGAAGCTGCGTCCAACAAGGTCGCCAAGATCACAACGAGCGGCGTCGTGACCGAATACTCTGTTCCCACCGCGGGCGTGTTTCCCTATGGGATCGCACTGGGCCCCGACGGAAATGTCTGGTTCACCGAATTCTTCGGCGGAGTGGGCAAAGTCACCCCATCCGGCGCGATCACCGAGTACAAGGTGCCCGGTCCTGCTTTGCCGTACGGGATAACGACTGGACCGGACGGCAACCTCTGGTTCGCCGAGAACAACGGCAACCGCATCGGACGGATCACCCCGCAGGGCGTCATCACCGAGTTCCCCGTCCCGACTCCCAACGCCGGGGTGCTGAGTCTCACCGCCGGTTCCGATGGCAACGTCTGGTTCACCGAGGCCCAGGCCGACAAGATCGGCCGCATCACCCCTCAGGGGGTGGTCACAGAATTTCCGGTGGCGAACGCCGGCTACATGCCCGGGATCACAGAAGGTCCGGACGGGAACATCTGGTTCACCGAGTCGGGTCCCAACGAGATCGGACGCATCACCCCTCAGGGAGTGGTCACCCAGTTCCCGGTCACCGACCCTGCAGCCAACGCCGGCTACTTCCAGGACATCACGACGGGTTCGGACGGTGATCTGTGGTTCACCGAATTCAACACCAATCTCTTGTGGCGGCTCGATCCCCAGACCGGAGGCATCTCCAAATTCTCCCTGGGCGCCGAGCCAACCCCCGACGACACCGGCACCGACGCCATCACCAACGGTCCCGATGGGAACCTGTGGGTCACCGGCTACGGCGAACACGTCATCTGGCGGGTGACGACGACCGGTCAGGTCACCACGTTCCCGGTCAACTTCGACCACCCCGACTCCATCGACGCAGGTGCGGGGGGCAACATGTGGTTCACCGGTGACATCAGCGGGGGCGGCATCGACGCCAGCGCCATCGGCAAGCTCACCCTGAGCGGAGTCGAGACCGACTTCACCACCGGGATCATCCCGGGCGGCACCGACGGAGGAATCACAACCGGACCCGACGGGAACCAGTGGTTCGCCGGTGGGAACGGTGCTGACGCCATCGGAAAGTTCGAGGACGATCCCGCGCCGCTGAACATCAGCATCGACAACACCACCCAGCAGTGGCAGGCAACAGCCGGTGGCCCGATCACTTACAACTTCGAGGTCACCAACCACGGCGGTGCCACCGCCCCCGACGTCAGAGTCGTCGACACCCTGCCGCCTGGAGCCGTTTTCGTCGACACCGTCCCGGCCAGCGACAACTGCACCTACAGCGCGCTCAACCAAGGGACGGCGACGCAGACCGCCACGGGTGGCACCGTGAGCTGTGACCTCGGCGGGATCACGGCCTATGCCCAGACCGACCTCACACTGGTCGTCGACGACTACCCGACTCGACCCGGTTCGACCGTCGACACGGCATCGGTGTCCTCACGGGGCCAACAGAACAGCCGGTTCGCCGACACCTCGAGGGCTCGCGTCTTCGTGACCTGTACCACGACCGGTTGCCCCTCGCCGCCGCCCCCGCCACAGGTCTGTGGGAACGATACGTGCCCGACGCCGGCGAGCCAGGCGTCGGGTTCGGAGGCAAGCCCCACCGAACCCACCGACCAGGGGCCGGCCGGCTTCTCCGTCCCCTGGTTCCACCGCAGCTCGCGCTCTTTCACTCGAGGCAGCACCACTGATCGTCGCCAAGGTCGAGATTACTGAACCCGGGAACCGGACGACTCGTCGTGGCCAACGGTTGAGAGGTGTACCCGGGGCGATCGTGCTCGACCTCAGGTCTCGCGGTCTTCTCTGACGTGACACACCCGACACCGTCGGCGAGCACGGGCAGAGGATGAGCTGATGCTGTCCACGGGCTTGTTGACGGTCCACCTCATCGGGCTGGGTCTGGGACTCGGCGGAGCGACGATTGGCGACATCAGTGTGGTTTCGGCACTCAGGCGCGGAAAAGCGGTGCCACCCGACCTAATGCGATTCGTTGGTATCTGCATCTGGGCCGGCCTGGCCATCCTCACCGTCAGCGGAGTTGCTCTGTTCCTCTTGCACCCATCGATGTACCTTCACCTGAGCGGATTCATCGCGAAAATGGTCATCGTTGCCGTCCTCATCGGCAACGGGTGGATTCTCCACCGCGGGAGGTCCGATTGGCACCTCGACCGCCGGCTGCTCCTCCTCGGAGCCATCAGCACGGTGTCCTGGTACGCGAGCCTGCTGGTCGCGATGTTCAAGACCGAGATCCATCTGCCGCTGTTCGGCTACCTCGGGCTGTATGTCGCCACCGTGCTGCTCATCTGGATCCTCGGCCTTCTCCTGTTCCGGCCTTGGATCCGAGCTGGGAACGACGGGACGGTCGGCTAAACGCGATTGACAGTCGCGGGTTGGGTTAAGAGTCGCAGCGCTGGAGCACCTTGGCGAACGGAACACGAACTGCCTGGGTGGAGGTGAACGGACTCGAACCGTCGGCCTCTACATTGCGAACGTAGCGCTCTACCAGCTGAGCTACACCCCCGGGCCACGACGAGATTAGCCCCGGCCGTCCCCCTAGGTGGACGGCGAGGTCACTTCGGTTGTCGTCGTGGCAACCGAGGACGACACGCCATCTGACGGCGGCGCCGGTGTCGTCGTCGTCGGCGGCACGGTGGTGGTCGTTGTGGTCGGGGGCACGGTCGTGGTGGTCGGCGGCACCGTGGTGGTCGGGGGCACCGTCGTCGTGGTGGTCGTCGTCGTGGGTGGCTTCTTCTTCGGGGCGGTCGTGGTGGTCGTCGAGCCCGGGCCAGATCCGGTCTTCGTTCCCGACGTGCTCGCGCCCGAGCTTCTGAAGGTCCACATCGCGGCAGCGCAGTCCGCCGGCTGGGACGCCACCACCACATCCACGCCGGGCAGATTGCTGAACTTCCACACGTTGAGCGGGGCCCCACCCTGGAGGCAGGTGAACGTCGGATCGGTGGTGCTGAACCCGGTCAGGGTTCCCAGGTACACCGCGGAAGTCGCATTGGCAGGAGTGGTCAGCGGCGTGAGCGTGACCTTTCCACCCTTCCAGACCCCCGTCGTCTGATAGGTGGCCGTTGCCGAGGCCGCAGCGGCAGCTGCTGCAGCGGCGGCCGGTGGTGGCGCGCTCGTGGGCGTGGCGGTCGGTCCCGTCGAGAAGTCCTTGACCGCCGGGGCGTTGCCCAAGAGCGCAGCCATCATCGCCGGATTGTTGCCGTCCATCCCGAGCGCCCAGATTCCCAGACCCGCGATGCGGTACGAGTTGGCGAGCCGAGCCTTCAGGGCCAGCGATGTCGGGTCGTCGAAGAACGTCTCGTGCCACTGGGTCCCCACCTGGTAGGAGGTCCAAGCCGTTTGGGTGGCAGGGTCCCAGTACGTCGGATGGCCGGACGACGCAATGACGCTGTCGCTCAGCGGACTCTCCCCTCCGGTCGCCTGAGCCCCCAGTGTTCCGCCGTTGGTTGGCCAGTCGTAGCCGTAGTAGGGAACCCCGAGGATCACCTTTTGCCGCGGAACCGCGGTGGTGAACTGCTGAAGGGTCTCGGTGTCGTTGTACCCTCCGCCTACCAACGGAGAGGTCGCGCTCGGACTGCTCCGGTCGTTCATGTCGTAGGCCATCACGAAGAACCCGTCGACCGCCGGGGCCAGAGCCCGGATGTTGTAGAAACCGCCGGGGTCTCCGGCCGCACTCGCGTAGACCGCCATGGTGACCTGCCAGTGGCGATTCGCCGCATGCAACGCGTGCGACACCTTGGTGATCAGCCGGGTCAGGCCCTTCTGATCCCCACTCCCTTCGCCTTCGAAGTCGAAGTTGACTCCGTCGAGATTCTTTGCCGAGATCGCACTGATCAACGACGCGGAAAACGTCGCCGCCGCATTCGGATCAGAGGTGATCGCATCGAGCGAGGCCTGATCGAAGTCGGTCACCGTCAGCACGACCCGGTCTCCGGCTCCATGTGCCCTGTTGACCAGATTGACCAGATCCTGGCTTTCGTACCCGTTCCACCCCGAGCCGCTCTCGTCGAGTGTCCCGTTCCCGTTCGCGTCGACACTGAAGTACGCCAAGGTGGTCAGGTCCTTCACGTCGAACCCCGACGACTGCGGCAACGTCCAGTACGGCGCGTACCCGAAGATCTCGTGCGAATGAAGCGGCGCCGAGTTGGCCAGCTTCGGCGGTGCCGGCTTGGGCTTGGAGGTTGCTGCAGGGAGGCGGGTGCTCCTGGCGTCCACTTCGGCTTGGGCCTCGTTCCCCCGCTCGCTCGCGGCGAAGGAATGCCGGGGGGCCGCCCCGCCGGCCTGGAGCTCGAAGGTCGCGCTACTGCCGGCCAGCAGGAGGAGCGCCGCAGCCGCCACCGCGATCGGTTCGAACCGCCGGCTGCGTCCCGGGGCGGAACCGCCACCCGCGGCCGGTTCGTCCGAGCTCCCTCCACCGTCGACACCGCTTCCCTCGGCATTCCCTGTGGCCGGGTCCACCGTCCCCGCCAGGGCTGCGCCGGTCCACGGCAAGGTCGACGGCACGCTGGAACCACGACGCGCCAGGCGCGGCACTCGGGACGCCCGCCTCGCGACCGCATGGAGCGAACCGATCCCCTTGGCTGCGAAGCTCGACACCGCCGAGAAACCGACCCGCTCCCGAGGGATCGGATCGGTTTCAGGGATCGGATCGGTCGCTGGTAGTGCGCCGTCTTCGGGCATTTCATCTGCTGCGGATACCGCGTCGAGGACGGTCGGCCGCTGCGTTGATACAGCCGCCAAGAACTTCGCAGCAGCCGGTTCCGATGCCACAAAACTCTGGAGTGGCCGGTCACCTGAACCACCCCCGCCGACGGTTTCGATTTCGAGAATTTTCAGCGGCGATTCATCGACCGATTCGACGGCATCGGTGACACTGATCCTCGTCACGTCGGACCACGGGATCAGGGCAGCCTCATGGACGAGACCGGTCACCTTTGTGACGGTGAGGCCCCGCTCCGAAACCGACAGGTTATGGCTGGCGACATCCGGGGTCGCACCGCTCATAGGGTCGAAGGTAGTCGGGGACAGCGCCCCGCCATCCGCGGCCGAAGGCCGGACCCCCTGGCCCGACCGACCGGGATCCTCGATGGATGTCGCGGCGATTCCGACCGCACCCCTCGTTGACGAGGGCAATCTCCCTCGTCGGGTTGCGTGGCGGTGGCGGGGGAATGAGCTCATGAGGAATTCGGAAAAACACGCACTGACCGTGACGGCTTACGAATGACGAGGCCATGAGCCCCACACTGCGCGTCCATTTTACTACTGCTCGTAGTCGACTACCAGGGAGGGTGCGTCGAAGACCTGTCGAGCCCCCTAAAGAATGCGGCTCAAGAACCCGACAATTACAGGTGACATCCACGCCTGGAGCGGTACTGAAGGCGACAAGCAGATGAGCGTATCCAAAAACAGCGGCGAGACCAGTTCAGGCATCATTTTTGTCGAAGGCTTCCGCTTGCTCTTCGTGCTCGGGGGGTCGGTCGTCGGCTTCGAGATCGGACGATCCCTCGACTCGCGCCAGCTCGGGTCGGTGGTGGGACTCCTCCTGGGCGCCACGACCAGCTATGTCATCGGGGGCGTGGCGGGGAGGCTCCTCGACAAAGGACTCCAAAAGGCGGTCTTCCTGTTCCGGAACACCCCCCCCGGAGAGGCCTTTGCAGCCTCGATCATCGCAACTGCCGGCATGCTGCTCGGGCTGGTGATCGGTCTTCCGCTCTTCGTGCTCCTGAGAAACGGGTTCGCCCTGATCATCACCGCGGCGATCACCTGGGTGCTCGCCAGCTTGGGGTGGCGACTCGGCGCCGTGAAGGGTCGTCAGGTGGTCGCGGCCGCCGGCCTGTCCCGGGTGCTCGCGCCACCGACGAGTCCTCCCGAGGGTCACGCCCTGCTACCCGACGCCACCGCGATCATGGACCGCTTCCTGCTGGTCCTCGGACGTGGAGGACTGCTTCCGGCAGGTCTGGTCGTCCCCCAGTTCGTCATCGACCAACTCCGTTCGTTGGCCGCGTCCTCGGATCCGGCAGCGTCGCGCAGGGCACGGCGCGGGCTCGAATCGTTGGAGGCGCTCAGGGAGATGGGCGTCCCCGTACACATCTCCCCCGACGAGATCCCCGAGGTGGACGACCCGACGACCAAGTTGCTGACGGTGGCCCGCCGCCTCGGACTCCGGATCGGGACGTGTTCGTCGGTGGTCGTCGATGAAGCGTTCCGGTGGGAGCTCCCGGTGGTCGACTTGCGCGACATGGCGAACGGCCTGACGCCGGACCATCTCCCGGGCGAGCATCTTCAGATCGACCTCGTCCGCGAGGGGCGCCAAGCGCGCCAAGCCGTCGGCTACCTGTCCGACGGTGACATGGTCGTGGTGAACGACGCGACCCACAAGATCGGAGAGGGACTGGTCGATGTGACCGTGCTCTCCACCCGACCAACCAGCCAAGGTCTGTTGGTGTTCGCGGAGCTGTCCGAGTCGGGCGTCACGACCGGGGCGGCGCCGAGCGGTCAGCGCCCGGTCCGCCGGGAGCCGATCAGGCGCTCTTGACCGCGGCCACCAGCTTGGTCAGGGTGTCCTTCGCGTCCCCGAAGAGAAGGGTCGTCTTCGGATCGAACAGCAGATCGTTGTCGATCCCCGCGAATCCGGGTCGCATCGAGCGCTTGAGGAACACGATGTTCTCGGCATCCTCGGCTTTGATGATCGGCATTCCGTAGATCGGGCTGCCCGGGGTCTTTTCGGCGGCGGGGTTGACCGTGTCGTTGGCGCCCACCACCAGGGCGACGTCCGCGGTGGACATCTCCGGGTTGGCCTCGTCCATCTCCTTCAGCTCGTCATAAGGGACGTTCGCCTCGGCCAAGAGCACATTCATGTGCCCGGGCATCCGGCCGGCGACCGGGTGGATCGCGTAGAAGACGTCCACTCCGCGCTCCATGAGCAGGTCCGCCAGCTCCCGCGCAACGTGTTGGGCCTGGGCGACCGCCAGTCCGTAGCCGGGGATGATGACCACCTTGCGCGCATAGGCCATCAGGACCCCGATGTCCTCCGGCGTGCCTTCCTTCACTGACCGAGCCCCACCCGCTCCGTCGGCGCCGCCCGTCGCGGTGATCACCGATCCGAACGCGCTGAACAAGATGTTGGGCAAGGAACGGCCCATCGCCTTGCTCATCATCCGGGTGAGGAGCATGCCCGACGCACCGACCAGCGTGCCCGCCACGATCAACAGGTTGTTGTTGAGCGTGAACCCGGATGCCGCAACGGCCAGGCCGGTGAACGAGTTGAGGAGCGAGATGAGCACCGGCACGTCGGCGCCCCCGATCGGGAGTACGAAGATCACACCGAGCACGAGGGACAACAAGGCGGTCGCCACCAGCAACGGGACGCTTCCGGTGACCAGTGTGCCGACCGCGAGCGCGGCGATCGCCACACCGACCAACGCGTTGATCACCTGTTGGCCGGGGTAGGTGATCGGTCGCCCGGTCATCAGCTCCTGCAGCTTGGCGAAGGCGATCGCACTCCCCGAAAAGGAGACCGAACCTACCAGCACCCCGAAGAGCACCTCGGCGATCCGGTACACGGCGGGCTTGCCGGGCGCCTCGATGAGAAAGACCACGATCGAGATGAGTGCGGCAGCACCGCCGCCGACGCCGTTGAAGATGGCCACCATCTGGGGCATCGCGGTCATCTTCACCCTGCGGGCAGCAGGGACGGCGATGACCGCGCCGATGAGCATCGCGACCAGCGTCAGCACCAAGTTGAGCGAGTGCGCCCTCACCACGGGGTTGGCGAAGGTGAACCCGACCGCCAACGCGGCAGCTGCCGCCCCGAGCAGGTTTCCGTTGCGGGCGTGCTTCGGAGAGCTCAACCCCTTGAGCGCGAGGATGAACCCGATGATCGCCACCAGGTAGACCAGATCGATACCTGTCGCGAGCGTCACTTGGCACCCGCAGACTCGTCGGTGCCGCCGCTCTGGCCGTCACTCTTCGCGGGTCGTTCAGCCGGCTTGGCCTTGAACATCTCCAACATCCGGTCGGTGACCACGAATCCGCCGACGATGTTGAGCGTGGCGAGGATGATCGCGAGGAACGACAAGGTGATCTGCATCGCCCCGTGCGCACTCCCCATGATCAGGATGGTCCCTACGAGGACGATGCCGTGGATGGCATTGCTGCCGGACATGAGTGGCGTGTGCAGGATGCTCGGAACCCGTCCGATCACCTCGATGCCGACGAACGCCGCCAGCACGAAGATGGTGAGGAACTCGACGATGCCGGTGCTCATGGTGCCTCCTTCGGGGCCACGCCCAACGCCTCTGCCGTCGGCCCATGCACCACAGAGCCGCTCCGCACGACGCAGGTGCCGGCGACGATCTCGTCCTCGAAGTCCGGAGCAAGCTCGCCGTCCTTCACCAGTAACCCCAGGAAGTTGGCGATGTTCCGGGCGTACAGGAAGCTCGCGTGGGTGGGCATCGAAGCCGGCGGGTTGGAGAGTCCGACGACGGTGACCCCCTGGAACTCCACGTCCTCACCGGCGACCGACAGCTCGCAGTTCCCGCCCGAGTCGGCGGCCAGATCGACGATCACCGAGCCATCGGCCATCCCTTCGACCATCGCAGTCGTGACGAGCACCGGCGCGGTGCGTCCCGGGATCTGTGCGGTGGTGATCACCACGTCGGAGGCAGCGACCTCCGCCGCCAGCAGCTCTTGCTGTTTGGCCAGGTACTCCGCCGACTGCTCCTTGGCGTACCCGCCCGCACCCTCCTGGGTCTCGAGTGGAAGCTCGACGAACCTCGCGCCGAGACTCTCCACCTCTTCTTTTGCTGCGGCCCTCACGTCGTAGGCGCGGACCACCGCCCCGAGGCGGCGCGGAGTGGCGATGGCCTGCAGGCCGGCAACACCGGCGCCCATCACCAGAACCTTGGCGGGTGGAACCGTTCCCGCCGCGGTCATGAACATCGGAAAGAACTTCGCCAGGTGCTCGGCAGCGGACAGACCGGCCCGGTACCCGGCGACCGTCGCCTGGGACGAGAGCGCGTCCATCGACTGGGCCCGGCTGATCCGGGGAAGCAGATCGAGGCTGTACACGGTGGCGTCCTTGCCGGCCAGTGCCTGGACGATCTCGGTGGAGGCCACCGGCTGGAGGAAGCTGATCAGCGACACCCCCGACGGGAGTTCGGCCACCTCTTCGAGCGTCGGAGGCTGCACCCGCGCGACGACCGACGCGCCTTGCAGGACGGACCCTGCATCGGGTCCGACGGTCGCTCCCGCATCACGGAACAGCTCGTCAGGGAAGCAGGCCGCAGCCCCGGCCCCCGACTCGACGACCACCTCGATCCCCGAGGTGACCAGCTTGGCGGCGACTTCAGGAACGATCGCCACCCGCTGCTCACCCGGCCGCGACTCTCTCACGACAGCCAATTTCACGGGCAGATGTCTACAGGCAATTCGGGCCGTCAACCACTCTGATCGAGCGCTTCGCCGCCGATTCGAGGCGAGCGCGGCCGGATTTCCCCAGCTCTTCGCCTAATTCCTCGTTCCTCCCGCCGCCTCTGCCCCGTTGGTCTACGCCTGGGCCGCAGTCGGAGTTGCTTCCTCCTCCGCGACGGCCGGCTCTCCATCCACCGGGACCAGTTCGCCTTCGGCGGTGCCCGGAACGATCAGGGAGCGGCTTTCGGTCCGCGAGAACTGTGGAACCTCGGCGGCGCCGGCGAAGCGCGCCGCCCGCTCGCTCGACATCGGTGGCGAGAAGAAGAATCCCTGGGCGGCATCCGCGTCGAAGCTGCGCACGATCTTGACCTGCTCAGCGTTCTCGACCCACTCGACCACTGCCGACATGCCCAGCGAGTGGGCCATGTGGATCACCGTCTCGACAACCAGGCGATTGATCCCCTGGTTGTGCTCGAGACCGGCGATGAACGAACCGTCGATCTTCACCGTGCTCACCGCGTTCCGATGGAAGGGCTCGAACGACGACCAGTTGGTGCCGACGTCGTCCACCGACAACAACACCCCCATCTCCGCGATCGCCTTGAGGTCGGCTGCCGTCGACGGGTCCACGATGGCGTCCTCGGTCACCTCGAGGGTCAGCTGCTCACTCCGGAACTCGGTCCGCTCCAGCGCCAGCTCGACCGCCTTGGAGACCTCCCCCCGTCGCAGCTGGTGGATCGTGCAGTTGACCGCGAGCTGGATGCTCGGGGACCAGTCCCGTGCACGCTCACAGGCCTCGAGCAGGATCCACCGGGTCAGCGGTCCGATGTCCCCGCTGGCCTCGGCGCGGGGGATCAGATGGTTGGGCGAGATGAGCCCGCGGGTGGGGTGCTGCCAGCGGACCAGGGCTTCCATGCCGAGCAGCCGGCCGTTCGACAGATCGACGACCGGCAGGTAGTCGAGATAGGGGAAGCCGAGCAACGCGAACGTCGTCTCGGTCTCGGTCACCACTGCTTCGCACCCGTCGAACTGGCCGGGGCGGACCCGTGGGGATCTGGTTCCCTCGAGGTTGCCGGAGTCACGTCAGGAAATATCGACCGTCGAAGCCTCCCACTTGAGGGGTTTGCTTGGGCTCTACCTGGGATCCTGCTCCCCAGAGCGCTCGGCGGCGGCCAGGAAGGCCGGTCGCTCCCCACCCCCGTTGGCGACCAGGCTCGCACCGGTGACATAGCTGGCCAGTGGAGACGCCAGGAACAGGCAGAGCCCGGCGACCTCCTCGGGGGTCGCGAACCTCCCGAGCGGCACGGTGGCAGCCACCCCGGCCAACCCTTCCGGGCCCCCGTAGTGGTCGGTCGCCGCCTCGGTCGCCACCATGCCGGGGACCAGACAGTTGATCCGCACCTTCGGCGCCCACTCGATCGCCAGGGACTGGGTGAGGTTGACCAGTCCGGCCTTCGCCGCGCCGTAGGCGGCGGTGCCCGGCGATGGACGGATCCCGCTCACCGAGCCGATGTTCACGATCGATCCGCCGTCCGGCTGGGCTTGCATGACCTCGTTGGCCGCCTGCGCGCAGTAGAGAGGAGCGAGGAGATTGAGGGCCACGATCGAATGGAGGAAGCGTGGCGAGGCTTCCGAGGCCGGAACCTGCGGGGAGCCACCCGCATTGTTGATCAGCACGTCGAGCCGCCCGAACCGCTCTGTCGACGCCGCGATCATCGTGCCGACCTGATCGGCGTCTCGAACATCGGCTTCGATGAAGACGGCGCGCTTCGGAACGCCGGTCGAGTCGGTCGCAGTCGGAAGCTCGTCCGCGCCCGGGTCGGTGCGTCCGCACACCGCGACCTCGCTGCCGGCTGCGAGGAACCCCTCCGCGATGCTGCGCCCGATACCCCTGGCTCCCCCGGTCACCACCACCGCGCGTCCGGTGAAATCGAGCGCTCCCGACACCCGATCGAGATCGAACGTGCTCAATGCGTCCTCCTGGTCCCTATGAGTCTGACTGGTACTGTCCTGACGCTGTATCAGATCACGGATCGTCCGGAGCAAGTATGCCCATTACATCGCGTCAGTTACTCCCCGGCATCGCCGAGGTGGTCATCGACCATCCGCCGGTCAATGCCTTGGACGTGGCCGGCTGGTTCCAGTTGGCGGAGAAGGTGACCGAAGCCGGGCGGGTGGCCGACAACCGGGTCGTCGTCCTCCGAGCCGAGGGCCGCGGGTTCTGCGCCGGCGTGGACATCAAGGAGATCCAGAATCGGGGCGACGAGGCGCTGATCGGTGCGAATCGTGGCTGTTTCGCCGCCTTCGCCGCCGTCTACGAGTGTGAAGTGCCGGTGATCGCCGCCGTCCACGGGTTCTGCCTGGGCGGAGGAGTGGGCATCGCCGGAAACGCCGACATCGTGGTGGCCGCTGATGACGCCACGTTCGGTCTCCCCGAAGTCGACCGCGGCGCGCTCGGCGCGGCAACCCACCTGGCGCGGCTGGTTCCCCAGCACCGGATGCGGTCGATGGTCTACACGGCCAAGCCGGCCACCGCCGCCGAGTTGCACCACTACGGATCGGTGCTCCGGGTGGTTCCCCGCGACCAGTTGGTCGACGCCGCTGTCGAGGTGGCCACGGACATCGCCGCCAAGAGCCCGACGATCATCCGCCGGGCAAAGGAATCCCTCAACGGGATCGACCCGATCGATGTGAGGCGGAGCTACCGCTTCGAGCAAGGCTTCACCTATGAGCTGCACGTGGCCGGAGTGGCCGACGAGCAACGGGCCGCGTTCGTGGAAGGGCGCGACGCCGACACGTCTCGGTGACCGACCGGTGACCTCGCGATGACCGACAAACGACTTTCGCTCGACGACCTGGTCGGTGAGCTGCGCAGCGGGATGACCATCGGGATCGGCGGCTGGGGATCGCGTCGCAAGCCGATGGCCGCGGTGCGGGCGATCCTCCGATCGGATCTCACCGACCTCACCGTCGTCTCCTACGGCGGACCCGACGTCGGCCTGCTCTGCGCAGCGGGCAAGGTGAACAAGGTCGTGTTCGGTTTCGTCACTCTCGACTCGATCCCCACCGACCCCCACTTCAAGGCGGCGCGCCAGAGCGGCTCGATCGATGCGATGGAGATCGACGAGGGAATGTTCTACCTGGGGTTGTTGGCTGCATCCCAGCGGGTGCCATTCCTTCCCACCCGCGCGGGACTCGGATCCGACGTGCTCATGGTCAACCCTTCCCTGCGAACGGTCACTTCGCCCTACGAGGACGGCGAGGAGTTGGTGGCGATGCCGGCACTCCGGCTCGACGCCGCGATCGTCCACGTCAACCGGGCCGACGCGAACGGGTCCGGACAGATCCTCGGTCCTGACCCCTTCTTCGACGAGCTCTTCCTCGGCGCGGCCGATCGGCGCTTCATGACCACCGAGCGGATCATCGACACCGACCACTTCCTGTCAGAAGGTCCGCTCCAGACCATGTGTATCAGCCGGCTGCTGACCGACGGGGTGATCGAGACCCCGGGGGGCGCCCACTTCACCGCGTGCGTTCCCGACTACGGGCGCGACGAGCAGTTCCAGAAGAGCTATGTGGCTGCGGCGGGGGACGCCGAGCAATGGGCCGAGTTTCAAAGGCAGTACCTCGACGTGACCGAGGCCGAGTACCAGACCGCCACCCAGGCTGCGTCCGCAAAGGGACCGTCATGAGTGTGACCGGAGCGGCGGGCGACACCGGGGTCACCAGAGCGGAGTACTGCGTCGTCGCCTGCGCCGACGTCTTCCGCGGTGACGGGGAGGTGATGGCCAGCGCGTTCGGAACTGCACCCGCGTTGGGCGCGCGTCTCGCCAAGCTCACCTTCGCACCGGATCTGGTGTTGACCGACGGCGACGCCGCACTGGTCGCCGGTGCTCCTCCACTGGGCGCGCGGCCGTCGTCCCTCGTCTTCGAGTCGCACATGCCCTATCGCAAAGTGTTCGACGTGGTCTGGTCGGGACGCCGCAACCTGATCATGATGGCATCGCAGATCGATCGCACCGGCAACCAGAACATCAGCGCCATCGGGAGCTGGGTCCGCCCCAAGGCCCAGCTGGTCGGGGTGCGCGGGGCTCCCGGAAACACGGTCAACCATTCGACCAGTTACTGGGTTCCGAATCACTCGACCCGATCGTTCGTCGAGCAGGTCGACGTGGTGTCCGGCGTCGGGTACCAGCGGGCGGCCGGGGCAGGGCCGTCGGCCAGCCGATTCCACGAGATCCGCTACGTCGTCTCCAATCTCGGGGTCTTCGACTTCGACACCCCCGAAAAAGTCATGCGTCTCCGGTCGGTGCACCCCGGGGTGACCGTCGACGAGGTGGTGGAGGCCACCGGGTTCGACCTGGTCATCCCTCCCGAGGTCCACGACACCCGCATGCCCGCGCCGGACGAGCTCCAGATGATCCGAGAGGTGCTCGATCCGAAAGGGCTCCGTGATCGGGAAGTGTCCGGTTGACCCCTGACCCCGGGCCCGGTGCCGGCGCGGTCGGAGACATGCACCCTGCGCTGCACACCAGGTTCTGCGAGCTGGTCGGCGTCCGCTATCCCATCGTGCAGACCGGCATGGGGTGGGTGGCCGGGCCGCGTCTGGTTGCTGCGACCGCGGAGGCGGGCGCTCTGGGGATCCTTGCCTCCGCCACCATGACCTACCCGGAGTTGGTCGCGGCCATCGCCGAGGTCCGTGCGCGCACCGACCGGCCGTTCGGGGTCAACATGCGAACCGATGTGGCCGATGTCGGTCGCCGGGTCGAGCTGATGATCGACAACGGGGTGAAGGTGGCCAGCTTCGCCCAGGCCCCCCAACCCGATCTGGTCGCGCGTTGCAAGGACGCCGGTTTGGTGGTCATGCCGACCATCGGCGCGCGCCGCCACGCCGAGAAGGTCGCCGCGTGGGGAGTCGACGCTGTCATCGCGCAAGGCGGCGAAGGAGGTGGGCACACCGGTTCGGTACCGACATCGCTCCTCACCCCGGCAGTGGTGGACGCGGTGGGCGACAAGGTCGCGGTGATCGCAGCAGGCGGGTTCTTCGACGGACGTGGTCTGGTCGCCGCCCTCTCCTACGGCGCCGACGGCATCGCGATGGGCACCAGGTTCCTGCTGACCCGGGAGAGCCGGGTCCCCGACGACGTGAAGAAGGTCTACCTGGGCACGCCGGTGACCGGCACCGTCGTGTCGACGGCGGTCGACGGGGCGCCGCAACGGGTGATCCGCACCGAGCTGATCGAACATCTCGAGAAGTCGAGCTGGATCCGCAGCCTGCCACGTGCACTCGCCAATGCCCACTCCTTCCGGCGCGCCACCGACACCAACCTGTTCGCCCTGCTCAAGGAGGGGCGGGCCCTCAAGACCGGGAACGAGCTCTCGTGGTCGCAGGTCATCATGGCGGCGAACGCTCCGATGATGACCAAAGCGGCGTTGGTGGACGGCAGGACCGACGTCGGCGTCCTGCCCACCGGCCAGGTGGTCGGCGAGATCGACGAGCTCCCCACCGTCGCCGAGCTGATCGCCCGCATCGTGGCGGAAGCGTCGTCGGTGCTCGACCGGCTGGGCGCACCGGGCTGAGCACCGGGCTGGATGGGGAACCCGGGTTGGGAACGAAAACAGAGAGTCAGACAAGCCCGTCGCGTATCATGACCGGTCTATGACCCTGTCGGCGGCGGCCCCATCTCCCGATTCCTCGCCCGGATCCTCGTCGGATCGGCCGGTCTTCGACCCCTTCGATCCGAGCTGGTCGAGCAACCCCTTCCCCCTCTACGCCGATCTGCGGCGACGCTCTCCGATCCACCGCAACGAGATGGGGTTCTGGGTGTTGTCGCGTCACGCCGACTGCCTGGCCGTCCTGCGGGAGAAGCGTGCCAGCTCTGACACCCTCAACATGGACCAGGGCGGCATGCCCGAAGAGTTCCGACGACCGGTCGAACCCGACAGCCCCGAGGCGGTCGGTCTCGCCGCGATGCGTCCTCTCCTCTTCCGCGACCCTCCCGATCACACCCGGCTGCGAGGTCTCGTCGTCAAGGCGTTCACCCCAAAGGTGGTCGATGCCCTCCGGCCGCGCATCCAACAGGTGATCGACGAGCTCCTCGACACCGCCCTCGAAGAGAACCAGGTCGACCTCCTCGAGGAGTTCGCCTACCAGCTTCCGGTTCGGATCATCTGCGACATGCTGGGAGTGCCGGTCGAAGATCAGCATCGGTTCCGGGCGTGGTCCCAGGCACTCGCCCGTGGGCTGGATCCGGACTTCCTGCTCACCGACGACATCATCGAGGCCCGCGGTGTGGCCGCGCTGGAGATCATCCGCTACTTCGCCGAGCTCATGGACGAGCACCGCAGGAACCCTTGCGAGGATCTGCTCAGTGCCCTCATCGAGGTCGAGGACGGGGGCACCACCCTCAGCCAGCCCGAGCTGCTTTCGACGACCATCTTCTTGCTGGGTGCCGGCCACGAGACGACGGTCAACCTGATCTCGGGCGGGATCCTGGCGCTCCTTCGCAACCCGGACCAGCTCCAGCGCTTCCTGAACGAGCCGGAGACGCGCCGCGGCTCGGTCGACGAGATGCTGCGCTACGTCTCGCCGGTCCAGTTGACCACCCGGGCATTCACCGAGGACTGCGAGATCGGCGGCTCGAAGTTCGAGGCCGGCGACTTCGCGATGCTGCTCATCGCGTCGGCCAACCGGGATGAGGACGAATTCGAGAATGCAGGCGAGTTCCAGATCGACCGCAGCCCGAACAACCATCTTTCGCTTGGTTTCGGCATCCACCACTGCATCGGAGGGGCCCTCGCCCGGATCCAAACCCACATGGCAATCGAATCCCTCTTCGAAAGAGCCCCCAAGCTGGCCGTCGACGGCGACATTGTCTACAAATCGAACGTCATCCTGCGGGGCATGGAGGCACTGCCGGTCTCGATGCGCGGCTGACCAGGCTCTTCGGGCCGAAAGGCCTGACTTGAACTGAATGTGACAAACGGTCGACGCTCAATGGGTCGACGCCGTGCCCCGTAAAGAAAACCCTCGAAATTGGCCATTGTGCCCGCTTGAGGGCTGCGCAATAATCTGCGCAGACGGTTTCGGCCGTTGCCGAACCCTTGAAGACCAGTATCCCCCCGCCCACCAGTGGATGAGCCGGTTGAATCATGGCTCGGCGATCCACCCGCTGACGTGAAAATCGAGGAGTTCTGATGTCGGAAGCAGTGCAGCCGTCCTCGACCGACCCGAAGGTCGGTGAAAACGATCAAGACGACCTTCCCGGGGCGGCCCCGAAGGGCGACCCGATGAACATCGTCGGGGTCGGTGCGGTCACCGGGTATGGCTGGGGCGCGAAGCACCTCTGGGACGGATTCCTCCTGGGAGAGAGCGCTGTCAAGCTCACCACCGGCCTCGAGGGGTACGTGGACGGCGGCCAGGCCTACCTCTCGTTGATCGCCGACGAGGGAGATGCCCACGACGGTCCGAGCCGGTTCATGCGGGCGGCACGCGCGGCGGCACGCGAAGCCATCTCGGATGCGATGGAGCGGGGCTGGAAGCCCGGCCCGGTGGTCGGGCTGGTCCACAGCATCGAGGCGGGCGACATCGAAACGTGGAGCAAGTTCTATCGCTCTGGTGAGAGCAAAGTCAGGCCCAAGCAGTGGGTCAACATGCTGCCTTCCACGGTCATCTCCCAACTGATGAAGGAGAACGACTTCCACGGCCCGACGATGTCCGTCTCGGCCATGTGCGCTACGGCGAATGCGGCGATGATCACGGCGAAATCGTGGTTGGATTCCGGGGTCGCGACCGACGTCATCTTGCTGGCGACCGACCTCTGCGGCGTCCCCCAGGTGCTGCGAGGGTTCAGTGATCTCGGGGCCGCGATCCTCAGCCTCCCGCCCCTCGACGCATGTCGTCCGTTTCAAGAAGGAAGCCGGGGCTTCGTCGGTGGCGAGGCTGCAGTCGGGATGGTGTTGTCGAAGAAGGCCAGTGGCTCGTACGCGGCGGTGCTGGGTGGAGCCATGACGATGGATGCGTCCAACCTCATCGGGGTGGACCCGAATCTCGTCGAGCTGCTCCGCTGTCTCCGTCTGGCCATCCGCAACGCCGGCGTCGACTTCGACGACGTCGCCTACCTCAACGCTCACGGACCAGGCACCGGCAAGGGAGACGCGGCGGAGGCACGGGCCTTCGACGAACTGTTCCCGAACGCCTCGGGCATCTTCTCGATCAAGCCGCTCATCGGCCACTGCCAATCTGCGGCGGCCGCCGTGGAGACCTTGGCAACCATCTACGCCTTCCAGACCGGGTACGTGCCTGCACCGCCCCAGGTGGCCCCGGGCCACGCAAAGCTGGTCGATGGACTGTCGCCCCGCGTGCCTGGGCTGATGGTCAAATCGTCGATCGGGATGGGTGGGTACAACACCGCAGTGGTCATTGCAGAACCGGACGACTGACTCGTCGGTCCGGTAGGCCGGCGGGGCACTGGGACCCCGTCGCCGCCTCGGCAGTAATACGCCCTCCACCAGGCATGATGCGGAGGGCCGTCGGCTAAAGATCGGGTCCTATCGAGCCGATAGGACGTCCATGGCCCAGGTGAGCAATTTCGGCGACCGGCATTCACGGGTGTCGTTCGACCGAGTCCAGCTCGACGATTCCCCGGTTGGTGAGCGTCCCTTCGAGTTGTCCCAAGGGGTGGAGTTCGACGGGGACGCTGCCTCGGTGACCTGGATCTACGACATCACCAAGGACGAAGTCTCCTGGTCGTCACCGATCGAGGAGTTCTTCGGCTTCCACGAGGGCGTTCGGGGGTTCTCGGTTCTCCGAGCCGACACGGCGTCGCCTTCGGTCTCAGAGTCTTCGGTGTCAGAGTCCCCGGTCTCGGGCGAAGCGGTAGCAGAGGGAGTCGGGGCCCTTGAGGCGTTGGCGACAGAGTTCGGAAGCGGGCTCGACACCGGCGAGCAGCTCCTCGCGCCGATCCTCGAACCGATCCGGGCGGGCACGCCACCGGCCGAGTTCGACCTCCGGATGACCGTCCACTGCCCGGACGGTGTCGACCACAGCGTGGTCGTGCGCGCTTCGCCGATGCCCATCTCCGTTCCTGCGGCAGATGGTTCGGATGGCTCTGAGTCGGCTGCGTCCTCTGAGTTCTCCCTTGGCGAGAGCCACTTGTTCTACCTCGGGGTCGTCATCGACGTGACCGCCCAGCTGCGCTACGAGCGGGAGCTCGGCGAGCTGGTCGACCGCTACCGGCTCCTCACCGAGGTCTCTCCCGACGTGGTGTTCGTCCACCAAAACGGTCGCTACGTCTACGGGAACCGGGCGATGGGCCGGTTGGTCGGCGCGGAGACCGAGGAGGAGTACCAAGAGGCCTTTGCCAAGTACCACGGGTCGATGATCACCGAGTTCATCGACCCGGCCGACATCCCCCACGTCGCCGAGCGGTTGGCTCAACTCACCGAGCCCGGCCAGTTCTTCGAGCACGGAGAGGTCCGCTGCTTCCTCCCCACCGGCGAGACCAAGATCCTCGAGCTCACCAGCATTCGGACCACCTGGAACGGCGAGCCCGCCTACCAGGTGATCGCCCGTGACACCTCGGAACGCCGGGCGGCCGAGGCGGCCAACAGCTACCGGGCCAGTCTGGTCGCGCATGTCTCCGACGCGATCATCGGTATCGACGCGGACGGAAAGATCGAGAGCTGGAACGAGGCGGCGCACGCGATCTACGGGTGGAAGGAGGAAGAGGTCGCCGGACTGTCGATCAGCGCGGTGGTCACCGCCAACCGCACCGACAGCGCGGCGGTCCTCGAACGGGGCCAGAGGATCCATCGACGCAAGGACGGCTCCGAAGTCGACGTGCTCGTCTCGATCGACCCCCTCATCGACGACGACACCCAGCCGTCCGGTTGGGTGGTGGTGTGCACCGAGCTCACCGATGCGCGCCAAGCAGAGGCCGGGCGTCGCGCCGCCGAAGAGCGCTACGAGGCGGTCGTCGCGTCACTGAGCGAAGGCATCGTGCTTTTCGACGAGTTCGGCAACGTCTATGCCCACAACGAGGCCGCCGGCCGGATCCTCGGGGAGCGACTGCGGTCGGGAAGCGGCCACCAGATCTTCACCGGCGCATCGATCGCGATCGAGTCCAACGGACATCCGCTGTCCGCGGAGATGTTCCCGCACGCCCGCACCCTCGCCACCGGCGAGTCGGAAGACGACATCGTCATCGGCGTCACCGACGAGAGTGGGAAGCGCCAGTGGCTGTCCCTCAGCTCTCGGCTCCTGTCGGGGGCCGGCAGCCTCGAAGTCCCCATGGTGGTGTGCTCGTTCACCGACGTCACCGACCGCAAGGCGGCCGAGGCCCAGCTGCACTGGCTCGCCTATCACGACTCACTCACCGGCCTCGGCAACCGCTCGCTCTTCAGCGACGAGCTCGAACGCGAACTGATGGTGTCGATGCAGCGGGGAACCAACCTCGCGGTGCTCTTCATCGACCTCGACAGGTTCAAGCTGGTCAACGACTCGTTCGGTCACGCGAGTGGCGACGAGGTGCTGCTCGCCCTGGCCCAGCGCTTCAAGTCGGCGGTGCGCGGCGGTGACATCGTCAGCCGGTTCTCCGGAGACGAGTTCGTGGTCCTGTGCCGGAACGTGCACGACGTGAACGTGGCGATCAGCTTGGCCACCGAGTACTCGAGGCTCCTGGCCGAGCCGGTTCAGCTTTCCACCGGCCGCAAGGTGGTCGTCACCTGCAGCGTCGGCGTCTCCTTCGTCATGCGCGGCCGGCAGACCGCTCAGGACATCCTGCAGCAAGCGGACGTCGCCATGTTCCAGGCGAAGAACAAAGGCCGCTCCCGGGTGGAGGTGTTCGACGAGTCGCTGCGCGCCAAGTCGGTCGCCCGCCTCGAGATCTACGACGACCTGCGCCACTCGATCGACCACAACGAGCTGGCCGTCCACTACCAGCCGATCGCTTCGGTCGGTGACGACCGCATCGTGGCCATGGAGGCGCTGGTCCGCTGGCACCATCCCTCGAGAGGTCTGCTCGGACCGATGGAGTTCATCCCGTTCGCCGAAGAGACCGACCTCATCTTCTCGCTCGGCCGGTGGGTGCTCCGCGACGCCTGCCAGACCATGGCGACCTGGCGGCGCGAGCTTCCCGGTGCCGAGAACGCCTACATCACGGTGAACCTCTCGGCCCACCAACTCAGCGACCCGGAGTTGTTGACGTCGATCGAAGGTGCGTTGCGCGACTCCGGGCTGCCGCCCGAAGCACTGGTGATGGAAGTCACCGAGAGCATGCTGATGAGCGACACCTCTGCCTCGATCGCCATGCTCGGCGGCATCCACGAGATGGGCGTGGGACTGGCTATCGACGACTTCGGGACGGGGTACTCGTCACTGGCCCAACTGAAGCGCTTCCCGGTGAAGATCCTCAAGATCGACAAGTCGTTCGTCGACGGCCTGGGAACGTTCGAGAACGACGAGGCGATCGTCGCTGCGATCGTCCAGTTGAGCAAGGCGCTCGGCCTGGTGGTCTTGGCCGAGGGTGTGGAGACCCAAGTCCAGCTGCAACGTGTGGCGGAGTTGGGCTGCGACCTCTACCAGGGCTACCTGATGTCACGGCCGACCCGTGCGGACCGGGTCGACTTCCGGCGTCACGCGTCGACGGAGCCGGTCGAAGCCAGCTGAGCCGAGCTGGGTTCAGCCGAGTCGTTCGATGATGGTGGCGTTCGCCTGACCGCCGCCTTCGCACATCGTCTGGAGCCCGTAGCGAGCGCCGGTCCGCTCCATCTCGTTCAGCAACGTCGCAAGCAACCGGGCCCCCGACGCGCCGGTGGGGTGACCGATCGCGATCGCCCCACCGTTGACGTTGACCTTCGCCATGTCCGGATGGTGCTCTTTCTCCCACGCGAGGACCACCGACGCGAACGCCTCGTTGATCTCGACGAGGTCGATGTCGTCCAGCGAGAGCTTCGACTTCTCCAGCACCAAGGTGGTCGCCGGGATCGGTGCGGTCAACATGATCACCGGATCGTTCGCTGCCACCGCGAACGTGTGGAACCGGGCGCGTGGGCGCATTCCGAGCTGGCCGGCCCGCTCCTCCGACATGATCAAGACCGCCGCGGCGCCGTCGGAGATCTGTGACGAGCTCGCCGCGGTCACCAGACCGTTCTCCACGAAACAGGGTGCGAGTCCGGCAAGTGTCTCGTAGGTGGATCCGGCTCGGACACCTTCGTCGAAGGCGAGAGGGCCGTCGTCGCCCGGATCTCCTTCGTCGCTTCCGGCTTGGGCGACCTTGTCCTCGATCCGCGCCCGGCGGGTGGCCAGCGGAACGATCTCAGCATCGAAGCGGCCCTCTTCGATCGCGCGGGCGCCCCGAAGGTGTGACTGCAGCGCGAACCTGTCCATCTCCTCGCGGCTGATCTTCCAGCGCCGGGCGATCTCCTCGGCGCAGAGACCCTGATGGATGAAGTCGAACCGGTCGCGCACCGTCGGACCGTAGGCATCCCCCGGGCCGTGCTCGGTGGTCGAGCCGATCGGGACCCGGCTCATCGCCTCGACGCCTCCTCCGATGACGATGTCCATCGCCCCGGCCATGACCGCCTGCGCCGCGAAGTGCACCGCCTGTTGTGCCGACCCGCACTGCCGGTCCACCGTCGTCCCGGGAACCGTGTCGGGGAAGCCGGCGGCAAGAGCCGCGTTGCGTCCGACGTTCATCGCCTGCTCACCGACCGTCATGGTGCAGCCGTAGACGACGTCCTCGACCATCGCCGGATCGAGATCGTTGCGTTCGATCAGGGCACGCAGTGGTTGGGCCGCCAGGTCCACCGCATGCCAGCCTGACAACCTCCCGTTCTTCTTGCCCACCGGGGTCCGGACGACGTCAACGATCACTGCACTCGGCATGGGTTTATTGTTGCCGATCGTCGACCCGGCTGGAAACCGAGGCTCGGCGCCCACGGGAAACACGACCGAAAGCCGGCCCCCCAACCATGGACACCCCGATGGATTTGAGGTTCACCCAGCAACAAGAGGAGTTCCGTGCCGAGGCACGTGCCTGGTTGGGCGCGCACACCCCCCCTCCGCGGAGCCTCCCGTCGTTGGACACGGCCGAAGGGTTCGAAGCCCATCGTGCCTGGGAGCAGGCGATGTACGAGGACCGCTGGTCGGTCGTCTCATGGCCGGAGGAGTACGGCGGGCGGGGCGTGGGGATCATCGAATGGCTCATCTTCGAAGAGGAGTACTGGAGGGTGCAGGCCCCGCTGCGGGTGAGCCAGAACGGGATCTTTCTACTTGCACCCACCATGTTCGAGTTCGCGACCGACGAGCAGAAGGAGCGCTTCCTGCCGGCGATGGCGTCCGGCCGCCAGATCTGGTGCCAGGGCTGGTCCGAACCCGATGCCGGCAGTGATCTGGCGGGGATCCGGAGTCGGGCGGTCCGCTCGCCCTCGGGCGACGGTTGGCTGCTCTCGGGCCAGAAGACCTGGGCGTCCCGGGGCGCGTTCGCCCACTGGTGTTTCGGCCTGTTCCGCACCGATCCGGAGGCGGAGCGCCACCGCGGGCTGACCTACTTCCTCATCGATATGACCACTCCCGGTGTCACGGTCAGACCGATTCCTCAGATCGACGGGGAGACCGGTTTCGCCGAGATCTTCTTCGAGGACGTGTTCGTTCCCGACGCGCTCGTGCTCGGGGAGGTCGGCCAGGGATGGAGCGTGGCGATGGCGACCGCCGGTTCGGAGCGCGGTCTCAGCCTCCGGAGCCCGGCTCGCTACTCCGAGGCGGCGGGCCGACTGGTCTCCCTCTACGCCGAGCGGAAAACGCTCGATCCGGCGCGCGCCGCCGCGAGTTCCGATGCGGTGGCACAGGCCTGGATGGACGCCGAGGCGTACCGCCTCAACACGTTGTGGACCGCGACCCGGGTGCGGCTCGGCGGTTCGGTCGGTCCGGAGGCGAGCGCAAACAAGATCCACTGGTCGGAAACCGACCTCGCAATCCACCGCGCCGCCCTTTCACTGCTCGGCCCCGAGGCGGAGCTGCACGGCGATGGCGTCGATGCACCCTGGCTCGACGGTTACCTCTTCGCACTCGCGGGACCGATCTACGCGGGCACCAACGAGATCCAACGCAACGTCGTGGCCGAGCGCATGCTCGGTCTTCCCCGAGCGTGAGCAGGACATCCCGACCATGCACTTCGCATTCACCGACCAACAGACCGAGTTTCGAGACACGGTTCGCCAGATCCTGACCAAGGAGTGCACCCCCGACGATCTGCGAGCAGCCTTCGATGCGCCCGCGGCGCGCGGTCCGCGGTGGTCGCTCCTCGCCGAGCTCGGAGTGGTCGGACTCACCGTGCCCGAAGAGCACGGTGGCCTCGGGCTCGGCCTGCTCGATCTGGTGCTCCTACTCGAAGAGGCAGGGCGGGTCGCCCTGCCCGAGCCACTGCTCGAGACGACCGCGCTGGTCGCCCCCTTGTTGGCCGACCCTCTGTCGGCCGAGCAACCCGTCGATGTCACTGTCGGCATCACCGCAGAAACACGCGGATCGTTGCTCGAGACGATTGCCGCCGGTTCGATTGCTGCGTGTGTTGCCGAACCATCTTCGTGGTCCGCGCCCACCCCGGTTGCTGCGGCAGTCGGGGCTGATCTCTTCGTCTTGTTCTCAAGGAGTGAGGAGAGCGGCGACGCCGGACCGCAGATCCACCTCGTGAGCCAGGATCGTCTGGAAGTCACGCCCTCGCCCTCTCTCGATCCGACCCGGAGACGGGGGATCATCGACTGGACGCCGACAGGCGAGACACTGGTGGCATCGGGGACGGCCGCCCAGGTCGCGATCCAGGCAACGATCGACAGGGCTGCGGTGGCGACGGCTGCCGAACTGCTCGGCCTCTGTGACCGGATGATCGCCATGACCGCGGAGTACGCGAAGGCGCGCCACCAATTCGGGAAACCGATCGGAAGCTTTCAGGCGGTCAAGCACCTGTTGGCCAATGCCGCGGTCAAGCTGGAGTTTGCCCGGCCACTCGTCTACGCGGCGGCCTGGCATCTGGACCAGCGCGACGCAGGTGGCGCTGGTGAGCTCGAGCCAACCGCCGACGAAAATGCGTCGAGGATCGCCTCCAGCTCCAAGGCCTACGCCTCGGACGCGGCCTCCGAGGCGGCCCGGGTCGCCCTCCAAGTCCACGGCGCGATCGGTTACACCTGGGAGTGCGACGTCCACCTCTTCCTGAAGCGCACCTGGGCGCTCGCGGAAGCATGGGGGTCGGCTGCGGAACACCGGCAGCGGGTGCTGGCGTCCCTCACCGAACAGCTGAACTGAACTGAGCAGAGCTGAGCTCCGCCGAGCTGTAGCCCGGAGTCAGCTCCAGAATCTCGGGCGAGACTCAGGGCTGGGCGTACGCGTAGATGGGCATGCCGTTGTACTGCGCCGACAGCGACGGCAGGTACGGCCCGTTCACGACGACCGCCAACGAGCCGACCGGAGCGGGACCGGCGTCGCCTTCGATGGTGACGATGGCCCCATCCGGCCAGACCTGCACCACCACCCCGACGTGCAGTGAGGTGGCCGTGGACGACGGTCCGGTGCCGTAGAGGACTTCGTCGCCCGGGACCGGTGACGCAGTCGGGGGGAGGACCCCGGTGTTGGCCGCGGCCCAGTTGTAGATGCTTCCGGTGAACGGGTACGAGGGAATCGGCACCCCGGCCCGCTCCCACACCCAGGAGGCGAAGAGTGCGCACCACTCCTCGCACGGTCCGTAGGGATTGCAGAAGTTGCCGGGGTCGGGGTCACTGTTGACCTGACTGTTGGCGATCGACACGATCGACGAGGCGAGCGGGGAAGGTGACGGGCTCGCCGGATTCGAGAACGAGTAGGACCACCCGTCAGGCTCCAACAGCCAGTAGCCGCCTCCTCCCGGGGTGAGCGCGATCCCGGCGACCGGAGGCACATTCGTGGGATTGCCCCCGTAACCCCCGCCGAGCGATCCGTAGAAGTTGACCCTGCCGAAGCCGAAGATGCCGCCGTCGGTCGAGACCAGCAGGTAGCCGGAGCTGTTGGGGAAGGCCACCATCGCGGTCACCGGATCGTTCAAGGGCGAGCCGCCCATCGAACCGTAGAAAGGAGCGTCGCCGAAGGCGAACATGCCGCCGTCGGAGGCCACCATCCAGTACCCACCGCCCGCGGTCGCCGCCATCCCGACCACCGGCGCGTTCAGCGGTGTGCCGCCCATCGAACCGCGGAAGGTGGCGTCGCCGAACGAAAAGATGCCGCCGTCGGAGGCCACAAGCCAGTAGCCCTTCCCGTCCGGAGTCGCCGCCATCCCGACCACCGGTTGGTTGAGCCGAGTACCGCCCATCGAACCGTAGAAGGCCGCGTCACCGAAGGCGAACACGCCGCCGTCCATCGCGACGAGCCAATACCCCTTGCCGTCGGGCGTGGGAGTGATCCCGACGATCGGTCCGGTCAAGGTCAGGTTCCCCAGTGATCCGTAGAACTTCGCATTTCCCTGTGCGAACACCCCGCCGTCGGCCGATGCCAGCCAGTACCCCTGGTCGGTGGCGGTGGAGGCGGGATTGGGAGCGATCGCCACCATGACCGAGGAGAGCGGCGGGGGATCGGGGTTGAGCGGTTGGGCGTTGCCGAATCCGATCACGCCCCCGCCGGCGTAGACGTGGGGGTGCTCGGCGTGACTGACCTGCGCGACGTGGCCGGTTCGACCTTGAGAAGCAGCAGAGACCGGCGAAGCAGCAGAGGCCGGCGAAGCAGCAGAGACCGGCGACCAACCGAGGATCCCGAGCACCAGCGCAAGGCCGGCCAACCCGACCGATGCGGGTAGCGATCGATTCCTCCCCTGCCAGGTCGAGGCTCCGCGGCGCACCTGGGCAACTCTACAGAGATGTGCCACCCTCGGTGACCACCCAGGCACCAGATCGGACTGTCGAACCTGGCAAGAACCCTGGTGGAATCGGTCACTCCCCTGTTAACATGAAGTGGTTACTCCACCACATAGAGTGAGATTCTGCAGGAACTCGTTGGGGTGGTTGTAGGAGAGGGGCAGGCGATGGAAGACACAGGTAGCCGGTGAGCGCCCGGCCAGGACAGCCCGAACCGTTCGTCCGGGGGGCGGCCTATCTCGCCTCGGGCAACGTCCCCTATCCGCGGGCGAATCCGACAGACACGGCCAGGTTGCCGGCCGACATCTGGAGTGCGGCGAGTATTCCGGTCGGAGTCCGCCTGGAGATGGTGGGCGATGCGCTCGCGGTGGACGTGGCCTACCGCACCACCAACAGCAACTTCGGGTACCGGGGAGACGCCGCGGGCACCACGTTCTCGGTGTGGCGGGGTGGCGCCCAAGAATGCGAGGAGCCCGCAGTTCTCGGTGACGGCATGGTGCGGCTCTCGCTCGGGATCGGGTCGCCAGACAGACCGGCAGTCATCTACCTGCCCGAAGGGATGCAACCGATCGTGTTGTCCCTCACCGCGGTCGGAGGCGAGATCGCCCCCGCTCCTGCGCTGCCGCGGTGGCTGGCCTACGGGGACTGGACCACCCAAGGATGGATCGCGTCGGGCCCGTCCCAAGGTTGGGCGGCCATCGCTGCCCGCAAGGCCCACCTGAATCTCATCAACATGGGATACGCCGGCGCCGGCCGGGGAGAGATCGCCTCCGCCGAGCACATCGCCGGACTCCACGCCGACGTCATCTCGATCGCCTACGGGGAGAGTTGCTGGACTCGCATCCCGCACAGCCTCAGTATGGTGACCGAAGGGTTCCACGCCTTCTTGGACGTGGTCCGGCAGGGACACCCGAACACTCCGATCGTCGTGATCAGCCCGGTGCTCCGACCGGACGCCGAGGACGTGCCGAACAAGCTCGAGGCGTCGTTGTCCGCGATCCGCCAAGCCATCGAAGCAGCGGCGAAGGACCGGATCAGGTCGGGCGACCGCACCCTGTCGCTCGTGGTCGGTGACGGGCTGATCGACGAGAGCCATCTCGCCGACGGCATCCACCCCGGGGACGAGGGCCACAAGCGCATCGCGGCCACGGTGGCACGCGCCCTCGGGGTGGCGATGGAAGCAGTCGAGCCTCCCGCCCCGGTTCCGGGGAACAACGGTGCGAACCCCTACGTGTCCGGACCACCCCGCATGGACTACGGAGTGGACGACGCCATCGACTCGCTGGGAGTCCTCGATCCGCTCGGGCCACTCGGCTCGCTCGGGTCGCTCGGGTCTCCAGGGTCTCCAGGGTCTCCAGGGTCTCCAGGGTCTCCAGGGTCTCCAATGCAGAGTCCGCTCGGATCGCCTCACCTCAATGGCACCGCGCACCAGGACAACGAAGCCTCTCCGCAGTACCAGCAGGACCACCTCCCCTCGGTGAACTGACCCAACCGCTCCACCGACCGGGCCCGCCTCTGGCGGGACGCTCCACCGACCGGGCCCGCCTCTGGCAGGACGCTCCACCGACCGGGCCTCCACCGGCCTACTGTGCACGTGCCCTCGCCGTTCCGCCAGCAACCAGGAGAGCCCCATGGACGCCGTCACGCTCATCGAATCATTCCGGGTGGACGAAAAGATCGCCGTCGTCACGGGAGCGGGGAGCGGGATCGGACGTGCGAGCGCGATGGCACTCGCGGGAGCCGGAGCGACTGTCATCTGTGCAGACATCGCAAGCGATGCCGCGACCCGGACCGCCCAAGAAATCGGCGTTCTCGGCGGAGAGGCCGAAGCCGCCGCCCTCGACGTCTCGGATCGGAACCAGGTCAACGAGCTCGCCGAACGAGTCGCCCGCGAACGGGGTGGGATCCATGTGTGGTGCAACATCGCCGGGATCATGGTCGAGAGCCCGTTTCTCGATGCCCCCGAAGAGGATCTGGACAAGATCCTGGCGGTCAACCTCAAAGGCGTGTTCTTCGGATGCCAGGCCGCCGGCCGGGTCATGGTCGAACAACCCCAAGGCGGGAGCATCATCAACGCATCCTCGGCCGCGGTCGACACCCAAAGCCCGAACATCGTGAGCTATGCGATCTGCAAGGCCGGGGTCGTCCAGATGACCAAGTCGCTCGCCTACGAGATCGGCAAGAAGCACGTGCGGGTGAACGCGGTCGCTCCGGGTTTCGTCGTGACCGGGATGACCGGGCGCTATTTCGTCCGTCCCGACGGCAGCGTCGACGAGGAGATGCGAGAAGCGGTGCTCACCCCGATGCGAAAGTTCACTCCCCTCCGCACCATCGGCGAGCCCGAGGACATGGCGGCGGCCGTCCTCTATCTGGCGTCGGACGCCTCCCGCTTCATGACCGGCCAGGTGCTCCGGCCCAACGGCGGCGTGGCCATGGTCTGAGTTTGGGTGGACTGCGCCGGCTCCGAACCGGTCGGCTCCGCTGGCACCCGGATCTCGAAACTCCTCTTGAACCACCCCCCCCGGGGTGTCACACCCGCCTGCGAACATCTGTACATGGACGGGCAAGTTGCAGCGCCGACCCCGGGCGATCTCCGTTCGGCCATCGAGGTGGTGGCCTCGTTCGTCTCTTCCTGTGAGGCAGGCCGCTACGACGGATCTGATGCCGTCGCCCTGGTCAAGATCTTCGCCCGAGGGAAGAAGCTCTGTGCGGCTGGAGAGACGCTGGCAGGCACGAGAGCTGCCCAGTGCAACGCGGATCGCTCCTCGGGTCATCGCTCCCCTGCCGAGTGGCTCGCCTCGGTCACCGGTGCATCGGTGGGCGAAGCAGTCGACCTGTTGAGGGTCGGCGAAGCCCTCTCCGACCAACCCCGGTTGGAAGAGGCGCTTCGAGACGGCAGGCTGACTCCGACCCGGGCCAGAATGATCAGCGCGGCGGCACGAGCGAACCCCCGGCACGAGGCCGACCTCGTCAAAGGGGCGGAGTCCGACACCTTTCGCCAACTGAAGGACCGCTGTCTTCGGGCGCGGGCCCAGGGTCGGAGCGCCGAGGAAGCCGATGCGGCCCACGCCGCCATCCACGCACAACGGCGGTGTCGGACCTGGACCGACGAACAGGGAGCCTTTCGGCTCGATGCGCTGCTCACCCCCGAAGCCGGAGCCACCCTGCTCGCCTCGTTGAAAGACCGTTCCGAGCATCTCTTCCACGCCTCGCGCAGAGCCGGCATCCACGAGCCTTCCGAGGCCTATGCGGCGGACGCCCTCGTCTCACTCGTCAGTGACGCTGGATCGCCCGGCGCAGGCGGGTCATCGGGACCCGGGCCATGGTCCAGGTCCGTGTCGATCTCGACGCCCTGCGCAAGGGCTCGGTCGGAGACGGCGAGACCTGTGAGATCCCCGGGGTCGGACCGGTCCCGGTGCGGACTGCCCGAGAGCTGATCGGAGATGCCTGGGTCGATCTGGTCATCACCGACGGGGTGGACGTGACCACCATCTGCCGGATGGGACGCTCCATTCCGACCGCTCTCCGCACCGCGATCACCGAGCGGGACAGGAGCTGTGTGGCTCCGGGCTGTGATGCCACCAAGGGACTCGAGTTCGATCACTGGCAGACCGAATACGCGGACGGCGGGCCCCTTTCGATGGACAATCTGGCTCGACTCTGCAGATACCACCATTACCTGCGGACCCACCAAGGCTTTGTTCTCTCGGGAGGACCGGGGAAGTGGTCTTTCGATCCCCCCGAGCACCCCAATCCGGTGCGCCGGAGACCAAAACCCAAGAGAGCGAAGCGTTCGACCGGTTCGAGCCTGGGCTCCGACCCACCCCTGTTCACCGTCGAGGCGTAGTTCCTTCGCGGTCACTGACCGCGGCATCCCAACTGACGGGTCGTCAGACAGCCGGTACACTCAGCCCATGGCCGACATGCCCTGGATCATCTCTGTCGACGACCACGTTGTGGAACCCGCCAACGTGTGGCTCGATCGCCTGCCGAAGAAGTACCACGAGGTGGCGCCGCGGATCGTGCGGGCGCCGATGGGCGAGATCACCTTCGTCGGGGGCCAACTCACCGTGGTTCCCGGCTCGGAAGGATTTCCGACCGACTGGTGGTACTACGAGGATCTGAAGCGCCCGCTCCTCCGGGTGGACTCGGCGGTCGGTGTGCCCCGCGACGAGGTCACCATGCGCGGCGTGACCTACGAGGACATGCGCCCGGGTTCGTACCAGGTGGCACCGCGGCTCGAGGACATGGACACCAACCACCTCGAAGCCTCCCTGTGCTTCCCCACCTTCCCCCGCTTCTGCGGCCAGACCTTCACCGAGGCCAAGGACAAGGAGCTCGCGCTCCTCTGCGTGAAGGCCTACAACGACTGGATGGTCGACGAGTGGTGCGGCCCCGAGGCAAAGGGGCGGCTCATCCCCCTCACCCTGGTGCCCCTGTGGAGCGCGGAGCTGGCCGCCGAGGAGGTGCGCCGGAACGCAGACCGCGGGGTGCGCGCGGTGTGCTTCTCGGAGATCCCACCCTTTCTCGGCCTGCCGTCGGTGCACGATCCGGACCACTACTGGGATCCGTTCTTCCAGGCGTGCGAAGAGACCGGCACGGTCATCAACATGCACATCGGCTCGTCGTCGAAGATGCCCTCGACTTCGTCCGACGCTCCCCCGGCGGTGGGCTCGACCCTCACCCACTCGAACGCGACCTACTCGATGGTCGACTTCATGTTCTCGGGGGTGCTGGTTCGCTTCCCCGAGCTCAAGCTCGCCTATGCCGAGGGACAGATCGGCTGGATTCCCTACATCCTCGAGCGGGCCGACAAGGTCTGGGAAGAGAACCGCGGCTGGGGCGGAGTGGCCGACATCGTGCCCGAGCCTCCGTCCACCTACTTCCACCGCCAGATCTACGGCTGCTTCTTCGACGACGCGTTCGGTCTGAAGAACGTGGAGGCCATCGGCGTGGACCACATCACCTACGAGTCCGACTACCCGCACTCGGACTCGACCTGGCCCAACACCAGGCAGATCGCCGAAAAGCAGATGAAGGACCTCACCGACGAGCAGATCTACAAGATCGTGCGCGGCAACGCCATCAAGCTCTACGACCTCGCGTTTTCGTGATCCGCCCGATCTCCCGGGCATAACCAGCTCCTCCAACCCTTCCAGCTCCTCCATGGATCTTCGCTACACCGACGCCGAAGAGGCGTTCCGAAGTGAGCTGCGTCACTGGCTGGCCGGGACCCTGCCCGGCCTCCCTCCGAAACCGGCGCCGACCGATTGGCCCGGCCGCAGGGAGTACGACACCCACTGGCAGCGCCTGCTCTTCGACGCCGGCTACGCGGGGGTGGACTGGCCGGTCGAGGGTGGCGGGCGCGGCTCGTCGCCTGTCGAAGAACTCATCTTCAAAGAGGAGCTCGAGCGAGCACACGCGCCCTACGTCGGCGTCAACTTCGTGGGCCTCCTCCACGCCGGCCCGACCATCATCGCCGAGGGCACCCCTGCGCAACGTCAGCGGTACCTCCCCTCCATCCTTCGCGGCGAGGAGGTCTGGTGCCAAGGCTTCTCCGAGCCGGACGCCGGCAGCGACCTCGCATCACTGCGCACCCGCGCGGTGCGAGACGGCGATGACTACGTGGTGACCGGGTCGAAGATCTGGACTTCGCACGCCGAAGTCGCGGACAACTGTGAGCTGCTGGTCCGCACAGGAGGAGACGACAGTCGGCACCGCGGCATCTCCTGGCTGATCCTCCCGATGGACTCCCCCGGCGTCGAGATCCGCCCCCTCGCCACCATCGCCGGCTCCACCGAGTTCGCCGAGCTCTTCCTCGACGAGGTCCGGGTGCCGGTCGCGAACCGGGTCGGCGACGAGAACGACGGCTGGCGGGTGACCATGGTCACCCTGAGCTTCGAGCGCGGCACCGCCTTCGTCGGCGATCTCCTCGAGGCGTTCGAGCTGCTCGACTCGACGGTCGTCCTGGCCCGGCGCACCGGAGCGTGGTCCGATCCCGGGACCCGTCGTCAGGCGGGTCATCTGCGAGCCGAGCTGGACGCGCTCTGGGCGCTGACCAAGCGCAACGTCTCCCAAGCCGCCCGCACCGGCATTCCCGGAATCGGCGGCACCCTGTTCAAGCTCGCCTACACCGAGACCCGCGGTCGGCTCGGGGAGTTCTCACTCGCGGTGTTGGGCCGTGCAGGATTGGCCGCCGACAACTTCCCCGGTG
Source organism: uncultured Acidimicrobiaceae bacterium (assembly GCA_963839925.1). GTDB lineage: Bacteria > Actinomycetota > Acidimicrobiia > Acidimicrobiales > RAAP-2 > Bog-756. Next base: position 96,449 of record CAWIWV010000001.1, on the reverse strand, counting down.
GCGACGGGCTCGGCGACCTGTCCTCGGAGGCGATGGTCGAGGACTGGCTACGCGGCATCTCGCTCACGATCGCCGCCGGTACCTCCCAGATCCAGCGCAACATCGTCGCCGAACGCATCCTCGGACTTCCCAAGGAACCGTCGGCTGCGGCACGGACCACGACGAGCGCGAGCTGAGCTGATGGACTTCGAGCTCACCGAGTCCGAGACCGATCTGGCCGAAGGAGTGCGTCAGCTGTGCAACGGCCGGTATCCGTTGTCGGAGATCCGCCGCCACGAGGGTGCCGAGCGGGTCGTCGATCGTGAGCGCTGGCAGGAGCTGGCATCGGTCGGTGTCTTCAATCTCTGCCTCGCCGAGGCCGCCGGCGGAGTCGGCCTCGGGCTCACCGAGGCGGCGCTCGTCTTCGAGGAGCTTGGTCGAGCGCTCGTTCCCGGTCCCCTGGTCGCCTCGCATCTCTCCGCCGGACTGGTCGAGGGGGCGGACGACGGCTCGGTGCTCGTGGGGCTGGTTGAGCGGGTGGACCTTCCGAACCGTTCCGCATCGCCGCGTTCGGCCGCACAGACCGCACAGTCCGCACAGGCCCCACAGTCGCTGCCGGTCGTCGTCGAGCATCTCGATGACATCGACGTCCTCCTGGTCATGTCCGACGAGGGGATCTCGTCACTCGATCCAAGATCGCTCGAGGCCACTCGACTCCATCGGCCGATGGATCCCCTGACCCCGGTCTGGACGCTCGCCGAGTTGCCCCCTGGCACCCCGATCGCCGGTCCAGAGATCGAGCGCGTGGTGGCGTCGCGACGGTGCGGTCCTGACCGCCGCACTCCAGCTGGGTGCCGCAGCCTGGACGACTGAGCTGGCCGTCGAATACGCCAAGCATCGCAACCAGTTCGGACGGCCGATCGGCAGCTTCCAGGCCGTCAAGCACATCTGCGCGGACATGGTGGTGCGAACCGAGATCGCCCGATGCGCCGTGCACGCGGCAGCGGTCACCGTCGACCAACCGGACGTGGGCAACGGCGACGACGCTGCTGCCGGCGCCAAGTTGCTGGCCGACGAAGCGGCGATCACCAACGGACGTTCCTGCATCCAGGTGCACGGCGGAATGGGGTTCACCTGGGAGGTCCCGGCGCACTTGGCCTACAAGCGGGCGCGGGTTCTGGCCACCCAGTTCGGCACGGCCGAATCGCTGGCCGAATCGCTCGCCGAATCGCTCGCCGAGTCGCTCGCCGGATCGCTCGAGGAGTCGGTGGCCGGGTCCGAGACGGAGTCGGTGGCCGGGTCGGACATGGGCGTAGCCTGAGCCGGTGAGCCCCACTCCGATCACACCTCCCGACGACGTCGTCACCGTCCTGCCCGAAGGAAGGTTGTCCTTCGGGATGCAACTCCCGGTCCAATCGCAATCGACCATCTACGTGCAGCCCTGGGAACCGACGGCCGGCCCCGACGAACTGGCCCAAGTGGCGCTCGCCTGTGAAGCCGCCGGGTTCTTCTACGTCGGGGTGTGCGATCACACGTTCATTCCCGCTCGCCTGGCCGGTGCGATGGGGACCACCTGGTACGACACTGTCGCAACGCTTGGGTGGCTGGCGGGAATCACCACCCGCATCCGGCTGCTGTCGCACATCTACGTCGTCGCGCTGCGCCATCCCCTCCGGGCGGCAAAGGAGTTCGCCACCCTCGATGTGCTCTCGGGCGGCCGGGTCATCTGCGGGGTGGGCGCTGGTCACGTCTCCGAAGAGTTCGACCTGATGGGCCCCGCCTTCGACCAACGCGGAGCGGCGACCGACGAAGCCGTCGTCGGATTGGCCAAGGGCCTCTCCGCAGAATTCCCGACGTTGGACGGTCCGCGCTGGAAAGCGGGCGATGTCGGCCTCAAGCCCCGACCGGTGCAGTCACCCCGTCCTCCGATTTGGGTCGGGGGATCGTCGCCGGCCGCGCTGCGCCGCGCCGCCCACCTCGCCGATGGTTGGCTCCCCCAGTCGCTCGGGCCGAACGTCGAGCTGTTGGCCAAACTTCGCAAGCTGCGCGCCGAGCTGCGCGGCGGTGCGCCGATCGATGTCGGCTCCATCTCGGACTTCCTCTATGTGGGCACGCCTCCGACCGGGCTCGAGCTGCCGCAGGGAACGGTGGCCGGTCCGGCGGACCAGGTTGCCGAGTACCTCCGGCCCTTCGCCGATGCGGGCGTCGGCCAGGTGCAGGTGCGGTTCCCGGCGAGGTCGGCCGAAGAGCTCTGCGACCAGATCGCCGCATTCGGCAGCGAGGTCGTGCCACTCGTGGTGAAGTGAGCGTGCCCAGGCGCGCTCGTGGATTGGTCGTTCTGGCTCTAGCCCTCCTGGTTGTGGGAGGTCTGGTCGTCGCTGATGTGGTGACCCTGTCCAAGGCCAAGCCAAGCTTCGATCACGAGACCCGGGCGTTCCAACGGTTCCTGCAGTCGACGAGCACCACTGTGTCGCCGAAGCCGAGCCATCGCACGGGCACGACCACGACGAGCAGCACGACCACGACGAGCAGCACGACCACCGCGGGCACAAGCACGAGCACCGGCACGGGCACCACGGGCACCACGGGCACCAACTCCGGCACCAACTCCGGCACGACGAGCACACTCGCTCCCTGAGCGACGAACCGTCAGGGAACAGCAGTCGTCGGCGTAGTGCTTTGTGAAACGCCCGGGGCGGTGGTCGTCGTCGAGGTACTGGACGTTGTGGTTGAGCTCGTCGTCGTGCTTCCCGGTCGGGTCGTAGTCGTCGTCGACGGGTGAACGGGAATCGTCGTCGTGTGACTTGGGGCCGTGGAAGTTGTCGACGAACTCGCTACTGGATTTGTCGTCGGCACGGTGGAGCTGGTGACCGGCGTGACCTTGTAAGGGGGCGTCACCGTCGTCGTCGTGGTCGAAGGGACGGGCACCACGTCGTACTGCTGGCCGTTGGCCGCGGTGTGTCGGCCAAAGGACGGCGTGGTCTGGGGTGGGAAGTAGTAGAGGAGCACCCCGAAGCCGACGAACGCCGCCGCCATCAGCACCGTCGAACGTCGGAGCGGGAAGCGGCGACTGACCGGCATCGACATGAAGCCGGCAAAGCGGCTGATGGCCACTTCGTCCACCAGATGATGGGGCTCGTGGGCGACCGTCGGCTCCTGTGCCGTGCGATCCCCCTGATCGAGCAGCGTGGGTTCGTCTGGATCCGGTGGTTCAGGATCGTCCGCCAGTCCTGGATCCGACGGCTCGTCGGGTGGACCGCTCATCAGGACCCGGAGACCGACGGGTCGCTGGTCGGCGAGGCGATCCCTGCGGAACGCAACGCGGTCGTCGCCCGGAGGCGGATCTCGCGTCCGACTTCGAACTGGCGACCGGGCAGGGTGCGGGCGATGAGCCGAAGCTGGACGAATCCGACGTTGATGGTCTCCACTCCTGCGACCACCGGAGCGCCGAGCAGCAGGTCGTGCCATTGGGTCTCCGCTGCCATCTCGGCGACGACCTCTTTCAACAGAGTCGTCACCCGACCGAGATCTTCGGTGACCGCCACCGGGACGTCGATGACCGCCCGAGACCAGTCCTTCGACAGATTGGTCACCTGGCGCATGGCGCTGTTCGGCACCACGACCAGCTCACCCTGGGCGTTTCGCAACTTGGTCACCCGCAGGGTCAGCTCTTCGACTATTCCGGTGACGCTCGTCGCCTGTCCGGGCACCGAAAGGCGGATCAGGTCCCCGAAGCCGAACTGATGCTCAGTGAGCAGGAAGAACCCTGCCAGCAGGTCGCCGACCATCTGTTGGGCGCCGAAGCCGAGCCCGATCCCGATCACCGTGGCCGGGGCCACCAACGTGGTGAGCGGAATCCCCAGCCGGTCGAGCGCCACGATCGCCACGATGAACGACGCAAGGGCCACCGCTGCCCACTCGACCGCCTCGCTGACCGCCCGTGAGCGCTTGAGGCTCTCCGATGCCACAAGACCAGCCTCGATCTGATGACGGATCTGGCTGTCGATCCACTCACGGCGACGGTTCCCGACCCAGTGGCAGAACCGGACGAAGAGGGCGGTGCCGAGCAGCAGCACGACGACCGGAAGCAGGTGGTTTCGAAGCCAAGAGAGGTCGATGATCGGAACCTACCATCGGGCCCGTCGAGGCCCGTGCCCACTGGCAAGGCGCTGTTGAGCGGCTGAGCAGTCCGAGCCGGCCGAGCAAGGCCGAGCACGCGGCCGAGCACGCGGCCGGCAGGGCGGCGAGCCCCAACCGCCACGCCTAAACTGACGGTCTGTCAGGTCCTGGTTTGGAACCACCGAAGGGAACACCACCATGCTCGACTACGTGATCCGAAACGGCCAGGTCGTCGACGGCACCGGCTCGGCGGCCCGCCGGGCGGACGTCGGGATCAAGGACGGCATGATCGTCGCCGTCGGTCAGGTCGACGAGAGCGGGACCACCGAGTTCGACGCCCAGGGTCTGGTCGTCGCACCGGGCATCATCGACCCGCACACCCACTACGACGCCCAGCTCTTCTGGGACCCGACCGCCTCCCCGTCCAACCTCCACGGGGTGACGACGGTCATCGCCGGGAACTGCGGCTTCACCCTGGCCCCGATCAAAGGGGCGGACCACGACTACATACGTCGGATGATGGCGAAGGTCGAGGGCATGCCCCTGGTGGCGCTCGAGACCGGCCTTCCCTGGAACTGGACCACGTTCGCGGAGTACCTCGGCAAGCTGGAGGGAAACCTGGGTGTCAACGCGGGGTTTCTGGTCGGACACTGCGCGCTCCGGCGCTGGGTGATGGGATCCGACCGCGGCGGCGAGGTCGCGACCGACGAGGAGATCGCCGAGATGGCCGCCCTGCTGGCCGAATCGATCGAGGCCGGCGGCCTCGGTTTCTCGTCCTCTCAGTCGCGGACCCACTCCGACGGAGACGGCAACCCCATCTCCTCCCGCAACGCGGATCGCCGGGAGATGCTTGCGCTCTGCGAGGTCGTGCGGGACCACCCCGGCACCACGTTGGAGTACATCACCAACGGCTGTCTCGACAAGTTCAGCGACGACGAGATCGACCTGATGGTGGCGATGACCACCACCGCACGGCGGCCGCTCAACTGGAACCTCCTCACCGTCGATTCGCGCACCCCGGACAAGACCGAGCGCCAGCTCGAAGCGTCGGTCGCCGCCGCAAAGGCCGGGGGGCGCATCGTCGCCCTCACCATGCCCACCCTGGTGCCGATGAACATGAGTTTCCGGAATCACTGCGCCCTCTTCCTGATCCCCGGTTGGGGTGACGTCATGGGGCTTCCCCTCGAGGAGCGGATCGAGAAACTGCGGGACCCGGCGGTGCGGGATCAGCTCGACGAGCTCGCCCATTCCGAGGGCGCCGGGGTCTTCCGCCGCCTGTCGAACTGGTCCAACTACATCATCGGCGACACCTATGCCCCCGAGAACGAGGGCCTGAGCTGGCGCGATGTCGGCTCCATCGCCGCGGACCAGGGAAAGCCGCCCTTCGATGCACTGTTGGACCTGGTGATCGCCGATGATCTCCGCACCGTGCTGTGGCCAAAGGCCTCCGACGGCGACGACGCCTCGTGGGCAGCCCGGGTGGCGGTGTGGGAGAACCCGGGTGCGATGGTCGGTGGGTCCGATGCCGGCGCCCACCTCGACCGGATGTGCGGATCCAACTACCCGACGTCCTTCCTGGGCGACTGCCTGCGCAAGCGCAAGCTCGTGTCGATGGAACGGGCGGTGCACACGATGACCCAACAGCCGGCCGAGCTCTTCGGGCTGCACGACCGGGGCCGGGTCGCCGAGGGCCTCCGAGCCGACCTCTTCGTCTTCGACCCCGAGACGGTCGGTTCCGAACCCGCCACTCTGGTCAACGATCTGCCGGGCGGGAGCCCGCGGCTGATCGCCGACGCAATCGGCGTGGTGCGCGTCCTGGTGAACGGAGTCGAGACGGTCGCCGACGGCAAGCCGACCGGAAACCTCCCCGGGACGCTGCTCCGGTCAGGACGCGACACGGTCACCGTCGACACCTCCGCTGCCGCCGGTTGATCTTCCGACTACGTCTGTTTCACATGCACCACCTACACTGCTGACGCATCGTCAGACAGCTTCAGGCAACGGCACGTCGGCACCGAAAACCACGCCGCAACCCAACCCGACCTGAACACGCCTGAGCACGCCTGAGAAAGGGACCACCATGGCTACTCCGAGCACCCGAGACGAGACGCAGCTCCTGATCGGGGGCAAGTGGGTCGACGCAGGAGGCGGAACCTACGACATCATCAACCCGGCCACCGAACAGGTGGTGGGCAAGGCCCCGAACGCCTCTCCGGAAGACGCCGCAGCCGCGGCTGCGGCTGCTCGCGAGGCCCAGCCGGGGTGGGCGGCAACTCCGACCGAGGACCGCCTGGCTCTACTCAAGGCCGCCAGTGCTGCCATCCGCGCGAAGAACGACGAGCTGGTCCCGCTGGTCATCGCCGAGACCGGGGCCACCGCATCGGTCGGCTCCCGCATGCAAGTGCCGGTCTGTGCCGATCGCTTCGACCGCTACTCCCGGGACATCCGCCACGTGCAGGAGTCGATGCTTCCACCCATCGTCTCCGCTGCCACGCCGCTGGCTCCTGGTGGCCTGATCAGCGCCCTCGCCTACCGCCAGCCGGTCGGGGTGGTCGCAGCCATCGCCAGTTACAACTTCCCCCTCACCAACATGGCCGGCAAGGTGGCCCCGGCCCTGGCGATGGGCAACACCGTGGTCATGAAGCCCGCTCCTCAGGATCCGCTCGCGGTGATCGCGCTCGCACGAGTGCTCGAAGAGGTCGGGTTACCCCCCGGCGTGGTCAACATCATCAACTCCCAGGGGCCAGAGCCGGCGTCGGTGCTCACCACCTCGCCCGATGTCGACATGGTCTCCTTCACCGGCTCGACCGTCGTCGGACAGCGGATCGCCGCGGCGGGAGCCCCTTCGATGAAGCGACTGTTGATGGAGCTGGGCGGGAAGGGCGCGGCGGTGGTCTTCGAGGATGCCGACATCAAGTCCGCGGTCACCGCAATCGGGTCCACCTGGGCCTTCCACTCCGGGCAGATCTGCACCGCGCCGACCAGAGCGGTGGTCCATCGAAGCATCTTCGATCAGCTGGTGGAAGGTCTCTCCCAGTTCGCCGGCTTCCTGAAGGTCGGGGACCCGACCCAGCAGGAGACCGTGGTCGGCCCGCTCATCTCCGCCACCCAGCAGGAGCGGGTGCTCGCGCACATCGCATCCGGGCGCGAGCAAGGCGAAGTCGTCACCGGCGGGAACCGTCCCGACCATCTGCCGACCGGCTACTACGTCGAACCGACCTTGATCACCGGCTCCAACGAGATGGTCGTGGCCCGTGAGGAGATCTTCGGTCCTGTCGTCGTGGCAATCCCCTTCGATGACGAGGAGGAAGGGATCGCAATCGCCAACGACTCGGAGTTCGGACTGTACGACTACGTGTTTTCGAAGGACACCCCTCGAGCATTCCGGGTCGCAAAGCGTCTCCAAGCGGGCCACGTCGGCATCAACACCGCGCAGCGGAACATGGACGCCCCCTTCGGAGGCTTCAAGATGAGCGGCATCGGTCGTGATGGCGGCGACTACAGCCTCGAGGCGTACTCGGAGATGCAGTCGATCATCTGGTCAGGCTGAGGCCGCCGGGCGAGCTCGGCGCTCGGTAGGGCCGTCAGCCTCCGTCAGCCTCCGTCAGCCTCCGTCAGCCTTCAGCCGGATTTCCGGCTCGCCCGAAGTAAGGGGCGTCGAAGGCGAAGATGCCTCCGTCGCTCCCGACCAACCAGTACCCACCGGTGGCCAGGTCCGGGGCCAACCCGACGATCGGTGCGGCAAGGGTGAGGTTGCCACCGCTGCCCTCGAACTCGGCAGCCCCGAAGGCAAAGACCGAGCCGTCGGCGCCCACCAACCAGTACCCATTTCCCGACGCGTTGACGGAGATTCCGTCGACCGGTGCGTTGAGTTGGAGTGACCCGGCCGAACCCTCGAAGGGCGCATCGAAGGAGTAGACGCCTCCATCGGAACCGACCAGCCAGTAGCCGCCGGTCGCTCTGTCCGGCGCCAATCCGACGACCGGCGCATTCAGCGGCCGGCCGCCCATCGAGCCTTCGAAGCCTGCGTCGCCGAACGCGAACACCCCGCCGTCGCTCCCGACCAGCCAGTACCCCTTGCCGTCAGGGGTCGGTGCGAGGTCGACGATCGGTGCGTTGAGCGGCTGGCCGCCCATCGAGCCGTGGAAGCCGGCATCGCCGAAGGAGAAGATTCCCCCATCGGCTCCGACCATCCAATACCCCCGACCGTCCGGCGTCGGAACCAGATGGGTGATCGGCGCGGCCAACGGATCGCCGGCCATCGAGCCGTAGCTTTCCGCATCGCCCCTCGTGATGATCGATCCGTCTGACCGGACGATCCAATAGCCCTCGGAGTCGGGGGTGGCGGCGATCCCGACGACCGGTGTGCCGACGTTGCCCGCTTCGTTCGGCACGGGCGGCACCGGGTAGGGATACGGGTACTGGCCGCCAGTCGAGGTGACCTCGCCGCTCGGCCCATAGGTCTGGCCCGGGCAGTAGACGGGGTCGCCGGTCTGCGGACCGGCAACTTCGGGTGTCGGCGGGACCGGGTCACCCTGGAGCACGTTCTGGGTTCCCTCGCGGGCGTAAGCCGTCGAGAGCTCGCCATAGGCGTAGCCGAAGATCTCGACGGTGAAGGCCTGCCCACCGCTGCAGGTGACACCGACGCCTACCTGGTCGTAGGCGGCCTCCAGCATGTTCTGCCGGTGCGGGGCGGACTGCATGTAGTCGCCGTTCATCCCATCCGACCCGTCGCCAGGCCAGAAGCCGTACCCGGAGTCGCCGGAGTTGGCCGCAAGAGCACAGACCTGGTCCGACTGCTCGGGGCAGGGCGGAAGAGTGGGGTCGGAGACCGTCCCGGCGGCGGCGATCTGGTTCGCCCACGCTTGGGCGTCCGCCGCCAGCGAGCCGTTGACCTGAAGTTGCGGGATCGGCACCTCGGCATTGCTTCGCGCCGCACGTTCGGCGTTGATGCGATCGACGAGATCCTGTGCGTACATGTCCTGCACCTGGGCGAGAGACGGAGATGTGGAGCTGGTTCCGCCGACCGGATTCGCTGACGCGCCGCGGATGATCGCCGAGGATCCGAGCAGTCCGAGAAGGACTGCAACGACAGCGAGCGCGCGAACCGACGTTCGCTTCGTCGAGGACTGCTGGGCGCCCGACGAGGAGGACGCCGACCGGTGGTCGGGACGGCCGCGGCGCGCTGCCGACATGGCGCGACGCGGAACTATGCAGCGCTTGTGCGCTGGTTCGCTTCTTATACAAGTGAATCGGCCCCTTTCGTCGATGAGTCTTAGCATCGGGGTGGAGGCGCTTCCACTCCGTCTCAAAGCCCAGGTGAGCTGTATCGGCGCGAACTGCACAAAACTTTCGCGGTTGGAGTACAAAGGGCCTCGTGCCCGTCCCCGTCCCGGCGTCCATCCCGAGCGTGTTCAGCGAATTGGCAGCTCAGGTGACCAATTGGGGTCGATGGGGCCCCAACGACCAAATTGGGACCCTCAACCTCATCGACGCCGAGGCACGGCTGCGGGGGGTCGCCGCAGTTCGGGACGGTGAGTCCTTCGCCCTCGGCCTGCCCCTTTCGTCCGAAGAGGGAATCCAGATGGGCTTCGTCCCGGGACGGGTGAACCCGGATCGGTCGATGGTGTGCGTCAACGAACCCCTCAGCGCCGACCCAGAATGGATCTGCTCGTCCGAGGACGTGGTCACCCTCGCCATGCAGTGCGCGACCCACTGGGACGGTCTCGCCCACGTCTCCTACGGCGCGGGAGACCAGGGGGAAAGCTCTACAACGGGTACTCGGCTTCGGAAGTCACCCAGGGTGGCGCCGCCAAGCTCGGTATCCACCTGGTCAGATCGCTGGTGTCCCGAGGGGTGCTCCTCGACCTCCCTCGCTCCAAGGGCTTGGAGATCCTCGAGCCTGGCTACCCGATCACCCCCGAGGACCTCGACGAGGCGTGCGTCTGGGGAGGGGTGTCCATCGAACCAGGCGACGTCGTCCTGGTGCGCACCGGTCAGAGCGCCCACCTCGCCCTGCCCGGCCGCCCGGGACTGCGAGGTGCAGATCCGGTGCGTGACCTGGTCGCCTACACCTGGCCCTCACCCGGGCTCACCATGGCCACCGCCGGGTGGTTCCATCGGCACGACGTGGCCGCGGTCGCCACGGACACCCTGGTCCTCGAGGTCTACCCCTGCGAGTCCGAGGACATCTTCTTGCCGGTCCATCTCCTCCATCTGGTCGAGATGGGGATGACCCAGGGCCAGAACTGGTTCCTCGACGAGTTGGCCGACGCATGTGCCGCAGACGGGCGCCACGATTTCCTGCTGGACGCGACGCCGCTGCCGTTCACCAATGCGCTCGGATCACCGGTCAATCCGGTGGCGGTGCGCTGACCCGGCGAGCACCGGCGAGCACGGGCGAGCACCGGCGAGCACCGTGCGCTGACCCGGCGAGCACCGGCGAGACCGTGCGCTGACCGTGCGCTGACCGAGCGAGCACCGGCTAGTCGGACACCGACTTTTCGGACGCCGCCCGGACCTGCGCGGTGCGGGCGGACGCGGCGCCTCCGCCGACCACCGGTCCGGTGCGAGGCATCAAGGCATCCGCCCCGGGGACCTTGACCCCCTCGGGTGCTGCCCTGCCGGTCACCGTCCAATGGAGGAGGCGGGCCTGACTGTCGACCAGCGACGCGGTCCGAATGCCCCAGAACTCGAACCCGTAGCGGTGGCTCGACACCTGGGCCAGCATCGCGATGAGGGTTCCGGCAGCGGCCATGGGATCGGCGCCCGCCGGCGACCCAGAGCTTCCGGCATTGGCCGCGATGACCCGGGCCAGGGTGACGGTGACCGCGTTCAAAGCCCGGACCCGCAAGCCCTGGAACCGCAGGTCTCCCTCGACTGTGGTCAGCTCGACCACCCGCAGGACCGCCCGATTCCGCTCCCAGTACTCCATGAACCCGATGACCACCGCCACCGCGGTGTCCCAGCTGGCCCCCTCCGACCAGTCGCCGTCGACCGCACCTGCCAGAACGCCGACTCCTTCCACCAGCTCTTCGGCGAGGACGGTGATCGCCGCCTCGACGTTCTCGAAGTACTGGTAGAAGGTGGCAGGCGACGTTCCTGCACGACGGGCGATGTCGATCACCTTGATCGATCGCCACGGGGTCGCCACCAGCAGTCCGGCGGTGCACTCCAACAGGCGCTGCCGGGTCGCCCGGCCCCGTTGGCCAGGAATTCGGCCGTCCGTCGTGGCGATCAGCTCGGGGTCGTCGTCCAGCGGATCGTCGACGACGTGCATGGGAAGTCATCGTAACGAGCGACGCGTGCATGACGACGCCGTCAGCCACACCAGCCACCTGAAAGCCCTGCAGAGTAGGGTGATCGGTCATGGCGAACCGTCCGGTGCCCCGCACCCTGACGCGAGCCCAGCAAGCCCGCCGCCAACGGGTGGTCGACGCAGCGATGTCGCTCGCGCTCGACGGCGGCTACGAAGCGGTCCAGATGCGAGACGTCGCCGCCCGTGCGGACGTGGCGATGGGCACCGTCTATCGGTACTTCACGAGCAAGGACCATCTCCTCTCCGCCGCCCTCGTCCACTGGGTCGGACAGCTCGACACCCGTCTCGCCCAACTCCCTGCCCAGGGCGACACCGGGGCGGTCCGGGTCATGGACGTGCTGGACCGGGCACTCCGGGCGATGGGTCGCCAACCCCAGCTGGTCGGCGCCGTGTTCGCCGCGCTCGCCTCACCCGACCCCGCGGCCATCGAATGCCAACAACAGGTGTCGGTGCTGATGGAGGGGATCATCACCCGAGCGATCGGCGAGCCTCACCCTCCGGACCTCGGCGACCGGGCCCGAGTGCTCGGACACGTCTGGTACTCGGCCCTCGTCGGATGGGTCAACGGCTGGAGCAACATGGCCCGGGTCCACGACGAGCTGGCCGCGGCGGTCTCCCTGCTGCTTCCCACCGACATCTATGCCACGGTCCTTCCCGGGCACCGAGGTACCGTCTGACGCATGGCGTCCGCGATCGAGGTTCGAGGACTCTCGAAGCGATTCGGTCCGGTGCTCGCTGTCGACGACCTCAGCTTCGAGGTCGCGCCCGGCCGGGTGACCGGGTTCCTCGGTCCGAACGGGTCCGGCAAGACGACCACCCTGCGCATCCTCCTCGGGCTGGTCTCGGGCTCCGGGGGATCGGCCACCTTCGGCGGGCGGCGCTACGTCGACATCGACAGACCCATCGAGCACGTGGGTGCGGTACTCGAGGCGACCAGCTTCCATCCCAACCGTCGGGCGGAGGACCATCTGAAGATGGTCGCGATGGGGGCAGGGATCCCGTTGTCCAGGGTCGAGGAGGCTCTGACGCTTGTCGGGCTCACCGAGGTGGCCCGGCGCAGGGTGGGGAAGTTCTCCTTGGGGATGCGTCAGCGACTGCAGCTGGCAACCGCCCTGATCGGCGATCCGGAGATCCTGATCCTCGACGAGCCGTCGAACGGACTCGATCCCCAGGGCATCCAGTGGCTGCGCAGCTTCATCCGCCACCAGGCCTCGATCGGGCACGCGGTGCTGGTCTCCTCCCACCTGCTCTCCGAGATGGAGGAGACCGTCGACGACGTGGTGATCGTCTCGCACGGACGGCTGGTCCTCCAGACCACGCTCGCCGACCTGGCGACCCAGGCCGGAGCGACGACCGGACTGCGGATCCGGACCCCAGAGATCGCCCGTCTGACGGCGGTGCTCGACGCAATACCGGTGGCCTACCGCCAGACAGCGGCCGACACCCTGCTCATCGACCGGGGCACGCCCGAGTGGTTCGGTCCGCTCGCCGCCCAACACCAGATCGTCCTCTATGAGCTCGTCCACGAGAAGGGCCGCCTCGAGGACGTCTTCCTCAGCCTGACCCACGGGTTCGATGCGGCAGATCCCAACAGCGACGGCCGGGTCGGGGGGACGCCGTGACCGCGATCGTCCGTTCGGAACTGTTCAAGATCCGGACCACCGCGATCCCCTGGGTGCTCGGCGGGATCGCGGTGGTGATCAACGGTCTGCTCCTTCTCGCCTACTTCCTCAACCACGACCAGGGTGGCGGCAACGGTGCAGTGGCCAGCTCCTTCGGCTACCCGAACTACCCCCACACGACCCAGCAACTCAGGAACCTGGTCGGGGCGGGGTTCATCGGCTACCTCTTGGCGCTGCTGCTCGGGACGTTGCTCGTCACCGTCGAGTTCCGGCACAAGACGGTGACCACCTCATTTCTGGTGACTCCCAACCGCACTCGATTCGTGGTGGGGAAGCTGATCGCCTCAGCCCTGCTCGGGGTGTTGCTCGCCCTGGTGGTGCTGGTGGTCAGTGTGGTGGCGGGTGGCATCACCTTGGTCATCGAAGGTGGATCGTTCTCGAGCCTGCTCGGCCAGGTCCCGGCGGTCGCCCCCGGGTTCATTCTGGTGTTCGCGCTCTTCGCTATCCTCGGAACCGGCGTCGGTTCGCTGCTGACCAACCAGGTCGCGGCGATCATCGTCTCCCTGGGCTGGTTCCTGATCCTCGAGAACATCCTCACCGGGCTGGTGCACGGTGCCGATCGGTGGGTGCCGACGGGAGCCGCGCTCGCCGCCGCCAACGTGACCCGGGGGCGCGGCTCGGATCTCGGCCTCTTCAACTGGTGGGAAGGTACCCTGATCATGTTGGCCTACGGCCTGATCTTCGCCGCGGTCGGCTCGTTGATCCTCACTCGAAGAGATATCACCTGACCCCGTCCGAGGCGTGCGGGCAGCTGTTCCGAGGCGTGCGGGCAGCTGTAAGGAGGCGGCGTGGAACGTAAGTGGTGGACCCTGATCGCGGTGTGCATGGGCATCTTCATGCTCCTCATGGACATCACGGTGGTCAACGTGGCACTTCCTGCCATGCAGCGTTCGCTCAACGCCACCTTCTCCGACCTGCAGTGGGTGGTCGACAGCTACACCCTGACCCTTGCGAGCCTCCTCCTCACCGCCGGCGTGCTCGGCGACATCTACGGCCGACGCCGGCTGTTCGCGATCGGACTGTGCATCTTCTGTCTGGCCTCTCTGGTGTGCGGCCTCTCGACGAGCCCGCTCATGCTCAACCTGTCGCGGGCGGTCCAAGGGGTCGGTGGCGCCGTCATGTTCGCCACCTCGCTCGCGCTGATCGCCCAGGCGTTCTCCGGCAAGGAGCGTGGTATCGCCTTCGGAATCTACGGAGCGGTCATCGGAGGCGCCGTGGCGATCGGACCGCTGATCGGCGGAGCGCTGACCAGCGGCATCGGATGGCGATCGATCTTCTTCATCAACCTCCCCATCGGGGTCGCAGCGATCGTCGTCACTCTGGCCAAGGCCACCGACATCAAGATCTCGATCCCGCGCCGGATCGACTGGGCGGGCTTCGTCCTCTCGACGGCCTCGCTCTTCATGCTGGTCTACGCCCTGGTCGACGGGAACTCGATCGGTTGGAGCAGTCCGAAGATCATCGGTCTGTTGACCACCTCGGCCGTGTCGATGGCGGCCTTCCTCGTCGTCGAATGGCGAGGGTCGGATCCGATGCTCGATCTCTCGCTCTTCAAGCGGCCGGCGATGGTCGGCGTTTCGATCTCGGCGTTCGCGATCTCCTCGTCGATCTTCGCCATGTACCTCTACATCACCCTCTATCTCCAGGACGTGCTCGACTACAGCCCGTTTGCCACCGGGGTCGTGCTCCTTCCCATCACCATGCTCGCCTTCCTCGTCGCACCGATCGCGGGGAGGCTCACCCTCAAGATCGCCTCGCGTTACCTGCTCGGACTGGGCCTCGGCCTGATCGCGCTGGGGTGCAGAATCACCACGGACGTCGGGCCCCATTCGACCTGGATGGTGCTCCTTCCCGGGTTCATCTTCGTCGGCCTCGGGATGGGCATCACCAATCCCGTCGTCGCTTCAGCCACCGTCTCGGTGGTGCCCACGGAACGAAGCGGCATGGCGTCGGGGACGACGAACACCTTCCGCCAAGTGGGGATCGCGACCGGCGTCGCCGCTCTCGGTGCGGTCTTCTCGAGCCAGATCCGCTCCGCCACGGGGACGGCCCTCGCCGCGACATCTGCCGGCCGGGTCGCGGCCGACCACGGTGGGTCGACGCTCACCGCCGCCATCCAGGAGGGCAGCGTGCGGCAGGCCGCCTCGACGTTTTCACCTCCGACGGGGCGGGCACTGATCGACGCGTACCGGGTCGGGTTCACCTCCACCTTCAACCATCTGATGGCCATCTCCGGGGTGGTGGCTCTGATCGGAGCCATCGCGGCGCTGGCCCTGGTCCGCCAACGTGACTTCCTGCCGAGCGCTCCGCCGGACGCAGAGGCAGAACCGGTTGAGCTCTTCCCCGAGGGCAACCGGGAGGACAACGTCCGGGATGAAAACGTCGCAGGATGACAAGGTGACAGCGCTGTCCGGTCGGAGCCTCGACGAGCCCCACCCCTCCCGGCTGGCACCCGACCACCCACGGCGCGATGAGATCCTCGAGGCTCACCACGCGGCGATGCTCGAGGGAATGCCGGGCTACGCCGACCCGGAGACCGGGCTCTTCGTGCTGACCGCCGCCTACCTCGCCGAGCGCCAGACGTGCTGCGAGTCGGGGTGCCGGCACTGTCCCTACGTGGCCTGAGCCTGTCCCTACGTGGCCTGAGCCTGTCCCTACCCGGCCTGAGCCAGGCTCTGAGTCTGGCCTGAGCAAAGATGGCGCTCGGGAAGGACCGCCGACCGAGGAGACCGAGATGAAGACGCGCCTGACCGAGAAGCTCGGCATCGCCCACCCGATCATGCTGGCCGGGATGGGCGGCGTGTCCTACGCACCGCTGGTCACCGCCGTCTCCGAGGCGGGAGGATTCGGCTGCCTCGGCGCCTCGACCATGTCCAACGAGCAGATGGTCGCCGAGATCGCCCAGGTCCGGGGGGCCACCGACAAGCCCTTCGGGGTCGATCTGTTGACCGCCATGCCGGGAGACCTGGTCGGGCAAGTCGAACAGATCATCGAAGGAGGCGCGTCGGTCTTCGTCGCCGGGCTCGGCGTGCCGGCCGCGGTGGTCGAGCTCTGCCACCGTCACGACGTGCTGGTCGTCAACATGTGCGGAAAGGTGGACCATGCACGGCGCGGCCCGCGACGCCGGATGCGACATTGTGGTGGCGCAAGGAACCGAGGCCGGCGGCCACACCGGACTGGTCGCCACCATGCCGCTCGTTCCCCAGATCGTCGACGCGGTCGGCGCCGATCTCCCGGTGGTCGCGGCAGGGGGGATCTTCGACGGACGGGGCGTCGCTGCCGCCCTCGCCCTCGGGGCCGACGGCGTGTGGATCGGCACCCGGTTCATCGCCACCCCGGAGGCTCGCTCGGTCAGCGGCTACAAAGAAGCGCTCTTCGCGACCCGTGAGGACGGGACGACGATCAGCCGGGCCTTCTCGGGCAAAACCATGCGCGTGGTGCGCAACTCCTACACCGACTACTTCGACGAGCATCCCGACCGGTTGAGCCCGTTCCCCGCCCAGCTCGGACGCTCGATCGAGGACGGCGCCTTCCACCTCGGAGGAAACTCGGAGACCCTCGGCGTCGATCCCGACCGCGAGTGCTACCCGACCGGCCAGGGTGTCGGAGCGATCCAGTCGCTCACACCGGCAGGTCGTCTGGTCGCCGAACTGGTGGCCCAGGCGGAACAGGTGCTGGGGGAGCTGAGCCCTCGAACAAAAGACTGATGCTTCAGGGTCGGAGTACCGAGCGGTCGCCCGATCGCAACCCCGCGATGATCCGACGGTAGGCACCCGCAGCGTCGTCGCCCAGCGCATCGGTCTCCAGCCAGCGGTAGCCGTGCTCGCCGTGGTGGCGATCGACGCCGAAGAGACCGAACCGGGGCTCGTACGAACCCCACTCGTAGTTGTCGACGATCGACCAGTGCCAGTACCCCTCGACCGGGACGCCCGCGTCGACCGCGGCGACGACCGCCGCGACGTTCTCCCTCAGGTAACGGGGACGGTCCCACCCGTCTTCACGAGAGAAGGACCGGCCCCGGCGGACCCGGTTGCACAGACCGTTCTCGACCACCCAGATCGGGAGATCGGGGGTCAGCTCGTGCTGGGCGACCAGCCAGCGGCTGAGCCCGAACGGATCGGGCACGTCGTCCCAGAGCTCGCGGGTCGGCAGCAGGTTGCGACCGCCAGCGGTCCGGTGACCGGGCAGGCGGAAGTGACGGGAGGAGACCGGCTCGTAGTAGTCGAGCCCGAACACGTCGAGGGTGCGCTCGTGTGGACTCTCGTAGACCGCTCGCAGGGCCCGGTCGGGCAGGTGGGGTGGCGTTGCCCCCGGTCGAGCCCCGTAGGCGGACCGTGAGGCGCTGAACTTCCGCAGCAGTGCTTCGCCCGTGCCGTTGGCGGGCAGCAGCCGGTCGTGCTGGCGCCGTCGCTCGCCGAGCCAGCTCGCGATCTCGTGCTGGTCGACCCCCATGCTCCTGGCGAGCAGCACGTCCATGAGCAGACGGTCCTGGTCGTACAGGCTCATGCACGAGTTGTTGGTGGTCACGACCGAGTCCGGTCGCGCCCGGTGGATGACCTCGTAGGCCGCGACGTGGGCGGCAAGCAGGTTGTCCTCGGCGATGGCCACGTCCCCCAGGGCGAGCACCCTGCCCGGCGGGAACATCCCGAGTAGCCAGGATCCGATCGCCAGCACGTTGATCTCGTTGATGGTCACCCAGAGGCGAACCATCGGGGCGAGGGCTTCTGTGGCCACTTCGGCCCAATCCCGGAACCGATGCGGTGCGTCGGGTCGCAACCAGAGCTCGTCGCCCAGCCACTCCGGGTGGGTGAAGTGATGGAGGGTGACCAGTGGTTGGAGGCCACGGTCGAGGCAGCTCCCCACGATCGACACATACCGGTCGAGGGCCGCCCGGTCGACCCGGTCCGGTTCGGGCATCACCCTCGCCCATTCGACGCTCATCCGGAAGGTGTCGCACCCGAGGGCCGCCGCCCGATCCAGGACCTCCTCGGGGCGTTCCCAGAAGCCGACCGCAGCCCCCGACGGCTCCACCCGCCCCGCCTGCTCCCACCCGAACCAGTTGTTGGCCACCTGCCCGGGCCGGTTGTACCCGCCCTCGATCTGGAACCCGGCCGTCGCCACCCCGAACCGCAGGTCGTCAATCGAGCGCAGGTCGTCAACGGAACGCAGTTCGGTGACGGAACGCAGGTCGTCAACAGAGCACAGATCGTCAGCGGAACCCGTGGAAGGGGGGTCGGTGTCGGTCGGACGCTGGCTCGTCGGGGGCAAGAGGGGCGATGGTAGCTTGCGCTCCGGAGCGAGCCCTGTTCCGACGCCCGCCGACGCCCGGCTCCGACCCTGTCAACCCCCGCAAACCGATGCCCGCGACCTCTCTCGACCCCGAACGGACGCCGGTGGTCGTGGCGTCCGGGCAGGCAATCGAGCGGAGCGAGTGGGTGACGCCAGTCGATCTGATGGTGCGGGCCTGCGAGCAGGCGTTCGCGTCGGCTCCTCCGTTGCGGGACCGGATCGAGCGGCTCTCGGTCGTGAACGTCATGACCCGCTCCGGATCCTCTCCTGCCGGCGAGCTGGCCGCGCGGCTCGGTGCGAACCCGTCGGTCCGTGAGGTCACCACCATCGGAGGGAACACCCCCCAGTGGCTGGTCAATCGGGCCGCCGCGGACATCGCTGCCGGCAGGCTGTCGGTGACGGTCATCGCCGGGGCCGAGGCGCTCCGATCGTCGCGGGCGAGACGGGCCGCCGGCGCCGCACCTCCTGGCGTTGGTGAGCTCCCCCCAGACCCGGTGGTGGGCGACGATCACCCCGGCGTCGGACCCGCCGAGACTGCCATCGGACTGTTCCTGCCGCTGCACGTCTACCCCATCCTCGAATCCGTGGTCGCCGCCAGGGCCGGCCACAACGCCGCCGAGCACCGCCGGGTCCTCGGTGAGCTGATGGCGACGTTCACCGATGTCGCAGCAGCCCACCCCTACGCCTGGTTCCCCGAGGCTCGAACCGCGCAACAGATCGCGGTTCCTTCACCCGACAACAGAGTCGTGTGCGAGCCCTACACCAAACGGATGTGCGCGTTCCTGGGATCCGATCAGGGCGCGGCCCTCGTGGTCTGCTCGCTCGCCGCCGCGCAGCGGGCAGGCGTCGCGGACCGGGCGGTGTTCGTCTGGTCAGGGGCAGACGACCACGACGTCCGATACCCGACTGCCCGTCCGGACCTGGGTCGTTCTGCAGGCATCGCCGCCGCCGGGCGAGCGGCGTTCGAGGCGGCCGGGATCGGGGTCGACGACATCGAGGTGCTCGACCTCTACTCCTGCTTTCCGGTGGCGGTAGAGCTCGGGGCCGCGGCGCTGGGGATCGCGACCAACGACCGCCGTGGGCTCACGGTCACCGGCGGCCTCCCCTACTTCGGCGGCCCGGGCAACAACTACACGACTCATTCCATCGCCACGGCGACGGACGCCCTGCGCGATCGCGGACCGGGGGCCGGCGCGGACGGCGCCGGGCCCGCGCTGGGACTCACCACCGGGCTCGGCTGGTTCGTCACCAAGCATTCGATCGGCATCTACGGGTCAGAACCGCCTCCCGGCGGCTTCCGCCTCGGCGACACGCGAAGCGCTCAGGCCGAGATCGACGCGAGCACCGTCGAAGTGGCCCTCGAGGTGGAAGAGCGGACCAGCGCCACCGTCCTCGCCGCCACGGTGATCCGGGACGGCGAGGGGAAGCCAACGGGTGCGCCGGTCATCGTCCGCCTTCCGGATGGCCGCCAGATGGCGGTGGCAGCAGCGGACGCCGAGGTCACCGCAGCGGTCGGCGCGACCGATGTGCCCGGCCTGGTGGGTTCCTCGATCTTCGTCGAACCGGGAGAAGCGCGCTACCGTCTCACCTCGGGCTGAGAGGAGATCCAAAGGCCATGTCCGAGGTGCTGCGCGAACGACGAGGTCACGTCGAGATCCTGACCATCAACCGACCGGAAGCTCGCAACGCCGTCAACGGGGCGGTGAGCCGGGGGCTGGGTGGCGCCTTCGACGAGCTCGAGGTCGACGACGACTGCTGGGTGGTCATCCTCACTGGCGCCGGCGACAAGGCGTTCAGCGCGGGCATGGACCTCAAGGCGTTCACCGCGGGTGAGGCGGGCGAGATCATGGGAACTCCTGGAGGGTTCGGAGGCATCGCGCAGCGCGACTTCGCAAAGCCGGTCATCGCCGCGGTCAACGGCTCGGCACTCGCAGGAGGATGCGAGCTCATGCTCTCGTGCGATCTGGTGGTGGCGGTCGAGAGTGCAAAGTTCGGTATCCCCGAAGTCAAGCGTGGCCTGATGGCCGCCGGGGGTGGGCTGTTCCGTCTCCCGAAGCGGATCCCCCAAGCGATCGCCATGGAGCTCGCGCTCACCGGCGATTCGATCGACGCTCGCCGCGCGTTGGAACTCGGACTGATCAACCGGATCGCTCCTGCCGACAAGCTGATGGACGAAGCACTGGCCCTCGCAGACGCCATCGCCGAGAACGCGCCGCTGGCGGTACGCGCCTCGAAGCAGGTCATGAAGAAAGCGGGCGAACTCACCGATGCCGAGGGTTGGGTGATAAGCGACGCCGCGGCTCCTGCCGTCTTCGGATCCGCCGACGCCCAAGAGGGCCCGATCGCCTTCGCCGAGAAGCGCAAGCCCAACTGGACCGGTAAGTAAGGCAACCGTCAGAGCGACGAAGAGAGCACGGCCGCTGTGACGACGGTGACAACCGCACACGCGGCGCACATGGCCGCGGCGACCAACGTGCCCAGTCTGTCTGATGCGCTCGGGGGATTCCGCCTCATCCTCCACGTTCTTGCGGCCGCCATCTGGGTGGGCGGGCAGTTCACCGTCGCCGGTCTGCTTCCGACGGTGCGCTCCTTCGGGGAAGAGGCCCCGAAGAAGGTCGGACAGGCCCTCGGACGCCTGCTCTGGCCCGCCTACGCCGTGCTGGTGATCACCGGATTCTGGAACATCAGCTCCCTTACCCTCAAGGACGCTCCCACCGCCTGGAAGACCGTGCTGATCATCAAGATCGTGGTGGTGGCTCTCGCCGGCGTGGCGGTGTTCCTGCACCAGCGGGCGTCCACCAAGCGTGCGACGGCCATCTGGGGGGCGGTCGGGGCGGTTTCCTCGGTGGCCGCGCTCTGCCTGGGGGTCTTCCTGGCCGGCTGAGCTCGACCTCTGCGTCCCTCCCTCTTCGGCCGAGCTCAACCTGCGCCGCAGCTCACGGCCCGCAGGTCTAACCTTGTGCCAGCGAACGAAAAGGGAGATTCGCCATGCATCTCAGCCCACCGGCAGACATCTTCGGCGTAGACGGCATCATCGTGCTCGTGGTGGTCGTGCTCGTCCTGTTCGGCTCCACCCAGATCCCCAAGCTGGCTCGATCCCTGGGCTCGGCCCAGAAGGAATTCAAGAAAGGCCTCGACGAAGGTTCCGCCGATGACGCATCGGGCACCACGCCTGCGGCCCAAGCAGCTCCCCCGCCCTTGGCAGCACCTCCAGCAGCGCCGCCTGCTGGCGCTCCCCCGGCTCCTGCACCGGTCGAGGCGTCCGGCGAAGGCTCCGCGGGCTCCCGTTCGTGACCGTCTAAGACGGCTCGCGACGCACGAGCGAACGAATCAGGGGCCCGATGAGCGACGCAGTCGGATCCACCCGGCGATGGGTGGCCCGCAGCAATGACCAGCGATGGCTTCCGTTCTGGGTGCTCCAGGTCAGCGAGATGGTGATTGCGTTCGTCTTCGTCGACATCTCGGTGCACGTCGCCCGTTCGGGACTTCTGGTCGGAGCTGCGATCGCGCTGCTCGCCCTCGCGGTCACCGCGCAGGGTCCGCTCGGATTGTTCCGCCTGATCAGCCAGCCCCTCCACCGGCATCTCACGATGGGTGCGTCGGTGGCTCTGATGGTTGCGCCCGCCATTCCTGCACTCCGCCCGGACGTCCAGGGGATCATCGTCGTCGAGTTCGGAGCGCTCGGGCTCCTTCGGCTTTGCACCCTGACCAGAACGAGTGAGGCCGGATCGACCGGCTGGCGGAACATCCCGGTCAATACGGTGGTCGTCGATGCGAGGGTCGTCGACACGCAGGTAGTCGATCAGAGGGCCGCGGCTCCCGGCCAGAGGGCTGCGGCTCCCGGCCAGAGGGCTGCGGCCCCCGGTCAGAGGGCTGCGGCTCCCGGCCAGACCGATGCGAGCGTGGACTCCACGGCCCGACGTGCAGGACGGGCGACCGGTGCGGTGATCACCTCGGGAAAGCAGGCAGTGACCGAGCACAGGCCGGCGGTCGAAGCCAAGGTCAAGCGTTCGATCAGGAGCCTGGGGCGACTTGCAGGCCGCCTGTCCTCCGAGGCAGAGGGACCCGAAAAACCGCAACACTGAAGCTTCAACGAAGCTCGAACGACGAAGGGGGATCGGGTGGCCGATCACGACGATGTCCTGACCGTTGCCGACAAACTCTGGCGCGGCGAGCTCTCGACGACGGAACTCCACCCGCTCTGGCCTGAAACCGGGCTCGCCGAAGTCGCCGACGGGGTGGCCTTCGTTCCCTCCTTCGCCAACGTTTCCGCCGTTCGCACCGAAGACGGACTCTTCCTCGTCGACACCGGGAGTTCGATGATGGCGGCCGGCATCCACCGGACCATCCGCACCTGGTCGCCGGGTCGGCTCCACACCGCCGTCTACTCGCACGGTCACATCGATCATGTCTTCGGAGTGCCGGTGTGGGCCGCCGAATCCGAGGAAGCCGGTTGGCCCGAACCTGTCGTCGTCGCCCACGAGGCACTGCCCCCTCGTTTCGACCGCTATATCCGCACGGCCGGCTACAACGCGATCATCAACCGTCGGCAGTTCGGCATCGATTCGCTCGAATGGCCGACCGAGTACCGGTATCCCGATCGCACCTATCGCGACCGGCTCGAGCTCGACGTCGGCGGAACCCGGGCCCACCTCCATCACGCACGAGGCGAGACCGACGACCACACCTGGACCTGGTTCCCCGATGCGAAGGTGTTGTGCTGCGGAGACCTGTTCATCTGGGCGTCGCCCAACGCCGGCAACCCGCAGAAGGTCCAGCGGTATCCCGCCGAGTGGGCGGAGGCCCTGCGGACGATGCTCGCCCTCTACGACTCTCCGGACGGCGGGCCGGAGGTGCTCCTACCCGGCCACGGCTACCCGGTGATCGGGGCGAGCCGGGTCCGCCAGGCGCTCACCGACACTGCGGAACTGCTCGAGTCCTTGGTCGAACAGACCCTCGCCATGATGAATGCGGGAGCCCGACTCGACGAGATCATCCACACCGCCACGCCCCCGGCCGGCCTGATCGAGCGCCCGT
The DNA here is from genome assembly GCA_963839925.1 of uncultured Acidimicrobiaceae bacterium. Taxonomy (GTDB): domain Bacteria; phylum Actinomycetota; class Acidimicrobiia; order Acidimicrobiales; family RAAP-2; genus Bog-756. The sequence goes on along the minus strand of CAWIWV010000001.1, from coordinate 73,025 downwards.
ACCTCAGGCCGGTCTACGACGAGCCGGAGTTCATCGTGCGGACCATCTGGCGTCAGTACGGCGGCTGGTGGGACGGCAACCCTGCAACGCTCAAGCCGGCACCGGAGCGTGCGCTGGCCGGCGAGCTGGCCGAGCTGGCGGGGGGAGCGGGAGTGCTCGCCGAGCGAGCCGAGGCCCTGGTCGAGGGAACCGTCGAGGGAACCGCCCCGGGAGCCGGCGAGGCAACCGGCCCCGACGAGCAGGGCATGCGGCTGGCCGGCCACCTGGCCGAGCTGGCCTGGCTGGCCTCACCCGACGACCCCGAGATCCAACGGATCCGACGAACCGTGAACACGAAACGGGCACGAGCGGCCTCGTCGACCATGGCCCGCGGGGTGTTCTCGTGGGCGGCACGAGAGTCCGGCGATGCCGGCGGAGACCGGCGTCCTGAGTGACCTCGGCAGCGCCGGAAATCTCCCCCTCCGGTCCGCTCTTCTGAACTGGGAGTTTGTGGCATCCCACGGTCGCCGGGCCTCTCAACTGACCTGCTAGATTCTCCCCCGGTGCCCACTAGTGTCATCGCCGTGAAGAGCCGTCGCCCGCATCGTCGCTGGTCACGCTGGGGCGCCCTGCTGGCCGTCGGGGCTGCCCTGATGCTGACGGGCTGCAACGCCTACCCGAGCTACGGCGCCAACCGGGGAGCGACCAAGCAGGGCCAGGACATCTTCAAGCTCTATTCGGGCATGATGACCACCGGCATCATCGTCGGCGGAGCGGTCGGCCTGCTGATCCTCTACACGATCCTGCGCTACCGCAAGCGGTCGGACGACATGCCGAAGCAGTTCCACGAGAACGTCGTGGTGGAGGTGCTCTACACCGCGATCCCGATCATCATCGTCGCGGTGCTGTTCGTCTTCACGGTCATCACCGAGAACAGTGTCGGCGCGCTCCAACCGAAGGACGCCACCTTCACCTCGACCGGAAAGCCGATCGTGCGGGTCAAGGTCACCGCGTTCCAGTGGGGATGGCAGTTCTCCTACAAAAGCCTCAACGTGAGCGTGGCGGGCGAGACGACCCACGGTCCCGGCAACCACGGCCCGCAGATGGTGCTCCCGGTCGGTGAGACGGTCCAGGTCGAGTTGGTCTCGAACGACGTCATCCACGGCTTCTATGTGCACGACTTCAACTTCAGCCGCTACGCGCTGCCGGGGGTCGACAACTACTTCGATCTCGATGTGCTGCGTGCAGGGACCTATAACGGTCAGTGCACCCAGATCTGTGGTCTCTACCACTCGGAGATGCTCTTCACCGTGAAGGCGGTCAGCCCGTCCGACTTCACCCAGTGGATCCACCAGGAGGTGGCTACCGGGCACACGTACACCAGCTCGGGAACGCCGGCCCAGGACATTCCTCCCCCGTACACCCACATCACCAACGGGAGTGGCTACAACACACCGGCTGACGCAAAGGGAGACCGATGACGACCACCGTCCAGCCGCCCGATGTGGTCGGCCCGGAACAACCCCAAGGACCCCACGGCGAGAGCCCCGAACGGCACAACGGGACCGCCGAGCACGCCCACCACGAAGGTCCGACCGGCATCCTCAACTGGCTCACCTCGACCGATCACAAGGTGATCGGCAAGAGCTACATGATCACCGTCGCTGGTGCTCTTCTTCATCGCCGGCATCATGGCCCTGGGGATCCGGATCCAGCTGGCCGACCCGAACGGCTCGTTCGTCAGCTTCCAGAACTACAACGTGCTGTTCACCATGCACGGCAGCCTGATGCTCTACCTGTTCGCAGGTCCTTTCGCCTTCGGCGGGCTGGCAACTACATCGTCCCTCTCCAGGTCGGCGCGCCCGACATGGCCTACCCCCGCCTCAACGCCCTGTCCTACTGGCTGTTCCTCGGTGGTTCGCTGACCATGCTGTCGAGCTTCCTGGTGGCCGGCGGCGCGGCCAGCTTCGGCTGGGTGGCCTACGCACCGCTCTCCAACGCCACCAACTCCCCCGGCGCCGGAGCCGACCTGTGGCTGATGTCGCTCGGCCTCACCGGGTTCTCGGCGATCTTCACCGGGGTCAACCTGTGCGCGACCATCTTCTACCTACGGGCACCCGGGCTGACCATGTTCCGCCTTCCGATCTTCACGTGGAACATGCTGGTCACCGCCATCTTGATCCTCATCGCCTTCCCGGTGCTGTTCGGTGCGGTCGTCATGCTCTTCTGCGACCGCCACTTCGGCACCCACATCTTCAGCGTGCAGGGAGGCGGCGTCCCCGTCCTCTGGCAGAACCTCTTCTGGTTCTTCGGCCATCCCGAGGTGTACATCCTCGCCCTGCCCTACTTCGGCATGGTGACCGACATCATTCCGGTGTTCTCGCGCAAGCCCCTGTTCGGCTACAAGGGCATGGTCTTCGCCACCATGTCGATCGCCGCCCTCTCCACCGGGGTGTGGGCCCACCACATGTTCACCACCGGCGTGGTGCTGCTGCCGTTCTTCTCCCTGCTGTCCTACCTGATCGCCGTACCCACCGGGATCAAGTTCTTCAACTGGATCGGCACCATGTGGGGCGGGCAGCTGAGCTTCCAGACACCGATGCTGTTCTCCATCGGGTTCCTCTTCGCCTTCCTGATGGGCGGGGTCACCGGTGTGCTCCTGGCCTCGCCCCCGGTCGACTTCATGACCCACGACACCTACTTCGTGGTGGCCCACTTCCACCAGGTCCTCATCGGGACCACGGTCTTCGCTGGGTTCGCCGGGCTTCTACTTCTGGTATCCGAAGATGTTCGGGCGGATGCTCCGCGACAGCCTCGGCAAGCTCCACTTCTGGGCGCTGTTCATCGGGTTCTGGGTCACCTTCATGCCCCAGTACGTCCTCGGCCTCGACGGCATGCCGCGACGGATCGCCGCGTACCTCCCCTCCAACGGTTGGACCACCCTCAACGTGATCTCGACAGTCGGCTCCTTCATCATCGGCAGCTCGTTCCTGTTCTTCCTGGCCAATCTTTACGTCTCGTGGCGCGATCCGATCCCGGCCGGCGACAACCCCTGGGACGGCCACGGCCTCGAGTGGTTCACCATCTCGCCGCCGCCGCATCACAACTACACCCACCTGCCGCCGATCCGTTCGGAGCGTCCCACCTGGGACTACAACCATCCCGAGCACCGGACGATCCACTCGGACAAGCCGACAGAAGCGACCCGCACCTGAACCCGAGACGGTGGGGCCGGCTCATGAGGATCTACGGGTACTTCCTGGCCGGCATCGGCGTGTTCTTCGCGATCATCGGCCTCGTCTACTGGTTCACCAGCTACGAGGACGGCGGATTCCTCATGCTGATCGGCTCGGCGCTGCTCGGGCTGTTCCCTGGCGCCTACTACCTGTGGTGGTCGTCCAAGATGAAGCCGCAGGCCGACGACGACCCCGAGGCAGACATCGCCTAGGGCGCGGGCACCGTCGAGTCCTTCCCGGGCTCGAGCATCTGGCCGTTCATTCTCGGAATGGGAGCGCTGTTCACGGTGCTGACGTTCATCTTCGGACTGTGGCTCGCGCCACTCGGGGGTGCGCTGATCCTCTCGGGCGCCATCGGGGCCACGGTCGAGAGTCGGCGTGGCCAGAATCCTCCGGTGCACGCTGCAGGCCACACCGAGGCCTCGCCCGAATCCCACTGAGCTGACTCCTCCGGGGTGCAGGTCCGCCCCCAGCTCGACTCTCGGGGGCAGAATCTCCGGTGCATGGATGCTGACAGTCCGCAGGCGGCAGGCGACGCGGCCAACACACCGGTCTCCGCGACGCCCGACACACCGGCGCCCGAGACGCAGCCCTCCACGACGTCGCCCTTTCCTCCGGAGAGCCTGGGGAACCGGGTCGTCTGGGTAGGAGGTCTGCTGGTCGCGATCGTCCTCCTCGCGCTCCTGATCGGCTTCGTCGGATCCCTCCGCCACTGGTTCGCACTCCATACCGGGACCCTTCACGGCGGCCCCGACGTCTACTACAACTTCTGGTCGGGATTCGGTTCCGACCTCGGCGAGGCCACCCTGATCAGCGCAGTGTGCGTCGGGGTCTACACGGGCGTGCGGAAGGTGAACTGCCACACCAAAGGTTGTTGGAGGATCGGACACCATCCCCTCGAGGGGACGCCCTATATCCTCTGCAAGCACCACCATCCCCACGTGCCGAACCATGGAGCGACTCACGAGGAGATCCTGGCCCAGCACCACAAGTTCAGACTCGAGAAGGCAGCGCAAGAGCGCTCCTGACCACCGGGAGCGCCCCGAGAGGTCGCTGATCTCCTAGAGAGAAAAGCCCGCCAAGCTCACGAGGAAGACCACGTAGGCGGTCAACAGAGCCAATCCGAGGCCGGCCGAACTCGTGGCAAAACCCTGACCGGCGCAGAGCAACGCTCCCCTTGGCTCGCTCCAGTCCCGCCGATGCCGATGGGCGTATCGAAGCCAGAAGCACAGGGCGCCGAGGTAGGCGAGGCCGGGAAGCAGGGCGATCGCCTCCAGGAGTCGACTGCCAAGACTGAGGTTGAGCGCGTAGCCGAAGACGGCCACCGCAGCTGCCGCAATAGCAGCATCGATGAGGAGCAACAGACCGGCACCGCCCCATCCGGCGAACGTCCTCACCCGCACGCTCAGTCTCCGGTCCGGCCGTCGATGGCCTCCCGCATCACATCCAGATGACCGACATGGCGAGCCGTCTCCTCGATCATGTGGATCAGTATCCACCGCATGCTGACCCGACCGAAGTACTGGTGTTCGAGGACACTGATGGCGTCGAGGGAGGGGCACGCTTCCAACACTCTGCGGGAGTGCTGGATCTGAGACCGGTAGAAGTCGAGGACCGATGCGACGGTGTCCTCGGGCTCGACGACGAACTGGATCGAGTTGCTCCCGTCGGCATCGTGTTTCCTGTCCACCTGCTCACCGGCAAAGGCATCCTGGAACCAGAATCGCTCGACCCACCCGAGATGTTTGACGACGCCGAGGACTGAAAGGCCCGACGCCGTCTGGGATCGAGTGGCATCGGCGAGACCGAGTCCGTCGAGTTTCCTCTCCGCCACCGACCGGTACCAGTCGAGAAAGGCGGTCAGCATCTCCCGCTCTTCGGATTGGGCACCCAACGCAGATTCGGCCACCTTCGGATCCTAGTGATCTGCCTCTCAGCGGACCCGGCCCGCGAGGCCGCACCGGCCCCGCGAGCAAGCAAACAGCGAACGGCTAGCGCATCACCCTGCGCACACCCTCGCCGGTCGCAAGCTCCGGAGGCACCATGTCGATGAAGGTGGGAACCGGAACAGCTTCCAGCTCTTCCACACCGTCACCGGGCCGCGGTTCGGATTCGACCGTGGTGTACTCGCCCTCTGCCGACCGCTCGACGATCAACGCACGCTTGCGCTTGCCGATCCCCATTCCCTCGGCGGCCCGCATCTCCTGACAGATCTTGTAGGTCAAGAAGTACGCAATGATCGGCGCGACGATCACCGCGATGCGGAAGAACCAAAGGACGCCCTTCAGCGGCAGCTCGAAGAAGTTGGCCATCACGTCGGTCGACGATGCGAAGAACGTCATGCCGAGCAGGGTGAGCATCGATGCCCCGGCCGCGGTCCGTTTGGGACGGTCGCGAGGTCTGTCCAAAAGGTTGTGGTACGCCAAGTCCTTCGTGTACTTCGACTCGATGAACGGCCAGATGATCAGGATATTGAAGATGAGCCCCGGGAAGATGACCGCGGGAAGGAACACCTCGAGCGGGATGGTGTGTCCCCAGCCCACCCACTCCCAGCTCGGCATGATGCGCAGCGCGCCGTCGAGCCAACCCATGTACCAGTCTGGTTGGACTGCGTAGGAGATCTGATACGGCTGGTACTGGCCGAACTGCCAGATCGGGTTGATCTGGGCGAACCCACCCAACAGGAAGATCACCGCGGTCACCATGAACAGGAAGCCGTTGGTCTTCGCGATGAAGGTCGGGAACATCGGTGACCCGACCACGTTGTGCTCGGTCTTCCCCTTGCCGGGGAACTGGGTGTGTTTCTGTTTGACCAGCAGGCCGAGGTGGGCGGCCAACAGCCCGATGATCAGCAGCGGAACGATCAGCACGTGGAGGATGAAGAAGCGCGGAATGATCACCCCACTGCCGGGATAGTTCCCGCCGAAGACGAAGAACGCCAGGTAGCTGCCGACCAGCGGGATGGACTCGATGATCGAGTAGGCGATGCGGATCCCGGTCCCGGACACCAGGTCGTCGGGGAGCGAGTAGCCGAGGAACCCGTTGACGATGCCCAGGATGAGCATGGTCACGCCGACGATCCAGTTGAACTCCCGCGGCTTACGGAAGGCGCCGGTGAAGAAGACCCTGGCCATGTGCACCGCGATCGAACCGAGGAAGATGTCGGCCGCCCAGTGATGGGCCTGGCGCATCAACAGCCCGGAGCGCACGTCGAAAGAGAGCCCCACCGACGAGGCGTATGCAGCGGAGACCTTCTCACCCCGCAGCGGCAGGTACGACCCGTGGTAGATGACCTCTGCCGCCGAGGGGACGTAGTAGAGCGAGAGGAACACCCCGGTCGCCAAGAGCACCACAAACGAGTAGAGCGCGATCTCGCCCAGCATGAACGACCAGTGGTCGGGGAAGATCTTGTCGAGGAAGGTCCGGCCGCCCTTGGCAACGCCCAGGCGGTCGTCCACCCAGCGCAGGGAGCCGTCGATGGCCTTGTCGATCATGGCCGCTCCCAGAAGCCGGGGCCGACCGCTTGATTGAACCCGCCCTTCGCCCGCAGGTAGCCCAGCGCGTCGACCGTGATCGGCAGCTGTGGCAGAGGACGGGGTGCCGGACCGAACTCGGGCACCGCGCCTGCGACGACGTTGAAGATCGACTGATGGCACGGGCACACGAGCTGCTGGGTCTGCTCCTGGTAGAGCCCGACCGGGCACCCCAGGTGGGTGCACATCTTCGAATAGGCGACGTAACCTGCGACGCCCCAATCGGTCCGCCCCGGCGGCGTCAGCGGCTGGAGGGTCTTGGAGAGGCGGATCAGGATCACCTGGTCAGGTGAGGATCCTATGAATCCCGGGGGGAAGACGGTCAGTACCCCTCCGACCTCGAGGTCGGACACCGTGATCGAACGGCCGTCGGGAGAGACCAGGTAGGAGCCCTTCCTCCAGTTGGTCGAGAACAACGAGTTGTCGGTGTTGCCGTGTGCCGCCTCGCTCTTCGACGGCTTCGGGCCGAGGGAGCGGAGCAACGGGAACAAGAGGACGATCCCCATCGCGGTCGACCCCAGGGCGAACAGCCCGGCCAGCGCCTTGCGCCGGCCGATCACCATCCCGCCACGCTCGACGACGGCCGCGGTCATCGCCTCGCGCTCGGCTTCGGTGGAGTGGAAGTCGTGCCGCTCCTCCACGAACGGACCTTGGGGCATCAGGTACTTCCCCCAGGCGGTCACACCGAAACCGAGGGACAACAGCCCGATCCCGAGGGTGATCGCCTGCCACGCGGTGCTGGCATCCTCCCAATAGGCGATGCCGAACCCGATGAAACCGGCGAACCCGATGAGCATCGCGATGGCCGCCACCATCTGAGCCCACTCCGGATGTTTGGCGAAGGGCTGGAGATGTGGGTCGTCCAGGGCTGCCGGCGGCAGCGGCCCGGTTGGACGCGACTCAGTGCTCACGTGCGGTCTCCGATCCAGAAGCAGACGAGCATGAGCACACCGACGCCGACGAGCAGCCCCACGAAGCCCTCGCCGACCGGTCCGACCCCACCGAGTCCGACCCCACCCGGGTTGGACGGATGCTGGATCACTCCGGTCACGTAGGCGGTGATGTCTCGCGCCTCGTTGTTGGTGATGTCACCCGGTCCGAAGTGGGGCATGTTGCCCGGACCCGACCGGATCGCTTCGACGACCTGGGTAGGTGTGGCCAGGTGGAGGCTCGGGGCGTAGGCACCCTGCATCAACGCGTCACCTGCGCCGGTGATGGTGTGACACGCTGCGCAGTTGAGGGTGAACAGCTCGTTGCCCGCCTCCAGATCGGCACCTGAGGTATGGACCACCGGTATCGGCACACCGACACCCGGAGTGAGTGACTGCACCCAGTTCGCGATCTGAAGCGTCTGAGTGGTGTCGAAGCGAGGCGGCTTCCGGGTCGCCTGCTGGCTCGAGTCGGCGAGGGGCATCCGCCCGGTACTCACCCAGAAGTCGACCGTCCCCGCTCCGAGCCCCTGCAAGTTGGGTGCGCGCCCGGTTCCGAGGGCCTGGGCACCGTGGCAGCTCGAGCAGTTGGCGGCAAAGAGCGCCTCTCCGTGCGCGAGGAAGGACTTGTTCTGAACGGGCGACAGATAGGTGATACCGACCTCGTCGGCGGGCGTCAGGTTCTCCGCCTTGAGGGTGGCTTCCGCCTTGGTCGCGGCGGCAGCCTTCGCCTTTTCCGCACCGCTCGGAGATGGGTTGTAGGAAGTCTGGACGCTGGGCGGCAGCTGCGTGCTCGTCGCCACCGTCGGCGCCGGGGCGGCCTGCCCATTCCCCGACCAGAAGCCGACCAGCCCGGCCACCGCGACACAGCCGACCAGTGCGGCGGGAACCAGATATCGGCCTTTGAGCGATCTGCCCATTGCGTTGCGCACCTACTCGAGCACCTACTTGAGGAGGAACAGGCAGGAGTAGAGGCCGATCCAGACGACGTCCACGAAGTGCCAGTAGTAGCTGACACCTTGGAACACCGCTGTCTCGCCGGGGTCACCTTTGGGCCCCTTGAGTCTGCCCAGTAGAAAGATCATCGCCACCAGCCCGAGGGTGACGTGGAGGCCGTGGAGGCCGGACATGATGTAGAAGAGCGACCCGAAGGCGGTGTGGGTCGGATCGGTGGCCGGGTCGTGGGAAAGGCTGATCCACTCGTAGAACTGGTTGGCGACGAAGAGCGCGCCGAGCACGAAGGTGGCGACGACCCAGATCTTCGCGTTCGAGCGCTTCCCCTTCTCCTGGTCGAAGACCGCCTTTTGCATGGTGAAACTGGACGCCACCAGGATCGCGGTGAAGATGCCCGCCCGGATGGTGTCGAGGTGGGTCCCGGGTGGCGGCCAGACCGTTGCGTGCGCCCGGATGGTGAAGAAGGCGGCAAACAGGGAGCTGAAGAACATCACTTCAGACCCGAGCCAGATGATCACCCCGACGGCCAGCATCGACGGCTTGTCCGGGCGGTGGCGCTGGCTGACCGGGGCCGCGGGTGCGGAGGCGAGAGCCTGAGTCACGGCCGTAGTTCTAGTCGATCTGAAGCTCGAGGGGCCAACTCATCGAGCTCCGGATTCGAGATCAGCCGGAGCGCTCCAAAGGGGCCGGCGGAGGCGCGAGATGGACCACGCTGAGCCGCTGGGTCGGGCGGGTGAGCGCCACGTAGAGCGTCCGCAAGCCGCGGGGCGTCTCGCCTGCGATGAGGGCGGGCTCCACGACGATCACCGAGTCGAACTCGAGCCCGTTCGCTCCGTCCGCAGCGAGGAGCACCAACGGCTCGAACAGCCCCCCTTTGCGCATGTCCCGGGCGTCCACCACCGGCCGACCCGCTGCGGCCAGCGCCTCTGCGAGCACCCCCATCAGCGGCTCGGGCGCAATGATGGCCACCCGCCCCGGATCGACCGCGGCCATCTCCTCGCCCGCCACCAGGGCGACAGTCTTGGCCAGGTCGTCCGTGGTCGAGTCCTGTCTCGAACCGTCGGCACCTCGGACCGCGATCATCCTCGGCTCGACCCCGGTTCTGCGCACCGGTCGGGGTGGGGTGAGCTCGGGAGCCGCAACCGCCAGCACCCTGCCGGCCACCGCCAGCACCTCGGCCGGGGTCCGGTAACTCACGGTCAGCTCGACCTCCCGCGATCCACGGCGCCGTGGCAGGTGGTCGGTGATCTCCTTCCACGATGCCGGCGCCCAGGGGGCGGTCGCCTGGGCGATGTCGCCCACCACGGTCATCGACCCCGACAGGGATCGCCGGGTCAGCATGCGCAACTGCATCGGCGAGAGGTCTTGGACCTCGTCGGCCACGATGTGCCCGTACTGGCGGACCCCGTCGTCGGAAGAGCTCCCGCTCCTCGGGCCGAGCAGATGACGGGCCTCGTCGACCAAGGCGGCGTCAGCGGGGGTCCACGCCACCTTCTCGAACGAGCTCGAGCGTGGCCGATAGAGCAACTGGCGTTCTTCAGCGCTGAGCACGTCCCGGCCTGCGGCGTTGATCAGCGCGGGTGCGCCGAAGAGATCGTGGAGCAGCTCGTGCGGGGAGAGCCGGGGCCACATCCGGTCGAGGGCCTCGGCCAGCTCGGGGACGCGCTTCACCTTGCGGGTGAAGTCATCGAGATCGAACTCCTCTCCGGAGAGCTCTGCGGGGTCCTCGTAGCCGGGAAACGGGGTCACGGTGCCCTCGCCCACGTCGCCCGTGCCGATCCCGAGGGTCTGCTGGGTCTGGCGGGCACGTTCGGCCAGCACCCGAGCGACTTCGTGCTCCACCAGCCGGCGCCGTGCGTTGTGGGTGCCCGGACGGCGACGGGCCGCGTCGACGATCCGCTTGCTGTCGGAGGCGGACAGTCGGAGCAACAGGGCGCCGTAGGGGACGGCCAGGTCGTCGGCGAGGGCGCGCTCGCGGGTACGGACCGCCCGGGCGATGACCTTGGCCATCCGGGGATCCCCCTTGAGTCGGGCGACCTCGCCGGGGCCGTTCTCTGTGACCCGTATCTCCGGCACCAGGCCCGAGACGGTGGACAGGGTCACCCCGGTCTCACCGAGTGAAGGGAGTACCTGCTCGATATAACGGAGGAACAGCGGATTCGGACCCACCACCAGCACACCTTGGCGCTCGAGCGGAAACCGATGGGTATAGAGAAGGTAAGCGGCCCGATGGAGGGCCACCGCGGTCTTCCCGGTCCCCGGTCCCCCCTGCACGACGAGCACCCCGGCCAACGGGGCCCGGATGATCTCGTCCTGTTCGCCCTGGATGGTGGCCACGATGTCGGTCATCCGGCCGGACCGGGCCCGGTCGAGGGCCGCAAGGAGAGCTGCCGGTCCACCGATCGGCAGCTGGCCTTCGATCAACTCGCCGCCGGCGTCGCCGCCCTGGGCCCAGGGGTCCACCCCCGTCTCCGCCCCAATCTCGATCTCCGCTGGTCCGAGCCCCGTTCCGGAGGTCATGTCGCTGACTCCGCCGATTCCGGGAAGCCCGAAGCGTTCGTCTTCGAGGCCGACCACCCGGCGACCCTCGAGCGCCAGGTGCCGTCGGAGCACCAGATTTTGGGGGTCGCGGCCGGTCGCCCGGTAGAAGGGCTCGGCGATCGGCGCCCGCCAGTCGACGACCAGCGGGTCGTGGTCGGCACTGTGGATGGCCAGCCGCCCGATATGGAAGGTCTCGATGCGCTTGCCGGCCTGGTCGGGAGCTCCACCGGCCTGGTCGCCGGCTCCGCCGGCCTGGTCGCCGGCTCCGCCGGCCTGGTCGCCGTCTCCACCGGCCTGGTCGCCGTCGATCCGGTCGATCCGCCCGAAGGTCAGGGCCTGGTCCCCGATGTCCAGCTGCTCGAGACGGGCGAGGCTGGTGCGGACGATGACGTCCCGTTCGGTGCGGGACTGGAAGGTGCCGCCGCGGCCCAGGTCGAGCACCCCTTCGAGCATGGAGTTCGCATCGTTGCGCATGGCGTCGAGGCGTGCGTAGGCCATGTCCACGAATGCCTGTTCGCCCTGAAGCTCTGACTGCACCCCACTCCGATCTGCCCTTCCCCCGCCCAAGGGGAACCCTCGATTGTATTCGCCCGAGAACCCTGGCGCGCCGGGGCGTGACCCCGGACCGATCGACATGGAAGGCCGCAGTCGCTCTTCTAGACTCGGCCCATGTTCGACGAATCCCGGTTCGTCCGAGCGTGTCGAGGGCTCACCGTCGACCGGGTGCCGGTGTGGTTCATGCGCCAGGCAGGTCGATCGCTTCCCGAGTACCGAGCGGCCCGTGGATCGGGCAGCATCCTCTCGGCCATCGCCCGGCCAGAGCTGGTGGCAGAGCTCACCCGCCAGCCGGTCGACCGCTACGGCACCGATGCGGCCATCTTCTTCTCGGACATCGTGGTGCCGGTCGCCGCGATCGGCTTCGGGGTCGACGTGGCGCCATCGACCGGACCGGTCGTCGCCGAGCCACTCCGGACCAAGGACGACCTCCAGCGCCTACGCCCGCTCGAACCCGAGGTCGACACGCCCTACGTCATCGAGGCGGTCAAGATCCTCGCAGCCGACCTGTCGGTCCCGCTGATCGGCTTCGCAGGAGCTCCCTTCACCGTCGCCAGCTACCTGGTCGAGGGAGGACCCTCCAAGAACTTCACCAAGGTCAAGGCGCTGATGCACGGCGAGCCCGCGATCTGGCACGACCTCATGGAACGGCTGACCGACCTCGCACTCGCCTCGGTCCGCTCCCAGCTCGATGCGGGTGCGAGCGCAGTCCAGATCTTCGACAGTTGGGCCGGGATCCTCACCCCTCGCCACTACTGCCAGCTGGTCCTTCCGGCCACCCGGCGGCTCTTCACCGAGCTGGCCGACTCCCACCCCGGCACACCCACCATCCTGTTCGGGGTGGGCACGGGTGAGCTGCTGAGCTCGATGGCGACCGCGGGCAGCACCGTCGTGGGCATCGACTGGCGGGTTCCGCTGGACGAGGCCCGGCAACGGGTCGGACCGGGGATCGCGGTCCAGGGCAACCTCGACCCGGCGATGTGCCTGACCACCTGGGAGGTGGCCGCCACCGAGACCCGCGAAGTGCTCGAGCGGGCAGGAGATGCTCCGGGCCACATCTTCAACCTCGGCCACGGGGTCCTCCCCGAAACCGATCCGGGCATCCTCGAGCAGGTGGTCGCCCTGGTCCATGCCGAAGGGCGGGCCGGGGTGACGAAGCCCGGGTGACTCCTTCGAACGAACGACAGGTCGGGGTGCTCGTGATGGCACATGGGACGCCCTCTCGCCCAGCGGACATCGAAGCCTTCTACACCTCGATCAGGCGAGGACGCCCACCGTCGCCGGAACAACTGGCAGAACTGGTGGGACGGTATGAAGCGATCGGGGGTGTCTCGCCGCTGACCGAGCGCACCCGCTCCCAGGTCGAGGGGTTGGCCCGAGCGCTCGATCTCGCAGCTCCGGGCCGGTACCTCGTGCACTACGGGGCCAAGCACACCGCGCCGAGCATCGAAGACGGTCTCGGTCAGCTGATCGAAGCCGACGTGAGCCGGGCCGTTGCCCTGGTGCTCACTCCACACCAGAGCTCGCTCGGCTCCGGTGAGTACCTCCGGCGCGCCGAGCAGGCGGGGTCGCTCGCGCCGACGCCCCTCCCCGTCGTCCCGGTCCTCTCGTGGCACCGGGCACCCGGTTTGGCCGAGCTGTTGGCGGAACGGACACGGGCCGCCCTCGACTCACTCAGCCCGGAGTCCCGGACCAGGACCGCAGTGTTCTTCACCGCCCACAGCCTTCCGCTCCGAGCGCTTGCAGAGCGCGACCCGTATCCGCAGCAGGTGGCCGAGTCCGGGTCCGACATCGCAGCACTTCTCAGACTGGACGACCTCCCGGGCCTGTCGTGGGGGGTGGCCTGGCAGAGTCCGGGTCGAACCCCCGATCCGTGGATGGGACCCGATCTCCTCGGTGAGATCCGCCGGGTTGCAGCGGAAGGCGCGACCTCGGTCGTGGTCTGCCCGGTCGGATTCGTCTCCGACCACCTCGAGATCCTCTACGACCTCGACATCGAAGCCTTCGAGGTGGCGCGGTCGCTCGGCGTGGACTTTGCGAGGACCCGATCGTTGAACGACGACCCGCGGTTCTCCGACCTCCTTGCAACGGTGGTCGCCGACGCAGCAGAGGAAGCGGCGTGACTCGGGAAGACTCACCCGATCGTCCGACGGTCGCGGTGGTCGGCGGTGGGATCGCCGGTCTGGCCGCGGCGTGGGAGTTGGTGACCGCCGCCGAACGGAACGGCACTGCGACGCCGATGGTCCTGCTGCTCGAGGCGAGCGACCGGGTTGGCGGCAAGCTCCTCGCCACCCGGTTCGCCGGACGGTCCGTCGACCTTGCCGCCGACGCGTTTCTGGCGCGACGCCCCGAGGCCACCACGATGGTTTCGGAACTCGGGATCGATGACCAGCTGGTCCCGGTGGGTGCCTCCGGTGCCTCGATCTGGGCCCGGGGTCAGCTGCGACAGATGCCCGCGGCGCTGAACCTCGGGGTCCCCACCCGCTGGTGGCCACTGTTCCGGTCGGGAATCCTGAGTCCGACCGAGTCGCTGCGGGTCGCTCGGGACGTGCTGCTCCCGCACCGCGGCGAGCGGAGCGTGGTCGGCGACCGCTCGGTCGGCGAGATCGTCGGGGAACGACTCGGGCGCCCGGTCGTCGACCGGCTGGCGGATCCACTCATCGGGGGCATCCACGCCGGCGACGCCAACCTGCTCAGCGCGGCGGCCACCATGCCGGTGCTGATCGCCGCCTCTCATCAGCCGGGGAGTCTCATGCACCGCCTCGGTCGAGTGCGCACTCCGTCGCCGGAGGCGAAGCAGGATCGCCCGCAGCCGGGAGGTCAGCCAGAGGGATCTTCCGCGCCGGTGTTCTGGTCGTTGGCCGGCTCGACGGCCAGTTTGACGGACGAGCTGGCGAAGGCGTTGATCGAAAGAGGAGTCACCATCCAGACCGACGTCCGGGTCGACGCCGTCGAGCGGCGGTCCGATGGACGCTCGGGTGGCAGTGGTTGGCTCTTGTCCTTGCATCATGCGGGTGATGACGACACAGGAGACCGGCAGGCCGCGCTCCGTGTCGACGGTGTCGTGCTCGCGGTTCCCGCCACCGAGGCCGCCGTGCTGCTCGCGCCGCTTGCGCCGATGGCAGCGGGACTGCTCAGCTCCGTCGAGTACGCATCCGTATCGGTGATCACCATGTCCCTTCCTCCCGGGTCGATCGGCGCGTCGCGAACTGGGACCGGTTTCCTCGTCCCCCGCTCCTCGACCGTCGGCGGTCACCAACCGCTGATCACCGGGTGCACCTATCTCGACCGGAAGTGGCCGCACCTGCGACGCCCCGACGACGAGCTGATCCGGGTGTCGGTGGGACGATTCGGCGACGAGCGTCACGCGGACCTCGACGACGAGGAGCTCGTGTCCGCGGTGTTCGGCGAGATCGCCCAACTGCTCGACGTGCGGTCCAATCCGGCAGAGACGATCGTGACTCGATGGGATCGGGCCTTCCCCCAGTATCAGGTCGGACATCTGTTGAAGGTGGCGCAAGTCGAAGCGGAGACCGCGAAGCTCGACGGGGTGGCGGTCGCTGGAGCCGCGCTTCGCGGCGTGGGGATCCCCGCGTGCATCGGCAGCGGGAGGAGCGCGGCAAGACAGGTGCTCGACTCGCTCGGCCTCGGATCCCGCGAAGCGGCGGTCGATGGCCCCTGAAGCGTCACTGACCGACCCGGCTCCCGTGGCCGTGCCCCGAGGCGAGCACGCTGCGCCCAGGGCGGGAAGACCGCCGAGGTTGCGCCGGAGCGCGCGCCGGGACACCCCCGAGAGACGGCGCGGCTCGATCGCCCTTCCCGCCCTGGTCTCGGGCGTCGGGCTGGCCCTGTCTCTCCCTCCCTGGGGATGGTGGATCCTCGCCTTCCCGTCCGCCGGTCTGCTCTGGTGGCGCCTCGGCGGTCTGCGCCCTCGCACCCGGCTCTGGGCGGGCTACCTCGCCGGGCTGGGGTGCTACGTGCCCGGACTGATCTGGGTGCGGACCTTCACCGCCCCCGGTGCCGTCGCCCTGATCGCCATCGAAGCCGGGTTCACCGCGCTTGCCTGCCTCGCCGTCCCCTCCGGGCCGGCCGTCTCACGTGCCCTGGCATTCCCCGCCGCACTCACCCTCTCCGAAGGGTTGCGGATCAACTGGCCCTTCGGCGGCCTTCCACTCGGTGGCGTCTTCCTCGGACAGGCCGACGGACCGGTGCTCGGGGTCGCGCGACTCGGTGGACCGCTCGCCCTGACCGCCGTGGTCTACCTGGGCGGGGTGGCGGTCGCGGCACTCGTCGAAGCGGCAGTGCGCGCGTGGCGCACCGCGTCGTCGCGCACGACGCGCACTGCGTCGTCGGCGTCACGCGCTACGCGCACGCTTTGGTGGATCGGCATGACGTGCACGGCGGTGCTCGTCGCGATCGCCGTCCTCGGCGATGTCGCGCCCGACGGTGGTGGTTCCGTCGGTTCGGTGTCCGCGGTCGCGATCCAGGGCGGCGGCCCCCGGGGGTTCGGTACCTCGCAGACCCACCCGGCGACCGTGCTCGCCGCCCAGCTGGCGGCCACCGCGAGGTACGAAGGAACTGACCCGCCACCCTCTTCGAATCGACTGGTGCTCTGGCCCGAGGACGTCGTGTCACTCGAGACCAACCTGTCTTCGTCACCAGAGCGTTTCGTGCTCTCCGATCTCGCGAAGACCCTTCACAGCACGTTGGTGGTCGGTGTGACCGAGACCGTCTCGAACACCAAGTTCCGCAACGAGGTCGTCGCATGGGGACCGGACGGCACCATCGTCTCGAGATTCGAGAAAGTGCATCGGGTTCCCTTCGGCGAGTACGTGCCCGACCGCAATTTCTTTGCCCACCTCGGCAATCTGTCTGCGGTTCCACGCGACGCGATACCCGGAAACGGATCGGGGCTCATGACCACCCCGGTGGCGCCGCTCGGAGCGATGGTCTCCTACGAGGTCTTCTACGCCGATCGCGGGCGCTCGTCGGTTCGAAACGGCGCCGAGCTGCTGATCGTCCCGACCAACACCGCCTCGTACGCCTCCGCTCAGGTGCCGACCCAGGAGATCGCGGCGTCGGAGATCCAGGCCGTCGAGCAAGGGCGCGACCTCCTCCAGGCCGCCCCGACCGGATTCAGTGCCGCGATCACCAACCGGGGAGTGCTGCTGCAGCGGTCCGTGCTGGGCAAGCGCCAGGTGATCCTCGCCACCTTGCACCGGCGCACCGGTTGGACGATCTACGTCCGATACGGCGATCTACCGGTGCTGGTGTCGGCGGCGGCCGCGCTGGCGGTCGGGTGGCTGATCGCCCGCCGGCGATCAGAGATGAGCCCGCCGGATCAGTCGTAGTAGCCCGAGTGGATGTAGACGCACGGGATGCCTTCGGCGTGGAACATCGCGAAGTTGTTCGGGTCGTCCTCGAAGGCAAGTCGGAGGTCGAACCCGAAGGCGCGCAACTCCTCGACACTGTCGCGCTTGAACCAGGTCACCTGCGAGTAGTCGCCACGCGCTCGCATGACCAGCAGATCCCACCGGAGCCCGTAGCGCTCCAGCCAGGCGAGCGTCTGCGGCTGGACCCGCATCGGCCGCCCGGTGAGCAGGATCACCTGCAGGCGTTGGTCGAGCAGCTCGAGCACACGGACCAACTCGGCGATGATCGGATCGTCCCCGCACGCGTTGAAGAAGGACTCCCAGTCACGACGTCCCCGCTCGATGAAGTGCTGGCGGCCGACCGCGTCGGACAGCACGCCGTCCACGTCGAACACCACTGCCTCCCTAGGCGTTTCGAGAGGCGCACCGTGCCAGGCCCAGTTCGGTGGGCTCGGGAACGGCGTCACTCTTCGGAGGGAGCGTTCGCAGCGAGCGTACGGATCTCGTCGACCACCGCCGGGTCGGCCAGCGTCGTGGTGTCCCCGAGCACCCTGCCGTCGGCGACATCCCGCAGGAGCCGGCGCATGATCTTTCCGCTGCGGGTCTTCGGAAGCTCGTCGGTGAACACGATCGTCCTCGGTCGGGCGATCGCCCCGATCTTCGTCGCGACGTGGGAGCGGAGCTCCTGTCCCATCTCCTCACCGGCCTCGCCCGCGCCGGCCTTCAACGTGACGAAGGCGACGATCGCCTGTCCCGTCGTCGGATCGGTGGCGCCGACCACCGCGGCCTCGGCGACCGCGGGATCGTCGACCAGCGCCGATTCCACCTCGGTGGTCGAGATCCGATGGCCCGACACGTTCATCACGTCGTCGACTCTCCCCAGTAGCCACAGGTAGCCGTCGTCGTCGACCTTTGCGCCGTCGCCGGCGAAGTAGCGCCCCGGGAAGCGGCTCCAGTAGGTCTCCTGGTAGCGGGCCGGGTCGCCGTAGATGCCGCGGAGCATGGACGGCCAGGGCCGGGTGAGGGTGAGGTAGCCGCCTCCCCGCTCGACCACCTGCCCGGCCTCGTCGACCAGCTCGGCCGAGATGCCCGGAAGAGGAACCGTCGCCGACCCGGGCTTGGTGGTGGTGATTCCCGGCAAGGGAGCGATCATGATCCCCCCGGTCTCGGTCTGCCACCAGGTGTCGACCACCGGACAACGCTCGCCGCCGATGTGAGTCCGGTACCACATCCACGCCTCGGGATTGATCGGCTCCCCGACCGATCCGAGAACGCGCAGCGAGGACAGATCGTGACGTGCGGGGAACTCGGTGCCCCACTTCATAAAGGTGCGGATCGCGGTCGGGGCGGTGTAGAGGATGGTCACTCCATACCGCTGGACGATCGACCACCAGCGGTCCCGGTCGGGAAAGTCGGGAGTCCCCTCGTACATGACCGAGGTGACGCCGTTGGCGAGCGGGCCATAGACGATGTAGCTGTGGCCGGTCACCCATCCGATGTCCGCGGCACACCAGTAGACGTCGGTCTCCGGATGGAGATCGAAGACCGACCGGTGGGTGAAGGCGACCTGGGTGAGGTAGCCGCCGGTGGTGTGCATGATCCCCTTGGGGGCGGCCGTCGTGCCGGAGGTGTAGAGGATGAACAACAGGTCCTCGGCCCCCATCGGCTCCGGATCGCACCGGTCGGATGGACGTCCGCCGGCGGAAGCGTCGTCCCCGCTCTCGAGCTCGTGCCACCAATGGTCGCGGCCGGCAGTCATCGGCACCTGTTCCGATTCAGCCACGTCTGCACCGATCCGACGGACCACCACCACATGCTCGACGCACGATGACTCGCTCGCTGCCGTGTCGACGTTGTGCTTGAGCGCGACCGGTGACCCCCGACGCCAGCCACCGTCGGCGGTGATCACCACCCGGGCCTGCGCATCGAGGATCCTGTCGCGCAACGCGTCGGAGGAGAATCCTCCGAACACCACCGAGTGAACCGCTCCGATCGCGCGTGCACGCAAGCATCGCCACGGGCAGTTCGGGGATCATCGGCATGTAGATGGCCACGCGATCGCCGCGCCCCACGCCGAGTCCGCGCAGCACGTTGGCGAACCTCGACACCTCGACCAACATCTGTTCGTAGGTGATCGTGCGGGTGTCACCCGGTTCGCCTTCCCAGTGGAAGGCGACCTTGTCCCCGCGACCGGCGGCGACGTGCCGGTCGAGACAGTTGTACGAGACGTTGAGCGTTCCACCGTCGAACCACCGAGCGAACGGCGCGTCCCACTCGAGCACGGTGTCCCAGGGCCGGAACCAGTCGAGCGCACCCGCCTGCTCGGCCCAGAACCCCTGCCAGTCGGCTTCAGCCAGCGCGTAGACACCCGGGTCGGAAATCACTGCCTGCGCACGGAATTCGTCGGACGGGGGGAATTCGCGATCCTCGCTCAGCCAGTCCTCGATGGTGGCCTCAGCAGGGGAATCGCGGCCCACCGCTCCTCCGTGCATGGGCCGATCCGGCTCCTCAGGCATCGCTCCCCACTCCTCACCGTGCTGATTTCGCAGAGCTGACGCAGCTTAGTTCCGGCCGGGCTCTACGATGGAGGGGTCGTGGTCACCCATACGGAGCGGTCGGAGGAGGCAGGCCTCCACGGTCGAGGGGCGGACTCGGGCGGTGACGCCTTGCTGTCTGTCCCGTCGACGGAACCGGACGTGACCCGCGTCGACGTTCCGTTGGGTCGCCGGGTGGTGGTGGTGAGCGATCTGCTGCTCACCCCGGAGCCCACGCCGACCACGCTGGCGGTCACCGCAGAGCTCGCCCGCGCGCTGGACACCTGGGATGGGCCGGGCATGCTGATCATCGCAGGCAATCTCTTCGATCTCACCGAGACGGAATCCCCGCTCGCCGAGGCGCGGCGGTCACTCGAAGCTCATCCGGCCTTGGCTGGCGCGCTGGCCCGGTTCGTCGAGGGCGACGAGCGACGCGTCCTCCGCCAGGCCGGAAGCCACGAGCCGGGCTTCGGGAGCGACCCGGCGGTCCTCGAGACGCTCGTCGCGAGAGGTGTCGAGCAGACCGGCCCGGTCGACCTTCATCTGCAGACCGCAGTCGGCACCCGAGTCGTCCGAGTCGAGCCCGGGGAGCACGCCTATGCGCCGCAAAGTAGCGGGTCCGAGATCGAGCTCGGTCGCGCCGCCCGCTCGGATCTCGATGCACCATGGCTCGCCGGCGTCGACCGGCTCAACGATCCGACAGCGATCTCGCGCTTCGTGGTCTCCCGAACGTTGTACCGCCGGCTCGGCCGATACGCCTGGTGGCTCATCGTGCCCTTCGTGGTGGCCGCCCTGTTGCGGTTGGCGATCACCCCTTGGGTGATGGGTCACCTCGGGTCGGGACTGCCGGCCCGGGCCGTCCTCCACGCCCATCAGGCGGACCTCGGTGATCAGATCGTCGTCGCGCTCGCGGTGTCGGCGGTCGGGTTCGGGGTGCTGGCACTCGTCCTCGGGCTGTTGAGCCGCCGGCTGTGGTCGGTCCTCGGCGGAGGCAGCGTGCAAGAGGTCCAGGCGCTCGCCGCCGCAAACGACGCGGCACGCGACGCGGGACGGAACCTGGTCGGGTGCGGCTACGCAGGGCTGGTGACGGCTGCCACCTACCAGCCGGAGCTCACCCACCTCGGGGTCGGCTTCTACGCCAACGTGGGAGCGACCGCCGAGGTGGTGGACGAGCACCGGGCCGCGCTCGGGCTCCCTCCGGTCTTCCTGCCCGCCCAGCAGGTGAGTTGGGTCGAGCTCGAGACCGGCGCCGAGCTCCACGCCCGGCTGCTCTTGGCGAGCAACGATCTCCGCTCGCCCAGCGTGCTCGAGCGGATCGTCGGTACCCCCAACGAGTCACGGGCCCTCCACCCCGCGCTGGTCGCCTCCTACCCGGTGGGCGACTCGTGGCCTCCCGCTCCCGACCTTCGTCAAGCACACCGGAGGACCCGCCGGGTGCGACGGTGGTCGGCGGCCGCAATCCTCCTGGCGGGGATCGTCGACCTCCTGGACGCGGTCACCCCGCCACTGCGCGGCCGGCTTCATCTCGTCCTCGAATTCCTTCCGCTGCGGGCGAGCGTGGCGGCGGGAGCGCTGCTTGCGATCGCCGGTCTCGCACTGGTCGCGCTCGGCCGTGGCATCCTGCGTGGCCAACGGCGCACCTGGGGTGTCGCGGTCGCGCTGTTGTCGGGGACCATCGTCTTGCACCTCATCGCCGGAGCGGATTTCGAGGAGTCGCTCTTCGCAGTCGCCGTTCTGGCGCTTCTGGTGGTCAACCGGCGAGAGTTCCGTGCCGCCTCTGATCAGGCTTCGCTCCGATCGGCCTTGATCACCCTCAGCATCGCGGTGTTCGGCATCACTCTTGTCACCACCGGAACGATCGAGTTGTTCACCCACGTCGGCGACCGGCACCACACCCAGATCCCGTTCTGGAGGGGGTGGTGGGCGGTGACCGAACGGCTGGTCGGCATCCAGACCGTGCCGCTCCCCCATCGCGCCGATCGATTCATCGCGCCCTCGTTGCTGGCCATCGGGCTGACCGTGGTCGCGGTGACCCTGTTCCTGCTCACCCGACCGGTGGTCGACCGCAGGTTGAGTTCCGGGCGCGCCGCCGAGCTCCGCGCTCGGGACATCGTCCGCAGACACGGAGTCTCGACGCTCGACTACTTCGCCCTCCGCTCAGACAAGAAGTGGTTCTTCCACCGCGACAGCCTGGTCGCCTACGCGGTCTACGGCGGGGTGTGCCTCATCTCCCCCGATCCGATCGGGCCCCGAAACGAACGAGAACAGGTCTGGGGCGCATTCCGCAGGTTCGCCGACAGCCACGGCTGGGTGCCCTCGGTGATGGGAGCCGGTGAGGAATGGCTCTCCGTCTACCGCGACTCGGGGATGCACCACGTCTACCTCGGTGACGAAGCCCTGGTGTCGGTGCAGTCGTTCAGCCTGTCGGGCGGCAAGATGAAGGGCCTTCGTCAGGCCCACAACCGGATCGCCAAGTACGGCTACACGGCCTCCTTCCACGACCCGGCCCATCTCGATGGGGCGCTCTCCGACGAGTTGAGCGCGCTGATGAGCCTGAGTCGACAGGGCGAGCACGAACGGGGATTCTCGATGATGCTCGGCCGGGTCTTCGACCCGCGCGACGCGGGCCTGCTGCTCACCGTGGTGCGTGGGCCCGACGGCAAGCCCGCAGCGATGTGCCAGTTCGTCCCCGCGACCGGGATCCACGGCTACTCGCTCGATCTCATGCGCCGCGACCCCGGCGAGCATCCCAACGGCCTGCTCGACTTCGCGCTGTGTTCGACGATCGAGCACCTCCGTGAAGGCGGCTACGAGGGACTGAGCCTCAACTTCGCAACCATGCGATCGACCCTCTCGGGTGACAAGGGTGACGGCACCATGCAACGGGCGGAGCGATGGCTGCTCAAGCGACTGTCGAACTTCGCCCAGATCGAGTCGTTGTGGCGCTTCAACGCCAAGTACGAACCGGAGTGGCTCCCCCGCTACGTCGTGTTCGACACCGCCGAGCATCTGATGCCGGTCATCATGGCCATCTTGCGGGCGGAGTCGGTCTGGGAGATCCCGGTCCTCGGAAAGCTGCTGGCAGCGGGGGCCGAGCGGCGGATGCTTGCCGCACAGCGTGAGACCGAGGAGTCGATCATCGCCTCGTTGGCAGAACAGTCCGACGAGGACGTCCGCCAGGACTCGCTCCCCACGCCGGTACCCTGATCGCCGGCCGGCGGCAGCTCGCCGGTCCGACCCGTTCGATCAGAGGCCAGGACTGCTCTGCATGATCCCGCCGTCGGCGAAGATGGTCGTCGCCGTCAGGTACGTGGCGCGGTTGCCGGCGAGGAAGGTCACCATGTCGGCGATCTCCTGCGGCTTGGCCATCCTTCCGAGGGGGATGGCTGCGTCGAGCTTGCTGAGCGCGGCGGGGTCGCTCATGGTGCCCGCGTTGATCGGCGTCTCGACCGCACCCGGCCCGACCCCGACCACCAGCACGTTGTGGGGCGCCAACTCGACGCCGGCGGTGCGGGTGAGCATGCGCATGCCGCCCTTGGAGAGGCAGTAGGGGGTGTTGCCCGGCATCGGCCAGTCCTCGTGCACCGAGGTCATGTTGATGATCCGTCCACCGTCTCCCTGAGCGATCATCTGCTTGGCAGCCAGCTGGGTGGCGAAGAAGGCACTCTTCAGGTTGATCGCGAGGACACGTTCGTACTCCTCTTCGGTGGTGTCGAGTATCGACGTCCTCGTCTCGATGCCCGCGTTGTTGACCATGATGTCCAACCTGCCGAATTTGCCCACCGCCGCGTCGATCAACTTCTGGATCTCGTCGATCTTCGAGACGTCAGCGTTGACCGCGATGACGTTCTCGTCTCCGAGTGCGCGCACCTGGCGTTCGAGTTCCTCGGTCGCGTCGGGTTGGGACACGTAGTCGATGACGATCGAGGCCCGCTCGGCGGCCAACCCGAGCACGACCGCCTTTCCGATTCCGGTGTTCCCGCCGGTGACGATGGCCACTTTGCCGTCCAAGCTCACGTGCGCTCCCGTCCGTCCACCGGGTGCTGGCAGATCCAGGCCGGTGCCCGCATCCTACGCCCGGCACCCCCCGAGACCCGGCGCGCCGGTCAGTCCCCTTCGTCTCCTCCGGGACCGAGCGCTGCCACCGGTTGCTCCTCCGCCTCCCCGCCGCCGACCGCGGTTGCTCCATCGGCGAGGCTCGGACCGGCGTCAGGTCCGCGGTCGGGACCATCCCCGCGACCCCGCGGGCTCCACCTGGGACCGTCTCCCGAGGACGACCTCCGTCCACCGAGTAGGCCGATCAGTCCGACGAGGACAAGCGCGATGAGAATGACGACGAATGCGACTCTCGCAGTTGGCTCGTTCCACAACACCAACACCAGCAGTCCGATCGCGAGCACCCCCCACTGGAGACCCTTGCGATGCGCTGCGACGAAGTCGGGCACCACCCCGCTGGTCGCCCAGGTCGGAAGGCGCCTGCTCCTCAACCAGTTCCTGAACGGACGACTTCCGACCGCTACCCCGATGATGGCGATCAGCGCTGCCACCACCAAGACGGTGCGGACCGTGTCGAGCAGGGAGGCGCTGACCGTGTCGATCACCGCGGCCGCTGCCGCCTTCGACTGGGACGGGTCGAGCGACGACAGGTAGTTCTGCCGAAGCAGCGACACGATGACCAGCACCAACCCCATCGAGATCGCGAGGCCTACCGCCGACCGCACGAGCGCGCGGCGGCGCTTGGAGCTGAGTGCGATCGCCCCGGCGAAGGCCAGCAGCGTCAGGATGGGCAGGAGGAGGTAGACCCGGTTGAGCAACCGGGTGAGGCCCTGCAGCTTGGTGATCCCCTCGGACTGGAAGAGCGTGAGCTCTGGTCCTTTGGTGTCGTGCACCTTGTCGAAGACGGTGATGCCCTTTTCGTCGAGGGTCTTCTTCGCGTTGGCCACGACCTTCGAGAGATCGAGCGTCACCGCCCCGTTCTTCGCCTGGAGGGCGCCTTCTGACGAGCCGGTCAGGAGCGCGACCACTTGTTTGTGAGCTCGCAGGTTGACGGCGACCCAGAGCCGCTGGAACTTCTCAGATTGGACCAGGCGGAGGACGATCCGGTTGGTCGCGCCCACCACCTCATCGGTGATCGGGCCGGTCAGAAATTTCCCGCGACGGGGGAGGGCCTGCTCCACCCTGGACTGCAGATCAGCCTTCGCGACCAGCCCGTCGGTCACCCGCTTGGCCACCGCCGCCTGGATGGCGGGGTTCGATGCCAACGGAGTGACCGTGCTCACGTAGGTGTCGGTGTTGAGCGCCTCGTTACGCACGAAGACCACCACCACCGACAGAACGGCCAGCAGGCATGCCAGGACGATCAACACCCAGGAGACGACGGTCTTCCAGCGCCGCCGCTGCGGCGGGGAGCCTTCCACCATTGCCGCTTCCGTGCGCATCACTCCTCACACGTGTCTTGCACAACCGCTCCGTCGATCAGCCGAGGATCTTCGCTTTCTGTGCCTCGAACTCCGCTTCGGTGATCGTGCCCTTGGACTTGAGGTCAGCCAGCTTGGCAAGCTCGTCGGCGCTGCTCGACCCCGATGATCCGGCTGCTTGCTTGACGTACGCATCGAACTGCTTCTGCTGCTCAGCCGCCATCGCCTCGGCACGCTCGTGCATGCTGCCACCCCGAGCGATGAGATAGATGAACACTCCGAGGAAGGGGAGGATGACGACGAAGATCACCCACAGCGCCTTGGCGAAACCACCGATGTCGTGACTACGGAAGATGTCGGCGAACACCATGATGAGAAGCCAGATCCAGAGGAAGAAGAGGAAGAACTCCAACATCGTCCAGAAGACGTCCAGCAATGGATAGTTATAGGCGAGCATCCCCACTCCTTCTCTCTGACAACGAGTGCACCCTACATCTGATGGCAAGCCGGTGGCGCCATCCTGGGTGCACCACGCCTCCGGCAGGCCCTAGTCGGCGGCCTCAACACTTGTTTCGGCCTCAACAGTTGTTGCTGGGTCAACACTTGTTGCTGGGCCAAGACTTGTTTCTGCTTCATCGTTCGATTCGGATTCAACGTTTGAACCGTGTATCAGCGACGCCCAAACGGTGGCGACAGCGCCCTTCCATCCTCTTCCTTTGATCGCCTTCGCAAACTCGGTACCGGCGAGGGCGAGGCCGGTGATCCCGAGGAGTATTTCGGCGGTCCATGCAACGGGAACCCAGGGGCCGGACAGGCCGAAGATCACTGCATAGGGGAACCACGAAAGAAGCCACATCACGATCCCCAGGCGAAGCCTCACACTTCCGATCTTTACAGAACAGCGGGCACTTGGGTCGAACACCTGCTGACCGGGTCGGGCTCCGATCCCGCCATGGGGGCTCGATGACCACCTAGTGTCATCGTGTCGTCTGCCAGGCACTCGAACGGAAGAGGGAGGGCGTGGACGTCATCGCCTCACAACCCGAGCAACCACGGCGCACCGTGGGTGAAGAGCACCGTGGCTGAAGAACCGTCGCCGCAACCGGACCAGTCGGCAGCTGGCGACCCGTCAGCGGCTGCTGCGGACCCGATGGCCATGCTCCGGTCGACGGCCTACCTCCGTCTCCTCGTGCTGGCTGCGGCGATCGGCGTGCCGGTGTCGGCCGTCGCCTACGGCTTTCTGAAGCTGGTCGCCCTCCTCCAGACGTGGGCCTTCACCTCGTTGCCCGAGGGAATCGGATTCTCGGGGACACCGGCCTGGTGGCCGCTGCCGCTGTTGGCAGTGGCCGGCGTGCTGGTCGGTGCCACCATCGTCTACCTCCCGGGGACCGCAGGGCATATCCCGGCCGAAGGTTTCACGTCGGGCGGACCACCGCTGGCTGTGGAGGACCTTCCGGGAGTGGTGATTGCAGCGTTGGCCACACTTTCCCTCGGCGTCGTCCTCGGACCGGAGGCGCCGCTCATCGCCATCGGTGGCGGACTCGGGGCCCTCGCCGTGCAACTCGCCGCCCGCGACGCCCCTCCGACTGCGACACTCGTGATGGCATCGGCCGGGAGCTTCGCTGCGATCAGCACACTCTTCGGCTCCCCACTCCTCGGAGCGTTCCTCTTGATGGAGGCCGCGGGCATCGGCGGGCCTGTCCTCGGCCTGCTCCTCGTCCCGGGACTGCTCGCCGCCGGCATCGGGACGTTGATCTTCGTCGGTCTGGATTCCCTGACCGGCTTCGGGACCTTCTCACTCTCCCTCACCGGGCTCCCTCCGTTTCATCACCTGACGATCGCGCTCTTCCTGTGGGCGATCGTCTTCGGATTGGTCGCCTCGGTGCTCGGAACCTGCATCAAGATGATCGGGCTCGCGATCCTCCCTCTGATCCCGCCTCGGAGGCTGGTGCTCACTCCGCTCCTCGGACTCGCGGTCGCCGGTCTGGCGATCGGCTTCGCACAGAGCACCGGTCACAGCTTCTCGTGGGTCCTGTTCTCCGGGCAGTCCGCGCTCCCCGGGTTGGTCCAGCATGCGGCCGGCTGGAGTGTGGGGGCCCTCTTGCTCCTGGTCGTCTGCAAGGCGGTCGCCTACGGCCTGTCCCTCTCCGGCTTCAGAGGTGGTCCGGTCTTTCCGGCGATGTTCATCGGTGCTGCCGCAGGTATCGCTGCGTCGCATCTTCCCGGGATGTCGCTCATCCCCGGGATCGCAATGGGCATCGGCGCCATGGCCACCGTGATGCTCAAGCTCCCCTTGACCTCGACGATGCTGCCCACCCTCCTGTTGCTCAGCGACGGGATCGAGGTCCTCCCGGTCGTGATCGTGGCCGTGGTGGTCGCGTATGCCGCGAGCGCATGGCTTCCCGCTACCCCCGCCGACCTGAAGAACCTGAAGCGGAAGCGAACCCCCGCCGCAGGCCCGGCGCCGGCGTCCGCAGCAGGGTCCGGACCATGATCATCGGCCGGACCGTCTCGGTCGTGTTCGGGATCGCACTCATCGGCGCGGTGCTCATCTCGGCCCTCGAGACCGTCGTGCTCCCCAGGGACGGATTCACCCGGATCACCCGGTTCGTCTTCGCGGTTGCCGACCGCTTGCTGATTCATCGATGGCGATCGAAAGAACGGCAAGCAAACCTCCGAGCCCTCTATGCGCCGATCTCGCTCACCAGCCTCCCCCTGGTGTGGATGGTCTCGGTTGCCATCGGGTTCACCTTCATCTACTGGGGGATCGGGACCGGCAGCTTCCAAGACGCTTTCGAGGTCAGTGGGTCCTCGCTGACCACCCTCGGGTTCTCCAGACCCGAGGGTGCCGCCCGGATCTGGTTGGCCTTCGTCGAGGCGATCATCGGGCTCGGTCTGGTTGCCCTACTGATCAGCTATCTCCCCACCATCTACTCGGCGCACCACCAGCGGGAGAAGGGCGTGATCGTCTTGCGCCCGTTTGCCGGGACACCGCCCTCTCCAGTCGATCTTCTGGCGAACCTCAACCGCGTCGACGCCCTGGACAGCCTCGAGCTGTGGAAGTCGGCAGCGAATTGGCTGCTCGAGCTCGACCAGACCCACTCCGCGTTTCCGGCCCTTTGTTACTTCCCCGAATCCTCTGCCGCTCAGTCATGGGTCGCATCGGTGGGGACGGTGCTGGACGCGGCGGCCCTGCTGGTGTCCGTCTCGGACTTCAGGCACCATGAACACCCGGCCGAAACGACCCGCGGTCCGATACTGGTCCTCGTCCAAGGGGTGCAGGGCCTGGCGAGGATCGCCCGGTCCTGCGGGCTCCCGATCGATCCGCCCCGATCCCTCTACGACCTCCTCGACCGCGCCTCGGAAGAACCGCCGCCCCAGTCGGTCCTCCGAACCGAGTACTTCGACGCCGTCGATCGGATCAGCTCGTTCGTCCCCGAGGCTGCGGACGCAGATCGAGAGACGTGCTGGAGAAGGTTCGCGTGGATCCGGTCGACCTACGACCGGTCACTGCGAGGGCTGGCCGGTTTGACCATGGGACCGCCTGCGGAGTGGACCACCGACAGGCCGGCTGCGGTCGGGCGACCACGACTGCTCGTGGCTCGTCCCCTCACGGTGGACTGGCGGGAAGGATCCCCGTCGCCGAAGTCGCCGTGAAGGTTGCAACGAGCCGCCGGTCGTCGACCATCGACTGCCGGTAGGCCGCCCAGTCCTCGTGCTCTCCGTTCGCACGTCGGTAGTAGTCGACCAGTCTGTCGACGACCGGATCGTCGGGAGCGTCCGCAACCTCGCTGAGGTCTACCTCCCCGTCGAAACCCGCCCACACGTACACGTTGTCGCTCGGCACGAACAGTGCCGCTCGGGGATCACGACGCAGGTTCTTCGTTTTGGCCCTGTCGGCGGTCAGCGACATGGTGAACCTGTCCGCGTCGAGGAGATAGAAGACGACTGACTGTTGCGGTCTGCCGTCCTTTCGCAAGGTCGTGAGGAGGGCGTTTCGCCGGTCCGAAGCAAAGGAGAGCGCTCGAGCGAGGTCCATGCCGACAATCTAGGGCGGACCTGTGGTCGGCCGGCCGTTAGCATCTGAGGCTCATGCCGACTCGGAGAACCAGATGACCGACGTTTCGAGCCGGGGGATGTCGGTCCCGAGCCGGCTCGGGACGACCGCCAGCTTCGAAGAGGGTGACCTGATCCTCCACCTCACGCGACAGGCCGAGGCGCTCCACCACGGCGTCACGCGAGCAAGTGTCCTGGCGTTCGTCGTCGACGTGGCGGCGGGAATCCCGCTCGACCAGGACCCGACGATGTGGACGCTCACCTCGGACATGTCCGTTCGAATGCGACCCGTCCCCGCTCCTGAGCGGATCGAGGCAAAGAGCACGATCGTGCGGCAGGGTCGACGCTCGGCCACCTCGGTCGTCGAGCTCACGACCGAGGACGGATCGCCGATCGCCACCGGCGCGATCGGCTTCACCAAGACCCCCCGCAAACCCAACGACCCACCAAAACCCAACGTGCCCCTCGGACAGGTTCCGGTGTTCTTCCGGAACCCGCTTCCGCTCACCAAGCCCCTCAGGGACGAGGCGGGGATCGAAGTGATCGACGCCGCCGAAGGGATCGTCCAGGTCGAGATCACCGCGGACATCCTCAACCCTGCCGGGACCCTCCAGGGAGCGATGGTCGCGCTGGTCGCAGAAGCAGCGACCGAGGATCTGATGGCGACTCGCTTCGAGTCTCCGGTCGTGGTCACCGATCTCGACCTCCGCTACCTGCGCAGGACCGAGGCAGGTCCGGTGGTCACCCGCAGCAGGCTGCTTGGGAGTGGGCTCGACGCGGCGGTCCAGGTCGAACTCATCGACACCTCCACCGATCAGATCACCACGCTGGTCTTCGCCCGCGTCACAACCGTCGACTGAAGGTCGTTCTACGTCGGGCTCTCGCCCGCCTCCCGACGTCGCAGCTCTTCCTCGCGACGATTGAGTTGTTCTTCGCGGAGACGAAGCCGCGCCTGCTCCTCGCGGTAGCGCACGATCGGGTTCATCCCCTCGAACTCTGGGTTGCTTGCAGCTGAGTGGAGGTCTCGCTGGCGGGAAGCTCGATAGTTCGGGTCGTTGGCGCGACGAGCCCATACGCGTGGCCGCCCCAGTCCCAGCCAGAGCAACGACCCGAGGTCGGGAAGAAGGACGACGATGATGATCCAGACCGCCTTCGGCAGATGCTGGACGAGCGCTTCACCGGTGGTGATCACGTCGTAGATGCAGTAGATCCAAAGCACGAGAAATCCGACGCCAACCACCGCGCCGACAATGTCGGGCATCGTTCCCCCTTCCCGCCACTCCGTCACCTTGGGTGCGACCGGTCCGCCCCGCCGCCCCTCGACGCTACCCCCGAGATATCGGAATTGGAAACGCCGGCTCCGGCTACTTTGGCGCGGTGATCTCACCTCACGTGCGACATCTTCGGGAGAGGGTCGGCCACGACCTGCTCCTGCTCCCTTCGACGTCAGTCCTCCCCCGAGACGACGCGGGGCGAGTGCTTCTCGTCCGGCTGGTCGACACCGGCAACTGGGCCACGATCGGCGGTGCTGTCGAACCGGACGAGGACCCACGCGACGGAGCGTGCCGAGAGGCGGAGGAGGAAGCGGGCGTCTCGGTCGAGCTGGGCGACATCCTCGGCGTCTTCGGAGGACCCGACTACCGGGTGACCTATCCGAACGGCGACCTGTCCGCCTACGTGGTGACCGTCTTCGACGCCACGGTGCGCGGCGGCGTTCCCCGTCCGGACGGCGACGAGACCTCCGAGGTCGGCTGGTTCCTCCCCGAGGATCTTCCGCTCGACCAGATGGGCCACCTCACCAGGGCGCTCTTCCGTGATCTCGGGTGGAGCGACGAGCGCTGACCGGTGGCGCCGGCTCGCAGGCCGTGCCGTCTACAGGTGGCTGAACCCGCCCGACTCCTCCTGGGTCATGCCGACGCTGATCGGATGGTTGGAGAAGTGCTCGATGCACGAGGTGATGTCGTCGAGCAACAGCACCGCCAGGTCGCGACTCACCCCCTGGCGGACGAGAATGCGCTGGACCGCGATATCGGAAACCGAACCGGTCAACGGATAGGCGGGAACCTGCCAACCCTGGACCCGTAGACGGTCGGCCAGGTCGTAGAGGGTGTAGCCGGGGTCCACCCCCTCCTTGATCCGCCAGGCGACCGACGGGATCCCGGTCAAGGGGTTGGAGTCGCAGAGCAGTTCGAACGGACCGAGCTTCACGATCTGTTCCGCCAGGAACTTGCCGGTGTCGTAACACGCGTCGTGCACGTCCTGATAACCCTTCGAGCCGAGTCGGACGAAGTTGTAGTACTGGGCAACGATCTGGCCGGCCGGGCGCGAGAAGTTGATCTGGAACACCGGCATGTCGCCGCCCAGGTAGGAGACGTGGAAGATCAGGTCGTCCGGCAGGTCATCCTTGTCCCGCCACAGCACCCAACCGACCCCGAGCGGGGCCAGCCCGAACTTGTGACCCGACGTGCTGATCGACTTGACCCGCGGGATCCGGAAGTCCCAGACGACGTCCGGTGCGCAGAACGGAGCCAGAAACGCGCCACTCGCCCCGTCCACGTGGATGTCCACGTCGAGTCCGGTGTCCGCGGCCAGCCGGTCGAGTGCGGCGGACAGCTCGAGGACCGGTTCGTAGGCCCCGGTGTAGGTGACGCCGAAGGTCGGGACGACCATGATGGTGTTCTCGTCCACCCGGGCGAGCATCTGCTCGACGTCCATGCAGTACTTGCCCGGTGCCATCGGGACCTCCCGCATCTCGATGTCCCAGTACTTGGCGAACTTGTGCCAGACCACCTGCACCGGCCCGCAGACCATGTTGGGCTTGTCGGTCGGCTTGCCCGCCGCCTCGCGCTTCGCCCGCCAACGCCACTTCGCGGCCATCCCCCCGAGCATGCACGCTTCCGACGAGCCGATGGCCGAACACCCCACCGGCGCAACACCTTCGGGAGCGTTCCACAGATTGGCGAGCATCGAGACGCACCGCCGCTCGATCTCCGCAGTCTGCGGATACTCGTCCTTGTCGATCATGTTCTTGTTGATCGAGAGATCCATCAACCGGTGGACCTGGTCCTCCTCCCAGGTCTGGCAGAACGTGGCGAGGTTCTGCCGAGCGTTGCCATCGAGGAGAAGCTCGTCGGAGATGCACTGGAACGCATCCTCGGGGCGCATCTCGTTGGCGGGGAAGGCATGGGACGGCAGGCAGGTCCGGAGATCCTTGCCGGCGTAGACCGAGTCGAGCAGTTCTTCGCGGATGGAAACGCGTTTGTGCAGGGGCATGCACTCATCATTCCACCCCCGGCCCCGGTTGCCCACACCTCGGCTCGGACAACGGTGCTCAGTCCTTGGGCGGACCAGCCTTGCGGTGTCGTCTCACCAGGATCACCAGACGGTCGACCAAGGCGCCGAGGATGGCGGCGATCAACAAGGCCCAGATCAGGCTCACGTTCGAGTGGAAGATCACGAAGCCGACCCGGACGGTCTGGCTGTTGTCCAGGATGAAGGCGATCAGCACGACCAGCCCGACCACCGCACCCACGATCCTCGCTATTTCCCTGGGTTGCGGCTTGTGCGCAGGGCCGCCTTGCTCCGGGCGCCCGTCGTATCTGGCCATCGGCGGCTCCTCCTTCGCGGATCCCAGTCCTTTCCCCTGTTTCGACAGTACCCGGGGACGCCAGAAGGAGCTGGGACCGGCTGCTCAGGTGCCGCTCAGGTGAAGAGCAAGGTTGCCTGATGGGCGAAGTCAAGGATGGGTGCGGGCACGATCCCGAAGACCACGGTGAAACCGACCGTGAGACCGATCACCAACGAGGTCATCCACGGCACCGAGACGAGTCCGCGCGCTGCCACCGACGGCTCGGGTGGGTCGTCGGTCAGGATCTGCAGGCTCGAGGGCTCGGCGAACGCCCCCACTGCTGGCCCATCGCCCACCTGGCCGCCGGCAGGATCATCAGCCGGACCGGCGTCACCATCCGCCTCACCCACCAGCTCGGCACCATCGGCCGGCCCAGGGTCGGCGACCAATCCGACCGGCGAGTACATGGTCACCGCGACCCGCAGGTAGAAGAACGCGGCGATCGCCGCAGACGCCATGGCCACCGCGGCCACCGTGTAGGCGTGGACGCCGACTGCAGCCCCCACCACTCCGAACTTGGCGAGAAAACCGGTCGTGAACGGGACACCCGCCTGTCCGAGCAGCAGCACGGCAAAGCAGAGGGCGAGCAGCGGCTGGCGTTTTGCCAGACCGCGGTAGTCGGTGATCTGGTGACCGGTGTCGCCGTCCCGGGCCATCACCGTGATCACCGCGAACGAGCCGATGGTCAAGAACAGGTAGGTGAAGACGTAGTAGAGCGAGGAGGAGACCCCGCGGGTGGTGGCCGCACCGACCCCGAGCAGGATGAAGCCGGCGTGGTTGATCGACGAGTACGCCATCATTCGCTTCACGTCGCGTTGCACGAGCGCAAGGATGGCCCCGAGCACCAGACTGAGGATCGCCAGCCCCCAGATGACCGGCTGCCAGTCGGTGCGAACGACCCCGAGCGACGACACGAAGACCCGCAGGAGCGCGGCAAACGCGCCGATCTTGACCACCGCAGCCATGAATCCGGTGACGGGAGACGGTGACCCCTGGTAGACGTCGGGCGACCACATGTGGAATGGCACCGCGGCAATCTTGAACCCGAATCCGACCAACAAGAGGGCAAGGCCACCGAGGAGGACTCCGTTGGACACGACGACGTTCTTCGCCAGATAGTCGGCGATCTGGGGCAGATTGGTCGTCCCGGTCGCGCCGTAGATGAGGGCGATGCCGTAGACGAACACCGCAGACGAGAACGCGCCGAGCACGAAGTACTTGAGGGCCGCCTCCCCCGACTCGGCCCGCTTGTGGTTCGAGGCCGCGAGCACATAGAGCGCGATCGACATGATCTCGAGCCCGAGGAAGACCACGATCAGATCGTTGGCCGCGCCCATCATCATTGCGCCCGAGGCGGACAGCATGGCCAGGACCTGGAACTCGGGACCCTCGACGCCTTCCCTGCGCAGGTAGCCGTCGCCGACCAGCGCGGTGAGCAACATCCCGATGGCCACCGCGATCTGCACGAAGACGGCGAAACCGTCATAGGCGATGGCCCCGGCGATGGTCACCGAGGGGCCGTGGGTGCTCACGTGGTCCCACTGGAACAACGCGGCAACCAGTGCCGCGAGCGACGCGACCACGGCGGTGAGCGTTCCCGCTCCCACGCCGAGGATCTTGCGGAACAAGGAGGAGACCGCCATCAAAGCGATCGCGCCACCCATCATGATGAGCATCGGCAGGATGCTCAGGTAGTCGATGTGCGGCGTGTGGATCGCGCTCGCACCCGAGCCGGTCACCACCGAGGTCAGGGGGATCACGGTGTGCCACCCCCTCCCTTGGCCCCGGCAGCCGAAGGCGACGACCCGGTGTCGAGACCGTTGGGCACCGGGGTGTGGGTCGACTGGTCGACGTGGACGATGAGCCGGTCCACCGACGGGGTGATCCGGTCGAGCACCGGCTTCGGGAACACCCCGAGGAGGACGATGAGGATGATCAGGGGTGCGATCACCAACCGCTCGCCCCATCCGATGTCCCGGGTCTTGGCATCGGTCGGCTCCGGCTCACCGTGGAAGACCTGCTGGTAGGCCCACAGCAGATAGACGGCGGCGACGATGACTCCGAGTGCGGCGACCACCGCCCACCAGCGGTGGACGGTGAAGGTGCCGATCAGAATCAGAAACTCGCCGACGAAGCCGTTGAGCCCCGGCACCCCGATCGAGGCCAACATGGCGACCGTGAAGACTCCGGCCATCACCGGTGCCGGGCGCTGGAGACCCCGGAGCGCCGACACCTGCCAGGTCCCCCGCCGCTCGTAGATCCATCCGATGACGATGAACAAGGTGGCGATGATCAGCCCGTGGTTGACCATCGCGATGACCCCACCGGTGAGCCCCTGGCTGTCGAGGGCGAAGGTCCCGAGCACGATGAAGCCGATCCCGGCGAGTGAGGAGTAGGCGAGCAGCCGCTTCATGTCCCGTTGCGCGCAGGCGACCAATGCGCCGTAGAGGATGCCGATCACCGCCAAGGTGAGCAACCAGGGAGCGAGGGTGCGGGTTGCCTGGGGGAAGAGATTGAGGTCGAATCGGATGATCCCGTAGGTGCCGAGCTTGGCCATCACCCCCGCGAGGAGGACCGCACCTGCGGTCGGTGCCTCCGCGTAGGCGTCGGGCGACCAGGTGTGGAAGGGGAAGATCGGAGCCTTCACCGCGAAGGCTGCGGTGAACGCGAGGAAGAGGAGCACGCCCTCGGTTCCGGACAGGTGGGTGTGGACGAGTGCGGGAAGCTCGAAGGTCAACACCCCGGTCTGCGACTGGTGGAGGAAGGCGACCGCGAGGATGCCGACCAGCAGGAACGCCGAGCCGGTGAAGGTGTACACGAAGAACTTGATCGCGGCGTAACCACGGCGGGCGTATCCCCACCCGGCGATGATGAAGTACGACGGGACCAGGGTGAGCTCGAAGAAGAGGAAGAAGAGCACGAGGTCCAGGGAGACGAAGCTGCCCAGGCAAGCCGCCTCCAACAGCAACACCCATGCGACGAAGGTTCGGGGATCCCGGGTGACCCTTGCGCCGATCATGGCGAGCGGGAACAAGAGGGCGGTCATCACGACCAAGAACAGCGAGATCCCGTCGATGCCGACCGACCAGTGGATACCCAGGTCGCTGGCCCAGACATGATCGGAGACCAGCTGGTAACCGCTGTCGCCGACCTTGAACTGCCCGGCGATCACCGCGGCGAGCACCAGGGTGAACAGTGCGACCAGTGCACCGAGCACTTCGTGGAAGTGTTTCGAGACCATCCGGGTCGGGATCAGCGCGACCACCGCGGCGCCGCCGGCGGGGACCAACACCAGCACGGTGAGAAACGGGAAGTGACCGGTCTGCATCAGTTCCACCACAACCGGGTCAGCATGAAGGCGAGCACGAGCACGGTGCCGAACATGATTCCCAACACGTAGTTGCGGAGATAGCCGGTCTCCCCGCGTCGGATCAGCGAGCCCGACTTCCGAACCAAGGTGGCCACTCCGTTGACGCCCCCGTCGATGACCTCGGTGTCGATGACCGTGGCACTGAACGCGGCCAACCGCTCGAGGGGTCGTCCAAGGATCGTGTCGTAGAACTCGTTGATGTACCACGAGTGCTCGAGGAACGCCCGCTCGAGGTTCGGTCGTTCGGACGTGTTCATCCACAACCGGAGGCCGACCAACACGCCGCCCAACGCGATGACCGCGTCGACGATGGACAGGGTCCAGACGGCGCCACTCCCGAGGTTGTCGCTGTAGAGGTTGGACCCGAACACCGGATCGACGAAGTTGGAGAGCGAGAAGTGGACGTTCGACAGCGCCAACAGACCGGCCGTGGCGGCGAAGAACGCGAGGATCCACAACGGGATCGTCATGACCGGCCGTGATTCGTGTGGCTCGGAGATCGCGCCCTCCGCGTGATGTGCATTCGCCATGTCGTGGTCCGCGTCGATCGGCACCGCCTCGGACCAGCGATCCGTGCCGAAGAAAGCCAGTCCGGTGAGGCGGCTCATGTAGTACGCGGTGAGCGCGGCGGTGATCACCCCGACCACCCACAAGCCCGGGTGGGCCGCCCACGCGTTCTGCAGCACATCCCCCTTCGCCCAGAACCCGGAGAGGGGCGGCACCCCGGCGATGGCCAGCCAGCCGACCGCGAACGTCGCGAAGGTGATCGGCATGTACTTACGCAGGTTGCCCATCCGTTTCAAATCCTGCTCGTCGTGGAGTCCGTGGATCGTCGACCCCGCACCGAGGAAGAGCAGCCCCTTGAAGAAGGCGTGGGCCACCATCAAGAAGATGGCCGCCACATACGCCCCGCAGCCGATGGCCAAGAACATGTACCCGAGCTGGGAGACCGTCGAGTAGGCGAGCACCTTCTTGATGTCCTGCTGCGCACAGGCGATGGTGGCCGCGACGAACGCCGTCGCCGCGCCGATGCAGGCCACGGTCAGCGAGGCGTCCGGAGAGGCGTGGAGCAGTGGATTGATCCGGCACAGGAGATAGACGCCCGCGGTCACCATGGTCGCGGCGTGGATCAGTGCGGACACCGGGGTCGGGCCCTCCATGGCGTCGGCCAGCCAGGGGAACAGTGGGATCTGGGCGGACTTGCCCATCACCCCGACCAGCAGGAGAAGACAGATGGCGGTGATGTTGCCTGAGCCGATCGAGTCGATGTGGGAGAAGATCGTCGAGTAGTCGAGCGAATGGACCTTGCTGAAGACCAGGAACATCGCCAAGAGGAAGCCGACATCGCCGATCCGGTTGTAGACGAAGGCCTTCTTGCCGGCGCTGGCCGCCGAGTTGCGGGTGAACCAGAACGAGACGAGCCAGTAGGAACAGGTCCCCACACCTTCCCAGCCGACGAAGGTGACCAACAGGTTGCTGCCGAGCACCAGGATCAGCATCGAGGCGACGAAGAGGTTCATGTAGAGGAAGAACTTCGGGTAGTCGGGGTCGCCCTTCATGTACCCGATCGAGTACAGGTGGATGAGCGAGCTCACCCCGGTCACGAACAGGACCATGGTGATCGACAGCGGGTCGACGAACAGTCCTGCTTTGACCTGCAGCTGACCCACCGGGATCCAGGTCCAGAGGTCCTGGGTGAACGACCGCACCGGCTCGTTGATGGTGAGGAGGTCGATGTACATCCCCACCGCGATCACGAACGACCCGACGATGAACGCGGTCGCCACGACTCCGGCGAGGGGGTCCCCGAGGCGACGTCCGGCGACCAGTTGGACCACGAACCCGATCAGGGGCAGCAAGATGATGAGGTAGGTCACGTGGAGCATCGTCGTGGTCAGCCCTTCATCAGGTGAAGATCGTCGGCGGTCGTGCTCGTCCTGCGACGGAAGATCGCGACCACGATCCCCAGCCCGACCACCACCTCGGCAGCGGCGACCACCAGCACGAAGAACACCAGCACCTGACCGCCGATGTCGTGGAGCATGCGGGCGAAGGTGACGAAGGCCAAGTTGGCGGCGTTGAGCATCAGCTCGACGCACATGAACATGATCAGCACGTTCCGGCGGATCAGCACGCCCAGAGCGCCGATGGCGAACACGACGACGCTGAGCGACAGGTACCAGTCCGGGTTGATGGTCATGCGCGCCCGCCCTCTTCCGACATGCTCTCCTCCTGCACCTGGTTCGCTGCGCCCCCCTCGTCCTCTGGGCTCTCGTCAACGGCCGCGGTCGGCTCGACCGGGGGACTCAGCTCAGTGGTGCCGGCCGGCGAGCCTGCCTCGTGCGGACGCCGGGCGAGCACGACCGCTCCCACCACCGCAATGATCAACAGTGCCGCGGTCGACTCGAAGGGGAAGAGATAGGTGGTATACACCGACTTGCCCAACAGGTAGACGTTCGACTCCCGCCCAGCGGACGGCCCGGCCACGCTCGGCGCGCCGGTCGTCCATTTGGAGACCTCGCCCAACAAGAAGATGGCGGTTGTGCCGAGGATGACCAGACCGACCGCGAGCGGCCGTTGACCGCGGAGCGGCTCGAACGCGATGTTCTCCTCGCGGTCGACGCCGAGGAACATGATCACGAACAAGAAGAGCACCACGATGGCGCCCGCGTAGACGATCACCTGCACCGCGGCGAGGAACGGGTCCTGGAGCAGCACGAAGAGCACCGCCACGCCGAACAGGGTCATCACCAACATCAGTGCTGCGTGCACAGGATTGCGCGCGACCACCACCCCGATCGCGCCCGAGAGCACGATGGCAGCGGAGACGGAGAAGGTGCCGACGTCCACCCACGACGGGTGGGAGGACGCCACGGCCAGGATCGCGCTCAACGTCGCAGGAAGCACAGCTGCCATCAGGCGACGCCCGTCCCGCCCTGATGGGTCTCGACATTGCCGTCCGCCACCGAGCGGGCGTAATCGGCGTCGACCTTCTCACGGTGCTTCTTGCCGGCCCCCGGCGCGAATCGCTCAGCCTTCTCGAGCATGCGACCGATCGCCCCGCGTGGTCCGCGCTTTGCCGCAGGGAGATCGCTCGGCCGGAGGTGGCGCTCGAGGGTGTCGCGCAGCTGCTTGCTGCCGGTGGCTGCGTCGTCCCGCGCTCCGGTCTGCCCACCCTCTGGGTAGCGGACGCCGAAGCCGAGCTCGCCGGACCACTGCACCCGACCCTCGAACTCGGCACTCCCCGAGGGTGAGGTCGCCCGCATCCACCCCGAGGTGTGCAGGTCGTCTCCCTCTCGCCAGTCCTCCCACGGCATCCGCTTGGGCTTTCCGTCGTCGTCGACGAGGAGCTCCTCTTTGGTGTAGATGGCGTCGTTGCGGTTGGTGAACGAGAACTCCATCAACTTCGACTCGGTGATCGCCTCGGTGGGACAGGCCTCGACACACAGGTCGCAGTGGATGCAACGCAGGAAGTTGATCTCGTAGACGTACCCGTAGCGCTCGCCGGGCGACACCGGATGATCGGGCGGGTTGTCCAGCCCGCGCACGTAGATGCAGTCTGCCGGGCAGACCCCCGCGCACAGCTCGCAGCCGATGCACTTCTCCATACCGTCTTCGTAGCGGTTGAGCACGTGACGGCCGTGCTGGCGCGGCTGCTTGGGCCGCTTCTCCTCGGGGTACTGCCGGGTGACCGGTGGCCGTCCCAGGTGTTCGAGGGTCAGCTTGAACCCGCCGAGGAAGTTCTGCCGCTGCTCCGGCGGTCGGGGGGTGTCCATCAGCCGTCACCTCCTCCGACCGGGGTCGGGGTGGGTTCTTCGGGGCGCCGCCAGAGGCGAGGGCCGACCACCGGGACGATCGCACGGGTGGCCTCCCGTTCCCCGCCGATCGAGAACGCCCGGGTGAGGGTGACCGCTGCAGCGACGACGGCGAGTCCCAGGCCGAAGCCCCACCATCCGTCGATGACCGCCCCGGCGACGATCATCAGCCAGCCGAGCGACAGCGGGATCAGGCGCTTCCACCCCAGGTCCATGAGCTGGTCGTAGCGCAACCGGGGAAGGGCCGCCCGCAGCCAGACGAACACGAAGAGGAAGACCAGGGTCTTGCCGAGGAACCAGAGAATCGGCCAGAGCCAGTAGAGGTGGGGGATGTGGGGCACCGGGCCGTCCGGCCCGCCGAAGAACAGGGTCACCGTGATGGCGGACATGGTGATGGTGTTCATGAACTCGGCGAGGAAGAACAGGGCGAAGCGGATGGACGAGTACTCGGTCACGAACCCGCCGACCAGCTCGGAGTCGGCCTCGACCAGATCGAAGGGCGGCCGGTTGGTTTCGGCGATGACCGCGATGAAGAAGATGAGGAACGGCACCACGCCCAACCTGATGGCGTTCCACTGCCACAAGTGGCCGGCTTGCGCGTCGACGATCGTCCGGGTGCTCAGCGAGCCGGTGATCAGCACCACGGTCACCACCGTCATGCCGAGCGCGGCCTCGTAAGAGATCATCTGGGCCGACGCGCGCACCGAGCCGAGCAGCGGGTACTTGGAGCCCGACGACCAACCGGCGAGCATCACGCCGTACACGCCGATCGCGGACATCGCCAACAGGAACAGGATGCCCATCGGCGGATCGGCGAGCTGCAGTTCGAAGGTGTGCCCGGCAACGGTCACGACGCCCCCGAACGGCACGATGGCAAACGACAGGAACGCGGTGATGATGGTGATGTAGGGGGCGAGGATGAACACCGACCGGTCGGCCTGCTCGGGCAGCAGGTCTTCCTTGAAGAAGAGCTTGATCCCGTCGGCCATGGTCTGGGCGATCCCGAAGGGACCGGCCCGGTTCGGTCCGATCCGGCTCTGCATGTCCGAGATCACCTTGCGCTCGAACCAGATCATCAACATCACCGACACCATCAGGAAGCCGAAGATGACCAGCACCTTGATGATCACGATGAGGAAGACCGCCCAGCCGACCCCGTTCATGTAGAGGGGATCCCCTGCCGCGAACAGCGAGTGGACAACGGATGCGAGCGGGCTCATGGGGTCTCCATCCGCATCTCGACCACCGGCGTGGCGGCGTCGATCAGCTCGGCGACCGTCGACCCGGTGTCCCCCGTCCCCCCGTTCGACACGGAAGTGCCGGCCTGCAGCCGGCGGTTGAAGTCGGCGGAGACCACCTTGCGCGGGAGTGACGGGTCGGGAACGACCGTCGCCAGCACCGACGCCGACGCGCTGCGCAGGCGAACCGATCCTCCCGGGGTCACCCCGAGGTCGTCGAGGTCGTGCGGGTTGGCCCGGAGCGGCGACGGTGCGACCAGGCCGGCGAGGGCTGGAGCTGCACTCACCGCAGCACCGAGGTCGTAGAGCGACCGCGAGGCCACCAGGCGCACCGAGTAGCCGTCGACCGGAGGGAGGTTGGGAAGGACCAGATCCACCGGACCGGTGACTGGCGCGGGTCGGACCGGGCGGCCGGCCCCTTCCCCGGACTCTGCGGGCTCCTCGCCGATGCCGGCCGTCGGTGGCTCGGCAAGACCGGCGCGGGGTGGAGCCCCCTGACGCTCGACCGACTCGACACCCGGAAACGCGATCGGATCCAGCAGCCGGTCCACGGTGCCGATGGTCACCGGGGTGGCCGCAAGCGGCGCGATCACGCCGTCGGACGCATCGGCGGCATCGAGCACGGCGCGGGTGATCCCGCGGTAGGCGGGGGCAAGCCGTTCGATCTCGTCCCAGACCGCGCCGACCGAATCGAGCCCGAGGTC
This sequence comes from uncultured Acidimicrobiaceae bacterium, assembly GCA_963839925.1. Lineage (GTDB taxonomy): Bacteria > Actinomycetota > Acidimicrobiia > Acidimicrobiales > RAAP-2 > Bog-756. The sequence continues at coordinate 31,164 of CAWIWV010000001.1, read as the reverse complement.
TGCTTCGAGGTGGACCGCCAGCTCGGCAGCGATCATCCAGTCGGGCCAGGCTTGTCCCGGGGGGACGAGCTTCTGTCCGAGGCGGCTGACCCGTCCTTCGAGGTTGGTGGTGGTGCCGGGTCGCTCGTGGGCCTCGGCTGCAGGCAGCACCACATCGGCCCGGTCGGTGATCGGCCCGGGAGCCGAGGCGACCGCGACCACGAACTCGGCGCCGTCGAGGGCGCGTGCCGCCAACCGCCGGTCGGGGAAGTCGCCCAAGGGGTCGGCCCCGAGCACGATCAGCGTGCGGACCCGCGGACCCGAATCGGCGTCGCCGCCGGCACTGCGCAGGATCCCCCTCGCGTCGCGCCCACGAGCTGTGGGCACCGAACCCCATCCGTCGGTGAACCAGTCGCGACCCGCGTCCAGGCCGACCCGGCCGGGCAGCAGGCCGGGGGCGAGGCCCATGTCGAGCGCGCCGTTCACGTTGCCCCGACGGAGCGCGGGAAGGAAGCGGGCGTCGGGAAGAGCACCGGCCAGCACCTGGACGGCCTCGGCCACCAGGACCCCGTCCTCGGCCAGTGAGGGCCGACCCGCGACCACGACCACCCGACCCGCGCCGGCGAGTGTCCGGGCTCGGGCCAGCACGTCGGGGTCGACCGAGGCCGGGCACGGCGCGCTCGGGTCGACCAACGCGCGGGCACAGGCGGCAGCCTCGCCCGGTGCATACCGCAGCGATGCTTCGGCGTAAGGGGTGAGTGCGCCGGCCTGCGGCGAAAGCTCGACCAACGAGAGCTCGCCATCCACGACGGCTCCGCGCAACCGCAGGAAGAGCACCGGGAGCTCTTCTCGGAGGTCGCCCGTAAGGACGATCACCGTGTCGGCCCCGGCCGCCTGGTCGATGGTGGCCCGCGGCAGTCCGAGCACCACATCGGCGGGTAGCCCGTCGTCGAGTTGGGCGTCGACCGAGTCGGTGCCGATCACGCCCTTGGCGAGCTTGGCCCAGGCGTAGGCCCCTTCGTTGCTCAGCCGGGCGCCGCCGAGCACCGCGACCGATTCGGGACCACCCTCGGTCGAGGTCGACTTCTTGAGACCCTCGGCCACCGCGGCGAGCGCTTCGTACCACGAGGTGGCGACCAGCGCGCCTTCCTTGCGCACGAGCGGCTCCACCAGGCGCTCGTCGCTGTTGACCGTCTCGAACGCGAACCGACCCTTGTCGCAGAGCCATCCGTGGTTGACCGGATCCGAGTCGATGCCGAGGAGCCGGGTCACCCGGTTGGAGGACGACTGCACGGCCACCCGGCACCCGACCGCGCACGTCGTGCAGGTGGACTCGACCTGGTCGAGATCCCAGGGGCGGGCGGCGAAGCGGTAGGGCGACGCGGTGAGCGCGCCGACCGGGCAGATCTGCACGGTGTTGCCCGAGAAGTAGGAGGTGAAGGGGACCTCGGGAAAGGTGCTGATCAAGAGCTGCTCGCCGCGACCGGCGAAATCGATCTGGGCCTCGCCGGCGACCTCTGCAGCGAAGCGGGTGCACCGGCTGCACTGGATGCATCGCTCGCGGTCGAGCAGCACCAACTCGGAGATCGGGATCGGCTTCTCGAAGTGACGCTTCTCCTCGGCGAAGCGCGACTCCCCCGGCCCGTAGGCGAGGGTCTGGTCCTGCAGCGGGCACTCGCCGCCCTTGTCGCAGACCGGGCAGTCGAGCGGGTGGTTGACCAGGAGGAACTCGAGGACGCCGTCTTGGGCCTTCTTGACCTTGTCCGAGTCGGTCACGACCTCCGACCCGGCTTGCACCTCGACGTAGCAGCTGGGCTGGAGGGAGGCGCCGCGTGGGCCGCTGACCTCGACCAGGCACATCCTGCAGACCCCGACCGACTTCATCCGCGGGTGATAGCAGAAGCGCGGGATGAAAGTGCCCGCACGCTCGGCGGCGGCGATCAGCATCTCGCCCTTGCGGCCGGTGACCTCCCGCCCGTCGAGGGTGAAAGTGACCGTCTCGACCTCGGTGGGGTCGGTCTGCTCAGGCATAGGGACATCCCCCGTCCTTGATGTGCACGAGGAACTCGTCGCGGAACATCTTGATCGCCGACGCGATGGAAGACGGGATGGAGGGCCCGAGCACGCAGATCGTGGTCTGTTGCGGGGGCCAGGTGAGCCCCGGCGCGATGTTGTCGCACGCATCGAGGAGGAGATCGAGGTCCTCTTCGCGACCGTTGCCGGTCTCGATGCGGGCCATGATCTTCTCCAGCCATCCCGCGCCCTCCCGGCACGGGGTGCACTGGCCGCACGACTCGCGGAAGAAGAATCGGGTGATCCGCCAGGCCGCGCGCACCGCGCAGGTGTGATCATCCATCACCACGATCGAACCCGACCCGAGCATCGAGCCGGCAGCGGCCACCTCGTCCTGTCCGAGCGGGAGGTCGATCTGATCGGGTCCGAACCACGGAGCGGAGACGCCACCGGGGATGAACGCCTTGAGCGCCCGGCCGTGGGGGATGCCGCCGCCGAGCACCGGCGCGTTGATCAGGTCGTCGAAGGTGGTCTTGACCATCTCCAGTTCGAAGACGCCGGGGTTGTTGACGTGCCCGGCCAGCGCGAACAGGCGGGTGCCTGCAGAGCGCCCTTCACCGAGCGCGGCGAACGCCGCGCCGCCGTTGGTGACGATCCAAGGCAGGTTGGACATGGTCTCGACGTTGTTGACCACGGTGGGTTCGCCGTAGAGGCCGATGGCGGCGGGGAAGAACGGTGGCTTGATCCGTGGGAACCCGCGCTTGCCTTCGAGCGATTCGAGCAGGGCGGTCTCCTCGCCGCAGATGTACGCGCCTGCCCCGGGGTGCACGACGATGTCGAGGGAGAAACCCGATCCGAAGATGTCGGCTCCCACCGCACCGTGCCCGTAGGCCTCGTTGAGTGCGGACTGCACCCGTTCGAGTCCGAGCGCGAACTCGCCGCGGATGAAGATGAACGCCTGGGTCACCTGCAGCGCATAGGCGGCGATGAGCACCCCTTCGATCAACTGGTGGGGGTCCCGCTCGACGAGCAGGTGGTCCTTGAAGGTGGCCGGCTCGCTCTCGTCCCCGTTCACCACGAGGTAGGTCACCGGGTTCTTGCGGAGCATCGCCCACTTGCGACCGGCGGGGAACCCCGCGCCGCCCCGGCCGAGAAGGCTCGCTGTGTCCACCTCGTGGGCCACCTGCTCGGGAGTCATCCCGAGGGCCTTGCGCAGCCCCTCGTAGCCGCCCGTCGCGAGGTAGCGCTTCAGGGTGTGCGAGTCCTCGTGTTCGAGCCTGCTGGTGACGATCTTGGGTGCCTCGGTGACGGTCACGAGGAGCTTGCCTCCTCGGCCCGCTTCGCCTGCGCCTCGGCCATGGCGGCCCGCTCCGAGGCGACCTTGGCCGGATCGGCTGCCAGTCCGCCGGTGCGTTCGACCCGGTTGAGGGTGCCGTGCGACGGGATCTCCGAGGCACGGGTACCGGAACGAAGCTCGAGCATCAGCCGGTCGAAACTCTCCGGAGTCTGGGCGCCGACGAACCGGTGGTTCACCTGCACGCAGGGGGCCCGGTCGCAGTCGGCCAGGCACTCCGCCTCTTCGAGGGTGATGACCCCGTCGGCGGTCGTCCCGCCCGCGTTGATACCGAGGCTCGACTCCGCATGCTCCAACAGCTCGGCGGCGCCGTTGAGGAGGCAGGCGATGTTGGTGCAGACCGCAACGACGTGGGTCCCGACCTCTTCGGTGTGGAGCATGTCGTAGAAGGTGGCGGTGCCGTAGACCTCGGCCGGGGTCACACCGACCAGATCGGCGATCTCGGCCATCGCCTCGGGCTTGAGCCAGCCGTCTTGTTCCTGGGCGAGGTGACAGAGCGGGATCAACGCCGAACGAGGCTCGGGATAGAGCGCGATGACCTTCCGGGCGCGCTCGACCGTCTCGGTCGCAAGGTGGCCGCTCACCGGTCGACCTCCCCCATCACCGGGTCGATGGTCGAGCAGACCGCGACCGCGTCGGCCAGCAGCGCGCCGCGCATCATCACCGGGAGGCCCTGCAGGTTGACGAAGCTCGGGCCGCGGATATGCATCCGGTAGGGCTTGGGCGAACCGTCCGAGACCAGGTAGCAGCCCAGTTCACCCCTCGGGGACTCGATGGCGACGTAGACCTCTCCCTCGGGGGCCCGGAAGCCCTCGGTGAACACCTTGAAGTGGTGGATGAGCGCTTCCATCGATTCGTCGATCCGGCCGCGGGGCGGTGGCGTGACCTTCTTGTCTTGCACCCGGTAATCACCGGCAGGCATCTTCTCCACGATCTGGCGGATGATGCGAATCGACTCGCGCACCTCGTTGAGCCGGATCGAGTAGCGGTCGAAGTTGTCGCCGTAGGTGCCGACGATGACGTCGAAGTCGACTTCGTCGTAGCGGAGATAGGGCATCGACCGTCGCAGGTCCCAGGGAACCCCGGTCGAACGGAGCACGGGGCCGGTCAGACTCAGCGCGAGTGCCTCCTCTGCCGAGATGGTGCCGATCCCCTCGGATCGCTGACGGAACAGGGGCTGGCCGGTGAAGAGCTCGTCGTACTCGTTGGTGCGGTCCAAGACGGTGTCACAGATGACCGTGACGTCGTCCTCCCACCCGTCGGGCAGGTCGGCCGCGGTGCCCCCGGGCCGGATGAAGTTGTGGTTCATCCGCAGTCCGGTCGTCTTCTCGAAGAAGGCGAGGACCATCTCGCGCTCGCGGAATCCGTAGATCATCATCGAGGTGGCACCGAGGTCCATCCCGTTGGTCGCGAGCCACATCAGATGGGAGGACACCCGGTTCAGCTCGACCATCAGCATGCGGATCCAGTCCGACCGCGGCGGCATCTCGACCCCGAGCAGCGCCTCGACCGCAAGCGAGAGCACCAACTCGTTGTGGAGGGGGGAGAGGTAGTCCATGCGGGTGACGTTGGTGCATCCCTGCACGTAGGTGAGCTCCTCGCCCGTCTTCTCCATGCCGGTGTGCAGGTAGCCGACCACCGGCTTGGTCCGCAGCACGGTCTCGCCGTCGAGCTCGAGCATCAGGCGCAGCACCCCGTGGGTCGACGGGTGCTGCGGGCCCATGTTGATGATCATGGTCTCGTCGTCGCTCTGTTCGACGTCGATGTCCGACGGATCGACCGCCACCCCCTCGGGAAGGCGGAGCACCGCCCCGACCTCGCGCCGGAGTTGGTCGGCGTCGGTCTCCGATCGGCGGGCCAGCTCCTGGGATCCTTCGGAGGTCTCGGCGAGGAGATCCGCCGCTTCGATCTCGTCGAACTCTTCCCCTTCGTCGTCCACCTGGCCGCCGGTGGTTCCCTCGATCGTGTCCTTCATCGCGGGCCCGGCGCTTCCTTGAACTGGATCGGCACCCGGCCGACTCCGAAGTCCTTGCGCAGCGGATGGCCCTCCCAGTCCTCGGGCAGGAGGATGCGGCTCATGTCGGGGTGATCGGCGAACACGATGCCGAAGAGGTCGTACGTCTCGCGCTCCATCGCCTCGACCCCGGGGTAGAGGTCGAAGAGGGAGTCCACGACCGGGTCGGCATCGGGTACCTGCACCCGCACCCGGACCCGGCGCGCCTGGCTGAGCGAGAGCAGGTTGACCACCACCTCGAACCGCTCGCGCCGCACCCCGTCGGGCAGGCGGCGGCCCGGGTGCGCGAGGTAGTCCACCCCGCAGAGGTCCGCGCACATCTCGAACCCTGCGTCCCGGTAGTCCCGCACCACACCGGCGTACTGCTCGCGGGTGGGATGGACGACCTCTTGTTGCGGCACACGGGGTCCGCGAGGAGTGGATCCGCCCGAATCCCCGTGATCGGCTTCGACTGCCTCGGTTGTGGAAGCGGTCCCGTTGCCTCCCGGCGTCACAGGGGCTCGCCCACGCTGCGGGCAATCACCGGATTGCGCTTGGGTGTGCCCAGATGCACGGCGTCGGGTCGGTCGGGCGTCCACCCCGAGGTGGTTTCGTCGGATCCGGTCTGCGCGTCGTCGGTGTCGGCACCCTCGTCCGAACGCAACACGAGGGCACCCTTTGGTCCGCGCCGGGTGATGTCGTCGGTCCGCACCTTCTCGTGGAGGGTGAGGATGGCGTGCATGAGCGTCTCGGGGGTGGGGGGACAGCCTGGGGCGTACACGTCGACCGGCACGATCTGGTCGACGCCTTGGACGATCGCGTAGTTGTTGAACATGCCCCCGGTGCTCGCGCACACCCCCATCGACAGGACCCACTTGGGTTCCATCATCTGGTCGTACACCTGTCGCAGCACCGGAGCCATCTTCTGCGACACCCTGCCCGCCACGATCATGAGATCCGCCTGACGCGGGGACGCCCGGAACACCTCCATCCCGAACCGTGCCAAGTCGAAGTCGGCGGCGCCCACCGACATCATCTCGATCGCGCAGCAGGCGAGGCCGAAGGTGGCCGGCCACATCGAGTAGGTGCGCGCCCACTTGACCAGATCTTCGAGACGGCCGGTGAGGAAGTTGTGCTGGAGGTCTTCGAGACCCATGCCGCGCCGCCCGTTCTACGCGGCCCGGCCGGGTCCGCTCGGCGCGCCGGCCGGCGGATCGGTCGCCGGGGCGTCTGGATCTCGCGCCGGACGAGTCGCGACGCCGGGACCCCCCGGACCGGCGGCGATGCGGGCGATGGTCGACTCAGAGGTCCGAGCGGGCATGGCGTTCACCAACCGTTTCGACGGACCCCAACTCAATGCTCCGTTGCTGATCAAGAACAAGAACGCGACGAACACCACTGCGGCGAAGACCACGACCTCGGTCAGACCGAACGCGCCCAGTTGATGGAAGATCACCGCCCACGGATACAAGAAGATGATCTCGATGTCGAAGATGATGAAGATCATCGCGATGAGGTAGAAGCGGACCGGGAAACGGGTGGGCGGTTCGATACCCGGCACGATCCCGCACTCGTAGGGGGCGACCTTCGCCGCGGTCGGCCGCTTCCTCGGTGCGAGCAGTCCCGACGCCACGAACGAGACTGCGGCGAACACGAATCCGAGGATGATGAGGACCAAGATGGGGAGGTAGTCGTCCACAGCAACCCGTTTTTACCACGCAGGCCTCCGAAAAGGCACATCCTGGAGCAGGGGTCACCGGGCGAAATCTGGCGGGTCGGCTGACGACCCCGGCCGTCCCACACCTTCCCCGGAGGCACCTACCATGAAGGGCGGTGACCACCGTCGACCACACCGACCGCGGAGCGGATCATGTCCATGACGTCCTGATCGTCGGCGGGGGTCCGTCGGGCTCGGCATGCGCCTACTGGCTCGCCGATGCCGGGTGGGATGTGGCCCTGGTCGAGAAGAAGGTGTTCCCTCGGGTCAAGACCTGCGGAGACGGCCTGACTCCACGTTCGGTCCGCCAGATCACCGACATGGGGATCGAGGGGGCCCTCGCCGGGGCCCACCGGTTCACCGGGCTACGAACCCATGCCTACGGGAGGGTCCTCGACCTGCCGTGGCCCGACCACCCGAGCTTCCCTCCCTACGGCTATGTGATCACCCGACACGATCTCGATGCGATCGTCAACGAACGGGCGGTCAAGGCCGGGGCGACCGTGTGGCAGGGGGCCGAGGCGGTCGAGCCGATCGTCGGTGACCGCCAACCGGACCCGACCGGCGCGCTGGCGCCTTGTGTCGGGGCGGTGGTCAGGTTCAAGGAGACCGGCGCACGGCGCGAGGTGCGGGCCAACTACGTGGTCGTCGCCGACGGGGCGAACTCGCGCTTCGGTCGGGCGCTCGGCACCTCCAGGGACCGCAGCCAACCGATGGGCATGGCCCTGCGCGGCTACTACCGCTCACCCGGGCACGATCAACCGTTCATCGAGTCCCACCTCGACATCAGGGACGACTCCGGAAAAGTGGTCCCCGGCTACGGGTGGATCTTCCCGTTGGGAGACGGCCGGGTGAACGTGGGGGTCGGCCTGCTCTCCACCGACCGGCGGTGGAAGGGGGTCAACACCTCGACCCTGATGGAGCATTTCGTGGCGTGGGCACCCAAAGAGTGGGAGCTCGACCCGTCCACCTGCCTCGGCCCACCGACCGGGGGGAAGCTCCCGATGGGACTCTCGGTCGGTCCACGGGTGGGCTCCAACGTACTGGTGGTCGGCGACGCGGCCGGCTCGATCAACCCCTTCAACGGGGAGGGGATCGCCTACGGCTACGAGACCGGACGGCTGGCCGCGGCCAGCCTCGGCGAGGCACTCAGCGGCGACGGCACCGACGCCCTCATCCGCTACGAATCGCGTCTGGAGGACGCCTACGGCCTCTACTACCGGGTGGCCCGTGCCTTCATCAGGATGATCAGCCGGCCCGAGCTGATGGCGCTGTGCGTCGGGACCGGCATGTACTCGGAATCGCTCATGAGCTGGATCTTCCGGATCATGGCCAACCTGCTCCGGCCGGACGAGATCGGTCCCGCCGAGGCCGCCTACCGGGCGCTCGCCACCATCGCCAGAATCACACCCGAGGGAGTCTGACCCCTGGACCGGTGAGCGGCCCGAGGAGTTGTCAGCGGCGGATCGTCGCGGCGAGACGTGACGTGATCGAGTCGTAGGCCTGGGCGAAGACCGACTGCGGCACCGGCGGGCCGTTCGTCGAGGGCACCAGGCGAACCTCGCTGCGGCCGCCGAAGATGAACGCCTCGCCCAGCACCTGGGATCCGCCGCCAGGCGCGCTGAAGGTGGTGAGGAATGCGAAGGTGGTCACACCCGACGGCACCGGAAGGCTGACCGTCTGCACGCTGGCAGTCGCCCCGGGAACCACTGCGGCCGCCAACGCGGACTGGTAGGCGCCGAAGCAGGTCACGAAGTTCGGGTTGGCGAACGGTGCCGCGAGTACTCGGTTGTCGACGACCGTGTCGGTCACCGTGGTCGTCGAACCCATCCGGATGCCCGGATCGGTCGAGCTCTCGAAGGTCGGAGAGGTCACTGCGGCCGACGTCCCCGGGACCGTGCCGTCGCCGAGCAGACCGGCCACCAGGGCGAAGGGCTGCCCGACGCAGGAGGACATGCTCCGGAGCGCGGCGACCTGGGCAGCGACCGGCGGGGCAGGAGTCGGAAGCGGCGCGCGAGCAGCGACGGAGATCGGCTTCCAGTCGGCAGGAAGATCGGTTCGTTTGAGGTTGATCGAGCCGGCGAGTGCGGCGTCGGCGGTCGCCTTCGACGGTGCGGGGTTGACCACCACGGTCCCGCTGGTGGTGGTCGAGTTCTTCCTGGTCGCGAAGTACGCGACGCCGGCGACCGCGATCAGCAGGATCACCAGGAGCACCACCAGCACGATCCGGTTGCTCTTCGGTGTCGGTGCCTCCGCGCGCTCCGGTGCGTCACGCCCGAATCCGCCCTCCCCGAACGGGGGAGGTGGCGGCTTGAGACCGACGCTCGCCGGGGCCGGCTCGGCCGTCGACGTTCCGGCCGAGGCTCCGCCCATCGTTGCCCCGCCGACGAGCGCACCGGCAGCAGCGGCAGCGCCCAGCGCGGCGCCATCGCTGCCCCTGCCCTGTCCTTCGTTCGCGGGTGTCGGTGGTGGGGCGAGGGCGGGCTCGCGGGTGAGGGACTCGGCCAGCCCGTTCGATGCCTGCGAGCCTGCGATCGGCCCGTTCGTCCCCGCTTGGGTGGGGGGCAACGAGATCCCGGCGGAGCCGAGCAGGGCAGGGTCCGCGGGCCGGTCTGCGGCAGGTTTGGGTGCAGCGCCCTCCCCACTTGCGACGCTGGAGGGCGTCGGGAAGCGGAACGAGAGGGGAGGCGGTGGCTGTGAAGCCGGCCCAGACGTGGACGTCGCGGCGGCGGCGCCGGCGGCGGCGGCGGCGGCGGCGGCGGCAGATCCCAGCTTGGCGGTCTCAGCTGAGTTCCCGTTCCCTCTCAGGGCCGCACCGGCCGCAGCTCCGGCGGCAGCAACGCTCGCTGCCTCTGCGGCACGCGGGGTCGGCGGAGGGGTTGGAATCGCCGGCTCGGATAGGCCTCGAGAGCCCTTGTACCGGGCCAGCCATGCAGGAAGTGCCTGGTCGAGGTAGGCGGCCTGCCCCGGGGTGACCGCATCCATCGGGAGCAGGAAGCGGATCGACTGACCCCCCGATCTGAGCTCCAAGACGACCGCGTTACGACCGTCCGGAAGATCGATCTTCTCGTGGCAGATCGCCGAGTCGAGGCCGGACCAGACGAGGAGCCGCTCGATCTGGGGCTGGGGTCCCTGGACGGTGATCCCCGCGGTGGTGAACAGGAGGCTGAGCCCCTCAGTCGTTCTGGTCCCCCTGTCGATGTCTCCGGCGAGGGCGACACCGCCCAGCTGCATTCCCTCGGGAGGGAGCTCCGTAATACCGACAGTCACTGTGCCATCCTGCCGCTACCGAGCGTGACAGGCAAGCACCCTGGGTGACGCCGGTCGTGAGGCCGGTGGAAGGGGAAGGGGTTCAGGTGATGACGGTCTTGGTGATGGTCTTGGTCGTGACCCCCCGCGCCATGCCGACGATCGGACTGTTGAGGACGATCCCTCCCGTCGAGCCGTAGAACGGTGCGTTGTAGGAGAAGATGCCGCCGTCGGAGGCGACCAACCAGTAGCCGCCGGTCTTCGGGTCCGAGGCCATGCCCACCACCGGACGGTTCAGGGTCATCCCTCCCGTCGACCCGAAGAACGGTGCGTTGTAGGAGAAGATGCCGCCGTCGGAGGCAACCAACCAGTAGCCCCCGGTCTTCGGGTCGGAGGCCATGCCCACCACCGGACGGTTCAGGGTCATCCCGCCGGTCGAGCCGTAGAACGGGGCGTTGAAGGCGAAGATGCCGCCGTCGGAGGCGACCAACCAGTAGCCGCCGGTCTTCGGGTCGTAGGCCATCCCGACGATCGGCTTGTTCAGGGGCTTCCCGCCCGTCGAGCCCTCGAACGGGGCGTGGAAGGCGAAGATGCCGCCGTCGGAGGCGACCAACCAGTAGCCGCCGGTCTTCTGGTCGTAGGCCATACCGACGATCGGCTTGGCGAGCGGTTCGCCCCCCACCGAGCCGTAGTAAGGGGCGTTGAAGGCGAACACGCCGCCGTCGGAGGCGACCAACCAGTAGCCGCCGGTCTTCGGGTCCGAGGCCATGCCCACGATCGGACTCGTCAAGGGCAAGGTGCCCGTCGACCCGTAGAACGGTGCGTTGTAGGAGAAGAGGCCCCCGTCGCCGGCGACGAGCCGGTAGCCGGTCGTGGTGATGGTCTGGGTGATGACCTTCCTGCAGTGAAGGCCGTAACCGGTGTGGTCGCTGCCGTATCCGTAGTGGCAGTCGGCCCGGGCGTTCGACTCCCCCGTTGCACTGACTAGACCGGTCGTCACTCCCCCGGCGATCACCAGCGCGGCGATCCCGAAGGGGAGGAGGTGTCGCCGCACCACGGAAACACCACGAACGACCCGCGTCCGCAGGCCTACCAACATTGCCCCCACCTTGCTCGACGAAGTTCCTGCCAAACGACCCTAACGGTGGCGTTCATCGTGAGGCAAGCTTTTCACCGCCCTGCCTGGAGTTATCCGCGCTCGCTTTCGGGGGCGGTTCCGGGCTCCTGACCTCGGATCCAGCGGTCTCGAGCACAGAGCGCCCCGAGTGCCCCGAGGACGACCAGGGACACCAGGTCTCCGACCAGGACCAGACGCCACGGGCCGAATCGAAGGACTCCGCCCGACGGACCGGCCCGGACCGTGAGCGTCCCCTGAGCGGTCGAGCTGGCCGCGACGCCGTTCAACGACCACCCCTTCTGGTAGGGGATCGCCACCGTGACCTGGCCCGCCCGGCCCGGGGGGATGCGGTACGCGGTGGCAGACAGACGGGTCACCGGCGATCCTCCTCGGCCACCGATCCCCCGGTAGGCGAGGTTCTTCCAGAGCTCGAGGGTGGGCGAGTCGAACTCGAGCCGGAGGCTGGGTTGGGACGAGAGCCAGCGATAGGACCGCCAGTCGACCGTCTTGGAGAGCGCCACGTACTGGACACCGAGAGGCGCCAGCTGGGCCCCGAACGATCCGGTCGCGCCGGCATCGTTCAGCAGCCGGACCAGGTAGGCCGAGCTGGTCGTCGGGTTCTCCGGCAAACCGTCGAGTTCGGGGTCGGTCCCCGAGATGACCTCGCCGGTGAACGAGCTCGGAGACGGATTGGCGATGACCCGGTCCTGGGTGAAGTCGAACGCGAGGTATTCGTGCCAGGGGAGGAAGAGGAGGGCCCCGGTTCGCCCGCCGCTGATCGACTGGGCCCGACTCCACGAGGCGGGGAGTTGGCTCGATGCGATCTGGCCGTTCAGCCCGTTGAAGAGCGTTGCGGTGTAGGCGAGAGGGAGTCCCACCGCCAAGAACGAGGCGACAGCCGCGCGCCCGATGGTCCGGCGGCGTGCCACCGCACCCGCGGCGAGCCGTTCTGCTCCAACCCCGAAACAGACGGCATAGCCGAGCGCGAGCAGCATCGAGAACTTCTCCGGTTCGCGCATGATGTCGAAGAACGGCAGATCGTCGAACATCCAACGGAACAGGAACCCGGTCGGGCCCTGGGCGCCCAGCGCCAGAAAGAACCCCACGACGGCGGCGACCGAGACGACCGAGACGAGCGCTCTGCGATCGAGGACTCCCCCGACGCCCCCGGAGGTGGACCCCGGACGCTCGGATCGGATTGTCTCCGGATCCTCGGATCGGTTTGTCTCGTCACGCCCGGAGCCGCCGGCCCGGAACGTCGCGACCACGCCCGCCGCCGCCACCACAAGGATCGCCAGCAGGAACAAGAACCATCCCGAGATCTCGCTCTTCGGCAGGACCGGTCCCGGGCCGGTCCGCCAGAAACCGTAGAGGGCCACCACGTTGCCGAAGAGCCCGAACCGGGGATCTCCACTGGTCTGGAAGGTGGTCAAGCTGCCCGCCGACGGCAAGGTGGCTCCCGCGGGGGGAAGCAGGATGTATGCCAGCGAGACCAGGTAGCAGGCACCCACCAGCGCGGCCCAGCCGAGCGCGGCCAGCCGGCGGCGATGGCAGACGACGACCGCGAGCAGAAGAACCGCGGTGATCCACGCGAAGTGCGGACTCATCGCGGTGACCAGTGCCATCCAGAGGACCGGGAGGAGTTTTCGTACGCCGTGTGCGTCGACCGCCGTCAACATCGACCGCACCACGAAGGGGAGGAACGCATACCCGAGCAGGAGGCCGATCTGGCCGGCGGCGATGCGCTGGAAGACGAAGGGGTTGACCGCGAACAACGTCGCTGCGCCGAGCCGGGCCCACTGCGACCCGCCCACCAGACGGCTCATTCCGAGAGCGGCAACCGGAAACACCGCTGCGATCGGGAGCCAGGTGGCGGCTGCACCGAGGACCGAGGATGCGGCCCCGATCGCCACCGCAAACGGACCGCCGGTGTTCAGGCCACCGTCCAGCCCGAAGAACGAAGCGGGAAAGATCGGGGTGTGCGGCCCGAACACCCAGTCGAGCAGGAAGGTCCTGCCACCGCCGAAGAGCGGCCAACAGACGCCGAGCGCCAGCAGGAGCCCCAACACGAGGGCCGGCAGGTCGGGGTGCCGCCACCGCTTCCTCGAGGGCACGACCCCCTGGTCACCCACCTGCTCGGCTAAACCTTGTAGTCGGGAGAGTCGAGGTGAAGAGCATGCGGCTGGGCGATGGGGCAGGCAGATCGGGGGCGGTGGGTGACGGCCGTTTCACCGCTCCTCGGGCGCCGGGTCGCCAACCGTAGGTCATGAGCCCGCCCGACGAGCCCACGTCGCCAGGCTCGAGGATCCCGCTCGCCGAACTGGCGGGAGGTGGCGGCCTGACGTTCCTCGTCGCCTACGCCATCGTCGGCCTGTCCACGTTCGTCTTTCATGTCGTCGTCAGCAGGTTGCTCGGTCCGGACCGCTACGGCGCGCTCGGCGCCCTGTTGACGGTCCTGCTCGTCCTCAGCGTGCCACTGACCGGCATTCAGGCGGCGGTCACCCGGGCGGTTGCGCTCAGAGGCGACGAGCCTGCATCGGTTCGCCAGGTCACCGTGAAGGGGACCATGGTGGGCGTGGTCGGGATGGTCATCCTGGGGGTGCTCAGCCCCCTGATGGCCGACTTCCTCCACCTGGGCTCGCCGGTGCCCGTGCTCATGTTGGCATTCTTCCTGCCACCGACCGCGGGGGCCGCGGTGCTCCAAGGCGTGCTCATCGGGCGGCTCCGGTTCACTCCGGTCGCGGTGGCGCTGCTGGTCGGCGCCGGGGCGCGGCTGCTCTTCGGCGCGGTGCTGGTGGAGGCAGGGCTCGGCGTGACCGGGGCCATGCTGGCCAGCACGCTCGGCGCGGTGGTCACGTTCGCCATCGTGGCCTGGACGCTTCGGGCATCGTTCGGCCCCGCCACTCCCCTGGCCTCGCGGGTGGTGCCTGCGGGCGAGGGCGCGCCCATCCTGATCGCGGTCGCCGGCTACTGGGTCCTCGCCGGCGCGGACACCTTCCTCGTCCGTCACCTGTTGGACGCCCATCAGGCCGGGTTGTACGCGGCTGCCGCGACCGGCAGCCGGATCGCGCTCTTCGCTCCGGCCGCGTTCGTGATGCTGGTGTTCCCACGGTTCGCAGCCAGCCGCGGACGGGGGCCGCAGGCTCGGTTGCTGCTCATCCAGTCGACGGGTGTCGTGGTGTTGATGGGCATCCTCGTCGCCGGAACCATCGTGTTGCTTCCCGGTGCTCTCGTACACATTCTGTTCGGCAGTGGGTTCACCGGCTCGGCGAGCACGGTCGGCATCCTCGCGACCGAGGCGGCGGTGCTCGGGGTCATCGGCCTGTTCACCTACTTCCATCTGGCGAGAGGGTCGGCGTTCGCCCAACTCAGCTGGTTGGGAGCGGCCGTTGCCGTCGTGGGGATCTATCTCTTCCATCGGACCATGACCGAGGTCGCCGACGTGATGCTGGTGACCAGCCTGATCGTGCTGGCCATCTCGGTCGCCGGGGTGCTCTGGTCGAGCGACGCCGACGGAGAGCCAGTGGTCGGGTCCGGGGCCTCTGACGCCCGTCCGGACGGTTGCGACCTGAGCTTCATCGTGCCGTTCTACAACCCGGGTGCCCGGTTCGGGCCGCATCTGAAGGCGGTGATCGACGTGCTGGACACGACCGGCAAGTCGTTCGAGGTGATCGCCGTGTCGGATGGGAGCACCGACGGCAGCCAGCTGGCGGTCGCCAGTCAGGGCGACGAGCGGGTCCGGTTGATCTCGCTGCCGGACAACCAGGGCAAGGGAACCGCCCTCCGGGTGGGTATGGCCGAAGCGCAGGGAACCTACGTGGGGTTCATCGACGCCGACGGAGATCTCCCGGCCCGCCTGATCCCGGGCCTCATCGCGCTGACCGAGAGCACCAACCCCGACGTGGTGTTGGGAAGCAAACGGCACCCGGACTCCGAAGTGATCTACCCCCCGCTGCGACACCTCTACTCGATCGTGTACCAGGCGATGACGGGACTGCTCTTCCGCCTCCCCGTCCGCGACAGCCAGACCGGGCTCAAGCTCATCCGCCGCGAGACCATGCTGGCGGTCGTCCCACGGATGGTCGAGAAGCGATTCGCCTTCGACCTCGAGCTGTTGGTGGTCGCCCGGCACCTCGGCTACCGACGTTTCGTCGAGGCGCCGGTGGTCATCGAACAGCGATTCACCAGCACGATCTCCCCCCGGGCGGTGCGAGGCATGATCCAGGACACCCTCGCCATCTTCTACCGACTCCGGATTCTCCGCTTCTACGACCAGACACCGCCATCGCCACCTCAGCCCGTCCAGCAGCTCCAAGAACAGTCGATCTGATGCGGATCCTGATCTACAACTGGCGGGATCTGGACCATCCGTTGGCCGGAGGCGCCGAGGTCTACACCGATCATGTCGCCCACGAGTGGGTGAAGCGGGGCCACCAGGTGACCCTGTTCTGCAGTTCGGTAGCCGACAGGCCCGAACGGGAGCTGGCCGCGCAGGGGTACCGGGTGGTTCGGCGGGGAAGCACCCACGGCGTCTACCGCGAAGCTCGTGCCTTCTGGGAGACAGAGGGTCGGGGCAACTTCGACCTCGTCGTCGACGAAGTGAACACCCGTCCGTTCGGGTGCCCGAACTGGATCACCGATGTCCCGGTCCTTGCGGTCATCCACCAAGTGGCCAGGGAGGTCTGGTTCCACGAGACCGCACTGCCGGTCGCGCTGGTCGGTCGGTTCTGGCTCGAACGGCACTGGCTCTCCGACTACCGGGACGTCCCGACGGTGACCTTGTCGGAGTCGAGCCGAGAGTCGCTCGAGCAGTACGGCCTCCGCAACCTGGTTGTGGTCGCTCCGGGATTCCGTCAACAGCCACCACCGGCCCCCCGTCCGACCAAGGAGGAGGCACCCACCTTCGCCTTCGTCGGACGGCTCTCGTCGAACAAGCGGCCGGAAGACGCGCTGCGTGCGTTCGACATCGCAAGGCGATCGCTTCCCGACGCCCGACTCTGGGTCATCGGAACAGGTCCGATGGACCGACGCATCCGCCGCAGACCGCAGGAGAACGTCGAGTTCTTCGGCTACGCCTCGGACGCCGACAAGTTGCGGCTGATGTCTCGGGCACACGCGCTGCTGGTGACGTCGGTCCGAGAAGGATGGGGGCTCGTCGTCACCGAAGCCGCGTCGGTCGGCACACCGAGCATCGGCTACGACGTACCCGGCCTCCGCGACTCCATACCCGCATCGGGGGGACTCCTGGTGGCGCCCACTCCGCGCTCATTGGCCTCCCGGATCGTCGAAGAGACGCCGAACCTGCTGTCCCGATCGTTCAGCGTCGCCCCGCGCGGTGTCACCTCGTGGGACGCCGTCGCCGACGGGGTCCTCGCGGCCGCTCCGAGTGCGCCGACGCCGGTCCCCTAGCCGGTGCTGTCCGCCGCCATCATCGTCCCGACTCGCAACTCGGCGAGAACGCTGCGGTCGTGCCTCGAATCGATCAGGAATCAGTCGGCCACCGTAACGGTCGTCGTCGTCGACAACGGATCGACCGATGACACGGTGACGATTGCCGAGGAACTGTCCGACCTCGTGCTGCAGGGTGGTCCCGAGCGATCGGCGCAACGGAACATCGGCGCGGCAGCAACCGACGCTCCGGTGCTCGGCTTCATCGACTCCGACATGATCCTCGCACCGGACGTGGTCCGCGACGCCGTCCGCGAAATCGAGTCCGGTGCGGTTGCCGTCGTCGCACCTGAGCGAACGGTCGGCGAAGGGTACTGGGCGGCGGTGCGCGCCTACGAGCGGACGTTCTACGAAGGAAGCGATGCGATCGAGGCGGCGCGCTTCTACTCGAGGGTGGCATACGACGTCGCGGGCGGATTCGACGAGGCGATGACCGGAGGAGAGGACTGGGATCTGGGCATGCGGACGGCGAGCCTCGGCACCCGGGTCCGTATCGAGCCGGTCATCCTCCACGACGAGGGTCGGGTCAGGTTCCTCGATGCGTGTCGGAAGAAGGCCTACTACGCCGACGGTGTCGCCCTGTTCTTCGCGAAGCACAAGTCTGCGGGCCGGAGTCTGTTCTCGCGGAGGCCGTGGCTGCGACAGCCGGGCGCCCTCGTGCGACCCCTCGGGATCGGACTCGTCGCGCTGAAGGTCGGCGAGGCGACCGCGGTGCTCGGCGCGCTGGGTGCCAAGCGACTCCGGCGCGCCGGCGCGTTTCCGGTCGGCGCGCCGAAGACCGGATCGTAGGCGCGGTGTTGTGGCCGTCCTGAGCCCCCGACGGCACCACGAGTCTCCCGCTTCGACGAGGCCGCAGCCTGCCTCCGGGGCCGTCGCGACCTCTGATCGGTCGCGCCGAGCACTGGCCGGCGCCGGGCTGGGCGCCATCGTGGTCGCCGAGTTGCTCCCGGCGGGCTCCCCCCAAGGCTTCCTTGCCGGCTTCGGGTTCTCCGCACTGCTGATCGCCGCGGTCATGGTCGTGGCGGGAAGGCCGCGGGTGCCGACCGAGCCGACCGAGCCGTACGAGCAGGTCGCGACGGTTGCCGGCACGAGCCTCCAACTTCGGTGGCGATGGACACTCGCGGGGCTGGGTCTCTTCGGGGGAGTGGTGGTCCAGACATGGTTTCGCGCCGGCACCCTCATCGCCAGCGGCGACATCGCCCCACCGATCGGGACCGCCTGGATCGGCAGGATCTTTGCGGACTACGGCTGGTCCGGAAACAACCTCGGCGGCGCACAGGCCAATCAGGGAATGGCGCCGTTCGCGCTGCTGGATTACCTCGTCCACCGAGCGGGTGGAACCGGCGCACTGGCACAGCGGATCTGGATCTCGCTGCTGGTCGCCGGGATCATGGTTGCTGCGGGCGCCTTCGCCCGAAGTGTGGGACTCACGCCGAAAGCGGGCGCAGTGGTCGCACTGCTCTCCTTCTTCAATCCCATCACCCTGACTCAGGTCGGCATCAACGACGTGTACCTGGCAGGCATGCTGCTGCTCGCGGCACTGCCCGCCACGGTCGTCTCCTACGGTCGCGGCAACCTTCGCACCTGGCAGGTCGCCGTGGTGTTCGTCGCTTCTGCTCCGCTGCTCGGCTTCGCCTATTCGAACCCGCCGCTGGTCGCCATGATCGTCGTGGTCACCGCGGTGAGTCCGCTTCTGGTGTGGGTGGGTTTCGGCACCCGTGCAGCCGGACAGTCACTCCGAGGCGGCTGGATCGGCGTGGCGCTCGCGCTTGCCGCTTCTGCGTACTGGCTCATCCCGAGCCAGGCGGCACTGGTCAACGTCGCCACCGGGAACCTCTCGACGCTCTCGTCGTGGGCCTTCACCGAGGCGCGGTCGAACTTGGCAAACGGTCTCTGGCTGAACACCGCCTGGGGTTGGCAGTTCGCCGAGTACTTCCCCTACGCCCACTTCTTCGCCGAACTGCCCTTGATGCTGGT
Source organism: uncultured Acidimicrobiaceae bacterium (assembly GCA_963839925.1). GTDB lineage: Bacteria > Actinomycetota > Acidimicrobiia > Acidimicrobiales > RAAP-2 > Bog-756. Next base: position 12,317 of record CAWIWV010000001.1, on the reverse strand, counting down.
TCGGGCGTTCGTCCCGCTCCTCGCCCTGTTCGGCTTGGTCATGCCGACTCCCGCGGACAAGCGAGGTCGAGCCATGGAACGGCTCGGGGCGGCCATTGCCATCGGGGCGTTGCTGGTGATCCTGTTGGCGACCGGAACCAACCCGCCGGGCAGTCTGCTCTTCGATCCGCTCTACCACCTTCCCCACGGTTGGCTTCTGCGCGAACCGGGGCGATTCCTCATCGCGGTCGGGCTCGGGTTCGCGCTACTCGTGGGCATCCTCATCGACCGTCTGGCAGATCGCCGGGCACAGCAGACGACGTCCGGTGCGCAGGACCGCCCGGCGAAGTCCCTGCGTCGCATCCCCGCGTGGGCAGCCGCGTCCTGTCTCGCGGTCGTGGTCGCGCTTGCCGCCGGCTTCCCACTCCTCACCGGTGGGGTGGTCCTCGGCGCACAGCACGGCTTTCCTTCGGCGCACGTGACCGTGCCCGGCTACTGGAACGCCAGCGCCAACTACCTGAACTCGACGTCGGCACCCTCAGGAGCGATGCTCGTCCTGCCTCCCGACGACTTCTACCAGATGCCCTACGACTGGTACTACGGGAACGACGGGTTCATTCCGGATCTGTTCACCCGCCATGTCGTCGTCCCGGCCGCGCAAGGTTACGACGCCGCCTCGCCCGAGCTGGTCAGTGCCGTCGCACTCGAGGCGCAGGCCCTCGACCATCGGCGTTGGGACCTGGCGGCCCAGGATCTCGCCGCCATCGGCACGCCGATCGTCCTGGTTCGAGGCGACATCGACGCGAGCTTTCCGAAGAGGAACATCGTCTCTCCGGCGACATTGCTCCACTCGCTCGAAGCGGACCCGGAGATGACCCGGATCCACACGGACGGTCCCCTGTCGTTCTTCCGCCTCCGGCCGGCTTTCGACCAACCTCCGACCAGCTACGCGACGACGACCCAGTCCGCGCCCAACTTGGCGGCCCTCGCCGCGCTGCCGACCCGGACCGCGCTCGTCACCTCGCCGGCTCGACCCGGGCACGCCCTCGTCGCCTACCCCCCCGATCCGGCCAACTGGACGGTCGAATCGCACACGCTCACCACCCGGCTCCAGCTCCCAGAGGCGTGGCGTTACAGCGTCCGGTCGATCGCGCTCGGTCCCGCTGCAGAGGCAGCCAACCTCTCCACCCGGATCACGCCTGGGCCGAACCACCGAGTCGAGGTGCAGCTCAGCGAGACGCTCGGCACCTCCCTTCTTGCCAACGGAGACTTTCACGACGGTCCTCTCAGCCGCGTCGGGAACTGTCACGACGCGCTGCCGGTCGGCGCCGGGGACACCTTCGGGGGCAGCGTCCTTGCGCATACGGGACCGAACGGACAGGCCGCACTCCAGCTCGAGGCATCGATCGACTCCGCCTGCGAATCAACCGACCTCGCTTGGAAGCGCGGCCCGATCGACCTTCGTCTCGACGCACGCTCGGTCGCGGGCTCAGTGCCGCGCTTGTGCCTCTGGGAGGCGCCCATCGACCGGTGCGCCCCCACTCCTCCGCTGTCGTCGAAGAGCGGCTGGCAGTCGACGAACATGATCGTGACCCCGGACGGCGGGACCAAGACGATCCGACTCTTCCTGTATGCGGACGCCCCCACCGGAGGAGGCACTGCAATCGAGCAATACGCGGGGGTGAGCGCGCGTTCCACCGCGCCTCCTCCCCACGTCGTGGTCGTCGGGACGCCGCTGTCCGGTTCGCGAACGACCGATCGGCTGGTCGCGTGGACCGAGGGCTACTCGTCGATGTGGACGAGTCCGAGTGGCACCACCCATGTCGCCATGGACGGGATGCGTAACGGTTGGATCATCGCTCCGAACCGGCGATCTGCCGTGGTGACCACCTACCTGCCGACGGTCGGCGAGCGGCGGAAGGCTCTGGTGTTCGGGTTGGTGATGGTTTTACTGGCTGCCGGCATGTGGTGGTTCGAGCGTCGCCGCCGGCGAATCAGCTCTCCACCACGTCCATGATCGCGTCCGCCGCCACCTCGAGGGTGCGCTCCAACTCGGCCGCTCCGTGGGCCATCGAGGGAAATGCGACCTCATAGGCACCGGGCGCGAGGGCAACGCCGCGCTCCAGCATCGAGTGGAACAGTCGGGTGTACAGACCGGTCGCGGCGGACGCCTTGGCACCTTCGTAGTCGACCACCGGTCCCGAGCCCACCGGCACGAAGAAGAGCCCGAGCAACGGCCCGACCACCGGAACGACTGCTTCGAGCTGCCGACCGTCCTGGTCGCTCGTCCCGGCCTTTACCAGCGCGTCGCACAGCACCTCGCAGAAGGCGGTTCCGAAACCGGCCACCCGATCGGCGAGCGCGGCGTACGGGGCGTCGTCCATCGTCTCGAGGACGACCCGGCCGGCAGCGGTGGCAAGCGGGTTCCCCGACAGGGTTCCGGCCTGGTAGACGGGACCCTCGGGCGCAAGGACCGCAAGCACGTCCGCCCGTCCACCGAACGCCCCGACCGGCAGGCCGCCGCCGATGACCTTGCCGAAGCACCAGAGATCCGGCCGCACCCCCGACCGACCCGACGCGCCTCCTGGGCCCAAGCGGAAGCCGGTGATGACCTCGTCGAAGATCAACAGGGCGCCGACCGCGTCGCACGCCGCGGCGCAGCCCGCCGAGGAATCCGTCGGCCGGGGGAACCAGTCCCATGTTGGCCGCCACCGGCTCGATGATGACGCATGCCACCCGCTCGTCCAGCTCGGGAACCTGGTTGTAGGGAACCACGACCGTCTCGGCGACGGCACCCTCGGGGACACCTGCCGAATCCGGTAGGCCGAGGGTGGCCACCCCGCTGCCACCGCCGGCGAGCAACGCATCCGAGTGGCCGTGGTAACAGCCGTCGAACTTCACGATCCGCGACCGCCCGGTGAAACCCCGCGCGACCCGGATGGCGCTCATCGCAGCCTCGGTCCCCGACGACACCAGCCGCACCTGCTCGCATCCCTCCACCCGCGCGCAGATGGCCTCGGCCAGCAGAACCTCGCCCTCGGTGGGCGCGCCGAACGTGGTCCCCTTCGACGCCGCCTCCGCGACCGCCGCCACCACCGCCGGGTGTGCGTGACCGAGGATCGACGCCCCATAGGACTGCACGTAGTCGAGCAACTGGTTGCCGTCCGCGTCCCAGACGTATGCGCCCTCGCCGCGCGCGACGAAGTACGGATGGCCTCCGACCGAACGGAACGAGCGAACCGGTGAGTTCACGCCGCCGGGGATCACGGCACGGGCGCGATCGAACAGCGACTCCGACACTTCGTGCTCAGGCACCAAGTACCTCGGCAACTTCGGCGGCGAAGTAGGTCAGCACGAAGTCGGCGCCGGCCCGCTTGATCGACGTGAGTTGCTCGAGCGCGACCGCGGTTCCGTCGAGCCAACCGTTCGCGTCCGCCGCCTTGACCATCGCGTACTCGCCACTCACGTGGTAGGCGGCGACAGGGAGGTCGTACGCGCTGCGGACGGCGGCGACCACGTCGAGGCAGGTGAGGGCCGGCTTCACCATCACCATGTCCGCACCTTCCGCCACGTCGAGGGCGACCTCCGCCAACGCCTCCCGCCGGTTGCCCGGGTCCTGCTGGTAGCCCTTCCGGTCGCCCCCGTCGGTGATGACCACCTGGGCGGCGTCACGGAACGGTCCGTAGAGGGCAGAGGCGTACTTGGCCGCGTACGCGAGGATCGCGTTGCGCTGGAACCCGCTTCCATCGAGCGCGGAGCGGATGGCGCCCACCTGCCCGTCCATCATGCCGCTCGGTGCGATCACGTCCGCACCCGCGGCCGCCTGGGAGACCGCGAGCTCGGCGTAGAGGGGAAGGGTGGCGTCGTTGTCGACGTCTCCGGTCGCCAGGTCCACCACCCCGCAATGACCATGGTCGGTGAACTCATCGAGACAGCAGTCCGCCATCACCACCATCGAGTCGCCGACCGCGTCCCGAAGCGAGGTGAGGGCACGTTGGGTGATCCCGTCGGAGAGGAGCGCCGCCGAGCCGGTCGGGTCCTTGTCCTCGGGACGGGGAAGACCGAACACGATGACCCCGGGCACGCCGAGCGCTCCGAGTCGCTTCACTTCGAGCACCAGCGACTCGACGGTGTGCTGGACCACCCCGGGCAGCGACGGGATCGGGCGCGGCTCTTCGATCCCGTCGGCGACGAACAACGGCGCAACCAGGTCATCGACACTGAGCCGTGTCTCCGCCACCAGTCTCCTCATGGCCGCGCTCCCCCGAAGGCGTCGAAGACGGGTCGCCGGGAACCCCGCCCCGGTGGGGCGTCGCGACGGTTGGGGGGACGGTTCACTCGACACGGCGCGTCCAGCCTACGGCAGGCGGTCCGGTTGTCTTCACTGCTGCTGCTGTTGTTGCTGTTGCTGTTGCCGTTCCGACCGGTGCCGGGTGCGCGACGGATCGAGCGCCTCGGCTGCAGCCAGCGCCAATCCCTTCACCGTCGCTTCCTCCGCTTCGATCGCAACCTCGAGCCCGAGTGCCTGCGCGGTGCCCGAGGTGATCGGCCCGATCGAGACCACGATCTTCGGGACGGACTCCGACCCGAGGAGCTCGACCGTCCGTTGCACTGCCGAGGAGGAGGCGAACACGATCGCCTCCGCTCCGTGCGCTGCCGCCAGCTGCACCGGGTCCGGTCGGCCGGGCACCGTGCGGTACGCCACCACTTCGTCGACCTCCCAGCCTTTGGCCCGAAGGCCCTGCACCAGTGCGCCTCGCACGGTCTCGGCACGCGGGAACAACACACGGCCAGACCCGACCGGGAATGCGACCGCCAGCTCATCCGACACCGACCGCGCCGGCACCAGTTGCGGAGAAAAGCCAGCGTCGGCCAGGACGGCGGCTGTCCCGGGCCCGACCGCGGCCCAACGAACCGCCTCGGGCACCGGGTGTTCGGCGAGCGCGACGAGCAGTCGGAGGGCGGCGTTGGAAGAGGTGCACACCACCCACTCGTAGACGCCCGAGTGCAACTGCTCGACGGCACGAGCAAGGGCGGCTCCCCCGTCGGCGGGCTCCTCGATGGCGATGACCGGCAGCTCGACGACGGTCGCCCCGAGATCCCCCAGCTGCTGCGCGAGCGTCGACACCTGGGAGGTGGCCCGGGTCACGACCACTCGGCGACCCTCGAGGGGCCCGCCGGTCATGCCGGGTCTGGCCCCAAGGTGTCGGGGTCGAGGTCGAGCGCGGCCACCGGCCCGATCACGATCGCGGCAGGAGGTGCAAGATCGATCGAAGCCAACCTGTCGAGCGTGGAACGGACCACCTGCTGGCGTTCGGTGGTCCCCCAACGCACCACCGCGACCGGTGTGTCGGGCGGGCGGCCGCTGGCCGACAGCTCGGTGACGATCTGCTCGCGGTCGGGCATCCCCATCAACACCACCACCGTCCCGTTGGTGCGACCGATGGCTTCCCAATCAACCGGTGTCGAACCGTCGCCGACCCGACCGGTCACCACGGTCACCGACGGCGCAATCCCTCGGTGGGTCACCGGAATACCCGCTGCCGCCGGCGCGGCGAAGGCAGAGCTGACTCCCGGCACCACCTGGTAATCCACGCCCGCAGTGCGAAGCGCCTCGGCCTCTTCACCGCCGCGCCCGAACACGAACGGGTCGCCGCCCTTCAACCGCACCACGTTGCGACCGGCGCGGCCGTGTTCGATGAGCGCGTCGTTGATCGCCGCTTGGGCTCCTGACTCACCCGGGTCCTTCCCCACATCGATCAACTCGGCGCCCGGCCGTGCGAGCTCCAGAATCTCCGGGGTGACCAGACGGTCGTAGATCACCACGTCCGCGCGGCTCAACAGATCGGCGCCCCGACGAGTCAGCAACCCCGGATCCCCGGGACCGGCTCCGACCAACGAGACGGTCACCCCGCCACCTTCGAGGGAGCGTCCCAATCGCCGAGTGCAGCACCTCCGGCGTCGTCGAGGAGGTACCGCGCCATCGCCCGTCCGAGTTCGTCCGGACGATCGCCGGAAAGCTGGTGACGGAGGACCACCAGACCGTCGGAGGAGGCGATCATCCCCGACAAGGTGATCAGAGCAGGATCAGCTCCGCTCGGATCGGCGCGGCTGGCATGGGCCCCGACCGGTTGGGTGCATCCACCGCCGAGTTCGGCCAGGAACGCCCGCTCGGCGTCCACCAGGGCGTGAGCGTCGAGATCGTCGATGGACGCCAGGAATCGGCGGGTCCGCTCGTCATCCTCCCGGCACTCGACGGCGAGCGCGCCCTGCCCGATCTGGGGAACCATCGTCGAAGGTTCGAGCACCTCGAACTCGAGGGTCGGCGGTGGCGTCCAACCCAGTCGGTCGAGGGCGGCCTTGGCGACCACCACCGCGGCCACCCCGGACTCCCCGACCTTTGCCAACCGAGTGGCGATGTTCCCTCGGAGCCCGGCGAAGGTCAGGTCGTGACGCAGATCGGCGAGCTGGACACGTCGGCGGGCGGAACCGGTTGCGACGAGCGCCCCGACCGGCAGCGAGTCCAGTCGACCGCCGACCAGCACATCGCGTTGGTCGGCCCGTTCCGGAACCGCGGCGAGCAGCAGGCCCGGCGCACTGAGCTCCGGGGATGCCGGCAGGTCCTTTGCCGAGTGGACCGCTGCGTCGGCTTCGCCTGCGACGACCGCCGCCTCCACCTCCTTCACGAAGATCCCCTGGCCGCCGAGGCGCTCGAGCGGAACGCCGAGGTCGCGATCGCCGGCCGTATCGATCACCACCAGGGCCGGCTCCACCCCCGACTGCCGGAGAAGTTCGGCCACCCGATGTGCCTGCCACATGGCGAGTGGCGACCCTCGAGTGGCAAGACGGAGCGCCGATGGCCCGGTCACCGTCGACACCGCCCGATCACGTGCTAGAGGTCGAACAGGGTTCGGAGCGCTTCGACCAAACGCTCGCCCCGGGGTGTGCCCGCAGCATCCTTGAGCGCCACAGACGGTTGATGGAGCAGCTTGGCGACCACGCCCCTGGTGACGGCGTCGATCCGCTCCCACTCGGCATCGGTGAGCTCGGACTGCTTCGAGCGCTGCCGGTCGAGCTCCGCCCGCCGAAATTCTTCGACTTTGGAGCGAAGTGCCGAGACGATCGGGGCCGCATCGCGGGCCCGGGAGGCGACCCGGTACCGCTCGACCTCGTCGGCGACGATGCGTTCGGCGTCGGCGACCTCGTCCTCCCGGCCGGAAAGGGCGTCGGAGACCGCTGCTCGAAGGTCCTCCATGTCCAACAGGACCAACCCGGGGAGATCGCCGGCCGACGGTTCGACGTTGCGGGGAACACCGAGGTCCACCACCAACAGCGGCGTGCTGGACGTGCGCCCCGACGTGGCCGACTCGAGCATCTCGCTGTCGATGATGGGATGGCTGACGCCAACCGAGGTGAAGATCACGTCGGTTGCGGCGACCAACCCTGCCAGGTCCTCGAGGTCGGTGACGGCCACCTTGCCGGCCAGATCGGCGGGCAGCCCTGCGACCATCGCGTCGGTCCGGTCCGCGGTCCGGTTGGCCACCACCACCGATGCGGCGTCGACCGACCCGAGCGCCTGGGTCACCCCTTCACCCATCTCACCCGCTCCGACCACCAACACCCGCTCGCCGGCGAGTGCGCCGTTTCGATGGCGGGTGGCCAGGGCTACGGCTCCGTGGGAGAGCGAGGTGATCCCTCTGGCGATCGCGGTCTCCGACCGCACCCGCTTGCCGGTCTCGACCGCATGACGGAACAGTGCGCCGAGCACCGGACCGGAAACCCGTTCGTCCATGGCCCGCTCCCAGGCGCGCCGAACCTGTCCGAGAACCTCCGACTCTCCCAACACCGCCGAGTCGAGCCCGGCGGACACGGTGAAGAGATGTTTGGTCACGTCGTCGTCGAACCGGATGCTCAGATGATCGGCGAGCGCCTCGACCGGACTCCCGCTGACGGTGGCGAAGAACTCCTGCAGCTCGGCGACGCCGTCGTGAAAGCGCTCGACGACTGCATAGACCTCGGTGCGCAGACAGGTCGAGAGGATGACCGCCTCTGACAAGTTGGACTGGTCCCGCAGCCTGCCCAACGCCTTCACCAGCGCGTTGTCGCTGACCGCGACCCGCTCGAGAAGGTCGAGCGGCGCGTTCTTCTGCTCCAGCCCCACCACGATCACCGACACGGGCTCACCTCACCCGGTCGTGCGCTGGCGCTCTGGGCGCTCTGGGGTCGCGCCTCGTTCCTACTCCTCATAGCTCCCCACAAGCGTAGGGCGGGCTCGCGCCGTGGCAGGCGCAGGTCGGGTAGCCGGCATTCCGACAACAAGCATGACGGCCGCAGGCCCGACAACGCCAGTCCTGGGAGCAGAACAGGGGCAAGAGGGGGTGCGGCGGGCGGCGGTGCGGCGGCTTGCCCCTTGAGCCTGGTGCTAAGGCCTGGTGCCGATCCCGACCGAACGGATCCCGGGCATCGGGGTCGTGGTGGCCGACTCGGTCATCCGTGACTGGTAGAAGCTCATGACCTGAAGCTCGATGCTGAGGTCGACATAGCGGAGCAGCACGCCCGAGGGCACCTCGAGCACCTGGGGCGCGAAGTTGAGGATCGAGCGGATCCCGGAGGCGATCATCAGATCACACACCCGTTGCGCGACCGTCGGTGGGGTGGTGATGACCCCGATCGACAGCGACTGTTCGGAAGCGATGGCCGGCAGCTCGTCGACGTGGCGGACCACCACCTCACCGATCCGTTCACCGACAATGGACGGATCGTTGTCCAACAGCGCGGCGACGTCGAAGTTGCGGGCCGCGAATCCCTGGGACCGGGCGAGCGCTCTGCCGAGGCTCCCGATGCCCGCGATGACCACCGGCCACTCGCGGTCGAGTCCGAGCTGGCGGTCGATCTGCTCGATGAGGAACGCGGTGTCATAGCCCGAGCCGCGGGTGCCGAACGATCCGAGCATGGAGAGGTCCTTGCGCACCTTGGCCGCATTGACCCGGGCGGTCGAGGCGAGGAGCTCCGACGAGACGGTGGTGGTCCCCGACCGGAGAAGCTCCTCGAGGACCCGCTGATAGATCGGGAGACGGGTCACCGTCGCCTCGGGAATCCGGCGGTTGGGACTCGGCTGCCCCGGCCTCGACGACGCGGACGCTGGCGAGGGGTCGGTTGCCACGGATCGGATCGTAGAACGGAGGGTCTGGGGACCGAAAGCGCGAAATTCAGTCTGTCTGGCCGTCAGCCATGACCCGGACCAGGTCCCCCGGCTGCAACGGACCGAGCAACCCGGCCGCCGAGCCCTGCCGCGACACCAGCGCCAGGTGGCCGGAGGAGTCGACCAATACTCCCAGCTCGCCGCCCTCGAGGTCGTCGAAGGTGGTCACCCGTCTGGCCACGAACTTCCTATCCGTCTGGGGACCGACGGCCACCTGACAGGCGTCGCCGAGCCGGATGCCCAGCTCCTCTGCGATCGACGGACCAGCGGCGGTCTGCACGTTGCCGAAGCGGTCGACCGACTCGACCGAGGTGAGGATCCAGGGTCGCTCGCCGTCGAGCTTGACGACGGCGGCGGTGCCCTGTTCGGGGGCCCAGGTGCGGTCGATGCCGGCAGAGATCAGCGACCCGGGATCGGCGAACGAGCCGAGCGCCACCGGGTCCCCGCCCAACAGGATGTGGGCAGCAGCCGGGGCGAACACGTCCCTACCGTCAAAGGTAGGCCCTGAGTTGGCGGAGCCGGCCGACCTGCCGCGGGCTCGGAGTGCGGGGCTATTCCGGTCGATGACCACCACCGATTCGATGTCGCCGTAGGAGGCGGCAAGGGGGACCAGCAGCCCGTTGTCGGGTCCGACCAACCAGGTCGGCGCCTCTCGGTGGGGGCCGCCGCCAAGACGGACCGCCACGGCCCGACGGTCGGTGCCCACCCCGGGGTCGACTACCGCGAGCACCACTCCGGCACCCAGGTGGGGCCCACAACGCAGAAGCATCGACGCGCCGGCGGACACGTCGAAGGGAGGCACCTCGTGGCTGAGGTCGATCACCGGGACAGCGCGGCGCCAAACGGTGGAGGACCGCATGGACCAACCCGACGAACTCGTCGGCGGTGCCGTAGTCGGTGAGGAAGTAGACGGCCGGCACTGCGCCCGCCTTTCCGGCGCCCGCTGCGCCCCCGGTCACCGTCCCAGTTGCTTGGAGCGTTCGGTCGCCGCGGCGATCGCCTCGATGAAGGCGGAACGCACCGCCTTGAACTCGAGCGTGCGGAGTGCGGCAGCGGTGGTGCCCCCGGGCGAGGTCACCGCGGCGCGTAGCTCGGCGGGATCGTCGCCGGTCTCGGCCATCACCCGGGCCGCGCCGAGGACGGTGCCGAGCACCAACTGCCTGCTCACCTCCCGGGTGAGACCTACGGCCACCCCACCTTCGATCATCGCTTCGGCCACCAAGTAGACGTAGGCCGGTCCGGAACCGGAGACGCCTGTCACCGCATCGAGGTGGCGTTCGGGGAGACGGACCACCGTTCCCACCGACCCGAGGATCCCTTCTGCCCATTCGAGGTCGGCGGAGGTGGCCTCGCTCCCACCCGAGATCGCCGCCACTCCGCATCCCACCAGGGACGGTGCGTTGGGCATCGAGCGCACCACCACGCGCCCCGCCCCGAGGGCTGCTTCGAGCCGGGCCGCCGACAGGCCGGCGACGATCGAGAGCACCCGCCGGATCCCTTGTTCGCCCAAGGAACGCGCCACCGACTCGGCAACGTCGGGCTTCACCGCCAGTACCGCATCAACCGCTCCGTCAGCGCCGTCGGCCCGAGCATCTTCGACCACCGCGAGGCCGGGGTGCGCTTCGGAGAGTTGGCTGCGACGTGTCGGATCCGGATCAACGACCACCAGGTCGGCGGCCGACGCCCATCCGGCGCCGATCACGCCACCGACCAGGGACGAACCCATCGACCCGCCGCCCACGACGAGAAGCTTCGGCGCCATGAGCGACGACGCTAGCCGTCTCGGGTTGCTGCCCGGCGCGGGCGCCGCCGGTACCGACCCTCGTAGCCGAGGGACATGGCGGTCGGGAAGCAGTCGTCGGTGTAGGCGAGCGAGGCTCCCATGATCCGGTCCAGCTCTTCCTCGTCGACCCGGACCACCGGGACCCTGCCCACCAGGTAGACGGCGTCCTCTGGCCCGAGGGCAAAGCTCATGCCGAGGAGGTCGGCGTTCTTCTTGAGGAGGTACTCCCAGGTGGCCTCCACGTTGGTCTCGGGCGCGGGCATGAACTGGGTCTCGTGGTGGAGGGTGCGCTGGCGGAGGGTCAGCCAGACGGTGACGAACTCCTTCTCGTCTCCACGGAACCGGAGGTACCAACGTGGGGCTCCGGTGACCGGGTCGCCACCGGGTTGCCGATCCACCGCCACCAGCGCTCCCCCGCTCGCCAGCTCACGCTCCCCCCAGGAGTCGATGACCGAACAGATCCGCTCTCGCTCTTCGGGGCCGAGCAGGCCGCTCCAACGGTCGGTCATGGGCGGACGTTCACGAGCATTCGACGACGGTCGGCGGCCGACCGGTCACGAGCATTCGACGACGAGGCGGTCCGCGGTCAGATCGGCGTAGACGTCACGGAGGAGCCGTGCGGCCCTGGCCCAGGTGTAGCGGCGCGCACGCAGGGCGGCGCCCGAGCCCAGCCGGTCGGCGAGCATCGGCTCGGCCAGGATCTGGCGGACCCACGCGGCAAACGACTCGGGTGTCGGGTCCTCGACCAGGAAGCCGGTCCGGCCGTGGTCGACCAGGCTGCTCAACCCGCCGACGTCGGATGCGACGACCGGAATCCCGCAGGCGGCCGCTTCGAGTGCGACCAGACCGAACGACTCGGAGCGGCTGGGCACCAGGCAGACATCGGCGGCCCGGTAGTAGGTGGAGAGCAGTTCGTGCGGCTGGGGGGCGACGAAGATCACCCGCCCGACCAGGTCGAGCTCCTCTACCAACTCACCGAGGTGCTCGACCTCGGCGGCACCGTGGGGTCCGCTCGGGCCGCCGACCACCACCAGCGTCGAGTCGTCGTCGGGTGGTCCGAGGGCGGCGAGGGTGCGCACGGCCACCGCCACCCCCTTGAGCGGCTGGATCCGACCGACGAACAGCAGCAACTTCCCGTGTTCGGGGAGCGAGAGCGCCTTGCGCGCCTGGAGCCGATCGCCGGGGCCGAAGAAGGCGTGGTCGACCCCGGGGGCGATGATCCGGATCCGCGACGGGTCGGCGTGGTAGAGCTCGGAGATCTGGGTCGCCTCCACCGAGCACGAGGCGAGCACGGTGTCCGAGCAGCGGATCACCGCCGCCTCGGCTTCGGCCCGCTGGTGTAGTGCGTCTGCT